>NZ_JBSWUN010000003.1:0-3737500 GCF_056159105.1 Bacillus sp. ABA4_010 | reverse complement strand
ACGCACCGCTGGTGTACCAGTTGTCTTGCCAAAGGCATCGCTGGGTAGCTATGTGCGGACGGGATAAGTGCTGAAAGCATCTAAGCATGAAGCCCCCCTCAAGATGAGATTTCCCATAGCGTCAAGCTAGTAAGATCCCTGAAAGATGATCAGGTTGATAGGTCAGAGGTGGAAGCACGGCGACGTGTGGAGCTGACTGATACTAATCGATCGAGGACTTAACCAATTTTAAAGCACAACGTGCTTTTCTCAGCTGCAGTTATCTAGTTTTGAAGGAATAACCTTCATATTGTCTGGTGATGATGGCGAAGAGGTCACACCCGTTCCCATGCCGAACACGGAAGTTAAGCTCTTCAGCGCCGATGGTAGTTGGGGGTCTCCCCCTGTGAGAGTAGGACATTGCCAGGCTTTTATATTATCGCGGGGTGGAGCAGTCTGGTAGCTCGTCGGGCTCATAACCCGAAGGTCGCAGGTTCAAATCCTGTCCCCGCAACCAAATTATTTCACATGTGTGGTCCCGTGGTGTAGTGGTTAACATGCCTGCCTGTCACGCAGGAGATCGCGGGTTCGAGTCCCGTCGGGACCGCCATATTTAGTATAGTAATAACGAAACAATAAGTTTCGTTTTTTTATTTGTTCATCATTTTTGTTAAATCACTTTAACCGTTTTGCATCCTTAGGATTACTTGTCCTAGGGACTTTTTTTTATGCTGAGCATGAAAATATGCATTCCTTTATCAAATTGTGCTGTCCTCTTTACTTATAAAGTTAAGGCTTGTTATATTTGGATAGGATGATAAAAGGGAGTTTACAATAAAGTAAAGTTGTCATTGATAAAAAAGAAGTTTGAAATGAGGCGTATTATATGGGAGCACAACAATCATTTGTACGGTTTACATACTCTCCAGAAGAAACTATGGCAATTGCATCGAAACTGGCTCATTTACTACAACCAGGAGATGTCTTATTATTAGAGGGAGATTTAGGGGCAGGAAAAACGACTTTTACAAAAGGACTGGCGAAAGGACTTGGAATTACGAGAAACGTTAATAGTCCGACTTTCACGATTATAAAAGAATATAAAGGAGGACGCTTGCCTTTATATCATATGGATGTTTACCGACTTGATGATAGCTTTGAAGACTTAGGGTTTGATGAGTATTTTGAGGGAGATGGCGTCACTGTAGTTGAATGGGCCCATCTCATTCAAGAACAACTTCCAGAGCAATTATTGGAAATCAATCTTCATCATGAAGCAGCAGAAGCAAGACGCTTAACCTTAAAGGCTCATGGCCAAAAATATATTGATATTTGTAAGGAGCTTTTAAAAGATGAAAACTCTGGCAATTGATACCTCTAATTATGTAATGGGTGTCTCTATTTTAGATAGAGAAGAAGTAATAGGGGAAATGATTACAAACATGAAAAAGAATCATTCTGTCCGACTGATGCCTGCGATTCAGTCTTTAATGGAAGAATGCGCAGTGAAACCTGCTCAATTAGAACGAATTGTGGTAGCGGAAGGTCCTGGTTCGTATACAGGCGTAAGAATTGGCGTGACCATTGCTAAAACGTTAGCATGGACTTTGAATATTCCATTAGTAGGTGTCTCGAGTTTAGAAGCGCTTGCGACAAATGGGCGTTACTTTCACGGGTATATTTCGCCAGTTTTTGATGCGAGAAGAGGACAAGTTTATACAGGACTTTATCAATATGAAAATGGCCAATTAACAAATGTGCTTGAAGACCGGCTTGTCATGAATGATAAATGGGCAAAGCAATTAAAAGCATATGAATGTCCAATTCTTTTTGTTGGCAATGATGTATCACTCCATGAACCAGTATTCTCTGCTGGGTTAGGCGAGCTTGCGGTCTTTTCACGTGTAACTCAACAAAATCCGCGTCCAAGTGAGCTAGGGTTGATTGGAATGGAGAAGCAACCTATCGATAATGTGCATGATTTTGTTCCAAACTACATTCGAATGGCTGAAGCAGAAGCGAATTGGTTAGCTGCTCAGAAAGATAAGGGTTAAGGAGAAGTACAGGAATGAAGTCATTGATTACTTTTCGATTCATGGAGATGAAAGATATTGATCAAATTCTTGTTATTGAAAGGTTATCCTTTAGCATTCCATGGAGCCGAGAAGCCTTTAATAACGAATTAACTCATAATCAATATGCGCGCTATTTAGTAATGGAAGAAGACGAAAAAATTATTGGCTATTGTGGATTATGGATTGTCTTAGACGAAGCACATGTCACTAATATAGCTCTATTACCGGAATATCGAGGTAAAGGATTAGGGACAGATTTGCTTAATCAAGCAATGATAGAGGCTAGAAATTTAGGAGCTTGTACGATGACTCTTGAGGTAAGGGTGTCAAACTATGTAGCTCAATCTCTCTACAGAAAATTAGGTTTTGAAAATGGTGGAATTCGAAAAAATTATTATACGGATAATCAAGAGGATGCTTTAGTGATGTGGGTGAAATTATGATGGATAAAAAACAATTAATTTTAGCAATTGAAACAAGTTGTGATGAAACAGCTGCAGCCGTTATTCGAAATGGAGTGGACATTGTATCAAATGTAGTTGCTTCACAAATTGATAGCCATAAAAGATTCGGCGGAGTTGTGCCGGAAATTGCGTCTCGGCATCATGTGGAACAAATTACACTTGTCGTGGAAGAGGCTTTAAAGCAGGCCAACATTTCATTTGAAGACATTGATGCAGTCGCGGTCACGGAAGGGCCGGGATTGGTTGGAGCGCTACTCATTGGTGTGAATGCAGCCAAAGCAATGGCATTTGCTCATGGAAAACCTGTAGTAGGGGTTCATCATATCGCTGGTCATATTTATGCGAACCGTTTAGTCAAAGAAATGGAATTTCCTTTGTTATCTTTAGTCGTATCGGGTGGCCATACGGAACTCGTATACATGCCAGAGCATGGTCAGTTTGAAGTTATAGGCGAGACACGAGATGATGCAGCAGGTGAGGCTTATGATAAAGTGGCGAGAACGTTGAATCTTCCTTATCCAGGAGGGCCCCATATCGACCGTTTAGCTCATGAGGGAGAACCTTCCTATTCATTGCCACGAGCATGGTTGGAAGAAGGATCATATGATTTCAGCTTTAGTGGATTGAAGTCAGCTGTCATTAATACCGTTCATAATGCAAATCAAAAAGGTGAGGAAATCAAGCCGACGGACTTGGCTGCAAGCTTTCAGCAAAGCGTCATTGATGTACTAGTGGGAAAAACGATACGCGCTGCAAAAGAGTACAATGTGAAGCAAGTGTTACTAGCTGGAGGAGTAGCGGCGAATAAAGGGTTAAGAAGTGAATTGGAGAAGGCTTTTTCTTCCTTAGATCATGTTGAGCTTGTCATTCCCCCATTGTCTTTGTGTACTGATAATGCAGCTATGATTGGAGCTGCGGGAAGTGTCTTGTTTGAACAAGGGCGCTTATCGACAATGGCATTAAACGCCAATCCTGGTCTTGACTTAGAGAACTAAAAAGAAGCTGCCTGAAAAGAGGGGATGTTCCCCTGTTTCAGGCAGCTTTTTTATTCTTCAAGAAGAAGCTGAAGCTGTTCCCATTCTTCCATTAGTTCCGTTAGTTGTTGTTCATCTTGTTCTTTTTCTTTATTAATCCTTTGAACTTCCTCATGATTTTGATAAACAAGGGGATCACATAATCGTTCCTCATGTTTAGCAATGGCCGCTTCTAGCTCTTGAATACGTTCTTCAATTTCTTCGAGGCGGCGTTTTCGCTGACGAGCGAGTTTTTTGGCTTCTTTGTCTTGCGCATATGAGTTTTTTTCAAGAGCTGCTTCCTTGTTAGCTTTCGCTCCATTTTGCATCTCCTGTTCTTCTAGCTGCTGAATCTCTAAAAGCTCGGCTTTTTTCTCGACATAATAATCATAATCGCCTAAATACTCGTCAGCCTGATGAGCAGACAATTCCACAATCTTTGTAGCGATACGATTAATGAAATAACGATCATGGGATACAAATAAAAGAGTCCCAGGATAGTCAATTAAGGCATTTTCTAATACTTGCTTGCTGTCTAAATCAAGATGGTTAGTAGGCTCATCTAAAATTAAGAAATTGGCTTTTTGCATCATTAATTTAGCAAGAGCAAGACGGGCTTTCTCACCGCCGCTTAAAGTAGAAACGGGTTTAAGCACGTCTTCACCTGAAAAGAGGAAGTTTCCAAGTACTGTACGGATTTCTTTTTCGTTTTTTGTTGGATAATCATCCCATAGTTCTTGCAGGACCGTTTTATTGGATATTAAATTTGCTTGCTCTTGATCGTAGTAGCCAACGGTGACATTTGAACCGAAGTGAATAGCTCCACGTTGTGTAGGAAGCTGTTCGGTGATGGCTTTCAATAACGTCGATTTTCCGACTCCGTTTGGTCCCACTAAAGCAATGCTTTCTCCTCTTGTCATGCGAAGGCTAATGCCATTAATGACCGGAGCCTCTTCCTGACGATACGAAACCGCTACATCCTCTAGCTTCAACACTTCATTTCCGCTTTGACGTTCAATGTCAAACAGGAAAGAGGCTGATTTTTCATCACCTTGAGGTTTGGACAGCATTTCCATGCGATTCAGCTGTTTTCTTCTGCTTTGTGCTCGCTTCGTTGTTGAGGCTCTAGCAAGGTTGCGTTGAATGAAATCATTTAATTTGGCGATTTCATCTTGCTGTTTTTCGTACTGCTTTAAGTCGCGCTCATACTGTTCTGCTTTTTGAATTAAGTAGTTCGAATAGTTGCCAATATATTTTGTTACCGTTGTCCGAGAAACTTCATAAATTTGCGAAACCACTTTATCTAAGAAATAGCGGTCATGCGAGACGATTAAAATTGCGCCTGCATAATTTTGTAAAAATTGTTCAAGCCAAGATAGTGTTTCAATATCTAAATGGTTGGTAGGCTCATCGAGAATGAGTAAATCCGGTTTCGTGAGCAACAGCTTTGCCAGCGCTAATCGTGTTTTTTGTCCCCCGCTTAAAGTAGAAATCGGTGTTTCATAATCATAGTCGGAAAAACGAAAGCCGTGAAGGATTGATCGGGTATCCGCTTCATATTGATAACCGCCTTGATCTTTAAACGAGATTTGTAATTGGTCGTATTCACGGAGAAGTCTTTCATACTGTGCTTCATCGTTTAATAGGTCTGGATCTCCCATTTTCTGTTCCAATGTGCGAAGTTGATGTTCTAATTGTCGTAAAGGCTGGAAGACAGTCATCATTTCGTCCCAAATGGATAATTCCGACTCCAAAATGGTGCTTTGCCCCATGTAATCAATGGTAATGCCTTTTGGTTTGATGATTTCGCCTTGGTCATGGGAATGAAGACCAGCAATAATCTTTAACAATGTCGATTTTCCCGCTCCATTGCGGCCGACAAGTCCCACTCGATCTTTGGATTGGATCTCCATTTTTATATTTGTTAAAACAGGTTCAGCACCAAAATACTTGGCGATGTTATTTAATTGTAAAAGAATCATATGGTTCACCTCTATTAGTATAGGTTTAGTGTATCGTAATGTATGAATCCCGAGCAACTGTCCAATATTATTTATGCTGATATAATGGGAGAAGTAAGTCCATTTTTATCCAGATTGCTACCTATTAGTGTGTATGAAATGCAGGGAGCATAAGAGACAGATGGATGAAAATAGTGTATAGTCATAAATAGAGGAGGAGAAGATGTGAGTTTGACGCATTTTAACGATCAAGGTAGAGCGAAGATGGTTGACATCTCGGAAAAGCTTGAAACGTTCCGCACAGCTGTTGCGGTTTCCAGTGTAGAAGTGAATGAAGAAATCTATCAAAAAATAGAGAAGCGAGAGATTGGAAAAGGAGATGTGTTAGCGGTTTCACAAGTCGCTGGAATTATGGCGGCTAAGAAAACGGCTGATGTCATACCGATGTGTCACCCTATTGCCTTAAAAGGGGTAGACATTTCTTTTTCATGGAGTCAAAAAGGAGCAAATTATTTACTAAATATTCAAGTAGAGGTCAAAACTAAAGGAAGTACAGGAGTCGAGATGGAAGCGTTAACTGCTGCTTCTATATGTGCGCTGACGGTTTACGATATGTGCAAAGCGATTGATAAAGCCATGGTAATCGGACCTACATATTTAGTAGAAAAAACAGGTGGGAAGAACGGAGATTTTAAGAGAGAGAATTTATAATATATACAGGCTTTTGGATTGTGGGAGGGAACCATGAATACTGAGCAATTAAAAATACCACAAGCAACTGCGAAGCGATTGCCTCTTTATTATCGCTTTTTGAAAAACTTGCATTCTTCAGGAAAACAACGTGTTTCTTCAGCTGAATTAAGCGAGGCTGTTAAAGTGGACTCAGCAACCATTCGTAGAGATTTTTCTTATTTTGGAGCACTTGGCAAAAAAGGTTATGGCTATAATGTCAATTATTTGCTATCCTTTTTTAGGAAAACGTTAGATCAAGACGAAGTCACGAAAGTAGCCCTCATTGGAGTGGGAAACTTAGGAACCGCCTTTTTAAATTATAATTTCATTAAGAACAATAATACGAAAATTGAATTTGCTTTTGATGTTGAAAAAAATAAAGTAGGCACAAATGTAGGTGGAGTACCCATTTATCATCTAGATGATTTAGAGGAGAAAATTACGGGAGAGATTTCAGTTGCAATTTTAACGGTGCCAGCAAGTGCAGCGCAACAAATTACAGACCGCTTAGTTAAAAGTGGAATTAAAGGAATCTTGAATTTTACGCCAGCTCGTATTAGTGTACCAGACTCTATTCGCATCCATCACATTGATTTGGCAGTGGAACTTCAATCACTTGTGTATTTCTTAAAGAACTATCCGCAGGATCTTTAAACAGGTTAATTAAGATGAGAGGAGACAGGTATTTATGGGTTTAGGATTTGGTAGCTTTTTATTAATTGCCCTTGTCGCATTGCTTATTTTTGGACCAAAGAAATTACCTGAGCTTGGAAAAGCAGCAGGTCATACGCTAAAAGAATTTAAAGATGCAACTAAGGGATTAGCAGATGATGATGACGATAAGCGCAGCGAAAAGTAAGGAATGAGTGTTATGACGGAACAAGAAATGTCTGTGTATGATCATATTGGAGAGCTGCGAAAGCGGGTAATCATTACGATTGTCTTTTTTTTAGCGGCTACCATTGGATCATTTTTCTTAGTAAAGCCGATTATTTTATATTTGCAACAGGCAGATGAAGCGAAGGAATTAACGATGAATGCCTTTCGGCTGACTGATCCAATTAAAATCTATATGCAGTTTGCTTTTATCATCGGATGTATTTTATCTTCGCCCATTGCTTTGTATCAACTATGGGCCTTTATCAGTCCAGGTCTTTATGAAAAAGAACGAAAAGTGACTTTAAGCTATATTCCCGCTTCATTGTTTTTGTTTTTAGGGGGCATTTCATTTGCTTATTTTATCTTGTTTCCATTTGTCGTTCATTTCATGACAGGGCTGGCGAATGATTTAAACATTCAACAAGTTATTGGCATTAATGAATATTTTCAGTTTTTGCTGAAGCTGGTTCTGCCGTTCGGTTTATTGTTTCAGCTTCCTGTTATTGTTATGTTTTTAACAAGGCTAGGGATTGTGACACCGATGTTTTTAGCGAATGTGAGAAGGTATGCCTACTTTTTCCTATTGGTCATTGCTGCGTTCATTACGCCGCCTGACATTATTTCTCATCTAATGGTCACAGTGCCGTTACTGCTTCTTTATGAAATTAGTATTATCATCTCAAAATCTGCTTACCGTAAAGTATTGAAAGCTGAGCAGGAAGCTCAAGCTAACATGTAACGAAGCAAAAGGGCCCTTCGCCAATGTTCAATTGGTAAAGGGCCCTTTTACATAGATATTTTTATTTCTGCTGTTGAAGCTTTTTAATTTGATAATGAAGGTTGAAAATACGTAGAGCTGTGCCGAAATCAAAAGCCGCGACTGCCATCAGCAAAATGGTACCGAAGTCAAAAAGCCCTTTTTCTGCACTTCCGACGGCAAGGTACGTAAATAATGCCCCCATTAACACATAAATAAGCCCCATAAAGAGGGACGGATTTCTCACCATAAAAAGCCTCCCAAAATAATTTGCATTTGCTCTGCGTTGCGTTGCATCTCTTCCAGTTGATCCGCAAAAATGGTTTGACCTAATACGACAATCGTATTCATCATAACATGCGCCACAATCGGAACAAGAATTTGCTTCGTTTTGGAATATAAATAGGCAAAAACTAATCCCATGGCCGTATAAATTAAAAGATGGCTAAAATCGAGATGAACGAATGCAAAGACGATGGCACTTATAAGAGCTGATAAGAAAAAGCCGAGTTTAGGAACAAGTGTGCCGAAAATGATTTTACGAAAAATGATTTCCTCCAAAATAGGTCCAATAACGGACGTCACAATAATGAGGAGAGGCGTCATTTTCACTAAATCTACGATGAACTCCGTGTTTTGAGAACCGGGTTCAATTCCTAATACATTCATTTCAATCATAGCTGCAATGGATTGCGCAGCCAAAGCAAGAAATACGCCGAAAATAGACCAAAGGAATGTTTTCGAGACGGAAGTAGGTTGTCGCATGTTCATGTCGTTTCTTAATAAAAAAAGAACAATGATAAGAGCGATAGAGAAGCTAATAATGGTCCAATAGCTTGCAGCTAATGGTTGGGCAATCGTAAGAGGCTGATCAGATGCTACACCTAGAGAAAGCAGCAAATCAATGCCAATAACTCCAGAGAGCTGCATTACGACATATGTCAAAATGATAAGCCAATATTGTTTCTTCAATCTGCATACTCCTTTTCAGCAATCGTTTATATACACTATATTGTAACATAGTACGATAAATAACAAATGAGGTCATGTTTAAAGTCGCAATCATTTATCAAGTAAGGCAGGTTTAGAATACATGGAAAGAGAAATAATCTAATATAGACCGATGAAAGCGAAAGTTTCACAATTGAAAAATTTTTATATTTTTACTTGCAAAAAAAAGTCAGTTTATTTAATATAATAATTGTGTTAGCACTCAAAGATGATGAGTGCTAATAAGAAACTAATACGATGGATATATATTTGAGGAGGTTGTTTCACTTGTTAAAGCCATTAGGTGATCGCGTAGTAATTGAGCTTGTACAATCTGAAGAAAAAACGGCAAGCGGTATTGTATTACCGGATACTGCGAAAGAAAAGCCTCAAGAAGGTAAAGTAGTAGCAGCGGGAACTGGTCGTGTACTAGACAGCGGTGAGCGCGTTGCTCTTGAAGTAGCTGAAGGTGATCGCATTATCTTCTCAAAATACGCTGGTACAGAAGTGAAATTCGAAGGCAAAGAATACTTGATTTTGCGTGAGAGCGATATTTTAGCTGTTATTGGCTAATTTCATATTTTTACTTAATTGAACGATCCAAATATCATATGATTGTTAAAATATATTACTATTTCTGAGGAGGTCTACAAACATGGCAAAAGAGATTATGTTCAGTGAAGAAGCTCGTCGTGCGATGCTTCGCGGTGTGGATCAATTAGCGAATGCGGTAAAAGTAACTCTTGGACCAAAAGGACGCAACGTGGTTTTAGAGAAAAAATTCGGTTCTCCATTAATCACCAATGATGGTGTGACAATTGCGAAAGAAATCGAATTAGAAGATGCATTCGAAAACATGGGTGCGAAATTAGTAGCAGAAGTTGCAAGCAAAACAAACGATGTTGCTGGTGACGGTACAACAACTGCAACAGTTTTAGCACAAGCGATGATTCGTGAAGGCCTTAAAAACGTAACAGCTGGCGCTAACCCAATGGGTGTTCGTAAAGGAATGGAAAAAGCAGTAGCTGTAGCTGTAGAAGAATTAAAAGCAATTTCTAAGCCAATCGAAGGCAAAGCTTCTATCGCTCAAGTTGCGGCCATTTCTGCAGCTGACGAAGAAGTAGGCCAATTAATCGCAGAAGCAATGGAGCGTGTAGGTAACGACGGTGTTATTACACTTGAAGAATCTAAAGGCTTCACAACAGAATTAGAAGTGGTTGAAGGGATGCAATTTGACCGCGGCTACGCTTCTCCATACATGGTAACAGATTCTGATAAAATGGAAGCAGTTCTTGAAAATCCATATATCTTAATCACAGATAAAAAGATTTCAAACATTCAAGAAATCTTACCAGTATTAGAGCAAGTTGTACAACAAGGCAAGCCATTATTATTAATTGCTGAAGATGTAGAAGGGGAAGCGTTAGCTACGTTAGTAGTGAACAAACTTCGCGGTACATTCACAGCAGTTGCAGTTAAAGCTCCTGGATTCGGTGACCGTCGTAAAGCGATGCTTCAAGATATCGCCATTTTAACAGGCGGTGAAGTAATCACAGAAGAGTTAGGCTTAGACCTTAAGTCTGCAAACATCAACCAATTAGGTCGTGCGGCTAAAGTGGTTGTGACAAAAGAAAACACAACAGTTGTTAACGGTGCTGGCGATACAGCTAACATCGAAGCTCGTGTGAACCAAATTAAAGCACAGCTTGAAGAAACAACTTCAGAGTTCGATAAAGAAAAATTACAAGAGCGCTTAGCAAAATTATCTGGTGGCGTAGCGGTAATCAAAGTTGGTGCTGCGACAGAGACAGAATTAAAAGAGCGCAAATTACGTATTGAAGACGCATTAAACTCTACTCGTGCTGCAGTGGAAGAAGGTATTGTAGCTGGTGGTGGTACAGCGTTAGTGAACATCTACAATAAAGTAGCAGACATTCAAGCAGAAGGTGATGAAGCAACAGGTATCAACATCGTATTACGTGCGATGGAAGAGCCAGTTCGTCAAATCGCTCACAATGCTGGTTTAGAAGGCTCAGTTATTGTAGAACGCTTAAAAGGTGTAGAAGTAGGCACAGGCTTCAATGCAGCTACTGGCGAGTGGGTTAACATGATCGAAACGGGTATCGTAGACCCAACAAAAGTAACTCGTTCTGCACTTCAAAACGCAGCATCTGTTGCGGCTATGTTCTTAACAACTGAAGCAGTTGTAGCTGATAAGCCAGAAGAAAACAAAATGCCTGCAATGCCTGACATGGGCGGAATGGGTGGAATGGGCGGCATGATGTAATTCATGCTCCCGAAAGCCTTTATATAAGGTTTTTAAAGAAGCTTCTCATAAGTTGAGTAAACTTGTGAGGAGCTTCTTTTTTGTTTTTCTCGACAATGGTAACCTCTTTACCATCGTTTCTCGTAATGTATGGTGAATTGTTTCTTTAAGAGGGGAAGGAGTTATATCCTATTTATAGAATATTCTTGATATTGATATGTAAAAATATTCTAGAATATAAGAAAAGTGGTGATTATTATTGACACGGAAATATTTCACTCAAATATAAGTATGTTAGAAATTTTGGATAATATAAAAGAAGGCTGTTATTTCTTGAACTCAAGAATGGAATTCGAATTTATTAATCGAGCGGCTGAAAAAATAATCGAGAAACCAAAAGAAGAGTTGTTAGGGAAGTGTCTTTGGGATGTGTTACCTAATTATGTAGGGACAAAACTTTATTATCTCTACAATAAAGCGTTTGAAGAGCAGGAACTGCAATCGTTTGAAGTAGTAACATTGTATTCAAATCGAATTGTTGAAGTAAAAGTCTTTCCTAATAAAGAGGGTTTGTTATGTGTTTTTAGCGATATAACAAAAATCAAGGAAAGAGAAAGAGAAGAAAGATATTATGATAAGTTAAAAATTATTGGTGAAATGGCGGCAGGAGTGGCGCATGAAGTTAGAAATCCGATGACTACTGTTAAAGGATTTTTACAGATTATGTCCAAGGACGAAGATTTGGAGAACTATGACAGTCATGTCAAATTGATGATTGATGAAATAGACCGTGTGAATAATATAATTGCTGAGTTCTTGAATTTAGCTAGAAATAAAGCAAGGAACGAGAAAAATTCTTCTTTGAACCAAATTATCACATCGTTATATCCTTTACTTGAAACAAGGGCCTTAAAGGAAGGAAAACTTGTAAAGTTAGGATTAGGAAACATCTCCAATATAATGGTAGATCAAGATGAGATACGACAACTTTTATTAAATATGATTAATAATTCTTTAGACGCCATGGAAGAAGGAAATACCGTTTCGATTATTACATATAAAGAAACCGGAGCTGTTATTCTATGTATTAAAGATGAAGGTAGTGGGATTCCTGAACGTTTAATAAATGACATCCCCACTCCTTTTTTGACTGGGAAAGAGAATGGAACGGGCTTAGGTTTATCTATTTGTTATTCAATTGCACAAAGAAATAATGCTAAAATTGATTTTAAGACAAATCATAATGGCACTACTTTTAACATTCGTTTTGTACATTGATAATAATGCTTTCATGACAAAAAGCGAAATTAATATAGCTTTATGGACACATCCTTATTAAATTATTACAATATATGCTAAGAAAAAGAGGGGTTTTATAAAGCTGAAAATCCAAAAAACATAATAATGATTGTTAAGAAAACGATAATGGATGTATATCTTTCTAGTGGTTCATTCAAAGAATTAAGCAGCGAGTTTGGCGTTTGGGATATTATGATTGATAAGGAGGTTGAACACTGCACGCCAAAAGGTTTATGCTCATTAAGGAGCATAGGCCTTTTTTGCTTTGAAAACAGGAGATTGAAAGAGCGGTGAAGAAGAGAGTAAAGATAAAATTTCAGCTTAGAGGAGGTCACTTGCTTGCAAAGTTTAACATCGGTACAAGAAAAATTGCATAAGGTGATTGAAAATGTTGAAAAAGTCATGGTCGGCAAGCAAGAAGTGGTCGTCTTAAGTTTACTTGCTTTAATTGCGGAAGGCCATGTGTTGCTGGAAGATGTTCCTGGTGTCGGCAAAACGATGATGGTTAAAGCGCTAGCCAAATCCATCAATACAGACTTTAAACGTATTCAATTTACTCCTGACTTACTGCCGTCTGATGTAGTGGGAGTTTCGATATATAATCCGAAAGAAGCGGAATTTGAGTATCGACCGGGTCCCATCATGAGTCATCTTGTATTAGGGGATGAAATTAATCGTACTTCTCCTAGAACACAGTCCGCTTTATTAGAAGGGATGGAAGAAGGGAAAGTAACGGTAGACGGTGTGACAAGAAAATTACCAACTCCGTTTTTTGTCATGGCGACACAAAATCCAACAAACTTTGAAGGGACCCACACCCTCCCAGAAGCACAGCTGGATCGCTTTTTAATGAAATTGAGCATGGGATACCCATCAATGGAAGAGGAAATCGAAATTTTAAACCGTTTAGGAATGGATGATCCACTTGAAGCATTGGAGCCTGTCATGACTATTGATGAATTGGTGGAGATTCAGCAACAAGCGAAGCAAGTATATGTAGATGAAACAGTTAAACAGTACATCGTACACATTGTGCATCAAACGAGGGAGCATCAGGCGATTCAATTAGGAGTCAGCCCCCGTGGTTCAATCGCTTTAATGAGGAGCGTGCAGGCGCTTGCGTTATTACAAGGAAGAGACTACTGCCTTCCAGATGATGTGCAAAAACTATCGCCTCACGTTTTACCTCATCGCCTTATGTTGAAAGCAGAAGCCCGTTTTAGTGGAATTAACGCAGGAGACGTCGTCACACAAATTGTTGAGCAAGTGCGTGTTCCGATTAAAAGGTAAAGGATAATGAAACGTTTGAAGCGATTATTCATGAGAGCTATTCCTGTTATGACCGTGCTGTTTTTCCTTTGTGTAACGTTTGTGTATGCGATGTTTCAAGGTGGTTTTGTTAGTTGGTTTTTATTTTATAGCTTTGCACCGTTTGGATGCTATTCGTTGGCCGTTATGCTCTATCCATTGCAGGGGATGAACATTCAGCGAGCATTAAATCAGTCGTCCTACCGAGCGGGAGATGAGCTAAAGGCAACCATTACGATTACACGTAAAAGTAGGTTTCCGTTGCTTTATCTCCTAATAGAAGATGAACTGCCCCATCATTTAGTACAGCATTACGGGGGAAATGTATCTAAAATCATAGTGTTTCCCTTCTTTCGCAAAGAAATAGAGATTCAATATTCGTTGTTTCAGCTTCCGAGAGGGGAGTACATCTTTAACAATATGAAAATTCGAACGGGTGATTTTTTTGGCCTTGTAACAAAAGAAGCTTTTTATGTACAAGAAGAACATTATGTGGTTTATCCGAAGATTGCGCTGATAAAACCTGACATAATACAGAGGTTGTCTGAGGGAGGAGCCGATGCTTCTCGGAATTTCTTTCATCAAGCGAGTGAAGTCATCACAGGCATCCGTGAATATCAGGCAGGTGACCGCTTTGCATGGGTCGATTGGAAAGCGTTCGCGAAGAAAAATCAACTGGTATCAAAGGAATTTGAGCCGCAAAAAACAAGTGGTTTCACAGTTGTGATGGATGGAAGTGCCCGATGCGGCTTAGAAGCAAGAATTGTGTTTACGGCTTCCATTTTATCAGCCTTTGAAAAAAGAGCGGAGGATCTTCATTTTATATCGCTAGGAGATATCGTCTTTACAAAAACATTGAAGAATTCTTCGGTTGCGCTAAAGGATGTTTTTCGTCATTTAGCGGTGGTACAAGGAGAGAAAGACAATCGGTTTCCGGATAGGCTTTATTCATACTCGCTCAAACAACCGCCCGAAACGAATCTCATTTTAGTTGTAACAGAGGTAAATAAAGAGTTGGAAGCAGTCATAGAAATGATGGTTAAGCGAGGTCATCATGTAATGAGTATTATTGTGATACCGGAGGAATACTCACTGACGGAACCACAGCTAAATCCAAAGATTCAATGGAGGATTGTGAAGGAACGTGAATTTCTTGATTCAATGACGGAACAAACGGACTAATTCCTCATGGTGAAACGATAGGGGGGGAATAGTGAACGTGCAGAGACAAATGAGTGAGCAGCCATTGATGCTCTTTTTTTATGGAGCTTCTTTTCTCTTACTATATGAGTGGTTGAACCCGTTGAAATATATTACTGACACCGAAAGAAATGGCGTGTTTGTCCTTTTTGTAGCATTGAGCTTAGGGATTTATACGTTGAGGATAAGAGTGGTTGCCAGCGCCTTATTGAAGTGGATGTATATCGCCTTTTCTATTCATCTTTTATATATCGATACTCCGCTTATAAGCGGGAAATGGCTGGCTATTTTACTAAGAAAAATGATAGAAGATATTCAGCTATTTTGGGCATTGGACGTTTATCAATTATCATCCGAGTTTAGAAGTTTATTATTTTTTATTCTTCTATGGCTTTTATGCTACCTTGTGTATCATTGGGTGTTTATTCAAAAAAGAATTCTCTTATTTTTTTTCATGACACTTTGTTACATTACAATCATTGATACTTTTTTGCCGTATGATGCAACGGTTTCAATAATACGTACTGTGATTGTGGGTTTTCTTTTGATCTTTTTTCTTTCAATGGAAAGGATGAGAGCAAAGGTGTTTTCAGTTCAGGTGAAATTATTGCCAAGAACATTCATTGTAACCCTTTTTACAATAGTATTAGGCGTTGTAGCAACAGCTTACATCCTTCCCAAACCTGACCCACAGTGGCCAGATCCGGTCCCATTTATAAAAGGGTACGCTAAGGGGGAGGATTGGAGAGACGGATCTTCCCGTACTCAAAAAGTAGGGTATGGAACGAATGATTCCCAATTAGGGGGCCCTTTTGTTGGAGATAGCACAGTGGTTTTTTATGCTGAATCAGCGGAAAAGCATTACTGGCGTATTGAAACCAAGGATTTTTATTCTGGCAAGGGGTGGGAAGTATCGGAAAGTATGAACGCTATTCCTATCGACGAGGAAGAGTTTCGAGTTTTTCGATATGATGAAAAAGTCGAGACAACCTCACTTTCATCAACAATTCAATTTGTTGAACCATCTCTTCATTTGATGTATCCGTTGTCTACGACATCCATCCGATTAAACGAAGAGTTAAATTTGAAGGTTAACCCAATGACCGAAAAGCTTTATCCATATCGTGGGGAAGGCTTGAGAGAGGTATCCGGCTATGAGACTGTCTATGAATATCCGTCCTTTCAAGTAGAGATGCTGACACAAGATGCTAAGGATGAAAGAGAAGATGAACCTCAGTTTAATGAGAAGTATACGCAGCTTCCGTCATCGTTACCTGATCGAGTGAAAGGTTTGGCAAAGGATATTACAGAAGGGCTTTCGAATCGTTATGAACAAGCGAAAGCGATTGAACGATATTTCCAAGTTAATTCGTATATATATGATACGAAAAATGTAGCCACTCCAAGTGAAAGTGAAGATTATGTGGATCAGTTTTTATTTGATACAAAAAGAGGGTATTGCGATAATTTTTCAACGTCTATGGTCGTACTGCTGCGAACGCTTGATATACCAGCAAGATGGGTGAAAGGATATACATACGGAAAAGCGGTTAGTTCCATTAACGATGAGTACACACGATATGAAATTACTCAAAATAATGCCCATTCATGGGTAGAGGTTTATTTCCCAGGTGTAGGGTGGGTCCCATTTGAGCCAACAAAGAGCTTCAGCAATCCGTATAGCTTTACGGCTGATGTGTCACCAACGGCCCCGTCTCCAAGCGTGCCAGAACAAGAAGAAGCAGCTGCTTTGGAAGAAAAACCGGAACCGGTACAACAACAGAATGAACAAGTAAACCCAAAAACACAAAGTAATCAAGGCATTGCGAGCCAGAAAGTAGTTTTTCTATTGTTTGTATGTTTGGCAGGAATTGCTGCTCTTATATATACCACTAAAACAAAATGGGTGCCCTATTGGCTCATTCTTTTGTATAGAAGAAGAAAAGATGAGCGTGTATTTGAAGATGCCTATTTAAGTTTGTTGAAGCAATTGGGGAAAAGGGGCATGAAAAAGAAAGAAGGACAAACACTAAGGGAATATGGCCAATTTGTTGATGGTTGCTTTCAAACAAAAGAGATGAGTATGTTAACGGAAAGGTATGAACGGACGCTGTACCGAAGGGATGATTCCTATAGTGAGTGGACTAAATCGGTGGAATTGTGGGAAAATTTAATCAAAAAGACAAGACCTTGACCTGTAAATAACAGATTGATAGAATGATTTCAATAAATAGTTGTTATGATTCCTTCGTATATCCTCGATAATATGGTTCGAGAGTCTCTACCGGGTTACCGTAAATTTCCTGACTATGAAGGCAGTATGTTCTATTTGTATATCATTATGTACGACTAGAATTCTGCCTTTGTTATGTATTAGGGCGAATTCTAGTTTTTTTATTTTTAGGACATAATACTGTTTAGTATGCAAAGTTGATGAAGAGGTGAACAGAATGGAAGGCATGATTGTTGTATTAGATTTTGGTAGTCAGTATAACCAGTTAATTACCCGTCGTATCCGTGAGTTTGGTGTATATAGCGAGTTGCACCCTCATACTATTACAGCGGCAGAGATTAAAGCAATGAATGCAACCGGGGTTATCTTCTCCGGCGGTCCGAATAGTGTTTATGGTGAAAATGCGTTTACGTGTGATCCAGATATTTTCAACCTTAACATTCCAATCCTAGGGATTTGTTATGGAATGCAACTGATGACGCACCATTTAGGCGGAAAAGTAGAAGCGGCGAATCATCGCGAATACGGAAAAGCATCAATTGCTGTACAAAATGATTCAAAAATCTATCATGACCTTCCAAAAGAACAAGTGGTGTGGATGAGTCACGGCGATCTCGTTACTGAAACACCAGAAGGTTTTGAGGTGGATGCGACAAGTCCGTCTTGTCCAATTGCTGCAATGAGCAATTCGGAAAAACGAATGTACGGCGTACAGTTCCACCCGGAAGTTCGTCATTCTGTATATGGAAATGACATTCTGAAGAACTTTGTATTTGAAATTTGCCAAAGTAAAGCGGATTGGTCTATGGAAAACTTCATTGAAATGGAAATGAAAAAAATCCGCCAAACAGTAGGCGATAAAAAAGTATTATGTGCACTTAGCGGCGGGGTAGATTCTTCGGTTGTTGCAGCTTTAATTCATAAAGCAGTTGGTGATCAATTAATCTGTATGTTTGTTGATCACGGATTGCTTCGTAAAGGTGAAGCAGAAAGCGTTATGGAGACTTTCTCTCAAGGGTTCAATATGAATGTCGTGAAAATCGATGCGAAAGAACGTTTCTTAAGCAAACTACAAGGTGTATCAGACCCAGAACAAAAACGTAAGATTATCGGTAATGAGTTCATCTATGTATTTGATGAAGAAGCTTCTAAGTTCCAAGAACAAGGGATTGAGTTTTTAGCTCAAGGAACACTTTATACGGATATTATTGAGAGTGGTACAGCAACAGCTCAAACAATTAAATCTCATCACAATGTAGGCGGACTGCCAGAAGATATGCAGTTTAAACTCATTGAACCGTTAAACACACTCTTTAAGGATGAAGTACGTGCACTTGGAAAAGAACTCGGTCTTCCAGATGAAATTGTTTGGCGACAACCTTTTCCAGGTCCAGGACTTGGTATTCGTGTTTTAGGTGAAGTATCAGAGGAGAAACTGGAAATTGTTCGTGAATCCGATGCTATTTTACGTGAAGAAATTAAGAAGGCAGGATTAGAGCGTGATATTTGGCAGTACTTCACGGTTCTACCTGATATTAGAAGTGTAGGGGTCATGGGAGATGCGCGCACATATGATTATACAATCGGTATCCGTGCGGTAACATCTATTGACGGAATGACGTCAGATTGGGCTCGTATTCCTTGGGAAGTACTTGAAGTTATCTCCACTCGTATTGTGAACGAAGTGAATCATATTAATCGAGTGGTTTATGATATTACGAGTAAGCCACCTGCAACAATCGAATGGGAATAAGTAGAAAATCCGAACAAAAACGAACATTCTTCTATGAATGTTCGTTTTTTTTATTGACTCCTTTTTGTAACGGTGATACAATCATGTTGAAAAATGAATACGGAAAATACATCGTATAATGTTGGGGATATGGCCCAAGAGTTTCTACCGAGCTACCGTAAATGGCTTGACTACGAGGTATGATGAAAAGTGGCTTTTTTTAATATTTATTTGGCTACTTTTGCCATTATCCCTTAAGTCAAGACTTCCATTACGTAGATGGAAGTCTTTTTGTTTTATTTCTTGTAAATTAAGGGAGCGTTAAAGATAAAGAAAAAGGAAGCATTGAGGGAGGAAGAAGATGAAAAAGTATTTTGAGTTTGAGAAGTTAGGCACAAATTATAAACGAGAGTTTTTGGCAGGGTTAACAACGTTCCTGGCCATGGCGTATATTTTATTTGTGAACCCAGCAACCCTTTCGTTAAGTGTTATTCCGGATTTGCCTGATAGCATGAGAATGGATCAAGGAGCTGTGTTTACAGCGACAGCTATTGCGGCAGCGGTTGGTTCGTTAATTATGGGAATTGTAGCTAAATATCCGGTAGCATTAGCTCCAGGTATGGGATTGAATGCGTTCTTTGCATTTACTGTTGTATTAACGATGGGAATTCCTTGGCAAACTGCTTTAGCGGGTGTAATGGTTTCGGGTCTTGTCTTTATTGTTCTTTCTTTATCTGGGATTCGTGAAACAGTCATTAATGCTATTCCTTCAGAATTAAAGCATGCAGTCGGTGCGGGTATTGGTTTGTTTATTACCTTTATCGGGCTGCAAAGTGCTCAGATTATTGTCAATAATGATGCGGTATTAGTTGGAATCGGAGATTTAACAAACGGAAATACATTATTAGCGATTTTTGGTGTGGTCGTCACAGTAATTTTAATGGTGCTTCGTATTAATGGCGGTGTATTCATCGGGATGGTGATTACAGCCATTGCTGGGATGTTAACAGGGTTAATTACTCCTCCTTCATCTCTTATCGCTCCAATTCCAAGTTTAGAACCGACATTCGGTGCGGCGCTTATGAACTTCGATCAAGTGTTCTCTGTTCAAATGCTTGTCGTCATCTTAACGTTTTTATTCGTTGATTTCTTTGATACAGCAGGAACGCTTGTAGCGGTAGCGAACCAAGCGGGTCTGATGAAAGATAACAAACTTCCTAGAGCAGGAAAAGCGCTAATGGCTGATTCTGTAGCAACTGTTATTGGGGCTATTTTAGGAACGTCAACAACTACATCATATGTAGAGTCTACTGCAGGAGTAGCGGCGGGTGGAAGAAGTGGTTTTACTTCTGTCGTAACAGCAGGTTTCTTCCTACTTGCTTTGTTCTTCTCTCCATTATTAGCGGTAGTGACAGCTCCAGTTACGGCACCGGCTCTTATTATCGTTGGGGCGTTAATGGTAGCAAGTCTTGGTCAGATTGATTGGCAACGTTTTGAAGTGGCGGTGCCGGCTTTCTTAACAATCATTATGATGCCTTTAACGTATAGTATTGCAACAGGGATTGCCATCGGATTTATTTTTTATCCCGTGACGATGATCTGTAAAGGGAAAGCGAAAGAAATACATCCAATTATGTACGCCTTGTTCTTTGTCTTTATCTTATACTTTGTGTTCTTAGCAGAGTAAATGGAATGAAAAGATAATATGTGACGCGTATTATCAAACTGAATAAAGACAAACGCCCTTTACCTAATTGAAATGAGGTGAAGGGTGTTTGTCTTTATTCTTATAGAAAGAAGTCTTTAACATAATAGAGGAGCGAACTTCTCAGGATTCAAAACCGTTATAATAAGTATAGAGAATTTTTTTTGAAGTAAAGTATTGCTTTTAAAAAAAAGAGCTGGTATAGTATTAAACATTGACGCCAACAACTTCAAAACGTTCAAAAAACGTTCGAAAAAAGTTGTTGACAAAATGATTCAATATGATATGATATAAAAGTTGCTTCACAGCGACGATGAACTTTGAAAACTGAACAAAACAACAAAACGTCAACGTTTAATTTTTATTTTATGAGCAAGTCAAACATTTCTTCGGAGAGTTTGATCCTGGCTCAGGACGAACGCTGGCGGCGTGCCTAATACATGCAAGTCGAGCGGACAGATGGGAGCTTGCTCCCTGAAGTCAGCGGCGGACGGGTGAGTAACACGTGGGCAACCTGCCTGTAAGACTGGGATAACTTCGGGAAACCGGAGCTAATACCGGATAACACCGAGGACCACATGGTCCTTGGTTGAAAGATGGTTTCGGCTATCACTTACAGATGGGCCCGCGGCGCATTAGCTAGTTGGTGAGGTAACGGCTCACCAAGGCGACGATGCGTAGCCGACCTGAGAGGGTGATCGGCCACACTGGGACTGAGACACGGCCCAGACTCCTACGGGAGGCAGCAGTAGGGAATCTTCCGCAATGGACGAAAGTCTGACGGAGCAACGCCGCGTGAGCGATGAAGGCCTTCGGGTCGTAAAGCTCTGTTGTTAGGGAAGAACAAGTACCAGAGTAACTGCTGGTACCTTGACGGTACCTAACCAGAAAGCCACGGCTAACTACGTGCCAGCAGCCGCGGTAATACGTAGGTGGCAAGCGTTGTCCGGAATTATTGGGCGTAAAGCGCGCGCAGGCGGTTCCTTAAGTCTGATGTGAAAGCCCACGGCTCAACCGTGGAGGGTCATTGGAAACTGGGGAACTTGAGTGCAGAAGAGGAAAGCGGAATTCCACGTGTAGCGGTGAAATGCGTAGAGATGTGGAGGAACACCAGTGGCGAAGGCGGCTTTCTGGTCTGTAACTGACGCTGAGGCGCGAAAGCGTGGGGAGCAAACAGGATTAGATACCCTGGTAGTCCACGCCGTAAACGATGAGTGCTAAGTGTTAGGGGGTTTCCGCCCCTTAGTGCTGCAGCTAACGCATTAAGCACTCCGCCTGGGGAGTACGGCCGCAAGGCTGAAACTCAAAGGAATTGACGGGGGCCCGCACAAGCGGTGGAGCATGTGGTTTAATTCGAAGCAACGCGAAGAACCTTACCAGGTCTTGACATCCTCTGACAACTCTAGAGATAGAGCGTTCCCCTTCGGGGGACAGAGTGACAGGTGGTGCATGGTTGTCGTCAGCTCGTGTCGTGAGATGTTGGGTTAAGTCCCGCAACGAGCGCAACCCTTGATCTTAGTTGCCAGCATTCAGTTGGGCACTCTAAGGTGACTGCCGGTGACAAACCGGAGGAAGGTGGGGATGACGTCAAATCATCATGCCCCTTATGACCTGGGCTACACACGTGCTACAATGGACGGTACAAAGAGTCGCGAGACCGCGAGGTGGAGCTAATCTCATAAAACCGTTCTCAGTTCGGATTGCAGGCTGCAACTCGCCTGCATGAAGCCGGAATCGCTAGTAATCGCGGATCAGCATGCCGCGGTGAATACGTTCCCGGGCCTTGTACACACCGCCCGTCACACCACGAGAGTTTGCAACACCCGAAGTCGGTGAGGTAACCGTAAGGAGCCAGCCGCCTAAGGTGGGGTAGATGATTGGGGTGAAGTCGTAACAAGGTAGCCGTATCGGAAGGTGCGGCTGGATCACCTCCTTTCTAAGGATTACTAAGAAAAGCGAAGGCGTATGCCGTAGCTAGACAGTAAGAATCGTTGACGAAAACGTTTTGTTCAGTTTTGAAGGTTCATCCTTCAATATCAAATGCACCAAGTGGTGCATGGTTGTTCTTTGAAAACTAGATAACAGTAATAGCTGAGGAAAGTGAAAGCTTTTCTAATGTAAGAAACATGTAGCCGTAAGGCGAATGGTTAAGTTAGAAAGGGCGCACGGTGAATGCCTTGGCACTAGGAGCCGATGAAGGACGGGACTAACACCGATATGCTTCGGGGAGCTGTAAGTGAGCTTTGATCCGGAGATTTCCGAATGGGGAAACCCACTGTTCGTAATGGAACAGTATCTTTACCTGAATACATAGGGTATGGAAGGCAGACCCGGGGAACTGAAACATCTAAGTACCCGGAGGAAGAGAAAGCAATTGCGATTTCCTGAGTAGCGGCGAGCGAAACGGAATTAGCCCAAACCAAGAGGCTTGCCTCTTGGGGTTGTAGGACACTCTATACGGAGTTACAAAGGAACGGAGTAGATGAAGAGGCCTGGAAAGGCCCGTCGAAGAAGGTAACAACCCTGTAGTTGAAACTTCGTTCCCTCTTGAGTGGATCCTGAGTACGGCGGGACACGAGAAATCCCGTCGGAAGCTGGGAGGACCATCTCCCAAGGCTAAATACTCCCTAGTGACCGATAGTGAACCAGTACCGTGAGGGAAAGGTGAAAAGCACCCCGGAAGGGGAGTGAAAGAGATCCTGAAACCGTGTGCCTACAAGTAGTCAGAGCCCGTTAACGGGTGATGGCGTGCCTTTTGTAGAATGAACCGGCGAGTTACGATCCCATGCAAGGTTAAGTTGAAGAGACGGAGCCGCAGCGAAAGCGAGTCTGAATAGGGCGAATGAGTATGTGGTCGTAGACCCGAAACCAGGTGATCTACCCATGTCCAGGGTGAAGTTCAGGTAACACTGAATGGAGGCCCGAACCCACGCACGTTGAAAAGTGCGGGGATGAGGTGTGGGTAGCGGAGAAATTCCAATCGAACCTGGAGATAGCTGGTTCTCTCCGAAATAGCTTTAGGGCTAGCCTCAAGATAAGAGTCTCGGAGGTAGAGCACTGATTGGACTAGGGGCCCCCAACGGGTTACCGAATTCAGTCAAACTCCGAATGCCGAAGACTTATTCTTGGGAGTCAGACTGCGAGTGATAAGATCCGTAGTCAAGAGGGAAACAGCCCAGACCACCAGCTAAGGTCCCAAAGTATACGTTAAGTGGAAAAGGATGTGGAGTTGCTTAGACAACCAGGATGTTGGCTTAGAAGCAGCCACCATTTAAAGAGTGCGTAATAGCTCACTGGTCGAGTGACTCTGCGCCGAAAATGTACCGGGGCTAAACGTATCACCGAAGCTGTGGATGGACATCTACGATGTCCGTGGTAGGAGAGCGTTCTAAGGGCGGTGAAGTCAGACCGGAAGGACTGGTGGAGCGCTTAGAAGTGAGAATGCCGGTATGAGTAGCGAAAGATGGGTGAGAATCCCATCCACCGTATGCCTAAGGTTTCCTGAGGAAGGCTCGTCCGCTCAGGGTTAGTCGGGACCTAAGCCGAGGCCGAAAGGCGTAGGCGATGGATAACAGGTTGATATTCCTGTACTACCTCCCCACCGTTTGAGCAATGGGGGGACGCAGAAGGATAGGGTAAGCGCGCTGTTGGATATGCGCGTCCAAGCAGTAAGGCTGAGAAGTAGGCAAATCCGCTTCTCGTAAGGTTGAGCTGTGATGGCGAGGGAAATAAAGTACCGAAGTTCCTGATTTCACGCTGCCAAGAAAAGCCTCTAGCGAGGTGGGAGGTACCCGTACCGCAAACCGACACAGGTAGGCGAGGAGAGAATCCTAAGGTGTTCGAGAGAACTCTCGTTAAGGAACTCGGCAAAATGACCCCGTAACTTCGGGAGAAGGGGTGCTCTGATAGGGTGCAAGCCCGAGAGAGCCGCAGTGAATAGGCCCAGGCGACTGTTTAGCAAAAACACAGGTCTCTGCGAAGCCGTAAGGCGAAGTATAGGGGCTGACACCTGCCCGGTGCTGGAAGGTTAAGGGGAGAGGTTAGCGCAAGCGAAGCTTTGAACCGAAGCCCCAGTAAACGGCGGCCGTAACTATAACGGTCCTAAGGTAGCGAAATTCCTTGTCGGGTAAGTTCCGACCCGCACGAAAGGTGTAACGATCTGGGCACTGTCTCAACGAGAGACTCGGTGAAATTATAGTACCTGTGAAGATGCAGGTTACCCGCGACAGGACGGAAAGACCCCGTGGAGCTTTACTGTAGCCTGATATTGCATTTTGGTACAGCTTGTACAGGATAGGTAGGAGCCTTGGAAGCCGGAGCGCCAGCTTCGGTGGAGGCATCGGTGGGATACTACCCTGGCTGTATTGAAATTCTAACCCGCACCCCTCATCGGGGTGGGAGACAGTGTCAGGTGGGCAGTTTGACTGGGGCGGTCGCCTCCTAAAATGTAACGGAGGCGCCCAAAGGTTCCCTCAGAATGGTTGGAAATCATTCGTAGAGTGTAAAGGCATAAGGGAGCTTGACTGCGAGACCTACAAGTCGAGCAGGGACGAAAGTCGGGCTTAGTGATCCGGTGGTTCCGCATGGAAGGGCCATCGCTCAACGGATAAAAGCTACCCCGGGGATAACAGGCTTATCTCCCCCAAGAGTCCACATCGACGGGGAGGTTTGGCACCTCGATGTCGGCTCATCGCATCCTGGGGCTGTAGTCGGTCCCAAGGGTTGGGCTGTTCGCCCATTAAAGCGGTACGCGAGCTGGGTTCAGAACGTCGTGAGACAGTTCGGTCCCTATCCGTCGCGGGCGCAGGAAATTTGAGAGGAGCTGTCCTTAGTACGAGAGGACCGGGATGGACGCACCGCTGGTGTACCAGTTGTCTTGCCAAAGGCATCGCTGGGTAGCTATGTGCGGACGGGATAAGTGCTGAAAGCATCTAAGCATGAAGCCCCCCTCAAGATGAGATTTCCCATAGCGTCAAGCTAGTAAGATCCCTGAAAGATGATCAGGTTGATAGGTCAGAGGTGGAAGCACGGCGACGTGTGGAGCTGACTGATACTAATCGATCGAGGACTTAACCTAAACGAAAAGCGGAGAAAGCCCGTTTAAATCGATAGGATGTTGGAGATTCTGGCGGAAGAGACGTTAGTCTCAGACAGAAGAAGCGAAACAGCCGTACGATTTGGCTTTCATAGCTGGACAATTAAGTAAAGCAAGTACTCAGCTGCAGTTATCTAGTTTTGAAGGAATAACCTTCATATTGTCTGGTGATGATGGCGAAGAGGTCACACCCGTTCCCATGCCGAACACGGAAGTTAAGCTCTTCAGCGCCGATGGTAGTTGGGGGTCTCCCCCTGTGAGAGTAGGACATTGCCAGGCATATTAAAAAGATTAGTCATTTGACTAATCTTTTTTTGTTTTATAATGAATTTTATGATGTAAACTAGTATATGAAACTAGTTTTAAACATGGTTAGTAAAGGAGTTCATATAATGAAAAAAGGAAATCAAAAACGTGAATATGAAGTGGAAGAACATGAAACGATTGATCAATGTCTAGAACGAATTAAAACAGATGGTTTTGTTCCCGTTAAAAGAATTGAAAAACCGATTTTTAAAGAAGAAATGATCAATGGTGCTCAAGTTATCACCCCAATGGGAAGAACAATCGTTTTTGAAGCTAAACAACTGTAAAAGCCGAACATTATAAAAGATTTATTGTTAAATAGTTCGAATTGTGGTTGACACACTTGAATATTTATTGCTAAAATGAGAGTAACTTAATAAGAACCTCATATAATAGTGGGAATAAGGCCCACGAGTTTCTACCTAGCAACCGTAAATTGCTGGACTATGGGGGAAAGTATATCTGGATGATTCTGCTGTATCGAAAAAAGCAGATAGTGAACCTAGGTAGATATATGCTTTCTTTCATAAGAGGAGTATATATTTACCTGGGTTTTTTATGTTCAAAAAAATAGTTCATTCATATATAGGAGAGATTAAAATGAAGCCAATGGTAGCCGTTATTATGGGGAGCACCTCTGATTGGGAAACAATGAAGAACGCTTGCGAAGTACTCGAAGAGCTGAATATTCCGTATGAAAAGAAAGTCGTATCTGCCCACCGGACACCAGATTATATGTTTGAATACGCAGAAACGGCCAAGCAACGTGGTATTCAAGTTATTATTGCAGGAGCTGGAGGCGCTGCGCACTTACCAGGTATGGTTGCTGCGAAAACGGTATTACCGGTCATTGGTGTACCTGTTCAATCGAAAGCACTCAATGGCTTAGATTCCTTATTGTCAATCGTTCAGATGCCTGGTGGTGTCCCTGTCGCAACAGTAGCCATTGGCAAAGCTGGTGCTGTCAATGCAGGTCTTTTAGCAGCTCAAATCGTCGGCATTCAACAATCGTCTATTGCAGACAAACTTGAAGAGCGACGCATTGCTACAAGAAACGAAGTGTTGGAAGGCAGTGATCAACTTGAATTATAAATTTATCTCTCCGGGAAAAACAATTGGCATTGTTGGCGGCGGACAACTTGGAAGAATGATGGCTTTATCGGCAAGAGAAATGGGCTATCATATTGCAGTGGTTGACCCAACAAAGTCGTCTCCTTGTGGCCAAATTGCAGATATTGAAATTGTCGGGCATTATGATGATCCTGAAGCGATTCAAAAATTAGCCAATGTGTCTGATGTCATCACCTATGAATTCGAAAATGTGGATGCAAGCATGCTGAAATGGTTAGAAGAAAATGCTTACGTCCCACAAGGAAGCCAGCTACTTACCGTTACTCAAAACCGTGCATTTGAAAAAGCCAGTATTGAAGAAGCTGGTTTACGTGTGGCTCCTTATCAAACTGCTTCATCTCCACTGGAATTAGAACAGGCTATTGAAACAATTGGCTACCCTTGTGTTGTTAAAACGTGCCGAGGTGGTTACGACGGGAAAGGACAGATTCTCATCAAAAGCAATACGGATATTCCGAAGTCCTTTTCATTGTTAGAGCAAGGGCAATGCATCGTAGAAAAATGGATGGAAATTGAAAAAGAAGTGTCTGTTATCGTCTTCCGAAATGGAAAAGGAGAAACAGCTTGCTTACCTATCGGGGAAAACATCCATAAAGACCATATTTTGCATCAAACGATTGTGCCTGCCCGAATTACGGAGGAACAAGCAGCCTTAGCAGAGGAATATGCGGTGAAAATCGCTAACAATCTCCAAATGATTGGAACATTAGCAGTGGAAATGTTTTTAACAAAAGATGGGGAACTTTACATCAATGAATTAGCACCGCGCCCTCATAACTCTGGTCACTATTCGATGAACGCTTGCTTCACATCACAGTTCCAACAGCATGTTAGAGCCATCTGTAATTGGCCGTTAGGAAAATCAACACTTTTAAAACCAGCTGTAATGGTCAACATATTAGGAGAGCATGTTGAAAGTGTTATTGAAAAAATCGAACATTTTTCAGATTGTGATTTGCATTTGTACGGAAAAAAAGAAGCAAAAATGAAAAGAAAAATGGGACATTTAACAATTGTAGCTGATAAGATAGAAGATGCGTTACAAAAAGTTGACGCCTTAGAAATTTGGAACCAGATGGAGGAAGTAAAATGATTGAACGTTATAGCCGTCCTGAAATGACAGCAATTTGGTCTGAGCAAAACCGTTTTGAGGCTTGGCTGGAAGTAGAAATTTTGGCATGTGAAGCATGGGCAGAGCTAGGAGCTATTCCGAAAGAAGATGTCGTTCTTCTTCGTCAAAATGCTTCGTTTGACATTAACCGTATTAAAGAAATTGAAGAAGAAACACGTCATGATGTCGTTGCGTTTACACGTGCAGTGTCTGAGACATTAGGAGAAGAGCGTAAATGGGTTCATTATGGCCTAACATCAACGGACGTAGTAGATACAGCATTGTCTTATTTGTTAAAACAAGCAAATGAGATTTTATTAGCAGATTTAGAGCGTTTTGTTAGCATTTTAAAAGAAAAAGCACAAGAACATAAATATACGGTGATGATGGGTCGTACACATGGAGTGCATGCAGAGCCGACAACATTTGGATTAAAGCTTGGTCTTTGGTATGAAGAAATGAAGCGAAATGTAGAGCGCTTCAAGCGTGCAGCAGAGGAAGTTCAATTCGGGAAAATATCTGGTGCGGTTGGAACGTTTGCGAACATTGATCCATTCGTTGAGAAATATGTTTGTGAAAAGCTTGGAATTACACCAGCACCGATTTCGACACAAACTCTTCAGCGTGATCGTCATGCTCATTACATGTCTGTCCTTGCACTGATTGCAACGTCTATCGAAAAATTTGCGGTTGAGGTTCGTGGTTTGCAAAAGAGTGAAACACGTGAAGTAGAAGAATTTTTTGCAAAAGGTCAAAAAGGCTCTTCTGCGATGCCGCATAAACGCAATCCAATTGGTTCAGAAAACATGACAGGTTTAGCACGCGTCATTCGTGGTTACATGGCGACGGCGTATGATAATGTTCCACTTTGGCATGAGCGTGATATTTCACATTCTTCAGCAGAACGTATTATCTTACCGGATGCGACCATCTTATTAAACTACATGTTAAATCGCTTTGGAAATATCGTGAAAAACTTAACGGTATTCCCTGAAAACATGAAGCAGAACATGGAAAGAACATTTGGTCTAATTTATTCTCAGCGCGTATTGCTTGCTTTAATCGACAAAGGAATGGCTCGTGAAGAAGCATACGATACGGTTCAGCCAAAAGCAATGGAGGCTTGGGAAAAGCAAGTTCCATTCCGTTCATTGGTAGAAGTGGAAGAACGTATTACGAGTCGCTTAACTAAAGAAGAAATTGATGATTGCTTTGACTATACATATCATCTGAAAAGTGTTGATATGATTTTTGAACGTCTAGGTCTTTAATCAACAAGGAAGGTAAAGAAACTGCTTTACTTTACCTTCTTTCATTTGCACTGGTCTGAATATTCCGTCTATAGGGGGCTGAAAGCGTGGAAAAGCAAGAGTTGCTGTACGAAGGCAAAGCGAAAAAGATTTATAAAACAAATGAAGAAAACGTTTTATGGATTGAGTATAAAGATGAAGCAACGGCATTTAATGGTCAAAAGAAAGCCGCAATTGAAGGAAAAGCCATTTTAAACAACAAGATTAGCAGTTTACTATTTGCACAGCTACATGAAGCCGGGGTTCAAACCCATTTTATTCAACAGCTTTCTGATCAAGAGCAGCTCGTTCGTAAAGTGTCCATTATTCCAATTGAAGTCGTCATTCGTAATGTGGCAGCTGGAAGCATCTCGAAGCGCCTTGGCTTTGAAGAAGGGCAGTCATTTGCTAAGCCCCTTGTGGAGTTTTACTACAAAAATGATGATTTAGGTGATCCGCTCATTACAGATGATCATGCTTTATTACTAGAGTTAGCTGAAACAGCTGAGTTAGAAGAAATCAAGCAGCATGCATTAGCTGTCAATGAAGTGTTAATTCCTTATTTCAAAGGAAAGAATATTAGATTAGTTGATTTTAAATTAGAGTTTGGCAGAACAACAGATGGCACAATCATTTTGGCGGATGAAATCTCACCAGATACATGTCGCTTCTGGGATCTCACGACAAACGAAAAGCTAGATAAAGATGTATTCAGAAGAGATTTAGGTACATTAACAGATGCATATAACGAAATCTTAACGAGAATCGGAGGATAATCATGTATAAAGTAAAGGTATTTGTCACATTAAGAGAGAGCGTATTAGATCCACAAGGGACAGCGGTGAAAGGTTCTTTACACAGCTTATCATTCGAGGCCGTAAAAGATGTACGCATCGGTAAGTATATGGAGTTAACCGTTGAAAAAGTTGAAAACATCGACGACATGGTGAAAGAAATGTGTGAAAAATTACTCGCCAACGTAGTAATTGAAGACTACCGTTACGAAATCGAGGAGGTAGTAGCACAGTGAAATTTGCTGTAATTGTATTCCCAGGATCAAACTGTGATGTTGATATGTATCATGCAATTAAAGATGAGCTTGGTGCTGAAGTAGAGTATGTTTGGCATGATGCATCTAATTTAGATGGGTTTGACGGCATTTTATTGCCTGGAGGATTCTCATATGGCGACTACCTTCGCTGTGGTGCTATCTCCCGCTTCTCTAATGTGATGAACGCTGTGAAGAAAGCCGCTGAACAAGGCAAGCCAGTTTTAGGTGTTTGCAACGGATTTCAGATTTTAGTAGAAGCAGGCCTTTTACCAGGTGTGTTGATTCGTAACAAAAACATTAAGTTTATGTGCCGAACAGTTGAACTGCAAGTCGTAAACAATGACACGATGTTTACAGCAGAGTATGAGAAAGATGAGATTATTCGTATCCCTATTGCGCATGGTGAAGGGAACTACTACTGTGACGAAGAAACATTACAGCAGCTAACAGAGCATAATCAAATTGTCTTCCGTTATCACGGTGAAAATCCAAATGGAAGTCTTTCAGATATTGCCGGTATTACGAACAAACAAGGAAATGTACTGGGAATGATGCCGCATCCAGAGCGTGCGGTTGATGAATTATTAGGCGGCGCTGACGGATTAAAATTATTTAAATCGATTTTGAAGCAATGGAGGGAAACACATGTCGTTACTGCTTGAGCCAAATCCACAACAAATTGAAGATGAGAAAATCTACCATGAAATGGGTGTAACGGACGAAGAGTTTGGTATGATTAAAAACATTCTAAACCGTCTTCCTAATTATACAGAGTTAGGTCTCTTCTCCGTTATGTGGTCAGAGCATTGCAGTTATAAAAATTCCAAGCCTGTATTACGAAAATTTCCAACAAGCGGCGAACATGTGTTACAAGGACCTGGTGAAGGTGCCGGAATCGTCGACATCGGTGATAATCAAGCAGTTGTTTTCAAAATTGAGAGTCATAATCACCCTTCAGCTATTGAACCTTATCAAGGGGCTGCAACAGGTGTAGGCGGCATCATTCGCGATGTTTTCTCAATGGGAGCACGTCCGGTTGCGTTATTAAACTCCCTTCGTTTTGGGGAATTAAAAACACCACGTGTGAAATATTTATTTGAAGAAGTAGTAGCTGGTATCGCTGGATACGGCAACTGTATTGGAATTCCGACAGTAGGAGGAGAAATTCAGTTTGATCCTTGCTATGAAGGAAATCCACTTGTTAACGCGATGTGTGTAGGCTTAATCGACCATAAAGATATTAAAAAAGGTCAGGCACACGGAGTTGGGAACACCGTTATGTACGTAGGGGCAAAAACGGGTCGTGACGGTATTCACGGTGCTACATTCGCCTCTGAGGAATTATCAGAAGCATCTGAAGAAAAGCGTCCAGCTGTTCAAGTAGGCGATCCTTTCATGGAGAAGCTTCTTTTAGAGGCATGCTTAGAACTAGTTCAGTCTGATGCGCTTGTTGGAATTCAAGACATGGGAGCAGCAGGCTTAACATCCTCATCAGCGGAAATGGCAAGTAAAGCGGGTATGGGAATTGAAATGTATTTAGATGATGTGCCTCAACGTGAAACAGGGATGACAGCATATGAAATGATGCTCTCAGAATCACAAGAGCGCATGTTAATTGTTGTGAAAAAAGGTCGTGAACAAGAGATTGTCGACCTGTTCCATAAATATGATTTAGAAGCGGTAGCGATTGGAAAGGTAACGGACGACAAAATGCTTCGTCTTATCCATAAAGGTGAAGTAGTGGCAAACGTACCAGCTGATGCATTAGCAGAAGATGCACCGGTGTACCATAAGCCATCAAAAGAACCAGCGTACTATGCAGAATTCCAAGCGATGGAAGCGCAAATTCCAGAAGTCACAGACTATAACGAAACGCTCATGGCTCTATTACAGCAGCCAACCATTGCAAGTAAAGAGTGGGTGTATGATCAATATGATTACCAAGTTCGTACAAATACAATCGTAACGCCAGGATCAGATGCGGCTGTTGTACGTATTCGTGGGACAAAGAAAGCATTGGCGATGACAACAGATTGTAACTCCCGTTATATCTATCTTGATCCGGAAACAGGCGGGAAAATTGCGGTGGCAGAAGCAGCTCGTAATATCATCTGTTCAGGGGCAACACCGTTAGCTATTACGGATAACTTAAATTATGGCAATCCAGAAAAGCCTGAAATCTTTTGGCAAATCGAAAAATCAGTCGATGGTATTAGTGAAGCGTGCCGTGTATTAAGCACACCTGTTATTGGCGGAAACGTATCGTTATACAATGAGCGCAGTGGCGAAGCGATTTATCCAACACCAACGATTGGGATGGTTGGGTTAGTAGAAGATTTAGCGCATGTGACGACACAGGAATTTAAGCAAGTAGGCGATCTTGTTTACGTGATTGGTGAGACAGCAGCTGAATTTGGCGGAAGTGAGCTTCAAAAGCTTCAATATGGAAAAATCTTCGGAAAATCTCCGGCTATTGATTTAACAGTGGAAGCAGCGCGCCAAGAGCAATTATTAGCAGCAATTAAAGCAGGACTTGTCCAATCAGCGCACGATGTCGCAGAAGGTGGCTTAGCGGTTGCTCTGGCAGAAAGCGCGATGGGAGCAGCTGGACTTGGGGCTACAGTAACGGTAACAGGTGAAAACGTGACAGCTTTATTTGCGGAAACACAATCTCGTTTCCTTGTGTCTGTAAAGCGTGAACATAAAGAGGCATTTGAAAAAGCGATTGAAGCGGTTCTTTTAGGCGAAGTAACCGAAACAAACGAGCTTATAATCCGTAATGAAGAAAATGAATCGTTGATTCATATAAACGTAGATGAAATGAGAACAGCTTGGAAAGGAGCTATTCCATGCTTGCTGAAATCAAAGGCTTAAACGAAGAGTGCGGTGTTTTTGGGGTTTGGGGACATGAGAATGCGGCTCAAATCACGTATTATGGACTGCACAGCTTGCAGCATCGCGGTCAAGAAGGAGCAGGAATTGCGGTTTCAAACGGTGAAAAAGTGAATGTTGCTAAAGGTCTTGGTCTGGTGACGGAAGTATTTGGTCAAGGGGAAATTAACGATTTGCACGGAAAAGCAGCAATCGGTCATGTTCGGTATGCAACAGCAGGAGGAGGCGGCTATCAAAATGTTCAGCCGCTTCACTTCCAATCGCACAGTGGCAGCCTTGCTTTAGCGCATAACGGGAATTTAGTGAATGCCACATCATTAAAGCACCAGCTTGAAAACCAAGGAAGTATTTTTCAAACTACTTCGGACACAGAGGTGCTCGCTCATTTAATTAAACGAAGCGGCTATGTAACTTTAAAAGATAAAGTGAAGAACGCATTAACGATGCTAAAAGGCGCGTATGCGTTCTTGATTTTGACGGAAACAGAAATGCTAGTAGCACTTGATCCGAATGGATTGCGTCCTTTGTCCATCGGGCGTTTAGGTGATGCGTATGTAGTCGTATCAGAGACATGTGCTCTTGATGTTATCGGTGCCTCTTATGTGAGAGATGTAGAGCCGGGAGAACTTGTTATCATTAACGATCAAGGTTTGACATCAGAACGATTTACTTTAAATGTAAACCGCGCGATTTGCAGCATGGAATATATTTATTTTTCAAGACCAGATAGCAATATTGACGGAATTAATATTCATTCAGCCCGCAAAAATTTAGGGCGTCAAATGGCGATGGAAGCACCAGTTGAAGCAGATGTTGTGACAGGTGTTCCAGATTCAAGTATTTCGGCAGCAATTGGCTTTGCTGAACAATCTGGTATTCCGTACGAATTAGGGTTAATTAAAAATCGTTACGTTGGGCGCACATTTATCCAGCCATCACAAGAACTTCGCGAACAAGGGGTCAAAATGAAGCTTTCACCTGTTCGGAAAATTGTTGAAGGAAAACGTGTCGTTATGGTCGATGACTCCATTGTCAGGGGGACGACAAGCAGACGAATTGTGAACATGCTTCGTGAAGCAGGTGCAATAGAGGTACATGTGCGCATCAGCTCCCCGCCGATTAAAAATCCATGTTTTTATGGAATTGATACGTCTACGACTGAAGAGCTCATTGCAGCAAATAACACAGTGGAAGAAATTCGCGAAATGATTGGCGCTGATTCCCTTGTCTTTTTAAGTGAAGACGGACTTGTAGAAGCGATTGGAAGACCGTATGAGGGCGAGTATCGGGGACAATGCATGGCTTGTTTTACTGGAAAATATCCGACGGAAATTTATCCAGATACCCTTCACCCACATGAAAAGGTTACGTGTTAATAAGTATGTTGTTGTTTCCAAGTAGGAAGGTATAAAAAGGAGGACCCATATGTCTCAGTCATATAAGCAAGCAGGAGTCGATATACATGCCGGATATGAAGCGGTAGAGCGGATGAAAAAGCACATTAAACGTACGGAACGATCCGGCGTTTTAGGGGCAGTAGGCGGATTTGGCGGAATGTTTGATTTATCTCGTCTAAATGTGAAAGAACCCGTGTTAGTTTCCGGTACAGATGGTGTGGGAACGAAATTGATGCTCGCTTTCTTAATGGATAAACACGATACGATTGGCATTGATGCGGTAGCCATGTGTGTGAATGATATTGTGGTACAGGGAGCAGAACCACTCTATTTCCTTGATTACATTGCGTGTGGAAAAGCCGTGCCGGAAAAAATCGAACATATTGTAAAAGGTATTGCAGACGGATGTGAGCAAGCAGGCTGTGCGCTAATTGGCGGAGAAACGGCTGAAATGCCTGGTTTATATAGTGAAGAGGAGTATGATCTTGCCGGCTTCTCCGTAGGAGTAGCCGAGAAGTCTCAGCTTGTTACAGGTGAAAGCATTGCCGAAGGGGATGTTTTAATTGGTATTTCGTCAAGCGGCATCCATAGTAACGGTTATTCTCTTGTGAGAAAAGTACTGCTTGAAGATGCGAAGCTGGAGTTACATGAAGTGTATGAAGGCCTTGAAGCTACTTTAGGTGAGGAACTGTTGAAGCCAACTAAAATCTATGTCAAAGCGGTCCTAAACGCAATAAAGGCAGGCAACATAAAAGGAATGGCTCACATTACAGGCGGCGGCTTTTATGAAAATGTTCCTCGCATGCTTCCAGCTGGTTTAGGTGCTGAAATTGATTACGGCTCATGGCCCATTCCTGCTATTTTTGATTTTATCCAAGAAAAAGGTGCGCTAGAGCGTAAGGAAATGTTTGAAGTTTTTAATATGGGTATCGGTTTTATGCTTGCTGTTTCCCCAGAGGACTTGCATAAGGTCATTCAGGCAATTGAAGCAGAAGGGGAAAAAGCGTACATTATCGGACGTGTTGTGGACGAAGAAGGAGTCCGATTTGGCGGAGGGGCTCTTGCATGATGAACATTGCCGTATTCGCTTCGGGAAGCGGAAGCAATTTTCAAGCGATTTATGATGCGATCGAACGAGGTGCGCTTCAGGCGCGCCTGTCGCTGCTCGTATGTGACCGGCCAAATGCGAAAGTGGTTGAACGTGCGGAGAAAGCAGGCGTCCAAACTTTCGTCTGTTCCCCGAAAGATTTTGACAGTAAAGAAAAATATGAGACAGAAGTGTATAAACACCTTTTGGAGCAGGGTGTTGATTTTCTTGTCTTAGCGGGCTATATGCGCCTCATAGGTTCGGTATTGCTAGAGAAGTTTGAAGGAAGAATTGTGAACATCCATCCATCGCTATTGCCGTCTTTTCCTGGAAAAGATGCTGTTGGCCAAGCCGTTGAAGCGGGTGTGAAAGTGACAGGTGTGACCATTCATTATGTGGATGCAGGGTTGGATACGGGCCCTATTATTGCCCAGCGAGCTGTGTCTATTAACGAGCGTGATACAAAAGCGGACATTGAACGAAATATTCATCAAGTGGAACATCAGTTTTATCCCGAGACTTTGGAAAAATTATTTCAACAGATGGAAAAAATGGAAAACTCCTTGATAAAATAATTTTAATGCTTTACCATGATAATGAATCAAAGTGAACTTGGAGGAGAAAGTGCATGACAACGAAGCGAGCCCTCATTAGCGTATCAGATAAAAATGGAATTCTTGAATTTGCTCAAAATTTAGTGAAGCTTGGATATGAGATTATTTCGACAGGTGGAACGAAAAAAGTATTACAGGAAAACAATGTGCCAGTCATTGGAATTTCTGAAATTACAGGTTTTCCGGAAATTTTAGATGGCAGAGTGAAAACTCTTCATCCGAAAATTCATGGAGGCTTATTAGCGCTCCGAGCAAATGAAGATCATCAAAAACAAACGGCAGAGCATGAGATTGCCCCGATTGACTTAGTGGCTGTTAATTTATATCCGTTCCAGCAAACGATTGAAAAACCGGATGTAACCTTAGCTGAGGCGATTGAAAACATTGATATTGGCGGTCCTTCTATGCTTCGTTCAGCAGCTAAAAACTATCAATCTGTCACGGTTGCAGTAGATCCAGCGGATTACGGGGTTATTGTGGAAGAATTGAGCGAGAACGGAAGCGTGTCTTTTGAAACGAACCAGCGTCTAGCAGCGAAAGTATTCCGCCATACAGCTGCGTATGATGCTTTAATTGCAGAATACTTAACGAACATTACGGGTGAAACAAGCACAGAAAAAATGACGGTAACGTTTGAAAAGGTTCAAGATTTACGTTATGGGGAAAATCCGCATCAACAGGCCGCTTTTTATAAAAAACCATTAACGCAAAAAGGATCGATTGCGACGGCCACTCAATTGCACGGAAAAGAGCTTTCTTATAATAATATTAATGATGCAAACGCGGCTCTTCAAATCGTAAAAGAGTTTGCCGGTCCTGCAGCGGTAGCGGTGAAACATATGAACCCATGTGGAGTCGGAGTTGGTGAAACGATGGCAGAGGCGTATGCGAAAGCATATGAAGCAGATCCAACATCTATCTTTGGTGGCATTGTTGCGGCGAATCGTGAAATTGACGCAAAAACAGCAGCGCAAATGCATGAAATCTTTCTAGAAATCATTATTGCGCCGTCCTTTACAGAAGAAGCGCTACAAATTTTGACGGCTAAAAAGAACTTACGTCTTCTCACGATCGATTTTGATCAACAAGAGAAAAAAGAAATGCAGTTAACAACAATTAAAGGCGGATTGCTTGTTCAAGAAGAAGATGCATTAGGCTTTGAGGAAGCAGAAATTACGATTCCGACAAAACGTCAGCCGACGGAGCAAGAATGGGCTGATTTGAAGCTTGCTTGGACTGTGGTGAAGCATGTGAAATCAAATGCCATCGTTTTGGCGAAAGATGATATGACGGTGGGTGTGGGGGCAGGCCAAATGAATCGTGTCGGTGCTGCGCAAATCGCTATTCATCAAGCAGGTGAAAAAGCAAAAGGTGCTGCATTAGGATCGGATGCGTTCTTCCCGATGAGCGATACAGTTGAAGCGGCAGCGAAAGCGGGGATTACAGCGATTATCCAGCCTGGCGGTTCCATTCGTGATGAAGAGTCTATTCAAAAGGCAGACGAGTACGGCATTACGATGGTCTTCACAGGAGTGAGACATTTTAAACATTAAGTATGGAAGCAACCAAGCTCGACAACAACAAACGAACGAGGTGAGCGGTGTGAACGTTTTAATTATCGGTAAAGGCGGCAGGGAGCATACGATTGCTTGGAAAGTATCGCAAAGTCCACTTGTAGAAAAGGTATTTGTTGCACCTGGAAATGACGGGATGACAGATGTTGCCGAGCTTGTTCCCATTCAAGAGGATGCTCAGGAGCAATTAGTAGTTTTTGCGAAGGAAAACGGTGTAGGACTGACAATTGTCGGTCCAGAAGTACCTCTTTTAGGGGGAATTGTAGATACCTTCGAGCGAGAAGGATTAAAAATCTTCGGTCCAAGGAAAAAAGCGGCGATGCTGGAAGGAAGCAAAGATTTTGCGAAACGTCTAATGGAGAAATATGAGATTCCAACAGCTGCGTATGAAACGTTTACGGACTATGAAGCAGCGCGGGCTTATGTAGAAGAAAAAGGTGCTCCAATTGTTATTAAAGCGGACGGTTTAGCAGCAGGCAAAGGGGTAACGGTTGCCATGACTATGGACGAAGCGATTCAAACGCTTCATGATATGCTCGTAGAAGAAAAGTTCCAAGAAGCGAGCCGAAAAGTCGTCATCGAAGAATATTTAGAAGGTCAAGAATTTTCTTTAATGGCGTTTGTGAATGGTTCACATGTTTACCCTATGGTAATTGCTCAAGACCATAAACGAGCGTATGATGGGGATGAAGGACCGAACACAGGTGGAATGGGTGCTTATTCTCCAGTGCCTCAAATTAGTGAAAACATCGTACAAACAGCGGTTGAGACGGTTCTTCATCCGATGGCAGAAGCGATGATTAAAGAGGGATGCCCATATACAGGCGTGTTATATGCCGGTTTAATGGCAACGACAGATGGGCCAAAAGTAATTGAATTTAATGCTCGCTTTGGTGATCCAGAAACACAAGTAGTGCTTCCAAGAATGGACAGCGACCTTGTTGAGGTACTTCTCGATTTATTGGAAGGGGAGGAAGTAGCGATTCAGTGGTCAGAGGAAGCGGTCATTGGGGTTGTAGTGGCAGCGGAAGGATATCCGAATGAATACAAGAAACATGCGCCTATTTACGGTTTAGACGACATTAGCGATTCGTCCCTTGTATTTCATGCTGGAACCAAGCTTCAGGATGATACGTATGTGACGAACGGAGGACGTGTTCTGCTTGTAGCGGAAAAGGCTCCTTCCTTAGAGGCTGCTCAAATACGTGTATATGAAGAACTAAAGAAGCTATCTTCTGAAGGGTTGTTTTACCGCCGTGATATCGCGGATAAAGCATTGAAAACTCCTCTAGTATAAAAATGGCATTTCCCTAACATTTGATAGGGACCAATAAGACCCGTCATCGGATATCCGGAAAACTCACGGATGACCTGACGGGTCTTGTTGATTAAGAGGGATTAAAGGTTGTTTGTTCTTGCTGTTCAACATGTTGGTCATCTTGATACTTGTCATATAAAAAGGTTAAAGGACAAAATCGGGTAATGCCTTCCGCTACTTTCATGGCTCCCACCATTGTGACTAGTAAATATGATTCACGATACGGTCTTTTCACTAGCCTCGCGGTTGACCATGTTAAAACCGTTAATCCGAATGTAATGCGGACGAGCGCATTCACAAGGCCGATATTTGGTCTCATGTTATCACCTATACTTATATAGTTTTTTGTAAAATTTTCACATATTCTTTAGTGCTTTAACTTATAGAATGTGATACGATTAACATAACAACTACATACATTGAACGAAGGAGGAATGTACATGCTCGATCAACGCTATCGTTGGAAAAATAAAAAATTACGTGAGCATGTAGCGGTCTTGAATGGGCAAAAGTCCCCTACACTGGTGCTAAAAAATGCCGTGTATTTAAATCAAGCTGTAAGAAGCTGGCTGACAGCAAACATTTGGATTTATGAGGATCGGATTGTTTATGTGGGACATGAATTGCCTAAGAAATTAACAGACACAGAAATCATTGACTGCCAAGGCTTTTACCTGGTACCTGGATACATCGAACCACATGTTCATCCTTTTCAGTTATATAATCCCCATTCATTTGCTCAATATGCATCCCAGCACGGAACGACCACACTGATTAATGACAATATGATACTTGCTTTACACTTAGAAAAAAAGAAAGCGTTTTCTTTTTTGCGAGAGATGAGAACGATGCCAGCTACGATGTATTGGTGGTGCCGCTTTGATCCACAGACAGAAATTGGACATGAAGAAAGCATTTTTTCTCATGCAAACGTGAAATCATGGCTGGAACATGATGCTGTTCTTCAAGGAGGGGAGCTTACAGGGTGGCCGAAACTTTTGTCAGGCGATGACTTGATGCTTCATTGGATTCAAGAAGCGAAACGAATGCGTAAACAAATTGAAGGTCATTTTCCAGGGGCATCGGAAATGACGCTGGCGAAGCTGATGTTGTTGGGGGCAGATTGTGACCATGAAGCGATGACGGGAGAAGACGTCGTTAAACGGCTTGTTCAAGGGTATTACGTGTCTTTACGCTATTCTTCCATTAGGCCAGATTTACCTCAACTGCTTCAAGAAGTACAAAAGCTTGGCATTCATTATTACGATAAATTTATGATGACAACGGACGGTTCTCCTCCTTCCTTTTATGAACAAGGGGTATCGGACCGACTTATTAAAATTGCCATTGACGAAGGGATTCCGCTTATTGATGCGTACAATATGGCGACAATTAACATTGCACGTTACTATAACATCGAATACTTGCATGGCAATATTGCGACAGGGCGTGTGGCGAATATCAACTTTTTAGAATCAAAAGAAAACCCGACTCCGGTGTCTGTTTTGGCGAAAGGAGAGTGGGTGTTGAAAGAGAAACAAAATCAACCTTCGTTCTCTCCGTTTCAGTGGGAAGAATTGGGATTTGCTCCCTTGCAGTTAGATTGGGAGTTAACGATGGAAGATATGCAATTTTCAATGCCGCTCGGAATGCTAATGGAAAATGCTGTGATTATTAAACCGTACTCCATTGGGATTGATGTGTCTGTTGATGAAATTCCTCCCTCGTATGACGAGAGCTTTATGATGTTAATTGACCGTCATGGCAAGTGGCGAATTAACACGATTATTAAAGGATTTGCCACACATGTATCAGGGTTTGCCAGCTCTTTTTCTAACACCGGAGACATTGTACTCATCGGGAAAAATAAACAGGATATGATGAATGCATTTGACCGAATGAAAGAAATCGGAGGAGGCCTTGTGTTGGCCGAGCACGGGGAAATTGTTTATGAAGTGCCGCTCACTTTAAATGGCATTATGTCTGATAAACCAGTAGCCGAATTAATGAAAGAAGAACAACAGCTGAGTCACCTTTTACGAGAAAGAGGTTATTGTTATAGTGATCCAATTTATTCGCTGCTGTTTTTCTCATCGACTCATCTGCCGTATATACGCATCACACCAAATGGAATCTACGATGTCATGAACAAAGTAGTACTGTTTCCGTCAATAATGCGTTAAAATATAAAAGTGAAAACGAAAAAAAGGTTGTGCCGATTGTGAAAAAACATTGGATTTTCTTAAGCTTGCTGGGCTTATTAGCGGGCTGTCAAGCGGAGGAAAAGCTTGTTGGAACAGAAGAACAAGTGACAACAAATATGGGAATGCCAGAAGAGGCGTTACAAGAAAGCGTTGAAAAACCTCGTTTTCCTTTGACAGGAGTAGAAGCAGCGGAAGTGAATGCCGAGCGTCCATTTGCTGTCATGATTAATAATCATCCGAGCGCAAGACCGCAAGCTGGTCTAGGCGAGGCGGATATCGTGTATGAAGTGCTCGCAGAAGGGGACATTACAAGATTTTTAGCCATTTTCCACAGTGAAAAACCGTCTTTTATCGGTCCGGTTCGAAGTGCGAGAGACTATTATATTGACTTGAGCAACGGTTATGATGCACTGTATATACATCACGGCTGGAGCCCTGATGCGAAAGAAATGCTGGAAGAAGGAATAGCTGACCATTTGAATGGCTTGTTTCATGATGGAACGCTTTTTGAACGAGTGGCATTCAAAAAAGCCCCTCATAATTCATACATTTCCTATGAGAATATTCTCAAAGGAGCTGAACTGAAAGGGTATGACTTGGATGGTGAAGTAGAACCTTTACTGTTTCATGAAGCAGAACCTGTCATCGAAGGAGAGTCTGCCAAGCAAGTTAGCATCGCTTACTCAAAAGGGGCGATTTCGAAAGTCGACTACGTCTATAACGACGAGGATGAACGCTATGATCGCTTCACAAGTGATGAGCAGTTAGTGGATTACAATACGAAACAGCCTGTGCAGGTAGACAATCTGTTCATCGTAGAAGCCGATCATCGGATTGTCGATCAAGCTGGCAGACGAGACATTGATTTAACATCAGGGGGAGAAGGCTACTTGATTCAAAAAGGCAAAGTCCGTGTGGTTCAGTGGGAAAATAGGGATGGAAAAATCCTTCCGTATCAAGACGGAAAAGCTGTTCCACTGGTAGAGGGCAGTACGTGGATCAACATTGTACCTGCATCGTCCGGTTTAAGTAACATAGTTTCTATTCAAAGTGATGAAAAAGGAGCTTGAGTTTATGCAGATTGATAAACTTCGTGGAAAAGAATTAGACCAGTTATGTAAAGCGGTATTATCGCTAAAAGATATGGAAGAGTGCTATCGTTTTTTTGATGATTTATGCACAGTCAATGAAATTCAATCATTGGCACAAAGACTTGAAGTTGCACGTATGCTGCGAGAAGGAAACACGTATCATAAAATTGAGACGGAAACTGGGGCAAGTACAGCTACTATTTCTCGTGTTAAGCGCTGCTTGAATTATGGAAGCGATGCATATGAAATGGTACTAGAGCGAGTCGGCGCAGGCGACGAGGAAAAAAAATAAGAGGGAAAAAAGGAACCTTGGATAGGAAAAGGTTCCTTTTTTATTTATGGACCGTCAAAAGGGACATTGACGATTCGGTTCATCTGTTATATAATATAAATAAATAATTAAATCTGTTATAAAACAGGAGGGGCATCTCATGGAAATGTATACGATAGCTTATCAGAAATATGTAGAAAAATGTGAGGTGTTTGGCATTAAAGGGATTGATTTTATTGAATTCATTCGAAATACGACCAATGAACAAATTCAGCATATGCTAAGCGATTTTTACTAAGGAGTGGGGCAATTGAATAGTGATGTGGAAGCTGTACGATAAAGCCGTCTGTTCATCTTAACGTGAAACAGGCGGTTTTTTGTATGCATAAATTGAGGGACGATGATAGTGAACGATTGAAGGTTAATGAAGAGGAGGTGGCATAAACATACCACCTCCTCTTCATTGATTAAAATTGTGTTGCTTCTTCAATTAATGCTTTTAATTCGCTGATTGGCACACGTTTTTGTTCCATCGTATCACGGTTACGGATAGTTACTTGTTGATCTTCTAATGAATCGAAATCGAACGTGATACAGAACGGCGTTCCGATTTCATCATGACGGCGATAACGTTTCCCGATTGAACCCGCTTCGTCGAAGTCCACCATGAAGTGTTTCGCTAAATCTTCAAACACCACTCTCGCTTCGTCAGAAAGCTTTTTAGAAAGTGGAAGAACAGCTGCTTTGAACGGAGCCAATGCCGGGTGAAGGTGCATAACTGTACGAGATGTACCATCTTCTAATGCTTCTTCTTCATAAGCATCCAGTAAGAAAGCTAATGTCACGCGGTCCGCACCTAGAGACGGCTCGATGCAGTATGGCACATAGCGCTCATTTGTTTCTTGGTCAATGTATTGGAAGTCTTCACCAGAATGTTCCATATGTTGTTTTAAATCGTAATCTGTACGAGACGCCACGCCCCATAGTTCTCCCCAGCCGAATGGGAATTTGTATTCAAAGTCTGTTGTAGCATTACTGTAGTGAGATAACTCATCATCTGAATGGTCACGAAGACGAATGTTTTCATCTGTTAATCCAAGAGATAACAACCAGTTATGGCAATATTCTTTCCAATAGTTGAACCATTCAATTTCTTGACCAGGTTTACAGAAGAATTCCAACTCCATTTGCTCAAACTCACGCGTTCTGAATGTGAAGTTACCTGGTGTAATCTCGTTACGGAAGCTTTTCCCGATTTGAGCAATTCCGAATGGAAGTTTTTTACGCATAGAGCGCTGAACGTTTTTAAAGTTCACGAAAATCCCTTGTGCTGTTTCAGGGCGAAGGTAGATTTCGTTTGCAGACGTTTCCGTTACCCCTTGGTGTGTTTTGAACATTAAGTTGAATTGACGGATTTCTGTAAAGTTATCAGACCCGCACTCTGGGCACGTAATGTCATGTTCTTTAATTAAATCCATCATTTGATCAAATGAAAGTCCGTCGACAATCATTTCGATGTCTTTTTCTTGTAATTTTTCTTCGATTAACTTGTCTGCACGGTGACGAGCTTTACAGTTTTTGCAGTCAATCATTGGGTCGTTGAAGTTTCCTAAGTGACCGGAAGCTTCCCAAGCTTTTGGGTTCATTAAAATAGCAGCATCCAAGCCGACATTATAAGGAGATTCTTGAATGAATTTTTTCCACCAAGCTTTTTTGACGTTGTTTTTTAATTCTACACCAAGCGGGCCGTAATCCCACGTGTTAGCAAGACCTCCGTAGATTTCAGAGCCTTGAAAAATAAATCCGCGATGTTTCGCGTGAGAGACGATTTGTTCCATTGAAACTGACATGTTTTTTCCTCCTTTAATGAATCATTTCATAGTGGGTGGGAGACACAACAAAAAAATCCCCCATCCCACAGGCATTACATTGCCCAGGGACGAGAGATTGGTTCCCGCGGTTCCACCCTGTTTGATACATGCATTACACGTATCCTCTTTTCAGAAGCATACTCCAGACTGCCTTTTCTTTAAATCTTTCTCTGGGCTTTCACCATCCCCAGATCGCTACATGTTGAAGAGGATTTAAATACTATTGGTCTTTCACTGTATGATAAGGTATCAATTTTTGTCTTTATATTAGCACATCCATTTTAACTAAACAAGCGCTGCTGGATAAATTCGCTGAGCGGCGTTGGAAGGTATCGGTTTTAGCCATCATGGAGAATGGTAAGGGGCGATGAAGAACCGCTTGAAGAGGGTTTCATGAATGGATTGCTTTCGTATATGAAAGGCAGTTTTGCTATAATGTTGAGTGGAGCAACGAATGGAGGTTAACTATATGTATGATATTAAAGAGTGGAGACACGTTTTTAAATTAGATCCGAACAAAGAAATTTCTGATGAAGCATTAGAGCGCGTTTGTGAATCTGGCACGGATGCCGTCATAGTAGGAGGAACGGACGGGGTAACGTTAGATAACGTGCTGAACTTACTTATGCGTATCCGACGTTACACAGTTCCATGCATTTTGGAAGTGTCGACGATTGAATCGGTTACGCCAGGGTTCGATTTATATTTCATTCCAACGGTTTTAAATAGTGGAAAGAGAGAGTGGATTGTCGGCCTTCATCATGAAGCGATGAAAGAGTACGGCGACATTATGAACTGGGAAGAAATCATGGTTGAAGGGTATTGCATCTTAAATGAAGACTGCAAAGCTGCTAAAGTAACGGAAGCGGCTACCGGCTTAACCGAAGAAGATGTATTGGCATATGCTCAAATGGCTGAGCGCATGTTCCGTCTTCCAATTTTTTATTTGGAATACAGCGGTACATATGGAAATCCAGGGCTGGTCAAACAGGTAAAGGAAAGTCTCGAACAAACAAGGTTATTTTACGGCGGTGGAATTGAGACGGTGGAACAAGCCGCTGAAATGGCAGAGGCATCTCATACAGTAGTCGTAGGAAACATTGTGTATCAAGACTTGAAGGCGGCTTTACGAACTGTACAAGCAGTCAAAAATGCGGTACGATAAACAAGAACAAACGTTTGGTTTAGGGGTGAGATGATTGCAATTTTTAAGTGAAAAATTATTGTCAGGTTTAAATCCACAACAACAAGAGGCGGTCAAGGCTACGGACGGCCCTTTACTTATTATGGCAGGTGCGGGAAGTGGAAAAACACGCGTGCTTACACACCGCATTGCTTATTTGATGGCAGAAAAGCAAGTGGCTCCTTGGAACATTTTAGCGATCACGTTTACGAATAAGGCGGCCCGCGAGATGCGGGATCGGATCACCGGTTTATTGGGTGGAGCGGCGGATGATATTTGGATTTCCACCTTCCACTCGATGTGTGTGCGTATTTTAAGAAGGGACATTGACCGCATCGGGTACAATCGGAACTTCACCATTTTGGATACGACCGATCAGCTTTCCGTCATTAAGACGATTTTAAAAGAAAAAAACATTGACCCGAAAAAGTTTGATCCTCGATCATTCCTTGGCATTATCAGCTCCGCGAAAAATGAATTAACAACGCCAGAGCAGTTTGCCAAAACGGTCGGAAATCCACATGAGGAAATGGTCAGCGGTGTTTATACCGAATACCAGAAGCGTCTGCGGAAAAATCAGGCCCTCGATTTTGACGACCTCATAATGATTACCATTCAATTATTCGAGCGAGTGCCGGAAGTGCTGGAATATTACCAACGGAAGTTTCAGTATATTCATGTTGATGAGTACCAGGATAGTGCGACACGTTGCTAATTGAAAAGATTAGCCACTAGAGTAATCTAGGAGAACTAAGAATCCGAAGAGTCGAATGATGGGGTAACGCCCTGAAAGGCTCGCCTAATCCTCCGAATAGCGTTCGGGTGGTGCAAAACACCTGAGGGTTATAAGCTCGGTGAAGTCGGTTGAAGGTCATCCTAACGTAAAGTCGAGGAAAACTCTCTGGAGGCAGAGGGTGTGGCTGATAGACCGGGGTTCTATAAGATACCTATGGTGAGAAATTAGATGAAACAACCATCTATTGACGAAATTCCGAATGTACGGCTCTAGAGGTATAACTATTCGAAATGGATAGTCCTTCGTGTAAGGGTTAGTGAGGTAGAGTAAAATTTGTCTTTATGAAATACCTTATGATGTTACAGGCATCATCCAGCTAACAGGGCTAGAGGAATCACCTACGGGTATGTATGTACAGATAGGATTCTTGGAACGTGGTAAGCCGATAACGTGGAGGGTTTGCACCCATAGAAGCGGTGGAAGGGAAAGCATATAACGAAAGGGTATATGTATAACCTCCTTTATATTGGTGAAGGTGATGGCGCAGTACCGTTGAAACTGTGATAAGAAACAGTGGAGGGATAGCCATTAGTCAGCTATTGGAAGACGGTATTATCTTATTCAGATAATGCAAAGAAGCCTGTAGCTGATGGGGCGCCGTATGAGGTGAAAGTCTCACGTACGGTGCTAAGCGGGGGAAAAGACGGAGATCATTTCAAACTCTTACCTATCGCAACCTAACCATGCCCAATACAAACTAGTAAAGTTAATGGCACAGCGCTTTGAAAATATTTGTGTTGTGGGGGATTCTGATCAGAGTATTTATCGTTGGCGCGGAGCGGATATTGCCAATATTTTATCGTTTGAAAAGGATTATCCACAAGCAACGGTGATTTTGTTAGAACAAAACTATCGTTCAACAAAAAACATTCTGGACGCTGCGAACAAGGTCATCGGAAACAATATGAACCGTAAGGCAAAAAATTTATGGACAGAAAATGATGAAGGAACGAAAATTTTCCATTATCAAGCAATGAGCGAGCATGCAGAAGCTCAATTTGTCGCCGGAAAGATTAAGGAAGCGGTAGAAAGCGGTAAAAGAAAGTATGCTGATTTTGCCATTTTATATCGTACAAATGCGCAATCCCGTGTGATGGAGGAAGTATTACTAAAATCCAACATTAATTATACGATTGTAGGAGGCATCAAGTTCTACGATCGGAAAGAGATTAAAGATATGCTTGCCTACTTGCGCTTAATTGCGAATCCAGACGATGACATCAGCTTAGTGCGGGTCGTGAACGTACCGAAGCGGGGAATTGGAGCGACATCGGTTGATAAACTGGCTAACTATGCGATTCAGCATGATATCTCCATTTTTAAAGCGTTAGGAGAAGTGGATTTTATCGGTTTAAGCGCAAAAGCAACGAATGCGCTAATTGAATTCAGGGATATGATTGCCCATTTGGCGAACATGCAGGATTATTTATCGGTCACGGAATTGGTAGAAGAAGTGCTAGAAAAAACCGGCTACCGTGACATGCTTAAGGCAGAAAAAACGATTGAATCTCAAAGCCGTTTAGAAAATATTGACGAGTTTTTATCGGTCACGCAAAGCTTTGAGAAGGGCAGTGAAGATAAAAGCCTTGTTGCCTTTTTAACGGACCTTGCCCTTGTCGCAGATATCGACCAACTAGAAAACGATGAAGATGAAAGTGATGCGGTCATTTTAATGACGCTGCATTCTGCAAAAGGACTTGAATTTCCAGTCGTCTTTTTAATCGGTCTGGAAGAAGGTGTGTTTCCACATAGCCGCTCTCTTCAAGATGAGGAAGAGATGGAAGAGGAGAGACGGTTAGCCTATGGTGCGTGACGTTAGACAGAAATCGAGATAACTCGAAGGATTGTCTGGACTAACTTTGGTTAGTAACAACTGAAACTGTGAGACCACGGCGGGATACCCAAATAAATCTCGTGACTAGATGGCTGTTAATACTCCCCCATGCGTATTTGGTAACAAATGCGTGTGAAGCGGGGTGAAGTCGCGTCGAGTAGTCCTAACAGGTCAAGCTGAGGAAAGGCTAAACACGCTGCGAAAGTGATGCGGACAGGGAGCTATATATGGTCAGAATTTGAATAATCAATGACGAACTGCTGAATGTACGCCTCGTAGAGCGGTCTTTAGAAATGAAGGCTAATTAATTACTTTCCAAAATAGATATCGTAAGGTCTATGATGGATGAAGCTGATGGGTTGCTTCACTCTATAGAGAGGTAATCGGGGTAAAGGCAGGACCTAAGTATAGTTATATACCTAGCAGTTTCGGAACGTCAGAAGTCCCTAACGATTAAGTAATAACTTGGGGATCAGCAAGCCTAAGCTGTGAAAGAGTTATGAATAGGGATGGCAGTAGGGGTGTAGTACCGATGAAGCTCTCATAATAAGGAGTGGAGGAAAGGCCCCAAGTCTAATGAACAGGTTAATCGCTATCCGTAATGGAAAGAAGGCGATGCCAGTTGAAAATCAAAGATAAGGATATATTTCGGTATGGTATTAACGATATTGAAATCAATCTCTTTGAAAAAGCGTTAGAAAACAAAAGGCACAATCATTTATGGAGATTAGTTATTGAGGAAAGAAATATTCTGTGTTCCATCAAGATTATTAGTGGAAATAAGGGGAGTAAAACACCGGGACCTGATGGAATGGTCATGAAGGATGTACTAAAAACTGATATTGAGGAAGTCATTAGACAGATAAAATATCGGCTCTTTGGGAGAATCCACGGAAAAGCCAGACAAGTCATAAACTAGTTCATGACGAAACCCTTACATTAGAGCGACTTCCCGCTTATATTAATTTAAGGGAACTCAATAAACTAAGAAAATTAAGTGGTTTGGCTAAAGTTTAACGAAATTCAATTAGGTCTAGTAAGATAACCTGTTTATTTAGATGGAACGCCGTGTGCGGTGAAAGTCGCACGCACGGTGTGGGGTGGGGGAAAAGCTGGAGATTACTTCAAAAGTTTACCTATCACCATTCGGCATTACACGAGCGGAAGAAGTGCTGTATCTTTTGAATGCCCAGATGCGGACGCTATTTGGGAAAACGAACGTGAACGCTATGTCCCGATTTATTAATGAGATTCCAGAAGAATTGCTGGAATCATTGAATGAGCGTTCAAAATCCTTCTCACCTTCGACGTCGGCGTCGAGCAACCGTCCAGTGAAACGGTCCATGGTTACACGCTCTGCGCTTTCTTCTACAGGCGGTGATACGATTGCATGGCAAGTTGGCGATAAAGCAGAACATAAAAAATGGGGAATTGGTACGGTCGTGAGTGTCAAAGGAGAAGGCGATTCAAAAGAGCTAGACATCGCATTTCCAAGTCCGACAGGAGTAAAACGACTGTTAGCCAAGTTTGCGCCGGTAACAAAGGTGTAAAGATGGTATAAAGGAGAAAAGTGAATGAATGTAGAATTGGCAAAAGTTCGTGTTCAAGAATTACATGAGCAATTGAACCGTTACAATTACGAATATTATGTGCTAGATCATCCGAGTGTTCCGGATGCTGAATATGATCAGCTAATGAAAGAACTCATCGATTTGGAAACTCAATTTCCGGAATTGCAGACGCCGGACTCTCCTTCACAGCGTGTGGGCGGACAAGTGTTGGAGGCATTTGAAAAAGTAGAACATCGAGCGCCGATGCTTAGCTTAGGGAATGCCTTTAACGAGCAAGATTTACGTGATTTTGACCGTCGTGTCCGTCAAGCGGTAGGGGACGACGTGGCGTATGTTTGTGAGCTGAAAATCGATGGATTGGCAGTATCATTACGCTATGAGAACGGGTACTTTGTTCAAGGAGCGACGCGCGGGGACGGAACGATTGGGGAAGATATTACAGCAAATTTAAAAACGATTCGCTCAATCCCTCTTCGCCTGCCGGAGCCTTTATCTTTAGAGGTTCGCGGGGAAGCATATATGCCGAAGAAATCGTTTGAGAAGTTAAATGACGTGAAAGCAGAGCAAGGCGAAACGCCCTTTGCCAATCCACGAAACGCCGCAGCAGGTTCTTTGCGTCAGCTCGATCCGAAAATTGCCGCTTCACGGAATCTCGATCTCTTTTTATATGCGGTAGCGGATGCTGGTAGCACAGGAATCGAATCACATAGCGACGGATTAAATTTTCTCGATAAACTAGGCTTTAAGACGAATGCAAATCGTCAAAAATGTGCTACGATAGATGAAGTCTTGCAGTATATTGAAAACTGGGTGGACCAACGTCCTCATTTGCCGTATGAGATTGACGGCATCGTCATTAAAGTGGACAAGTTCCATCAACAGCAGGAGTTGGGAACGACAGCAAAGAGTCCACGCTGGGCTATCGCTTATAAATTTCCGGCAGAAGAAGTCATCACAAGGCTGGTAGGGATTGAATTGAATGTGGGGCGCACAGGTGTTGTGACGCCAACAGCTTTGCTGGAGCCTGTTCTAGTAGCGGGAACGACGGTAAAGCGGGCTTCTCTTCATAATGAAGATTTGATTCGCGAAAAGGATATCCATATTGGTGATTATGTGGTCATTAAAAAAGCGGGTGACATTATCCCTGAAGTCGTCAATGTGATGGTTGACCGCCGAAACGGAGAAGAGGAAGAATTCCACATGCCGACTCATTGTCCAGAGTGTAACAGCGAGCTTGTACGCTTGGAAGAGGAAGTGGCACTTCGCTGTATTAACCCGAGTTGCCCGGCGCAAATTCGTGAAGGGCTCATTCACTTTGTTTCCCGAAATGCGATGAATATCGACGGGTTAGGTGAAAAAGTCATTACACAATTGTTCAAGGAAGAATTGGTGCATGATGTCGCCGATTTGTATGCTTTGACGAAAGAACAAGTCGTACAGCTTGAGCGAATGGGTGAAAAATCAGCAGATAATTTAATTCAGGCAATTGAAGTGTCCAAAGGCAATTCATTAGAAAAGCTCTTGTTTGGTCTTGGCATTCGCCATGTCGGAGCAAAGGCAGCTAAAACACTCGCACAGCATTTTGAAACGATGAATGCGTTAAAAGACGCGACATATGATGAGCTTGTGGCCATCAATGAAATTGGTGACAAAATGGCGGATGCAGTCGTGACTTATTTCCAGCAGCCGGAAGTGCTTCAACTACTGGAAGAGTTAGAGTCATTTGGCGTCAATATGACATATAACGGCCCGAAACTAGTGCAAGCGGAAAATATTGATTCATACTTTGCCGGAAAAACAATTGTGTTAACAGGAAAGCTTGAGCAATTGTCCCGAAACGAAGCAAAAGAGCAAATTGAACAATTAGGCGGAAAAGTAACGGGGAGCGTCAGCAAGAAAACCAACCTGGTCATTGCCGGGGAGGAGGCAGGTTCCAAACTAGCGAAAGCACAAGAGTTGGGGATTGAAGTGTGGGATGAGAACCGGATGCTTGAAGAATTAAACGGATAGACGGCTGAAAGCGGTGGTCTTTATTTAAGAGACCGCTGTAGCCTTCATGCTGTTTGTTACAAAAGGAGCACCTATCATGAGGTGTTCCTTTCATATCAATTACAAGAGGTGTCAAATGTTTTGAAAAAAACGTTTTTAATTTCGTTAATGATGATGCTGCTTGTTTCCGCATGTGCTCCTAATTTTAATAAAGAAGAAGAAGTAGTGCAGGAAACGGATTCGAACAAAGAAAAAGCGATTATACCGAAATTTAGTATTTCCGACAGCTATTATCGTACAGTCCTTCCATTCAAATCTGGAGAGGCAAGAGGTCTTGTTGCGGCCAATTTAAATAATCGCCTTGATATCGGTGAATTTGAAACAGGGTTAATGCGATTAGCTCAAGGGGAATTTCCGCCTGATAAGTATTTTTATCAAGAAGGGCAGTACTTGGAAAAAGCAACGGTACAGCAATGGCTAAAGCGAAAAAAGAGTGCGGCGCAGTTAGAAGAGGCTCAACAGAGTTCAAAAGATAAAGAAGTCCAAAACTTAGGGTTGAACCCAATTGACGACGGGCAAGGTTCACTGGAAGATCGGAACAAGCGAAGTCCTCTCTATCTTTCTCATATATTAGAACAAGACTATTTAATTAAAGGGGAAGATGAAAAGGTTCAGCTTGGTGGAGTCGTTATTGGCCTTGCGTTAAATTCTACGCATTATTACACACAGGAGCAAGGCTATCCACGGGAAGTTAAGATTGAACAGAAGGTTTTGGAAGAGGAAGGGAAAAAGATTGCAGAAGAAGTTGTGAAGCGGATGCGGGAAATCGAAGGGTTAAGTGAAGTGCCGATTACAATCGGGCTGTTTAAACAAATGCCGAAAAGCTCCATTACTCCAGGTAACTTTTTCGCGGTTGGAACGGTAGATAAAGGGGATTCCTCGATTGATAAGTGGTCAGATGTGGATGAGCAGTATTATTTATTCCCTTCATCTGATATAACAAAAGATCACCGAGATGATGCGATGATGTTTAATGAATTCAAGGTGAAAATTGAAGAGTATTTCCCGAATTTCACGAGTGTCATTGCGCGAGGATACTACCTTGATGATCAGCTTCAACAAATGACGATTGAGATTCCGATTCAATTTTACGGAAAAGGCGAAGTCATTGGCTTTACTCAATATGTCGCCGGTTTAATGATGGAGTATTTCCCGCCGCATATGTCGACCCAAGTTTATATTACATCAACGGGCGGACCAGAGAGCATTATCGTACGAGAAGCGGAACAAGAAAAGCCGTTTGTTCATATTTATCAATAAGGTCAACGTTGTCGTTGATGACATAAAAGGTAAGAGCTGTCATGGAAACTTTTCTATGGCAGCTTTTTTATGGACAAGAATAAGGTTGTGGTAGTTGTTATATAAAAATAATTTTTGTGGTGTAGGTCGTTTAGTGTTTGAATTAATCAGTATATTCAAGTAGAATGAAAATTGTGAGTTGTATCCGCTTTAATTCGACAACGAGGGGGAAGGGAAAATGGTACCTTACAAACACGAACCATTTACAAATTTTGCAGTAGAAGAAAACAAAAAGGCGTTTCAAGACGCTTTAGCTTATGTGCAAACACAATTAGGAAAAGATTATCCGCTTGTGATCGGCGGGGAATATATTGAAACAGAAAATAAGGTTGTATCGATCAACCCAGCCAATAAAGAAGAAGTGATTGGAAGCGTGTCGATGGCGGACCAAGAATTAGCGGAAAAAGCGATGCAAGCCGCTTTGACGACCTTTGAAACGTGGAAAAAATGGAAGCCGGAGCACCGTGCGAACATTTTATTCCGTGCCGCTGCGATCATGCGCCGCCGCAAACATGAATTTTCGGCGTATCTCGTTAAAGAAGCCGGGAAACCGTGGAAGGAAGCGGATGCTGATACAGCTGAAGCGATTGATTTCTTAGAATATTACGCACGTCAAATGCTGAAGTTAAAAGACGGCATTCCAGTTAACAGTCGTGAAGGTGAGTTTAACCAATTCCATTACATTCCGCTTGGTGTCGGCATTATCATTTCACCGTTTAACTTCCCATTAGCGATTATGGCAGGGACAACAGTGGCGGCGATTGTATCTGGAAATACGGTTTTATTAAAACCAGCAAACTCGACGCCAGTGATTGCGGCAAAATTTGTGGAGTTAATGGAAGAAGCAGGCCTTCCAGCGGGTGTATTAAACTTCGTGCCAGGAAGCGGGTCGCAAATTGGAGACTACTTAGTCGATCATCCAAAAACACGTTTCGTTTCCTTCACCGGTTCTCGTGAAGTTGGTTGCCGCATTTATGAGCGCGCCGCGAAAGTACAGCCAGGCCAAATTTGGTTAAAGCGTGTGATTGCAGAAATGGGTGGAAAAGATACAATGGTCATCGACAAAGATGCCGACTTAGATTTAGCAGCGTCTTCCATCGTCTACTCAGCGTTTGGTTTCTCGGGTCAAAAATGTTCGGCTGGTTCCCGTGCAGTTGTTCACCAAGATGTGTATGACGAAGTGTTAGAAAAAGCCGTTGCGTTAACGAAAACGTTGACATTTGGTAATCCAGAAGATGTGGACACATACATGGGGCCAGTGATTGACGAAAGATCCTACAGCAAAATTATGAATTACATTGAAATTGGGAAAGAAGAAGGCAGACTGATGACTGGCGGTGAAGGAGATGATTCGAAAGGATACTTCATTCAACCGACGATTTTTGCCGACCTTGACCAAAACGCTCGTTTAATGCAGGAAGAAATTTTCGGGCCTGTTGTCGCATTCTGCAAAGCACGTGACTTCGATCATATGATGGAAATCGCGAATAACACAGATTACGGTTTAACAGGGGCACTTGTCTCAAACAACCGTGAGCACATTGAACGTGCACGTGAAGAATTCCATGTTGGAAACTTGTATTTCAACCGCGGATGCACAGGCGCGATTGTCGGTTACCAACCGTTCGGCGGCTTCAACATGTCAGGTACGGACTCGAAAGCGGGCGGACCTGATTACTTGCTTCTTCACATGCAAGCAAAAACAACATCTGAAATGCTATAAAAGAAGAGAATCGATTTTTAATATTTTATGAAGCGTCGTGAAGGGTCAACATCTGTTGAACTTCTTCATGACGCTTTTTTATTAAAGTATTTCTAGTAAACTGTTTAATCGGAAGACATTTTATTAAAATATTATTGAGATGTTCTGTTGGGTGCACTTGTCAGAGCAGGATAAACCATGTTGTCTCTTTGTCGATTTTAGAGTAACTTATGGTTGTTATTTCGTTTGAGAAAGCCTGTTGTACGGGGGGGAAATCCCAAAAAGAGAAATCCGAAAACAGCTGGTGGAAAAGATTGCTTCATGGCGCTAAAGTTTGGTATCATCAGTATATTGTCATGGGACGAATATTCGGAGGTGAAGGAAGATGTCAAGAATTTCAATTGACGAAGTAAAACACGTGGCGAACTTAGCCCGTTTAGCTATTACAGAAGAAGAAGCAGAAATGTTTCAAAAGCAATTAGATGCAATTATTACATATGCAGAACAATTAAACGAGCTTGATACAACAAATATCGAGCCGACTTCACATGTGTTGGCGATGAAGAACGTGATGCGTGAAGATAAGAAAAAAGCAGGTCTGCCGATTGAAGATGTTGTGAAAAACGCACCAGATCATAAAGATGGATACATTCGCGTACCATCCATTTTGGAATAGGGAAGGAGGAACGAATCATGTCATTATTTGACTTAAAAATGTCAGAATTACATAAAAAGTTACATGATAAAGAAATTCGCGTGCAGGACCTTGTGGATGAATCATATGCGCGCATTCAAGCAGTGGACGAAAAAGTAGGGGCTTTTTTAGCGTTAAATGAAGAACAAGCCCGTGCTTATGCAAAGGAATTAGATGAGGCGTTAACAGAAAAGGATGAGTTCGGCTTACTATTCGGAATGCCGATTGGTGTCAAAGACAACATTGTCACAAACGGACTTCGTACAACGTGCTCAAGTAAAATTTTAGCGAACTTTGATCCGATTTATGATGCAACGGCTGTGCAAAAGCTAAAAAGCGCAGAAGCTATCACAATTGGTAAATTAAATATGGATGAATTCGCGATGGGTTCTTCCACGGAGAACTCTGGTTTACAGTTAACGAGAAACCCTTGGAATCTTGAACATGTACCAGGAGGATCAAGTGGTGGGTCCGCTGCAGCGGTAGCAGCAGGCGAAGTATTGTTTGCGTTAGGTTCTGATACGGGTGGTTCTGTTCGTCAGCCGGCTTCTTACTGCGGGGTTGTTGGATTAAAACCGACATACGGAAGAGTATCTCGTTACGGCCTTGTGGCTTTTGCTTCCTCGTTAGACCAAATCGGACCGGTCACACGTACGGTTGAAGATAATGCTTACTTGCTTCAAGCAATTGCCGGAGTGGATCCACTTGATTCGACATCCGCTAATGTGGACGTGTCTGATTATGTTTCTTCGTTAACAGGCGATATTAAAGGCTTGAAAATTGCGGTGCCAAAAGAGTACTTAGGTGAAGGGGTTAGCGAAGAAGTTCGCCAATCTGTTCTTGAAGCGTTAAAAGTATTAGAAGGACTTGGTGCAGTTTGGGAAGAAGTTTCGCTTCCACACTCCAAGTATGCATTAGCCACGTATTACTTGCTGTCATCGTCTGAAGCGTCTGCCAACCTTGCTCGCTTTGACGGTGTTCGTTACGGTTACCGTACAGACAATGCAGAAAACTTAATCGAGATGTACAAGCAAAGCCGCAGCGAAGGCTTCGGAAACGAAGTGAAGCGCCGTATTATGCTTGGAACGTTCGCATTAAGCTCTGGTTACTATGATGCTTACTACAAAAAAGCACAACAAGTACGTACATTAATTAAAAAAGATTTTGAAGATGTGTTTGCGAACTATGATGTTATCATTGGACCGACAACGCCGACACCAGCCTTTAAAATTGGAGAGAAAACAAGCGATCCAATGACGATGTACGCGAACGATATTTTAACGATTCCTGTGAACTTAGCGGGCGTACCGGGCATTTCTGTGCCATGCGGATTCTCCAACGGTTTACCGTTAGGACTGCAAATCATTGCGAAGCACTTTGATGAATCCACGATTTACCGTGTTGCTCATGCGTTTGAGCAAGCGACGGAACACCATAAAGCGAAACCAGCATTGTAAGGGGTGAAAAGAAGATGAACTTTGAAACGATTATTGGTCTTGAAGTACACGTAGAGTTAAAAACAGAATCAAAAATTTTCTCTGGAAGCCCAAATGCTTTCGGAGCAGCTCCAAATACAAACACAAGTGTTGTTGAACTTGGTTACCCGGGCGTATTACCTGTTTTAAACCGCCAAGCTGTTGAATTTGCGATGAAAGCGGCTATGGCTCTAAATTGCGAAGTAGCGACGGATACAAAATTCGACCGTAAAAACTATTTCTATCCAGACAATCCAAAAGCATATCAGATTTCTCAATTCGACAAGCCGATTGGAGAAAACGGCTGGATTGATATCGAAGTGAACGGAAAAACAAAACGCATCCGCATTAATCGTCTTCACTTAGAGGAAGATGCGGGGAAATTGACACATACAGGAGACGGCTATTCTTTAGTTGACTTCAACCGTCAAGGGACACCGCTTGTTGAAATCGTATCCGAGGCAGATATGCGTTCTCCAGAAGAGGCATATGCGTACCTTGAGAAGTTAAAGTCCATTATCCAATATACAGGCGTATCGGACTGTAAAATGGAAGAAGGATCACTACGTTGTGACGCAAACATTTCTCTTCGTCCATTTGGACAAGAAAAGTTCGGAACGAAAACAGAGCTGAAAAACTTAAACTCTTTCGCTTTCGTTCAAAAAGGTCTCGAGTACGAGGAAAAGCGTCAGGAGAAAGTACTTCTTGCAGGCGGAGAAATCCAACAGGAAACACGCCGCTACGATGAAGCGACGAAAACAACGCTTTTAATGCGTGTAAAAGAAGGATCTGACGATTATCGTTATTTCCCAGAACCAGACTTATTGGCACTGTACATTGACGATGAGTGGAAAGCGCGAGTTCGTGCGGAAATTCCAGAGCTGCCAGATGCGCGTCAAAAGCGCTATGTAGAAGAGTTCGGTTTGCCGTCTTATGATGCGAAAGTGTTAACTGTTACGAAAGAAATGGCGGATTTCTTTGAAGCGACAGTTGGTGCTGGTGCGGACGCTAAGCTGGCATCCAACTGGTTAATGGGGGAAGTATCGGCTTACTTGAACGCTGAACAAAAAGAGTTTACAGATGTTGCTCTAACGCCGGACAACCTTGCCGGGATGATTAAATTGATCCAAGACGGGACCATTTCGTCTAAAATCGCGAAAAAAGTGTTTAAAGAGCTCATTGAAAACGGCGGTGAAGCAGAAAAAATCGTCAAGGAAAAAGGACTTGTCCAAATTTCCGACGAAGGGGCACTGCGTAAAATTGTCACAGACGCGCTCGATGCAAACCCGCAATCAGTGGACGATTACAAAAACGGAAAAGAAAAAGCGGTTGGTTTCTTAGTTGGTCAAATTATGAAAGCAACAAAAGGTCAAGCCAACCCGCCGATGGTGAACAAGATTTTATTAGAAGAAATTCAAAAGCGCTAATCCATTAGAAGCCATTTTGCCGAAGGCACAGGAAGGTCTTGCTTCCTGAAAACTACTTGATTATACTGGAACTATTGGATTATTTTTCAAGAAAGAAACGCTGCTCCTTGGTGAGTGGTGTTTTTTTCGTGTAAAATAGAAGCAGACATGTTTGAAACGTATTGCAGTTTAAAATAATAAAGATTAATGAAAAATTCTCTATAGGATGATGGGATATGAAACGAGCACGAATTATTTATAATCCGACGTCAGGGCGAGAGCTGTTTAAAAAGCACTTACCTGAAGTACTGCAGAAATTAGAAAAAGCTGGTTACGAAACATCCTGCCATGCAACAACAGGTGCGGGAGATGCAACGGAAGCGGCACGCACAGCGGTTGAGCGGCGATTCGATCTTGTCGTGGCCGCAGGCGGTGATGGAACAATCAATGAAGTGGTCAATGGAATTGCCGAACAGGAATATCGACCGAAGCTTGGGATCATTCCGGTCGGCACGACGAATGATTTTGCGCGAGCTATTGGCGTGCCGCGAACGACGATTGAAGCGGCCTGTGATGTCATTACAGAGGGCGTGTCTATGCCGATTGATTTAGGCAGTGTGACGAATGAAGGGACGACTCATTACTTCATCAACATTGCCGGAGGCGGCCGTTTAACCGAGCTGACGTATGAAGTGCCAAGCAAACTGAAAACGATGCTTGGTCAGTTGGCTTATTATTTAAAAGGAATGGAAATTTTGCCATCGATTAAACCGGCGAATGTTCGGGTGGAGTATGATGGGAAAATGTTTGAAGGCGAAATTATGCTGTTTTTAGTGTCACTGACAAACTCCGTCGGCGGCTTTGAAAAACTTGTTCCAGACTCGTCTTTGAACGACGGGATGTTTGATTTAATTATTTTGAAAAAGACGAATTTGGCGGAGTTCGTTCGAATTGCGACATTGGCGCTTCGAGGCGAGCATATTCACGATCCGCATTTAATTTATACAAAGGCGAACCGCGTCAAGGTGTTTACAGACGAAAAGATGCAATTAAACTTGGACGGGGAATTCGGCGAGTCGCTGCCTGGAGAGTTCGTCAATTTGTATCAGCATATTGAAGTGTTTATGCCGAAGGAAAAAGCAGAAGCAATGGAGAGAGGCGAAGACCTCTTAGATGTGTAAGTGTTTTGGACAAGCACGTTCAAAAAGAGGGGGTGACGAAAAAGAGATAGGCTCTTTTTCGGTCACCCCCTTCCTTTTCCCACATGTATGAAATGTGGTACAATCAGTTCAGCATTTTAGTAAAGGATGTTCATAATGACGAAACAACAACTGCCAGTTGAAAAGAATGATTATATAGATGTCGTATTTGAAGATTTAACGCATGACGGAGCGGGTGTCGCGAAAGTCAACGGGTTTCCTGTGTTTGTTCCGAACGCTTTGCCAAATGAACGGGCGCAAGTGAAAATCATCAAGGTGAAAAAAGGTTATGCGTTTGGACGATTAGTAGAAACATACGAGGAAAGCGAGCATCGTCAAACACCGCCTTGTCCAATCTATAAGCAATGCGGAGGCTGTCAGCTTCAGCACTTAACGTATGAAGGACAGCTCAAGTTCAAGCAAAAGCAAGTAAAAGAAGTCATGGCTCGTATCGGAGGGCTTCCGCACGTGCCAGTTCATCCAGTATTAGGGATGAACGAGCCTTGGCGTTACCGTAATAAAGCTCAAGTTCCAGTAGGGGAGCGGGAAGGCGGGCTCGTGACCGGCTTCTACCAGCAGCGCAGCCATGAAATCATTGATATGGAAGCCTGTCTGATCCAGCAAGAAAAAAATGATCGCATCGTTCAAAAAGCGAAAGAAATATGTGCGAAATACGGCATCCGTGCCTATGATGAGCAAAAGCACCGTGGTACATTGCGCCACATCATGGCTCGTTACGGCCTTGTGACGGGAGAAGCGATGGTCGTCTTCGTCACGAAAACGGAAGAGTTTCCTCATAAAAACAGCATTATTCAAGAATTGACCGAGGCATTTCCGGAAGTGAAGTCTATCGTCCAAAATGTCAATTCTAAACGAACGAATGTGATCATGGGTGACAAGACGAATGTCCTTTGGGGCGAGGAATACATTTATGACTTCATTGGAGACATTAAATTTGCGATTTCGGCCCGTTCGTTTTATCAAGTAAACCCGGAACAAACGAAAGTATTGTACGACAAAGCATTGGAATATGCAGGGCTGACAGGAGAGGAATCTGTCATTGACGCCTACTGTGGCATCGGTACGATCTCACTATTCCTTGCGCAAAAAGCGAAAAAGGTATACGGCGTCGAAATCGTTCCAGAAGCGATTGAGGATGCGAAGCGCAATGCAGCACTCAACGGATTGGAAAATGCCGAATTTGAAGTAGGCGGAGCTGAAACGGTCATCCCAGCCTGGTATGAAAAAGGCATTAAAGCAGACGTCATCGTCGTCGACCCACCAAGAAAGGGCTGTGACGAAGCCTTACTGCAAACCATCATCGAAATGAAGCCAAAGCGCGTCGTCTACGTCTCCTGTAACCCAGCCACACTCGCCCGCGACCTCCGTATCTTAGAAGACGGCGGTTACGAAACAAAGCAAGTGCAGCCAGTTGATATGTTTCCGCATACGACGCATGTGGAGTGCGTAGCAGTGCTAGAATTAAAATAATTTTATTAAAACCCGTCTCAATTGAGGCGGGTTTTAATATTTACATGACATTTTTAGTTTGGGATTTATTGCTAAATCAGTCTTTTTGGCATTCATCAATATATAAGGTAATTCATGTTTATTTAAAGCGATGACCGTTGAAGTTGGTCAAAAAAATGTGCCGTGCGTCTCGTCATTTCTGAAGGGAGTTGTTTAGATTGGCTCCACTGTTTCGGGGACTGCCCATACATGCGTTTGAACTCACGGCTGAATTGAGAGGAACTTTCATAGCCTACTTCCATAGCAGCTTCGTTCACATTCATTCCTCCAGCTATCTTCATAGCGGCATTGTTTAGTCGCATAGATTTTACAAACTGGATAGGGGACATCGTTGTAGCCTGCTTGAATTTGCGGTGGAATACGGCTCGACTCATCCCAACCTGTGCGGCCATATCTTCAATGGTGACGGTTTTGTCTAAGTGGGAAGATAGATACGCAATCGAGCGGGAGATTTCATTACCGACTCCAAATGCGCGCATAGCGGATTCCCCTGCATCTCCTTTCAAAACAGTGTAGTATAACTCTCGAAGCCTGCTGTCACCAAGTATCGCTGTATCCGTAGGGCTATTTCCTAATTGTAGTAAGCGCAATAGTGCTTCAGTAAATGCATCATCCCAATGAGCAAGTGCCAATCCTTTTGGAAGAGGACCACCTTTGGGCTTTCGGATTGCACCATAGGCGTTTTCCATCTCAATTGCTAGTTCGGTCATTACTTTTGTATCAAGGGAGATATAGACGCCTAGGAGAGGGTTATCTGGAGAAGCGGTTGGGGTCCCTGCTTCCACAGGTATCGACATCGTACAACACATGTATTGACTGCTGTCGTATACATAGGACTTGCCATCCAATATCGCTTCCTTAGCTCCGCTTACGATAGCCACAACAGTGGGTTTATATACCGCTGGGGCGCAGCGAAGTGAGGTGCTAACTCGGAAAAGTTGCACACCCTTTATCCCCGTTTCTATCATGCCATCTTCAGTCATTCTGTTTTCGATAAGTTGTTTGATTTGTTGTTTATTCATGAAACAAGTGTAGCACGATATAACAATCAACTCAACATCGTCGATACAATTAGGCAAGTTTTAGTGATTAATATGCCTAGTTATATCAATGGGTGAGAGTTATGATTGCTTTAGACAGGAAACACTTGCTGATAAACAACATTGGTTATTGACAAAGATATTAAAAAAGAAAATAGAAATTTTTAGGGATGCTTTAATTAAGTATAGAAAAAAGAGCTTGAATAATGGCAAATAATAAAATAGCCCAGTCCAAAAACTGGGCTATTTTATATGTAAATCTACATGTTGTAAAAATTCATTTCGGGCGAGCACGAAGAAGGAAATTGATTTTACAGTATCTTGCTTGTACTGAAATAGTGAAGTTACAACAAAAATTTTCGCTACACCTCTCAATTTGGTGAAAATAAACAGTGCTAATCTGTTTGAAAAAAGGTGCTTAAGCATGGTATAAGTGTAGAAGAAGTATGGACATTTTGTTGTTTGATTTTGGGATAAGGGTTTGACTTAGTAGCCCATCATGAGAGGATTGAATTTGAAAATGAAAGAGAATTTTTGGCGTGATTTACCACGACCATTTTTTATACTGGCACCAATGGAAGATGTGACGGATGTTGTTTTTCGTCATGTAGTGAGTGAAGCAGGTAGACCAGATGTGTTTTTTACCGAGTTTACAAATACGGAGAGTTATTGTCACCCAGATGGGATTCAAAGTGTGCGTGGGCGTTTGGCTTTTACAGAGGATGAACAACCGATTGTAGCTCATATATGGGGAGATAAGCCTGAATACTTCCGACAGATGAGTATCGGTATGGCAGAGCTAGGCTTTCGAGGTATCGATATTAATATGGGCTGTCCTGTACCTAATGTGGCACGACATGGGAAGGGAAGTGGCCTTATTCGTCGCCCAGAAGTGGCAGCAGAGTTAATCCAAGCAGCCAAAGCAGGAGGATTGCCAGTAAGTGTTAAGACAAGGCTTGGCTACACGGAGGTAGATGAATGGCGAGGCTGGCTCACACACATATTGAAACAAGACATTGCGAATCTTTCTATCCATCTGCGTACGAGGGAGGAAATGAGCAAAGTTCCTGCTCATTGGGAGTTGATTCCAGAGATAAAAAAGCTTCGTGATCAGGTGGCACCAGATACACTTTTGACGATCAATGGGGATATTCCTGACCGCCAAACGGGTTTGAAGCTCGTGGAACAATATGGTGTGGATGGAGTTATGATTGGGCGTGGTATTTTCCATAATCCATTTGCCTTTGAAAAAGAGGCGAAAGATCATAGTAGTAAGGAATTGCTTGATCTTTTAAGATTGCATATGGACCTTCATGATAAGTATTCACCATTAGAACTGCGTTCGTTCAAGGCTCTTCATCGCTTTTTTAAGATTTATGTTAAAGGGTTTAGAGGAGCAAGTGAATTAAGAAATCAATTAATGAACACCGAGTCAACAGACGAAGTTCGTGCATTGATTGATGACTTTGAGTCAAAGAATCTTGATGAAGTGCAAAATAATCGAGGTGTTTCTGTTCAAGGTAAAAGTGAAGTAGGACGTTAAGTTAAAAAAGTTAGCGTTTATTCTAGCTGTTAATTGGCGGGAGTGATGTACGGGATTGAACCGGGCTCATTCCCGCCAATTTTTATTAGTAATTGTATTTTCTTTAATTATTTATTGTTCTTCTCTTTTTTAAGCTTTCTTTAAGGTAGGTTGTGTACACTGGCTATGCCCATATATGAATGATTGGAAAAACAGGAGGAAACGATGAAAATTTCAGATAGTTATATGATGCAAAGTACACAATATGTTCAAAGAATGAATAATAGCTCATTACCTTTTGCGAATGCTCAATTAGTTGGAGATTCAAGCGATAGCGGCATGAAAGTCGAGATAAGTGATAAAGGAAGAAGAATGGGTCATATGATGGAAACAATGGGGCAAATGGGTGGTTCCAAAATGGAAGAAAGAATGAAAGAGATGAAAACTTCTATTGAAGAATTAGGGCTTTCTGAGCTGGATCTTGATAGTTTGTCCGATGAAGAAATGACTGAAGTGGCTAAAAACATTCATAGTGTCATGGAGAGCTTTAAGCCTGAACATGCAGAAGGGTTAAACATTGATTTTGATAGTCTGTCAGCAGAAGATATTAAGTCTTATGTGTCTGAATTTAAAAATAATACGTCTGGCGTTCTGGAGTCCATCGGAAAAATGGAAGGTATGATGCAAGGAAGACCTCCAATGGGAGGAAAGCCGCCGATGGGGGATAAAAATCAAAATGCGATTGATGCATATAAAAGCAATGAGGTAACGACTGAAGAAGACGAAGAGTTATTGGAAATGCTAGAGATGTTTATACAAACATTAAATACAGATGAAAACTCGGATGAAGATGAAAATGTTCGTGCGCTTCAGCAATTTGTTAGTGACTATTTATCAATGAAAGCATAATAGTGGTTGGGCACTTATTGTTCTCATATGCAACCGATTTATTTAGAAGAAGGACGTTCATTATAACGTTAAAGAGCTGTTGAATCCGCTCTTTAACGATACATAAGTGGCTGTCATCAACTTTACAAGGGGATGGCAGCCGTTTATGTTTAGAAAGCTTATGCCAGTTTTCTAGCTAGATGATGGCATGTACAAGAAGCTGTCCTATCAATATGAAACGTACCTGCTCCATTTCGGGAAGAGGAAAAGAGTAGTTCATTTTAATGTTTTAATTAAATTTTCTAAGTCATCTATTCGTTGAGTTAATACGTGTATATCGTCTTCTGTAGAGGGCTGTTTTCCTTTTATCCATCTGTAACCAATTTCGCCATTAGGGTCGATTGTGGCATAATCAATATCTCCAATATCTTTAATGCCATGTTGGCGTAAGCGCGCTTCTAATTCCCCCATTGTCATTCGCAGTTTTGTCATATTCTTTTTATTTGCGATGCCTTTTTCAATGACAATGACAGGTTTGCCTCCGATTAAGTCTTCAAAAAACTTACTTTTAAGCATGAGAAATTCAATGGTTAATAAAATGAGCACCATGACTCCCGCAACAGCAAAGTTTAATCCGACGTCCTTTTTAGCAACAGGTTCGATTAGTACTTTTCCAATTGAAATAATGATGACGGTTTGTGCAATCGTCATTTGTGAGATAGACTTTCGGCCTCCCAGCCTCATCAAGAATGTTCCAACTAATACAATTAAAGTGGTTTCCCAAAACCAATGCATCTTATCACCCTTCGCTCACGAATTAAAAGTTTTTTCTTCTATCTTTTTGTTCAATATGTTGTACAGGCATACTATGTTTAGTTAAGAAAGTTAGCAGCACTAGCTGTAACCCTACAGGGACTCGGTTTCTGTCGATCATTGGTTTATAAGGAAACTATGGTATATTGAAAAGACAAGTGTGTGGAAAATATGGAATAACGCTTTAAGAATAAATACAGAAATCATAGTGAGCAAGAGTTGAGCAAACTGTAAGAAGTTTGATAGTCATCTCCCCCTCACATATGGTAGGATTAATCTTTGCATGGAGAAATAATCATTAAAGAACATGCGGTGCAACAGCACGCTTACAGGAGGATTATAAATGGATAATAACGATATATTAATTCGATTACGATATGCATTGAACTTAAAAAACGCAGAGGTGGCAGAGATTTTTCATCTTGGCGGCCAAGATGTGGCGATAACGGACATCTCAAGAGTTTTAACAAAGACGGATTCTGATGAAGCGGAGAATCAAATCCCATGTGATAACCGTATGTTAGATGCGTTTTTAAATGGCTTAATTATTTTCAAAAGAGGAAAGCAAGAACCAAAACCGGGATCGGCGGCACCGGAACCCCCTTCTAATAAAAGTATCAACGTCAATAACCTTGTCTTAAAGAAAGTAAAGATTGCTTTGGCGCTAACAACGGAGGAGATGCTCGAAATCTTTGAAGAAGGCGGTATTGTCGTGACAAAAGGAGAGCTTGGTGCACTGTTGCGAAAAGAAGGGCATAAAAATTATAAAGAGTGCGGCGATAATTTTGCACGTAAGTTCTTAAAAGGGCTAACGGTGAGGTATAGAGATTAACGCATTGTAAAGGTGATGACATGATACATACGTATGCTGGAGAGACGATACGTTTTGAGATAAAGTATAAACAACGAACATCTGTTGGAATGATGATGGATGCGTATGGAAATGTGGAAGTTCAAGCTCCGAAAGGAACATCAGAGGAGACAATTCGCCAGCTGTTAGAGGAAAAATGGGATGTAATCCAGCAAGCCTTGCAGGAAATGAAGGAGCGACTGAATGGAACACAGGAAAAGGTGTATGCGCAAGGAGAGCGGTTTCTCTTTCTAGGGAAAAGCTTGCCGATTAACATTGTTCAAGATCATACCATTGAACAAGATTATGTCGTGTTGGAAGGCAATTGCTTGTATGTCCATGTTCAACAGCTAGAGGATACAGCAATGAAACAAGCGTTAAAGCGGTTTTATTACCAGCAGTGCAAGGCGTTAGTGGAGAAACGTGTACGTCATTATCAACAGCACTTTAAAATGAAGCCACGTTCCATTACGATTTCTGATAGTAAAACAACGTGGGGGACATGTGATTCCAAACAGCAACTCACCTTTAATTGGCGATTAGCGATGGCCCCTATGACAGTAATTGACTATGTCGTCGTTCATGAAATGTGCCACATGGTTCATCTGAATCACGACCGATCCTTCTGGCGCCTTGTCGGGAAGATTATGCCAGATTATAAAGAAAAGGAAAAGTGGCTAGCGTTATCTAATTGGAAAATGACAGTATAGTTACAAGTTCCTCTTTGGAGTGTGCAAGATGAAGGGGAGGGCTAATAAGTCCCCAAAAATAGTTAGCTTTATATTTATGAAGGGTGTCTGAAAAGGAATGATTTTTCTTTTTCAGGCACCCTTTCTTTTTAACTGATTACTTCATTTCTTCGACCCCCGTAAATCGCTCATTCATATGTTCCGAATGTTCAATTTCATCCAATACGGCCATCGCGTAGTCAGCGTAGCTGTTTCCTTCGGAGTTGAAAATAATTTACATTGGCGATAGTGGACAATCTGCCTACGCGGGGAGTGCCTCTGCTATATTTGTATGTTACTCAAATAAGAAGAAAAAATTGGTTGATAAGTAATGAATGTCTAAAACCTGCTGTAGTGTACAGATACGTTTTTTTTGACAAAAATCGTGTGTTTTCTATGGGGAAAACGGGAAATATGCCGATAAATGCGGAAAAATTTTCAAGGTGAATGAAGCATATTTCTACGAAAATAAACATTTTATGATAAAATTATTAAAAAATGTTAATTTTCTGTTAAGTTATTATGAAGATGTTACTGTAAGTGTTACCCATTTGAAGGGGGGATCTTAATGATTAAACCAGTGAAACCGTTAAATGCTTTAGGGCTGCAGCAAGCGTTAACAACTGTGATTCCCGCGCACGTATCGTACTATCAAGTCGTCTTTCTTTGTGTCGGGACAGATAGGTCTACAGGTGATTCTTTAGGTCCGCTTGTCGGGTCTTTCTTAAAAAAGAAAGGGTACAATAATGTTATAGGAACCATTAACGATACAGTTCATGGCCAAAATATAGATGAAAAAATAAAAAACATCCCATCTTATAAAAAAGTAGTCGTCATTGACTCAATGCTTGGGCAGACAAGCTCCATCGGCCGTTTTTTTGCCTTTGAAGGCGGCTTAAAGCCGGGAGCTGGGGTGGGGAAAGATTTGGATTTAATCGGTGATTATTCAATTGCAGGCGTTGTAAACGTCGGAGGCTTCTTTGCTCAGCAAGTGCTTCAATACACAGAGCTGTCGCTTGTGCTGAAAATGGCCGAAGAAATTACAGAGGCAATTGAAGCAAGATTTCCGCTTCCAGAACGGCTCGCTTCTCGGTATGAACTTGATTGGAAGATTACGTCGTAAAGGTGATTTATATTGATTGTCTTTTTTTCTGAAGAAGGACTAACAGGTTTTTTGACCTTTTAGTCCTTCTTTTTTGCGTGTCATTTATTTTGGTTGTTCCATGCTATTCAAGAAGATGGAATATACAAGGTAGATGGAGTTGATGACACTGAGCATGCTCAGTTCTTCAATAATGGGTGATTTATAATGTTCAAGCTTCTTGTTGCTGACAGAAATCAGGTCATTTGCGTTTTGAGCTAGAAATGACTGGCTATCGCCAGTTATAGCGATGATGGGAATGCTTCTTTCCTTTAATATTTTGACAAGCTGGACAATAAAGCGAGTTTCGCCGGAAAACGAAATGACAATAGCGGTATCAGCAGAAGTTAATGACTGGGCCTCTGTCAGTTGGTTTTCATGATTACTATATGCTGCTGAATATTTCCCGAGACGCATAAATTTAAACTGGGCATTTCGAGCAATGACATGGGAAAAGGTCACTCCAAAGAACGAAATCTTTTGGGACTCATGAATTTTTCTTGCGATGTTGAGTAGCTCCTTCGGACGAATCAATTGACTAGTTTCTGCTAGGGAATCTTGAAGTTGTCTGTAATAATCTTCAAGAAGGTCATCATTTATCGTTTGTTCAATTTGCTGAAAAAGTACTTCTGAAACATTAAATTCAATAAAGGACCTTGCATATTCTTTCAACTCTTTAAAGGATATATTTTCAAATCTTTTGCAAAATCTAGTGATGGTAGCTGGCGATGTATGGCAGGCTTCTGCAACATCGTAAATTGACATATGAGGAATTTCCCGTACATTTCTTAAAATATATTCTGCAATAATAATATCTGAGCTTGTATGGTCAGTCGATGATTCAATAAAATTTAATAGTTTTGCTAAAAAATTGTACATGATAAACCTCCGTACCCTGTCATCGTTTCTTACGCTCTATTATATAGCATGTATAAAAAGTTTCGTAAAATGAAACTTTTCTAGTTTCTTACCTTTTCTTTGATAAGATACGGATGAAAGCGATGACAATACTCTCTAGGAGATGATAATATGAAAAAATTTAATGTGTTAATTGTAGGCGGGGGAAGTACATGGACACCAGGCTTATTAAAAAGTATTTGTGTTAGACAAAAAACGTTCCCTATTAATCGTTTAGTCATGTTGGACGTGAATGAAGAGCGACAACAATATATTGGGGAATTTGCTAAAATTCTATTCCAAGAGGAATATCCTGAGCTGGATTTTTCCTATACGACGAATAAAGAAGAAGCTTTTACAGAAGACCTCGATTTCGTCTTAGTTCAGATGCGAACAGGTGGATATGCAATGCGGGAACAAGATGAAAAAATTCCGTTGAGCTTAGGGGTAATCGGTCAAGAAACTTGTGGACCAGGAGGCTTCGCATATGGGATGAGATCCATCAAAGATATGATTGAGCTGGTTCAGGATGTGCGTAGTAAATCGAAGGATGCATGGATTTTAAATTATACAAATCCAGCTGCGATTGTAGCAGATGCTTTGCAACGAGTATTTCCAGATGATAAAAAAATCTTAAATATTTGTGATCAGCCTGAAAATCTTCTTCGTTCATACGGTCGTTTGTTAAACATGGATACAAGAGAGTTTGATCCTGTCTATTTTGGATTAAATCATTTCGGTTGGTTTACAAATTTATATGACCAAGCTGGCAATGACGTACTGCCGAAATTACGAAATATCATTCTAGAAGGCGGATTCCGACCGGTTGACTATGAACAGCGTGATCAATCGTGGTTGGAAACGTATGCGATGGTTGAGCAAATTGTGAGAGATTTTCCTGAATATTTACCGAATACGTATTTGCAATATTATTTGTATCCAGATAAGGTTATGAAAAAGTTGAATCCTGAACATACACGTGCCAATGAAGTGATGGAAGGAAGAGAAAAAAGAGTATTCGAAGAATGTAAACGGGTAATTGAAGCAGGTACATCAAGAGATTCCCATGTTGTGCATAACGATGCCCACGGAGAGTTTATTTTAATTGTGGCGGAATCCATCGCCTTCAATAAAGGAGATAATTTCATCGTCATTTTAAAGAATGAAGGCATTATTGATAATCTTCCGAAGGATGCGATGGTCGAGGTAGCAGCAAGTCTAACTGCCAATGGACCAAGACCTTATGCAGTTGGGGAAATCCCAGCTTTCCATAAAGGCTTAATTGAAGGTCAATTTGCTTATGAAAAATTAACCGTAGAAGCATATTTGGAAGGCTCTTATCAAAAGGCGCTGCAAGCATTGACATTAAATCGTACTATCGTGTCAGCTGCAAAAGCGAGGGAAGTGTTGGATGCCCTTATGGAAGCTAATAAAGGATATTGGCCAGAGTTAAACTGATCCATTGTTCAAAGCAGGGAGTTCTTTTAGTGAACAGTTCTCCTTGCTGTTTTTTCAAAAACAATATGTTATGCGCTTTCAATTTGTTGCTTGCTTTTTAAAAGATTTCATTGGAAACGAGGAGAAATGGATGAAGAAATTTTTTAACTTTGATCTTTTTCAGCGTGTAGGCAAATCATTTATGGTCATTATTTCTTTATTACCAGCAGCGGGGCTTTTACTTGGAATTGGGACGACTTTACAATCACCGTATCTGATAGAATACATGCCTTTTCTTGAAGGGGGAGCTTGGGCTACTTTCGCTTCCTTAATGAAAGGGGCAGGTAGTGCCATTTTTAAAAATCTTGGCATCTTATTTGCAATTGGTATCGCCGGAAGCTGGACTGGAGGAAAAGCTGGAGCGAGTATAGCCGCATTTGTCGGATATGTAGTGATGCATACGGTTATTGGTATTGTATTAGGGATTACTCCAGAAAACGTATCTCAACCTGGTTACACGACAGAACTGGGAATTCCTACATTACAAGTAGGTGTGTTCGGAGGAATTTTAATGGGCTTTGTGGCAGCAGCCTTGTATAAGAAGTATCAAGATTTCAAAATGCCAGAAATGTTATCGTTTTTTGGAGGCACAAGGTTCGTTCCAATCGTAACAGCCGGTGTCTCAATTATTATGGCCTTAATTTTGGCTTTTGTTTGGCCTCATGTCCAACACTTCATTTTTGCAGTTGGTAATCAGCTTGCTGGAGCGAATACACCGCCGGTTTACATGTTTATATATGGCCTCATTGAACGAGCTTTAATTCCGTTTGGTCTTCACCATATTTTTTATATTCCGATTCGCTTTTCGGAGGTTGGTGGATCTTATACGACGCTTGCTGGTTCCATTGTGTCTGGCGATACGGCCATGTATATGGCGCAGCTGGCTGATAAACAAATTAATTCGGCCGTTGAGATTACGGCAGGTCGTTTTATGGCAGGGAAATTCCCATTCGTGTTATTTGGGCTTCCTGCAGTAGCGTTGGCGATGTATCATCTCGCTAAACCAGAGAATAAAAAAGCAGTGAGTGGTTTATTGTTAACAGCGGCCGGAACTGCTTTTTTGACAGGGATTACAGAACCTCTGGAGTTTACATTTTTGTTTGTTGCTCCATTGCTTTATGTTTTTCACTGCTTAATGGCAGGATTGTCATTTATGCTCATGTACATGTTAGATGTTAACATTGGCTATGCTGGCGGAGCTGGCATTATTGATTTTGCGCTGTTTGGCATTTTGCCGGGGGTGGGTGAACCGTGGTGGCAAGTGATTCTTGTAGGCTGCCTGATGGCCGTCGTGTATTATACGGTTTTCCGCTTTGCTATTAGTAAATGGAATTTACTGACACCAGGTCGAGGTAACGAAGATTCGAATCGTTTATATACAAAGCAAGATTATCAAGATAAGGGTAAACATCAGCAGGCGTTAAGTGTATTAGCAGCACTTGGAGGTCAAGAGAACATTAATAATCTGGATGCTTGCATCACGCGTTTAAGAGTAGGTGTGAAGGATAAAAACCAAGTCAATCATGACGAATTGAAATTACTTGGAGCAAAAGGGGTCTTGGAAGTAGGAAACGGTGTTCAAGCTATTTTTGGACCGACAGCAGAGATTTTAAAAAATCAAATCTTAGAGATTATAAATGATAAATCTGCTTAAAGAGATAACTGGTTACAGGTGAAAATCAGTGTATATTAAAATTTTTGAATAATTATAATTCTAGGTGGAGTAATAAAAAATGGGATTTATCACAGGGGAGTTAGAGTGAAAACTGATTTTGTGATTATTGTGTTTACTTGGACCGCATCTATTTTATTACAAGAATCCAGAATATATTATGTAGAAACCTATTAATCAGCTCACTAGAGGAAAAAGCTTTCTGAAAAACTGAGCATGTCGATTTCTGTTTTTCGCTTTAATCATCAAGATATGGAAGAAGCAGATAAGGAAAGCTATTATTTAAAATAGAAATAGACATAAAAGTGAAAGCCATCTTTGCCCGTTATGCGCGTTGGGGCAAGATGGCTTTTTTGTGTTCATTACAAATTTCTTAAATGGTCCATAATGACTTCTGGGTCCAGTCGGTCCATGAAATTTGGATTAACATCAGCAAAGCGCACGGTGGCAGTTTCATCAATCATAAATGTGGAAGGAACGGGTAAAATCCAATAGTTTCCTCCGTGGAAGCCTTCTAAATCAAGCCCCATTGATTCATACAACTTTTTTAAATAAGGCGGTACATCGAATAAGATGTTATATTTGGCTGAGACAAGTCCTTTCGTATCGCTTAACACTTGAAAGCTCAGCTCCTGCTTTTCTTTTTGTGTAAGAGAATGATCAGGTGTTTGCGGACTGACCGCGATGAATTGAGCCCCAATGCTTTGAATATCTGGAAGTGCTTGTTGGAATGAGCGTAATTGGCGGCTGCAATATGGACACCATGAACCGCGGTAGAAGGTTAATACAACGGGTCCTTTTGCTAATTCATCATATAAGTTGACCTTTTCTCCTACTGCATTCACTAAGGTGAAATCGGGGGCTTTATCTCCGACCGATAGGCCAGCTGCCACTCCGCTGTTTTGTACGTCTTTAATCGACTGTTCAATCATATTCCAAACTTCAATGGGACTGTTTGCTTTCATGTTCTCTTGGATGGATGCTAAATCTTGTGCTAATTGACTCATCTTGCTTCCTCCCTTTTATGTACTGTTTTCATTATAGTAGAGAAACGAAAAAAAGACTGTAATCGAGCTCACAGTTTTGACTATTAGCATTATAACGACGCTTTTTTTAAAATTGTGAGATTCTCTGGTTTTGCTAATACGTGAGAGGATACATTATAATAAATAAGCGAGTATGGTAAGAAAGCTCAGTTAATAGGGAGGAAACAAGTTGTTTATTGCTATTTTATTTTTCATGCTCATGTCCTTTTTTCTGTCAGGGAGTGAAACAGCTCTGACGGCAGCTAACAGAATGAAAATACAAACGAGGGCGGAAAATGGGGAGAAAAGTGCCCAAAAGTTGCTTGAACTCATATCAAAGCCGGATGAGTTAATTACGGCTATTTTAATCGGAAACAATATCGCTAATATCATGCTACCGACACTCGTAACCATTGTAGCGATTGAATATGGATTTAATGTCGGACTGGCAACTGGGATTTTAACGGTCGTGTTAATCATTTTTGCTGAAGTATTGCCAAAGTCTGTGGCCGCTACTTTTTCAGAGAAAATTGCTTTTACAGTTGCACCAGTCATTAATGTGCTTTTAATTGTGTTTAAGCCATTGACTTTTTTGCTGTCAACATTTACAAGAGCAGTCATTAGAGCCTTATCAAAAGGACAGGTAGAAGAAGCGACGATTTCCAAGGAAGAATTAAAAACAATGTTGGATATTGCTTCAATAGAAGGAACATTTCAAAACGAAGAAACGCAGCGGATAAAGGGTGCGATTGATTTTTACAGCAAAGATGTCCGTGATGCACTAAAAACACCGAGGATGGAAATTCAAGGAATTCCGTTTGATTCGACGTTTGAAGAAGCGCGCGAGATTGTGCTAACCAATAATTATACAAGGTATCCTGTTTATAAAGAGGATATGGACAATATTGTCGGCGTGTTCCACGCGAAGCTGTTGCTTGAGTGGTCACTGGACCCGACACGAAAATTGGAAGACTTTACGGATAATAAGCCATTGTTTGTCATTGAAACATTATCAATTGAAAAATTATTCAAGATGATGTTGAAAGAGAAGAAGCATTTGGCGATTGTTATTGATGAATACGGTGGCACAATGGGGATTATTAGCCATGAAGACATTATTGAAGCGATGATTGGACAGGAAATTGCCGATGAAACAGATGAAGATGAAGAAGTACTCATTGACGAACTGACGGATTCTCATATCATTTGTCATGGAAAGTTAGCCATTCGCCGTGTGAATGAAGTATTCAAAACGAAAATTCCTGAAAACGAAGATATTTTGGCAGGGTTTCTTTTAAAAGAGCTTGGTCATTTTCCGAAAGAAGGAGAAACGTTAGAATATCACCATCTTCACTTTGAAGTGAAAAAGGTAGAGGAGTATACGATTAAGCAAATCCAAATTGTAAAAAAAACACATCAACCTTAACGCAAGGTGATAATAAGCATGAAAAAGCGGTCACGAACTGAAAGGAAGTGGTGACATGTACCTCAAAATGGATGAAGTGGCGGAATATTTATCGTTGCCTGAATCCTATATTAAAAGCCTTGTGATGCAAGGGAAAATCCGTGCGGTTCACGACGGGACTCAATACTTAATTAACAAGGAGCAGTTTACGAATCATCTTGAGCAAATGGAAACATATAAAAAACTGCTGGCGGAATATTTAAGCGAGCCAATTCCAGAGGATTTGGACGTAAAAGATGAAGATTAAAATCAGATAAGAAATAGCATAATAGGAATGAAACACTGGCGAGCCAATTGGTTAATATTAGGCGTCAGTGTTTTTTATTTTAATGATGACAACAACTAAATTGACAAAATAGGTTTTTCTATAAATTGATATACCACGTGTAAACGCTTTATTATAAGAGTACAACTTAAAGCTATCTTATAGCTTTTGAAAGGAGTTTAGATAAATATGACGAATTCAAATGAGTCCAACTCAGCTGTTAAAGTTAAGATTCAGCGTTTTGGTAGTTATTTAAGCGGCATGATTATGCCGAATATAGGTGCATTCATTGCATGGGGAATTATTACTGCTTTATTCATTCCAACAGGATGGTTTCCAAATGAAGATTTAGCCGCGCTTGTCGGTCCGATGATCACGTATTTATTACCAATCTTAATCGGTTTTACCGGTGGAAGAATTGTTTATGATTTACGAGGTGGCGTCGTTGGGGCAACCGCGACAATGGGGGTCATTGTCGGTTCGGATATTCCCATGTTTTTAGGTGCCATGATTATGGGTCCATTAGGCGGATGGGCAATTAAAAAGTTTGACCAAGCAATTGATGGAAAAGTAAAATCTGGTTTTGAAATGTTAGTCAATAACTTTTCAGCAGGTATCATTGCTGGTATTTTAACATTATTGGCTTACAAAGGAATTGGTCCAGTCGTTTTAACTTTGAATAAATCATTAGCAGCTGGCGTACAAACTATTGTTGACGCTAATTTGTTGCCTCTTGCGAGTGTATTCATTGAACCAGCTAAAGTATTATTTTTAAATAACGCAATTAACCATGGGATTTTAAGTCCAATCGGAATTGAACAGGCAGCAAGTGCGGGGAAATCGATTTTATTCTTATTAGAATCTAACCCGGGGCCTGGTTTAGGAATTTTATTAGCTTACATTTTATTTGGTAAGGGAATGGCCAAACAAACAGCACCTGGTGCAGCGATCATTCACTTCTTAGGTGGAATTCATGAAATTTACTTCCCTTACATTTTAATGAAGCCTCTTCTTCTTGTAGCGGCTATTGCAGGTGGAGCAACTGGGGTATTTACATTCTTAATTTTTGATGCAGGTTTAGTAGCTGCACCATCACCAGGAAGTATTTTCGCATTAGTAGCGATGACACCAAGAGGAAACTACTTAGGGGTTTTAGCTGGGGTGTTAGCAGCAGCGGCTGTATCGTTCTTAATCTCAGCGGTTATTTTAAAAGCTTCAAAACAAACAAATGAAGATGATTTAACAAAAGCTGCCGAAAAAACAGCGGCATTAAAAGGAAAAGAAAGCAAGGCAACTGCGTTCATTCAAACAGAAGCAGCAAAAGAGCAAGTTGAAGTGAAAGAAGCACCTGTACAAAGCGAATTACCGAAAGATGTGAATAAAATCATCTTTGCTTGTGATGCAGGAATGGGCTCTAGTGCAATGGGCGCATCTATTTTGAAAAATAAAGTGCAAAAAGCTGGATTGGATATTGCCGTATCCAATACGTCGATTAATAATTTACCAGCAGATGCGGATGTCGTTATTACACATAAAGACTTAACAGATCGTGCGAAAGCCAAATTACCGAACGCTGCTCACATCTCTGTAGACAATTTCTTAAATAGTCCGAAGTATGAAGAATTATTATCGGCACTAAAGAATGAACAAGAAGATGAAGTAGTAGAAGAGAACGTACAAGTGGAAGAAGAACAAGGATATGATCAAGTGTCTAAAATTATCTTTGCATGTGATGCAGGAATGGGTTCTAGTGCGATGGGCGCATCCATCTTGAAAAACAAAGTGCAAAAAGCGGGTGTAGATGTGGCCGTATCGAACACATCGATTAACAACTTGCCAGCGGATGCAGATGTTGTCATCACACATAAAGATTTAACGGATCGAGCGAAAGCCAAATTGCCAAATGCCCGTCATATCTCCGTAGACAACTTCTTAAATAGTCCGAAGTACGATGAACTGATTGAAAAGCTTAAATAATTGTGACTTGAGCCTGATTCTCCATAGAATCAGGCTTTTTCATTTCACCGTTCACAGGAGGTTCATATAGGCTGAACGGTTTCTTTTTAAAAAATGGCAACAATGATTTTGCCGAAAATGTATTTTTCTTTTATTGTTCGAACAGGTGTAACCGTTTTATCATAAAGGTGTAGGTATAGAGGTTAAAAGTTGTCATCATTATAATAGACATACAGCATTGATTAACAGTTCCTTAATGGAGTGAACAGTATGTATATTTCTGCAAGAGAAAGACTGGTACTGGATATCTTATTATCAAAAAATGAAGAGATGACAGTAAAAGATCTCGCGGATGAAATGGATGTGAGTGTACGTACCATTCATCGCGACTTAAAGGGTGTCGAGGATACGTTAAACGAATATGATTTAACGCTTGTGAAAAAATCGGGAGTCGGCATCCAAATCATTGGAGAGAAGGAGAAGGTTGAGGAATTAAAGTTGATTCTTTTTAATCTATCTCATAATGAATACACTCCGGATGAACGCCAAACCATGATTTTATGTGCATTGCTGGAGGCAACAGAGCCGGTTAAGCTCATTGTTCTAGCAAATGAACTAAATGTCACCATTGCGACAATCAGCAATGATTTAACAAAATTAGAAAGTCAACTGAATCCGTTTGATTTATCGCTTATTCGAAAAAGAGGGTACGGAGTCGAGATTACGGGAACAGAGACTTCGAAGAGAAGAGCGATGAGAAGTCTCATCGCTGACCATCTCAATGAAGTGGAGTTTTTATCGTTAGTAAGAGAAAACATCCAAAAAAAATCGACTCAGCAAACAGACTCCATTTCGGAAAGACTATTAGGGCTTGTTGAAAAGAAAAAGTTGCTGGTTGTGGAAAAAGTGATTGAAGAAATTAATGAAGAGCTTCCTTATGCAATTGCGGACAGCGCGTATATCGGCCTTGTCGTTCATTTGGCACTGGCAATGGAGCGTATCCTGCAAGGGGAGAACATTAATATGGATCAAGCCTACTTAGAAACTTTGCAGATTGCACCAGAATACAAAATCGCTCAAAAGATCATTGATAAACTAACGAAAGTGTTTAATGTCGAGATTCCGGTTGCAGAAGTTGGGTATATTACGATGCATCTGCAAGGAGCGAAGCTGAGACATGATAAAGAATATTTGCTTGAAGAGTCGAGTTTTCAGGTAGCAGTCAAAACAAAAAGCCTCATCCAATTTGTTGAAACGCAATTGCATTATGATTTAACTAGCAATGTATCTCTTTTTCAAGGTCTTATTGCACATTTAAAACCTGCCCTGTATCGCATTAAACAGAATATGGGGATTACAAATCCACTGCTTTCCCAAATTAAAGAAGACTACAAAGATTTGTTTTTTATTGTAAAAGAAGCGGTGGAAACTATTTTTCCGGATTTATCTGTACCCGATGAAGAAATTGGATATTTAGTCATGCATTTTGGGTCAGCGTTGTTAGGGAACCGTGAAACAAATGATTTAAAAGCGTTAGTTATTTGTTCAAGCGGCATTGGGACATCCAAAATGTTAGCGACAAGGGTTCAGCAGGAAATTCCTGAAATTAAACAACTTAAAAACATATCGCTCTTTGAATTGAATCAAATTGATTTAAAGGATGCAGACCTTATTATTTCAACCATCAATTTGCCTAACTTCTCGAAAGACTATATTGTCGTCAGTCCGATGTTGACGACAGAGGAAATCGAGAAAGTCAGACAATATATTCGGGAACAAACGCATCTTCAAGATTTTCGTAAAGGGATGCCTCTGTCAATAGTGAAAACCCCGGAGTTTACGGATCCTAAGCAAACCATTGAAAAAATGCAAAGCATTCATCAGTACTCCAAGGTCATTTCGCTTATTTTAAGTGGATTTCAAGTAGTAGAGTCCGCTTCGACTAGTGAAGTGAGTGATTTGCTGGAAACGGCGTGTGCCCATTTACATGAACAAGGCGTTATCGCCGATGTGGAGTTAGTTGTAAAGGCGTTATTAGAGCGCGAACAGCTTGGAGGTTTGGGGATTCCGGGAACAAAGCTTGTATTATTTCATTCACGAAGTGCAGCCGTTGTAGATCCGTCCTTTACGGTTCATCGCCTTCATACACCGATTATGGTTAAAGGGATGGACCAACAAGAGATGGAAGTCAGCAGCATTCTTTTACTTCTATCACCTGAGCAGTTCCCAAGTCAAGGTTTAGAGGCTTTAAGCTTTATTAGTTCATTAATTATAGAAAATGAACAAAGTATATCATTGTTTGAATCCAATGATGAAAAGGCTATTTCTTCTTATATGGCCGCCAAGTTTGAACAATTTTTTGATGAAAAATTAACCGAAATGAGGAGATTTTAAATGTCTTTACCAATTTTATCAGCAGAAACAGTTGTATTAAACGCAAAAGTGGACAGCAAAGAGAGTGCAATTCGATTCACAGGAAATGTATTAGTTGAAAATGGTTACGTTGATGCAGACTATGTAGAGAAAATGCTTGAGCGTGAAGAATTAACATCTACTTATATGGGGAACTTTGTAGCAATCCCTCATGGTACAGAAGAAGCGAAGCAATCTGTAAAAGAATCTGGAATTGCAATTATTCAAGTGCCAGAAGGTGTGGACTTTGGAAACGGCAATATCGTTAAGCTTCTAATCGGAATTGCTGGAAAAGGCGATGAGCACTTAGAAATTTTATCAAAAATTGCGATCGTATGCTCTGAAGAAGAAAACGTGTTGAATGTCGTGAATGCTGCGTCTAAAGAAGAAATTTTGGCTCTTTTTGAAGGAGTGAACTAATATGTTAGCGGTGCATTTCGGAGCAGGAAACATTGGAAGAGGCTTCATTGGAAGTCTGTTATATCAATCTGGTTTCCAAACATGCTTTGTAGATGTCAACAGCGAGATTGTTGAGTTATTAAACGAAAAACAAGAATACCGCGTTGTCATTGCAGACAATTCTCAAGAAGAGCTCGTGATTAAAAATGTATCCGCCATTAACAGCCAAGCCAATCCTGAGCAAGTCATCGATACGATTGCAAAAGCTGATTTAGTGACAGCTGCTGTCGGGCCAAACATTTTACCACTCATTGCAGGACTTGTGGCGGAAGGATTACGCAAAAGAATCCAAACAACAGAAAAGCCGCTTAATGTTATTGCGTGTGAGAATATGATTGGCGGAAGCACACTTCTTAAAGAAAAAGTGTACGAAAAAATTAGCGAAGAAGAAAAGGCTGTATTTGATGAGCGTTTCGGTTTCCCAGATGCTGCGGTTGACCGAATTGTACCAAACCAATCCAATGAAGACAAACTTATGGTAATGGTGGAGCCTTTTTATGAGTGGGCAGTGGATGAAACGAACATTGTCGGAGAAAAACCGCCTGTGGAAGGAATTACGTTTGTAAATGATTTAAAGCCATATATTGAAAGAAAATTGTTTACTGTTAACACAGGTCATGCCGTTGCCGCTTACTTAGGTTACTATGGAGACATTCCAACGGTTGACGAAGCAATGAAAAATGAAGAAATTAAGACGCTTGTCGAAAAAACTCTTCAAGAAACAGGACAATTGTTGGTTAAAAAATACGGATTTGATATGGAAAAGCATCAAGAATACATCAACAAAATTATCGGACGCTTTTCTAACCCGCATATTTCAGATGAAGTAACAAGAGTGGGACGTTCTCCAATCCGTAAGCTTGGCCCGAATGACCGTCTTGTTAGTCCGGCTGCTCAGTATATGGAGCTAGTAGGTGAGCAGCCGACATATTTGGCGAAAAGCATCGCTGCAGCTCTTCTCTATGATTACGTACAAGATGAGGAAGCAGCAGCAATCCAAGAGAACATTCAAAGCAACGGTGTAGAAGCAACAATTGAAATGTACACGAAATTGGATGGACAAAGCGTGCTAGGACAGTTAATTGTCGAGCAGTACAATGCATTAAAAAACGGAGCTTTACAATAATAAAAAACAAGAAGGTAGCTAGTTTAGACACCTTCAGCAAAAGGGATCGTGATGATAAACGGTCCCTTTTGTATGCCGCCGACTTTTCGAAATTTTTCGTTTGAGAGTGTGGAAAAAGATGAATCATGTCTGTACTTTTTGGAGGAAGTTGTTTATAATAAACACATCTTTTTAATAAAGGAGTATGTTTTATGGAAGGTGCAGTTCTTAACTAAACGTAATTTTATACGTGCGTATCTGAAAAAATAGCATTGTAATCAATGCTTATTTCCTGATGGATTTTTTCGGAATGCGAAATGTTAAGAACACAAGTTTGCGCCAACTCCTAATGATGGAAACGAAGCATAATGCCTGCTTATTGATGACAGGAGAGATATGCTTTATTTATAAATTCTGCCATTAACCGCAACGGAACGAGTGTATGTTCTTTTGCGGTTTTTTATTGTCGCTTTGTTGCATTATGGAGCTAGATGATGGTCTCTTTTATCAATCACCCATCCCCATTGCGACATCGTGTGTTCTTACATTTCCTCGCACGTAAAACTAGTTAGACAACTACTATTTTTAGGAGGAAATACCATTGAATTCACAAACAATCGAAACACTTCAGTTTCACGATGTAAAACAAATCATTACCTCATATGCAATTTCAGAATTAGGAAAAGAAAAAATTGCCACTTTGATGCCATCAACAAGAAAAAGGCAAATCGAAGCTTGGCTTGACGAAGTGACAGAGGCGAAGAACATTTTACAAATCAGTTCCAGTGTCCCGATTCATGGTTTAAAGGGGATTGGTCAGCTTTTGAAAAATTTGCGTAAAAGCATTGCTTTACGCCCGGATCAACTGATGAGTCTGTACGATTTATTAATGTCGATTGAAAAACTTAAAAGCTTTATGAAAGATAAAGAGTATGCAGCCCCGGTTATTACCACATATGTTTATTCGATGGAGGATTTAACGGAATTGGCGGATGAAATTGTACGTTGTATCCGTAATGGACGAGTGGATGATTATGCCAGCAAACCACTGTTAAAAACAAGAAAGCAAATCGCGGTATTGGAAGAACGGATTAAAAGCCGGATCGACCAAATATTGAAGTCAGCGAAATATAGCAAATATCTTCAAGAAAAAATTGTCAGCATGCGTAATGGGCGCTATGTCATTGCGGTGAAAAAAGAATATAGGAAAAACTTAAAAGGGTCCGTACTCGATTCTTCTGCATCAGGTTCTACTGTTTACATGGAGCCAGAAGAAATCGGATTCATCCAAGATGAAATCGATATGTTGAAAATCCAGGAAGAGTTGGAAGAGCAACGCATTTTAATGGAATTGACCAACCTTGTAGAAGAGCGGGAACAAGAAATTAATATTGCAGTGGATACGATGACGCAATACGATATTATCTTTGCGAAGGCAAAATTCAGCCGAGACATTCACGGAATCGCTCCTCAAATCAACGAACATCATACAATTCGACTAAATGAAGCAAGGCATCCATTGCTTGGGGAAAGTGCGGTACCGTTGAATTTTAGGATTGGGGATAAGTTTGACGCACTCGTCATTACTGGACCGAATACAGGTGGAAAAACGGTTACGGTTAAAACAGTAGGACTTTTGACGATGATGGCTCAGGCAGGTATTCACATCCCTGTGAAAGAAGGAAGTGAAATTGCCATCTTCCAAAAGATTCTCGTTGATATTGGTGATGGACAGAGCATCGAACAATCATTGAGCACGTTCTCTTCACGTGTGAAAAACATTATTGATATTTTAGGGGAAACGACTCCGCAAACACTCGTCCTCTTAGATGAGCTCGGTTCAGGAACAGATCCGGCAGAAGGCATGGGCTTAGCTACGTCGATTCTTGAAGAACTGTATAAAAAAGGAGCCACATTGCTGGCGACGACGCATTACAGTGAAATTAAAGCATATGCAGCTAACCGTGATGGCTTTGAGAACGGCTCCATGGAATTTGATGCTGAAACGCTTCAACCGACATACCGGCTGTTAATCGGAAAGGGTGGAGACAGTCAAGCATTTGCCATTGCCTTACGACTTGGCATGCACCCAAAATTGATTGAGAGGGCGCATGAAATCACATATAAAGAGTCGAAGCGTTACGAGGCTTCTTCTACGTTTGGTAAGCATGAATTGGAGCGACAGCTGGCGATGAACGAAAAATATGTGCAAAAGCAAAAGCATGGGAAAAAAGATGAAAAGGCACCAGAAGTCATCTCATTTAAACAGGGGGATAACGTCAAAATCCCGTCCTTAAATGAGTTCGGTATCGTCTTTAAAGAAGCGGATGAGCGGGGTGACGTCGAGGTGCTTGTAAAAGGAGAAAAACTGAAGCTTAACCATAAACGGCTTTCGCTTTATATTAAAGCAGAAGAGCTTTATCCAGAAGACTATGATATGGACATCATTTTCGAATCAAAGGAACATCGAAAAATCCGAAGAAAAATGTCGAAGCATCATGTCGAAGGACTGATGATTGAGAAAGAACAAGACTAGTAAAAATAACTATAAAAAAGCCTGTCCAAATCGCGTTTGGCAGGCTTTTTCTTTATGTTAATTTAAACTGTTTGATTAATGTTTGTAATTCATCGGCTGAATGGCTTAAAAGCTCAGCTGAAACAGAAACACGCTCCAATGCGGTTAACTGCTCTTCAGTTGAGGCGCTCACCTCTTCTGCGGACGCTGCCGTTTGTTGAGAGATGGCTGAAATGTTTTGAATCGAATCTACTAAACCATCTTTTAGCCCGTCCATTGACTCTACTTGTGTAGAAACGGTGCTGATAGCTTTTAACAGTTCTTGAACAGAAGAAGCGATAATATGGAAAGCCTCTTCTGTTTGCTGGACAGCAGTATGCTGCTCTTTTGTCATTTCTGCTGTTTGTCCCATTGCATTGACGGCTTTTTTCGTTTCTTTGTTAATGTCGCTAATAGTCGTTTGAATTTTTTGAGTCGCTATCTTCGATTGTTCAGCTAATTTACGCACTTCTTGGGCTACAACGGCGAATCCTTTGCCGCTATCTCCCGCCCGTGCTGCTTCAATGCTTGCATTTAAGGCAAGTAAGTTCGTTTGATCCGAAATTGTATTAGAAGTATAAAATATGTTTTTAAAGGAAACATTAAAAATTTGTAAAAAAATATCGAATTTTGTAGAATGGAATATCATTCGCTACGAAGAGAAGAAAGGTATACCAGCAGCGGCCGTGGTGGCAAATGTGAAGATTTTATTTATTAAAGCAAATGAAAAGCAAATGACATCAAAGAAAAAACCTGATTGCTTTAACGGCAATCAGGGAAGTTACTGACAGGAGACAATCTGTTTTCTTTTTAAAGTGCTTATATGCCCGAGACTTTAGAAGGCTTAATAATAGAGTCTTCCAAACTTTCATTGCTTTTTAAAAACGCTCGAATTTCTTCTTTTGTTAGTCCAATCCGTAAGGCTTCTTCAATGAGCTTTACCCATTCGTAATCAATCTCTTCCATCTTTTCCATCTTTGCGTGCAATCCTCTTAATATATCCCCCATGGTAACCTCCCTAACATACTAATCGCATGGATAATTTCGGCCTAGCCATCCACATCGTCTATAACTATAATTATATGGAAACTTTTTGAAAAATCTGTTATAGTTTGTCGTCTTTAAAATAACATGAAAAATTGTAGGTGTGGAGTGTAATAAATGTGTAGGAAAATAAGAGAAGTCCCCGTCTTTTTTACAAAAATACGAAAGCTATATTTTTTTAATATAAAATTTTTATGACTTTAGTACGAGAAAATAAACAGATTTATCGTCGGACAATAGACAACCTTGTGAGGATTTGTCAAAAAGTTTATTCAAGTTATCAGACTTTTAGTTCACATAAGAAATTGTCCCTGCATTTAATCGCTTTACTTTCTCAATCTTCATCATGTATACTTCTAATTAAATTTAACGTTCTTTATAAAGAACTTATTTATTTTTCAATAACTCATTCAAAATAGACAAAAGTATCAATACTTCAAATGCTATATCGAAAAAGGGAGGTTCCAATTTAGAAGGAGAAGGAGAAGGAAATATGGATGGGAGAAAAATTCGAGATTTAAGAATAGCACAAAGCATTTCGTTGACAGAACTGTCAAAGGTTTCTGGTGTTTCTAAGTCATATTTAAGTTTTATTGAACGCGGAAAGCAAAAAAATCCTGGAATCGATATTATAGAGAAAATTGCAAAGGGACTAAACGTGGATGTTCACGAACTCTTAACGGAAGAAGGAAAACAAATAGATCCATCGCAGCTAGATGAGGAAATTCTGAATCTAGCCTGGGAGATGACTCAATCCAATATCGATAAAGAAAAACTGAAGCAATTAATACAACTGCTGAAATAAAGGCCGCAAACCATTTTGAATGGTTTGTGGTTTTTATTTGTTTCTATTAATTTTGTTCTCATCGTTATAAATAGTTATTGTAGTCTTTCTTAACATATGTTCACTAAAAGAAACAAAAATGTTCTTTAAAAAATACGAAAATATAAGAAAATAAGAGAAAAATCGAGATAATGGATGAAAACTGTTCTTTATTAAGAATATTCGCCTATTTTAGAGGTTTTTCAAACCATAATAGGTCGTATATACTCAATCTATAAGTTCTTTAAAAAGAACAAGATAACTGATGGAACGAACAAAATAGAGAATGTTTCCTTGTTTTAAGTGGAAAGATGTTCATTGGAAAGATCGAATGATTAAGAACTCGACGCTAATTCATGTATTTTCAAATGGTAGTAAACACATACAAACATTAAATAAAGGCGGGGAAAACATGAAGAAAGTTATGAAAATGATAAGCAGTGCCGTTAGTTTTCTACTATTTGCGCTTCTGCTCTTAATGGTTTTTACAGTCATTTCGTCTAAAGCATCAGGCGGTGAACCACAAGTATTTGGCTATCAACTTAAAACCGTTCTTTCTGGTTCGATGGAACCGACATTTCAAACGGGCTCGATCATCGCTATCAAACCGATAGAAGATCCAGCTAGTTTGAAAAAAGGCGATGTTGTTACTTTTCTAGAACAAGGTGACAAGTTCGTTACTCATAGAATTATTGAAGTCATCAAAAATGGTGAAAACACCATGTATCAAACAAAAGGGGACAATAACCAAAGTGCAGATACTCAACCAGTACTAGCACCAAATGTCATTGGAACATACACAGGCTTCACTATTCCTTACTTGGGATATTTCATAGATTTTGCACAATCTAGCAAAGGAACAGCAATCTTACTCATTACACCAGGTGTACTCTTACTTCTTTATTCTGCAGTCACCATCGTTGGAGCATTGAGAGAACTCGATAAAACAAGCAAGAGCCAGGAAGCTGAGAAACCGGCTTAACAATAATTGTAACTCCTTATGAAAACGTAAGGGTTCAATATAAAAACTTACATACCCAAAAAATAAGGGTGAAAACGGGGAGGAAATTAGGATGAGCATTAAAAAGAAATTAGGTATGGGTGTAGCTTCAGCAGCATTAGGGTTATCATTAGTAGGTGGTGGAACTTGGGCGGCGTTCAATGATACCGCAACGATTAACAACCATTTTGCTGCGGGTACTTTGGATTTAGAAGTTGGTAAGAGTGGTAACAAACCTATTAGTTTTGATCTTAGCAACATGAAACCAGGAGATAATGTACAAAGAATTTTTAAACTAAATAATAAAGGTTCTTTAGCTATCAAAGAGGTATTATTAGACACTACTGCTACTAATTTCACCGATGATCTTACAGTGGTGAATGGTGGTAAAAACAGTAAAGCAGAATATTTATCTCAATTTGTAATTGATTTTGCAAATGTTGATGGTGAATCAACAAAATGGGAACCAAGAAATAATATTGTTAAGTCTGGTGAGACATTAACTTTAGCTGATCTTGTAGATGGAAATTATGTAAATAAGGTTAAATCTGAGTACTTAGGTGCAGGGAATAAAATTAACTTAGCTGCATTAACAGTAGCTGATAATCAATATAGAGGTATACCGGTAACTCCTACAGATAGTGATAATGTATTCATTCAAATCACATTTAATAATGATGACACAAAGAACAAAAAAGGAGAGTACGTACAAAATAAATTCCAAGGTGATAAAGTTGACTTCTTCTTTAATCTTGAAGCAACTCAATGGGATGGTGTACATGTAGACACTCCTAATGGTAATGGTGCGATAAACAATGATGTGCAAGGTTCTGCAGATGGTTCAACTATGCCGGATCCAGTAACTGAAGGTTCAGCAACACATACTAACTCAGTGGAAGACTAATAGATTATAAAAGTTTTTTACAGAAAAGGTGGAATTCCCACCTTTTCTATTCATATTATAGATTTTTTTATAAAATTAAGGATCTTAATAATAAGGAAGGTAAAAATGAAGAGCATCTTTTTAACAGTTATTATCCTAATATCCTTTTCATCTTTACAAGTGTTCAGTAACACTAATAATGAGGAAGCAATAGCCGACGTTTCAATAAAAGCACAAAAACTTTCAATCAACGTTACTAATGTAGCACCAGGAGATTATGTGACACAAACTATCACAGTTCAAAATGAGAGAGCGGACGAATTGATTTATAATATTAAAAATACGCCAGCTTGGTTTGGTGGTTCAAATGAGTTTTATAAGCAGTTGTTATTGAAAATTGAAGACCTTAAAGGAGAGGGACAAGATAGAATCTTATATGAAGGTAAATTAGATCAATTCGATACACTTGCTCCTCGATTACTAAAAAATCTAGAAAAAGAAGAACTGTTCTTTACGATTAAAGTTCCAGAAGAATTAGGGAATGAATTTCAAGGGGCCTATACTAGTTTTGCGATGAAATTGTATGATGAAAGCACAATAGCTTCTTTTCTCCCTGTGAATTCAAACATGCAAATTAATACTTTTAACATACTTGCAAGTACTTCTTTATTTGGAATAGGAGTATTATCATATCTATTTAGGAAAAAGAAGCTGCAATTAAAACAAAATAAACTGGACCTTGATTAAGTGCTATATAATCAAGGTTTTTATGTTTTTAATTTGCACATTAAATTAAACTCTTTTATTTGACTCTAAATAAAGTTGGATTTGATTTATGAAAGGGTATACAGCATAGACAAATTTTTTAGGAGATAGCATATGCTCGTTTTACAACTGTTTATTATAAAGAACAAAAATAGGGATGTATGCTGAGATATAACAACATTCAAGTTAATTTTAGTTTAATTTCTTTTTTAAGAACAAAATTGTTCTTTTTTTAGGTTGATAATTAACAACCTAAAAGATATAATAAAACAAAAGTTCTTTATAAAGAACAAAAGATAGGTATCAATCAAGTTCCCAACTATATAGCTACAAAATTACACAACTCAAACTGCTTTTACATAAAAACCTTATTATTTTATTGGGGGTGGACATTTGCATGAGAAAAAGAAGAGCAGCAACAGAAAGGCAAAGAAAAAAAAGGAATAGAACTGTTTATCGTTTCGCCAGTTTATTATCAATAGCGGCATTTGGCATGGTACAGACCATTCCTTCTTCATATTCAGCCTTTTCGGATGTAGCAAAAGTAGAGAATGGGGTTGTATCGTCTTCATTTGTTTTTCCAAGCACAATTGAAGAGATCGTTAATGAGGTTAAGAGAAAGGTAGAAGTAGTAAGTGAGGTGAAAAAAGAGGCTTCAACCGTTTTTAAGAAGTGTATCTCAACAGCTGATTCGAAAGCAGCAAAGGAGTGCGTTGCGGATCTAGAAACATTACTAGAAGAGATGCATCATGAAACAGAAGCGGGATTGGAGAAAGCCCAAGAACTTGAACCTTATTTAATTCGGGCAAAACGAGAACTTCAAAATGATGAAGCAGTCGAGAATATTCTTATGATGGTACAAGAGGGAGCAAAGCAAGTTAAATTCCATATTGAAGAGATGTATAAAACGTTAGATGATGTTGAAAAAATGGCGGATGATGCTGACGAACATGCGGAAGTTAAAATATTGGAAGAAAAGCTGGCAGAAGAAGCGTTGCAGAAGCAAATTGAATTAGAACAGAAGTTAGCGGAAGAAGCGAAAAAGCAGGAAGAGTTAGAGAAGCAGTTAGCAGAAGAAGCAAAGAAGCAAGAAGAATTAGAACAGAAGATGGAAGAAGAAGCAAAGAAACAAGAGGAGTTAGAGAATCAGCTAGCGGAAGAAGCGAAAAAGCAAGAGGAAATTGAAAAACAGTTAGAAGAAGCGAAAAGGGAAGAGGACATAGAGAAGGAATCAACGGAAGAGGATAATAAGGAACAAGACAAAGAAAATGGAAGTGAATCATCTAAAGGAAGTCAGTCGAACGAGACTCCAATAATATCAGAAGACAGTGAAACAGGACCCGAAACTAGTGTGCCAGAAACAGAACAAGGAGAAACTCTTCCGGCATCTCCAGAACAAGGAACAAACCCAACAACGGAAGAAACCCCAGCAACTAATCAACCAGAAATCCCTCCAACATCTTCAGAACAAGGAACTAATCCAGAAACAGAAGAACCTATAATAGATAATCAATCAGAAGAAGAGTCAGAACAAGGGACGGAAGAGGGAGTAGCAGAAGAAGAGCAAGGAGAAATCCCTCCAACATCTCCAGAACAAAGAACTAATCCAGAAGCAGAAGGATCTGCAACAGATAATCAATCAGAAGAAGAGTCAGAACAAGGGACGGAAGAGGGAGTAGCAGAAGAAGGGAAAGGAGAAACTCCTCCAACATTTCCAGAACAAGGAACTAATCCAGAAACAGAAGAATCTGCAACAGATAATCAACCAGAAGAAGAATCTACACAGGAGCCTGAACTCGATCAACCAGAAGCCCGACCGCCTACACTAGAAGAAGAGGAAAATGTAGATTCTGAAACCGACACCCCAACAGAAGACCAACCAGAAGAATCTCACGATATGATTGAAGAAGAAACTGAATCTAAAGAGGAAAATTCAGTCGATAATAATGACTCCGAAGGACCGCCTGTAATGCCTGAAGAAGCTAGAAAACAAGAAGGAGGAGATGGAGAACCAGCGAGTGAACAGTCAGAAGAGCCTTCAGTGAATAAAGAAGAGGAAGTGGTGTCAGATTCAGCAGAAGATAGTCAAACACATAATTCATTGAATGAGCCTACGTCTGAGTCAGAGCAAGAAGAAGTGCATGATAAGACAACAGTGAACGAAGAGGACAATGCTTCTTCACTATCAGATGAGCAAGCATCTCATTCTGAACATGATACAGAGTCGAAGGGCGAGGGAAGTAGTGTATCTTCTCAGTCAAGAAAAGAAGAAACAGAGTCTGACTCAGAAAATGATACTACCACAGATCATCAAGACAATCGTTCATCAGAAAAGAACGAAGAGAAGGATACTTCATCCATAGCTAAAAAAACAGAAGGTACTCATTTTAGAAACGCCTATAACGTGAAGGTCACCATCGGGTCTAAAGTAGATGGCTGAATTTAAAGTGTGGATGATGAGAGCGGTCAGTACGGTAGGATTGATATTTCTATTAATCTCTGTTTACTTCATTGTCTCTTCAAAATTTATGGAAGAGCCCCCTCAATTTTTGGGCTATCAGTTCATGACCATATTATCTGGTTCTATGGAGCCAGAAATTGATAGAGGTTCCGTCATTCTTGTCAAAGCGATAAAGAACCCAACAATGCTTCAGGAAGGTGATGTGATTACCTTCCTATCTCCCAGAAATCATCAATTAATTACACATCGGATTATGGCTATACACGAAGAAGCAACTTACACGGAATTTACGACAAAAGGTGATGCCAATCTTACACCGGATGCTAGGCCAATCCCTGCCGATTTAGTAGTAGCAAAATATCAAGGTGTCACGTTCCCGTATGTTGGCTACATAGTGAACTTTATGAAGTCAAAATGGGGAATGGTTATCTTTTTAATTATTCCTGCTGTCTACATGTTGACCTCTAGTTTTCGCTATTTGCAGCATGCTGTAGCTTTGTCTAAAGAAGAAGGATAGGTGAGAAGAACTTCTCACCTATTTTAATAATTCGGCTTTATTTCATATGGAAGTTATGCTCTGAATGATTAGCGACAAAGTAATCTATTTAAAGATTTTTTATACGAAAGCTAGGTGGTACAGATGAATTCTAAATACGAGATTACGAAAGGAGTCATTTTTCTGATTAGCGGCTTTATCTTATTAATTTCTGCTGTCATGCCACAAGGGACTTGGTCATTTTTTAATGATATTGAACAGCAGAAACATGTGTTAGCCGTAGGAAGATGTGATATTGATGCATCTTCTATTGAAGGGGACTCCGAACTTAAATTTGATTTAAGTTATCTCATTCCGAAACAGTCAAATTCTCAAAATGAAAAAGGGAATAAAGGGAAGGAAGAAGAACCGAATTTAATTGAAGTAACTCTTGAAAATAAAGGAACTTTCCTTATTAATGAAATTTATATGCATACAGCTATTGATTTTGGAAAGGATGCGGAAAATTTTGCGTCTCATCTTGCTGTAAAAGTGTTTGTAGATAAAGAGAATATGAAGGAGCCTGTTTACGAAACAACACTTGCCAGATTGGCAAAAAGTTCATTAGATATCAAATCAGAGTTTTTAGAAGATGGGTTGGAGGTAAATGAAAGTGCAAAGATCATTCTTCAAATTTCCCTGTCTCCTTCTAGTCATTTGAAAAAAGAAGAAATTAAAAAACTTCAGGACAATGCTTTATTCGTTAATTTTGACATAGAGGGTATTTGTGGCAGTGGAAGCGGAAGTGATGGGGAAGAGGATGACGACACCAACCAACCAGAACAATGGGATAAAAGCTCCTTGGAGTTCGGTAGTGCAGGTCGTGAGGGCGATAAAATATACGCTATCGTGAAAAATGGTCAAGATTCAGGGAATATGAACAGTTCTGTGCCATATGAAGTGTTTTACATTAAAAAGGGGAATCCGAAAGATGGAGTAGTCGTTAAAACAGGTTTAGTTCCGGCGTTAAATTCAGGGCAACAATATAAAATTACGTATAAACCAAGTGAGTTCGGGATTTATATGGTTAAAGCTTATCAGCATTCTGATCACCCAGGTAAAGGAGAATTGTGGAGTAAGGAGATTCCTTTACGAAATAAAGAAAGGTGAGCAAGGTAACTTGACTATAGTTTCATGGCACGAATATAGTTTTGTCTCTAACGAAAGATTTCTGATTATAAAAGTTAAACATGGGAAAGACCTTGAGGGAAGGAGAAATTGTCATCAAGGTCTTCTTTAAATAGTTCTGTTCTTAATTAAGAACAAATATTTTTCTATGGTGGTGATCAAACGTTGAATTTAGTGTTCCAATACCTCGCCATGCTCAACCTCCTAGATGCAATCCTCACGTATTATGGCCTGCAGCATTCTTATATTAATGAAGCAAATCCGCTGATGAATGCTTTATATGAGGCTCATCCTCTTCTATTTCTAGCTGTTAAATTTGGACTTTCCTGTTTGTTATATGTTCTTAGTGTATTTAAGACGTTTCATCCTCCTGATTGGATAAAGGGACTTTCGGTGGCGGCCTCCGTTGGTTATACGTGTGTTTGTCTGTATCATGGTTATTGGATAGTTTTAATTATGTAGAGGTCTCTGAAAAAAGCACAGGTCTGTTTAGTGCATGAGTGTCATAATATACAATTTTAATAGAATACTTTATTGAAAATGCAGTTTTTTAGCTGTTTGTTTTGTTTATGTACTGAATATTTATGGACGTACATATTGTTTTAGAAAATAATTTATTTTATAATTTTAAATATACAGAAAATTAAAAACAAAAAAGGGGGAGTTTATTTGGAACAATTCGTTGGTTGGCTGAATGGTGTGTTATGGAGTACGCCTGTAATTTATGCTTGCCTTGGGGTCGGACTACTTTTTTCTATTTTGACAAAGTTTTTGCAAGTCAGGCATGTTAAAGAAATGATTACCTTAATGTTTAAAGGAAAGAGTTCGGAAGCGGGCGTTTCCTCTTTCCAAGCGTTGTCCATTGCTCTTTCAGGACGCGTCGGTACAGGGAATATTGCTGGTACGGCTACGGCTATTGCATTCGGGGGACCGGGAGCAGTATTTTGGATGTGGGCAATTGCCTTTATCGGGGCATCTAGTGCTTTTATCGAGTCGACGTTGGCTCAAATTTATAAAGTAAAGCAAGACGGACAATATCGAGGCGGCCCTGCCTACTATATTGAAAAAGGGATTGGATGGAAATGGTATGGGACTTTGTTTGCCATCGCAGCTTTGCTGGCGATGAGTGTTTTAATGCCAGGAATTCAATCAAATTCGATTGCTTTAGGGTTAGATAACGCTTTTGGAATCAGTCCAACCGTTACAGGAACCGGCCTTGTTATTTTATTAGGTATTATTATTTTCGGTGGAGTGAAACGGATTGCGAGTGTCGCTCAATATGTTGTTCCGTTTATGGCGCTTGGTTACATTCTGTTATCTGTCATTATTGTGGCCATGAACATTGCAGAGTTGCCAGGCGTGTTAGCGTTAATCTTTAAGAGTGCGTTTGCTTTAGATTCGGCGTTTGGTGGGATTGTCGGGATGGCGATTTCATGGGGGGTTAAGCGCGGTATTTATTCGAATGAAGCTGGTCAAGGTACGGGGCCACATGCCGCTGCTGCAGCGGAAGTTTCCCATCCGGCTAAACAAGGACTTGTTCAAGCATTCTCCGTTTATATTGATACATTGTTTGTATGTTCGGCAACGGCTTTCATGATTTTATTTACAGGCATGTATAACACGCAAGCGCCAGATGGGACTTATCTTGTAAACAATTTAGCGGATGTCGAACCGGGTCCTGGTTATACGCAAGCAGCCATTGAAACGGTTCTCCCAGGATTTGGAGCTGGATTCGTTGCTGTTGCTTTATTCTTCTTCGCTTTTACAACCATTATGGCTTACTATTACATTGCTGAGACGAATATTGCTTACTTAACGCGCGGGAAAAATAACAAATGGCCGATGATGGGATTAAAGGCCGTATTATTAGGAGCAACTTTCTACGGTGCTGTTAAAACGGCTTCTCTTGCATGGGCTTTAGGAGATGTTGGATTAGGCATTATGGTATGGCTGAACTTAATCGCCATTTTAATCTTGGCTAAACCAGCATTATTAGCGTTAAAAGATTATGAAAATCAGAAAAAGCAAGGACTTGACCCGGTGTTTGATCCAGAGAAACTGGGCATTAAGAACGCGGATTACTGGGTAACTGAGTATAAAAAGGATCGAGATCGTGTTTCTTAACTTGTTCTGTCCTTCATTATGAAAAGGAAAACCATCCTCTGCAAGCTTTGGCAGGGGATGGTTTTGTTCAGTGAAAAGAAAGGGCATATTCGACCTGTTTCCGCCATACATTGAGAGTAAAAAGAAAACAGGGGGATGAGTATGCAATTTTATTATGGGCAACAAATGCCTTTACGCATTTTGGACGAGGCTGAATTTTGGAAAGAGCAAGAAGAAGAGCATACGGTTGTCATTCGTGAGCTGGTGAGCGGCTTAGAGAAGGAATATGTAGAGGCTTTGAAAAAATGGGAAGAAAAGCTGTCGGAGACGCATCAAAAAGTAGTGCGCTATATCGAATCGGTTGTCCGCTCTGCTTACTACGTTCCAGTTCAGCTGTATCAACAAGTATTAAAACTAATTTCGTTTTGCCTAAAGCAAAGCTTGAAGTTTATTCAATTGTGTCAAAAGATTAAAACAGAGAGTGAAGCAGTGAAGAAAAACCCAACGGCGAAGGTTGTACTGAATCATATTATTCGTGAGTCAGAGTATTTTGTCGGGATTGCCCAAACACTGCTGTACCAAAACCAACCGGAGATAAAATAGATATTCAAAGTTTTCAAAATGGACAAGCCTTTGTAAGAGAACAAGCAAAAAATAAAGAGACGCCTAGGTTCTCACAAGAATTCGGCGTCTTTTTAAACAATCATTTATTTTTGGATAATTTCCTTCACTCGACCTACTTGTCCGTCTTGGAGCCTTACTTTAATACCATGAGGATGGAAGGGGGATTTCGTCAAAATATCTTTTACGATTCCTTTTGTTAATGTGCCAGTTCGTTGATCTTTTTTTAATACAATTTGTACCTCAATACCTGGAGAGATATCACTTCTTGATTGCCCATTCATTTTATACACCTCGTTTTGCATCAATACTTCTACTATAAAGAAGCTATCGGTGAAAGAAAAGCTTAATTCTCCTCAACCTTTTTTAACGGCTGTTCAGCAGGTCCTTCCATGACTTCTCCTTGAAAGGAAAATCTAGAGCCATGACATGGGCAGTCCCATGTCCGATCCCCGTCATTCCAATTCAACTCGCAACCAAGGTGGGTACAAGTTGTATCGACGATATGAAGAACCCCGTGCTCGTCCTTGTATGCTCCTGCTCGCTGTCCGTTCACTGTGACAACAGAGCCTTCATCGTGATGTAAGTCTTCTAGTTTTTTTGTAGGAAATTGTAATTTTCCTGCAATAAGGTGTTTGGCTACATCGGCGTTTTGTGTAATGAATTGTTTCACATCAGGAGCAGCGTGAAATCTAGAAGGGGCAAACAAGTCTTTGTAAGGATTGTCCTTCTTTAAAATAATATCCCGTAATAACAAAGCAGCAGCGGTTCCGCTCGTCATCCCCCACTTTCGATAGCCAGTTGCCACAAGAAGGTTAGGATGGCTGGCGTTCGCTTGACCAATGTAAGGAACTTTATCCAAGGTAAACAAGTCTTGGGCAGACCAACGATACATATACTCTTTAATCCCGAGTACATCATCTGCAAAGTGTTCTAATGCCTCATAATGCTTTAGTGTATCTCTTCCTTGTCCCGCTTTATGGCTTTCTCCACCGATAAGCACCAACTTTTCCCCGTTTATAGCTGTGTAACGAAGAGAACGAACGGGTTCATCGACACTTAAATACATACCGCCGGGAAAATCTTTTTTCGTTTTTACAGCAATCACATAGGAGCGTTCTGCGTACATGCGCGCAAAATAAAATCCTTTTCCATCTTCAAACGGAAAATGGGAGCAGGCTGCCACGTAATCACATGTGAGTTTGAATCCGTCCTTTGTTTTCACAACGGGACGTTTTCCTTCCTCTATACCTATTGCGGTCGTCTGTTCATAGATGGAACCGCCACATTGGATAATCTGTTCTACAAGCGCAGCCAAATATTTAAGCGGATGGAATTGTGCTTGATGTTTCATGACGAGAGCGCCTTTTACTGGGATATCAAAAGGGAGACTGTTCAGCAATGAACCATTGATGCCAAGCTGCTGGTAAGCGTTGTACTCCTTCTCTAGTTTTTCTTGATAGTTGGCAGAAGACGTGTATAAATAGGCATCTTCTTCACTAAAGTCGCAGTCTATGTGCTCGTCATGCACTTTATTTTTTATAAACTGCAGTGCATCATTTGCTGCCTCATAATAGAGCCTTGCTTTTGCTCTTCCTAACTGAGAAATGAGCTCATTATACGTAAGGTCGTGCTGAGCAGACACTTTGGCTGTTGTATGTCCTGTCGTTCCATTTAAAAGTTTGCCAGCTTCAAGCAGTGCCACTTTGACACCTTCTTTTGCAAGCAAATAGGCTGTCGTGATTCCGGATATTCCACCTCCAACGACGACAACTTCGGCAGTCAAATCGGTCTCTAGTTTTGGAAAGGAAGGCAGTGTACTGGAATCCCTCCAATAAGGTTCTGGGTATTGGGGCATTTTTTGATGAAAAGAGCGGTCTTGATTCATTTTTTCCTCCTATATAAGTGATTTACCTTTAACATTTCCAATAAAAGTAAAACGAAAACGTTCTCTAGACGGTTTTGAAAAAAAATACCGGAATATGAATGAGGAAAAATAGTGACCTAATAAAGAAATTTTTTGGACTAATTTACAAAACTTAACACATTTTTACAAAAACTAAATAAAAACTAAATATTTTCTAAATATTTCAGCTATAACATTTAGTTAGACAAAGGGACACTCTCGCTAGGGACGGTTTGATTTTCCTATAATTTCTGCTGCTTTTCTAGCATTCCCGTAAAGGGGAGAGAGTGAGAAATCTATTAAATCGAAGAGGTGTAAACATGTCTGAATTGAATCGCAGAAAGTTTTTGACGTATGTAGGAACAGGAATTACAGCAATGACTGTAGCATCAACAGGATTAGGTGCACTTGCTCCGAAAGCGGAAGCAAACGGAAAAGTAGCAGCAACTCATTTGTTTGGATTCAAGCGAAAAGTGTCAGGATTAAACTTTACTCCTATCCAGCCTACGGATCAGGATGAGCTTGTGCTGCCTCGAGGATTTAAATATGATGTCGTGGCTGCATATGGCGATGTTATCAATAAAAAAGGCGATACTTTCGGCTATAATAATGATTTCACCTTATTTTTCCCTATTGAAGATTCCAATGATCGTGGCCTTCTTTGGGTCAATCATGAATATACAAGTGAACTGTGGGTAACAGGCCCAAGAGGAAAAGATGGGACTTTCACGAAAGACCAAATTCAAAAATTACTATACAATCAAGGCGGCTCCATTATTGAAGTGTACCGTGATGAAAACGGCGTGTGGAAAATGGATACAAGTTCGAAATATGCTCGCCGTGTGACAGGCTTAACGCCGATGAAGCTGACAGGTCCGGCTAAAGGTGCAGAAGCTGTGGGTGGTGCCAATGCTGTTCAAGGAACTTTTGCGAACTGTTCTGGCGGACAAACGTTGTGGAATACAGTTCTATCAGCAGAAGAGAATTTTGAATATACAGCTAAAGATGCAGGATTGAATGAAACACACTACGGCTGGATTGTGGAAGTTGATCCGTTTAACGACAAGTTTGAACCGCGCAAACATACAGCATTAGGTCGTTTCCATCATGAAAATGCGGCGATGGGATTAGCCAACGATGGACGAGTGGTCGTATATATGGGAGACGATAAAACAGACGCCTGTGTCTACAAGTTCATCAGTAAAAATAAATATGTCGAATCTCGCAAACAAGCAAACTCTGATTTGCTGGAAGAAGGCACACTGTATGCAGCCGACATGAAAAAAGGAAAATGGATTGCGCTGACTATTGAAGCGGTTCGTGAAAAAGCAAAAGACAAACCTGAGCTTTTGGAAAAATTCAAGGTACAGGCAGATGTACTTGTCCATGCTCATGATGCAGCTATTTTGCTTGGTGCAACACCGACAGACCGTCCGGAAGACGTGGAAATCAGCCCATTTGATAAAACGGTGTTCATTGCGCATACGAACAATGCAAACCATGGGAATATTCACGGTCATATTACACGCTTCATTGAAGCGAATGATGATTTAGGTTCATTAACCTTCGATTTTGAAATCTTTGCTGCGGGCGGTCGTCAAAGCGGGTTCAGCGCACCAGATAACTTGACGTTCGATAGCGAAGGCAATCTATGGACGGTAACCGATATATCTTCAAGTTCTTTGAACAAAGGTGTACACCAGTCCTTTAAAAATAACGGAGTATTTGTTATTCCTTCTATGGGAGAAAGCCAAGGAGAAGCCATCCAGTTTGCTTCTGCGCCTGTAGAGGCAGAATTGACGGGACCTTGCTTTACAAAAGACGAAACAACGTTATTCTTGGCCATTCAGCACCCTGGTGAAGAAACAGAAGATATTAACAATCCAACAAGCTTATGGCCGCACCGACAAGGAGACAATCAGCCACGTCCATCCGTTGTTGCGATTACAGGCTTTAAATACTAGGAGGATTTTATGCTGCAAAATATTGGAGTGCCCGGGTTAATTTTAATTTTAGTGATTGCTCTTATTATTTTCGGTCCTTCTAAATTGCCAGAGATTGGCCGCGCATTCGGAACGACGTTGAAGGAATTCAAAAAATCAACGAGAGAGCTCGTTTCCGATGATGTGAAGCAAGAAACAAGCGAGGAAAAAGAAAAGGCAGTGAAATAAAGAAGGAATGCTTCACTTTAGTCGCTTTTCTAGTTTGCTGAACATGAATAGGCATAGCTTTGTATAAAAAGAAAGACCTTGGCTTCTCTACATGGACGGTACAGTCTGTGCGGTGCCTAGGTCTTTTCTTTCATGAAACATTTTAGTGGTGGGGGGATGAAGGTGGAAGATAGAAATATGAAAGCAGTGGAGCATTTTGAAGAACTGCGAAAAAGAATCATCATGACCCTTGTGGTGTTTATTTTGTTTTTAGTACTTAGTTTTATTTGTGTTCAAGACATTTATCATTTTTTCGTTAAAGACCTTCCGTTTAAACTAGCCATTTTGGGACCGAGCGATGTGCTTGTTGTGTATTTGATGATTGCCACGGTGATGGCTCTGGCGGCGACGATTCCGGTTGCTGCCCATCAAGTATGGTTATTTGTCAAACCAGCTCTGACGGAACATGAACGCAAGGTAACGCTTCTATATATTCCGGCGTTATTTATGCTGTTTCTTCTTGGCATTTCGTTCGGTTATTTTATTTTGTTTCCAATCGTCCTCTCTTTTTTAATGTCGTTATCGAGTGACATGTTCAATACGTTTTTTACGACGGAAAAATATTTTCGCTTTCTTTTACATATGACGCTTCCATTTGGGGTGTTGTTTGAGCTTCCTGTCATTATCATGTTTTTAACTAGCTTAGGTATTCTGAATCCGTTTAAGCTTCAGAAGGTGAGAAAGTATGCTTATTTTATTTTGATTACCATTTCTGTGTTAATCACGCCGCCTGATTTTCTGTCCGATGTTCTCGTCATTATTCCGCTCATCTTACTGTATGAAGCAAGTGTTAGCTTATCCAAAATTGTTTATAAGAAAAAAGAGATTCCAAACGTAGGATAAGGAAGATGAAAGAGCTCCGATAATGACTGGGGCTCTTTTTTTCGGTCCAATTTCCAAAAAAACGTTTTCGAACATAGTATAGGAAAGAAGGTTGTTAGGTTGGCAGTTTAGGAGGGGAAAGAATGAAAAGAAACAGCGGCAAAATAGAGACAGCGGTCATTCATGGAGGATATGATTCGAAAGAACATTTAGGCAGCCTATCGATTCCCATTTTTCAAACCTCTACGTTTATTTTTGATAGTGCCGAGCAGGGGGAGCGACGTTTTAAGGGCGAAGAGGAAGGATATGTGTATTCACGGCTCGGAAATCCGACGGTGCGAGCGCTGGAGGATACAATTGCTTTATTAGAAGGAGGAGAAGCAGGTCTTGCTTTTGGCTCGGGCATGGCGGCAGTCTCGGCTGTATTAGTTGCTTTAACGAAGGCAAACGATCATATTATTTGTTCACAAGGAGTGTATGGCTGTACATTCGGACTATTAAAGCTCATGGAGGAGAAATATCACATTACCCACGATTTTTGTTTAATGGAAACAGAACATCAGCTGCGAGCGCTCATTCGTCCACAGACCGCGTGCATTTATGTGGAGACTCCTGTCAATCCAACTATGAAAGTCATTGATTTGGCACTCATTGTGAAGGTAGCAAAAGAGTACGGGATACCAGTAGTCGTGGATAATACGTTTTCGTCTCCTTATTTGCAGCAACCGTTGGCTTTTGGGTGTGATGTTGTGGTTCATAGTGCGACAAAATACATTTGCGGTCACGGAGATGTGGTAGCAGGTCTTGTAGTAGGACAGAAAGATTTTATAAAAAGTGTGGCAATGACGACGCAAAAAGACATTGGCGGGATCATTTCTCCATTTGACGCGTGGTTGCTGTTAAGGGGATTGAAAACACTTCCGGTACGCATGGACCGCCATTCGTTTAATGCAGAGAAAATCTATGAGCAGTTAAAGAGTCATCCATTCATTCAGAATGTTTACTATCCAGGTGGGAGAGAACATCCTCAATATGCCATTACGAAAAAGCAGATGAAACAAGGAGGTGGTCTAATTTCTTTTGACATTAAAGGAACGAAGCAAGATGCTCAACGCTTTTTGAATGAACTAAAACTTATTAAAATTGCGGTAAGTCTAGGGGATACAGAAACACTCATACAGCATCCTGCCACAATGACTCATGCGGTTGTTCCTGAAAAGGTCAGAGCTGAAATGGGGATCACAGATGAGTTGCTTCGCTTATCTGTCGGTTTAGAGGCGTGGGAGGATATATGGGAGGACTTGCAACAAGCGTTAAATAAAACGGCTGTCTCTCGTTAATTTTTATAACTTGGATGATAGAGGGTGGTTCGCATAGGAACTCACCCTTTTTATGTGAGGCCAATCGTTTAGCTTTCCATTTGCGGGTGATCTTGCTGATAGTGACAGTCATCGGTTTCTTTCTTTTGGATTTTTCGTTTCCAAAGCAAATAGGCCGCTTTTCCATCACTTGGATGACCGGCAGGATTGTCCATTGGAAATAAAGCGAAAAACAAGAAATAAAAAGAGAAGTAAATGAATTGATCCCAAAACATGGAGGGGGCTAATATCTCCATTTGAACGAGTGTATTGACGATAAGCAGGCTGATAAGGTTAAATAAGGACCCGCCGAGAAAAACGAGCGATTGCGTAAAGCGGTTTTGCCATTTGAGGTCAGAGAATTCACATCCGCCGGACCAAAAGTAAAATTTTCGGATTTCAATGTTTCCAAACGTATAAAAAGTATCTCCACAACCGACAACAATCCGTATGCCTTTCCCGCCAAACAATTTGACAAAAAAGATATGACCTATTAAATGGATGAAAGTCACAATCGGTAACAAAATAAAAAACGCCAACAGAAATTTCCACACATCATATAAGCCGAACATACTAATCCTCCTATTTTCTATAAAAGATGTTACTTATGCTTACCCCCTGTTTTTTCGTTTAAATACATTTTTATTTAGGGGTAAACGCTAAATAATTCTTTCTCTTTTTTCGGTTTGATGTGATTCAGAAAGGGTATGTACAACGAAAAAGGAGGAGATTCATATGAATCCAAATGAAAAATATATTGTTGGTGTGTATGATACAGAAAGTGAAGCGATTCAGGCAGTTGAAGAATTGAAGTTAAAAGGTTATTCGGTAAAAAATATTTCCGTCATCGGGAAAAATCAGGAAGGGGTAGAGCTGATTTCCGACGAAACAGGAACGAAGACTGGAGAAGGGGCAGCGGTCGGTGCAACGACTGGAGGGGCTCTTGGAGGATTAGCTGGGTTATTAGCAGGAGTAGGAGCTTTAGTCATTCCAGGAATTGGTCCTATGATAGCCGCAGGCCCGATTGCTGCGACTCTTACTGGCGCAGTATTAGGAGCGGGTACAGGAGGAGTAGCGGGTGCTCTCATTGGAATGGGGCTTTCGGAAGAGGAAGCAAATCGGTACGATACGCACGTAAGAGAGGGGAAATTTTTAGTCCTTGTGGATCGTGGTACAAGCATTGGAAATACAAATCGCGAAGCCTTAACAGATGACCTTGCTTTAACCCGTCATAATGGCGGAACAGTCGACCCGCGTATGATGAATGAGGGCCGTAAATAAGCGTAGATAGGGGTGGTATAGAAATGCGTGTTTAAGACTTTCCTCGCCAAATCTTAGGGAGAAAAAACGTGGGAACTCTTTTAATCAGCAGAGTTCCCGAGTTTTTTATTAACAGTTGAATTGAAGAGCCCACTCGATGAGTAGCTGTGTATATAGTTCCACAGATGCAAGCTCCACATATTCGTCATCTCCATGCCAATGAGCCCCTGATGGACCAAACTCAATGGCCGGGATGTTATATGCGGAAAAGAAGCGTGTGTCCGCTGACCCGTGTTGACCAAAAATAACAGCGGGTTGATGAGTATGTTTTTCGATTAAGAAGCGTAAGTCGTCTATAAAACGACTGTTTTTTTCTGTTCGGACCGGTTCACCGTGCATATGTACAGTGAGGTGTTCACCTGTAATTGTTTGAAGCTCTTGGAGAATTCTTTCAGCGGTTTGGCTCGGAAGGAATCGAATATCCAATGACATGACGCAGCGGTCAGGAACTTTGTTGTAGACATCTCCTCCTTGAATTTTTGCTAGATTAATAGATGGACGAGCGTAAAATTCTGTTTGTTCCTTTGTAAATGGAAGCTCTAAAATGTCCTGATACATGTGCATCGCTTTTTCAATCGCATTTTCCCCCTCCCATGGTCTACTTCCATGCGCTGCTTCTCCGTGAATGTCAATGTCAACTTGTAAAATTCCTTTCGCCTGTAATCCGATGCCGAGTTGGGTCGGCTCGGCGCAAACGATAAAGTCACCTCGATAGCCTTGTTCCGCTAAATAGCCGGAGCCATAGAATCCGCCTGTTTCTTCATCAGGCACAATTTGGAGCTGAATGCGTGACCGAAGCGTTTTGTTCTTCAAGGAAACGATGGCACACATCATCGCAGCGACTCCCGCTTTCATATCAGCTGCTCCCCGTCCATACAGTTTTCCATCAGATTCAAACGGGATAAATTGATTCGGTTGTCCGCTCACGACATCGACGTGACCGTTCCAAATGAATGTATTTTCTCCGCTCCCAATTTCACATACGAGCATGTGATAGCCGTTGTTTTCTAGAACTTTCACCGGGATTTGCTGTTCTACAAGCCAGTTTCGGCAAAATTCGATGGCGTCATTCGCTCCGTTTTTTGTCGAACTGTCGATGGCAATTAAATCTTTCAGTAATTGTTTCAGCATGTCTCTTGTTCTCCTTCATTGTGTAATGAATAATTGATTTATCCAATTTTAAATTAAAAGAATTTTTTGTCAATGTTCAGCATTTTTCTTGCTGCGTTTCGCTTTTATAACGAAAGAATGAAATAATGCTTCTTATGCTATGCTAAAGAAGAATTCATGACGCGGTAGTATTGATGGCAAATGGGAAGAAGACGTATTTTATTGTGAAAATGGTTTGAGTATCAAAAGGATAGCCAAAGATAATGGAGGTAAATTTCTGAATATACTTTTTTCGTATTTTTTCATTATGAGCGACTATAATGAAAGGAAATAAAGTGTTAAATTTGTCAGCAAGAGGTAGATGGAATGCAGAGAATATTTATTATTATTGTAGGTTCAATCATTATTGGGTTCGCTTATAATTTATTTTTAATTCCCCACAAAGTGTTAAGCAGCGGTATTAGTGGAATTGCGATGATTATCGGCATTTTAACACCGTTTAACACGGGAATTATGAACTTTTTACTAAATTTACCGTTGTTAATTGTCGGATTTATGAAGTTAGGGAAACGGTTTGTGTTGTATACCCTTTTGTCAGTCATTGTGTTATCAGTTGCTTTATACATCATTCCGATTACGGCGGTCAGTACGGATCCGATTTTATCAGCAGTATTTGGCGGTGTTTTAACAGGACTTGGAGTAGGACTCGTGTTCCGTCAAGCTGGTTCGACCGGAGGCTTTGATATTATTGGGATGCTTTTGACGAATAAAAAAGATTTCCCGCTTGGGGCATTATTGTCTGCAATGAACGGAATTGTCGTCTTTATATCAGGGTTCTTTGTGAATTGGGATGCGGCTTTCTATACGATGCTCTCCATTTTTGTGACAGGGAAAGTAGTAGATGCAATTCATACTCGTCATATTAAGTTAACGTTGACCATTATTACAAACAAAGGTGAGGAAATGAAGCAAGAACTTCTCGAAAACCTTGTAAGGGGAGTAACGGTTATGGATGGAGAAGGGGCGTATTCGAGAGAACGTCGGAAAATTTTAATGACGGTTATCTCCCGTTATGAACTCATTGATGTGAAGCCGATTATTCAAAAAATCGATCCGAACGCCTTTGTTAATATTACAGAAACGGTGGAGGTAGTAGGGTTATTTCGGAGAGATATGCCTTGATTCACAGCCATTCATACATGGATAAAAAACGTCTCACGAGAGGGTTATACTCTTGTGAGACGTTTTTTATCTGTCAGGGTGGAGCAACTGTTTCAGGTCGTCTTTGTTTTGAATTAAATCTTCTAATGTATACCCTTTTAGTACGTTAATAAAGGCTTGCAGTGCCTCATACAATACATGCTTTAATTTGCATGCAGGCGTAATCGCACAAAGATTGCCGCTTTGGTGAAAGCATTCCACTATATGAAAATCATCTTCTGTTTGTGAAACAACTTCACCGATGTTAATGTCGCTTGGATGTTTTGCCAGACGAATTCCGCCATTTCGTCCCCGAATCGTCTCAATTAATCCGAGTTTTCCAAGTGCGTGAATGACTTTCATTAAATGGTTTTTGGAAATGTGGTAGGCCTCCGCAATTTCTTTAATATTGCTTAATTCATCTTCTTTTTTTAAAGCTAAATATAATAAAACACGAAGAGAATAATCCGTATAATTTGTCAGTCTCATAGCTATAACCCCTTCATATCATGAAAGTATCCTTATCATAGCATGTTTTGAACGAAAGCGTGAATGTTTGAGTGATGGGCAAACTCTTCTCTGCAGGAAACAAACCGTTTCATGTGAAATTGTGACAACTTTTCAAAAGATGTATTTTAAATATATCTTTTAGTGGAATCATCATTTATGATAAAGATGTATTTAAAATACATCTTTAAAAGGTGAGGGGATTGTCATGTTAAGTGAAAGAACGATTGAAATCGTAAAGAGTACAGCTCCTGTATTAGCAAAATACGGTGAAGATATTACAAAACGTTTTTATGAAATGATGTTTGACGCACATCCTGAACTTTTAAATATTTTTAATCAAACAAATCAAAAAACAGGCAGGCAGCAAACGGCTTTGGCGAATACGGTTTATGCAGCAGCTGTTTATATCGATCAACTTGATCAAATCATACCAGTTGTTAAACAAATCGGGCATAAACATCGCAGCATTGGAGTGAAAGCAGAACATTATCCGATTGTCGGCCAGTATTTATTATTAGCTATTAAAGATGTGTTGCAAGAAGCGGCAACCGATGACATTATTCATGCTTGGGGAGAAGCCTATGGGGTAATTGCTAATGCCTTTATTCAAGTGGAACATGAGATGTATGAAGAAGCTGAAACGAAAGAAGGTGGATGGAGAGATTACGAATCGTTCTCGGTTGTTCGAAAAGTGAAAGAGAGCGAAGTGATTACTTCATTCTATTTAAAACGAACAGACGGCTCGCCTGTGTCTTCATTTCTTCCAGGTCAATATGTGAGCGTTCGTGTTCAAATTCCAGAAAGTGAGTATACACATATTCGCCAGTACAGCTTGTCTGACTCTTCAAACGGTGAATATTATCGAATTACAGTGAAGCGAGAGGCGGATAATCAAAAACCAGAAGGGACTGTATCTAACTATTTACACGATCACGTTCAAGAAGGGGATTGTCTAGAGTTAAGCGCACCTGCGGGTGAATTTGTGTTAAATATGGAAAGCGAGAAGCCTCTAGTGTTCATTAGTGGAGGAGTAGGAATAACACCGTTGATCAGCATGGTGAAAACGGCAGCAGCAAAACAACCAAACCGAAACATAACATTTATTCATGCGGCACGAAATGGCCAGCACCATGCTTTGCGGGAAGAGGTTGAAGCGGTGGGTGTTTCTACATTTGTTTGCTATGAACAGCCGACACAAGAGGATATGGCCTTACAGAGGTTTGATAAAGAGGGATACATTACAGCTGAATGGCTTCAAGACATTATTTCTGACAAGGATGCGGACTATTATATGTGCGGACCAGTTCCGTTTATGAAAGCGATCCATCATTCATTAAAAGCAATAGGAGTCAATGAAGAGGCCATTCACTATGAATTTTTCGGACCAAATATGAAGTTATAGAAAACAGCTCTTGAAGGGAGAGAAGATAATCCTTCAAGAGCTGTTTTCTATTTTAGAATCATGGCTGGACAGAGGGAGTTTTTGGTTTTTTATGGAAAGTGGTTTATTGATTGGCCATGGGGGAACATCTTTTATAGATAACAATCTTTAAAGGAGTGCATGTATGATGGTAAAGAAAATTGCTGTATTAATGACTGATATGTATGAGGATGTAGAGTATACGGAACCTGCTCAAGCCTTTAAGGAAGCAGGGCATGAATTAACGATCATTGAAAAGGAAAAAGGGAAGACTGTGGAAGGAAAACAGGGAGAATCGACGGCGACAGTGGATACTGCCATTGATGAAGTAAATCCAGAGGAATTTGATGCGTTATTCTTGCCTGGAGGCTTTTCTCCTGATCTTTTACGAGAGGATGATCGTTTCGTGGCATTTTCAAAAGCGCTGATGGAGGCTCAAAAGCCGGTTATGGCGATTTGCCACGGACCTCAATTGCTCATTACGGCTGAAACGTTGAAAGGACGAGATGTAACAGGTTATAAATCAATTGCGGTTGATTTGAAAAATGCCGGTGCGACATTCCATGATAAGGAAGTTGTAGTATGCGGTAATCAGCTTGTGACAAGTCGGAATCCAGATGACTTACCAGCATTTATTCGTGAATCATTAAATGTGTTGCAGTAAGGCTGTTTTTGTATAAAAAAGCCAGCATGGAAGCCCCATGCTGGTTGTTTTATGCTTGAATGGGAATGTGCTGAAAAGTCTTTACATCAAACAATCCTTTATCAGTCAATTTTAAATCGGGAATAACCGGTAAGCTCAAAAAAGAAAGGGTGAGCAAAGGGTTAAATGCTTCGGAAGCACTGATTTTGCTTAGGGCGCCATCAAGCTGATGAATAAGTTCATTCACTTGCTGAAACGGCTCATTTGTCATCAAGCCACCGATTGGCAAGGAAAGGGTGGCAAGAGTTTGGCCATTTTGAACAATCGCAATTCCACCTTGGATTTCTTTTAGCTTTTCTACGGCATATAACATATCGGCATCATTTGTCCCAACGACTACAATGTTATGAGAGTCATGAGCAATGGTCGTAGCGACCGCTCCTGATGTAAAACCGAACCCTTTAACAATTCCAAGACCGATATTGCCAGTTGCGCGGTGACGTTCAATAACTGCAAGCTTTAACTGATCCTTTTCCATGGATGATATAAATTGTCCGCTTTGAACGGTAACATCCTCGACAAGATGTTTGGTAACGAGGCTGTTTGGAACAATTTCAATGATATGAGCAGCCGGTTTTTCGAGTGCAATGGTGAAATCGCTTTGAGTCAGGGCAGGAATACGGATTGAGTCTTTCAAGTCTTCCGCTTCTGTTGTATGAGCAGATAATGAAAGAAGGCAAGCGCCTTGCTCTGCTGCAAGGTTCCCGTCTTTGTACACTTGATGGATACTGACAGACTCTAAATTATCTAAAAGTAAAAAGTCTGCTTTGTAGCCGGGAGCAATGGCTCCTTTTCCTTTTAGTTGATAGCATTCCGCCGCGTTTAACGTAGCCATTTGAATGGCTAATAACGGATCAAGTCCTTCTTGAATGGCTAGACGCACATTATGATCGATGGAGCCTTCAAGCAGTAAGTCATCAAGGTGTTTATCATCTGTACAAAATAAGCAGCGGCGGGCATTTCGTTCGTTTACGGCTGGAAGAAGTGCTTTTAAATCTTTAGCAACAGAGCCTTCCCGAAGTAAGACATACATTCCTCTTTTCAAGCGTTCCAATGCTTCTTCTGCGGTCGTACATTCATGGTCGGTCGAGATGCCGGCAGTACGGTATATGTTAATGCCGGTTTCATCCAACCCGGCACCATGACCGTCAATGGCTTTTTGGAAGGAAGCGGCGTCTGTGAGTTTACGAATCATGTCAGGAGAAGTATCTCGTACAGAAGGGAAGTCCATCACTTCTGCTAAGCCGAGAACTCTCGGATGCTTATAAAATGGTTTTAAATCTTCGGCGTGCAAAACAGCCCCAGCGTTTTCGAATGGAGTGGCTGGTACACTTGACGGAAGCATCACCATCACATCGAGCGGGAGCTGGTCGGAATTTTCGAGCATAAACTGTAGACCTTTACTACCTGCGACGTTGGCAATTTCATGCGGATCGGTAATGACTGTCGTGACGCCGTGGGGAACAACCAGTTTGGCAAATTCTAAAGGGGTCACGAGAGAAGATTCAATGTGTACATGGCTGTCGATGAAAGCAGGTGACAAATACCGGCCTTGTGCATCGATGACGGTGTTTCCTTCAAATTGTCCAATTCCAACAATCGTTCCGTCTACAATGGCAACATCACCTTCTGTAATCACAAGGTTAAATACATCAATAATTTTCGCATTTTTAATGACGAGGTCAGCTGAAATTTGATTGCCGGCAGCTTTAATTTGGCGGCATAGTGTAGTTGTGTTCATGTTGTCTACTCCTTTCGAAAAATAAAGAAGTAGCTAGACTAAAAAAAGAGAAGAACGTATGGAAGAAAATAAACGTGTGGCATGTTCAACTCTCGTAGTCCAACTATTTACGGCAGTTTGGTAGAGACTCTTGGACCATATTTCCAAGATTATACGAGCGTGTTTTCTTTATTTTGATTTATTCTAAAGGTCAGACTTCTTTTCGTCAATCTTTTTTTCATGACTTCAATGAACAAAAAAATCGCCTCTATTCCTTTCAAGGAGATGGAGGCGATTTTTTTATGCTTGTTTACGCAAGCTTCCTAATTCTTCAGCGATGGCTTGCATTTCATTCGGGCTGAATGACGTTTTTTTCATAACTAAATCATAAATGTCACGCAGTTCTTCATACATTTCTTCATCGAAGTGGGAAGGCTTAATAGCGCCGAAATTCAACACTTTCAGTTTTTCTTTAATTGCTTCAATCATAAATTCAACATTTTCAGTCGTTTTTTGGGATAAATCCACTTGTTTCAGTCCCTCCGCTTGTTTTTAAGAATAAGAATGTATTGAGTACAAGGATGTTTGACTTACGGTGGAGAAGGTATTTTTTATGCTTTTTCTATCCTTCATGAACGGGCAATAAGACTCCTTTTCAAAACTTGGAGTAATGAGAGCCGTTTAAGTGGGAGATAAAGGGAACCTTCTGCCAATGGAAGTTTCCTTTATTATATCATGTTTTGTCGGAAAGAGAATCAGCGGGCAAAGGGGTGGCTTTCCATTTTTCTCATGATTTGTATATAATGTTTGTAAAATTAGTTAAAGGAGAACAAGCATGATCAAAGTATTATTTGTTTGTTTAGGGAATATTTGCCGTTCCCCGATGGCCGAAGCGATTTTCCGTCAATTGGTGAAGGAAAAAGGTTTGGAGGAGCATATAATCATTGATTCAGCCGGGACAGGGGATTGGCATATCGGGCACCCTCCTCATCAAGGAACACGTGACATGTTAACGAAGCATCAAATTAGTTTTGAGGGAATGAAAGCTCGCCAAGTTCAAGAACATGATTTAACAGCATTTGATTATATTATCGCTATGGATGCTGAAAATGTAGGGAATTTACGGAAGATGGCTGGATTCAGTCAAACTGGTTACGTAGGAAGGCTGCTAGACTTTGTTCCAGAAGAGGCATTAAGCGACGTCCCAGATCCTTACTTTACCGGAAACTTTGATCAAGTGTATGAGTTGGTGACAAAAGGGTGCGAAAACTTGCTTGAGGATATTGTAAGCAAGCATTTTTAAATGGTGAACGGAGACAGCAGCTGAAAAAGGAGGAGAGTACAATGGAGAAGAGAAGCAGGCTATGGGATGGGATTATCATTGGCGCTTTAGTAGGAGCGGCGGTTTCTATGTTGGATAAACAGACGAGAGAATCGGTCATGGAAGGAGGCCGAAAGCTTGGCAGCCAAGTAGTGAAGACTGTTAAGAACCCGAAAGAAACGCAGGAAGCCATTAAAGAAAAGTTAAGTGAATTTAAAGCGACAGTTGAGCATCTTTCGGAGGATGTATCGTTTTTAGCTGGAAAAGTAGATGAAATTCGGGAATTAACACCGCAAGTTGTGGATATTGTAAAAGAAACGAAAGAGGTCTTTGCGGCGGAAGAGTCCGATGAACACATGCCCCATTCTTGAAAGGCGGAGATAATATATGGAGAATATTGAGCGAACACATTCGTCTTCATGGTGGAAAGAATTAGCAATGAGGTTTCAGCAGGATGAAATTCCAAGCCGTGCCGCAGAGCTCGCTTACTATTTTCTTTTGTCTCTCTTTCCATTTCTAATTTTTTTAGTGACGCTCATTGGTTTTTTTCCGTTAGAGACTGAAGATGTCTTAAACTTACTTCGTGAATTTGCTCCGGAACAAACGATGAAAATGATTGAGACCAACTTACAGGTCATTATTGGTTCGCATAATGAAGGTCTCTTATCGTTTGGAATCATCGCCACCATCTGGTCAGCCTCCAATGGCATCAATGCGATCGTCAGGGCGTTCAATCGTGCCTATAATGTAGAAGAAAGTCGATCGTTTCTCGTTGCCAGGGGGGTGGCCATGCTGTTGACGATCGGGATGATTTTTGTAATAATTACCGCTTTACTTTTACCTGTGTTCGGGAAAATGATCGGATTGTATTTGTTTTCAACATTTGGGCTATCGGAAACCTTTTTAGCGATTTGGTCTGCTTCACGGTGGATTGTAAGTGCGCTCATTTTATTTATTGTGTTTACCGGGTTGTATTATTTTGCTCCGAATAAGCGATTAAAGGTAAGGGAAGTGACGAGAGGTTCTGCTTTTGCAACATTTGGCTGGATAGTGGCTTCGCTTATATTTTCGTATTATGTCGGGAATTTTGGGAATTATACCGCCACATATGGCAGTTTAGGGGGCATTATTGTCTTGCTGTTATGGCTTTACATTTCAGGTATGATCATTATTATTGGGGGAGAAGTGAATGCTATTTACCGTCAAAAGCATCTTTCCCGTTTATAAGTTGTAACACATATTACCAGGCAACAGATAGTGGCGGAATAGCCATACTAATGATGTAATCGAATATTTTTAGAGGAGGATTACATCATGGCCAAACATACGAAAAAAGGCGGTAGCCATAATAAGCAAAACAGTAAACAAAGCCCAAACCACAAAACAAGCAACAGCCAAAATGGACAAAACGGGTACCATTAAAAACAGCTCAGGATTTTTCCTGAGCTGTTTTTATTATTTTAAGAGGCGAAGACTATTTAAAATAACTAATATCGTACTGCCTTCATGTCCTATTACTCCAAAAGGGAGGTCGAGAAATTGCAAGAAGTTGGAACAAATCAGAAAGATGATAACCGCAATTGAGAATATAACATTTTGTTTAATAATTTGGTTCATTCGTTTGGATAGTTCCATGGCTTCGGCAATTTTGGATAAGTCGTTTTTCATGAGCACAACATCTGCTGTTTCTAAAGCGACATCGGTTCCTTCCCCCATGGCAATTCCTACATGGGCGGTAGCAAGAGCGGGTGCGTCGTTAATCCCATCTCCGACCATTCCGACGGTGCCAAACTGTTTTTGTAAGTCTTTTACTTTGCTTACTTTTTCTTCTGGAAGACATTCAGCAACATAGTGGTCGACATGGCACTCTTTGGCGATGGCTTCGGCAGTTTTTTCCCCATCCCCGGTCAGCATGACAGTATATACACCTAACTGTTTTAATCTTTCAAGAGCAGAAGCGGTTTCTTCGCGAACGATGTCCTTTAAGGCGAGGAGTCCAATGATTCCTGTTTCATCTTTGGCAAATACAATCGTTTTTCCTTCTTCAGCAAGGGAAGTCGCCACAGACTCATGAAAAGCAAGCGCTTCGTCTTTTCCAACAAATTCAGCTTTTCCGACCTTCCATTCCTCGTTCCCGACAGAGCCGATAACTCCCCAACCAGGCACGTCTTCTAAATAATCAGGAACCGTTAGTACGCAGCCTGTTTTTTGTGCGTATTGGACAATAGCCTGTGCTAATGGATGGTTGGATTGACGTTCGATGGAGGCAATCTTTTGTAAAAACTCTGTTTCCTCCATATTAGGACGTACAACGACATTCGTCACCTGTGGCTTTCCTTTTGTTAATGTTCCTGTCTTATCAAGGGCAATGGCTTGTAAGTGAGTTAACCGTTCTAAATGCATGCCACCTTTAAATAAAATGCCTTTTCGTGCTCCGTTAGAAATAGCCGATAAAGAAGCAGGCATAATGGATGCAACCAGTGCACAAGGTGAAGCGACAACGAGTAAGATCATCGCTCGGTAAAAGGTTTCAGTCCACGTCCATCCAAGTGCATAATGAGGAAGGAACATCATCACAAGTACTGCAATTAAGACAATTTTTACATATAAGCCTTCAAACTTTTCGATAAAAAGCTGGGAAGGAGATTTTTCACTTTGAGCACTTTGAACAAGTTGGATGATTTTTTGAAAGAGCGTTTCTTCGGAATTCTTGGTGATTTCGACTGTAATGGCACCTTTTAAATTGACGGTGCCTGCAAATACTTCTTCCTTTGCTGATTTAAATACAGGGACAGATTCTCCTGTAATAGTAGATTGATCAATCGTCGTTTCGCCTGTCACAATGATCCCATCAGCAGGAAGGCGTTCACCTGGTTTGACGAGAATCGAATCTCCGATGGACAATTGAGAGACGTGTACAATTTCTTCTTGCCCGTTGTGAATGCGAGTCGCTTCTTCAGGCTGAAGTTCCATCAATGAAGTGATTTCACGATGGCTTTTGTTCATGGTATACGTTTCAAGGGCACCGCTTAAAGCGAAAATAAAAATGAGCATAGCGCCTTCTGTCCAATAACCAATAATAGCGGAACCGATAGCAGCGAAAATCATGAGCATTTCGACATTTAATTCTTTATTTTCAATCGTTTCTTCAATGCCTTCTTTTGCTTTCGCATATCCCCCAATAACATAGGCGAGGATAAATAAGGATACAGATAGAATAGATTCCTGATTGGAGGAGGTGACCCATCCAACTAAAATAAGCAGTCCGCACACTAAAGCAGCTATTAATTCTCCATGAGTAGAAAGAACATTCATAAAAGATGGTCTTTCAGCTTCTTTTCTTTTGACCATTACATTGGCTTCCAATATTACCACTCCTTTTCATGTAATTGATAATTAGAATCACAATCATTACCCCTAAAAAAGCACGAAAGCTGCCATCTAAATAGATAGCAGCATGTTTCGGTGTTCATATAGTTAATTTAGTATATTATAGCATAGCTGACGAATCTTTGGAAAAATTATGTTTAGTTCATGGTATGAAAAGGTGTTTTCTTTGTGACTAGAAAAGCGGGGAAGGAAGGAGATTTATTACTCGATAATTTCTTCATGATAATAGTAGACCGCATTATAAATGTGCTCAATATCCGCATCCGTCATGTACATAAATGTTTGCTGGTCTACCTCTTTTACCTTTGAAATGAATTCCACCATGTTTTTTCGTTCTTGTCGACTCATTTTAAACAGCTCCTCTCATTTTTTCTTCTGTTTTAATACAGTTTATTATTGTTAGTTGTATTATATAACAGATTTCGGATTTTGTGTGTAGTTTTTTTTAAAAATAGGCAAAAAAATGAAAAAGGCATCCATACCGAAGGAAATGTTGTTATGAATGACGGAGTACAACAAACCTTTTTCACGTTAAAAAAGACCACAAGTACATAAGAAGGGCATGGTCAGTTTTATCATTTGTATGAGGGGAAAGGTTGTGCTATAACAAAGAAAAGGGGTGAGGAAAATGGAATTTAAAATGAAGCCTGAAACAGGATTCACGGCTCAACTTCCATATGGGGAGCTACATATTGCTGGAGACGAACAATACGGTTTTCGTCCATATCAGCTAATGGTTTCATCCATTGCAGTGTGCAGTGGAGGTGTTTTACGAAAAATTTTACAGAAAAAACGACTAGAAGTCGAAGATATGACCATTCAAACTGATGTGGTGCGCAATGAAGAGGAGGCAAACCGCATTGAAAAAATTCACATCCATTATGTCATTAAGGGGAAAAACCTCCCTGCACCTAAAATTGAGCAGTCAATGGAGCTTGCACGAAAAAACTGTCCAATGGTTCAATCTGTTATCGGCAGCATTGAAGTAACGGAAAGTTTTGAGCTTGTGTAAACAGCAAAGCCGGGAGAAATGTCCCGGCTTTTTTCATGATAGACCTGTCTTTTACTGAAGAATTTGTGGTTCGCTTCCTGCTTTTTCATAATAACGAATCGCTTCAGGGGTCATTTCAAGCAGGACATAATTCGGATCATCCGGTCCATTTATCCATTCTTTTAAGTGGTCATTCCAAAACTTCGTTTTTAATGCCTCATTATCGGAAATGTGGGCTTCTGCTTCGATTTCCACATAGGAATCATTCCATCCTTTTCCTTCATCACCAAGTAATACGTGAACGTGTGGGTTTTTTTGGATGTCTTCCACTTTATGAGTTTCTTGGTTCGTTGCGGCGTATAACACTAAATCTTCATGAAAAAACATCATGAATCGTGAATAAGGGCGATTGTTTTGAATGGTCGCCAATGTTCCAATTTTATGGTTGTCCAATACCGTTAAAATTTGATCTTTTAGTTGCTGTGACATATTAATCCCCCTTTTTACGGTCTGTTTTTAATCTTTCTGATTAAGAAGTATTTTAAACATCAAAATGAAAGTAAAGAATGGATAGTCAAGGAAGGAGATACTTATAAGTAAAAGAAAGCTAGTTGATTTGATGTAAAATGTATCCATGGACTCTATACACCACGTTAAGTTTCCTTTATTGATTTACATGTTTTTGTCGTCTAGTGACACATCGAGGGGTTTATCAACATAAAAAGGGAAAACACCCGTGCTCTGCAAGAAACAGAACACGGGTGTTTTCGTGAAGTAAGTATAAAAAGCGGCCCTCCTTTTCGATGTGGTTCGTTAACGGTTTTGTGCTCCTCCTTTCTTTCTGTCAAGATGTAATAACACTATATGGGCGTATGAAGGGTATTATACCTATTTTTTGACAACGCTTTCATTTTTGATGGAAATTAAACTTGTCCGCTGAAAAGAACGGATAAATAAAGCAGGTTTTGAAAAAACTATACGTGATGATTTGAATGGAAAGGAGCCTTCCTATGCTTCGGAAGATGTCATGGTTAATTATTGTTCTTTATTCTTTAAGTATCACGCCTTTTCAAGCATATGCCGCTGAAACGCCTCAGCAGCAACCGTCTTCTCAGGTCAAAATTCCGACCTCGACTTTAAATATTTCAAAAGAAAATACGTATCCGAACGCAACGCATGATATGCCGTATTTAGAGCCAAGCGAATTGGCGAAAGAACTAATAGACACATCCAACGTGAAAATTGAAAATCCAGATTTAATTCGCATCCTAAATGAATCGACCATTTCTAAGTCCATTTTAGGTCTTGGGTCTAGAGCCACCATTTTTTTAGGGCATTGGCCTTTAAATTACGAATCGGGAGAAACGAGTACGAATTGGGAATATCAGCGGATTAATGCCAATCTATTTGATAATCGTGGCGGTAAAATGCCATATCAAATCCGCTATAAGCAAGAGGAACAGAAGCAAATTAAAGGCGGATTAACAGCAAAAGTGCCAAACCCGGAGCACGTCAAGCAAATGATGCTATTAAAAGCGATGGCTAAAACAAATTTGCCATTAGCGTTTACGACAGTGATTGGAGCAGGAACGAAAAAGGATCAAGTGTATAATGTTCCTCCTAAAAAGGTCGGGTATTTGTATGGGTATGCGCCGGCAGTTAGTGAAAAAGGGAAAGTGACGTATGGGGAAGTTTATCTTGTCTTAAAAGGAACAAAGCGAATGATTGTCGTGAAAAATGTCACCTCTCAAGGAATCGGTGCTTGGATTCCCGTACAAGATTATGTATCATTCGGTTTTGCGGTGTATGATCATCATCGGTAAAAATAGTACAGACCCGTTCGGCTGTTGCCAAACGGGTCTGTTTGTCATTATAGCGATAATTTAGACGTCTTTTTAGTGAAGTCTTCCGTAGGGTAATAGCTGTTTTTTACTAAAATGTTTGGTCCAAGGCATTGAACAGCTGGGCAATGACAGCTTAATTCCGCAGCAAGAGAAGATTGCTGCCAAGTGTCGAAAGCTTGCTGAAGGGTACTAGTTTGAATATTGCCAAGCGGAGGCGTGTCTCCAAAGTCGGTGACAATAATATCTCCGTTGAAAATATTTACATTTAAGCGAGAGCGTCCATCTGGATCGTTACGAACGGTTACATTCTTACTTGTGTATAAACGTTTCAGCAAAGCTAAATCTTCTTCATTATTGTTACAAGGGTAAAACGGAAGGGTTCCAAACAGCATCCATACATTTTCATTGCGAATGTCCAAAAGCTGATGAATTGCGGAACGCATTTCCTCCAATGACAACGTTTCAAGGCTGCTAGCAAAATCGCTTGGGTACATCGGATGAACTTCGTGGCGCTGGCATTCCATCTCATGAACAATTTGATGATGAATATGTTTGATATACGGGAGGGTGCGTTTATTTAACATCGTTTCAGCTGATACAATGACACCTGCTCGAGATAATGCTTTACTATTTTCAATCATGCGCTCAAAATACTTCGCCCGTTGTTCATACGTTGGCTTGCGTTCCATCATCGCAAATCCGCCTTCTACAAAATCATCCATTGTGCCCCAGTTATGGGAGATGTGCAAAACATCTAAATATGGAGCAATCAGTTCATAGCGATTTAAGTCCAATGTAAGGTTTGAATTGATTTGCGTACGAATTCCTCGTTCTCGGGCATACTTTAAAAGAGGAAGAACGTAATTTTTGACCGACGTCATCGAAAGCATCGGTTCTCCTCCAGTAATACTCATGGAGCGAAGGGTAGGCACTTCTTCCAATCGCTTAATAAGCAATTCTAAAGGCAGAGCATTAGGGTCTTTTGGCTGTAACGTATAGCCAACAGCACAATGCTCACATCGCATATTGCAAAGCGTAGTTGTGGTAAATTCGACATTTGTTAATGTCGGTTTGCCGTATTGTTTTATGTCTAAATAAGCTTCCCATGGATCATAGGAAGTGGTAATAGGTTGAAGAGTGATATTATTCATAGAAGACTCCTTATTAAAAAAATGAAAGCCACCGCCTATTATGAAATTTATTGAAGGAAGTTGTCAATTATGAAATCATTCGTTACGATAAAATAGAATGTGATTTCGGGGGAAAATATGCGAAGTCCATGCTGTTATACAGCCATTATCTTTTTACGTGGATTATCTGATTATCGAGGATGATTGTTACCGTGAAAAGCAAGAAAGGAGAGAATACGTGTGGGCAATGCTGTTCAAGATAAAGATTCGCAGCTGGATTATTTAAAACAGCGTTTAAATATGTTTTTGGATGTTCTTGATGCAATTGAGCCAGAACATACAGAACTGGAAGATGTTGATCGTCTTATCCAAATGATCGATGATTTGGAAATGAAATGTGAACAATTTAAGAAACAATCTTAAACGAAAGTATCGTTTAACGAACAGATTGTGAATTGAGGTGGATGCGACTGTCTGAGACGAGGATTTTTCCTTTCCAGGCAGTTTCATCCTTTTTATTTTGCCTTTCGCTTAAAAATGCAAAGGAGTATAATATTGACTGTAAACGATTTACTATTCGTAACAGATGAGTGGAAAAAGAGAATAACGATACCATCAAGGGGATTGGAAGGAGACTGGAAATGGACAAGTTAAGGGAAAGTATGTATGAATTAATTGTTGAAACGTCTACAAAATTGCCGAAAGATGTTAGACGAGCGATTGCTCAAGCAAAAGCAAAAGAAAATGCGGGAACACGAGCGGCAATGTCTTTAGCGACGATTACAAATAATATTACGATGGCAGACGAAAACATTTCACCAATCTGTCAAGATACAGGCTTGCCAACTTTTAAAATTAAAACACCGGTTGGGGTCAATCAATTAGAGATTAAAGAAGCAATTTATTGGGCTATTGAAGAGGCAACCAAGCATGGAAAACTTCGCCCTAATTCTGTTGATTCTTTGACAGGTACGAACAGCGGCGACAATCTCGGAGCAGGAACACCAGTTATTAAATTCGAGCAATGGGAAAAAGATTATATTGATGCGCGTCTCATTTTAAAAGGAGGCGGCTGTGAAAATAAAAATATTCAATACAGCTTGCCGTGTGAGCTTGAAGGTCTTGGGAAAGCAGGTCGAGACTTAGATGGCATCCGCAAGTGTATTTTACATTCTGTTTATCAAGCACAAGGACAAGGATGCAGCGCTGGTTTTATCGGTGTCGGCATCGGAGGCGACCGTACATCAGGATATGAGCTAGCAAAAGAACAATTGTTCAGAAGCGTTGATGATGTTAATCCGAATGAATTGCTTCAAGAGCTGGAAGAGTATGTGATGGAAAATGCTAACAAGCTTGGAATTGGTACAATGGGCTTTGGTGGGGAAACGACGTTGCTTGGCTGTAAAGTGGGCGTAATCAACCGTATTCCAGCAAGCTTTTTCGTTTCAGTTGCTTATAATTGCTGGGCTTTCCGCCGTTTAGGGGTGAAGGTGGATGCACATACAGGGGCTGTCCAAGAGTGGTTATATCAAGATGGAGAGTTAATTGACTTCTCGAAGGAAAAGGACGTAGACACACCTTCAGAAGCCGAGGAAGTGGTGTTGCAAGCACCTATTACAGAAGAGCAAATCCGCAGCTTGAAAGTGGGCGACGTTGTGCGTATTACGGGCATGATGTATACAGGCCGTGATGCCATTCATAAATATTTAAGCGATCATGACTGTCCGGTTGATTTGAATGGCCAAGTGATTTATCACTGTGGACCGGTGATGCTGAAGGATGAGGACGGCAACTGGCACGTGGCAGCAGCAGGACCGACAACAAGTATTCGTGAAGAGCCATACCAAGGCGATATTATGAAAAAATTTGGCATTCGTGCGGTGATTGGAAAAGGTGGCATGGGGCCGAAAACATTGGCTGCCTTACAAGAGCATGGCGGTGTATACTTAAATGCAATTGGCGGAGCCGCTCAATACTATGCAGATTGCATCAAGTCGGTAGAAGGTGTCGATTTCATGGAATTCGGCATTCCAGAAGCTATGTGGCACTTACGAGTAGAAGATTTTAAAGCGGTCGTTACGATGGATTCTCACGGAAACAGCTTGCATCAAGATGTAGATAAATCATCTCTTGAAAAGCTTTCTGAATTTAAAGAGCCTGTTTTTAAATAAAGTAAAAATGTGGAATGTTTCATATGAAACATTCCACATTTTTCTAGTTGTTGAATGAATTTTCTGCATGTGATGGAAAAGAATGCAGGGCATGAATGATTCGTGGAAACAAACACTAAAAGAAAAAACAAAAGAGGTGGTTCCTATGTTTCGACGCATCTCTTCTTTCTGTTTAGCGATGTGGCTTGTTTCTTTCATTTTGCAGCCTGCTGTATTTGCTCATGCCTATTCAAATGAATCAATCAATTGGGGATTTTCAAAAAGTAAAAATCATGAACCTGCATCAGCGGGAAAAGAACTCGATGACCTTTTAGCCAAATATGATTCTTTTTATATTGGCCATACGAAGGAAAAACATATTTATTTAACGTTTGATAATGGTTACGAGAATGGATATACAGAAAAAGTATTAGATGTATTGAAGGAAAAAAAGGTCCCCGCTACGTTTTTTGTAACAGGTCATTATTTAAAGGATCAGCCGGATTTGGTTCAGCGAATGGTAAAGGAAGGGCATATTGTCGGAAATCATTCATGGCATCATCCGGACTTAACGAAGATTAGTGACGATCGTTTGAAAAAAGAACTGCAAAAGGTAAAGGATGAATATAAAGAAATTACAGGCCGTGACGATATGAAATATTTGCGTCCTCCACGAGGGGTTTTCAGTGAAAGAACATTGGCTTTATCTAAACGTGAAGGGTATACGAATGTCTTTTGGTCGCTTGCGTTCGTGGACTGGATTACAAATAAGCAAAAAGGCTGGAGATATTCGTACGATAACATTATGAGACAAATTCATCCTGGCTGTATTTTACTGCTGCATACTGTGTCAAAAGATAATGCAGAAGCGCTTGGGAAAGCGATTGATGATTTGCGCAAGCAAGGATATGAGTTCCACAGCTTAGATGAATATGTATTAAATGAAGCCAAAGTCAATCCGATGTTATTTCATCCAGGCAGATAAGTACAAGGGGATTTAAGAAGAGGAAGGAACTCTTTTTAAATCCCTTTTTCTTAATGGTATAATAAAATGAAGACGGGCGTTTTCTGCTTTACCGAGAGAAAACGCTATGGTAAGGTATGTAGATATGTAAAGTTGAAAAACAAATAAGTCGAGGTTTTAAACAATGAATAAACCAAATTCAGGCATCAAAGCAAAGGAAGGGCAAACCGTCTTGCTGACTATTAAACGGCTTGGCATTAATGGCGAAGGTGTCGGTTATTATAAAAAGCAAGTAGTCTTCGTTCCAGGTGCTTTGCCAAATGAAGAAGTATTTGTCGATATTACGAATGTTCAGCCAAACTTTGCGGAAGGCAAAGTAAAGCGAATTAAAAAGAAGTCTCCTGAACGTATCACACCTGCCTGTCCCATTTACGAACAGTGCGGGGGCTGTCAACTTCAGCATTTAAACTATGAATCGCAGCTGAAGCAAAAACGTGATATTGTCATTCAATCTTTTGAGCGGCACAGTTCACTCAAAGGAACGGATGAAAAAGTACTTTCCACGATTGGCATGGAAGAGCCGTGGAATTATCGAAATAAAGTGCAGTTTCAAGTGGGGCTTCATAATCAAAAAGTCATTGCCGGACTGTATGGATTGAATTCTCATCGTTTAATTGACATTGAAACGTGTCCAATCCAGCATAGTGCTACAAATAAAGTGACAGCGGTTGTAAAAAGCATATTGCAGGATTTGAAAGTTCCTGTCTATGACGAACGGAAGCGAAGTGGCATTGTTCGTACAATTATTTCAAGAGTCGGTTTTCAAACAGGAGAAGTCCAACTGGTATTAGTGACTACTCAAAAAGACATCCCGCGTAAAGAACTGCTTTTAAAGGAAATCCAGAAGCGTCTGCCAGAAGTGACGTCTATTATGCAAAATATTAACGGTCGAAAAACGTCTTTAATTTTCGGTGAGGAAACGGTTCATTTAGCAGGGGAAGAGGTCATCCAAGAAGTGCTTGGAGATCTTTCATTTGAACTATCTGCGCGTGCCTTTTTCCAGCTTAATCCGGTTCAGACAGTCAAGCTTTATGATGAAGTGAAAAAAGCAGCAGGCTTAACTGGGAAGGAAAAAGTAGCCGATGCATATTGCGGTGTAGGGACGATCGGTTTGTGGCTGGCGAAAGATGCGAAAGAAATTAGAGGCATGGATACGATTGCCGAATCCATTGAAGATGCCAAAAAGAATGCCCGCAATCACGGTTATAAGAATGCGCACTACGTTGTCGGGCAAGCGGAACATTGGCTGCCAAAATGGGTGAAGGAAGGGTGGAAGCCCGATGTTGTAGTCGTTGATCCCCCTCGTACCGGCTGTGATAAAGAGCTGTTGAATGCGATCTTAAAAGTAAAACCGGAGAAAGTCGTCTACGTCTCCTGTAACCCGTCTACTCTTGCTAAAGATGTGGACAAGCTTGGAAAATTTTATAAAATAGAAACCATTCAGCCTGTGGATATGTTTCCACACACCGCTCATGTGGAAACGGTGACGAAGCTTGTGCGCAAATTTTAATTGTTTCCAACATGTTCGGAATAAGGTTAATTATGCATAACGAACCAAAAAAATGCTTACAATCCATCAACGGATTGTAAGCATTTTTTTGGTTAAAAGAACACGTCTTCTGACAAACTGTTTCAGGAGGATGGGTACATTTTCGATAATTTCATTCCATTAATTAAAAAGACAATCGACTCAGTAAAGGAATCAATAAAATTAGGGAATACATAATGATAATTGGATAATTGAGTGGCCTCTATTTGAACGTCGCTTGGGTGACAGAGCGGGTATCTGGCGATGATATAGGTGAAAGACATATCAATAAGCTTCATAATATCTTCGCTGCTGAATTCAGGTAAGTTGTGCTGCATAATATGGAAAATTCGGCTGTTTTCAATGGCAAGATAATTTTTGAATTCCACTAAAGTGTCAAGCGATGCATTTTGTTCAATTATTGTGAATAACAGAGAAAAGAGCTTCAAGTAACGGGGGTGCTCATTTAAAATAGTAGCCCAAGTATGGACGAAAGTTTGTGTATCTAATTTTTCTGGTTGAATGAGCAATCTTTCCATTTCATCTACGACCCAAATAATCTCATCCATTAGTACGTAAAGGTATATATCTTCTTTGGAAGAAATGTATTTGTACAAGTTCGCTCTTGTAAAATTGATTTTATTTCCAATTTTTGTGAGGGTAATTTCGTGATAAGGCATTTCGTCAAACAGCTTTGTAGCTGCAGCTTTAATTTGTTCCAATCGAATCTTTTTGTTTTCTTCATTTCTCGCACGTTCAAATGACATCTTCTTCACCTCTTTTAAGACTCGTATTTAGTATAGCATAAATCAACTGAAATAATTAACGGAATGATACTAAAATTAAGGGGGGTTTATTTTAATACTCTTTTATATGTTATAAAAAGATTGACAAGTAACAATATGTTACTTATATTAAGATTGTAAGGAACATATTGTTACTAAAGATGGCGACTCAAAACGTCGGATGAATATATGTAGTAAACAACAATTTAAAGGAGGATGTTCATTTATGAAGAAAACGGCATTAATTACAGGAGCATCAAGCGGGATTGGGAAAGAATTAGCTCGTATTCATGCGGAAAAAGGTGGCAATCTTGTTATCGTGGCAAGACGTGAAGATAAGCTAATAGAATTAAAAAAGGAACTAGAAAGCCAATACAATATCGACGTAATGGTAATTGCGAAGGATTTGACTTCACCAGAGTCGGCAACGGAAATTTATCATGATGTGAATGCAGCGGGAGTAAAGGTCGATTATTTAATTAATAATGCTGGTTTTGGCGGACGAGGAAAATTTCATGAACGAGCTTGGGAGCAGGACTTAGCGATGATTCATTTGAATGTCGTTGTGTTAACAGCATTGACTCGATTATTCTTGCCTGATTTCGTAAAGCGGAACGAAGGGAAAATTTTGAATGTGTCGTCAACTGCTTCCTTAATGCCAGGACCGCTTCAAGCTGTTTATTATGCGACAAAAGCGTACGTTACATCGTTTAGCAATGCCATTGCAGAAGAGCTGCATGATACAAACATTACTGTAACGGCATTGTTGCCGGGAGCGACTGAGTCCGAGTTTGCCAAAACTTCTGGGATGGATCAGACAACGTTATTTGCGAATACAAGCAGCGCGAAAGAGGTAGCAACAGAAGGGTATAATGGGATGATTGAAGGAAAACTGAATGTGATCGCAGGTGTGACGTTTAGTCAACGAATGATAATGGGAATGGCGCCGATGCTGCCTAAAAAAATGTTGCTCAAACAAATTCGTCAAATGCAAGAAGTTAACGAATAAAGAAAGCTACCGTCAGTAAGAATATGCCGGTCGATTAGCGAACAGAAGACTTGAAGAAGGAAAAATTCCGATTCTTCAAGTTTTTTTATTGTTTAAAATGGCAGGTGAAAATTGTGATGAAGCTGAAGAACAATACGACAAAGTTTTACAATATTTTAACAGAGGCATTATGCTAACTCAGAAAACAACGTATATAATGGTATCTATAAAAGGGAGTAGTTCAAAAAGAAATGGTCAAAGGTTGCGTTGTTCATGAAGTTGTTATGAGTCATTATTTATACACAGGATAATGGAGCATTCAATCCTTTATTAATAGGATATCAACAGTGTTATCCACATTATCCACAAATTACCGGTATTATTTCTGAAAATTTCATAAATATTAGAGTAGTTGTTATAAAAGGATTCTACTCATTTATGCACATTATCCACATAACTGTGGATAAACCTGTGTATATATTTCATTTTTATAAAAAGTTTGAATATAGGAAAAAAGATGTTCGAAAATGGAATAAACGGGCAAAACAGCGTATCCATGTTTGCCCGTTTATTTATTGAAATGCGTAGTGTACTTATCGTCTGCTTTTATTCATTTGGTTGACGCGAACGCCAGCCGCCTGAGCTCTTGCCATAGCCTCCAAATCCTCATTATCGGCTTTTTCCATTGAAAATTCTACGTCATGTCCATCCGATTTTAAATTTTTTGGCACTTGAGGCAATGAAGCTTTATTGTTGTCACGAGATTTTCCTCCGCGAGATCTGCCCATTCGAAACCCCTCCTGAAAAACATCATTTGAACAATTGTTCTTTTCTATTGTGCGTTGAAAGAAAGGGGGTATGTATGAGAGATATTGTCAGCTTAATGACGTGCATGCTTTGGAGTGTAGCCACCAGCTTGGTCTGCCATTTTAAAATCACGTGCATATGATACTTCTTGAGAACTGCTTAAGTTACTTTTAACTTTGTCACGTTTTTTCTTGTCTGCCATGTCGTATCCCTCCAATTTAAATCCTCGTATTTCCTTTCATGTTTTATTTTGACCAAAACGTTTCCATTTCAAACAAATGCTGATGTGAGATATCTTATTTTCTGAGGGAAAACGGTGAGAAGGTGAGGGGAAAAGCATAAAAAATATCCACAACCTGCCTGTTTCACATAGTTGTGGATACCCATTTTGGATTATGCTTCCTTAAGATGCTCTTCTTGAAGTTCCTGACCGTTTCGTAAAATATATAGTGTGTATAGGTCTTTGGAGATTTCATATAAATTATAAATGTCGCCTCCCTGGTTAATTTCTTCGTAAAGGCCTTTGCTCGTTTCATTTGCTAACGTGACATAAGGAAGTTTTTCTGCTGCTTTCATGGAACGAACATTCACTTTACGAATGCGCATAAAAATTCGTTCAATCCCAAGCTCATAAAACAATTCATTAAAAAACGCTTCTTTTGCTATTTTATTATAACCTTTTCCGTGGTACGGCTTTCCAAGCCATGTGCCAAGAAATCCGGCATTATCTTGTACGTCAAATAAATTAATAGTCCCGATGGGGTTGCCCCATTCATCTGTAATCGTGCGTGAAATTACTTCACCGTGCTCTTCTGCTTCTAATGTTTGTTTCGTCATAAATAAAAATTCCTCATAAGAATAGGCTTTATGACGCACAAAAGGGAAGACGTCCGGATGCACCATTAGTTCGTATAAAGCCTGGCAGTCATGTAAATCACGTTTTTTTAACATAATGTCCCCTCCTAATCGAGGGCAGACCACGACTGTTGGCCCCCCACCCTCGAAATTTTTTATAAAAGATTAAAAAATTTCGGGGTGGGAATCGAACCCACTAGAACCAGTTATTACTGGTGGCGCACCATTTGCCTTCCCATTCAAAATCAACAGCATCTATTTGAATGTTTTATCCAATTGTAAGCAACTTTTAAATGAAAATTAAATCTTACCCTACGTATAATACTAAAAAAAAGTTAAAAAAGAAATAGGTAATTTGTTAATTTTTTTTGAATAATATTTCCCCATTAATCATCGTCAACACCGGTTTTGCTAAATAGTGGAACGGGTGGTGGCTCCATACCACAACATCAGCATCCTTGCCTTTTTCCAAACTGCCGACTCGATCATCAACCCGTAAATTTCTAGCAGCCGTAATCGTAATGCCTTCAAGTGCTTTTTGTTCATCAAGCCCTTCCCGTACGGCAATCGATGCACAAACATTTAAATACTGAATCGGGGTGTAGGGGTGGTCTGTTGTGATGGATACTTCCACACCGTGGTCACAGAGAGCTTGGTAGGTTTTCCAGCTTTTATTTTTCAGCTCAATTTTGGAACGGCGTGTTAATGTCGGTCCGACACAAACTTTTAAGTTTTTCCCGCTTAGTTCTTCCGCAATTAAATGCCCTTCTGTACAATGCTCAATTCGAATGTCTAAATCAAATTCTTCGGCAAAACGAATAGCGGAAATGATGTCATCCGCACGGTGCGCGTGAATTCGAACCGGTATTTCCTTCTTCAATGCTTGAATAATGGGCTTTACGCGCAAATCATCTACGTTATCACAATATTTAGCCCCGTAAAATGCTTCCCGCAGCATGCCCATAATCCCCATACGGGTGATGGACTCTTTGTTGCCGTTACTGTGAATACGTTTTGGATTCTCTCCGAAGGCAATCTTAAGTCCTGCTGTTTCTTGGATAATCATATTGGCAATGTTTTTCCCGGTGGTTTTAATAACAGAGGTTGTGCCTCCGATGACATTTGCACTTCCGGGCATAATGTGTACCGTTGTAATCCCGTATTGAACAGCGTCTCGAAATCCAGGGTCAAGAGGATGAACTCCATCCATCGCGCGAATGTGCGGGGTGAGTGGTTCAATCGTTTCATTAGCATCGTTCCCCGCCCAACCTGTGCCTTCATCATAGAGACCAAGATGTGTGTGAACATCGATGAATCCAGGGAAAAGATATTGATTTGTGCAGTCAATGATTTTCATGTCATTGGATGGGAAGATGAAAGGACTAATTTCTTTAATTTTCCCGTCTTCAACAAGCAAATCATGCTGAGGCAACATAGAGGAAGTAACGGGATAAATGGTAGCGTTTTTAAATAAAACCTTTTTCATGCTAAGCTCCTATCTGCAGTATCGGTTATGTTAAGTTTTGCAATGCTTCCTCTAGTTTATCATATGAAAATGTGTAGCGGTGTTCGCCTAATTTTTGCGGAAAAACTCGTTGTCCTTCTAAAATTAATACACTCATTTCTCCTAAAAGAATTTTAAGTGCAAACTCCGGTACCGGAAGCCAATGCGGGCGATGGGTCACTTTTGCGATAGCTTGACCGAATTGTTTCATCGTTACAGGGTGAGGAGCGGTAACGTTGACCGGTCCTTCTATGTCTTCATGCTCGATAATAAAAGCTATGATGCGTACCACGTCTTCAATGTGAACCCATGATACCCACTGTTCGCCAGAGCCTACCGTTCCTCCTGCAAATAGTTGGTAAGGCAGCACCATTTTCGGAAGAGCTCCTTCTTCTTTTCCAAGAATGATTCCGAAGCGAGTGAGAACAGTTCGAACGTTATAATGCTTTGCTTTGAAGGCTTCTGCTTCCCATAATTGGACGGTGGAAGCAAGGAAATCGTCAGCGGTGGGCGGGGATGGTTCTGTGAAAGACTCGTGAAGAGAAGTGCCATAAAAGCCGACCGCACTTGCATTTATAAATAGTTTGCATGAACTATCCTTTATCATGTCCACCAGCTTTTGGGTAGTCGATATACGGCTTTCCACAATGGCTTTTTTTCTTTCTTCTGTCCAGCGCCCGCTATTTAAAGAGACACCAGCCAAATTAATGACAACATCTGCTTGCTGGACATAATGCCCGGCTTCTTTCCAGTCAATGTAATGAAGAGATTCGGAAGAGGGTCGAGGATGCCTTGTAATAATCCATATGTCATGTTGCTCCGAAAAAAAGGATGTTAACGCTTTTCCGACAAAACCTGTCCCGCCTGCAATCACTATTTTCATATGAGAACCCTCCTGTTATCGTCTGTTTTCAAATGTTTACACAAAGAAGCTAAACGTTGAAACATCTATTTAGTTTGGTATATTGTTAATGAAGAAAAAGCGCTCGTCAGGGCAACGTAACAAGACTGACGAGAGGAAATTATTTGTATGAAATGGGATGGTAGAAATGCCAATTATTACAAAAGTGACTACACAAACTAAAAATCAAGAACGGTATAATGTGTACCTTGATTATGGACAAGGTGAAGACTTTGCATTTAGTGTTGATGAATATGTGCTCGTGAAATTTCAGCTCAAAAAAGGGAAGGAATTAGACGATTTTGAGTTGGCTGAAATTCAATATGCTGATGAAGTGAAGAAGGCGTATAATTTAGCGTTGAATTATTTATCGTATCGAATGCGCTCGAAGAAAGAAGTATATGCGTATTTAAAGTTAAAGGGCAATGGAGATGCGGTTATTCAAGAGGTCATTCATAAGCTGGATGAGCAACGTTATATTGATGACCTTGAATTTGCGAAAGCATACGCTCGAACTCAAATGAACACAACGATAAAGGGGCCGAACGTCATTCGGCAAGAACTGAAAGAAAAAGGAGTCGCAGAAGAGTATATTAATGTTAGTTTACTGGATTTCTCCTTCGATGAGCAACTTCAAACTGCCATTAAAGTGGCGGAGAAAGTGAAAGGGAAGAGCGGAAAGCTCTCTGCAGTGGCATTGAAACAAAAAATTGAACAAACTCTTCAGCAAAAAGGCTATCCTTTCTCCATTATTCAGCAATTGTTTCAAGTATGGACATTGGAGAAGGAAGATGAAGAAGAATGGGAAGCGTTAAAGTACCAAGGGTTAAAGGCGCATCGCCGCTATGAAAAGTATAGTGGGTGGGAATATGAAAGAAGAATGAAACAAGCCCTCTATCGAAAAGGCTTTTCTATCGAACAGATTGAAAGGTTATTGGAGGAGCTGTCAGAGCAATAGGAAAAGGAGTTAGGGGAGGCATAATCGCAATGCGTCCCCTTAACTTTATTAAATTATGATGTCCTTTTTTTCATGTTGTTGTTCATAAATGATTTGAGCAATGTCTTTGGCTGATTTTAAGCGACTCTTGTCTTTTATATGATCGCTCTCGTCCCAAAATGGGGTATCCATTCCACCCATATATGCTCCAATTACTGATAAGGATGTATGCTCGTATTCTTTTTGGAGGCTCTCTGTAAAGCCTCGTACAGCAAATTTACTTGCTACATAGACGGATTCATTCACTTTTCCTCGTAATCCAGCTGTAGAAATGATGTTAATAATTTGTCCATTTGGTCGTGATAAGAGGTGATGAATGAGCGCTTGTGTCACGAAAATGGTTCCTTTTACATTGCTGTCAATCATTTCATGGATTTGTTCTTCTGTTAATTCGTCAAATGAGCCGAAGTGACCAATTCCTGCATTATTAATAAGCACATCAACAGTGTGAGACGATAAGAGTTGCTCAATCTCTTTTTTTGGTTGGCGGATATCAAGCGCGCACAGAGAGGCAGTGCCACCATTTTGCGCAATGGCTTGTTTCGTTTCTTCTAGCTTAGACAGCGTCCTTCCGGCTAAAATCACGTGGTAATGATCGTTTGAATAAAGAAGGGCTAACTCTTTGCCCAATCCTGTACCGGCTCCAGTGATTAATACGGTTTTCATAGTAAATCCCCCTTTGTATGAGCTATGTATTATTGTGGTAGATAATGGACAGAACATGCAACACTTTTGTTTTGACAGGTGTTTTCGTATACTAATATAAGAAAAAGCTATATGGATGGAAAGGGGAAGCTTACTATGGAGGAAAAGCGGTACAGCGATAAAAGCGAATGGGAGTTAAAACAAGAAATTGGGGCTCTTCAAGAAAAGGCGCGAAAAGCAGAACAAATGGGGATGATTAATGAATTTGCTGTGCTGGAGCGAAAGATTCTTTTGGCGAAGTCGTATTTGTTAAATCCAGATGACTATAAATCCGGTGAAGTATACGAAATTGAAGGGGACCCGGGAACATATTTTAAAATTGATTATATGAACGGTGTATTTGCATGGGGGTTTCGATTGGGCGGAGATATGAAAGAAGAAGCGCTCCCTATTTCGATGCTTAAAAAATAAGAGGTTTTATACCGTATTCAAAAAGGGGTGTCACCAAACCGGAAGATTTGATGACCCCCTTTCATGATACATTTCAGCACAGATGGCTAATCCGGATTTACGGTAAATGTGCTATCCAAAAAGCGTTAAGAGCGCTTTCGGGTTTGATTTTCTAAAATGATTAAATCTTGTGTTTGTTGTGTTTGTCCGTTTACTTGCGCATGTGCATGCTTCGGGTTTGCCCATGGCTGCTGAAAAGGGGTAGAATGACGATTGTCAAAAAACTTTTTATGTTTGTTTTGGCCCAAACGAAACACCTCCAGCGTAATTTGCTTTTCTAGTCACTGTTGCGTTGATTAGAAGCGCGCATTCTTTCTTGTGGGTGTGTATTAATCGTTCCATTCGCTCGCTTAGAAGCGAATTCTGCTTTCGCTCTTGGTTCACCTTCGAATTTTTGGCTGCCTTGGTTTGAGAAACCCCGTGCTTTATTTCTCAATGTGATCCTCTCCTTCGTAAGAGGTAGTATTGGATGGTGGCATGCGCTTTTTTGCCACGCATGATTAGTATGGATTAAAAGTGGATGGGTATGTGTCAGATAGGAGAAACAATATTGGTAAATGAGGTGGAAAATATGGAGGATAGATTTAAACAACTGACAGATATACTGTTAGAGAAGAATGAAAAACTGTCTTATGCTCAAGCTCGTACATGGATTGAGCTAATGTGGGAGGATTTTGAGAGCACGTATGCAAAAGCCGGGCGTACATACAGAGGACCAGAGATGACGGAACAAATTGTGAGACGTTGGATTGACCAATATGGGCCTATTTTGCATGAAATGAAAAGTGAAAATCCTAAATACAAACATTTGATTAATCGAGATGACCATCTAACTCATTAAAAAAGAAAGAGGCTGTGTGAAAAAGGAAAATCACCTCTTTTCACACAGCCCTGCAACATGGACCGTTACGTAAATCCAAGAATAATAAGGGTTTGAATCAACGGTCCTTTTTAGTTTGGTAAATAATCCAGTTTTTTACGAAGTTTTTGTTCACTAAAAATCCAGCCAGTATAGGAGCAGATAATATTCAACTCATAATCGAGTTGAACGACGGCGACGAACGGATAATAATCTTTGCTTCGATAACGTAAATCGATAAAACGGACCTCGATGTGATCGTTATATTCTTCAATTTCCCAACGGTAAACAGGGGAAAAAGAAAGGAAAGCGGACAAGTTGTGATCGGTTTTGGCAGCGTCGATAATATCGGATTCGGGAATAGGAACTTTATCAAACTGGTCATATACCATAATTTTATTATTCACGGCGCGCCCCACATAAAAATGATTTTTTGCTGTGATGGCTAAATGCCAATGAGAAAAGCGCAATGTTGGTGAAATAATTAGGCTTGTCACATGCGGAATTTTGGCGTGGACGGCTTTCGCCACGTTTCGCTGCATGCGAAAGCGCAGTGCATAATAGCCAATCAAAATAACATAAATGACCACAAAGGTGTAGCCAGGGTGAGCACCAAGCGTCCAAAGAATAATGCCTGCAATATGGATAAAGAAAATAAAAGGGTCGAATGTATTAATAACCCCTAATGCAATCCACTTTTTCGTAAATGGGCGAAGTGCCTGTGTTCCGTATGCATTGAAGATGTCGACAAACACATGAAGGGCAACCGCGATGAACGTCCAAATCCATAAATGTAAAAGATTGGCGGTTGGAAAAAAGAATGAGACCACTAGAATAATGAATAACGGCCATAGTAAGACGGCTGGGATGGAATGAGTAATCCCTCGATGATTCCGAATGTAGGTGGCGTTATTCTGCAATTTCAAAATGGTATCTAAGTCGGGTGCAAGAGAGCCGGCAATGGCACCGACCATAATGGCTTGCGCGGTAGTGGGATGTGCTGCTGCAACAGGATCCAGTGTAGCGAGTCCACCCAATGCAATTCCCATTGTGATGTGAGTACCAGTATCCAAGGACACGACCTCCTTTTTATTATGTTTATGCCTATTTTGGCAATCGTTGTAAACGAATAATTACGTACACGGCCATATTCTGTGCGTACATTCACCATGTTATGATGAGCAAATGCCTTTTTATTTAATTAAACCATCTACTATAGTTTATCCTGCTGAAACCGCAGTAAAACTGTGTGGATGTAAGAGATATTTTATATTTATAGTAATACCTCGGAGGATATAACGTGAAACAAAGTAAAGATATTGTAAATCATTTTAACATAAAACAGTTTCAACACGACTTGATTTCCTGGTTTGAGCGGGAACAGCGCATTTTGCCGTGGAGAGAAAATCAAGACCCTTACAAGGTATGGGTATCTGAAGTGATGCTTCAGCAAACGAGAGTGGATACGGTTATCCCGTATTTCAACAACTTTATCGAGAAGTTTCCCTCCATTGATAGCTTGGCGGAAGCGGATGAAGATAAAGTGCTAAAAGCATGGGAAGGTCTCGGTTATTATTCCCGTGTTCGCAATCTGCAAGCAGCAGTTAAAGAAGTGAAGGAACAATATGGGGGCAAAGTACCAAATACGGCTGCCGAAATTTCCAAGCTAAAGGGTGTGGGACCATATACGACCGGGGCTGTACTTAGCATCGCATATGGAGTGCCAGAGCCGGCAGTAGATGGAAATGTGATGAGGGTGTTATCCCGAATTCTCTCCATTTGGGATGATATCGCGAAACCGAAAACGAGAAAACTGTTTGAGGAAGTCGTCCGTCTCATTATCTCTAAAGAAAATCCGTCTTATTTCAATCAAGGGCTAATGGAGCTTGGGGCGATGATCTGTACGCCAACATCTCCTTCCTGTCTTTTATGTCCTGTCCGTGATCATTGCCGTGCTTTTGAAGAAGGGGTACAGACAGAACTGCCAGTCAAATCGAAAAAGAAATCATCTAAAAGCGTTCAAATTACAGCGGCTGTCTTGACAGATGAACATGGAAAAGTACTTATTCGAAAACGCCCTAGTCAAGGCTTGTTGGCGAATTTATGGGAGTTTCCAAATGTCGAAATAGTGGAAGGGGCTGGCTCTGAACAGGATCAATTTTTAGCGCACTTGTGGGCAACCCATCATATTAATGCTTCTCTACAAGCGCCATTTGGCTCCATTCAGCATGTTTTTTCTCATCTTGTCTGGAACATTCAGACTTATAAAGGAAGTTTGCATTCAAGCGTTGAAGAAACGGCTGGAGTCAAGGCTGTCACGTTTGAGGAATTGCAAGACTACGCATTTCCAGTGTCACATCAAAATATTTTAAAAGCCTTTAAAGAAGCGGAAAGCAAAGAGTGATATTCACTTTTTGCTTTCCGCTTTTCGGCTGTCATGATAAAAGGTTAATCGTAAGAAATCTCCGTTCCATGAGTGTAATCAGCTTCTTGGCGCTTCATTCCGCCTCTTGCTTCAATTTCTTTTACAATTTCGCGGTGAATGGTTTGTCCTTCTGCATTTAAATACGGAACCATTTGCTGGAGCGAATGGTGGAAATATTGTAACTCACTATTTTTCCATTCTTTTTTAGACGTCATGGACAATTCCGTCATATCACGACCTACGTACATGTGCCGTTCACCTCTGTTTTAAGATAATTGTTCAGAAGTCAGTCAACGCCTTTTGATTATGCTGTTAGGTGTTAGACTGACTTTATTTTGGCAAAAAAACGTGTTTCCTATACAATACAAGTAAAGATCAATCTGAAGGAGTGAAGGCAGTGGCACAAAAAGTAGCCCTTGTTACAGGAAGCAGCAGAGGAATTGGAAAGGAAACAGCTTTGCGTCTAGCAGCAGAAGGGTATGATCTCGTTATTAATTATGCTCGCAGTAAAGCGGCGGCAGAAGAAACAGCAAAAGAAATCGAAGCTCTTGGCCGACAAGTGTTGCTTGTAAGAGCAAACGTAGGGAAAGTGGATAAAATCAAAGAAATGTTTGCTCAAATTGATGAGGTGTTCGGCCGATTAGATGTATTTGTAAGCAATGCGGCTTCTGGAGTGCTACGTCCCGCAATGGAACTAGAAGAATCCCATTGGGATTGGACGATGGATATTAATAGTAAAGCATTCCTTTTTTGCGCTCAGGAGGCAGCGAAGTTAATGGAAAAAGCAGGAGGGGGCAAAATTGTAACAATTAGCTCACTCGGCTCTATTCGTTATTTGGAAAATTATACAACTGTCGGGGTGTCAAAGGCAGCTTTGGAAGCGTTAACCCGTTATTTGGCAATTGAGCTTGCTGCTAAAAATATTGTCGTCAATGCGGTGTCTGGCGGAGCCGTGGATACGGATGCACTGAAGCATTTTCCAAACCGAGATCAATTGCTGGAAGATGCAAAAGCAAATACACCTGCAGGGCGCATGGTTGAAACAGCTGATTTAGCGAATGCAGTAATGTTTTTAATTTCGGATGCTGCAAGCATGATTCGTGGGCAAACGATTATTGTTGATGGCGGCCGCTCATTGATGATGTAATAAAAAATATGGGATAGTTTTTCAACCTCCAGGGCAGATTAATTTCGTGGAGGTGATTAACGATGGCAAACAACTACAAAAACCAAGCGAACAAAACGGCTTCTGGTACAAACGTACAGCACGTGAAACAACAAAACAGTCAACCTGCTGGCCAATATGGCACAGAATTTGCTTCTGAAACAGATGTGCAACATGTAAAACAGCAAAATGCACAAGCAGAAGCGAAAAAAGGACAAAACTCTGGTCAATATTAAGACGTATTGCCAGTAAAAGAAGGTACTCCCTCATTCGTAGGGAGTACCTTTTCTCATGAAAATAGCTGAGCTGACAAAACTAGTTGAAAGTTTACATATATCGTCAAAGGATTCGAAGGATGGAAGCAAGAATTGAGTAAGGTAAAGATATGGCACGGAACGTGTGCGAGGAGGGAATGGAAGATGAGTCAATTCGATCTATTAGTAGGCCAGCAGTTAGAGACAATGGATCAGCTGCTTTTTTTGCAATCAGAAATTGAGCGGTGCCAGGAAATTGAACGGGAGCTTCAAAAATTACAGGCCGAAACGGAACTGCAGCATGTCCGAGACGAAATCATCTCGATGAAAACGCAATTAAGGGAAATTCAGCAAACCTTTGAAGAACAAACGTCCCAAATCATTAAAGCCTATCAAGCGACGGTATCTTAGAAAACATTATTTTAGAGCACGTTTTTTGAAGGGATGTCTTCCAAAATAGAATAAAAAAATCAGCCATCTTCTTCAAAAGGTGGCTATTTTGTTTTAAATTAAGTCTTAAATCGCTATAATAATATAAATAAGCAAAAAAAACTACGTATATACTGAGGTTTAGTTTATGACGGGATCAAGAAGAATATAGTCTAAAAGCGCGACGTCCTTTACGTCGGAGGTTTAGAAAGCGCTTAAGGAAAGTAGGGGAATAAAAAATGGGCTTTCCCATCGAAGGAGAAACGATTCAAATACATAGTTATAAACATAATGGGAAGATACACCGTATATGGGATGCCACGACAATTTTGAAAGGTTCCAAAAGTATGGTGATTGGGGGGAATGATCGGACGATTGTTACGGAGTCAGATGGAAGGACATGGGTCACGCGTGAACCGGCTATCTGTTATTTCCACTCGAACTATTGGTTTAATGTGATCGGTATGCTAAGAGAAGATGGCATTTACTATTACTGCAACATTAGTTCGCCGTTCACTCACGATGAAGAAGCATTAAAATATATTGACTATGATTTAGATATTAAAGTTTTTCCAGACATGACGTATGTTCTTCTCGATGAAGACGAGTATGAACGCCATCGTAAGCAAATGAATTATCCAGATGTGATTGATCGTATTTTACATGAAAATGTAGAAACATTAAAAAATTGGATTCGGCAGCGTAAAGGGCCGTTCGCTCCAGAATTTATCGACACATGGTATGAGCGGTATTTGACTTACCGAAATCCATAAAAGGGACAAAAAACCTGTTCAATAGACAGGTTTTTTCCATGACCGAAGCGGAATAAACTCTCGCGTTCATGGCTCTATTTTCAACAGTCAATGGACCTCAACGTTTTCGACAAGCCGGTTAGACTGTTCTTCAGTTTTTAATAAAGGAGGAAGAAAATCTGGGTATTATAAGACGTTACCTACAGTTCGTAAATCCGTATAAATGGCAAATCGTTGGAACGGTTATAATTGGAGTGCTCAAATTTGGGATTCCACTTTTAATTCCAATTTTATTGAAATATGTCATTGACGATATCGTCAATAATGACACTCTCTCTTCTGCAGCAAAATCAAAAGAATTGGCAATCATTATGGGCGTCATGTTTGTTGTGTTTGCTGTGTTACGACCGCCGATTGAGTATTACCGGCAATATTATGCCCAATGGGTTGGAAGCAAAGTGCTATATGATATTCGTGCCAAATTATTCGATCATCTTCAAAAATTGAGTTTGCGCTATTATTCCAATACACGTGCTGGAGAAGTTATTTCTCGAATTGTCAATGATGTAGAGCAGACGAAATCGTTTGTTATTACAGGCTTAATGAACGTTTGGCTTGATATGATTACTATTTTTATCGCCATTGCAATTATGTTCACGATGGACGTGACGTTAACCATTGCTTCGATTATTTTATTTCCGGTCTATGCTTTTTCGGTGAAATATTTTTACGGCCGCTTGCGCCATTTGACGCGTGTCCGTTCTCAGGCGCTTGCGGAAGTGCAAGGTCATTTGCATGAAAGAGTACAAGGAATTTCTGTCATTAAAAGTTTTGCGATTGAGGAGCAGGAACAAGCACGCTTTGATCAGCAGAATCGTCATTTCTTACAAAAAGCACTGGAGCATACAAGTTGGAATGCAAAGACGTTTGCAGTCGTTAATACTGTTACTGATATTGCTCCGTTGCTCGTCATCGGGTATGCAGCTTGGGAAGTCATTCAAGGTGATTTGACGGTTGGAACGATGATCGCCTTCATCGCTTATATTGACCGCCTTTATAATCCGCTGCGTCGATTGGTAAATTCTTCGACCACCCTGACCCAATCCTTTGCCTCGATGGACCGGGTATTTGAATTCATTGATGAAAAATACGATATTACCGATAAGCGTGATGCCATTGAGTGCCATGAGTTGAGAGGGGAAGTAAAGTTCGAACAAGTATCGTTTGCGTATGAAGAAGAAGAAACGTCTGTCCTCAAAGAGATTGACCTTCACATCTCACCAGGTGAATCGGTAGCCTTTGTTGGGATGAGCGGGGGCGGAAAGTCTACCCTTATTAGTCTCATTCCGCGTTTTTACGATGTCACAAAAGGAAGAATCTTGATGGATGGACACGACATTCGTGACTATCGAGTCAGAAGCTTACGAGACAAAATTGGTCTTGTTCTCCAAGACACAGTGTTGTTTAGTGAATCGGTGAAGGAGAACATTCTGATGGGCAAGCCGAATGCGACAGATGAAGAAGTGATAGCGGCCGCCAAAGCAGCCAATGCTCATGACTTTATTTTGAACTTGCCAGAAGGATATGATACGAAGGTTGGCGAGCGAGGGGTTAAATTATCGGGAGGCCAAAAGCAGCGTGTGGCGATTGCCAGAGTGTTTTTAAAAAATCCGCCTGTTTTAATCTTTGATGAAGCAACCTCCGCGCTTGATTTAGAGAGCGAACACCTTATTCAGGAAGCATTAGAAAAGCTGGCGAAAAACCGTACGACATTTATCGTTGCCCACCGTTTATCGACCATTACGCATGTAGACCGAATTGTGTTAGTAGAACACGGGAAGATTGTCGAAATGGGGACACATGAAGAGTTGATGAACAAAAAAGGTCATTATTATCAATTATTTACTGTCCAGCAGTTAGATACAGAGTAAAAGTTACCACTAAGCGAAATTGAACCAAATTCATTTCAATGCCTGCTTGACCTTTCATCGGTCAAGCAGGCATTTTTCACGTTACTTGAAATGTAAGGTTCTGGGTGGTGTATCGTCTATAATGCCAACATCAACGAACTGGGAACATTTGTTATGAAGGGGGCTAGAGGTGGGAACGAAAAACTTTCCTGTAATATTGTTTAGCTCTTTTCTATGAAAAACAGGAAGGTGATACATTATATTCAAAAGATAAATTTTACCAACGACTGAAGAGCGGATTGAAAAAAGACAGTACAGTAATGTGTTAATAGCTAAAAATGTAAGCGTTTTATATTTATTTAAAACCTGTATACACCAGGTTTTTAGGGAGGATTAAGTGTCGTTGTCGTAATATGTCGATGAAAAAAATGGAACTTTTTCTGCCAATCCTCTTTAACTTTTTTAGAATAGAATGTATACTCTAAAAATGTAAAATATTCTAATTATTTATAAAAAAGTCATTTTAGGATGTGGGAATATGACAAAAAAGAGGGTACTGGATGTAGTTGGTTTAAATACATCCTTTTTTACAGATGAAGGGGAAATACCAGCTGTTGATCATGTAGATTTTCATATAAATGAAGGCGAGATTTTAGGCATCGTCGGAGAATCAGGGTGTGGAAAAAGTGTTACGTCACTTTCCATTATGAGGCTCATTCCGAGTCCGCCGGGGAAAATCACTTCGGGCCACATTTATTTTAAAGGCGAAGATTTAGTACAAGCATCCGAAAAAAGAATGCGTGAAATTAGAGGGAATGATATTGCGATGATTTTCCAAGAGCCAATGACATCCCTCAATCCGCTTTTTACAATCGGAAATCAATTAACAGAAGCGATTCGTATACATAGAAAATGGGACAAGAAAAAAGCGAAAGATCACGTCATCAACATGCTGAAACTCGTCGGTTTGCCAAGACCGGAGGAATTATATAAAGAGTATCCGCATCAGTTATCTGGAGGGATGCGTCAGCGTGTGATGATCGCGATGGCGCTCCTTTGCGACCCGCAAGTGCTCATTGCCGATGAACCGACAACGGCGTTAGATGTGACGATTCAAGCTCAAATTTTACAGCTGATGAAAGAATTAAATGAAAAACTGAATACGGCTATCATGCTTATTACACATGACTTAGGCGTAGTGGCTGAAGTGTGTAATCGCGTGACGGTTATGTATGCAGGAAAAGTAGTCGAAGAAGCGGATGTGCAAACGATTTTTAAAAATCCAAAGCACCCATATACGAGAGGGCTTATTCAGTCGGTTCCGGATAAACGCCATAAGAAGGACCATCTTTACTCAATTCCAGGGAACGTGCCGAAGCCTGGATCGATTAAAAAAGGATGCCGATTTGCGGGACGTTGTGAACATGCAGGGAAACGATGTTTGGAAGAAGATCCTCTCCTTTACGAAGTAGATGGCACGAAGCATCGTGTACGCTGCTTCTTACATACAGAAGAGGGGGTTGGGACGAATGACGGAATCGCTGTTACAAGTTAAAGGTCTGAAAAAGCACTTTCCCATTAAAGGAGGACTTTTCAGTAAACAAATAGGGGCCGTCAAGGCGGTAGACGGCTTAAGCTTTGAAGTGAAAAAGGGAGAGACACTTGGAATTGTCGGTGAAAGCGGATGCGGAAAATCGACGACGGGACGACTGTTGCTTCGGTTAATCGAGCCGACAGAAGGACAAGTCATGTTTGAAGAAAAAGAGGTTACGAGTTTATCAAATAGTGAGATGCGCAAATTGCGCAGGGAAATGCAAATGGTCTTTCAAGATCCCTTCGCCTCGCTTAATCCGCGTCATACGATTGAGAAAATATTAGAAGAGCCACTCATTGTACACGGCATAGGCAATAAAGAAGAACGTAAACAGAGAGTCCGCGATATGCTGAAGGTGGTCGGGCTAAGTAGTTACCATGCAAGTCGTTATCCTCACCAATTCAGCGGAGGGCAAAGACAGCGAATCGGCATTGCGAGAGCTTTAATGACTAATCCGAAGCTCATTATCGCCGACGAACCGGTGTCAGCTCTGGATGTGTCGATTCAATCCCAAGTATTAAATCTGCTAGAGGATTTGCAGAAGGAATTTCAATTAACGTATATTTTTATCTCGCATGATTTAGGCGTTGTTCGACATATTTGCGATCGTGTCGGAGTAATGTATTTAGGGCAAATGGTCGAGCTGTCTGAAAGTGAAAAGATATACGAAAAGCCACTTCATCCTTACACAGAAGCGCTGCTTTCGGCGGTTCCTGTACCAGACCCGGACTTTACGCGTGAACCGATTATTCTTGAAGGTGATTTGCCAAGTCCATCCAACCCACCGGTTGGCTGTCCGTTCCATACACGCTGTGGCAAGTGCATGGATGTATGTCGAACGACACGTCCTGAGTTAAAAGAGGTTGAACCGAATCATTTTGTTGCCTGTCATCTTTATGAGTGAAACGAAAGAACGGCAGACGGCATTAATGATAGATAAATAATATAAGAGGGGGATTTTAAGTGAAGAGAAAATGGTATGCTTTAGCACTCGTTTTTGTATTAACGCTTTCCATGGCTCTAGTTGGTTGCAGCAAGTCAGAATCAACAGGCGGTGAAGAGCAAGCAGGCTCCACTCAGCAAGACACACTCGTATTTGGACGCGGTGGAGACGCGGTTTCATTGGACCCTGCAACAGCCACAGATGGAGAATCTTTTAAAGTAACGAAAAACTTATTCAATACGTTAATTGAGTTTGGTGAACAAGATACAGAATTAAATCCTGGACTTGCGAAAGAATGGTCTGTTTCTGAAGATGGTTTGACTTACACATTGAAGCTTCAAGAAGGTGTTAAATTCCACGATGGTACGGACTTTAATGCAGAAGCGGTTGTGTTCAACTTTAATCGCTGGAAAGCAGGCAACAAAGAACAGTTCTACTATTACAACTCTCAATTTGGTGATGTCATTCAAGAAGTAAAAGCAGTTGATCCGGCTACGGTAGAATTCAAATTAAGCCGTCCGTTAGCTCCGTTTTTCAAAAATTTAGCGATGTCCCCATTTGCGATTTCTTCACCGGCAGCGGTTGAGAAATATGGTGAAAAATATAATGAGAATCCTGTCGGTACAGGAGCGTTTAAGTTTAAAGAATGGAAGCGTAACGACCGTATCGTCATCGAAAAGAACGAAGATTTCTGGATTGACGGTCTGCCGAAGTTAAATCAAGTTATCTTCACAGTGATTCCTGAAAACTCTGCTCGTTTAAATGCTTTAAAAACAGGTGAAGTGGATTTAATCGATGGTGTGAACTTTACAGATGTTCCTGGAATTGAAAGTGATTCAAACTTGCAAACATTCTTCCGTCCATCTTTAAACGTCGCGTATTTAGGATTAACGAATACAAGAGGCCCATTAGAGGATAAGAAAGTACGTCAAGCATTAAACCATGCGGTAGATAAATCAGCACTTGTCGATGCATTCTTTGCGGGTGAAGCAACTCCAGCTAAAAACCCGATGCCTGAAGTAGTAGAAGGCTATAATGACAGCATTGAAGATTATCCGTTTGATTTAGAAAAAGCAAAACAATTGTTAGCGGAAGCTGGCTATCCAGACGGTTTTGAAATGGAATTATGGGCAATGCCTGTACCTCGTCCATATATGCCAGACGGACAGAAAGTAGCAGAAGCGCTTCAAGCAAACTTTGAGAAAATCGGCGTTAAAGCAAAAATTGTCACATATGAGTGGGCTACTTATTTAGATAAAGCACGTGCAGGAGAAGCGGATGCGTTCTTGCTTGGCTGGACAGGCGATAACGGTGATGCGGATAACTTCTTATATGTATTGCTTGATAAAGACTCTATTGGAAGCAACAACTACGCTTATTACCAAAACGAAGAAGTTCATAACTTATTAATTCAGGCACAAACAGAAGTAGACCCTGAAAAACGAAATGAACTATACAAACAAGCACAAGTAATTATTAAAGACGATGCTCCTTGGATACCGCTTGTTCACTCTAAGCCAGCATTAGGCGGTAAAGCAAACATCACTGGATTTAAAGCACATCCAACTGGTTCTGATGAATTGGCAACAGTTGAGTTTCAATAATTTAGACAGACCTGCATAATGGAGGCAAATTATTGAGATGAAAGAGGGAGGCTGATGAGGGAGAGTGGTTTCCCTCAACATTCCCCTTTAAAAAGGCCCCGTCATGAAAATCCGGTAAAATCAAGGGATTCTGTGACGGGGTTTTTCATTAGGTAGGTTTGCCCGTTAATTTAAGATGGGACAGCTCTTTTACTATCGCATGAAAGAAGTGATTATATGTTCTCTTACATTGTACGAAGGATTTTAATGCTGATACCGGTATTGCTTGGCTTATCACTTGTTGTCTTTTTTATGATTCGCGCCATTCCAGGCAACCCGGCCCAAGTAATTTTAGGACAGCTGGCAACGAAAGAAGCCATTGAAGCACTCACGAAAGAGCTAGGGTTGGATCAGCCCTGGTATACTCAATATTTTCATTATTTAAGTGGATTGCTGACAGGTGACTTAGGGGATTCCCTTCGCACAAAATCACCGATTATTGAAGAAATGGTTCCATATTTAGCTGCGACATTGGAGTTAGCGGTTGTCGCTTTATTCATTGCTGTATTTATCGGAGTTAATGCGGGGATTATTAGTGCATGGTTTCAAAATTCATGGTTTGATTATGCCGCCATGCTTTTAGCGTTAATTGGCGTGTCTATGCCGATCTTTTGGCTCGGCTTAATGGAGCAGTGGGTATTTTCCATTCAGTTGGAGGCTCTGCCGACTTCCGGAAGAGAAGATGTGCGCAATCCAGTTGAAGCGATTACGAACCTTTATCTTATCGATACACTCATTCAAGGAAGAACCGATCAATTTATGCAAGTACTGCAGCATTTAATACTGCCAAGCTTTGCATTGGCAACTATTCCAATGGCTATCATTGCCCGTATTACTCGTTCGAGCATGCTTGAAGTAATGCGCTCTGACTATATTCGTACAGCAAGAGCGAAAGGGTTGAGAATGTTTTGGGTCGTGTACAAGCATTCCTTAAAAAATGCTGTTATCCCGATTATTACAATTATCGGTTTACAATTAGGGCTTTTGCTTGGCGGTGCCATTTTGACGGAGACCATTTTCAGCTGGCCAGGAATTGGGCGTTACATATACGAAGCGATTGGCTTCCGTGATTATCCTGTTATTCAGTCAGGTATTTTAGTCATTGCCGTTATTTTCGTCTTAATTAATTTAATTGTCGACATTCTTTATGCGGCGATTGATCCGCGTATTAAATATAACTAGGGGGAACGCTCATGGCAGAATTAGCAAGAAATGATGCACCGTTAAATTCCACCGCCCAGCAAGATATGGCCGTTTCACCATGGAAAGAGGCGTGGAAAGGATTTCGGAAGAACAAACTGGCACTTGTGGGTGCTTGTCTTGTGTTATTTTTCATCGTATTAGCCATTTTCGCACCGCTTATTGCCCCGCAAGGCATTAACGAACAAGATTTAGCGAAAAGACTACAGCCGCCTTCGAGTGAGCACTGGTTTGGAACGGATGATTTTGGCCGTGACATTTTATCTCGTGTAATTTACGGGGCAAGAATTTCCTTATGGGTTGGATTTTTCTCTGTTCTAGGTTCGGTTGTTGTAGGGACGATTCTTGGGATTGTTGCCGGTTATTATGGTAAATGGGTGGATACGTTAATCTCCCGTATTTTTGATATTATGCTGGCGTTTCCAAGTATTTTGCTGGCGATTGGAGTAGTAGCGGTATTAGGACCATCTTTACAAAATGCACTCATTGCTATTGCCATCATTAACATTCCAAATTTCGGGCGTTTAATCCGTTCAAAAGTATTAAGCGTCAAGCAAGAAGAGTACATTATGGCGGCAAAGGCTATTGGAATGAGTGATGCGCGAATTTTATTTTCGCACATTTTGCCAAACAGTATGACACCGATTATTGTTCAAGGAACGCTCGCGATTGCCACAGCGATTATTGAAGCAGCAGCACTTGGATTTTTAGGGCTCGGTGCGCTCGCCGAATCCTGAATGGGGGAAAATGTTGGCCGACTCAAAGCAATTTTTAGTACAAGCCCCTTGGACGATGATTTTCCCAGGCTTGGCTATTATGCTTGTCGTACTTGGATTCAACTTAATGGGCGACGGCCTTCGAGATGCATTGGATCCACGAATGAAAAGTTAAGGAAATACCGACATGGACCTTGGGAAAAGGTCCATTTTTTATGCGCCTTGTTCAAAAATTCTTTATGATCAAATAACTAGAAAATATAATAAATAGTGTGTTGGTATAAAAAGGAGGAGAGGGCGAATGGCAAAAGGATGGCACATGCTTGTCATCGTAGTGATGGTATTTCTATCGGCGAGTTTGTATAACAGAGAGGCGTTAGCCGCATCTGAGGGGAAAATCGGCGTCATTTTTTCAAAAGCAAGCGAAGATTACGCTCTCATCTCAAGACCAGAAGGGGTATACAACAACCGGAAGGTCGATGCAAAAGAAATATGGTCTCCTATTTTAGAAAAAGAGGAGAAACTGTATGCCCTCCTGCAGGAGAAAGGTTTCCATGTGGAGAAGGTGACCGACCAAGATTTGAAAAGTGCTTCTGTGCTTAGGCAGTATGAAACGCTCGTGTTTCCGCATACCGTTCTTATGTCAAAGGAGCAGAGGGCGAGTGTGAAAGAGTACATTCGTAACGGAGGCGGTGCCTTGTTTATTTATGGAACCGCCCGCAATGAAGCGACGAAAGTACCGAGGGAAGGTCAATTGGATTTTTCTCCGCTCATTTATGATACGAAAACGTGGATTTGGGAGTGGGACAATTTAACGGAAGTGTTTCAAGCTGGTTTCATCAACGACGTTGTCGTGAAAAATACGACATTAACACAAGCGAGTACTCATCCGATTATCCAAAACACGCTGAAAGCTTTAGGACAATCGAAGCTCTCTATCCATAACAACCGAGAAGGCGGCGAATGGATTGAAGTACTTCAGCCTTATAAGGGAGCAAACGTAACCCCATTGCTGACGTATGAAAGCATCGGGTTCTCGAAAAAACCCGAACATGCTGCAAAAGGAACGAATGCCTCGTATGCGATTGAATATGGGAAAGGTCGTGTCGTTTGGTTCGGTTTTCGAGCATTTGATTATGTCGGCATTCCATATCCGCTTACATATGAGAATAAGATGTATGATGGATTACAAGGGGAAGAGGAGATGGAGGCGCTTTTGGAACAATCCCTTCTTTGGACAGCGGCGTCTCATTCCACCAATCAGCCTGTTAATCGCCGAGTAGCCATTTCTTTATCTGATGTAAAAGCCTATGCACGACCTACTGAGTATGCAGTTTACGGAACAGCAACAGTCCAGAATACGGGCAATGTACCGTCAAGAGGAACGATGGTAGTAGAAGTGATAGCACCGAATGGAAAATCATTGGCGTCTTATAAAAAGCATTTAGTCGGCTTAACGCCAGATACGTCTTCTTATTCGAAATATCCGGAGAAATTTCATCTTAGTTTGCCGAAAAATCCGACGGATGGGCGTTATGAATTAAAAGTCACATACCGTTTCGGAAGTGAAGGGCAAGAGGTACTGCAAACAGATGCCACGAAAATGTATTTAAACATTCAAGGCAACCAAACGAAAAGCATTGTGAGCACCGGAACATTTAAGGACGTTCCGTGGACGCATTGGGCGGCAAAGGACATTTATAATTTGTCGTACCTTGGTATTATTACCGGTTATCCCGATGGTACGTTCCGACCGAATTATAAAATTACGAGATTGCAAGGAGCCCAAATGCTAGCGAGAGCGCTCAATGCTTCGTTAAGTTCTTCGGCAACATTGAATGCCTCTGACTTGAAGGCAGGGGCCTATGGCTATGAAGCCGCCGCGTATGTGGTTAATAAAGGAATATTAGACTTGAAAAACGGGCAATTCCGTCCAAATGATTATTTAAATCGCGGAGATATGGCCAAAGCGCTTGTGACCGCTTTTCGTTTGAAAGGCGATACGAAAGAGGCATTCCAAGATGTATCAGCACAGTCTCCGCTGAGAGAGTTTATCCATATACTAGCAGCTAATGATGTGACAACCGGTTATCCCGATGGTACGTTCCGTCCAAATGAATTTGTCACCCGTGTGCAGTTTTCGGCGTTTGTTGATCGGGCTCTCCATGTAATAGAATAATTAAAATATAAGACGATGAAAGTATACCGTTTTCTTTCTGTGAAAGGAGACGGTATTTTTTATGGCCAAAAAGAATGATAGACGGCATTTTTTTATTAAGTAACATAGAGTGGAGATAGTTAATATAAGGGGTTCTGGCGGCTCAAAAACGTTTATATTAAAATGTCTGAAAATATTTACAATTAATGGTGTATGTGCTATTTTAAATGTATAAAATATAACGTTTTTTTAAAAATTAATAAAAATTCGTTATAAAAAAGACTAACCTTCAAAAAGAACATGGTAGACATTCATCTTTGTAGGCGCTTCACGTGTTGCGGTGAACGAGAGGAGATTAAAAAGATGATCATGCATGAGGTTGAAACGTATTCACGGGAAAAATTAGAAGAGATGCAGCTCACACGTTTAAAAGAAACAGTAAAAAGAGTGTATGACAAAGTGCCCTTTTACAAGGAGATGTTTAAGAAATTAAATGTAAGCGCTGACAGTGTTCGGACACTGAATGATATTCAAAAGCTTCCGTTTACGAAGAAAACAGACTTACGTGACAATTACCCGTTCAATTTATTTGCGGCAGACATGAAAGAGATTGTTCGGTTACATGCTTCGTCTGGTACAAGTGGCAAGCCGACAGTAGTTGGGTATACCAAAAACGATATCGACCACTGGGCAGAAATTGTGGCGCGTGCCATTGCGCTAGCAGGAGGAGAGCCTGGCGGAGTGTTTCATAATGCATACGGATACGGCTTGTTTACTGGTGGATTAGGCTTGCATTATGGGTCAGAAAAACTTGGGATGGCGACTGTCCCGATTTCTGGAGGAAATACGGAACGGCAAATGACGATTATTGAAGATTTTCAACCGAGTGTTATTGCAGGGACGCCTTCCTATGTGCTGAAAATTGGGGAAGAAATGGAGGCGATGGGGAAAAATCCGAGAAACAGTTCGTTAAAGTTCGGGATATTTGGAGCGGAGCCGTGGTCGGAAGAAATGCGGAAAGTCCTAGAAGAGAAATTTAGTATTAAGGCATGTGACATTTACGGATTAAGCGAAGTCATGGGACCTGGTGTAGCAATGGAATGTCATGAAGCGCAAGATGGCTTACATATAGCGGATGACCATTTTATCGTGGAAGTAATTAACCCCGACACGCTTGAACCGGTGGCAGAGGGAGAAGAAGGCGAGTTAGTGTTTACAAGTTTAACGAAAGAGGCATTTCCGGTCATTCGTTATCGCACAGGAGATATTGCGTCCATTACGACCGAAGCCTGTCGATGTGGGAGGACGACAACAAGGATGTCCCGTGTAAAAGGACGAATTGATGATATGCTCATTATAAGAGGGGTAAATGTTTTTCCATCTGAAATTGAACATTATTTAATTCAAGTTGAAGAACTTGTTCCTCATTACCAAGTTCGTTTGCGCCGCGAGGGTTCGTTAGATACGCTTGAACTTCATGTTGAAATTAAAGAAGAGATATACCGATTGGTTAATGGTAATATGGAGCACGAGCATATTCGCCAAGTGATGAAAAAAGTGCAGCATTCTATGAAAAATAACTGTTTAGTAAGCATGAAGGTCAACGTGCTTGCTCCAAGAAGCATTCCACGGTCGGAAGGGAAAGCTGTTCGCATTATTGATGAACGAAAGGCAGAGCTTACAATATAAAATATTAAATTTTTAGAATTTATTTGCTTTTCTATATAACATTAATTTATAATAACGTTATAAAATTGTTATAAAAGGAGGGGAAGACGATGTCTAATCTCATACAAACAATAACTGAAGAAGAAAAAATGGAGCAATTTATTCAGCGAATTGAAGCAGGTGAGAAAATCGAAGCCGATGATTGGATGCCTGATGAATATAGAATGGCCCTTGTAAAATTAATCTCCATGCATGGAATTAGCGAAATAATGGGAGCGCTTCCAGAGAAAGAGTGGGTACCGAAAGCACCGTCTCTTCGCCGCAAGCTTGGCATTATGGCGAAAGTACAGGATGAGATGGGGCATGGGCAACTGCTGCTTCGCGTAGCAGAAGATCTTCTAAAACCATACGGGAAAAACCGTGGTGATTTAATGGAAGACTTATTTAAAGGTGATTTGAAGTTTCATAATGTGTTTCATATGGAGACGAAAACATGGGGAGATGCAGGGTTAATTGGCTGGCTTGTAGACGGAGCCGCCATTATCACGCAAACGAATATGTTAGGGGCTTCTTACGGACCATACGCGAGAGCGCTCCAGCGCATTTGTGCAGAGGAAGTGTTTCATGCCCAGCACGGTGAAGCGATTATTATGGCGTTAGCCGAAGGAACCGAAGAGCAAAAGGCCATGATTCAAGAGGCATTAAATCGCTGGTGGGATGCGCTGCTTATGTTCTTTGGTCCTGCGAGCAGTGACACGACAGGCACATCCAAACAAGACGTTACGATTAAATATAAAATTCGTACAAAGACAAATGAGCAGCTCAGGCAGGATTTTTTCACAAAATATATCCCGAGGATTTTATCACTCGGTTTAACGATTCCGGACCCTGACCTTCGCTATGATGAAGAACAGAAGCAATGGGTATATAGACAGCCGGATTGGAATGAATTTAAAAAAATTATTAAAAATCAAGGTCCACGTTCTCAAGCACGTTTAAATCTCCGCAAAACATCGTATGAAAATAACGCTTGGGTAAGAGAGGCTTTGAGTGCAGCTATTAGATAACAAGCAGAAGGGGGGATGGGCAGATGGAAACCAACCATCAAACTTTTTATCAAGAGTATGAAGTATTCAGTAAACGTACACCAAGCTCTTCGTTTCAGCATCAATTCAGTTTGCTTGCACCGAATGCAGATATGGCGCTCATTATGGCACAGGAAAATTTTATGCGCCGTGAACCGGTTGCGGATATATGGATCGTCAAAAGAGATGATATTCGCGGGTTATCATTAGAGGAAAAACAGATTTTACAGCGACTCGATAATAAAGAGTACCGAACGACGAAAGGCTACGGATATTTAAAAAAGAAATGGCGTCATTACGAACAGCAAATGCTGGATGAAAAAGAGATTTTGTCATGGGCAGGGGGAGATAACAAATGAGTGAAGCGGCAAACACAATGAGCCCGGAATATAAAGAGGCATTAACAGAGCTGCTTCTTCAATTAGCAGACGATGATTTCCTTTTTGCGTATCGCGGCTCTGAATGGCTCGGGTTAGCACCTCATATTGAAGAAGATGTAGCGTCTTCTTCGATTAGCCAAGACAGCATGGGACATGCGGCAATGTTTTATAGCTTGTTAGAGGAACTTGGATTAGGCAAAGCGGATGACTTAGCCCATGCTCGTCCTGCGTCCGAAAGAAAGAATAGTATTTTAGTAGAGCGTGTCAACGGACCTGGTCATTATATGGAGGATCCTCAATACGATTGGGCCTATACGGTTGTAAGAAACTATTTTTATACGCAAGCGAAGAAAGTGAAAATTGACTCGTTAAAGCAAAGTACGTACGGTCCGCTTGCTGAGATTGCTGTCAAAGTGAATATGGAGCTGTATTATCATCTTCTGCACTGGAAAACATGGTTCGTTCAGCTTTTAAGTACGACAGAGGAAGCGAAGGAACGAATGCTGGAGGCAATGGAGAACGTGATGAGCGACTTTGCTGATATGTTTTCATTCGGTAAATATGGAGAGCAAATGAAGGCGCTTGGTTTAATCGAGGAAGAGCTTGTTTTGCAGGAAAGATGGGTAGCCTCTTTAGCTCCTGTATTTGAATCATTACATGTAGAACTTCCTAAGCTGACGAGCACTGTAAGCCAAAATGGCCGCAACGGAGAACATACGGAAGACTTGCAGTCGGCTCTTGTGACGTTGAGCGAAGTATACAATATCGATCCTGTTGCTCCTTGGTAATTAATTAGAAAAAGAGGTGTGAAAAATGATAGCACCCTTGCAGGTCACAAAAGAAGCAGTAGTGGCTATGTTGGAAACAGTGAAAGATCCTGAAATCGATACAGTAAGCATTATAGACCTTGGGATGGTCGAAGCGATTTCGATTAAGGAACTGGATGTGCACATTAAAATTTTGCCTACATTTCTAGGCTGCCCGGCGCTAGAAATTATTCGAAATAATATCGTCCGTGCGGTAAAAGGAATTCCTGATACGGAGGAAGTGAAAGTAGAGTTTATCACCTCTCCTCCGTGGACGTCAGACCGCATTACCGAAAAGGGAAGTGAAGGGTTAAAAGCATTTGGAATTGCCCCACCTCCAAGACAGATGAAAGAAGACGGCTCTTGGCATGTCGACTGTCCGTATTGCGGTTCGACTTATGTCACACTGGAAAATATTTTCGGTCCAACGGCATGTAGAAGCATTTTGTACTGTAAAAGCTGTAAAAATCCATTTGAGGCAATGAAGCCTATTTCAAATCTAATGTAAAGCGGGGAAAAAAACATGGTGAAAATGATAGCTTTATACAAACATCCTGAAAATAAAGAGGCATTTGACGAGCATTATTTCAATGTACATGCGCCCATTACAGAAAAAATTCCAGGTCTTCGCAAAATGGAGGTTACGAAAATTGTCGGCTCTCCAATGGGTGGGGAGGGAGAATATTATTTAATGTGTGAAATGTATTATGACGATCATGAGGCGCTGAAGCAAGGCATGCGTTCAGCAGAAGGAAAAGCATCAGGCAAAGATTTAATGGGATTTGCTGGTGAGTTAGTCACATTAATGATTGGTGAAGAAGTGAAATGACCGTGTTCCAATTCATTGAAACATCGATTGTGGAAAGAATTGGGATAATTGAACTGAATCGCCCGAAACAATATAATGCATTAAATCGCACGATGGTGCGGGAAATTGCCGAAGCAATGGAATCGTTCGACCAGCATGATGAGGTAGTGACCATTCTGCTCACAGGCAAAGGTCGCGCATTTTCAGCAGGGGCTGATATTGACGAAATGATGGATGATGATTCAATTCATCTAGAGCTTCTCAATCAATTTGCCGACTGGGATCGTCTTGCTTTCATTAAGAAGCCGATTATCGGGGCTGTGAAAGGATTTGTTTTTGGCGGCGGATTTGAACTAGCGCTATGCTGTGACATGGTCATTGCGGCAAGCGGCACAGAATTCTCGTTTCCGGAGGTAGGCATCGGTGTGATGCCAGGAGCGGGTGGAACGCAGCGTTTAACAAAGCTTGTCGGCAGAACGAAGGCGATGGAATGGCTGTTAACAGGAGATCGTATTCCCGTTGAGAAGGCGATGGAACATGGAATTGTTAATCGAATCGTGGCGCCCGAATTGCTTATGGAAGAAGCGCTGAAGTTTGCCGGAAAATTAGCAAAACAGCCTCCTCTTTCTATGCGCCTTATTAAAGATTCCGTCAACAAAGCTGTTGATTATTCTTTATATGAAGGCATGCAGTATGAGCGAAAGAATTTTTATCTATTATTCTCCTCACAAGATCAAAAAGAAGGAATGCAGGCTTTCACACAAAGGCGAAAACCGAATTTCAAAGGGAGATAAGGAGGAGAAGCGATGTTTGAAACTGTCCGTTACGACGTCAAAGATGGGGTGGCGTGGCTGCGATTGAACAGGCCTGATAAACTGAACGCTTTTATCGCTCAGATGAACCGTGAAATTAAAGAAGCGGTGAAAGAGGCTTCGCTGGACGAAGCGGTTCGCTCAATTGTCATAACAGGAGAAGGACGTGCTTTTTGTTCCGGTCAGGATTTATCGGAAGTGAGCGATGACATGGATCACGGTGAAGTTCTCCGAGAGCACTATGGTCCAATGATGAAACAAATTATGCAGTGTGAGAAACCGATTATAGCAGCTGTAAATGGTGTAGCCGCAGGAGCTGGATTTAGTTTGGCGCTTGCGTGTGACTTTCGGTTAGCTTCTGAAAAATCAAGCTTCATTAATGCATTCATTCACGTCGGCTTAATTCCTGATTCGGGAAATCTTTATTTCCTTCCTAGATTAATTGGACATGCGAAGGCAGCGGAACTTGCTATGTTAGGGGAGAAGATGTCAGCGGAAGAAGCGCTGCAACTGGGTCTAGTGACAAAAGTAATCTCGGTTGACCAATGGGGAACTGAAATTGAAAGCTTTGCTCTTCGTTTGGCAGCTATGCCAACGAAAGCTATCGGTTTAATTAAACGTTCTTTACATTTAGCAAATGACCTCCCTTTTAATGAATTTTTGGAGCGAGAAGCAGAAGGGCAGCGCATTGCAGGGTTAACAACAGACCATCGTGAAGGTGTAAGCGCCTTCTTAGAGAAAAGAAGACCAACTTTTACAGGAAAATAAAAGGAGTGGGAGAGACTATGTCAACAGTTCAAGAAGTGAAAGCGGGACAGCTTGCTATGAAGCGTGAATTTTATCATCTAATTATTAATGGTGAAAAGGTTGAAAGCAGCAGCGGAACGACGTTTAAAACATATAATCCTGCGACCGGTGAAGTCGTTGCAGAAGTCGCGAAGGCAACACAAGAAGATACAGAAAAAGCGATTCAAGCAGCTCGCCATGCATTTGATTACGGAAAGTGGAAGAAGTTCCCTGTTAATAAGCGTTCGCGTACATTAAATAAAATTGCCTCCATTATGCGTGCTAGATTTAATGAATTAGTAGAATTAGAGATTTTAGATACAGGAAAATCTCTTCATGCGGCACAAGGTCAAGTGATGCAAGCGATTGAAGACTTTGAGTTTTATGCAAGTGCCATTGTAGCCCATCGCGGCGAGGTTAATAACGTACCTGGACAATTCCAAAACTATACGGAAAAAGAGCCGGTAGGGGTTTGTGCTCAAATTATCCCTTGGAACTATCCATTGATGATGGCGGCGTGGAAAATTGCCCCAGCTATTGCCGTAGGTTGTTCAGTCGTTGTCAAACCAGCGTCTTTAACCCCACTTACAGCGATTATTTTAGGAGAAATTTGCCTCGAAGCTGGCGTACCGGAAGGGGTCGTCAATATCGTTCCAGGTTCAGGGTCAGAAGTCGGCAACTACCTTGTCGAACATAAGCAAGTCGACAAAGTGGCATTCACTGGTTCGACGCCAATCGGAAAAAACATTATGGAAAAAGCTTCACAAACATTGAAGCGTGTCACACTGGAACTTGGCGGGAAGTCCCCGAACATCGTCTTTGAAGATGCAGATATTGATGCGGCAGTAGATGGGTCTTTATTTGGTATTTTCTATAACACAGGTCAATCGTGTGAAGCGCGTTCTCGCTTATACGTACATGAAGATATTTACGATGAGTTTGTCAGTAAGTTTGTAGAAAAAACAAAGAAATTAAAATTAGGAAATCCTTTTGATAAAGAAACGCATGTTGGTGCAATTATCGATCAAGGTCAACTGGATGTGATCGACGGTTATGTGAAATCGGCGATAGAAGACGGGGCAGAAATTTTAACAGGCGGTCAAGCAGCTAAAGTGGAAGGATTTGAACATGGTTTTTGGTATGAGCCGACCATCATTGCCAATGTAAACCACGATATGAAAGTCGTCAAAGAAGAAATTTTTGGCCCAGTGGTTGTCATGATGAAATTTAAAGACGAAAAAGAAGCCATTAAGCTTGCCAATGACACAGAATTCGGATTAGGTTCTGCTGTTTGGTCAAAAGATGGAGCCCGAGCTACTCGTGTCGCTAATCAAATTCAAGCGGGTATCGTCATGGTAAACTGCCCATTTTCTGCGTTCCCAGGCACACCGTTTGGCGGTTATAAGCAGTCTGGCTTTGGACGTGAACTATGCATTGAAACACTTGATTTATATACGGAAACGAAAAGCATCATCTCTTATTATGGAAGCCGTCCGCTAAATCCATTCGGCTTGTAATGGCATGATGGGGCTGACGAATGCGCCCTAACACTTGTAAAAATGATGGTTTTTCTTTTTGATTCAAAGTGGAACCGTTATCAAAACTGTTGATATCATCAGATTTTCATAACGGTCCATTTTGCTGAGGTTGTCTGAAAAGAGATGATGTTGCCCTTTTCAGACAACCTTTTTGTCTAAGTATGTGTCTAAAAGGAGGAGAACAATGATTAACAACATTGTAGTAATAGGCTCAGGTGTGATGGGAAAAGGCATCGCCTATGTGGGAGCTGTCGGGGGTTATTCGGTCACTTTAGTGGATGTGAATGAAGTGGCTTTAGGAAATGCCCAAAATGAGCTTAACGGCCTTTTTGAAAAAGGAGTGGCACGCGGCAAGCTATCTGTGGAAACCGTACAATCGGCTCAAAATCGTTTAACCTATTCTTCTAGCTTGCAAGAGGCTGCTAGCAACGCTGACTTAGTCATTGAAGCAGTTCCGGAGAAAGTGGAAATTAAAAAACAAGTATTTGAAACATTAGAAGAACACGCCCCCGCTCATTGTTATTTTGCGACGAATACATCGACGATGAGTCCAACAGAGATTGCTTCATACGCCAAACGTCCTGAAAAGACGATTGCTATGCATTTTTTTAATCCAGTACATAAAATGCCGCTTGTAGAAATCATTCGCGGATTGGAAACAAGTGATGAAACGGCACAAATCATTAAAGAAACAGCAGAGAAAATGGGAAAAGAGACAGTGGTCATCAATGAATTTCCTGGTTTTGTGACGAGCCGCATTAGCGCATTAGTTGGAAATGAAGCTTTTTATATGCTGCAAGAAGGTCTAGGGACACCTGAAGAAATTGATAAAGCGATTAAGTTAGGACTGAACTATCCGATGGGTCCGTTTGAGTTAGTTGATTTAGTTGGATTGGACGCTCGTTTGAATAACTTAAAGTATCTACATGAAAAGTTAGGCGAAAAATATCGCCCAGCTCCGCTGCTAGAGCAATACGTAAAAGCAGGCCGTCTTGGCCGCAAGACGGGCAAAGGTGTGTATGATTACACAAATAAAGAAAAAGAGGCGATGAAAAAATGAAAGAAGTAGTCATTGTAGATGCGGTTCGAACACCAATTGGCCGATATAATGGAGCATTAAAAAGTATCCGTCCAGACGATTTAGGGGCCATCGTCATTAAGGCGCTGATTGAACGGAATCCTAATTTGCCGGCTGCGGATATTGAAGAAGTAATTTTTGGGAATGCGAACCAAGCGGGAGAAGATAACCGAAATGTGGCGAGAATGTCGGCTCTACTAGCGGGTCTTCCGGTTGAAGTAGCGGGAACGACGGTGAATCGGTTGTGCGGATCAGGGTTAGATGCGGTCATGTATGCAGCAAGAGCCATTGCTGTAGGGGAAGGAGAGATTTACATTGCTGGGGGCACTGAAAGTATGACACGTGCGCCTTTTGTGATGGCTAAACCGGATAAAGAGTTTCCTCGCGGCAGTATGGAATTACAAGACACGACGATTGGCTGGCGTTTTACGAACAAAAAGCTTGAAGAGATGTACGGAGTGGATACGATGCCAAAAACGGCGGAAAATGTAGCGGAGCGTTTTAATGTGTCGCGCATGGACCAAGACGAATTTGCATTAGAGAGTCAGAGGCGAGCGCAAATGGCCATGGATGAACAGCGCTTTGTTGAAGAAATCGTGCCAGTTGTCTACAAAGATCGAAAAGGAAATGAAATCGTCGTTGATACAGACGAACATCCCCGCCCTGATACAACGTTGGAGAAGCTCGGAAAATTAAAGCCATTGTTTGCTGGCGGAACGGTTACAGCTGGCAATGCCTCAGGTGTGAACGATGGAGCAGCGGCGTTACTAATCATGAGTGCTGAGAAAGCAAAAGAGTTAGGATTAACACCATTAGTGAAATATGTCGTTGGTGCGACAGCAGGACTTGAACCAGCCATTATGGGACTTGGCCCGATTTTTGCGACGAGAAAAGCGTTGAAGCGTGCTAATTTAACGATAGAAGATATCGGGTTAATTGAATTAAACGAAGCATTTGCTTCCCAAGCATTAGAATGCATTCGCCAGCTGGAGTTGGATCAAACAAAAGTCAATGTGAATGGAGGGGCGATTGCATTTGGTCATCCACTTGGAGCGAGCGGAGCCCGTATTTTAACAACCCTTATTCATGAAATGAAAAAGCGGGATACACAATACGGACTTGCGACAATGTGTGTCGGTGTTGGGCAAGGGATTGCAACCATTGTTGAGAATGTAAAGGCATAACGAAGAGGCAGAAAAGGTCCTTATTTAGTGCAGCTAAGTAAGGACTGTTTGCTGAAAACACATATGGTGAAAAGGAGTGCAGGAGAATGTCATCCATTTTATATGAAGTGCGAGACCAAATAGGGTATGTCACAATTAATCGACCTGACGTGCTTAATTGTTTTAATTATGAGACGCTACAGCAACTGCAAGAGGTTGTGACCGCCATTCATCATGATTCGGAAGTAAGAGTCACTATTTTTACAGGAGCAGGAGAAAAAGCGTTCAGCGCAGGGGCCGATTTGAAAGAGCGCAAAACATTGACGGAAACAGAAGTGAGAAGAAATGTGAAAGCGATTAGGGATGTCTTTAACAGCATCGCCTCTTTGCCACAGCCGACTATTGCGGCAGTAAACGGCTATGCTTTTGGAGGCGGGTTTGAGTTAATGCTTGCATGTGATTTTTCCATTGCGGTAGAAGAAGCAAAAATGGGGCTGACAGAAACGAGCTGGGCCATCATCCCAGGAGCAGGCGGGACGCAGCGTTTACCGCGTTTAGTTGGAGAAGCAAAGGCGAAAGAGCTTATTTTTACTGCGCGAAAAATTTCTGCGACTCATGCGTATGAATTAGGCATTTTAACGAAGGTCGTCAACAGAGAGAACTTAATGATAGCTTGTGAAGATTTTGCCTGCGAGATGATGAGAAATGGTCCCATTGCTTTAAAACAAGCGAAATACGCCATTACAAATGGGATGAATGTGGACTTACAGACAGGTTTGTCTATCGAAGCGAAGGCTTATGAACTCACAATTCCAACAGAAGACCGTTTGGAAGCGTTAACAGCTTTTAGTGAGCGCCGTTTTCCAAATTTTAAAGGAAAATAATAGTTGCGATTATTGAGAAAAGTTAGATATGATAGTATTAAATCTTTAGTGCGTTACTGTAAACATGAGCAGGCGGTGCAAACAGAAAGAGTGATTGAGAAGTGAGTGCAAATACACAATCAATGATTTTTACGATTTATGGAGACTATATTCGTCACTACGGCAACAAAATTTGGATTGGCAGCTTAATTCGTCTATTGAAAGAATTTGGGCATAACGAGCAAGCGGTGCGCGTAGCCGTTTCCCGCATGTTAAAACAAGGCTGGGTCCAGTCTGAAAAACAAGGGAATAAGAGCTATTATTTTCTCACAGACCGTGGTGTTAACCGAATTGAGGAAGCGGCGCGAAGAATTTTCAAGCTGAATCCGCATGAGTGGGATGGTAAGTGGAGAATTTTAATGTATACCATTCCAGAGGAAAAAAGACAAATTCGAGATGAGTTTAGAAAAGAACTTTTATGGAGCGGATTCGGAAGCTTTGCCAATGGCTGCTGGATTTCTCCAAACAGCTTAGACAAAGAAGTGCAGCTTTTAATTGATAAATACGATATTGAATCGTATGTCGATTTCTTTTTAGCTGATTACAAAGGTCCGCAGAAAGATTTAGCCTTAGTTGAAAAAAGCTGGCCTCTTACAGATATTGAAGAAAAATACGAGCAATTTATTTCTTTGTACAGCAAAAAATATATTATCCACCAAAGTATTATTCAGCGAGGTCAGATGACAGATGCTGAATGTTTTGTGGAACGAACGAATCTCGTTCACGAATATCGTAAGTTTTTGTTCATTGATCCAGGTCTGCCGAAGGAGCTGCTTCCTTCCCGATGGAGCGGCAATCATGCGGCATTGCTATTCAGTCAATATTATAAACTGCTGGCAGAGCCTGCGAACCGTTTTTTTGAGGAGGTATTTCAGGCAGATAACGATTTAAGAAGAAAAGATGAATCGTACGATGCATCTGACCATCCTTTAATTAGCGAACAAATAAAAAATTCCTAGAGGAAAGCCTCCAGGAATTTTTTATTTATCGAGGATGTTTTTGAATTCATATCCTTTTTGGACATAGGAATCGATAGACAACTGAATTAATTCCAAATCTTTGTCAGTCACCTCACGGACGACTTTACCTGGAGACCCCATTACGAGTGAACGCGGAGGAATTTTTTTACCGGATGGAATGAGAGTATTGGCTCCTATAATGCATTCTTCTCCAATTTCGGCTCCATCAAGGATTGTCGAACCCATGCCGATAATGGAGCGTTGGCCAATTGTACAGCCATGCAAAATTACATTGTGTCCAATTGTTACCTCGTCTTCAACCGTTACGGGACATCCTTCATATAAATGGATTGTTGAGTTATCTTGAATGCTACAGCGGTTGCCAATTTTGATAGCGCCTTCATCTGCCCGTAAAACAGAGTTGAACCAAATGGTCGATTCCTTTCCAATGGTGACATCTCCAATTAAATAGGCACCAGGTGCAACAAAGACGCTTTCGTGAATGGCAGGGCTTTTTCCGTTATGAGAAATTAGCATACAGGTTCCTCCTTTTTATTAGTCGCAATTGTTTTTATATTGTTTCTATTATAACATTATTAGTAGTAGGAGGGGAAAAAATGAAATATTTATGTGAGCAATTGCAAATTATGTATCCAATCATCCAAGGGGGGATGGGGAATATCAGTAATGCTGTGTTAACGGCTGCCGTATCAGAAGCAGGGGGGCTAGGTACAATTGGCTGTGGAACGATGACACCAGAAGAAGTAGAAAATATTATTCTAGAAACCAAAAATCGGACGAATAAGCCATTTGCTTTAAATATTGCTCTTACCGTTTCGCCATTTGTTAAAGAGATGCTTGCACTCGTTATCAAGCATGATATCCCAATCGTGTCGCTTTCAGCGGGCAATCCGGCACCCATTATTCCGACTCTTCACGAACATGGAGTGAAGGTAATGGTGGTAGTGGCATCGGTTAAGCATGCACAAAAAGCGGCAGCGGCAGGTGCGGACGTATTGGTAGCAGAAGGGTATGAAGCAGCAGGGATTAATTCGAACTTAGAAATCACGACATTTACACTCATTCCGCAAATTGTCCGGCATGTGAATATTCCAGTCGTAGCAGCGGGTGGTATTGGTGATGGAAGAGGCCTAGCGGCCGCACTCATGCTTGGCGCAAGTGGGGTGCAAATGGGAACGCGTCTTATCGCGACAAGAGAAGCACCATTCCACCATGTTTATAAACAAGGGCTTGTCGAAGCGATTGATACAGATACAATGATCGTCGGGCGCTCTGTGGGGCGTGTGAGAAGAGTGCTCAATGTACCGTATGCGAGTAAAATGCTAGAAATGGAGAAAGAAGGCTTGACGCTTGAAGAATACAATGAGTTGACGTCGGAAAAACAGCACGTAACAGGAGCTATGCTAGGGAATTTAGAGAAAGGCTTTGTCAATAGCGGACAAGTTGCCGGATTGATTTCGGACATTCCATCTGTTCAAGAATTGCTAGATGGTATGATGGATGAAGCAAGGAAGAAAGTTGACCAAACAGCTTCTCAGTTGAATACACTAAATTATTAAATGTAGATAAACGGAAGATTCGCAGCCTTGTTTTGCGAGTCTTTTTTATTATAGGGAAATATCTTTTATAAAAAAGTAGAGAGAAAATATTTTTACAGAAATATGTGAATTTTATTTACAATTTTAAGGTCATGTGGTAATTTTAGTTAAAAATAATACAATTTTTACATATTCCGTTTTTAAAACGATTTATTATTTTTTAGTTATATAAATGCAAATAAAGGAGGTGATAACTAAAAAACATCGAATTTTATTAAGGTGCTGTCTAGTTGATAGATTAAGGGAGAACAAAAATAACAAATATTTTTTTTATTTCTATATTTGTTATAAAAAGGGGGAGTATGTATGGAGATGAATATTCATCAGTCTCAAGGCCGAAATGTAAACAAAGAAAAGATGACGTACACGTCGTTAGTTCAAACGGATGATTTTCAAGAACTGCTGAAAAGGAAAAAAGCGTTTATTTTGCCTATGACCTTGTTTTTCTTCGGCTTCTATTTTTTGTTGCCGCTGTTAGCTGCTTACACGAAAGTATTGACTTATGAGGTGATTGGAAGCATCTCTTTAGCGTGGATATATGCACTGTTACAATTTGTACTCGTATGGGTTTGCGGTATCATTTACATCAAAAAGTCTGAAAAGTATGATAAATTAGCAGATACTATTTTGGTGAACTATAAGGAGGAATTATAGTAAGATGAGTACATTCGCGTTAATGTTATTTCTAGGTATTATCTTTCTCACGCTGACGATTACATACCTTTCCTCCAAAAAAACGAAGAATGCCAGCGATTTTTATACAGCAGGCGGTGGACTCACTGCGTGGCAAAATGGGTTGGCGGTAGCAGGGGATTTTATGTCAGCCGCTTCATTTCTTGGTATTACGGGAGCCATTGCTTTAGTCGGGTTTGATGGATTTTACATGAGCATTGGAAACTTAGTTGCCTTTTTATTTTTGCTGTATCTTGTTGCTGAACCGCTTCGTAATCTAGGAAAATATACAATGGCTGATATGATCACAGCTCGTTTCAATTCAAAAAAAGTTCGGGGAATGGCAGCTCTTAACACATTGGTCATCTCCATCTTTTACATGATCGCTCAACTTGTCGGAGCTGGTGGATTAATTAAATTGCTTCTTGGAATTGATTATGCGTGGTCAGTATTGCTTGTTGGAGTGCTAATGACCATTTACGTTATTTTCGGCGGGATGACTGCAACGAGTTGGGTGCAAATTACGAAAGCGGTCTTGTTGCTTGTCGGTTCTTTCATTTTAACCTTCATTGTATTTGCCAAGTTTAATTTCAATGTAATGCACATGTTTGAGCATGTTAAGTCTGTAACACCTTTAGGAGATGAATTTTTGAATCCTGGGAATAAATACAAAAACGGACTGGACATGATTTCTTTTAATATGGCACTTGTATTGGGAGCAGCTGGGTTACCTCATCTTCTTGTTCGATTCTTCACTGTAAAGGACGCCTCTACTGCCCGTAAATCTGTTGTGTATTCCACTTGGTTTATCGGTGCTTTTTTCATCATGACTATCTTTTTAGGATTTGGAGCAGCTGCATTCGTCGGTTTTAATAACATTGTGGCAGCGAATCCTGCGGGGAACATGGCCGCGCCATTACTAGCCTTGACGGTGGGGGGAGACGTTTTATTCGCGTTTGTTTCTGCTGTTGCGTTTGCAACAATTCTCGCTGTTGTTTCAGGTCTTGTGCTTACATCTGCTTCGGCTTTTGCGCATGATATATACGGAGAAATCATTAAAGGTGGGAATGTGACTGAAAAGCAGCAAGTGCTTGTGGCCCGTGTTGCTTCGATTGGTGTAGCGGTCATCTCCATTTTACTTGCTTTGTTCGCTCAAAAGCTAAATGTGGCCTTTTTATCTGTATTAGCACTTGGAATTGCAGCTAGTGCTAATTTGCCGGTTATTTTATGCACAATTTATTGGAAGCGCTTTAATTCTGTTGGGGCCATTACAGGTATGGTGTTTGGGCTTGTCAGTTCTGTGACGCTTGTCCTTTTAAGTCCAAATGTGTGGAATCCGATTCCGGGAGCCGCCATTTTCACCGGAGATCCTATTTTTCCGATGATTAACCCTACTATTTACACAGTACCACTTGGTTTTCTCGGTGCTTACCTAGGAACGGTATTGTCTAAAGAAAAAGCGAATGAAGAAAGTTTTGCTGAAGTGCTGTTCAAATCCAATACAGGATATGGCATCAGTGCGGCGAAAGATCATTGATTGTCATACAGGGGACTACTTTTTTATGAAGTGTTGTTTAATAACATGCTAGATGAGTCTTTTGATGATAAATAGCAAAAAGGCGGCTGATATAAAGGCCGCCTTTTTATAGTGTGAATTATTTTTGGGGAAAGGAGAAATTGAAAAAAGCTGTTTCTATTCGTTCTCTTGTTCCTCTTGAATATCAAATTCATTCACTTCTTTATGATAGCTATGGAAGCTGTCAATAAGTTTGTCGAGGTGCTCTAATTGGGAGCTGTACTCAACAATTGCTGCGACGAGAGGGAAGAGGTGATAAACCATTTTGTTTTCTTCTTCATCTTCAAATAACTTATGTTTCATGAAATCATTAATGAGTGCCCGTTTGCTACTATACACTTCATTGACCATCGTTTCCGAGCATTGTGCTTTAATTTTTCGAACAAATTTCAGCATAATTTGTTCATGATAATTTAATAGACAATCCACCTCTGATTTAATTAGGTTTTGGAATGTCTGCGGCATATGATGCATGTCGTGTTCCAAACGGTGTAACAGCTTTAATGTTTCCAGCGCTCGTGTCGTTGTTACAATCATTTGACGAAAAAGAACGAGCTTTCGCGATTTAACGAAAATCTTATTCTTTTTATACGTCCGTTCTTCTTTATAGAGCGCAAATAGTTGCTCCATTTTCTGTACTTTTTCTTTAATCTTCTCAATATCTTCTTTCAATAACGTATGTTCAGAAGCTTGACGAATATTCATTCGTGTCCACTTAATAATCTCCTCGGTTGTATGAACAATTTTATAATAAAGCTTTGTTTCATATTTAGGAGGAAGAAACACGAGGTTGACGACAAACGCCGATAAAACGCCCAGCATGATAGTCAAAAAGCGGATGATGGCAAACTCGACGAATTGTTCACTCGTGTTTTCCATGATCGCAATTACTGTGACAAGTGCTAAGCCAATCGTATTTTCGATTTTTAACTTCAAATTAATCGCAATGACAATGACGGCTGTTAACCCGATGATGAACGGATTGTTGCCAAAAATTAAGACAAATATAATAGCTAAAACGGCTCCAATTACGTTTGATTGGAATTGTTCCAGTGCTGATAAATAAGAACGATAAATAGATGGCTGAATAGCAAATATAGCAGCAATCCCGGCGAAAACTGGAGAAGGCAAGTTCAGCTGCTGTGCTAATAAAATCGCAAGGGTGATGGCAATTCCCGTTTTTAAAATGCGGGCACCTAGTTTCATGTAAGGTCAAAATTCCTTTCCTCTAAAATAATCTTTAGTTAATTATTATCCCATTAAATTTAAAGTAAACAATAACATAATATACAAGGTTTAAGGTTTGATATCAAGAGAATAAAAAAGAAAAATCCCGCGAAATTGCGGGATTTTTCGAGTGTTCTCGACTACTTGAACGAGATGGATCATTCTGTTGAAACAGAAGGGTCTGCTTGTTCTTTCGTTGGAATGACTTGAAGAAAGTGCTGTTCCGGCTGCTGTAAGAATGTGTCGATGTCCTTCGCTTCTTCTTCTTGACCATGTGCTTGCAGCGCGTTTCGATAAATCGTTAAAAGTTCGGTTACATCACTTTTTCCTTTTTCATTTAATGGTAGAATGTTTACTTTCGCTCCTTTTGCAATTCGGCGCTGTAATGTTTCTTTTGTTAAGCCTAGTTTCGGCTGATGTCGCAAATATACGACACCGCCTGTCATACCTGCACAAATCCAAGGGCCTGGGTCGCCTAATACGAGTCCTCTTCCATTTGTCATGTATTCGAACGCAAAGCCTTTAATATTGGCGTTCCCACCAATATTGCCGTACTCTTTTTCTGGAATAGCACGCTGGATCTTTCCACCAATGATCATGTCTGCACCAGACAGGCGGATACCAGCTCTTGCATCAGCGTCGCCTTGCACAGCAAGCAGCCCTTTTTGGGCACCATATCCAAAGCCTTTTCCGACTGAACCGTTATAAAAGTTTCCGTCAGCTCCTTTTGATTTAAAGACAAAAATATTTCCGCCAATGGATGTTTTACCTGTTCCGTCTTGAGCTCCGCCCGTTACTTCAATATCAATGCCAGTACTATTGTAAGCGCCTAGTCCGTTTCCTGGAATGGAGCCCTTTTTGTACTGTAATTTAATGGTTGGAAGAGTACGGTAAGAGCCGTCCAAACGGTTGCGGACACGGTGGCAGGATACGCGGCTTCCGAGAATACGCTGTTCAGACGTCACAGCTTCATATTCGCGTGATTTTCCTAAGTTAGTAACATCAAAATCTAAATATTCTGCTCCGACAGCTGCGCTTAGTCGCGGTTGTTCGCTGCTTGCGGCAATTTCATGCTGAGCAAAAGGCTGGATATCTAATATTTTCAGTAAAGGTGTTAAATCCATTCGTTCTTTGCCGCGTGCTTGGGTAAGCAAATCAGAACGTCCGACAATATCTTGTAGGCGTTCAAACCCGAGGTGTGCTGTCAATATTTTTAGTTCTTCACCAAAGGCGGTAAATAAGTTCATTAATCCTTGAACAGCTCCGTCAAGCTGACGAGGGACAAATCGGCGAAGTCCATGCTCTTTGGCTTGTGCTTCTGATTCGATTTGTGTCGCAATTCCAACATGGCAAGTATCTAGATGACAGCCGCGACAGGTCGTGCAGCCAATTGCAATCATCGAAAGGGTACCGAAGCCAACTCGGTTTGCTCCTAACAGCATTACTTTAACAACATCAAGCGCACTTTTAATCCCGCCATCTGCCCAAATCTCGACTTGTTGACGAAGTCCGGCTTCTAATAGTGCATTATGGGCAGCTTTTACTCCAATTTCAACTGGCAGTCCTACATATTGCAGGGCATGAATCCGTGCAGCCCCAGTTCCGCCGTCAAACCCGCTTAATGTAATGATATCAGCTCCGGCTTTAGCGATCCCGACAGCGATTGTCCCGATATTTGGTACGACTGGTACTTTGACTGCCACTCTGGCCTGGTCATTGGCCGTTTTAAGCTCTGCTATCATTTGAGCTAAATCTTCAATAGAGTAGATGTCATGGTTATTAGACGGCGAAATTAAATCAGACCCAATTGTCGCATTTCGTGCTTCAGCGATCTTGGCTGTTACTTTAGAAGCCGGCAAGTGTCCGCCTTCTCCTGGTTTTGCCCCTTGCCCTATCTTGATTTCTAATAGATTAGAAGAATTCAACAGCTCTGCGTTTACTCCGAAACGTCCCGAAGCCACTTGTTGCCCTCTTGTGCGGGGGTATTTGCCGAGCATATCTTTAATTTCTCCGCCTTCTCCATTTAAGCTGACCATATTCAAGCGATTAGCCGCTTCGGCGTACGCGCGGAAGGCAATTTCATTTTGAGAACCGAATGACATGGAGGCAATGACAAACGGCAAACTGTGTTCACCGACCCCAATATCGACGTTTTCTGGTGCTGTGGTGGTGTTTCCAGGAACTAAATCTGTTAAGTGACGAATGGTGGTAGACTGATTTTCTTCCAGTTCCGTTAACTTTTCACGGTATGAATCGTATGAACCTGTTTGGGCGACTTCCCCAATTGCTTTCCATACCCGTGGAAATAGGTGGAATGTTTTTCTGAGTCTTGCTTTTTCGTTGCTAAAATCTTCCGCTCTTGCGATGGCATCTTCTTTTAAGGCATGAAGGTCATACTCCAGTTCAGCCGATCCAAAGAAATTCACAATATTCAGCAGAGAGGCAATATCTTCGTGAAGACCAATGGCAGAAAAAAGTCGACCATATCCTCTTAGTTCGTGAATTCCAATGGTTGAAATGACCTTCTCCAATCCTTTTACAAGGGATTGATATAAATTAATAACAGGTTGAGGGTCTTCTTCGCTGACTGTCGCAAATAGCAGATAAGGGCTAATAGCGTTCGCTCCTAATCCGTAAGCGACAATCACATCATGCAAAGAACGAATTGCACCTGAGCGAAGCAATAATGTACAGCTTCGACGAAGTTGCTTTTGAACAAGCGCTTGGTCAATAACGGACGTCACAAGATGCGGGTCTATCCATAAAAATCCGTCTTGATGGGCGTTTGTATCATCAATGATTACCAATGTTTTTCCGTCTTGTACAGCCTGAATCGCTTCGTTTTTCAGGCGTTCTAGTGCTTGTTCTAAAGATTCCTGTTCGGTGAAGGTTGCTGATAAGTAATGAGTGAGTTTCCTAGATTCATAAGCATGAACGAGTTGATGATAGGAAGGTTGCTCCAGCGTGGAGGAGCACTTATAACCGGTTTCTCCTTCAATTAATAGAGGAGATGAAAGTTCCACCACATAGCTTTCCTGCTCATGACCTGTTAGAGAAGGACGTTTGCCAATAATCGTGCGGGTTGAAAAATGTTCGGTTTCGCGATCGCGGTCAATTGCCGGATTTGTAACAACCGCCACACTTTCCTTAATGAAATCAGCCAAATTTTTGCGTGAAGAGTCAATAGCTGCCAGTGGTGCATCATGACCGAGTGAACGGATAGGTTCTGCTCCTTTTTCCGCCATTTGCTCAAGTAGTTGAATATGTTCGCGATCCCAGCCGAACGCTGCATATTGCCCATTCGAGACTTTAGGCATGCCTGTTTCGATAGGTGGTTTTTCGTAGGTTGGAGGTGTTAGGCGTTCCGCTTCGTTATTTAACGGAATGCGTGCTGCGAACCGTTTATATACTTCCTCTTGCAACGCAGAGTAGTAGTAAACGTCCATGTTGCCTTCATTGTTCCACTTAAGACCAACTTTTTCTCCTGGTGCTAAAGGTTTTGGTTCTGCCGCATAGAAATGGTTTGGAATAACCCCGGGCTCCGAAGAAAACAGGTAAGAAGAAGCTGTTTCCAATTTCCATAGCGGACGCAAACCAAGAGCGTCTACACTAAAGACCGCCTCATCTCCGTATCTTGAAATAATGCCAGCAGGTCCTTGGGCAAAGTGGCCCCAGCCTTCTCGAATATATGTGTACAAATTTTGCAGGTGTGAAGGGTATGATTTAATTTCATTTATGATAGGAGGGAACAAAATATCAACTGCTTCAAATAAAGAATAATTTTCACGAGCAATTAATGTTTGAATAATTCGGTCTAAATCTTGTGAATCACTGCCGCCTTTTGTTAACGGAACATTCATCATTTTTGCTTCATCGCGCAGTTTGGCAATGGTATTAATTTCTCCATTATGTCCAAGTAAGCTGAATGGTTGCACACGAAAAAAGCTTGTCAATGTGTTGGTAGAATAGCGATTATGTCCTAATGTCATGGTTGATGCGATGAGAGGGTTTTGAAGATCAAGATAAAAATGACGTAAAGTATTGCCAGCTCCCATGACTTTGTAGACAACGTAGGAATTACTTAAAGAAGCGACGTGCACATGCTCGTCTTCTTCTATTTCAATCATTAATTCGAATAATGTTTTTGACAAATTTTCAGATTGGTCTGCCGTCAAGGCAAATTGCCAGAAATAAGGTTCTTCATTCCGGGCGAGGGGACCTAATACTTGTGGGTTAACGGCATGAGTAGACTCATATAGGAATGTAAAAGCATGCTTGGAAAAAAGAGAGAGCAGTTTTGCTTTGACATCGGTTACATTAGTGTGTCTGGAGATAAAGATATGTCCAACCACAAAAGAAGGAGCATCTGCTAAGCTTGTATCGAGTCCCGCTTGGAATAGCTTTTCTTTCCATAGGGAATTCGGAAGATCCATGTGGAGGCCAATTCCGTCACCTTCGTCATTGACAAATCCAGCACGGTGGTTCATGGTTGTTAACGCATCAATACAGGTATCGATATTGGCTTTTGTCGGTTTTTTTGTTTTTTCAATGACTGATACAATTCCGCATGCATCATGCTCATGGTGATGGTAGTTTTTAAATAAACTTGGGGTCCACGTTGTTTGCATATCTTTGGCACAAAGTGTAAGAAGTACACTTTTCGCCGCTCACCTCCATCAAATCATGCTATATTCATTAAACATCTAGGGGAAACTAAATGTTTTAATTTTTCTGAATTCAATAAGTATTATGTTATCACGCAAAGGTAAAAAATTCAATTATTTATTCAAATATTTGGATACTGTATACAAAAGGAGAAAAGTTTTTTATGAAATAAAAGGAGTTTCGCAACATTTCTAGAGAACGCTTTCATTAAAAAGAGGAAATAAACGAGAGTGTAAAGGGCTCCCGTTTATATGAAAGATGTATAATTATTCGTTTTTTAATTGGCGGAAAGCATGTTCTACCGCTTTTAAGGTGGAAGAAATATCTTCCTCTGTATGTTCAGTTGTTAAGAACCATGCTTCATATTTAGATGGAGCGAGATTCACACCTTGATGGAGCATAAGTTTGAAGAACTTCGCGAACATTTCTCCGTCCGTATTTTCGGCTTGTTCATAATTTTTCACCGTTTCTGTTGTAAAATAAACCGTTAAAGCTCCTTTTAATCGGTTAATTGTAATTGGAACACCATGCGTTTTAGCGTGTTGTAAAATGCCTTCTTCAAGCATCGCGCCTAAGCGATCTAAATGCTCGTATACGCCGTCTTGCTGGAGTACCTCTAAGCAAGCGATACCCGCCAAGATAGAAGCAGGGTTGCCAGCCATTGTGCCAGCTTGATAAGCAGGACCTAATGGGGCGACTTTTTCCATAATTTCTTTTCGTCCCCCGTAAGCGCCAATCGGCAGGCCACCGCCAATAATTTTTCCTAATGCAGTTAAATCCGGTTTGATGCCGAGTAAATCTTGGGCACCGCCGTACATAAAGCGGAATGCCGTAATCACTTCATCATAAATGACGAGGGCACCTGCTGCGTGAGTAAGATCATTCACTTCCTGTAAAAAGCCCGGTTCAGGTTCCACAATACCGAAGTTTCCGACGATTGGCTCCACAAGTACAGCTGCAATTTGGTCTCCCCACTTTTCCATCGCCTCTTTGAATGGCGTAATGTCGTTAAATGGAACAGTGATGACCTCTTGTGCGATGCTTTTCGGTACACCAGCGGAATCTGGTGTGCCAAGAGTAGCAGGCCCAGAACCAGCAGCTACAAGTACGAGGTCTGAATGGCCGTGATAGCAACCAGCGAACTTAATGATTTTATCGCGGCCTGTATAAGCACGGGCAACGCGGATAGTCGTCATAACTGCTTCTGTCCCAGAATTGACAAAACGTACTTTATCCATTGCAGGTATTGCTTCTTTCAGCATTTTAGCAAATATCACTTCATGAGCATGAGGCGTTCCGTAAAGGATGCCGTTTTCCGCCGCTTGTTGAATCGCTTTTGTAATATGAGGGTGAGCATGTCCTGTAATGATGGGCCCGTAAGCCGCTAAGTAGTCGATGTAGCGGTTTCCATCTACATCCCAGAAGTAGGCACCTTTTCCTCTTTCCATCACAACCGGTGATCCGCCACCGACGGCTTTGTACGAACGAGAAGGGCTGTTAACCCCGCCTACTATATGTTGAAGTGCTTCCTGATGGATGGCTTCTGATTTAGTAAAATTCATCTTAAATCCTCCCTGAAAAATGGATGGTTCAGTTCATGTATTTTTGTTGACTTTCTTATTCTAGCAGACTTTGTTCGTTGTTTAAAAATTTCTGTGTCAAAATCATCATTTATGTCTGTTTTGTTCTGCAATAAGCCTGTTAGTAGCAGATGCCATCTTTTTAGGGCATAGTATTTGTGAAAGTGGTCCACTATTGTATAAACTAGACTTTATGGTTGAAATTCATGGAGGGAAATACAATGCAAAATGCGATAGAAGTAGAAGGGCTGCGAAAAGAATTTAAATCCTATTCCAGTCGATCAGGGTTAAAAGGGGCATTTCGTGATCTTTTTACCCGGAATTATAAAGTACTTCCTGCTGTTGATGACATTTCGTTCACGGTTAAGCAAGGAGAAATGGTCGGTTATATTGGAGAAAACGGGGCAGGTAAGTCGACGACAATCAAGATGTTGACGGGAATTTTGACACCTACATCTGGTAGGGTGATGGTTAATGGAATGGACCCGCATAAGGAAAGAGAGAAGTTCGCGCAGACCATTGGGGTAGTATTTGGGCAGCGTTCTCAGCTTTGGTGGGATATTGCGGTTCAAGAGTCGTTTCGCCTATTGAAGAAAGTGTATAAAGTATCTGATGAACAATATAATGAGCACATGAATCATGTCATTCAAACGTTGGATATAGAACCGCTGCTGGACAAACCGGTTCGAAAGCTTTCCCTTGGTCAGCGGATGAGGTGTGAACTGGCAGCGGCGCTTATTCATAATCCGCCTTTATTGTTTTTGGATGAACCGACAATCGGCTTAGATGTATTGGTAAAATTAAAGATTCGTCAATTTTTAAAAGAAATTAATGAAAAATACAATACGACCATTTTGCTGACAACTCACGACCTTTCGGATATTGAAGCACTATGTGATCGCGTTATTATGCTTGATGAAGGAAATATCATTTATGATGGCGCTCTGCAAAAGCTTCGTTCGACATGGGGAGAAGGAAAGCAAATTGTGTTTGAATTTACGACACCGCCTGCAAAAGAAGAATTGCAGCTATTAACAGCAGATTTAACGGCTGTATGGATGCCCGGAGAGAGAAAAGATGTATGGGTAGCCCATTTAAAGAATGAACAAGACGCGATGTCTAGCCTTATTGGCCGGATAGTCGGTCAATATGGAATTAAAGACATTAGCATTAATGAGGTGTCAACCGAAGAGATTATCCGTAATATTTATGAAGAAGGTGCTGTTCGTGGCTAAGTATTTAGAGATGATCCGCATTCGTTTTCTAATGATGCTGGCTTATCGAACGAATTATTACAGCGGTATTTTAATTTATAGCATTAACATTGGAGCCTACTATTTTCTTTGGTCGGCCATTTATGGCGGAAAAGAGAGTATCGAAGGGCTTTCGATTATTCAAATGACCACATATGTTGCAGTGTCGTGGATGGCGCGGGCTTTTTATTTCAATAATATTGATCGAGAAATCGCCATGGAGATTAAAGAAGGAAAAGTAGCAGTTGAATTGATTAGACCGTATAGCTATTTAGGAATGAAGACGATGCAAGGGTTAGGAGAAGGAATTTTTCGCTTAATCTTTTTCTCATTGCCTGGTATGGTCATTGTATCGTTATTATTTCCGGTTGACTTTTCTGCGAATGTGTCTGTGTGGCTTTATTTTAGCTTATCGATCGTTCTTAGCTTCATCATTAATACACAAATTAACTTATTAACGGGTATTACAACCTTCTTTTTATTCAATAATGATGGGCTCATTCGTGCAAAGCGAGTCGTAATTGATTTATTTTCTGGACTGTTGCTGCCGATTAGCTTTTACCCTTTATGGGCACAGGAATTTATGAAATTTTTCCCTTTCCAAGGAATTAGCTATATTCCGAGTATGATTTTTACAGAAGGATTTACAGGGGATGAAATGACAGAAGCTCTATTGTTCCAAGGAGTTTGGGCACTTGTCTTATTTGTACCTGTACATCTACTGTGGAATACGGCTAAAAAAAGAATGGTTATTCAAGGAGGGTAAAGCATGTTCTATTTATCTATGTTTGTTCAATATATCGCCCAGTACATGAAAACCCGCCTGCAATACCGTGCTGACCTGTTTGTGGAAATGATCTCTGATTTATTGTTTCAAGGGGTAAACTTAATTTTTATTTTAGTTGTATTCGGTCACACGCAGTTTTTGAATGGATGGTCAAGAGAGGAAATTATTTTTATCTACGGTTTCTTTTTAGTGCCGTTTGCCTTATTTGCTTCGTTTTTCAATATATGGGATTTTAACGAGCGCTATATTGTGAAGGGTGAAATGGACCGAATTTTAACTCGTCCCATCCATAGTTTATTTCAAGTGGTGCTGGAGCGAATGGAGTTGGAATCGTTATTTGGTGCAGTAACTGGGATAGTGGTGATGGCGTACGCTGCTTCAAAACTTCAGTTAAGCTTTCATTGGTACGATCCTTTCATTTTTGTTCTATTTGTAGTAGGAGGGGCACTCGTATATGCGGGAATCTTTGTTTCGATTGCCAGTATTGGATTTTGGTCTGATGCGAGGACGTCCATTATGCCTACAATCTATAATATTGGGAACTATGGTCGTTATCCAGTTGACATTTACAATCGGGTTATTCGTTATGTTTTGACGTGGATTTTGCCGTTTGCATTCGTAGGTGTATACCCGTCCGCCTATTTTTTAGAGCGGACAGAATGGTATGGCTATTCCTTTTTAACCCCGTTTATGGGTCTTATTTTCTTTACTCTTTCCGTTTTTCTATGGAACAGCGGTGTTAAACGATATAGAGGAGCTGGAAATTAATCGACTGTATCGAAAGGAAGCTACTTCGATTGTTGTGTTTGGTAGGGGCTTTCGATACGCTTAAGGAAGAACAAGATTAAGATTGGAGGAATTCAAAATGACAACTCAAATTGGACAAGCAGCACCAAATTTTGAAGTGCAGGCTCATACAGGAGAGACCATTAAATTAGGAGATTTTCGTGGAAAGTATGTGGTGTTATATTTTTATCCAAAAGATATGACACCTGGATGTACGACAGAAGCATGTGATTTCCGGGATTTTCACGACCAATTTTCGGAGTTAGATGCGGTTATTCTTGGTGTGAGTCCAGATCCGGTAGAGAGACATCAAAAATTTGTTGAAAAGCACGGGTTGCCGTTTCGTTTGTTAATGGATGAAAATCATGAAGTGGCAGAGGCATATGGAGTATGGAAACTTAAGAAGAATTTTGGAAAAGAATATATGGGGATTGAACGCTCTACATTCGTCATTGATAAAGAAGGACTGTTAGTTAAAGAATGGCGGAAGGTTCGAGTGAAGGGTCACGTAGAAGAAGCGTTGGCGTTTATTCAAGAATGTGAGTAAACAGAAAAGGTTTTCAAAACTGGTTGTTCGTCTAGAACGTCTTTGCGGGTAGTGGCGTACAATATGAGTGTAGGGCATACCTCCTCAGGTGTTAAGCATATAAAGGTGCGGAATTTTCCGCGCCTCTTTTTTTATGTTACGTAAATATATAAAACGATCTGAAAAATTCTACAAAACCAAGGAGTGGGTGTCTCCCTCCTGTTTGCGGATTGGTGCCATTTGCTTAGGTGAACCTTTAAGGGGGGAACTCAAGTTGACTGGATTAACGATTGTGCATACCTTTTTACTAAATGAAGATGTATCGAATAATTAAGTGAAATGTATATAGATTAAGATAGACGAAGGGAAAAGAATGAAAAAGGAGAGGGAGAGTACATACTATAATTAAGAATAGAGAAGTTGACAAATATGTAAAAATCCATGTAGACTATTTGTAACGATTATAAAATAATAATTTGTATAGACGATAAATATTTAAAAGAAGAAATGAGGTGCATGACGATGGCTCATCACGAAGAGTTAAAAGAGGCGCTCGAGGCGTTAAAAAATACGGGAGTCCGGATTACACCGCAGCGTCATGCGATTTTAGAGTATTTAATAAACTCTATGTCACATCCGACTGCAGATGATATTTATAAAGCGTTAGAAGGTAAATTTCCTAACATGAGTGTTGCGACTGTCTATAATAACTTACGTGTATTCCGTGAAGTAGGCATTGTTAAAGAGTTAACGTATGGGGATTCTTCAAGTCGATTTGATTATGTGACGACAGATCATTATCACGTGATTTGTGAAATGTGTGGGAAAATTGTGGATTTCCATTATCCTGGTCTAGATGAAGTAGAGGCGTTGGCTGCTCATATCACAGGATTTGATGTCAGTCATCATCGTATGGAAATTTACGGGACATGTCCTAACTGCAAAAAGAAACAACAACATTAAAAAGCTGACAGCATCTCATCGGAGCTATCAGCTTTCTTTTTTGTTTTTTTGATTGTATTTTTCGTCGAATTCTTTACCTTCGAGTGAAGGATCCAATGTTAACGGTTCACGGCAATGCATGCACATGTCGACCCTGCCTAGCAGCTTTGTTGGTTTCCCGCAAGTGGGACAGACAACTTGAACGGCTTTTGTGGACAGCATTCCAATCCAAAAATAGACGACTGTGCTGGCGATGATACACAATAAGCCCAGTAGCATAAAAATGGTCATTACCCACATGCTTGTTCTAAAAAAGATGCCAACGTACATGACGATAAAACCGATGAAAATGAGACTGAGAGCAAAAGTTCGTATTTTATTAATCTTGTTCGAATATTTTAATGCCATGTTAGTAGTGCCCCTCCTTTAAAGTATAACTATAACATAATCCGCTTTCATTTTATAAAAAAATTACCATCTACTTAACGCTGGATTTGGCAGAAAAAAACAAAAAGGTATTGTGTTCGTGAGTGTAGAAATACAGTACAATGAAGTAAATCTACCAAAAAGTGAAATTGGTTTTGGAGGAAATGTGAAATGGAACATGTGCTGCGCCCAATTTATCAAGAGCGTGCCGGGAATCCCGATACTTTAGGGATTGTATTAATTGAAAAAAAGAAGTCCGAATCCCCAGTGACGGACAATTTAGATGCGGTCATACTCGTCATTACTAAAGAAGCTGAACATCTACTGTTTGTTAAACATTATGAGTATAAAGAAGAGACAGCAGGTTTATGTGTAGTGACAGAGGAGTTGCTGTATGACTGGATTTCAAATGGGACTAATCGGAGAGTGGTTGATTGGCTCTTCAATGGTAAGGTGTTATTTGATCGAAATGAATATGTAGAGTCGCTTAAGCAGCGTTTACAGTCGTTTCCTTATGAAGATCGGTTAAGGAAAATGGGAATTGAGTTCGCTAAGTTGATTCGGAGATTTAAAGAAGGAAAAGACTTTTATGAATCGAAACATTATTTAGACGCTGTTAATCATATGGTACATGCTTTACATCATTTGGGTCGTCTTTCAGTGTTGGAGCATGGATTTCATCCCGAAGTGACTGTTTGGAATCAGGTGAAAAAAATAGAACCGCAAATTTATAAGTTGTATGAAGAACTTATAACGGGAGAAGAGTCGCTTGAAAAAAGACTGGAGCTTTTATTCCTTGCTATTGAATTTTTAATTAATGAGCGTAAAGAGAGTGGAACGAAGCATTTAGTGAACTTATTGGCAGAAAGGACCGAGCCTTGGCCTTTTGCGGATATTATGAATCATGCTGAGGTTAAATCGTATACTATTGATTTAGGGTTGCTGCTCGAATTTTTAGTCGAAAAAGAAATTGTTTCTGTTCATAACATTGAAACAAAGGGGAAAGGTTTGTACCATCGCTATTATTATGTAGATATGGACAAGACAGAATAACAGAACATAAGATGAGATGGCAGTTCTCTCTGGTTTCGTAGAATGGACCGGGGGGAACTGCTATAATTTTTTGGAGATGTTTAAAGATGTACTTTATGTTGTGTATCCGGGAGTGGTTGGTGTTGTTTTTTTATATAACATTTTTATAATGGTGAAATAAGTATTTTATTTCACAGGTTGCTTGCAAGATGTTCTTGAGCATTGATACATTAAGTGTTGTCGAGTATTTCAAGAAGATATTACGTTGTAAAAAACTTTCCCTAAAAAGTGTTGACCTTATATTTTATTTATGATAAATTATTAAATGTCGCTAAGGCGATAACGGATGAATGAGTGAAACAAAAAGTTATTGACATTCACAAATGCGAAATGTTAATATAAGAAAGTCGCTTGCGAGCGACGGTGAACTTTGAAAACTGAACAAAACAACAAAACGTCAACGTTTAATTTTTATTTTAAAGCAAGGAACATCGACTAAGAACGTCACGTCCTGTGACAACGTCGATGTCAGCACATCCATGTGCTAGTTCAAACATTTCTTCGGAGAGTTTGATCCTGGCTCAGGACGAACGCTGGCGGCGTGCCTAATACATGCAAGTCGAGCGGACAGATGGGAGCTTGCTCCCTGAAGTCAGCGGCGGACGGGTGAGTAACACGTGGGCAACCTGCCTGTAAGACTGGGATAACTTCGGGAAACCGGAGCTAATACCGGATAACACCGAGGACCACATGGTCCTTGGTTGAAAGATGGTTTCGGCTATCACTTACAGATGGGCCCGCGGCGCATTAGCTAGTTGGTGAGGTAACGGCTCACCAAGGCGACGATGCGTAGCCGACCTGAGAGGGTGATCGGCCACACTGGGACTGAGACACGGCCCAGACTCCTACGGGAGGCAGCAGTAGGGAATCTTCCGCAATGGACGAAAGTCTGACGGAGCAACGCCGCGTGAGCGATGAAGGCCTTCGGGTCGTAAAGCTCTGTTGTTAGGGAAGAACAAGTACCAGAGTAACTGCTGGTACCTTGACGGTACCTAACCAGAAAGCCACGGCTAACTACGTGCCAGCAGCCGCGGTAATACGTAGGTGGCAAGCGTTGTCCGGAATTATTGGGCGTAAAGCGCGCGCAGGCGGTTCCTTAAGTCTGATGTGAAAGCCCACGGCTCAACCGTGGAGGGTCATTGGAAACTGGGGAACTTGAGTGCAGAAGAGGAAAGCGGAATTCCACGTGTAGCGGTGAAATGCGTAGAGATGTGGAGGAACACCAGTGGCGAAGGCGGCTTTCTGGTCTGTAACTGACGCTGAGGCGCGAAAGCGTGGGGAGCAAACAGGATTAGATACCCTGGTAGTCCACGCCGTAAACGATGAGTGCTAAGTGTTAGGGGGTTTCCGCCCCTTAGTGCTGCAGCTAACGCATTAAGCACTCCGCCTGGGGAGTACGGCCGCAAGGCTGAAACTCAAAGGAATTGACGGGGGCCCGCACAAGCGGTGGAGCATGTGGTTTAATTCGAAGCAACGCGAAGAACCTTACCAGGTCTTGACATCCTCTGACAACTCTAGAGATAGAGCGTTCCCCTTCGGGGGACAGAGTGACAGGTGGTGCATGGTTGTCGTCAGCTCGTGTCGTGAGATGTTGGGTTAAGTCCCGCAACGAGCGCAACCCTTGATCTTAGTTGCCAGCATTCAGTTGGGCACTCTAAGGTGACTGCCGGTGACAAACCGGAGGAAGGTGGGGATGACGTCAAATCATCATGCCCCTTATGACCTGGGCTACACACGTGCTACAATGGACGGTACAAAGAGTCGCGAGACCGCGAGGTGGAGCTAATCTCATAAAACCGTTCTCAGTTCGGATTGTAGGCTGCAACTCGCCTACATGAAGCCGGAATCGCTAGTAATCGCGGATCAGCATGCCGCGGTGAATACGTTCCCGGGCCTTGTACACACCGCCCGTCACACCACGAGAGTTTGCAACACCCGAAGTCGGTGAGGTAACCGTAAGGAGCCAGCCGCCTAAGGTGGGGTAGATGATTGGGGTGAAGTCGTAACAAGGTAGCCGTATCGGAAGGTGCGGCTGGATCACCTCCTTTCTAAGGATTACTAAGAAAAGCGAAGGCGTATGCCGTAGCTAGACAGTAAGAATCGTTGACGAAAACGTTTTGTTCAGTTTTGAAGGTTCATCCTTCAATATCAAATGCACCAAGTGGTGCATGGTTGTTCTTTGAAAACTAGATAACAGTAATAGCTGAGGAAAGTGAAAGCTTTTCTAAACAAAAATCCTTTGTTTAAAAACAAAAGGGAAAAGAGAAGCGAGAAGTTCGAGGCGATGAAGATTCGAGCAGCACAGCGTATTTCTATACGTGAGCAGCGGAGAATCGAAATCAACGAAGAAATTCGACGCTAATCTTTTGCCGTAACAAGGTTAAGTTAGAAAGGGCGCACGGTGGATGCCTTGGCACTAGGAGCCGATGAAGGACGGGACTAACACCGATATGCTTCGGGGAGCTGTAAGTGAGCTTTGATCCGGAGATTTCCGAATGGGGAAACCCACTGTTCGTAATGGAACAGTATCTTTACCTGAATACATAGGGTATGGAAGGCAGACCCGGGGAACTGAAACATCTAAGTACCCGGAGGAAGAGAAAGCAATTGCGATTTCCTGAGTAGCGGCGAGCGAAACGGAATTAGCCCAAACCAAGAGGCTTGCCTCTTGGGGTTGTAGGACACTCTATACGGAGTTACAAAGGAACGGAGTAGATGAAGAGGCCTGGAAAGGCCCGTCGAAGAAGGTAACAACCCTGTAGTTGAAACTTCGTTCCCTCTTGAGTGGATCCTGAGTACGGCGGGACACGAGAAATCCCGTCGGAAGCTGGGAGGACCATCTCCCAAGGCTAAATACTCCCTAGTGACCGATAGTGAACCAGTACCGTGAGGGAAAGGTGAAAAGCACCCCGGAAGGGGAGTGAAAGAGATCCTGAAACCGTGTGCCTACAAGTAGTCAGAGCCCGTTAACGGGTGATGGCGTGCCTTTTGTAGAATGAACCGGCGAGTTACGATCCCATGCAAGGTTAAGTTGAAGAGACGGAGCCGCAGCGAAAGCGAGTCTGAATAGGGCGAATGAGTATGTGGTCGTAGACCCGAAACCAGGTGATCTACCCATGTCCAGGGTGAAGTTCAGGTAACACTGAATGGAGGCCCGAACCCACGCACGTTGAAAAGTGCGGGGATGAGGTGTGGGTAGCGGAGAAATTCCAATCGAACCTGGAGATAGCTGGTTCTCTCCGAAATAGCTTTAGGGCTAGCCTCAAGATAAGAGTCTCGGAGGTAGAGCACTGATTGGACTAGGGGCCCCCAACGGGTTACCGAATTCAGTCAAACTCCGAATGCCGAAGACTTATTCTTGGGAGTCAGACTGCGAGTGATAAGATCCGTAGTCAAGAGGGAAACAGCCCAGACCACCAGCTAAGGTCCCAAAGTATACGTTAAGTGGAAAAGGATGTGGAGTTGCTTAGACAACCAGGATGTTGGCTTAGAAGCAGCCACCATTTAAAGAGTGCGTAATAGCTCACTGGTCGAGTGACTCTGCGCCGAAAATGTACCGGGGCTAAACGTATCACCGAAGCTGTGGATGGACATCTACGATGTCCGTGGTAGGAGAGCGTTCTAAGGGCGGTGAAGTCAGACCGGAAGGACTGGTGGAGCGCTTAGAAGTGAGAATGCCGGTATGAGTAGCGAAAGATGGGTGAGAATCCCATCCACCGTATGCCTAAGGTTTCCTGAGGAAGGCTCGTCCGCTCAGGGTTAGTCGGGACCTAAGCCGAGGCCGAAAGGCGTAGGCGATGGATAACAGGTTGATATTCCTGTACTACCTCCCCACCGTTTGAGCAATGGGGGGACGCAGAAGGATAGGGTAAGCGCGCTGTTGGATATGCGCGTCCAAGCAGTAAGGCTGAGAAGTAGGCAAATCCGCTTCTCGTAAGGTTGAGCTGTGATGGCGAGGGAAATAAAGTACCGAAGTTCCTGATTTCACGCTGCCAAGAAAAGCCTCTAGCGAGGTGGGAGGTACCCGTACCGCAAACCGACACAGGTAGGCGAGGAGAGAATCCTAAGGTGTTCGAGAGAACTCTCGTTAAGGAACTCGGCAAAATGACCCCGTAACTTCGGGAGAAGGGGTGCTCTGATAGGGTGCAAGCCCGAGAGAGCCGCAGTGAATAGGCCCAGGCGACTGTTTAGCAAAAACACAGGTCTCTGCGAAGCCGTAAGGCGAAGTATAGGGGCTGACACCTGCCCGGTGCTGGAAGGTTAAGGGGAGAGGTTAGCGCAAGCGAAGCTTTGAACCGAAGCCCCAGTAAACGGCGGCCGTAACTATAACGGTCCTAAGGTAGCGAAATTCCTTGTCGGGTAAGTTCCGACCCGCACGAAAGGTGTAACGATCTGGGCACTGTCTCAACGAGAGACTCGGTGAAATTATAGTACCTGTGAAGATGCAGGTTACCCGCGACAGGACGGAAAGACCCCGTGGAGCTTTACTGTAGCCTGATATTGCATTTTGGTACAGCTTGTACAGGATAGGTAGGAGCCTTGGAAGCCGGAGCGCCAGCTTCGGTGGAGGCATCGGTGGGATACTACCCTGGCTGTATTGAAATTCTAACCCGCACCCCTCATCGGGGTGGGAGACAGTGTCAGGTGGGCAGTTTGACTGGGGCGGTCGCCTCCTAAAATGTAACGGAGGCGCCCAAAGGTTCCCTCAGAATGGTTGGAAATCATTCGTAGAGTGTAAAGGCACAAGGGAGCTTGACTGCGAGACCTACAAGTCGAGCAGGGACGAAAGTCGGGCTTAGTGATCCGGTGGTTCCGCATGGAAGGGCCATCGCTCAACGGATAAAAGCTACCCCGGGGATAACAGGCTTATCTCCCCCAAGAGTCCACATCGACGGGGAGGTTTGGCACCTCGATGTCGGCTCATCGCATCCTGGGGCTGTAGTCGGTCCCAAGGGTTGGGCTGTTCGCCCATTAAAGCGGTACGCGAGCTGGGTTCAGAACGTCGTGAGACAGTTCGGTCCCTATCCGTCGCGGGCGCAGGAAATTTGAGAGGAGCTGTCCTTAGTACGAGAGGACCGGGATGGACGCACCGCTGGTGTACCAGTTGTCTTGCCAAAGGCATCGCTGGGTAGCTATGTGCGGACGGGATAAGTGCTGAAAGCATCTAAGCATGAAGCCCCCCTCAAGATGAGATTTCCCATAGCGTCAAGCTAGTAAGATCCCTGAAAGATGATCAGGTTGATAGGTCAGAGGTGGAAGCACGGCGACGTGTGGAGCTGACTGATACTAATCGATCGAGGACTTAACCTAAACGAAAAGCGGAGAAAGCCCGTTTAAATCGATAGGATGTTGGAGCTTCTGGCGGAAGAGACGTTAGTCTCAGACAGAAGAAGCGAAACAGCCGTACGATTTGGCTTTCATAGCTAGAAAATCAAGAAAAGCAAGTACTCAGCTGCAGTTATCTAGTTTTGAAGGAATAACTTTTTTAAAAAAAGTATTGAAATTTCTTCTGAATAGTGTATAATGTAATATGTCTGGTGATGATGGCGAAGAGGTCACACCCGTTCCCATGCCGAACACGGAAGTTAAGTTCTTCAGCGCCGATGGTAGTTGGGGGTTTCCCCCTGCGAGAGTAGGACATTGCCAGGCTTATATGATTCCACAGTAGCTCAGTGGTAGAGCAATCGGCTGTTAACCGATCGGTCGTAGGTTCGAGTCCTACCTGTGGAGCCATTAGGAGAGCTGTCCGAGTGGCCGAAGGAGCACGATTGGAAATCGTGTAGGCGGTCAACGCCGCCTCAAGGGTTCAAATCCCTTGCTCTCCGCCATTTAAACATCTATTAATTATTTTGGCCCGTTGGTCAAGCGGTTAAGACACCGCCCTTTCACGGCGGTAACACGGGTTCGAATCCCGTACGGGTCATATGTACAGATTCTTCAATCTGTACTCTGGAGGATTAGCTCAGCTGGGAGAGCACCTGCCTTACAAGCAGGGGGTCGGCGGTTCGATCCCGTCATCCTCCACCATTTTAACTATCGCGGGGTGGAGCAGTCTGGTAGCTCGTCGGGCTCATAACCCGAAGGTCGCAGGTTCAAATCCTGTCCCCGCAACCAAATTATAAGGTGGTCCCGTGGTGTAGTGGTTAACATGCCTGCCTGTCACGCAGGAGATCGCGGGTTCGAGTCCCGTCGGGACCGCCATTTTTAAGAAGGCTCGGTAGCTCAGTTGGTAGAGCAAAGGACTGAAAATCCTTGTGTCGGCGGTTCGATTCCGTCCCGAGCCACCATTTAATACATGCCGGTGTAGCTCAATTGGTAGAGCAACTGACTTGTAATCAGTAGGTTGGGGGTTCAAGTCCTCTCGCCGGCACCACTTGAAATAAAATATGTGGAGGGGTAGCGAAGTGGCTAAACGCGGCGGACTGTAAATCCGCTCCCTCCGGGTTCGGCGGTTCGAATCCGTCCCCCTCCACCATTTTTTAATTTTTAAATAGGGGCATAGTTTAACGGTAGAACAGAGGTCTCCAAAACCTCCGGTGTGGGTTCGATTCCTACTGCCCCTGCCAATAAGAATATGGCGGTTGTGGCGAAGTGGTTAACGCACCAGATTGTGGCTCTGGCACTCGTGGGTTCGATTCCCATCAATCGCCCCATATTTCTCGATAAATAATATTATTCAAATGATTGGGCTATAGCCAAGCGGTAAGGCAACGGACTTTGACTCCGTCATGCGTTGGTTCGAATCCAGCTAGCCCAGCCATTTGCGGAAGTAGTTCAGTGGTAGAACACCACCTTGCCAAGGTGGGGGTCGCGGGTTCGAATCCCGTCTTCCGCTCCATTATATAAATTAAGGCGGCATAGCCAAGTGGTAAGGCCAAGGTCTGCAAAACCTTTACTCACCGGTTCGAATCCGGTTGCCGCCTCCATTTACTATAATGCCGGGGTGGCGGAACTGGCAGACGCACAGGACTTAAAATCCTGCGGTAGGTGACTACCGTACCGGTTCGATTCCGGTCCTCGGCACCATTAATTTTTAAATAGCCTTATACCATGCCGGTGTGGCGGAATTGGCAGACGCGCACGACTCAAAATCGTGTTCCTTCTGGAGTGTCGGTTCGACCCCGACCACCGGTATCAGGCTTTTCTTACAGGAGAGATACCTGTTTTATTTTTTGTTTGTCATTCGACAAAAAACGATAAAATTTGCGGGTGTAGTTTAATGGTAAAACCTCAGCCTTCCAAGCTGATGTCGTGAGTTCGATTCTCATCACCCGCTCCATACATAATGCTTACAACGCAGTGTTTCGTTTTACTGAAAAAACGGGGCATTGCGTTTTTTTATTTAGGTCAGTAAGACCCCACTTCAAAATGTAGAGTAATTCCAGAAAGGAGAAGTGGGGTTTCTCTTATTATTTGATGCTATTGAGTGAGCTTTCCGTTTTTCAAGGTTGTAGAAGATGGGTAAGCTCAATAATAATATGGTCATAAAAGAGCAATTAGTGTTCGTTCTTTATGATGGAGCATGATGCTTCTCCACCATGAATCTGTAAAAACATATCCTTTAAAGATGTAGTTAATTGTTCTGCTTTATCCATGGAAAGAGAAGGGCGCAAATAGACGATTTGAATCGCTTCTGTAGTATGCTCGGTCACAGGAGCTCTTTCTGAGTCAACATACGGACTGCCAAATGCCCCTTGTTCATCAGAGGAAACGATTTTATTTTTTAAAGAAATGGTTCTTTCGTTTAATGCTTTATAATGTTGCTCTTCTTCTCCGATGGTAATCTCAATATGGTCTCCAATTGATGATTGATCATAGATTCCAATTGGAACTTCATATTGCAAGGAAAAGAAATTATTGAGATCCACGGCTGAATTAATAGAGGGAAGATAAGTTTGTTTTTGAATTCTTCTAAATAAGGCCTCTACTGAAGGACGGTATTTGCTTGGATCCGTTCCAACGGCTTTAAAAACCCTTCTCCATTCAGCCAGCCCTTCTACCTCAGAAGGATTTTTTGTCTCTAAATCGAAAAAGATAGATTCCTGAAATAAGCGCAGCCTTCCTTTTAGCATTTGAGGAGATGTTCCTACAGAAATATGTTTATAATGTATGATGCCCACCTTAAAATCAGGAATTGCGTCACTAATTTTTGAACTGATACGAACTTCCATTTACTTACGCTCCCTTATTCATGAGTTATCCTTTATTATAATAGTTGCTGTACTCAAAATGAATTAAACAGCTTATGGGCTTTTTTATAGTTAAGCAAGTTTCGCGTATATAAACGCTTATTGTATACCCCATTTTTAAAGGGAGGAGGAAATAAAGCAATGAATATGCTGACACTAAAAGAAGAAATTATTGCCTACAGTCAAACAATTGGAATTGATAAAATTGGATTTGCTAGTGCTTCAACTTTTGAAGAGTTAAAAGGCCGGTTGCTTATACAGCAAGAGCTTGGCTATCAATCAGGATTTGAAGAGCCTGATATTGAAAAAAGGGTGAATCCAGAGTTGTTGCTGCCAAAAGCACGATCGATTATTGCCATTGCCTTAGCTTATCCATCCAAAATGAAGAACCCACCGCAAAGCACGAAACAAGAACGAAGAGGCATCTTTTGCCGGGCTTCATGGGGAAAAGATTATCATGCTGTCTTGAGAGACCGCTTGGAAAAACTTGAACAGTTCATTTTAGAGAAAATACCAGAGGCACAAGTGAAATCGATGGTTGATACAGGAGAATTATCAGACCGGGCCGTTGCAGAGAGAGCTGGTATCGGATGGAGTGGAAAAAACTGTGCCATCATTACTCCTGAGTTTGGTTCTTATGTATATTTAGGAGAGGTCATTACTAATCTTCCACTGCCTCCTGATACGCCAATGGAGGACCGATGCGGGTCTTGTAATAAATGTATTGATGTATGCCCAACAGGAGCGCTTGTCGGACCTGGTCAATTGAATTCACAGCGCTGTATTGCATTTTTAACTCAAACAAAAGGCTTTTTGCCAGAAGAGTTCCGTGCCAAGCTTGGAAACCGTTTGTATGGATGTGATACTTGTCAGACTGTATGCCCTGAGAACAAAGGAAAGGACTTTCATTTCCATCCTGAAATGGAACCTGACCCAGAATTGGCCAAGCCATTGCTAAAGCCTCTTCTTCATATGAGCAACAAAGAATTCAAACAAAAGTTCGGTCATGTTTCCGGGTCATGGCGCGGGAAGAAACCAATTCAACGAAATGCGATTATTGCACTAGCTCACTTTAAAGATACGACTGCAGTACCTGATTTAGTTAAGGTACTAAAAGAGGATGTGCGTCCTGTCATAAGAGGAACTGCAGCATGGGCATTAGGAAAAATAGGAGAAGAAAGTGCGATTGAGGCATTAGAAAGAGCCTATGAAAGAGAGCAGGATGAGGAAGCACGTGTTGAAATAGAAAAGGGAATCAACATGCTTAAGGGATAAAATTATGGAATAGGTGTTAAAAAAAGAAGGTTTCATCATAGCGTTATAGTAAAACGTATGAAAGTGGTGAAGCCTTTTGGTATCAAAAAAGAAGATTTTGCATGCGTTAATAGCCGCCAAGGTTGAGAAACTTGTAAATGGACGTGCTGCCAAAGATTTTTCTTCTTTTCTTCCTTTACAGCTGGATGAGAAGGAGAGAGCGCTGAAAAAACGCGATGCGGAGCTTGTCAAATGCATCGCAAAGGGCCAAATTCAATCTATCCAAGAAGAACATTCAAAAACAAATATCGTATATGATGTTCACTTTCAATCACTGGTTAAGCAAGGTAGCTTTTTATATATTGAGGAGGAAATAGAACCGAGAAGAGCCGTTTTTTACAAAGATACGCTTATTACCGATGAATTGGTGTCTATTTCAGAGGAAGAGATAGAGATGTCAGCCGTTCACGTTATTAGCGCCGGTGATTCAGGTCTGACTGAAAAGAGAGTTGGCACGTATAATCGATTAGCAGCGGTTCGCTATGCCGAAACATGGTGGAACAGCTATAATCCGAAGTATAAAAAATTTGAAAATGATTGTACCAATTTTATTTCTCAGTGTATCCATGAAGGCGGTATAGGAATGAAAGGGTATCCCGATAAAGGAAAAGGCTGGTGGATGAGAAATGATTCATGGAGCTACAGTTGGTCTGTCGCGAATGCCTTTTACATTTATTTGAAACATTCCCCAAAAACAAAACAAGTGGAGGATGTGAGGGAACTGATGTTAGGTGACGTCATTTGCTATGACTTTGAAGGTGATGGAAGGTGGAATCATACTACAATCGTTGTCGCGAAGGACGGAAAAGGGATGCCGTTAGTAAATGCTCATACGTATAACAGCCGTATGAGGTATTGGGCGTATGAAGATTCCACAGCTTACACGCCTAATATTCAATATGCTTTTTTCCACCTTCTTGATTAATTGAGGTACTTTTGTTTTCTATAGATAATGGTATAATGGAGAATAGATTTTTTTGTTAGAGGTGAAGTTTGTGGGACTACATGTCGTTTTATATCAACCAGAAATTCCAGCCAATACAGGTAATATTGCGAGAACATGCGCTGCAACAGGTACGACTTTACATTTAATCCGCCCGTTAGGCTTTTCGACGGATGATAAAATGTTAAAACGAGCAGGGTTGGATTATTGGGAACACGTAGAAGTGATTTATCATGACTCCTTGGAGGAGTTCTTCGAAAAATACAGTGAGGGCCAATTTTATTTTCTTTCGAAATTTGGTCAACAAGCACACAGTATCTTTGATTACAGCAATGTTGAGCAAGATCATTTCTTCGTATTTGGCCGTGAAACAACTGGTCTTCCGAAAGATGTCATCCATGCAAATATGGATCGTTGTCTCCGTATCCCAATGAATGGCAATGTCAGATCGTTAAATTTATCAAATACGGCAGCTATTCTTATTTATGAAGCGTTAAGACAACAAGGTTTTCCAGGTTTGTCGTAAAATTAAATCGGTGAATGCAAAGAAGCCTTCTCATCCATTAGTGATGAGAAGGCTTTCATTGTATAGAACGAAAAAAGTTATTTGCGTTTCACACCAGGCTTGTCGTTATATCCAGCTGTAAAAATAGCGGAGATGAATGTTGCCATTACACCTAACATTAAAATTGTTCTCACGGCTGTGTTCCTCCTTTGCTTCAGGTATGGTTCTATACGGCACTATAAGTTCATTATAGCTGATGAGCATGTCTGTTTAAAAGACAAGGTTTTAAAGTTTTCGAATTTGCCTGGTGAAAAAAAGCATGTTCAAGGACATCCTTGCATAGATTGTATTAATCTTGGTCACTAGCATCAATGGTAGGGGGAGGTCCTTTAATGGATATATTAAAAAAGGTTGGTATGTATCGTGAAGAGGAACAACGCTTAAAGTGGGAAGGCACCTTCGCAGAGTATTTGGAACTTTTAAAGGAAAAACCTTGGGTTGCACAATCAGCCCATTCAAGAGTGTACAATATGATTAAAGATGCTGGTTATGAAGAAGTAAATGGAAAAAGACATTATCAATTTTTCAGTGGGCAATTATATGGACTGGAAGAAGCGCTGGAGCGGCTGGTAGAAGAATATTTTCATCCTGCAGCGAAGCGTCTGGATGTCCGCAAACGGATTCTCCTATTAATGGGGCCTGTAAGCGGCGGTAAATCAACACTAGTGACCATGCTGAAAAGAGGATTAGAACAGTACTCTCATACAGATAATGGTGCAATTTATGCGATTAAAGGTTGTCCGATGCATGAAGATCCGCTCCATCTTATTCCGCACCATCTTCGTGATGATTTTCATCAAGAGTATGGCATCCGCGTGGAGGGGAATTTATCCCCGCTGAATATGATGCGTGTGGAAGAGGAATACGGCGGTCGAATTGAAGATGTGTTGATAGAAAGAATTTTCTTTTCCGAAAATAAGCGTACAGGCATTGGGACGTTTAGTCCATCCGATCCGAAGTCGCAAGATATTGCTGATTTAACAGGAAGCATTGACTTTTCGACAATCGCTGAGTTTGGTTCAGAGTCAGATCCTCGAGCCTACCGATTCGATGGCGAATTGAATAAAGCAAACCGTGGAATGATGGAGTTCCAGGAGATGCTGAAATGTGATGAGAAGTTTTTATGGCATTTACTATCGCTTACTCAGGAAGGAAATTTTAAGGCAGGCCGCTTTGCTTTAATTAGTGCAGATGAACTTATCGTCGCACATACAAATGAAACAGAATACCGATCCTTTATTTCCAATAAGAAAAATGAAGCACTTCATTCGCGGATTATCGTTATGCCAATTCCGTATAACTTAAAAGTTAGTGAAGAAGAGCGCATTTACGAAAAAATGATTGCAGAGAGCGATGTATCAGATGTTCATATTGCACCTCATACGCTCCGTGTAGCAGCCATGTTCACCATTTTAACGCGTTTAAAAGAACCGAAAAAAGGTGACATTGATTTTGTGAAGAAGATGAGGTTATATGACGGGCAATCTGTTGAAGGATATAATGATGCGGATGTAGAGGAATTGAAGAAGGAACATACTGATGAGGGAATGAGTGGAATTGATCCCCGTTATGTTATCAATCGTATTTCTTCTACTATTATTCGCAAAGAAGTTAAATCCATCAATGCCTTAGATGTACTTCGTTCGTTAAAAGAAGGGCTTGATCAGCATCCATCGATTCCTAATGAGGATCGGGAACGTTATTTGAACTATATTTCAGTCGCAAGGAAAGAGTATGATGAAATTGCGAAGAAAGAAGTTCAAAAAGCATTTGTTTATTCATATGAAGAGTCAGCGAAAACGTTAATGGATAATTATTTGGACAACGTTGAGGCATATTGCAATAAAAATAAGTTGAGAGACCCGTTAACGGGAGAAGAGATGAACCCAGATGAAAAGTTAATGCGTTCGATTGAAGAACAAATTGGTATTTCAGAAAATGCGAAAAAAGCCTTCCGTGAAGAAATTTTAATTCGAATTTCGGCCTATGCACGTAAAGGGAAACGATTTGATTATAATTCGCATGAGCGTTTGCGAGAAGCTATTCAAAAGAAATTGTTTGCTGATTTAAAAGATGTGGTGAAGATTACTACCTCCACTAAAACGCCGGATGAGCAACAGTTAAAGAAAGTGAATGAAGTGGTCGCTCGTCTCATTGATGAACATGGATATAATTCCGTTTCTGCGAATGAATTACTGCGATATGTGGGGAGTTTGCTGAATCGCTAAAAAAACGCTGCCGTTATGGCAGTGTTTTTTTTTGCGTTTTAAATATGAGAAGGGCGGGAATGGGTAAGCAGAGGTGAGTACAATGGGTGAAGAAAAAAAGCCAACGAACAGTTCAATGGCTCCAAATTTAGAAGAAATGAAAGATCATGGAAAAGTCATGGAACAATTGGAGACAAATACGGAGGTTAAGCAGAAGGGAAAAGAGCCCGATCCAAAACAAAGGTGAGATTGTCTTCGTCTCAAAGAATAAAAATAAAGAACGACATGAGACAAGTGAAGCGCTTGTCTCTTTTTTTTATATATACGAATCTAATTATCGTAATTATTTGTCAATTATATCTGATTTATGCATAGTATAGAGTAACCAACCTTAATAAGGGGACGTTATTTTATAAAAGCATTCATCATAACCTATGCAGTTCGATACGGATGGTGCTTGTTTATGAAAAAAAACATGAAAAATGAGGAATTTAATTTGGAAGACGAAGAGTTAAATGAATAAGGAGGGGAAAACGATGGGAAAAGAAGATAACAAAAATTTTGCGATTTCGAAAGAAGACTGGTCCCTCCATCGAAAAGGCCATGATGATCAGAAAAGACATCAAGAAAAAATTCAAGAGGCAATTAAGAATAATCTTCCCGATCTCATTACAGAAGAAAACATTGTTATGTCAAATGGAAGAGATGTTGTAAAGATTCCAATTCGCTCATTAGATGAGTATCGCATTCGTTATAATTATGATAAAAACAAGCATGTGGGTCAGGGAGATGGAGAAAGTAAGGTAGGAGACGTTGTGGCAAGGGATGGATCATCAGGGGACGGGCAGAAAGGACCTGGAAAAGGGCAAGGAGCGGGCGACAAAGCGGGCGAAGACTATTATGAAGCGGAAGTATCTTTAATGGAGTTAGAGGAGGCATTGTTTGCTCAATTAGAGCTTCCGCGTTTACAGAGGAAAGAAAGCGATCAAAACGTGGTGCAGCATATTGAATTCAATGATATTCGTAAGACAGGGCTCATGGGCAACATTGATAAAAAGAGAACGATGATTTCTGCTTATAAGCGCAATGCGATGAGTGGAAAAGCGAGCTTTCACCCTATTTTCCCGGAAGATTTAAAATTTAAAACATGGAATGAAGTGTTAAAGCCTGAATCAAAAGCGGTTGTCCTTGCGATGATGGATACAAGTGGTTCAATGGGAATATGGGAGAAATACATGGCTCGGAGCTTTTTCTTCTGGATGACGCGTTTCTTGCGAACGAAATATGAAACGGTGGATATTGAATTTATCGCTCACCATACAGAAGCGAAAGTTGTATCAGAACAAGACTTTTTTTCAAAAGGGGAAAGCGGTGGGACGATTTGTTCATCCGCTTACCGAAAAGCGCTAGAGCTTATTGAGGAAAAATATAACCCAGCAAGATACAACATTTATCCATTTCATTTTTCCGATGGGGACAATTTAACGTCTGATAACGTTCGCTGTGTGAAATTAGTGAATGAATTGATAAAAGTTTCAAATATGTTCGGATATGGAGAAGTAAATCAATACAATCGCCATTCTACGCTCATGTCTGCTTATAAAAACATCAACGATGAGAAGTTCCATCATTATATCCTCAAGCAAAAAGCCGATGTGTTCCACGCGATGAGAAGTTTCTTTAAAAAGGATGAAGAGGATAAGGCATATGTGTAAAGGATGAGTGGAATAAAGCATTCAGTTATTGAGGGCTTTATTCCACTATCTTTCTAGTCTCCTATGAAAAAAGGATCTCTGTTTTTGTTGGAGATTCTTTTTTACGTTTAGAGGACAGTAGTGATATATGTTTTTAACATTCCAATATTTAATTGATGTTGGAAAGGGTGAGAATCATCATTTATTTGATATAATGTATCATGGTAAAGAGGAAGCAGATAGAAAGCATATTGTAAGTCATTGAATACTTCAAATGTAGGGAGACTGAGCAGATTTATGGGGAATGAAAACAATATTAGTTCCGCTAAATTAATGTGGAAAATGACGCGCCCACATACATTAACGGCGACGTTTGCTCCTGTCATATTAGGGACAGTTGCAGCACTTTATGAAACTGAAATTAATTGGCCTTTATTTGTTGCCATGATGCTGGCATGTTTAGCATTGCAAATTGCGACAAATTTATTTAATGAATATTATGATTTTAAACGTGGGTTAGATACGGCCGATTCTGTTGGAATTGGCGGCGGAATTGTCCGTCATGGATTAAAACCAAAAAATGTGTTAACGGTTGCGTTTTTATTGTATGTCGCTGCAGCATTTATCGGTGTATATATTTGTCTAAATAGCAGCTGGTGGTTAGCGGTCATCGGTTTAGTCGGCATGGCTGTTGGCTATTTGTACACAGGCGGTCCATTTCCAATTGCGTATACGCCATTTGGAGAGCTGTTTTCTGGGTTATTAATGGGGACAGGCTTTGTGCTAATTGCTTTCTTCATTCAAACAAACATTTTAACGATTGAAAGCATATTAATTTCTATTCCTATAGGAATTTTAGTAGGGGCAATCAACATGTCGAATAACATTCGAGATATTGATGAAGATATTAAAGGTGGCAGGAAGACGCTGGCGATCCTTCTTGGTAGAGAGAAGGCAGTGGCTGCTCTAGCGATTTCCTTTTTGATTGCTTATTTATGGATGGTTGCAATTGTGTGGATGGGGTATGTGAGCCCTTGGGCGCTTATAATGTTCTTAGGATTGAAAAAGCCGATTGCGGCCATTCGAGGTTTTCGAAAAGGAGCGAAAGAACCTCAATATATGCGTGTCGCAATGAAATCAACAGCGATGACTAATACAATATTTGCTTTCCTCTTATCTGCAGGATTATTAATTAGTTACCTATTTTAAATGAAAAAGCATTCCCAAATGATAAAGGGAATGCTTTTTCATTAATTATATTCCTTTTTTATGTTGCAAGTGTGGGTTCGAAGTATTAGAATATTTAAAGCATATACATATAAAGGAAGACGGTCATTTTCTCTTCGTGAAAAGATGCTCGGGCAGACCGTGAGACAACGAACCATCGATTGGGAATGAAGGTGAATTCCTACCGATCAGTCCTTTATTACAAACTTGTACGGCTATTGGAAAACAAGCTTATATGACTCGTTGATGCGATATAAAGGAAGGTGCAACGTGGGAAAAATCAATAATGTTATTCCGTTTTCGTCCAAAAAAGAGAGCGCTTGTTATCAAGGTGCGTCTATTACGTTGGATAAGGACATTGTCAATTTTTTAGAAATTATGCCATTCGAAGAACGAAATCAGTTTTTGAATGAAGTGTTGGATTTCTTCTTTGAGTATGTCAAAAATGGGGAAGATGAAATTCAATAAAGCCATCTGGTAGTTTGCATCCAGGTGCTTTTTTATGCACGAGCCTATCATACAACTATTCGGTTAAAATGGGGCAGTTTGTATGTTAGACTCGTTAGTGTTTGTTTTGAATACCTCAAGCCGTTTAATATGGTGATCTTCCATATCAATTACTTTAAAAGTATAGCCGTCAAATGTGAGGGAATCTCCTTCTTGGACATCAAATCGTTGAGTTAAAATCCAGCCACCGATGGTATCCATATCGTCCTCTTCAATGCTTGTTCCAAGCACATCATTGACTTCATCAATTAATATTTTCGAATCAAATATGTAATGATTCTCTTTAATTTTTTGCGTATATGGCAGTTCGTCTGTGTCAAATTCATCCTGAATGTCGCCGACGATTTCTTCTAAAATGTCTTCAACCGTCACAAGTCCTGCCGTTCCGCCATATTCATCAATTAAAACAGCCATATGAATGCGGTCTTTTTGCATTTTTAACAATAGATCGTGGATGGGAATGGATTCAATGACACGGATAATGGGTTTGGCATAATGCTCAATCGGGAGTGACTGGATATCTTTTCCGGCAATGAAATCTGTTAAAATTTCTTTGAGATTAATGAGTCCAACAATTTGATCTTTATCACTGTCTAATATAACCGGATAGCGAGTATACTTTTCTACACCGGCAAGATGTAAAAAACTTTCAATCGTTTCGTCTTTGGAAACGGTGATAATTTCTGTTCTCGGCACCATAATTTCCTTGGCGATTCGCTCATTAAATTCAAAGATGTTATTGACGTATTTGAATTCGGATTGATTAATTTCTCCACTTTCGTAACTTTCCGATAGGATGATGCGCAATTCTTCTTCACTATGAGCTAGTTCATGTTCTGAAGAGGGCTTCAATCCAAATAATTGTGTGATTAAACGAGCGGAACCATTTAAAGTCCAGATGAATGGATACATCACTTTGTAAAATAAAATGAGTGGACGGGAAAATAGAAGGGTGACATTTTCTGCTCTTTGAATAGCCCATGTTTTTGGAGCAAGTTCTCCCACAACAACATGTAAAAAGGTGATAAATGTAAAAGCAACTATAAACGAAAGAATATGAACAACCGAAGGCGTGAGCTGAAATTGATTAAAAATAGGGTGTAAAAGTCTTTCGACAGTTGGTTCCCCAATCCACCCAAGCCCTAATGCGGTGACGGTAATACCTAATTGACTAGCCGATAGATATTCGTCAAGGTTAGAAACTACTTTTTTAGCGGAAAGTGCATTACGGTGCCCTTCAGCGATTAATTGATCAATGCGGGTGCTCCGAATTTTGACGATAGCAAACTCCGAAGCGACGAAAAAACCTGTGAGAGCAATTAAAATAGTGATGATAATGAGATTAATCATGGTCAAGTCTATCCCTTGTCCTCCTATGTATGATAGTCGGCAAGGTTACACCTCCCGTTCCTGCTGGAATGGTCTTTTTAACTACTTTGCCCAAATAAGCAGAACGGATTCGGAGAAGAACGAAAAAGTAGGGAAAGGATTTTGCAGCTTTTCTAATGGACTATGGGGGAAAAGTTTTAAAGACGATCATTATCGGTTATAAAGATACATGAAACCAAACTTTGTATTGGCACGTAAAAAAGACAAGACCTGTATCGTAGAAGGATGGTTTGTCAAATGATCTATTTTGGAACGGCTTAAAGATGGGCCGTTCAGTTAGGGGAAGTGAAGTTGTGTTAAAGTCAAAAGTGCATTTTTGGACGCTCCAAATTTTGTTGATGGTATTAATTATTTATTTCAGCACAAAAATTTCTTTTTTATTTGAACCGATTGTTGTGTTTGTATCTACTTTGTTTTTTCCAATCTTAATCGCAGGATTTCTTTACTTTTTATTTAATCCAATTGTCGAGTTTTTGACGAAGTACAAAGTGCCGAGGAATTTAGCCATTTTGATTTTATATGCTGTTTTTATTGGACTGATGAGTGTAGGCATTGGTGTAGTCGCGCCAATCTTATCACAGCAAATTACCGATTTGGTTCAAAACTTGCCGTCTTATATTGCCACAATCCGTGTATTCTTTGAAAACTCTGCTCAATCTGGCTGGTTTAAGTGGATTTTAGGCCAAGAATTTATTTCACTTGAAAAAATTGAAGAAACGTTAACGAATTATGTGGCTTCGTTGCCTGATAATGTGACCAAAAGCGTTCGAACGGTATTCGGGGTCATTGCTAATATTACGTTAACCGTTGTTACGGTGCCGTTTATTTTATTTTACATGTTTAAAGATGGCTATAAGCTTCCGAAAGCTTCTGTGCGTTTTTTACCTTCTGCGTATCGAAAGGGCGGCTTGCACATTATTCAAGAAACAGGTGAGACGCTTTCTGCTTATATTCAAGGACAATTCCTTGTGGCGTTGTTTGTAGGAATCTTTACGTTCATCGGTTATTTAATTATTGGGTTGCCATATGGACTGACACTCGCAATTATTGTTTCTGTCACGAATATTATCCCTTATTTAGGACCTTTTATCGGGGCAGCCCCTGCTGTCATTATTGGTTTGTTGGATTCCCCGACGAAAGCGTTTCTTGTCATTGTCGTCATCACAATTGTGCAGCAAATTGACGGGAATTTCATTTCACCGCTCGTAATCGGGAAGAGACTCGATATTCATCCGCTTACGATTATCATCATTTTATTAGTAGCTGGAAATTTAGCCGGGGTACTAGGCATGATTTTAGGTGTGCCTTTATATGCGGTGACAAAAACGATTATCGTGAATCTCGTGAAATTAATTCAATTACGGAATGAAAAAGATAAGACAGGGTCATCAGCACTTGAGTGAAACTTCCTGTTTTGGTGTTATTTTACTTTTGTGAAATAATGTTTGACTTTTTCTTGTGAACAATTTAAAGTAGTTTAGGTAATTTGAAAAAGATGATAAATATGATCTTCTTATCAAGAGAGACGGAGGGACTGGCCCGATGATGTCTCGGCAGCGGACTTTTTACGAGAGTGCTGTGCCAAATCCAGCAAGCAACATGCTTGAGAGATGAGAAGAGTGTTTCTTATATAGACTATATAAGACCTCTTCTTGCTTGTGAGAAGAGGTCTTTTTCACGAATAAATAGAGAATGGGGTGCAAGGAGTGAATAAAGTAACAGGAAATGCAATGGCTTTACTACCATTAGGCATCTTTTTGACCTTATTTGTTGGATCAGGGGTCATTACAGGTGATTTTTATCAAATGCCGGTATTAGCGGCAATCATTATTGCAGTTGTAGTCGCGTTAATGATGAATCGGAAAGAAACACTGACGGTTAAAATTGAGCGGTTCGCAGCAGGAGCGGGACACCCTGATATTATTACTATGACATTTATTTTTATTTTGGCAGGAGCGTTTTCTGCTTCGGCTAAAGGAATGGGAGCTGTGGAATCGACTGTTAACTTAGCATTGTCGACTCTTCCACCAAGCTTTTTAGTTGTTGGTTTGTTTATTATTGGTGCATTCATTTCCCTTTCAATGGGAACATCCATGGGAACTATCGCTGCTTTGGCGCCAATTGGGGTTGGAATTAGCGGCGAGACGGATATTTCCATTGCTTTAACAATGGCAGCGATAGTTGGCGGAGCGATGTTTGGAGATAACCTGTCGTTCATCTCTGATACAACCATTGCGGCTGTACGTACGCAACAAACGGAAATGAAAGATAAATTTAAGACGAACTTTTTTATTGTGTTACCAGCAGCGATTTTAACGGCTGTTATCTTATTCATCGTGACAACAGGCAATCATTCAACGATTGGGACTGAAAACTTTAGCTGGATTAAAATTTTACCGTACATTAGCGTCCTCATTACGGCATTGCTTGGGTTTAATGTTCTGGGTGTGTTAATGGGTGGAACTGTTTTAGCTGGAATCATTGGGTTAGTTGATGGTAGCTATCAAATATCGAGCTTCTTGCAAACTGTAACAGAAGGAATTCTTGGAATGGCAGAGCTTGTCATTTTAGCCCTTTTAATTGGCGGTATGGTCGAAATTATTAAGCATAATGGCGGCATTGATTATTTATTAAACATGATGACGAGAAGCATCAAGTCGAAAAAAGGCGCAGAGTTTGGAATTGCAGGTCTTGTGAGTTTAACTAACTTATCGACGGCTAATAATACGATTTCGATTATTTTCACAGGTCCGTTAGCGAAGGATATTGCGGAGCAATATGACATTGACAAGCGAAAATCAGCTAGTTTATTAGATATTTTCTCATGTAGTGTACAAGGATTAATTCCATACGGTGCTCAAGTATTAACAGCAGCTAAGCTAGGAGGAATTTCACCTATCGCGCTTCTACCGTATTCATTCTATCCAATTTTGATTGCAGTATTTGGGGTTGGAGCAATTTTAATTGGGTTCCCACGGTTGACTTCCCGCCAGCCAAAAACGGAGGAACAAGTAGTTCGTATGAATTAACATTGAGCTTACCCAATAAGAAAAGTCAGCCTATGCGGCTGGCTTTTCTTATTGGTTTCTTCTCGAAGCTGTCTAAACATACTTATTTGACACAAACCGCAATCCCTAAAGGATAGTGCATTCCTTCACGCTTTGTTTCAACGAGAACGCCGCGCTGATAAAAAAATTCGCTTTCCGAATAATCATCGAAAAGATGTTCAAACTCGTCTAATGTGAGCTGATGAACGTGAAAAGGTTCACTGGACGGTTTTCCTCGTCCGAGTCCAAACGGTGTCGAAATGACAAGTGTTCCTCCAGACTTTAAGAGCTTATAAAGGTTTGTTAGAAACTGTTTTTCTTCCTTTATATGTTCTAACGTCTCAAAGCTCATAATACAGTCAAACGTTCCGAGTTGCTCAGGAAGGGAAGGATCTGCTGCATTGCCTGCTAAAAAGTTGACTTTAGGGTGGTAGTGAAAACTGCGGGCATATTCAATAATGTCCGAATCAATGTCTACGGCTACAATTTCATCAATTTTCTTTTTGGCGGCTTTTGCTACAAGCTGGCTTCCGAAGCCGCTTCCGCATGCTAAATCGAGTACTCTGCCTTTCGTATATAAAATCGCGAACTGATATCTTGCGATGTGTTCAAGTAATAAGCCATTGGTTGGCTTCATAAGGTGAGGCATGACCCTTTCGCCTGTATATTCCATTTTGTTTAGCCCTCTTTCTTCCGATTTGTCACATTCTTTATTGTACCTCATCAAGACAGGAGAACAAAGAGAGCGAGTTTGGTGAAAAAGACAACATATGCTATAGTGAAAGGTGCGTTTAATGCATCAAGTTTCCTTGGTGAAAGTAGATAATCGAAAGACGGCCCTTTTAACAGGCAGTGAGACCCGCACTTTTTCACTTTAGGTGACTGGAGATGTTAAGTCGGGATACGAGAGAGCCTCTACGATAGAAGTTTCCTTTATTCTAAAATAAAAAGTAGAATACGAAGAAAAAACAAGTTATGCTAGATGAATAGATGTGAGAGAGAGGATTAATAACATGAGTCAAGAAATAAAAAGCCAACAAGAACAAGTCGAATCAAGACGTACTTTTGCCATTATTTCTCACCCTGATGCGGGGAAAACTACTTTAACAGAGAAATTATTGTTATTAGGTGGAATGATTCGTTCAGCAGGTACGGTTAAAGGGAGAAAAACAGGGAAATATGCAACATCTGACTGGATGGAAATTGAAAAACAACGTGGAATTTCTGTAACATCCAGCGTTATGCAGTTTTCTTATAGAGATCACCATATTAATATTGTTGATACACCAGGTCACCAAGACTTTAGTGAAGATACGTATCGTACGCTAACGGCTGTCGATAGTGCTGTTATGGTTATTGATGGAACAAAAGGAATTGAAGAGCAAACAATTAAATTGTTTAAAGTATGCAGCATGCGCGGTATTCCAATTTTAACTTTCATTAATAAGCTGGATCGCGAAGGAAAAGACCCGCTTGAGCTGATGGAAGAGATTGAAGAGGTACTTGGAATCGAGTCATATGCGGTGACATGGCCGATTGGAATGGGGAAAAGGTTTCAAGGAACATATGACCGTTTTAAAAAGCAAATTGAAGTGTATCGTGGGAATGAGGAATCGCAATTTGTCGATTTCGATGGAACAAACGTAACAGATGAAGTAAGCAACTATGTAGATGAAGGATATTTGTCAATGTTGACGGATGAACTTGCTCTGCTTGATGAGGCAGGAAATGATTTTTCAATGGAAAAGGTGAAGCAAGGGAAGTTAACACCTGTGTTCTTTGGAAGTGCCATCGCGAATTTCGGTGTTCAGTCATTCTTTGATGAGTTTTTAGGATTGACTCTTCCTCCTCAACCACGTGAATCATCGAACGGCGCAATTGATCCAACGGATGAAAACTTCTCAGGGTTTATCTTTAAAATTCAAGCGAACATGAACCCAGCTCATCGCGATCGAATTGCGTTTGTGCGTGTATGCTCAGGAAAGTTTGAACGTGGTATGAATGTCTCATTGCCGCGAACAGGCCGAAAAATTAAATTGTCTCAATCTCATCAGTTTTTAGCTTCAAGCCGGGAAACGGTTGATGAAGCGTATGCAGGAGATATTATCGGACTGTATGATTCCGGAACGTATCAAATTGGTGATACGATTTTAGGAGAAGGAGCGGCCAACTTTGAATTTAATGCGTTGCCGACGTTCCCGCCTGAATTATTTGCGAAAGTTCGAGCGAAAAATGCTTTAAAAGGGAAACACTTTGAAAAAGGGATTACCCAGCTTGTGCAAGAAGGGGCTGTACAATTATATCGAACGCCATACTTCGGTGATTATATTCTTGGAGCGGTCGGGGAACTGCAATTCCAAGTGTTTGAATATCGAATGAAGAACGAATATGGAGTCGATATTGAATTCCAGCGAATGCGCCATGAGGCAGCAAAGTGGATTAAAAAGGAAGATTTGCAGGATAAAATGACAGATTCCCGTGTTATGTTAGTAGAAGATCGATATGAAAACCCGGTTCTGTTATTTGAAAACGATTTTGTTCTACGAATGTTCCAGGATAAATATCCATCTGTTGAATTGCGAAGCACGTTTTAAGAGTTGAAAAGAATAAAAAAGGGTGTGGCGTCAGCCAGACTCTTTTCTTTTTCCATCGCTCTGTTGGCTAGGTGTGAAAGATGGTAACAGAGCTTTTCAAAAAGAGAAGGAGGAGATAAAACGTGAAGAACGGATTGAGGAGAGGGCTGTTAATGGTATCAGGAGTGGTCATGTGGCTTGTGCTGGCCGCCTGCCAACAGGAATCGAGTTATATTCCTGCTATTGTCGAAAAAGTGGTGGATGGGGATACATTAAAAGTAGAAGTAAATGGAAAATCTGAGACGGTTCGCTTGTTGCTTGTAGATACCCCCGAATCGGTTCATCCGTCGAAGCCTGTTCAACCATATGCGATAGAGGCGAGTAATTTTGTGAAAGAGCAACTTCCTAAAGGTGCAAGTGTTGAATTAGAGCTTGATGTAGGAGAACGCGATAAATATGGGCGTTTACTTGCGTATGTATGGACGGATGGGAAAATGCTGAATGAATGGTTGCTTGAAGAAGGATATGCTCGTGTCGCTTATGTATTTGAGCCAAATACGAAATATGTCGACCGCTTTCGGGACGTGCAGCGAGTCGCTCAAGAGCAAGAGCGAAAGATATGGTCACTTGAGAATTATGTAACGAGTGAAGGATTCGATGGGGCGAATAAGCAACAAACGACAGAAAGTGAAGCGACCTTTGGGGAATGTGCAAATCCAGTGATTAAAGGAAATATTAATAGTAAGGGAGAAAAAATTTATCACACTCCGCAAAGTCCTCAATATAAGGTGACAAAGCCGGAAATGATGTTTTGTACAGAAAAAGAGGCGGAAGCAGCAGGATTTCGTGCCCCTAAGTAACAAGAGATGTCACGCTTGTTTTCTTTTAAAGAGCACCTCGGTATTCTGATAGAGTTTGGACAAGTTTGCCGCTTCCATTGCAACAAGAGCATGTTCGTTTGTAAAAAGGAATAGAGGTCTGTGTCCTGCCTACACCGCTGCAATGTCTACATACTGCTATCAGTTTCATTTCTAACACTCCTTTCTTTCCTGTCTACAGTCTTTAATAGAATAGACAGGAAAGAGAAAATGTATGCGAGCAAAAGTCAATAAGAATAGTCTTGACAGGTTGCTTTGCCGGAATTATGATTACTTTCATAAAACTAATTTTTATTAAACTTGCTTAATCCGTAACAGGAGCGGGGGAACCACATGAAGGGCTGTTTCAACAGTCACGGAACAATCTGGCATCAAATTGTTCCTAGGGGTGAATCTTGAATTCAAGTAGGATACTCTCAAATCCGAACCCGACAGCTAACCTCGTCAGCACTTTTGAGAGAAGGGATCACTCCAATAAGAAGGAGGGTGCCTGAAGGAGGATGCTGTCTTTTTTCATGCACTCATAAACAAGCCCTTTTCGCTAATTTATTGACTTTCAATGATTTAGTGGAGAGGGCTTTTTGTGTTATGGAAGTAATCACTGAAGAAGGAAGGAAGCTTTTTATGAAATTAAAAAGTGTTCAAATGACTCCCCCTCAGCTTCTCATTATCTTTTTTAGTTTTTTTACTGTAGTCGGAGCATGGTTATTAAAATTGCCTATTGCAACGACAGAGCCGATCAGCTGGGTTGATGCTTTTTTTACTATTACATCCGCTACGACAGTGACGGGGTTAGCGGTGGTCGACACCGGTACCGTGTATACAAAGTTTGGTCAAACGATTATTATGTTATGGATTCAAATTGGCGGTCTTGGAATTATGTCTTTTGCCATTTTATTTTTTTTAATGCTTGGCAAAAAAATTGGATTTCGCGAGCGGGTGCTTATCCAGCATTCGCTTAACCAAACATCGTTCGGAGGAGTCATACGGCTTGTGATTCATTTATTTGTCTTTGCTTTTATAATCGAGCTCATTGCCGTACTGTTTTTATCGATTCGCTGGATACCTGAATTTGGAGTAGCGCAAGGGTTGTACTTCAGTTTCTTTCATGCGGTTTCTGCATTTAATAACGCGGGATTTGGCTTGCTTCCTGATAATTTAATGAAATACGCGGACGATCCGCTCATTAATGTGGTGATTACGTTCCTTTTTATTATTGGAGGATTAGGGTTTACCGTCCTAATAGATTTGCGCAACAAAAAGAGATGGAGAAAGCTTAGTCTTCATTCAAAGCTCATGTTGACAGGGACACTGTTGATTAACATAGTGAGTATGGTTATGATTTTACTGCTGGAAATGGATAATCCGAAAACGTTAGGTACACTGGATGGTTCTGGAAAGTTGTGGTCAGCTTATTTTCAAGGAGTAAGCCCACGGACAGCTGGATTTAATACCATTGATATGACAGGTTTAAAAGATTCGACAGCTTTTTATATGATGTTCCTTATGTTTGTCGGAGCAGGAAGTGCTTCAACTGGAGGGGGGATTAAGCTTACAACCTTTCTAATTATTGTGTTATCGGTTTTTACGTATTTAAAAGGAAAAGAACAAATTCATGTGTTTAGACGAGGAGTTGATGAAAAGCTTGTATTTAAAGCGTTGGCAATCAGCATGACGAGTCTATTGTTTATTTTTGCTGCGGTCTTTATTATGACCATTACAGAAGAAGCCCCATTTGTAAAAATTCTTTTTGAAGTTATTTCTGCTTTTGGCACGGTCGGTCTGTCTATGGGGCTCACATTTGAACTGTCCTTTACAGGAAAGCTTGTACTTATTTTTATGATGAGTTTAGGGAAACTTGGTCCGCTTACCCTTATGTTTTCTTTAGCTAAAAAGGAACATGCTAAAATTAAATATCCGAAAGAAGATATTTTAGCGGGGTAGAAATTTTATTTTCTTTTCACTATTTTTTCACCATGGGGGGGTTAAAGTAATGCATGTAAACAACATCCCCATACATAATTTGAGGAGGAAATAAAAATGATGAACAAAAAGAAATTATTTGGTTATGTAATGACAGGTGCTTTATCAGTAGGGATTATCGGGGGAGCAACCCTTCCTGCCGCTGCGGCTGCAACAGACAGCACAAGTTCTCCAGCTCCTTCAGCGCAAATGGTGAAAGGAAAATGGGAACAAAATGTAGATGCAGCTACTCAACAAAAAATGCAGGAAATTGTGGAAAAGGCAAAAGCTCAATTAGTGGAACTTGGGGTTGAACTTCCAGCTAAAGACGGAAAAGGTGAACGTCCTGATGGATTGGCTAATCTAAATGAAGAAACAAAAGAAAAAGTGCAAGCAATTAAGGATCAAGTGAAAGAAGGTTCAATAACGCAAGAAGAAGCACAAACACAATTAGCTGAGCTAGGGATTGAACGTCCAGCTAAGGGAGTAAAAGGTGAGCGTCCTGACGTATTTGCTGACCTTGATGAGGAAACAAAAGCCCAAGCCCGAGCAATCATGGATGACATGAACGCTCAGTTAGCCGAGCTTGGTATAAAGTCTCCTGATAAAGGCCAAAAAAAGGCAGCGACAGTTGCAGAATGATGAATCAAAAAGGCCCGTACATGAAATCATTTATGTACGGGCCTTTTTGTGATTCTCTTTTTCTATTCCATTAATTTCGCAATTGGTTTAGAAAGCAATAACAAGATAATTCCTAAACCGATTGTCACAAAACCAATTACACTGAAAATCTCCAAGTAACCTAGAGATTGCGTATAGGCTGCTAATTGACCAGCAACCATGTTGGCTACAGCTGAACTTGCTAACCACACTCCCATTAATAAGGAAGCAAATTTAATTGGAGCAATTTTACTTACCATGGATAAACCAACTGGTGAAATCATTAATTCTGCTAATGTATGCAGGAAGTACGTCACAATCATAAATAAGATGTTTGCTTTTAGTAATTCATCGTTTCCTGTGTGCATAACAGCAGGAAGTAGTACTAAGAAGCCTAAGCCAACCGTAATTAATCCAAGTGCCATCTTCGTCGGTGTTTTTAAGTCACCGCTTTTAGAGTTACCAAGCTTAATCCATAAAGCAGAAATAATGGGTGCTAAGATGACAATGAATAATGGATTTAATGATTGGAACCATGGAGTTGGAACTGTAAATCCGAATACATCACGGTCAATTTGATTGTGTGCATAAAGAGTTAAAGAGCTTCCGGCTTGCTCGAATGCAGCCCAGAAAGCAATAACGAACACTGCTAAAATGACAATTGCTGCTGTACGTTTCTTTTCTTTTGGTGTTAAAGGACCAGCAGCTTTTTCATTTGCTGAAACTTGAGGTTTGCCCACTGCTTCTTTCCCAATATCACCTAAGTAGCGATTGCCGAGCAAGTTGAAAACTAATTGTCCAATAACCATCCCGATAGCCGCTGTCAAGAATCCGTACTTATAACTCATAAGTCCGACTACTAACGGTGCAAAGAACGCTCCAATGTTGATACCCATATAGAAAATAGTGAAGGCACCATCACGGCGAGAGTCGTTTTCGCTGTAAAGCTCACCAACAAGTGTTGAAATGTTTGGTTTAAAGAAACCATTCCCGATAATCAATAGTCCAAGACCGATATATAAAGCGGTCATACTTTGGCTGGCAAATAACGAGAAGTTTCCAAGAGCCATTAAAATACCACCGATTGTGATAGCGAGTCTTCTTCCTAAGAAGCGATCAGATAAATATCCTCCAACCATTGGAGTAATATAAACGGCACCAGTGAAAAAGCCGTAAATAGCCATTGCGGTACTTTCATTGACACCTAATCCGCCATTAATCACGGCAGTTGTTAAATAAAGTACAAGAAGTGCCCTCATTCCATAGTAACTGAAACGCTCCCACATTTCAGTTGCGAACAGCAGATAGAGTCCAGGTGGATGTTTTTTGCTGGACTGGTTTGGCTGCTGTACGTCTTTGTTTGCAGCTGCTTGCATAATCATGTCCCCCTACTACTAATTACCAATCATTTTAAATTTACAAAAAATTTAAAAGAAAGGTGTTGAAATTTACAAAATAATTACATGTTCTTTATTTTATTAAACAAATAACGCATTCGTCAATGAAATTATATGGAAAAATCACTGATGAATTAAAAAATACTGAGAATTTTCACGATTATGCTTAATTTATATAGGTTTAAGCTGTTTTTGGAATGAAGGGAGTTACAATAAAATGTAATATTTAGTTATTTTTAAATATTTAGAAAGGAATAAAAATACAAATACCGTTATATTGATATATTATTAGTGGGAGGAGTGTGAGCGGTGAATCCTTTCTTCCACTGAAAATCAAACGCCAGCCTTTAAGCTAGCGTTTGATTAAAGCATATCGATTAACAGGTCTTCCAATTCCTCCATATTCAATGTGCAATTGGACATGGCCGCTATGATCTAAAAATTCTAAATAACGTCTTGCCGTTACGCGAGCAATACCAATTCCCTCTGCGACATCTTCAGCCGAAACCGGCATCGATTGCTTCGACAAATAATCTTTAATGTTTTTTAACGTAAGCGCATGGAGCCCTTTTGGAAGAGAGGTTGATTTTTCATCACCTTGTTGAAGTCGAATGCCATCTAATTCTTGTTGTGTGAGAATCGGTTTTTCATTTATTCTTGCATGGAACGATGCATAGCGCTCCAGAGCTTGCTTAATTCGTTCAAATTTGAAAGGTTTCATAATATAATCGATGGCTCCAAGTTGTAACACTTTTCTGACCGTTTCCATATCACTTGCGGCGGTAACAGCAATGACATCGGTATTAAACCCTTCCCCACGAAGCTGCTGAAGGGTGGTGAGGCCATCTTGATTAGGCATATACATATCAAGGATGACTAAATCTGGGCACTGCTTTTTGACGAGTTCTATGCCGTCAAATCCATTCAATGCATAGCCAATTACTTTAAACCCGTCTATTTGTTCAATAAACTGGCGATTTACTTCTTGCACCATGGGATCATCTTCAATAAGAAGAACGTTCCATTGTTGTGTTGTCATCCAAAAACTCCCCCTTTGGTATTAACCGCGTTTAAAGCTTCTAAACACCGAGTTCTTGATTTTCATTTCTCTATTTAGAAAGTAACTTGTCCGAGTTGACCTTATATAAAAAAGGTGACTGTAAACAACGTCCCTTTGTTCAATTCGGTTTCAACGTGTATATTTCCATTTCCTTTTTGAACAATTTGTTTGACAAGGTGTAAACCAATCCCCCGATTTTCCTTCTCTTTTGTGGAGAAGCCCTCGTTAAAAATATAGGGCACCTGCTCTTTTTCCATTCCACCTCCGTTATCCTCTACTAAAATAGAAAGGATGTCATCGTCTTGTTCAATGCTTAAATAAACCTCTTTAGTTGGGAGAGCCATTCCCTGGAATGAATCGAAGGCATTTTCAATTAGATTTCCAATAATAATGACAAAGTCATGATGATCAAGAGAAGGAGGGAATGAGTGGAGTTGACTGTGCCGGTCAATGCTTAATGTAATCCCTAGCTCTTTTGCTCGACTGACTTTACTTAACAGAAGTCCTGAAAGGCTGTCGTTTCGTATATTTTTGTTAAGAAAGCGGGTTAATTCTCCCTGTTCTTCTGAAAGGTGAAAGACATATTCTAAGGCGCTTTCTTTTTTTTCAAGTTGAATTAACCCAGCAATAGTGTGAAGTTTATTCATATGTTCATGGTTCTGCACTCTCAAAGCGCTTACAAAAGCTTTAACCCCTGTTAGTTCTTCTGCCAGTTTTTTTACTTCCGTTTGATCTTGGAAAACAGCGACAGCACCTATTGTTTTATCGTTTACTTTAATTGGGATGCGATTGCTTAAAATGTTTAAGTTTCTCACTTGCAGTTCCTTATTGTAGACAGGTTGATTCAACGTTAAAATTTCAGGCAACTTTGTATCTGGAATGACATCATGAATGTTACGTCCTATTACATCACCTGTGATGCCCATCATTTCTTTTGCTTTATCATTAAAAACTGTAATCTTTTCGTTAATATCAATGGCAATGACGCCTTCGTGCATCGCATTGAACGTTTCGGTTCTTTCGGTAAGTAGTCTAGCAATTTCCTCAGGTTCCAGTTCAAACATCTGCCTTTTAATATGTGAAGCTAGTAACCATGCTCCCCAGCCTCCGAATAATAGTGATAGTCCAGCTGTGAAGAAAATTTCCTTTTTTAAACTGAGCAGGACCTCTAGAAAACTAGGAAGAATATAGCCGGCAATGACGACTCCTACTTGTTCATGCTGCTCATTGATAATAGGAACGAAAGAGCGGATGACCATGCCTTTTTCTCCTTTGGCTTTTGTTGTATAAGTATGCTCAGCGAAGGCAGGCCCCTCATCTTGGCCACTTGATTTCTTGCCAATCATAGAAGAAACAGGGTGAGTGAGGCGTACCCCATTCATATCAAGAATGACGATGTAATCGGCATTATGAATAATTCGAAGAGGTTCTACAAGCGTATTCAATTTTGTTTTCATAGTAGTCGTTTCGGTTATATGTTGGGCGATTTCAGGAAGCTCTGCTACAGTACGGGCGGTAAGGAGCGAACGCTGGCGCAAATCTGTTTCTTTTGATTGGACAAAATCTCTCATAACCATCATGCCTGCTAAAAAAAGAGAAAATCCAACAATAAAAAAAATTAAGCCTGTAATTTTAGATTGTATAGACATAAGAAATGTACCGTCACATGTGGTACAAAGTAACCTCCCTGATGCAACTTTTCTTTATTTTACCATGGACAAAAGAGCGTGTTAAAATATTATCAAACTAAAAAATTTTCTATAGAGATGTGAGAGTGTATGAAAATATTTATAGGAACGAGCATTGTCTTTAGTTTGTTGCTCTTTTTTTTCTTTTTGTTTAGCTATGAAAAAGAAGTTCAATATGATGATGAACAAGAAGGGTTGAATGAACAAATCGTGATGAATTTCAGTCATGTAGTGGCGGAAAATACACCGAAAGGATTAGCGGTGCAAAAATTTGCAGATCTTGTCACCGAAAAGTCAGGAGGACGGGTGAAGGTGGAAATATTCGCTAATGGTTCTTTGTATTCGGATGATCAAGAAATGGATGCTTTAAGAAGAAACGATGTACAAATGATTGCTCCTTCTTTTTCAAAAATGACCGAAGTGATGCCTGAATGGAACATGTTCGATCTACCCTTTGTATTTGAAAATTATCAAGAAGTAGAGCAAGTATTCATGGGAGAGATGGGACGGAAACTTTTAAGAATGCTAGAAGAAGAAGGGCTAAAAGGCTTAGCGTTATGGAGTAATGGGTTTAAACAAATGACAAGTAATCAAAATCCATTGCTTGAACCTGAGGATTTTGAGGGACAGCGTTTTCGTATTATGCCGAGCGAGGTCATTGAAGAGCAGTTTCGGCTATTTGGAGCGGAGCCTCAAGTGGTCCCGTTCAACAAGGTTTACGAGTCTTTACAAAAAGCTGAAATTGATGGACAGGAAAATACGATTTCTAATATTTACTCAAAGCGCTTCTATCAACATCAACGGTATATGACAATCAGTAACCACGGCTATTTAGGGTATACAGTGCTAATGGATAAAAAGTTTTGGCGGAGCCTTCCAAAGGAAGTTCAAGTGCTTTTAGAGGAAGCTATGGAAGAAACAACTACATGGATTTGGGAACAGTCAAAAATTATGAATGAGGAACAGTTGAACTACATTCGTCAAAATTCTACTATCGACATCTATTATTTAACGGACAGTGAAAAAGAGAAATGGCGGCAAAAGCTTCAGCCATTGTACAGACAATTTGAAGAAGAAGCGGCAGAAGAACTAGTTGAAATGCTTGAACCTTAAAACAGAAGAGACCAAAATGAACAAAAAGACCATTATCACCATAAGTTTAAATATTCCCTTTAGTGAATTAATATAAAAACAATAGTTTTTGTAAGCGTTAACAAACAGGGGGGATGGGTGATGAGGATTAACTTTAAAAATTTGACGGTTCAGGTTGTGATCGGGATTATCGCGGGTATTACGCTAGGCTTCTTTTTACCTGAGTTTGGTGCTGAACTGAAAGTGTTGGCAGATGCATTTATTAAGTTAATAAAAATGGTCATTGCACCAATTATTTTCTTTACAGTTGTCATCGGAATTGGCAGTATGGGGGACTTGAAAAAGGTAGGAAGAATCGGAGGGAAAGCGCTCCTCTATTTCGAAATTGTCACCACGTTTGCATTAGCAATTGGAATTTTAGTTGTCAATATGGTTCAGCCAGGAAAGGGGTTTAATACAAGTGCTGTGGAGGGGGGAGATGTCTCCCAGTATACCCAGCAAGCTGCAGAAACAGAGCATGGATTTGTCGAATTTATGTTGGGAATCATTCCGGATAACGCAGTGGCCGCGATGGCGAATGGCGAATTGCTGCCTATCTTGTTTTTTGCTGTGTTATTCGGTATCGCAACGGCCGCGATGGGAGAGAAAGCAGCACCAGTTATTCTTCTTTTTGAAAGATTGACAGATATTTTCTTTGGGATTGTAAACATGATTATGAAGCTGTCACCAATTGCCGCATTTGGTGCCATGTCGTATACAATCGGTAAATTTGGCTTAGGTTCGCTTGTATCACTTGGAAAGTTGATGGGTTCTGTTTATATTACAATGTTCTTGTTCATTGTTTTAGTACTCGGTGCGATTGCGAAGTTTTACGGGTTTAGCATTTTCAAATTTATCACGTATATTAAAGAAGAAATTCTTTTAGTACTAGGAACTTCGTCATCAGAGTCAGCACTTCCGAAAATGATGGAGCGATTAGAAAAGTATGGTTGTTCCAAATCAGTGGTAGGTCTTGTCGTTCCGACAGGGTATTCGTTTAATCTAGATGGTACATCTATCTATTTATCGATGGCCGCCATTTTCATCGCTCAAGCGTATGGAATTGACTTGACGATTTGGCAGGAGTTAACGTTATTAGGTGTGCTTATGTTGACATCTAAAGGAGCAGCAGGTGTAACAGGTTCCGGTTTTATTACTCTTGCCGCTACTTTAGCTGCATTTCCGATGATTCCAGTAGAAGGAATTGCCTTATTGCTAGGAGTGGACCGATTCATGTCTGAAGCACGTGCCATTACGAATTTGATTGGAAATGGCGTGGCGACGGTTGTTGTATCGAAGATGGAGAACGAATTCCATCCTTCTTTAGAAGAAAAGATGGAAGAAGCTCATATAAAGGTAGCTAAATAAGACTCACTGTCAAAAAGACGCATCCTTACTAAAGGGGCGTCTTTTTGACAGTGAGAGGAATACCTCGACATATTTCTCGGGAAATTTGTCAAAAGGAGAATAAAAGGTCAATCCTTCTTTAATGCTGACGAAATGATTGTTGAGCCATTTTAACTAACTCTTTTACCATGCGTCCACCGATTTTTCCTCCGATTTTCCCAGCTTGTTCTGAAGTCAAATGCCCGTTTCTTTCTTGTTTTAAAGGAATATCCAGTTCTTTCGCCACTTCATATTTCACATCTTGATGATTGGTCGTTTTGTAACCTGCTTGCTTCATAACTGCCTCTTTTAAATGCTGCATTCCCTCTTGTGCTTCAGGTACCAATAGTTTTCTACGTGCCATGTTGGGCCTCCTTTGTTAATGAGAAATCATCATCAGTGAAAGGTTCGTATGTAGTTTTCGTTTAGCTGTTGAAGGTATGTACGGAAGTGATTGGGATAGGAGGAAGTATTGAGCAAAGGAGTTGTTCCAATTGTCTGTTATTTGTTGATCGGTTTTTCACTTTATTAATAGAAGCAAAAAAGAAATAAAAGTCGTTCGAAATCATTTTTCATATCCCCAATATCTACATATAAGGCCAGTCGGTTGTACTGAATATAAGCGCTTATTTGTTTATCTTGTTAACTGTATCAGTATAGCAAAAAAATGCTATAATCTTCTGTTTTATTTACTATTGAGCAGAACGGAAAATGACAATAGAATAAAAGCAGGTTTTCATCTGTATACGTTTACATTATTTGCAGAAGCGAGGAGAATATAATGTCTATTTTTTATAACGAGTCGACAAGAGAGTTTCACCTTCAAGGTGACACAATGAGCTATATTTTTACCATCTTAAAAAATAATCAGCTGGGGCATCTTTATTTTGGGAAAAAGGTAAACCACCGTCCATCGTTCCAGCATTTAATTAAAACACAAGCAAGAGCAGGAACGGCTTGTGTATATGAAGGAGATTTAGCTTTTTCGCTAGACTTACTGAAACAAGAATATCCTTCTTACGGAACAACTGATTTCAGAGAGCCTGCTTTCCAAATTTTACAGGAAGATGGCAGCCGTATTACCAATTTTGAATACGAGAGCCATCGAATTTTTGCAGGGAAACCGAAGCTTGATGGACTTCCTGCGACATACGTTGAGCAAGATGATGAAGCAACAACATTAGAGATTACGCTGTATGATGAGTGGATTGATGCGCAGCTTATTTTAAGTTACACCGTTTTTAAAGGAAGAAATGTGATTGCGCGTCAAGCAAGATTTGTGAACAAAGGAAAGCAAAAACTGACGTTAACAAGAGCGATGAGTGCTAGCGTGGACTTTTTTGATGCGGATTATGACATGGTGCATCTATCTGGTTCTTGGTCTCGTGAGCGTCACGTAAAGGAACGGGCGCTTCAAGCAGGCATCCAAAGTATTTCAAGTACGCGAGGCACAAGCAGTAGTCAGCAAAACCCATTCCTTGTATTAAAACGAAAAAAGACGACGGAGCATGAAGGAGAAGCGTTTGGTTTCAGCCTTGTCTACAGTGGAAACTTTTTAGCGCAAGTCGAGGTCGATCATTATGATACAGCAAGGGTAACGATGGGGATTAATCCATTTGATTTCCAGTGGTTGCTAGAAAGTGGGGAGAGTTTCCAGACTCCTGAAGTAGTTATGGCGTATTCAGATGAAGGGTTGAATAAATTAAGTCAAACGTATCATGAGTTATACCGTACAAGACTTGTTCGAGGACAATGGAGAGACAAAGTGCGTCCAGTCTTAATTAATAACTGGGAAGCGACGTATTTTGATTTTAATGAGGAAAAAATTCTTGAAATTGCGCAAACGGCAAAAGAGCTTGGCACAGAGCTGTTCGTATTAGATGATGGATGGTTTGGTAAACGAAACGATGATACGACTTCGCTTGGAGACTGGTTTGTGGACAAAGAGAAGCTTCCGAACGGCATTTCATCATTAGCTCGTAAAGTAGAAGCATTAGGGCTTTCCTTCGGCTTGTGGTTTGAACCGGAAATGGTATCAAAAGTGAGTGAGTTGTATGAAAAACATCCAGATTGGCTTATTCATGTGCCTGGCCGAAGACAATCTCATGGACGTAACCAATTTGTGCTAGATTTCTCTCGTCCGGAAGTTGTCGATTATATTTATGAAATGATGGCAACTATTTTACAAGAAGCACCGATTTCCTACGTGAAATGGGATATGAACCGTTATATGACCGAGATTGGTTCGGCAACTTTAGCAGCAGAGCGTCAGTTTGAAGTGCCTCACCGTTACATTTTAGGTGTGTATGATTTATATGAGCGGTTAACGTCAACCTTCCCTCATGTTTTATTTGAGTCATGCGCAAGTGGAGGGTGCCGCTTTGATCCAGGTATGCTGTATTATGCCCCGCAAACATGGACAAGCGATGACACCGATGCGATGGAACGTTTGAAAATCCAATACGGTACAACATTTGCTTATCCGTTAAGTTCAATGGGAGCTCACGTTTCGGCAGTACCAAACCATCAAGTTCGCCGAATTACGAGCCTTGATACACGTGCAAACGTTGCTTATTTTGGAATGTTTGGCTACGAGCTTGATGTAACGCTTATGACGAGTGAAGAAAAAGCCATTGTTCAACGTCAAATTGCGTTTTATAAAGAACATCGTGAATTGATTCAAACGGGAACGTTTTATCGATTGGAAAGCCCGTTTGAAGGAGATGGAAATGTAACGAGCTGGATGGTAGTCGCTGAAGATCAGACAGAAGCTCTTGTCGGCTATTATCAAGTATTAGCAAGACCAAATCCTGGTTACGAAGCACTTCGCGTAAAAGGGTTAAATCCAGACATGGAATATACAATTGAAGGATATGAAGGGACGTTTGGCGGAGATGAATTAATGAACATCGGGATTCAATTAGACAATGCTTATTCAGGTACACAAGCAGGTGGCATTGAAGAAACCGGTGATTTTTCATCTACTATATATAAAATTAAAGCTGTTCAATAATAAGAAACTGCTGGTCTTTATAGGCCAGCAGTTTTTTTATGGGGAAGAAGTCTATGAAAATCATTTTAGGGATTTTATGGAATTAGATTGACAGTATTCTGTGATTAATGTTAACTTTTATTTATGTTAGGTTAACAGAAATGGTGTTAATGATGAAGATTGAATTATCAATACCTCTTACGTATCAAGCCAGAGTAACTAAAAACGAAGAATACGTATGGCATCTATTTACAAATGTGAAACAATACATAGATGAATTTTTCATTAAATCCACTATAAAAACGGGGGATGAAACAATGGAGTTAGCGAAATCAAATAAAACGTGGCATGAACTTGCCGAAGGTGTATTACAAGGAAGACCGATTAGTCGTGAAGAAGCGATCGGCATGTTGCGAGCGAACGATGAGGAACTTTTACAATTAATGAATGCAGCGTTTACTATTCGTCAGCACTATTTTGGCAAAAAAGTGAAGTTAAACATGATTATTAATACAAAGTCCGGCCTATGTCCGGAGGATTGCGGTTATTGTTCGCAGTCGATTGTGTCGGAAGCGCCCATTGACCGCTATGCATGGCTGACAAAGGAAAAAATTGTAGAAGGAGCTTATGAAGCAAAGCGGCGAAAGGCGGGAACTTACTGTATCGTGGCGTCAGGAAGGCGTCCAACAGATAAAGAAGTAGAGCATGTTATCGGCGCGGTTAAAGAAATTCGAGAACAGACCGATTTGAAAATTTGCTGTTGTCTTGGGTTTTTAAATGAGGATCAAGCAACACGTCTAGCTGAAGCAGGTGTTCATCGTTACAATCATAATTTGAATACACATGTCGATCATTATGAGCAGATTTGCTCAACACATACGTATGATGATCGCGTCGATACGGTCGAAAAAGCGAAAAGTGCTGGAATCTCTCCTTGCTCCGGTGCCATTTTTGGAATGGGAGAAACGGATGAACAAGCAGTCGAGATTGCCTTCGAACTGAAGCGCTTAAATGCCGACTCTATTCCTTGTAATTTTCTCGTGGCGGTGAAAGGAACACCTTTAGAAGAACAAAAAGGACTAACACCTGTAAAATGTTTGAAAATATTAGCGATGATGCGTTTCGTCAATCCTAGTAAAGAAATCCGCATTTCTGGGGGGCGGGAAATGAATTTACGATCCTTGCAACCGCTTGGTCTATTTGCGGCAAACTCGATTTTTGTTGGTGATTATTTAACAACGGCAGGACAAGAACCAACGGCGGACTGGGGAATGATTGAAGATCTTGGATTTGAAATTGAGGAATGTGCACTCTAGGATAGAAGCGGGCTTTTGCCCGCTTTTTTAGGTTGTTTAAATAAGCGTTTATTTAAAGGTCTTTTAGCCAAACATGCGTCATATATATAGTCGGTGTGAATGGACACAAAAAATTAATACAAAATTACAGGTTTATAGTTAATAAAAAACAATATTTCATGTTACTATATTTCTATGATTACATTTCCTTTCATGGAATCTACATCTTGAAATAGGAGGACATCAAATAATGAAGAAGGTTATGACGCTTTTTTGTGCAGCAGCGATTGCCAGCACACCGTTTGCTGGAATTGCGCAAGCTAGTACTTCAGCTAATACAATAGAAACAGAAGCGGGAGCTGAACAAGCACAGGAAGAACAAGTAAGAGATTTAACTGTTTTAACATTAGAAGACGTGTTAAAACGTGGATTAGAGAATGATAAAAGCATTCTTTTACTAGAGTATCAGTTAGAAGCATCTGCAAATCAAGTTCTTAGTACAAAAGATGACAAAAGAGATGCACAAAAAGAAATTAAAGATTTGGATGAGACGCTTGATCGCTTAAAAGAGAATCGTGATTTGCTTCGAGGTGGAGAAAGAGCGGCTGTCTATGATGGGATTGAGGCGTATGAAGATCAAGTTACAGCGTTAGAAAATGCCATTAAACAACTAGAATCTGGTCAGGCAACATTAAATATTCAAACAGAAGGCATTAAAGAAGCTTTAACTTTACAATTAACGTCATCATATATGAATCTACTAAGTTTGCAGGATCAAATTGCTTTCACTAAAACGGCCATTCAGTCAGCGGCAGATAACGTGAGAAAAGCAGAACGTCTTTATGATTACGGCATGGGATCAAAAGATGACATCGATCAAGCGAAAAGAGAACAAGTGGACCTTGAAAAGCAGCTTGAACAAAAAGAAAAAGATTATTATTACAACTTAGCGGCGTTAACATTGGATATTGATGTGAATTACAATCCAGATGTGAAGTTAACGCAAATTGAGATGGACATTCAAGACAGCGAAGCCGTTTTATCGAAAGCTATTGCCAATGCGATGACAAGAGCGGCAGATCAAAATGCAGCACAAGGGCCAGAAACAAGTGACGAAAAAGCAGTAGAGAGTGACGAGACTGCTGAAGTCATCACGGAAGAACAAGAAATAGACTTAGAAAACTATGAAGTGCTGATTGAAAATACGTTTAAAATGATGGAAGCAAAAGAAAATCTTGAACTAGCTAAATATAATCGCGATGAAGTTTATGCAGATGACGATTCCGATCAATTTGATAAACAAGCGGAAGATTATAATGTGAAAATAGCGGAAGAACAAATTGTCCAGTTACGTGAGCAGTTGACGAAAAAAATTGATACCTTAAAACATAACATTAAGACGTCTAAGTTCAATTATGAAGAAGCGCTAAGAAAATTAAAGAACGCGCAGACGGATATCCAAAACCTTGAAAAGAGATATCGATTAGGGGTTGTCTCCAAACATGATTATGAACAAGCGCAACTGCAATTAGACCAATTAGAGCTAAATGTGGAAATTAGCAAAACGAATTACTTTTTAGTTCAACAGTCCATTGAAGCATTAGGAAAAGGTTACATTCAATAAAGAAACAAGTGATTTACTTGTTTCTTTATTCTTGTGACTGACCGGACATTCAAAAAATTATTACGAATGAAAGGGCGTTATAAGGGTGAAAAAGAACGTGAAACGTCGATCAGTCAAAGTGGCAGCGGTTATGCTTAGTGCAATATTGGTAACAGCTGGATGCAATAAACCGGAAGAAGTAGCCAGTACAATTACAGAAATTCCTGTTGCAGTCACCGATATTACAGGTGGCTCGTTAAACGACAATACCCTCATTACAGGGACGATTAAACCTGGAAAAGATGTCGAACTAATGCCAACGAATGCTGGTGAACTCGTATCTGTTTCTGTTAAAAAGGGTGATGTTGTCAAGAAAGGGCAAGTATTAGCCAAGCTAGATACAAGCGATTATGAACTTAGCTTAAAGCAAGCGCAAGCGAGCTTAAGTAGGGCGAAAAATGGTGAAGAGCGGGCAAAAAGTACGTTAGATCGTGCAAAAAATGGCCAAGCAAGAGCGCAAGAAACTTATAAACAGGCACAAGGAGCAACAAAACTGGCAGAAGATGGTCTTCGTCAAGCTGAAATCTCCTTACGTCAGGCAGAAGCCAACATGGCTCAAGCGAAAAATGGCCGAACTGATGGAATAGAAAGTGCTTCTTATAATTTGGAAAACGCCAAAAATCAGTGGGAAGATGCGAAGCGTAATTTAACTCGCGTACAAGGATTATTCAATGAAGGACTGACGTCGCAGCAACAGCTTGATCAAGCGAAAACAGCAGAGATGCAAGCAAACATTGCATACCAACAAGCTCAATTGTCCGAAAAGCAGGCTAGTCGTGAAGATAGTTTAGCTGTCCTACAAACATCGATTGATCAGGCAAAGGTCGGAATTGACCGAGCGAAACAATCGATTGAGGATGCGAAAACAAATGAAAATTTAGCATCGATTGGTGTGAAAGAAGCGGCAATTGCAGTGGAAGAAGCAACTGTGGCAGCTCAAGATGCAGCGATTGGTGTGAAAGAAGCCCAACTTGCGGTTGAACAAGCTCAAAAGAAAATTGACGACATGATTATTAAAGCGCCTGTCGCGGGTGAAGTACTTGATGTGATGGCGGAAACAGGTGAGTTTGTCTCCAATCAGGCACCGTTTGCACGTATCGTTTCGGCGGATGTTGTTCATTTAGAAGCGCTGGTAACACCAGAGCAAATGTTTACATTAGAAGAAGGCGATTCTGCTGAAGTGAGTATTCCTGCTTTAAAGACATCGGTAAATGGAACAGTAACGTACATTTCACCGACAGCGGAACAGTCAGGATTATTTAAAGTGGAAATTCAGCTTCCAAACAATAATGGAAAAATTCGTCCAGGAATGGTCGCTCAATTGAATTTGAAAGAGGTATTAGTAGCAGACAGCTTCCTCGTTCCGACAGAGGCCGTAGTTGAGAAAGATGATAAAGCGTATATCTTTGTGATTGAAAAAGATAAGGCTGTTCAAAAGGAAGTGGAAGTCGTTCGGGCGGAAACTGATTTTACAGCCATTAACGGTAGTATTTCAAAAGGTGAAAAAGTTGTAGTGAAAGGTCAAAATCTCCTCAAAGACGGTGATCAAACGCGAATCATGAAGGAGGAGAAGTAACGTGAGAATCGTTGATACATCGGTCAAACGACCGGTCGGTGTAATCATGATTGTCCTTGGGCTGATTGTTCTAGGAATTGTATCATTAAGAAATCTGGCGATTGATTTATATCCAAAAATCGAGGTGCCGGTTGCAGTTATTACAACAACGTATCAAGGGGCTTCCCCGCAAGAAGTGGAAAAACTAATTAGTGAACCGATTGAATCGGCCGTTGGGTCTATCCAAGGAATTGAAAGCATTCAATCGGTCTCGTCACCGAGTTCTTCGCTTGTCATTATGCAATTTGACTGGGGCGTTGAAATTGATAATGCATTAAACGATATTCGTGAACGTATTGACCAAGTATCAGGAATATTGCCTGAAGATGCCGATCGTCCATCGGTGCTTCGCATTGATCCACAGCAAATCCCTGTAATGTGGGTCGGTTTTTCCGGTGCGGCTACGGAAAAGCTGCAAAAAGTGGTGGAAGACCAAGTGGAACCCGCTTTTGAGCGAGTCAATGGCGTCGCTTCTGTCGGGATTCAAGGTGGAACGCAGCGTGAAATACGAGTAGAAATCAACCAAGCGAGCTTGAATAGCTACGGAATATCAGCTGACCAAGTTGTCAATGCTCTCCGTACTGAAAATCAGGCAGCTTCTGCTGGCAATCTTGAAAAAGGAACACAAGAATTGCAAGTTCGTATTGATGGGGAATTTACAGAGGTTGATGACATTAAAAAGACATCCATTCAGCTTCAAGATGGCCGCACAATTTCGGTAGAAGATGTAGCGGAGGTAAAGGATACGTATAAAGAAGCGTTAACCCTTTCCCAAGTAAATCAACAGCCTGCCCTTGTACTGTCTGTTTTAAAGCAGTCAGATGGCAATACGGTGAAGGTTGCCGATGAAATGTATGAAGAAATTGAAAAGATGAATAAAGAACTGGAAAAAGACGGGTTATCTTTGTCCATTATTCTGGATACTTCGACGTTCATTCGTCAATCTATCAGCAGTGTTGTTAACAACATGATTATGGGCGCAGTTTTATCAACCATTGTACTTCTATTGTTTTTACGTAGTATTCGGGCAACGCTCGTGATTGGGCTCACGATTCCGATTGCCATTATTTCTACGTTTACTCTCATGTATTTCACTGGGGAGACATTAAACATTTTATCCATGGGTGGATTAGCCCTTGGAATTGGGATGATGGTCGATAGTTCAATTGTTATTTTGGAGCATATTTTTGACTTAAGGCAAAAAGGGGTTCCGCTGAAAGAAGCAGCTATCCAAGGTGGAAAAGAATTGGCACCAGCCGTTATCGCTTCTACGTTAACGAGTGTCGTCGTCTTTGCCCCAATCGTCTTCGTCGAAGGGTTGGCAGCAGAGTTGTTCCGTCCGCTTGCATTAACGGTCAGCTTCTCTTTATTAGCGTCATTGATTGCTGCATTAACCCTTGTTCCAATGCTATCATCTAGAATGTTAACGAAGGAAGTCAAAACCGAGGCACAACGAGAATTAGAAGAAGGAAAAACAGGACGGCTTTATAACTTTACACGTAAAATTGTTGAAAAATATCGGAACTTCTTACAATGGGCATTAAATCATCGTAAAACGGTATTGCTTAGTACCGTATTATTGGTTGTTGGGAGCTTCGGGCTTGTTCCTTTTATTGGAACATCCTTTATTCCAGCATCAGACCAAGGACAAATTTCAATCGATATTGTGACTCGTGAAGGAGCGCAAATTGAAGAAACGAAGGCCGCTGTCGATGAAGTGGATAAGCGCCTTAATAAATATAAAGAAGTTATTGATACGAACTATGTCACTATCGGCGGAGGAAACAGCGGATTTGGTTCTCCTGTTTCGAATGAAGCGAGTTATATCATTCAGCTTGTTAAGCCAGAAGAGCGTGACATGACAACGTCTGCTTTTATTAAAGCGATGGAGAAGGAAGTACAGGATATTCCAGGAGTAGAGTTCAAAGTAGGAGAGATGGAATCAGGTCCAAGCACAGGCGCACCTGTTGACATTAAAATTAATGGTTCTGACTTGAACGTGCTCAAAGATTTAGCGCAGCAAGTGATGTGGATTGTAGAAGATGTAAAAGGAACGTACAATGTCGATAGCACGCTGGCAGAAGGACGTCCAGAGATTCAGATTGAAGTAAAGCGTGACATTCTTAGCCAGTATGGTCTCTCTTACCAGCAGGTGATGAATGAAGTAAAACTAGGCTTTGATGGACAGGTCGCTACACGTTATCGTGAGGAAGGAAGCGAGTACGATGTAAGAGTAATGCTTCCTGAAGATCGCCGCCAAACGATTCGCGATTTAGAAAATATGGTGATTCGTTCTAATAACGGGATTGATGTACCGTTGTCTGCGGTAGCCGAGCTTAAACAAGTACAAGGTCCTGCTGAAATCAATCGTGATAATCAGCAGCGTCAAGTATCTGTTACAAGTGATATTCGTGATCGCGATTTAGGTTCCATTAACAGAGACATTCAGCAAAAATTGAATCAACTTTCGATGCCGGAAGGATACACAATCTCCATGGGAGGACAAGGAGAAGAGATGGCGGAGTCGTTCCAAAGTCTCGCTTTAGCGCTAGTATTATCGGTTTTCCTTGTTTACTTAGTTATGGCGGTACAGTTTGATTCCTTCTCGTACCCGTTTGTCGTCATGTTCTCGTTGCCGACAACTTTAGTCGGGGTACTAGTCGGACTGGCTGTGACTCAAAAACCTTTAAGTGTACCAGCATTCATCGGTTTGATTATGCTTGCAGGGATTGTTGTTAACAATGCCATTGTATTAGTTGAATACATCAATATTCAGCGTCAAAAAGGTTTGAATCGTACAGCCGCCATTATTGATGCTGGCTTGAGCCGGATTAGGCCGATTTTCATGACTACTTTAACAACGGTATTAGCAATGGTGCCGCTTGCTCTTGGAATTGGGGAAGGAGCAGAAGCACAGTCCCCAATGGCTGTCGTCATCATTTTTGGCTTACTATTCTCGACCGTTTTCACATTAGTGTTAATCCCGGTCGTCTATACCTTTATTGATGATTTCAGCGGCAAAATGAAGCGATTCCGTTTTCCGTTTCGTCGGAAGAAAAAGCAAATAGAAGACCTTGATGTATCGCAATAAGCAAAAAGCACTTGGATGTCATGTCCAGGTGCTTTTTTTTGATAGAGAAAAATTAAAGTATAATAGCTTGGATAAAAGTAATGATACCCGCCAAAATCAAAAAGCCTATACTGTATTTTAATGTATAGCGGAAAAGTTCACTTTCCTTTCCGACAAGACCGACTGCTCCTGTGGCAACGGCGATTGATTGAGGAGAAAGCATTTTAGCCATTACACCGCCTGCAGTATTGGCCGCAACAAGAATGATTGGCAAGACTTGAATTTGACTGGCTGTTGTGGTTTGTAAGCTCCCGAACAAAGCGTTATTAGATACGACGGATCCTGTTAAAAAGACACCAATCCAGCCTAATGCCGGTGATAAAAATGGGAATATATCTGCAGTATTAGCTAATGCCAAACCTAAAGTAGAAGACTGACCAGAATAGTTAGCGACAAAAGCAAAGGCCAGTACCATCATAATCGTAAAGATTGGTTTAGATAGTTCTTTAATGGTTTCTACTAACGTGTCTTTTCCTGTTTTTATATCCACTTTTAAAAGAAGCATAGACACAATCCCTGCAATGGCAATGGCTGAACCGGTTGCCGCTAGCACGTCTAACTTTAACACAGCTGCATATGGTGTTGGTTCCATTACAAGAGGACTTGCTTTAATAACTTGATTGTGAAGGCCAGGAACTTCAATTAATAACGTTGTTTTTTCTAGCAGTCCGCCTGGTGCGAATAATCCTTTGAAGAAGTTGAGACTCCATGTTGTCACGAATAGAGTTAACGCGATAAAAGGAGACCATGCTTTCACAATTTGACCGGCAGAAAGTTTGGTAACTGAAGCAGATGCTTCTCGTTTAGATGTTACCTTAATGTATAAAGCTAAGGCCACAAGGCTAGTAATGGAAGCAATAATGTTTGGCAGTTCAGGACCGATAAATGTAATGGTTAAATATTGGGCAATGGCATAAGTAGAGCCCGTTACAAAGGTTTGCTTCCAAATTTCACGTACGCCTTTTAAGCCATCCATAATCATGACTAACAAAAATGGTACGGCAAAAGAGATATAAGGAAGAGAATACCCTAAAAATCGAGAAATTTCCTTTGCATCAATTCCGGAAACTTGTCCGGCGACGATGACGGGAATGCCCATTGCACCAAATGCTCCAGAAGCAGTGTTGGCGATTAAGCAAAGAGCTGCGGCTTTTAGAGGATTAAACCCTAAACCAACAAGCAACGCTGCAGTAATGGCAATTGGTGCTCCGAATCCGGCTGCTCCTTCCAAAAAGGCGTTGAAGGAAAAACCTACTAATAACATCTGTAGTCGAGGGTCATCCGTAATGGAAACAATGGATTGGCGAATGACGTCAAATTGTCCGCTTTTTACAGAGAGCTTGTACAAAAATAAGGCAGCGATAATAATATAAGCAATTGGCCAAATAGCATACACTGCACCATATCCAGCGGCACTTACGACCATGTTTGTCGGCATTTTGTAAAAGAAAATGGCAGTCATTATCGAAATTATGACGCTTGAACCGGCTGCCACGTAGGCTTTCATTTTAAAGATGGTTAATCCTAAAAAGAAAAAGAGAACAGGAATAGCAGCGATAGTAGCGGAAAGCCATATGTTTTGCATCGGATCATATACTTGAGTCCAGCTCATGTTGGTCACCTCGTTGTTTTCGTGAAGAAAGAGGAGAGTCCTCTTTCTTCCTCTTATCTATACAAACGTTTGTTTAAAATGCTTTTTCGCGCGTTTCTTTTAACACGTTAGCTGAATATTGGAATTGCTGCAGCTCTTTTTCACTTAAATCCAATTCAATTACTTGCTGAATGCCATCTTTGTTGACAATAGCCGGTACACCTGTGTAAACATCTTTAACTCCATATTGACCTTCCAGAAGAGCAGATACCGTTAAAATAGAGTTTTCATCTCCGAGTATCGCTTTTGTGAGACGAACTAGTCCCATTGCAATACCGTAATAAGTAGCGCCTTTTCGATTGATAACATGGTAAGCAGCATCACGAGTGTTTTCAAAAATACTTTTCATATCAGGATGTTCCGTTACGTCTTCAAGGCTGTCGACGCCAAGGAAGTTTTGGACAGATACGCTGCCAATTTGAGCGTGGCTCCATACCGGTAATTCTGTATCACCATGTTCCCCCATAATATAAGCGTGAATGTTGCGGGCGTCTACGTTAAAGTAATCACTCAATAAGTAACGAAAACGCGCGGTATCTAAAATAGTTCCAGATCCGATGACACGTTCTTTAGGAAGACCTGATAATTTCCACGTAACATAAGATAAAATATCTACAGGATTTGTAGCGACAAGAAGAATCCCGTCAAACCCGCTTTCCATAATGTTGCCAACAATTTTCTTGAAAATGGCCACATTTTTTCCGACTAAATCTAAACGAGTTTCACCAGGTGCTTGGTTAGCGCCAGCTGTAATGACGACTAAATCAGCATCTTTACATTCTTCATAGCCGCCGGCCCATATTTTCATCGGAGAAGCAAAAGGCATTCCATGATTTAAGTCTCGAATTTCTCCTTCCGCTTTTTCGTGATTGATATCTATTAAAACGAGTTCGTTTGCAATTCCTTGATTCACCATCGCAAATGCGTAACTTGATCCAACAAAACCTGTACCGATAACTGCTACTTTTCTACGAACGTTTTTCATAATCTCTCACCTTTCTCCTATATGTGATTGTTTTCACAAATTAAATATACTTCATCTAAAAAAATATCGAAGTGATAAAAGTCACAGTGTTATCGCTTTCAAAAGAAAAATTTGTGTCTAATTTATGAATAGGATAAGGAGAGATAGTTTTTACCGCGGATTGACGGACAGTAATCTCTCCACTTCTTTATACACATAGTCGAGCAGCACTGATTGAGGCTATGCTGCTCATATGAGAACAATTTTCTCACATATATCCGTCAGGGGAATAAGGCTGTGTCTATAAACTTTTCACCTTTATTCTGACCATTTTTTTGTCTCGCTAAAATAAGATGTTGACGAAAGGAGAGATTTCTATGTATAATTACTTTGAATTCGAGATAAATTAACATTTATATCTCAGTTTGAAAATAAATCACTTCAGTTTAATTTTAAATGATTTCTAAAAAGAACAAGCAGTAAGTAAATAAATCTTAAGGAACAGGATGAGGAATATGATCAACATATATCGTGAACAAGATCGTTTTAAAGCAAATCATGGCTGGCTCCAAAGCGCGTTTAGTTTTTCGTTTGCGGAGTATTTTGACCCTAATAATTTAAATTTTGGACCGATGCGCGTCTTAAATGATGATATTGTCGCTCCACTTAGAGGGTTTGGTGCACATCCTCATAAGGAAATGGAAATTGTCTCAATCGTATTAAGCGGTTATTTAAAGCATGAAGACAGTACCGGGCATTCTGCAGTTACAACGTTTGGCGGTGTCCAAAGGATGTCTGCAGGAACAGGTGTCGTTCATTCAGAGGTAAACCCTTCAAAAGAAGAAGAGGTCAACTTTCTGCAAATGTGGTTTTTGCCGGAAAAAAGCGGAATTACGCCTTCTTATGAACAAACAAATTTTGATGAAGCGAAACTGAAAAACAACTTGTTGCCTGTCGTGTCCAAAAGTGGAGGCGAACAAATTGCACGCATTCATCAAGATTTAACCATCTATTTATCTGATTTAGATAAAGGGCATGACATTACATTTAAGCAAGATACCAGACGTCGTATTTTCTTGTTTGTAATTGAAGGAACTGTAACTTTAAATGAAGAAGATACGCTGCAAAAGCGAGATTCAGCACGAATAACTGAAGTTCAGTCGTTGCATATAACAGCATATGAGCACGCAAGATTTATGTTAATTGATTTACCTTAAAACATGAAAGGATGAAATGAAAATGACGCGAAAATATGAGATCGGCGGCTTATTAATCCGTCTTGCATTAGGAATTATCTTTTTTGCCCATGGGTTGGCAAAGTTTCAGGGAGGTATTGAGAATATCGCTGGATGGTTTGCAAGTATAGGGTTACCAGGGGCGTTTGGATATGTTGTAGCCATTATTGAGCTTGTCGGCGGAATTTTGTTAGTCGTAGGAGCAGGAACACGGGTCGTATCGGCTTTAATGGTGATACTGATGGTTGGAGCAACGATTAAAGTAAAGTGGGCTGCCGGTCTTTTAGGAAATGGGCAAATGGCTGGATATGAGCTGGACCTAGCACTATTTGTGATGGCTTTATATTTAGTTATTGCTGGAAGTAAGCTATATGCGCTAGAAAACGTGTTTAAAAAAGAAGAACAATATTAAAACATATCAACATAAACGGACCGTTAGGAAATCTTTATTATGACTGGATTTCTTAACGGTCTATTTTGTGTGAAGTTTACTGAAGGCAACTGATTTTGTGCGAGGCTAAACATTTTTATGCTGCCTATATATCTTCTATCATTCAACTATGTTGCTGTAGACCCACCCGAAGTCCGTTTGCTACACTAGTTTTACGTAAAAAGCGAGAAAGAAAGGTGATTGAATGATATGAATGAGAAAGGGTATGAGCTTGCTGAAAAAGGGGCTTGGCTCAGCATTGCCGTTTACATAGTTTTATCCGTTTTTAAGCTGTTTATGGGAGCCATAACGAATTCAGAAGCGTTAAGGGCAGACGGCTTGAACAACTTTACAGATATTATTGCTTCTATAACAATCTTAGTTGGATTAAAAATCTCCAAAAAACCTCGAGATGAAAATCATCCTTATGGACATTCCCGTGCAGAAAACGTGGCTTCATTGATTGCTTCTTTTATTATGCTGCTTATTGGAATACAAGTTTTATATGGAGCAGGGCATTCTTTGTTTGTTGCAGAACAGAAAACTCCCGATCTATTGGCGGCTTGGAGTGCTTTCGGCGCTGCGATCATGATGCTGGTGGTGTATGGATATAATCAGCGTCTAGCGAATCAATTGGACAGTCAAGCGTTGCGAGCAGTGGCGAAAGACAATTTATCGGATGCTTTAGTAAGTGTGGGGGCCATTGTCGGCATTATAGGTGCCCAGTTCGGAGTGCCATGGCTGGATCCGCTTGCTGCCGTTGTTGTTGGCCTCATCATTTGTAAAACGGCCGTAGATATTTTCAAGGAAGCGTCCCATTTATTGACGGACGGCTTTGATGAAGAGAAATTAGTGGAGTATAAACGAGTCATCGAGTCGGTTTCCGGTGTTAAAAGTGTGCGTGACTTAAAGGCACGTATGCAAGGAAACCAAGTGCTCCTTGATGTGACAGTAAAAGTAGATCCTTCCTTGAGTGTCATAAAAAGCCACTTTATTGCGGATAAAATTGAAGTACTTATGGAAGAATCGTATAAGGTTCGCTCCACGTTTGTTCACATTGAACCAGATATGCAGGAAAAAAGCAGTGGGGAAGCGACTGTTTCCTAAATCAAAAAGAGGATCCTTTTTTAGGACCCTCCTTTTTGTTAGTTAGCTTGCTTTTGAAGTTTCCACCGTTTGTAGCTCCTTTTTCGTGGTCAGCTTATCCACAATACCGGCAATGGCACCGTCACCTATGACGTTACAAGCTGTACCGAAGCTGTCTTGAGCTAAGTATAAGGCAATCATTAATGAAAGCATCGTTTGGTCAAAGCCAAGCATAGTTTCTAATAGCCCTAATGCAGCCATAACAGCTCCTCCGGGTACACCTGGTGCTGCGACCATTGTAATGCCGAGCATTAAGATGAAAGGCAACATCATAGCTAAGGAAGCGTCTTGTCCATTTAATAGCATGACTGCCATGGCACAAGAAATCAGTGTAATGGTACTTCCTGATAAATGAATTGTAGCGAGTAAAGGAATGGAAAAATCCGCTACTTTCTCGCGGACACCGATTTGTTTTGCCTGCTTTAATGTTACCGGAATGGTAGAAGCGGATGATTGTGTACCGATGGCTGTAAAGTAAGCTGGCATCATCCCTTTTAACAAGGAAAACGGGTTTTTGCGTGCTAACGCTCCATTCACTGTATATTGAATGAGAATCATTACAAGGTGAAGAATAATAATCATGACAAATACTTTTGCGAACACAGACATAATTGTTTGAACTTGCCCACCATATGTCATATTAGCGAAAATTCCTAAAATATGAATAGGTAAAAGCGGAATGATGACACGTGAAATAATCATTTCCACGATGCTTCGGAACTCCGTCATTACCGTTTTTAGGGCGTTCCCTTTTAAAGCGGCCATTCCGAGTCCGAGAGCAAAAGCTAGTGTTAAAGCCGTCATCACGCTCATCATCGGCGGAATTTCAATTTTAAATAAGGGAGCTAAAAGCGATTCTTCAGGATTTTGAAATGCTTCTGAAGATCCAGTTGTTAAAAATATAGGGTACAAGTTGCGCGCCGCAAAAAAGGCAAGCAATCCTGCGATAATCGTTGAGCCGTAAGCTAAAAGCGTTGTCAGTCCAAGCAGTTTTCCAGCCCCTTTGCCGATCTCTCCGATGCCAGGTGCGATAAAACCGATGATAATTAAGGGAATGGCAAATCCTAAAAAATTGCCAAAAATGCCATTAAACGTGGCTAAAATGCGAACGGTCCAATCAGGAGCGATGCTGCCGATTAAGATACCGAACACAATCGCTAAAATAATGCGAGGTAAAAGTCCGATCTTTCTCATGATGTCCTCCAAGGAAAAACAATTGTATTTTATAGATGAATTATACACACACTTTCTTAAAAAGTTAAGAGTTTTAGTGCATTTTTTTGTTGGGATAATTTGGGGTAAGGGGGAGAGTCTGGCTCGTGTACAAAATCTTATAAAAAACGCACGGTTCTTTAAGTGAACGGTGCGTTTTGCTAGTTAAATATTATAATGATTAGAAATGACGGTCTCATAGTTAGAGAAACAATCTGGTGAAGGGGCGGACACATCAATCATTTCATGAGTAAATGGGTGTTTCAATTGTAAGCGAACGGCGTGAAGCGCTTGCTGTTCTTCAGAATCTGGTCCCCCGTAAAGCGTGTCACCAATAAGTGGGTGTCCGAGATGGCACATATGAACACGAATTTGATGAGTGCGACCTGTTTGCAGTGATAGTTCAACTAATGTTTCCTTTAAAAATTCATTTCGTTTCAGTACTCGATACTGGGTGACTGCATGTTGACCAGACGGGGAGACGCGTCTTCTTGTTGCGTGATGGCGGTCACGCCCAATTGGCTGATTAATTGTCCCTTTGTTTGGTTTGATGATTCCGTTGACACGCGCGATGTACGTTCGTTTAATTTCTCTCTTTTCAAGCATTTGATCCAACAGAGCAGCGACAAGAGGATGTTTTGCAAATAAGATAGCGCCAGATGTTCCTCGATCTAATCGATGAATATGGCGGGGAGCATTTTGAAGCCCCTCGCTTTCAAAATGGTAAGCGACAAGATTGGACAAAGTCATTGTATCTGTTGGATTATTCGGATGTGTATCCATCCCAGCAGGCTTATTAATAATTAAAAAATGCTCATCTTCATATAATAAATTGAGTTCGCCGTATGAGGAGGAATAGGGCTGTTCTTCAGGAAAGTAAAATTGAACTTGCAAACGATCCTTTTCGCGAAGAACGTGTTGCCATCTAACGAATTCATGGTTGAGCTTTACTTGTTTATTCATTCGAAAATGATGAAGCAGTTTCTTAGGCATTTGCCATTCTTCTTTTAAAAACTCTTCAATTGTCTTTCCAACTTGATTAGCGGTAATCGGTATGTCAAACCAATCGCCTTTTCTATAAAATTCCATATATATCACCTATCTAATTAAATATCGTACAGAAGGCTGTTTCATCTTTTTGGTGAAATATAAATTCCTTATATTGGAACAGAAAGGAACAAATACCTTACCAATCAATTTACAGTGTGTGTTATGCTATACCTACATGAAGATTTGTTGGACAAATTGAAAAAGGTGGGTCAACATTGAGGATCGAAAATGCAGCTACCCCAGAAATGGAGATGTACATAGAAGACCTGAAAACTCAGCTGATCTATGAGATAATTCCTCAGTACTTCTCCTCGCAAGAATTAAAAAAAATTGAACAGCTTCAACTACTAACTCCTGAAGCTTCATTGAACACAAGCTATAACGGACTGATGAAAGATGCTTTGCAAGTAATCAGCAGCCTGCAGGCGCTCATCACAGTCATTGAAAGCGTTCGTTACCGGGACATTCAACAGTATCATCGTAACGTGTTTACACGAAATGTCGCGAAGTTAGAAACATACGGCTTTTCTTTTCCGCTAACACTTGACCAGTTTTCAAGGGAAAAGTGCCAAGTAAACATGTATTATACTGACCACGTTAATTATTCGGTTGCTGTTAATTAGAACGCGGTCGTCTCAGCGTTCTAGCTGTAGGCGAGTTTGCTATTTGAGTGTGCCAATGAAGGACGAAAATCGTCTAGTTGGCACACTTTTTTTATTCTACCCATTTTTCTTCATCTTTTACATCGTGCACACTATGTGAAAATTATAGAGGACAATCGTTCGGAAGTAAACGAACTTTGAATCCGTCCTAAACTCATCTTTTTGACCGTCGTTGTCGAAAGAAAAGTTAATATTTGTAATGTTTTGACTTCTTTAGTCTAAAGTCTTCTCTTCCCGATTTCCCTCATTTATAATCCTCTATGTATAGAGACAAAAGGGGGGATTAAAAAGTGAGGAAGTTAGTGTTTGGCCTATTTTTAGCACTCATTATAATTTTTATGACAACCCCGACGTTTGCAACAAGCCAAAACCAATTAATCATCATCAATAAATCTACAAATCAATTAGCCTTCTTTGAAAATGGAAAACTCGTTAAAACTTTTCAAGTAGCAACAGGAAAAAAAGATAGTTATACACCAGAAGGAACGTTTTCCATTGTGAATAAAATTAAAAATCGTCCTTACTATACAGGTGGCATCCCAGGAGGAGACCCGCGCAATCCGCTTGGTGATAGGTGGCTTGGTTTGAATGCACGCGGTACATACGGAACAACGTATGCCATCCATGGGAACAGTAACCCAAATTCCATCGGAAAATATGTGAGTTCAGGGTGTGTACGGATGTACGATGAGGAAGTAAGGTGGCTGTTCGACCAAGTTGAACTACACACAAATGTCATTATCGGACAGTTTAACAAACAATCGTTTGAAACAATTGCTACACAACGCGGTTATGTAGTTAAGGCGGATCCCCCAGTATGTAAAGGAATCTGCTATGAAGGAAGAGAATTATCAAAAGGGCAAAAGGGATTTGTAACGATTCAAAAACCAATGACGCTTTTAAAGAAAAACGAGAATGGCAAATATGAAGCGACGAGCACCGTGTTACAGTCTGGAGCCGTTTATAAAGTATATGATGTCGATAATGACATTGGAGCAGTGAACATCGGTGGAGGCGTTATTGATCATAATTTGACGCGCATTGTAGTGGATTATCTGCCAAATGACATTCTTGAAAAAATGGCAGCCTATTTTGCTCCTAAGGAACCACCTGCTCCGGCTCCTCCGGTATGTAAAGGGATTTGCTATGAAGGAAAAGAATTATCAAAAGGACAAATCGGATTTGTAACGATTCAAAAACCAATGACACTGTTAAAGAAAAGTGAGAGCGGTAAATATGAAGTGACGAGCACGGTGTTGCAACCGGGGGCCGTTTATAAGGTGTACGATGTTGATACGGTCATCGGTGCAGTTAATATTGGCGGTGGTGTAGTCGATTTTAATCTTGATCGAATTCATGTCAGCTATTTGCCAGCTACAGTTATTGAAGAAGTGAATCAATATTTTCAAATAAAGTAATAGAAGCTGTCTATGAAAGTCCATTACTGGATTTTATAGACAGCTTTTTCATTGAGGTAAGAGGTGTCAGGGGTGATGACATAAATAAAAGCTATGCTTACGTTTAAGTCGCTATTGTTTAGGGAAAAAGAACAAAAGATAGACTAAAAGGGGTTGCGATAAACGTGTCTAAAATTGATTTGTCTAAATTTGAGAAAAAAATTATTCTGCGTAACATTCAACTAGAAGATATAGAGGAAATTATTCAATTGCAGGAAGTTTGTTTTCCTGGCATGGAGCCATGGAAGAAAGAACAGCTTGAAAGTCATTTATCAATTTTTCCAGAAGGACAATTTTGTGTTGAATATGAAGGGAAAATTATTGGCTCCTGCTCCAGTTTAATTGTTAACTTTGATGAATATGACGATCAGCATACATGGGATGACATTACAGATGAAGGATATATTACAAACCATAATCCAGATGGATATAATTTATATGGCATTGAAGTAATGGTTCATCCAGATTATAGAGGAATGAAAATTGGTCGGCGTCTTTATGAAGCACGAGAAGAATTAGCGCGTGAGCTTAATTTAAAAAGTATTATTATTGGTGGGAGAATTCCAAATTATCATAAGCATGCAGGCGAGCTTTCCCCAAGGCAATATGTTCAACAAGTAATGAAGCATAAAATTTATGACCCTGTACTGACCTTCCAGCTGCGAAACGGTTTTACGTTAATGCGAATTAACAGAGGGTACTTACCAGATGATGCCGCATCTAATAAATATGCGACATTGATGGAATGGAATAACGTGGATTATGTAGCGAAGTCGAAACGACATTTCCGTACAGCTTTTCCTGTTCGTATTTGCGTTGTTCAATATATGATGAAGCAAATTAACTCATTTGAAGAGTTTGCTACTCAAGTGGAGTATTACATAGATGTAGCTTATGATGCAGGGGCCGATTTTTGTGTATTCCCCGAAATTTTCACGACACAGCTTATGTCATTCTTAAATGAAAACATACCAAGTAAAGCTGTGCGGAAAGTAGCAGGTTTTACTGAACAGTACATTGAGTTATTTACAGACTTAGCCGTCAAATACAATGTTAATATTATTGGTGGTTCTCACTTTGTTGAAGAAGAGGACGGGGTGTATAACATTGCATATTTGTTCCGTCGTGATGGCACGATTGAAAAACAATATAAAGTGCACATTACACCGAACGAACGGAAGTGGTGGGGAATTAGCCGCGGAGATAAAGTAGAAGTGTTTGATACAGATTGCGGGAAAATTGCCATTCAAATTTGTTATGACATCGAGTTTCCTGAGTTGGCGCGCATTGCAACAGAAAGAGGAGCGAACATTATTTTCACGCCGTTTTGTACAGAAGATCGACAAGGTTATTTACGAGTTCGATATTGTGCACAAGCACGAGCCGTGGAGAATCAAATTTACACAGTTATTGCTGGAACGGTCGGTAATTTGCCACAAGTAGAGAATATGGATATTCAATATGCTAAATCTGCTATTTTTGCTCCTTCTGACTTTGAATTTGCCCGTGATGGGATTGTTGGGGAGTGCAATGACAACATTGAGATGGTCGTCATTGGCGACGTGGATTTGGAGATTTTGAGAAGGCAGCGCCAGTCTGGAACCGTTCGTCAATTGAAAGATCGTCGTCATGATGTGTATCAAATTCAGTATAAACAATCTAAATAAATTGCAAGCATGCTAAATGTTCTAAATTTAAGCGGACCCCACCCTTGGGGATTATCTGCTTTTGAGGTCCTTTGAAAGCTTATTCAAAGGGCCTTAGTCTCGTTGTCAAACGACACAGTGTCGAATGCTGGATAGATATAAGTCTAATAAGCGCATGATTAAAATTTTTTTGCGCATATCTGTACGAAAGTCATGGATAAAGATGGCTATTTTCATTAAACTATCCATATGTGAAGTTTTTTGAACGGAGTGAATGAGATGGCTTTTGGGAATCAGCAGATTTTGCCGGCAGTAAGAGATATGAAACAACTGGAGCGATTTTTAGAGAGTAACTACCAATATGGTGTTTTATTAGAGAGTCACCTTGGGCAGTTGAAAGGAATTATGAATGCAGTAAGGCGAGTGGATAAGCAGTTGCTTTTACATGTAGACTTAATTCAAGGGTTAAAGCATGATGAATATGCTGTAGAGTATTTATGCCAAGAATTAAAGCCTGCTGGCCTTATTTCAACACGTTCGAGTGTCATTATGAAAGCGAAGCAAAAGGGGGTATATGCGATTCAACGTATTTTTCTCCTTGATAGTACAGCATTGGAGAAAAGCTACCATCTAATTGAAAAAATTAAACCGGACTATATTGAAATTCTTCCCGGAATTATCCCTTCCTTAATCCAAGAGGTCCAAGAAAAAACAGGGGTTCAAGTGTTGGCTGGCGGCCTTATTAGGACCGAACAAGATGTAGCAGAAGCGCTCAAAGCCGGTGCTGCGGCGGTTACGACCTCAAAAAGAGAACTGTGGAAAGCATATTAATTAAATAGATGAAGGTTGACAGCGTTTTCAGCTTCTAGTAAACTATCAAGTAAGTTAATACCATGTGACGGAGAACAGGAGATCCACAATCATTTTTTCCATTTTTGGGGAAAGGATTGTGGATTTTCTTTTACATCTGGTTCTTTTACGTGGCGAGAGGAAAAACGGAGGGAAAAGAATGGAAACTTACATTTTGTCATTAGATCAAGGCACAACAAGTTCTCGTGCTATTTTATTTAATAAGAAAGGGGAAGTTGTTTACACGGCTCAAAAAGAGTTTACTCAGCATTTTCCGAAGCCAGGCTGGGTGGAGCATAATCCGAATGAGATTTGGAGCTCAATCTTAGCGGTCATTGCGTCGTGTTTATCAGAATCAGGTGTTTCGGTAAAACAGATTGCCGGAATTGGGATTACAAATCAGCGGGAAACAACAGTAGTGTGGGAAAAAGACACAGGGCGTCCAATCTATAACGCCATTGTTTGGCAATCACGTCAAACGGCTGGCATTTGTGAAGAGTTAAAAGAGAAAGGACATGAGGCGTTATTCCGCCGAAAAACGGGCTTGTTAATTGATGCCTATTTTTCTGGCACAAAAGTGAAATGGATTTTGGATCATGTGGACGGAGCGAGAGAAAGAGCGGAAAAAGAGGAGTTATTGTTCGGTACGATTGATACATGGCTCATTTGGAAACTATCCGGTGGAAAAGCCCATGTAACAGATTATTCTAATGCATCTCGTACATTAATGTTCAATATCCATGACTTACAGTGGGATGATGAGTTGTTGGAAATATTGGATGTGCCAAAAGCGATGCTCCCAGAAGTAAAGCCATCATCGGAAGTATATGCACATACGATTGATTATCATTTTTTCGGTGAGTCAGTCCCCATTGCCGGAGCTGCTGGAGATCAACAAGCTGCGTTATTCGGCCAGGCGTGCTATGAGAAGGGAATGGCGAAAAACACGTATGGAACCGGTTGCTTTATGTTAATGAATACAGGAGAAAACGCGGTGTCTTCCGAGCATGGTTTATTAACAACCATTGCTTGGGGGGTTAACGGGAAAGTAGAATATGCGCTGGAAGGAAGCATATTCGTGGCTGGTTCCGCGCTTCAATGGCTGCGAGATGGTTTGCGCATGATCAAGGATGCCAAAGACAGTGAAAGCTATGCTGCAAAAGTGGAATCCACAGATGGAGTCTATGTTGTTCCTGCTTTTGTTGGTTTAGGTACACCTTATTGGGACAGTGATGTAAGGGGAGCTGTTTTCGGTTTAACACGCGGCACAACCAAAGAGCATTTTATTCGAGCAACGCTTGAAGCATTAGCTTATCAAGCGCGAGACGTCGTCGGAGCAATGGAGGCAGATTCAGGCATTACATTGAAAACACTTCGAGTAGACGGAGGAGCGGTTAAAAACAATTTCTTAATGCAATTTCAAAGCGATGTGTTAAATGTACCTGTTGAGCGTCCAGTTGTGAATGAAACAACCGCTTTAGGTGCAGCATATTTAGCTGGTTTGGCCGTCGGTTATTGGACAAATCAAGAAGAAATCGCTGCACAATGGAATATTGACACATCCTTTAACCCAAAAATGGGAGAAGAGCAGCGCGAACAGTTATATGGAGGATGGAAAAAAGCCGTAAACGCAGCAATCGCGTTTAAATAAATTCAGTCCCGATAAAAATGTGATGTTTTTCTACTATTTTCAATTAGTTTATGGTATAATGCAGATAAGTTAATATTTTGGCTGGAGACATGGAGAGACCACAAAGCCCTTATACCCGCACGAAGGATATAAGGATGTTTGTGGTCTCTTTTTTCATTTATGGTCAGGAAAACGTTTGCACAATCTTCAACCATTATGAATAGGGGGATTTATGATGTCAACGACATTTTCAAGTAAACAACGCACAGCAATTTTTCAAGAAATGGAAAAAAAGAATTATGATTTATTAGTGATTGGTGGAGGCATTACTGGATGTGGAATTGCGCTTGATGCGTCTTCTCGAGGGATGAAAACAGCATTAGTTGAGATGCAGGATTTCGCAGCAGGTACATCTAGTCGCTCTACAAAACTTGTTCACGGTGGCTTACGTTATTTAAAACAATTTGAAGTGAAAATGGTGGCAGAAGTAGGGAAAGAACGCGCGATTGTATATGAAAACGGGCCGCATGTAACAACTCCAGAATGGATGTTGCTTCCTATGCATAAGGGCGGCACGTTCGGTCCATTTTCTACTTCCATCGGCTTGCGCGTTTATGACTACTTAGCAGGGGTCAAACGCAGTGAAAGAAGAAAGATGTTAAGTGCTGAAGAAACATTAAAGAGAGAACCGCTTGTGAAGTCTGACGGCTTAAAAGGCGGAGGCTATTACGTTGAATACAAAACGGACGATGCCCGTTTGACAATTGAGGTCGTAAAAGAAGCCGTTCAACATGGAACAGATGCGTTAAACTATGCAAAAGTAGAAGAATTTATTTACGATAACGGAAAAGTAATCGGTGCAGTTATTGTAGACCAAATCTCCAAGAAATCTTATAAAGTGTATGCGAAAAAAATTGTGAATGCAGCAGGCCCTTGGGTCGATTCCTTACGTGAAAAAGATGGCTCTAAAACTGGGAAGTCTTTACAACTAACAAAAGGAATCCATTTAGTAATCGATCAAAAACGTTTTCCGTTAAAACAGGCGATTTATTTTGATACACCAGATGGGCGTATGGTATTTGCTATTCCAAGAGACGGCAAAACGTATGTTGGGACAACAGATACGGTGTATAAAGAAGATATTGCGCATCCCCGCATGACGAAAGCAGATCGCGATTACGTCATTGATGCGATTAATTATATGTTCCCGTCCGTAAAAATTAGCGTAAAAGATATTGAATCGAGCTGGACTGGCTTGCGTCCGCTTATTCATGAGGATGGAAAAGACCCTTCTGAAATTTCACGAAAGGATGAAATTTGGACATCAGATTCTGGTCTTATCACCATTGCGGGCGGTAAGTTAACAGGATACCGCAAAATGGCAGAAATCGTGCTTGAGTTAGTAACAAAGCAATTTCAACAGGAATTTGGCCAAAGCTTTGGTGCTTGCCAAACAAAGATGATGCCAATTTCTGGTGGTCATGTAGGAGGAGCAGAAAAGTTCCCGGCGTTTATTGAAGAAAAAGCAAAAATTGGTACACATTTAGGGTTGTCCAAAGAAGAAGCGTTTAAACTGACAAAGCGATACGGCTCAAATATTGAGCGAGTATATGATTATTCTAAGGTATATGCAACAGAAGCAAAAGAGAGCGGATTGTCTCTATATGTCTTCCTCCAAATTGCTTACGCCATGAATGAAGAAATGGTTACAAAGCCAATTGATTTCTTCATTCGTCGTACAGGTGCTCTTTTCTTTGATATTGATTGGGTGAAAGAGTGGAAAGATGAAGTAGTTGACTATATGGCCAATGTGCTGAAATGGACTTCTGAGCAAAAGATGACATACAAAGCAGAATTAGAAAAACATTTACATGATGCGGTCGTGACTCCGGAGGAAGAGAAGGCAGAGAAAGCCGGTTGAAAGAACCAGGGTTGATGAACCATTAGTAAATCGTCCTAATCTATTCGTACAAATCAAAGAATTAAACAGAATGAAAAGCAGGAAGATATGATTTTTTGTAGAAATGGTTGTTAGTGAAAGACCGGTTGATGAATCCCTTACTTTACGTACGTTTATCACAGGTCCTTTCAGGAGAAGGAGTCAAAGCTTAGCTTTGGTGCCTTCTCCTCTTCAAATTTATCTTCTGTCGGAGGGATTGTCATATGAGTTGGATGAAAAAATATGAGCTTTGGGCACAAGAGGCGAGCTTGGATCAAGAAATGCGCAGCTTGTTAACAGAAATGCAAGACAACGAAAAGCAGCTAGAAGATTGCTTTTATAAAGACTTAGAGTTCGGTACAGGCGGAATGCGCGGTGAAATCGGTGCTGGTACGAACCGAATGAATTTATATACAGTACGCAAAGCGGCGAAAGGCTTTGCCAATTACATTGAATCATTTGGAGAAGAAGCAAAAAAGCGTGGTGTAGTCATTGCTTATGATTCCCGTCATAAATCTCCAGAGTTTGCGATGGAATCGGCTAAAACGCTAGCTTCTCAAGGGATTCAAGCATATGTATTCGAGGAGCTTCGTCCGACACCAGAGCTTTCCTATGCTGTACGCAAGCTGAACGCGTTTGGTGGAATTGTCATTACGGCTAGTCACAATCCTCCTGAATACAATGGATTTAAAGTGTATGGATCAGACGGAGGACAGCTTCCGCCAGGGCCTGCCGATGATTTAGTGAATGAGGTCAATGCAATTGAAAATGAATTGACTATTCAAGTAGAAGAAGAACAAGCCTTAAAGGAAAAAGGCATGATTAAGATGATTGGCGTCGAAATCGATGAGGCTTATAATGAGCAGTTGCTTACAGTTGCTTTGAATCCTTCTTTGGCACAAGAAATTGGCGATGAGTTGAAAATTGTGTTTACGCCGCTTCATGGAACTTCCAATAAACCGGTGCGCAAAGCGTTAGCCTCTTTAGGTTATAAAAACGTGGTAGTTGTGAAAGAACAAGAACTTCCAGACCCGGACTTTACGACAGTTAAATCACCGAACCCTGAAGAACCGGTTGCTTTTACATATGCGATTAAAGAGGGGAAAAAGATTGATGCAGATATTTTAATTGCCACAGATCCAGACGCTGACCGATTAGGAGTAGCTGTGAAGGATGAAAATGGCGAATATGTCCTTCTGACAGGGAATCAGACAGGTGCGATTCTTCTGCATTACTTATTATCACAACGAAAAGAAAAAGGGACATTGCCTGCTAACGGGATTGTGTTAAAAACTATTGTAACATCTGAAATGGGTCGTGACATTGCTTCTTCTTTTGGTTTGGAAACGCTCGATACATTAACTGGATTTAAATTTATTGGGGAAAAAATTAAAGAATACGAGCAGACAGGTGAGTATACATTCCAGTTTGGCTATGAAGAAAGTTACGGTTATTTAATTAAAGACTTTGCCCGTGATAAAGATGCCATTCAAGCTGTATTATTGGCCGTAGAAGTTTGTGCGTATTATAAAAAACAAGGCATGACGATGTATGAAGCATTGCGTCAAATTTTTGAAACGTACGGCTATTACCGCGAAGGGCTGAAATCATTAACATTAAAAGGAAAAGAAGGAGCAGAGCAAATTCAATCGATTCTAGCCTCTTTCCGTCAAAGTCCACCGATTTCCATGGGAGGCCAACAGATTGTGACCCAAGAGGATTACAAAACGAGTGAACGGACTAATTTAGAAACGAAAGCGCTCGAACAAATTGCTTTACCAAAATCCAACGTTTTAAAATACTTTTTAGAAGATGGTTCATGGTTTTGCCTTCGTCCGTCAGGGACAGAGCCAAAAGTGAAGTTTTATTTCGGTGTGAAAGCAGCGAGTGAAGAAGAAAGTATTACCAAACTGCAAGCCATTGAACAAGATTTAATGCAACGGATTAATGAGCTTGTAGAAAGCACTTCTAAGGCAGGATAAGGCGTCAGCCATCCTGCTTTTTTTTGTTAAACAAACGTTTGATTAAAGGCTTGATTCGGCAACGGCGGTAAGGCTTGAGCTCTATTTAACTAAACGTTTGTTTAAAAAAGAGAACATCAGAACAAAAGAGGTTATGTTCTGTTCAAAAATCGAAATTAAAAGGGATGTCTAAACCGAGGGACACTCTCTCGTTTTAGACATCCCTATAAAAGGTTTTGATTAAGCAGTACGATTCGTCCGTCCTGCAAAATAAGCCGAACGCTGAAGAGAACGGTAAATGCGTGGAGCTAAAAATGCGCCTAGAATGGTAAAGACGATATCCTTCACAGCAAACCATAGCATGACTTTCCAAGCCGTTCCGTAGCTCATTGGTGCAGAAAGCCAGTAGTTAACCGCTAAATACATGTAGTTTGTTCCAATGAAGTAAATGAGAAGAATGCCGACAAAGGAAGCCGCCATAAAAGTAGAGAGTGATGGATCCTTTTTGGCTTCCATAATTTTTCCAACGACATAGGCGGCTACGATGTAGGATAAAATAAAGCCGCCCGTACTTTTAAAAATGACTGCAGCTCCTCCTGAAAATCCAGCAAATACGGGAGCTCCAGCCATTCCAATCAACATGTATACCAACATGGAGATGGCACCGAGACGACTTCCGAGCAAAAGTCCCGCTAAAATAGTGAAAAACGGTTGCATGGACAATGGAACGCCTGCTACTTGCAGAAACGGAGCCCATGAAGTAATGTTTGCCCCGATGGCCATTAAGGCAGCAAACATGGCAACTAACGTAATATCTAGTGTTTGAAATTTTCGATTATCTCTCAAAGAAAGCATCCCCCTTATATATCAGTTCATCTTACTTCAAAATGGTAAGGGGAAAAGGTTTTAATGTCAACATAAATATGAAATGAGTTTACATAAAAAAGCCCTGCCTTCGTAAAAAGGCAGGGAAAAGTTATATTTCGTCAGCATACAGTTGGTATTCCGATGTGATAGAAGCATGATCGATATATCTTAACAAAGAGTATAGGTTTTCTTGAATTACTTGGTAGTTTCGCTCAAAGTTATAGGCATGTAAAAAATGTTCAATTTTCTTTGAAAGAAAATCATCTTTTGTACGAACCATTAAAATTAACAAATTGTCCCATTGTGAACGGTGTGTGTAGTATAGTGCTTTATCATAATCAATGTTATTCATTGTAAGCCCTCCTTTAGAGGAGTTAATGATATTGTGTGTTGTTTGAGGAAGAATGTTGCCCTGTAAATGTTGGGGAACGGCCCAATTTACGAAGGGAATATTTTGAATGGTTAAGAGTAAAATAAAAGAGCCTGTCTAAAAAGGGCTCTTTTCTCGCTTATAGCTTATTTAAAAATGTTTTTTAGTACAGTTAAGCTGTATTTAAAGGAAGGGTAGCGAAACGGTAAATCCATTTTGGTTGTTTGTTTCAAGACACTTTTGCGATGGGTGAACACATCGAAGCTGCTTTTGCCATGATAACTTCCAATGCCACTGTTGCCGACTCCACCAAAAGGAAGATGTGGATTAGCTAAATGCATAATCGTATCATTGATACATCCTCCTCCAAATGCGAGGGAATGGAGAATTTTTTCCTGACTTTGAGTGGATTCTGAGAAATAATAAAGGGCAAGCGGATTGGGAAAACGTTGCACGTGTTCAATCGCTTCTTCTAAATCCGTGAACTCCATCATCGGTAAAATCGGACCGAAAATTTCATCCTGCATAATCGGGGCATCCCACGTTACTCCGTCTAAAAGCGTCGGAGCAATGGCTAAGCTTTTTTCATCATAATCTCCTCCGATAATGGCAGTTCCGTCCTGCAAGAAACTCACAAGACGATGAAAATGGCGTTCACTCACAATGTGTGAATAATGTTCGCTTTGAAGCGGATGTTCACTATAAAATTCAGTAACATACTGCTGAAACAATCGGATGAACGATTCTTTGACAGCGGAATGAATGAGTAAATAATCCGGTGCGACACATGTTTGACCTGCATTCGTAAATTTTCCCCACACAAGGCGTTTCGCCGCCAGTTCTAGATTTGCATCTTTATCGACAATAGCAGGACTTTTTCCTCCGAGTTCAAGGGTGACAGGTGTTAAATGCTTAGCAGCAGCTTGCATCACAATTCGTCCAACTGGAACGCTTCCCGTAAAAAAGATGTAGTCAAATTTTTCTTCGAGTAAGGCTTGGCTCGTTTCAACCCCACCTTCTACAACAGCAATATACTCTTGTGCAAATGTAGATTGAACCAGTTCTGATAGCAAAGACGATACAGCTGGTGTTAGTTCAGATGGTTTTAAAACGGCACAGTTACCTGCACCCATCGCGCCCACTAAGGGAGAGAGCTGGAGCTGAAATGGATAGTTCCACGGTGCAATAATTAATGTGACGCCGTACGGTTCTGGATAAATATAGCTTTTAGCCCCTGCATGGGTTATGGGCGTCTTGACCTTTTCAGGCTTTGCCCACGTCCGTAAATTCTTCATCATTAAATTAATTTCTTCATACAAAATTCCAATTTCTGTCGCATACGCTTCTAGTTCAGATTTATTTAAATCTTGCTTCAATGCTTCAATAATTTGTGGTTCTCGTTCTTTTACTGCTTTTTTTAATTTGCCTAACTGTTCAAGGCGGAAATCAATCTCTTTTGTTTTTCCAGTAGAAAAGAAAGAGCGCTGTTGCTCAATAATAGACGGGATGTTCATTATGTTCACCTCTAATGATTTGGAAATGAATTTAAGAGAGATTGCAGTATAAATGCAGTCTCTCTTTATATTTAATGTGTTTAAGTGTTTAAACATATTGTAATGTAAAGGAGATAGAAAGGCAAGTTCTAAGATTTTTGCTTCATGATTTGCCAAGAAAGCTCATAAATTGGAATAAGAACGAAAGGGGGATGTACACATGAAAGAGGAAGATCGTAAGGAGCTAGTGAGAGCGATAGATGAAATTACAGAAATCGCTTCAGGCTTCGGTCTTGATTTTTATCCGATGAGGTACGAAATTTGTCCTGCTGACATTATTTATACATTTGGGGCTTACGGCATGCCAACACGTTTCTCCCATTGGAGCTTTGGAAAGCAATTTTATAAAATGAAGCTTCACTATGATTTAGGTTTAAGCAAAATTTATGAGCTAGTTATTAATTCAGACCCTTGCTATGCCTTTTTACTTGATTCCAATGCATTAATTCAAAACAAGCTGATTGTGGCTCACGTTTTAGCGCATTGTGACTTCTTTAAAAATAACTGCCGTTTCAGTAATACGAAAAGAGATATGGTTGAAAGTATGGCAGCGACAGCTGATCGCATTAAACATTATGAACTCATTCATGGAAAGAGAGAGGTTGAAACGTTCTTGGATGCGGTATTATCTATTCAAGAGCATATTGACCCTTCCTTAATGAGACCGAAGCTTTCCTGGAGTATACACGATGAAGAGGAGGAAGAACAATCATCAACAGCAAGCCCTTATGATGACTTATGGAATTTAGATTATAAAGGAAGGAGAAAACCGAAACCTTCCAAAAAAATGAAAAGATTCCCTCCAAGTCCGGAGAAGGATATTCTTTTATTCATTGAAGAATATGCGCGTAACTTAGAAGATTGGCAAAGGGATATTTTAACGATGATGCGGGAGGAAATGCTCTATTTTTGGCCGCAGCTTGAAACAAAAATCATGAACGAAGGCTGGGCAAGTTATTGGCATCAACGAATTTTAAGAGAGATGGATTTAACAAGTGATGAGTCCATTGAATTTGCCAAACTGAATGCAGGGGTTGTTCAGCCGTCTCGGACAGGGATTAATCCGTATTATCTTGGGTTGAAAATATTTGAAGATATTGAGGAACGTTACAATCATCCAACAGAGAAATTGAAGCGTCAAGGTGTAGAGAGTGGATCTGGCAGAGATAAGATGTTTGAGGTTCGGGAAATTGAATCGGATATTTCGTTTCTTCGTAATTATTTAACAAAAGATTTAGTCATGAGAGAAGACATGTATTTGTTCCAAAAGCAAGGAAAAGATTACAAGATTGTGGATAAGGAATGGACAGAAGTACGTGATCAGCTCGTAAATATGAGAGTGAATGGCGGTTTTCCATACATCACAGTCAATGACGGAGATTATTTAAAAAATGGGGAGCTGTATTTGAAGCACTGGTTTGAGGGCATTGAGCTTGACGTGAAATATTTAGAAAAAGTAGTTCCGTATGTTTACCAGCTATGGGGGAGAGCCGTGCATATGGAAACGGTTTTGGAAAGCAAACCAGTCGTGTTCACGTATGATGGAAAAAGCATGCATCGGAAATTTATGTAACGAGGGAGCTGCCAGATAGGGGCAGCTTCTTTCTGTTTTGGATTAATCATCGTGCAGAGGAGAAAATTGTAGTAAAATGTCTGACGGTTTCTGTTAAGGACAAGCATATTTCATGGTATGCTTCTTGTAAGCGTCACCATATTTTAAATTCTAAAAGGAGGCCATCTAATGTTAGTAGAGGACTTAATTCGTCAGTTTATTTTAATGAAAAAAAGAGAGCCGTCTCATCTTGATGAGTTGATTGACTATATTCAAAAAGGCTATATTTGCGGTGAGTTGTCCACTGTTGAATATAAAACGTTGTTTTTGCACCTTAAGAGCGAGAAAGCGAAGAAACGAGTGGGATTCTCACAGCGACGTAAGCCTTACATTTGTATATAGGCCTTGCAAGAGAAGCTTACAAGGCTTGTATGTTCGTTTCTGCCGGCAAGCAACTATGTTAAAGTACCGTTCTGCCAAACTAGCCGGTGATTTCTTCATTTATGATATCTATTCACATGAGCGAGCAGAGAGAAATCAGCAAGATGGACGAAATAGGCAGCAGAGCTCAGGTGATAATAGGTTATTTACCTCTTCATTATTTACCTCGTAATAGCTCCATGTTCCTTTTGTTTCTTTTGTAATCAAATTTGCATCCAATAAGATCTTTAAGTGATAGGATAATTTAGATTGAGGCATCTCAATCATGTCGCTTAAGTCGCAAACACAAGTAGAGCCATGCTGACAGAGGACATGCATAATATGAAGCCGTTTTTGATCTGCCAATGCTTTAAATTTGGCTTCGTATATGGCAAGTGTCGCTGGCAATGAAGCATTTTGTAATGGAAATTCACCCATGCTGAACAGCTCCTGTATCAAATTTTATTGATGTAACGTCATTATATAACAACAAGTAAAAAATGCAACTGTTCTGCTGTTGGAAATAAGGTCGTTTTCATGATATCATTCGCTAAATTTACGTAGATTCTAAGTGGAAGAATCGATAATATAAAAGAGAATGAATCATGAAATGAGGCAGAAAAGGAAAATGAAACAGATACATAAGGTAATGGTTTTATGGCTCGGCATCATTACTGCGTTGGCAGGATGCACAACCGATGGAAAAGAACGAATTGAGCTAACAATATCCGCTGCCGCCAGTACTCAAGAGGCGCTGATTGAAATAGAGAAACTGTTTGAAGAGGAACATCCTTCCATTGATGTAGTGTATAACTTCGGTGCTTCTGGTGCGCTGCAGCAGCAAATTGTTCAAGGAGCTCCCATTGATGTATTCTTCTCGGCAGCTGAGGATAAATTTACGGACGTCGAGCAACGTGGATTGTTGGATGAGCAGTATCGTACAACGCTTGTTGGCAATGAGCTTGTTTTAATTGTGCCGAAAAATTCAAGTAGTGGAATTCAGTCGTTCTCACAAATAACAAAAGCAGAGCGATTATCAATAGGTACTCCAGAATTTGTTCCAGCTGGCAAGTATGCGAAGCAAACACTCGAACACTTGGAGATTTGGGGCGATGTGCAGGAAAAAGTAGTGTATGCTAAAGATGTTCGTCAAGTGCTCACTTATGTGGAAACGGGAAATGTAGATGCTGGGATGGTTTATCGGACAGATGCTCTTATGTCAGATAAAGTACGCATTGTCGAAACCGCTCATCCCCAATTCCACGATCCGATTGTCTATCCTTTAGGTATTGTAAAAAAAACAGCCTATCGAAAGGAAGCGGCGTTATTTTATCACTATTTGAGCGGACAGACATCCATTGAAGTTTTCCAAAAATATGGATTTAAAAAATTGTAGTAGGAAAACAATCATTCATTTGAATGCTGTATACCGGTTAAATAAACGTTTGTTTAACTGGTATTTTTTATGGGGAAATGGAATGAGTCGATATAGGAAAAAGCCAGAAGATGAAGGATATATCTTAAAGGCAGGAGAAGTATAATAATTAATGATGCGATCATTATTCAACGAAAAGAGGTTAACGGTGCAGTTGCTGAAATATATATTCTTTATCACAGCGGTTGTCGGGCAATTAATGGGAATGGTGCTGCTTTTTATTGATCGACAAAAGGCGGTTATCTTTTTTGTCGTTTATGGACTTGCGTTAGGCTTGCTGCTTGCTGTACTGATTGTTGAAAGAAGAAAAGAGAAAAAGGAGGATGATGAACGTGATTATCGTGACTACTGATTTTGTACCAGGTAAAGAAATTAAAGAACTGAAAGGGTTTGTACGCGGAAGCACTGTGCAGTCCAAGCATATTGGAAGAGATTTAATGGCTGGATTGAAGACGATTGTTGGAGGAGAAATCAAGGAATATACAGACATGATGGATACGGCCCGTCAGCAAGCGATCGGACGTCTTGTTGAGGATGCCCAGCAAAAAGGAGCCAATGCTGTCATTGCTTTACGTCTTGAAACGTCGAATGTTATGCAAAATGCGTCAGAAATTATGGCTTACGGCACGGCTGTGTATGTCGAATAAGAGACGCTTACATTTTAGGTCTTGCCAAAAATAGCAAGTGTGTTATACTAAGGGCGTAAAAAAAATAAATAATTTGAAAATTCACTAGGGGAGTCCATTCGGACTGAGACGGAGCGCATTCGGACCCTTTGAACCTGATCTGGCTTATACCAGCGTAGGGAAGTGGTAACGTAACGATTGAGATAAAATTGTTATATTCAACCCACTCTGCTGGCAGAGTGGGTTTTTATATTGTTTTAGGTGATAAAGGAAGGTCAAAAAATGAAAAAAGTGCCACAGTTTCATGCTGTATCAACAGGAAAACAGCCGATTGATGAATTGATTCAGACTGTTGCTGCCGTTCATCCGAATGTGGATGCGATTCATTTACGGGAAAAGACAAAAACAGCTGCAGAACTCGTTTACATCATAGAAGAGCTGCAGCGAAGCGGGGTTCCTCTTTCTAAAATTATTGTCAATGATCGTGTCGATGTGGCGTGTGCGATGGGAGTACGGGGGGTTCATCTTGCGTATCACAGTTTACCACTTGAGCGAGTGAGAAGCTGTTTTCCAAGCTTGCTTGTCGGAAAATCGGTTCATTCAGTAGAGGAAGCGCAATTAGCGCAGCAACAAGGAGCTGATTACGTGTTTTATGGGCATATATATGCATCGCAATCGAAACAACAAGAGCTGCCTCGAGGGCTTGCTTCGTTGAAAGCAGTGAAGGAAGCTGTGTCAATTCCAGTTGTAGCGATTGGCGGACTTACACATGAAAATGTCCATGAAGTGATTCAAGTAGGAACTGATGGGATTGCGGTGATGTCAGGCGTGTTTATGGCGAACCATCCGGAAGAGCAAGCGAAACGGTATCAAAATGCTTTACAAAAAAGGGGAGGAATGATGTGAATTCGCATTATGATGTCGCCATTGTAGGCGGAGGGATTATTGGCTGTTCGATTGCGTATCAACTGGCAAAAAGTAATGTAAAGGTAGTGGTGTTGGAGCGAAACAAGGTTGGAAGCGAAGCATCCAGCGCCGCTGCCGGCATTTTAGGGGCACAAGCAGAAATTGATGAAGAAGGACCTCTGCTTCAATTGGCGCTGCAAAGTCGTAGGCAGTTTGGTGAGTTGATTCAGGAATTGCGAGAAGAAACTGGAATTGATGCAGAGCTCATTCAAAAAGGGGTATTAAAACCAGCCCGCTCACCTGAAGAAGCAAGACGCCTAAAGGAAAAAGTAAAACATCATCAAACGTGGGATGCGGATGTTACGTGGCTGACATCAAAAGAAGCAATAATGCAAGAGAAAGAACTTTCGCCGTATTTGGAAGGAGCGATGTACATTCCAAACGATGGGCAAGTCAATCCGGTTAAATTAACCGAGGCTTTGGCTCTTGGCGCTTCTTTTTATGGAGCTGTCATTCAAGAGTATTGTCACGTTCAATCCATTGTCGAGAGGAATGGAGAAGTTACAGGGGTTGCCACTACAACTGGCATGATTCACGCAGATAAAGTACTCGTCACGACTGGAGCATGGGCGAAACAGCTCATGCAGCCGTTTATGGCAAACGGTGATGTGTACCCGGTAAAAGGGGAATGTGTATCCGTGCTGACGAAAGAGCGACTGCTCACGAGTACAATTTTTTTAGATGAAGGATTTTATCTCGTTCCGAAAGCAGGTGGTCGGATCATCATTGGGGCAACAAAAATTCCTCGCTCTTTTCATAAAGAGGTGTCGTTAAATGGAATGATGTATTTACTGCAAAAAGCTCAGCAAATTGTCCCTCGCATAGGTGAAACGTTGTTTGAGCGACAGTGGGCAGGACTAAGGCCGCAAACGGATGATGGAATGCCCTATTTAGGTAAGCATGATGAGTATAAAAATCTTTACATGGCGTTTGGTCATTACCGAAACGGAATTTTATTGAGTGCAGCTACCGGAACCTTCATGTCTGATGTTATTCAAGGAAAATCCGTATCAACGTACTTTTTAGAGGCATTCAATCTTCATCGCCATCAGCCAGTTACATAAAAAGTGGGATGCAGGAATTGTGGTCTTGATAGTTGTGCAGAAGAAAAGGAGAGGTGTATGATATGCAACTCATCATTAATGGAGAGAACATTCAAGCAGATGAGAGCATTACAACCGTTCAGCAGTTGCTTGAATGGCATCAGCTTCATCAGCGAGTTGTGATTGTTGAGTTGAATGAAATGATTTTACAAAAGGAAGAACATGTTAATACAATGTTAAAAGATGGAGATCGTATTGAGCTCGTATCATTTGTAGGAGGCGGTTGAACATGTTAAAAATTGGACCATATGAATTTCAATCACGTTTATTGTTAGGAACAGGAAAATTCCCGGATTACAACATTCAAAAGCAAGCAGTGGAAGTGTCGGAAACGAATATTTTAACATTTGCCGTTAGACGAATGAATATTTTTGAAGCGTCTCAGCCGAACTTGCTAGAAGAACTAGAAGTTCATCGATTTACCTTGCTTCCAAATACGGCAGGAGCGAAAACGGCACAGGAAGCTGTACGCATTGCCAAGTTGGCGAAAGCGTCTGGGCTTTGTGACATGATTAAAGTTGAAGTGATCGGTTGTGATAAAACGTTGCTTCCAGATCCTGTCGAAACGTTAAAAGCGAGTGAAGAACTGTTGAAGGAAGGCTTTGTTGTTTTGCCGTATACATCTGATGACGTCCTCCTTGCCCGTCGATTACAGGAACTTGGGGTTCATGCGATTATGCCTGGAGCTTCCCCGATTGGCAGTGGGCAAGGGATTATTAATCCATTAAACCTTAGCTTTATTATTGAGCAAGCCACTGTTCCTGTTATTGTGGACGCAGGAATCGGAACGGCTTCTGATGCGGCACAAGCGATGGAACTTGGAGCGGATGGGGTGCTTTTAAATACGGCTGTGTCAGGGGCTAAGGATCCTGTTGGTATGGCAAAGGCGATGAAACTTGCGATTGAAGCGGGACGTCTTGCTTATGAATCGGGAAGAATTCCAAAGAAACGCTATGCAACGGCGAGCAGTCCGACAGAAGGGATGAGTCTTGTTTGAGTGAGCGTTATTCACGTCAGGAGCTATTTGCCCCAATTGGTCAAAAGGGACAGCAGATGCTTGCGACGAAGCATGTATTAATTGTTGGAGCAGGAGCTTTAGGAACGGGAAGTGCAGAAGCGCTTGCCAGGGCAGGAGTTGGCAAACTGACCATTTTAGACCGAGATTATGTAGAGTGGAGTAATCTACAGCGCCAACAGCTTTACAGCGAGCAAGATGCACAAAACCGGCTTCCAAAAGCGGTTGCTGCAAAGCAGCGCTTGCAGCAAATCAATTCGGATATATCGATTGATGCTGAGGTTATGGATGTGAGCGTAAAGGAATTAGAGGAGCTTATCCAACAAGTCGATCTTGTTATGGATGCAACGGATAATTTTGATACGCGCTTTATTATAAATGATTTGGCTCAAAAGTATGGAGTTCCATGGATTTATGGGGCCTGTGTCGGGAGTTACGGCTTAACGTATACGATTCTTCCTAGCGAAACACCCTGTTTATCGTGCTTGCTAGAAACGGTGCCAATGAATGGGCTCACATGCGATACGTCAGGCATTATCAGCCCTGCCGTTCAAATGGTGAATGCCTATCAAGTGGCAGAAGCTCTTAAGCTGTTGACAGGCGATACAGAAGCATTACGGAAAAAGCTAGTGTCATTTGATTTGTGGAAAAACCAGCATACGATGATTGCGGTAGATAAGTTAAAGCGAGGAGATTGCCCATCATGTGGCTCTAATCCTTCGTATCCGTTTTTACAAGATGAAAATCAAATGAAAACAGCTGTTTTATGCGGACGTAATACGGTACAAATTCGTCCACCGCATATGCAAACACGAGACTTGGAAGAAATGGCCAAGCTTTTGGAAAAGCAGCACGGACAAGTCGAGCAAAATCCATATTTGATTTCGGTCACAATTGGGGAATACCGACTCGTTTTATTTAAAGACGGTCGAGCATTTGTACACGGAACAAATGATATCGTGTTAGCGAAGACGCTGTATCATCGTTATTTAGGATAGAGGAAAGAGGAGAAACTATGAGCATTGTGAAAGCATTAACCATTGCGGGTTCGGACAGTGGAGGAGGAGCAGGGATTCAAGCTGACTTAAAAACGTTTCAAGAGCGTTTCGTATTTGGTATGTCAGCCATTACAGCCATTACAGCTCAAAATACGACAGGCGTACAAGGGGTGTATCCTCTGGCGCTAGAAGCGGTCGCTGCCCAAATTGATTCGGTTGTCACCGATTTACGTCCAACTGCCGTCAAAACGGGGATGTTGTTTAGTGCAGAAATGATTGAATTGACAGCTGAAAAAATAAAAGAACATGACTTAAAGAATGTCGTTGTCGACCCGGTGATGATTGCAAAAGGAGGAGCCTCGCTATTACAACAAAATGCCGTAAAAATGTTGAAAGTGAAATTGCTTCCTTTATGTGAAGTAATTACACCAAATATTCCGGAAGCGGAAGAACTAACCGGAATGAAGATTCAATCGATGGAAGAACGGAAACAGGCAGCCCGCTATCTTCATGATGCCGGTGCCCGCCATGTTATTATTAAAGGAGGGCATTCGGATACGAATGAACTCGTAGATTTATTGTACGATGGAGAGCGGTTTGTAGAATTTGTTCATGAACGAATTCCGACAAAGCATACGCATGGAACAGGTTGTACATTTTCAGCATGCATGGCAGCAGAACTAGCAAAGGGAGCTTCAGTTGAAGAAGCTGCTGGAATCGCCTCTGAATTTGTTCATGCGGCCATTAAACAAACGCTGAATATCGGAAATGGTCACGGTCCAACGAATCATTGGGCCTATCGAAAACAGGAAGTGATGATATGACGACATTACATGAACAGCTTGCTTTATATTTTGTAATGGGAAGTACAAACGGTACCGTGTCTCCTGAATGGATTGTCGAAGAAGCGCTAAAAGGAGGCACCACCATTTTTCAATTTCGCGAAAAAGGAAAAGGAAGTTTGACAGACAGTGGAAAGATGGAGCTGGCGCAGGCATTACAGTGCATTTGTCAACAATATGACGTTCCGTTTATCGTGAATGATGACGTGGATTTGGCTGTAGCCATTGAAGCAGACGGTGTTCATGTCGGACAAGAAGATGAAACGATTGAAGAAGTCAGAAGAAAAATTGGCACGAAAATACTCGGTGTATCGGTGCATAATGTAGAAGAAGCGAAAGAGGCGGCGCGACAAGGCGCTGATTATCTCGGTGTCGGCCCTATTTTTCATACAACAACAAAAGAAGACATCCGAGAAATTAGTGGTCCTTCTGTCATTGAGCAAATCCGCTCAGCTGGCGTAACCTTACCGCTTGTAGGTATTGGAGGAATCGGCAGAGACAATGCCAATCAAGTGATCAAAGCAGGAGCTGATGGGATTGCTGTTGTTTCCGCTATTTCTCTAAACTCCTCTCCTCAACAAGCTGCACGAGAGTTGAAAGGGATTGTGGATGCGTCAAAATAAGATGAACAGCCGCTTATCTGAGCGGCTGTTTCACTTTGTATACATGGGGGGTATGTACGTTAATAAGCAATGCCGACACGAGCGCGTCGGAAGTGATGGGCATGTAACAATGAATAAGTGAAATGGGCTGTATCACCTGTAGTAATTTTCTGTCCGCCGTCTGGAAGCATATCTTTTTCCACCCGATATATCTCTGTTATTTCTCCCTCCGGTAAATAAGTAGGGCAAACGATTGTCCATTCAAGCATCGACTGTTTTAAGAGCAAGTAAGCGTTAAGGTGATCTTCAGCTGCTCGTGTACTTTTCCGTTTCGATTCAGGTGACTGGAACCGATATAAGTGAGGAACTGTACGTGCTTGTAAAATACCGGCAGTGCCAATGGTAATAATGCGTGGAATACCATATTTCCCCATCGTGTCAATGATATGCTTCATGCTCTTGGACAAGGTCGCTCCACCGTCTGTGTTTAAGGCACTGATCACAAGGTCGCAGTGCTCTACAGCTTGATGAACGGAAGAAAAGTCCAGTGCGTTCCCTCTTATGACACGAAGTTGATCATGTTCCATCATTAATTTCTCAGGAGTTCGGACTAAGACGGTCACGTTATGGTCCTTTTCGAGTAACAGTGCCAGCAGTTTTTGACCGACACGACCTGTTGCTCCAAGTAAACAAATGTTCATTTTTCTTTGTGCCTCCTTGCTGTTTACCACGATTATAAAGTACAACGGGAGAGAAAAGCGAATGTAGTTGGGCTGGAAAGTGGATGAATGAGAAATAAACGGTTAAAATAAGCATGCAGATATTTTTAAGTTGACATTTTGTCCAATCTTAAGTATCATCACCTTGTCTTGCAATTCCTATAAGAATACTGGGGGTTTAGAAATGAAAAAATTATTCGCACTTATGGCGACTTTATTCGCATTTGCTTTTGTATTAACAGCGTGCGGTACAAAAGAAACTGAAGAAGCCGGCACTGATAAGAGCAATGGAGCGGCTACTGAAGATTTATACACGCAAATCAAAGAAGAAGGCGTGTTAAAAGTTGGAACAGAAGGAACATATCCTCCATTCACGTTCCATGATGAATCAGGGAAGTTAACAGGCTTTGATGTAGAAATCGCTGAAGAGGTAGCAAAACGTCTTGGAGTAGAAGTTGAATTTATGGAAACACAATGGGACGGTATGTTTGCTGGTTTGGATGCAAAACGTTTTGATATGATTGCTAACCAAGTTGGAATTAAACCTGAACGTCAAGAGAAATATGATTTCTCTGATCCGTACATTGCATCAGCAGCTGTATTAGTAGTTGGTGAAGACAATACGGATATCGCAAGCTTTGAAGATTTACAAGGTAAAAAAGCGGCTCAATCATTAACAAGTAACTACGGTGACTTGGCTAAGTCTTACGGCGCTGAACTTGTAGGAGTAGAAGGTTTCAATCAAGCGATGGAATTAATTGCTTCTAAGCGTGTAGATGGGACGATTAACGATAAGTTATCGTTTTTAGATTATACGAAACAAAAGCCGGATGCAGCAGTTAAAATCGCAGATGAAGCTGAAGATGCAGCAGCAAGTGGCTTAATGTTTAGAAAAGACAGCGGTCAATTAGTAGAGGAAGTAAACAAAGCGTTGGCAGAAATGAAAGAAGATGGAACATACATGACAATCTCTGAAAAGTGGTTTGGTGAAGATGTATCTCCTAAATAATATTTTTCAAGATCCGGAACGTTTAGAACGTCTCGCGGTGCTTGCCAAGAGTTCCCTTTATCCAATGATAGAGGGAGCTCTTGAATATACAATTCCTTTAACGCTTATTTCCTTTGTGTTAGGGATTACCCTTGCCGTTTTAACGGCCCTTGCCCGTTTATCGAGTATCAAAATTTTAAATATAATTGCACGGGTGTATGTGTCCATTATTCGGGGAACACCATTACTTGTGCAATTATTTATTATTTTCTATGGTCTTCCCAATCTTGGATTGGTAATTGACCCGTTTCCATCAGCTATCATCGGCTTTTCATTAAGTGTAGGGGCGTATGCCTCTGAAATTATTCGAGCGGCTATTCTATCGATTCCAAAAGGTCAGTGGGAAGCGGCTTATTCCATTGGGATGTCCTATCGTAAAGCATTGCAACGAGTCATTTTGCCTCAGGCGGCACGAGTCTCCATTCCGCCTCTATCTAACTCTTTTATTAGTCTTGTGAAAGACACGTCACTTGCTTCGTTGATTCTAGTGACGGAGATGTTTAGAAGAGCGCAGGAAATTGCGGCTACAAATTACGAATTTTTACTGCTTTATAGTGAAGCAGCGTTATTATATTGGATTATGTGTTTTCTCCTTTCAGTGGTTCAAGGCAGAATTGAGGCGCGCTTAGATCGGTATGTCTCAAAATAGGGCGTTTAAAAAGGAGTTTTTACCATATGATTAGCATAAAAAATCTTCATAAATCATTCGACAACCTTCGTGTTTTAAAAGGGATTGACCTTGAAATTGCAGAAGGAAAAGTGGTTGTGGTGATTGGTCCGTCAGGCTCGGGAAAAACGACATTTTTACGCTGTTTAAATGTTTTAGAGACACCGACTGAAGGGACCATATCCATTGACGAGAAAACGTTGAATTTTAGTGAAAAAGTGGCTAAGAAAGACATAGCCATTTTTCGCCGGTTAACGGGTATGGTGTTTCAAAATTATAATTTGTTTCCACATATGACGGCTTTGCAAAATGTGATGGAAGGCCCTGTCATGGTGAAAGGCATTCAAAAAGAAACAGCCCGTCAACATGCGGAGTCTTTGTTGGAGAAAGTAGGTTTGGGAGATAAGAAAGATTATTATCCGTTCCAACTTTCCGGAGGACAGCAACAGCGTGTAGGCATTGCACGTGCAATGGCGATGGAGCCGAAAGTGATGCTATTTGATGAGCCAACATCCGCGCTAGATCCGGAGCTTGTCGGCGAAGTGCTCAAAGCGATGAAAGATTTAGCGAAAGCTGGAATGACGATGGTGGTCGTTACACATGAAATGAGATTTGCTAAAGAAGTAGCGGATGAAGTGATTTTCATGGACCAGGGGGTCATAGTAGAACGAGGAACCCCAATCGAGATTTTTGAACATCCAAAAGAAGATCGGACCCGCCAGTTTTTAAATATGATTCAATAAAGCACAATCAGAAACGCCTCGGGCTTTTGTCCGAGGCGTTTTTGCCATGTTTATGAAGTTGTGTATCTTATTTGTAGCTTCCGCCAAGTTGCTGCTCAGCCATTTGAACTAAACGTTTTGTAATTTCGCCACCAACAGAACCGTTTGCACGAGCTGTCGTGTCTGCACCTAATTGTACACCGAATTCAGATGCGATTTCATATTTCATTTGATCTAAAGCTTGTTGTACACCAGGAACTAAAAGTTGATTTGACGAATTGCTTCTTGATGATGTTTGATTTTGTTGCATAGTTGATTCATCTCCTCGTTTAGTTTTGGTTAATATGGTTGGGTTAGCTGGACTTGAACCAGCATGACGGATTTGTTTAATCCGTTGCCTTCCTCGGCTTAACCCAGTAGGGGGAGTTGCCTTGACTGGCGTCGTCCCGTTGTGTTAATAGTATTATGGAACGCGAGCGATGAAGATATGCGCTTAATAACTTGGTAAATAATACTATTTTGTGCGTGGTATCCGTTGTTTATAATTTCAACGATTGACATATATTATTCATGTAAAAGACCCACTGGTTAAATGGAGTGAGTGCATGAGTCATATGTGTCCTTTATGTAATGGATTTTATCAGTTTCATTTCCGATGTTCGAAATGTGGTCATCATACAGAGGAAGCAGGCCGGGTGATGGATTATTTTGATGATTACAGTGCGTATATGGAGATTGACCAGTTGAAACAAGAAGATGGCATTTCGGTAACATTTCTTGAGCACCAGTGCGCGCATCTTTTTTATTGTCCAATGTGCCACTATGAAGAGGTAAAACTGATTACTGAATAAAAAAAGAACAGGAATCCTTCGCCGGATTCCTGTTCTTTATTCGGTTATTCTTTGTCAGAACGAATGCGGCTTTCCGTTTCTGCATCAAAGAAATGGGACTTATTCATATCTAACGCTAAGTCAATTTGTTGACCTGGTTTTACTTCTGTACGGGCATCAACACGGGCGACAAAATCTTGACCGTCAATTTGGGCATAAAGCATAGTTTCCGCACCCATTAACTCAGCGACATCGACTTTAATGTTCACTTTCGTACCTTGTGACGCTTCAATAAATACAGGCTCATCATGGAAATCTTCGGGACGGACGCCTAGGATGACTTCTTTATTAACGTATCCTTGATCACGCAAGATTTTCATTTTACCTTCTGGAACAGCGACGCTAATCTCTCCCATATGGAATGTACCGTCTTTTAATGTTCCTTTAAAGAAGTTCATGGCAGGAGAACCGATAAATCCACCGACAAATACGTTCTCTGGCTTTTCATATACATCTTTTGGCGAACCAACTTGCTGGATGATTCCGTCTTTCATAACAACAAGGCGAGTAGCCATTGTCATCGCTTCTGTTTGATCATGTGTTACATAAATTGTTGTTGTTTGCAGGCGTTGGTGCAACTTAGCAATTTCTGATCGCATCTGAACGCGAAGTTTAGCATCTAAGTTTGATAATGGCTCGTCCATTAAGAATACTTTTGCATCACGAACGATGGCACGTCCTAAAGCAACACGCTGGCGCTGACCGCCGGAAAGAGCTTTTGGTTTTCGCTCTAAATATTGTTCAAGGCCAAGAATACGGGCTGCGTCTTTTACGCGTCGGTCAATTTCTTCTTTTGCGAACTTACGTAATTTTAATCCGAATGCCATGTTATCATACACTGTCATATGTGGGTAAAGGGCATAGTTTTGGAATACCATCGCGATGTCTCGGTCTTTTGGTGCTACATCATTTACACGTTTGCCATCAATAAAAAAGTCACCTTTTGAAATATCTTCAAGACCTGCAATCATTCGAAGAGTCGTTGATTTACCACAACCGGACGGACCGACGAAAACGATGAATTCTTTATCTTGAATGTGAAGATTAAAGTCTTTAACAGCGGTCACGTTTTTATCGTAAATTTTATAAATGTGCTCTAAGCGTAATTCTGCCATTTGTAGAACCTCCCTATTTATGAAAACGGTTTCTTCTATTAATTACAGTGTAAAAGGTTTGGCGATTCGAGTAAATGGACAATATGCACAAAAAAAGTAAGGGTTTTCATGCAAAGTGACGAAAACCCTTACTTTTAGTTTTTCATTTTTATTATTATAAGGAACGCATCTATGCGAGCACCATTCATTACTCGGTTGCTAATACAGCTAAGTAGGCAGTAACAGCTCCTTGAAAATTTTTAATATCAATGCCCGTTTTTTCAATGAACTTATCAATGCGGTATTGCAGGCTGTTGCGGTGCATATAAAGCTTTTTAGAGGTGAGTGAAACGTTCAAATTGCACTCGAGATACGTTTTAATCGTTTTAAGAAGCTCATCATCTTGAGCGACATCATGAAGTGCATACCGAAGTTCTTTTTTTAATGAATTCGGTGTATAGGCAAGAAGCAGGTGAGCAAATACATCTGTCATTCGAATTACTTTCTCTTGGTCGAGAATCGGTTGGCAAAGTTGGAACCATTCTTTCTCAAGCTGAAACTGACGGCCGGGTTTCACAGGCAAATGATACACTTGTCCTTCAAAAAATTGCATGTTTGTACCAAAATCGCTAATCAGCACATCAATGATCGCATCCAGGCTATAATCAGGTAACACCATCTCATGGAATTTTTCGACAATTACTCCATTTTGATCGTTTTCCCACATAATGATGACATGAGGATGATACAGCCCTTTTAATGCTTCTTCAAATTCATGGCGTCCTTGAATCGGATGAGCGATGGAGAAATGAATGAACTGAATGCGGGTATCTTGCTCCGCTGACATTGTTTCATCGGGCTGTTGAAAAAGCAAACGATGCCAGTAGGCTTTTTCAGGAGAAAGATGCATTTGTTTAGGCTGGCAAGGCGTGAGAAAAATAGATAAAAGCTCTAAATCTGTTGGAGAAAGAACGTTTTTTTCAATTCCGACGTAGCTGCTCTTTTCGATTTCAAACCATGCCATGTGATCATGATGTAAGGGAGTCGATGAAAAAATAGCATGCGCTCCGTAGTGTGCTTTTAAACGGTCAATCATTTGCCATCTCTCCACTCAAAAAATATTAATGCTAATTCTAACATATGTATGGACGGCAGAAAAGCGTTCTGCAAGGCGTCTGCCGCCATATGTTGACTTGTTGCTGAATGGTTTAATCATACACATGGAAAAGCATGAGTTCGTGAATTTGGGACGACAAATCATGGATGATGGAAGCAGGAGGAGAAATGCTGACCCATTCAATTTCGCCGCTACGGTGGTATAAAGCCTCGTAATAGTTGCCGTTGTAGTAGAAAGAAAGGGACCAACCAGGTATGTCGGTATGTTTGTATAATGGACGATATTGAAAGTGTGAAATCATCCTATGTCCTCCTTTGAACGATTTTAACTCTTCATCTCTAGTGTAGCATGTGACCGCTTCTTACGGTAAGAGAACAAGGAAAATGAGAGAGTTGATAAAATAATGAAAGCAACCGAGTGATGCGTTGTTGTTGAATATCTGCTTCATCAAAGATCATCGGTTTGGCATTCAGTTCGAGCAAATAATAATGTCCTTCTGCTGATTTAGCCATATCGATGGAAAATTCGCCAATCAATCCATATTGCTCTTCCATTCGTTGACCACATGCTTCTACAATCATGGTAATTAAGGGCAAATCAAGGTGTGGCTTTATGTTAGAGAAAGGGATAATGCGTCCCCCGTTTGGGACATGTGTGGTGACATCTTGTGTGAGAGATTGGCGAACTCCAATACCTGCTAGTTCATGCTTTTTCCCAGATTTCATAGCAATAATACGTAAATCATATTTTTTGCCGTCCATTAAGTCAGATGGAATGGCTTCTTGAACGAGCCATTGTTTATTGAAAAAGGAGGCATGAAGTAATTCCTCTAGGCTGCTATATAGCCTAGCGGTTTGAATTGTCTCGGCGAGAAAGCACCCTTCAAGTGTTTTCGATATTCGATAAACCCCTTTTCCTTTACTTCCTTCTGAGTGCTTTATATAAATTGCCGGATAGCGCGCTAGCATTTCGCTAGCTGTCAAACTGTTCTCATACTGGTATGTTTCAGGCAGGTGGTTTTTTAATAAAGGATGCTGAACGAACAGTTGATGGAGATCCCATTTCGAAAAGAAGTGGGGATTAAAATAGGGAATGCCTTCACGCTGACAAAGATTAAGAATAGGGCGGCATACTCCTTTTTTTTCGCGCTTACGCCCTGGAAAACGGTTATAAATAACATCAGGTAACGGTGTCCATACATTAATCCATTGTCCGGTATGTGGATGAAACATCTTTCCTTGAGTATGAGAAGTATTCATATCCTCTGGGGCAAATACGACCAGAAGCCCGCCTTGCTGCTGAATCGCATCATAAAGGTCGCCCATATGTCCGCTCGGCTGACCGTTTAATCGTGCTGCCGCTTCTTTGCTTGTCAGCCATCCAATTACAGGTCCTGCTTTTCCTTTAAATGTACACATAGAAAAAGCAATAGAAGAATGAATGTCTGCTTGGAATGGCAATTCGATTTTTTGATGACCCCATGTCCATGATTGATGAGGAGTTTTGTGATACCATGTGTCGCTGGCGTCATCAAAGTAAATCGTCATCATGTGTAAAGGTCCTCAGGAGTCAGAATGCTTTTTTCAGCCAAATAAGTCCCATACGCTAAGCAAAGTGTTCTTGTCAGTCTTTCTTGTTCAAATAGCTTTGGATGAGCAAAAATCGAGCGTCCAGGTTTAGAATTAGCTTCAAACATCCATATGTCTCCGTTTTGATCCAAACCGAAATCAAAGCCAATTTCACCAATAAATCCGCTCACGGAGGTATCAAGTGTATTGCTGAGGAGTAGAGCGGCTTGCTTTAATTTCTCCTCGGTTACATGGCGATGTTTGGAGGAAGGGAAAATGTCTTTTAGTGTTTTAACCATGCCTCCATTATTCAAGTGTGTAGTTATACTGCCTTTTCCTGCAATTTTTGCGGCGATGGCTGTGACTACCCAATCCCCTTGTTCATTTTTATTTGTATGAATCCGAAAGTCGAGTGGGCGGTCTTGAAAGTGAATGAGAGAAATTCGTTGCTGTACGATGTAGTCATCTCGGTTTTTATTTTGAAAAAGATGAGAAAGCAGCAGTGGCAACTGTTGAAAGGTGCGTACAACGTTTTGTTTTCCGTCATGATAGCGGCAATGGTAACTTTCTGATGCTCTGGAGCGGGTAATCTCGAAAATGCCTTTACCTAAACTGCCGTTCATAGGTTTTAAAAAGATGCCATTATGTTTTTCAAGCATGGACTGAATCCGTTCTATGGACGGATATTGATATGTTTCAGGCAAGAACTGCTTTGTTTCGGTTATTTTTTGTAATTGTTCATAAACGTCCCATTTGTTGAAAAATCCAGGATTGTACCAAGGAATTAAGTATTCCGATTGAAGTTTTGTTTTGGCTTCTGTGCATAAATCGTAACTTTCTGTCCGACGATTTGGTAAGCGGTCATAAATCACATGAGGAAGAGGAACTTCTTTTTGGACCCAGCCGTCTTCTGTATAGAAATATCCATTAATAAGCCCGAGTTCCCAGTTTACATGATGCGCCCCAAATAGAAAGACGTAGCCTCCTGTTCGTTTGGCTGTCCCAAGCAGTTTGGAAAAGAAAATGGAACGCTGTCCAATTGGGCGTAGCTTGGAACCGGTGAACCCTGCAGAGAAAATGCCAATGAGTGGGCCGATGTGAATGGTTCCGTCATGGAAAAAAAGATGGACAGACTGACAAAAAGGAAGATTCAATGTTTGAAGGAGAGTACAAGAAATCATCGCCTTGTCGTTCAGTTCAGGAAGAAACTGAACGGTACAAGGAGTCGTCCTTCCTCCGAATGATACCGCTTCAAGTCCAGTCTGTTCATAGCTTGCAGGAAGATAGAAAACCGGTTGTTCTTCCTCGGTGATGGTAAGTTCAATCAAGAGAACCCCTCCTTTTTAAACAGTCAATGTTGTTTCAGATAAATAGCGGCAGTATAGAAGTGGACGTCGATATAACGCTTCTTCTTCGTCTGGACAAGTGTTGATGACAATTTTCCGTCCGGGCTTAGAATTCACATCAAGCAGCCAAATGGCACCTTTGCGATCAATGCCAATATCAACCCCTAATTCGAACAGGGGAGAAAAAGCTTCCTCAAGAACGGCTGGGATAATCGGAATAATGCTATCAAGTTCATCACAAATAAATCGTTTTTGGGGTGGGGAGAAACTATGAAGACCGTCCTCAAAAGCGAGAATGTCAGCTCCATGGCTAATGTTCGTCAAAATTTGCCCACTTTGAGCTTGGCGAATCCCTCTTCCAGCTTCTTTCCATTTCCCTTGTTCATCTTTTTGCAGCAAGATGCGGATGTCAAATGGTTTTCCATCATAATTATGGATGTTTAAAAAAGGTTGGATTAAGAGAGGTCCTCGTTCCATTTTTCGTGACATCCACTCATGAAAGGAAGCTTCATCTTGAAAGCTGACTTCAGCGAGCTCCTGGCCTTTTTGAGATTGAATTTTCAACTGCTTTCCATAGAAAGAGAGGAGCATGATGCCGCGCCCTTGAGAACCTTGAACTGGTTTTAATAAGAGGGTTCTTTGTTTAAAAAGCACTTGCAAAATATGACGGGAAGATTCTGCTTTGACGGTTTCCGGTATATAAGCAGACAAGACGTTGTGCTCGTTGAGCGCTTCATATATGTCTGATTTAGCTGGGAGACCGTGTCCTAAAAAGGTCGTGAGCGGCGAATTTTTTAACCATTGAACGATGGGCTTGGCACGTTTTGAAAATGAATCTTCTTTATAATAGCAACGGTCATATATAAAGGTTGGAATCGGGAACGTCTCTTTTACCCATTCTTTTTGGGATACATCATATTTTTCTCCGTGTATAAGATGATCACCGGGGTGTATACAAAAAGGGGTGAATCGATAACAATCAATACCATATTCATGCGCTCGTTTCGCTATTTCAGTTGCATAGGTATGTTCCTGATGCGGGCGAATGGTTAAAAAGCCAAAAGAAATCATAGAGATCCCTCCTCAATGGAATGTCCGCAAAGATAAGCGCAATAATCGACAATCGCCTTTGCGGAAGGGCGAATGGTTTTATTTGTCATAGAATCATGCTGTTTAGATGGTTTCGTATTAACCTCAATAATCCATGGGTGTCCGTCTTGATCAATCGCTAAGTCAATTCCGAGCTCAGCGAAAAGACCGTCTGTTGAAATGGTGATACAATGGCAAATGTCTAAGGCGAGTTCTTTCAGCAGTTTCGTCAATTGCTGAGCGGTTTGGCGATCATAAATGTCTTGGAGTACACGATGAACGGACGCTATTTCTCCTCCTCTTGCTAGATTTGATACAAAATGTCCTGGTTGGGAGATACGCGCTACCGCAGACGTCACCTTCCAATTTGTTTCTTTGACCCGGTGACATAGGATACGAAAATCAAATGGACAACCTTTATAGATTTGCAATGGCAACGCTTTTTGAATGACAAACCCTTGTTTCTTTAATTGCGTATATAAGGCTTCAAATAAACTTTGGAAAGTGGTGTATTCTTTTTCATATGGCTGGGAAAAGGTCGTATAATCAACTCGATATAATCCCATTTCTTGCTCGATGCGAAAAATATGCTTTCCCTGACTGCCATGAACGGGCTTTAAAAAGATGGAAGAGTGGGCGGACAAAGCATCGATGACATCTTCTTTTTTTCGTAATTGGTATGTTTCCGGCAGATACGGCTGTAAGTGGTCAAAACGATTCAGCAAAGCAAACATAGACCATTTATCGAAAAAATGCGCGTTAAAATAAGGGGTTCCTTCATCTTGCAGCATATGAACAGCTTGTTGGAATAAAGAAGATTTTTCGGTTTTGCGTGAGTGAAGCCGATTATGGATGACAGTTGGGTATGGAACAGAAGATAAACGCCACTGACCATGTGTATATGTGTACCCTTGGGTAGAAGAAGTGAGCAAGCTGGGTAAGGAACAAACGTAAAAGAAAAAACCGTGTTGCTTGCAATACAGTGCCATTTCTTTGCAAAAGGTTGTAATGGAGCCAAATAGCGTTTCTTCCTGTTCAGGGAAGATTTCTGTTAAAACGGCCATGACAGGACTTAAAGTGAGATGATGGCTATCCGTCTTTTTGGCATGGATTGTAAAATTTGCAGCAGGAAGGTGGAGTGCGTGTAAGCAAGAATGGGAACAATACATAATATTTTCATCGCTTTGAATGGACTGAATGGAAGCTTTTACCTTCGTTCGACCACAGCAAAGAGTCATATCAGCTGGAAGCGATAATGCTTGAATGAGCTGATGACTAATCTGCACGATAAGATCTTCAGTTTTATTGTCAATAGGCTGCACTTTTATAATCATGTTAATCATAGTCCTCGTTTTTTATTGGGCGAATGTTTATAATGTATCGTATGAGAAAAAAACAAAACGGTGAAATAAAATGAGTGTTCCAAACATTCATTGACTGTCCGTGATTATGAGGGAAATTTAGTTTGAGAGGTTGAGAAAAATGGAGCAATTATTCATTGTCATCATCATGATGGGCATTGGAGCAGCTATCGGAGGATTTACTAATCATTTAGCTATTAAAATGCTGTTTCAGCCACATGAAGCTAAATATATATTTGGCAAGCGCGTGCCGTTTACACCTGGTCTCATTCCGAAGCGTCGCCAGGAGTTGGCGGTTCAAATGGGGAAAATGGTTGTAGAACATTTAGTGACCCCAGAAAGCTTGAAACGAAAGTTAAATGATCCCGCTTTTCAAGGAGCGATTGAGGCATTTGTTCATCAAGAAGTTGTGCGTGCACTGCAATCCAAAAAAACAGTAAATGAACTTGGAGAAGCTTTCGGTTATGACAGACTTGGAGTCCGCGCAGAACAAAAACTGCAAGCCTTTTTGCAGAGCAAATACGAAGAACAAATGAATGGAAATAAGAGTAAGCGTCTTGCGGATGTTTTACCGCCTGCTATATTGCAAAAAGGAGACGGAGCCATTCCTAAATTAGCTAGTTTTATTTGTGAGAAGGGGGCTGCTTATTTTGCAAGCGCTGAAGGGAAACAGCGACTGGAAAAAATGATTGATGACTTCCTTATGAATAAAGGGATGCTTGGGAACATGGTGCAAATGTTCTTAGGGAATGTGAAGGTAGTCGATAAAGTACAGCCTGAGATTATTAAGTTTCTTCAGCATGAAGGAGCAAAAGAGTTGTTTGAAAACCTTCTTGAAGGTGAGTGGAAGAAACTAAAAGAAAAGAAAGTAGAAGAAGTTGAAGCGCTCATTGGCAGAGAAACGGTGCTTTCATTAATTGAACAAACGGTCCAAAAACTTGCGCCAATTAATAACTTGTTTGACAAGTCTATTTATGAATTAGCTGCTTCGTTCCGAGAACCAATTGTCCAAGCCATTCCGCTTATAATTCAAAAGGCAGGAAATCTTGCAACAGAGAAGATGGATATGCTTTTACATCAATTAAAGTTAGAAGACATTGTAAGAGAACAAGTGGAGTCGTTTTCAGTAGCGCGATTGGAAGACATGGTTTTATCCATTTCTCGCCGAGAGTTTAAAATGATTACGTATTTAGGGGCTTTGCTTGGAGCGTTCATCGGGGCTTTCCAAGGGTTGTTGGCTTTGTTCATTTGATAGCTAATCATGGCAGTTGAAAAAGAATCCTTCTACTAAAATATCCGTTTGATTTAATGGAAGATGGTTCTGAAGATGCATCCTATTGAATAGTTTGTTATAGTGAAAGAGGAAAAGGCCATATTATGACCTTAATTCACAATGGGAGGATTCTTTTTATGTCTGTAAACTTGTACGATTATGCTTATAATTTGGAGAAAGCATTGCGCCAAAGCAATGAATATACAGAGTTAAAGAAATTATATGATCAAGTAAATGCTGATGCTGCCGCACAGCAATTATTTGAGAAATTCCGTAATTTACAAATTGGACTTCAACAAAAACAAATGATGGGCCAAGAAATTTCAGAGCAAGAAGTACAAGAAGCACAACAAACGGTTGCGATTGTACAACAGCACCCAGTCATTTCTCAATTAATGCAAGCAGAACAACGAATGAACACGCTTTTCATGGATTTAAACAAAATTATTACGAAGCCGCTTGAAGAATTATACGGACTGCCGACTGAGCAGTAAGGAGAAAATAAAATAGGAGCCATGTAAAAAGAGAGGAATCTCCTCTTTTTACATGGCGAAGCAAAATGGACCGTTGCGAAAGGATTTTCGCAACGGTCCATTTTGTGTAAAACAGACAGACCGCTATTTTCGTAAGTGTTTAGGACTTAGCAGAATTCCTTATGAAAGTTCTAAAGTGGGGCAAACCATCATAATGGTGTAGTAGGTTAATTTTGACACCAAAGGGAGAGGAGATCCTCACATGACCTATCGATTATTAGCACTGAATATTGATGGAACTCTTTTAAATACTCAAGGGCGATTAGCTCGTGAAACAAAAGAAGCGATTGAATTTGTTAAAGATAAAGGGGTATACGTAACACTCGTAACAAACCGCCACTTTTTATCGGCTAAAAAAATTGCGAAAGCATTGAAGTTGCCGCCTTCATTGCTTATTACCCATAGCGGTGGCTTTGTCGCATCAAGCATTGATAAGCCTCTATATGAAAAAAGAATTAGTGAAGAAAAGATGTTTAATTTAGTCCAAATATTAGAAAACTTTGATTGTCATATTCGCATTATGCATGAACGTTTTTCCATCGGGAATCGAGTGAAACTAAAAGGAAGCGTCCTTTCTAAAGCGACATTGCGTACAGGTGAACCGATTTTCTATCCGACGCAATTTGTGGATTCGTTAGGTGATACACTCATGAATGAACCTTTATCTGCACCGAAATTGGAAGTATATTTCTCTACTTCTAAAGAAAAAGAGCAGGCAGAAAAAACGATTTCCTCTGCTTTTCAAGACATTGAGTGGTTTACGTATCCAACAGAAAATCGCTGCTATATAACGGGAAAAGGAGCAACAAAAGCGGCAGGTCTCCGGCTTGTTGCGAGAGATTTATCTATTCCAATGAATGAAGTCGTTGTTATCGGAAATTGTTTTGATGATATCGAGATGGTGGAACAGGCTGGAATGGGTGTTGCTATGGGGCATTCTCCGAAAGAGCTGAAACGAGTGGCAGGATGGGTTACACGTTCAAACGATGAGAACGGTGTTGCCTACATGGTTAAAGAGCTTTTCCGAAAACAACAGCGAATCGGCTATCTCCAATATTTAAATCATTAAAAATAAAGAAGACGATAAATAGAAAGACAGTGAGGGTCTTGTCCCTTCAGCTGTCTTTTTTGGTTGGAGAAGATCAGTGCTGTGCATATGTTAAACAATGGTCTGTTAGTAGAATTTGTTAATGAATGTAGGAGATTGACCTAACAATCCATGTTTTGTACACTTATAGAAGTTTCATATATGTGATTTGAAAGGTGATATGATTGAATATATATATTAAAGGTTTAAGTGATGAACGTTTTCAGCGTCCGCTGGAATTGATTGCTGATTTGTTTTTTGAAGAAAGCGTAGTATCACAACAACCGTTCGAAAATGCGGACCTTGAAGTGGCGTTTGAGTTAAACATTGAAGAATCGACAACTGCGACGGCTTTATTAATGGAAAAAGGAACTGAGCGTACGTACAAGGCTTCATTTGAAAAAGACTTAGCTAGTTTCGAGACAGAAAAAGAGCGGTTTAAGCAAATAAAAAATACGGTGCTCCATGTCTATTTAACCGTCTTGCAAGAGTATACAGGTATTTTGCAAAAATGGGGAATTTTAACGGGAGTTCGTCCGACGAAGCTTCTTCATAAAAAATTGCGTGAAGGGGTGCAAAAGGAAGAGGCCCATCAACAATTAAAAGAACAATATTTAATTACAGATGAGAAAATCGAGCTTATGCAGCAAATTGTCGATCGACAATTAACGATTGTACCGGACTTATACGATTTATCAAATGAAGTAAGTATTTATATTGGGATTCCGTTTTGCCCAACTAAATGTGCATACTGTACATTCCCTGCATATGCCATCAACGGAAGGCAAGGTTCAGTGGATTCCTTCTTAGGTGGTCTTCATTACGAAATGCGCGAAATTGGCCGCTGGCTGAAAGAGAAAGGCATTAAAATTACGACCGTATATTATGGCGGGGGAACACCGACAAGCATTACTGCCGAAGAAATGGATATGTTGTATGAAGAAATGCATCAGTCATTTCCAGATGTGGACAAAATTCGGGAAATTACTGTAGAGGCAGGAAGACCGGATACGATTACACCAGAAAAGCTGGATGTACTGAAAAAATGGAAAATTGACCGGATCAGCATTAACCCGCAGTCGTATACGCAAGAAACCTTAAAAGCAATTGGCCGCCATCATACAGTCGAGGAAACCGTGACTAAATTCCAACTAGCTCGTGAAATGGGTATGAACAATATTAATATGGATTTAATTATCGGACTGCCAGGAGAAGGTGTTCCAGAATTCCAGCATACATTGGATGAAACTGAAAAGTTGATGCCAGAATCGCTCACTGTTCATACGTTATCGTTTAAGCGAGCATCGGAAATGACGAAAAATAAACGAAAGTATAAAGTGGCAGATCGTGAAGAAATTAGCGATATGATGGATATGGCTACATCATGGACACATGAACACGGATATGTCCCTTATTATTTATACCGCCAAAAAAACATTTTAGGCAACTTAGAAAATGTAGGGTATTCATTCCCGGGGCAGGAAAGCATTTATAACATTATGATTATGGAAGAGCAACAATGCATTATTGGACTAGGGTGTGGTGCTTCAAGTAAGTTTGTCCATCCGCAAACAGGAAAAATTACGCGCTTCGCCAATCCGAAAGATCCAAAATCTTATAATGATGGGTTTAAGCATTATACAGAACAAAAAATTAACATTTTAAATGATTTATTTCAAAGCGAATGACGAGTGTATGACATACAGGTTGTTTGAAAAACACTTCTTTTCAGACATCCGCGCAAAATGGACCGTTACGAAAAACCAGTAAGATTAAGGGGTTGGAGAAACGGTCCGTTTTGCATGAAATAGAGAACTAGTGATTTTCTGTAGGAAGGAGGAGGTATGGAGTAACTCCTTGTTAATCTTCATAGGACACTAGATAGGAAAGCAGTTTTGCTGAATGTATTTATCCAAATGAACTTTTGCATAATGAAATGCATCTCTTTCCGTCACTCGCTCTTCGTACGGAATGGTTTTATCCCACTCAAAATGTGCCTGCAATTCAGGGATGTCCTCTTGCATAACGTGGCGAAGTTCGTGAAAAATCGTCTCCATTAATGGAAGATATTCATCGAAACGGAATATAAACACAATGCCAACTTCTCTCCAATATACCCCAGAGGCAAAGTGTAAATGTTCCGCTTCTTCTTCACCTAATTCTGATACAAGTTTATTGGCTTCACATTGATCACAAAAAACGACTGGTATATGGACATTCGGTCCGATGCAAGCAAACACTTTTTGGCGTAAAACGGCTAAATCCCATGAAAAGTCTTCATCTAATACGTACCATTGACTTGTTTGTTGATATACATTTCGTCTGAGCATAGCTTCCTTGAGATTCATGTCATTCCTCCTATCTTCGATGAAATCATCGTGCGACTGATGATTTACTAGCATTTTTGGATGTTTTGACATTTCCCATACATGTAAGCGGCTTAAACATTTGTTTTAGGCATGCTTTCTGCTAGTTAGATAGTATGATGGATATGAGTAATAGAATGAAGAAGTGAGGGGGAGCAGAATCAATAGATGAAATATTTCCTAAATCGATTTGTTCGTAGCAGGTATACATATCCAATATGTTGAATTATATATAGAACCATAAAATGAAAACGCTTTCCTTATGGTATGTGAATAGCTGTTATATTAGTAATAGGAATCGGTTGTAGAGAGTGTGGGTTATCCCCACATCTAGGGAAATGCAATCACTACATTCTAGTCACAGCAAAAGTCATGAACCGAGAATGGCTTTATCTTATTATACGCATCGAGGCAAAAGAAATTGCTTACATTATAAAATCAATGACAGTGATGTGAGGGTTATTTGCATATAGTGAAACTGATAGACAAAATAATGTGGACGTTCCAATCTGCAGAGGAGTGGGGCATCTTGACGGAGCGTTCGTTCATTCATGCCAATATGTTTGACGTTCTTAAAAAGGAGAGATGTTCACAATGAAAGAGTGTGTTGTTCATTTAACGTACGAAGAGCAGGTAGCTGTATTGGAATTCAATCGCCCCCAATCATTTAATGCACTGAATAAAGAAATGCTTGAACAGATGCTTCAAGCGTTAAACGATGTAAGGAAAAGCTCTGCTGATTTTTTGATTTTAAAGGGGAGAGGAAAGGCCTTTTCAGCAGGAGGAGATATTAAAATGATGACAGCGCTGGACGGTGGTGAATTATTTTCACATATCATGGACATGATCGAGCAAGTCATCTTCACATTGTATACACTCCCTCAGGTGACCATTGCTAGTGTTCATGGATCGGCTGCCGGGCTTGGTCTTAGTATGGCACTTGCATGTGATTATGCCATAGCAGAGCAGCAAGCGAAAATAGCGATGAATTTTATTGGAATTGGTTTAATGCCAGATGGCGGAGCCCATTACTTTTTAAAGGAACGTTTGGGCATGCAGCAAGCAAAGCAACTGATTTGGAATGGTGCGGTATTATCGGGTGATGAGGCGAAAGAAATGGGCATCATTGATGAATCAGCAATAAAAGCGGATGAAGCGGTATATCGGAAAGTAGATGAATGGAAAAGGAAACCAGTGTTAGCGATGAGAGAAACGAAGCAACTCTATATTCAGCAAACGGCCACTGAACTTCAATCGGTTTTAGATGCTGAGAGAAAAGGACAGGAGAAAATGAGAAAAACAACGGATCATCGTGAAGGAATTCAAGCTTTTTTAGAAAAAAGGCGACCTTTATTTACAGGAAGATAATAAATAGAGTCAAGGTAAAACGGTTCATTTATAGAATAGACTGTCTAGTAAGAGGGTTTTCCTCTTTTCAGACAGTCTATTTGTTTCAACGATGAAAAAGAAGCAGCTTTCCTTCTGGAGAAGTAAAACGGTGTGTTTTGTCCTGAAACTGGAGTTCTGCTAATCTGCTTTCACCTGCTTGTTTTGCTTCTGTATCATTGCCTGCTTCAATGGTTTCGTCAAGCAGTTTCTCTCCGTTTTGTTCAAAGACTGTTAATGTATAAGCCCGCATTTTTTCATCCTCCTTTTTTGGTTACGTACAATATTCTCATTTGACAGGGATTTTCCTGCTTATGTCCCTTTATGAAACATTTTTTTTCATTGAATCGTAATACTAGATAAAGGAAATTTAAGGAGGGCTTAAATGTCTTTAAGTATCAATCAAGTGACCAAGAAGTTCGGGGCATTCACAGCAGTAGACGCCTTAACGCTACAAATTCCGAAAAGAGAAATATTTGGATTTTTAGGGGCAAACGGGGCTGGAAAAACGACGACTTTTCGTATGATTCTAGGATTGCTTGAACCGACGGCAGGGAGCATCTTATGGGAAGGGCAAAATATTACATATAAAAAAAGCCATATAATTGGCTATTTGCCTGAAGAAAGAGGGCTTTATCCGAAACTAAAGGTGAGGGATCAGCTTGTCTATTTAGGCCGCTTGCGAGGAATGAGAAAAAAGGAAATTTTGATGGAAATGGAGTATTGGCTGGAGCGGTTTAAAGTGCCTGACTATGCAACTAAAAAGGTAGAACAGCTTTCCAAAGGAAACCAGCAGAAAATTCAATTCATCGCGTCTGTGCTCCATCGACCGCAGCTTCTTATTTTAGATGAGCCATTCAGTGGATTGGATCCTGTGAACGTGGAGCTTTTGAAAGAAGCTGTTTTGGATTTGAAGGAACAAGGAACAACGATTGTCTTTTCAAGTCATCGAATGGAGCATGTGGAAGAGTTGTGTGAAAGCTTATGCATTATGCATCGCGGGAAACCCATTGTTCAAGGCAAACTGACGGAGATAAAACGTGCATTCGGCAAGAAAAATGTCATTGTCCATGCAGAGGGAAATCTCGAAAGGCTCCAGCGTCTCGACGGTGTGACTAGCTGGAAGAAGACGGCTGAAGGAATTGAACTGCAAATTGCGGAGGAGGCTGTGTCCCAACGCATTTTTCAAGAACTGTCGGAGATGACTTTTGTAAGGAAATTTACGTTGGAAGAACCTTCTTTGAACGATATTTTCATCGAAAAGGCAGGTGCTTCCTTTGAATAAATTTTGGATTATTGTTGGTCACACGTATCTTCACAAATTAAAGACAAAATCTTTTATCTTGACCACGTTACTTACGGCTCTTATTCTCATTGGAATTACGAATATTAATACGATCATTCATTTTTTTGAACAAGATGAACAAACTCATATTGGTATTATCGATTCGACGAACGAATTGCAGGTGCCGTTTACACAGCAGGTGGAAAGCATGAATCCATCTTTTAGGTGGACGGAGTATAAAGAAGAAGAAAAAGCAGCCCAAGCGGTAGAGAGAGGAGAAATTAAGGGGTATATTCTCCTTGAAAAGACTTCAGCAGGTTTTCCGAAAGGGGTTTATAAAGCAAAGTCCTTAGCCGATTCTCAAGTTGTAAATGTACTAAAAAACGCTTTGCAGCAAACGAAAGTTTCCATCGCTGCAGGTGAAATTGGCTTGACAGCAGATCAACTGGAGCAACTATATGCTCCGGCCGCCTTTGATCAGGAAGCATTGATTAAAGAGGCAAAAACGGAAGAAGAGTTGAATCAGGCACGAGGCCTCGTTTATGTTCTGTTGTTCATTATTTATGTGAATGTCATTATGTATGGAAGCATGATTGCGATGGAAGTAGCGACTGAAAAATCATCAAGGGTGATGGAGATTTTAGTATCAAGTGTGGCTCCTGTTACGCAAATGTTTGCAAAAATAACAGGAATTGCGCTGTTAAGTTTGACCCAAATGTCCGTCATTTTATTAACGGGATATGCTTCATTAAAGCGTAACCTAGCAGATCTTCGAGAGTGGACAGGTTCAATGGGAATGACGGAAATTCCGACGGAGACGGTAATGTATGCGCTGCTTTTTTTCGTACTTGGTTACCTTTTATTTGCGACGCTGGCGGCTTTTTTAGGTTCGCTTGTCAGTCGGACAGAAGATGTTCAGCCCGTGATTACGCCGATGACCTTACTAATTGTTGCTGCTTTTTTAATTGCGATGTTCGGTTTAGGCAATCCAGAAGCAGAATTTATTAAAGTGACATCATTCATTCCCTTTTTTTCTCCTATGATTATGTTTTTACGTGTAGGAATGCTCGACATACCGACATGGGAAATTCTATTATCCATTGCTCTTCTTATTATAACAATTGTGTTGCTCGGAGTATTTGGAGCAAGAGTGTATAAGGGCGGTGTTCTTATGTATGGTCAATCATCATCGTTAAAGGATATTAAAAAGGCGCTTCAATTAACGCGAGAAAAGAAAAAATAATTAAGTATGCATCCCTGGCAGACGCTGTGAAAAAATATTCTCATCATACACATAGGTTGTGTAAAGCCTCACAAAAGCGTTATGCTATAACTAAACAACTATTGAACTGATTCAGGGAGGGGACCGCCGTGAAAAAAGGCATTATGTATTATGAGGTGGGCGAGCAAGTCGATGTCTATTTATTAGTTAAGTCTTCTACAAAGGGGATTGCGAGTAATGGCAAACCATTTTTGACATTAATTCTTCAAGATAAAACGGGAGAGATTGAAGCAAAGCTTTGGGATGCTTCATCAGAAGACGAAGGTCATTATGCTTCGCAAAAGATTGTACGAGTAGCAGGAGAGATTATGAGTTACCGAGGAAGAAATCAGCTGAAAATTCGTCAGATCCGTCCTGCGCAGGAGAACGAAGCGGTAAGCATTGCAGATTTCCTGGAAACAGCGCCCTTGAAAAAAGAAGAAATGATTGAAATTATTACCCAATTTGTGTTTGAGATGAACAATTCGAATATTCAGCGGATTACTCGGCAACTCTTAAACAAATATCAAGGTGCATTCTTAGAATATCCGGCAGCGACCAAAAACCATCATGAATTCGTTTCAGGTCTTGCTTATCATGTTGTATCAATGCTTCGTTTAGCGAAAGTGCTGGCAGAACTGTACCCGTCCTTAAATAAAGATTTATTATATGCGGGCATCATTTTGCATGATCTTGGGAAGGTCATGGAATTATCGGGCCCGATTGGTGCAACGTATACGGTGGAGGGGAATTTACTTGGGCATATTTCCATCATGGTAAACGAAATCGGTAAAATGGCAGAGGAACTGAATATCGATGGAGAAGAAGTTATGCTGCTGCAGCACCTAGTGTTAAGTCATCATGGAAAAGCGGAATGGGGCAGTCCGAAGCCTCCACTTATTAAAGAAGCGGAAATGCTGCATTTAATTGATAATATTGATGCCAAAATGAACATGCTGGACCGTGCACTTGAACGAGTGAAGCCAGGTGAGTTTACGGAGAGAGTATTTGCCCTTGATAATCGTTCTTTCTATAAACCATCTATTAAGTAACAAGGCTTGTCATAAAAACATCCTCCAACACATATAGTGTAATAAATCGCAATCAAATCAGGGGGATGTGGAAGATGCTTACATTACCTTTTTGGATCTATTTAATTGTTATGGGTATTTTTTTCAGCGGTTTTATGGCTATTCGTACAGGACACAAAGAGCGTGAAATCGATGATGTGTATATTGAAAAAGAAGGACAAGTTTATATTCAGCGTATGGAAGTAGAGCGGAAAAAGCGAAAGCAAGTAAACGAAAGCAGTTTGCTGTAAGAAGTATCGTTTACACGCTTCATATTGGAAAAAAAGCCCGGTAGTACGAATCCTTAATGTGAATGGATTGGTTTACCGGGCTTTCTTTAATTAGTTTTGAGATTCAGCTGTTTCGAATGCATCTTTCAATTCTTCATCTTTGACTTCGACTTTCGCATCTTTCAATTCTTGTTCGATTGCTTTTTGGAGTTTTTCTGGATCAAGCTTAGAACGCTTAATTTCTTTTTCAAGCTCCGCTTTCATATCTTCGAATGACTTCAATTCTTTTTTGTCTGTTAGCTTAATGATGTGGTAGCCAAATGAAGATTGAACAGGCTCACTCACTTCATCTTTTTCTAGTGCATAAGCCGCTTCTTCAAATTCAGGGACCATTTTTCCAGGGCCGAAGAATCCAAGGTCTCCTCCGTTTTCAGCTGATCCCGGGTCTTGAGAATATTCTTTTGCCAACTTCGCAAAGTCTTCTCCATTATCTAACTTCTCTTTGACTTCTTTTGCTGTTGCTTCATCCGCTACTAAAATATGACTCGCTTGTACTTCTGGTTTTTTCGCGTCATAAGCTTCTTTTAATTCTTCTTCCGTCACTTCAATATCTGCTGTTGCCGCTTTTTCACGAAGTAAATCAATTTTTAGCATCCGTTTTACTTGATCAACGCCATTTTGCTCAATCGCGATTTCGAACTGCTGCCCGTACTGTTCTTTTAAGCTTTCGAGTTCTTGATCAATTTCTTGATCTGTAATTGTATATTTGTCCCCTAGGACTTTCTCATCCACTAAATCGCGGATGGTTTCATCTCCTAAGCGGTCTTTTAATGCGCTATAAAGTTCGTCTTTTGTAATGTTTCCAGCTTTCGTTTCTACAACAACTTCAGAGTCTCCGCCTCCGTTACAAGCTGTAAGAGCGATCATACTTGCTGCTGTTGTTAAGGCAATTAAGCTTTTTTTCATTGTTTAAACAACTCCTGCTTTCAATTTTGACTGACAGTATACTCAACCCGTATTGGTTAATATATCACATTCTCTCATTGTAACGAAAAGAGAATCAAAATGAAAGTATTTCCATGAATAACGGCTCAGAAGAACCGCCTTGAGGATTTCGCATTTCTTTAAGTTATTCGCCTAAACGGAAGCTGGTACTTTTGCATATGATGAAGTATCCATCGATGAAGGAGGTGCTCGTTATGTCTGGAGGTTGCGGTTATAACAGTTGGTTTGCGTTAATCGTCGTATTGTTCATTCTACTCATTATTGTTGGTGCGTCTTGGTGTTAATGATGGATAAGAACGGATATGTGAAACTAAAAAACGATGAAGCGGAGGCTTCATCGTTTTTGGTTCTTAAGCAAATAACACTTCAACGTAAGAAGAAATTAGTAAAATGGTTATGAGAACATTAATCGTTCGAAACACTTTAGGTTGTTTTTCTTCTGGAATTTCTTTTTGAATACATAATGTATTTGTTAATGTATTAATGTAAAATAAAATAAATAAAGCAAATGCGATAAAAAATGCAGTCATTCAAGACATTCCCCCAGCATTGAAATAATGAATTCGTATGACTTATATGTTAATCTCCAACATAATCAAGAGATACAAAGGTATAAGGAGACATACCGTACTATATTAACAATACCAAAAAAAGAAAGAAATAGATAGAATAAAGATGGGGGATAAGTGGGTACAAGAGATAGGAACGGGAAGATTACATTCACGTTTGGGGAAAAGGAGAAGAATTGTTCGATGGAATCGTTGGAATCTCGATTAGATCGTCTTGAGTTTTATTTTCAACTATTATGGAAACACACCAATTTGAAGGATAAACCTTTTTATGAGCTTGTCATTGAAAAAGAGCTCACCAAACAAGAGGTGGATGACATTTTACAAAATTGTGAAGAATTGAATAAAAAGTACATGAATCAAAAAGCAGAAGGGCTGATCGATTATGTACCACTTCTTACGCAGTTTGTTGGAATGCTCACTCCCAAGATAGCCCCGTATGAAGCGATTGATACGCTGTTCAAACAAGGGCTATACAAGGGGATGATGAGAGAATTTTCAGAAATTATAGAACGCATACCAGATTAATGAGGGACGATTTCTCCGGCCGTTATCTCGGATGCTTCCTCTTTTTTGACTAATTTCCCGTTATCCTCGACGAATTCCTGTTCAATGTTGTGAAAGGATCGTTCGAAAATATCCATAAAATCTTCGCCATAAATTTTGCGAATGACAGACATTAATTCAATGAATTCTGGGAATTTTCCATAAATGTTTTTTAACGGCAATGACCCACTTAAAACAGAGTTTTGCGTTGGATTATAGCTTTCCATTGTTTCTAGTAATATTTGTTCGCCTTTTTCTGTCAGCTTAATATAGGTATTTCGTTTGTCGTTTTCTTTCTTAGAAAACTCGAGCAAGCCGCGCTCTTCCAATTTTTTAGAGAAGTTAAAAGCTGTGGAAACATGCATCACGCCAAATTTGGCAATTTCAGAAATGGAAGCGCCTTTTAAATGATACGCGATCCATAAAATATGATGCTCGTTAATATTCAGGTCATACGGTTTAATCCATTGCTGCCAATCTTTTTCTACGGTTTTCCATAGTGCTTTACTTAACTGCGCCATACGCTGGCTAAATAGCATTGCTTCTTTCAAATTTACCTCTTTTTCATCACTTTTCATCTCTTCACCTACTTTACCCTACTCAATTATTATTATCTTCTATTATGCCAATAAAATAAAAATTTATAAAGATATAAATTTACGAAATTTTTAAATTATAAAAGAGAAGGAGGATTTTCCTTCTCTTTTTCGCTAATTATTCATTTTTTTCCTTTGTATGTTTCATTTGTTGTTCAAGATTTTCTAATGAGTGTTGAATTTCTTCCAAATGAAGCTGGATGGCTTGCTGATGTGGAAGGGTTGTTTGTTTCCATTGTTCGACGGATTGGGTGAGGTCGTTTGCAATATTTTTTACGATAGTATTGCTCACTTGTGCGGTATGTTGAAGTTGCTCTTTTACCTCTGTAGTATGACTTTTTAATTCAAGAAGCGTATCTTTGCTTTTTGTTTTGACGCTGTTTGCTCTGGAGCGCAATTCTTTGCCAGAGTAGGGCGTAGATAGAAGGATAGCTCCCGAGGCTGCGACAGCCCCTGTTAGGATTCCTAGCGCAATTGATTTGATACGACTCATTTTTTTCACTCCTTTGTTGAAATAGGACATATCTGTTGTTATGTATGCATAACGTTAACTATATAGATTGATTTAGAAAGTTCGGCGTGACTAAGGCAGTTATGTCGAACTTTCTAACCTTTGAATAATCAACTAAGAGATTTGAAGATCCTCTTGTGAACATCTTTCTATTAAAGAAAGAGCCGTCAATTTATTAAGTGAACTTATATAAAGGAGAATGAGGAATGTCAGGATTAATTTTTGGCTTGTTTGTTCTCGGGATACTATTGCTGTTTGCGATGTTCAATACGATTAGAGATGGTCAAAAAACCGCCTCTTATCCGCCAAAGTATGTATTTAAGAAACGAATGGCCATGTTTGGTGTTTCAGCAGTCATTGTATTCCTACTTGCCTTTACATTATATTATGTAGCCTAGCAGTCATTTTTTAAACCTTTAATAGGGATTTCAAGTTCCAGTGTAAATATTCTTTTGCGACATAAAGCTATTTTATGCCGCAAAAAAAGTCCGATTATCTCGGACTTTTTTTGTTATGCAGAAGCTTCTGTTTGAATGCTTGTGCGTTTTAATACATTTAAGACGATTGGATATATGACTGCCATAACAATCATATTCACAATAGATGCCGGTAAAACAACCATTTTTACTAACGCGCTGAATTCTCCTGGCAGGCCAACCAGCAGGAGAGCGGCAGATAAAAAGATAAATCCTGAAATAATAGTACCAATACCAGTTAAGACAACGGCTGCAATCGCTGATTTTGCCAACTTCTTCATAAGCACCACTAAAGCAAAGAACATTAAAGCTGTGATAGGCTTATCGATCATGTTCGCAATTTGGCCTCCTGGAAATCCTGTCGTTAAAGCTGACATGGCTCCTGTCGTTAAACCAACTAGCAAGACGCTCTTAAGATTGGGGAATAAAAGGATACCTAGAAACATCATCGTTAATAACATATCAGGCTTCATTCCGAATAAAATTGGCGGAACAACTGTATGAAGTACAGCTCCAATCCCCACTAATAATGATAAAGATACTAACGTTTTCGTATTCACTTCTCATCTCTCCTCTTCTAAACTAGACTCTTTTTAATTAGCACTTTACCAATAGTGCACTATTTGCCTATTGCGTAAATTGTTAACGACATTATAACAAAAGTTAAAAGAAATGTAAAAATCAATTTTTCACATGACTGATATTAGCAAGGCGGAACTCTTTCATGAAGGAAACGAGTGCTTCACATGCTTCTACTGGCACCGCATTATAAATGGAAGCACGGCACCCACCGATAGAGCGATGTCCTGCAAGTCCAACAAAACCTTTTTCCTTCGCCTGCTGTAAAAAGGCTTTAGTCAGTTCTTCAGTAGGAAGTGTAAATGTGATATTCATGATGGATCGGCTGTCTTTCTCAGCATGAGAGCGGTAAAAATCTGGATAAGCATCCATGCAATCATAAATAAGAGAAGCTTTCTGCTCGTTTTGTTTTTGAATAGCTTCCACTCCACCTTGTTCCATTACCCACTCTAGTACAAGTGACAGCATATAAATGCCGAAAGTAGGAGGGGTATGGTAGAGAGAATTATTTTTAGCATGTGTATTATAATCTAGAATGGTCGGCAAATTTTTAGGAATACGGTTCAGCAGTTCTTTTTTCAAGATGACAACTGTTACCCCAGAAGGACCTAAGTTCTTTTGGGCTCCTGCATAAATGAGCGAGAATTGGTTAATATCGATTTTTTTGCATAAGATGTCACTCGACATGTCCGCAATTAAATCAATGCCTTCAAATGAAGGGTAATCGTTCCATTGAGTACCGTAAATTGTATTATTTGACGTAATATGCAAATAAGCGATTTTTTCATCAGGCAAAGAAATGTCTTCTTGCTTTGGAATAGAACGATAGTTTCCTTCAGCGGTAGAGGCTGCGATGACTGTATTTCCTTCTTTTTTGGCTTCTTTTAATGCTTTTTCAGACCAAGATCCTGTCAGAACGTAAGCCGCTGTTTCATCAGCGCCTAAGAAATTCATCGGAATCATGGAAAACTGTAAACTAGCGCCCCCTTGAAGGAATAAAATTTCATATGTATCTGGGATATCCATCAGGTGTTTTAAGGCGTTTTTTGCCTTTTCTAATACTTGTTCAAAATCTTTGCTCCGATGGGAAAGCTCCATGACCGACATGCCAGTTTGTTGGTAATCGACCAATTCAGCTTGGGCCTTTTCCAAAACAGGCAAAGGAAGGGCAGATGGGCCGGCGTTAAAATTATAGGCTCTTTTCATTTTCACATTCCTCCTGAACTTGTTAACTCAAATGAATACAAATATACTAACACGAAACATAGAGTTATAGTGTTAATTTTTCAAAAATTCAGGAGCGCCTTTTTTACCCAAAAGCGCCCGGAAGTTTTTATGAGGCTACCGGGCGCTTTCTCCTATGTTCCATTAACGAATAGCTTGAGAGATGGTGGAAGCGATGTTTTGTAAATCTTCAGGTGTATAGTCGCTTTGGTGAGATTTCCAAACTGCTCCAAAACCGTCGCCTTCACCATAGCGAGGGAGAAGGTGCATATGATAATGGAAGACGGTTTGTCCAGCTGTTTCACCATTATTGTTCAGCAAGTTTAAACCAGCTGGTTCAAATTGTTCTTTAATGGCATTGGCAATAAGCGGAACTGCTTCGAATAAATGTGATGCCACATCTGGTGTCAATTCATAAATGTCTTTTTTATGTACTTTCGGGATGACAAGGGTATGTCCTTTTGTTACTTGACTGATGTCTAAGAAAGCTAAAACATGTTCATTTTCAAAAACTTTTGCGCAAGGAATCTCGCCGCGGATGATTTTACAAAAAATGCATTGCTCGTCATGTGTACTCATTGTTTCTCTTCCTTTCATGCTTATGTAATTATTGGTATTTTATCATAAAGCAAAACAGTACAAAACAAAAACGGGAGAATGCAGTCGATTGATGCATCCTCCCGTTGAAGAAGGGTTAGATAAATATGCATGTACTTCATCTTACGTTACGTTTAGGGAACACCTCATTTGGCAATGATCTTTTGCTGATGTGATGGTTAATTGTCTGCGACAAACACCTCATTTTGAGCAAAAAATTGAATGAGTTAACCTATGATAAGCAATTTGGCTGAATGGTCCTTAACAAACACCTCATTTAACTAAATGATTTAGTTAGTCTAAACTAATTAGGAGCAAAGATGCTACATAGTTTTTGACAAACACCTCATTTAACAAAAATGACTTAGTAAGCATGAACCGACCAATCGTTTATATAGCCTGCGACAAACACCTCATTTACAATAAAGTAAATTATTGTTGTTTGTATTCACTCACATTGTTCAAAATTACCATCCCCTTATTCATAAGCGTGTAAAGAAGTATATGGCCTATTCAACAAGATGGTCTTTTGTAGACACCTCATTTCAATGTTGGAGCTTTGTATCACCATTCGGTGATGTTCCACATTGTTTTTTACCTTGGCCCCTCTTCGTTAATTAGATTGTCCACTAATTGAACAAACTATACAGAGGAAAATAATGGATAAAAGAAGAAAAATGTTTGATGAAGAAAGATTTGTTAAAATAAACGTGTATCTGTTCAAAAAGGGGAAGGCTGCAGGAGGAACGCTTCTAGCCTTACAGCATAAAAATGACAATGGAAAAGGAGAATTTATGACAACTTTATTAAAGCTTGAGAATATTACTGGAGGATATACGAAAAAACCTGTGTTAAAAAATATCTCCTTTGAAGTAAACAAAGGAGAGCTTGTAGGTTTAATTGGCTTAAACGGAGCAGGCAAAAGTACAACAATTAAGCATATTATCGGATTAATGGAAGCAAAAAGCGGCGAAATCTCGATTAATGGCCAATCGTTTGCGGAAGATGCGGACAAGTATCGGGCTCAATTTACCTTTATTCCGGAAACACCTGTGCTATATGATGAGCTTACATTAAAGGAACATTTAGAACTAACGGCGATGGCATATAATGTTGATAAGAAAACGTATGAAGAACGTCTTCCTAAATTATTAAAGGAGTTTAGGATGGATAAAAAACTGAAATGGTTCCCGGCTCATTTTTCAAAAGGGATGAAGCAAAAGGTTATGATTATGTGTGCCTTTTTAGTTCAGCCGTCTCTTTACATTATTGATGAACCTTTTTTAGGGTTGGATCCACTCGGTATTCAGTCTTTGCTTGATTTAATGAATGAAATGAAAGCGCAAGGTGCAGGTATTTTAATGTCCACGCACATTTTAGCAACAGCAGAGCGATATTGTGACAAATTTGTTATTTTACATAACGGTGAGGTACGGGCAAAAGGAACGTTAACAGAACTGAGGGAGCAATTTTCGATGCCTGAAGCCACACTCGATGAAATTTACATTCAGTTAACGAAGGAAGAAGATTATGAATGATGTAAACGGTCTTTGGAAACAACGAGTTGAGCAGTATATGGCAGATACAAGAAAATATTTGAAATACATGCTCAATGATCATTTGAAAATTGTATTGATCTTTATCCTTGGGGGAGCTGCTTATTATTATCAGCAATGGCTTGAAACGCTAGCTCCCTCGTTTCCAGCTGCTCTTCTCATGGCTGTTCTTATCGGGATTGTGTTAACAGCTGGAGGGGTTCGAACCTTTTTTAAGCAGGCAGATGTTGTATACTTGCTTCCATTAGAAAAGCGTTTGTCCCCTTATTTGATAAAATCTTTTTTCTTTAGTTTTGCATCACAACTGTACATATCGCTCATTACCGTTGCCGCTTTATCGCCTCTTTATGTGAAAGTAACAGGAGAAACGTATGGGGCGGTTGTGACGATTTTTATGCTTTTTCTCATCATCAAAATAGCCAATGCTTTCATGTCATGGCATATGACGTATTTTGAAGAACGGTTTGCTCGGGTCATGGATTTCACGGTGCGGTTTGGCCTGAATGCCACCTTTGCTTATTTCTTATTTGTCCAGGCATCGTTCCTCTTTCCGTTGACTGTCGCCGTGTTGATTAGCGGTTTAGCTTATTACTACTATATGTTAACAAAGAAAAAGCCGTTGAAATGGGAACATTTAATTGACCTTGAAGCGAAGCGAATGCAACTTTTTTATCGGATGGCTAATTTATTCACAGATGTACCTGATGTGAAAGAAAAGGCGACTCGTCGTGCTTATATGGATTGGTTATTAAAGCGTATTCCATTTACTCAAGCTTCCTCGTATCATTATTTATACAGCCGAACGTTTTTACGTGCCGGAGACTATTTTGGACTTGCGGTTCGTTTAACCGTGATTGGCGGTTTTATTTTATGGAATGCGCCGCTAGCATACGGAAAGATTGTCGTAATGCTTGTGGTTATTTACTTAACCGGTATTCAGTTAATCCCTCTTTGGAAGCATCATGAATATAAATTATGGACGACTTTATATCCGCTTGGATATGCTCAGCGGGAAAAGGCATTTTTGAATTTACTTCAGTGCATAGTAAGTGTTCAAACAGTTCTTTTGTCTATGTTGATTGTACCTGTACAGCCAATAGTAGGAGGAGCGGCATTATTATCCGGATTATTGTTCAGCCAATTGTTCTCAAAAGTGTATACACGCTCTAAAATTAAACAAATGTTATAAAAGAGGAAACAAAAGCCCAAGCTGTTCGTATCATTAGTAAGGCTGAAAGAAAAGGATGACGCGGTATGGACGCATACGAGCAAAAAGTGCTGGAGGAAGTTATGAAATGGAAGATGGGGATGGAGAAAAAATCGCCTCTTCTTCAGCGCACAGCGAAAAAAATTCAAGAGAAAATTAACGAAAGAATTCCCGAAAAAATTCATGAAGTCATGACAGAAAGCATTAAAAAGATGACTCAAGCGACATTGATTGGTTCTAATTTAACAACAAAGCGGAAAGATACCAAACATCTTTCCTTAAAGCAAAAAGAAGAGCACGTATTGAAAACGATTGAGCAATATAAAAAGACAGCAGCGGTCGAAGGAGCTGGCACCGGAGCAGGAGGATTTTTATGGGGATTGGCAGATTTCCCTTTGCTTTTATCAATTAAAATGAAATGCTTATTTGATATCGCTTCGATTTATGGTTTTGATATTAAAAAAGTAGAAGAGCGCATTTTCCTTTTATTGATTTTCCATTTGGCGTTTTGCAGTGATGACAAACGTCTGCCAGCTCTTAGGCAACTACAAAAATGGGAAAGCAGAGAACACATCGTGACAGAGGTCGATTGGCGCATATTTCAGCAAGAATATCGCGACTATATTGATTTTGTCAAAATGCTTCAGCTTATGCCTGGAATTGGAGCTGTTGTCGGGGCTGTAGCGAACTACCGCCTTCTTGACCACTTAGGAGAAACAGCGATGAATGTCTATCGTTTGCGCTTGCTTCAAGGGAATAATCGTATATAAAAAGCCCGTCATGGAAACCGTGAAACATAGGATTCTGTGACGGGTCTTTCTATGAAGAAGAGACAACGTTATTTGGCGTTTACACTTGCATCAACATGTTGATGCTTTTCTAAATAGGTCCATGCTGCTGAACCCAATACTTTTGCGGCAATCAGCATGGCATTCTCATCAAAATCAAAGCGTGGGTGATGATGAGGATAAGGAGTAGTCACTTCAGGGGCCTTAGCACCCGTAAAGAAAAAGGTTCCATTCACATGCTGAAGATAATAGGCGAAATCTTCGCCGCCCATATGCGGTTCGGTTTCTTCGACGCTTGTCACTTCTTTAATGGTTTTTGCTGCTTGAATTAAAAGCTCGGTTTCTTTCTTATGATTGACGACAGCAGGGTAACCGCGTGTATATGTGTATTCATAATCAGCTTCAGCAGTGAGGCATGTTCCTTTTACTACTCGTTCAATATCGTGTTCAATTTGTGTTCGAATGTCTTCATTGAACGTCCGAACTGTTCCAACAAGCTTAGCGGTGTCAGCGATGACATTAAAGGCATTTTCTGCTACAAATGAGCCCACGGAAACGACAGCCGAATCAATAGGGTTCACACGTCGGCTGACGATTTGCTGTAAATTCATGACAAGCTGTGAAGCGACGACAATGGAGTCTTTTGTTTTATGCGGCTGTGCGCCGTGACCGCCAGCACCTTGAATGGTAATTTCAAACCGATCGGCTGCGGCCATGACAGGGCCCGTCCGATATTGAATGACACCCGTAGGGGATGTAGCCCATAAATGCGTTCCAAAAATCACATCGACCCCGTCCAAACAGCCATCTTCAATCATGGCTTTGGCGCCTCCTGGGGCATATTCTTCAGCGTGCTGATGAATAAGGACAATGTTTCCATATAAGTGTTCTTTCATATCGTTCAGCACTTCCGCTAAGGATAGTAAAACAGCGGTGTGGCCGTCATGCCCACATGCATGCATCACGCCAGGAACGGTCGATTTATAAGGCACGTCTTTTTCATCTTGAATAGGAAGGGCATCGAAGTCAGCTCGAAGTGCGACGGTTTTTCCTTGTTTGTCGCCTTCAATGACCGCGACAAGTCCGTTTCCTCCGACATTGGCTCTCACCGGAATGCCGCGCTCCTCATAAAAAGAGCGAATATAAGCAGCTGTTTGATATTCTTGGAAAGAAAGCTCGGGATATTGATGCAGATGGCGTCTTATGTTGACCATTTGCTCATACTTTTGTTCAAGGGCTTTTATAAACTCAGAAAACATTCTATAACCTCCTTAGGATGACTATAAATATAAAAATTTAGATATTTCTTACAATTATAACACCGGAACTTTCTTTGTATATAAAAGAAGTGAAAGGGACTGAAGAAAGGTGGAAAGATACAGCTTTCTGAGCGACCATGCGATGGTCGGCTTAATAATGTACGGACTGATTGTCTATTTCATTGATCACCATGTTTTCGTAAAAAAGATGGCGCTCTATACAGCAATGATAATCATAATCTTGGTGGGGGTAAGCCGTTTTATTCTTGGGGAGCTTTATGCGACAGATGGGGTTGCTGGTTATAGCTTAGGAGGATTCCATCCTTGCCATCATAGTGCATAAGCGTCCATACGAAAAAAGGGTTAACAAGTATAGGGAATTTTTAACTTCGATTTGATGATTGGACTCATCCGGATAACCTATTTTTGATGGATGAATCCAATCTAAGGAAAGAGCAAATGCTTTTTACAAGAGAAACAAAGAAGTTGAACTTGCTATTTATCATAGGGGTTGCTGCGACAGGGTGTTTTAAATGAGAAACATCGCCACAATGGTGGTGACAATCAATCCAACTGTGACGGGAAGCAAATTTCTTCGTGCCAGCTCAAAAGGATCAACCCCGCATATCGCTGCTGCTGGAATGAGTGCCCAAGGGACGAGTGTACCTCCGCCAACCCAGATGGCCGCAATTTGTCCGAGAGCCGTTAAAGTAGCGGCTCCTGCCCCAATAGCGGTCGAAAAAAGTTGCGCAATTGAGCCAGCAAGGGAGATGCCTGAAAAACCAGAACCATCTAACCCAGTAATGGCCCCAACACCTGTGAGGGTAATGGCTCCAACAGGTGCATTTAATGGAACGACGGAAGCTAATGCAATTCCTAAGTCATTGACAATGCCTTCCGATGCTTTTGGTAGGAAATTACCGACAATGGCTTGAAAGCCCGAATCGCCCAAATAGAAAAAGGCAGCAATCGGAATGACCGGACCGAATACTTTAAACCCAAATTGAAACCCTTCAATTAAATAATTCGTTGTTTGCTCCAGTCCTTTTCCTTTATAGGCAATGAGTGATATTAACACGAGAATAAAAACGGACGTGCCGCCAATTAGTGCCGTCGCGTCTCCGCCCTGTAAATTCAGCTGGAACATAGCCCATACATCAATAATAAACAAAATCGGAATGATTAAAGCGATGAACCGTTTTGTTCGCGGTGATAAAGACAGTATTTTATCTTGCTGTGAAGAAGAGGACGGGATCTCGAGTTGTTGAACAGTTAACGTCCCATTTTGCATGTCTCTTTTAAGCAAAAAGAAGGCGGTGATTGTAGTCACTGCTCCCATGACGATGACAAGCGGCACACTTGCGCCAATTACATCTTGAATCGGAAGCCCTGCAGCATCGGCTGTTAGCTTTGGAGCTGCTTGAATGACAAAATCTCCAGACAGCGCAATTCCATGCCCGAATAAGTTCATCGCCATGGCAACACCTAAAGCGGGCAATCCAACACGTACGGCAACTGGCAGCAAGACGGCTCCTAATAAGGCAACTGCTGGAGATGGCCAAAAAAACCAGGACATGACCATCATCAACAACCCGATGACCCAGTAGGCTAACGCAGGTGTTCGAATGAGCCGGACAAATGGGGAGACCATCACATCGTTGACACCAGTGGCGGTCATGGCTTTACTCATACTTACGATAATGGAGATAACAAGAATGGTTGGGAGAAGTTCGGTGATGGCGTAAATGAAGCTGTTGAAAATGCCGCTTACAGCACCGCTCAGTGAAGAGGTAGCAATCAAAGCTAATAAGAAAATACCCGTAATACAAATAAGACTTGTATCTCTTTTCATGACCATAAAGCCGATAATGAGAAAAATAAAGCTTACATAAATCCAATGAAGGGCCGTCAGTTCAATGCCCATAACTAAATCCCTCCTATATAGGTGACTGTACTATACGATATGACGACTCATAAATTATGGGAATGTCCTATACAGAAAAACTGGGCGATTCACCCTTTGTACAGTCTGTCATGTATTGGGCAGAAAAAAAGCACGCCAGAGAATGTTTTTTCTCTGACGTGCTTTTTTGTTCTTATTCGGCATTAGCGGACAACAGCAAGATTACTCTGCTGAAACAACTTGATATGTCGTGACATAGGAAGGGCCGGAAAAAATACTTTTTTGTTGATCCATCCCTTCAGATGTTCCTCGTTTTTGGTGTGCTTTTTCATAAGCTTTCGATTCTTGCCATTTCTTAAATGAAGCTTCCTCATCCCACATAGTTAAAATGACATATGTATCACTATCTAACGGTCGTAAAACACGGATGGCGGCAAATCCCGGTTCTTGTTCAATAAGTCCAGCTCTTTGGCTAAAGCGATATTCAAATACAGGACGCCCTTCATCTGTCACAGGTATGTTATTTAAAACAGCAAATCCTCCATGTTGAATGTCCCCTGAGGAATCAAGCACTTCGTAACGTTGAGGGGTATTAAAAATCGTGTTTCCGACTGTTTCATGAAGAAGCATGGCATTGTCAGCGGTGGACATTAACACCATTGTTTCCTCTGAATGTTCTGCCTTCAGCTTATTCAAATAATCGACAGTTCCAAATGTAATGAACATGTTCATATGAATCCCTCTCTTTTCCGTGTATAATTCGGTTCTTTTTGTATACGATGCGTTGTTTAACTTCATACTATAGGCGTGCAACGGTTTTTAGTTTGGGTATATTCATCATGTTGCGCCTAAAAAAGGTGGACAGTACTAACATAATTATACAGATTCAATAAATTGAATACAAAAATAAACATGTTCAACCTACAGACATCGAAGGAAAACGTGAGGTGAGTAATATGAAGAGAAAAGGGACCCTTGCTGCACTTTCCATTTTTACGGCGGTATTATTTGCATTAATTGGTTATATGTTTATTTTGTTTTTAGGGTCGTACGTTATTGATGAAAAGAAGTTTGTGATGAATTCAGCGGCAACCCTGGTAGATGAAACAGGGAAAGAGTTAACGAGGCTTTATGTGGAAAATCGTGATCTTGTGTCAAATGAAGATATTCCGGATCATGTGAAACAAGCTTTTATCGCAGTGGAAGACGCCCGTTTTTACGAACACCATGGAATTGATATTAAGGCAATTGGTCGGGCTCTCTATAAAGATATGCTAGCAGGAGGAAAAGTTGAGGGAGGAAGCACGATTACACAACAGCTGGCCAAAAATATCTTTTTATCCAACGATAAAACATGGATGAGAAAAACGAAGGAAGTCATTATTTCTCTAAATCTTGAAAAACGATACACGAAGCAAAAAATTTTAGAGATGTATTTGAATCAAATATATTTTGGGCATGGTGCCTATGGGATTCAGGCTGCTTCTCAGCTATATTTTAATAAATCTGTTTCCGAGCTGACAATTGAACAGGGAGCGCTTTTGGCTGCTTTGCCAAAAGCGCCGACCACGTATTCTCCTCTTCTCCACCCAGATAAAAGCTTGCAACGCCGAAATGTCGTCTTAGAGTTAATGAGAAAAGCCAACTATTTAACGAGTGAACAAACAGTAAGATTTCAAGGACGCACATTGGCGCTCAACGTCCAGCAGCAAGTGAGAGATCCAGCTTTTTTGACATACCTTGATATGGTGATGGAGGAAGCAGAGAAGAAGTTTTCTATTTCAAATGAAGACTTGTTGCGAGGCGGCTACAAAATTACGGTCCCTATGAACGCTACGGTACAAAAGACGGCGTATAAATTATTTCAAGAAGATCGTTATTTTCCTGGAACGGCTCCTGGGGTGCAAGGGGCGTTTGTGTTAATCAATCGAGAAACGGGCGGAGTGCTGTCGGTGATAGGCGGAAGAGATTACGTTCAAAAAGGGTTAAATCGTGTTCACGTGAAACGGCAGCCAGGTTCCACCTTCAAGCCTCTTGCAGTGTATGCTCCCGCTTTGCAGGAGAAAGTGCTCCATCCGTATTCCTTACTGGAGGATAAGCCTTTTTCATATGATGGCTATATTCCTCGAAACATAGATGGTCAATATAAAGGAACGATGACGATGTATGATGCCCTTGTACAATCAGCTAATGCGCCTGCGGTTTGGGCGCTACATGAATTGGGCATAAACGTAAGTAAACAATATTTGACAAAACTTGGACTCCCTATTGAAGATGAAGGGTTAGCTATGGCACTCGGAGGTTTAAGTGAAGGGATTTCTCCGTTGTCGCTTGTTTCAGCATATAGATCCTTTGCGAGTGAAGGGAAAACAGTCCAACCATTTTTTATTCAAAAAATTGAAGACCGTCAAGGCAATATTTTAGCTGAAACGAGTGTGAAAGAGCAAAAAGTGTTTTCTAAGCAGACAGCGTGGCATATGACGAAGATGCTGGAGGCGGTTGTGTTGAATGGTACGGCAAAAGTGGGGCAGTTCGAAGGAGCTTTAGCTGGTAAAACGGGCACCACCTCATATACAGGTGTGAAAGGGGCTGCAAAAGACACGTGGTTTGTTGGTTATACAAATGATGTCGTGGGGACAGTTTGGATGGGCTATGATAAAACCGATCAGCACCATTATTTAACGAAAGGTAGTTCTTATGCGACTACGTTATTTAAAGATATTTTAATGCAATCTTCTTTAACGCATGCCGCTGCTTTTACTCAACCAAAAGATGTACAAGCTTTACCAGAGCCGATCCAGCTTCAAGTGATTGAAGATTTATCGAGCGATATTGTCTTTAAGCCTTTAGGATTGTTTACGGTGCGGTTAACATGGACTCCTTCTCAAGATGAGAGAGTGAGGTATCACATATATGAAGTGAAAAAAGAAGGTTCGCGTCTTGTTGGACAAGTAGAGGGTAGAGGCGAATATGATATTGAACGAGTTAATCTTTTTAATCTATCTTCTTTTTATGTTGTGCCATATAATCAGCTGACAAAACAGCAAGGGACGAAATCAAATGAAGCGGTCCCTGTTTTTCTTCCTGAACAATCTGCCAGTCAATGACATAGTGGGAAGGTCAATGTCGATTTTTTGACAATTTAGGATGGAAACTATACAAGAAAAGAAATAATCGGTATAGTTGCAAGTGGAACCTAGTGGCAATAATGAAAACATACTATAATGACATATAGACAAGATAAATGGGGGAAAAATCACATGGATCAACGAACAATCAATGAAACGTTTTTGCAAGCATGTCGCGGCGAGAAAACCGATTATGTTCCTGTTTGGTATATGCGTCAGGCGGGCCGTTCACAGCCGGAATATCGAAAGATAAAGGAAAAATACTCTTTATTTGAAATTACGCATCAGCCGGAATTATGCGCATACGTGACGCGTCTTCCTGTTGAGCAATATGATGTGGATGCTGCAATTCTTTACAAGGATATTATGTCACCGCTTCCAGCTATCGGAGTGGATGTTGAGATTAAATCCGGTATTGGCCCTGTTATTGACAATCCTATTCGTTCGATGACTGACGTGGAGAAGTTGGGGGAAATTACACCAGAGGAAGATGTTCCTTACGTCTTAGACACGATTAAATTATTAACGAAAGAGCAACTTAATGTTCCGCTCATTGGTTTTGCGGGTGCTCCGTTTACATTAGCTAGTTACATGATCGAGGGAGGTCCTTCGAAAAACTATAACAAAACAAAGGCGTTCATGTACGCAGAGCCGAAAGCATGGTTTGCCCTTATGGACAAGCTGGCAGATATGACGATTACATATGTGAAAGCACAAATTGACGCTGGGGCGAAAGCAGTCCAAATTTTTGATTCATGGGTAGGCGCGTTAAATGTAACCGACTACCGTTATTTTATTAAACCAGTCATGACACGTATCTTCTCAGAACTACGAGAAAAAAATGTTCCCCTTATCATGTTTGGAGTAGGGGCAAGCCACCTTGCCAAGGAGTGGCATGAGCTTCCGCTTGATGTTGTCGGACTTGATTGGCGTTTGCCGATTCAAGAAGCTCGAAACATGGGGATTACGAAAGCTGTGCAAGGTAATTTAGATCCCGCCATTTTATTAGCTCCGTGGGAAGTCATTGAAGAACGTGCGAAAGCAATTTTAGATCAAGGGATGGCACAGCCAGGCTATGTATTTAATCTTGGTCATGGTGTATTCCCGCAAGTCAACCCGGAAACATTGAAGCGTTTGACTGCATTTGTTCATGAATATTCTGCTTCAAAACTGAAGTAATGGCCGATATGCAGAGGAAATGATGCGTGAAGTTCAGTAGAAACCGCATCGCAGAAAAGACAATTCAATAAATCGCTGCAAGTGAGTGTACGATAAGAGTACTAATTTTTGAATTTTGTTGACGGTTCATGCAAAATGAAGAGTGGATATGAACAAACTGCGAGGTGTAGCAAAAAATGAAAAAACGAATGGGTTTACTTGTCATGGCTTATGGAACTCCATATAAAGAAGAAGATTTAGAACGATACTATACACATATTCGTCATGGACGAGCACCTTCTCCGGAAATGCTTGAAGATTTACGAAGTCGTTATGAAGCGATTGGCGGTATTTCTCCACTTGCTCAAATTACACAAGAGCAAGCGGAAAAATTGGAACAACGTTTAAATGACGTGCAGGATGAAATTGAATTCAAAATGTATCTTGGCTTAAAGCACATTGAACCTTTTGTGGAAGATGCGGTTAAACAAATGCATGAAGATGGCATTACCGAGGCGGTTAGCATCGTGTTGGCTCCGCATTTTTCTACTTTCAGTGTTAAATCCTATAATGGACGGGCAAAAGAAGCAGCTGAAAAGCTTGGTGGCCCTGTGCTTCATTCGGTTGAAAGCTGGTATGATGAACCGAAGTTTGTTCGCTATTGGGGAGATCGTGTTAAAGCGGTATTTTCATCCATTGTTGAACAGGAAAAAGCCGTTTTAATTGTATCAGCACATAGCTTGCCAGAGAAAATTATTGCAGCGGGTGATCCATATCCGAAGCAACTTCAGGAGACAGCGGATTTAATTGCAGAAGCTGCAGGTGTGAAAAATTGTGTCATTGGATGGCAAAGCGCTGGAAATACGCCTGAACCGTGGATTGGTCCAGATGTTCAAGATTTAACGAGAGAGCTTCATGAACAGCATGGCTATACATCATTTGTATATGTACCAGCCGGGTTTGTCGCGGATCATTTAGAGGTCCTTTATGATAACGATTATGAATGCAAAGTTGTGACAGATGAAATTGGAGCCTCTTATTACCGACCGGAAATGCCGAATGCGCAACCAGAGTTTATTGATGCGTTGGCAACAATTGTATTGAAAAAACTAGGAAAAGTTGAATAAGAGCAATTAGTTTGAAACAAGAGTGAAGAGTCGACAAGGTATGCATGCTATACCTTGTCGACTCTTCTTTTTTATGGAGGAGTCGCATAGTTTCGCTCTTTTTTGAGAGGCTAAAAAGAGTTTGTACATAACTTTTCTCTCATGATGCAATAGGTACGTCGTTGGTAAGGGGAAAGTTTCCTTTTGAGAGTAAAGAAGCCGTTGGATGATGAAACGCTCTTTTTGACAAAAAGAATGAATAGTTCAATATTTTCCACCCTAACGGTCAATGTAAGCAGTTTCATAAAATCTTTCATCCACTAAAATAAAGGTATAGGAGGTGCGGGATACTATGAACAAACAAGTGAACATGAAAAAGGCAGGCTTATTTGCTCTATTTGTTGGTCCGGCGTTTTTAGCTTTTAGTATCATCGTGTTAGTTCCGTTTTTTACAGGTGTATATTACGCCTTTACAGACTGGAACGGAGTAACAGGGAATATTAAGTGGGTCGGATTAGATAACTTTAAATATTTATTTACAGAAGACAAACAGTTCCAGCAATCTTTTTGGATTACCACGAAATACACGGTAGTTGCCATTATATTAACCAACATGGTTGGATTCGGTTTGGCAATGCTTGTGACGCAAATGTTGAAAACAAGAAATATATTACGAACAGTATTTTTCCTACCGAACTTAATTGGTGGTCTTTTACTAGGGTTCGTTTGGCAGTTTATTTTTGTTAAAGGTTTTGCATCTATCGGTCAAATTACAGGAATTCCATTTTTTGAATTGCCGTGGCTTGGAGATGCCAATACAGCTTTTTGGGGGATCGTCATCGTCAGCGTATGGCAAGGAGCTGGCTACATTATGCTGATTTATACAGCAGCGCTCCAAAATGTTCCGCAAGAGCTAGTCGAAGCTGCGAAAATTGATGGCGCAAACAGATGGCAAATTCTGCGTCATATTACAATGCCAATGGTTGCTCCGGCAGTTACAGTTTGCTTATTCTTAACCATTTCTTGGTCATTTAAAATCTTTGATGTCAACTTGTCTCTTACAAACGGGGGACCATTTAAATCGACAGAAATGTTAGCGCTTAACATTTATACAGAAGCCTTCGTTAATAACCGTTACGGACTTGGTGAAGCAAAAGCATTAGTATTCTTTATTGTCGTAGCAGCAATTACAACGATTCAAGTTATGTATACGAAGAAGAAGGAGGTTGAATCATAATGGGAAGCAAATATACAGGAAAATTATTCACACTTGAAGTTCTAGCCATTTTACTTGGGCTTGTGTTTTTAGTACCTTTCTATTATGTTGTTTCCAACTCCTTAAAGCCGTTTGCTGAAATTTTAACGAATACGTCAGCATTACCATCTGCTTTACAATTCCAAAACTACGTCAATGCTTTTGAGCAAATGAATTATTTAAAAGTATTTACGAACTCGTTAATTATTACAGTAGCAAGTAATGTTGTACTTGTTGTCTTCTGCTCCATGGCAGCATACATGCTTGTACGAACAAAGAAAAAAATCAGTAACATTTTGTTTATGGTGTTCGTATCAGCAATGGTTATTCCATTCCAATCCATCATGATTCCATTAGTAAAAGTAGCAGGGAATCTCGGCTTATTAAACAGCATTTGGGGTCTCGTCTTCATGTATTTAGGTTTCGGATCTGGGATGACCATCTTCCTTTATCACGGATTTATTAAAGGTATTCCTGTCGAACTGGAAGAAGCGGCAATTATTGATGGATGTTCACCGTTTGGTGTATTCTGGCGAATTGTTTTCCCATTATTAAAACCGATTACAGTAACCATCATCATTTTGAATAGCTTATGGATTTGGAATGACTTCTTATTACCATTACTTGTTCTGCAAGATCCAGACTTACGTACAATTCCATTGGCGACATTCTTCTTCTTTGGACAATATACGAAGCAGTGGGACTTAGCCCTAGCAGCATTAGTAATCAGCATCATTCCATTACTAATTTTCTTCTTTGCCATGCAAAAACATATTATTAAAGGGATTACAAGCGGATCCATTAAATAATGCAACAATGTGAACTCTTCATTGAACGAGTGAATGAAGAAAGTGCATAACGGATAAATGGGAAGAAGATGCTTTTCAAATAAAAGGTCTTCTTCCGAGAAAGAATAACCATCAATATATTCCACTCTACTGTTCAATATTATCACCTTTCAAAAAGGTAGATTATTAGTACAATGAATTCAAAGAGATACTATTAAAAAACTAGGGGGTAACAAAAATGGCACCAAAAATGAAAAGGCTTCCATTCGTAGCAGGTATGTTATCAGCTTCACTCCTTGTATCCACAGCATGTTCAAATGATGCTTCAGAAGATAAAAAAGAAAACAATGGCGGAGGCGCAGCAGGCGATGAAGTCGTAGTTGATTTGTTCCAATTTAAAGTTGAAATTGCAGATCAGTTGAAAGCGTTAACAGATGAATATACGAAAGAAAATCCAAATGTGAAATTTAACATTCAAACAGTGGGCGGCGGAGCAGACTATGGAGCGGCTTTGAAAGCTCAATTCGCATCTGGAAACGAACCAGATATTTTCAATAACGGGGGCTACCAAGAAGCAACAACGTGGCAAGAGAAGTTAGAAGATTTATCTGACCAGCCATGGGTGAAAGATGCTTACGAGACAGCGTTAGAGCCAATGACTATCGATGGAAAAGTATATGGCCAGCCATTAAACCTTGAAGGTTACGGCTTTATCTACAATAAAGATTTATTTGAGAAAGCAGGCATTACAGAGCTTCCAACGACATTATCAGAATTAGAAGCTGCTTCAAAGAAACTACAGGATGCAGGCATTACACCTTTCTCTATCGGCTATGGTGAGTGGTGGGTAATCGGCCAGCATTTATTAAACTTAGGTTTTGCTCAACAAGAAGATCCAGATGCTTTTATTAAAGGGCTATATGATGGAACGACGACGATTGCTGGAAACGAGAAGTTTGATCAGTTAATTGACCTATTAGATTTAACGGTTAAGTATGGAAATAAAAACCCATTAACGACAGACTATAACACGCAAGTGACACAGTTTGCAAGCGGTGAAACAGCGATGATGCAACAAGGAAACTGGACACAGCCGATGATTGATAAAATCTCACCAGATATGAACATTGGTTTCCTTCCAATGCCAATCAATGATGACGCAGCCGCAAATGATAAACTACAAGTGGGCGTACCAAACAACTGGGTAGTTAACAAAAATGCACCAGATGCAGATAAGCAAGCAGCGAAAGATTTCTTAAACTGGATGGTTTCTTCAGAAGCAGGTAAAAAAGCGTTAGTGGAAGATTTCAAATTCATTCCAGCCTTTAAGAGCATTGAAGCAAAAGGTGTAGGACCGTTAGGGGAAGATATTGTAAAATATTCTGCAGAGAACAAAACCCTTACTTGGAACTGGTTTAAATTCCCGAACGGAGCACCACAAGAATTTGGTTCTGTGATGCAGGCATATGTTGGTGGGCAAACATCTAAAGAAGAGTTATTCGAAGCTTTAGATGCAACATGGAGCAAATTGAAGTAATAAAGTAGATAAGAAACCGTTCCAGCCTACAAGGCGAAAGGAACGCTCTCTTAAAAGGCCTTTCCCGTTCACCTGTTGCGATAACATGGTTGGAGGGAGAGGCCTTTTCCATTTTTTTATGAGTATGTTGCTGTTTACTAGTTTCAACACTTTACAAAATAGATCCTGTTTCTGCATGATGGAAATTTACTCAGAAAGAAACGTCTTTGCTCGTGTTACAATAATACATATTAGCGAAGAAATGACCGTAACGGTTGGAAGGAGGATTGTATGGGGTGGAGCATTCGTAGAAAGCTTATTGTTTTTTTAATGATTGTGACGGTTCTTCCATTTGGAACATCCATTGCGATTACATATTACTATACGAAAGAATCGGTCAAAGATCGCTTTATTTCGACGAATCAAGATGTGATTGAAAATGGAGGCGAAGATATATCCACCTATTTACAAGATGTCGCGCAAATGACGACACGGCTGTATAGCTATAGTCCGTTTATGAATGTATTACGAGATGGAGTGTCGAGCAACTTACGGGAAAATCAAGAAGAAGTAAATCGAATACTCATGTATCTCTTTCAAACACGCCCGGAAATTGAGCAAATTCATTTGTACATTAATAAAGGGAACGATTCGTATACCATCTACCATTCCCGCTTGAGCGGACGAGGCAAGTACGAGGAAGTATATACACATCCATATTATTTTCAATTAGGGCAATCGGATTATTACAACATAATTGAGCCGCCGCACCGAACATACAGCTATAATAATATGTCTGTCATTCCAGAGTCGGAAAAAAGAGATGTATTAAGCTTTCATAACATGATAAAAGATGTGCCATCAGATCGTTTTTTAGGTTTTTTATCCATCGACATAAATTTATCCTCCTTGCTTGCCATTGCGGATCGGTTGTATGTAAAGGGATCAGAAGATTTTTATGTTATGGATGGAAATGGAGTGATCGTGTACGCTTCTGAACAAGAGCTGATCGGGAAAGAAAATAAAGAAAACTGGTTTGAGCACGTTCAAAAGGCTTCTGATTCCGATCATGATTTGGAATGGAAAGACGAGGAGTTTTCAGGGGTAATCGTTCATGACACCATTTCGGCCTCTTCAACAGACTGGTATGTGGTGAAAAGAATCCCTTATGACTTGCTTTATAAAAGTGCAAGAGAAACGGCGTTTATTAACATACTAATTGGGATCATTACGCTTGTGATTGTGGTAGTGGCCACAATGTTTGTTTCCTTTAAGTTTACGTCTCCGATTAAAGTATTAATTGCAAATATGAAAAAAGTGGAAAAAGGCGAGTTTGAAGTTGAATTTGATTCGTTAGGTAATGATGAATTTGGGATGCTTGGGCGACATTTCAAATTAATGGTAGCGAAAATCAATGATTTAATTCAGCGGGAATACCGATTAGAAATTGAAAATAAATCTACGCAATTAAGGGTGCTTCAATCTCAAATTAATCCGCATTTTCTCTATAATGCTTTGCAGTCGATTGGAACGTTAGCATTAAAGCATAAAGCGGTTCCGGTCTATTCACTCCTCACCTCATTGTCCAGTATCATGAGGTACAGCATGAATATGAAAGAGGATGTTGTGTCATTTGTTCAAGAAATTCAGCATGTAAAGGCGTATTTGACTTTGCAAAAAGAACGGTTTGGGGAACGATTTGAATATGAGTTAGAAATTGATGAGAATGTAAAAAATGTTCTTTTGCCGAAAATGATTTTACAACCGATTGTAGAAAATTGTTTTAAACACGGATTCGATCAAAAAGTGGAGAAAGGATATATTTATATTAAAGCTTTCATAAAAGAATGCGGAACCGTTTGCATTACGGTTCAAGATAATGGAAAAGGTGTCCATGAGCAGTATTTGGAAACCATTCGAAATGAAGTTGCCGGGAGGGCTCCTACTGATACGAATAGACGCGAAGCGATTGGACTGAAAAACATTTATGATCGCTTAAATATTTATTATAGTGACCAGGCTCGAATAATCATTACAAGCCGTGAGCAGGAGCATTTTACGATTACTATGGAAATGCCTGCCGTAATAAGCAAGGAGGTGTAAGCATTGTGAGAGCATTAATTGTAGATGACGAACAACACGTGCGGGAAGGGATTAAACTGTTAGGCCAGTGGGACGAGCATGGAATTGAAGAAATTTTTGAAGCGGAAAACGGGGAAGAGGCCATTCATTTTATTACAACCTATAAGCCAGCTATTATCTTTACAGATATGAAAATGCCAAAAATGGATGGCATTCAGCTGCTGGAGTGGATTAAACATCATCATCCTCACAGTAAAACAATCGTTGTAACAGGATATGATGATTATCATTATATGAGAAAAGCGATTCACTTTGGCAGTGCTGATTATATTTTAAAGCCAATCGACCCAGAAATTTTAAATGATACATTGCGCGATGCGGTCGAAGAGTGGAAGAAAGAAGAAGTCACTCGTAAAAAAGATAAGACAATTTACCAGCTCATGAACGAGATGAAGCCGATTTATCGCGACCGAAAATTGACTCAATTGCTTAACAACCAAGAAGTGAACCCGTCTATGTATGAAGAAATGGGGCTGCATATTGCGAAGGCATCGAGAGCAGCTGTTGTAAGAATTAACGGTAAAACCATTGAGGCCTTCCAAGGAGATCGAGATTTAGCGTACTTTACCATTTTAAATGTCGTGAATGAAGTATTGAATGAGAAAGAATGTGGCATCGGTTTCCGCTATTTATCGAATAAGGGAGAAGTTGTTCTTCTATTTTGGGATCAATTAGATGAGTCCGATCGATTATTAAAAGAGATTTATCGCTCGCTCATGACCTCTGTTAGCGTATCATGCCCAATGGCTCTCGGAAAAATCGTTGATCAAAGTTCGAACTTAATGGAGTCGTATAAGCATGCAAGACAGTTGTTATTAAACAGCAATGTATTAGCTGATACGGATGAGAAGGTTTATACGAAAGATGCAGAAAAGCAAGTACCACTTATTAATTTAATGGATTACTCCTCTCAAATTGAACAAGCTATTCAAAACGGGGAGACCCATATATTTGAAGAGGTAATTGCCAACATATTGAATGGATGCCAAGAAAGTCGATTTTTGTCTTTAGGACAATTGCTTCATTTTGAAAAAGAATATCAAGTTATGAGTCATCGTTGGCTGAAAAAATATGAAGTGCCGTATTCTGTAACAGAGCAAATCGACAAACAGATTGATCCATTTTTTAATGAATATGGGACATTTCAGTTAGAGCAATATGTTGAACGAAAGCAGCGTGAAATTGCCCTCTTTTTGAAAATCGTGAAAAAACGTTCTCTCCAACAAAAGAAAAATGTGATTGAGGAAATTGAGCAATATTTGCAAGCGAATTTTGACCGCGACGTTAAACTGCAAGAAATTGCGGATCGCTTTTATTTGAGCAGGGAGTACATTTCGAGAAAGTTTAAGCAAGAGTTTAATGAGAATATTTCGGATTATTTAGTTAAAATTCGAATGAATAAAGCGAAGTCTTTACTGAAAAACAGTCAGCTCAAAATATATGAAATCGCCAATATGATCGGTTATCAAGATGATAAGTACTTTCGGAAAGTGTTTAAAAAAATAGAGGGAGTGACCCCCAATGAATATCGGACGTTGTTGTCTGAATAATAGTGGGGACTAAAAAACATATGGTTTTCTCGCATTAAAGTCATTAAAAAGCGGCTCTGTGTTATAATACAGAGCCGCTTTTTAATAGATTAGAAGAATTGTAGCGTCTATTCTACAACATGTAAACAGTGATCGCATTTATTTCCATAGCACTCATGCTGTTCATCGATCTCTTTCCCGCAATCTGTACATTTTTTAGAAGGTAGGTTTTTGAAAAATTCGGACATTTTAACTAGCATTTCACTCGCCTCCGTTGTTTTAATTGAGTTTATTGTATTATAACAGAATGGTTGTTGTCAATTATGTTTTATAACAAAAAATAAAAATTTATTTTGTGTTATAAAACAGTGGGTGGGGTTGAAGAGAATGGAGCAATCAGATGACAACGATGTATAGGAATTCAAAGTGTTTTCTTCTCTCTTTTTTCGCCAATTCGGTTATACTAATGGATGAAAAACATGTGGAAAGGGTGAGAGGATGAAGGTAACAGTAGTAGGATTTTGGGGAGGGTATCCCGAAAAAAATGAAGCGACATCCAGCTATTTATTTGAGCAAGATGGATTTAGACTCCTTGTAGATTGTGGGAGCGGTGCATTGGCTCAGCTTCAGAATTATATTTCCCCAAGTGAATTAGATGCGGTGATTCTTTCTCATTACCATCATGATCATGTCGCAGATATTGGGGTTCTTCAATATGCCCGACTCATTCAATCGTTTCAAAGTAAGAATCAAAAGGTTCTGCCGATTTATGGGCATGTCTATGACGAGCAAGGATTTGCCCGACTGGAGATGCCTAATGTTACAAAAGCGATGTCTTATGATTTGGCACATGCAAAACAAATTGGTCCGTTTACGATTACCTTTCTTGAAACGAAACATCCAGTCACTTGCTTTGCAATGAAAATTACAGCGGGTGAGCAAACCGTGATTTATACGGCTGATTCCAGCTACATGGAAGAATTCATTTCTTTTTCCAAAGACGCAGATTTGCTTATTTGCGAGTGCAATTTTTATAAGAATCAAGATGGAACGAAGGCTGGTCATATGAACAGCTTAGAAGCAGGGGAAATCGCGGCAAAGGCGAATGCAAAAGAACTTCTTTTGACTCATTTGCCCCATCATGGACAACTACATGATCTTGTACAAGAAGCAAAAGAAGTTTTTCAAGGAACGGTTCATCTAGCCGAAAGTGGTTTTAGATGGGAAAGGGAATAGAAGAAAGGGACGAGAACATGCTGTTTATCGATAATCAAGGTATTACAGATCCAAGAATTAATTTAGCCATTGAAGAATATGCAGTTAAGCATTTAGATATTGAGGAAACATACTTGCTTTTTTATATTAACGAGCCGTCTATTATCATTGGAAAAAATCAAAATACAATTGAAGAAATTAATACAAGGTATGTAGAAGAACAAGGGCTTCATGTCGTTCGCCGTCTTTCCGGCGGTGGAGCCGTTTATCATGATTTAGGAAATTTGAATTTCAGTTTTATTACGAAAGATGATGGTCAAAGCTTTCATAATTTCAAAAAATTCACTGCTCCAGTCGTCAAAGCATTAAAGCAGCTTGGGGTAAATGCAGAGCTGAGCGGCCGAAATGATATTTTAGCGGATGGAAGAAAAATTTCCGGCAACGCGCAATTTTCAACAAAGGGAAGAATGTTCAGTCATGGAACCCTTTTATTCAATTCTGAAATTGACCATGTTGTTTCGGCTTTGAATGTAAAGAAAGATAAGATTGAATCAAAGGGAATTAAATCAATTCGCAGCCGGGTGGCCAATATTAGCGAGTTCTTGGAACAACAAATGACGATGGAACAGTTTAAGCAATTGCTACTTACCCATATTTTTGAAGAAGAAGGTGGCATCTCTACATATGAATTGACGGAAAAAGATTGGGAACACATTCATCAGTTATCAAAGGAGCGTTATCAAAGCTGGGAATGGAATTATGGAAAATCACCGAAATTCAATTTGCAGCATTCACATCGTTTTCCAGTCGGTCAAATTGATGTTCGCTTAAAGGTGAATAAAGGAGAAATTGAAGAGTGTAAAATTTACGGCGATTTCTTTGGAGCAGGAGATGTCTCTGAAATTGAAAATAAGCTAAAGCATATTCGGTATGACTATGAATCGCTAGAACAGGTATTGATGGATGTGCCAATTCAACACTACTTTGGCAACATTACGAAAGAAGAGTTTATTAACTTGATTTATTAACTTGATTTATTAACCTATTGTGAAGGGCTACACAGAATAGAAAGATTTTTAACGGAAAGGGCTCAATAGTAAATCCTTTAGTTGATTGGATTTGCATGTTGGGTCCTTTGTTATGTTAAACAAACGTTTGTTTAAGACATGCTTATCTCCAATGCACCTGTGTAGCATGCTTTTCATACCAGAGCGGACGATGGTGTTAGCGGATAAATTTTCTAACGATAGTTGCAGGAATATTTCCAATTAAATATAATATATTTAGAATATTTTAAAAATAAAGCATATAATGAATGGTTATTCATTCATTATATAGAGGAAAGGGAGTGGGAAAGTGAATTTATCATCACAATTGCATGCTACTGCCAATCAGTATGCAGACAAGCATGCGTATGTATTTGAAGGCAAAGCTGTTACTTATAGGGAACTTGATGCGGCTGTCTCTCGGTTTGCAGGGGGCTTGGCGGAAGCCGGGGTGAAAAAAGGGGATCATGTGGCGATGTTGTTAGGAAATTCCCCTTATTTTATCATCGGACTATATGGATGTTTACGTTTAGGCGCAACTGTTATCCCTATCAATCCGATTTATACGGCTGATGAAATGACCTACATTGTCAATAATGGTGACGTGAAGGCAATTATTGCGCCGGATGTCTTAATTCCTTTGCTGCAAAGTGTGGAAGTCCTTTTGCCGACTGTGGAACACATTGTTATATGTGAAACACCGCAGGGGAAAGAAACAACAGCGAAAGATTCTGGGCCAGCGCTTACGAAAAAGACGAGGTCTTTTGCTGAAATTATTGCAATGGGAGAGGCAGTGTATCAGCCAGCTGTTGTTGATTTAGAAGATACGGCCGTGATTTTGTATACATCAGGCACAACTGGAAAGCCGAAAGGGGCTATGCTGACACATCGAAATTTGTACAGCAATGCAAAGGATACAGCAGACTTCCTTCGTATTGGTAGCGATGATCGAGTATTGGCCGTCTTACCTATGTTCCACGTCTTCTGTTTAACAGTTGCTCTAAATGCTCCGCTCATGAATGGAGGGACGGTCCTGATTATGTCTAGATTTAGTCCTCCTTCTACCTTCAACGCGATTCGGCAGGAGAAAGCTACCATATTTGCTGGTGTTCCTGCTATGTACAATTTCTTGCTCCAATATCCTGATGTAAATCCAACAGATGTAAATACGTTACGGCTTTGTATTTCAGGCGGAGCTTCTATGCCTGTTGCTCTATTAACAGCATTCGAAAAGAAATTCAATGTTTCTATTTCAGAAGGGTACGGGCTATCGGAGGCTTCGCCTGTCACGTGCTTTAATCCGCTCAATCGTCCAGGAAAGCCTGGCTCAATCGGGACAAACATTCACAACGTCGAAAATAAAGTAGTGGACGAGCTTGGAAACGAAGTACCGGTCGGGCAGGTGGGAGAATTAATCGTACGTGGCCCAAATGTTATGAAGGGTTATTATAAAATGCCCGAGGAAACAGCCTTTACGATTAAAGACGGGTGGCTGTATACAGGTGATTTGGCGAAAATGGATGAAGACGGATACTTTTATATCGTTGACCGAAAGAAAGATATGATTATTGTGGGAGGGTACAATGTTTACCCACGTGAAGTAGAAGAAGTATTGTATAACCATCCTTCTGTTGTCGAGGCAGCTGTCATTGGAATTCCCGATGTAAATGTGGGAGAAGCGGTAAAATGCTTTGTAGTAGTTAAAGACAACGATGTAACAGAAGAAGATTTACTTGTTTATTGCCGTCAATATTTGGCTAAGTATAAGGTTCCAGCTGAAATTGAATTTTTACCGGAACTTCCAAAAAATACGACAGGAAAAATATTGCGTAGAGCATTAAAGCAACATCTTTTAAACCAATAAGTCATTTTTTTAGAAAATAAAAAAGGGTTGACAATAGTGAAGGTAACACTTTTTTTGTAAGCGTTAACAAATTTAACTTTGACGGGAAAGCATGCTTTCCCGTCGAGCTTTTTTATCTTATGTGAATAAGCTGTAAAACTCTGCTTCATAGGATATTTCTTTACTAAAACTTCTGAATATTATTGAAATTATTTTTATGTAGGATATAATCTATTGCATAATAACATCTAAGAATAGATGGACGAAGCATAAAAGAGAGTAGGGGGAAGAAGAGATGATAAAGAAAAAGAAAAGTATTACAGGAGCTGCGCTTGCCATGTTGTTATTTGCAGGTGGCTGCAGTTCAAGTGCCGATACAACAGGGGGAACAGAAACAGAGGATAAAAAAGAAGCATTTGTCGTAGGTGTAACTCAAATTGTAGAGCATCCATCTCTGGATGAGGCGTATAAAGGGTTTCAAGCCGCATTAAAAGATAAAGGGATCGACGTTGAATATGATGTACAAATTGCTCAAGGTGATATGAATAACAACCAGACCATTGCTCAAAATTTTGCTGGTGACGGCGTTGACTTAATCTTCGCAAATTCAACGCCAAGTGCTTTAGGTGCGTTGAATGCAACGAAAGACATTCCCATTGTCTTTACTTCTGTAACAGACCCAGTTGGAGCAGGTCTTGTAAAATCATTTGAAGAGCCAGGTGCTAATATTACAGGTACGACCGATACACATCCGGAAGCTATCCCTAATACTGTTCAATTTATTGACAAGTACGAAGAAGGAACAAATATTGGAATGATTTACAACTCCGGTGAGCAAAATTCTGTAGCGCAAATTGATATGGTGAAAGAGGCTGTGAAAGGCACAGACTTAAAAGTGGTGGAAGCACCTGTGTCAACATCAGCAGAAGTGAAACAGGCAGCTGAATCATTAATTGGCAGCGCCGATGTTATTTATATTATTACAGATAACACTGTTGTTTCTGCCCTAGAAGCGGTCATAAAAGTGGCAGCAGATGAAGATATTCCCCTTTATGTTGGCGAGTTGGATTCTGTAAAACGAGGTGGCTTTGCGGCATACGGTTTTAATTATTATGACATTGGCTATCAAACTGGAGAAATGGCGGCAAGCATTTTATCAGGTGAGAAACAACCTTCTGATATTCCTGTTCAATATCCTGACAAATTAAAGCTCATGATTAACAAAAAAGCAGCGGAGGATATGGGTGTCGAATTATTGCCAGAATGGGAAAGTGAAGCAGAGTATACGGAATAACAAACAAAAATGGGACGTCATTTTTCAGTGATTGAATACCCGGAAGCGGATGATGACGTAATCACCAGGTAGAAACGGGGGAGAAAGATGTTTACAGCCGTATTTGGTTCGGTGGAAGCCGGATTGATGTATGCGATTATGGCTTTGGGTGTTTATATTTCATTTCGGATTTTAAACATTCCTGATTTAACGGTAGATGGCAGCTTCGTCACAGGAGCTGCTATCGCTTCTGTTTGCATCGTGAATGGAGTGAATCCCGTCGCAGCGTCTATTTTGGCACTAATTGGCGGATTTGTGGCCGGAAGCATTACAGGATTGCTTCATACGAAAGGAAAAATTAATGCATTATTATCCGGAATTTTAATGATGATTGCTCTTTATTCCATCAATTTGCGGATTATGGGCAAATCCAACATTCCTCTTTTGCAGGAAGAAACCATGTTTACATCTGTTTCTCGTATGCTGGAAGGGGCAGATAACGGATTAACCCATTTGCTGACTGGAGCAGGTCTTGGGGCTTTTGTGCCGCGGACATGGACAATTTTATTTTTAATGCTCATCATTGTTACTCTCTTAAAGCTGTTGCTCGATCGTTTTTTGAAAACAGAGATGGGTCTTGCGTTACGGGCAACAGGTGATAATCTTGACATGATTCGAAGCTTTGCCGGAAATACAGATGGTTATATTATTGTCGGTCTAGGAATTTCTAATGCCCTCGTTGCTTTTTCCGGTGCTCTTGTTGCTCAATATAGCGGCTTTAGCGATATCGGCATGGGGATTGGAATGATTGTCATTGGTCTTGCCTCTGTCATTATCGGAGAAGCTATTTTTGGGACGAAAAAACTGGCGGTAGCTACATTTGCAGTAATTGGCGGTTCGATTATTTACCGCTTGATTGTTAGTCTGGCGCTTCGGGTTAAGTTCCTTGAGACAGGGGATATGAAATTAATTACTGCTGCGATCGTTATTTTATCTTTGCTTCTGCCAAAAATGATGGGCAATTATAAGGAGAAACAAAGAAAGAAAGCAAGATTAGCAGAAAAGCTGAAAGCGGCACAAGGGGGTGAGGGAGTTGTTGCAACTAAATCAGATTTATAAAGTGTTCAATGAAGGGACGGCAGATGAAAAAATTGCCCTCCAAAACGTTCCACTGTCTTTAAAGAAAGGCGATTTTGTCACGATTATCGGCAGTAATGGAGCCGGGAAATCGACGTTAATGAATATTATTTCAGGACGCTTGCAGCCAGATGTCGGAGAGGTAATCATTGGTAGCCAAAATGTGACCGGAATGTCAGAGCATAAACGAGCGCGCCTCATTGGACGTGTATTCCAAGATCCGATGGCTGGCACTGCTCCCCATTTGACCATTGAAGAAAATTTAGCCATTGCCTATGCACGAACAAAACCGAGAAGCTTATCTCTAGGGGTTACGAAAAAACGGCGTATTTTCTTTAAAGAGCAAGTGGAACGACTTCAACTAGGGCTTGAAAATCGATTTGATGCAAAAGTCGGTTTGCTTTCAGGTGGAGAACGTCAGGCCCTTTCCTTATTAATGGCCACATTTACAGAGCCAAGTATTTTACTGCTGGATGAACATACGGCCGCTCTTGATCCTTCCAGAGCAGAGCTTATTACAGAGCTCACAAAAGAAATTGTGGAGCGTCTTGAGCTTACAACTTTGATGGTAACGCATAACATGCAGCAAGCGTTATATTTAGGAAACAAGCTCATTATGATGGATAAAGGGCAAATTATTTTCCAAGCTAGTGATGAACAAAAACAAGCATTAACTATCGAAGGGCTACTAGAGGAGTTTCAGCGTATTCGTGGAACGCAAATGGCTAGTGATCGGGCGCTGCTTGTTTAATTAAATCGACGATGATAACACATGGGCGGCCTGAAAAGGAGCAATATGCTTCTTTTCAGGCCGCTTTTTTAGCATTCATCAGAAAAGGGAAGGTTCTAAAAATGGGGATTAAACCTACAATATAGTATAGACAGGCTGCTTAGAAAGGGGATACTATGAGAAAATTTGTAGGCTGGAGCGCCATTGCCTTTTTAGTGTATATCGCTGTGGTTTACGTTTATTTGTTTTATTTGAATGATTCAGGCATCCCATCCAACTTAAAGGGAACAAGCGCGGACCCAGCAACATTTATGACCCCGCGTGAGGTGATGTTAAGCGAAGAATTTTCCAAAATCAAAAATCTTTTATTTTTCATCTCTATTCCATATGAGTGGTTTATCATGATACTTGTGTTATGCTTTGGCTTTTCACGAAAATTTAGTACATGGGCAGCTTCAACAGGGCCAAAGTTCTTCGTACAAACAGCTGTTTATGTTTTTTTATTATCCATTTTGACATTTTTATTATCACTGCCTGTAGATTGGATTAGTTATGAGATTTCAAAAGGTTATCACATTACGACACAATCATTCCACGGGTGGATGAAAGATAACATCATGGGCTTTTGGATTAATTATGGATTGATGACAGTCATCGTGTATGTGTTGTATGTTCTTATCCGAAAGTTTGAAAAGCGTTGGTGGCTTTATGCATGGGTTCTTTCCGTTCCGTTTACCATTTTTTTGACGTTTATTCAGCCAGTAGTCATCGATCCGCTTTATAATGATTTTTCTCCTTTACAAAACAAAGAGTTAGAGGAAAAGATTTTACAACTTGCCAACGAAGCGGACATTCCAGCCGAACATGTATATGAAGTGAACATGTCCGAAAAAACGAATGCTTTAAATGCGTATGTAACAGGAATTGGAGAGAATTCGCGAATTGTTCTATGGGATACGACATTAAAGAAGCTGAAAGAAGAAGAGATTTTATTCATTATGGCCCATGAGATGGGACACTATGTGATGAAGCATATCTATATCGGGGTAGCTGGCTATTTAGTATTGTCATTGCTTGGATTGTATATGACGAATCGGTTACTAGCGAACATTCTTACTAAGAGACAAAAACTTTTTCAAATTAAGTATATTGGTGATTTGTCCTCACTTCCTTTGCTTTTGCTGCTTTTATCCATGCTTTCTTTTAGTGCAAGTCCCTTTACGAATGCGGTTTCGCGTTTTCAAGAGCATAAAGCTGATCAGTATGCCATTGAAATGACAGCAGAAAAAGAAGCAGCCATTTCCAGCTTTCAGCAATTAACGAAAGCTGGATTAAGTCAGGTGAATCCGCCATTTCTCGTTAAGCTCTTCCGTTACGGACACCCTACTATTTTAGAACGTATATCTTTTCTTGAGCAGTATGAAAAATAAAAAACAGAGCGCGTGAAAATAGACCGTTGTGAAGCCTGGTGATAGCAGGAGGTTTCATAATGGTTTATTTTTCTTTAAAAATAATAATGATTATTTGAACATAATTGGTTGTTTTTTACATGTTTTGGACACGGATTTTATTAACGGTTCATTTAAAAGGAAACAGGAAAATGTTGTGATAAAAGTGATAAGTCAAGCGTACGTATGATAAGGGTTGTGAAACGGCTGGAAAAATAATCACAAAAAAATTGAAAATAGGCTTTTTATTTAGAATTTTCTGTTATATAATAACAACAGTTATTAAAAACTGTATTATAACAAAAGGGGAGGGGAATGATTACTTTTCACCGAACTAATCCGCCGTTAATGATGAATTTCATTGCACATCACCCCAGAATCTGGATGCAATATGCGAGCCAGTATGAGCAGTCGCTTTACTTACGTGTTGTTCACCACGATACACTTCATTCATTCGAGAAATTTCCTAAAAAGAGTTCCATTCATTTACGTGTGTATCCATCTCGTTAATGGAGAAATGGATGCAAAACTGATAGAAACAGAAGCCTATAAAGGGCAGAAAGATGAAATTAATTAGGGAGATGATCATATGGCAAACGAGCGTATTCAAAAATTAGAAGAGAGCTGGAAAAATGAGAAACGTTGGGGCGGCATTACACGTCCGTATTCGGGAGAAGATGTTATTCGCTTAAGAGGGTCCATTGATATTGAACATACATTAGCACGTAAAGGGTCAGAGAAATTTTGGAATTTGCTTCAAACAGAATCATATGTTCATGCTTTAGGGGCTTTAACAGGCAATCAAGCAGTTCAACAGGCGAAAGCGGGCTTAAAAGCAGTGTACTTAAGCGGTTGGCAAGTAGCGGCAGATGCAAATCTTTCTGGAAATATGTATCCAGATCAAAGTTTATATCCAGCAAATAGTGTGCCACATGTCGTAAAACGTATCAATCAAGCCTTGCAACGGGCAGATCAAATTCAGCATTTAGAGGGAGAAGGAGAAATTGATTATTTTCTTCCAATCATTGCAGATGCTGAAGCAGGATTTGGGGGGCAACTGAATGTATTTGAACTTATGAAAGGCATGATTGAATCAGGCGCATCTGCCGTTCACTTTGAAGACCAATTATCGTCAGAGAAAAAGTGCGGACATTTAGGAGGAAAAGTGTTGCTTCCAACACAAACAGCTGTCCGTAATTTAATTTCTGCCCGTCTTGCTGCCGATGTAATGGGAGTGCCAACTGTGTTAATTGCTCGTACAGACGCAGACGCTGCCGACTTAATTACAAGTGATATCGATCCGGTAGACCGAGAGTTTATTACAGGTGAACGAACAGCAGAAGGGTTTTATCGCACAAAAGCGGGAATTGACCAAGCGATCGCTCGAGGTCTTGCTTACGCACCATATGCAGACTTAATCTGGTGCGAAACGTCAGAGCCAAACTTGGAACAGGCACAGAAATTTGCTGATGCCATTCACGAGAAGTTCCCTGGCAAACTGCTCGCTTACAATTGCTCCCCATCGTTCAATTGGAAAAAGAAACTAGATGATAAGACAATTGAAACATTCCAGCAGCAAATCGCGAAAATGGGTTATAAATTCCAATTCGTTACGTTGGCAGGATTCCATGCATTAAATCATAGCATGTTTGAGTTGGCGAGAGGCTACAAAACGAGAGGGATGGGTGCTTATTCCGAATTGCAGGAAAGAGAGTTTGGAAGTGAAGCATATGGCTACACGGCAACGAGACATCAACGTGAAGTCGGAACTGGTTATTTCGATCAAGTAGCCCAAATTGTTACAGGAGGAACATCTTCAACGACTGCATTAAAAGGTTCGACAGAAGAGGAACAATTCACAAAGGCCTAAAGAAGAAGCTCCTTTGCCCGCTGCGGGAAGGAGCTTTTTTTATGTATAGAGAAAAGAAGCGCGTTCGAAGACACCGAACTATTAAATAAACAAAAGAGACCGCGGCACATTCCTTGTTATAAGGAGGGTGACACGGTCTTCCATCTACGTGGCTTGGTTCATTAACAGTCTGTAAGTGGATGAAAGAGACATAAATCGTTGTTTGTCTTTTTTATCCAATGCGAGATCGATTTGTTTTTGCAATGTGTCTTTTTTGTAAAGAAAAATTGCTTCATCAATAATCATATCAATGTAAATCTCAACAACTTTTTTTGTGTTTGCATCCTTTTTTGAATGAGCTAACGACTTCATCATTTCCGTATAAGATTTTTCATTTTTCATGAGAAATCACCCCTGAAGCCTTTTTTTTATTATATAGACTAAAATACAAAAAAACAACTAGTTTTCTAAATTTTTAGAAAATTTATTTTGTGAGATTTTCATACATAGTTATAGAAAATTGCACGCAAATTTCTTTTCTATCAAAGTGATCTAATTTTTGGCTGTTCCTGATATTTGCTGTTTCTGCCAGCCGTAATGTTTTGCTGAGAGGAACATCACGTGAAAAAAATATTATGATTATCTTTTTTAAAACGGGTAAATGGTTGTAAAATAGAAAGTAAGATGAAGGTTGCTTAAGGAAACGTTTCATTGTGAGGCAGTCAAGGATTTATAGAAGGAGAAAACATGGAATCCATTCAACAATTTTTTACATTAGAACACATTTTAAAACTATTTGAAAATTATCGGGAACTTGGTCCTGTTCCAGGTCTGCTTTTGCCGATGTTGGAGGCATTCTTGCCTATTTTGCCTCTTTTTGCATTTGTCATGGCTAATGCGGCATCCTTTGGGTTATGGAACGGTTTTTTGCTTTCGTGGATTGGTGCATGCACCGGAGCTTTTCTTGTCTTTTTTCTTGTCAGAAAATATGGACAAGAGCGCTTTTTCTCCTTTTTAAGAAAACATCATCAAATTCGCAAGATTATGGGGTGGCTTGAGAGCCATGGTTTTGGACCTTTATTTTTAATGTTATGCTTCCCTTTTACTCCATCTGCAGCTATTAATGTTGTGGCAGGTCTTTCGCGCGTCAGCATGGTACAGTTCGGTTTAGCTGTATTGGGCGGCAAGATGGTGATGATTTTTATTATGAGTTTCATCGGAGCAGATTTGAGAGCCTTTTTTGGCCAGCCGATTCGAACTGTTATTGTAGCCGTTATTATTTTGGTGATGTGGTTTGTCGGAAAACGATTGGAGTTACGCTTGAGTAAAAAGGTCGGAAAAAGACAGTACGAATAGTTGCCAATAGGGGATCCAATCATTTGTCTATCATAAAGAAAAGCCAAACAATCCGGGATTGTTTGGCTTTTCTTTATAGTAAGCGCGGAAGTTTTTGTAGACTCTGCATGGTTTAGCTATGTGTAAATCACATATATATGGTAAAATAAGGTGGGAAAATAATTAAGATGAGAGGTGCTGGTATGATGCCTCCGAAAGCGTATGTAATGGAAACGAAAATATGCCTCCCTGCATTGAAGGGGCCAATCCTTCAACGCCCTCAATTAATGAAGAAGATGCATCGGATTTTGGATTATCCTGTAACTATTATTCATTCAGGCCCAGGATACGGAAAAAGCACCGCTATAGTCTCGTTCATACAATCGATGAACGAAGTGTATGGTTGGTACGCATTGGATAAAAGTGATTATGATTTAATCCCTTTTTTACAATATATGACGTATAGTCTTAGAAAAGTATATCCTTCATTTGGTGAACAGCTGCTTGAGCATATTCATGAATTGGAACGCCATTTATATGAAGAGGATATTTATTTTTTATGTGCGCTATTTGTCAATGAGGTAACATCATATGGGGAAACGATGGTGTTGGTATTGGATGATGTTCACCATGTCCTCTTTTCACAAGATATTCAGCGCTTCCTTCAGTGGCTAATAGAGCATCAACCTTCTAACTTGCATTTGGTTCTGTCCAGCAGAGTCAAGATTCATTGGCCTTTTATGACATCATTAAAAATGAAAAAATCCATTTTTGAAATTACACAAGATGATTTAGCTTTGTCTAAAGAAGAAATGGATGTATTGATAAACGATTATTATCAATGCGCCCTTAGTGCCGAAGATGTTGAGATACTCTCACATGTAACGGAGGGGTGGGTTATTGCGGTACATATGATGATTCAGCAAATAAAGGAATCAGAGAATGCACCGTCGGTTCTGCGAAATAAACAAAGTTCTTTAGATGAGCTTTTCTCCTTTTTAGCTATGGAAGTCTTCATGAATCAACCTCCAGATCTTCAACAATTTTTATTACAAACATCTATCTTTGAACAGTTTGATCCCAATTTGTGTATGAACGTCTTAAATATTTCTAATGCTAGTTCGATACTCGAAAACCTTCAAATGAGTAATCTGTTTCTCATCATGGATGATGGGGGCCAGTTCCGTTATCATGCCTTATTTAAGGAATTTTTAGAGATGCAATTAAAAAAGAATCTATCGCTGTATGAGAACCTTCATAAGCGGGCTGCTTCTCATCTTTTAAAGGAAAGACGGTATTTACAAGCACTTCAGCATTATAAAGCAATTGAATGCCATGAAAAGATGGCTGAAATTATTGGAATGACAGGTGAAGAAATGCTTGAAAAAGGATATTTGCATCAAATAAAGGCAGTTTTAGAAGAAATTCCGTCTACTATAAAAAATAAATACTATATGGCCTGGTATGTGCAAGGAGAAGTTCACCGTTATCACTGTTTGTATCAAACGTCGGAGCAGTGTTACGAAACAGCGGCAGTGATGGCACGAAAAGAAAACGACATAAAAGGAGAAGGGAAGGCTGCAGAAGGGCAGGCTAAAATTTATTTAGATACGATTCAGCCAGGAAAAGCGGAACATTTTTTAGAACATGCCGTCATTTGTTTGGAGAGATGTAAAGATGCTTCCAACGAAGAAAAAGCGAAGCTCTATTACTTAATGGCAGAAAATTTATTAAATGGCGGAAGTGCTGTTCGAGCAAAGCAGTGGTATGAAAAAGGGAAAGCATTGAAGGGAGATGTCCATGATGTTGCTTTAGAAATTAGACTGCAGTTGCGGACAGGGAACTTGGCAGAAGCGCGTAAGAAACTATTAGAAAATCATAAAGATACAGTGGATATCTTTATGCGCCTGCAGCAATCTCATCGAGAAAATACGCTTCTTTTGTCTCTTATCCAATCATGGGCAGGGAATCCGGAGGAAGCGAAGCAGCTGGCGAATCGTGGAATTGAGCAAGGGGTCAAAGTCAATGCCCCGTTTTTAGAGGCTTGTGCCTGGACAAGAATGGGGCATGCTGTCCAGTTATTGGAACGATATAATTTAGAACTTTCTCAAAAGTGCTATGAAACGGCACTGGAGATGATGGATGGTTTGTCTGTCTCAAGGGGGAAGGCGGAAGCTTTTATGGGGCTTTGTCTGTTGCATGGTTTTAGAGGGTCTTATGAAATGTCCATCCATCAAGGAGAAAAGGCGTTGATGGAAACGGAATTAGTGAAAGATTCATGGTTGTCAGCCTTTATTGAACTTTCGATGGGGGCAATAGCTGTTCATAATAAAAAATGGGAAGCTGGTGATCAGTTTTTAGCAAGAGCACAGGCGTTGTTCCATCATTGCGGAGATAGTTACGGGCAAACGCTTGTTTATATGTGGCAAACTCTTGCAGCCTATGAAAATGAGCAGTGGTCTAAGTTTGAGCAACTGTTGTCAGCTTTTTGGGAACGTGTCGAACAAGGAAACTATGAATATCTCCTTTTTAAACCGTCAATGTTTGTTCCAAGAGACTTAAAACGATTCATCCCGGTGATTCTTGAAGGACAAAAACGTGGAGTACACGAAAGGCAGATGGTGAGACTTCTCGAAAAAATGGGAATTGGCGATGTCACAGCACATCCTGGCTACACTCTACGTCTTCAAACTCTAGGTGCTTTCCGTGTGTGGCTAGGAGGAAGAGAAATCCATGAAAAAGACTGGCAAAGAACGAAAGCGAAGGAATTGCTCGAGCTCTTTATTACAAACCGTCATACATTGCTACAAAAACAGGAAATCATCTCTGTGTTGTGGGAGAATGTGGACGAGGAAGCGGCTTTACGAGATTTTAAAGTGGCATTAAATGCTCTGAATAATGTACTGGAGCCAAATCGGAAAGCGAGAGCGAATACTTTTTATATCCGCAGGGTAGAAAGTTCGTATGGATTAAATGAAGACTCTGATTATGAAGTGGATGTCATTCATTTTGAAAACAGAATTCAAATAGGTCTTGAAGAAGGAAATGAACAACAAGCTATACAGTGTTTACAAGAAGGTCTCATGCTTTACAAGGGAGATTATTTGCCAAATAGGAGATATGAAGATTGGTGTATGCAAGAAAAAGAGAAACTGCAGTTGTATTTTTTACGCGGGGCAGAGAAGCTGGCCTCTTTGCTAATGAAAAGGCATCAATATAATCAGGCCATCACGTGGTGTGAGAAAATTTTAGAGAAGGATAGTCTTTGGGAAGAAGCTTATCGTTTATTAATGATTTGTTATATGAAGAAAAATAACCGACCTCAAGCATTGAAAGTTTACGATAAGTGCCGCCAACAGTTGGAAAAAGAACTTGGAATCATCCCGACAGCTGAAACGGAGCAAGTATATGAAATGATTATAGAATAGAAGGATATAAAAAAAATTCAACATATATAAGTTCAAATTAGATTAGGAGCTCTGTAACTTCTCTGTAACCGCTTTTTTGTAGAATAAGTGTAATTAGACTATATAAGGCAATGTTCACAATGGTGCAAATAACAGACGTTTTTAATGAACGATGGGTATGAATAAAGAGTTGTGGACATTGTCTGTTTTACTTCTATCTCAAAGATCATACTTCTCCCAATTGTTTTGATTGGACAAAAATGCCATAAAATCCGGACAAATCGAATAAGGTTAAACATACGCATGATTTGACAATGAACGAACTAAAAATGAAGAAGAGTTCATTTTTACAAGTCCTACATTGCAAGGGAGGATGAGCATGACTATATTAAAAACGGTTCAGCTAAAAAATGGCGAGATGATGGGTTATCGTGAAAGAGCCGGCGGTAAAAATGTCGTTATTCTTGTTCATGGAAATATGACATCATCTAAGCATTGGGATTTGTTACTTGAAAGCATGGACGAATCCTTCAAGCTGTATGCGGTAGATTTGAGAGGCTTCGGTGCCTCTACATATCATAACCCAGTTAGCAGCATTCGGGATTTTTCCGAAGATCTTAAGCTTTTTGTAGATGAATTGGAATTACAGAATTTCAGTTTAATAGGCTGGTCCATGGGTGGCGCTGTTTGTATGCAATTTACAGCGGATTATCCTGGATATTGTAACAAGCTAGTGCTTCTTGCTTCTGCTTCTACGAGAGGGTATCCATTTTATGGGACGAATGCGTTAGGGCAGCCAGATGTGACCAAGCGCTTGAAAACGAAAGAAGAAGTAGCACGAGATGCAGGAAAAACGCTTCCCGTACAAAGCGCCTATGATCGAAAGAATAAAGCTTTTTTAAAGCAAATGTGGAATATGCTTATTTACCGTCAAAATCAACCTGCTCCAAATCTATATGATGAGTACTTGGAGGACATGTTGACACAGCGGAATCTTGCGGATGTGTACCATGTATTAAATGTTTTTAATATAAGTAGTGTAGACAACGAAGTGGCAGCTGGAACAGGGGAAGTATCTAGCATTAATGTTCCGGTATTGGTGCTGCGCGGAAATTTAGATTTAGTCGTCACAGACAAAATGACAAAAGAAATTTTGGAAGATATAGGGGAGATTGCGGAATATCAAGAACTTAAAAATTGTGGTCACTCTCCTCTCATCGATAATTTACCGTTATTGAATGATTGTATTTCAACATTTTTAAAACATCAGGAGGAGATAAAATGAGACTTGAAAATAAAGTTGCGATTATCACTGGTGCTGCGAATGGATTAGGGCTGGAAGCGGCTCGTATCTTTATAAAAGAAGGGGCAAAAGTAGCGATTGTCGATTTTAATGAAGAAATAGGAGAAAGGAGAGCTGAAGAGTTAAGAGAAGCAGGAGGAGAAGTGGCATTTTTTCAAGTCAACGTAGCGGATCGTCAAAGTGTAGATGCCATGGTAGACGGAGTTATGGAGCGTTTCGGGAAAATTGATATTTTAATTAATAATGCCGGTATTACAAAAGATGGATTTTTAACAAAAATGTCTGTTGAAGACTTCCAAAAAGTTATTGATGTGAATTTGACTGGAGTGTTCCATTGTACGCAAGCGGTTGTTCCACATATGATTGCCCAAGGTAAAGGGAAAATTATTAGCACGTCCTCTGTTTCTGGTGTCTACGGAAATCTTGGTCAAACAAATTATGCCGCTGCGAAGGCTGCTGTTGTAGGGATGACGAAAACGTGGGCGAAAGAATTGGCGAGAAAAGGGATTAATGTGAATGCGGTGGCGCCAGGATTTATTGAAACCAATATGGTAGCGCAAGTGCCGGAGAAAGTAATTGACCAAATAAAAGGAATGATTCCGATGCAACGGTTAGGTCAGCCTTCAGAAATTGGTTATGCTTACTTGTATTTAGCTTCTGATGAATCGGACTATGTGAATGGTACGGTATTGCATGTAGATGGTGGAATCATGATGTAATAATGTCATCTGCTGCTTGTCAAACAAGGAAATCGTCCTAAGGTTCGTCAATTGGGCGGTTCTTTATATTGTTTCCTGATAAGTCGAAATTTCTGTATTAACAGTTCAGTTTGAGGGTGTCTAAAAAGAGGGTGTTTTCCTCTTTTTAGACACCCTCTTCGTTTTTGTTTATTAAATGGCACATAGTACATAAATAAGATGGGTTTATTGAGAACAAGTAGGAGTTTTTGTTATGTGGACAGCTTTTTATGTTAAGTAGAAGAAAAGTGTAAACTTGTTTGACAAATTAGTTACACTTATGTATAGTATGTTACATAAGTGTAACAATGAGGTGGAGTTATGAGTAAAACAAGAGAAAAAATCATTGAAGTAGCCATTGAAGTCCTTTCGTCTGATGAATTTGCGTCGCTAGAAACAATTGCTGAAAAAGCAGGGGTAAGCAGAATGACGATTCACCGTCATTTTCGGAACAGAGAAACATTATTTGAAAAGATTCATGAACATTTAATTGCCCGCACGTTATTGATATTTCAACAAGCGGCAGAAGCTTATAGAGATTCCTTGCAGCAAATAAGAGAAATTATCAAGGTAAACGCTGGAGGAAGCGGTTTTCATCTTTTGATGAAGGAGCATAGGGAGCATGAGCAACATAACCCTGAAACATGTAAATTTTCTAGATTGAACAAGGAATTGTACACGTTAATTCGACAGTTAAGGAAAGAAGGATATATACAGCCAAGTGTTCCAGATGCTTGGATTTTTCATATGTATGACGGGGTTCTGTTTACAGCCTGGGAAGCTATGCATAACGGTTCAGTCGCGCCTCGAGACATTCCGGAGTTAGCATGGAATACGTTTAAGAATGGTGTATTAAATGTAAAGGAGGAACATTTTGATGAATGAGCAATCATGGGAAAATTACTATAAGCACAATGAGCGTCCGTGGACCGAACCGGATGAGGTTTTAGTTGAGGCGATAAGGAGGTTGAAGCTAGATCCTGGAAAAGCAATTGATCTAGGGGCTGGTGAAGGAGGGAATAGTTTTTGGCTAGCTGGTGAAGGTTGGGATGTGACTAGTGTTGATTTGGCACCGTCTGCTATAACATTTATTTCTTCAGAATCAAAGAGAAGAGGCTATTCAATCCATGCTGAGGCAGGAGATATTTTAAACTATGAAACTGACCGAAAGTACGACCTTGTGTTAATAGCTTATGTCCATCTTCCAAAACAAGAGAGAAAGGTACTGTTTAATAAGGCTTTAAAATTACTCTCGAAGAATGGAATTATGATTTACTTTGGATTGTTGAAAAATGAGGAAACATTGCCGGTTGGCGCTACTCAAGAAGAATTCCCTCCTTCATTGCAATTAGCAGAAGAATTAAAAGTGTGGGAAGAGTGGAATCTCCTTGAGTACGAAGATGTGTCAAGAGTCATCCAAATTGGCCATACTCAAGGTTCTTACGAAGGAACAACAACGAAAGTCATTGTACAGAAAGGAAGGGATGAAGATGAATCATCAGAAACGATTTGATGTAATTGTGATCGGTGGAGGGGCAGCTGGGCTTAGTGCCGCACTTGTATTAGGACGCTCCAAACGAAATGTGTTGATCATTGATGCGGATGAACCGCGTAACCGAGTGACACGTGCATCACATGGTTTTTTAAGTCGAGATGGCATCACACCTTTAGATTTTAAAAAAATATCTTTAGAACAGTTAAAGAAATATCCGAACATTCACTATAAAAAAGATCGAGTAGAAGATGTGGAAAAAATCGACGAAATCTTTGAGGTAATGACGGTAGAGGGGGATGTATATGCTAGTCAAAAAATCATTTTTGCAACAGGTATGCGTGACAATCTCCCTTCCATTAAAGGATTAAAAGAAGTATACGGTACATCTGTTTTTCCTTGTCCTTATTGTGATGGTTGGGAAAGAAAAGATGAGCCGTTAGCGGTATTTGGAAACGAAGAATGGCTTATGCACTATGTAAAAATGATTTATCACTGGAGTAACAATCTAATGGTATTTACGAATGGAGAGGCGAATCTTACTGATAGGGAGAAGCAAGAACTGCGTGAGCATCATGTGCAGCTTATTGAAACACCGATTATCGAGATTCACTCTTTAGACGGACAGCTACAGAAGATTGTGGTAGAAACAGGTGAAACGTTTGAACGAACGGGCGGCTTTTTAATGGATACTGGCGAAATACAGGCTAATTCCCTGCCCTCAAAACTAGGAGTCGAGTTTAACGAGATGGGCGGATATAAGACAAGCGAAATTGGTGAAACAACTATTAAAGGTTTGTACATCATTGGAGATGCTAAAAATGTTTTTTCAGGATTAATTAAAGCTGCGAGTGAAGGATATGAGCTTGGAGCAACTATCAATTCGGAAATGATTATGGAATCGTGGGCGGAAAGGAAATAGCGTACAACTTTAGAAAGCTTTTATATAGAAGGGCATTACAACAGTATGTTCAAGATGAAGTTAATGTCCTTCTTCTTCATTGAGTGTGAACTTTCTGAGAGTGGATTACATCAGGAATAAAAGAAGTTTACAAATGGTTATTGGTTTATCTGCTTATGTGAACCTTTGAGCGGGGAAATCAAATTGCTTGGATGAACAGTTATGATGCTTCTCGATTGAATCAAGATATGTCAAAATATTAAAGGGAACATCTATTAGGAAAATAGGAAAACAATATTCATATACGAATTAAGAATTTTTTATAGAAAAATAGTTGACTTTGATTATAAAGTATATTAATATTCTAAGAGTCGCTTCTGATTGATGCGATTATCTGAGAAAAATAATTGACTTCGTATTGCAAAAGTGATATTATTTAAAAGTCGCTTTTAAAGACGAAATGAACTTTGAAAACTGAACAAAACAACAAAACGTCAACGTTTAATTTTTATTTTAAAGCAAGGAACATCGACTAAGAACGTCACGTCCTGTGACAACGTCGATGTCAGCACATCCATGTGCTAGTTCAAACATTTCTTCGGAGAGTTTGATCCTGGCTCAGGACGAACGCTGGCGGCGTGCCTAATACATGCAAGTCGAGCGGACAGATGGGAGCTTGCTCCCTAAAGTCAGCGGCGGACGGGTGAGTAACACGTGGGCAACCTGCCTGTAAGACTGGGATAACTTCGGGAAACCGGAGCTAATACCGGATAACACCGAGGACCACATGGTCCTTGGTTGAAAGATGGTTTCGGCTATCACTTACAGATGGGCCCGCGGCGCATTAGCTAGTTGGTGAGGTAACGGCTCACCAAGGCGACGATGCGTAGCCGACCTGAGAGGGTGATCGGCCACACTGGGACTGAGACACGGCCCAGACTCCTACGGGAGGCAGCAGTAGGGAATCTTCCGCAATGGACGAAAGTCTGACGGAGCAACGCCGCGTGAGCGATGAAGGCCTTCGGGTCGTAAAGCTCTGTTGTTAGGGAAGAACAAGTACCAGAGTAACTGCTGGTACCTTGACGGTACCTAACCAGAAAGCCACGGCTAACTACGTGCCAGCAGCCGCGGTAATACGTAGGTGGCAAGCGTTGTCCGGAATTATTGGGCGTAAAGCGCGCGCAGGCGGTTCCTTAAGTCTGATGTGAAAGCCCACGGCTCAACCGTGGAGGGTCATTGGAAACTGGGGAACTTGAGTGCAGAAGAGGAAAGCGGAATTCCACGTGTAGCGGTGAAATGCGTAGAGATGTGGAGGAACACCAGTGGCGAAGGCGGCTTTCTGGTCTGTAACTGACGCTGAGGCGCGAAAGCGTGGGGAGCAAACAGGATTAGATACCCTGGTAGTCCACGCCGTAAACGATGAGTGCTAAGTGTTAGGGGGTTTCCGCCCCTTAGTGCTGCAGCTAACGCATTAAGCACTCCGCCTGGGGAGTACGGCCGCAAGGCTGAAACTCAAAGGAATTGACGGGGGCCCGCACAAGCGGTGGAGCATGTGGTTTAATTCGAAGCAACGCGAAGAACCTTACCAGGTCTTGACATCCTCTGACAACTCTAGAGATAGAGCGTTCCCCTTCGGGGGACAGAGTGACAGGTGGTGCATGGTTGTCGTCAGCTCGTGTCGTGAGATGTTGGGTTAAGTCCCGCAACGAGCGCAACCCTTGATCTTAGTTGCCAGCATTCAGTTGGGCACTCTAAGGTGACTGCCGGTGACAAACCGGAGGAAGGTGGGGATGACGTCAAATCATCATGCCCCTTATGACCTGGGCTACACACGTGCTACAATGGACGGTACAAAGAGTCGCGAGACCGCGAGGTGGAGCTAATCTCATAAAACCGTTCTCAGTTCGGATTGCAGGCTGCAACTCGCCTGCATGAAGCCGGAATCGCTAGTAATCGCGGATCAGCATGCCGCGGTGAATACGTTCCCGGGCCTTGTACACACCGCCCGTCACACCACGAGAGTTTGCAACACCCGAAGTCGGTGAGGTAACCGTAAGGAGCCAGCCGCCTAAGGTGGGGTAGATGATTGGGGTGAAGTCGTAACAAGGTAGCCGTATCGGAAGGTGCGGCTGGATCACCTCCTTTCTAAGGATTACTAAGAAAAGCGAAGGCGTATGCCGTAGCTAGACAGTAAGAATCGTTGACGAAAACGTTTTGTTCAGTTTTGAAGGCTCATCCTTCAATATCAAATGCACCGAGTGGTGCATAGTTGTTCTTTGAAAACTAGATAACAGTAATAGCTGAGGAAAGTGAAAACTTTTCTAAACAAAAATCCTTTGTTTAAAAACAAAAGGGAAAAGAGAAGCGAGAAGTTCGAGGCGATGAAGATTCGAGCAGCACAGCGTATTTCTATACGTGAGCAGCGGAGAATCGAAATCAACGAAGAAATTCGACGCTAATCTTTTGCCGTAACAAGGTTAAGTTAGAAAGGGCGCACGGTGGATGCCTTGGCACTAGGAGCCGATGAAGGACGGGACTAACACCGATATGCTTCGGGGAGCTGTAAGTGAGCTTTGATCCGGAGATTTCCGAATGGGGAAACCCACTGTTCGTAATGGAACAGTATCTTTACCTGAATACATAGGGTATGGAAGGCAGACCCGGGGAACTGAAACATCTAAGTACCCGGAGGAAGAGAAAGCAATTGCGATTTCCTGAGTAGCGGCGAGCGAAACGGAATTAGCCCAAACCAAGAGGCTTGCCTCTTGGGGTTGTAGGACACTCTATACGGAGTTACAAAGGAACGAAGTAGATGAAGAGGCCTGGAAAGGCCCGTCGAAGAAGGTAACAACCCTGTAGTTGAAACTTCGTTCCCTCTTGAGTGGATCCTGAGTACGGCGGGACACGAGAAATCCCGTCGGAAGCTGGGAGGACCATCTCCCAAGGCTAAATACTCCCTAGTGACCGATAGTGAACCAGTACCGTGAGGGAAAGGTGAAAAGCACCCCGGAAGGGGAGTGAAAGAGATCCTGAAACCGTGTGCCTACAAGTAGTCAGAGCCCGTTAACGGGTGATGGCGTGCCTTTTGTAGAATGAACCGGCGAGTTACGATCCCATGCAAGGTTAAGTTGAAGAGACGGAGCCGCAGCGAAAGCGAGTCTGAATAGGGCGGATGAGTATGTGGTCGTAGACCCGAAACCAGGTGATCTACCCATGTCCAGGGTGAAGTTCAGGTAACACTGAATGGAGGCCCGAACCCACGCACGTTGAAAAGTGCGGGGATGAGGTGTGGGTAGCGGAGAAATTCCAATCGAACCTGGAGATAGCTGGTTCTCTCCGAAATAGCTTTAGGGCTAGCCTCAAGATAAGAGTCTCGGAGGTAGAGCACTGATTGGACTAGGGGCCCCCAACGGGTTACCGAATTCAGTCAAACTCCGAATGCCGAAGACTTATTCTTGGGAGTCAGACTGCGAGTGATAAGATCCGTAGTCAAGAGGGAAACAGCCCAGACCACCAGCTAAGGTCCCAAAGTATACGTTAAGTGGAAAAGGATGTGGAGTTGCTTAGACAACCAGGATGTTGGCTTAGAAGCAGCCACCATTTAAAGAGTGCGTAATAGCTCACTGGTCGAGTGACTCTGCGCCGAAAATGTACCGGGGCTAAACGTATCACCGAAGCTGTGGATGGACATCTACGATGTCCGTGGTAGGAGAGCGTTCTAAGGGCGGTGAAGTCAGACCGGAAGGACTGGTGGAGCGCTTAGAAGTGAGAATGCCGGTATGAGTAGCGAAAGATGGGTGAGAATCCCATCCACCGTATGCCTAAGGTTTCCTGAGGAAGGCTCGTCCGCTCAGGGTTAGTCGGGACCTAAGCCGAGGCCGAAAGGCGTAGGCGATGGATAACAGGTTGATATTCCTGTACTACCTCCCCACCGTTTGAGCAATGGGGGGACGCAGAAGGATAGGGTAAGCGCGCTGTTGGATATGCGCGTCCAAGCAGTAAGGCTGAGAAGTAGGCAAATCCGCTTCTCGTAAGGTTGAGCTGTGATGGCGAGGGAAATAAAGTACCGAAGTTCCTGATTTCACGCTGCCAAGAAAAGCCTCTAGCGAGGTGGGAGGTACCCGTACCGCAAACCGACACAGGTAGGCGAGGAGAGAATCCTAAGGTGTTCGAGAGAACTCTCGTTAAGGAACTCGGCAAAATGACCCCGTAACTTCGGGAGAAGGGGTGCTCTGATAGGGTGCAAGCCCGAGAGAGCCGCAGTGAATAGGCCCAGGCGACTGTTTAGCAAAAACACAGGTCTCTGCGAAGCCGTAAGGCGAAGTATAGGGGCTGACACCTGCCCGGTGCTGGAAGGTTAAGGGGAGAGGTTAGCGCAAGCGAAGCTTTGAACCGAAGCCCCAGTAAACGGCGGCCGTAACTATAACGGTCCTAAGGTAGCGAAATTCCTTGTCGGGTAAGTTCCGACCCGCACGAAAGGTGTAACGATCTGGGCACTGTCTCAACGAGAGACTCGGTGAAATTATAGTACCTGTGAAGATGCAGGTTACCCGCGACAGGACGGAAAGACCCCGTGGAGCTTTACTGTAGCCTGATATTGCATTTTGGTACAGCTTGTACAGGATAGGTAGGAGCCTTGGAAGCCGGAGCGCCAGCTTCGGTGGAGGCATCGGTGGGATACTACCCTGGCTGTATTGAAATTCTAACCCGCACCCCTCATCGGGGTGGGAGACAGTGTCAGGTGGGCAGTTTGACTGGGGCGGTCGCCTCCTAAAATGTAACGGAGGCGCCCAAAGGTTCCCTCAGAATGGTTGGAAATCATTCGTAGAGTGTAAAGGCACAAGGGAGCTTGACTGCGAGACCTACAAGTCGAGCAGGGACGAAAGTCGGGCTTAGTGATCCGGTGGTTCCGCATGGAAGGGCCATCGCTCAACGGATAAAAGCTACCCCGGGGATAACAGGCTTATCTCCCCCAAGAGTCCACATCGACGGGGAGGTTTGGCACCTCGATGTCGGCTCATCGCATCCTGGGGCTGTAGTCGGTCCCAAGGGTTGGGCTGTTCGCCCATTAAAGCGGTACGCGAGCTGGGTTCAGAACGTCGTGAGACAGTTCGGTCCCTATCCGTCGCGGGCGCAGGAAATTTGAGAGGAGCTGTCCTTAGTACGAGAGGACCGGGATGGACGCACCGCTGGTGTACCAGTTGTCTTGCCAAAGGCATCGCTGGGTAGCTATGTGCGGACGGGATAAGTGCTGAAAGCATCTAAGCATGAAGCCCCCCTCAAGATGAGATTTCCCATAGCGTCAAGCTAGTAAGATCCCTGAAAGATGATCAGGTTGATAGGTCAGAGGTGGAAGCACGGCGACGTGTGGAGCTGACTGATACTAATCGATCGAGGACTTAACCTAAACGAAAAGCGGAGAAAGCCCGTTTAAATCGATAGGATGTTGGAGCTTCTGGCTGGGAAACCGTTCTTTGGTTTCATAGGCAGAAGTGAAACGGCCGAAAGATTAGGAGCCGTAGCTAGACAATCAAGTAAAGCAAGTACTCAGCTGCAGTTATCTAGTTTTGAAGAAATAACCTTCATATTGTCTGGTGATGATGGCGAAGAGGTCACACCCGTTCCCATGCCGAACACGGAAGTTAAGCTCTTCAGCGCCGATGGTAGTTGGGGGTCTCCCCCTGTGAGAGTAGGACATCGCCAGGCTGTAAACATTGGCCCGTTGGTCAAGCGGTTAAGACACCGCCCTTTCACGGCGGTAACACGGGTTCGAATCCCGTACGGGTCACCATTTATCTGCGGGTGTAGTTTAATGGTAAAACCTCAGCCTTCCAAGCTGATGTCGTGAGTTCGATTCTCATCACCCGCTCCAAAAACGGGCCTATAGCTCAGCTGGTTAGAGCGCACGCCTGATAAGCGTGAGGTCGATGGTTCGAGTCCATTTAGGCCCATACAGTGAAACTAAGAAAAAACACATTGATTCGTTCAATGTGTTTTTTTCTATAGGTTAGGAAAATGTTTGAAATTTTTTGAGGCTGTCTAAAAGAAGAAAACCATCTCTTTTCACACCCCTTCACAAAATGGGCCGTTACGAAAACCTACAAATATTAAAGGTTTTAATAAACGGTCCATTCTTAAGAGGCAATGTTATATCTTCTTAACAAATTCTGATTTTAACTTCATCGCACCAAAACCATCAATTTTACAATCAATATCATGATCACCGTCAACTAAGCGGATATTTTTTACTTTCGTCCCCATTTTGATGACCGAAGACGTTCCTTTGACTTTCAGGTTTTTTATGACTGTGACAGAATCACCGTCATTTAGTACATTTCCGTTGGCGTCTTTAATTATACTTGTTTCCTCGCTATTATCATTTCTCGCTTCTGAGCTCCATTCATAGGCGCATTCCGGACAAATAAGAAGGGCTCCATCCTCATAAATGTAAGGGGATTGGCATTTTGGGCAATCTGGTAAATTGGACATTAGTATGTTTCCTCCATTTATTCTTTGGGGAGTATCTTCCCTGCTATAGACTAGCTAGATTAACAGCCTTCTCTCACTTTTCAAATCCATTCTTCATTGTGATGGATGAAGAATGTCATGTCAATGTCCACTTTTAATCGTAGCAACTAAACAAAAACCAGTCGAAAAGCAACCAATCTGAAGGAGCATGGTATGTGTGAGGGAGAGAGAATGGACAAGGAGTGGTCCGATGCCCGCGCCTGTTAATAAGATGAAAGAATATAACGAAATGGCAGTGCCTCTTTCCATGACAGCTAAATTTCCTATTAATGTGATAATACTTGGGAGCAGTAAAGAAATCGCTCCGACAAAAAAGATGGATACTAGGGCAATTAAACTGTGAGCAGAGGAAAAGCTAAGTGGCAAAAGAGAAGAAACAGCCAGTCCTAACGCAAATGACAGCGTCTTTTTTTGGGGGGCCAAATGCTTTAATAAGCCGATTTGTAAAGAGGATAAGTGTTTTTTGATACAAGGGGAACGTATGTGCTAAAATGTTTATAGGGATTCATTTAGTGTTTTTTTCATTCATGGAGTTTGTCGCATACTTTTAGTAAAATAAATAGCATGAATGAGCACAGCTCTTAAATGAAAGAGATAGTTAATAGAAAAAAAGAGTTGTTTCTTTAACCGAAAGTTCAATAAATAGAAAAACTGTCATGTACAATAAACAACCTTTTGTCCATTTACATGGCAGATAAAATAAAAATGAAGAACAGAGGGGGATATTTATGGCTGTCCAGTTTGTACTTGGCCGTTCCGGGAGCGGCAAAACCGAGTATTGCTTGAATGAAATTGGCCAAGCTTTAAGACAGGAAGCGCTTGGTCCACCTATTATTTACATCGTGCCGGAACAGATGACGTTCCAGTCTGAGTATGAGCTAATTCAAGCTCCTGGTTTAAATGGCATGATGCGCGCGCAAGTATTCAGCTTAACTCGTTTAGCATGGCGAGTGCTGCAGGAAGTAGGGGGTATGAGCCGCTACCATGTAGATAGTACGGGAATTAGCATGATGCTAAGGAAGATTGTTGAGAAGCGGAAACAAGAACTGAAAATCTTTGCGACAGCTTCTGATAAACCAGGATTTATTGATCAGCTCGAACGGATGCTAACCGAGTTTAAACGCTATTGCCTAGATCCGAAAGCATTGGCCAATAAGGAAGGGGAATTGTTTGCTGATTCGCAGAAAGTGCTAGGAGATAAGTTTCATGATTTGAAAATTATTTATGAGGAGCTGGAACATCAGCTTTTACATAAATACGTCGATTCTGAAGATTATTTACGATTGTTGGCAGAGAAAGTGCCTGAGTCGGTTTATTTACAAAACGCTTCTATTTATATTGACGGCTTCTACAGCTTTACTCCACAAGAATTAGAGGTTCTTGCGGCTCTCATCAAGATTTGTCCATCCGTTACTATTGCGTTAACAGCTGATCAAAATTATGAACATCAATTGCTTCATGAAATGGATCTGTTCCGTATGACGGCTGAAACGTATCAAACTCTTCAACAAATCGCTCAGGATCAACAAGTTGATATAAAAGAGCCTGTTCTCTTGCAGGAACGAAAGCGTTTTGAGCAGGCGTCTGGTCTAGCTCATCTTGAGAAGTACTTTGATACGAGACCGACAGTTCCATTTAATGAGCAGACCGAGAACATTCAACTTATGCCGGCTGTCAATCGGCGGGCAGAAGTGGAAGGAACAGCCCGTGAAATTCGGGAGCTTGTCCGTCAAAAAGGTTTACGGTATCGGGATATTGCTCTTGTTGTTCGAAATGCTCAAGATTACGATGATTTAATTCATACCATTTTTCAAGACTATGACATTCCATATTTCCAAGACCGAAAGCGTGCAATGGTTCACCATCCTCTCATTGAATTTATTCGTGCCAGCCTTGAAACGGCTAGTGGAGTGTGGCGCTATGAGACCATCTTTCGTTGTGTGAAAACGGACTTGCTGTTTCCATTGGACGCGGATCCAGCTGCCATGAGGGAAGAGATGGATCGCTTTGAGAATTATGTGTTGCGGTATGGCATTCAAGGATCTAAATGGACAATGGAGGAGCGATGGAAATATCGCCGTTATCGCTCGTTAGAGGATATGGAATTTCCTCAAACTGATCAAGAACGAGAGTTTGAAGACCAAATTAATGCATGGCGCCAGCTTATTGTTGTCCCGTTAAAACAGCTGCAAGATTCTTTGAAAAGGGCTAAATCTGGTCGGGCGATGTGTGAAGCCCTCTATATGTATTTAACGAAGTTGAATATTCCAGAAAAACTGGAGCGCTGGCGCAGCGAAGCAGAGCAGGATGGGGACTTGGATACATCAAGAGAGCATGATCAAGCGTGGAAGGCTGTCATTGAGCTACTTGATCAGTTTGTGGAGATGATGGGAGACGAGAAGACATCTGTTTCGTTGTTTACAAGTGTCATTGAAGCTGGTTTGGAAGCCATGCAATTTGCGTTAGTTCCTCCAGCGATTGATCAAGTGCTTGTTGCGAGCTTTGAACGTTCGCGTTTCTCCAATATCCAAGCAACTTTTGTGTTAGGAGTTAATGATGGAGTGATTCCTGCCAAACCACAAGAGGACAGCATTTTGTCTGATCAAGAGCGGGAATATTTATGGCAGTCGGGCTTTAAGGTTGCTCCAAGCGGCAAGCAGCAATTATTCGATGAACCGTTTTATATTTATTCGGCTTTCGTCAGTCCATCAAAATGGCTTTATATTAGTTATCCGCTTGCAAATGAAGAAGGAAAAACGCTTCTCCCATCTGTTATGGTGAATCGTTTGAAAGAGATGTTTCCTCTTTTAAAAGAACGATTACTAATGCAAGAGCCAGCAGAGTTGAATATTGAAGAACAAGTTCAATATGTGTCCAATCCACTTATGACGATTACGTATTTAGCAGGACAGCTGCAAGCATGGAAACGACACTACTCTATGGATGATATCTGGTGGGATGCTTATAACTTTTACATGGAAGATGAAGAGTGGAGTTCATACAGCCGAAGAGTTTTAGCTAGTTTATTTTATCGAAATGAAGCAAAGAGTTTGACGCAAGAGACAAGCAGACACTTATACGGTCGGAACATTCAAGCAAGTGTATCGAGAATGGAAAAGTTTCAAGCCTGCCCTTACTCTCATTTCGCTTCCCACGGCTTGCGTCTGCAAGAACGCAAAGTGTTTCGCTTGGAGGCTCCTGATATTGGGGAGCTGTTTCATGCTGCGTTAAAAATGATGGCAGAGCAGCTGAGAGAACAGCAGCAAGATTGGCGACATTTAACGAAAAAAGACTGTGAGCGTTTGTCTCATGAAGTAGTAGATGATTTGGCGCCGAAGCTGCAAAATGAAATTTTGTTAAGCACGAATCGCCATCATTATTTAAAGCATAAGCTGCAGCAAATTATTGAGCGGGCTTCTCTCGTTTTGAGTGATCATGCGAAAGCAAGTGGATTTGTTCCCATTGGTTTGGAGCTTGCTTTCGGACCAGATCAACCGTTGCCAGCGATGCAGTTTACACTTCCGAATGGAAGTACGATGGAACTGATTGGGCGAATTGACCGAGTAGATAAAGCAGAAGGTTCGAAAGGTGTGCTACTTCGAATCGTTGATTATAAATCAAGCGATAAGGCGCTGAATCTTGTTGAAGTATATTACGGTTTAGCTCTTCAAATGCTTGCGTATCTCGATGTTGTCATCACCTACGCAGAGAAGCTGTTAGGAAATGGACAGCAGGCGCTGCCGGCAGGTGTATTATATTTCCATGTTCACAATCCGATGATCAGCAGCTCGAAGTCTCTTACGTTAGATGAGATTGAAGAGGAGATTTTCAAACGCTTTAAGATGAAGGGTTTGCTTCTTGGAGATGAGGAAGCCGTTCGTCTGATGGATCAGACACTGGAATCTGGTCATTCCAACATTGTTTCAGCTGGCTTGAAGAAAAGCGGCGGATTTTACTCCAATTCTTCCGTAGCGGATGAGCAACAATTTGCGGATTTACGAAAGCATATTAGAAAACAGTTTACTGACATTGGGACAAAGATTACAGATGGAACGATTGATATTGCTCCTTACAAGTTGAAGGACAAGACGCCATGTACTTTTTGTTCTTTCCGTTCGGTTTGTCAGTTCGATGAATCAATGGAAGAACATGATTACCGCCGATTAAAAGTTGAAAAATCTGATGTCATTTTAGAGAAAATCAGAATGGAGGGGGACAGCCATGAATAAATGGATGCCGAAACCGGAAGGAAGCCAATGGACAGATGACCAATGGAAAGCCATTGCGGCTTCTGGACAGGATATTCTTGTTGCCGCCGCTGCTGGTTCAGGGAAAACGGCGGTTCTCGTAGAACGCATTATACAAAAATTGATCGCAACAGAAAATCCCATTGATGTCGACCGCTTGCTTGTAGTGACGTTTACGAATGCGTCCGCAGCTGAAATGCGCAATCGAATTGGGGAGGCAATTGAGAAGGAACTGAAGAAAAACCCTTCTTCCCTTCATTTACGACGTCAATTAAGTTTATTAAACCGCGCCTCTATTTCGACATTGCACTCGTTCTGTTTGGAAGTTATTCGAAAGTTTTACTATATGATTGATTTAGACCCTAGTTTTCGAATTGCAGACGATACAGAAGCAGAGTTACTGCGTGAAGAAGTGCTTGATGAGTTATTTGAGGAGCAGTATAGCATGGAGGGCAATGACCGCTTTTTCGACGTGATTGATCGATATACAAACGACCGAAGTGACAGTGATATTCAAGTAATTGTGCGTAAGCTGTATGAATTTGCTCGTGCTAACCCGAATCCTGAACGCTGGCTGGAGCAACTCATTGGCCAGTATGAGGTCACGGACGAGATGACAGTGGATTCCCTTCCATTTGTTCGTTTCTTGCTGGAAGATGTGCATTTGCAGCTTAAAGGCATCGAAACGTTATTGAAAGAAGCGTTGCAGCTGACGAAAGTGCCGGGCGGACCCGCACCAAGGGCAGTCAATATCGAAGATGATTTGCGACAAGTTCAAGCAATGGTTCAATCAGCTGAAACGTCTTTTTCCATGCTGCATGAGCAGTTTCAAACTTTGTCTTTCTCAAGATTGAAGCCATGTAAAGGAGATGAGTTTGTTCCTGAGCTCATTGATAAAGTGTCGGATTTGAGAAAAAGCGTGAAAACCTCGTTGGAGAAAATACAGAGTGAATTATTTAATCGTCCTCTGCATGCGTATTTGAACGACTTAAAAACGATGAAGCCGATTATTGAGACGCTTGTATCGATCGTGCTGGAATATGGAAGGCGATATGAGGCGGTTAAGAAGGAAAAAGGACTTGTGGACTTTTCAGACTTAGAGCACTACTGTTTACAGGTGCTACGGGAAGATGGAGAAGGACTTGTGCCATCAGAAGTCGCCAAGCAATACCGTGTCCAATTTACGGAAGTACTGCTGGATGAGTACCAAGATGTGAACATGGTTCAAGAATCCATTATTCAGCTTGTAACAAAGGATGAAGAAGAAACAGGAAATTTATTCATGGTTGGGGACGTAAAACAATCGATTTATCGATTTCGTTTAGCTGAACCGTTTTTGTTTTTAAGCAAGTATAAACGCTTTACACAGGATGGTCATCAGTCCGGCTTGCGGATTGATTTGAATAAAAACTTTCGAAGTCGTTCGCAAGTATTGGATGCTACTAATTTTATCTTTCGTCAAATCATGGATGAAACGGTAGGAGAAATTGAGTATGATGATGATGCTTCGCTAAAGCTTGGGGCTAGTTATCCAAAAGAGGAAGGAATGGAACCTGAGTTGCTTCTTGTAACGAAAGAGCAGCCGGAGAGTTCAGCTGAAACAGAAGAAGAGGGCGAACAGGAAGCGGCGGCTTTTTCAGAGGCAGAGCTCGAAACGGCGCAGCTTGAAGCGAGATTAATGGCACGTAAAATCCGGGACATGGTTCAAAGTCGTTTTCAAGTATATGACCGTGGACTTGATCGGATGAGAAATGTAACATACCGAGATTTTGTCATTTTGCTTCGCTCCATGCCTTGGGCTCCTCAAATTATGGAAGAGTTTAAGCAGCATGGCATCCCTCTTTACGCCAATTTAGCGAAAGGGTATTTTGACGCCACCGAAATTACCATTATGATGTCGTTGTTACAGGTTGTCGATAATCCACATCAAGATATTCCGCTCGCCTCTGTGCTTCGTTCGCCCATTGTTGGTGTAAGCGACGAAGAATTGGCTGTTATCCGGTTGGCAGATAAAAATGGCACCTATTATGAAGCATTGCAATCGTTTATGAAAGCTCCAGGTTCACATGAGGAGATCTATCAAAAAGTATCTGTATTATATGAAGCGCTGCAAACATGGCGTACACAAGCACGCCAAGGAGCCTTATCTTCTCTCATTTGGCAGCTTTACCGAGACACGGGCTTTTTTGAATTTGTAGGCGGACTTCCAGGAGGCAAACAACGCCAAGCCAATCTCCGGGCGTTGTATGACCGTGCGCGTCAATATGAATCAACTTCGTTTCGAGGCTTGTTCCGTTTCTTACGCTTTATTGAAAGAATGCGAGATCGCGGTGATGATTTAGGAACAGCACGTGCTCTTGGAGAGCAGGAAGATGTTGTTCGCTTAATGACCATTCATAGTAGTAAGGGACTCGAATTTCCAATCGTTTTTGTCGCCGGCTTGTCGAGACAATTTAATATGATGGACTTGCATCAATCGTATTTGTTTGACAAAGAACTTGGATTTGGTTCAAAACTGGTTAATCCGAAGCTGAGGGTCAGCTATCCGACGCTTCTTCAACAAACAATGAAGCGAAAAATGAAAAAAGAGACTTTAGCCGAGGAGATGCGAGTGTTGTATGTGGCGTTGACGCGTGCTAAAGAAAAATTGATATTAGTAGGAACCGTCAATCGATTTGAAAGTACGTTGTCGAAATGGAAAAGTGCACTGACACATCCGGATTGGGTGTTGCCGGATCATCTACGCTCACAGGCGAAAAACTATCTAGATTGGATTGGTGTGTCTTTAATCCGCCACCAAAGCGCCAAACCATTAGCGGGAGAAGATGCGGAGAAGCCGGTATTGCTTGAGGCGTATGAGGATGCTTCTTACTGGAAGTTTGAAGTGATTCATGCTTCCGAGTTGGCAGACGAACAGCTAGAGGAGCAGAGTCTCCATGAAGAATTGCTGCAAGCCTTGAAGGATGGAAAACCCGTTCCTATCGAGAGCGAGAAAAAAGAGGAAATCATGAATCGGCTTGAATGGACATATGGATTTCAAGCGGCCTCTGTTCATCGTTCGAAGCAGTCTGTATCGGATATGAAGCATCAACAGCGCTTAACAGAAGACAGCAGTGATAATGCCTTCGTGCGCCGAACTGGTCCTAAGCTTTTTGATCGTCCGAGATTCATGCAAGAAAAGTCGCTGACGGCAGCGGAAAGAGGAACGGCGATGCACCTTGTGATGCAGCATGTACCGCTTGGACACGCTGTCACAACCGAAATAGTCAAGGAACTGGTCGCATCAATGGTTATGAAAGAGCTGTTGACGTCTGAACAGGCAGAGGCGATTGATTGTGCCAGCGTTGCGGCGTTTTTTGAGACGGATATCGGAAGAAGACTTCAACAGGCGCGACAAGTTTACCGAGAAATGCCGTTCAGTTTATCAATTCCTGCGTCTGAGGCGTATTCAACATGGAGTGCGCCCGAGGAGGAAGCCGTTCTTGTGCAAGGGGTGATTGATTGCTTATTTGAAGAAGAAGGCGGCTTTGTTTTAGTCGATTTCAAAACTGATAATATTTCTGAGCGTTTTGAAGGAGATTTTGAAAAGGCCAAGCCGGTGTTGCTGGACCGTTATCAATTGCAGGTTCGCCTTTATTCGCAAGCAATTGAATCCATTTTAGGACGTCCCGTGGCAGCTAGTTATTTATATTTCTTTGATGGCAGTCAAATGATGGAAGTATAAAAAGAGTCGAGGAGGGGGTGCCCGTCATGAACATCCAGTAAAACATAGGATTCAATGACGGGCCTTTTCCTTCAGACAAAAATGGGACGGGAAGAGCCAAATTTTCCAAATGATAAAACACAACATATTAGAAGTGTGAAAAGGGGGAAGAAACACGTGCGCATGTTACATACGGCCGATTGGCATTTAGGCAGAACGCTTGAGGGGCGAAGTCGTCTGGAAGAGCAGGCTCAATTTTTAGATGAGTTGGTAGATATCGTCGAAAAGGAAAAGGTAGACGTGGTGCTGATGGCAGGGGATGCGTTTGATACAGTCAACCCGCCAGCAGCGGCTGAACAGCTTTTTTATGAAAGTTTGTCGAGACTGTCGGATAAGGGAAAACGACCGGTTGCCGTTATTTCTGGAAATCATGATAGTCCGGACCGGCTTGCGGCCGCGATGCCGTTGGCAAAAGAACAAAACATTACGCTGCTTGGATTGCCATCGACAAATATTCATTCTATCCATATTCCAACAACGGGCGAAGTGTTAGAGGTGGCGGCATTGCCGTATCCGTCTGAATCTCGCCTAAAAGAACTATTATCGGCTGAAAATGATGAATTGGCGATTCGGAATTCATACGACCAGCGTATTCAAGGGATTTTTGAGGCGATGAGCCGACAGTTCACACAACATGCTGTTCATGTCGCTATGAGCCATATTTATGTCGCAGGAGGAAGCTCAACGGATTCTGAGCGTCCGATTGAAGTTGGAGGAGCTTATACAGTTGCCGCAACGAGTCTCCCGGAAGCGGCTCAATATGTCGCGCTTGGGCATTTGCATCGTCCTCAAAATATTAAGAGAGCGCCTACGACGGCTCGTTATTCCGGTTCTCCTTTAGCTTATAGCTTTTCGGAATCTGGTTATGCCAAATCAGTGACGATTGTGGATGCAAAACCGAATGAGCCAGTGGAGTGGACAGAGGTGTATTTATCGAGCGGGAAACCGCTTGTCAGATGGAAGGCGAAAAATGGATTAGCAGACGTGTATAACTGGCTTGACGAAGGGCGAGATACTGAAGCATGGATCGATCTGGAAATCCATTTGAAGGATGCTTTGTCCATTGAAGAAATTCATCGATTGCGCAAATTGCACAGCGGCTTTGTACATATTCGCCCGGTATTTGAAACGGAAGAAGACCGAAAGGAGACAGAAACGACTCAAAATCTTCCAATTGATGAATTGTTCAAACGATTTTACGGGCGCCAAACGGGAGGAGCGCAGCCTGACGCTGAGCTTGTACAATTGTTTTTATCGCTCATTTCCGACGAATCATCAACGGGAGGAGAGGAAGAATGAAACCGATCATATTAACGATTGCAGGATTACATAGCTTCCGTGAAAAACAAGTCATCGATTTTGAAACGCTTTGTGAAGGCGGGGTATTTGGGATTTTTGGACCGACAGGCAGTGGGAAATCATCGATTTTGGATGCAATGACGCTGGCCTTGTACGGAAAAGTGGAGCGGGCGGCCAATAATACACAGGGGATTTTGAACCATGGAGAAAAAGAATTGCATGTGGCCTTTACCTTTGAACTACAAAATGCGGAAAATAAATGCCGTTATACAATTGAACGAAGCTTTAAGCGTTCAGATGAAATACGGGTTAAGTCAGCGACGAGCCGTTTAATTGAGGAAGGAGACGAGAGAGTTGTATTAGCGGACAAAACGAATGATGTTAATCAACGTGTTCAAGACTTGCTTGGTTTGACGATTGATGATTTCACTCGTGCCGTTGTTTTGCCTCAAGGAAAGTTTGCTGAATTTTTATCGTTAAAAGGTGTAGAACGCCGGCAAATGCTGCAGCGGTTGTTTAATTTGGAGCAGTATGGTGATCGCCTGAATAAACGACTTCGGGAGAAAGTTCAGGCGCTGACTAGTGACCTTGATAAAATTGATGCAGAGCAGGCAGGGCTTGGTGATGCATCTTTAGAGCGATTGCAAGAGGCAGAGGAAGAAGTGAAAAACAGCGACATGCTTTTGCAAAAAAGAGAAATAGAACTCTCCCATATCAATCAGCAATTTGAACAGCAAAAGCAAGTGTGGCAGTGGCAGCAGGAGAAGGCCAAAATAGAAGAAGCGTTAATGCTTCTTAATAAGCAACGTGAAGCGATTGAAGAGAAGGAACGAACGCTCGAGCAAGCCGAGCAGGCGGAAATGCTAAAACCATATATGCAGGCCTATGACCAATGCCAAAAACGGTATGATCAAGCGAAGGATTCTCTTCGGGAGTTAAAGGAAACGTTGGAACAGGCAAAGCAAGCATATGAACTTTCGGCTATTGTCTATGAAGAAAAACGGGCACTTCGCCTAAAAGAAGAACCGTCGCTAAATGCTCAAAAAGAAAAACTTGAGCAAGCGAAGCAGTGGCAAGTATCGTTGCAACAGCTGACGAAGGAAATTGAGGAATTGTTCCAAGAGCAGCAACAGATGGAGCAGCGGATTCAAGAAAAGAAAGAAGAACTTGCCAAAGCAGAACAGCTTCATGAAAAAGGTACAGTGAAGCAGCGACAGTTGAAAGAAGAATTGAAGCAAAGCGAGATACCAGCGGATTACCGGGAAAAGGTCCAACAAGCAGTGGCAGAGAAACAGCATGTTCTTCGCTTGCGGGAAATGGTTGCAGAAGCGTTTGAAAGTCGTATAAAAAAAGAAGAACAAGTCGAGGCGGCCAAACAGGAAGTTCAGCAGCTTCAAGAGCAAACAGAACGAATAGGAGAAACGAGCACATCTTTATTCGAACGGGTACAGGGTGTCTATCACGTTCTTTGTGAACGGGAAAAGGAATTTGAGCACATCGTTTCTAAAGCAGAGCGATATATTCAAACGTTAAAAAGTGAAGTGGAAACGGAAAAAACAAAGCATTTGGCATGGAGACTGGCAGAACAGCTGGCAGAGAATGCACCATGTCCGGTTTGCGGTTCAGCGGATCATCCTTCTCCAGCTGCGCATCCAAAAGAGGGCTCTTTGGTGAGTGAGATGGAGCAAAAAGCAGTACAAGCAGAACAGTCTCTTGCAGCGCTACGAGAGGAAAAAGCACACTTTACGTCTTTAAAGATGCAGTTGGAACAAACGTCACAGCAGTTGATAGAGGAGATGGCCTTAGGTGAACGAGGTCCTGTTGTTTTATCTCCTGTTGAACCGCTTCCAGTTTTTGAGTCTGGGGATATAGTAAATGCAGTACACATGCTTCAAACAGAGGTAAAGTCACTGCAACAAGATTATTTGGAAGTAAAGGAAGCAATTCAAACCCTTTTGCAAAAGCTCCGGACAATGAAAGCGAAACGGGAACAAGTCATATCACGTTTGGCGCTGCATGAAGATGATTACCTAGAACGAACGGATAAGTGGAAGCAGCTTCAAGAAGAAGAAAAACGAGTAGCCGCTTTTTGGAATGAGCAGTTTGCTCCACTTTCCATCGAGCATATGGAAGAATTGCAGCGAGAGATTGGCGCAAAAGATCGCCAGCAACATGATTTAAAAGAGCGAATTGAAACAAGTATTACCTTTTTAGAGCAAAAGGCTGAACAAATTAAACGTTTAACGGCGGAGCTGAACGGATTGGAGCGCCAGCAAGCAGAGCAGGCTGCCCGCCTTTTAGGGAAGCGGGAAATGTTTGAAGAGAAACAATCGCAACTCCTTTTAATTATTGGTGAAGGCGATGCCGAAAAAATGTTGAAAAAGACTGTTCGGGCAATTGAGCAGCTTTCTTCGGAAGAAGCGACTGCCTATGAGAAATGGCAGCAAGACCAACTAACGTATCAGCAATATGACAGTCGTGAAAAGGCGTTAGCGCATTCACTTCAAGAGCTGAAAAAGGAATATGAAGAAGCTGAGAAAAACTGGGATGAAAAACGAAAAGAAACTATGTTTTCGACTACGCAAGAAGTGACAGCGGCCTTCATTGAAAAGTCACAGCGCCTTCAATTAAAAGAGGAAATTCACAGTTTTTGGGACAAAATAAAAGAACATCAACATGTTATGGATCGTCTGAATGAGCAATTGCAAGGGGCGGTTTTAACAGAGGCTCAATGGGAAGAGACGAGAAAGCTCCAACTGGAGTTACAAGAGGCGGTTCGAGAAGCGGTGCGGGCAAAAGGTGCAGCACAGCGAGCGCTTGAGGAAATTCAGGGCCGTCATGAACGTTATGGCCAATTGAGCGCGAAACGAACCGATGTGGAAAAGCAACTGACTCAGCATCAAAAGCTGCAAAGTGTATTTAAAGGAAACAGCTTTGTCGAATTTATTGCAGAAGAGCAGCTGATGAGTGTAAGCCGTGATGCTTCGCAACGTCTCGGGTTATTGACGAGACAACGCTATGCGATTGAAGTGGACTCACAAGGTGGTTTTATTATGCGAGATGACGCAAACGGGGGCGTGAAGCGTCCGGTGACGACATTATCCGGAGGAGAAACGTTCCTGACTTCCTTGGCGTTGGCGTTGGCCTTATCTGCTCAAATTCAGCTTCGAGGGGAGTACCCGCTGCAGTTTTTCTTCCTTGATGAAGGATTTGGAACATTAGATGCTGAGCTTTTGGATACGGTCATCACATCACTTGAAAAGATTCAATCCAACCAATTATCAATCGGGGTCATTAGTCACGTACAGGAATTAAGGGCGAGACTTCCAAAACGTCTGATTGTAGAACCAGCTGAGCCGTCAGGAAGAGGAACGAAAGTGATGGTCGAAACGTTGTAAGTAAGGCGGCAGAAGGGCGGAGAGATGATGGTAAAAAAAGAACAACTGGGCACATGTGAATTATGCGAAAGAGAAGAAGTGATGACGACTGTTCATCACTTAACCCCAAAGGAGATGGGCGGTACGTTTGGCCCGACTGCCCATTTATGTATTCCTTGCCATAAGCAAATTCATGCGTTATATACAAATGAAGAGCTGGCAGTTCGGCTCCGGACAATTGAAGCTCTTCAGCGCGATGAGCAAATGGCGTCTTTTTTAAAGTGGATTCGCAAGCAGCCATCATCCAAACTTCCGCGTATGAAGAAATCAAATGAACGAAAAAGAAAGAAAAAATAAAGGAAGTTCTGATTGGTAGGAAATCTTTATGAGTTCTTACTGTCTGTTAATATGAAATAAATAAAGCGTCAAGGAAGTCGGAAGGAATTCCGATATTCCATGACGCTTTATTTAGGCGTTGGCAGCGTTATTTTGGTCAGCAATGTCTGGGTCGAGCGTATTCGTAGCCGATAATCCATTGTTTGTGATGACAAAATTTCCAGTGTTCGCTGCACCTGATCCAAAGGCGGATTTTGAAGTTTCTTTTGGAGAAACGTAAAAAATATCTCCGAAGGTTACAATGCCGCCAGCGCTGCCGATATTAACGGGACCAACAATTGCGGGCATATGATACCATCCTTTTTATCGAAAATAGATGTTTGATAATACTTTCAGTCTATGAAACCGAGTAATAAACGTTCATTTTTTCCATTTGTATAAAGCCATCTAGAAAATTCGACACGACTTAAGAACAGTTATCTCAAAATTTCTAGACCTTTGAGGGGGGAGTCCCATTGCCTGATAGCTGTCGTACGTTCAAAACGCGTGACTCGGCTGAAAAGGTTTCAGTTGACCCAATGTGGGTAACGGAGGAGGCAGATACCCCTGTAATATTGATCCGGTTCACTTTAATCGCCGGGGATTCATGAACAGTATTCATGTTAATAAATTCAAGTGGAGCGACTGGGAGTTTTTCTGTAAAAGTTAGGTAATCTTGAAGATTTCCTTCCTGCCCGAAAAAAAACGGATATTCCCGCTGCACCGCTAATACTTTTACGTCAGCTTCAAGGTGTGAAGAGTCGCCAATTTGGCAGACCGAGCTTTCGACAATTGAAATAATATCAAGTAGATTGACACAAGACATTCGTCTAATCATAGTGGTCTCCTTTATGATAACGATAATGGTACGAATGGTCCGATAATGAGGGATTCGGCAGGAGTATCAAAAATAGAAGATAAAACAGCGCTTTGCATATCGCCTACCAAAAAGAGGGAGGAAGCCGTTATCCCGACAATTTGCACATCTCCGACCATCAGTTCCCGGTTAATGACAGTAAAATCCACGTTATCCATCTCCTTTTTTCAGAGAGTCAGGAAGATAGGTTAAAAAGGCGTGAATGCCCTTTTGCACTTCTTCACGCAATTGATGAATGGTTTGTGATATGATTTCAGCTTTATGCGAGTCAAATTGCTGGGGGTCTATTTGCTGTAAGTGGAAGGCAATTCGCTGCTCCAGCTGTTTTTTTATGTCTTCTAAAATAAACTCATAATAAGGGTCGGCAATTGTCATCCGTCTTTCTTCTAAAATGTTGGAGATGATTCTGTATCCATCTTTATCTAATTCTTCTTCCATTTGTTGATGGATTTCTTGAACGATAGTCGGAGGGATGGTACGAGTTTGCGTGGGCTGCTGCAATGGATTACTAGCACCTTCTGGAATGGTAGAGGTGATGTTGAAATCCTCAATGTTTTCCGGCTGTGTAGGGTTTAATCCGATATTTAATGTCCCTTCCAACGTTTCAATTTTTAATTGATCAAATTTATATTCAATTTTTTCAATGTTTGTTTTAGGGCTTTCCTCCATGTCTTTCAGTTGCTGTTGAAGCGCGTTCAATCCTTGCTCTAACTGTTTAATTTTTTCATTTTGCATGTGGATGTGTGAGGAAAGCTGCTGCACGTAGTGACAAAGCTGAAGATAATCCATCTCATCCATCCTTCCGTTTCTTACGTGGATACTTTAAACATATGAGAAAGAAACGGAATAGATGAACGTAATTATGGCGATGGGGCAGGAGGAGTCGTAGAATATTTTAAAAGTCCGGATGTGATTTGCGAACTTTGCAGCGGTACGGCAGGAGTCTGAAATTTTTGTGCTTCCGGTGCGGGTCCTGTAAATCCTCCTGTGTTGAATAAATTTGATGTGGCTTTCACGAGTCCTACACTTCCAATTTGTAATAGAGATGAATTGGTGACGGCATTGACTTTTAAGGAATGGATGCAAATGCTTTGGTTTACGTACAAGTTCATCTCATGTCCCCCTTTTTTAAGCATTAGCAGCAATATTTTGATCAGCAACATCCGGGTCTGATACATTGGTGGAACTTTGCTGATTGTATACACGCAGCCCGTCTCCTGTATTAAATGAACCAGCACCGGCAAATGTTTTAGCTGTAGATTTTGGTGAAATGGCATATACGTCTCCAATATGAAACACACTTGCACTTCCGACACTGTTGACATTGACTGCTCCAACAAATGCTGGCATATAAAACACCCTTTAATTCGTTTTCTGCTACTATGCTATGTCAAAAGTGAAAGAAGGGTGAATGCCTATAATCGTCAACGATACTCCGTCGAAAATAAAAGGAAATAAGAGCGTTCTGTCGAATGAAGCTATGAGTTACATAGGGAGGGGAATAAAGATGAAATTTGCTACCGTTTCTTACAAACAACGGGTATTGACATGTATGGTTATCGACAACAAAATAGTAGACATCTGTCAGGCGGAAGAGCGGCTCTTTCAGACGAAGAAGATTCCGCCATCAATGATTGAACTCATTGAAAGTTATGAAGAAACGAAAGAAAAGCTAATGGCAATACATGCGTGGGGGATGCAAGCACCGCTAGGGGAAGCTGTTTATTCTATTGATGACATCACATGGCTTGCACCTATTCCGCGCCCGCGCAAAAATGTATTTTGTGTAGGGAAAAATTATGTTGATCATGCTATTGAGATGGGAAGTGCTGCGGATGTCCCAAAGCATGTAATGCTTTTTTCGAAAGCACCAACGGCTATAATCGGTCATGAAGGGGGAGTCATGGCTCATGATGATGTGACAAACGAACTGGATTATGAAGGAGAACTGGCTGTTATTATTGGCAAGACATGTAAAAACATTCAAGAAGAAGAGGCGATGGATTATATTTTCGGTTATACGCTCGTTAACGATGTAACGGCCCGCGATTTACAGGAGCGGCATAAACAGTTTTTATTAGGCAAAAGCTTAGATACTTCATGTCCGATGGGACCTGTCATTGTAGAACGATCTGCCATTTCTAATCCGGGGAACTTATCAATTGAAACGAGAGTAAATGGAGAAGTGCGACAAAAAGGGAATACGGAGCAGTTCATTTTTGGCATCGCTCATATTGTTGCTACAATTGCTAAAGGAACGACACTGGAGCCTGGAGATATTATTGCAACGGGGACTCCCGCTGGAGTGGGAAAAGGATTTCAACCACCTCGCTTCTTAAAGTCAGGAGATGTGATGGAAGTGACAATTGAGGAAATTGGTACACTTAGGAATCTAGTGAAATAGGGAAAACGGGTTCGCCGCTTGGCCAACCCGTTTTCCCTATTTTCGTCATTTTTGTTACATCAGCACGTCTAATATTTCGCGAAAGCTTTATTACATGATATGATGAAAAAGAAAATAATTTGGAATAAGGAGGATTTATCCTGATGACACACGCTCATATTACGGCTTGGGCTGTTGGAATTATTTTGTTTTTTGTGGCGTACACGATGTATAAAAACAGAAACCCTAAGGTGAAAATGGTTCATATGACGACTCGTCTTATGTATATTTTAATCATTATCACTGGATTTTTACTTTACCAATCTATTATGAAAACCGCTACTGGCAATATACATATGTGGTATGGCATGAAAATGCTTGTTGGTATCTGGGTTATTGGAGCAATGGAAATGGTATTGGTCCGTACGAAAAAAGAAAAAAGTACGAACGGAGCTTGGATTCAATTTGTCATTGCTATTCTAGTCGTTTTATATCTTGGCTTACGATTACCGATGAACTGGGCCCCTTTTGCTTAAAAGCTATATTAACAGAAAAAACGCTTGATGACTTAGTTCATATACATAGTCATCAAGCGTTTTCCATTGTGTAGAGTAAATTCGAAGCGGTCAATGGTTCGTTCGTTTCGCTCAAAAAAATGGTGAATCGAACAAACCTCTTCTCCGTTGTCAAACGTTAGAAAATTCACCCCGTTTTTCACCGAAGCCTTTTCTTGGAAATGTAGACCATTAAAGCAGTAAATACAGTCGTAAAGCGAAAAATTCAAGTCATTCAAATAGCGGGTGAGTTGGGCGAGTGATTGCCGTGCAAGTTCCTCGAGTAGTTGTTCGTATGCATGCTGTAAAGTTTTTCGAACGCGAATGTAATCCCCTTCTTTCAGCATGTAAGCTTCACCGTTTGCTTGGATGATATCATCGCCTACCCACATCGCTTTATGCCAGCGTTGATTTAACTGAATTTCAAGAGAATCATCTGCAATTTCATCAAGCATAAAGGCCTCATCACTTTCATCATCAAAAAACACCCATTGCTTATCAATTCGCTCCATCATGCCGTAAATAAACGCACGCGGCTGTTCCTTTAAAAAGTGCAGTCGAGATTGATAGCCCATCTACACACCTCTCTTTTTTAAAATGATGTTTCTATGTATCTTATTGCCCAAAAAGATTCGCTTTATAACTTGTTCGCTTGGAAATCTCGTTGGACAAAGCAACGGGGCGTTTACCGTTGCATAATATGTCATTATTCAACAGAGTCAAATGCCTATATAAACAGAAGAGAGGATGAGGAAGGTATGTGTGGAATAACAGGCTGGGTTGACTTCAAGCGCGGCTTGACAGGTGAGCATGAAGTGGTGCGTAAGATGGCAGAGACCTTATCGAGAAGAGGCCCGGATGATACGAATGTTTGGACGACGAAGCATGCAGCTTTCGGTCATAAACGACTTGTAGTGGTAGATCCAGAAGGCGGGAGACAGCCGATGGGAAGAGGGAAAGACGGTCGAGAGTATACGATTTGCTATAACGGTGAGCTTTATAATACAGAGGATATTCGAAAGGAATTGTTAAAGCGAGGGTATACATTTCAAGGACATTCGGACACAGAAGTGCTTTTAACTTCTTATATAGAATGGAAAGAACAATGCACTGAGCATTTAAATGGTATCTTTGCTTTTGCCGTATGGGATGCACAAGAGGAAAAGTTATTTATCGCGCGGGATCGTCTAGGTGTGAAACCGTTGTTTTATCGTGCTTATCACGGAGGGCTGCAATTTGGTTCAGAGCTAAAAGCATTGCTTGCACATCCAGAGGTGAAAGCTGACATTAGTTTGGACGGCTTGGCCGAGGTGTTTGGACTTGGACCATCGCGTACTCCAGGGCACGGTGTCTTTAAAGGAATCGAGGAATTACGCCCAGCCCATGCTATGACGTTTACTAAGAACGGTTTAAACATATGGCGTTATTGGAATGTTAAAAGTGCGAAACATACAGATTCGTTAGAAGAAACAACTGAAAAGGTTCAATTTTTATTGAAAGATGCGATCACAAGGCAGCTTGTATCAGATGTTCCGTTATGTACGTTTTTATCAGGAGGAGTCGATTCTAGTGCGATTACAGCGATTGCTGCTAACGCATTTAAAGAAGCAGGAAAGGGAGCGCTCCACACGTATTCTATTGACTACGAAGATAATGAAAAATATTTTAAGGCCAACGAGTTTCAACCGAATTCTGACGGGGTTTATATTCAAAAAATGTCAGAAGAATTTGGAACGATTCATCAACGCTGTGTTATTCCGACAGAAAACCTTGTTGATTATTTAACAGAAGCCGTTCGTGTGCGAGATTTGCCGGGAATGGCTGATATTGATTCTTCGCTTCTTTGGTTTTGTGAAGAAATTAAAAAGGACTTTGTCGTGAGCCTATCGGGAGAGTGTGCCGATGAGATTTTTGGGGGATATCCTTGGTTTCACCGAAAGCATGATTTAGCTTCTGATTCTTTCCCGTGGATGCGCTCAGTAGATGCCCGTATCGATTTATTAAAAACAGACTGGCAGACGAAGTTAAATCTAGAGGAGTATGTTCAGGCACGTTATGAAGATACCATCATTGAAACCCCGATTTTGGATGGAGAATCGTTGGAGGATACTCAGCGGAGAAAAATGTTTTATATGAACATGATTTGGTTTATGCCAACGTTATTGGATCGAAAAGACCGGATGAGTATGGGAGCCAGCTTGGAGGTTCGTGTGCCGTTTGCCGATCACCGGCTTGTCGAGTATGTATGGAACATTCCGTGGGAGATGAAGATGATCGGAAATCAAGAAAAGGGAATTTTGCGTAAGGCGCTTGAAGGGATATTGCCACATGACGTACTGTACCGCAAGAAGAGCCCATATCCGAAAACACATAATCCGGCTTATACAAAAGCGGTCAAAAAATGGCTTGAGCACCTTCTTGCGGATAAAAGCTCAGCTTTGTATGAATTTTTTGATGCAGATAAGCTGAACGGCATCGTTCAGTCGGAAGGAAAAGAGTTTACCGTACCGTGGTTCGGACAATTGATGACAGGACCACAGTTACTGGCTCACTTGGCTCAAATGCATATTTGGTTTAAAGAATACAATGTCAATGTTGTAGAGTAATCGATCTAGAAAATTCGACATGACTAAAGAGCGGTCATGTCGAATTTTCTAGACCTAAGCGAAGCGGATGAGGTCATGCAGGACGTCTGAAAAGCCTTTGTGAACATCTTTCCATTAAATAAACCGATGTCGAGATATTAGGTGACATGTATATAGTGCTGTAAAATGGACCGTTACAAAAACCAGTCATACGAAGGGTTTTGATAAACGGTCCATTTTGCATAAGAAGAAAAATCATCGTCGTTCAACTAGTTTATGGCTTAATGGACAACCTTTTTATTCGAGGAAGGCGGTGAGATATTTGTTTTTATTCAAGGGATACTTTGAACAAAAATCTTCCAAACTTCATCTAATCGATACAGGTTGGAAGCCAGTCAATAAAATGTCCATTAAATGGAAAAGAGTTTATCATTGAGTTTAAAAATAAATATTTGTATAATGTTTGTATAACTTATGTATAACTTTTAGGAGGACCTTTCATGCCTAAACAGGTCATTGTTATAGGGGCAGGACCCGGAGGATTAGCGGCTGCGATGTTATTGGCCAGCAACGGATATAAAGTAGATGTATATGAAAAGCAAGAGTATGTTGGCGGGCGAAATAGCGCCATTGAACTTGATGGATACACATTTGACATGGGGCCGACCTTTTTAAGCATGCCTCACATTGTGGAAGAACTTTTTGCGGCTGCTGGACGCAGTGCGCACGATTATATGGACTTAAAAAAGCTAGAGATGATGTATGAGTTAGTCTTTAATGATAAAACGATTCAAATGTCTTCGAATTCAGAACGAATGAAAGCTGAAATGGAGCGGGTATTTCCAGGAAGCGGTGAAGGGTATGAACGTTTCATGAAGGATACAGCTAGGAAAATGGAGGCTCTTATGCCTGTACTTCAAAGCCGAATGGATAAATTTAGCCATTACTTGCGCTGGAGTGTGCTAAAAGCTCTTCCTTCTTTATCTTTAGGGAAAAATTTATATGATGTGCTGAGCCATTATTTTTCTGAAGAGCAGTTAAAGCTTGCATTTACCTTTCAATCTAAATATTTAGGGATGTCTCCATGGGAATGTCCTGGTGCCTTTTCCATCCTCTCTTATATGGAACATGCATATGGTGTGTACCATCCAATCGGAGGAGTGAATCAGCTACCAAAAGCCATGGCTGCTGTTGTCAAGGAGCATGGAGGAAGCATTCACCTCGGTACGGGTGTTCAAAAACTATGGGTAGAAAAAGGAGTGGTAAAAGGAGTCATTCTGGAAAATGGGGAAGCTGTTTCAGCTGACGATGTTGTCATTAACGGTGATTTTGGCCATGTTATGACGAATCTGCTAGATGATGGAGTACTGAAAAAATATAAAAAAGAAAAACTAGAAAAAATGAAATATTCTTGTTCGACTTTCATGATTTACCTTGGAATCGACAAACAGTATGATTTGTCTCACCATACTATTCTTTTTGCGGACGACTACAAGAAGAACGTTGAGGAAATTACAAACACTCTAACTCTATCAGAAGATCCGTCCATTTATATTCAAAATGCCGGGGCGACCGATCCAACATTAGCACCTGAAGGGAAATCGACCCTTTATATTTTAGCGCCCGTCCCGAATAATTTTAGCGGGATTGAATGGGAAAAACACGAAAAAGAATTTCGCGACGTCGTGCTGAAAATAGTGAAAGAGAAAACGGGTTTACAAGATTTAGAGGATCATATTGAAGTTGAAAAAATTATTTCACCTAAGCAGTGGGAAGAAGAGATTTACGTTTATAAAGGAGCCACCTTTAATTTGGGGCATCAATTGTCTCAAATGATGGTTTTGCGCCCGCACAATCGCTTTGAAGAATTAGATTGTTGCTGGCTTGTTGGGGGCGGTACCCACCCGGGGAGCGGTCTTCCTACAATTTTAGAATCGGCCCGCATTACGGCAAAAGCGATATTTGAACGTGATAAACAGATGGTTGATTTGTCTATCCAATCCATTAAAGAATGGGAGAGAGCGTTATGAAAACAGCTATTATCGGGGGAGGTGTCGGCGGTCTAATTACCGCTTTGCTTCTCTCCAAGCGCGGCTTTCAAGTGGAGATTTTTGAAAAAGAGGAACGGCTAGGCGGCCGTTTGGTGTTTGTTGAAAGAGATGGGTATCGTATTGATGAGGGCCCGACCATTGTACTGCTTCCGGAAATGCTGATGTCGATTTTGGATGAAGCTGGGATAGAACGGAACCGTTATGAGCTTCTTCAATGTAATCCGCTGTATACTCTTCACTTTCCGGATGGAAGCACATATACGAAGTTTGCAGACATTGAAAGGCAGTTGGCGGAAATTAAAGAGAAGTTTCCTGGAGAAGAAGCGCATTTTATGCAATTTTTAACAGAAATGAACGCCCGTTTCTTGTCTGGAAAACGTGCCTTTTTAGAAAAATCTTTCGTCCGAAAGCGTGATTTTTGGACGTTCCAAAATATGAAGACGTTATGGGACATGAAAGCTTACCAGTCTGTGCAAGACTTTACCTCTTCTTATTTTCAAGATGAGAGGCTCCGGCAAGCTTATGCGCTGCAAACCTTATATATTGGGGGGAATCCGCTCTCGGCACCTGCGATGTATTCACTTATCCCGTATAGTGAGCATGAACATGGCATTTATTATGTGAAGGGCGGCTATGCGAGCCTAGTCGAAGTCATGGAAGAAGAACTTATCTCCAGAGGAGTGGCCATTCATAAACAAACCCCTGTACAAACCGTACGGATAGAAGGGAAGAAGGCTAAAGGTGTGGTTGCCAATGGAAGAATGCTTCCGTTTGACGCGATCGTTATGAATGGAGAGTTTCCTTCGATGACCCCGCTTGTGCAAAAAAAATTGAAAAAGTATATTCCATCATCAGGATGTGTACTGTTTTACTTTGGATTAAATAAACAATACGAACATGGAGAAGTTCATCAATTTTTTATGGGTGAAAACTTTCAGCAACATATGGAACAAGTATTTAGCACGAAGGAAGTACCGACAGACCCTTCTTTTTATACGTTTAATCCTTCGCTACTTGACCCGTCTCTTGCACCGGAAGGCAAGAGTGTTCTATATGCGCTTGTTCCGGTTCCTGCTGGAACTCATATTGATTGGGAGAAGGAATCTGCCTTCCAGGAGCGCATGATTGATGAAATAGAACGACGAGCTTTTCCGAACCTTCGTCAGTCCATCGAGTGGATGGACGTGCGGACACCAAAAGATGCTGCGCAGTTTGGACTGTATGAAGGAGGGAGTTTTGGAATTGCACCTGCTTTTCTTCAGTCCGGTGTGTTTCGCCCTCAATATAAACCATTTGAGTATGAAAATGTATTCGCAGCAGGCGCATCTGTTCATCCTGGAGGAGGAGTTCCTATTGTGATGCAAGGAGCAAAATTACTAGCAGACTACTTGATTGAACAACAGTCAGCTGTAGAAAAAGGAGCGGTGGAACATGGACACATTAAAAAAAGCGTATCGTCACTGTGAGAACATAATAGCAGAACACTCTAAAACTTTTCACAAGGCGTTTTCTTTTTTACCAGCCGAACAAAAAAAAGCGGTATGGGCTGTGTATGCGTTTTGCCGTAAAGTAGACGACATGGTCGATGAAGGGCTTCGTCCTCATGAAGAACTACAGCAATTTGAGCAAGAGTTTGAACAATTCAAGCAAGGGATTCTCCTAACACATGATGATATGTGGCTGGCTCTTGGGGATGTTTTTCAGCGCTTTGAAATGAACGTCCAAGCATTTGATGACATGATTGCGGGACAACGAATGGATTTAACGAAAGTCGAATACATGTCTTTAGAAGAAGTTAAGCGATATTCCTATCATGTCGCGAGCACTGTGGGCTTAATGCTGCTTCCTATTTTAGCTCCTAAAACGCATCATCAGTTGAAAGAACAAGCGATTGCGCTTGGAGTTGCCATGCAGATTACGAACATTCTTCGGGATGTCGGAGAAGATTTGGAGAGAGGGCGCATTTATCTTCCGCGTGATTATATGATGAAATATGGATATACTGTTGAAATGCTTCAAAGGAAGACGGTTAATTCAGCTTTTGTGGCTTTATGGGAAAGTCTTGCAAACGAGGCGGAGACCTTATATGAAAAAGGACTGGATTCGCTAGAACTTTATCCGGTCGCTTCCCGTTTACCTTTAAAGGGAGCGGCTCATTTATATCGAGCTATATTGGCATCTGTACGGAAAAAAGGCTATAACGTATTTCAAGCGAAGCATTTTGTCACAATTGAAGAAAAGCAAAGAATTTTAGAAGAGATTTCATAACGGTCATGCTGAGGGTGAAAAGCTGGTTGGAAAGTATGTGTATTCATACAAACCAACCGGCTTTTTTTGTTAAAATTAGATGACATTCGAATCATTTCTGCCTTTTTCGACAGAATCCTTTCGTGCAAATTGTTATAGTATAAGTAGTCTGAAAGTCGAACGATTGGGGGAGGGAAGAGGATGAAAGAAATTAAGTTGTTTGTCCCAATGCTGTTTTTAGCGTTACTTCTTGTGATAGGCTGCTATAAGGCATTGCAAACGGGTGTAAAAGTTCCGGTCATCCATGTGGATTCCGAAAGTGCCCGAGAGTTTGAGGTAGGGCTGGAGGAAAAGAAAATCAATGACCAGTTGACGAAAACTTACGCTGATACGCTTCTGTTTCACGAACAAAGCATTCCCCATTTATCTTATAAAATGGCCGGTGATACAGAGGCAGCCATTCAAACGTCCTTTCCATCAGTTTATTCTGAAGTGGACGGTGTGCTAACTTTTCGTGGCAATCATTACCGTGATGAGCCTGCTTATGGCCAAATTGAAGAGAATCCAAAGCAACTTGTTCAAGCATGGGAATTTATGACGAAAAGAAGCCCTGATTGGGGAGGCGGTGCTGGATGGACAGGACAGCCTGCAATTATTAGATGGGACCCCGAAGTGATGGCTGTGATGAACATCTATAAGAAGTTTCAAGAGCGAAAGGATTTTGTGGAAGTTGTATACGGCTCATTAGATGGCCGCATTTACTTTTTTGATTTACAATCTGGAGAGTCGTCTCGTCCTCCTATCGATATGGGGAACGCTATTAGAGGCAGTGTGGCGCTTGATCCGAGGGGATACCCTCTCTTATATGTAGGACAAGGAGTAGCTCAAACATCTAAAACGGATATTGGTTTGCGCATTTTCAGTTTAATTGACGGGCAGCAATTGACGATGATTGAAGGAGTGGACTCATTTGCCTATCGGAAATGGGGAGCATTCGGGAGTGCCCCTTTAATTAATCGAGAAACGGATACGTTAGTTGTTGGAGGAGAGAATGGTTTAATGTACCATATTAAACTCCAAACGAACTTTGTAAAAGAGAACAAAACCATTACTGTAGACCCTTTAATATTGAAATATCGTTATCATGTAAAAGATAATTTTCATTATGGCATTGAAAATTCATTGGCTGCGTATAAAAATGTGATTTGGTTTGCGGATAATGGCGGAAGTATTCAAGCGTTCGATGTCCATAAGAATCGTCCAGTCTGGGCATTGCCGAAAACAGACGATACGGATGCAACGATTGTCGTAGATGAAGAGAATGGAGATACACCTTACATATATACTGGAACAGAAGTTGATAAACAAGGCAATCAAGGTGTTGCCCGGTTACGTAAAATGAATGGATTAACAGGAAATGAAATATGGTCTGTTACGTACCCTGCCTTTACAGTGAAAGGGAAAAATCCCATCAACGGAGGGGTGCTTGCAACTCCTGTTAATGGAAAGCATGAAATCAATGATCTTGTTATTTATACAATTGCTCGGACGCCATCAATGGACAAAGGTTTGCTTGTGGCATTAGATAAGCAAACGGGAAAAGAAAAATGGCGTTGGGAGATGCCTTGGTATGCATGGTCTTCGCCAGTAGATGTATATGATGAGCAAGGAAGAGCGTATTTAATTCAAGCAGATTCATCGGGAATGATGTATCTATTGTCGGCAAAGGATGGAACCGTGCTGTCGAAAATTGACCTTGGTCATAATATCGAAGCGTCTCCAGCTGTATTTAATGACATGATCATTGTCGCAACAAGAGCGCAAAAAATATACGGCATTAAAATTTCAAATGAATAAAAAGAGAGAAATGGACCGTTACAAAGAACCAGTAACAATGGTTTTGATAAACGGTCTATTTTGCATAAAAAGAAAAAACTCATTTGCTAAAAAAATTTGGGCTTATTAGAAAGTCTCCTGTCTTTTTTATATATCTTCCACCTAATCATTTGAACCGCTTCATCTAATGGATGGCGTTTACAAGAGGTGTTTCCCCTGAATAATCATTCAAAGGTTCACCCAAGCAGATGACGACAATCTTGTAAGGAGGGTGCTATCCGCTTGGGTGTAGTAAGTTGATCTATATAGAAAAAGTTTTCAAAAATGGGAATAGAGATGAAAAAAGCATTGAGAATATTTCCATTACTTGTATAATAGAATAAGTGGGTTGCAAGCGATTTCATTTCTTGTTTTTGGAAAAATATTAAATTGAAAGTTTGCAACCGAGAGAGAGGATGAAAGGCAAGAGGATGAAGAAAGATAAACAAATAATGGCTTTGCTTTTCCTCGTGTTTAGTTTGTTTGGCGGTGTATCATTATATGAAGCGGAAGCGGCAAATCGAACATGGCAAGATGAGTCCATCTATTCCATTTTGATTGATCGTTTCAACAATGGAGACCCAACAAATGACCGAGAAATTGAATTAAATAATCCGTCAGGTTACCATGGCGGAGATGTGAAAGGGATTATCGATAAATTAGACTATATACAGGGGATGGGCTTCACGGCTATTCTTTTATCTCCTCTGTTTGAAAGCAATCGCTACGATGGGAGCGATGTGCAAAATGTGTATAAAATAGACGAGCAGTACGGAACGATTGAGCAGTTGGATGAGCTGATCAAGCAAGTGCATCATCGTGATATGAAAATATTGTTAACTTTTCCGCTTTTAGAGAATGAAGCAGAAATGGAAAAGGCTGCTTTATGGTGGATGAATCAGCTGGACTTTGACGGCTATTCTTTATCTTCTTTGGATGAAAAGCCGCTCGCTTTTTGGAAAGGCCTTGTCAGCAAATTAAAAGAAACATCGGCTGAATTTTACGTAATAGGGTCGTCTTCAAGTCAACCATCGGCACCGTTTTATCACGAGGCAAAGTTTGATTCAATTATCGATTTAGCTTTATATGAGCAAACGGCGACGACGTTCAGTAAGATAAATGTTTCTCAAGAAAATTTGTACAAGCAGTGGGAAAAAATCAGTCAGTCGTATTCCAACCCGTTTGCTATCCATACGATGATCGATGGGGAAGAGACGGTTCGCTTTACGCGAAAGGCGCTGGAAAATAGTCATCATCCAGGAACTCGCACAAAACTAGCAATCACGTATTTATTTACTTCACCAGGCATTCCTATTACGTATTATGGGACGGAGATTGCTTTAGACGGGGGAGTGAAGCCTGATAATCATCGGTCGATGAATTTTCGTGTTGAAAAAGAGCTTATTGATTATATGACAAAAGTGAATGAGCTCAGAACACAGCTGCCATCTTTACGAAAAGGCACTTTTGAGTTAATGTATGAGAAAACAGGAATGATCATTTATAAGCGCACATATAAAGATGAAATGACCGTTGTGGCCATTAATAACACAGATGAAACACAAATAATCGACTTGTCTGCAGAACAAATCGGAGCGAAAAAAGAACTGCGAGGATTATTGGAAGAAGACATGATTCGTTCAGAAGAAGGAATATACCGTCTGGCGCTTGATCGTGAAAAGGCCAATATTTACGTATTGGGAGAGAAGACAGGGATCAACGTGAAGTTTGTTATAGCCATGATTATTGTTTATGGCAGTTTTATGTTATTTATTTATTCCATTTGGCGCCGAAGTAAAAAAGAGAAAACAAAGTAAAATATAACCTATTTTGTAAGCGTTTAACAGATGAGCGCGTATAGGGAGAGGAGGGTATCAAGATGGGCGTAACCATCAAGGATGTGGCCAACTTAGCTAATGTTGCGCCTTCCACCGTTTCAAGGGTCATTGCGAACAGTTCAAGGATTAGTGAGAAAACGAAGCAGCGTGTTCGATTGGCGATGAAAGAATTGGGCTACCATCCAAATATCATTGCAAGAAGTCTTGCAAATCAATCAACACAGGCAATTGGAGTTGTGATGCCGAGCTCTGCCGATAAAGTATTTCAAAATCCATTCTTTCCAGAGGTTATTCGAGGAATTAGTACGGGAGCCCATGAAAAAAAGCATGCTCTTTATATGTCAACCGGGGAGACGGAGGAAGAAATTTTTCAAGAAGTTGTTCAAATGGTTCAAGGGCGCCGAGTCGATGGCATCGTCTTATTGTATTCAAAAGTGGATGATATGATTTTGCCGTATCTTCAAGAGCGTGAGGTACCGTGTGTGGTTATCGGGAAGCCATTTAAAAATGGTGAAGGGGTATCGTTTGTTGATAATGACAATTTTCGTGCAGGGCGTGAAGCGACCGAGTATTTAATCCAAATGGGCCATGAAAGAATTGCCTTTGTTGGAGGAGATTTAGATCTTGTTGTGACGATTGACCGTCTAACTGGATATGATAAAGCTATTAGGGGTGCGAACTTGTCTTATCGGGATGAATACATTATTCACCAAGAGTTTTTGCGAGAAGGAGGAAAAGAAGCAGTTCGAAAGCTGATGTCATTGGAGGAAAGACCGACAGCGCTCGTTGTCGCCGATGACCTGATGGCACTTGGGGTGTTGAATACATTGGATGAAATGGAAATTTCTGTTCCGAATGACATTTCCATTGTCAGTTTTAATAATGCTTTAATCGCCGAGTTGGCGAGTCCTGCTTTGACTTCTGTCGATATTAATATTTTTGAATTAGGGTATCAAGCTGTTCAATGTTTGATTGACCAATTTGAATATCGTTATCAAATGGTTAAGCAAATTAAGGTGCCGCATCATATTGTGACACGTCAATCTTGTAAACAATTGGCAAAAGAGCGTAAAGAAGAGCCTGCTCAAAGATAAATTTTTTGGCCGTTGAGACATGTATCTCAACGGTCTTTTTTATGCGGATTCTGTTAAACCAGTTCTTAAAAAAACCGTCTCGTAACATCTTTTACGGATACTCAATACGATTTTTAAAACATTGCATACAATGTAATCACATGGTAAATGGAAGTCAGTTGAGTCGACATGCTAAAGTGTGAGGGAGGAACGTATGGATAATAACGTTAATGTATCATTTGTGAAGTGTGGCAAGGTCTTCAATCCTGATTTACCATCTCAGTTAGAAAGAAATGACCCGCCTTTGTTGTTAGCAGAAGTCCATGTTACTCCAACTCTTGTTAAAAGGCCGTGTGTTCTTATTAAGTTCTCGGAGTTTATTCATTTTTCGTTATTCGGTCTTAATCCTAAAATAAAACTGCTGTATCGACTAGTTCGAGAACCAATCGAAACAAAGAATGCGCAAATTTTACAGGAATGGGAATTTGAATTTGAATCTCTAGAGGCACTAGAAGTGGCTAATTTGGACACCAATCAACCGACCGTCCTTAACTACTGTGATTGTTTAGGGTGTTCCGCCAGTGAAGATGTAACATACAAGGTAGAAATCATCCAAATTGAAACGAACAATGTCCGGAGCTATCGAATTACAAATAAAAGCATCACTGCCACCATTCTCAACGAAGCTTCTAATCAGGTGAAAAGTTCATTTTAGAAAAGGAGAGGTGGCGACGTGGAAAAGCGAGCATTCACTTCTGAGCCTAAACTCTATATTCGAACAGAAGAAAGAAAAATTGCTGAGGTCAGTAGACAGGGATATGTTCATCGCTTTGTCCCTTTTGTAACATGCGGGGACATTTTTCAGCCGGTCTTACCGTTGCGATTGAACAAAAAAAATCAGCCGCTGCGACTTGCTCAATTAACCATTAATACAGAAGGAACAAGTGACGTATGTGTGTTAATCAATTTTTCGTGTTTTATCACATCAGTTTTAAAAGAAGAACGATTCAACGATTTAGTGTTTCGTTTGACGCGAACTTGCGCGTCCAGCTTTAAACCGCAAATTTTAGAGGAATGGCCGTTTAGGAGACAGTTTGTCAATGATACGAACATTAAAGAGCCTTTCGTAGTGAATTTTTGTGAAGGTTTAACTAGGAACGATGCTAGGTTTACTTATATCATTGAACTGGCTGACGTGAAGCTATCTGAACAGTCCTTTTATAACATTATACAAAAAAGTATGACCGCTCAAGTTTATGACGGATCGAGGTAAATACGGAATGATCTAAAAAAGGAGAATCCATCCATGACGATACAATCGCGCGTCCCTTTTTTGAATTGCGGAAAAATACGGAAGGTCAAGTTGCCTGCTAAGTTAACTAAACATGACAAAGCGATTAACTTGGCTGAGGTTAGTGTTAATCTTCGAAAAGCGAAAGCACCGTGTATCCTGTTAAATTACTCACAAATTTTAGAGTTTAACATTTTTGATTCTAATCCATTATTAAAAATTGTTTATCGACTTGTTCGCCAATCTCATACTACAGGGAGAAGCCGTATACTAGAAGAATGGACTTTTAAAGCAGCAGAAGTTGTTCCGACTAACGTACAGCAAAATATTAATACAATTGAACCGCTTGTGCTCAATTATTGTGATTGTTTAGATGATAGGTGTGAGCAATCTTTTACGTATATTGTGCAGCTTGCAGAAATAGACAGCAACAATACAACCTTTCGGATAACAACCCAAGACATATCGGCTATTGTTAGTCGTGGGGAAGCAGAATAAGCGTCAGAGTTTATTTGTTGGCACATCTGACTACTTGATTTTAAAGTAGCCAGATGTACTCTTTATCCATTAATGACTGTCCCGCCGTTTATATGAAGCATTTGTCCCGTCATATAAGCAGAATCATCACTGGCTAAAAAAACGTAGCTTGGTGCAACTTCATATGGCTGGCCTGCCCGTTTCATCGGAGTATTTGCTCCAAAAACCGCGACCTTTTCGCTTGAGAAAGTCGATGGAATGAGTGGAGTCCAAATAGGACCAGGAGCCACTCCGTTAACGCGAATTCCTTTTCCGACAAGTGATTGAGACAGTGAACGTGTAAAGCTGACAATCGCGCCTTTTGTTGAAGAATAATCAATGAGCTGATCGTTTCCTTTATAGGCTGTAATGGAGGCAGTGTTAATAATGGAACTGCCTGATTTTAAATATGGAAGAGCGGCTTTTGTTAAATAGAAAAAAGAAAAAACATTCGTCTGGAAAGTACGGTGAAGCTGCTCAGCGGTCACATTTAAAATACTTGGCTGTGGATGCTGTTCCGCTGCGTTGTTAACAAGAATATCAAGTTTATGGAATGTCGAAATCGTTTCGTCAATCACATGATTACAAAAGTGTTCTTCACCGACATCTCCGCATAAAAGTAAACCTTTTCCTCCTAGTGCTTCTATTTGTTGTTTCGTTTCTTTGGCATCTTGCTGTTCGTTTAAGTAGACAATGGCTACATTGGCGCCTTCTTTTGCATAGTGATAAGCGACAGCACGGCCAATTCCGCTGTCTCCTCCAGTAATAATGGCTACTTTGTCCTGTAATTTACCTGCCGCCTTATATTGATTGCTAATGGAAACAGGAAGTGGGTTCATTTCTTTTTCAATACCTGGCTGTTGTTGCTGATGCTGTGGGGGGAATGTTTGCTGTTCGTTTTGCTGTTGATTGCTGCTCATCATGTTTCCTCCTCTTTCAACTATTTCTCTTGTTAGTATGGAGAGGAGAAGAAATTTTATCCTGCATGGGAAAGGCGGCTTTCTATGATGAAAGCCGCCTCTGTTCTTGTTAGCGATAATTAATAAATTGAACCTCAATGGATAAGTCCGCTTCACGGATGGCCGCAATGATTTTCTGTAAGTCATCTCGGCTCTTCGCTGAAACGCGAAGTTGGTCATCTTGAATTTGACTTTTCACTTTTAGTCCTGTGTTTTTAATGATGGTATTCAACTTTTTTGCGTTCTCTTTATCAATTCCTTGAACAAGGGAAGCGCGCTGTCTGACAGTGCCTCCAGAAGCATTTTCCATTTTGCCGTAAGAAAGATTTTTAATCGGAACGCCTCTTTTTACAAGCTTGGAAAGCAACACATCTTTTAGCTGACTCAATTTGAATTCGTCATCTGAAATGAGGACAATCTCTTCTTTATCAAGAGAAAGGTCGCTTTTACTTCCTTTAAAGTCATAGCGATTTTTAATTTCTTTTAAAGCAATCGCGATGGCATTTGTGACTTCGGTCATATCCACTTGGGATACAATATCGAATGAACTTTCTTTAGACATAAAATCCTCCTTAATGGTGAAAAGGTTCTTTCTTTTATTATAGGTAAACAAGCAAATTGACACAACTAAATGAAAAGTTGAATGGAAGGGCAGGAATTGGTACAATCACCATATGTTTGTTCCGCTTTGACGGGCAGTAACTAGTACGTTGACATATGGGCAAATGGGATAGGACCATCGAGTTTAGGGATGTTTTACGGAACGACCGATCGGTGATACCTGTTTAAGAAAGAATAATTATCTATTTTGAAGCGAAGGAAGGATTAAAACGAATGAGTAAATTACAACCAGGAACGACTGTGGTGCTTCGCGTATTACGGGAAACACCATTAGGATATATGCTGACAGATGGAAGAGAAGATGTGCTTCTTCATCGAAATGAGGCAACCACTGTGTTAGCTGAGGATGATGAAGTAAAGGTATTTATCTACTTAGACCGAGAAGGCCGATTGACGTCGACGATGACTTTGCCGATAATCGAAGTTGGTTCTTATCAATGGGTAAAAGTAGTTGGCACAGAGCCTGGACTTGGTGTGTTTGTTGATATTGGAATTAGCAAAGATTTATTGGTGGAAAAAAATGATTTGCCAGCATTGGAATCATTATGGCCGATTGAAGGGGATTTGCTGTATTGTACGATTAAAGCAACGAGGCGAGGACTTTTGTATGGCAAGCCTGCAACAGAAGATGTGATGCAGGAAAACGCAAAAGAAGCTCCATCTTCTTTATTCAACAAAGACATTCAAGCAACGGCTTATCGCGTACTGCGGGTAGGGACATCGTTCATGACGGATGAAGGGTATATCGGATTTGTTCATGAAACGGAACGAAAAGAAGAGCCACGTTTAGGAGAACGAGTACAAGTTCGTGTCGTTCATGTTAAAGAAGACGGAACACTGAATTTATCGATGCTTCCGCGTAAACAAGAGGGCATGGTTGAAGATGCAGACAAGATTTATGCGTATTTACAAGGCAGAGGCGGCGCGATGCCTTATTGGGACAAGAGTCTTCCTGAAGATATCCGCGATCGCTTTAACCTGAGCAAAGCGGCTTTCAAACGAGCTCTCGGAAAATTAATGAAAGAAGGTAAAGTAGTTCAAGAAGAGGGCTGGACGTATATAAAGAAAGAAGATGAACCGAAAGCCTAAGGCGGCGGGTTCATCTTCTAAAAAACCTTTCCTGAATACCTGTTATAGGTGGTAGGAAAGGTTTTTCACAATGGGGAACATCTTCTTTTGTCATCAAAGGTGATCTGTTTTTTTAGAATAGGAACGTTCGCCTGCTTGACGACTATTTTCCCTTAAAATATTTTTTTCATGTCGTTTAGCATTGTTATCCCTTGCTTTTTTATCATTGTCACTCGTATGGGATTTCGTCATAACTAACACTCCTTTACCATGAGGATGGTATTAAGGTGTGCGAGGATTGCTAAATTTATGTACGACCTTTATGAAAAAGATTCATTGGAAAAGAAAAGGGCAATCGTTCCCGGACCAGCATGAGAGCCGACCGCAGCACCAATTGTATTGATAATAAAGGATTGGCAACCGAATTTTGCTTGAATAAGCTCTTTTAGTTCAAGTGCCGTTTGCTCATCATCACCGTGGCTAATCGCAATGGTTTGAGACGATAAGTCATGACCGCGTTTTTCCATGAGTTCAATCATCCGTTTTAACACTTTTTTCCGTCCGCGTATTTTCTCAATGGGAACGAGCTTGCCGTCTTCGACATGAAGAAGTGGCTTAATATTAAGAAGACCGCCGACAAAAGCAGAGGCTTTGCTCACACGTCCGCCTTGGGCAAGAAAATCTAAGTCATCAACAGTAAAAATATGCTCTACGTGCTCGCTGTATTTTTTTGTTTTTTCAACAATTTCCTGAAACGGCAGGGATTGTTGAAGTAGCTGGAGAGCATATTGAACAACAAGGCCTTGACCGAGCGAAGCGCATTTCGTATCAATAATCTCAATTTCGGCATTCGGATAGTTTTCTTTAATTTGCTGCTGCATCATGACGGACGTTTGATACGTGCCGGATAATTGAGAGGAAAATGCAATGTAAAGGCATGCCTCTCCTTGTGTCACAATTGACTCAAACATGCTATAGATGGCGGCTGGAGCCGCTTGGGATGTTTTAGGGTGTGCTCCGTTGCGAATATGTTTATATATTTCAAGCGGTTGAATGGTTTCAAGATCTAAATATTCTTCATCGTTAAGGTGGACGCGAAGGGGGATAAGCTGAACGTCATGTTGTTGGAAAAATTCCAATGGCAAATCGCTCGCACTATCCGTTACAATCTTAATGGACATCATGGTCACCTTCCTCGTTACTTTTATGTACCATAAAATATTTTATCGATTGTTTCTATAAAACACAATTATTTTAGTTAAAAGGTGATGGCGCTTTTAAGTCACTGTAAAATTTAATGAATGATCGGCAAAAGATTATACTAAAAGTAAATGTATGAACTGAAAGGAGAAAAAATACAATGCTTTGGCTCGAAACGAAAAAATTGATTGTTATATTGTTGGGAGCATTATTAGGAGCTGTCGCCTTAAATTTATTTTTAATCCCCGCCAATATCTATGCGAGCGGCTTTACAGGAGCAGCTCAATTAATTTCAAACCTTCTCTCGGACTATACGCCAATTCGGTTATCCACCGGTATTTTACTGTTATTGTTTAATATTCCTGTAGCGGTGTTAGGATGGATGAAGGTCGGAAAGGCGTTTACGTTATACAGTTTTTTAAGTGTTGCCGCCACAACGCTTTTTTTAGAACTTCTCCCTGTGTATCCTCTTTCGGAAGATATTTTATTAAATTCCGTTTTTGGGGGCGTCATTGCAGCTGTTGGAGTAGGCTTTACGTTGAAGTGGGGGGCGTCAACAGGAGGACTTGATATTATCGCGATGATTTTATCCCGTATGAAAGATAAGCCTGTCGGTACATACTTTTTTGCGATTAACGCAGTTATTATTGGTGCAGCGGGGTTGATTTATGGTTGGGAGAAAGCATTGTACACGCTTGTGGCTTTATATGTTTCGACACGCATGATTGATGCGATTCATACTCGTCATGAAAAATTGACAGCGATGATTATTACGAAAAAAGGGGATGAGCTGAAAGAAGCCATCCATACGAAGCTGAGCCGCGGGATTACAATGGTACCAGCAAAAGGGGCTTTTACAAACGAAGAAAAAGAAATGATGATTATTGTCATTACGAGATACGAGTTGTTTGACTTGGAACGGATTATTAAAGAAATCGATCCGAATGCTTTTACGAATATTGTCCAAACAACTGGTATTTTCGGCTTCTTCCGCAAAGATTAAATGCTTGTTTTTCTTTTGATGCCAAATGGACCGTTTATTAACATCCGTAATATTCTTGGATTTTTGTAGTGGTTCATTTTGCGGGGGTGTTTGAAAAGAGGTGGTTTTCCTCTTTTCAAACACCCCCGTTTTGTTATAGTGTTCGGTTGCTCAAGTCGTCTGCCAGTTCATTCAATTGCTGTTTTTCGCTTGCATTCGCTTGAGTGGCTGCATGTTTAATGGTTTCTTGTGCCATGTCCATTTGCTGGGAGTGAGAAGGGAGTGTGACCGTTTGTTCAGGTACCATTTTCATTCCTAATGTCTGCTGCAAATGCTGAAGTTCATGCTGATCTTCTTGGGACATTTCAGCCATCGCGGAAGAAATGACCTTTCCGGCAATATCGCCCCTTCCGTCCACATGTGGAGTGGAAGGGGAACTTTTCCCGTTTTTATGAAAGCTTTGCTGTAATTCTTTCATTTTTTGACGATCTTCATCGGTCATACTTCCCATACTTGCTGTAAGCAACGATTGGAGCATTCCTTGATTAAAGGAGCCTTCTACTCGTGTTTGTTTCGCTTTTTGTCCATTTGTATGAAGGGACACTTTTTCATTCTCTTTTGGAGATTCGAGAGCTTCTTTTACTTTATAAACAGCTTGTTGAAAGAAAGAATCTGCCATTATAAACGACCTCCAGGAGAAGCAGGGGTATGTTGTTTTGCTTTCAGTTGTTCAGCTTCTGCCAGCGTCATATGATAAGGGATTCGCTGATCATGAAGTTGGACCGCATCAGCACCGTATTTAACAAAACGCTTCGATTTATTGCTTTTACCCATTGCGCATTCCTCCTCAAAGTGAATGAAATAGACACAATTTCTTGTGTCCATTGTAGTTTATGTAATTTTAGAGGAGCTATAGCGTTAAAAATTTCCTGTTGTCGCTTTAACATACCGAAAATGAGGCTGAAATGGACTTTTTAGTTAAAGTTTTTATAATTTCAATACTTGCTGCAAATAAACGGCGATTCCGTCTTCTTCGTTGGATAAGGTTACTTCCTTCGCAATGCTTTTCAGCGGCGAAATCGCATTTCCCATGGCGACGCCGTGGCCGGCAAACTCAATCATTTCCAGGTCGTTGTCTTCGTCTCCGAATGCGATAATTCGCTCTTGCGGAATGTTATAATGAGCAGCCACTTTTTGAAGTCCAACTGCTTTATTCAAGCCTTTTTTTACAATTTCAATGACATGCCATGGAGCGCCCCAGCGACGATGTTCAATTACTTCGGCGTGAACAGCGGATAAGTGAGAGCGAATATCGTCTACATGATTTTCATCCGCATGAATCAAAATAGAAGTAGGGTCATGCTGTAAATGAACACGCAAATCACCAGTTTGGAGCATGGGATTCCCTAAGCTGATGACATCAATTAATTCACGGTCATGATGATGCAAATATACGTCGTCCATGACTTCCGCTAAAATGTTATTAATTTTATAATTTTCCATTGCTTCCACAATGTCGTATGCGGTATGACGGAAAAGCGGATTATGGTGAACGCCCCATGAGTGCTCAAGAGGATGATGCACAAGCGCACCGTTAAAATTCACAATAGGTGTATTCAACTGCAGTTCTGCATAGTACATGGAGCTTGATCGATAAGGACGGCCTGTGGCAATCATCACAATATGCCCGTCTTGCTTCGCTTTTTCTAAAATCGATTTTGTTTTAGAGGAAATGGTTTTTTTGTCGGTTAACAATGTACCGTCCAAATCCAGTGCAATTAAATGTGGTTGTTTATTCATAATGGCTCCTTTCAACGAGGGTAGTGCGTAATTTTACTTTAACACACTTAAATAGATGTGTCGTGTGAAGGCGTTTCGTTTGGATTACTAGATAATCCCTGTATAATAAGTGGCGTAGCTTGTATGACAGTTTCAAGGGAAGGAGCTTGAAAATGGATGAAAAATTGAAAGAAACAATAATGGAAGTGCTTGAAGAGGTACAGGATCCTGAGCTTGGAGTGGATATTGTAAACTTAGGACTAGTATATGATTTAGACGTGACAGAAGAAGGCAAAGCGATTGTGACGATGACTTTGACTTCTATCGGATGTCCACTTGCCGGTATGATTACAGAAGATGTGAAACAGGCATTAGCGAAGCTTCCGCAAGTAAAGGAGACGGAAGTGAATATCACGTTTAACCCTCCATGGAGCAAAGAACGTATGTCACGCTATGCGAAAATTGCGCTTGGCGTTCAATAAAATAAGCAGAGCTGAAGGCTGTATACAAACAAGGCGCATATTTGTATACAGCCTTCAGTCCATTTTACATAATTCTTTCGGGCAATCCTCACAATTAATTTCTAGTTTTAAGTAAGTTAAATTATGAATGGTAATTTGGCCTTTATGAATAGAAATGACGCCTTCTTTGCGTAAGTCGCTCAACATTCGGTTCACGACTTCACGGGAAGTGCCGCAAAAATTAGCTAGTTCTTGATTCGTTAAATGAAGGTTAAGCTCAATTCCATTTTCCCGTATAATGCCGAAACTGTTAGACATTCGAATTAACGTTGAGTAAAGAGCCCCTTTTTTGCCGTTAAGAACGAGATCACGAAACTTTGTTTGGTTGCGTCGCAGCCGTTCTCCCATCCACTTCATATAGTCAATCGAAAGCTCAGGGTTTTTCGTCAGCAGTTGTTCCAACTCGTTTTTATCCATTACCATAACTTCGCTGTTTTCCAATGCCTTTGCATGGAGCAGATGGCGAGAGGCGGGACAAAAAACATTCATTTCCCCGATTAAGTCTCCCTCACTAGAAATACAAAAAGTAAGCTCTCGTCCATCTGGGGTCAATTTGCTCAATTGAAGTTTTCCGCTTTTAATAAAGTAAAGTTCCTTCGCTTCTGAACCTTCTTGAAATAAAAAATCGCCTTTTGCAATATGGATGGTTTGATTAAAAGACGAAAAGCATTCATAGAGCTTGGCTGAAAAGGTTTGTTCCGTATCCATATATAACTCCCTTTTTTTAGAATATAAGTTCATTATACAACAAATTGAATGGTTCATTCTTTTGTAAGCAGGAATTTTCTGTGTATGTCATGGAATCTTTCTGCATATGGGTCTTTAATAGTCTCTATGATGATAGAAGGAACAGAAGTTGAGGAAAGTACATCGACAGTAATCTTCGTGAATTTTGTCGAATTTTTTTAGATGAAAATAATTAAATATTCATTTGATTTTATTTTTATGCAGTATTATAATGATTAATAATTTAATAGATATAAAGGGGAGTTAACGTTAAAATTATGATGAAAAATATTAAAGTAGGTATTATTGGCGCGACGGGCTATGGAGGCATGGAATTAGTCAGATTGTTGTCTTCACACCCTTATTTTTATATTTATTCACTTTATTCGTCTACGCAAGAAGGAATGCATATTGAAGAGATGTATCCACACTTATCACATGAAAACTGGAAGCTTCAGAATATTGATCCAGTTCAAATTGCTCAAGACGTTGATCTTGTATTTATGGCGACACCTTCAGGGGTGTCAAGCAAGCTTGTACCCGAACTTGTAGATGCGGGTGTCAAAGTTGTTGATTTATCCGGAGATTTCCGTTTGAAAGAAGAGGAATTATATGAACAATGGTACCAAAAGCCATCTGCTCCGAAAGCGTACTTAGAAGAAGCGGTGTACGGATTATCGGAATGGTTCGGCAAAGAAGTGGCAGAAAGTTCATTCATTGCCAATCCGGGCTGTTATCCAACCGCTACTTTGCTCGCATTGGCTCCTCTTGTGAAAAGTGGATTGATTGAGGAAGATTCGATTATTGTAGATGCAAAGTCCGGGGTTTCGGGAGCTGGAAAAGGGCTGTCTAGTGCTACACACTATGCGGAGACGAATGAAAATTTAAAAATTTATAAAGTAAATGAACATCAGCATATCCCAGAAATTGAACAAGTATTGAAACAATGGAATAAACATATTGAACCGATCACCTTTAGCACACACCTTGTTCCGATGACTAGGGGAATTATGAGTACGGTATATGCAAAAGCGAAGAACGATATGACATTGGAAGAATTACATGCTCTTTATCTAGAAAACTATAAAGGTGCTTCGTTTGTAAGAATTAGAGAAAAGGGAAGGTTTCCAGCTACTAAGGAAGTGTGGGGCTCGAATTATTGTGATATCGGGGTAGCGTTTGATAAACGAACAAAGCGAATTACGATTGTATCAGTAATTGATAATCTCGTTAAAGGAGCGGCAGGTCAAGCTATTCAAAATGCGAATATAATGATGGGCTTTGAGCAGCAGACCGGATTGGCGTTTGTTCCAGCTTATCCATAAAAAGTAAAGGCAGGGGAGAATCATAATGATTAAGACAAAAGTAAAGGCAGAGGTCAAAAAGGTGAACGGTGGAACGGTTGTTTCTCCAAAAGGATTTGCTGCAGCAGGTGTTCATGCGGGTTTGCGCTATGAAAAAAAAGATGTTGGAGCGATTATTAGCTGTCGTCCGGCCAGTTGTGCGGCTGTTTATACACAAAGTACTTTTCAAGCAGCCCCTCTTTTAGTTACAAAAGAAAGCATCAGTATCGAACAAAAACTGCAAGGAATTATTGTAAATAGCGCGTGTGCTAATGCATGTACAGGAGAACAAGGATTAAAAGACGCCTATGAAATGAGAGAAGCGTTTGCGCAGAAATTTGGGTTTGCCGTCCAGTATGCAGCAGTTGCTTCTACGGGGGTCATCGGCGAATTATTGGATATGAAAAAAATCCGTAAAGGTATTGCACAATTACAGCCAAGTGAAGAACAAAGCGATGCTGAAGCGTTTCAAACCGCCATTTTAACAACTGACATTGTGATGAAGACGGCTTGTTATGAAGTAATGGTTGATGGGAAGAAAGTGACTATCGGGGGAGCGGCGAAAGGATCTGGGATGATTCATCCGAATATGGCGACAATGCTTGGGTTTGTGACGACTGATGCAGAGATTGATTCAGCGGTGCTACAAGGAGCGTTAAGCGCGATTACAAATGAGACATTTAATCAAATAACGGTTGATGGAGATACATCGACGAATGATATGGTGTTGGTTTTAGCGAATGGAATGGCCGAAAACAATCCATTAACGCCAAATCATCCGGATTGGCCTCAGTTTTATGAAGCGCTGAAGCTGACTTGTGAAGAGTTAGCCAAAGAAATTGCTCGAGACGGAGAAGGTGCAACCAAATTAATCGAGGTGCAGGTTAATGGCGCAAAAACAAAAGAAGATGCCAATAAAATTGCGAAGCAAATTGTCGGCTCGAATCTTGTCAAAACGGCCATATACGGAGCTGATGCCAATTGGGGGCGTATCATTGGTGCCATTGGCTATAGTGGGGTCGAGATTAACCCGGCGAAGGTGAATGTGAGCATTGGGGAGATATGTATGCTGAAAAACAGTCAGCCGCAACCTTTTAATGAAGAAGCAGCCAAAGCGTATTTAATGCAGTCGGAAATTGTTATTTCAATCCAGTTGGATGAAGGAAATGCAAAAGGAACCGCATGGGGATGCGATTTGACTTATGATTATGTGAAAATCAATGCGAGTTATCGCACATAAGGGAGAGAAAAGATGAAGAACCAAGACGTAATTGTCGTCAAATGCGGCGGAAGTGTGATGAGTCAGTTGAATGAGGCCTTTTTCACAAGCTTGAATCGTTTGGCGGCGCAAGGCTACCAACTTGTCGTTGTCCATGGGGGTGGACCTGAGATTAACGGGATGTTAGATCAACTTCATATCCCATCCGAGTTTGTCGACGGTTTGCGTAAAACATCTGCTGAAGCGTTGAGCATCGTTCAAATGGTACTCGCAGGAAAAGTCAATAAGCAGCTTGTTGCTTCTTTGCAACAAGTTGGACTAAATGGAGTCGGGCTATCAGGTTGTGATGGAATGCTACTTGAGGCTGAAGCGATCGATTATGAAAAATGGGGCTATGTCGGTGAAGTGGTCAACGTGAATGCAGAATTGCTAGTTCATTTAATGCAAAAAGGCTACACGCCTGTTCTTTCATCAATCGGGTTTAATCAAAAAGGCGAGTCCTTCAACATTAATGCTGATTTGGCCGCAGGAGCGGTTGCTAAAGCGCTTGGCGCGAAGCAATTAGTATTTATTACAGATGTGCCAGGTATTATGAAAGACGGCGATCTTCTTGAGAAGGTAACACCTAGTTATGTAGACCAGCTCATTCAAGATGAGGTAATATACGGCGGAATGATTCCGAAAGTCAAATCCGCGGTAAAAGCATTATCTTCTTCTTTGCCAACAGTGCAAATTGTCAGTGGAAAAAGTTCTTTTATGGATGAAAATGGGAAGTGGATTGGTACAACTGTTCAATATACAGAAGATAGAGTGGAGGAAGAAGCACATGAGTTTTTTGTTTCCAACATATCAACGGTTTGATGTACAAGTAAAAAGTGCGAGCGGAACAAAGCTTGTCGATGAAAATGGGAAAGAATACCTCGATTTTATTTCCGGTATTGCAGTATGCAACCTTGGGCATCGTCATCCTGCTGTCCAAAAAGCAGTCGAGAATCAATTGAATAAACTGTGGCATGTATCGAACTTGTTTCATGTGTCGCTTCAAGAAGAAGTCGCTAAATTGCTTGTTGAACATTCGGACGGCGACGCGGTTTTCTTTTGTAACAGCGGAGCGGAAGCGAACGAAGCCGCAATTAAATTAGCACGTAAGCATACGAAACGACATAAAATTATTACATTTGAAAAATCGTTCCACGGCCGAACATTTGCGACAATGTCAGCAACAGGGCAGGCAAAGATTCATGAAGGATTTGGACCGTTGCTACAAGAGTTTGTCTATGTACCTTATAACGATATGGATGCGCTGGAAAAAGAAATGGATGAAAAAACAGCAGCTGTAATGCTTGAAGTTGTGCAAGGGGAAGGCGGAGTAGTTCCAGCTGAAGCGGCGTTTTTAGAAGCTGTGCAACATCTTTGCCAAAAACATGGTGCATTGCTCATTGTAGATGAAGTGCAAACGGGAATTGGTCGTACGGGGAAAGCATTTGCTTATCAACATTACGGATTGTCACCTGATATGATTACAGCGGCAAAAGGATTGGGAAGCGGTTTGCCAGTTGGAGCTCTTATTGGAAAAAGCCATTTAATTGAAGCGTTTGGACCAGGTTCTCACGGGTCGACATTTGGAGGGAATCCCATTGCCTTGGCAGCGGCGAAAGCGACGCTAGAAATTATTTTCCAACAAGACTTCTTAATAGAGGTTGAAAACAAAGCTACTTATTTAATGGAAGAGCTTCAAAAACGATTATCCTCTGTTCCGTTTCTCTCTGCTATTCGTGGAAAAGGTTTGCTAATTGGACTGGATTGTGGAGAAAAGCAACCTGAACTGATCGCTAAAATGAGAGAAAATGGATTACTTGTATTAGGAGCGGGTCCATCAGTTATTCGTTTACTGCCACCGCTGACGGCAACGATGGAGGAAATGAATGAAGCTTTACACATTATTGAAAAGATATGCGTAGAAGAAAAAATTACCTTGTAAAATCCAGGGTTTTTCTATAAAATGAAATGTATAAAAATACTTAAATATAAATAAAAATACATTCGGAGGCTTATCATGAAAGGTTACGTTCATTTAAAAAACGGAGAGTCGTTTGAAGGAACTTTGGAGGATACCTCCGCACATCAGGAAGTGACGGGAGAGGTTGTCTTTTACACTGGTATGACGGGTTACCAAGAAGTACTGACAGATCCGTCTTATAAAAATCAACTGGTAGTGTTTACGTATCCCCTGATCGGAAATTACGGAATTAACGAACAAGATTATGAAAGTAAAAAACCTCACGTCGCTGGAGTGATTGTGTATGAGTGCTGGGACGAAAAATTTCATTATGAAGCGCTTTATACATTAAAGGAATATTTAAAGAAGTGGGATATTCCGCTCATTACACATGTTGATACGCGTGCTGTTGTTAAACGTATTCGAAATGAAGGGACGATGCAAGCTGTTGTGTCAACGAATCCGTCTGTTGCAGTAGAGGCATTTCAGGAACTAAGCGACTCTGTCATAAAAGACGTATCCACTTCTCAAATCGAAACGTACGGAACAGGCGATAAGCATATTGTGCTCATTGACTTTGGTTATAAAAAATCAATTTTACAAGAAATGATCAATCGGCAGTGTAAGGTAACGGTCCTTCCGTATCACTTTTCTTTTGAACAGTTAAAAGCATTAAAACCAGATGGGATCGTTTTATCGAATGGACCTGGAGACCCTATTCAAGTGACTGCACAGCTTCCGGTGTTGCAAAAGGCGATTGAAACTTATCCGACTTTAGGGATTTGCCTTGGTCATCAATTAATTGGCCTTGCATGTGGTGCCAAAACGAAAAAACTGACTTTCGGACATCGAGGAGCGAATCAGCCTGTCATTGACTTGCTTAAGAAAAAAGTATACATGACGTCGCAAAATCATAGCTATGTGGTTGATGAAGAAAGTATTCAACATACGAAGCTCCAAGTGCGTTTTAAAAATGTAAATGACGGATCCGTTGAAGGAATGATGCATGAAACGTTACCGGTCATCTCGGTGCAATATCATCCTGAAGCGCATCCTGGTCCAAGTGACAGCAGCCACATTTTTGACGAATTTCTAGCATTAGTGCAGCAAGCGGGGAGAGAAAAAGTATATGCCTAAAGATACATCTTTACAAACTATTTTAGTGATTGGCTCTGGCCCGATTATTATTGGTCAGGCAGCGGAATTTGATTATTCAGGAACACAAGCGTGCCTTTCTTTAAAAGAAGAAGGCTACAAAGTTATTTTAGTAAATAACAACCCTGCTACCATCATGACGGATGAAAATGTGGCAGATGTAATCTATTTTGAACCACTAACGGTGGACAGTATTGATAAAATTTTAGAAAAAGAAAAGCCGGAAGGGCTGTTAGCAACATTAGGCGGGCAAACGGGGTTAAATCTTGCACTCGAACTAAATGAAAAAGGCATTTTGAAAAAGCATAATGTTCAATTACTTGGAACACCGATTGAGTCCATTAAAAAAGGAGAAAACCGCGAAGATTTCCGTGCTTTAATGAAGGAATTGAATGAGCCGGTTCCGGAAAGTACCATTGTGACGCAAGTAGAGGAAGCACTGGCCTTTGGCGACGAAATTGGATATCCGGTCATTGTTCGTCCCGCTTATACACTTGGTGGAACGGGTGGAGGAATTGCTAATAATGCAGATGAACTGAAGGTGTTGGCGGCAAGCGGGCTTCGTGAAAGTGCGATTCAGCAATGCTTGATTGAAAAAAGCATTGCAGGTTATAAAGAAGTCGAATATGAAGTTATGCGAGACGCAAATAATACGTGCATTACCATTTGTAATATGGAAAATATTGATCCAGTTGGTATTCATACAGGAGACTCGATTGTGGTCGCGCCATCACAAACATTGACAGACGTTGAATATCAAATGCTGCGAACAGCTTCTATTAAAATCATTTCATCTTTAGGCATTATCGGGGGATGCAACATTCAATTTGCTCTTGATCCAGAAAGCAAGCAATACTATTTAATTGAAGTCAATCCTCGTGTCAGCCGCTCATCTGCCCTTGCTTCGAAAGCAACAGGCTATCCGATTGCAAAAATTGCTGCCAAATTGTCAGTAGGCTACACATTAGATGAAATTTTGAATCCCGTTACAGGGAATACGTACGCGAGTTTTGAACCAGCCCTTGATTATGTCGTCGTCAAATTTCCACGCTGGCCGTTCGATAAATTCGCTCATGCTGACCGTAAGCTCGGCACGCAAATGAAAGCAACAGGAGAAGTTATGGCAATTGACCGCAATTTAGAAAGAAGTTTGCAAAAAGCCATTTCTTCGTTGGAAATTAACTTGAATGGATTAGAGCTACCAGCTTTGCAGCACATATCTCAGCAAGAATTGGAAGAAAAGCTGAATGCACAAAACGACGAACGCTTATTTGTCATCTTTGAATGTCTTCGACGCGGCTATAGTTTAACAGCGATTCATGAAGCAACGAAAATCGATTATTTTTACTTAACGCATTTTGCTCAATTAATTAAGTTTGAACAAAAGCTAAAAGACTTAAATCTGGAGACAGTAGAGCCAATTTTACTTCAACAAGCGAAAGAAAAAGGCTTTTCGGATGAATATCTTGCTTTCATTTGGGATGTAGAGGAACTGGCGGTACGTGAGAAGCGAAAACAGTTGAACATTGTACCGAGCTATAAAATGGTCGATACTTGCGCAGCAGAATTTAAGTCGTCAACTGCTTATTTTTATTCCAGCTATTACGGTGAAAGTGAACTGTGGGAATCCGATAAAACGAAAGTAGCGATTATCGGTTCAGGCCCAATCCGAATCGGGCAAGGTGTTGAATTTGACTACAGCTCTGTTCATGGGGTTTATGCCTTGCAAGAGGAAGGGTACGAAACGATTTTAATTAACAACAACCCGGAAACAGTCAGCACCGATTTTCAAGTAGCTGATCGCTTATACTTTGAGCCAATTACAGTAGAAGATGTATTGAATGTGATTGAAGCAGAAGGCATCCATCATGTCATCATTCAATATGGAGGTCAAACGGCCATTTCACTTGTGAAAGGATTAACGAAAGCCGGAATTTCTATTTTAGGTGTCACAGAAACGATTATTGATGCGTTAGAAGATCGAGACCAATTTTATCAATTACTTGAAAACCTCGATATCCCGCATGTTCCAGGAGAAATGGCATCCAGTGAGCAGGAATTGTTGGAAAAGGCCGCGATTATTGGTTTTCCAATCTTGATTCGTCCTTCGTATGTCATTGGAGGAAGAGGGATGGTTACTTTGTATCATGAAGAGGAGCTAGCGTCCTACGCCCAATTAATTGAGCCAAGTCATTATCCGATTTTGATTGACGCGTATTTACCAGCAAAAGAAGCGGAGATTGATGTCGTGACAGATGGGCAGGATATTTTAGTTCCAACTATTATGGAGCATGTTGAAAAAGCGGGTGTCCATTCAGGTGACAGTTATGCTCATTTGCCAGCTCAAACGTTAACAGAGACAGTGAAGGAAAAAATCGTGAGCTATGCTGGGGAAATCGCGAGGAAACTTGGCTATAAAGGCGTGATGAACATTCAATATTTAGTGGATGGAGAGAAAGTGTTCGTTTTAGAAGTCAATCCGCGAGCAAGTCGAACTGTTCCAGTCGTCAGCAAAGTGACCGGTGTTCCGCTTATTTCGCTGTCGACTAAAATATTGCTTGGGAAATCTTTAGCGGAAATTAGTGATAAAACGGGATTATTGTCAGAGCCCCACTATCAAACCATCAAGTTTCCTGTGTTTTCAACAAATAAACTGGCAGGAGTCGATCCTCTTGTTGGACCAGAAATGAAATCAACAGGAGAAGGTATTTCCATTGCGGCGACAGTGGAGGAAGCTGCGTTAAAAGCGTTTTACAGCTATTTATCTTCACGTTCAGCAGCGGTTGAACTATATGTCGATGGACTGGCAGACCCGCAGTGGCTAAGCGAATTGAAAGCGAACGGTCTCACAGTGATGACGGACGATAATGTAAGCGAATGGGTTGTTCGAAAAGAAGCCTTACTGTTTATTAGCTTCCGCAATGGAGAGGAAGGAAAGCACAATCGTCTTACAGCGTTGAAGCATGGTTTGCTTGTGATGACAGAGAAAGAAACGGTCGATTTATTCATAAAAGCGTTCAATCAAAAAGAGTACGAAGTTTGTTCATTACAAACGTGGAAACAAAATCATCCATTAACAAAAGGAGTGACGGTGTGATGGGAGCAGTTTCGGTAAAAACAGGACCTATTCAACTGCAAGGAAAAGATTTGCTGACATTGATGGACATTTCAACAGAAGAGATTCTTTATTTGCTCGATAGTGCAATTGAATTAAAAAAGAAGCATGCAGAAGGAGAATTGGTTACAACTTTAAAAGGAAAGACGCTTGGAATGATTTTTGAGAAATCTTCCACTCGTACTCGTGTATCCTTTGAAGCTGGCATGATGCAATTAGGAGGCAATGCTCTTTATTTGAACGGAAAAGATTTGCAGCTCGGAAGAGGAGAAACGATTGCTGATACAGCGAAAGTGTTGTCCGAATTCATTGATGTCATTATGATTCGCACATTTGAACATGAAAAGGTCGTCGAACTGGCCAAACATGCCAACATTCCTGTTATTAACGGTTTAACGGATGATTTCCACCCGTGTCAGGCACTTGCTGATTTATTAACCATTTATGAACATAAAAAATCTTTCAAAGGCTTAAAAGCCGCTTACATCGGAGACGGCAACAATGTGGCTCACTCTTTAATGATTGCTTGCGCTAAAGTAGGAATGGATTTAACGATTGCTTGCCCGAAAGGATATGAGCCGAAGGAATTTGTCGTCAAATACGCACAAGAAGTGGCAAAGCAAACAGGGGCAGTGATTACGGTTAGTCATGATCCAGTTGCGGCTGCGAAAGGTGCTGACGCTTTATATACAGATGTATGGACGAGTATGGGACAGGAAGAGGAAACGAAAAAGCGTCTAGCGGTTTTCGCCCCGTATCAAATTAACGAAGACTTAGTGAAGCATGCAAAAGAGGATTATTTATTTTTACATTGCTTGCCAGCACATCGCGGCGAAGAGGTAACAGCCGCTATTATTGATGGAGAACGTTCATTTGTGTTTCAACAGGCAGGAAATCGTATGCATGTGCAAAAAGCTTTGCTGCAAGCTATTCTTGCATAAAAAAATCCGGCTCATGGGGCCGGATTTTTTTATATTTATTTTTACGTAAAGATTAGAACAAGAATCCCGACGATAAAGCAGTAAATAGCAAAGTATTTTAAGTTGCCCCGCTCCATAATGCCTTGAAACCATTTAAGAGAAAAGTAAGAAGCGACAAGTGAACCTAAAAAGGCGACGGTATACGGCAGCAATAACTCATTTAGGTGAGGGTCTTGCAACAGGTCCGAAGCACCTAATATCATCCCTCCGACACTGACGGGGATAAATAGCAAGAATGAAAAGCGAAGAGCCGTTTCTTGCTTGGTTCCGCGCATCATGGCCGCGACAATTGTAGCACCGGAACGGCTAATTCCTGGAATAAGGGCAATCGCTTGAGCCAATCCGATAATTAAAGCGTCTTTTAGTGTTAATCCAGCGTCTCCTTTTCGTCCGCGCATGTTCCGAATCATCCATAACGCAAGTCCTGTCACGAGCAGAGTGAGGCCAAGTACTTGAACCGATTTTAAATGTTCTGAAATGAAATCTCCAAATAAAATACCAATTACCCCAGCGGGAATCGTTCCGACAATTAAGTACATAATAAATTGGAAATCTGATTTGGCAGACTCGTCCCGTCGTGTGATATAACGAATACCGTTGGAAGTCAAACGAATCAAATCTTCGCGATAGACAAGCAAAACGGCTAGTAAAGAAGCAAAATTCACGAGAAGTTCAAAGCTTAATCCTTCGATTTCCAGACCTAAAAAGTATTGGGCCAACACGAGGTGACCGCTTGACGAAATGGGAATCGGTTCTGTAAATCCTTGAAATAGTCCTAAAAATAAATATTTAAAAATATCATATAATTGCTCCATATATATCCTCTCCAAACATTCATTTCATCTTTAAAGAAACTGACTATAACAGTATAGAGAAGATTTCTCCTAATGGGAAGGTTAAAATTTCCTGTCATTTTCCTTAGTATTGAAACTAGTCATGAAAATAGAGAAAAAGGGGATGATAATGAAGAAAGAAGCTTATGAAGGAGGCTATAGCAATGGGACAAAACCGACAATTTACACCAGGTCAAAAAGCACCAAACAATGGCATTTATATAGAAATTGGAGAAACGGGAAGCAACGTGAAAAACCCACAAAAAGTGAAGTTAAAGGCGGGTGACCGTTTTCCAGAAACGTCGAATCACAACCGTCATTGGACATACATGCCAAAACCGTAAAGGAACGCCGTATAAAAAGAAAACTCGCCGTTTGGCGAGTTTTCTTTTTATACGGAAAGGGATATAATAGGGAGAAAAGGTCAATAAAGGTCAAAGTATACTTGGAGGTGTTTTAGATGGATATGAATAAAATGACGAGAAAACTGCAAGAAGCTTTTTCTGAGTCGCAATCACTTGCTATCCAAGAGCATCATCAGGAAATCGACATTGCCCATCTGTTATTTTCCCTTGTGAATCAGCAAGAAGGGATTGTTCAACGAATCCTTCAGTTTATGGGCGTTTCTGTTGATACTTTTAAGGCAGACGTACGGACATTGTTAAAAAAGCATCCTATTGTAAAAGGGACGGGAGCAGAAGCGGGAAAGCTCTACATTACGAATCGATTGCAGCAAATATTAATTGCATCACAGCAAGAAGCCAAACAATGGCAGGATGAGTACATATCGGTTGAGCATGTGTTATTGGCATTCACAACCTCTTCCTTCTCTGACATTCAAACATTGTTGTCCAAGCATGGCATTACGAGGGATCGTGTACTACAAGTATTGACGTCCATTAGGGGGAATCAACGTGTGACGAGCCAACATCCGGAAGCGACTTATGAAGTGTTAACGAAGTATGGACGAAATTTGGTAGAGGAAGCGCGGGTCGGAAAAATGGATCCTGTTATTGGACGAGACGACGAAATTCGCCGGGTCATTCGGATCTTATCGCGCAAGACAAAAAATAATCCGGTTTTAATTGGGGAACCGGGAGTTGGAAAAACAGCGATTATAGAAGGTCTCGCTCAGCGAATTGTTAGACGGGATGTACCGGAAGGGTTAAAGGATAAAATCATTTTCGCCTTAGATATGGGAGCACTCATCGCGGGAGCTAAATTTCGGGGAGAATTTGAAGAGCGCTTAAAAGCTGTATTGCAGGAAGTTAAAAAAAGTGACGGGAAAGTATTATTATTCATAGATGAACTTCATACTATTGTCGGAGCTGGGCGGACAGAAGGGGCAATGGATGCAGGAAATCTGCTGAAACCGATGCTAGCAAGAGGAGAGCTTCATTGCATTGGAGCTACGACGATTGATGAGTACCGCCAGCATATCGAGAAAGATCCGGCATTGGAACGCCGTTTTCAACAGGTAACCATCAGTGAGCCGACGGTGGAAGACACGATTTCCATTTTGCGTGGGTTAAAGGAGCGTTTTGAAATCCATCATGGGGTGAATATCCATGACCGTGCTCTTGTAGCTGCTACCGTGATGTCCCATCGTTATATTACGGACCGATTTCTTCCAGATAAAGCTATCGATCTCATTGATGAAGCATGTGCGACGATTCGAACAGAAATGGATTCTATGCCGTCAGAACTTGATACAGTTACTCGCAGATTAATGCAGCTGCAAATTGAAGAAGCAGCATTAAAAAAGGAAAAAGATGAGGCGAGTAAGGAAAGGTTGGCAATCGTGAAGGAAGAGATGGTCACTTTACAGGAAAAGACCGATGCCATGAGGCTTCGCTGGGAGCAGGAAAAGAAATCTCTTCAAACGATTCAAGAAATGCGAGAGAAGTTGGAAAAAGCAAAACGAGAGTTAGAAGAAGCGGAGAATCGTTATGATTTAAATAAGGCTGCAGAGCTTCAGCATGGTGTTCTACCTTCTTTAGAAAAGGAAATTAAAGAAATGGAAAAGCACATGACAAGCCAACGTGATGACAATCGGTTGTTGCGGGAGGAAGTAACAGAAGAGGAAATTGCGGAAATTGTCGGGCGTTGGACAGGGATTCCTGTGTCCAGGTTGGTGGAAGGAGAGCGAGAGAAGTTGCTTCGTCTTGAGTCACTTCTTCATGAGCGGGTGATTGGACAAGAAGAAGCCGTTTCTCTTGTGACCGACGCGGTGTTACGGGCACGTGCTGGTATTAAAGACCCGAATCGTCCAATTGGTTCTTTTCTGTTTCTCGGACCGACAGGAGTCGGAAAAACAGAACTTGCAAAAGCTTTAGCACAAGCTTTATTTGATAGTGAGGAAAAACTGCTTCGTATTGATATGTCTGAATACATGGAGAAGCATGCGGTTTCACGCTTAATTGGGGCGCCTCCTGGATATGTCGGATACGAAGAAGGTGGTCAATTAACAGAAGCGGTTCGACGCAGTCCATATTCGGTCATTTTGCTTGATGAGGTGGAAAAAGCTCACCCTGAAGTGTTTAATGTATTACTGCAAGTGCTGGATGATGGGCGTGTCACTGATTCAAAAGGAAAAACAGTTGATTTTAAAAACACGGTTATTATTATGACATCGAACATTGGATCTTCTTATTTGCTGGAGGGCGTGACAGAACAAGGAGAGATAAAAGAAGCGGCGAGAGAACAAGTGATGACACAGCTTCGTCGTCATTTTCGCCCTGAATTTTTAAATCGGGTCGATGATCTCATTTTATTTAAACCTCTCAATGTAAATGACATAAAAGGAATTGTGGAAAAATTGCTTCAGCATCTTGAAGAGAGACTGGCAGAGCGTCATATTAATATTAAACTGACAGATAAGGCTCGAAGTTATATTGCGAAGGCAGCCTACGATTCAACTTATGGAGCAAGACCATTAAAACGATTTATACAAAGATATATTGAAACAAAACTGGCACGGGAATTAATTGCTGGTACCATTCAAGATCACGATGAAGTCATAATCGATGTAAAAGAGGATTCATTTATCATCCACAAAAGATAGCAAAAAGAGGCAGGTTTCCCTGTCTCTTTTTGCTTTTTGGAGTGAAAGGAACGCTGTAGTCTCTTATTCTCTCTCTATTTTTGCTTATTTTTATGAATTTTCAGAGCAAAAAAATGCTAAAATCCCTCTTAGTTTTTACTATTGATTCCCAATGGAAGCGCTTGTAGAATGAATATTGCAACCTATGAAATTGGCTATCAAGTATGAAGGCGCTTTCTGATCGTAGACGACCAACAATTATTTTGTTGGCATAGGGTGGTATAACAAGGTGGAACTGAACGCCACATAAGAGAAAGTCCATAGAAGGTGTGGGAGCAAAGATTGAAAAGCTGACAGCGAACATAATGAAAAGAGTAGAAGAAACAGAAAGAATACGATGTTTTCGCTTGTCCGTTCCTTTACAGCTTGCCGAAATGAGTGAAGAGAAATCAAAATCAAAGTGATGTAAAACGGAATAATGCAAACGGTTGTAAAAGCGCTACTTGCCGTATTAGGCCCTAGTGCTGCAAAATACAACACGCCGTTAAAGATGACGACGAGAGTTAATACAAACGCAAATAAGTTCCAAAAAGGCGTTTGGCAAATCTTCAATTTTGTCTGAAGCTTGCTGCAATCATAAAGGAAGAAACAAACCGCTACAAAAGAAATCACGACAATAACTGTTGCTTCAGTATAAACGGGCTCTTTTGTTTCGCCGCTTTGTATGAAAAGAAAAACCAATCCTTGCAGCAAAAAAAGAATGAAGGCTTTTACAAACAGTGGAACATATTGCTTTGCAACTAAAAATGTCATCGCTTTCACTTCCTTTTCAAAAAATGGTTTGAGTTACATGAAACAATAGTTATACATATCGTTAGAAATAACAGATATTTCTGGTGATTCTAAAAAAGTTAGAACAAAATTGCTAAGGCTAAAAACAAGGAGGCAGCCACTATGAGTACATTTGCTATTCTTTCATTCATATTCTTCACAGTTCTTGTTGCATATGTATCGTATATCTTTACAAAAGATGAAAATTTAGAAACATCAGAAGGGTATTTTTTAGGCGGTCGAAGCTTAGGTGCTTGGGTTATCGCGGGTTCGTTAATGCTGACAAACCTTTCGACAGAACAATTGATCGGATTGAATGCCCAAGGATATTCCGACAATATGTCGGTGATGGGCTGGGAAGTTGGTTCGGCCATTGCTCTCGTATTAGTCGCTTTCTTTTTATTGCCACGCTACTTAAAAGGTGGAATTACAACCATTCCAGATTTTTTAGAAGAACGATTTGATTCAGGAACGAAACAAATTGTAACCCTTCTGTTCCTATTCGGCTATGTATTAAACTTGCTTCCGCCGATTCTTTATTCAGGAGCGAGTGCGTTAAGTAGTATCTTCCGTGTAGAAGAAGTGTTAGGTGTCAGTGATACAGCTGCTTTATGGATTACGGTTTGGGCAATCGGCCTAATTGGCTCAATTTATGCCATCTTTGGAGGATTGAAGGCGGTTGCTGTATCGGACACAGTTAATGGTATTGGATTATTAATTGGTGGATTATTAATTCCATTTTTAGGACTTGTTATGTTAGGTGATGGCTCACCAGTTGAAGGGTTCTCAAAGATTATGCAAAACACTCCTGAAAAGTTGGACGCTATTGGAGGACCGAAAGACCCGGTTCCGTTTAGTACAATGTTTACAGGGATGCTGCTCGTCAATCTATTTTATTGGGGAACAGCTCAGCATATCATTCAACGGGCTCTTGCTGCGAAAAGTTTAAAAGAAGGTCAAAAAGGGATTATTATTGCGGCATTTTTAAAGCTTCTAGGACCTGTGTTTCTTATTCTACCTGGAATCATTGCGTATAATATTTTTGGACCTGGCTTGGAGCCGATGGAAGCATATCCTAAATTAGTTAACCATGTACTTCCAGCACCTTTAGTAGGCTTCTTTGCTGCTGTGTTGTTCGGTGCTATTTTATCATCCTTTAACTCTGCTTTAAACTCAAGTGTCACATTATTTGTCTTAAATATTTACAAGCCGTACTTCAAACCGAAGGCGTCTGATCAACTATTAGTAAAACGAGGGAAAGTATTCGGAATTTTCTTGGCGATTTTCGCCATGTCTGTTGCACCGCTTATTGCTAATGTTCCACAAGGTTTCTTCCAATACCTGCAGATTGTAAACGGTTTCTACAATGTTCCAATTTTTACAATCATTATTGTTGGGTACTTAACAAAACGTGTGCCGGCTGTAGCAGCTAAAGTTTCACTTGCAGTATTCATTTCAGCTTATGCTGTAACACAGCTTGTGTGGGATACAGGGCTTCACTTCCTACATATTTTAGGTATCTTGTTTGTAGTTTGTACAAGTTTAATGTTAATCATCGGTAAAATTGCTCCACGAAAAGATGACTTTATGTTACAAGATTCAAATGCAGTAGAAATGCAACCGTGGAAACTTGTTTATCCAATGGGACTTGCAGCAGTTGTTGCGATGATTGTTGTTTATACTATTTTCTCAGAGGCTGGAATTGCACTGTAATATTTCAAATACGAAGAATTTCAATGAGAAGCTACCTGAAAAGAGAACAATTACCTCTTTTCAGGTAGCTTCTTTCTTTTTCCTTATTTTCTCTCATGAAATCGATTTTCGGTTGTGACCCTTTTCCAATTCGTTTATTATAAGAAGAAATAAAACGATAGTACCATAGAGAGGTTAATGAAAAAATGCGAGAAGAAATCGAATCCATTTATGATGAGATGTATCAGGCTGTCGATCGATATTTAGAAGAAGTGAGGAAACTCGGTGGACTAGATTTATCTGATGCAACAGAAGAAGAAAAAGAGCGTATACAACGAATGCAGTTTGCGATGCAGGCGGCAAGAGATATTTTAGAAAATATGATGATTCCAGGAAAAAAGCTGACGTTTGTATATGAGAAGGGATCTGTCGAATTAGATATCTTTCAGGATAAGGGGAACTCATCCAACAATTAGTCAAAGTGAAGACAAGTCAGGAGCGTACGACACCTTGTTGTCCGACATATAAAATGGACCGTTACAAAAACCTAGGAATATGCAGGTTTTTGTAACGGTCCATTTTGCGTGGTTTTCTTGGATAGCCACGTTTTTTTATTCGTCAATCAATAAATCTTCGGTTAAGGTTTGATTCGTTTTACGGAATTGTCCAGGTGTCATCCCTGTCATTTTACGAAACACTTTTGTTAAGTAGTTGGCATTTGTGTACCCAACGTTTAAAGCAATTTCTTCAATTGAATATTTTGTTTGATGAAGCAATTCACCAGCTTTTAAAATTCTAATTTTAGTCAAATATTGAATCGGTGTGACCCCGGTCGTTTGTTTAAATAAACGACTAAAGTGAAAACGGGATAAGTTAGAAGCCGCAGCCATTTCTTCAGGTCCAATTTCTTCATGAAAATGATTGCGAGCAAATAAGACAGAGCTGATAATGCTTTCTGGCCAATCATCTGTTGAAGTATCCATGTTTTTCAAATGGCGGTACAGTTCCATAATAAAACGATAAGAAAGGCTAGAAGCTTGGAATGGATCCGTAATTTTCTTTTCGCTTGCTTTTTGGAAAATCTGACCGAGAAGCTGAATAGGTGGAGACTCGGGATGAAAACGAATGATTGGATGAGACTTTGTTTGAATATAGTCCCAGCATTTTTCTGCTTGTTCACCGTAAAGTGTGATAAAAATAAATTCCCAATGATCACTTTCTTTTGGCAAATAATAGCGATAATCCCCAGGGATGTTGACGATAAAGGCTTTTCCTGCATCAACTTTATATTCCCTTCCGTTAATCTCCATCATGCCATAGCCGGAAATGGTGTATTGAAAAATGTATTTCCCGACATCTTTTCGGTTTTTTCCGCTCCAGTTATAAAGTGGGGATGTTTGTTTATCCCATCCGACTGACCATATTTGCGCAACATCACTTGTGACTTCTTCTAAAAAACGATAAGCAAAAACACCATATTGTTTCGGTTGGAATTGTGATAGCAAATTTTCACCTTCTTCTTTTAAGCTTCTCCTATATCTTTCCTTTTTGACAGACAATCGTTTGCGTTATTTATTTTATCAGTAATAGGTTGTATGTTTCCACAAATTTATCCACGGTGAATTATTTCAGGTAAAGCAAAAAAGTACCTTTATCTTCTGTTAATTTTACCATTGAGGAATCTCGAACGGAATCATAAAATAAACTTGTATCCGCTTTCAGTTAAAAGTAGCAAATTATCAAATTTCGATAGATAGGTGATTATAATGACAAAAGAATTGATTAATCGATTTACATCCATATTTCATGCAACAGAAGATGATGTACGCGTGTTCTTTGCTCCGGGACGTGTTAATTTAATCGGAGAGCATACGGATTATAATGGAGGACATGTCTTTCCTTGTGCTTTGAGTATCGGGACATATGCCGTTGTCAAGCAACGAGAGGATGAGATTGTTCGAATGCATTCGTTGAATTTTGAACAATTAGGCACGATACAATTCTCTCTTCAGTCTCTTCAATATGAAGAATCTCATGATTGGGCTAATTATCCAAAAGGGGTTATGGACATATTTAAAAAGCACGGCTATCCGATCAATAAAGGGTTTGATGTCTTGTTTTACGGTAATATTCCGAATGGGGCAGGGTTGTCGTCTTCAGCTTCCATTGAATTAGCTACTTCTGTACTTTTAAAAGGTCTATTTCAGCTTGATGTTGATATGGTCAAGATGGTAAAGATGAGCCAACAAGCTGAAAATGAATTTATTGGGGTAAGTTGCGGAATCATGGATCAGTTTGCAATTGGTATGGGGAAGGAAAATCATGCCGTACTATTGAACTGTCAAACTCTTGATTATACGTACAGCCCACTTCAATTACATGAGGCTTCATTAATTATTTCAAATACGAATAAGCGGAGAGGACTGGCAGATTCCAAATACAATGAACGACGGACAGAATGTGAGCGAGCGCTAGAGCAATTGCAAACAGAGTTAACGATTGAATCGTTAGGCGATTTATCTCCAAGTGAGTTTGAAAAGCATAAGCATCTTATTCAAAACGAAGTCGATCGTAAGCGAGCGAAGCATGCGGTGTATGAAAATGCTCGTACGAAAGAAGCGGTTGTCAAACTTCAAGATGGTGACATACAGGGATTCGGTGAGTTAATGAAACAATCCCATGAGTCGTTGCGTGATGATTATGAAGTAACTGGAATAGAACTGGACTCTTTAGTAGAAGCAGCATGGGCTCAAGAAGGTGTAATCGGTTCTCGAATGACTGGAGCGGGATTTGGCGGATGTACAATTAGCATCGTCCAAAATGAGTATATTGAACGTTTTATTCAAGAAGTAGGGAAACGATATGAGGAAAAAACTGGTTTAACTGCTGATTTTTATGTTGTACAAGTTGGAAGTGGTGCAACAGAATTAGTAAGAGAGACAATTTGAGGTTACTAGAGGAGGGAATATGAATGGCCATTTTAGTTTGCGGCGGAGCAGGATATATTGGAAGTCATGCAGTATCGGAACTGCTTGATAGAGGAGAAGAAGTAATTGTTGTTGATAATTTGCAAAAAGGACATCAACAAGCGGTGTTAGAAGGTGCGAAGCTTTGTGTCGGTGATTTACGTGATGAAGCTTTTTTGAATGACGTATTCACAGCACATGATATTGAAGCGGTTGTCCATTTCGCTGCTGATTCCCTTGTTGGAGAAAGTGTAGAAGATCCATTGAAATACTATGATAACAATGTATACGGGGCGCTTTGTTTGCTTCGAACAATGGTGAAACATGATGTAAAGAAGATTGTGTTTTCTTCGACAGCTGCTACATATGGAGAGGCTGAAAACTTTCCTATTTTAGAAGATGATCCAACAGAACCGACGAATCCGTACGGTGAGACAAAATTAGCTATCGAAAAGATGTTGAAGTGGTCTGAACAAGCTTATGGAATGAACTATGTGGTATTGCGCTACTTTAATGTAGCAGGGGCTCATGTAGATGGAATGTTAGGAGAAGATCATACTCCAGAGACACATTTAATTCCGATTATTTTGCAAGTAGCATTAGGGAAGCGAGAACACATCAGCATTTTTGGAGAAGATTATGATACGTATGACGGAACATGCATCCGTGATTATATTCATGTGACCGATTTAGCAGATGCTCACCTGTTAGCGATTGATAAATTACGTCGCGATGGCACGAGCGGCACATATAATTTAGGCAACGGAAATGGATTTACGGTGAAAGAGGTAATTGAGGCGGCGAGAAAAGTGACAGGTCATCCGATTCCGGCCAAAGTAGCACCAAGAAGACCTGGTGATCCGGCAAAATTAGTCGCTTCTTCGGAGAAAGCTATGAAGGACTTAGGGTGGCAACCTCGTTATACGACGCTTGAGCAAATGATTGAGAGCGCTTGGAAATGGTTTGAAAAACATCCGAATGGATACAACGGGTGAAAGGAGCATTACTCAATGAGCATTAATATTAATGAACAGATTGAGCGATTGATTCAGTACGGTATAACGAAGGGGCTCATGACAAAATGGGATACAGATGTCGTTCGGAATCGGATATTAGAAATTTTAGAGCTGGATGAGTTCCATAAACATGAGGTAGAGGCAGAACAATTAGACACGCCTGTTGAGATTTTGGAACAAATTTTGGATTGGGCTGCGGAAAATGGACGCCTAGAAGCTGATACGGTTACTTATCGGGACTTATTAGACACGAAAATTATGGCAAGTTTTGTCCCTCTTCCGTCTGAAGTGAACCGCCGTTTTTATGAAGTTTATGAGCAAGAAGGGGCTGGAGCAGCAACGAAAGATTTTTATCAATTTTCAAAGGATATTCATTACATTCGAACGGACCGGATTGCCAAAAATGAAGAATGGTTGGCAGCAACCGAGTACGGTGATTTGGAAATTACCATCAATCTTTCAAAACCAGAAAAAGATCCAAAGGCGATTGCGGCAGCTAAAAACGTCAAATCTAGTTCTTACCCAAATTGCTTATTATGTAAAGAAAATGCAGGGTATGCAGGAAGAGTGAATCACCCTGCACGCCAAAGCCATCGGATTATTCCGCTTGAATTAAATAACGAGCAATGGTTCCTGCAATTTTCTCCATATGTCTATTATAATGAGCACGCGATTGTGCTGGCGGGCGAGCATGTGCCGATGAAAATTTCAAAAGAGACATTTGTTCGTTTGCTTGAATTTGTTGAACAATTTCCTCATTATTTTCTCGGCTCCAATGCGGATTTGCCAATTGTAGGAGGATCCATTTTAACGCATGATCATTTTCAAGGTGGGCATCACGATTTTCCAATGGCTAAAGCTGAAATCGAAAGGGAGTTTACGTTTGCTGACTACCCGAATATTCGAGCAGGTATTGTAAAGTGGCCGATGTCTGTTGTGCGCTTGCAAGGTGAAAACCGTGAAGAGCTTGGAGAACTATCAGATTACATTCTGCAAGAATGGAAGCAATATAGTGATGAAGTGGCTCATGTACTAGCTTTCTCGGATGATGTCCCTCACAATACGATTACGCCAATTGCAAGAAGAAGAGGAAATTTATTCGAAATAGATTTAGTGCTTCGAAATAATCGCACAAGCGAAGAGCATCCGATGGGGATTTTCCATCCTCATGCCGAAGTTCATCATATTAAAAAAGAGAACATCGGTTTAATTGAAGTAATGGGTCTTGCTGTTTTACCAGGTCGCTTAAAGGAGGAACTAAGTGAACTCGCCTCGGTCCTTGTTCGAAATGATGCCGAAGAAGAGATTAAACAACGTGATGGAATCGTTAAGCACTTAAACTGGGCTGTGAAATTGAAGGAACAACATCCTGAACTTTCAGAAGAAAACGTGTTGCTTATTCTAAAAGAGGAAGTCGGAAAAATATTTGCTACGATTTTAGAGCATGCGGGTGTGTTTAAACGGGATGATGAAGGGCAACGAGCATTTGATCGTTTTATGAACAGTATTACAAAAAAATAATAACCACCACAAAATGGACCGTTATGAAAACTCATTAATTAGGAGGAGTTTTTATAAACGGTCCATTTTGTATGAGAGAGCACCTTGTTGGATAGCCTTTAAAGAGACGCTATGGGGATTTTGTCAAACAGAAGAGGTTATACTGGATTGTCTCATAATGAATTATTTTGCATTAGGGAGCGGGAAGACTTTAATTTAACACGTTAAGTTATGGGGGAGATGTATCACATAGTTTCCTGTTTAGTTGGTTAGTGCAACATGATTTAAAGATAAAAAAGAAAAGATAAAAAATCAAAAATAGTATTGACGATAGTTATATAAGGTGATATATTATATTCCTGTCAGCAAGACAAATGACACACTCGAAAAAAAGTCAAAAAAAATATTGACATTACCGAGAAAGAAATGTTATTATATAAAAGTCGCTTACGAGTGATAATGAACTTTGAAAACTGAACAAAACAACAAAACGTCAACGTTTAATTTTTATTTTAAAGCAAGGAACATCGACTAAGAACGTCACGTCCTGTGACAACGTCGATGTCAGCACATCCATGTGCTAGTTCAAACATTTCTTCGGAGAGTTTGATCCTGGCTCAGGACGAACGCTGGCGGCGTGCCTAATACATGCAAGTTGAGCGGACAGATGGGAGCTTGCTCCCTGAAGTCAGCGGCGGACGGGTGAGTAACACGTGGGCAACCTGCCTGTAAGACTGGGATAACTTCGGGAAACCGGAGCTAATACCGGATAACACCAAGGACCACATGGTCCTTGGTTGAAAGATGGTTTCGGCTATCACTTACAGATGGGCCCGCGGCGCATTAGCTAGTTGGTGAGGTAACGGCTCACCAAGGCGACGATGCGTAGCCGACCTGAGAGGGTGATCGGCCACACTGGGACTGAGACACGGCCCAGACTCCTACGGGAGGCAGCAGTAGGGAATCTTCCGCAATGGACGAAAGTCTGACGGAGCAACGCCGCGTGAGCGATGAAGGCCTTCGGGTCGTAAAGCTCTGTTGTTAGGGAAGAACAAGTACCAGAGTAACTGCTGGTACCTTGACGGTACCTAACCAGAAAGCCACGGCTAACTACGTGCCAGCAGCCGCGGTAATACGTAGGTGGCAAGCGTTGTCCGGAATTATTGGGCGTAAAGCGCGCGCAGGCGGTTCCTTAAGTCTGATGTGAAAGCCCACGGCTCAACCGTGGAGGGTCATTGGAAACTGGGGAACTTGAGTGCAGAAGAGGAAAGCGGAATTCCACGTGTAGCGGTGAAATGCGTAGAGATGTGGAGGAACACCAGTGGCGAAGGCGGCTTTCTGGTCTGTAACTGACGCTGAGGCGCGAAAGCGTGGGGAGCAAACAGGATTAGATACCCTGGTAGTCCACGCCGTAAACGATGAGTGCTAAGTGTTAGGGGGTTTCCGCCCCTTAGTGCTGCAGCTAACGCATTAAGCACTCCGCCTGGGGAGTACGGCCGCAAGGCTGAAACTCAAAGGAATTGACGGGGGCCCGCACAAGCGGTGGAGCATGTGGTTTAATTCGAAGCAACGCGAAGAACCTTACCAGGTCTTGACATCCTCTGACAACTCTAGAGATAGAGCGTTCCCCTTCGGGGGACAGAGTGACAGGTGGTGCATGGTTGTCGTCAGCTCGTGTCGTGAGATGTTGGGTTAAGTCCCGCAACGAGCGCAACCCTTGATCTTAGTTGCCAGCATTCAGTTGGGCACTCTAAGGTGACTGCCGGTGACAAACCGGAGGAAGGTGGGGATGACGTCAAATCATCATGCCCCTTATGGCCTGGGCTACACACGTGCTACAATGGACGGTACAAAGAGTCGCGAGACCGCGAGGTGGAGCTAATCTCATAAAACCGTTCTCAGTTCGGATTGCAGGCTGCAACTCGCCTGCATGAAGCCGGAATCGCTAGTAATCGCGGATCAGCATGCCGCGGTGAATACGTTCCCGGGCCTTGTACACACCGCCCGTCACACCACGAGAGTTTGCAACACCCGAAGTCGGTGAGGTAACCGTAAGGAGCCAGCCGCCTAAGGTGGGGTAGATGATTGGGGTGAAGTCGTAACAAGGTAGCCGTATCGGAAGGTGCGGCTGGATCACCTCCTTTCTAAGGATTACTAAGAAAAGCGAAGGCGTATGCCGTAGCTAGACAGTAAGAATCGTTGACGAAAACGTTTTGTTCAGTTTTGAAGGTTCATCCTTCAATATCAAATGCACCGAGTGGTGCATAGTTGTTCTTTGAAAACTAGATAACAGTAATAGCTGAGGAAAGTGAAAACTTTTCTAAACAAAAATCCTTTGTTTAAAAACAAAAGGGAAAAGAGAAGCGAGAAGTTCGAGGCGATGAAGATTCGAGCAGCACAGCGTATTTCTATACGTGAGCAGCGGAGAATCGAAATCAACGAAGAAATTCGACGCTAATCTTTTGCCGTAACAAGGTTAAGTTAGAAAGGGCGCACGGTGGATGCCTTGGCACTAGGAGCCGATGAAGGACGGGACTAACACCGATATGCTTCGGGGAGCTGTAAGTGAGCTTTGATCCGGAGATTTCCGAATGGGGAAACCCACTGTTCGTAATGGAACAGTATCTTTACCTGAATACATAGGGTATGGAAGGCAGACCCGGGGAACTGAAACATCTAAGTACCCGGAGGAAGAGAAAGCAATTGCGATTTCCTGAGTAGCGGCGAGCGAAACGGAATTAGCCCAAACCAAGAGGCTTGCCTCTTGGGGTTGTAGGACACTCTATACGGAGTTACAAAGGAACGAAGTAGATGAAGAGGCCTGGAAAGGCCCGTCAAAGAAGGTAACAACCCTGTAGTTGAAACTTCGTTCCCTCTTGAGTGGATCCTGAGTACGGCGGGACACGAGAAATCCCGTCGGAAGCTGGGAGGACCATCTCCCAAGGCTAAATACTCCCTAGTGACCGATAGTGAACCAGTACCGTGAGGGAAAGGTGAAAAGCACCCCGGAAGGGGAGTGAAAGAGATCCTGAAACCGTGTGCCTACAAGTAGTCAGAGCCCGTTAACGGGTGATGGCGTGCCTTTTGTAGAATGAACCGGCGAGTTACGATCCCATGCAAGGTTAAGTTGAAGAGACGGAGCCGCAGCGAAAGCGAGTCTGAATAGGGCGAATGAGTATGTGGTCGTAGACCCGAAACCAGGTGATCTACCCATGTCCAGGGTGAAGTTCAGGTAACACTGAATGGAGGCCCGAACCCACGCACGTTGAAAAGTGCGGGGATGAGGTGTGGGTAGCGGAGAAATTCCAATCGAACCTGGAGATAGCTGGTTCTCTCCGAAATAGCTTTAGGGCTAGCCTCAAGATAAGAGTCTCGGAGGTAGAGCACTGATTGGACTAGGGGCCCCCAACGGGTTACCGAATTCAGTCAAACTCCGAATGCCGAAGACTTATTCTTGGGAGTCAGACTGCGAGTGATAAGATCCGTAGTCAAGAGGGAAACAGCCCAGACCACCAGCTAAGGTCCCAAAGTATACGTTAAGTGGAAAAGGATGTGGAGTTGCTTAGACAACCAGGATGTTGGCTTAGAAGCAGCCACCATTTAAAGAGTGCGTAATAGCTCACTGGTCGAGTGACTCTGCGCCGAAAATGTACCGGGGCTAAACGTATCACCGAAGCTGTGGATGGACATCTACGATGTCCGTGGTAGGAGAGCGTTCTAAGGGCGGTGAAGTCAGACCGGAAGGACTGGTGGAGCGCTTAGAAGTGAGAATGCCGGTATGAGTAGCGAAAGATGGGTGAGAATCCCATCCACCGTATGCCTAAGGTTTCCTGAGGAAGGCTCGTCCGCTCAGGGTTAGTCGGGACCTAAGCCGAGGCCGAAAGGCGTAGGCGATGGATAACAGGTTGATATTCCTGTACTACCTCCCCACCGTTTGAGCAATGGGGGGACGCAGAAGGATAGGGTAAGCGCGCTGTTGGATATGCGCGTCCAAGCAGTAAGGCTGAGAAGTAGGCAAATCCGCTTCTCGTAAGGTTGAGCTGTGATGGCGAGGGAAATAAAGTACCGAAGTTCCTGATTTCACGCTGCCAAGAAAAGCCTCTAGCGAGGTGGGAGGTACCCGTACCGCAAACCGACACAGGTAGGCGAGGAGAGAATCCTAAGGTGTTCGAGAGAACTCTCGTTAAGGAACTCGGCAAAATGACCCCGTAACTTCGGGAGAAGGGGTGCTCTGATAGGGTGCAAGCCCGAGAGAGCCGCAGTGAATAGGCCCAGGCGACTGTTTAGCAAAAACACAGGTCTCTGCGAAGCCGTAAGGCGAAGTATAGGGGCTGACACCTGCCCGGTGCTGGAAGGTTAAGGGGAGAGGTTAGCGCAAGCGAAGCTTTGAACCGAAGCCCCAGTAAACGGCGGCCGTAACTATAACGGTCCTAAGGTAGCGAAATTCCTTGTCGGGTAAGTTCCGACCCGCACGAAAGGTGTAACGATCTGGGCACTGTCTCAACGAGAGACTCGGTGAAATTATAGTACCTGTGAAGATGCAGGTTACCCGCGACAGGACGGAAAGACCCCGTGGAGCTTTACTGTAGCCTGATATTGCATTTTGGTACAGCTTGTACAGGATAGGTAGGAGCCTTGGAAGCCGGAGCGCCAGCTTCGGTGGAGGCATCGGTGGGATACTACCCTAGCTGTATTGAAATTCTAACCCGCACCCCTCATCGGGGTGGGAGACAGTGTCAGGTGGGCAGTTTGACTGGGGCGGTCGCCTCCTAAAATGTAACGGAGGCGCCCAAAGGTTCCCTCAGAATGGTTGGAAATCATTCGTAGAGTGTAAAGGCACAAGGGAGCTTGACTGCGAGACCTACAAGTCGAGCAGGGACGAAAGTCGGGCTTAGTGATCCGGTGGTTCCGCATGGAAGGGCCATCGCTCAACGGATAAAAGCTACCCCGGGGATAACAGGCTTATCTCCCCCAAGAGTCCACATCGACGGGGAGGTTTGGCACCTCGATGTCGGCTCATCGCATCCTGGGGCTGTAGTCGGTCCCAAGGGTTGGGCTGTTCGCCCATTAAAGCGGTACGCGAGCTGGGTTCAGAACGTCGTGAGACAGTTCGGTCCCTATCCGTCGCGGGCGCAGGAAATTTGAGAGGAGCTGTCCTTAGTACGAGAGGACCGGGATGGACGCACCGCTGGTGTACCAGTTGTCTTGCCAAAGGCATCGCTGGGTAGCTATGTGCGGACGGGATAAGTGCTGAAAGCATCTAAGCATGAAGCCCCCCTCAAGATGAGATTTCCCATAGCGTCAAGCTAGTAAGATCCCTGAAAGATGATCAGGTTGATAGGTCAGAGGTGGAAGCACGGCGACGTGTGGAGCTGACTGATACTAATCGATCGAGGACTTAACCTAAACGAAAAGCAGAGAAAGCCCGTTTAAATCGATAGGATGTTGGAGCTTCTGGCTGGGAAACCGTTCTTTGGTTTCATAGGCAGAAGTGAAACGGCCGAAAGATTAGGAGCCGTAGCTAGACAATCAAGTAAAGCAAGTACTCAGCTGCAGTTATCTAGTTTTGAAGGAATAACCTTCATATTGTCTGGTGATGATGGCGAAGAGGTCACACCCGTTCCCATGCCGAACACGGAAGTTAAGCTCTTCAGCGCCGATGGTAGTTGGGGGTCTCCCCCTGTGAAAGTAGGACATTGCCAGGCTGTAAACATTGGCCCGTTGGTCAAGCGGTTAAGACACCGCCCTTTCACGGCGGTAACACGGGTTCGAATCCCGTACGGGTCACCATATCTGGAGGATTAGCTCAGCTGGGAGAGCACCTGCCTTACAAGCAGGGGGTCGGCGGTTCGATCCCGTCATCCTCCACCATGTGATTGGGCTATAGCCAAGCGGTAAGGCAACGGACTTTGACTCCGTCATGCGTTGGTTCGAATCCAGCTAGCCCAGCCAAAGAGCCATTAGCTCAGTTGGTAGAGCATCTGACTTTTAATCAGAGGGTCGAAGGTTCGAGTCCTTCATGGCTCATATTGCGGAAGTAGTTCAGTGGTAGAACACCACCTTGCCAAGGTGGGGGTCGCGGGTTCGAATCCCGTCTTCCGCTCCATAAAATATATAGTGCCGGGGTGGCGGAACTGGCAGACGCACAGGACTTAAAATCCTGCGGTAGGTGACTACCGTACCGGTTCGATTCCGGTCCTCGGCACCACTATAAATATCTATTATAAATACGCGCCCGTAGCTCAATTGGATAGAGCGTCTGACTACGGATCAGAAGGTTATGGGTTCGACTCCTGTCGGGCGCGCCATATTTATACAATCAAGGGGCCTTAGCTCAGCTGGGAGAGCGCCTGCCTTGCACGCAGGAGGTCAGCGGTTCGATCCCGCTAGGCTCCACCAATTATCTTAAGAATATTCCACAGTAGCTCAGTGGTAGAGCAATCGGCTGTTAACCGATTGGTCGCAGGTTCGAGTCCTGCCTGTGGAGCCATTTATTTAATTTATATTGCGGAGGAATACCCAAGTCCGGCTGAAGGGATCGGTCTTGAAAACCGACAGGGGTGTAACAGCCCGCGGGGGTTCGAATCCCTCTTCCTCCGCCATTTCTATTATGAAGGTGGTCCCGTGGTGTAGTGGTTAACATGCCTGCCTGTCACGCAGGAGATCGCGGGTTCGAGTCCCGTCGGGACCGCCATTTTTATTTAAAAAACAAATATACTTAAATGGCTCGGTAGCTCAGTTGGTAGAGCACGTCCGAATCATCTGCAAAGCATAGCTTCAGCGCACAAATCGAGCTGCTTCTTGGATAAACTATCTGAGATTTGGGCGAAGGATTTGAGCAACATAAATTAAAAACAATACTTTAATACGGCTCGGTAGCTCAGTTGGTAGAGCAAAGGACTGAAAATCCTTGTGTCGGCGGTTCGATTCCGTCCCGAGCCACCATTTAATGAATGCCGGTGTAGCTCAATTGGTAGAGCAACTGACTTGTAATCAGTAGGTTGGGGGTTCAAGTCCTCTCGCCGGCACCATTTGAAAAAAATATGTGGAGGGGTAGCGAAGTGGCTAAACGCGGCGGACTGTAAATCCGCTCCCTCCGGGTTCGGCGGTTCGAATCCGTCCCCCTCCACCATTTTTTTTGAAATTTTAATAGGGGCATAGTTTAACGGTAGAACAGAGGTCTCCAAAACCTCCGGTGTGGGTTCGATTCCTACTGCCCCTGCCAATAAAAATATGGCGGTTGTGGCGAAGTGGTTAACGCACCAGATTGTGGCTCTGGCACTCGTGGGTTCGATTCCCATCAATCGCCCCATATAATATGATGCGGGTGTAGTTTAATGGTAAAACCTCAGCCTTCCAAGCTGATGTCGTGAGTTCGATTCTCATCACCCGCTCCATTAGAACAAATACGGGCCTATAGCTCAGCTGGTTAGAGCGCACGCCTGATAAGCGTGAGGTCGATGGTTCGAGTCCATTTAGGCCCATAAATTAGATAAAATAAGCATGGATGTCATGACATCCATGCTTATTTTTTAGTTAGATTGTAAAAAATCCCTTCACAATTTTTTGTGAAGGGATTTTTTTAATGATGGTCAACAGGTTCGTTCGGGATAAGCGTTTCTCCCATAATAATAACAAAGATGGAGAAGCCGATAGAAAGAACTGAAGCGATTACAAAATCGTATGTAAAACCTTGCATCGAGCTTACAACATAGGCAGACATATTGATTAACACTAAACTCCAGAAAAATGTCCAAAAAATGCGCATTTTTTCACCTCCAATGCACAAAATACGGAGCGAAAACAGCTGAAAATGTACAATCAATCAATAAATACGACAATATTGTATTTAATCGTAACATTTCTTTGTTTTTGCTTCATTACAGTTTGCTTTTATTTTACCATAATCATTCTCATTAATAAATGTCTATTCTTTGTTCAATAAAGGAAACTTCCATCGGTAGAAAATTTTATTCCCTACTTAAACTTTTCCTGTAACTCAAAAATGTTGAAGTTTGGGTATTACTTCTTATTGATGAAGGGAAGAGGAAAAAATTGTGAAAGTTACACGAAAAATTGCATAAACTGATAAAGGAACTCGGAAAAGAAACGAGAAAATAATATAAGGAACCTTCTATCACAGGAACCTTACTGCTGCTAAGAATGAAGAAGCAAAGGACGGTGAGAAGGCATGAACAAAGAAGAAATGAACGAACTTGATTTGTTATTAGACCAAGATTTTTCGAATCTGACTGATTTAGGAATTGAGACACTAGAAAAGCTAAGAGCAGCAAAAGAAAAAAAAGAAAGAGAGGAATAGCTTAAAAATAGGCATTCTCCCTTTCTTTTTTTTTGTTCTTTCATATACTGTTACTATCCGGAAAAATTGTAATTTAAGAATCGGAGGATATAGGTAATGAATGTCCGGTTTTTTAGTTTAGATCATCAATGGAACGTCGTCCATCTTCCAAATCAGCCAAATGGTTTTGGTGTATTGGTACTAGGGGATAAAGACCATTTTGTTGAAAGTTCTACAAGCTTATGGATACAGCATGCAGGAAGATGGCAGCTTATACAATCGCTCTTAGACAAAGGGTATACCGTTTTTTACTCCAATTTGTACGGTCGTCATTGGGGGAGTAATAAAGCTCTGAGATTGGCGAAACAACTATACCATTTAATAATGAAGCAAGAAATCTTGAATAAACATGTTCATGTGCTTGCTGAAGGAATGGGAGCATTACTGGCCATGAAGTTCATGGAAAGTACTCCAGGTGTTTTTCGATCTGCGGCATTTTTAAACCCATGTCTTGATTTTCAAGCATACTGGGAGCAAGAAAAACAAAATAAGTTTTTCTATAAGCAGCTAGGGAAAGAAATAAAACTTGCTTACGGAATTGAAGAAGAACATATTGATGAGTGGATAAAAGAGTTTCCAAAGTTGACCCAATATGAATCAAAGACACCTATGAAGATATGGGTAATGGCCAACAATACGAATCATTATCCGATTATACACAGCAAATATTATGAGGAGCATCGTCAACAACTAGGGGCACCTATCTCTCTGTCTCTTTATTTACCGGAAAAAAAGTATTTGTTTGAACAATCTCTTGTCCGCTTTTTGGAAGAAAACGAAAAAGTGTTATAACCAGAGCCTCTTTGATTATACATATCTAAGAGGTTCTTTTATTTTAAAGGGGGATCGGGAACATGAAAAAGGCAGCCGTGGTCGGAGCGAATCGATTTGTAGGTTTTTGCTTATGTGACTATTTATTAAAAGAAGGAATAGAAGTAAAGGGATATACTCATCAAGCACATAGCGATGAAGCAATGCTTCAAGACGAGATGAACATGTTTCTTGACAGAAATGCTAATTTTAAAACAGTTCCCATTGAGGATGCAGATCAGTTATTCGATTCTAATAATAAATTTGACGTGATTTATTTTACATATTTTGATCAAGGAGATTTTCAAGATATATCCTTCTTTCGTGAAAAAATGAAACAGGCACATCAAGTTCTTATTAAATGCATTTCGCACTGCCTCCAAACAGAAACGAAGCTGGTGCTGCTATCATCAATGAGAGTATTTGGCACGGGGCAGAGTCAAATTGGAGCAGAAGTAGAGCCAAAGCCAGACCATAGTGAAGGCAGATTATTTTGGCATCTTGAAAAAATGGTCACTAAATTTTCAGCTGACCAGCTAACCTATGTTATTGTCCGAATTCCGACTGTTTATGGACCGTGGCAACCATTAACGGCCTTTTACCAACAAGCTTGCCTTCAACAGAAAAGAGGAGAAAAGATAGTGATTGAAGAAGACAGGAAAGATGTCCTTTTTATTGATGATGTCGTGAAAGGCCTTGTTCAATGTTATAACCACTCTGATTTGCTACTTCATTTTACAAGCGGTAAGGTGGGGCAATGGGAGCGTGGTGCTGAGCTCCTTCACATTCCATACGAATCTAGACAAGGAGCAGAAGGGTACTTTTTAAAACAGGAAGAGCAGTTGTTCTTTTTCCAAACGGACATGAAAGAAGGGATTAGAAGGCAACAATCTCATGCGAGAAAACTGCTGTCAAGACAACGTTTTCGCTAGATGAACTTTTCTTTTACAAACAATGGATAGGCAAGGTAAAATAAAAGTAGTCATTGAAGCGGTGAATGAAATTGGATCATTTTAACAATTGGGTGAAATCTCCTGGAGAGCTTGCCGGAAACAATGGATCTCGGGAGCAGTACCCAACCATATATATTGGACAAGAACGAATTTGATTGTATAATGAAAGGTCGAGAAACACTTTTGCAAGCAACAAGAACTAGTTTTTGCAGATATAAGCGGCAAAAGGTAAGGGGGGAAGTTTGTCAAAACTACCAATAAACGAGGTATGAAACCGCGTAGAACATAACACGTTCAATTGGGTCGCTTTTGCGAATATATATGAAGTTTTGACAGCGAAAAAAGATGAAAAAGCCAATGTGGTTATTAATTTTCATTCTCCTAATTGTAAGTGGTTGCGGACAACCTATTAAGGGAGAACTGAAAAATGTTGGCCTTTTAGTTCCTGAAACGATTAATGACCAAGTTTGGGGAACAAAAGGGTATAGAGGGTTGCTTGGAATACAGTCTGCTTTTGGAAATGATGTTTTTTACAAAGAACATATGGACTCAGAGGAAGTCGTTAGGCAGGCGGTTCAAGAGTTCGAAGAAAAAGGAATCAATTTAATTTTTGGCCATGGGGAAGAGTATGCTCAATATTTTAACAATATGAGCGAAGATTATCCGAACGTTCACTTTGTTTGTTTTAATGGGGACGCTAAGGCTGCTAATGTGACTAGTCTAAATTTTGAAGCACATGCGATGGGCTTTTTTGGAGGAATGGTGGCAGGAAAAATGACCGAGACGAATAAAGTAGGTGTGATATCGGCATTTGAATGGCAACCTGAAGTGAACGGTTTTTTTGAGGGAGCTTTACATGAAAATCAGGACGTCGATGTTAAGGTAAAGTTTGTCAAGCATTGGGATGATATTGAGACAGCACTTTTGTTACTTGATGAGATGACGGGAGAGGGCGTAGATGTCGTATATCCAGCAGGAGACGGTTTTAATGTTCCACTAATTGAACGCTTAAAGGAAAAGGGTTTATATGCAATCGGCTTTGTTTCCGAGCAGTCAGATTTAGGGGAAAATACCGTTTTGACTAGTACAGTCCAACACGTTGCCCAGCTTTACGAACTTGTAGCCCAAAAATATAACGTTGGGGAGCTTGAAGGCGGAAATCTTTTTTACGATTTTCAAGATGGAGTCATCTCGATGGGGAAATTTAGTCCATTAGTCGATGAGGAGTATCAAGAAAAGCTGGAAACACTAATTGAGACATATAAAGAAACAGGCCGTCTTCCTAATCAGGAACTCTAAGTCCAACTAGTTGACGATGGAGAAAATATGATATGATATAGAATGGAATAATCATGTAAAAGGGGTTAGGAAAATGGAACAACCAAATATGCAGTTTATGCAAATTGCTATGAAGTATTTACCAGAAGCGAAACAAGTACTTGATCAAGCAGGAATTGAATTAAGCATGGAACATATGCAGCCTGTGATGACGTTATTAACAAAAGTAATGACAGACGCATATGAACTTGGCAAAGAAGAAGCATTAAAAGAAAGTGGCGAATAATGACAAAAAGCTATCTCCCCATTGCAGGAGGTAGCTTTTTATTTTCCTTTTTGTTGGAAAAAATCAACTAAAGGGGAAAGGTCCTTCATTAAAGGCTTCAGTCTTTCAAGGGAATCAGAAATTTCATGAAAATGATTCATGACCTGATTCCAATCAGGATCGATTGAAGAGGATGACCGGAGTGCAGTTCCCTTTGCTGCTTTTTTCCGAGGAGAACCAAACATTAATTGATTAAAACGGTTTTCTTGTTCCGCCAATTCTTTCACCTCGATTTATTAAATGACTAAATTTAACCCACCGACACTATTACTATATGTGAAGAGGCAAAAAGTGAATGAGACAAACACCTAGACAAATAAAAAAAAATACCTTAAAATTAGTACCAAGTCATAATAATTGATATTAGAATATATAAGGAGTTTTATCTTCCAATAAAGGAGATGCTAGTATGAATGCAGGTATAATCGGAGTTGGCCGTTACTTGCCAGAAAAGGTTGTAACAAATGCCGATTTAGAAAAAGTGATGGATACGTCGGATGAGTGGATTCGCACAAGAACGGGAATTGAAGAACGACGCATCGCATCAGATGATGTAGGGACGGCAGATATGGGATATGAAGCGGCTCGAAAAGCACTGGAAGACGCAGGGCTAAAGGCAGAAGATATTGATTTAATTATTGTCTCAACTGTTACTCCTGATTATCCGTTTCCTTCTGCATCATGTATGATTCAAGAAAAACTTGGCGCAACGAAGGCTGCTGCTTTTGACGTGAGTGCGGCATGTGCGGGTTTTATGTATGGCATGATTACGGCAAAGCAATTCATTGAAACAGGTGCCTATAAACATATACTTGTTATCGGAGTTGAAAAACTTTCTAAAATTATTAATTGGGAAGACCGCAATACGGCTGTGTTGTTCGGAGATGGTGCTGGTGCGGTGGTGATGGGAAGTGTAAGTGAAGGAAGAGGGATCTTATCTTTTGAGCTTGGCGCGGACGGTACTGGAGGAAAGCATCTTTATCAAGAGGAATACATTGCGATGAACGGTCGGGAAGTCTTTAAGTTTGCTGTTCGTCAAATGGGTGAGTCAAGCATTAATGTCATTGAAAAAGCGGGATTATCAAAAGAAGATGTCGACTTTTTAATACCTCATCAAGCGAACATTCGAATCATGGAGGCGGCAAGGCAGCGATTAGAATTACCAGAAGAAAAAATGTCTAAAACGATTCAATCGTACGGAAATACTTCTGCAGCTTCTATTCCGATTTCAATGGTAGAGGATTTGGAAAATGGAAAAATAAAAGACGATGATGTTATTGTCATGGTTGGATTTGGCGGAGGCTTAACGTGGGGAGCCATTGCAATTCGCTGGGGGAAATAATTTTTTATAAAAAAACAAGTGAATTAAAGGAGATGTGGACAACGTGGAGAAAAAGCGCGTAGTAGTAACCGGATTAGGAGCAGTAACACCAATTGGAAATGATGTGGATACATCATGGGCAAATGCAATTGCAGGAGTATCTGGAATTGGCCCACTTACACGATTAAATGCCGATGAGTATCCAGCAAAGGTAGCGGCAGAAATAAAGGATTTTCAGCCTGAAAATTATTTTGATAAAAAAGAAGCGCGAAAAATGGATCGTTTTACTCAATATGCGGTGGCCGCTTCATTAATGGCAGTTAAAGATGCTGAGCTTGAAATTACAGAAGACATTGCTCCGCGGGTTGGGGTATGGATTGGCTCTGGTATTGGAGGAATGGAAACATTCGAACAACAGTATGAAATTTTTCAAGAAAAAGGCTATCGCCGTGTAAGTCCATTCTTCGTACCAATGCTGATTCCAGATATGGCAACAGGTCAAGTATCTATCGCATTAGGTGCGAAAGGGATGAACTCTTGTACAGTAACGGCTTGTGCAACAGGAACAAACTCCATCGGGGATGCCTTTAAAGTTATCCAACGCGGAGATGCGGATGTGATGGTAACAGGAGGCACAGAAGCCCCAATCACGAAAATGTCTGTTGCTGGGTTCTGTGCAAACAAAGCGTTATCAACAAATCCAGATCCAGAAACAGCATGTCGTCCGTTTGACTTAAACCGTGATGGATTTATTATTGGCGAAGGAGCTGGGATTATCGTTCTAGAAGAGCTAGAACACGCTTTGGCACGCGGCGCGAAGATTTATGCTGAAATTGTAGGCTATGGCGCGACAGGAGATGCCCATCATATTACAGCACCAGCTCCAGGCGGAGAAGGTGGTGTGCGTGCAATGCGTCAAGCGATTAACGATGCAGGCATGCAGCCAAGTGACATTGATTATATCAACGCACATGGTACAAGTACCGAATATAACGATAAATATGAAACAATGGCAATTAAAGAAGTATTTGGAGAACATGCTTATAAAGTAGCTATCAGCTCTACGAAGTCGATGACAGGTCATTTACTTGGGGCAGCCGGTGGTGTGGAAGCCATTTTCAGTATTAAAGCGATTCAAGATGGAATCATTCCTCCGACAATCCATTATACGACGGCAGATCCAGACTGCGACTTAGATTATGTACCGAATGAAGCACGAAAACAAGAAGTAAAAGCTGTATTGAGCAACTCTCTTGGCTTCGGCGGCCATAACGCTACAATCGTTTTGAAAAAATTTGAGGCATAATTAATGAATAGGGTGAAGGAAAAGAAGGGGGTAGCTTCTATTTCTTCACCCTTCTTTTTGTTCAATAGGTCATTATGACATAGTCATTCATATGATAAAGGAAACTTCCATTGGTGGGAGCTTTCTTCCACCGATGGTTAGTTGACTTATCGGGCATTTACGGGCAGTTATTGCCCACTTCAATAAAGAACAAAGACTGTCATTTCTTCGTTTACATCTTGTACATCGAAAGTGGAAGTTTTACTGCCCGTTAATGCGGGATAAAAAGAAGAATGACTGAATGGAAAGGAAGATTGTATGCCTGTTGTTGCAACGAATGAATGGCTAACGGCCATGCTGAAGGATTCTCGGACGTTTGAATCTGAGCTGGCTGCGTATTTTCCGAAAATATCCTCTAAGCAAAGCATTCGTTTACTGATGAATCACGGAATGTTTCAGAATGGGAAGGAACCGAAGGAGCAAATTGAAGCGTTTATTAAAAAAAATTTATGGCAAGACATTCGCCCTCATTATAAAAAACTGCAAATGTTATGGAAGGGTCCGGATATTCCGGTTTTTCTCCTACCTTCAGATTCGCGTAATCGCCGTATTCAACGAGAATTTAATGGAAAATCAGGAGTGGCTTTTTCCGATAAGTTATTTTTATTTGCAAAAGCAGACAGTCAAACAGATGAACTACTAGCTGTTTTGACACATGAATATCATCATATTTGCCGATTAAAGGTTATAAATAAAAAGGAAGAGGATATGACGTTATTAGATACGATTGTGATGGAAGGGCTGGCAGAGCATGCTGTAAAAGAGTTACTAGGTGAGAGTTTCCTAGCGCCCTGGACCGCATATTATAATTTAGAACAAGCAAAACGATGCTGGGAAAAACACATTCATCCGCATTTGAATGTGAAGAAAGAAGAAAGAAAGCACGATGAATTGCTTTACGGAACCGGGTGGTATCCTAAAATGGCGGGGTATAATACGGGCTATCATCTTGTCCGCAATTATGCAAACATGACGAAACTGCCTTCACATAAACTGATGCACGTTAGTAGCGAGGATATAGCAGCCCGTTCTGGATTTAAGCGATAGTTTCTATTAGTTAACGGCACTAAGGATGGTTTCGTACTTATCCTTAGTGCCGTTTTTTGAGAGAGGTAAAGAGAACGAGAGATTTAAAAAGATATTATAGAACGAGCATATGGAGTGGTTATCTATTCATATAATAGAGCAAGAAATGGGACAAGGCTGACAAGGGGAGAGATGGCTTATGGAGATGGAGAGTGGTTGATTCGCTTATTTCTGTTGTTGACGGGATTTGGATTTGCGGTGGTGGGAGGAGTCAGCGTCATTGCCTATTTAAACTTATTGACGGCGGGGTACACTTTTCAAGAGTATATTCACTACATTAAAACAAGACCTGAATGCTATTTGTCGTTCGTTGGATTCCTGCTTTTATATTCAGCTATCTATATGCCTTTTCCGACAAGAAAAGATAAATACAATTAGCATGATTTGGAATAAAATTACCTTTATATGCCTATACTGATTGTTAATAAACAGTTAGTAAGTGAGGGGTAAAAATGCTATATCTTCATGATGTATGGGTCAATTGGTTTGAAGGCGAGGAAAATGGCTACAACGTATGCAGTTTTCATGAATGGCGGAAAGATGATTGTGTCGAATTGCTAGACCAAGTTCCTTTATTGAAAGTCCATCCAATTTTGTTTCACTATATGGAAAATGATTTATCGGAGTTACCTCAACCATTACTAAACGACGTGTTTCAAAAAGCGTACATTCGTAAAAATCATGAAAGAATCCAGCTTGATTATTGTTTTGTTGCAACAGATGGGAAAGGCATCATCGCAATTGATACAATGGGATATCAAATTCCGATTAGAAAGAGCCGTTTAATCCCGAGACAGGAACAGCTTGTATACGAAATGGTACAAGAGCAAGACGCATTGCCGTATGAGTTGGATGAAAGGGAGCTTGAAAAGAAAGAATATCATATTTTATCTCCAGCTCCACATGCCATGAACGGGCTGACGAGGAAAGAGAGGCAGTTAAAACAACTGTTATTTATGGCTCTTGATCAGCTTCGTGCATCAAAAAATGTGGCACAAGTTCGCTACTGGTATACAGAATGGAATCCAAGTCGCTATGAACAAACACAGAAAATGTCGTTTGAAGAAGTATGGGAAAGCTTATATGAAGATATGAAACAAGGATGGTCATTAAAGCATATGTCTTTATGCGAAAATCTCATAAAGGGACAACCTTTCTTTGAAAAGCTATGGGAAATGGAGCAAGAATCAAAAGTTAATTAAAAAACACGAGCGGCTTAATCCGCTCGTGTTTTAGTGTTCCATGAATCGCCAATCGTACCTTCTTATCTTTTTCGACCAAGGCCCATCGCATTTTTCATTTTGCGAAGCATTTTGTTAGCCGTTAAGTTAGCACGCTCTGCTCCTTCATCTAAAATATCATCTAGTCTTGATGATTCAATTAATTCATAGTATGTTTCCTGGATAGGAGCAAGAGCATTGATGACGACTTGTGCTACATCTGCTTTAAAGTCTCCGTATCCTTTTCCTTCATACATTTCTTCAATTTCTTCAATTGTTTTATTTCCTAGAATAGAGTAAATGCTCATTAAGTTAGAAATGCCTGCTTTGTTTTCTTTATCAAAACGAACAATTCCTTCAGAGTCTGTAACCGCACTTTTAATTTTCTTTTCAATCGTTTTGGCATCATCAAGCATTGTAATGAATGCTTTTTGATTTGGATCAGATTTGCTCATTTTTTTCGTTGGATCTTGTAAGGACATGATACGAGCGCCAACTTTTGGAATGCGTACTTCCGGAATTGTAAAGATGTCGTTATATTTTTTGTTGAAACGATCAGCTAAGTCGCGTGTAAGTTCAAGATGTTGCTTTTGGTCTTCCCCAACAGGCACGATATCTGTGCCGTATAGTAAAATATCAGCAGCCATTAACGGAGGATACGTTAATAAGCCAGCAGAAACTGCTTCTTTTCCAGCTGATTTATCTTTAAATTGGGTCATCCGTTCAAGTTCTCCGATGTATGCAACACATTGAAGCATCCATCCCGCTTCCGTATGAGCAGGAACTTCTGATTGAATGAATAATGTTGATTTGGCAGGATCAATGCCTACTGCTGTGTACAAAGCTGCTAAACTGCGGATGTTTTCGCGTAGTTTTAAGCGATCCTGTGGTACTGTAATGGCATGTTGGTCAACGATGCAGAAGTAACAACTATAATCTTCCTGCAGCTCTACAAATTGTTTTAATGCTCCGATATAGTTTCCAAGTGTAATGGTGCCGCTTGGCTGAATGCCAGAAAAAATCGTTTTCATTCATGTTCATCCTTTCATATTTGATCATATAAATTGAAGCACAAAAAAGCCCATTCGCCACCTAATAAAATTAGGGACGAATGGACCGCGTTGCCACCCTAGTTATTTTGAAGACACTTCAAAATCGCTCGAATCATGCTGAGGAAAGCATGATGTTCGTTAACGCCGAAAGTACGTTCAAGCATTTGACTTGAAAGCTCCAAAGCCCATTCCATATGGATGAATGTTTGTTTTCACCAACCACAAACTCTCTAAAAATCATGGCCATATGTACTCTTCTTTTTCGTTGCTTCAATATGATTATATCTACATGTTATTATAACGTGCCCTATCCAAAATGCAACCTTTCGGCTTTTCTGTAAGAAGGATTAACGTTATTTTGATATTCCAAAATATGATATGAACAAAACTTATTAGGTAGACGAAATACTTACAATATTGATATATAAAAAAAATGTATTTTTACATTCGACAAAATTTGACATTTTTATACAGAAATCGCTTTCATTTTTTGGTAAAAAAGAATAGTTGTTCAAAAAAAACAGATAAAAAGACCTGTTTTTGAGTGAATTGCAAAAAAATACATTTAATAAATAGTATTGCAATAAATTTTTAAACTATTTATAATAAGTTTTAATAAATAAATTTTCACAAATAATTTACATTCATTTAATTTTTCAGAAAAATAGGAATAGAAGAAGAAAAAAGACAACAGAAGATATCTTCTACATTTGATACATATGTAAGAAAGCAGAGAGAGAACATAGTTGTGGTCGAATCAAGTGTAGAGGATGATCTTTTTTCATCTATACTGTATAAATCGTCCTGGAACATTTGCTATGACGAAAGAACAATCATAATTAAATGTTCTAGACTAAGTGGATGGTATCTTCCTTATGAGGTTGGCACCGTCCACTTAGGTGGGCTCATTCAAGAGGGTTTAGCAACCTGTTGTGAAGGTCCTTTGATTAGTTAAAGCGGTGTTAAATGATGACGTAAATTATTTAGCAATTGTTGTCTGTTAAATAATTTGATAATTCTACGAATACTTTTATTTCTATCAATTTGAAAAATAATAAAGAATGCATAGTTATTTGGAAAAAGTGGAATTTTATTTATTAAATAAATTAACCATTATTGGGGGGAAAAAAATGAAGAAAAGATTATCTCTTATGTTCACACTACTTCTTGTCTTCTCACTTTTCTTGTCAGCATGTGGATTCAACAATAATGATTCTGCGGGCGAAGACAAAAAGGAAGACGGTGAAGTTAAACAAGAGCTTCGTGTCAATATTAAAACAGAACCATTCTCATTACATCCAGGTCTAGCTAACGACTCTGTATCTGGTGGGGTACTACGTCAAACATTTGAAGGCTTAACGCGAATTGGTCCAGATGATAAGCCGCAAAATGCGATGGCAGAAGATGTACAAGTGAGCGAAGACGGGAAAACATATACATTTAAAATCCGTGAAGATGCAACTTGGACAAACGGTGATCCTGTTATTGCAAAAGACTTTGAATATGCATGGAAATGGGTGTTAGATCCGTCTAATGAATCTCAATACTCTTATCAACTTTATTATTTGAAAAATGGTCAAGCAGCGAATGAAGGAAAAGTAGGTGTTGAAGAAGTAGGGGTTAAAGCAGTTGATGAAAAAACATTAGAAGTACAGCTTGAAAACCCAACTCCTTTTTTCTTAGAGTTAACAGCTTTCTACACGTACTTGCCGGTTAACAGCAAAATTGCTGAGGCAAATGACAAATGGTACACAGATGCAGGTGAAAACTATACATCTAATGGACCATTCAAAATGGTCACTTGGGAGCACAGCAATAAAATCGTTTTAGAGAAAAACGATACGTATTGGGATAAAGATGCTGTCAAACTGAACAAAATCGACATGTACATGGTAAATGATAATAATACGGAATTATCAATGTTTGAAAATGGTGAGTTAGACTGGGCAGGTATGCCAACAGGTCAATTGCCAGTTGAAGCGATTCCGCAATTAAAAGATTCTGGCAAGCTGAACATTCAAGCGATTGCTGGTACGTACTGGTACAAATTAAACACAGAACAAAAACCGTTAGACAATGTTAACATTCGTAAGGCGTTAGCATATGCAATCGACCGTAAAGGCATTACAGAAAACATTACAAAAGATGGCGTAATCCCTGCAATGGCAGCTGTACCGCCAACGATGTTTGAAGAGAATGAAAAAGGCTACTTCGAAGATGGCAACATCGAGAAAGCGAAAGAGCATCTTCAAAAAGGTTTAGAAGAAATGGGCTTAACGGATGTTTCGGAGTTACCAGCTATTAAGCTTTCTTACAACACAGATGATAAGCATGCGAAAATTGCTCAAGCTATTCAAAACATGTGGAAAGAAAACTTAGGTGTGAATGTAGAACTTGATAACGCTGAGTGGGCAGTATACATTGAAAAACTTCATAGCGGTGATTACCAAATCGGTCGTATGGGTTGGTTAGGAGACTTTAACGATCCAATCAACTTCTTAGAGCTTTACCGCGATAAAAAAGGCGGAAACAATGATACAAACTGGGAAAACCCAACTTATAAACAAATGTTAATCGATTCTGCAAAAGAACAAGATGCTGAAAAACGTCTTAACATGTTAAAAGAAGCAGAAGCAATCTTAATGGATGAAATGCCAATCATTCCAATCTACTTCTACACAAATACGTGGGTTCAAGTAGATAACTTAAAAGATGTAGCGGTATCTGGTTTAGGGGATGCTCAATTTAAATGGGCTTACTTTGAATAAGAGATAACGGGATTGTAAAACTAATCATGAATGGCAATGGAAAGGTATATGGAGGATTCTCCATATACTTTTCTTTCTGATACGATGTAGTTGTTAAATTATGGAGGTGTTACATGTGATTAAGTATATTGGCAAACGTTTGCTGTATATGTTTCTTTCCCTTTTCTTAATTATTACGGCAACGTTCTTCTTAATGAGAGCGGCTCCGGGTGGGCCTTTTACGTCTGAAAAACAATTGCCACCGGAGATTGAGAAAAACTTAAATGCATATTACGGATTGGATCAGCCATGGTATATGCAGTATTTTGATTATTTAACATCTATTGCACAATGGGACTTCGGACCATCATTTAAATATAAAGGACAAACAGTGAATGATTTAATTAATACCGGCTTCCCTGTATCCTTCACCCTTGGGATGGAAGCAATCTTTTTGGCGCTGGCATTTGGTGTGCTGCTCGGTGTCATCGCGGCATTGAATCATAATAAATGGAAGGATTACACGGCGATGATTATTGCTGTACTTGGAATTTCCGTACCAAGCTTTATTATGGCGACTGTGCTGCAATACTTTTTAGCGATGAAACTTGGACTGTTCCCAGTTGCGCGTTGGGAATCGTGGGCGCATACCTTTTTGCCGGCCCTTGCGTTAGCATCTACGCCAATGGCGTTTATTGCTCGTTTAACTCGTTCAAGTATGCTTGAAGTGTTAAGCAATGACTATATTAAAACAGCAAAAGCAAAAGGACTAAGTCGACCAGTCATTACAATTAAACATGCGATTCGCAATGCGATGCTGCCAGTTGTATCATATATGGGTCCGCTAGCTGCGGGTGTGTTAACAGGAAGCTTCGTTATTGAAAAAATCTTCGGTATTCCAGGCTTAGGTTCTTACTTTGTCACAAGTATTTCAAACCGTGATTATACAACCATCATGGGTGTAACGGTCTTTTATAGTATTTTGTTACTTGTGAGTATTTTAATTGTTGATATTGCATACGGACTAATCGATCCACGAATTAAGCTGACAGGCGGAAAGAAAGGAGAGTAAACCATGCAGCAAATTCCAAAGGAGATGTTTCAGCCCGCTACGGTGGACTTGAATGAAGCAGAAAGAATATCGAAGCCGAGTCTTTCATTTTGGAAAGACGTGTCGCTTCGTTTCCGCAAAAATAAATTGGCGATGTTCGGAGTTGTGTTGCTCGCACTATTGTTATTTATGGCTGTCTTTGGACCAATGATGACGGGGTATAACTATGCCACAAACGATTTAATGAGCACAAACGAGCCGCCATCTAGTGAACATTGGTTTGGCACAGATGAGTTAGGTCGTGACGTGTTTACTCGTACGTGGGTAGGAGCTCGAATTTCCTTATTTATCGGTTTATCAGCAGCGATTATCGATTTAGTAATCGGGGTTATTTGGGGAAGTATTGCCGGCTACCGTGGTGGACGTACAGATGAAATGATGATGCGTTTTGCAGATATTTTATGGGGTGTACCGTACTTATTACTCGTTATTTTATTAATGGTCGTATTGGATCAAGGTCTAGGAACCATGATTTTGGCGATGACCATCACGGGCTGGATTAACATGGCGCGGATTGTTCGGGGACAAGTATTACAGCTAAAAGGACAAGAATATGTGCTTGCTTCTCAAACGTTAGGGGCAGATACGAAACGAATTTTATTTAGACATTTAATTCCGAATGCGATGGGACCTATTTTAGTAACGATGACATTAACCATTCCATCTGCTATTTTTACAGAAGCTTTCTTAAGTTATTTAGGATTGGGTGTACCGGCTCCACTGGCAAGTTGGGGAACGATGGCATCTGAAGGGTTGCCGGCTTTACAATATTACCCATGGCGCTTATTCTTCCCGGCTACATTTATCTGCTTAACGATTTTTGCATTTAATGTCATCGGTGATGGTTTACGTGACGCATTAGATCCAAGATTACGCAAATAAGGGAGTGATAAGACATGGAACGTTTATTAGAAGTGAAAGACTTGGAAGTGGCCTTTCAAACATATGCGGGAGAAGTTAAGGCTGTCCGCGGTGTTAATTTTCACTTGGATAAAGGAGAAACGCTGGCCATTGTAGGGGAATCAGGGTCGGGGAAAAGTGTGACCTCTCAAACGATTATGCGTTTAATTCCAATGCCTCCAGGTAAAATTACAAACGGTCAAATTCTATTTAACGGAGAAGACCTTGTGACGAAAACGGACAAACAAATGGAGCAAATTCGCGGAAAAGACATCGGAATGATTTTCCAAGATCCGATGACGTCGCTGAATCCAACCATGAAGGTTGGTCAGCAAATTATGGAGGTGCTCATCAAGCACCAAAACATGTCAAAACAGCAAGCAAAAGAGCGGGCAATTGAACTGTTAACATTAGTCGGCATTCCATTTCCTGAAAAACGTGTAACTCAATATCCACATGAGTTTTCCGGTGGGATGAGACAGCGTGTCATGATTGCAATTGCGCTTGCTTCCAATCCAAAGCTCTTAATTGCGGATGAACCGACAACAGCGCTTGATGTAACCATTCAAGCACAAATTTTGGAATTAATGAAAGAGCTTCAACAAAAAATGGATACATCAATCATTTTCATTACCCATGATTTAGGGGTTGTAGCCAATGTTGCTGACCGTGTAGCGGTTATGTATGCAGGCCAAATTGTGGAAACAGGAACGGTTGATGAAATTTTCTATAATCCTCAGCATCCGTATACATGGGGATTATTAGCGTCCATGCCAGACCTTGAAAACAGTACAGAGGAAGAGTTGGCGGCTATTCCAGGTTCACCGCCGGATTTAACGAATCCGCCAAAAGGAGATGCGTTTGCTCTTCGGAGTCCTTATGCGATGAAGATTGATTTTGAGCAAGAGCCGCCGCTGTTTAAAGTATCAGACACACATTATGCAAAAACTTGGCTGCTTCATCCTGACGCGCCGAAAGTAGAGCCGCCGGAATCGGTTAAGCGACGCATGCGTCAGCTGGCGAATGCATATGCCAAACCTGTGTTAGTAGAGGACGGTGAATAAAATGGCAGCACAACAAAAATTGCTGGAAATTAAAGAGTTGAAGCAACACTTTGATACAGGTAAAGGAAGTGTCATTAAAGCTGTAGATGGTCTGACCTTCGACATCTTTAAAGGGGAAACGCTCGGACTTGTAGGAGAATCAGGTTGTGGAAAATCCACGACTGGCCGAACAATTATTGGATTATATAAAGCAACTTCAGGTGAAGTCATTTTTGACGGTGAAAATGTTCATGGCAAAAAGTCAAAAGCCGAACGGAAAAAATTCAATCGCAAGATGCAAATGATTTTCCAAGATCCTTATGCATCATTGAACCCTCGTATGACGGTAGCTGATATTATCGCAGAAGGCATTGACATTCATGGCTTGGCTCAATCAAAAGAAGAACGCATGAACCAAGTATATGAATTGTTAGAGACAGTCGGTTTAAACCGCGAACATGCGAACCGTTATCCGCACGAATTTTCAGGCGGTCAGCGCCAGCGTATTGGGATTGCCCGTGCATTGGCGGTACAACCTGACTTTATTATTGCCGATGAGCCTATTTCTGCACTGGATGTATCCATTCAGGCGCAAGTGGTCAACTTAATGAAACAATTGCAGCGTGAACGTGGCCTAACGTATTTATTTATCGCGCATGATTTATCGATGGTAAAATACATTAGCGATCGAATTGGCGTGATGTACCGCGGCCGCATTGTCGAGCTTGCGGCAAGTGATGATTTGTATCGAAACCCAATTCATCCTTATACAAAAGCACTGCTTTCAGCAATTCCACAGCCGGATCCAGAGTCAGAACGTACGCGTGTTCGACAAGTGTATGATCCGAGTGCCCATAATTATGGAACGGAAGAGCCGGTCTTGCGTGAAGTAAAGCCGGGGCATTATGTGTCATGCTCGGAAGCTGAGTTTGCACAATATAAAAAAGAGAATATGGCATAAAAGAAAAACGATCTCAGTTGAGGTCGTTTTTCTTTTGTCTTTACCGTTTTTTCTTCGCTTTCCCCCCCACTTCGCTCCAACCGGTTTGAATGTTAGCAGAACGATTGAAGAACTTATTTTTTTCTTTACCGCCAAAGAAGTTTTCTCCGATGCCGTTTAAGATGACGCCCATGAGTGCGGTAATTCCGATAATCAAAGTGGCTAATAGAAAAAAATCGAATGCAAATGCGCCCATTTTCTCAACTCCAATTTGATAAAAGTCTCTTTCTTTCTATTGTAGAAGAAATACGCTCATAACGAAAGGGTAATATCTTGGAATTTTCTGAAAAATGTTTGAAGTGGAGAAAGAAGGGAAAAGAAAAATAAAGACTGCAGGTGAGAAAAAGAGAGATAGGGAACAATAAACAGAAAGCTGCTGTAAAGTGAAGAGAATGCAGGGAGCGGATTAAAGGAGGACATCTATGAATTGGTATGAAAAGTTAAGTCAATATTTTCCCATTGAAGAAATGAAGTCAAAAGAACATATTGAAGCGCTCTTAAAGGAGCGAGGAGATATTTATCATAAAGATGAAGGGCCACATCATGTACTTATGTACGTTGAACTTGATGATTTTGTCTTCATTGATTACTTATTTGTATCTACAAAGTCGAGAGGGCAGGGACTTGGGCACCAATTAATGGAGAAGTTGAAGCAAAAAGAGAAGCCGATTATTTTAGAAGTAGAGCCTGTTAATTATGAAGATAGCGATACAGAAAAACGACTGCGTTTTTATAAACGAGAAGGCTTTGAACATGCACAGTCCATTGGTTATCATCGACGCTCGTTGGCAACAAATGAAATTAATCAAATGGAAATTTTATATTGGTCCCCAACACAAGAAAGTGAAGAAACCATCTTTGAAGGAATGAAACGAACATATGAGATGATTCATACGTATAAGGATACAAAATGGTACGGGGAGTCGTATCAGCCGGTGGAAGAAGTGTTGACGCTCGATGAAAATCGGAATGAAGGAGACATTTTAGCCGATATTTAACAAGCAAGAAAAACAGGAACAAGCGGACTAACGATGAACCGCTTGTTCCTGTTTTTTGTTTTTTCGTTTTTCAAACAAATAGTAGACGACGGGAATAAAAACAAGGGTAATAATAGTAGCAAAACTCAATCCATAGACAATGACAATGGCCATCGGTTGTTGGACTTCTGTTCCCTCCCCGAACCCGAGAGTGAGCGGGATGAGACCAAGAATGGTCGTTAAGGTAGTCATTAAAATTGGGCGAAGCCGTGTCGGTCCAGCCAATAGAATGGATTCTTTCAATTCGTAGCCGTCTTTTTTGAGCTGTTGCAGATAATCAATTAAGACGATGGCGTTATTGACGACGATGCCTGTTAAGATAAGAAGGCCTACGAGCGAACCGACGCCAAGCGGTTCTCCCGTAATGAGTAAGCCTGACACAACACCAATAATGGTAAGTGGAACCGAGAACATAATAATGAACGGGTAGAAAAAGGATTCAAACTGTCCGGCCATGACCATATATACAAGAACGACTGCAAGTGCTAAAGCGAGAGAAAGTTTGTAAAATGCATCATTCATTTGTTCGTTTTGTCCACCAAAAGAAATTTTGTATTGATTGTTCGGAAGTGAAATGTTTTCTTTTAGTGCCGCTTCAATATCATCCGTGACATTGCCTAAATCTCTGTTTAAAATGTCGGCGTTCACCGTAATTTCACGAAGTCTATTTGTCCGTACGATTTGGGAAGGTCCTTGTCCTCTGGAAACTGTGGCGATGGCTTGCAGCGGAACATTCGCTCCCGTTGGTGCTTTAATTAGTAAATTTTCTAAGCTAGAAATAGAGGTCGTAAAGCGTTCTTCCACTACGAGGCGAATGTCCAGTTCTTCGCCGTTTCGGGCAAGTTTACTTGCGACAACGCCTTTTGTTGCATCATGAATAGCTGAGGCAATTTGGGTGCTTCCGATGCCGTATGCAGCGGCTTTTGCTCGATCAATTTCAACGACAATTTCCGGATTGCCTGTTTCATAGTTCGAGGCCGGCTCGCGTACCCCTTCAATTTTAGAAATGACGGACACTGTTTCATTCGCAATTTGTTCCAAGGTTGGCAAGTCAGGACCTGTAATGCTAAGAGAAATGGGATTGGTCGAAAATCCGGAGTCACTAGCGGATACAACCGCTTCAATATTAGGGACATCTTTTAGTCTTTTTCGAACCGCTTCTGCCACTTCTAGGTCGGTGCGTGAACGTTGGGCAACGGGCTTTAGCAAAATGCTGTAGTTTGCTTGATTGGTTTGCGAACCAGCGCCAAATGAGAAATTTGCGGCTCCACCAACTTTCACATACATTAAATCTATTTCGTTTACATCCTTGATTTGTTCATTAATCTGCTCTGTTTTTTCGTAGGTTGCCTCAAGCGAACTCCCTTCTGGCAGCTTAGCTGTGATGGAAATAAAGCTCTGGTCTTGAGCGGGTAAAAATTCTGTTCCGATAAAGGGAATTCCCGCTAAAGACAAGGCTAGCGCACTGACGATGATGGCCATCGTTTTTTTCGGGTGTGCCAGCACGATGATTAGCAAGTCGGTATACTTTTGCAGAACTAAAGCAAACCGTTTGCTAGAAGCTCGTTGTTGCGGTTTGACTTTTAGAAAAAGAGAAGACAGCAACGGGACAATAATAAGAGCGGTAAACAAAGAAGCCAAAAGCGAGAAAGAAATGACAAGAGCGAGCGGTTTAAACAATTGGGCAGCTAAACCTTCAACAAATACAATCGGCAAAAAGACAATGACAGTTGTTAATGTGGAGGCAATAATCGCAGTGCCAACCTCTCGTGTACCTTGAATAGCTGCTTCTTTAAGTGACATTCCAAGCTGTTGTGAGCGATAAATATTTTCTAAAATGACAATAGCATTATCGACCATCATCCCAATACCTAATGCAAGCCCACCAAGTGTAAGCAAATTCAATGTTTGTCCGCTAAAATACATGAATACGAACGTGGTTACAATCGATAGAGGAATGGCGAAGGCGATAATAAGTGTACTTCGCGCGTTTCGTAAAAATAAATATAAAACCCCTGCTGCAAGAACGCTCCCAATCAGCATATTGGAAGAAACGGCTGAAATGGATTGGTTGATGAATCGACTTTGATCGAAAATGGTTTCCATCTCAATGTTTTCAGGAAGAAGGTCATTGATTTCGTCCAACTTTTCTTTAATGTTTTCCGCTACTTCCACTGTATTGGACCCAGATTGTTTTAAAAGGGAAATGCCAATAGCTGATTTGCCATTTAAATAGCTTAATTGAGCGGTTTGTTCATACGCCTCTTCAATGTCAGCGAGGTCTTTCAGCAGTAAAATCCCTGAGTTTGTTGGGATGGGTAACGATGCAATATCATCAATGGATTTGAATTGACCCGTAATTCGAATCGGTAAATTTTGATTTTGGTCTTGGATGCTTCCAGCAGGTAAGTTGATGTTTTCAGAGCCGATGATTTGTTGAAGCTGGGGAATCGTTAAGCCGTAAGAAGCTAATTTTTCAGGGTCAAGGTTTACTTGAACTTCCTGATTTGCACCACCTTCAATCGATACAGAGGCAACCCCATCAATGCCGTCTAAGCGTGGTTTAATGTCTTCTTCTACCATCTTTTTTAACGTTGAAAACTGTTGCTGTTCACCTGTGATGGCTAACTGCATAATTGGCAGGTCGCTCGGGTCAAATCGCATAACACGAGGAGCAGGGGCACCGGCAGGTAAAAAATCTCTCACAGCATCTACTTTTTCCCTCATTTTTAAAGTAGCAAAATCCATATCTGTTCCCCAATTAAAAGACACAAGGACTAATAATCCACCGTTTCGTGAAATGGAGGTGACGTCTTCAACGTTTGGAATGGTCCCCATCGCATTTTCTAACGGTTTGGCGAGCAAATTTTCCACTTCTTTTGGACCTGCTCCGTCATAGGTGGCGGTGACGGCAGCGACAGGAAAGGTGAGTTCGGGGAATAAGTCAACAGGCATATTTCTAGCGCTTACTCCGCCGAGAATCAACATTAAAACAATGACCATTCCCATAGCGATGGGGCGAATAACAGAAAGCTTTACAATGTTCATGTTTCTTCACTCTTTCTTTCACGAAGCGAGTCTCCGTTGTTTAATCGTTCTTTTCCATCTACTACAACGCGTTCATCTTTTGTGACCCCTTGAAGAATTTGAACGCTGTCTTCACTTTGGAGGCCTAGAGAAACAGCCGTTTTAATAGCTTTCCCATTTTTGGAAACGAACACAAATGGTTCGTTTTCTTCATATAAAACCGCTTTAGTAGGGATGACAAGTACATTTTTTAGAGCGTCAACAGTGACGGTTGCGGTTGCTTTCATTCCACCTTTGACGAGCTGGTTCTCATTTGGAATTGGCATTTGAACCGTAAACAAGCCTGTTTGTGCGTTAGCTGTCGGTGACACATTGCCAATCTCTGTTTTAAATGGCTGCTCAATCCCGTCAAATTGAATGGTACTTTTCTTGCCTTTTTTTAGTTGTGAAACGACATAACTATTCACCTGGAAAGTCGCATCAATTTGATTTTGATTAATAATCGTAACGACAGGTGCATTTGGTGGGGCCATTCCGTTTTCTACAGCTGTAACTTCTGCGACGACTCCATCAATCGGAGAGGTCATTTTTGTTGATTGGACGAGCTGTTCGGCTTGCTTGACAGCTTTGGCTGCTTGCTGCTGTTGTTGCTTCAATTGAGGAAGCAACGATTGAGCGGCTTGAAACTGTGTAAGGGTTTGCTGTGCTAAAGCCGCTTGCTGTAAAACAATTTCGAGACTATTTTTAACGAGATCAGAAGGCGGAACATTGCCATCTTGTATTTGGTTTAGTTGTTGTTGGGTTTCTGTCAATGCTTTATTCAGTTCTTCTTGTGCTTGTTCCAAACTTTTGCCCTCTGCCGCAGAGGTTGCTGCTGCCTCCGCTTTTTCGACAGCTTCATTGATAGAAGAAGCTGCTTTTTGAGCGCTTTCCAGCTGACTTTTCGCTGCACTTTCATCAAGTGTAAGCAGTAAGTCTCCTTGTTTAACCGCATCTCCCAGCTGCTTATGGATTTTTTTCACCGTTAAAGGAGCAGGCGCAAAAAGGGGGATTTGTTTAGAGGGAACGGCAATGCCTGATAGTTCCACTGTGTTGTTTAAGTCTTTTGCTTGCACTTGTTCAGTCTTGACGGAAATCGCGCTGCTTTCAAGGTCTTCAGTTGTAATTTCTTTCGGTCCGCAAGAAGTGAGGAAAAACAGTATGATAAGTAATGTAAAGGCTTTGTGCATGTTTGGTCACCCCGTTCATTATGTTCATACCTTAGTCTTTGCCAGGAAGGCTGGAAATAAAAAAATAAATATTTTTTGAAACAAAATCCAACGTTTATCCGTAGTATAACTGTGGTATATAAATAGCGAGAATTCATTACTGGACAAGGTAGAAATAATTTTTTCTGACTTTTAGAAAAATATATCATTCGATTATTTTTTATAGTATAATACCCAATATATATTATTTTTTTAAACTTATTATAAACTAATATCGATTTTCATTTTCAGTGATGAAATATATATAGTAGTATAAGTCAACAGGCGGCAAAATCGCTAATTTGAATAGGTCAGTCACTTTAATTTAAAAAAGGAGTGAAGGTTTTAATGGTAACTTTATATACATCTCCTAGTTGTACTTCTTGTCGGAAAGCAAAAGCATGGTTAGAAGAAAATGATATTCCATATACAGAACGAAACATTTTTTCAGAATCGTTATCGATTGAAGAAATTAAAGAAATTTTACGTATGACAGAGGATGGAACAGATGAGATTATTTCGACTCGCTCTAAAACGTTCCAAAAACTAGATGTTCAAGTCGAAGCGATGCCGTTGCAGGATTTATACGAATTAATTCAACAAAACCCGGGCCTATTGCGCCGTCCAATCATCATTGATGAAAAGCGTCTTCAAGTTGGTTATAACGAGGATGAAATACGCCGTTTCTTGCCGCGTAAAGTACGAACGTTCCAATTGCGGGAAGCACAGCGTCTTGTAAATGCTAATTAATACGCATAGCTAAATAAAAAAACGGAGAAACCTGTAGTGTAGGTTTCTCCGTCTTTTTATTTTAGCGGTAGCTTTCTCTCATACGCATACGGTTAGTAATATAACCGCTGGCTAATACAAGAATGACCGTGATAATTGGAATACCGTAAGTTAGGAATGGATACTGTTCAATTAAGAAAAACAAGCGCTTTTCATGAGTGATCATCTTCCCAGCTGTATATCCTAAAATCCCTGCCCCAATGTAGACAAGAGATGGAACTTTCTCCATAAAATGCAAAATGATTTTGCTTCCCCAAATGATAATTGGCACAGAAACAAGCAATCCGAAAACGACAAGTAAGATGTTTCCGTGAGCAGCCCCAGCTACTGCGATCACATTATCTAGACCCATTACAATATCGGCAAAAACAATGGTCTTAACCGCAGCCCCAAGTGTCGTGCCCGCTTTAATATTTGCTGTATCATCTTCTTCATCGACAAGTAGTTTGAAGGCAATCATAATAAGCAAAATCCCGCCTATTAGCTGTAAAAAGGGAATTGTAAGCAAATAAACAGCTATGATAGTCAGTACGATACGAATGACGATGGCTAAGCCTGTCCCTAAAAAGATGGCTTTATTCCGCTGCTGTTCGGGAAGATTTCGGCTCGCGAGTGCGATGACAATGGCATTGTCGCCCCCAAGCACAATATCAATTCCCACAATGAGCAGGATGGCAGATAAAAGTTCTAAATCCAATGTTAAGTCCCCCTATGTAATTACAGTCTTTGCTTTATATTCATTTTAAGAATATGCGGATATGGACAAGATTATTTTAGAAATGCCCGTTAGCAGTTGAAAAAAAAGATATTTTATTTCCCTTCTTACGAATTTTATCATAAAATATAAGTACAAGGTACAAAGAAATCTTAGGGGGTTTCGTATCGAAAGAGTATATCGCTTTACTTTTGGGTAAAGTGAGTATAATATTGCTTACACATGAGGGTAGCGTAGTCCCTTCAGCAGTAGAGGTAATTTCACAGCCCTTGTGACTGACGTTACCTTAACCGACTTTAGAGAAGGGAGAGAGTCTAAATGGATATTGAGCGTATTAACGACAATACCGTGAAATTTTACGTTTCTTACGTTGATATAGAAGACCGCGGGTTTGATCGACATGAAATTTGGTTTAATCGAGAGCGAAGCGAAGAGTTGTTTTGGGAAATGATGGATGAAATTCATCAAGAAGAAGAATTTACGGTTGAAGGACCGCTTTGGATACAAGTACAGGCGATGGAAAAAGGAATTGAAGTCATCGTTACAAAAGCGCAGCTTTCCAAAGATGGACAGAAATTTGAAGTGCCAATTGGGGAAGATAAAAAGATCGATTTCCCTGTGGATGAAAAAATTGAATCCATACTGGATAAGCAATTCAATCAAATTAAAGAACTGAAAGAGCAAGAAACCTTGGAAACAGAAGATGATTCTCTTCAATTTGTGATTCGTTTCCGAGATTTTGAAGATGTGATTTCCCTTAGTCATCGAATGGAACTGGATGATGTAATGAACCAGCTGTACTCGTTCGAGGGACGTTACTACCTATATGTGGAATTTTTAGAAGAGCATGAGATGGTTCATGATTTAGATAACATTTTAAGTGTTTTACTGGAATATGGGAACGAATCACCTGTGACTGTTCACCGCCTTCAGGAATATGGAAAAATCATTATGGAGGAGCAAGCTTTAGCGCAAGTAAAGCATTATTTCTCCCAAAAATAAAACCGATTTCCACTAAGAAATCGGTCTTTTTTTGTTGATTCAAGCTGTTTTTGCTACGCCCGCTGTTTCCGCCATTCGTTCACGCATTTCTTTATGAAACTTAACAAAATCTTTAAATGAAAAGAAATGTAGAGTGAATAGGAATAAGATAGGGGGACATTAAAAGAGAAGGGTGAAGAAGGAGTTTGGTTCTCCGTTGTCCCACGTACAGTCATCTATGTCTCGGGCGCGATAGTAAAATGGAAGTTAGATGGGTGAAGAAACTGTGAAAAATCGATTACAGTTACTATTCTTTATAGTAGGTTTTATTTGTCTGTTGTTTATTACTCAAAACTATTGGAGTAGCCAATGGCTTGGGGCACTTAGTTTATTAATGACGATGAGTGTCGTGTTAATTGGGATTGTTATCTCCCTGGAAAATCGTCATCCAACACAAACACTTACATGGCTTCTCGTGTTAGGGAGTTTTCCCGTGCTCGGTTTCTTTTTTTACTTGCTTTTTGGCAGGAATATTCGGAAAAGGCGGTTGTTTGAGAAGAAAGCAAAGCTAGATGAACAGGTGTTATTACAAGTGGAAGGAGAGCAACATGTTCGCCATGAGCATTTGGAGCAGATGGGAGAGCACCAGCGCCATCTCTTCAGATTAGCGAATAAACTAGGCAAAACGCCGATTTCATTTGCATCAGAAACGCAAGCGCTCACAAATGGGGAGGAAACCTTTACTGCTATTTTGAGTGCTTTGCAGCATGCTAAGCATCATATTCATTTGGAATACTATATTGTTCGTCATGATACACTTGGACAAAAGATTAAAGAATTGCTTATACAAAAGGTAAGAGAAGGTGTGGAAGTTCGCTTTTTGTATGACGCAGTAGGTAGCTGGCAATTGTCGAAACGATATACTCAAGAGTTGCGGGAAGAGGGAATTGAAATAGTGCCATTTCTGCCGGTACGCCTTCCGTTTTTCAATGATACGATGAATTTTCGTAATCATCGTAAAATTATTGTGATTGATGGAAGCATTGGATTTGTGGGCGGGCTCAATATTGGAGATGAATATTTAGGGCATAGCCGTCAATTCGGTTTTTGGCGGGATACACACTTGAAAGTACAAGGAGAAGCAGTCCGTTCTCTTCAGCTTATTTTTCTTCAAGATTGGTATTACATGACCGGTGAAACGTTGCTGACGCCGACTTATTTGTCACCACATTTATATACGATTAGCCCGGCAGACTGTGGGGGTGTTCAGATGATTGCTGGTGGGCCGGATCGTGAGTGGCAAGTGATTAAGCATTTGTTTTTTTCATTGATTACATCGGCGAAGGAATCCATTTGGATTGCCTCTCCTTATTTTATTCCAGATGAAGATATTTTCGCTGCCTTGAAGGTAGCTGCTTTAAGTGGTATTGACGTCCGCCTTCTTGTACCCAAGAGGCCCGATAAACGAATTGTCTTTTATGCATCTCATTCTTATTTTTTAGAGTTGCTTCAAGCCGGCGGGAAAATATACGAATACGAAAAAGGATTTATGCATAGCAAAATCGTCATTGTCGATCAAGAACTAGCCTCGATTGGCACCGCCAATATGGATATGAGAAGTTTTCATTTAAACTTTGAGGTAAATGCATTTTTATACCGCACTCCAAGTACTCAAAAACTGGTGTATGAGTATATGCAAGATTTGGAGGAATCGACAGCTCTTCATTTGGAGCAGTTTGAAAAAAGGTCGATTTTTCATCGGTTGCTTGAATCCACATGCCGCTTATTGTCTCCACTATTATAAAAGAAGCTCTGCCAATGTAAACGGCAGAGCTTCTTTTATAATAGAGAAGAACAGACCATGAACGAAAAGGAAAAATCTCTTTTCTCGCGAATTCATTGTGGGAGAAAACGAAAGGAGTGAAGAAAGGTTGTTTACCGCACAAAATGCGAAAGGGGAATGGAGGTCTGTTCTCTCTTACTGGTCAAGACAAGAACTCCGTCATTTAAGGGAAAGGGAACGATTTTACTGTCCCATATGTAAAGAAGAAGTGAAACTGAAAGTTGGCCATAAAAATACCCCTCATTTTGCCCATTGGAGTATGAAAAAATGTGAAGGAGAGTCAGAAGCAGAAAGTGAGTATCATCTTCTTGGTAAAAAACAGCTTTTTACAAGCTTGAGCGAGCGGTATGATACGAAGCTAGAGCCTTATTTAGCATCTATTCGTCAGCGTCCTGATTTAATGGTGAAACACAAAAAAGGTTTATTTCCTATTGAATTTCAATGCTCCTCACTTTCCCCAAAACTTCTATGGAAACGAACGATGATGTATGAGAAAAACGGATATACACCGATTTGGATTTTAGGTGCGAAAAGGTACAAACGGTTATCGACGTATCTCCATGAATTGTCCCCTTTTGAGTGGAATTTTCTTCGGACATCTCCATCTCGTACCCCATTTCTTCTCTATTATTCTTCGAGTGATCAACAACTTATTCAACTTCAGCATATTTATCCGTTTTCCCCAAAAATTGTGTTGGCACTGCCTAAAGTTATTCCCTTATCTCATATGGATTTCTTACACTTTTTCCCTCCTGGAAAGGATTCGTTTACTGCTATTTTTCAAGTATGGGCGGAGAAAAAGAAGAAGTGGAGGTTATCGTATATGCTTTATAAAAATAAGCATTATGAAAGCTTCTTAAAAACCCTTTATGAGAAAGGCATTCCGCCTTCCCATTTTCCGGCAGAGGCGGGGATTCCTCATTCCTTGCTTTATATGATTGAAACCCCTGCTTGTATATGGCAGATGTATGTCCTCATTGATTTATTTTCAAAACGGACAGTGGGGACGGTAGTGAGATGGGAGGAAATTTCCTTTTCTTTTTGGAACCGGATTAGACAAAAAGATATTATCTTGAGGGATGTTCCCCTGTCAATCTTCCGTCAGCCTCAAGAAGCGCTCCGTCAATACCTCAATATCTTATGCCATGTGAACCTCCTGCGACGAACGCAAACAAATCAGTATGAGCTTGTGAGGAACTGGACCATTCCGAAAACAACAAGCGATGTTTTTCTGGAAGACAGGAAGCTGTTAGCGCGGATGAAGCGAATGTCATGACAAAGAATCTAAAAATATATAAGATGGAAAAGGGATTCCTTGAATGCTTTTCCTGTAACCTCATAGAATAAAAAGGATTAGCTTCATGAAAATCGAATGTATGTAACAAACGATTATTGGAGGGACGAACAATGACAGAACAAGCTGCTGTTAAGAAGCTGCCTGCCCGCAGTGATATTAAAGTGGAAGACACATGGAGATTAGAGGATATTTTTGCATCAGATGAGGCGTGGGAACAGGAGTTTTCACAAGTAAAAGCGCTTATTCCGAATATGACGAAGTACGAAGGGAAGCTCGGTGAATCCGCTGACTTGTTGTATGAAGCGTTGCAAACGCAAGATGAATTAACGAGAAGGGCAAGCATTTTATATACATATGCCCATATGCGCTATGACCAAGATACGACGAACTCGTTCTATCAAGGGTTAAATGATCGCATTAAAACATTATATACAGAAGTCGCTAGTTCGCTTTCTTTCGTTACACCAGAACTACTGTCGATTGATGAACAAAGATTAAAAGGTTTCTTACAGGAAAAAGAAGCGTTACAGTTGTATGAACATGCGCTAGATGAAATTAACCGTCAGCGTCCGCATGTGTTGTCAGCTGAAGAAGAGGGGCTCTTGGCTCAAGCTTCTGAAGTATTGGGGGCATCAAGTAATACATTTGGGATGTTAAACAATGCAGATTTACAATTTCCATCCATTAAAGATGAAAATGGAGAAGAAGTTGAAATTACACATGGACGTTACATCCGCTTTTTAGAGAGTGAAGACCGCCGTGTGCGTGAAGAAGCATTCAAAGCGGTTTATGAAACATACGGGAAATTTCAAAACACATTTGCCAGTACATTAAGCGGAACGGTAAAAAAAGATAATTTTAATGCTCGTGTCCGCCATTACGATTCAGCCCGCCATGCCGCCTTAAGTAACAATAATATTCCAGAAGAAGTGTATGACAATCTCGTGAAAACGGTTAATGAGAATTTACATTTGCTCCATCGTTACGTGGAACTGCGTAAAAAAGTGCTTGGTCTGGACGAGCTCCATGTGTATGATCTGTACACACCGCTCGTAAAAGATGTAAAAATGGAAGTTACTTATGATGAAGCAAAAACATACATTTTAGAGGGATTAACTCCGCTTGGAGAGGACTATATAAACGTCTTGAAGGAAGGATTCGAAAATCGCTGGGTTGATATTCATGAAAACAAAGGAAAACGAAGCGGTGCCTATTCTTCTGGAACTTATGGAACGAACCCGTATATTTTAATGAACTGGCAGAACAATGTGAATAACTTGTTTACATTAGCTCATGAGTTTGGTCATTCTGTACACAGCTACTATACACGCCAAACTCAGCCGTATCCATATGGAGACTACTCCATTTTTGTAGCGGAAGTCGCATCTACGTGCAACGAAGCGCTGTTGAATGATCATCTGTTAAAAACGATAGACGATCCGAAAAAGCGATTATATTTGCTGAACCATTACTTAGAAGGGTTCCGTGGTACGGTTTTCCGTCAAACGATGTTTGCTGAATTTGAGCATGATATTCATATTCGCGCTCAAAACGGTGAGCCGTTAACACCAGAATTGTTGACGAACGTTTATTATGAGCTTAATAAGAAGTATTTTGGAGACGGCTTGCATATTGATGAGGAGATTGGCTTGGAGTGGGCACGGATTCCTCATTTCTACTACAATTATTATGTTTATCAATATGCGACAGGCTTTAGTGCTGCTGCTGCGTTAAGTAAACAAATATTAGAAGAAGGCGAGCCAGCAGTTGAACGCTATCTCGGTTTCTTAAAAGCGGGAAGTTCAGATTATCCAATTAATGTGCTGAAAAAAGCAGGGGTGGATATGACGACCTCGAAGCCGATTGAAGAAGCGCTTGCGGTATTTGAAGAGAAGTTAACAGAGATGGAGCAATTACTCGCTTCCTTGTAAGAAGAGGCTGTGTGGAAAGAGGGAATTATCCTTTTCACACAGCCTTTTTCTTTTTGAAAAATTTTTTAATTAAAAGCCCTTAAATTGCTTGCGAATATTGAAGAGCCAAAGAGTGAATAAAATCGCTAAAAAAAGGAGGGGAGCGGCTAATAAAATTGGCGCTAAATTCATAAGCGACAAAAAGTAAAAAGTAAACGTACCGATAACCGCGATGATTCCTCCAATTAATAATATGGTTTGCATAGCAGGACCTCCTTTTCTATATGGTTGATGTATATGCGCATATGTTAAGAGCTTTTCATACAAGCTTCTTCTGTTGGTTAAAAACACTGTTTTTGTCCAAATTGTGAATTCTAAAAAAAGCACTTGTCAAAACTCGACATAATTTGCTATATTATTAGTGTGAAGTTTATCACAAACAAACATATACCCCTTTGTTTGACCGTGAAAAATTTCTCCCATCCCCTTGTTGTCTTAAGACAAACAAAAAAGACCCGGATTTCCGGGTCTTTTTTGTTGTTTTTTAATAATCAACATACTTCCAGAACGTTCCGTATTTGACGGGAACTTGTTCTACTTTTTGCTGCAACTGCATTTTCTTTAATTCACGCTCTGCTTCTTTTGGAGAAACGTTATAGACAACGGCGACTTCCGTTGTGGCTACAAATTTAAAGTGCTGTAAAAACATGTCCAATGATGGCAAAGGTGAGGGCTCTGGAGTATAGCCGAGCATTTCGTGCAGGATTTGTACATACATCTCATATGGATAACAGCCTGTCACTTTAATGCCTTCTTCTTCGACATCTTCGTTAAAGAAAACGAGCGTTGGAATTTCATCTACATCCATCTCCGCTGTAATTTTCCCATCACATTGAAAAGCTTTTGATGCGGACTCTGAACGTAAATCTTTGGAAAACTCTTCAATATCCAATCCAATTTCTTTTGCACATTGCATCAGGACTTCCTCATCGGACACATTTTGTTTTTCTAAAAAGACAACTTCTTGCACCTTCCGTAAAAAGCGAATGCCTTGCTTTTTCCCTTGTAAGCCCGCTGCTTTGATCGCAATAGAGGCGGAATAAGGAGAATCGATTGGATTTTCAAGCCATAGGTTTCCGTCACAGGACATTCCTGAACGACTCGCTGTTCGCTCCCATACGCGTGCCATATCTTCCCATTGTTGTTTTGGTCTTACATTTAAAGTAGTTAAACGTCCGCTCAGCACATGTTTTAATGTAAAGAACTGTCCGTACTCAATTTGAAGCTTTTTGACGATTGGTTCAAGCGCCCAGCACTCAGGACATAAGGGGTCGATAAAGAAATAAATTTCCAGCGGTTTCTTATTCGAGCCCTGACAAAGTTGTGATAGCGAGTAGGAGGGGTTAGAATAAAAATCTTGAACACTCAAGGTTACAATCCTTCCTCATCTTGGTTTTCCGGCGTATTGATCATGTGCTGGGCCGTTAACACAAGACGCTGAAAAAATTCGGTGCGAATCTGTCCTTCCATTCCAACCTCATCCATCGCGTCATTCATACAGCTTAACCATGCTTTTGCTCTAGAAGGGGTAATCGGAAATGGAAGATGCCGCGCACGAAGCATCGGGTGCCCGTGTTCTTCTGTATAAAGTGCGGGTCCTCCTAAGTATTGCGTTAAAAATTGTTTCTGTTTTCGTGCCGTTTCCGTTAAATCATCGGGAAAAATGTCCATGAGTTCAGGGTGTTTGCCCACTCGTGTATAAAACGCATCTACAAGCCTTGTTAACAAATCTTCACCGAATGCCTCATAGGGCGTATACATTGGATTGGTCATAGTAATAACTCCTTTAAACCTATTGTTCGTGAAAGCAGTGAAGAGACTCACAAAAATACTTTCAAAATATGTTACTTGCCGTTAATCCCGTATAAACGGGCGGTAAGGCTTTTAGTGAATAAAGTTTCTTTTATTGTATCAACGCTATAATAATATCTCAAACGATTCGCTTTCCCCTTTCATTTAGCGCCACAGAGCTGGCACGTCCCACGTTAGCATATGTAAAGGGATTGGTTCTAAATCAAAAAAAGCCTTTTGATTCCTTGCTGCGGCGTGCAGTGGAATCAAAAGGGCATCATGCATAATAAGTGTTTGTAATTTTTTGAACGTACTGCTGTGTTTCTTTAAAAGGTGGAATGCCTCCGTACTTATCAACATTTCCGGGGCCGGCGTTATAGGCGGCAAGCGCTAAATTCAGATTTCCATCATATTTATCAAGCATTTGTCGTAAATATTTAGCGCCTCCACTAATGTTTTGCATCGGATCATATGGATCTGTCACCCCTAAGTAGCGAGCGGTAGCGGGCATTAACTGCATCAGTCCCATAGCGCCTGCGTGACTTTTGGCTTTCGGATTGAAATTGGATTCATGACGAATCACAGATTTCAGTAATTTAGGGTCTAAGTCAAATTTTTGAGCGGCTTGATCAATCATACGCTCAAGGCTGGACATGCCGGAAGCTGGTCCCGAATAAGAAGTCTTTGGGATGGCTTTCGTCGTCAAGGATGCCGTCGTTAAAGGAGGCAGCGATGAATTGAACGAAAGGGGCAGTGCCGCCTCTTTTTTCACGGTTGTTTCTTGTGTTGTTATGAGTTCCTGTAACAATTGCTGGAACATGGAAGCATTCTCATTGGACGGAGACATCGAACCACCTGAAAAATTGCGAAGAGCTTGTAATTCCAATAAAGTTCGTAATGATTGAACGTCCATGCTTACTCCTCCCTTTGTTGTGAATATTTCAGCTCATAAAAACGCCGGATTTTGTTTGCCGTAGGGCGAACAGGAATGGAAAACTCATGGAGTAAGTCCATAAATTGGATCTGTCCAACTGTAAAATCGTCGGCTTCAAATTCCAGCTCATAATCGTCTTTATTTAAGTAAAAACTGTGATCCAAGACGAGAAGGCCGTTCTTATATGGAAATTCAGCACGCTTTGTTGTTAAGGAGCCGAAATAACGAATGCGCGCAGTATCAATCCCTTGTTCTTCTAAGAGAGCCGCAATGTCTCCTTGCAGTGTGGCGGTCTCGTTCATGAGCATGTCTGCTTCTTCATCAGACAGCGATTGATGTGATTCCAGCAGGCCGTCTAGATGAGGCTGCTTTAACGTTAAGGTGCATTTCTCTTGCTTTTTCCGAATTCGTAAAGCACTGCGGTTTTCTTTTAAAGAAAATTCCGGTGTATCAAAATAATGATTTTCCTGTGTGATAAAATCGTCCTCTTTAATCGAGAAATGAGAGGCGAGTTGATGAAATTCTTCTGCTGTTAATAAATTTTTAAATTCAATTTCTAATTCTTGTTTCATAAAGCTTTTCCTTTCTTGTATAAGGATGAGGCTGTTCTTATTATCCCACACCTCATCCTTATGTTAAAATAAAAAACGAATTGGATTGTTGGAAGGAGTTTATTTATGCAAAAACGAATTGAAGTGGTAGAAAGTCGTATTGAACAACAGCAACTATATTTAAGTACAGAGCCATTTGAGGCAGAAATCAATGAAATCCGCGCAACCGCTCAAATGATTACCGATTCTGATAACATATCCTTTATTTATATTATCGACGTAAATAATCAATTTGTTTATGTGAGTACAGGTGAAAAATTTTGGATGGATTTAAAGGAAGCGCTTGATGGTGAGTATGGGGTCTATTTACAGCTCGGTGACCGTACGCTACAGTTAGAAGGTTTTCTTGAAGAGCTTCAATATTTAATTGACAATATTGAAGGAAACGCTAACTACGGGGAGGAAATGGTTACGGCGGTTGAAAAATGTTTTCTACCTCGTGCAGATGAATCGTAAGAAAAAGAAAAGATTCATCTTGTGAGTATTGGCAGATGGGGGGACATTGTAACAATGATACAGCATTGGGATTTATTTTTGGCTCCTTATAAACAAGCAGTGGAAGAGCTAAAGGTGAAGCTGAAAGGAATGCGGTCACAATTTGAAATGCAGTCCATGCATTCACCGATTGAATTTGTCACAGGAAGAGTAAAGCCAATTCCGAGCATTTTGGATAAAGCCGCAAGAAAGGGCATTTCCCTTGATAAGTTGGAGGAAGAAATGCAGGACATTGGCGGTTTGCGCATGATGTGTCAATTTGTTGATGATATTAAACCGGTTGTCCAAATGCTTCGGCAACGAACGGATTTTGAGATTGTGGAAGAGCGAGACTATATTACTCAGAAAAAAGCGAGCGGTTATCGTTCTTATCATGTTGTCATTCGTTATCCGGTACAAACTATCAAAGGTGAAAAGAAAATCTTAGTAGAAATTCAAATTCGGACATTGGCCATGAATTTTTGGGCGACGATTGAGCATTCTTTGAACTATAAATACAGCGGCAATTTCCCAGAAGAAATAAAAGAACGCCTTCACCGCGCGGCAGAAGCTGCTTTTCAATTGGATGAAGAAATGTCGCAAATTCGCGGGGAAATTCAGGAAGCACAGGTGATTTTCTTGCGTAAGCAAGAAAGCACAGAAGAGTAGCAAAGTTGATTTTGCTCGGAGCGGACTTAAAGAGCGTGGCAGAATAGCAATGAGGCAAGGAAAGAAAAAGGGATGGGGTGAAAAAGGTGAAATTTGCGATTACATCAAAAGGAGATCAAACTTCTAATACACTTATGCAAAAGATGCGTAGGTATTTACTTGATTTTCAGCTGGAATATGATGAAAATCAGCCAGACATTGTCATATCAGTCGGAGGAGACGGAACTTTACTGTATGCCTTTCATCGATATAGTAAGCGCCTTGATAAAACAGCCTTTATTGGGGTACATACAGGACACTTAGGATTTTATGCGGATTGGGTTCCAGATGAAATTGAAAAGCTCGTGATAGCGATTGCGAAAACCCACTACCAAGTGGTCGAGTATCCTTTATTAGAAGCCATTATTCGCTATACAAACGGAAACCGCGAATCTCGTTATTTAGCCTTGAACGAATGCACCGTGAAAAGTGTAGAAGGATCGCTTGTCATGAATTTGGAGATTAAAGGGCAGTTATTCGAAACTTTCCGAGGAGACGGGTTGTGTATTTCGACACCTTCAGGCAGCACCGCCTACAATAAATCTCTTGGAGGCGCCATCTTACATCCTTCACTCGAAGCTTTTCAAATAGCAGAGATGGCATCCATTAACAACCGAGTGTTCCGTACGATTGGATCTCCACTCATTTTGCCGTCACATCATACGTGCATGCTAAAGCCAATTAATGATGTAGATTATCAAATTACCATTGATCATCTTACACTTTTACATAAGGATGTTAAATCCATTCAATTTCGTGTAGCTGATGAGAAAATCCGCTTTGCTCGTTTCCGTGCTTTTCCATTTTGGCAAAGGGTAAGAGATTCGTTCGTTTGTGATTAAAAGTGTAAGCCGACCGATTTAGATGTATTCTGGTCGGCTTATGTTCTGAAACGAATTCATAACAATGTGTTTTCATCGAAGGGAAAGAAAAGAATGAGTGAACTGTTTACATTGACATGGAAAGTGGACGAAAAAGACAGCGGTCGTTTCGTGAAGGAATTTTTGCAGGAGCAGAACATTTCCAAGACAGCTCTGACGGACATTAAATTTAACGGAGGCGACATTCGCGTGAATGGAGAGCATGTGACGGTTCGTCATCGTTTAAAAGAGGGAGATGTCCTATCTGTTTTATTCCCGCCGGAAATACGTAGTGACGGGTTAATGTCAGAGCCGATCGCGCTCGATGTGGTATACGAGGATGAATACATTCTGGTGATTAATAAGCCGCCTTTTCTATCGAGCATTCCATCTCGTGAGCATCCGACAGGATCGTTGAGTCACGGACTGTTGCATTATTATGACCAACATCATCTTTCTTCGACCGTTCATTTAGTGAATCGATTGGACCGTGACACTTCGGGTTTGTTAATTGTGGCTAAACATAGGCATGTTCACCATTTATTTTCGCGAGAGCAAAAGCTTCACCAAATTAAGCGCACTTACCGTGCTCTCGTCCATGGCGTGATAGCAGATGACGTTGGAACGATTAATGCTCCCATCGGACGCAAAACAGAAAGCATTATCGAGCGGGAAGTAAGGGCAGACGGTCAGCATGCGGTGACCCATTATGAAGTGTTGGAACGATTAGAAGATTATACATACATCCAATTAAAGCTCGAAACTGGAAGAACCCATCAAATTCGTGTTCACTTAGCGCATTTAGGTTATCCGCTTCTTGGGGATGAACTGTATGGAGGCAAGAGGGAGCATGTAGCGCGTCAAGCACTGCACAGCTATGAACTCCATTTTTACCATCCGTTTCTTCAAACTTCCTTTTCTTTCAAGGCAGATATTCCTGAAGACATGCAAAGACTCGTTTGCACTGTTGAAGATTGAAAGAAAAACCGGATTGTCCGTAGCTCTTTATTCGGACGGTCCGGTTTTTTTAGTTGCGATCAACAAATACTATTCATCAAAGGAGCGAAACTTTTCTGCTACGTAAGGCATGGAGGAGGGGACAGAAACGGTTTCTTGTTCAGGGTAGCGAAAAGCGGTTAGTTCTCCTCCAAATACAGCACCCGTATCAATGTTAATGGTGTTATTGATTCGTCTGGGCTGTTTGACTGGTGTGTGCCCATACACAATGAGTGCCTTTCCTTTATAATGCTGTGCCCAATCTCGGCGTACAGGAGAACCGTCAGGATGTGTTTCACCTGTGATGTCTCCATATAAAACAAAGGTTTTTACTTTGTTACTAAACTTTCCAATATAATCTTCCCGAATCCCAGCATGAGCGACAATCACGTTATTGCCATCAAGTTGCAAATAAAGGGGGGCCATCTCGTATAGTTCCATAAATTGATGGCGGATGGCTTTTTGGTCTGTTGATGAAAGGCTGTCATATTCGGCTGCGGTTGTTTCAAGTCCGTGTGTGATTTGAACCTTATTTCCTAGAAAGAAGCGATACAATTTGTTACAGTGATTTCCGGGACAGTAGTGGGCGTCCTGTTCTTGAACAACAAGCTTATGTACGATGCGGACCGTGTCTAACGAGCGAGGTCCTCGATCTGTCAAATCTCCGACAAATACTAATTGCCGTCCCTCGGGATGTTTTGGCAGTCCTTGCGCCCAAGAGTAGCCTAGTTTTTCCGTTAATTGGACCAATTCTTTGTAACAGCCGTGAATATCCCCGATTATATCAAATTTCATCTGTATCCATCCTTTCCGTCAAATAAAATGGCAAGTTGTTCGTGTCAACTATACAGGAATATAAGAGTAAATTCATTAATAAATAAAACGGCCATCTTTTGTATGGTTCCCTAATTTGGGAAGGATATGGACATAATCTCGATGAAAAGTGACTGGTGAATTTTAAATGTTCGTTAAGATTGAAAGATATTAGTTGCATTTTCCTTCTTGTTCATAATAAAGTTAAATGAGTTTCGAATCGGAAAGGGGGGGAACATATGGGCCGTTCGGATGAAAAAGAATGGTGGGAAGCCACCGAGCAAACGTTGCTGACGTTGTTGGAAGAAGAAAAAATTACCGAGTTTCGCGATGCGTTTCTTGTCCTTCCTTCTTATGATCAGGCGAAATTTTTTGCTGAATTAAAAGATGAACAAAGACTGGCGCTGTATGGTTTTTTATCTCCAAATGAAGTAGCCTATATTTTTGAGACGCTGGAAGTGCAAGAGGATGAGTATCAGGAACTAATGTCTGCGATGCATCCATCTTTTGCGGCTGACATGCTTTCCCATATGTATGCGGATGATGCAGTTGATGTCTTAAATGAACTGGATAAGGAGCAGGTAGCTAGCTATTTAACCATCATGAATGATGAAGCTGCCAAAGAAATTAAAGAACTCCTTCATTATGAAGAATACACAGCTGGAAGTATCATGACAACAGAGTATGTCGCTGTCCAGGCAAACCAAAATGTGCGTTTAGCGATGGATATTCTAAAGCGGGAAGCCCCGGAAGCAGAAACCATTTATTACATATACGTGATTGATGATGAAAAAAAGCTTGTAGGGGTTGTATCGCTTCGTGATCTCATCGTCTCGGATGACGAAGCGATGATAGCCGACATCATGTATGATCGGGTTGTTTCCGTATCTGTTGCGGAAGATCAAGAAGAAGTCGCGAAAAAAATGCGAGACTACAACTTTTTAGCTTTACCGGTTGTGGATTTTCAGTATCATCTGCTCGGAATTATTACAGTAGATGACGTCATTGATGTTATCGATGAAGAAGCGTCTGATGACTATTCAAAGCTGGCTGGTGTCAGTGATGTAGATAAAGTAGATAAAGGACCATTCAGTGCGGCACGCAAACGATTGCCGTGGCTCGTCATTTTACTGTTTTTAGGTATGTTCACTGCCAGTCTAATTGGGCGGTTTGAGGATACATTGAACCAAGTCGCGATTTTGGCTGTGTTTATTCCACTTATTGCCGGGATGGCTGGAAATACAGGCACTCAGGCGTTAGCGGTAGCAGTTAGAGGGTTAGCGACAGGAGACGTAGAAAGCGGAAGTAAGTGGCGACTCATTACAAGAGAAGCAGGAACCGGTATTATTACTGGAGGAACGTGTGGGATTTTAGTGACCATTATTGTGTATGTGTGGCAAGGAGATATTTTCTTAGGGGGCCTTGTGGGGATTTCCATTTTTGCTACGTTAATTGTAGCTACGTTGGCAGGCGCTCTTGTCCCTCTTATGATGCATCGCTTAAACATTGACCCTGCGGTTGCTTCTGGTCCATTTATTACGACGATTAATGATATTATTAGTATTTTAATTTATTTTGGCTTAGCTACCATGTTTATGGGTTATTTACAATAAGCTGTTTTATGAACTAGGAGGGAAGGCTGAATATGGAACATCATGCTTCAGTAACATCTTTGCTGATTGTCATCATTGTCGCTTTTTTGACTCCCATTTTGCTTCACCGCTTTAAGCTCCGGGCTATTCCTGTCGTTGTAGCGGAAATCATTATGGGACTTATTATCGGAAAAAGCGGATTGGATATTGTAGAACAAGATATGTGGCTGGAAACTTTATCAACGCTCGGATTTATTTTCTTAATGTTTTTGAGCGGATTGGAAATTGATTTTGCCGCATTTGCCGGAAATAAAAAGAAGGAAAAACTTCCAAATGGAAAAGACGCACCGAATGCATTTTTCACATCGCTAATCGTGTTTGTCGCCATCTTTTTCCTTTCGCTGTTTTTATCCTATATCTTTGTATGGACAGGATTTATTGAAAACGCGTTTTTAATGACGCTCATTATTTCTACGATTTCATTAGGGGTAGTCGTCCCAACGTTAAAAGACGCCCAAATTATGAAAACAAATGTAGGACAAACGATTTTACTTGTGGCCGTTATTGCCGACCTTGTAACGATGGTATTATTGGCGGTCTTTGTTTCCATTTATGATGAGAATGGCGGAAACACATGGCTATTACTCGTATTATTCGGAGTAGGGATTATCTTTTACTTCATTGGAAAAGTGTTTCAGCATCGTTCGTTTCTTGAGACGATGTCAAAAGGAACCATTCAAATCGGAACGAGAGCGGTGTTTACACTCATTATCGTACTCGTTGCTGTATCAGAATCCATTGGGGCAGAAAATATTTTAGGTGCTTTCTTAGCCGGGGTGCTAGTTTCTCTTTTATCGCCGAACCAAGACTTGGTTCACAAGCTTGATTCCTTTGGATATGGCTTTTTAATTCCAATCTTTTTCGTGATGGTCGGTGTGAATCTAGATGTTTGGTCTTTATTTACGGATACGAGGGTTATTATTTTAATGCCATTGCTGTTGTTGGCTTTGTTATTGTCTAAAATTTTGCCAGTATTCATTTTGCGCATTTGGTATGATACAAAAACGGTATTAGCTTCAGGTTTCTTACTGACTTCAACTTTATCGCTTGTAATTGCGGCAGCTACAATTGGGGAAAAAGTTGGTGTCATTGATGCGCAAATGTCCGGTGCGCTCATTCTTGTAGCCATTATTACGTGTATCTTTACTCCGATTTTCTTTAAGAAATTGTTTCCGAAAAAAGAGGAGGAAGGGACAAGAATTACCGTTAAATTTATTGGGGCCAATCAGTTCACCTTGCCGGTTGTTCGCGAATTAAACGGGAAGCTGTATGATTACACGATTTATCATTTGAAGCAGGAAAAACTGGATGAAGTCATTGCTAATCCTGTGTTTCACATTGAAGAAATTGATAGCTATGATTTAGATACATTAAAAGAATATGGTGTGTTTGATACGGATGTGTTAGTGATTACGTCAGGAAGTGAGCAAGGAAATGCTGATATTGCTCTTGCGGCTAAAGAGTATGGAGTAGATCGTGTCATTGCACGTCTGGAAACACCAGAACTTGAGGAGCAGCTAAGAGAAGCAGGCATTGAAGTGTTCTCGGTGTTATTGTCAACGAAGGCGTTAATGAAAGCATTAATTGAATCGCCAAAAGTCATTAATATTTTGACGAATCAAGACAATGCTCTTTATGAAATTAATTTAGAAAGCAGCAAATATCACGGGCTGTCTTTACGAAATTTCCCCTTCACAGGAGATGTTATTTTTGTCCGTATTTTCCGCGGGAAAGATTCCATCGTTCCACATGGAGATACGGAATTGCAAATCGGAGACAAACTTATTGTGACAGGCTCACTTGAGTATGTAAACGAATTGAGAAGAGCTCTTGAATTTTGTGAAGAATGCTAAAAAATAGACGTAAAAAAGGAATTCCTGCGCCAAAGCGGGAATTCTTTTTTTATAGGATGTTAATCTTTGTCTTGCTTTTAAAAACGGCGAGGAAGGGGAAATTTGAATTTATCTTTACAAATAGCAGGTATGGTATGCTATACTATTATTAGGACTAGGTACTAATAACTTGTATTAAGTAGGAGGATATGAAAAGATGAAAGCTTTATCCTTAGAAAATCGTACGTATGTAGTAATGGGCGTCGCAAACAAACGCAGCATCGCATGGGGAATTGCTCGTTCTCTTCATGAAGCGGGAGCGCGTTTAATTTTTACATATGCAGGTGAACGTTTAGAGAAAAGCGTTCGCGAGCTTGCAGAAAGTTTAGATCGTAATGATTCACTTGTTCTTCCTTGTGATGTTACAAATGATGAAGAAGTAGCGAAGTGCTTTGCACAAATTAAAGAAGAAGCAGGCGTCATTCATGGAATTGCCCATTGTATCGCGTTCGCTCATAAAGAAGAACTGCAAGGAGAGTATATGAACACAACTCGTGATGGCTTCTTGCTTGCTCACAACATTAGTTCATACTCTTTAACAGCTGTAGCGAAAGCAAGTAAAGAGCTAATGGCAGAAGGCGGCAGCATCGTAACGCTGACATATCTTGGCGGTGAGCGTGTGGTTCAAAATTATAACGTTATGGGTGTAGCGAAAGCTTCTCTAGATGCGAGTGTGAAATATTTAGCAGCTGATTTAGGGAAATACGGCATTCGTGTGAACTCCATTTCAGCAGGCCCAATTCGTACTCTTTCAGCAAAAGGAATTAGCGATTTCAACTCGATTTTAAAAGAAATCGAAGAAACGTCACCACTTCGCCGTACAACAACGCCTGAAGAAGTAGGAGATACAGCTGTATTCTTATTCAGTGACATGGCTCGCGGCATTACAGGTGAAAATATTCACGTTGATTCTGGATTCCATATTATGGCGCGATAATTCAGAGGCATCTCTATATTCAATCAAATATTGTTTATAAAGAGGGAGGATAGCACATTGACCGATGTGCTATCCTCCCTTTTTTAATGGTTCACGATTTTTTAAAATTGACGATGGTACCATCTGTAAGTCGGACGATTGGATGAATTGGGTAATGAATATAGTCATCAAAACCAATCACTTCCCCTTTTCGAAAGTCATTTAAAAGGAGGGTCTGTCCTACTTTATAAAGGGCTGCACGACGAATAAAGATATCTACGATAGCAGGATCATATTTTTCTCCTTTGTTCGACCACATCTCTTCGACTGCCTGCAATGTGTTCACATTTCTTTCCTGTACATATCCGCCGACCGTTTCGTCGTATCCTTGGGCGAGCGCAATAATTCTGCCAAACAAGTGAATATCCTCTCCCTTTTTTTGTAGAGGTTCTCCTGTCCCGTTATAGTGCTCGTGATGATCGTATACACCTAATAAAATGTTGCGTCTTCGACAATACGGTGAAGCTGCCATTAGTTCAACCGAGCTCTTAATATGGCTTGCTAACAGCTCTTGATGACTGCCGTAATTTAAGTAGTCCATAAAGTCTTTTTCAGGGCTTTTCGTAAATCCAATATTGCAAAATAACGTAGCAATTGTTAAATCGACTAATTCTTCATCTGTTAACTCCAATGTGAGTCCAATCATGAAACTGACAATCGCTGTGTTGATGCTGTGGACTGCTAACACATCGTGGTAGTTTTTCATGCTCGTAAACATGGCTTCTAGCGATGAATCCTCTGTCAGTCTTTGATGAATGACTCCTTTTATGACCGTACTTCTTCCAAGAAGGTGTTCTGAATCAAATATGTGATTCAGTTGCTGCCAGGAAGGAGAGGTCAGGAATTCATGAAAGGAATGATTAGTTCCATTTGCTTCTTTACGCTCAGAGGGATTCACTCGTTCATCGTAAAAGTTCGTCATATCGAGGGATACATTGAAGTATTGATTAAATTGATGAACGATTTCTTGCAAAAGAGTTAAAAAGGCTTCGTTTTCATACTCTTGAAGCTCGATAAATTGCTTCAAGTCGTTTTCTGTTGAAACAACAAGTACTTCTATATGAGCGGGGAACAGCTTTCGTAAATGGGATAAAATGGAGTTGGATAATCTTTTATACTTGTTCACAAAGAGTAAACCATCACTTCGGTAAAGCGGATGCAGAATGATATTTCCCTGGATTAGTTCACCAATTGTTTTTCTTTTATAGATGTGCATCTTGATCCCTCCTTTAACGCGATGTAGAATGGTTCTTTTGTATGAAGGTGATTGTTAACTATTAAACAAGAGATAAGTAAGCAGAATAAGCATATCCTCATCGTAAGGAATTACCTTGACTATAGCATTGTGAGTGAAAATGAGCAATTTTTTAGAGTAGAGTAACAGAAAAAAAGAACAAGTTTTCTAAAGTATTCGCATACATTTTTAAGAGAGATTGATTTGATCAATGGAGGGATGCTTCAATGAAAAAAACGGAAACGAAAACGGAAGCAAATGCCCCGTTAATGTATATTGTACAGCCTAATATCAAGGAAACTAAACATTCCATGCAGTATTTTTTCAGCTCCGATTCTTCTGAAAAACAAGAGGAACGAGCGGAAGGAAAAGAGGAAAGTCAGTCGCCTCAACCGAAGGAAGAACCGACTTTTTCCTTGATTGCGCCAATCCAAGATGAAAAGAAAAAGGAAGAATCGAAAAAAGCGAACAAAATGTTTCAAGAAATGACCATTGAAGAAAAAGCTTCGTTTTTAGCTCAATTTCCAAAGCATATGTCACAGCCGGTTTGTGAAGTCAAAACGAAGGAGAAAACGTCGCGTGGAACCATTACAACTGTCAGTAGAGAAGAACTGTCATTAATTATTCCTCCGCATAAGGACCCGATACTTATTCCAATGCAATCGGTTATTGATATCTCCATTATTAAAATTTAGTCAGGAGATAGGAAAAGAAAAAGGATGGGAAGCTAACACGATGAACTCATTGCGTTAGCTTTTTTAGTGGTCAATGTACATGCATATTTGACATTTCAGCGTTATTAACGAAAAGGCGGTGTGCAGGTGAGTATTACATGGCTGCAGTTAGTCATTTTGATTATGGCAGTGTTTCGTTTAACAAGATTAATTGTGTTTGATAAGATTACGTGGTTTTTACGAGAGCCATTCCATGAAATTATAGAAGAGACGTTAGAAGACGGAAGCGTGTCTACTTATTTACAGGTCAAAGGGACGGGAATTCAAAAGTGGATTGGCGAATTGCTTAGTTGTTATTGGTGTACAGGAATGTGGAGTGCAATTGTGCTTTATTTCGGTTTTATTTATGTTCCGATTTTGACGATGCCACTTATCACAGTGCTGGCTATTGCCGGGGTAGCTGGCTTTTTGGAATCTTTTTTAAAGTAGGAGCTACATGTGAGTAGTTATGTTTAAACGAGAAGGTGACAAGAGAAGAGACTTTCTCTTGTCACCTTCTTCCTTTAAAATGGAGTGTACATCAATCATTGTTCAAGCGTTTATGGCTTATTTGGCAGTGCGGAAGATATAACTGGATAATCGAGGGGAGAATAGCATGGATATTCGACAAGTGATTAAGGATGGGGCGTATGATTTACATATGCATACGACAGCTTCTGATGGGGCACTGTCTCCAAAAGAGGTTGTTTTTAAAATGAAAGAGTTAGGAAAACGAACGATTGCCATTACTGACCATGATACGATGGATGGGCTGGAAGAAGCCATAGCGGAAGGGCAGCGACTTGGAGTTCGGGTAATCCCTGGAATTGAGCTGACAACTTATTATGACGGGCAACGTGTCGATATTTTAGGATATGGCTTAACCGAGACACCGCGTTTGAAAAGTGTCCTTCAACAAATAAGAAATCACCGGGAACATCGTGCTTCCATCATCGTTGAAAAATTTCAAGCATTGGGCATGAAGATTACGATGGAAGATGTTCATCAATTTAGCCAAGGAGGCACCGTGGGTCGTCCGCATATCGCGAAAGCCGTCGTCGCCAAAGGATACGTCAAAGACATAAAGACCGTTTTTGATTTATATTTAGGAGACGGAAAACCGTGCAGTGTGGAGAAAATGGCATTAAAACCGAAAGAAGGCATTGAGCTTATTCAAGAAAGCGGCGGGGTAGCAGTATTGGCGCATCCAGCTGTTATTGGCAATGAAAAGATGATTGAAGAGCTTCTTGAAATGGGCTTTGATGGAATTGAAGTGTATCATCCGCTTCATACCATTGATCTTGAACGACAGTATATGAAAATGGCTCTTCGCTACAATCTGTTTTATTCAGGAGGATCTGATTTTCACGGATAACACGTATCGCTTTATAAAAAACGGAGGAGTTTCTTTATGGGACTCCTCCGTTTTTTATGATTATTAGACCGGGAAATTGATGATAATTTTATTGGAAAAAGGGATGCCGTCTTTCCATTCTTTCGTATAGAAATATCCTTCCATTACAAACGAAGTCACATCCTGACTTGCTCGGATGGCAAGTTGAAAAGAATCAAATGATAAAACGCTTTCCGGTTGAAGTGAGGTTGTGTGGACAGGTTTAATCCAATATTCCCCGTCTGTTCTAATTTTTTCTTTCCAATTCGGATGAGCGTATTCCCATTGTTCAGCATCTGTTTCATGAATGGAAAAGGAATCGCTCTCCGGTTTGTCTGAATTTATAATTTTTCCGCTTAACGCAGCACTTAATGGCGGGGACATTTTCAGACAAAGAGTGGGATTGTGTAAGGTTGCAGGTGTTTGATTTTTCATCACAATGTTACCGATAATCACTGTGTCGTCTTCCATTTGATGAGGAAGAACGACCGAATACATGAAAAAAGCGACTAAATCTTGTTTAGACAACGGCTTCTGCTGAATCTGTACCGTTTGTTCGGATTGGAACAGCTTTTTCCGTAAATGTTCATTTAGAAGCTGCTGTTCAGCTAGTTTATTTGTCAGCAGATTGACTTTCCGTTCAAGTTCTTCAGAAGGGGTTTCTCTGTCTAAATGGTTCAGGAGGGAAGCATGTTTTTCTCTCCAAAAGCTTGTATTTTCTTTTTCGTGTTCTAATGCTTTTTCGTATTGCCTCATTTTTTGCTCATAATGGTTAAGCTCTGATTTATAATGAATGAGTTTTTGTTTCAGCTGAAGAAGATTATCGGATGAAGAATGAGAGTTTTTTTCCATTTACACTTCTCCTTTCCGTTCATTTATATGTATAAAAAAACAACGGGTTTACCAAAAAAATGATGCAAACTTTTAAATTGAAAATTTCCGGGCGATTTCACCAGAATTGATGAAAAAATTTCATTAGTTAGGCATAGAAGGAGAAATTGTGTAATAAAAAAATAGAGGAGAAAACTCTCCTCTATAAGTTACAGCTTTAGCAATCGTGATGGTGATGAGTGTCACCAGGGAAGACATCTGGACATTGCGGTGGAAGCTGGTTTACATCGCAAATGTTAATTGGAAGTTCTTGACGAGGGCGGCAGAAGCGTCCGTCTACTTCAATTTTCACTGTTGCTTCCATTTGAACATCTAAGCAGAATGTGAGGGATACGTCTAATTGCTGGAACTCACAATTGTCACAGATTAAGTGTGCATCACACTCAAAGAATGTAATGTGGCCGACTACTTCTGTTCCTGGAGGGGCACATAAGAAGAATGTTTGAGCAACAGCGAACGGTTGAGGCTCGGAGATGCAAACTTCACCTTGTGCGTTGGATACTTCAATAACGAAGAAGCCTTTGACTAATACTTTTACTTTTTGAAGAGTGACTCTGTCGCCGTTTGGCAATGTAGAAGTGACGTTTAAGCGTCCGTCTGGTTGAACAATCTCTGTAATTTCAACTGCAGGGGAATTAAGGGAATCAATTGGGTGTCCTTGTGCATCACTTAAGAAGCATCTTGTGATGGTATGTTTACCAAGCACATCACATGGATCGTCTTTTTTACCTGGAGTGTCTTCACAATCAAACTTTAACTTTGCTAATCCTTTGTTACCTACAAAGCTTATTAAAGGTAAGTCAACTTGACGATTAACCCAATCATATACTTTAGGCACACGGATACAAAGCTTTTCTGAATCTCGCATAGTTTTACCTCCTAATCGTAATTGTCCTCATTGCGAGCCCTGAATCTGGGTATCGGACTAATATATTGTATGAATGACTATTATTTATGTGCCGTGACAGGAGCGGAATTTCTTCAGGTACATCTGTCCCTATAAATGTCTCAGTCATATCCTATTCAGGCACTGGGAAACGGCTATCGGTCACAGCAGGAAAGTTTCTTCATAAACTATTGATAGACTAATCGAGGGAGTGAAGACATGAGCGGTAAAAATATTAGTGAAGAGAACTTGAAGAAGTACATCTCAACTCTCAAATCGCAACTTTCCTTCTATAGAGATAGATGTTTGGAATATCAGCAAAGGGAATGGAGAGAAGAAGAGCTGGAAGATGAGATTGGGCAACTGAAGGAGCAGCATAAACAAGAAAAACAGCAGTTGCTTGAACAAATCAATGTTTTGAAATCATTTATTAATGATGTTTCATCCATTAAAGATAAAGAGCAGCGTGAGAGTATGCCGAAGCAAGGAGTAAGAGAAAAGGAAGTACAAAAGAAACCAACGTCTGAATCTCCATACGCTACAGCGAATGAACAAAATAAAAGGAACCGTACATCAAGTGATGCTTGGTTCATGAGAGTGCTGCATGAACAAAACGCCATTGACCATGATTGATTTGAAGGACGAATATAAATCAAGTTTGTAAAAGAATTGGGTATATGACTGAGCACAGACCTCTTGTCAGCAGAATAGGATGGGGTAGTATTGCATTTCCATCAGAAAAGGTGCTTTTTGTAAGGTATCGAGGCAAACATGATGGAGTGCGAGCAACTGAATGTTTATTTTATGGAAAAGAGGTGGAACGGAATGCATTATTACGGTTCTTATCCAGGCTATCCGACTTCTTCAAAAACACCGAAAGCGAAACCTTTAGCCGGAATGAATTCTCCTCAGCCAGTTACATCTAATCCAACTGTTTATCAGCCCTATCCTACTCCCCCCAAAACGTCACCTGGTGGATGTGGATGCGGCTCAAAATTGCCAAAACGTTAAAAAAAACAGGATTTCGTAACGAAATCCTGTTTTTTTTAACGTTTTATTCACATAGGCGGTTCATAAAATAGTGAACACTGCACACCATATAGAAAGAAGTACGATTTCAACAAAAAGGATGCGTTTTAGGATGATCAAGCAAGCAGCGGCAATGCTCTTCGTTTCTTTAGCAATGGCGGGTTGTCAAGAAGAAGCGAAAGAATCAAATGTGCTACATATCCATCAATCGAGTGAAAAACAGGAGCAATGGAACAAGCTGGTTGAAGAAAGTGTCAAAAATGCTTTTCCGGAAATTAAGGATGTTACAGCTATTGAAGCTGAAGAACATTTATTAGTCGCCTATCAGCTTGTTCATTTTGAACGATTTCGCTCCGAACAAATAGAAGAAAAAGTGAAGGCAGCTTTAGAGAAACAATTTCCGACGTATGCCGTCATTGTATCCGGAGATTTAAAGCTTTTTTGGGAGACTGAAAAACTTCGGCAAAAAAAGCTGTCTGAAGCAAAAGTAAAAAAAGAAGTGTTGAACTTAAAAAAACTAAAAGATGAACAAACGTAAAGAGGTCATGACATGAATAAAACTCATCAGTTCTCTTCTGCTCAGCAACAATACCAACAGTTAGAGAAGAAATTTGAAACAAAGCGTCCCGTTTTGAAAAATTGCCTCCGAGCTTTTTTGGTAGGCGGTATGTTTTGTGTAGTAGGACAAGCAATCGCCTATTTTTATATGTATTTTTTTAATTTTACAGAGCAAACGGTAGGAAATCCGACTGTTGCAACGATGGTCTTCATTGCGATGTTATTAACGGGATTTGGTGTATATGATCGAATTGCCCAGTTTGCAGGGGCTGGTAGTGCTGTTCCAGTCACTGGCTTTGGAAATGCTGTTATTTCTGCAGCCATTGAACATAAAACAGAAGGATTTGTTTTAGGAGTTGGGGGCAACATGTTTAAGATGGCAGGTTCGGTGATTTTGTTTGGTGTATTCGGGGCATTTATTGTTGCCTTGGTAAAAACGATTTTGATTCAATGGGGCGGTTTGTAATGTTAAAAGGACAACAAACGTGGATATTTGAGCAAAGACCAGTCATTCTTTCAACAGGAACAACTGGCGGTCCGTTTGAGGCGAACGGGAATTTAGCCGATGATTTTGATATTTTGCATGAAGATTTATGGATGCAGCAAGATTCTTATGAGAAAGCTCATCGTATTTTGCTGGAAGAAGCTGTCGATCGAGCGCTGACGAAAGCATCCCTTTCAAAAGAAGAGATTCAGTTTTTTCTTGCCGGTGATTTAATTAATCAAATGACTCCTTCAAGTTTTGCGGCGAGAAGAAACCACATTCCTTATCTCGGTCTATTTGGGGCTTGCTCCACTTCGATGGAGGGACTGGCACTTGCCTCTTTTTTTGTGAACTATAAGGGAGCTCGTTATGTATTAACGGGTGCTTCCAGTCATAATGCCGCTGTGGAAAAGCAGTTTCGTTATCCAACAGAATACGGGGGACAAAAACCGCCTACCGCACAGTGGACAGTGACAGGGGCAGGAGCGGCCATTGTTGCTCAAACAGGTTCAGGACCTGTTGTCACAAGCGCCACGATTGGACGTGTCGTGGATATGGGGTTGTCCGATCCTTTCAACATGGGCGGGGCAATGGCACCGGCAGCTGTTGATACGATTGTGAGTCATTTGCGAGACCGAGGGGTCACATCGGACTATTATGATCTTATTGTGACAGGAGATTTAGGAAAGATTGGCCGAGAAGTGTCCCTTGAACTGTTAAAGCAAAAAGGATATGAACTAAGAGAAGAGCGTTTCAAAGATTGTGGCTTGATGATTTATAAAGAAAACCAGCCCGTACTGTCGGGGGCGAGCGGACCAGGTTGTTCGGCTGTCGTGTTATACGGGCATTTATTAAATGAAATGAAAAAAGGAAAATTTGAGCGTTTGCTTGTCGTGGCAACAGGAGCATTATTGTCGCCACTATCGTTTCAACAGAAGGAAACAATCCCTTGCATTGCCCATGCGGTATCCATTGAAGCGGGAGGGAGATAGAATGGCAGCAATGTTTTTTTGGGCATTTGTCGTAGGCGGCGGTATTTGCGTCATCGGACAAATTTTATTAGATGTATTTAAATTAACACCTGCTCATGCATTAAGTTCTCTTGTAGTGGCCGGCGCGATTTTAGATGGATTTGGATTATATGAACCGCTTATTGCCTTTGCCGGAGCAGGGGCGACCATTCCTATTACGAGCTTTGGCAACTCGCTTGTGCACGGGGCCTTACAGGAGGCGGAAAAGCACGGGATCGTAGGGGTTTTAACCGGAATGTTTGAAGTAACAAGCTCTGGTATTTCTGCGGCAATCATATTTGGCTTCATTGGAGCCTTATTGTTTAAACCGAAAGGGTGAAAAACGTGACCTTATTTAATCAAGTAAAACAATGTTTTCTGAATGTGAAAAATATTCATATCTCGCTTCAAGAGTATGCCTTACAGACAAACGAAAGAGAATCGCAAATTCTGTTTCATGAAGCGATGATGGAAACAGAAGAAGTGATGGAAGAATTGAAAAAACAGCTTCATGAATTGGAGCATGAGTTAACAAACGGCGTTCACTTTCATTAAAGGCAGATTGTGTGAAACGGTCATCAAGCTAGCTGACATCGATTTTTCACACAGCTTAAAGATAAGGAGTTCACTAGATGGCTGAATGGATTCAGATTGTCATACGATCGGTTTCAATTATTGCGGGTTTATTCATTGTGACGAAGTTATTAGGAAAGAAACAGCTGTCTAAGCTCTCATTTTTTGAGTATATTGTCGGGATTACCGTTGGGGACATTGCGGGTACGTTGTCTATGGATATTGAATTGAACATTGTGAATGGGCTTGTCAGTATTTTGATTTGGGTGCTTACACCTCTCATCATTGCCCAAATTTCCTTAAGAAGCAAAGGGTTCCGTAATTTTGTCGAAGGAAATTCCACCGTATTCATTCAAGAAGGAAGAGTGCTTGAAGGCAATCTGAAACGAGAAAAATATACAGCGGATGAATTATTAGAACAACTCCGAAAAAAGGATGTTTTCCGCTTGGCAGATGTTGAGTTTGCGACATTAGAAGCGAATGGAGATATTAGTGTTTTATTAAAAACAGAAAAACAGCCTGTCACTGTGGAACAGCTTTTTGCAAAGTATACGAAAGAAAGAGAGCCGCAAACGGTAATTATGGATGGAACCATTTTGGATGAACAATTAAAAATGTCTGGCTATACAAGACAGTGGCTGAAAACGAAGATTGAACAAAAAGGATTGGATATGAATGAAGTGTTTTTAGCCCAGGTTGACAGCAAGGGAGAATTGTATGTTGATTCATACGACGATCAGCTACCACTCCAAATGGTAAAGGACCGACAAATCTTGCTGGCAGCTTTAAAGAAATGCGAAGCGGAGCTTGAATGGCTTTCTTTACAATGGAAAGGAGAACGAAGCTTCGTATTTGAAAAGCAAGCACGGAAGATCAAAACCTTAATAGAGCGGCTGCATCCGCTTCTCAGTCAACCACAATAAAACCGTTCTGATTCAAAGAGAACGGTTTTTTGCTTTCTATATAAAGAGAACCGTTTGACACTCGTGGCCTAAAAAGGAATACGATGTAACAAAGGCGGTGGGAACATGGGATTTGAAAAAGAATTTGAAAAGTTTTTTGAGACACATGTAATGGGAAGGCATGAGGAGTTCATCAAACGAGAAGAGGAAAGGTTTCAGCGCATATCGAAACAACTGGAGAAAGTAGAAGATGAGGAAGCGATGATTCGACTATTGGATAAAATGGATTTGCCTGATCCGTTTCATTCTTCGTAAAAGGAAGTCACAAGAAAAACCTAATATGGATGCGGTTGTTTCAACAGTTTGGATGTAGTAAATAGAAGAAGTAGGAAAATCCCCAAAAAATTGTGTAAAGAGCCCATACGTTTTTGCCACCTGCTTCATATTGTATTAAAGAACAAGGAAAGGGGAGGTGCAAAAGCATGGGTTACGGATATTGCGGATACGGTTACGGCGGATATGGTTACGGCGGCTGCGGCTACGGCGGTGGTTTCGCGTTAATCGTAGTATTGTTCATCTTATTAATCATCGTTGGTGCAGCTTTCTGCTAATACCCTCAAATCATTTCCTCCTGAAATGCAGAAAAACAAACAAAGTACGAGTGTAGCCCACTCGTACTTTCCCTTTTTAGAAGAAAAGGGAAGAATGCCTTCAAGAAAAACGGAGAGAAATGGGCACGACTTTTGAGCAAGGCACATATCATATAGAAGCAACAAAAAGGAGGATGTCATCATGGATAACAATTTATTTCAAAACATTGAAAAGAAAACGGGCGTCAATATGAAGGATTTAATGGAGCTTGCAGGTTCTTTGCAAAATGCCAACTTTAAAGACGAACAAACGGTACGCGGTATTGTAAAACGTGTGTCGCAAATTGCTAATAAACCGGTATCGAAGGCAAAAGAAGATCAAATTGTTCAGGCAATTACTAATAATGGCGACTCCATCGACTTTGGAACAATCGCTAAAATGTTAAATAAATGAATGTAAAACCCCTGCTGTCAACAACCGAAGAAACGGATTTTTGACAGCAGGGGCCTTGTTTTGAAGAATGTCTATTTTTAATTTGTGACAATGGGGCGTTTCGCTGTTTTCGTGAGAAACGGTTTAATAAAGCGCGATGGATAGGCTGTTTTGCCGCGCCGTGTTTGCAGGACCGACAAGTACAATGAATGTTGGGCACGGGTCATGGCAACATACAGTAAGCGGCGCTCTTCCTCAAGCGGTTTTTCTTCGCCGTTTCGATACGCTTCCAGTGCATAGTCGTGGGGAAGACCGCCGTCTACAGTACCTAATATATATACATACTTGTATTCCAATCCTTTTGCTCGGTGGATTGTGGAAAGCTGAACACTGTCGCGAAATTGCTTGCTCAGTTGTTTCATCTCTTTGTTCATCGCAATCATATGGTCTGCATGCTCAATTAAGTCAGAGATTCGTTCGAACTTGCGAGCCGCTACTTTTAAGTCGCGGACATCATCAGATCCTTTCTCCATCGTATTTCCTTCGTTTCCGCGCTTTTTAACAAAGTCGTCAAATCCCATATCTTTTTCAATCATTTCAATGGCCATAAGCGGTGACATCGTCTGGAGCGAGGTAAACAGCGGGACGATTTTTTTAAGTTTCTTTTGCTGAAAGGGCTGTAAATTTTCTAAAAACGTTAAGGCTTTCACGAGCGACACATCATTTAAAATGCTGAAGGCTTTCACGTCATTCAATGCTGATTGTTTTAAAAATAAAGACATCAGCACATCTTGCATCGCTTTTGTATCGTTAGGGTTCAGACTTAAGCGCAGAAAGCCCAGCATGCTACGTACAATTCGGCGCTGATAAAACGATTCCGTGTCCTGCTCCATTGTAAACGGCAAATGAGATTGGGTTAGTCGTTCAAATATAGCCCTCGATGAAGAGTGTGTGCGATATAAAATGGAAAAATCGGAAGGCTGCGCCCCTTGTTGGATTTTCTCTTTTATGTCTGTGACAATCATCGTGGCTTCTTCCTCTTCGTCATAAGGGAAGAATAAAACAGGATAGTTGTTGTTATCAAACTGTGCGAACATTTTCTTTTCATGCCGCTCTTTATTTAAAGCAATCACTTTATTAGCAGAGGCGACAATATTGTGGGCAGAGCGGTAATTTTCACTCAATGTAACCGTTTTGGTGCCAGCAAAGTCGTGTTTAAAATTCAGAATAAAGGAAGGGTCACTTCCCCGGAACGCATAAATACTTTGATCGTCATCTCCGACGGCACATATATTGGCCGAACCAGCGCTTAGCATCTTCATAATTTCATACTGCACTTTGTTGATATCTTGAAACTCATCAATTAAGAAATAACGAAGCCGTTGCTGGTAACGTTCAAGAAGAGAAGGGTTCTCTTGTAACATCGCATAACAGCCATACAGCATATCATCAAAATCAAATAGCCCTTGTTTCTGTTTCGTTGTTTCATAATGCTTGTACAAATGGTGAACGCGTTCTTCCCATTGATCAGCAGGGCGAACATCTCGAACGCCTGTTAATGTATTTTTCCAGTAACTGATTTGCTGCAAAGCTTGGTCATAGGCAAATTCCCGTTCATCTAAGTGAAGTTCCCGTCCCGCTTCTTTCACGATTTGTTCTTTTTGCCAATCCCATTTGAGCAGCCGTTCCATGTTCCACGCTTCAGGCTGAAAATGGGCAATCATTTTATAAAAGATGCTATGAAAGGTACCGGCTACGAGCTTTTGAACAATGGCTGCGGACATGAAAGGATAATGAAGCAACCGTTGCTTCATTTCTTTTGCCGCTTTTGCCGTAAAGGTTACAAGCATAATGGAACGCGGGTCAATCCCTTTTTCTTGAATCATATACGCGGTTCGGGCTGTGAGTACCCGTGTTTTTCCGCTTCCTGCTCCCGCTAAAATAAGGAGCGGTCCTTCTGTTGTGGAGACAGCATTCCATTGGTGAGCATCAAGGACAATGCCTTTTTCTTGCAAAGACTGCATATAGTAGGAAGTGTCGTCTGTTGTCGTAATAATACGTTTTTTAAAAGAAGGAAGGGAGTCAATAGGTGTAGAATTTTTCCATTCAATGGGATTTTCATTGGGATGCCCTCCGATGGAACGTGATTTTGGCATCCGAAATCCGTTTTTTATCGTATATTCTTCCTTTTCTTCATGAACGGCCGTCATCGTATTAGCGGCTGTATGGATTTCTTCGCACAGTGGCCGGTTATGTGGAGACGCTGCATGATAAAAATGAGGAGGCTGTTCAATTCCGAGATAAAGCCGGACCTGTTCGCCGCAATTTTCGCATAGAACCTCTTCACGTAAACAAGCTTCATGAATAAGCTGATATCTTTCGCGCGAAAGGGCAGCTAGTGTAATCTTTTTCGTTTTATGGACGGCGTGTGTCAGCAATGGCAGCTTCCCCCTTTCGTTAATGTGACATGTATGCATGAAAAACTGTTTGACCAATTAGAAGCATCAAACAGGTTCGTCGTGGAATGATTAATCTCAAAAGACGACATTCTCTTTGGGCGCAGCGATGAATTAATTTGAGCCAAAGAAAAGAAAAATCGGTCTCCAGTAAAATTCTTTTTAAGGAACAGTCAAAAACTATCATATCAAAACGTATCTTATAGTAAAAGACCTGGAAGAATGTTTGTAGCAATCCCTATGAAGGGTATAAAACTTATATAGACAGAAAGAGGAGGTTAAACAGATGGGATACATTTTACCAATCCGTCCAGAACAATATACGCAATATGCCAACCGTACGCTTCCTATGAAGCATCAATATCAAAAGCTGACGAAAGTCATCGGTCCTAAAATAGCTGCAGATTTAGAACAGCCAAACCAACCATTTGAGTTTGCTTCAAAAAATGAACGGAGAATGGAAAAGGTGGCGCCGAAGAAAAAAGTATATGCAAGTGAAAAAGTCGAAGAGATTTTTGGGCAAATAACTGGAAAAGGACGTCTCATCAACGAAGTCATTTGATGAATTTTATAGAAAAGAGGATTGTGTCATGCAAGTAGAGCAACAATCTGAATCATGTCAAGATGCCATTCAATGGCCGTCATCTATTCAGCTACAGAGAAAAAACTTCAAACCGTAAAAAGCCGCTTTCTATCCATCCCTTGAGTTCGCAAAAGGTGGTCATGAAAGCGGTCTTTTTTGTGACAAGTATTCAAATAATGGGTGTTAATAAGTTTCTACGTATAAAGAGTTTCCTTCTTCCCATTCTGCGTACAGCACTTGTGAATAATGATTGATTCCCTTTTTCTTCAGCTCTTTTTGTAGCCACACTTCATTTAAACCGCTCGTATTGAGGTTGTCTTTCAGTAATCTTCCATCACTAATAAAAGTAAGAGGGAGAGCGGGAGGCTTGTTTGGCATATGATGATCGCCTTTTGTTGGAGCCGCGTACTCTGCTTTTTTCAGTAAGCTGACGGTTCCATTCGTTTCTAAAATCGCGTATTCAACTTCTCGCAAAGAAAACGCATCTTTTGCCCGCAATAAATGCTGAAGCTGGTCGATGTCCAAATGATTTCTTTTCAGTTCGTCATAGCGAATTTTCCCTTTATAAATGACAATAGACGGTTTGCCCTCTAAAAATCCCCGAACACGTATATTTTTTTGTGTTACCAATTCGGTTGAATAGATCAGGAGCCCCCAAAAAAAGACAGCAAACAAAATTTCTGTTAATCCAATTTCATGGTCGTAAAGAGCATTTCCGACAAGCTCACCGAGTACGAGAGCGGAAATGAAGTCAAAGGTCGTAATTTGAGTAATGGTCATCTTTCCAAGAAATTTCGTTAAGAAAAATAAGCTGAAAAAACCGACGAACAATTCCAGTGCGATACGTAGAAAATCCATATGCATTCTCCTAAATCCCGTAATTACTATATAGTTTTGTACGGAATGCCCCATTTTATCAAAAATTAGGTAAGAATCGATGAATTTTAAGGGGGATCAAACTTAGGATATATAGTAGGGAAAGGGCTTTACAAAGCAAACAAAAAAGACGCGAAATTTCTTTCGCATCTTTTTTTGAGCAGTAGGATGAAAAGTGGAATGTTAGTTCAACTGCTTACGTTAACGTTTTAACCATTGTGACATGCGGGATGCCGGCATCTAAAAACTCGCCTGAAATGGTTTCATAGCCAGTTTTTTTATAGAAGCCTTCTGCGTGTGTTTGAGCGTTTAGCTTCAACTTGGAAGTACCTTGCTGGCGCGCGATGTTTTCCATTTCATTCATAATGATTTTCCCTGCACCGCTTTTTCGGTGGGAAGGCATGACGCAAATGCGCTCAACTTTCCCATATCCATCAACAATACGGAAGCGTCCCGCTCCTACAGGCTGCTTTTCATCGTATAACACCACATGAATAGCTTCCGCTTCGAATTGGTCAATTTCTTCTTCAACAGGAACGTTCTGCTCCTCTACAAATACTTGTTTTCGAACATAAAAAGCATCGTGTAATTCTTGTTCAGTAGTTGTTTGTTTAATAATCAAAGTTGTCTATTCCTTTCCAAATCGAAATGTTTCATAAACTGTCCATGTTTCGTTTTCAAGCTGATACATAAGGTGGAATCGATCCACTCGTTCTGAATGAGAGATGTCGGTGAGCTTTAACTGGCTGTATACGTCAAGGTGCTCATCGTCGGAAAGGCCTTGTCCAATTGTAATATGTGGAACAAAGGCGTATGGAGATTGCTGTAATAAGCTTCCTGTATGCAGTTCATTGTACAGTTGTTCCAATGCTTCCGTTTTTTCTACTTTGAAATACAGGACATTGTTAACCGGAGAGAAGGAACTGACTTTCGTTACATTTAAATCAAACGGTACCGCTGTTTCCGCTACACGTGCCAATTCAATGGAAAGCTCTTTAATTTCATTTTCAGATGCTTCGAACGGCTCTTTTAATGTGAGATGCGGAGCAATTAAGGCATAATGTTTGTCATAACGTTTTCGGTATGAATTTGCTGCGTCTTGCAATGATTTTGATGGAAATATAACAACTCCAAATTTCATCGGTTTTCCTCCCCATTCGTAATCTAGATAAACATAATTATATCAAATTTTCAAAAAAAACGCAGGTGCCTATAAATCAATCTAACCATGTCGGCACGGTCAAAGAGTGCTCATGCCAAATTTTCTAGACCTAAGCGATATTCAGGCGGTCTACAGAACCTCTTGTGATTAAATAAATTACATGTACAGATAACAATGAACTATTTGGATGAAAGCGTCTTTATATCGGCAATATTTCGGTAAGAGCCCGTTTTAAGTCAGGTTGCCAATACTTCCATCGATGGTCGCCTGCAAATTCTTCATAAAAGGTATGAAAAGCTCTTTCTGTCAGCAGTGAATGAAGCTGTCGGTTCGGCGTTAAAAAGTCTGCCGAATGGCCATCGGTCATTTGAACATTGGTTTCTTCAAGGCCAATGACGTGATAGAGGTCAAGTAGTTCAGGCTGTTCAAAGGATGCGACTTTTTGTAAAAGCGAATCATTCACAAATGGCGAATGCATGATGACTTTTCCGAACGTATGAGGATATGTAAGAGCCGCCAAAAGAGAGGCTGTTCCAGCAAGAGAATCGCCTGCTAATGCACGAGCTTTCCCAACTTGATAGGTCGGATAACGCTCATCGAGAAACGGGATAAGTTCGTGTGCGAGAAAGCGAATGTACGCACCATGTTGCTCGCCATTCGGATGATATTTCTTCCTTCTTTCTGAGACAGAAGAATACGGAATACCACAAAAGATAGTATTCGGTATATGTCCTTGGGCGGACAATTCTTCTATAAGACGGGGGATCCTTCCAAATTTATAGTAATCTTGGCCGTCTTGAGCAATTAGTAATGAATATTTATAGAGCGGAGAAAAAGATGCAGGTAAATAAATGATTAAAGACATCGTTTCCTGCAGTTCCTCGCTGTACAAAGAAAGTTCTTCAGTTTGTCCGATTTTCCTGTTCATTTGAATCACCTCACTTATGAAAGCGCTATTTTCATTTTACCATATTGTGAGAAATCGTGTCTGTAAATCTCTATTGCCATGACGAGGGAAAAAGTGTTCCAACAAGCAGAAGCGTCTTGCTCAGCAGCTAATGATATGTAAATACTGTAAATGATCTTTTAAGTTTTTATTGGAAAATGGCCCAACGCTTCGCAGACAATATAAAGATGTGTCATCCTATAAATAGCGTCGAAGAAAAAGGGGAGAAGAAGATGAGTAATCTTGATGATTTAGTCGCAAGTGTCGCTGCATGCGCTGCGAGCCGGGTTGCTCATCGTTCTCGTGATGAGCTGGAAGCAAACACGAGAGATGATCTATCAATAGAAGAATGAAGGGACACGGTCTGTCGATGGTGTCCCTTCATTCTTCTTGTAATTTTAACTCAAGAAGGCGACTCATGCCTTTCATCCCTTGTTTTTCATAAAAGGAGATGGCCTTTTGGTTGAATTCCCATACGTTGAGCTGCAGGGAATGGGCTTTCTGACCTTGCGCCCATTTTTTCGTGTAGTCAAATAAGCCGGAACCGATTCCGAACCGGTGGTACGACTTTTTTACGCCAAAATAGTCCACAAAAGCTATGCACCGCTCTTCTTGTTCAGATGGGGAAGAGGAATATAGAAGTTCAATAAAGGAATACCCGATAATGAAACCGTTCGTTTCGGCTACAATTACTGTGTGGTAAGGGCTGGAAAGATAAGAGCGAAATTTATAAGGGGACATGGATGGTTGATGAGGAGGAAACATTTCCGGAATCGCTTTGGAATGAATATGGTCTGACTCGTTTAGTATAGGTAAAATCCCTCCATAATCATAAATCGTCGCTTTACGGTATACTACTTTCATTCGCATAACCCGCCTCGAAAACTTAGTCATGCTTTATTATATGCATCACGGTTTAGAATGTTTTCCAGCATCTTCAAATGAAAAGGTGCAGCGGTTTCCAAAAGAAAAACGATGAGTCGCTCATCGTTTGACCATCTTCTTATTCTGCCCGCATCAGCTGATGCTGTAATAAATATTTCCTTAGCGCCAGCAAGCCTTCTTGGCTAATGAAATGAATTTCAGAGCCGTAGCGAAAGAGCGAGGCTGGAAGTTCACTCATATTACGCAGTTTCACGTTTGCTCGAATGCTTCGTTCTTCATCAATCGAAAACTGCAATTCGTAAATCGTGTCTGTTTTTAATGGAACAGAAGCAATAAATCCGAAGCCGTTAATGCTGATGTCAACTACATTGATTGGCATACGGGATGCTTTCGGTGTCGAAAGAATGCCCTTAATTTCGCAAGGGTGACGGTAAAATCGCCTTCGCTCATTTGGGGCGTTAGCTTCGTGCAATGAGAGGTACAAGTATAAATTATAATCTTCTTTTTTTAAAACAAACGCATGAAACGATTTATTGTTAAAAAAGCATGTGACTCGATCTCCTGCCTGAATGCCTGTCACATCTTGCACAACGATATTCATCAGTTCCCCCTCAATATAATGAAGACCTGCTGTCATGCTTTTATGATCTTTTGTTAGAAGAGTTATATATTCCATTGAGATCTCCTTTTAAACAGCCGCCATTAGAAAGGAAGGCAAGGCTTGAAATGGCAGGGATAAATCATTATTTTACACCTCTACAAGGGGATGTAAAGGTTTTTGATCCATATGATAAATCAATGGCGTAATATTTCGTGTAATCGTATCAATTAAGACGATTTCTTCTTCTTTCAAGTTTTCATTTGTTTGTGTCACAATTAAGTAACCGTAAGGAGGGGCAATTTTGTCTTCTCCAAGCCATTCACAATGGGTGTGAATAGGAGCGAGAATAACCCCGCAAGATTCTCCGAGCTTTTCAAGGAAACATGGATCTGGAAAATAGGCGTCAAGGTGGTCAGAAAAAAAGTCATAGAAAATTTCACCACGAACGAGCTGGTGGATATTTTCTCGAATAGCAAAGGTTTCTCCTGTAAGATGTAAACCTAGACTAGCGGCTACTTCATAGCCGTTTCCATAATTAAAAGCAAAAAAGGCTTTTTTCACACCTAATCCGAGCTCCAATGTACTTAATGACAATTTTAGTAATTCTTCTTTTGTGCGGCAGGAATTAATGGTACGAATTAATCGATTATATGTTTGTAAAACATGCAACTTCGATTCTGCATTTTGTTTTTGCTTTTGCAGTTTGTTAAACAATTGCGCATTGTTTAAAGCAATATACGTAGAGGAAGCTAATGTTTCAATAATTTCAAATGTCCCGCTATCATACAGTTGTTCCTGCCGTGAATGGCCGAGTGTAACTAATCCAAGCAATTTTTCTTTTTGAATGAGAATTACATATTCAGCGTCCAATTCTTGTAATTGAGCTGGATTTTCTAAGAAATCTTCCAGTTGATCCTTCTGTTTGTCAATATGAAGAACAATCCGATCCGTTACTGCATTAGGGTTCTTCACGTTCAATTGCGCATACTTTTGTTCAAATGAATGGACATTTTTATACCCTCGAATTTTAATAAGATTCGTTACCGGGTCGTATATGCCAAAGCTTGTGACACCGCTGCCCGAAATTTCACTAAATACATCTGTTGCCATGTCGTATAAAGTAGGGGCATCCAATTCTGAAAGCAACGCTTTAATGCTTTGATTCAACACAAACAAGTTAAAAATCTTCCGGTCCAACTCGTTGTTTACTGCTTGAAAATCGAGAAGACGCTGGTTGTTTTCAAGGGAGGCATTGACTAAACGCATTAAAATGTCGCTATTAATATGGTCATCTTGCGAAAATTCTCCCACTGTTTTTCCATTTGTCACCATGAAGCCGATTAACGCCGTATTGTTAATAAGCGGAATGACGTATTGTGCTGAAAAGTGTTGAATAAACTCTTCTGGAAAGTATTCTACCAACTGGTTTGTCGACAAGACACGCCCGTAAAAAAGAGGGAGGTTGTCTAATTTTTCTGTTGTCTCAACCGTATATTCCTCCCAATCATAGAGGCGATTATGAGTAAGCACAAAGCGGTTGCCTTCTCGTTTGAAAAGAGCGTTTTTTTGTAACGTAAGCAATTCATTCGCAAATTCAAAGGAAAAATGGAATAACGTATCGAGATCATATCGTTGTGTAAAAACTTCAATCGCCTGAAGCAAAATTTCATATCGGTATGATTTGTCAAAACTCATTCTCAATGCTCCTCTTATTCGTATTTCAGTTCTTTACCCATGGCATAAAAAGTCCCTTTTGATAAGCAATCCAACTTCTTTTTCATGTTTTTAATCTCAATGTAGGTCTCCGGATAAGCTTTTTGCTCGATGGAAATTTCCCCGTCCCCTTTAATGCTTAGCATGGCAGCTAATACTTTCCGCTGCTCTTCCAACTTGGAAATTTGCTTGAATTTTACATCATAGGTTGCTTTCAGTTCGTCAAATTTTGCCTGTTGGGTAGCATTTAAATTTTCGGCAAAGCTTTCAAAAATCTCGATATGCCGATGAACTTCTTCAAATTCTTGGAGCACTTGTTTATAAGTTTTCAGTAGATGATTGAGCTGTTCTTGTATTTTGTCACGTTCAAAGCCTTCCACTTGAATGAACGTCTTTCGTTCCGCTTTATTGCCAATTTCTGATGCAAACACTTTACCTTGTGCCACGATATGTCCGCCAATGATTTTTCCTTTTGCCTGTTCGGTAATCACATTTCGGCCAACCAAGGTACTTCCAATTGAGTAAAAGCCGATATGAATGTCTCCTCCTGCGTGTAAGGCGCATTCATTCGCATGTTTCACATAAATATTTTTGGCCGCTTTAATGACGCCCTCTCCGAAAACACCGCCTTTAATGAAAATGTCTCCTTGTAACGATTCAATCGTGCCGACTTGCCTAATCCCCATCTCAGATAAAATCGATACGTCCATACCCGCAATAACCGAAAAGCCTTCCTGAACCGTTCCGTTAATTGTGACAGAGCCGTCAAACTCAATGTTTCCTGTCCCGATTCCTACGTCGCCATCGATGATCAAGTGATTGGCAATGGAAAGCTTGCCGTCTTTTTTAGTAACAGCACCTTTCATTTTAGCCCGTAACACAATTTTCCCCTTTTCTTCTTGTTCTGAAATAGAGTTCGTGTCATAAATAAGGCGCTTATCACTGCCTTTTCGAGCTTTCAGTTCTTCGCCGAGCACGTTCATGCCGGGTACGCCTTCAGTAGGGGCTATTTTTTCACCTACCCATGTACCTTTTTCCACTTCATCAATGAAATTCATATCATAAAAGTCGGCTTTTCCGGTTTCGCTAATCGTCGGTTTTCGCTCTGATAATTGATAATAGCGAATGACGGCATCACTGCCATGAATCGGTTCCATTCCTTGTGCCACAACTATGTTTTTTCGGGCACAAGCTGCTCAGCGATAATCTCCATTAAGAGGCCTTCCGTAACGCCTTCTTCTGCAAGTGCTTGAACGACTTTCGAGGGGAGTTCTTTTTTCAATTGTTGGAATTCATCATCAGTTGCATTTATTTTAATGCTTGCGCTCATTTTATCTTTTGAAACGGTACAAACAACTAAGGGGAGATATTGCCCGATAAGCGTATCTTCATTTTTCGCTTCTTCAAGTGCTTTTTTTAAATCTAGAAATGAAGTAAGAGAGATTCTTGGATAACTTTCAATGACTTTATTAAAGTCGGTGAGTAAAAAGCCTGGCGCCAAAACAGAGATGTACACGGATTCATTTTCGACCTTTAGTTGAAAGAATTCATTTTTTATCAGTATCATGCTGTGTCACCTTTCCTGTTATTTCCTAATAAATGAAAATGCTTTACATTCTGAATGAAAATATGCTCGCAACTGGTTGCCCTTACATATTTTTTTAGTAAAATATCGTATGGTTGAATGCTTCATTGATGGTTTTGTATGTTTTCGACCGGTCGGTATGAGTTCACGTTCATGCATACATGTATTGTTATAGGTAAAAATCATTATATGAAATGAAGAAAAACGAGGCTTATGTAGGATTTTCCTAGAATATAACATGTTTTTCGCTACTATTGTGGGAATCCATCAATTTTTTACACTTTTTTAATATTTCCCTTATATCATGCTCTACAGCATAACAGCCCTTGCCAAATGGCAAAGGCTGTTATGGTAGTATAATTTGGAAAAATATTCCAATGCAGTTGTAATTTCAACATCTTGTAAAACTTGCTTTCTTTTCGTTTGGCCCTTCGTCTCAATAAAGGCATTTCCTGATAAAGTCAATCGGCCATGTTTCGTGGCCATCGTCGTCAAGTTCGTTTGGGTGAAAGGAGAAGCGGGGGACGTTTGATTAAACTCGCACATCGGGGCAAACTGTTCAAGTCGTTTCACTTCGGATGTGAAACGGTATTTCGTTTTCCACGCACTTTCTAGCCTTTGCAGTTCATAGGTATGATCGCCGACAAGTTGAACGCGATAGCGACCGCTCGGATCCTCGACTATATCGCTAGTAAGAGGGACTGGCTTACGCACAGAATCCCCAAAGCCGACATCCACTAAATATGGCTGATCGAGGTGCACAAGAATGGCTGCATGACTATCCTTAAGTGCCCATGATCCATCTTCTTTTTGAACAGTCGCCGAAATCAAATGAGCGTCAAATCCAAGCTCCTCCAACAAGAAGCAAAACAAACCGTTCAGTTCATAACAAAAGCCACCGCGATGATTTTCTACAACCTTTTTGTAAAAGCGCTGCACATCTAGAACAATCGGGGTCTTCCTAATCACATCCAAATTTTCAAACGGCACATGCAGCATATGCTGCTCTTGAAGATCGCTCAAATAAGCCAACGTCCTATCAGTACGTTTCTCACCTTTAAAACGATGCAAATAAGCTGATTTATTCATTATCTCACTCCAGTTCTTTTACAAAGAGTGTAACAAACAACAAGCCACATTGACCAACGTAACAATCTTTTAAAAGATAGTTGACAAACCTTACAAACGCGAATATACTAGAAACAGTTACATAACAACACATCACGATTCCGTAGCTCAGCTGGGAGAGCGCTACCTTGACAGGGTAACAGTCTTTATATCGTGAGCGACTAGTTCAGTTGAGAGAACGCCGTGTTGACAGCGCGGAGGTCACGGGTTTGAGTCCCGTGTCGCTCATAGCCTTAAGGCACTTTCTAAGAAATTAGAGAGTGCCTTTTTTATGTTCTTTTTCAATAGAATATTCGTTGTAAAATTCGGTGTAATTTTAACGCGGTGTAATTTTGGCGTAATGAATTTGAAAATGAGTTTTATTCGAACAATTGTTCGAACTTTTCTGCTGCATCATATTCCATTGAAGGTAGTAAATGTGAGTACGTATCCATAGTAATTTTTATACTACTATGACCTAATCGTTCGGAAACTACCTTCATTTGAACTCCTGCCAAAAGCATTAGTGTAGCATGTGTATGCCTTAATGAATGGAAAGATAATCTTTTATCGTTTGAATTTTCCTCAAAGATTTTACTTGCTTTCAAGGTATTTCTGAATATACGGGAAAGATTATCTACACTTACGAAACGTCCATTCTGGGTAGCAATCACTAAATTGTTATCTTCGTATTCGTTCGTTTCTTTCTCATACTCTTGTATCTGTTTATATTTAATGATATCTTCTTTCATCTTTTCCGAGATTGGTACAAATCTACCGCTTGATGTTTTAGTCCCATCTTGCAGATATTTATCTGTTCCCATATTTTCTCGAATTACTCTTCTTTTAACATTAACCATATTTTTTTCAAGATCTACACAATCCCATTTTAAACCAAGTATTTCACCACGACGCAGTCCAGTATGGGCAGCGAGTTTAAAAGCAAATGCATACCTTGTATAGGATTCTGCAAAATTCAGAAATTGCTTTAATTCATTTTGATTAAATACTTTAACCTTTTCATTTACTTCACGAGGCTTTTCAATTCCGCTACAAGGATTGTAATTTAACATTCTCATTTTAACCAAGTCACCAAAGAATTTATTGATCACATTGTAATTTTTCTTTACAGTGGAACTACTTAGTTCCTTTTCATATAAAGAGTCTAAAAATCTCTTAATATCAAGTGGTCTTATTTGGAGAACTGTTTTATTTTCAAAGAATGGTTTGATATAGTTATCTAGACATCTTTGATAAACTCCCCTAGTGTTGTCCCCTAGATTTCTTCTACCGTCATGCCATTCTTGTATGTAATCATTAAAAATTTCTTCTACTTCATATTCTCCATTTTCCATCTTTCTAATTTTTTCTTTTTCTTTTAATTCTGCCACAAGTGCTTCACCTTCAGTCATAAAGCCAGATTTCTTTCTTCTTTCACCCTTATACATAAACTCATAGTAATAAAGACCTTTTTTCTTTTTTGCTCTATCCTTATGCTTTCTAACAACCATTTTATACACTCCTCAAAATTGGATTATCATCATCTTACCAGCGCGGTGTAAAAAAGGGAAGATATCTTTAGTGAATTGGTCCTTATTTTTTCATTACGATTTTGCTACAATTGCATTATAGAGAATGGGGGAGATATCCGTGTTTTTTGATAGGCAGAGTCATTCGCAACAGAGGGAATATGTAGATATGCTACGAGTAGTTGGTTCACTTTCAAATCTGTTTTCTGAAAGTACAACTCCATACCTTTACTATCGAGCAGCAGAAAATATATTTTGTAGAGCATTTCGAGCAAACAATCTTTCACGTGGTGATATTTCCTTTGATGCTTATAAAGGTAATGTAGGTATTGGTCTAAAGACATTTATGCATGGTAATGGAAGAAAATATGAGAAAGTTGCTGAATTTAATAGAGATATAGACAGATTCAGAGGGGAAGATCCACGAGAAATTATCCGTGTTATTTCCTATTTAAGAAATGAACGTATTTTAGCGACCTTGCGCGCTCACAATACAACGGAAATGATTTATCATATTGTGACACGAAAGGAAGGGATATTTGAAATACACGAAGAAGAAATGCACCTAATCGATTTTGACACACTACAATTCGATAGAGGTAAAACAACAGATAAGAATATCTTCTTCCGTGATAGACATGCTGAATATAAATTTTATATTGCTAAAAGTACACTATATAAAAAATTTATAACTGAAGACCCGCTTGCAAGTTTTGAAGTAGAAATCTTAGACGATCCATTTGACTTCCTATTAAGTGAGCAGGCAAGTTCACATTATATGGTTCATGAAGGATACGAAGAACAATTTGAATCAATTGTATTACCTTTATACTCTGCTAAATCAGGAAGAGTTGAAGAGCGTAGTGGATTAAATCAGTGGAATGCACGTGGAAGGGTAAGACACGTAGACGAAGTTTATATTCCTATTCCTAAATGGATACATCGTCAATTTGAAGGATTTTTCCCTTATGACAGACACACTGATGAAAAAGGTTCTTTCAACTTAATACTACCTAACAACGATGTACTATTGGCAAGTATCTGTCAAAGTGGTGGTAAAGGATTTATGTCAAATCCAAATAAAGATTTAGGTAATTGGATATTAAGGACAGTTCTACAGGTTCCACCTCATCATCTAGTTACAAACGATGATTTAGACAGAATAGGTATAGATTCTGTAATTGTTACTAAAATTCAAGATGATTTATTTAGAATTAACTTTGCCACTACTGGAACTTACGATGAATTCGAAGATGAGTTTAAAAATTAGTATATAGGTGTAGGGAGGGATATTTGTGACCAATCTAAAAAAAATGGAATTATTTGAGATTCACAAATTCACTAGTGTTAGAGAATTTAATAACTTTGGAAAGTTAGAAAGAGATTATCTAAATGAGAGTTATAAATTTGCATATAATATGAGTTTTACTGAGGAAGGACATCACAGACGAAATAGATCTGGTGGAAAAGAGAGCAGAACGAATGTTCAAATTTTTTGTGACACCTTTAATGGAAAACTTGGGGAATTCGCAGTTTACCAATATTTTCTTTCTAAAGGTGTAGAAGTTCCCGTCCCAGATGTAACTATAATGGGGGAAGGGGAATGGGATAATTATGATTTTGAAGTAAAAGGGATGAAGATAGGAGTAAAGACAACTAAGCAGATTGGTCATCTATTATTACTCGAAACAAAAGATTGGAATGATGAAGGTCAATACATTCCAAACATTAAAAATGAAAACTCGGACTATGACCATATTATTTTAGTAAGGATAGGTACAACAGTTGTACAAGAGATGAAAAAGAAGCATTTATATTTTAATGATGAAATCGAACAAAAAGTACTTAACGAAATTCTTAAAAAGTCTTCATATAAATTTGATATTGCAGGATATGCTGATAAGAATATGTTGATTCAGGCAATACAAGAAAAAAATATTATCCCTCAAGACCATTACTTACAATCGGAATCAACACAAATGGATGCAGAAAATTATTATATTCAATCTGGTGATTTATTCGAAATAAATAAACTAATTAAACAAATTCTTTCCAATAAATAATAGTGTTTGAGGGGCAGCCAAAATCGACATTTTATGATAGAATAGGTAATTATAACTCAATTTCGAGAACATATATTCGATTGTGGTAGGAGGTTTATAAATGCCATATACAGTTTCTTCACTATTTGCAGGAATTGGTGGAATAGATAAAGGTTTTGAACAAGCAGGAGCCCGTATTATTTGGGCAAACGAAATGGATAAGAATGCTTGTATTACTTATGGAGCAAACTTTAACCACGAATTAAAGAAGGCAGATGTTCGTGATGTTCAGGCAGATGAAATGCCTGATACAGATATTATTACTGCAGGTTGGCCATGTGTCGCATTCTCTGTTGCAGGTAATAGACACGGTATGAAATACCAATGTCAAGATTGCGATCTTGAGCATTCTGTATCTTATGATGAATACATCAATGGAGCAGTATGTCCAGAGTGTGGTGGGCATACTGAGGCAAAAGATCCTAGAGGTACATTATTCTTTGATGTTATTCGTTTTATAAGAGCAAAAGAACCTAGAGCAATCTTTTTAGAAAATGTTAAAAACCTAAGAGGACACGATAACGGTAACACATTCAGAGTTATAGAGCAGATGCTCCGGGAAAGTGGATATCACATTGATAGCAGGGTAATGAACACAATGGAATATGGAAATATTCCTCAAAATAGGGAACGTATCTTTATTGTAGGCTTTAGGGAAGAGGAGGCTTTAAACAATTTTGTTTGGCCAGAACAGATTCCATTAACTAGATCAATTGATGATATTCTTGATCGTAATGAACAGCAAGATCCCGCTTATTATTACACTGCTACTAGTCAGTATTACACTATGATACAAGAAGCAATGACTAGAAGAGATACTGTTTACCAATTAAGAAGGGTATATATAAGGGAGAATCAATCCAATGTTTGCCCAACTCTAACAGCCAATATGGGCACCGGTGGCCATAACGTCCCGCTGATAATCGATGATTGGGGTTATAGAAAACTAACTCCACGTGAAGCATTAAGATTTCAAGGTTTTCCAGTGGATGACGATTATCGAATTCCAGAAGGAATGGCAAATAGTCACCTTTATAAACAAGCAGGCAATGCTGTAAGTGTTCCAGTTATCCGTCGTATAGCAATGAATTTCATTGATGCACTTAATACAGTTTATCAAATAGAAGAAGTAGAAGAAAACGAACCTATAAGAGTAACAGTTTAGAGACCTTTCGGGGTCTCTTTTCTACGAGACACGATAAAAATTGAGGTAAAATCTGCCTTCTGCTTAGAGTTATATTAAGGTTAAGGAATTTAAATGGGTAAGACTAAATTATGTTGAGCCTTTCTTATAAAATTGCCTATATCCTCTATAACTTTATCCAAATCATTCTTAACTTCATGTTTTCAAATCCTTTTTATATTCCAACCCTTCTCTTAGTAATAATTATTAACTTCTTTATCCCGTTCTTTGTTCCGCCCCAGTTTTTTCTTCCGATAATCAGTATTGCTTTTCGGCATAGTTGCATGTTGAGAACATTGATGCCAAAAACACGAGTCAATAAATATTACGATCTTATATTTCTTAATTGAAATGTCAGGCTTTCCAAACAATCCTTTCGTATTTCGTCTAAAACGGAAACCTTCCTTCCTCTGGTTTTAATATCTGTTAATAAATGTTAATGAACAACCCGCAGGAAGAGGGTAGTGGTGCGTATTTTTTATAAAAAGTACTTTATCCTTTCATAGAAATCACGTGAAAACAAACTCTCTTTCACAACAATCGCATTTATATATGCTACTGTTAGTTCTAATACTAATAATTCCACATGAATCACAATATATCGACTTTGCCTCACATTTTAGGCATTCACCGAAAAAATAAGTACTAATTGATCCGTCATTTTCTTCAACTCCATAAGGGGTGTCCCATAGGAGGATGCCCGGTATAATACTATCTTTTGTCGTACAACAAGTACAAATATCATTTAAGTTACTGTAGAAATCTAACTCAGGTAAAACCTTATTTAACGCTTTCTCCCAATCCAATGTTTGCAGTTCAATATTATTATTGTTTCTAATCCGATTGGCAGCCCCAATTGTAAATCCTTTAGAAGAAATTATTATCCCTTTATTCACTCCAAGATCTTCACACATTCCAATAAATCCTTCTACTATTTTAATATCAACTTTTTTACCGTATTTTTTACAATCGATTGCAATACGGAAATCTGAATTATTAATATCAATTAAGATATCAACTTGCCTTTCTACCTCACTTATAATACCTGTTATAAGTACATTAGGCTTTACGGTTACATTTATAGAGTTGTATAAGTTATGTGAAATTTTAGCATTTAACCACTCATATACTTTCCATAAAGGAATGTCAGTCTCCATTTAAAATCTCCTCCTTGAAAACAAGATTTCCTTTTTTTACAATATTCTTGATAATATTATATTAACAGATATTGATAACCAAAGTACTTATGAGTTTTGCTAAATAAGGAAAAGAAGAAAAGGGGAAATCTATGGAGGAATTGGTTACTTCACTAAAAGAGGTTATTAGTAATGTGGAGCAATTTAACAAGGATTTATCAGAAGAGACAGATATAATTACACAACTTACTCAATTTAAACATTGGTATTACATTTCCAATATGAATTCTTTTGGTCCTAGTAAGTATATAGGTTATATGGATATGAACACATCAAAATATGCTAGAGGAGAGAATAAAACTGGTGTAGATACGGAGAAGATACTAAAACAATGGTTTATAAAATTGCCGTCAGAATCGAAACTGAGTCAGGAACTTATGAACGAATTTACTAAACTACTAGATGTACATGATAAAAAAGTTAGAAGTAATGCTTTTATCCACGTGTTAAAGAATAGCATTTGTTATCCATAATAGATTAATTCTGTTAGCATGAATATTTAATATTAAAGGGGTGCAAAGAAGCACTCCTTTAATATTGTCCAATTTCAATTCGGGCTTGATTACTCCTTAGGATTAGAGTTCAAAAATAGTAGTGTTCAAGATGTGACAAATGAACTATTTACTAAGGTTAAAAAGGAAAAAACATGGGAATTTATGAAGGATTATAGGGATGGATGTGATAAAATTACTATAGTAGATAACTATTTTGAAAGAAGTGAAAAAAATGTCCATTAAGAATTTGAAAATTTTTAATAAAATAGGTTCTGCAGGTTTACCTGACTGGATTAATTTTGCTTTTGAATTAGGAAATTTTATAAATTATCATGGAATTAAGTATAAGAAAGGAATAAGTATTGTTCTTTCTCTTCCAAGCGAACAATACTTTTCTTTGTTTATTGCAATGGGAATAGCAGATAAAACATTTTCTATTAATAAACAGATGCGGTCTATTAGAAAAACAATATTAAATTTAGAAAAGGGCAGTCGTATTATTTATCAGGATGAACAATCATCGAGGAAAGCATCTGTTATTTCTGTAGAACCAAGCCCTGTATTTGAAAATGAAATGATTCTAAAAATAAAAGATGGGAAATTTGATAGAGGGATTCCCGAAAGACAGTGGATTGAAAAAGTAATTTTACTAGATGAAGAGTTTGATGAAATAAAAAGGACTAGAAAGGTGAGTAATAAACAACAGGTAGGATTAGAAAGCAGTCCCTTACTTAGTGAATTGTATTCGCCTAGTCAACTAAATAAAGTTGCATTTTATCCCGGTGATTCTTTTTATTTAGTTGGTAATACGACACAAATTACAAATTCAATGAGTGAAGAAATCTTTATTTGTAATGATGTAAAAGGTTCTATAGGGGACTTTCTTTATTTAGATAATTCAAACAGTTATACGAATGGGAAACTATTTTCATCGCAAATGAAAAAGAATGAAATTGAAATTAGTGAAGAAGTACCCGTTATTTTCTCAGATATAAATAGTTATATGAAACAAATAAAGTATTTCAATAAAAATCCTAAGATTATTATTTCAAGCAGAACAGACCACGAAAACCGAATTCATGAAATAATAGAAGAGTTAAACAGAGAAATAATGCAAGAAGAATATAGAATGGCAACTGATGAAATTGTAACATTTTTAAAATCTATTCAGGCTCAAGTACCTAAGGGCATTGAGTTTCTTGCTTGGAGATGAATATCCTATGAGTTTTAATAATCTATTAAATTTATATAATTTAGAGGAAAAAACAGTTTTATTTAAACAAGTTGAAGGCCAAGAACTACATCCTCTTGCTGATAGTATTGAAAAATTTAGACTGGAAACTCAAAACAGATATGATAATGATGACCATTTACTTGAGGCTTTAAGTATATTTAAAAAAGTGTTCTTTAGGCTAGTAAGTGGTTTATTGCCCTACAATAAAGCCATCAGCCCGGATACTGAAAAAGAAATTCTAAATAAATTTTATCAGATTAAGAACAGTTACCCTGAACTATTTTCTAATGTTGTAATTCATATTGCAAAAGCATTTAAAGAAGTAATAGAAGTAACTTCAAATAAACTAAGAGATTATTTACGTGAATACATTAATAATAGATCAGAAGTAGGGCTAAGAATAGCAATAGTTACAAAAAGGGCAATTTCAATTAATGAGAAATATTTATTCCAAAATGAGTTAAAACCTTATTTAAAGATAAGTTACTATACAGAAAATAGTTTTAGGAAAGATTTAGACACCTTTGATGAGGTCATTTATATTGGAAACCCCAGTTATTTTGGTGAATATGTTAAAAATACTTTTAAAGGAAAAACAAATACGTTCATTTCTTACGATTTTTTTCCAAATTATATCTCCCCTAAAAATGTATTTGAAGATATTGGTAATAGGGATTTATATAGCACAGTTTTTGAAAAAGTTACCTTTGGTAAGTCAATGGAAAAGAAAAGTAAGATTAATTTGGAAGAAAAAGATACTCTAGATATGACAGTAAGCAAATTCCTTGAAGATCAAAAAAATGACGAAGAAAATTCTCAAGACATGATTGAAGCATCAGTTGTATATCTTGAAAATGATCGTTTTTTATTTGCGCCAAGAGATTCAAAAATTCGTATTTTCTCCCCCCATGAAAAAAGCAATTATATTAAACAGATAAATTTTAAAGATGTGGAAGAAGACGACTTTATTGTAATAAGAAATGATAGAGATACAAAGTTAATAGCAGAAGTAGCCGACCAAGACATCTTAAAATCAAAAGCAAATACCTATAGATTATTACAAAATGAGTGGAAGGATAAATTACGATTTAACGTTAAGAAAAAAGGATTAAAACGAATAAGTAAAATATTGACGGAAAAGTATCACATAAAAACAGCCTCTATTGCTTCGGTAAGGTCTTGGTGTAATGAAGAATCTATATGTCCTACTGAACTGCCTAAACTTTTAATGGCATTAAAATATGATGAAAATAAAATAAATGAAATATACAGTATTATGAAGGAAATCCAACTAGCACATAGAAAAGCAGGAAGAATTATTTCCGGAAAATTAATGAATGAATTATCAAATGATATATTCAAAGAATTACAAGAAAAAGGTTACTACACCTTTATGTCAAGTGAGTTTCATGGTGCTTCATTTAATATCGAGAGAATTGTTTCAATCAATAGAAAAAAATATCTCATAGCCCCGTACAATCTCATGAAACCAATGAATGCAGATTAATAAGGAGAGAGGAGTAATAATTTATGGCAATAACTACAGATAAATCATTAAAAAACCGCCAAAAAGTTTTAGATAATGTTAGAGAAGAGATAATCGGACCGGGTCAAATTAGAAATCATTATACAAAATTTAATCCTATTGGTACTACACTCTTTGAAACGAGAGACGAATTGTACAAACCGTATTACTGGGAGGTAGGAGGACTAAAAGAAGAGATACTTCAAAGAGAAACCCCAACTCAGCGATATGTTAGTGGACATTTGTTTCCGCTAGGTACAAGTGAAAGTGAGGAAACATCTCTTGAAACTCCCATCGATAAAGAATTAACTGACAATCAAGATAATGATGATGTAGATAAGTTATTTGAACGTAAGGAAGGTATGGAGGCCACTGAAGATGAAGGAGAGGTAGAGTTATTTCCGCAAAAGAATGACTTTATGCCCTCAACTATGGGTTTAACATTTTGTGTGAATAATGACCTTCCAGAATTGAAAGTTCGGATCGAGGGTGGAACTTATACTCCACATAATGTAAAAGTCAAGGGTGAAAGCAAAAGTATCCAATGGTGGTTAAGAGAGACTATAGAGGGTTTATGGGATTTACAATTAGAAGAACTTATTAGAGATAGACAGGTAGAAAAAACGGTTGAAATGAAGAATAAAAAAGGCGAAAAGATAAGTCAGTATAACATTCATTTTCAGGCACGTCTTCGTGAAGTGAACGGGAAGTATGTTATTACAATAAGTACTACAAACCGATCAGCAGTATCTAAAATAAATGGTCAGCAATTAATATTATTTCAATCTGTTATGAAAATCAATACAACTGATAATTACTCGTTTTCTGTTTATCCAAAACAATATCAAATGAAAAAGATATTGAGTGACGAAGAGGCTTCAACTGAACTTCTTTATCGAAATGAAGGTGTCTATGCCTTTGGTCATGGATGTGCCGCGCATTGGGAACAAAACAGTTTAAATATCCAGCAGATATCTACAACGTTTATGCCGGAGTATGAAACGCTTAGTATGACTCCTAACGTTTTTGTGAAAAAAGATGGTAAGGAAGTAGAACTTGAAATAAAAATGAGTGATCTAGCAGGATTATCTAGTAACGCTCACCCTAAAGATATTTTACAGCCGTTAATAGAGGGATATAAAACTTGGATTTTAACAAAACGTGAAGAGATTAAAGATCTTCCCAAACCAATACAAACAGTTGCCAAAAAGCATATGGACCTATGTCAAGATAGTTTAGATAGAATGATAAGAGGTCTTGAGTTGCTTCAGGATGGCCAAATATTAAATGCTTTCCGTTTAGCCAATACTGCTATCCTTTTACAACAAGAAAATGGGAAAGTAAAACGTTATGGAAGTGTCCAAGACAAACAAATTATATTTAATAAATCTCTTAAAGATAGTGTTTTCGATGAAAGTAAATTAAAAAATGCAAATAATACATGGAGAGCATTCCAGATTGCCTTTATATTAATGTCTATTGAATCGTTAGTAGATGAAACAAGTGAATCCAGAGATATAGTTGATTTAATATGGTTCCCTACTGGTGGAGGTAAGACAGAAGCCTATTTGGGTGTTGCTGCTTTTCAAATGATTCTTAGACGTCTTAAAGACCCGATGGATGCTGGTGTAGATGTCATGATGCGTTATACTTTACGTCTTTTAACTGCTGACCAGTTTCAAAGGTCTTCCCGACTAATTTGTTCATTAGAATATCTTCGGGAAAAAAACCACAATAAACTTGGTGATGTTCCATTCTCAATCGGAATCTGGGTAGGTTCCAAGACTACACCTAATAATAACAAATCAGCCAAAACCGCTCTAAACAAACTTCAAAAAAATGAAAAGAATGTGCCTCAATTTATTGTAAACAATTGTCCTTGGTGCGGTGCTAATCTAGGTTATTATGAGGAGAAAGGTAATAAGAAGAAATATTACCTTGGCTACAAAATTTCAGATAATGAGAGACTTGTAGTACATTGTCCAGATAAGAACTGTCATTTTCATGATGAACTGCCAATCCATATAGTTGATGAAACAATCTACCAAAAGAGGCCAACTTTCTTAATTGGAACAGTCGATAAGTTCGTTCAGTTAGTTTGGCAACCAAAAGCAAGATCGTTGTTTGGTTTAGATAAAGAAGGGGATAGATTTATTAGTCCACCATCGTTAATCGTGCAAGACGAATTGCATCTAATTTCGGGTCCACTAGGGACACTAACAGGATTATTTGAAACTTTGATAGAAGAACTATGCATAAAAAATGTAAATGGAAAGATTATTAAACCTAAGATAATCGCAGCGACCGCAACAATAAAACAATTCGAAGAGCAGGCACTTGCTTTGTTCGGAAGAGAAAATGCAAGGTTATTTCCAAGTCCGGGATTAGAAAGTACGGATTCATTCTTTGCAACTCCAGCAATAGATAAGGAAAGTGGCAAACCAAGGCCCGGTAGAAAATATGTTGGTGTTTATACAACTACGGTTCGTATTATGATGTCACAAGTAATGACATTCTCATCAATTTTACAGTCTTCTGCTGAAATAAATGAAGATGAGAGAGACCCATATTGGACACTGCTTTCTTTTTATAATACTCTTCGTGAGTTGGGCGGGGGTCTAACTTTATCACAAACTGACATACCTCAATACTCTGGGGCTATGGCAATGAGAAAAGGTATGTTGAAAGATATAAGATACACAAATGATGTATTGCAATTGTCATCTGGAAAACAAAGTCATGAAATTACTAAGACTATCGATGATTTAAAAGTAAGTTATAACCCAAGTAAAGAAAAAGGAAAAGATTCAGCAATTGATTTATGTTTAGCATCAAATATTATTGAAGTTGGTGTTGATATTGATCGACTGTCTGTAATGGCAATTGTAGGCCAGCCTAAGATGACTGCCCAGTATATTCAGGTAAGTGGGCGTGTAGGGCGTCGCTGGTGGGAAAGACCGGGATTAATATTCACATTATACTCGAATACAAAGTCCAGAGATAAATCTCACTTTGAACATTTCAGAGAGTATCATCAAAAGTTGTATGCTCAAGTTGAATCTACAAGTGTTACTCCATTCTCTGATTCTTGTTTAGATAGAGGTCTTCATGCAGTCGTTATTGGTTTTTTAAGACAAGCATTAAGTGACGATGTAGCAAGAACACCTGACTGGAATGAGATAAAAAAACACATGAATAATAAAATCTTGCCTTTTTATAATAGATTGATTGAAAGAGCCACACTAGTTGATCCAGAACAAGTAGATGAACTTAAGAGCAGGTTTCTTACAATTTTGAAAAGATTAGAGCGTGGCGGTTATACTCATTGGAAAGTTGATTCAAAGGTGAATGGGTATATGTATCCAGCAGGAACTACTATTCCGCAAATTTTAAAAAGTAAAGCAGAGCCAATGATAAATACGATGAGAAATGTAGATTCAGAATGTAGAGGTCTAATTGCTTCAATATATCAATCGGATTTTGATAGTAATAGCAATGAGAATGAAAGTGGTTGGGAGGCTTTGTTTTCATGAGAGACTTACCGTTGAGAAGAGGGCAACTTGTTACTACATTTGGACCCGGTGCCTTAGTTATTAGTCCAGAAGGAGAATCAGCAATGATTGGTTCTCTGGATAAATGGTTTTATGATAAAAACGAAAATCGAATCGAGTCTTTTGAGGAATTTGAAATTCAAGAACCAAGGTTAAGATCTTTATTAAGAGTGAAAAAACTATTACTACCTCCTGATTTTAGACCAAGTTATCAGTATAAAGGCGGAGGTAATGCTATAACCCAAACCAATACGGATTTATATATTCCATTATTGCGTTTTCCTACATGGCACTATTGTCCAGTTTGTAAAACATTACATCAAACTTCAATGTCCTCTAGAACTAGTTGGATGGATTGTAAAGACTGTAAAAAACAAAGAAAAATGATACAAGTACCTTTCGTGATTGTATGTGAACATGGTCATATTTCAGACTTTCCTTGGAGAGAGTGGGTACATGGTGATGAAAAAACAAATTGTGAAGGGTTAATGAAAATTGTTTCAACTGGTGGCGCTACATTAGATTCTTTAAAGGTCAAATGTAGTTGCAGTAAAGATGCTGAAAGGTCCTTAAAAGGGATTATGTCACGAAAAACGACAGAAGATATGGATGATAGAGGTATCAGTGAATTAAGTAAATTGATGAACAAAAAAACAAATGAATTGTACAGGTGTCCGGGTAAAAAGCCATGGTATGGGTCAGAAAAAGATATTGAGGATTGCTCTGCCTTTCCAATTGCAGCATTAAAAAATTCTATAAATGTTTATTTCCCCAATACTATTAGTGCAATTCATCTGCCGGGGGAGCATAACATAGAAGTTGAAAATTTAATTGATATGTTTGAAAAATACGGGATAACATCTTCTTGGTTAAGTGACTTTGAAAAACTTGAAGAAAAGATGAAAATCGTAAAAAAATTATGTCCTCCTGAGATAAGTGAATATAGTGATTCTGACATTGAACTTGCAATACTTTATATTGAAGGTGCAATAGAAAAGGAAGAAGTATTACCAGAACAAGTTAATACTAGGAAGGCAGAAATCGAATTAAGAAAAAAAGAGTTTGAAACACTAGTAAAGGATGTTGACACTAAAAATTTAAAGGTTAGAAAAGAATGGAATTCTTCAGATGGATCAGATTATGAAGTGTCAATAAATTTTAACTTAATCAATAGGATAACAAAGTTAAAAGAAACTATTGCTTTAATTGGTTTTGACAGATTAAGTACCCGTGAAGATGAGGGGAAAAATCAAATAGTAAAGGGAAAAAAGTTATTATTTAAGGAACCGAATCTTTCAGATAATAATTGGCTGCCTGCTTATAAAGTATATGGCGAAGGAATATTTTTCACTTTAAGTTTAGAGAGATTAATCTCTTGGGAAGAGAGAATTGATGTTTCCCGATACTTTAACAAATTAATAACTCGTATAGAAAAAAAAGGAGCAAATGTTGACGATACTTTATTAAGACCTAGGAATATACTTTTACACACTTTGTCGCATATTATCATTGATGAACTTGCTTTAACTTGTGGTTATAACTCTGCTTCACTTCGTGAACGCCTGTATTTTAATGACAATCAATGCGGTGTTTTAATCTATACTTCTTCAGGTGATGTTGACGGCACCTTTGGAGGACTTGTTAGAATGGGTAAAAAAGAAAGGTTTTTTCCTGTAGTGGAAAAGGCTATCGATAAGGCTAGATGGTGTAGTTCCGATCCTGTGTGCTCTGAAATTGGTAAGACTTCTGGTCAAGGTGTTAATAACTTTAATGGTGCTGCCTGCCATAGTTGTTCTTATCTTCCGGAGACATCTTGTGAATTAGGAAATTTATTTTTAGATAGAACTTTGCTGATTGATCCAAAGATAGGTTTTTTTAATATGAGTTAATTTAACTTTTTGTCCGGTACTTAGTAATAGTCACCGGACTTTTTTTGCTTTTAAGAAGTTTTTTTCCTATTTATTCCTATTTATTAATAATGTTATATAATACTCACCCTGTATTTTAAAATGTATGTTATAACCTTAATACAGCCTGCTTAATATTCAAAAAAGGAAGGTAGATAATTGATAAAAAGTGGAGGCTGACAAGGCATTCCTTTGAAGATTAGAATGATCATCAAATACTATATAATATTATTTTAAGAATGTATTGAAACTTATTTAAAAAATTAGGAGGAGATTTATAGAGATATAATAATCAGCATATATACTACTATCTATAATCTCTCTTCCAGTTGAAAGGGAGGAGATAAATATGGGGAATTTATTACAAAAACATAAAATCAATATTCCATACGAAGACATTGCAGGTTTAAGGGAGGCACGTGATAATGGTTGGCTCAAAGTTCTACCTGCTAAACCTAAAAACCTGTTAGATTTAATTAGAACCTTCTTAGGTTCTCAAACAAATTACAATACTGACGAGGATGGTAAATATGCTTTTCCATCTTATGAATATATAATGGAGGTTTCTGATTTTAGTAAGAATCAAGATATCACAGCGTCAATTGATTTTCTGGCTCTTATTGGTCTTATTTACTATAAACCTGCTAATTTCTATGATGATTATTCAAACCGTTACTATTTTCAGGGGTACTATACATTAACCATTTTCAAACACGAGCAGTACATAGACGGAATTATAAAACTTATTAAAAAATCGAGAACTCCAAATTCAAACTCCAAATCAGACCCTGTCCGTTTCAAAAATGCTCTAGAGGAAATGGAGAAACTTAAAAATGTAATTCTAGAGGATTTCTTCTTAATAACACCACTTTTTCACTCAAACGAAAAGGTTAGAAAACGAAACAAGAAAACTGTTAAGGCTATTGAGAAATTCTATGCTTCTCTGTATGCTACTCTTCGAAATAGTGTTATGGATCGTCAGAAGTACAATTATAGTAAAGAATTATTTTCTTATCTCAATTACACTGCTTATAGCGATATTTTGGCTTATAGCGAAGATACGGCTAACAGCGAAGAAATGGCTAATAGTCAATTCCACGGCTATGCGAGTGTCTATAGTCCAAATAATAGTCCAAGTAATAGTCCTAGTGATAGTTTCAATAATAATAATAAGCCGGCTGAAATTCTTAACTCTCTCAAACAGGCATTTGAATACTTTGTAAAAGAAGAAAATTATCAAGATCTTCTTCTTGAAAAGGCAAAAACCTATCCTGTTTCTCAAATGGAAAAGGCTTTAGAAACCATAGAGATTTTTATTAACAACAAGTTTCCTGCAAAGAAGATTAAACTTGGTTTTCTTGAAAAAGTTCTTGAAAAGCCAAATCCTTTGAGAGCAGCGAGCATGGTTGAACAGTATTTAGACCAACTCAACAATGTGGGTAAGAGTGACGCCAGTAACGCAACAAAAAGAGATTTTTATGATGAGTTATTTTACGGAAACACCGAAACTGTAAATGTAACAGTTTATAAAGATGATATATCTGACGAGGATCTACCATATTAGATAGAATACACACGTAGACAGAAGTTTTACCATTTCTCACTAAAGACAGCCCGTGCTATGGCACAGAAAGTGAGGAGATATTTATGTTTAATAATATTGATGTTTCAGATAATTTTAAGAAGTATAAGTTCTTAGTTGATTTTTTAAATAAATCAGGAGCAAACCGATATGCTAAGAAGTATCCAAAGGCTCGATCAGGTAGAGAAATGGGAATGTTAACTTGTTTGCTAAAGTCTTACCCAGTTTTCACCAAAAATGAGGATGGTTACTTGCTCCATCTATATTTCTCAAAAAATAACAGTTTCGCACAAAAGCAGATTGATAAGTATAAGAGTGATTTAATTGGATTTCTAAAAGAAGCAACTAAAAAGGATTTTCAGGTTACAACTTTATTCTTCATTCCCGGTTGTGAAAGAGACATTTATGAGGAAACTAAGCATGAAAGGGAGGCAATGAAGAGAATGAGAGCAATAGAAGAAACTAAAGCAGAACTTGAAAGACAGAAAGAATTAGAGAATATAATGAAGCAAGAGTTCATACTGTTTCAGGAAACGGAGAAAGTAAAAAGGGAAGGTACAGATAACTCTAATAATATTACTGCTAGTGAAGAAACTAAGCAGATTATTGACCCGTTTGGGAAAGGTTTTCTAGTTTCCACTCCTAAAAGCAAACTTCAAAGCCTCAACCAGAGCCACATAAGAAGGTAGAGTTTAAAATAAGTGCATAGGATATGTTTTATCAATCACCCTTAGATGTTCCAGAGGACGACTTACCTTTTCTCTAAAAGAGTAGAAATTAATCTACTCTTTTTTTATTTTTATTTTATCCTATCTATAAACAAGGTTTTTGCCTTCAGATATTCAAGTGTATACAAGTGAAAATTATCAAAAGACATGGGAGGAGATACACTTGAAAGGTGAGCATTTCTCGATTGAAGGTATGGACCAGCAGTTTATTGAATTTCGTCACTTGGAGTACAACATTTTATTAACAAGATTTGAGAGAATTAGAGTTGAAGGCATCCATTTAGATGAGTCAAAGTATATGTATTTCATTTACATCTTTAAAAAAGAACATAAATATGAAAAGAAGAAAAATAAAGTAAACACACTCAATATTATCTGCTTTCATAATGTGTATCCAACATATAATGAATTTATGCAGAACATTGATGCAATATTGGCTGAGTACATTTTAGACGAAGAAGAACTTCTAAAATGCATCGAGTTAGCAACAAAACTAAATCCAGATTGTATAGAGAATTTTATTAACAAGGAGTAATATCCTTGTTTTTTTATGCCCTTATTGTCGATAAGACATTATAGATATTTAAAAATATTTCTAAGAGATAGATAGAAAAAGTGCCTGTTCTGTTGAAGTTATAGTTAAGAGAGGAGGAGAAATAAATGAGAAATTTAAGTGTAGAAAAATTAAAAGAATTAAATAAGTTATACAACGAATGCGACGGTATGCATATTGTTAAGAAGGACGATTTTATTATTATTACCTTCTTTGACGAAATTGACGAACTAGATGCTGCTGTACTCACACCAGAAGAATACTACCTGATCAGAATTAACTACTTTATCTAACTGAACGAAATTCCATAAGACAGGTTGCCTCACACCGACAGATTACCTCCTTGAGGTAGAAATACTAAGGAATGTTAAACCCATTTCAGGTAGTGGTACTGCTGGAATATTAGGTTTAAATAACTACATAAGAAAAGAAAAGAGAGAAAGTGAAATTAGGGAATTTGGATATTGCCAGAAGAAGTGAACCAAGAGTTGGATAGTGATATCCACTCTTTTTTATGCACAGATCCCACTCCAAAGGCTGCTTTTCGAACAGATGCGCGCTATAATAGTATATATATCCAAAAAAGTAATAATGAGGAGATTGATAGATATGGAATATATAATCGATAAGTTATCTCATAAATTCTTGTTCTTCTGTATTGATTTCTTTTTTGCATCTGTATTTGCTCTCATTGTCAGTCCTCTTGGAATGAAATATCTAGATATGTCTTTCACAAATTACTACCTGCTTTCTATCTTTATCCTAGCGATGGGTGGAGCATTCTTTGATCGTGGATTTGTATATATGTATAAGGAGTTTGGGGAGGATTACGATAGTCTAGGTGAAATGCATTGGATGGTAATATTTGTTGTTAACATGTTATTTGCCTTCATTGTCGGCTTTGTTATATGGAAAGTTAATGGAGATATATTCTTAAGTTTCTTTGTACCAACTTTCTTAATAATGGGTAATTGGATTTGGTTTCACATATTATGTGGATATATGAGTGCAAAAAAGGATAGTGAGAAAGAGCCTAAAATAATCCTTAGAATACAGAAAAAATCTGAATGAGGTAGTTTTCTCTAAAAATATACTATAATCTTAAATACTTTATCATAATTTTCACAAGGAAGATTAGAGCAGGTTTTTACAGTAAGTTGTCACTGTGGAGGTCTGTTCTTTAAAAAAAGATATCTATAAAGTGACTATAGATTGGTATTACTTATACAAAGTTATCCGGTTTAAATTGATACATACCTAGATTCACAAGAAGATTTACAGAATGAGGTGCTAACATTCCATAGCGAATTGTAGAAACACAATCCAGATAAGGCAGGTATTATTTCTTGGCGTAGTTACAGATTACCGGGAAGGTTAATCCGTAAGTATAAGTTTCGATGTGAAGAAGAGGTAGATTCCGTTTCATCTGAACAAATATACATAGATGTAGATGTTGAAATAAAATTAGAACAACTTCAGATTGATTGCAGTAATTATGGAGAATACATAGTTCTTAGTGAACTTGGAGATTAATTTAGGGCTGCTTTTCGTTTTTAAATGCGGTATAATCATATAAGAGATTAGATATATCGAATACATAGCAATCTTATATACTTAATATACCGAATACATAGCAAGATCATTTGAGACCTCTAACAGGTCTCTTTTTTTATACCTATATAAACACCTTAGTAGTGTTATAACTCGAAATACAGGGCTTGTTAGAGTTGATTTTTGACAGGAAAAAGGGTGGAGGGAAATGGAATATACGAATAAAGGAACGAAAAAGAATATATCCGAAAAATTCCAGAAATAAAAAGCGAAATATTGACCGTTTTAGATTGCATGGAGTTAAAGTCTATGATCCAAGAGACCAAACAGGTATAACGGCTAAAGTTCTATATATCAAGAATTATATGGAAAGATATCAGAAGAAGAACATGTCCCGCTCCCGCGCAGTAATCGCCTTCTAATGGTCCAGAAACATTTATTAATGACTTATTGTATAAAATACACCTAGAGCCGAAACTGGAGGATTTAGAGCGTAAATAGAAAGTTGGTGGAGGATGGTGAAATCTGATTACTATTTACAACCACTGAAAAATATGTTAAGCCTACTACCTTCACAAAGAAGTGAAAGAAAAGAAGAAAGAGTTTGTGGAAGTAATCTGTAATTCTCTATGGACATACGGATCTAAAGATTGGGACAATAAAGGATTGATCGTTCATAAAGATGAAGTTTTCAAAGTAATTGTAGGTACATACAAGGTTGAAGGAAGAACAATGTATAAGACGGTATCTTTATAACCCGTTGATAAGTCTTTTATTAAATTACTATAAAACAACATATCAACATTTATAAATCATTATATTCTTTATAATGGTTATTTTTATTTATAAGCCTTTTACATTCCCTTTATAAGTGAATTGTGAAGGGATTCATATATTATTTGTAAGCATTTATAAATCATTATTAATGAAAGGAGTTGATACATAATGAATCGAATTTCAAGATGTTCTTTTTGTTATTGGTATTCTTGCCTGTGCATTATCTTTGCTTTTAGTACCATCTGTTAGAGGGATTCTTGCTAAAGTATATGCTTTCTTAGTAATAAGTAAAGGAAAGAACTTTGCTGCATAATTAACAAACTATTTATAGCAATGATACGATTCATAATTAAAAATAAAGACCAAATTATAGCATTTATTCTCAAACTATTGAAAATAAAGGGGTAAAAATAAATAAAAAAGATGTAAATTCCTTTGAAGATGCTTTCAAAAAAGGAAAAGATATATTAAAGAAATAACAAAATTGTCTTCATCTTGAGGGCTTTTTTAGGTTTATACTTAGGAATATTTTACGAAAATCTATCGAAAATTAAAGGTGAAATAAATGATTTTCTTCATCTGAAAAAAATCCATACAATAGTGATGATTTTAATCATCGCTATTGTAAAAAAAGAATAAACAAGAAAGAATTAGAAATTTAACGACATTTATTTTTTTTGGCGACAAATATATTGAGAAAGGCCTAAATGGTCTAAAATAAGGTTTTTATAAATGATACCACTTTTACAAGCCAATGACAGACCATGCGAATTTTCGGATCAGATTATTTAAAAACATCATAGATATTTAATGAAATTAGTGATAGATACTAGGATTTATCTCCTGAAAAAAGAATTAAATAACATAAAGATTAATACTACTAAAGGAAATTGGAGGTAATAGTTATGACAGATTTATTTAATTTTTCAGGTAGCATAACACATGATGTTGACCAATTCACAAGCCTTTGGGTAGTGATTGGAGCACTTTGGTTATTATGTATTATTGTGGGGTTTTTAATTGCTTCATTTTTTGCTTCTTTATTTGAGGTAGTTTATGAAGACGGTACAACAAATACAGAACCAATAATAAACGGAACACTAAAGGTATTTATGGGCTTAGGTATTCCAGCCTCTGTAATTGGAGGTATGTATTTATTTTCAACATATGATTTACATCAATATTTAACTTTGATTTAGGAATAACAAAAGAAAGAAGAATTTAGAAGGCTGATGGTATGTAAATACTTTATTTTTAAAATTTGAAAGATAAGCATAAGGTTTTACGGGAGTTCCAAAAGAACCGGAAATTCTACCACAACCCAAAATTACGGAAAATAAAAAAGAAATATCAGAAAGATTGTTGAGTAGGATTTGTTCCTACTCATTTTTATTATCTACATTTTTGTTGTGATTTAATATCGTAGATAAAAATCCTTGTAGATGATTAGATTCGCGCTATACTTTACATCAACAAGGATACGGAGGGGATAATATGGGGTATTATTTCGGTTTAACATTTAACAATGATCGTTATGAAGACATTTCAGAGAGCCTTCAGATACACAGTGAAATAGTAGGTAAGAAAATGAAAATGTATTTAATGGCTAGTGTGGAACATTTAGAGTTTCACCTTAAGTTTATAGATCGTACATGTATAGATAGAATTGTGCTTTATGATTATCAGGAATTAGGTAATTGGGAAACATTTAAGAAGTTCTCAAACCTTTGCCTGAAGTATAACATTCACTACAGTATTTGTAGGCAGGATCTCCATAGTGATGTAGATGTCCCACTGGATTATTTAACAAGTATTATTTAATGTTATAATATCTTTAAGATTTATCAAAAGGAGAAAATAATGTTTGAGCCTAAATCAGTCTTTACTACAAAACAAGTGCAAAGTTTAATTCTTCCTGAAATAATAAAAGGAATGTTAGATTCTATTATGGCAATGAAAGAAGTTACTGAGGTAGATTATCTTCAGGTCTTTGATATAGACACAAATGGAACAACTACATATATAAATCATTCTCAAGAAGAACCTCGTTATAGGAAACAACTAATGCTTACTCAAGTAAATAACAAGTTTGAGGGGAAAATTTTTATTATTGATGACGGTAAATGTATTACTGTTATGTTAGCAGAAGAATATTAAGAGTGAGGTAAAGATATGATTTGTGATTGTGGTGGAATTCTTGATGTAATTCGTGTTGAGGAGTATCCAGAAGGAATTAAAGACAAAATCAACTATGATCGTTTGTGCGATGTGCAATGCCTGAAGTGTGGGAAAGTCTCATACAGTCAGTCATATGATTTTGGAAAACGAATTAATGAAGTAAGAGATTTGGCGGAAAAACAGAAAAAATGAAAATCGGTCCTTTACAGGGAGATTCTTCTATAGTAATATATTGGTATATCTTTTTTATATATACTTTTATATTACTTTTTTTTATTTCATATTAACTTTTATAAATAGATCCTAAATAGTGAAGTGAGATTCCTTAGTTTAAGGAAGATAAACATCTTATCTTCATAAAACTATTTTAGGAGCGTGTTAATATGAAAAACATGAACAATGAAGGAAGAATTCTAGTTAACTACTTGCATAAAGAAACAAAACTTGAGGAGTTTATTGCAAATTTCCATTTGGTTTCTGATCTATTAACTAGAGAACAAGAGAGTCATCCTGTCACTCTTCAACGATTCTTAACTTTTGCTGATGGATTAAAAGTAGGAACAGAAGAAGAGGCTAATATAGCATTAGAAAGATTGGAAGAATTCGTTTGGTTTCATAAGCAGGACATAGAACTTCTGAAGAAGGTAAAAAATCAGAAGTTAGAAAAAAGAGTAGAACATATTTTATTTAACTACGATCTGCGTGGAAAAATTGGTTTAATAAAGAAAGAACTTCTTAAAGAAGATTATTGGGCAGAAGAAGAAAGACTTGTTCTAATAATGGACGGTTTTGGAGCAGAACCTAATAAGATTGGTCGAAGAATGTCTGTTACCTACTTGTCTGATTTCGAAGAGACTATTCAATATAGGGATGACCTAGAGTGTATCTTTTGTGACGACGTTAATGCTTTATTAACGGAGGAAAATTGATATGCTTAGAGAAATCGATATGAAGTGGCAGGCTATTGCTTATACAACATTTGATCCTTATGAAAGCCTTGAACTATTAACAGAATACAGAGAATATAAGAAAATCTTAGAACGAACTGAAATACTTGATAATCTAAATTTAAAACGTATTTATGGTTCTGACTACTATTTTTCTCACTTTTTCGCTGATACTATTTGGTTTAATGGATTGAACTTAAAAAGGCAATTTAATGAAATGATCTTAACAATTCTGAATGAAGATATTGATAAGGTGTTTGTTTTAGATTCCTTTAACATATTAGGTATGGAAAATTTATCTCTTTTATCTAGAGTATGTAGAGATAAAAATGTGGAGTTGCTATTTCCAAAAGAATTGAAGGACAATGTTGCATATCCAGAGTTATTTGATATGTATGCAGATTGGACAGAGGAGGTAATCTCTAATGTACAATTCTGAGAATGACCTTCCGATTGTTTTAACGGTTGAGGACGTAAGGGATATCCTTCGTATAGGAACAACCTCTGCATATGATTTATTCAATAGTGGGGAATTCCATATTGTTAAAATTGGAAGACAAATGAGGGTAAGCCGTAAAGTATTTCTTGATTGGTTAATTAATCAGACTGAGATTGCATCATAATGGTGTAATCTCTTTTTACATTGTTATAATGTAATTATTAATAGAAGAAAAAAGGTGGATAAGCGATTGTTCGATTCTATTATCAGTTATTTCAGCACAGATGAAAATATGAGCAAGTTGATATTTGCTGCAGTTGGTGTAGTAGTTGGTTTTATCCTTAAAGATTTAATTTTAACTCCATTAACTAAGTTAGTGAAGTTTCTTTTTGGAAAGTTAATTAGATTAATAGGCAAGTTATCTTCTAAAGCATACAACGGAACTAAATTGAATTTCAAAAAAGCAAGAAGATATATAGAATACAGGAAGACTATAAGAAACGTTGTTAAAAAGAAAATTCCAATGCCAGATGATTTTCTATCTGGAAAGACTGCGGAAAGTAATCCAGAACTAAAGAAGATTTTTGAAATGATTGAAGACGGAGAATTGGAAGAACCTAAATTTTACAAACTAGAAAAGTATTTCAAAGAAAATCCAATTGACGTAAATGAGTTGTTGGGTAATGTAGATATTACTCCAAAGATAAATGTTAAGCCAATCAATCTTGACAATCTTAAAAGAAGAGATAATTGACCTGTTATTAATCCGTGTAATTTTTGGTGTAATTTTGGTGGAGTAATAGATGAAAAAAGTTAGAATTAGATAATAATAGATAAGAAGTTAACCCCTTTGAAACCCCGTCAAATCAAGAATAGATAAGGTTACTTGAAACCATTTAAAAATAGGTGAAAAGTGCAACCACTACTTTGACAGGGTAGAGGTCGCTGGTTCGAACCCAGTCGGAATCATACTTAGAAGAAGCTCCAATCCTTTGGTAGATAAGGGATTGGGGCTTTTTTGTTTTGTTATTGCTGTTGATGGTTTTATTCCCTAGTCATGTCCACTGTGGTTTGCTTAAACATCGAAATAGGAAATGGGGTCTTTCTTGTTGACAATTTTTAAGATTTGGCCTATTTTATACTTAACTTAACAATCGGCAGATGTTTATTTTCTCCTTTTTAAATAGTTAGACCTTTAGCATTCTTTTAATATTCAATATTAAATATTCAATATTAAATGTTTAATATTGAATGGATGAAAAAGTACCCTAAATAGACAAAAGGAAGAGTAACATAAATCGGTTTATTACATAATCAAGGGACTAAATTAAAGGTAAATCAATGCTTTCTTTAGAAGGCAATTAAAACATAAAGTAAACTGATTTATAAAAAGGTAGCTCTTCAAAAAACTTCGCATGAAGTTAGTTGAAGTGAAGCCGACAATTTTTAAGATTCAATGATGATTTTAAATCATTACATCTTGAAAATTGTTGGCTTTTTTTATTGGAACATAACATTTAACCAATAAAAGAAGTACATAGTCTCGAAATAAAATCACCTTAATCAAAAAGGTTTTTGTAAGTTAATGTCATAAAAAAGGGAGGATTTGAAATGTTGGTTTTGCTGAGTTTGTCATCATTGTTAACATTATTTTTTATTATGCTTATTGCTGCTGGGCTAAGTGGACTATTGTTTTTACATCCACGAGTCCCCTTGAGTTTTGTTCGTATTCATATTTGGATTGTAGCTTTACCACCGTTGGTTTCCTTAGTAATTCTTGCTAATACTAGTGTGAATGGAAGTTTTGGTCCTTGGTTCTTGGATTCTTTAGCTTGGTTAATGGTCTTCTTTGTTCTTGCAATTGGTTTAATCATTCAGCGTTTTTCTGTACGTTACTTAATGGGGGATCGCCATTATCGTAAGTATTTTCCCCTTTTCACATTCACTACAGGTGCTGCTTCAATTGCATGGTTAAGTAGTGATCTCCGCTTAATGGTTATATTTTGGGGAGCAACTCTCGTCGGTTTAAACTTACTTATAAGGTTAAACAGTGCTTGGAAAATAACTAGTCAAGCAGCCAAGGTTTCTGGTCGATTATTTATGTTAAGTTGGCTTTCTCTGTTATTCGCGATGATTTGGCTTTTTCAAGTCACAGGTCAATGGCAGTTATCATTAGCTCTAACAAATGATAGTTTAGCTCCACTTGGATCATGGGAGAGAACAGGGATTAATTTATTGATTATATTAGCAGTGATAATTCCAGCAGCCCAGTGGCCTTTCCAAAGATGGTTAATTGAGTCTGCTGTTGCTCCGACTCCTGTTTCTGCGATTATGCACGCAGGTTTAGTAAATGCAGGTGGGATTATACTGACTCGATTTTCACCTCTTTTTAATGGTGATATAGCATCGATTATGTTACTTATTCTTGCAAGCATTTCTGTATTGATTGGATCTGGAATTAGTTTAGTTCAGGTTGACTATAAACGTCAGTTAGTAGGCTCTACGATTGGACAAATGGGATTTATGCTCATTCAATGTGCATTAGGTGCGTATATAGCAGCCATTATTCATCTTATCTTACATGGTTTGTTCAAAGCTACGCTGTTTTTACAGGCAGGTTCAGCAGTACGCCGTTTCGAAGTATCGACTCGCGTTAATGAACGGTCATCCTATTTATGGCTTATGGCTGGTCGAGTTTTAGCTTTCGTTGTAGCGGTTGTTTTTTGGGTCATGGCTCCTGGTGAGGGATATCGATTGATTAGTGCACTAATCTTAGGATGGTCATTGTCTGTTTCTTGGACACAGCTCGTAGCTTTTGGAGAGGGGAGAATTGGTCGAATTGCTGGTTTATCATTTTTAGGAGGAGCGGCCATCGTTTATTTTATCATTCATAACTTATTCTACGAGTGGTTGCATGCAACCGTTTTTCATAGTGTTCAACCTCCAATGTCAGTTGTCATCATTGTCGGATGTCTCTTACTATTTGGTAGTGCTTTAGGTACGTGGGTTGCTCGTAATCGTTCATCTGTTGCCTTTTCAGTACTTTATCTTTGGTTAGTGCGATTAGGTGAAGCAAAACCAAAGTCAGTAGAGAGTCATCCAAACTACCTTAAACAATACTTATCATAAGGAGGTAATCAGCGATGGGCGTAACATCTGTATTAACGAAAGAAAATGTAAAAAATAAAGATATAGATATTAATTTTCAAGAAAGTGATATTAACGTTTTAATTGAAGCAGCTAGCCGAGTGATTGCACCACTTTGGCCTATTTCCACATTTGCAGCACGTAATCCATGGATGGGACTTGAAAAGCAATCTTTTGACCAGGTTGCAGATTGGTTAAAAAATACTCGTGATGTTGATATATATCCTAGTGCGTCTATGATCCTTTCGGCAAAGAGTAAAGGTGAGATTGATGAAGTCTATGTGAAAATGGGGCTCCAGCGTTGGCTTGATTCACGTTCCTTTAATATCCCAAGGGACGTGGCAGAACGATTTTGCCATGCTGCCCTCCAATTAGATCCATTACCTTCTAACCTTTTATCGTCACGCAAGTTGGAGAAATTGGTAGGTAAATTTAGTGGACTGAATACGGATAATATCAATGATTTCCCAATACAACCAATAAGTTCACATGTAGAGGATAGAGATGGTGACAGGTTAATCAATATTCTTGATTACCATGTCATCAAGTGGTGTAAATTATATCTTGGTGACTCTCAGGCAGATTGGACCATGCCAAATCGTGAGGAAGGTTTCTATCGTGCTTGGCAGCGTCTTATTCAATATGATCCGGCACTTACTAAAAAGCAACGCGAAAGTTTAAAAGGTTGGCCACAAGAGGCACATATGGCTTTAAAAGAAGCGTTATTCGTACTAGAAATACCCGAATCAGAGATACAGGCTTATCTTGAAGGTCATTTACTTTCCTTACCTGGGTGGGCAGGGATGATGCTTTGGCACTCTCAACAATCCAGCCATGAACATGCACTTCTAACCGAATATTTAGCAGTTCGAATTTCTATGGAATTGGCGCTTATGAAGCCTTACTTACCTTTGACCCATCAACGATCTGGGAAAAGAGTTTCGATTACTCCCCTTATAGCATCTTGGATCCATTGGGGGGGCCTTACAATCGAGAAATGGTTACAGATGTCAACAGCTGAACAAAACGAATATTTATCATTTGCCCATAGCTTTGATGAGAAGCTTCGCAGGAAACTTTGGTTAGAAGCTTGGGAGCAAACACACACAGATCAACTAAGTCAGAAAATATTCTCTAAACAACATGAGACCAACGATAAAAAAGCTGTATTAGCTCAATTGGCATTCTGCATCGATGTACGATCAGAACCTTTTCGTCGTCAACTTGAAAAAGAAGGTCCGTTTGAAACGATTGGAATTGCTGGTTTTTTTGGGCTACCAATAGCAACAAGTGAACTTGGGAGCGATCACAGCCATTCTTCTTTGCCAGTTATACTAAAGCCTTTACATAAAATAAAAGAGTCTGCAAATGAAAATGAACTCAAATCATATCAACAACGTAAGCAGGCAGTTAATTCCTTAAGCCATACATTTAAAATGATGAAACAGAATGTACTTTCGAGCTTACTTTTACCTGAGCTAAGTGGACCTTGGCTTAGTCTACAAATGGTAGCACGTAGTTTTGTGCCAAGAGGGGCAAATCGTTTTATTCGTAACCTTTCTGAGACTTGGTTACGCAAACCTCATATCACGCTCTCGCTTAACCATGTTCATAATACAGAAGCGGAGATACCTGTTGGTTTTTCTGAAGAAGAAAAAGTGAATTATGCACGCCAAGCTCTGAAAATGATGGGGTTAACAAAAAATTTCGCACCATTAGTCGTAATATGTGGTCATAGTAGTAAAAGTACCAATAATCCCTATGCCGCTGCTCTTGACTGTGGTGCCTGTGGTGGAGCTGGCGGTGGATTCAATGCTAGGGTTTTAGCTACTTTATGTAACCTTCCAGAGGTTAGAGGAAAGCTTTCTGCTGAAGGATTTAAAATCCCTGAGGATACTGTTTTTGTAGCTGCTGAGCACCAAACAACGGTAGATGAATTACACTGGATTTATGTTCCTGAACTTTCCAAAGCTGCACAAGAAGCATTTGATCGTATCGAAGCAATTATGCCGAAAGTGAGCCATAATGCAAATGCAGAACGTCTAGAGCAATTACCGAATTTCCAAAAGGAATTTAAAAGACCGAAGGCTGAGGCACACCGATTTGCGGAAGATTGGAGTGAGATACGTCCGGAATGGGGATTAGCTCGTAATGCCGCTTTTATTATTGGCCAACGTGAACTAACTCAGGATTGTGACTTGGAAGGTAGAGCCTTCCTTCATAATTATGATTGGAGTCAGGATGAAAGTGGTGACCTCCTAGCAAACATCATTGCGGGACCAGGAACGGTAGCCCAATGGATTAATCTTCAATATTACGCTTCAACGGTAGCGCCACATTATTATGGTAGTGGAAATAAAGCAACTCAAACTGTTACAGCAGGTCTCGGTGTTATGCAGGGGAATGCGAGTGACTTGTTAGCTGGACTACCTTGGCAATCCGTCATGCAATCAGATCATGAGGCTTATCATTCTCCTCTTCGGTTGCTGATTGTTATTCAAGCACCTAGCGAATATGTAGAACGGTTATTAAATAATGAGTCAGCATTTCGAGAAAAAGTTCAAAATGGATGGGTTCGACTTGCTAGTGTTGATCCAGAAGGACGTTGGGAAAATTGGTAACTGCCAAAATAAACATTTATCAAATAATTTGTTATTCAATTAAAAAATCCATAAAAATAAAGAAAGGGTGTACGATATGAATTTAGATAAAAATAAAAAAGTATTATTTTTAACGGACATTGAAAACGGGTTGGAACCCATCTTACAAGAAGTGACTAATATTCGAGCAGAAAATATGCTGACGATACAAAATTATGGTATCGATCTCTCACATCCTTATGGAGATATAATGAGATCTGTTATCATTGCTATTTATCAAGAAAATATTGAGGAGATCTTTGTTGTAGGAACAAAAGATAAGGGTACTACCACAGTCAATATACGAACTCAACTTGAATCAATGAAAGATAAAATACAAACATTAGACTATCTTTTTCAAAATTGTATGCCTGAATTTTCAAGTGGTACAGTTGAAGACTGGCTAAATGGAAATGAAACTATTATTGATAGTATTGAAAAAAGTGTTGACGCCATTCGTCACCATCCTTTAGTGCCGTCTTATGTTAAAGTTTGTGGTTTAATAGTTAATAGTAAGGATGGAAAATCCTCAATTGTGGAGGTTCCTACTAGTGAAACAGTGTCAAACCTTACCTGATCACACTGGTATGTCAACACTAAACTAGACAGATTTTTTAAGGTGTTCAAGTTTATAATTAATTGGACTTACATAACCAAGTGTCCCGTGAATTCGGATGTGATTAAACCAGTGGACATAGTCATGTAATTCCCTTGTTAATTCTTCTAAACTCTCAAAATGTTGACCTTTCACAAACTCTGTTTTAATGATTTTAAACGTTGCTTCAGCGACGGCATTGTCATATGGGCAGCCTTTCATACTTAAAGAACGTTGAATGTTAAATGTCTCTAATGCATCGTCCATTAGCTTATTTTTAAACTCATTCCCACGATCCGTATGAAACAGTTGGATTTTACGAAGGTCGGCTTTGATCGAGGCGAACGCACGATAGACGAGTAACGCATCCTTATTTGGCCCGGCGCTGTACCCCACAATTTCCCGATTAAAGAGATCGACAAATACACATACATAATGCCATTTTTGTTTGACTCTTACGTATGTTAAATCGCTGACGATCGTTGTCAGCACTTCTTCCTGGTGGAACTCGCGGTTTAGTTCATTCTTCTGTTCGGATTCATTACAGGATTTTACATGCGGCTTAAACTGAGCTACTGTGTAAGCAGAGACAAGGCCCTGCTCTTGCATAATACGCCCAATTCTCCGTCTAGACACGATGAGTCCCCGTTTTTTTAATTCAATTTTAATTTTACGTGTTCCATAATTTTGACGGCTGGCGCGGAATATTTCGATCACATCTGACGTGATATCATCCACTGCTGCTCTTTCTTTGGCTTCATAATAGTACGTGCTTCTAGGTAATTGTAGGACTTTGCACATTGCTGATATCGAGTATTTATGTTGATTATTCTTGATGACATTTACTTTTGTCCTAGTATCAGCGCGGCTTGCTTTAAAATATCGTTCTCCATCTCTAACTGCTTATTTCGTTTACGAAGTTCAATTAATTCTTTTTGTTCAGGCGTTAACTGATCTTTTTCTTTAAAGGAGCCATTATTCTCACTTTGCCTCACCCACTTATCCAGGGAAGACGGCGTCAGGTCATATTCACGAATAATGTCCTTTCTAGGTTTACCGCTTTGATACAGCTGCACAATTTGTTGCTTAAACTCATCTGTAAATGTTCGACGTGCTTTTTTAGTCATCGTAGATTCTCCTCAAGTATATTATCTGTAGTCTACTTGACCTTAAGTTTTCTGTCCAACTCAGTGTAGCCTATCCACACTTTTATTTTGAAACAGAAGGAGAAGTTAACTTCTATGCACTTATATATGGGAAAAAGACAGTTTCACAATAACTGGGAAAAAGCGGGCAATTGTCTAACCTTTTAAAAAGTTCTTAAATGTTTCTATAAAAGTCCCTAATAAGGTTAATACAGACCTATTAGGAACTTTTTCTAGAGAGATAGCTTACACCCTTGAAAACTCTTTGGAAAAAGCAAGAATGGGAATAGATGAACTTGACCTCTCTCTTATAATAGCTAGTGCAGGAAGTGATAGACTAATTTTTTGTTCAATAGGAGATGTGTAGTTTATGAAAATATCTAAAGGTTCTTATGAATCTGAAATAAGTAAGGCAATTACTCAATGGGAAAAAGACTTTCTTGGGCGTGGGTCTGTATCTGTTAAAACAGACATATTAAGGGATATGATCATTGTGAATTTACAAGGTGTTTTAACACCAGCTGAATATACCGTTTGTGAAACAAAAGAGGGACTGTTAACTATAAAGAAAACTCGTTCGGAATTAGTTGAATCAGGTATAGAAGATCTTAAGAATATTATATTAACTATAACTGGGGAAAAAGTGAAAAGTTTTCATACGGATATCAGCTCTCGGACTGGCGAACGAGTAATGGTATTTAAATTATTTAATGATCTTGAGAAAAAATTTTTTATGTAAAAAATAAGCCGAAGTGTTTATCAACTTTCTCTTCTTTTGTTTATAGTTATTACACAGTACAAAGATACTTTGTTCTTTTGCTAATTATGAAGTTTAATAAATGATAATACTCCCTCTTCAACTATTGCGCGTTTTTCTAGAGTAACCGAAAAAGTCCAATTGCTCAATTTTAATACTGTAAAATGTACCCTATAAAGTAGAAACACAAAAAAGTCTACCTAAATGATATTGGTTGTATTTTAATGGAATCCATTTCTTTTTTAAAGGTAATGTGATTGAAGAGATTGTTTCTAATATTAAAGAAGAAAATATTAAACAGGAAAGAGAAGATGAAGATGCAGCTGAACTGCGAGCAGAGGCAGATAGGCATATTTCTAAAGAGATTTGGGCAAGCGTAGACAATATGATGGAGAAGTAACAAAAAACTTCTAGATAAAGAGCTCAAGATTCCATAATAGAACCTTGAGCTCTTCGCCTTAATACGTCGTAATCATCTTCTTCACTACAGCATCAATTTGTGTAGTAGCGCTTGAACGATTATGCTCTACTAAAATACTAAAAGCATACCATTTTCCGCTGTTTGCTTGTACATAGCCGGCTAGAGTTGAAACGCCGTCTAGGGTGCCTGTTTTGGCTAGTACACGGTTTCTATATGCCGTTTCTGTGAAGCGATTTCGCAATGTTCCACCGATTAAGCGGTCTTTTTGGCCCCCTATCGGTAAGCTCGTTAAAAATGTCCGGTAGGTTGGTTCTTTCGGTTGTTGAACAAGGAAAAGCGTTTGTTGAATGGCTGTTACTTCATTTGAATGGGAAATACCTGAACCGTCTTCAAATTTCCATTCGTTCATGTCTAATCCAATTGATTGACCGTATTCTTTCACTACTTTAAGTCCGTGTTCCCAGTCGCCCACATGATAAACTTTTTTGCCTAATGTTTTTACTAATATATCAGCAATTCCATTATTACTTAATTTGATAAAGGTTGGCAGTAATGTTTGTAATGGTTGAGAACGTTTTGTGCCTAAAGATACGGCATTGCTTGGCACAGTGGCATAGTCTACTTTCGAACCGCTAGCAAATTGAATACCTTGGGTAGCAAGTGTATTTTTAAATGAGTTCAATGTACTTAATGTAGGGTTAAACATCGTGACCCATTCTTTTTTTGAACTTCCTTGCGGCAAGTTACCAGAAATGATGATTTGGTTTGTGCGGTATTTTCTTTCAATTTCTAGGGTGTTGCGGTGACCTTTGGCGACGGTTTTGGCGTTATTAATTAGCCTCATTCCACTTAAATTTGGTTGTACGGAAAGGCTCGGTGCAGCACCGATACTTGAAGCTTTGGCTGTGACGATGACGGTACTTACATCATAATCATTGTCAGGTGAAGTCGTTAAGGCTGAAATGGGAGCCGCGTAGTAATAGCTTTCATCTTCGGCTGAAATACCTGGCGATAAACGATCTCCTGTAAACCATGTTTCATCTCCATAAATGTTTCCGTTTATTTGTTTAATCCCTTTTTGTTTTAATGTGTTGCTAAAGGTAACAAAGTCTTTTACTTGTAAAGTAGGATCACCTTCTCCGCGAAGGTACAGGTTTCCGTGCAAAGTGCCGTTTTCAATTTTTCCATCCATTAACATTTGTGTGGAAAAATAATAGTCTTCTCCTAAAACGTCTAAAGCTGTTGCAGCAGTTAATAGTTTTAAAGTTGAAGCAGGTTTAACGCCGTTGTTTCCGTAGTATTCATAGACAAGTTCGCCAGTATGTAAATCCCGAATAGCCATAGAGAAGTTAGTGCCATACAGCTGATGGTTAACGGTATTGGTTAAGTCACTATTCGCCTCTGCATGTCCACTTAAAAAAGTCGAACTTATGACCATTACAAAAAATAAGATGTATAGTTTTAGTTGGTTTTTCAAGTATTTTCCTCCCCCTTTTCCAACTAAACATTATCATAGAAGTCTATGATCATACAATATTCTATTTCTAGTTTTAGAAAAAGTAGGGAAGCATGTTGGATTTCACTGAACATCCTCCACATGCTTCCTTAAAATCATTTTAAAATCATCCATTGTATAGGACGAGAAAACACTTTGTCTTGGAATTTCGAGGATGTGATGAGCTGGTTGGGCGTAGCCAGGTTCGGTAGTAAAAGCCATTTTTATGTTTAAATCTTTTAGTATATTTAACGTAGTAGGGTCATATTCTCCGTATGGAGCTGCAAAAGCTATGGAGTGTCCTAGCCATTCCTTCGCTTTAGCAAGGTCTTCTTTTACTTTTTCCGGTTCGTATGCTTTTAAGTAGGCGACTCCTTGAGGATTTCGTTGATGAAAGGAGTGGGTATGGTTTCCGTAATCAAAAACATCCGCCGCTTTTTTCAGCTCATGAATGCTGGCGTATTGAAGGTGATGGGGGTTATAGGAAACGGTCCGATGAGGGATTAATCCGGTAATCAGAAATTGAACCGCATAAAACTCATGCTTTTTTAAAACTGGATACGCAAATTCGAACACATCTTTATATCCATCATCGAAAGTAATGAATACGCTTTTGGCAGGTACTTTCTTTTGGTGGGTCATAAACGATTGGAATTCTTTTAACGAGAGAGCGGTATAGTTTTGTTCTTTTAAATAATTCATTTGTTCTGTAAAATTTTCAAGTGTGACGATCATGTCAACCAATTCATTTGATTTTGTGTAGTGGTGTTTTTTTAGTTGGTCTTCTGGGATAATTCGGTGATAGGTTAAAACGGGTATTTTTTTGGCCTGTTTTTCTAGGGTAGAGAAATCACGGTTAACAGAAATGGGGGATATGTGAGCTTCGTGTAATGATTCTTTCGCTGGGGCGGGAGCGAATCCATAGCTGAGAACGTAGTCATAAAGTAAATAGCAAAGCGGGCTGAAAATCACAAGGAAGGAAAGGGTAAATAACAGATTGGTGATCGCATGTTTTTTCATTTTACGACCCTCCAAGCGTATCACGAACGTTCATTTTTACTTCGGTATCCAATTTAATAGGTTTGCCAATTCGTTCTGAGCGACTCCAGCCATCTTTATCAAAAAAGTAGAGAATCGTTCCGATGGTCACAAAAAATAATCCTGTGATTCGATAAAGTATGACTTCAACGGGGAAAAATAGGAGGACCGAAAGTTGGTCTTTGAACTGATACGTTTGTCCGAATCTTCTCGAAACGAGCAACGTAGCAATGTCTTGCATGACGGCTAATACAATCGATGTGATATATAGGAGGAGGGATAATTTCCAATGATTCATTGTGACAAGCACGAGGAGCGGGACCATTATAGTTGGATAGGCGGATATTGTGCCAAGCAGGAGGGAATCGAACAGTAAATAGGTCGATACTTTAAAATTCATTTTTCGATAAAAGGATTTGCGGTACGTAATGACGCAGTCGACAAATGCTTTTTGCCAACGGATGCGCTGTCTGTATAAGTTTTTCAAGCTGGCGGGACATTCCGTATAACAAACGGCTTCAGCGACGAAAACGATGCGTTTGTTTTTTAAGCTTGTGCCGATTAGCTCTTGAATTCGCAACGTAATATCCATATCTTCACCGACTGTTTTGCGATAGCCCTTTGCCTGTATGAGGACATTTCTTTGAAAAGCGCCAAATGCGCCTGCGATGACGGTAATCGATCCGAGCTTTGATTGGGTGGCTTTGTGTAAATAAAAGGACGTTAAATATTGAACAACTTGGTAACGAACTAATCCAGGGATTTGAAAGCAAGGAATCATCTTTTCTCCACGACGTTTAAACCCTTGAACGATGTTCACTAATCCTCCTGCTGCTACGACAGAGTTATCGGAAAATGTTCGGTTCATTTCGTTTAATGCATTTGGTTCAAGAATGCTGTCAGCGTCTAATGTAATAACAAGTTCTTTTGTGGCAAAATCTATGCCTGTATTAAGGGCATCCGCTTTTCCGCCGTTTTCCTTATCAATCACCCAAATATAAGGATATTTTTGCGATCGGTACACGGCCTTTACAGGTTGATGTTTCAATACACCTTGTTTCGATCTTCGTGTTTTTATAAGACGAAGATGTTTGTGTAAGGTTTCAAGTGTATGGTCAGTAGAACCATCATTAATAAACAAAACTTCAAGCTTGTTATATCGCAAATTAAAAATGCCAAACAGACAATTTTCAATAACAAGCGACTCGTTAAAAGCGGGGATTAAGATACTCATTTCTTTTTCGTTCGAAGGATAAATTTTTGGGTAAGCATAACTTGTATAGAGCGGAATAAACATATAAAGGATATGGAAGAAAATGAACAAATAAAATAGAATAATGGTGATGGTTAATATCATACTAGTTTCTACCACCTTTCATAAAAAACTTTATGAGGGACAAAGGAATAGGAGTCGTTTTAAGGAAACTAGATGGTATGTTTATTCTTAATAAAGAACAAATAAGGTGGGAAATAGAAACAAACGAAATCAGTAGCGTTCCTTTTGATTATTTTTGAACACCCTTACATAGTCAATTTCATAGTAAACAGGAAAAATGGTTGTATCGTCCGGTGACCCAGGCCAATTACCGCCAACTGCCGTATTTAAGTATAAGTACATGTTTTCACGTGGGACGTATTGATCGGTCCGAAATTGTTCTATCCCGTCAATTCGCCACCTAATGGAAGTTGAATCCCATTCGATACTGAAAATATGAAAGTCTTGAGAGAAATCCGGACCTTTAAAAGAATGTGAATCACTCTTTAACGTTCCGTTATCGTTAAGCCAATGCGAAACCATCCAAATTTCATCAGGCTGGTGGCCAAGCATTTCCATAATATCAATCTCTGGTAGCCAAATGTTTTCTTTAGCGGTCATCATCCAAAAAGCGGGAAATATCCCTTGTCCTGCGGGGAGTTTAGCCCTCATTTCTGCTTTTCCATATAAAAAATCGAATTTCCCTTGTGTATGAACAGCCCCAGATGTATATTCTCTCCCTTTAAACGTTTCCTTTTTACTAATGAGCTTTAAAACACCATCTGTAACTTTAACGTTCGTAGGAGAATAATATTGTAATTCGTTGTTTTTCTCTGCAGCCCAATCTTCGACATTCCACTTGTCAATGTCTAGGCAATTCCCTTCAAATTCATCTTGCCAAACTAATTCCCATTCGGTTTGATGTAATATTTCTGTATCACTCCATTCTTCAGCACCATCTTCTGTACAACTGTCAGTCTTCGTCAGCGTTTTTGTTTCGGTTGTATTTTGCGTGTGTGAGTCATGTGGAAATTCCAGGCTATTCGTTTCTATGTCATGAGGAAAAGAGATGAAAAAGCGAAAGAATAAAGCAATAGAAAGTAATAGGATGAGAAAAGTGAATGGATAAACATTTTTCATTACATGGCTTCACGCTCCAACTTATACGTTGAAAGGTATATATAATTCCTTATGTAGTAAACGTGTGTAATATGACAATTAACCACATGTGTAAAAATATGTAAATTTATACTTGTGATGCTGTTAATTGAATTTTTCATTATCATATTGATTGCACTTAACAATGACGATTGAAGATAAAAGGTAGCTGAATGATAAGTTTTAGATGATCTAATTGGGAAGAAATCTCCAGCTCCCAAATTTTCATTTATTTGCTCACATTTATAAGATGAAAAACCATAAAAGGTAATTTTTGTATTTTTCTGAATCTTTATGTGGTAATTGTCGAAATAGGGTAGAGAAATGGGCAGTGAAGCTGTAAAATAAAATGAAGTTGACGATTTCAAATGTTGTCCCTTTATTTTTATGGTTTATTTTGACAGCAGTATTTAAAAGTTCATTAAAATAACAAAGAGGGCTGGTAAAAATGAAAGAAACCATCATCTTTTTGCATGGAATTGTTGGAAATAAGAGTGCATTTAAATCGGAAATAGAACAATTAAGAAATCAGTATTGTTGTATATCATATAATTTTTACGGCCCGGAACACTCTGAGGCTGATGGATTCTTTTCTTTAGAGCTATTATTGGAACAACTTTATGCTCAATATGTAGAACATGGAATAAAAGAGGCTCATTTATGTGCATTAAGTTTTGGCTGTATCCCCGCAATCGCTTTTGCTAAAAAGTATCCTCATATGGTATTGAGTTTAATATTTGTCGGAGGCTATTATTGTAACGTTCCTTCAACATTGCAAACCCATCTGATTCAATTATTGAAAGAAAAAGAGCAATTGAATTATAAAGTATGGACAAGGCGATGTGCTACTTTGCTTAATCCAAATAAAAACCAAATACCCGAAGATTCAGAAGCTATCTTTTTTGAGAATGCATTACTACTGCATCCAAATGTTTTTGAGAAAGTGTTAAAGTTGCAGCTTCAGTTTGATTCAAGAAGCGCTTTGCAGCAAATAAAAACCCCCATTTTGTGGGTAATGGGGGAATATGATGAATTATATAAAGAAACACTTTTCAATTTGAAGCACGATATCCCGCATGTTGAATATAGAGAACTGAAAAATGCGGGACATGTCGCGCATATTCATCAGCCTGAACAATTTATGTATGTATTCGAGTCATTTATTACCAAGTCAAAAATACTTGTAAATGTGTAAAAAGACCCTGTCCGTTCAAGAGATATTTGCCGATATAATAGCAAATGCGGTAGAAACAGAAGTGGTTGTTTATACATTACTTTGTTTAGATAATTTTGATGTTCTTAATTTCAAAGTTAGATAACGTTTTTCAGTTCATTTAGTATGAAATACATGTTTTGAAGGAAGTCGAAAATCAAACCTAACCTCTAATACACCGTATTTTATCAATGTTTTATTATGGAGGCTTTACTGCTTGTGGAAGCGAAAAGCCAAGCTGTTTCCTTGCAGCGGGAGGTATGGAAAAATTGTCAATAAAGAATAAATTATCATTAATTTTTACTTTGTTAGTGCTATGTATTTTAATAGCCAATAATACATTACATTATGTTCGATCGAAGCATAAATTAGTGGAATATAATGAAAAAGAAATCGCCTTAATTACAGAGGAAGTATCTTATCAAGTTGAGAATGCAAAAAAAGGCTCTCTATATGTCGAAAATATTATTGGAAGAGAGCTGCGTACGGCTGCAATAGCTGCTCAAAAATCATTACCAGCCAACTATGAAGATGTGACTAATGAACAATTACGGACACTTGCGGATGAGTTGATGATTTCTCACATTAGTTTACTGGCAAAAACGGAAGATGACATTGTTGGTGTTAAATCGTCTGATCCGCATGAAATTGGTATGTCAACAAAAGAATGGAAGTTTTGGTACGATGCTTTTCACCAGCTTTTTGATTTATCACCCGTTACAGTAGGAGAAGGATTAACTTTACCGAACTATTGGACAGGTCCAATTGAGGTTGCGGCCACAAACCCTAATCATACAGATAAATGGGGCTATTACCACGACGGCTCATCCAATTTTATTATCAATCCATATTTACGTGATAGTCAAGTATTAGAGTATGAAGAGCAATTCGGACCAACTCCTGTTATGGATCGTTTTATAAACAAGCTGGATGGTGTTTTGGAGTTGACCGTCTTTAATCCAAATAGCTTTGGACAAAAAGACGAGATTGTTCATATGAACAATGGAAATACGTATGTTCGAATAGTCGATAAACCAGTTTGGTATGGAACATACAAATATATCAACCAATCCTTTGATGCATCACTCGTTCAAACTGCTGTGAAAACGGGAGAGAAACAAAGTTATATTAAGCAGTTGAATGGTAAAAAGGTACAGAAAACGTTCGTGCCAATCGGTACAGATACGAAGGAACCATATGTTATCGGGTTGACCTATGATTATAGTTTAATCGAGAAAGAACTGAACCAAGAGCTATTACAGCACCTTGTCTTATCGATTCCATTTATTTTAATTGTATTGATAACGAGTTTTATTTTTTCACGTTCCATTACAAAGCCAATTGGTTACATTGTGGAACAAGTGAATGAGATTGCTCAAGGAAACTTTGGCAAAAATTTAGAATCAAAACGAAAAGACGAACTCGGGCACTTGACGCAAAATGTGAATGCACTATCAAATTCGTTGAAAACGTTTGTCGGTGATCTAAAAAAGAGTCAAGAAGTGATTGAATTTCAAGCATATCATGACCCGCTTACTGGGTTACCGAATCGAAGATATTTACAAGAAGAATTAAATAAAAGCATTGATCATGTTCAACAAACAGGCGGTATGGTTGCGGTCCTCTTTATTGATATTGACCGGTTTAAAGATGTAAACGACACGTTAGGACATGCGAAAGGGGATCAATTAATCCAGCTTGTGTCTGAGCGAATCCAAAACAGCCTTTCAAGTGGAAACGGTGTGCTGACAAGACAAGGCGGCGATGAATTTGTTATTTTATTTACTCACCTTGAGATAGACAAAATGCAGGCAGCAGCTGAAACCATTATCAACAATATTAAACGACCTTATTTTATAGAAGAAAATGAAGTGTATGTAAGTGCGAGCTGTGGCATGAGCTTGTATCCGGAACATACAGATAGCGTAGATACGCTTATGGTGTATGCCGACATAGCGATGTATGCTGCGAAAAAGCAAGGTGGTAACCAGGTCGTCATCTATAATGAAGAAATTAACAAAGAGAATGCACATAAATTGCTGGTAGAAGCACGATTGAGAAAAGCAATTCAAAAAGAGGAAATCGAAGTATTTTATCAGCCAAAAATAAATGCCAACACCAATGCTTTAATTGGAGTTGAAGCGCTATTAAGATGGACGGATGAGGAACTTGGATTTATTTCGCCTGACGTCTTTATTCCGGTTGCAGAAGAAACAGGGTTAATCCATCCGTTATGGGAATTAGCGATGAAGAACGCCTGTTCACAAGTAAGCGAGTGGAATGAACAGCGACGTGATCCGCTCAAGCTTGCGGTGAACTTCTCCGCTAAACAATTTCAAGACCCTGAGCAGATGGTGAAACAAGTAAAAGATATTTTGGCAGCTTGTCAATTAGAACCTACCTATTTTGAAGTAGAAATTACGGAGAGTACGTTACTTTTTAATTCTGAGCAAACGATTAAAGCTTTAAAAGATTTACAAGAATATGGAATTGCAATTTCCATTGACGATTTTGGAACGGGCTATTCTTCGTTAAGTTACTTACAAACATTGCCAATCAATTGTCTGAAAATTGATCGTTCGTTTATTCAAAGCATTACAGCGGATTATGAGAATGTTGAAATTCCAGAAGCGGTTATTAACTTAGCTAGAGGTCTTCGTCTGCAAGTTGTAGCGGAAGGTGTAGAGGAAGAGCATCAAAAAGAATTTTTAGTAAAGCATGGATGCTACCAAATGCAAGGTTATTTATTTAGTAAACCGCTTGGCAAACGGGAATTCGAGCAATTTCTTCATTCTTGGAAGAATTAAAGACATAGGATGTTTTGAAAAAACGTAGTTTTGTGAGGAAATTTGAGTAAGAAAAAGCAAAAAGGTTTATTGGTGTAAACATTAAACATCAATAAACCTTTTTCAGTCCAATTTTTGAACAAGATGCTAAATGAGGTTCTTAACTTTGATAGCGAATTATTAATTTCTTAACATAACATTAACAAATTTTTGTTATGCTTGAGGTTGAAAAAAGTCGAAAAGGAGCGTTTTATGTCGTATGCTTAAAACATCATTGCCATTGAAAAGGAAAGCGATAAAAGAAAACAGGAAAAAGGTAAAAGGCATAAAAGGCTTCAGCAGTATGAAAATGCAGTTACTACTTTTATTTCTTCCCATCGTAATGATTACGTCAGTGTCGATTACGATGTTAGACTTTCGCACAGCGAAAAATGAAGTGACAGAAGGAACACAACAACGAGTGAATGCAAGTTTGAATTACGTTGCTGAACGTTTAGAAGGAGAGTTTCAATCCCATCAACGTGTCGCCCAAGGAATTGGTGCTATGTATCAGGCTAAAGGGAACTCTTTGACTAAGCAAGACTATCAAAAGGTCATTGAAAAAATGGTTCCTCTTAATGAACATACACTAGGGGCAGGAATTTGGTTGGAACCTTTTGCATATGATAAAGAACTCAAGTATTTTGGGCCATATGTATACAAAGATGGTAGTAATCTGATGTACACGGAAGACTATGAAACTGATGAATATAATTATCCGAACACGGATTGGTATAAAGCAGGAAAAGGGGCAGAAGCAGGAGCGTCTGCCTGGACCGAACCTTATTATGACGAAACGACGGGGATTACAATGATAACAGCCGCTGTTCCAATTCATCAAAATGGACAATTTGTCGGAGTAGTGACGGCGGATTATGACTTATCATCGATTCAGCAGATGATTGCGGAAGAAACGTTTGAACGATCGGGCTATCTATTTATGGCAGGAGAAAATGATCAGTTTATTGCCCATAAAGACAGTGACATGGTAATGAATGAATCGGTGACGGTCGATACGGTTTTGCCGGGGCTTGGAGAAGCAATGAACAACCAAGCAGAGGGGGCACAGTTCGTCACGATTGACGGTAAAGAGTGGCAAGTTTTTTATTCTTCATTTGAGGAAACAGACTGGAAACTGGCAGCCCTTGCCCCTGCTGAAGAGATTTATGCGGGTATCCAGCAGCTTATGAAGAAGTCTATTATTGTGACGGTGATAATTATTGGATTATCGGCTGTCGTCATTTTCTTCTTTAGCTCGAAAATGGGAAAACGGATGGAAAATTATGCTCATAACTTCTCGTTTTTAGCTCAAGGTGATTTAACTAGATCGATTACCGATTCGTCAAACGATGAAATAGGCGTGATGGGACAGCATTATAATAAGGCGCTGGAAAATATGCGTGACATGATGATATCAATTAATGCCAACTCCCAAAGTCTCGCTGCCACAGCCGAAGAACTGTCAGCGAGTGCAGAAGAAACAAACAAATCTATTACAGAAGTAGCTAGTTCGATTCAGCAAGTCGCCAATAACAATAGCGAGCAAAATAATTATGTGGATCAGCTGAATGAAGGAACACAAGATATTCACGAACAAATGGGCATCATTTCAGAAAACATTAAAAAGATGAAGCACGCGACAGCTGAAAATGCTGGTTTAGCTCATGAAGGAAACGAGTATGTGGAAGAAGTTATTCAACAAATGAATGTAATCCATCATCAAGTGATTGAATCATCGGGTACCATTCATGAATTGAATGAAAAATCTCAAAAAATTGAAGAAATCATTTCGATGATTACCAATATTGCTGCTCAAACGAATTTATTAGCTTTAAATGCCGCGATTGAAGCAGCACGGGCTGGAGAGCATGGAAAAGGCTTTGCGGTTGTGGCCGAAGAAGTCCGAAAGCTCGCAGAACAGTCCAGTCGAGCATCAGGAGAGGTAAACTCACTTATTCAAGAAATTCAAAAAGGGATTGAGGATTCAGTTAACGTGATGAATGAAAGTACCAAGTCGACTGAATCTGGAATAAAAGTTGTAGAACGCACGGGACGGGCTTTTAAAGAGATTTCCAAGTCCATTGATGGCGTAACCGAGTTGACGGGGGAAATGTATGATTCAATCGTCAAAGTTGTCAATGAAACGAAACAAATGAAAGACATTGTTCAATCGGTTAGTGAAATTGCTGTCATAAATGATGGCAGTGCCCAAAACGTGTCTGCTGCCACACAGCAACAGTCAGCTGTTATGGAGCAAGTATCACATGCGACAGAAGAGCTCGCGAGAATGTCTGTCGAGTTGCAGCAGGAAATAGCGAAATTCAAAATCTAATCTTGAGGCAAAACGGTTAATAAAATATAAGTGGTAAGTGTTCTTTTAAAAGGATGATTTTGCAAGTATGTTGTTCATACAAGCAGAATTATCCTTTTTTAGTGACACGCTAAGGAACCTCTTTTTAGAAAAAAAGAGAACTGTCGAAAAATGTCTAAAAATTAGAGTGGAATAACCATCATAAGTGTACGATATAAAATAAGGTGTTTCGATAAATAGTATTAGATGTGTATAAAAATGTCGATGTCCATATGGAGGTAAGACATGAAAAAGAAATTATTACTTCTTATTTTTATAAGTTGTATCATAGCGCTACTCAATGCATGTGACCCTTCTTCTCCTCGTTTAACAATCGGACTCATTCCCGTTCAAGAAAGTGAAGAACTAAAGAAGAATTTTGAACCGATGCGCAAGCATCTGGAACGGGAAATGGGAGTTTCGGTAGAAGTTATCGTTCCAAAAAACTATCAAGGATTAATTGAAGCAATGCAAAATCAACAAGTAGATATTGGCTGGTATGGCGCATTTTCTTATATTGCCGCCCAACAAAAAGTTGAGTTGGAACCAATGGTGTTAGAATACAGGAAAGAGATAGGGCTTTCATATTGCTCGTTAATTATCGCGAAGCAAAATTCTCCTATTAAAACCATTGAAGATTTAAAGGGCAGAACATTTGCTTTTGTTGATCGAGGGTCGACGTCTGGTTTTGTCGTGCCATATGCATTATTTAAAAGCAGAGACATTGACTACAAGCAATATTTTCAGCAAGTAATGTACGCAGGCTCTCATGATGCTGTGCCTTCAAATGTATTAAGTGGAAACGTTGACGCGGGAGCTGTTGGAGAAATTGCCTTTAAGCGCCTTATTGGAGAAGGATTAATACAAGAAAATGATTTTCATATTTTATGGAAATCTGAGGGAATCCCAGGATCTCCATTCGTTGCTCGAGCGGATTTAGACGAGCAGTTGAAAGTTGATTTTCAACAAGTCATGCTTTCGATTCATGAAGAGGCACCGGAGGCGATGAATACTTTTGATCGTAATATTAAGCATTATGTAACGTTTGACGATAGCTTATATAATACGACAAGAAATATGGCAACCATTTTAGGAGAGCGCTTTATTGAACGTTATTTCTTAACAGGAAATTAATATTGAACGTGCTGCACAAAGGAGGAAAATTGCTTGGGGGTCAATAGTGTAAAGTTTCGGGCAACGATCTTAATTTTAATCGTATGTATCGTCACCATCTCTATATTTGGCTATGCCTCTTTCGTGAATACGAAAGAAAGTATTGAGAAGAAATATTTTAATGAGTCGGAACTCGTTCTTGAGCATACGATTCATGAATTTGAACATCAGTTTGAAAGTGCTGAAAATGCGATAGGGCAGCTAGCTCAATCACCAGAAATGATACGAGCAGGCACTGAGTCAAATTATATTCGTGATACAAGCCGTTTGCTTCAGATGATTCAAAAGACCGTTCCCCATAGTCGAAATATTGAATTCGGTACAGCAAACGGACATGTATATATGAGCTCAGAGATGAAGGTGTCTTCTAATTATGATCCGAGAGAACGAAACTGGTATATAGCTGGAAAAGAGAACAAAGGCAGGGTTGTGTGGACGGAACCTTACTTGGATTATCATACCCAAAAGATTACTACCACTGCTGTTCAAGAAGTGACAGATTCAGACGGGCCATTTCTTGGCGTATTGGCGGTTCATTTTGATGTGTCAACCATTAGTCAATTTATTAGCCGTTCAGCCATTGGGGAAGATGGATTTGTCATATTGGCAGGCAGAAGCGGAACCATTATCGCCAATCAAGATGATTACATGATTGGAAAGCCAGTGTTCGATGGGAACTTGGAAAAAATGATGGCATTAACGAGTAAGGAACAGACGGATTATGAGCTTTGGGGGCGAGATTACTATTTAAAATCGGATACGATTGATCAAAACGGTATGTTCGTTGTGACCGCGATTGATAAACAAGAAATTTTTGATAAAGTGTGGGAAGTTCACTTTCCTGTTCTTTTTATCGGCGTTTGTTGCTTATTGTTGTTCAGCGCTATTGCGTATGTGGCGGCATTGAGAGGGATTGCTCCATTAGAAAAGCTTGTCTCTTTAATGAAGTTGGCGGAAAATGGGGATTACAATGTGCATGCTGAAATTAAACGGTATGAGGAAATTAACAGCTTAGCCAAAGGTTTTAACAGCATGATTGAAAGCATCAAAAAGCGTGATTATGAATTGACCATTTCAAATATTCAACTGAAGAACGCGAAAGAAAAGCTAAGATCTCAATATGAAGAATTAAAAGAGTCACAGAAGGCATTGAAAGAAAATGAGCGAAAGATATTACATCTTGCTTCATATGACGAGCTGACAGGGTTGTTAAATAGACGCAGTTTAGTAGAGTTGCTAACGAACATTACGGATGAAGGAACCGACACGTCGGGGTATAAGGCCGTTATTTTCATTGATTTGGATAATTTTAAAATTATTAATGATACAATGGGACACTCGACAGGCGATCAGCTTATTAGAGAGATGGCTCGACGGTTCGATGCGCTTTCACACGTTGATAAAGCAGCACGTATAGGGGGCGACGAATTTATTATTCTCGTCGATAACATTGCTTCTCTTGATGAAATTGATCATATTGCTAAAAGCATTTTAGCACTGCTGGAAAAACCCGTCGTAATCAATTCGATGAATCATAATGTAACAGGAAGTATGGGAATTGCGCTGTACCCTAATCATGGCACCAGCGCAGAAGAATTGCTGAAGAATGCAGATATGGCGATGTACGGTGCAAAAGCGCAAGGGAAAAATGGCTATAAAATGTTTGACGAAAGCATTCAACAAGATATTAAAGAAAAGGTCATGATAGAAAAAGGAATAAGGCAGGCTTTAAAAAATGATGAATTCCACTTAAATTATCAGCCTTTATATCATTTAGCTGATAATCGAGCTTCGAGTATTGAGGCTTTGTTACGATGCAGTACGCCGCTATTGAAGGACTTTTCCATGCTTAAAATTATTAAGGTTGCAGAGGAAACAGGTCTCATCGCAAGCATCGATAAATGGGTGCTCAAAAATGCCTGTTTGTTTGCCAAACAATTGAACGATCAATTAGAATATGAAATTAAAATATCGGTTAACATTTCAGCGGCTCATATTATGCAAAAAGATTTTGTTAACCATGTAAAGCAGATTATAACCGAGACAGCAGTGAATCCCCGGTGGATTGAATTAGAAATCACAGAAACGGCCGTTATGGAGTCGTTTGATTTAAACATACAAAAACTAGATGAATTAAAAGAACTGCAGTTAGATCTATATTTGGACGACTTCGGAACGGGTTATTCATCATTAAATTATTTGAATAGTTTACCGATTGACTATGTGAAAATTGATAAAACTTTCGTGGATTCTATGCTGCATTCTGAAAAGCATAGCAAAGTAATTAAAAGTATTATCCACCTTGCCCATAATATAGGTTTAAAGGTAGTAGCAGAAGGCATTGAAGAAAAACGTCAATTTGATTTGCTCAAATATTATCAGTGTGATGTACTACAAGGTTACTATATTAGTAAGCCGTTAGATGCTCATCAGTTGCTGGATTTTTTGAACTCAAGTGTGGACATCTTACATACTTCCAATCTTGTCTCTAATACTTAATTAAAACGCCGGTGCTTCTTTATACTGGCGTTTTGATATTATAAGACAAGAAGAGATGTCAATTTTCATCATGACCCTCAAAAAAATGTTTGTATTAATGAATGTTATAGATAGCATGTTTAACATCTCGCAAATGTTCATAATAAAAAATATGAATCCTTTTAATAAAGGTGTGAAGTTTTTCTGCAAATGGGCAAGCAAGATCTACTCATCTTTTTTGTTTTAAAACGTTTGCTTTACGGGTAAAACAATATATACCCCACTTTATAACTCCACATGCATCATTCCATCGGAAGAGATTCGCAATCAGTGCTACAAACTACTTGAACAATCCCTCAAAGGTTTAGGAAGTTCGACATGACCGTCTTTTAGTTATGTCAAATTTTCTAAGTAGATGGATATAGATAACGGAGGATGAATATGACATTAGAGAATCAATTAATAAAAAAACGATATTACGAGTCTTGGATACAAGAAGAAACACGGCATCCAATTGAAATACTTGGAGAAGCAAGTTTAGCTGAACAGCGAAAAGAACTGTATGATTTAAGTGCGATCCGCTTTGCGCAAGGGGAAGTTTATTACCACCATAAAGACTATGAAGCAGCCATTTTTAAATGGGAGAATGTTCATGGAGAACTTGAATTATGGGCGCGCAAAAATATGGGAGACGCCTACTATGAAATGGGATTGCTGGAGGTAGCTGAAGACATCTATTCTAACATCGAGGCAGAGTCTCATATGCTTGCCGCGGAAACCGGTTTACAATTATTTTCTTTATACTTAGAGCAACATCAACCAGATCGTGCTTATGACGTCATAAAAAAGCTTGTGGCTCTTTATCCGGATTATGGACATATCACAGTATTGGCGCGCACTTTTTATGAAGAACGAAAAGATTGGAATAGTGCGATTGAGCTTGCCGTTCATGAAGCAATTCGTACAGAGTCATCGAAGTGGTTCGACGCACTCCACATGTATATTGAGAACGGCTATACGAAACAATTGACTCCTAACTATTTTTATCAAGTATTATTTACTCTTTATAAGGCAGATCATGCTTATTTTGAGCGAGTAGTGAGTACTCTTTGGCATAGCTATGAAGGAGAAGAAAGCTACCTGTCATGGGTGAAGATGATAAATGATATTTTATTAAATGTGGAGATGGAAGTGCGCCATACTTGGCCTGATATTGCAGCGATGTGTGAAGAAACGTTTTCTCGATTGATGGAAGGCGATTATTTATTGGCAGAACTGCATGAAGTGATCCCGCATCTGTTGACGAACTGGCTAAGATCGGTAGACGCATCTCGTGCGTTACTTGCTTCGACAGCAATCTTTGCATGGAACGAAATGTTCCCAGCTTCTTTAAATGCATCAACTGTAAAAGAAGCGCAGACCCTCATCTTCAACAGCAACACAAATATAGATGGATTTAGTTATGCGATGACGCTTTGCGATTCCATTATAAAATGGACAAAAGCACAAGAGTTGGAAATGGCGGATGTATTTAGTTGGCGAGTTCGGAATTTAGCTGATATGAGCCGTACAAATATTTTAGTAGCAGGTTTTTCTGGAGTAGGGAAATCGGCATTCGTCAACTCTGTACTTGGAGAAAACCGATTAGGAGCTTCTGGTCAGACCGTTATGATCAAACATGGTGAACAGGAGCAAAGCTTCGACCTGTTCAGTCAAGAGATCAAGGAAACGAAAAGTAGTGATAACCAAGATGGCAGGAGTCAAAGGTTGACCACAATGGATAGCTTCATTGAATTACAAACACCATCCCGCTTTTTAAAAGAGCACGGGTATTCCTTTATCGATGCAAGAGGCTGGAGCGAGAAGGGGCTGTCTGAAAAAGAAGTGCTTAAGTATGTGTCTCTAGCTGATGGATTATTAGTATTGCTTGATGCAAATGAGCCATTTACAGATACCGACCGTGATGCTTTACTAGATTTGCGACACTATGCTCCACATATACCTGTTCATTTTCTATTAAACAAAATGGATGTAGTGGGCGATGATGCAGAAGCCATGAAACTTATCGATGAGGCAACCGCCAAGGTTCAGGCTTATTTCCCTAATGCCCGCCTGTTACCGTATTCTTCTATTTATGCTATTAGACAGCAACTCAGTCATCTAGGACAGTTTATGAGTTCGCACTTTAATATGAGTTCGGATGATTTAGAGGCAAAACGGACTGAAAAGCTGTTATTGCTCATACGCGAAACATTAACACATCTCTTTAAAAAGAGAATGGAACGGGAAAAAGGATTGATTGATTCTATTAAACAGAATGAAGATATCGTAGTGAGATTAAATGGATTTATGAATACGGTTAGTGACTTGGAATTGGAAAAGACGCGCATCATTACGAATGCTTATCGTAAAATTACAGAACAGTTGGAACAGGAGATGGCTGAAAACATCCCAATCATTCTTCATGGCTGTTCAGATTTAGTGGATGAAGAGAGTGACATGCGAAATATTGACGTAGAGTTAAACGAAAAAATGAATGAACGGCTTCAATTATATGTACAAGAAGAGATTGTTCCGAAGTTATGTCGTTCCATTGAAACGTGGCTTGAACAATCGAGCGATGAGTTATATCAGGCTCAAGCGTATTTAACTGAAATGAGCGAGACTTTTAACGGAATCTATGAAGATCAAAATATGAAGCTGGAGTGCGATTTGAAAGTACTCGATGATTGGCGCAGAGATGCTAATCGAATGACAAGTAGAGTTGGAATAGAAGAAGAGAATATTTTACTTCGCTTTAAGCCGACGCAATTTCTATTGAAAAGTGCAGGAAAGTTATTAGGAGCTATTCCGCAAAATAAAACATTGCTTCAAAGCCAATATAAAAAGTATTTAGAAAGTGAAACGTATGAAGATATTACGGATTCAATCATTAGCAAGTTTTTTGTACAGCTCGATTTATTTGAAAAGGCGTTGCAAGTTGATATCCATCTATTCTTCAAACAACCTTCCATCACGCTGCAAAATATGGAAGTAAGGGCCCGTCAAGAGATTCAAGACGGAGAGGAATTACTACATGAGATGAAAGAGAATCCAGAGGCTTATTATGACCCGCTTACTTTATTTGAGTTAAGGTTACGTCAATATGAATTGATGATAAAAGCAGGACAGGATGTTGAACATACAAAATCTTTTGTAGAAGAACAATCAGAACCGGCTCATTAATGATCCTAAAGGAGCAACATACTGGATGTCATGCTTCAATAAAAAACTGGTGGAACAGAAATTATGCATTTCTGTTCCACCAGTTTTTTTATTATATATTTTACTTACTCTTTCGATATTTCTTCGTGTGAGGAGAGGGGGGATAAATGATTCTTTAGACATCTTGAGGCATTCGCTAAAGTCTAGGGAGCTTTGCATGTCTACATCATAGTGAGTAGAAAAATTTACAAATGATTAACCTTTTTTTTACAAAAAGGATAAACTTGTACGAATAGCCGTTTCAAAATCCTATAATTATTCATTTAATATATTAAAACGTGATAAGACAAGAGAGACATGGAGGGGAAAATGCATTCTCACTGTCTAATCTAAAAAATATGAAAAAATAGAATTGGGGGATGAAAATTGAATTGTGAAAAAATAGAAAAGAAAGTAGAGAAGATTCACGTTCAAACGGTGGAGAATGAAGATGTTATTGTGCAAAACGACTCTTCGCTTCAGATGATTGGAAAGGGAAGACAAGGTGCTGTGTTTAAAATCAATCATGAGTGGTGTATGAAAGTTTATGGAGAAGAGGAGGATTGTGAACGGGAGTATTTCGCCCTTTCACTCGGCAAAGACACAGCGCTAATACCGAACGTATATTGCAAAGGCGACAATTTTATTGTGATGGAAATGGTATACGGGGTCGACTTGCGTGAATATTTACAAACAAATCCACTTACAAAAGAACTTTCGTACCAATTGATTCAGATGTTAATTGTGTTTAAACAAATTGGATATGAGCGAATTGATCATCATAAAAGACAAATCTTTCTTCAAGATGATGGGTCATTAAAAGTTATTGATGTAGGGAGAACGGTATGGAGAAATCGGGTATATCCGTTTCCGAGAAAGCTTCTGCAAAGTTTAGGAGAAGAGTATAAAGCAGTGTTTATGAATCATGTGCAGGAGATGGCGCCTGATCTTTACAGTGAATGGAAGCATTACATCCAAATGGAAACCGTATCAAGAGAATTGTATCATCAGCTGCAAAATAAACAAAAAGACCTTCATTTTGACTCAATTGATAAGCAAGCGATGCAATTATTAACATCAAAAGGTCGGGACGCATATTATAAACAGCTGAAAAATCTTATGGCAAAAGTTGTGAAGGAAGAAAGAGAAAAAGAAAAAAAGGAATCCGATGAGATGGGGGAAGCTGGATAAGGAAGTGAAGAGGATGAAGATTTTAGTAATTTGGCGTTTGTTAACCGTGGGAGGAGTGAATGCCGGTTGGCGTAATCGAGCCATTTACTTTAAACAGCATGGAATCGACATAGAATTCCTTTACTGTAAAGACCTTGGCGGGATGCATATGGTGAAAGATGTGGCGCCTGTTTATTTAACGAAAGACAAGCAGGAGATTCATCGTATTATCCGTGATAATCAATATGACGCCATTGTTGTTGTTGATACAAGCCAAGCTTATGATTGGCTAGAGGAAGTCGGTTATGATGGTCCGATTATTATTGAAGCACGGACACCTGAAATCGTAAAACTAAAGCGTAATTTGAAAGGACACGAAAAGATTTCTCCGCAACTATTTATTGTGCCGTCACAACATCAAAAAAGAGTCTTGTCTATTTTAATTGACCGTCCGATACCGATTGATGTGATTCATAACGGTGTCGATACTTCCTTTTTCTATCCGTTAGAACGAGAAAAGATTCATATGGATCACGAACCAAAATTGCCCGGCGGTAAAAAAATTGTTGCTTACATCGGCCGATTGGATGTTCGGAAAAATTGGCGTTTATTTCTAGATATCGCCGAATTTGTGAAAAACGAAAGAGACGATATCGAATTTTGGTTGATAGGTGGCGCGAAAAGCGTTGAGCGTGAAGTGTTCGAGCAAGAGTGGAAACAGCGTCAATTAACAGATATTGTTCAATGGCTTCCGGTTGTTCCTTATCAGGAAATGCCGCACATTTATGCTAAAATTAAACATTCAGGTGGTTGCACAATTGCGACAACCCGTGCAGAATCATTTGGGAATACGTTTATTGAAGCGATGGCTTGCGGTGTTCCAGTTGTTGCTCCCAATGTCTCTTCAATGCCAGAGATTATCGCTCATGGTAAAACTGGTTATTTGTTTCAAGAAGATTACGTCAGAGGAGCAGCGGAACAAATTTACGAAATTATCGACTATCCGAATGCCTATGAAAAGCTATCCAGAAGAGCTAAAAAACGGGTGGAAAAGATGTTTTCTCTCTCTCACTGTGCTGAGAAGTATATGGACATCCTTCGCGATGTCACGGGAAGGAAAGAGAAATGAAGCCTTTAACTTATCGAGGTCTCTTTGCTAGTAAAACGAATAACGCGCATCTGATTACATTTGATGACGGATATGATTATGTCGTGAAACTGTATAAAAGAAAGGAACATAAAGCACTTGTGAATGAGTGGCTTGCTTATTGCCTGGCTCGTTATTTAGCCTTACCTGTTCCTTACTCTTACTTAATTGACATGCCAGAGTCGTTTGTTTCAGCCATTCCAGATAGAGGGGAAGCAGAGTATACGACAAAGCAGTTTGCGAGTCGATATGTAAAGGGCAGCTTAAATGGTCATGAAGCCGGCGTTATCCAAATCTCCAATACGGCGGACCTTGCTCGTATTATCGTGTTTGACTACTGGTTATGCAATACAGATCGGACACGAAAAAATATTTTGCTGGAAGAAATGACAATAGGAAACTATCAACTTTGGGCCATTGATCATGCCGAAATATTAGGGTCATTCTCTTGGACCATTAATGATTTAGAAAATTTGCCTCATCAGGTGCTGGAAAGTGCCACACATCAACTGATGGCGTCATTTATTGAGGAGGAAGCGGACTTTAAAGCACAGATTAAAATTATTCAATCCATTCCAACACAGCTCCTCGAAGAAATTCTCTCATTTATTCCCTCTGATTGGAATTTATCTGCAGAAGAGCAATATGCCTTAATTAAAGCTCTTAATTACAGGCGTTACTATATCCTTCCTCATTTGATTGGTAAATTTATGAAAAGAATCTATCGCCCTGTTCATCGACCAACAAAAGGGAAATAAATAACAGAAGCTGGACGTGATATCACATGTCCAGCTTTTTCATGGGAGAGAAACAGTTTTCCAAAAGTTGTCTATCATCTTTACCTTCATTCTTCACTTAAAGTTCCGATAATAAAAATAGAATCACTATGATGATTAACGCATGTCTAGAAGGGAGAACAAGTATGAAAAACTTTTCTTTTTCCATACTGCTCATGATGTTCATCGCTGTTGTTTCTGCTTGCAGCGGAACGGCATCTTCTACAGAAGAAGAGCCAAAAAGAGTGAAGGTAGGGATTATGTTGTCTGACGTCGGACTGGGGGATCAGTCTTTTTCTGATGCTGGGTTTGATGGACTTGAAAAAGCGCGAAATGAACTGAACGTCTCGTTTGATTATAGGGAGCTAGCGGAAACGGGTACATACGAGAATGGCTTGGAAGAACTCGTCAAGCAAAAAAATGACCTCATTATTGGACTTGGATTTGCGATGCAAGAAGCACTTGAAACGGTAGCAAAAAAGTATCCAAATCAACCGTTTCTTTTAATTGACGGTGTATCTGAAGTGCCAAATGTTCATTCTTTAACGTTTAAAGAAGAAGAAGGCTCGTTTTTAATAGGGGTTCTTGCTGGTATGAAAACGAAAAGCAATGTGGTTGGGTTTGTCGGCGGAATGGATGTACCGCTTATTCGAAAGTTTGAACAAGGATTCATAGCCGGAGTAAAGGAAGCCAATCCTGATGCGGAAGTTCTGTCACAGTTTGCTGATGATTTTGGAGATGACCAGTTAGGTCGAGAAATAGCAAAAACGATGATTAGCCAGAAGGCAGACTTTATTTATCCAGCAGCTGGATTTACAGGAGTCGGTGTTCTTCAAGAAGTGCAAGACCAAGGAAAGCATGGTTTTGGGGTTGATAGCGACCAATACTTTTTGGCAGAAAAAGCGATCGTTTCTTCCATGCTGAAAAGAGTCGATGTCGCTGTATTTAATGTGACTAAGCAATTAGTTGAAACAGGTGAAGTAAAAGAACAGCATATTGAATTAGGGTTAAAAGAAGAAGGGGTTGCGTTAGCTCCTGTACGAATCATGGAACTATCGCCAGCGGAAGAAGAAATGTTGAGCGGTTTACAGGAAAAAATCATGGACGGCTCCATTGAAATTATAAAGGGAAAGGAGTGAGAACATGAAATTACGGCAGAAAATTTTATTGATCTCTGTAATTCCTTTATTATTGTCTTCTATGCTGATTGGATACACGATTTTTCAAATGAAATCTTTGAATTCCTCCACGGAAGAAATTGTCTCGCTTTTAATGGATGTTGAATCATTGAATGGGAGCATTGGCAGTACAAGAAAATCGCTCGGTGCTTATTCTCTCAATATGACAGAAAGTAATGCTTATGATACTCTTCAAGATTTAACTGAAACAAAAGATGTTTATAGCAAACTAAAAAGTTCTCTAAACGAAAAAGAGTATTCGTATTTAAACGAACGAATTTCTATTAAGTTTGGTGAATTATACGAAGGAGCAACAAAAGCGATTGAATCAAAAGATAGTGCGGAAGTGAAGCGTCAATCTCTTCGCACAAAGGGCGTGGCGAATGACATTTATGAATTGAAAGTAGTGATTCATCAACAATATGAGAAGATGCAGTATGAGATGCATACAAAAATCGCCTCTCTTATCCAATTTGCAACGTTTGCGGTATTAGCGTTAGTCGTTGGAAGCGTTGTGTTTGCGTTAGTGTTCACGAAACGAATCATTGCGCCTATCCAGAAAATAACAGAAAATGCTCGGGATATTGCGGAAGGGGATTTATCCATTCGTCATATAACCCTTCGTACGAAAGATGAAGTGTTTGATTTAAATGAATCCTTCACGCAAATGACTGAACATTTGCGTTCCCTGATTCAAACGGTTGGAAGCGAATCAGCTCAAGTGGCTGCTTCAGCAGAGCAGTTAAGTGCAAGTGCAGAAGAGTCCATGAAGGGGCTGGAAGTCGTGACCGAATCTATTCAGCAAATTTCTTCAGGATCTGATAATCAAACAGAAATGACAGATGAAGCTTCTCGGGCGATGAATGAAACGGCAAAAGGAGTTAGCCGGGTAGCGGAAAGTGTTTCAGTAGTGTCTGATTTAGCCTTGAAAACAAATCAGAAGGCGGAACACGGAACAAAGCTCGTGCAAGAAACGCTTACACAAATGTCATCCATTTCTGAGTCGGTACAAGAAACTGACCTCAATGTGAAAGCGCTGAATGAACGCTCAAAAGAAATTGGTGGTATTTTAAAACTAATTACAGATATTGCTGATCAAACAAATTTATTGTCGCTGAATGCAGCCATTGAAGCTGCAAGAGCAGGAGAGGCCGGAAAAGGATTTGCGGTCGTAGCGGCAGAAGTTCGGAAATTAGCCGACCAAACGACGAAATCAGCTTCGCAAATTGCGGAAATTATTCAAGAAGTGCAAAAAGGGACCGAGCAATCGACCCAATCGATGGACACGGTCAAAGAACGAGTGTCCACTGGTTTGCAAATTGCTAATGAAACGGCAGATACATTTGAAGAAATTTTGCAATCGATGATGTATGTTGGAGCCCAGTTTGATGAAATCTCCGCTATTTCACAGCAAATGAGTGCAAGTTCTGAGGAAGTATCGGCAAGCATTCACGAAATGGCGCTAGTGGCGAAGGAAACATCGGACCGTACACAAGAGGTCGCTTCAGCGTCCGAACAACAGCTTGCATCTATGCAAGAGGTTAACTCAGCCTCTGTTTCGTTAACAAAAATTGCAGAAGAGCTGCAGGAGATTATTGCAAAATTCAAGTTGTAAATGGGGTTAGAACTGGATTCATAATTGAATTTTAACGAAAGAAAGCCTACCTTAACAATCCTTATTTTCATGGATGTTGAGGTGGGCTTTTTGAATATAGTTCCTTCTATTATACATTTCACTTGATGATTCGACACACTTTTAATCTATTTGTAACATGAATGGTGTCGATTTCATGGTATAACTATATTTATAGAAAAGGGAGGGGAAGCGTATGCAAGCAGTGAGGCGTATGATTCTCGTAATGTCTACAGGTTTGCTTTGTTTGTCGAGTCCAATTAGTATGTACGCACAAACAAGCAAGGAAACTCTTCAACAGGTTGAACAGAAGCTTGAGCAAACAGAAGAAATGGTCGAGCAAAAAGAGAAAGAAAAAGAAGCTGTTCAGCAAGAGATTACGCAAATTGAACAAGAGTTAGCATCTTTACATACTTTTATTTCAAAAAATAAAGAGGCACTGGAGAAAACGCAGAAAAAAATTGAAGAAACAAATCGTCTTATTAATGAAAAAAAAGAAGAAATTGTTATGCTTCAGGATAAAATTTTGACACGTAAAGGAATTATGAAAGAGCGGCTTGTCGCTTTGCAGCACAATGATAATACGAATCTCATTATTAGCATGTTTTTAGAAGCGGATAGTTTAGCAGATTTTATTCGTCGGGCCAGTGCGGTCACGACACTTATTAATGCAGATAAAGATATTTTAGGTGCACAGCAGGAAGATTTGCTCCAAATTGAAGAAGATAAAAAAGAAATTGATCGCCAAGAGAAAATTTTAGAAAAAGAAGAAGCGATTCTTGCTGAGCAGCAAGCTGAACTTGACCAAAATTTACAAAAAAGAGAACAATCGTTAGCAAGCATGCAAGAAAGGTATAGCAAGGTTATCCAGCAAATGGCGATGGCAGAAGAAGAAAAAACAAAAATGGCTTCCCAATTAAAAGCTGTTCAAGAGCAGATTAAAAAAGAGCAAGAAGAAGCGCGCGAACGAGCGGCAAAAGCAGCTAGAGAGAAGGCGGAAAGAGAACGAGCGGCAAAAGAAGCACAATCGGTCCGACCCACGACTACTGGAGCTTCTGCCAATAGTTCAGCAGCACATGTTGAAGGAAAAGAGATGTATATGGTTGCGACCGCTTACAGTCATGAAGAAACAAATGCAAACGGCTATAGGACGGCACTTGGATACAATATTAAAGATAATCCTGATTTGAAATTGATTGCGGTTGATCCAGCCGTTATTCCACTTGGCAAGAAAGTATGGGTGGAAGGCTATGGCGTGGCTGTTGCTGGAGATACAGGCGGCGCTATTCAAGGACATAAAATCGATGTATTAATGCCAACACGGGCTAAGGCGCTATCGTGGGGACGAAAAGTCGTTAAGGTTGTGGTTTTGGATTAAAGTGGATTGCGCATTCCTGAATGAAGCAAACGAAAAGAAAGATATGTCCTATGCTTGAATGTGAAACGTATCGTGTTATCATGCCGTTTTTAGTTCATAATAAAGTAGAAAAGCAAACGAAATGACTCGGAAAGTTGGGTGAGCGGGATGGAAACGGAATTACCGAAGGAAATTGCGAAGGCAGAAGCTGCTGTTTGGGAGAAAGCGAAGCACATCCGAAAAGACTACCGACTAGGCTATCATATTATGGCGCCTGCCAATTGGATTAATGATCCAAACGGCTTAGTTCATTATAAAGGTGAATACCATGTCTTTTATCAGCATCATCCATTCGACGAACATTGGGGACCGATGCATTGGGGGCATGTGAAAAGCAAAGATTTAGTGCATTGGGAGCATTTGCCGATTGCCCTCGCCCCAGGGACGACATATGACCGGGATGGATGTTTCTCTGGAAGCGCAGTAGATAATAATGGAGTGTTAACTTTAATTTACACAGGTAATATTTTTATTCAACGCATACCCGAAATATTGGACCAATGCCAATGTATTGCTACGAGCACGGACGGTATTCATTTTGAAAAAGATCCTGATAATCCGGTCATTGATACGTTTCCAGAGGAAGGTTCCGGGCATTTTCGCGATCCTAAAGTGTGGAAACATGAGAATGAATGGTATATGGTGCTTGGCACAAGAAAAGAAGAGACTGGAAAAGTCGTCATGTATAAGTCCGAAAACTTGAAGCAATGGAGTTACCTTGGGGTGCTTGCTGAAAGTAACGGAACAGAAGGATATATGTGGGAATGTCCAGACTTTATCGAACTTGGAGGAAAGCATGTCCTTCTCTTTTCACCGCAAGGGATAGAACCTAAAGGAGATCACTATCAAAACCTTTATCAGACCGGTTATCTTACAGGGGATTTCAACTATGAAACGATGGAGTTTTCGCGTGGAGAATTTAAAGAACTCGACCATGGCCATGATTTTTATGCCATTCAGAGCTTTTTAGATGATAAGGGGAGACGAATTGCCATCGGCTGGATGGATATGTGGGAATCACCGATGCCGTCGAAAGAGCACGGATGGGCTGGTGCGATGTCATTACCGAGGGAACTAACTTTAACAGAGGATGAGCAACTGCTTATGAAACCTGTTCCTGAACTGGAAAAACTGCGCGAACAACTAATCGATGTATCCGTTCCATCTGTTCATAATGAAAGCAAGGATACAGGGGTACGGGGAGATTTGCTGGAAATTAAAGTGAGTTTTTCGTTAAAGGATGTTACGGCTGAAGAGTTTGGACTGAAAGTAAGGTGCGACGAAGCTGGAACGGAAAAAACGGTAATTGGCTTTAAGGTTTACGACCAAAAGCTGTTCATTGATCGTGAACATTCAGGTAAAGGAGTAAAGGGCATTCGGACAAGCAAGGTAGAGCCCGAAGGTGATATGCTATCTCTTCATGTTTATGTAGATCGTTCGTCTGTTGAAGTATTTGGAAATGGCGGACGAAATGTCATGACAAGTAGAGTGTATCCAAAACGAACAAGCTTAGGTGTTCAGTTGTATGCCAAAAATGGCTCGGTTCAGATAGAAGAACTAAACATTTGGCAGCTAAAAGATATTTGGATATAGAAAAAAGATACGGGAGAAGTCCTGCGGAAAGCGGGACTTCTTTGTCGTAACGATACATTTTTTTAATGAATCTACACAACTGCTATTGTGTTAGCCTGTTGAAGTATTTTAGAAAGATGGTAAAAATTTAAAAAATAAAAATGATAGAAAGCTTCTAATGGCGATCAAGTTTACTTTTGCTTGAATAATTGATGGAAAAGGCTATTGTTTTTCCTCGCTTGTTTTTCTTTTTCGGCCCGCATTTTTTTCAATTTTTTTTGCGTTTTTATCGTTTGCCATTTTTCATCAAAGAGGTGGGCTCGCCGCTTTTCTTCAATTTCTTTCTGCTGTGCTGACGTTTCAAGATGACCGGCCCATTCATTATATAAACGAAGCAGTGGAAACGAAAGTTTATCTCGATGTTCCTCAATCGAATAATATTCTAAAAAAGCGGCTTTTCGTATAGCATTAAACTGTTGGGCATCTTTCATATGTTCGGAGCAATAATAATGAGTATCTTCTCGTTTCTCCCAAAGAGTCAAGGGGGACAAATTCACGGTTGAAGTACAATATCTACAAAACATCATTTTTCTTTGATTAGTGCCAAGCTCTTTATCCATCGGTCACTTGCCTCCAGATTTTGTCCGGTCATTTTTCCTCTTCTTCTCATTCTACAAAAGGATAGCACGGTTGCCAATGTGCAATCAAAAATAATGTCATCTATGAAGCGATGTCCACACAAAAAAATAGATGGCTTCTACCTGGTCGTTTGCCATGTAGAAGTCATCTATTAGTAAGAAACGGTTCGACCCTTTCAGGGAGAAGGTTCTGATGGAATAGAAATCAAATCGAATGACTCTAGTAACCGAGCATAATATAAGCGTCAATGACCTTTTCGCTTATTGATATAAATCATTCCATTTAATTTCACCAGATTTTGTTTCTTCATCAACCGTTACTTGAAAGTTATGCTTTTCATAGAAATGAATAAGTCTGTTCACATGATCCCAATCTCTTTCGGCTATGTCTCCTGTAATGTAGGGAACATTTTGTTCTCGTGCAATTTCTTTTAAGTACTTCATGCAGATTGAACCGAATCCTTTGTTAGCAGGTCCTTTAATATCGGCAATATGCATACGGTTCTCATCTGAATAAGTAGCGTGAATGGTAAAATCCCATTTTCCTTTATAAGAGCGTTCGCAATCATTCAGCATGATTTTACATAAGTGACCATCATCCACTGTCGAGACAATAACCCACTTCTCTTCTTTCGTTTGTTCAATCCCTATGACTTGGTTGTCTTTTGCAATTTCTTTTAAATTGTCCTGCATGCGAAAGAGCTGATACTCAAGGTTCTCTAAATCCTCTTTTAATTCAAGGGGACTTTTTTGTTCCTCGTGTTCTGTTCTTAGTCTGCTCAGCGACATTTTATCAAAACTCCTTTCAGGTTTATACAAGTTTATGTGAGTAATGGAGAGGTAGTGTGTCATCTTTTTTTTGAACGGTGACCTTACTTTTCTATCCTTTTGAAACACACAGTTTTCCATTTTACTAGAAAAAAAGAGATGAAGCAAATTTTCTAGACCTAAGCGGCTGTCACTCGCCTTACAGGATTGGCGACATCGACTTAGGTAAATTTTTATAGATTAAGTATAAAAAATTCATAAAATTTTATGAATATAGACAATTATCTTTGTTTCGGATTATAATGATTTGTAAATAGAAAACAATTCCACAATACGGAATTGTTAAGGGGGAGTTTGTTATGCTTGGTTAGTCAAATGTTATTGTAAGCGCTATCTTTAGGATGGGTAAATTTCACAAAAAGGAGAGAGACAGTATGGGGAGATTTATGGAGGTAATTGGAGCAATCACAGGGGTAATATGGGGACTTCCGATGATGTTGCTTTTGTTAGGAGGAGGAATCTTTCTCACGATTCGCTTAGGATTTTTCCAATTCCGCTATTTGCCACATATCATCAAGCAAACATTTGGAAATATTTTAAATAAATCCAATGGTTCTGAAGGTTCGTTGACCCCCTTTCAAGCTGCTACATCTGCTTTGGCTTCGACTGTTGGAGCGTCTAATATTATTGGTGTGCCAGTTGCGATTGCTTTTGGGGGACCTGGTGCGATTTTTTGGATGTGGATTGTTTCCTTAATTGGAATGGCGGCCAAGTACTCAGAAGTTGTACTTGGGGTAAAGTACCGCCAAAAAAATGAAGAGGGTGAATGGGTTGGGGGCCCGATGTACTATATTGACAAAGGCTTAGGATGGAAACCGGTCGCTGCGTTTTTTGCATTTGGTTTAATGCTGGAAATTGTGGCGAGCACGATGGTGCAGTCCAACTCTCTTGCGACAACTGTGCAAGGAGCATTTAATATCCCGCCGGCTATTACAGGAGCAGTTATCATAGTGTTAATTGGCATCATTGTTTACGGAGGAATTTCACGAATTGGTCAGGTGACAGAGAAGTTTATTCCGTTTATGGTTGGTATTTACATTATTGGGTCCATTGCGGTGATGGTTGTTAATGCTTCAGCCATTCCATCTGTCTTTTCGCTCATTATTACACATGCGTTTACACCGATTTCTGCAGCAGGCGGATTTGCCGGCGCAGGGGTAGCGGCAGCCATTCGCTGGGGACTTGCACGAGGGGTTTACTCTAATGAAGCAGGCATGGGAACGGCACCGATTGCTCATGCGACTGCGAAAGTGGATCATCCTGCCAAACAAGGATTTTGGGGCATTTTTGAAGTGATTGTGGATACACTGATTATTTGTACGATCACAGCGTTCGTTATTTTAAGTTCAGGAGTATGGACAGAAGTGGCGCCAGAACAAGCTTCTACGATGGTCACAGAAGCGTGGAGCCAAGTGTTTGGAAAAGAGATCGCGGGAACTTATATGACTATATGTTTATTTTTCTTTGTGCTGTCAACGGTTATTGTCATCATTTATTACGGAGAAAAACAAGCGGAATATTTATTTGGTACCACTTTTTCAAAAATCATGCGCTTTGTCTACATAGGGGCTATTTTTGTAGGGGCAATTGGAGGATTAAAGCTTGTATGGCAGTTCCTTGATATTTTGTTAGCTCTTGTTATTATTCCAAATGTAGTAGCGTTATTGTTATTAAATAAAGAAGTAAAAGCAGTAACAGTTGATTATTTTCAAAATGTTTATAAAAAGAAGGACTCATCATCATCTCGCTCTTTCAAAAAGGCTGAATAGTCAATAAAAGAGTTGGATCATCATTGAATATGTTCGTAGATAAATAGTATAATTATTCAATAACTATACTGCGAATATAGGAGAAAACAAATGGTTCAATCAATTGACCGTGCAATGCATATTATTCAAATCTTAGTTTCGGATCCGCATAAAACCGATTGGTCCATTACTGAATTAGCAGAACGGACAGAACTGCCGTTAAGTACGATGCACCGCTTGTTGAACTCCTTAATGGATCATGGGCTTGTCATGCAAAACCGCAGCACAAAGCATTATAAAGTTGGCTATACGTGGATGGAAATTGGTCTGCGTGTTCTTGATAGCATCGACTTTCGCGCAGCAGCTCGTCCTGTCATGGAAAAATTGGCTTTAGAAGTAGAAGAAAGTATTTACTTGAACATTCAAGATGACGTCTATGGAATGACCGTTGAAATCGTTGATAGCCCTTTAAAAGTCCGGATTGCCGAAACGTTGGGAACAAAGGGACCTTTACATGTGGGGGCACCGAACAAAGCGATACTTTCGTATTTAAAAGAGGAAGAAAAAGAACAAATTCTTGAGAAATTACGGTTGTCTAATGAAGAGAAAGAAGCAATACGACTGCAAGTGTTAGAAATTCGAGAAGCAGGTTATGCCATTAGTAAAGGGGAGCGAACAGAAGGAACCGTGTCTATTTCTGCGCCAGTCTTTGGTTATGGGGATAAAGTAGTTGCGTCCGTCAGTATTAACGCACCAAGCTTCCGGTTTACAGAGGAACGTCTTCCTTCTTTGATTGAAAAAGTGAAATATGCAGCGAAAGAAATTTCCACTGGGATGGGGAGATTTTACTGATAGAGAATATGAAGACTGTCTCATGAGCCCAAATGGTTTTGAGAAAAAGGTATTGTTGAAGGTGTCTAAAGAGGGGATATCCCCTTTTATAGGCCCCTTCTTTTTTCTTTTTCATAACTAAAAAAATTCGATAAAAATGGATGACAAAATTTTCTGAATGAATTATAGTTAAGTTAAAGATAAAAACAGAAAAGGTTTCCGCTATACGGAAAATGCAAGGGGGAACGATGAGATGTATCATCAACTATGGAAGATGGATTTGCCTTCACAAGCTGAGTTTTTGACGCGTCATTTAGTAGGGATTCAAAGTATTAATGGAACGGAAGGGGAAGTCGCAGTAGCGGATTCTATTAAAGCGGTGCTTCAAAGCTTTCCATATTTTCAAGAAAATCCTCATCTATTGTGGGAACAAATCATCCCAGGGGACCGGCTCGGACGAAAAAATATTTTTGCACTTGTGAGAGGGAAAAAGGAATCAAATAAGACGGTCATTTTCCATTCGCATATTGATACGGTTGGCATTGAAGACTTTGGTCATTTAAAGTCAGATGCCTTAAACTCTGATGTACTAGAAGCGTTTTTTTCGTCATATGAGAATGATCAGGACGTTCAAGTAGACGCTCAATCAGGTGATTGGCTGTTTGGAAGAGGGGCTGTTGATATGAAAAGCGGGGCGGCCGTTCATTTAGTCAATACTTTATATTTTACGGAGAATTTGGAAGGGTTTACAGGGAATATTCTTTTAATGTTTAATCCTGACGAAGAAAGTCAGCATCAAGGCATTATTTCTGCTGTCACTGAGTTAAGAAGATTAAAAGAAATATATGGACTGGAATATGTCTCAGCCATTAACGATGATTTCATCACCCCGCTGTACAAAGGAGACTCCCAGCGTTACATCTATACAGGAGCCGCTGGAAAGATTTTGCCAAGCTTTTATATATACGGACGTGAAGCCCATGTAGGCGATACCCTTTCTAGCATTGATCCTAATTTTGTCGCAGCGGAAATTACGCGCCGGATTCATAATAATTTAGATTTAGCTGAAAATATCGAAGGGGAATTAACGCTTCCGCCGACATGTTTGCAGCAACGGGATAATAAAGAGTTCTATACAGTACAGACAGCGACAAGCAGCTACTTGTATTTTAATTATTTTCTTTACGAACGGACGGCTAAAGAAGTGCTCGATAAGCTGACAGTTATCACGAAAGAAGCTTGTGTGGAAGTAGAATTTTACTTTTTAAAGCAATACGAGCAATTTTTAAAGCGAACTGGTTTACCGGGAAAAGAACTGTCTTGGTTTATTGAGGTAACGACTTTAGCGGATTTTGTGGAGGAGCTCGAATCAAAGGGAATACCGGCTTTGAAGGCGGCGAAAGCCGTAAGGGAAGAACATCCTCACCTTGAGCCAAGGGCACTCTGTTTTCAAATAGTCGAGGCTTTGCAAAATTTGGACCCGGAAAAAAAGCCACGAGTGATTATTTTCTTTGCTCCACCTTATTTGCCGCATAATTATTTAAATGAAGGAAATGAGCGCGATGCGAAACTTCTTCAACTTATTAAAGAAGTGCTGACAGAAGCGGAAAGACAAACAGGTGAACAATTTGCTTTGAAAAAGTTTTTCCCGTATTTAGCAGATGGCAGCTTCCTTTCCTTACATGAAACAGATGAAGAAATTGATTCGCTCATTCACAATTTGCCTGAATGGGAGGCGATTTATCCAGTTCCGGTTAACAGCATCCGAGAATTGAATATTCCCTCTATCAATATGGGAGTGTATGGGAAAGACGGGCATAAATGGACAGAACGTGTCTATAAGCCATATACGTTTCATATCCTTCCAGAGCTGATTCGGAACACAGCGATCAAATTGCTAGAACAAGAAGAGAGCACTCTATTAAGTGTATAATAGAAGGTGTGTCGCTATTGGAGATGTCCAGAAGCGGCACATCTTTTTCATGTATATAAATCGACCTAGAAAATTCGACATGACCAAAGAACGGTCATATCACTAGACCTAAGCGGCTGTCACCCCCCTTGCGGGGTTGGTGTCATCCGCATAGGTGAACCTTTGAGGGCTAATTCAAGTGGTCTGAATAACCATTGGAAATGTTCCTGAATCAAATGAAGCTGTGTCGAGTTATTAAGTGGAATATATAACATGACGTATTCCTCACGTTCTGCATACGTGTATATAAATCTATGGTTTTTTCTCTTACGTCTCGATACAATGAAAGTATTGAAGATATATCAAGTTAGCGCGTTGGACATAAACGGATAAAGGGGTTACGAAGATGAAAAAAATCATTACAGCAAAAATAGAGGAACTCCAGCAAGACTTTTATAAAATTAGTCAATTTATAGGAGAAAATCCTGAACTTGGCCATGAAGAAGTAAAAGCATGCAAAGTGTTAACGGAAAAGCTAGAGGAGCATGGATTCTCAGTGGAAGTCGGTACGTGTGGACTGCCGACGGCTTTTACGGCTGTATATGACACCGGAAAACCTGGCCCTTCTATAGGTTTTATGGCGGAGTATGATGCTCTTCCTGGTTTGGGGCATGCATGTGGCCATAATCTTATTGGAACGATGGGCATTGCAGCAGGGATTGGATTAAGCAGTGTCGCAGAGGAGTGCGGCGGCAAAATTTACGTGTACGGAACGCCAGCAGAGGAAACGCGCGGCGGTAAAGTGACGATGGCAGAGGCTGGGGTATTTGACCATTTAGATGCTGCTTTAATGGTTCATCCATATTATTGCCATCAGCGCAGTGGAACCTCTCTTGCGATGGATGCTGTTCAGTTTGAATTTTTCGGAAAATCTGCTCACGCAGCAGCAGCTCCTCATGAAGGCATTAACGCATTGGATGCCGTAATTCAAACATTCAACAGCATTAATGCTTTACGACAGCATGTAAAGCCAGATGTACGTATTCATGGAATCATTCCTGAAGGTGGTAAAGCAGCGAATATAGTCCCTGACTATGCGGTTGCTCAATTTTATGTTCGAGCGGCGAGCCGCAGCTACGTGAATGAAGTAACGAAGAAGGTACAAGCTTGTGCAGAAGCAGCGGCGCTGGCGACTGGAGCGCGTCTTGAAGTATCTAATTATGAATTTTCATATGATGATATGGTAACAAATGAGGAACTATCAGATGCCTTTACAGAAAATTTAATTGAATTGGGTGTGAACCCAGAGGAAATTTATGAGGATGAGGGAGACCATGGCTCTCTTGATATGGGGAATGTCAGTCAAGTGGTCCCAGCTATTCATCCATACATTCAAATATGCTCTGAATTTTATGCTTGTCATACACATGAATTCAGGGAAGCATCTATGAGCGACCAAGGCCGTGAAGCGATGATTTTAGGGGCCAAAGCGATGGCGTTAACGGGATATGATTTGTTGACGGATGCAAAACTGCTTGAAAAAGTAAAGAAGGAATTCCAAGAAAAAGGTAGATTAAAAGAAACAGTTAAAGATGTCTAGTCATTCCTGAATTTTGCGGGCTGTATGAGAAGAATTCGTTTTCCTCTTTTCATACAGCTTCAATTTTTTTTATTTTGATTGTTGGAATGATTTGTTAGAATATAGTGCGTAACTGTTTTTTTTAATAAGTCTCAGTAAGGTGTGGAAGTATTGGAAAAGAGAATAATGATAACGTCGACGTTATTAAAAGATATATTCTATGAATCAAGAATTCCTCAGATGATTAGCACATTAGACTTTAAAATAACCGACATTAATCAGGCATTTTGTGAATTTATCGGATACACGAAAGAAGAATGGTCCGCTCTTTCAGTGGAAGAGATTTCACATCCCGAGGATTTTCAGCAAGACATGCGGATGTTAGCGGAAATTTTAGATGGACGCCGCAGTGAATATCATATGGAGAAGCGATATATTGATAAATCAGGAAGAATTAAGTGGGGGTTATTAAATCTATCTGTTATTAAAGATGATCGGACAAAAAAACCATATTTATTAGGGCAAATTGTAGATATAACGGAAAAAAAAGCAATGGAAGAAACGCTCAAAGAGAGTGAACAAAAATATCGACTGCTGGCAGAGCATCTATCAGATGTCATTATGCTCCATAACGTTAATGGCACGTATATTTATATTTCACCTTCCATCCAATCCCTTATTGGCTATAGTCCGGGCGAAATGCTGGGAAGCACCCCTTATGAATACATTTACGAAGAAGACCTTTCTCACGTTCAGCACGCCCATCAAAATATGTTGGAAACAGGAGAACCTGTTTTGGTTACTTATCGTTCAAAACGGAAAGACGGTTCGCTTATTTGGTTAGAAACCGCCATTAAAGGGATTTATGATGAACAAACAGGCGAATTGAAAGAACTTGTCTCGGTTTCAAGAAATGTGCAGGAACGAAAGGAAACGGATGAATTGCTGCGGCGCTCCGAAAAATTAGCCGTAGTTGGAGAAATGGCGGCAGCAGTAGCCCATGAGATTCGAAATCCGCTTACATCCATTAAAGGGTTTATGCAATTATTTGCTTCCACTCGTGAATACAATGAGATGTACTCTACGATTGTCTTAACAGAGCTGGAGCGTGTGGAAACCATTATTTCTGAATTTTTGACTTTGGCTAAGCCACATAGTGGTGAAAAAATAGAAACAATTCATATGGTAGAGCTAATTGAACAAGTAATTCAACTTATTCAAACAGAAGCGCTGCTGGAAAATAAAGAAATGACCTTTCACGTCCATCCTGCTGTTTCCTTCATTAGAGGGAACGTGAATTCATTAAAACAAGTTTTAATCAATGTGATTCAAAATGGATTGGATGCAACCGAAGAAAAAGGAAAAATTACGGTGGAAGCCTTTACACATGAACAGTTTTTCTGTGTTCGCGTCCATGATAATGGCTGCGGTATTCCTAAACATCGTTTAGCTAAATTAGGAGAGCCGTTTTACTCGACGAAAGAAAAAGGAACCGGGCTTGGGCTAATGACAAGCTTTAAAATTATTGAACGTCATAACGGACATATTCATATTGAAAGCGAAGAAGGAAAAGGAACAACGGTTTCCATTTATCTTCCGTACCCACACTAAAAAGCTGGCATTCACATGGCCGGTTTTTTTGTTGTGAAGATAATTGATTCATCGCTGAAAGCATAAGGAATCAGTCATGCTTTAGAGCTCGTCAAGTGAGAATTTTTCTTTTCTACTCTCTCAATCTCCATTCTCATGCACAAAATGAACAAAATCCTTTTTATGAATTTTATTTCTCTTATTGTAATAATGTGTGAATTTTGGAGATTTGTTGTTATCATTCAGTTACAAAGTAAACGCTTTCAAATAAACAAGGGGGTAATACAATGAAAACAAAAAAGAGATGGGCTTTCACAATGATGGCGGGAGTGATGGCATTTGGATTAGCAGCCTGTGGGGGAGGGGCTTCTGAAACAGCTAAGCCGTCTGAGTCGAGTTCGTATCCAGACAAACCAATTGTAGTCGTTGCGCCATCTGGAGCTGGCGGCGGCTGGGATAAGACGACGAGGTCTTTAGCGAAAGCGGCTGCTGAAACGAAGCTTGTCGAACAAACGATGACCGTTGAAAATAAACCAGGAGGCGGCGGTGCTGTATTTATGGCGGAATATGCCACAAAGGACGTAAAGGATGATTACAAGCTATTCGTCAACTCACCACCAATTCTTATTAATAATCTGAAAAAAGAAGGAAACAGCCCTTACGGCTATCAAGATACAACGCCGTTAGCCCAATTGTTGAAAGATTATGGAGCGATTGTCGTACCAGCGGACTCTAAGTATAATGACTTGCCAACATTAATGGCCGATTTAAAGGCCAATCCTGGAAATTTAACGGTGGCGGGAGGTTCTGCGCCTGGTTCGATGGACCATTTAATTGCCGTATTGCCGGCGTTCAAGGCAGGAGTCGATCCTAAGCAAATGAAATATGTGTCCTATGATGGTGGAGGAGAAGCGATTGCGGCTTTACTCGGAGGGAATGCAGATGTGATTGCAACCGATGCCTCCAGTGTCGGCGAATACTTAAAAGCTGGAAAGATTAAGGTATTGGCAGTTTCTGCTCCAGAGCGTTTAACGGGTGATTTGCAAGCGATTCCAACGATGAAAGAGCAAGGCATCGATGCTGAATTTATCATTTGGCGCGGGGTGTTTGGACCGAAAGAGATGTCAGAAGAAGCATTCAAATTTTGGAGTGAAAAGTTGAAAGCGATTTCTGAAAGCGAAGAGTGGAAAAAAGAGTTAGAGACAAATGCTTGGGTAGGCGAATATAAAAATGCGGATGAGTTTAAGAGTTATTTAGAAGAGCAAGAACAACTAATTACCGAATTATTGACAGCACTTGGCATGCAGAAATAACAGTTTGAACAAGGAGGCCCCAAAAGCGCTTTGGTCTTTTGGGGCGAAATGCTAGAGCAACGAGGTTGACGTTTTATAGAGAAGAGTGTGTCACACAAAAGGAGGGGGAACGATGAGCAAGCAGTTTGACCGCTATGCGAGCTTTATTTTTCTGATTATCGGTGCAGGTTTCATTTTCGAAAGCCGAAAAATTTCAGAAAGCGCGTATGGAAGCAATGTTGGACCTGATATTTTCCCAATGGGTCTTGGCCTTATTTTAATCTTATTGAGCATTCGTTTATTTTTGGAAACACTTCGTTATCGACACAAGGAGAAAGAGAAGCTTGCTTATGACTACAAACGCTTTTTCATCATCTTTCTTTCAGCTGTAGCCTACGCGTACTTTCTCGAAGATATCGGATATGTGATTGGGACATTTCTGTTTCTATTAATTGGCTTTCAAACGATGGAAAGGGGAAAATGGCTTTCAACGATTGTCATCTCAGGGATATTCTCTTACGGCATTTATTTTGTTTTTGTGGAAGTATTAAAAGGGTCATTGCCTGGTTTTCCAATTTGGCTAGGAATGTAGAGAGGAGGGGAAATAATGGAGGCACTTCACTATTTGTTCAATGGTTTTGAAACAGCTCTAGCATGGTACAATTTAGCTTTTGCCTTTTTCGGGGTGTTAATTGGAACGGCGGTTGGGGTCCTGCCAGGCATTGGACCAATGAGCGGAGTAGCGCTGCTTATTCCAGTTACCGCTACGTTAACAAGTGGGCTTGGACCTGAGGAAGCTGCGGCAAGTTCTATTATTTTATTGGCAGGGGTGTATTATGGCGCGATGTATGGAGGGTCTACCACATCTATTTTGCTGAATACACCAGGGGAATCTTCATCCGTTGTCACGGCATTAGATGGTTATCAAATGGCAAAACAGGGAAGGGCAGGAGCCGCTTTATCGATTGCGGCCATCGGCTCCTTTGTCGCGGCTATTGTGTCCATTGTCGCTCTCGTCTTTTTAGCGCAGCCATTATCTAATGTGGCTTTAAAGTTTGGACCCGCTGAATATTTTGCTCTTATGATTTTAGGGTTATGTGCTGTGAGTGGTTTGGCAGGGAATTCAACGACGAAAGCGTTAATGATGACGGTATTTGGATTACTGCTTGCGACAATTGGGATGGATAATGTCTCAGGTGTTGCCCGTTTTACGTATGATGTTCCGATTCTTTATCAGGGGTTGGAGTTTTTAACAGTAGCAGTTGGTTTGTTTGCATTAGGAGAAGTATTTAAAGCAATTTTAGAGCGAGAACAAAATGATGGAGAAGTCAATAAGATTACACGCATTCTTCCAACGAAAAAGGATCTAAAAGATAGCTCAGCCCCTATTTTACGCGGCTCCATTCTCGGCTTTTTCATTGGCATTTTGCCAGGGGCAGGAGCAACGCTTGCTTCTTTCTTTTCCTACAGCTTGGAAAAGAAGATTAGTAAAAATGCTTCAAAATTTGGACAAGGGGCTATTGAAGGAGTGGCAGCACCAGAGTCGGCTAACAATGCAGCATCAGGGGGAGCAATGATCCCGTTGCTAACGTTAGGAATACCAGGCTCAGGGACCACAGCGATTTTAATGGGAGCACTCATTATGTACAATGTCCAGCCAGGTCCATTATTATTTGAAGATCATCCCCAAGTCGCGTGGGGACTTATTGCCAGTATGTTCATTGGAAATGTTATGCTTCTTGTACTAAACATGCCGCTTGTAAAAGTATTTGCGAAAATCATTCAAACTCCGCCAAAATATTTACTTCCAATTATTGTCGCGATTTCGGTTTTCGGGGTATATGCGGTACAAGTTAGCATCTTTGATTTGCTGTTGCTGATGGTATGTGGCTTAGCGGGCTATTTTCTAGCGAAGCATGATTATCCGCTGGCTCCGCTTGTACTAGGGCTTGTATTAGGGCCGATGATTGAGAACAATATGCGAAGAGCACTAACTGCTTCGAATGGTGATTTTATGATTTTTATCGAAAAGCCGATTTCTCTCGTCTTTTTACTCATTGCGGCAGCTTGGATTTTAGTACCTATCTTATTGAAATTAAGAGGGAAGCAAGTAGTTGTGACAGTAGAAGGATAACGGAAAAAGACACACGCTGACAAAAAGTGAGCGATGTGTCTTTTTTTTGTTTTGAATGAACGGAATTTTCAGATTACAATAGAAAGAAGAAGGGAGAAAACTGCTTTGAAATTACATCATAAGCTCATTGTACTAATCGGTTTGCTTTTATGTTTAGTCGTGATAGTAATGGGAGCCATTTTTCATGATATGGAAGTTAAAATGCTCAAAGAACAAATTGGACAAAGAGCGTTAACACTTGCAGAAGCGATTGCGCTGTCTCCTGAAATACAAAAAGGGTTTGCGAGTTCCGACCCTTCCGGCATCATTCAGCCGTTTGCTGAGACGATTCGCCAAAAAACGAAAGCGGAATTCATTGTCGTAGGGAATGCAGACGGGATTCGATATTCCCACCCAATCCCAGAACGTCTTGGGAAAAAAATGATGGGCGGAGATAATGGGGAAGTATTAAAAGGAAAGTCCATTATCTCGGAAGCCATCGGTTCACTTGGCCCTTCTTTGCGGGGAAAAGCGCCTATTTTTAATGAAGATAATCAAGTGATTGGTGTGGTGTCTGTTGGTTTTTCCATTAGTGATATTGAAGAAATGACCATCGTCTATCGAAATCGAATCATTCTATTTGCTGCTTTAATTTTAATAATAGGGACATTTGGTGCGGCAATGATTGGATATAGCGTGAATAAAGCGCTGTTTGGTTTAAAACCGAAAGAAATCGGTCGGTTATATATGGAAAAACAAGCTATTTTAGAATCTATTCGTGAAGGGCTTCTTGCGGTCAATGCAAAAGGTGAAATTACAGTCATCAATCATACCGCGTTGGAATTTCTCGGGTTAGAGAATGGAGAAGGGATCCTTGGAAAACAAATTTTCGATTTTTTACCTAATTCGCGTTTGTTAGAAGTGATTCGGACAGGACAGGCCGAATACGATGAAGAAACAATGATAGGGGATCATTTTGTGGTCGCCAATCGCCTTCCTGTACGAAATCATGATGGGAATGTCATTGGGGCTGTTGCCAGCTTTCGGAATAAATCTGAACTATACAGGCTGACAGAAGAGCTCTCTCAAGTGAAGCGATATGCAGAAGCGTTAAGGGCCCAGGCTCATGAATACTCCAATAAATTGTATATGATATCAGGACTCATCCAGCTAGAGTCGTACCAGCAAGCCATTGACCTCATTACAAGAGAGTCTGACATTCATCAAAATCTTTTTCAATTTATTATGAAAGAAATTCCAGATCCGATGATTGGTGGATTGTTAATTGGAAAGTTTAATCGAGCGAGCGAATTGAAAGTACAGCTACATATTGACAGGGAGAGCAGTTTTAAGGATATTCCTTCTTCCCTTGATCGCGATGACCTTGTTCTTATTATTAGTAATTTAATAGATAACGCAATGGAAGCGGTTTTAGAGATTGGTTCGCCTAATAAATGTGTGGAAGTCTTTTTTACTGATTTAGGAGAAGATTTAATTATCGAAGTGGAAGATAACGGGGAAGGTATCGCAGAAAAGCAGGCTGAACAAATTTTTGAGATGGGATTTTCAACGAAAGCAAAAGAAAACCGAGGGGTTGGTTTAGCGCTCGTCAAAAAAGCGGTAGAACGATTAGAGGGGAATATTACGTTTCATTCAGCAGATATGTCAGGTACCGTGTTTATTGTGGCAATTCCAAAACAACGAACAGCGGTGAGACAGGGGGAGAACAATGGGGGAGAAACAAGCAGAGAAATGGATGACGGTATTAATCATTGAAGATGATGAGCGTATTGCTGAAATTCATCGTCGATTTATTAATAAGGTTGAAGGGTATGAAGTGATTGGGATTGCAATTAATGAGGAGCAAGCGAAAGAACAGTTGAACATTCTTCAGCCGGATCTTGTGCTGTTGGATCTTTATTTTCCTGATATGAACGGGCTAGAGCTTCTTCGATATATGAAACAACAACATTACCGCACAGATGTCATTATGATTACGGCAGGAAAAGAAGTAGACTCCGTTAAAGAGGCCATTAGTCTGGGGATTTTTGATTATATTGTGAAGCCTGTTATTTTCCAGCGCTTTGAACAAACTCTATTAAACTATAAGCATTATTGTCAGAAATGGAAAAAGTGGATGGGTGAAAAAGAAGCGATGGATCAAGAGACCATTGATGAACTCATGCAGAAAAATCGGCAAAGGGAGGAAAAGAAGTGGTATTTTCCAAAAGGAATTGACCGATTGACTTTAGAGAAAGTATGCAATGTGATTGAAAAAGGCACTGACGGATTAACGGCTGATGAAGTAGGCAGGGAGATTGGCGCCAGCCGCTCGACCGCCAGAAGATATTTGGAGTATCTCGTTTCTAAAGGAGAAATTGCCCCTGATTTATCATACGGAGCAGTTGGACGTCCGGAAAGAGTGTATCGAATTAAGGGAACGATATAAAAGCATTGGATGAGAAAGAGATCATAAAATATGGAACGAAATAAAAATGACAATGTGAGGATGGCATAAAAAGGATGTTTTTTATGCCATCCTCCTTTTTTAATCGCAATGTGAATATGTTATAGTATTCAAGGGAATTTTTTTACGAAAGAAGGAAGAGTTATGAAAAGAGAAGCCATCATTCGCTGGTCTTTTTTTATTTTAGGGCTAATGGTATTGGCGTTTGGCGTAGCATTGACTATTAAAGGGAAGGACCTTGGCATTGGGCCGTGGGATGTTTTCCATTATGGTCTGTTTTTACAGTTTGGGCTGACTATAGGAACATGGGCCATTATCGCAGGGTTTATCATATTATTGATAACATCGATTGTAACGAAATCACTTCCGAAAATTGGGGCAGTATTAAACATGCTTCTTCTCGGAGTGTTTATTGATTTTTTTAATTATATGCTGCCAGATTTACATAGCATGTGGGCCAAGGCTGCGGTGTTTATGATTGGTGTCATCGTCATTGGGTATGGAATTGGCCTTTACGTTGCTGCTGGTTTAGGAGCGGGACCGCGTGACGGCCTCATGCTCATTCTCGTTGAAAAAACGGGATGGAGTGTGAAATGGGTGCGAAATGGAATTGAAATTCTTGTGTTTTTATGCGGCTGGCTATTAGGAGGTCCTGTTGGAATTGGTACCATTTTTATTGCTTTTTTCTTAGGGCCAATGATTGGGGTATCATTGCCGCAATGCAAGGAATTTTTACACATGATTCTCCGAGGAAAGGGAGAATCCGCTACTATTTAATTTTCGTGTAAAGCTAATATCTTTTTTGGCGATTCAACAGACGAATGTTTCGTAGTTGAATCGCCTTTTTATATATAAACCGACTTAGAAAATTTAACAAGACCAAAGAACAGCTACGTCAAAGGTTCACCTAAGTGGTCTAAACAATTACTGTCAATGCTCTTGAATGAAATGAAGCGGTGTTGAAAGGGTCGTATAGAGCAGTACGTCTCAAGTCTTAGAGGAAAATAAAGCTTAGGCTCGTTATCGCTTTCCTTGGATCAAGGTAGGATAGAGACATAAGGAAGACGAAAGGAGGAAAACGAAGATGAAAAAATTAGGGTTGTTTCTATTGGGAGGACTAGCGACGATTGTCTTATTTGCCAACTTGGCCCCAATGATTGCACTGGTCATCGGTTTAGCAGTGTTATATTTCACTGCTAAACAGTTTTTAAAAGCAGAAACGACTTTTCGAAAAGTAGTGTGGGCAAGTATCAGCCTTCTTGCGCTTATGGCTTCTGCTTCAAATGTTCCAGCGATTTTAGGATTTGTCGCAGCTTATGTGCTCTATGTCGTTTATAAGAAATGGAATGAAAACAAAGAAAATGTAAAAGAAGGATCTGATCCATTCGTAAACTTTGAAAAACAATGGGCGGAATTGAAACGCCATTAATCAATAGTAAGTTCAAAAGGAGAGAAGAAAAAATGAGTCTATTTACGCGTATTAAACATGTAGTAGCTGCTGATTTTCATGAATTATTAGATCAAAAAGAACAAAAAAATCCGATTGCGCTATTAAATCAATATTTACGTCAATGTGAGCATGAAACCGAAAAAGTACGCAAGCTCGTCGAACGTCAATATTTGTTAAAAGAGGAATTCACACGGGAACATCGCGATGCAATAGCCATGGCTGTAAAACGTAAACATCAAGCTGACATTGCTTCGCAAGCGGGCGAAAGCGACCTGCATCAGTTTACCTTAAATGAACAAGCACAATATGAAGAGCGTGCGGCTAAATTAAATGAATCTCTTCAACAAGCAACAAAGCAGCTAGATGAGCTCGAGCAAAAATATGAAGAAATGAAACATAAATTGAAAGATATGCATATTAAACGAATGGAACTAATGGGACGCGAGAATATCGCCCGTGCCCATCATCGTATAAACCAAGTAAATGATTCGACGAAGTCATTCACTCGCTTTGAGGAAATGGAGTCGTATTTAGACCGTCTAGAACATCAAGTTAACTCCTCTTACTATCGCAATACCATTGATGGACGAATTGCTCAATTGGAAAAGGAAATGGGCAAGGAAGAAGCGAGTTCGGTTTCTTAATCAAACGATAAGAATCAGAAAACGAAAGCCACCTTTTTTCAGACATCCTCTTAAAATGGACGGTTATGAAAACCAATCATTTTGAGAGGATGTTAGGGGTTGTTGGTGAGCCTTTTTATAATGTTCTTTTGTCAAACCTCTTTAGCCAGTTCCTGCAAACGTTCTTTGTCTCGGATGATGTAGCCCCGTGATTGTTTTTCAATGACATTGGCTTCACATAATTGGGCAAAGACGTGCAGAAGATGGCGATAGGAGACGCCTAAGTATTCACATACTTCTGTATGTTTTTCTTTATAAAAATCATGGTCGGCTGACAAAAGGATGAAAGCAGCAAGACGATTTATAAGCGGATATGCTTGGTTTTGTGTATATTTGGCTGAGAACATCGTTGTTTTTTGACTTAAAAAGATACATAAATATTTTAAAAAAGTAGCGTCTGTTAATAATTTATCTTTACATGCGTGAATAGGAATAGCAAGACAAACTGCTTTTGTGGCTGTTTGAATGCCTTTCGAATAACGTTCTGCGTTTAACAGTTCAATTTCACCCATGAAAGTTGGTGGATGTAAAAAATGGATGAGCGACACTTTTCCATTTTTTTGTGTAGCATATAGCTTTGCTTTTCCCTCGACGAGGTAGTACATATACTCAGGGTATGACCCTTCTTTAAAAATAAATTCACCTTGTTCGAACTGACATACTTGGATGTAGGGAGTAATCGGAAAGGAGAAGAGGGATTGAATAGGGTATTTTTCAAGATAGGAAGTGCGCATAGGCTCGGCTAAAAACTGCATGTTTTCCTCCTGACAAAAATATGAGATATCTCATATTATTGTATGTATTTACATGCTATGATGCAATAAATACGGAGGGATTAATTATGAGTTATCATCAAGCAACCCTTAATACAAAGGGATCAGTTATGAATCATCAACGCTGGATGTCACAGAATTTTTTTATGTTTTTTCTAACATGGGGCATATTTTTACCATATTGGACAGGGTGGCTCGTGCAGGCAAAAGGATTGAGTGTAACGGAAGCTAGTGTCATTATGGGATTTGGCTTACTAGCACGGGGGGCATCATCGCTGTTTGCTTTCCCACTCATATCTAAGTATTGGAGCAATCACACCGTTATTCTTGTATTGACAGGCGGTTCGCTTGCGACGACGCTTCTTTATATACCTTCTTCATCCTTTTCTGCTCTTTTTGTTGTGACGATGTTGTTTAGTATCATCTTTCCTGCGCTTCTTCCTGCTTTTGAATCGACAGCGGGGACGTTAGTGCAGCAAGGAGACGTACACTATGGAAAAAGCCGCTCGTACGGCTCCATTGGATTTGTCGTTTCTGTACTCATCATTAGTATGATTACAGGATACTTTGGAGAGCGGGCCATTTTAGGAAGTATGGTAGTAGGGCTTTGTTTGCTGCTTTTGATGCGTTTACTGCCGGCACCAGCTGTATTGTTAGTGAAACCAACATCAAAAGAGCGTAAAGAATCACTATCGATGAAGGGATTATGGCAAGTTAAAAGTTTCCCCATCGTGCTGCTTATCGTTGTTTTACTACAAGGAGCACATGCTTCTTACTATAATTATGGGTATATATATTTACAGGATTTAGGTGTGGATAACTATTACATCGGCATGATTCTTAATATCGCTGTGATGTTTGAAGTTCTTTATTTTTTAAAGGCAGATCATATATTTGAAAAATGGCAGCCTTCGTCCTTACTATTGCTAGCAGCGTCAGGCGCGACACTACGATGGTTGCTTGTATTTTTATTTCCGAATGTGTGGGTTTTCATGCTGTCGCAAAGTTTGCATGCGCTCTCGTTTGGAGTGGCTCATTATGCTTTTATTCTATACATCACCAAAAACTTGCCGAAACAACAAATTCCAAATGCACAAGGAATATATTCAGCACTGGCGATGGGATTGAGCACAGCGGTTTTAACATTGGTAGGCGGAATGTTATATGAAGTTTCTCCAACGTTCTCATTTTTGGCGATGGTTGCGTGCACGTTGCCGGCGCTGCTGTTAGTTATGATGACGAGAAATAAATATGATTATTAATTTGGTAAGCGATAATCATTAAGTAAAATGTATACAGAAAGAAAAGGCTCTTCATTTGAACAGCCTTTTCTTTTTTGAGGTGCGATATATGTTTATTCTTGCGGAGCTCTTCTTTCAGGAGGTTCCACTCCGAGCTCTGCAAGTTGTTTTTGAGCTTCTTCACGGGTAATACTTCCATTTCTTTCTTGTTCCATGATGCTTTGAGCTTTTTCTTTCGTCTCGTCATCTAGATCTGAAAACATGCCCCCCTGATTTCCTCTTGGCGGCATTTGTTCTTCACCAGCAATTTCTTGATTCTCAATGGTACTCGAGCTCTCGGCTTTAGCTACTGATTCACTGTTTGTTGTGGCTGTTATACTTTCTGAATTATTGCTGCATGCAAATAAAAATCCTGTGAACATAAGAGGTGCTGCTATTTTTATGAATGTAGATGGTTGTTTTTTCATCGTTGACTCCTTTTCTTTTTGTAGGTTGTAATCATTCAACATCGCTTCATTTAGTAGAAGGATGTTCGCAAGATGATGTAGTGCTATGAGTCACATTATTAAGCAGAAAACTTAAATAAACCTTAAAAAAGTGTGCGAAAGCCAAACATTACGACCCCTGTTATCATGCTAAGCTATGACGGCATAAATGAACGGCGACTCTTAGCGTTTATTTCTAAGAAATTTTAGCTTGGACATGGTGATAAATGCTGATGGCTAAACGAATATTGAATAGCTGTTTGCTATCTGTTAAATCGATTAAAAGGATTTCCTCGATGCGTTTTAAACGGTAATTCAAAGTATTTGTATGAACGTGCAAGGCGTGTGACGTTTTCTTTACATTTTGATTTCGTTCTAAATAAATAAAAAGCGTGTTTAAAAGGTCTACTTTTCTCGATTTCTCATACTCAAGGAGAGGACCTAATACTTCATGAACGAAATCAATCAACTCGTCTTCTGAATTTTGCAGAATAAAACGTTGAACACCAAGGTCTGTATAGCTAATAATCTGGCTTTCAAAATGATAGTTTCGCAAAAATGTTAAGCATCGCGCTGCTTCTTTCAATGATTTGTGAACATGCAGTAATCCTTGTTTTACTCTCCCGATACCAATGGTTGCTTCAATTTGAGGGGTTCGAACATGGATTTCGTGCTGAAACCATTGTGCGAGTTCTTTTGTTTGAGAATTGATAGTGGAGGAAGATACTTTCGGGTGAAAGGAGAGCAAGACGACGATTTGCTGTTCATTTCTTACCGCTATACCTTGCAAATGTTTTTCAAAAAATATGTGATTACTAAGCTGAATAATGTTTCTCATCATTCGTTCTTCAAGTTGCTTCTCCTTGTTGGAAGGATCGGCAGTATTAATCATAAAGGCGATATAGCTGCGGTCAGGATCAAAGTGTAAATTTTTCGCTTTTTGAATAAGCGTTTCATCCATTTGGCCAGAAAAAAGCTTCGTTACGAATTCTCCTTTTAATCTTTGCTGAGTATCAAATATCGCTTGTTCTTTTACAAGTTCAAGGGAAATCACCGTGCAAGCATGCTCGAGAGCGGCAATTTCTAACTCACTCATTTGTTTCGTGGAAAGAACGATCAGTATACCGAGAAACTTCGGTTTAGAACCAAGTGATAATGCGACAAGATGATATGTTTTTCCCGCCAATTCCATTTCTGCGGCGGAGCGTGAATCGTCAAGCGAGTCAATAATGTTCTTCGCTTTTTGTTTTATTAAAGTAAGAGTACCCTCCGAAAGGGAAGAGTCATAGGCAGAACAGATGAGCTCACCCGTATCATTAAACAGCAAGGTGTGCTGACCGGTCGTTTCTTGGATATATGTAACGATCGAATGAAGTCCTTCGCCTTGCAAAACAAGGTTAGCTAACTTCCGATGTATTTCAATAGAATGGGAAAGCTTACGTACAGTTCGCTCTTTTTCCTGATACAGGCTGGATTTTTCTAAGGCGACGGCAGCTTGATGACAAATAGCTTCTAAAAGATAGCTATCTTCTTGTTTAAAGCGAAGTGAACGTTGGAAAGAGTCTAGCGTAATGACTCCAATGCAGTTACCTTCTAGCAAAATAGGAGAACAAATGACAGATGTAAAATGAAAATTATGTGGGATGGAGCTTCTTAATAAATCATGATTGTGTGCTGATAAGGTTGCTAAAGCTTTTTTGATTTCTCCTTCATTCGGAAACATGATTCCTTTCCTTTGAGCGAAGGTCATGCCGGTCATCGACTCTCCGGGTTTTAGTTTAATTTGTCTAAAAATGTGCGGATAGAATAGTCCTTGGGCTGATTTAGCAACAAGACGGTGTTGATTTTTATCATATAGCCATAAAGACCCTCCGCCGGCCGCATCGACAGCAGAAATGGTTTCAATCATGATGGAGTCAATAATGGTATCGATATCTAATGATGAATTAATGACATTGGAAACGTGAATTAATGATTGAAGTTGACGGTGAGTTAAAGTTTCGTTCATTTTTATCATCCTTTTCTATCTTCTATATGAATCGATTTAGACAATGGGACATGGCAAAAGGACGACCATGTCTTATGCTCTAGACCTAAGTGGGGAGGTTTAAAAGGTCTGAGTAATTGATTATGAACGTTTTTTGATTAAAAGAAGTATTAAATGATTGTGTAAACCTAGAGAAAAGAAAGCGTTTTCTTTTCTTGGTGAGTTAATAGATTCAAAGAAATAAGCAACTAGATAGCTTGACTTAGAATTCGACATGACTAAAGGGCAGTTATGTCGAATTTTCTAACCTTTGAGGGGAAAAGTAAGTTGTTTGAATCAATGATTGTTTTCAATTTCATGAAGATGTGCCAAATGATTAAGGCGAATCTCTATAGAACATTCTTCAGTCAAATGAAGTAGTGTACAGGTAGGGAGTTGAATATATATAAACTAACGTGGGACATTTGCTGTTGTTTTTTTGTGTAAAAGCTACAAATTTTTGTTGTTTATTTTTATGTGGATAAACATGGTGTTCCATCATTTGGTTATTATAAGCTAATTATAAGAAAATTTTAAAAATAAATAAACACTTTGATGTCAGCTATTCACGGAAAGTTGGAAGAGAGGCTCTTTTGCATAAGCGATGTGATGGGATGCATTAGTTTCTGCGTTAAGTAATTGTGCCAAAATGGAAAAGAAAGGGTTGGGGATGGATGAATTTTGATTTAACGAAGGAGCAAGGGATGATACGTAAAATGATTCGGGATTTTGCGGAAGCTGAAGTGGCTCCAGGGGCAGACGAAAGGGATCGGACAGGTGAGTTTCCAGAGGAAATCTTTAAACAATTAGCAGACATAGGGATGATGGGGTTGCCTTTTCCTGAACAGTACGGAGGTGCGGAGGCAGATACGATTAGCTTTGCGATTGTGGTTGAAGAGCTAAGTCGGGTATGCGGTTCAACAGGTATTACGTATTCGGCACATATCTCGTTAGGAGGAGCCCCTATTCATTTATTTGGTACAGAGGAACAAAAACAAAAATATTTAACGCCGATTTGTACAGGGGAATATTTAGGTGCATTTGGTCTAACGGAACCGAATGCTGGCTCTGATGCAGGCGGGACGCAAACAACGGCTGTTCTTCAAGGGGATGAATGGGTCATTTCAGGCGCGAAATGTTTTATTACGAATGCAAGCTATGCGAAAAATCTTGCATTGACAGCAGTAACAGATCGATCGAAAGGAACGAATGGCATTAGTGCGTTTATTGTCCCAACAAATGCCTCTGGATTTACTGTTATTAATAATTATGAAAAAATGGGTCTTCATTCTTCTAATACAACAGAGCTTGTTTTAGAAAATGTAAGCGTTAACAAAGAGAACTTACTTGGTGTAGAAGGTGAAGGTTTTAAGCAATTTTTAGCTACTCTCGATGGAGGAAGAATTGGAATTGGCGCGATGGCCGTTGGGATTGCGCAAGGGGCGTATGAAAAAGCGCTTCAGTATGCAAAAGAACGAAAGCAGTTCGGGAGAAGTTTATCCGCCTTTCAGGCAATTCAATTTAAACTTGCCGACATGGCGATGAATATTGAAGTGGCTCGCAACATGGTTTATAAGGCAGCATGGCTGAAAGACCAAGGAAGAGCATTTAAAAAAGAAGCCGCAATGGCCAAATTGTATGCTTCAGAAATTTGTATGAAGGTTTGTGATCAAGCCGTTCAAATTCATGGCGGTTATGGATATATGAAGGAATATCAAGTAGAACGTTTCTTCCGTGATGCAAAGTTGTTAGAAATTGGTGAAGGGACTTCTGAAGTGCAGCGAATGGTCATTGCACGCGAAATTGGATGCTAAGAAGACGTCGTAAATTATCTTATTTTAAAGAGGTGGATCTTCTGTATGGGTGAGGTAATGCAGATTACGCTAGGAAAGTTATTAGAACAAGTGGCAAATGAGCGGCCTGAACATGAAGCGGTTGTCTATCCAGATCGCAATCTCCGTTACACATATAAACAATTTGACAATCTTTGCAGGCATGCGGCGAAGGGGTATATGAGGATAGGGATAGAAAAAGGAGATCATGTGGCCATTTGGGCATCTAATTATCCAGAATGGGTGACGAGTCAATTTGCTACAGGGAAAATGGGGGCTGTCCTCGTTACGGTTAATACGAACTATCGCGCGACTGAACTGGAGTATCTATTAAAGCAATCAGATTCTACTACACTAGTTTTAATGGAGTCGTATAAAGGCATTTCCTATATTGATATCCTTTATGAAATTGTTCCAGAACTGAAAACATCGGCACCGGGCTGCCTTCAATCAGAGCGACTTCCCTTTTTAAAAAATGTCATTGTCTGGGGAGAGAAACGATATCCAGGGATGTTTCTATGGTCGGATCTGATGGAAATGGGAGAAGAGGTCGATGATCACCTGCTGGATGAACGAATGAACGCTTTAGCTTCTGATGATGTGATTAACATGCAGTATACATCTGGCACAACAGGGTTTCCGAAAGGGGTTATGCTTACGCATACGAATTTAGTCAACAATGCAGCCAATATAGCAGCTTGTATGGATTTAACTCATAAAGATCGGATGTGCATACCTGTTCCATTCTTTCATTGCTTTGGCTGTGTGCTTGGAACGATGGCTTGTGTAAGTGTAGGGGCCACGATGGTTCCGATTCAAGAGTTTGATGTGCTGTCGGTTTTGCAGGCGGTTCAAAATGAGAAGTGCACGGCTTTGCACGGCGTTCCTACGATGTTCATTAGTGAGTTGAATCATCCGGAGTTTGAACACTTTGATTTGTCTTCTTTACGGACGGGAATTATGGCGGGTTCTCCTTGTCCGACAGAAGTAATGAAGGCTGTGACAGAAAAGATGGGAGCAAGAGAAATTACGATTGTGTACGGTCAGACAGAATCCTCTCCGGGCATCACTCAAACGCGAACGAATGACCCGATTGAATTAAGAGTGAGCACGGTCGGTCGTGCTTTGCCGAATGTTGAGGTGAAAATCGTTGACCCTGTAACGAATAATGAGGTGCCAGTAGGTGTTACAGGAGAGCTTTGCACACGTGGTTATCACGTTATGAAAGGCTATTACAAAAATCCGGAAGCAACGAAGGAGGCAATTGATCAAGATGGTTGGCTTCATACTGGTGATTTGGCGGTCATGGATGAGAACGGATACTGCCAAATTACAGGGCGTTTAAAAGATATGATTATTCGCGGAGGGGAAAATATTTATCCGCGCGAGATTGAAGAGTTTTTATATACTCATCCGAAAGTGCTTGATGTTCAAATCATCGGAATCCCAGACGAGAAATATGGAGAAGAAGTGATGGCATGGATTCGTTTAAAGGAAGAGGAAACGGTGACTGCTGAAGAAATTCGGGCGTATTGTGAAGGGCAAATCGCACATTTTAAAATTCCGCGCTACATTGAGTTTTGTTCAGAATTTCCAATGACAGCATCGGGGAAAATTCAAAAATTTAAGCTTCGCGAAGATGCGAATCGGCTTTTACAATCACAAAGAGAAGCGTTAATTAAAAAGAGCTAAGGGGGAGGGAAAGTATGTTTAAAAAGATTTTGATTGCTAATCGAGGGGAAATTGCCGTTCGAGTTATGCGAACATGTCAAGCGCTTGGAATTGTGAGTGTTGGAGTATATTCAGAAGCTGATGCAGATGCGCCGCATGTCAAATTGGCGGATGAAGCGTACTTAATAGGAGGTTCACGAGTAGCCGAAAGTTATTTGAACATCGACAAAATCTTGGAAGTGGCCCGCACATCTAAAGCAGAGGCGATTCATCCGGGGTACGGCCTTCTTTCAGAAAATGCCGAATTTGCAAGACGTTGCAAAGAAGAGGGACTGGTGTTCATTGGACCGTCCCCTGACGTGATTTCTCGTATGGGTAGCAAAATTGAGTCGCGAAAGGCGATGGAAGAAGCGGGCGTTCCCGTTGTTCCAGGCATAACATATCCGCTCGCGGATGCTGAGGAAGCGGTGCAAGTGGCTGAGCGCATCGGTTATCCAGTCATGCTGAAAGCTTCAGCAGGAGGCGGCGGAATTGGAATGCAGATTGTTCATAGCGCAGAGGAGATTCGCAAAGCATTTAGCGGAAATCAAAAACGAGCGACAGATTTCTTTGGGGATGGGGCGATGTATGTAGAAAAATATGTAGAAAATCCTCGGCATATTGAGATTCAAATTTTAGCAGATCGATTCGGGAATACTGTTTATTTATGGGAACGTGAATGCTCGATACAGCGCCGCCATCAAAAGGTGGTCGAGGAAGCCCCGTCCTTGTTCCTTGATGAAGAAACGCGGAGCAAAATGGGGGAAGCATCCGTCAAGGCCGCCCAATCCATTGGGTATGAGAATGCCGGTACGGTTGAGTTTTTAGTTGATGAAAATAAACATTTCTATTTCTTAGAGATGAACACGCGTCTTCAAGTGGAGCACCCAGTAACAGAAGAGATTACCGGATTAGATTTAGTAGAAGAGCAACTTCGTATCGCAGCGGGTCAGTCATTGAACATGTCACAAGCTGACGTAAGACGAGAAGGGCATGCGATTGAAGTAAGAGTTTATGCAGAAGACCCTAAAACTTTTTTTCCGTCTCCAGGGAAGATTACGCAATTAAGATTGCCTGAAGGCCCTGGCATTCGGCATGAGTTAGCGATTCACGGACAATCGGTTGTAACGCCTTTTTATGACCCAATGATTGCGAAGCTTGTTGTAAAAGGGAAAGACCGAAACGAGGCGATTGCACGTCTGCAGGCGGCACTTGCCGAATATAGTGTGGAAGGAATTAAAACAAATCTTTCGATGCTGCAGGACGTAGCCGCACATCCAGCCTTTCATAATGGTGATACGACAACGAGCTTTGTTGCGAAGTATTTACAAACCAACATACGAAACAGCGTGAAATAGGAGGAGTTAAGATGAGTCAAGTAGTAGCAAGTATGGCAGGGAATGTATGGAAAATTCTTGTGCAAGCAGGAGAACATGTCGAAGAAGGGCAAGATGTCGTCATTTTGGAATCGATGAAAATGGAAATTCCCATTTCAGCAGAAGTGGCAGGGACTGTTAAAGATGTGAAAGTGAATGAAGGAGATTTTGTCAATGAAGGGGACGTATTAGTAGAGCTGGAATAAAGCGAAACAGAAGATGAATGGAGGAGAAGGGCGTGACGATGAAGTGGCCGGAACGTGTAACAATTAAGGAAGTGGGACCGCGAGATGGACTGCAGAATGAACAGGTATTCGTTTCGACGGAAGATAAAATTGCTTGGATTAATCAACTGTCTGCCAGCGGATTAAAGCATATCGAAATCACGTCCTTTGTTAATCCAAAATGGATTCCAGCGCTTTCTGATGCAACAGCGGTTGCGGCAGGAATTACGCGCGTCCCCGGTGTAACGTATACAGCGCTTGTGCCAAACCGTCAAGGCTTAGAGCGGGCGCTTGCCGCTAACGTGGATGAAACGGCAGTCTTTATGTCTGCAAGTGAAACGCATAACCGAAAAAACATTAACAAATCGATTGACCAAACACTTCCTATTTTAAGAGAAGTTGTGCAGCAATCGCTGTCCGCTGGGAAGTCGGTTAGAGGATATGTGTCCACGGTCTTTGGATGCCCGTACGAAGGAAACGTGGAAATAGAAAAGGTCATTACAGTAGTCGACGCGTTATTTGACATGGGGATTAGCGAAATCTCTCTTGGTGATACAATCGGTGTGGCAAATCCGAAGCAGGTACAAGAAGTACTAAATGTATTATTAAAGCGCTTTTCCGCTGCGCCATTCGCTTTGCATTTTCATGATACCCGCGGAACGGCTTTGGCTAACATTGTCGTCTCACTCAATATGGGGATTCACACTTTCGATGCCTCCCTTGGGGGATTGGGCGGTTGCCCATATGCACCTGGGGCATCGGGGAATGTCGCGACGGACGATTTGCTTTATATGTTAGAAGCGATGGGAATCTGCACGGAGGTCGATCAGGAGAAGTTGGTGTCTGCGTGTCAATTTATTCAAGAGAAGATAGGAAAACCTTTGCCAAGCAGAAGTCTTCAAGTTTACACCCAAAGTGAATAAAGGGAGAAAGGCATACGGGAGGATGAAACATATGGAGAAAACGGTATTGGTCTCTACAGTCGAACAAGGAATTGTGCTCATCACGTTACAACGTCCGCAAGCGGCTAATTCGCTCTCTTTACAAATGTTAAAAGAACTGCAAGAAGCTATTGCTGCATGTAAGTTTGACCCATCTGTCCGGTGTGTCATCGTAACAGGAGCAGGTGAAACGATTTTTTGTGCAGGTGCAGACTTAAAAGAGCGGGCTGGAATGGATAAAAACGAAGTGCGTAAGACAGTATCTTCCATTCGTGAAACGATGAATCAACTAGAAGGATTGCCGCAGCCAGTCATTGCCGCTGTGAATGGAGCTGCTTTTGGTGGAGGGATGGAGATTGCCTTAGCTTGCGATATTCGGATTGCTTCTGAACAATCTAAGTTTGGGTTAACAGAAACGTCACTCGGTATCATTCCAGGAGCGGGAGGAACGCAGCGTTTGCCGAGATTAATTGGAAAGGGTCGGGCAAAAGAGCTGATTTTCACGGCAAGACGAATTGATGCAAAAGAGGCTGAGGAAATTGGATTAGTAGAATATGTGACACCACCTGGGGCTTTGCTAGAAAAGGCGTTGAGCATAGCGAAGCTTATTGTTCGCAATGGCCCTGTCGCCGTCACACAGGCGAAGTTCTCCATTGATAAAGGGATGGACGTCGATTTAAGCACGGGACTTTCCATTGAACAAAATGCGTATGAACTAACCATTCCGACAAAGGACCGACTGGAAGGTTTGCAAGCGTTCAAGGAAAAGAGACCGCCTGTTTTTGTTGGAGAATAATGAACACAAGTAACGTAGAGGGGGAAAGAGAATGTCAGCAAATATTAAGCCTATACAACAAACATTGCAAGAAAGAATGGAGCAAATTCAAAAAGGAGGCGCTCCCAAATATCATCAGAAAAATGAAGAACAAGGGAAGCTGTTTGTTCGTGATCGCTTAAAGCTGTTATTCGATGAGGATTCAGAGCTTGAAGATGCGTTATTTGCCAACTGTTCGGCAGAAGGTCTTCCAGCGGATGGTGTTGTCACCGGTATGGGGAAAGTCAATGGACAAGTTGTGTGTGTCATTGCCAATGATTCCACTATTAAGGCAGGGTCTTGGGGGGCACGGACGGTTGAAAAAATGATTCGGCTTCAAGAAACGGCAGAGAAGTTAAAGGTTCCGCTTATTTATCTTGTCGATTCAGCGGGTGCGCGAATTACTGATCAAGTAGAAATGTTCCCAGGGCGCCGCGGAGCCGGTCGAATTTTTTATAATCAAGTGAAGCTTTCGGGGAAAATTCCGCAAATTTGTTTATTGTTTGGTCCTTCTGCTGCAGGAGGGGCTTACATTCCTGCTTTTTGCGACATTGTCATTATGGTGGACAAAAATGCATCGATGTACCTCGGTTCGCCACGGATGGCAGAAATGGTTATTGGAGAAAAAGTGACGCTTGAAGAAATGGGCGGAGCTCGCATGCATTGTTCTGTTTCAGGCTGCGGGGATGTATTGGCGAAAACAGAAGAAGAAGCGATTGCCATGGCGAGAGATTACCTTTCTTATTTTCCAGCTAACTTTTCAGAAAAACCGCCAGCGCAGGAGGCAGTGGCGCCAAAACGTCTTGAGAAAACGCTGGAAGACCTCATCCCGTCCAATCAAAATGCTCCGTTTAACATGTATGATTTTATTGATGGTCTAATTGATGAAGGATCATTTTTTGAAATTAAGAAGTTGTTTGCGAGTGAACTTATTACAGGCTTAGCTCGCATGGATGGAAAGCCAGTTGGGATCATTGCGAATCAGCCGAGAGTGAAAGGTGGCGTGTTGTTTCATGATACGGCCGATAAGGCTGCTAAATTTATGACGCTTTGTGACGCGTTTCATATTCCGCTTCTGTTTCTTGTCGATGTGCCGGGCTTTATGATTGGCACAAAGGTGGAGCGGGCGGGAATTATCCGTCATGGAGCGAAAATGATTTCGGCGATGGCTGAAGCGAGTGTGCCAAAAATTTCGGTCATTGTGCGGAAAGCATATGGAGCAGGCCTTTATGCTATGTGTGGCCCTGCATTTGAGCCCGATTGCTGCCTTGCTTTGCCAACTGCCCAAATTGCAGTCATGGGGCCCGAAGCTGCGGTAAATGCGGTATATGCGAACAAAATTGCGTCGCTCCCAGAACAAGAGCGAGCTGCTTTCATTGAACAAAAGCGCGAGGAATATAAGCAAGACATTGATATTTACCGATTGGCATCTGAAATGATTATTGACGGTATCATCCCCGCGAATTCGTTACGCGAAGAATTAGTTAATCGATTTGAAGCGTATGCATCAAAAGACATCGCGTTCACAGAACGAAAGCATCCAGTCTACCCAGTTTAAGGTTACAATGATTGGCTCAGTTTCCTTGTAGTTAGTGAAAACAGGCTGCTTAAATTATTAAAAATTGAATATTTTAATAATTTAAATATTTCCAAATAGAAAAAATAGAATTGTAATATACCGAAAAAATTATTATAATACTATTTGTAAGAAAGACATTTGTTTTTTCCTTGTGGAATATGCTGGGTGAGAACATTTGATGAAGCAATAAATCATAAAAGAAAATTATTTGATTAAAAATATTACAATTTTATTCTAAGCCAATGGGGGAACATCTATGAGAAATATACTGGAAAAATGGAATCGAGTGAGTCTTGTCAAACAAATCATTGTAGGTTTGATTATTGGTATTGTCCTCGCTTTGACGATTCCTGCAGCCGCACAGCCTATCGTTATTTTTGGTTCTTTATTTGTAGGGGCTTTGAAAGCTATTGCACCTGTATTAGTTCTTTTCTTAGTTATGTCAGCCATCGTTCAACATAAGAGTGGTCAACAAACAAATATGAAATCGATCATCGGTTTATATTTAGCTGGGACATTTTTAGCTGGATTAACAGCTGTTGTTGCAAGTTTTATGTTCCCTGTAAATTTAACACTTGCTCAAGGTGCTGAAGGTTTTACAGCTCCAGGCGGTATAGTAGAAGTACTGAAAACTTTATTGCTAAACGTGGTAGATAACCCGGTTAAAGCCATTTACAATGCAAACTACATCGGGATTTTAGCGTGGGCGATCGTACTTGGTTTAGCGTTACGAAATGCTTCTGAGACAACGAAAACGGTAATTGCTAATGTGTCAGATGCAATATCAAAAATGGTTACATGGGTCATTAAGTTTGCTCCATTAGGAATTATGGGTCTAGTATTTGAGTCCGTTACAACAAGCGGAATTGACGCGTTATTAAGTTACGGAAAATTATTAGCAGTTTTAATTGGCTGTATGCTTTTTGTAGCTTTAGTCATTAACCCAATTATTGTGTTCTTATTTATCCGTCAAAATCCTTATCCGCTCGTTTTTAAATGCTTAAAGGAAAGCGGAATTACAGCATTCTTTACGAGAAGTTCTGCATCTAATATTCCTGTTAATATGAAGCTTTGTGAAAATCTTGGGTTGAATAAAGATACGTATGCTATCTCCATCCCACTAGGTGCAACTATTAACATGGCAGGTGCTGCTGTGACAATTTCTGTTTTGACTCTTGCAGCGGTTCATACATTAGGCATTGAAGTAGATTTACCGACAGCGGTTATTCTTAGCGTACTGTCTGCTGTAAGTGCTTGTGGTGCTTCAGGGGTTGCAGGCGGCTCTTTACTTCTTATTCCGCTAGCAGCCAGCTTGTTCGGAATTCCAGCTGAAGTGGCGATGCAAGTCGTTGGAGTAGGCTTTATCATCGGGGTACTACAAGACTCGTTTGAAACAGCTCTTAACTCATCTACAGATGTTTTATTCACATCCGCAGCGGAGTTTAAAGAGTGGCGTAAAGAAGGAAAAGCAATCCATATTCGTAAAGCCGTATAAGGCTTATTCCTTTATCAGTAATGGAACAGCCCCTCTGCTTGTTCAGTTCGTTGAACAAGTGGAGGGGCTGTTTTTATCTTGCTGTAAGAAGGGAAAGTGCTATTTTATCTGCATTATGACTGTCAAAGAGAAAACTCTATAGCTCATCTATTAATTTTTGTGCCTTACCCCAGCTGCTTCCGTTGAAATTCTGCAATGCTGTTGTATTCATCTTGGAGCTTACGAGCGATGCGAAGGTAAATGGGCGTAAGCTCGCGATAAATGGCGACGTTTTCTGGAATCGGCTTATGCTGATGAGTAGCACCGACCATATCTGAAACGACGTGTAAGGAGTCAATTTCTTTTAAAGCATATAGTCCAAGTATAGCAGCCCCAAGGCAGGAACTTTCAAAGCTTTCTGGTACGGAGACGTCTTGATCAAAAATGTCTGCCATCATTTGACGCCAAAGTTCTGAGCGGGCAAAGCCGCCGGTAGCTTGTACTTTTGCTGGGACGCCAATTTGTTCTTCAAGCGCAAGAAGCACGCTATATAAGTTGAAAATAACGCCCTCTAAAACGGCGCGAATCATATGCTCTTTTTTATGGTGCATGCTTAAACCGAAGAAAGAGCCTCTAGCATTCGCATTCCATAAAGGGGCGCGTTCACCGGCTAAATATGGATGGAACAATAATCCGTCTGACCCCGGATTGACAGAGGAGGCAATTTTCGTTAACACTTCATAAGGATCGATTCCTAATCGTTTTGCTGTTTCTACTTCAGAAGCGGCAAGCTCATCGCGAACCCAGCGGAAGGTCATGCCGCCATTGTTGACAGGGCCGCCGATCACCCAATAATTTTCTGTTAACGCATAACAGAAGGTTCGGCCTTTTGGATCGACGACAGGGCGATCTGTTACGGTTCGAATGGCTCCGCTCGTCCCAATTGTTACAGCTACAACGCCTGGCTCAATAGCATTTACGCCAAGATTTGATAACACCCCGTCGTTGGCCCCAACAACAAACGGAGTAGAAGGGAGAATTCCTAATGCCTCTGCTGTTTCGACATCTAGTCCTTGAAGGTAATGAGTAGTCGGGACAAGCGTCGATAAGTGTTGTCTTGTAATTCCAGCTGTTTGAAGCGCTTCCTCGTCCCAAGCGAGACGCTCTAAGTTGAGCATCCCCGTTGCAGAAGCGATGGAATGATCGACCACAAACTGTTTGAACAATTGATGAAACACATACTCTTTAATGGAAATAAACTTGGAGGTTTTCGCAAAAATGTCTGGTAGTTCTTCTTTTATCCAGCGGATTTTACATAATGGCGACATAGGATGGATAGGCGTCCCTGTACGCAAATAAATCTCATGGCCATTCCACTCGTGTTTAATCTTCTCCGCCCACTTTGTGCTTCGATTATCGGCCCATGTGATGGAATTTGTGAGCGGATTGCCTTCCTCATCCACTGCAATTACACTATGCATCGCAGAGCTGAATGAAATGCAAAGAAGTTCGTGTGGCTTAACGGCACTTTTTTTTATGGTTTCTTTAATTGTTCCTAATACTGCTGCGTAAATGTCCGTTGGTTTTTGCTCGGCGGTTGAAGGGGTTGGTGTAAGCAGCGGATATTCGATCGTATGATGGGCAATGACGGCACCTTCCTTTGAAAAAAGCACAGCTTTCGTGCTCGTTGTTCCAATATCAACGCCTAATACGTATGTAGAATGATTCATCAATCTTGTTCCTCCTCATTATATCAATGGCAAAGCATTTCATAGTTCAGCATTTATGAGTGCATCCTGTAAAAAGAGAAAAGGATGCTATGAAAGTAAGCAACTAAACTTTCAAAGCATCCATATGAAAGGAAGTTTCGCATAACTATGCTGTGATAAAGAAGTGTTTGAAAGAAAGCTGTTTTAAATGAATCGTATTTTCTCTTATTTTACATGATAAATAAGCTAATCACAAAGACAACAGTAAAGCCGACAAGAGAAATTAATGTCTCCATCATTGTCCATGAACGAAGTGTATCTTTTACATCTAAACCGAAGTAGCGGTTGACAAGCCAAAACCCTGAGTCGTTGACATGTGACGCAATTGTTGCACCAGCGGCAATCGAAATGACGATTAATCCTAAAACAGGTCCTTCCAGTCCAAGTGTTGTAATAAGCGGTGAAATTAACCCAGCTGCTGTTACCATCGCAACAGTTGCCGACCCTTGGGCAGCACGGACAATGCTGGCAATTAAGAAAGCGAGAACGATTGGCGGTAGAGGAGAAGCAGCCATCATATCTCCTAATACTTTTCCAACACCTGAATCAATTAATACTTGTTTGAACACACCGCCTGCCCCAGTGACAAGAATGATAATCCCTGCAGGTTCAAGTGCTTTGTTCGCAATGACTTGTACATCTTGGCGTGAGTACCCGCGTTTTATTCCTAAGAAATAGAATACGAGTAAAGTAGCGATTAGTAAGGCAACGAACGGATGACCAAGGAAGGTGAAGAATGTACGAACTTCATTTCCTTCTGGTAAGACGACCCCTGAAATTGTGTTTAAAAGAATAAGTACAAGCGGTACAAGGATAATCCCGGCAATAAGACCGAAGCTTGGAAGGTCTTGCTGTTCTTCTTTTTCTTCAAAGTGCATGTAATCAGGTACTGTCACGTGAATTTTTTTGGAAATATATTTAGCGAATAATGGTCCGGCGATAATCATGGATGGAATACCAGCAAGAGCCCCGAATAAAATAACCCATCCAAGGTCAGCGCCAATTAACTCTGCTACGGCGATCGGTCCCGGTGTAGGCGGGATAAAGCTATGTGTAACAGCGAGTCCTGCCAATAATGGAATTCCGTAATAAAGTAAAGAGCGGCCTGTTTTTTTAGCTAATCCGTAAACGATTGGCACTAAAATGATAAAGCCGACATCAAAGAAGACAGGAATAGCGACAAGAAAGCCTGTAAAACCTAGTGCCCATTGTGCTTTATCTTCACCAAATTTTTTAATCAATGTTTGCGCAAGACGTTCTGCACCGCCTGAAACTTCTAACATTTGTCCAAACATGGCACCTAAGCCGACGACGACAGCGACAAATCCAAGTGTTCCGCCCATTCCAGCTTGCATAGATTCAATGACTCCTTTGAGCGGCATACCAGTCGCGATTCCGACGAGCAAGCTCACAAGAAGAAGGGCGACAAAAGCGTGAAGTTTTGTTCGGATAACTAAAAATAGTAATAAAAAGATGCCTGTTAATGCGACTAAAATAAGTGTTGATGCTGACATTGTTCTTCCCCCTTTATGGCACTATCTTGTTTTAGTTAGATTCTCTAAGATAACGCTTTCTTTTTTGTCTATTATGTAAAAAATAGCGGATATGTTTTCCTTTTTCGAGGAATTTTTTTTCTTGATAAACTTATTATACAAAAAACTTTTTTCTTTGCAATCGCTTTCAAGAAAATATTTTTCTTTTCTTGAAAGTTCGTTATACTTATATGTAAAGATATTTCGAGGGGAGAAATCAGTGTATGGAGCAGCCTCAATATTGTTTAGTAAGAATTCAATCGTATTATTCGGACTTGAGTGATACAGAGAAGCGTATTGCGGATTACATTCTTCAATTTCCTGAAAAGATGATGCATCAATCGATTACACAAGTAGCAGAGGATATAGGGGTCGCGACGTCTACGGTGTTTCGTTTTTGTAAACGTATGGGGTTTAAAGGGTATCAAACGATGAAGTTGGCAATTGCGGCAGAAATTGCATCGCCCATTAGAGAAATTGTTGAAGAAAAGATACAAGAACAGGACCATGAAAGAGCTATTACAGAAAAAATTTTCAATACAAGTATTCGCACCTTTAAAGATACGATTCAAATGATGGATTTTTCTTCTTTGAAAAAAGCTGTCAATCTCATATTGGAGGCGGAACGTATTGAATTTTACGGAATAGGTGCTTCTGGCATCGTCGCACTTGATGCCCATCATAAATTTATCGGATCAGGGATTTCGACTGTTGCTTATACGGATCCGTATTTGCAAATAAGGGCAGCTTCCCAATTAACTAGTAAAGATACTGTGGTCATTATTTCGACAGATGGAAGTGGCGAAGAATTGATTCGTCTTTTAAAAACGGTGAAAGAAACGGGTGCGAAAATCATTGCCATTACAAGCTTCAAAAAGTCGCCTCTTAGCCAAAAGGCAGACCTCGTGTTGCATACTGTATCGGGTGGAAGGGAAAAGCAAATAGATGACACCTTTGCGCGGATTGTTCAGCTAAGCTTAATTGATTCGCTATATATGAATGTTATTAATACGAAAAAAACGACTGGAACAAACACAATAGACAAAATCAAAAAGTTTTTCCAATAAAACAAGACCCCGTCCGTTTGGATGGGGTCTTAGTCTTGTCTTTAGAATACTTTTGTCGTCCACGTTTCGCAATTCCACACATCTGTTACGACATCATGGTAAAACTCCGGTTCATGGCAAATAATAAGAATGCTTCCTTTATATGCTTTCAGAGCACGTTTCAACTCATCTTTTGCATCAACATCCAAGTGGTTTGTCGGCTCATCGAGCACTAAAATATTCGTTTCATTGTTAAGGAGCTTGCAAAGACGGACTTTTGCTTTTTCGCCTCCGCTTAGCACTTCAATTTTACTTTCAATATGCTTTGTCGTTAAGCCACATTTTGCAAGAGCTGCACGAACTTCTGCTTGGTTGAAAGAAGGGAACTCTTGCCACACTTCTTCGATACATGTATTGTAGTTAGCGGTTTTTATTTCTTGTTCGAAATAGCCGATATGCTGGTATTCTCCGCGTTCAACTGAGCCCGAAATGGGTTTAATTTCTCCGAGGATGCTTTTTAGAAGTGTTGTTTTTCCAATTCCGTTAGCTCCAACAAGGGCAATTTTTTGACCGCGCTCCATACGAAGATTTAACGGTTTTGAAAGCGGCTCGTCATATCCGATAACGAGGTCGTTCGTTTGGAAAATTAATTTCCCGGACGTTCGAGCACTTCTGAAGTTGAACTCTGGCTTCGGTCTTTCTTGTGCTAGCTCAATAACGTCCATCTTATCCAATTTTTTCTGACGAGACATAGCCATGTTTCGCGTCGATACGCGCGCTTTGTTGCGGGCTACGAAATCTTTTAAGTCGGCAATTTCTTGCTGCTGTTTTTTATAAGCGGATTCGAGCTGCTGCTTTTTCACTTCATATACTTGAAGGAAATTATTATAATCGCCCACATAACGGTTTAATTCTTGGTTTTCCATATGATAAATTAAGTTAATAACGCTGTTTAAAAACGGAATATCATGCGAGATTAAAATAAAGGCATTTTCGTATTCTTGTAAGTAGCGTTTCAGCCATTCAATGTGTTGCTCATCTAAATAGTTTGTCGGCTCATCGAGAAGAAGAATTTCTGGTTTTTCTAATAGCAATTTTGCGAGAAGAACTTTTGTCCGTTGCCCGCCGCTTAAATCTTGGACGTCACGGTCAAGCCCAACATCGTCCAAACCGAGGCCGCGTGCGACTTCTTCCGCTTTTGAATCAATGACATAAAAATCATTGTTCGTTAATACGTCTTGAATGGTTCCAACTTCTTCAAGGAGCTGTTCTAATTCCTCTGGTGTTGCTTCTCCCATTTTTTCATAGATTTGATTCATTTCTGCTTCCATGTCAAAAAGATATTGGAAAGCGCTGTGCAATACATCACGAATCGTTAGTCCTTTTGATAATACGGTATGCTGATCAAGGTAGCCGACACGTACCTTTTTTGACCATTCAACTTTTCCTTCATCTGGCTCTAATTTTCCTGTAATAATGTTCATAAATGTTGATTTACCTTCGCCATTTGCTCCGATAAGGCCGATGTGCTCTCCTTTTAGAAGGCGAAACGACACGTCATTAAAAATAGCACGGTCACCAAACCCGTGACTTAAATTTTTCACTGTTAAAATACTCATGATTAAACACCTTTCTATTTATCAGTCTATCCGGCCTTTTTACTAGCACCGTTTACTTGAAAGCATCGTTGAATGAAAAATAATTGATTTCAAAATCATACATAGTAAATTATATACGAGGGACGGATTTGTTGAAAGGAAACTTTACATCAAACTTCATCCAATATTTATCTCCGTCGTTCACTCAACTCGAAAAACTTTCGAGTCCATAAAAAAGACCCGGTCACATTCAAACCGGGTCTGCTGGATTACGCGATTCTTTTTGATGAATCTTTTTTCTTTTTTGTTTTTGCTTCCTGGCTGAAGGCCTTTAACAGGCTGTATGCCATAAAGAGAAGGAAAACACCGAGCGGCAAGGCGCTGACGATAATCGTCGCTTGCATTCCTTGAAGACCACCAGATCTCATCAAAATAATAGAGATCGCGGCTAAAATAATTCCCCATGTGAATTTGACAGGGAAGGATGGATTCAAGTTTCCATTCGTTGTTTGCATTCCTAAAACGAATGTGGCAGAATCCGCCGATGTAACAAAAAATGTGAAAATGAGACAAAGAGAAATAACCGTTAAGACGCTTCCGAATGGAAGTTGGTTATAGATGTAAAATAGCGATGTTGCAAAGCTTTGCTCTGCGACGTTTAATCCTTGTACGAAATCAAAGTAAATACCTGTGCCTCCAAATACGCCAAACCAGAGTGAGCAGACGATTGTTGGAACAATTAATACGGCCATAATAAATTCACGTACTGTGCGTCCTTTTGAAACGCGGGCAATAAATGTTCCGACGAACGGGGTCCAAGAAATCCACCATGCCCAGTAGAAAATCGTCCAATCTTTTACCCACTGGTTGTTTTCTGTATTAAAAGGAGCAAATCGCAGTCCCATACTCGGAAGATTCTGAACATAACTCCCAAAAGTAGTTAAGAATGTTTCTAATACGAATTGAGTAGGACTTAGTAATAGGAAAGAGAAGAATAAGACAACTGCCAAAATCATGTTAGCGTTGCTTAAATATTTAATCCCTTTCGATACGCCGGTTCCAGCTGACAAAATAAATACGGCCGTTGTGATTAAAATGATGATAAGTTGAGTGGAGAAATTAACCGGCAGCCCAAACAAGTAGTTGAATCCACTGTTAATTTGAGCAGCTCCTAATCCTAAAGAGGCGGCAACGCCGAAAATAGTAGCGAATACAGCGGTAACATCGATAGTATAACCGATAGGCCCTTTTACCTTTTCTCCTAAAAGTGGGTATAGTGTGGCACTCATAAGTCCGGGTAAGTTTTTGCGGAATTTATAATAGGCGAGCGCTAAAGCAACGACGGCATAAATAGCCCAGGCGTGAAAGCCCCAATGTAAGTAGGTATGTCTTAGTGCAGATTTAGCTGATTCAATCGTTTGGGCTTCTCCAAACGGGGGATTGGCATAATGAGCAACAGGTTCTGATACTCCGTAAAAGAGAAGTCCAATTCCCATCCCGGCGCTAAACAGCATTGCAAACCATGTAGGTGTACTAAACTCCGGCTTGTCTTCATCTTTGCCTAGTTTAATATTTCCATAGCGGCTGAATGCAACAATAAGAGCGAAAATGAGAAAGAATGTTGTGGCAAATTGGTAAAACCAGCCGAATTGATTGAGTAATGTTCCTTGTAATCCAGTCATGGTTTTAATGAGGTGTTGCGGTGCTACCCATCCCCATCCAACAAATAAAATGGAAATTGACAGCGCGATCCAAAAAACAGGTGTTATACTTTTCTTCATAAGTTCCTCCTTTATGTAATTGTAACAACTCTATAAACATTATAACATATTATTCATTTCCCTGCATTCCGCTCGGATAAACCTATTTTTTCATTAAATTTTTTAGGCCTTTTAGGAGAAGTTTAAGATGTCAGAATTAAGGTTTAGGATGATTCTCAATTGAATGAAGATGTGCTGAATTATTCAAGTGAACCTATATATAAATAAGGGACAGAAGGGAAAATAGTTGTATAATGAAAAGGAAATATGTATGTTAATGGAATGAAGTCATGTTACTTGTTGAAGAGACACATTTTGCCTATTTAAAGAACAATGCCGCTCTTAAGTAATGAATTGTGTCAGGACGACATACTTTGGATGGCTTTAAGGGGACAATATTAATAAATAAAAAACGCATCATCTTTTTCCATAGATGTGTTAAACACTTGTTAAAGGAGGGGTTGAAACTGGATTCAATGTTATTTCAATTAATGTTAATCGGGGTACTAGGTATCGGTTCACAGTGGCTTGCTTGGCGTTTTCGGTTGCCAGCTATTGTCATTATGTCTATCGTCGGTCTCGTGGCAGGGCCATTTCTAGGTATTCTCCATCCGAAAGAAGGATTTGGTGATTTATTTAAGCCGGTCATTTCCATGGCGGTTGCTATCATTTTGTTTGAGGGAAGCTTAAATTTAGATTTTCGTGAAGTGCGTGGACTTGCCCGTCCTGTCTTTCGGATTATTACGCTTGGAGCATTTCTTGCCTGGATTTTAGGGTCACTTGCCGCTCATTACGTAGCGGGTCTTTCATGGGCGGTTGCTTTCGTTATTGGAGGACTGTTCATTGTCACTGGGCCAACGGTGATTCTTCCACTATTGCGCCAAGCAAAGCTAAAGCCTAGACCAGCTGCCATTTTGAAATGGGAAGGAATCGTTGTTGATCCATTTGGAGCTCTTCTTGCGGTCTTTGCATTTGAAATCATTAAATTTTTCTTGTTAGAAGAAGCGACAATTGGCTCGCTCCTGTTTTTCTTTATTGCTTCGTTTTTAGCAGTTATTTTAGGATGGGTGTGCGGTCGCGGAATTGGGTGGATGTTTGAGCGTGGTCATATTCCAGAATTTTTAAAATCACCAGTCGTGTTTGCGGTCGTGATTGGCTGCTTTACCATCTCGGATGAAATTGCCCATGAAACAGGGCTATTAGCTGTGACAGCGATGGGAATGACGATAGCTAATCTGCGTCTCGCTTCCATTGAAGATATGCGTCACTTTAAAGAAAACGTGTCTGTTTTGCTTATTTCCGCTATTTTCGTCATGTTAACAGCTTCTCTGTCTGTTGAGACATTGATGACCATTTTAGATTGGCGAATTATTTTATTTGTTTTATTAATGTTATTTGTCGTTCGTCCATTATCTATTTGGCTCTCAACTATCGGGACAGATTTGACAATGGAGGAAAAAACACTTGTTGGCTGGATTGCTCCGCGTGGAATTGTCGCTTTGACTGTTTCAGGCTATTTTTCAGGGGTGCTTCAAGAATCTGGTTTTGAAGATGCAGGGATGCTGACATCTTTAACATTTGCTCTCGTGTTTTCGACGGTGTGCGCCCATGGCTTTTCTATCGGGTGGCTGGCGAAAAAATTGGATTTATCGATTGGAAACAATCCGGGTGTGCTCATTGTAGGTGGCAGCAGCTTTAGTACAGGATTAGCTAAAATTTTAAAGCAGTTGGACATCCCGGTGATGATTGTTGATTCTTCCTGGTACCGTCTTGCGCAGGCGCGGCGGGAAGGGGTTGATTCGTATCGGGGAGAATTTTTAGCCGAGCAAACGGAGTATCATTTAGAACTGACTCCATATGAATATTTAATTGCCGCAACGCCAGTGGATACGTATAATACGCTCGTTTGCGCTACGTTTATTCCGGAGTTTGGTAGAAATAATACGTTTCAGCTCAGTCTCCATCACGCCCATGGCGGGGAATTGGAAGATATAGGGCCTCATATTGGTGGCCGTGTTTTATTTAGAGAAGGTATGTCATGGGAAGAACTGAGCGACAAAATGGAAAATGGTCATGTATTCAATAAGACGAACATAACGGAACAATATACGTACGATCAATATTTACAAGATCGAGACGAAAATGTGTTGCTGTTGTTCATTTTGAAATCTTCCGGGAAAGTGGAGTTTTTCACATCAGAAGGAAAATTACAAGGTGAACCGGGCGATACAATTGTCAGCTTAACTGCTCCGGGTAAGCGTCTTGAAAAAATACAAGAGAAGCGCGAAGAGGAGCGTCAGAAAAAAGAAGGACAAATTCATATTATTTTGTAAGGTAGATTGATTAGCCTTACGTTTTAAAACTGAAAGCTGCCACATAAGGGGGACTTCCTCTTATCTGGCAGCTTTTTTTAGCATAATAGAGCTATAGTCCTTCGTTGAGAAGATTTCTGTAAACAAAAAAATTGAAAAGTAGAGAAAAAGTGAGAAAAAAGGCTGTGAAAACGCTTAAAAGAACCAATCCCTATAGTAAATAAGTAATATTCAGATGTTTCAGAATATTACATTTTGTGTTAGTATTTCTAACATAATATGATAGATTTGGAGGATGTAGGGATGGAACTTTTGCAAATTCATCTTGATTATGTATGGATCGTCGTAGCGGCGATGCTTGTTTTTTTTATGCAGGCAGGATTTACAGCGTTGGAAGCGGGAATGATTCGATCTAAAAATTCCATTAATGTGGCCATTAAAAATTTAGCGGATCTTTTAATTTCATCGCTGTTGTTTGCGACAGTTGGTTTTGCGGTTATGTTTGGTCCCACATGGAACGGTTGGGTCGGAACCGGTCCCTTTTTCCTGAAAGGACTGGAAGGGGAAACGTGGGATTATGCTTTTTTATTGTTTCAAATTATGTTTGCTGGGACAGCAGCAACGATTGTTTCCGGAGCTGTTGCCGAACGGATGAGGTTCGGTGCTTACTTGGCAGGAACATTTTGGATGGGGCTAATCATCTATCCGGTGTTCGGTCATTGGGCTTGGGGGAGCTTATGGCAAGCTAATCAAGAAGGATGGTTGGAAAAACTCGGATTCATGGATTTTGCTGGATCGACTGTCGTTCACTCTGTTGGAGGATGGGTCGCATTGGCAGCCGCTCTTGTCGTCGGTCCGCGTATTGGGAAATATGGAGCAAATGGAAAGGTGAATAAGTTTCGTCCTTCCAATGCCGTTTTTGCTTCCTTAGGCGTGTTTATCCTTTGGTTCGGGTGGTTTGGATTTAATGCCGGGTCGACGATGCATGCAGATGTTCATATTGCGTTAATTGCTCTCAATACACATTTAGCTGCTTCAGCTGGGGGATTAACAGCGATGCTTATTAGCTGGATAGTAGAACGAAAGGTTCATGTTGAAAATGTGTTGAACGGTGTGTTAGGTGGTCTTGTAGCGGTGACGGCAGGGGCCAATGTTTTCGAGATTGATGGAGCTATTTTAGCTGGGGCCATTGGCGGCCTTCTTGTCATCCCAAGTATTCATTTCATTGAACAACGTCTAAAAATTGATGATGCAGTTGGTGCCGTTTCTGTGCATGCTGTATGTGGCGCATGGGGAACGCTGGCAGTCGGGATATTTGGAAAAGAAGACCTACTGATGGCGGGCAGTCGCCTTGAGCAAATTGGTATTCAGACACTTGGTGCGGGAGTTGCGTTTCTTTGGGCGTTTTTCCTTGGGCTAATCGTATATGGAGGAATGAAAAAGCTATGGGGCATCCGACCGAGTGAAGCGGAGGAAGAAGCAGGTTTGAATGTGTCTGAACATGGGGCTAGTATTGCCATGATTGAAACGATTCAAGCAATGAATGAAATCGCTGCCGCCAAAGGTGATTTGACGAAAAAGCTGAAAGTAGAAGCAGGAGAGGATACAGAGGTGTTGCATCATACCTTTAATCGACTGTTACAAACGTTGAATGGATTAGTCGATGCCGTCAAAAAAGAGGCAGGAGATGTGTACGGATCTTCTATTCAATTGTTTGAAGTAAATCGTCAGCTCAATGAATCAGCGGATGCCCAAATGCATACCGTTCAAGAAACATATGATGAGTTTCAAATCGTGAGCCAATGGCTTGATAAAGAAATTCAAGCAGAAGATGAAGTGATTGGGGCTATTCAAGGCTCATTTGCGGGAATGGAGCATATTGGAGGAGAAATTATCTCGATTAAGAAAGAGATGAACCGTATTTTGCTAGGAATTGAAGGGATAACGTTGTTAAATGAACAAGTAATGGAGCGAATGGCTTCATTTCAAAAGCAGCTGAAAGAAATTAGTGCTTTTTCACAGGAAAGTCAGCTTGTTATTAACACCATTAACGAAGTGAGTGAACAAATTAATTTATTATCATTAAATGCAAGCATTGAAGCTGCCAGGGCGGGTGAGCATGGAAAAGGGTTTGCGGTCGTAGCGAAGGAAATTAAACGTTTGGCCGGCGAATCGAAAGCATCAGCTAGTCATATTAGAGAGATGATTACACATACAGTTCAATCCATCGATAACGGTAACCAAGAAATGGACGGGTTTGTGCATGAATTCCATCAATTAAATGAAGAACTGAAAGAAATGCCGGTTCATTTTCAGCAAGTAGAATTAAAAGCAGAAAATATCCACGGCATTATGACCCAATTCATTTCCCGTTTGCAAACGGTGCGGGAGGAAACGTCACAGATGCAAAAGGGGCGTTTTGTCCAGCAAGAGCGATTTGCTCATATGTTGAATCGTCTTGAACAAGTGTACGAACAAATAAAAGGAAATTATGATTTAACGAAACACATGGGAGAAGAAATGGAAGAAATGGGACGCAAAAGTATGTTGCTGCAAGAAACGGTGGGTCGTTTTCGGACGAAGGCACCAGAATTATTTTAATCTGTCTGTCGAAAAAATGGGCTAAATGAAGCCCATCTTTTCATTTTATTAACATCGGTTAACATGACTCAAATTAAAACGTTGGCTTATAGGGCGGAGGTCGTAGTTAAAAATAAAGCTTGAGCTCGTTATAACCATGTTCATTTTCAGGTAGGATAGTGAATGAAACGGGCGTAAAAGAAAACAAACTCTCTATTTGAATGGAAACGTGTTATGCTAAAAATAATCAATGTAATAATAGGTGTGCGGTGAAAAGAATGAACGGGAAAAATGTAATTCAAAACATCAAGAGAAGGGAGAAAGCAGCATGTTTAGTAAAATGGGAACAGACTATATAAGTTGGATTCTTTTAATCGGTTCGGTTCTGTTGCTGCTTGAGATTTCCTTTTTTCATACAGGCCTTGTTTTCTCCCTTTTGCTTTCGGCGGGATGTCTTTATTTTGGACGAAAGCGGATGCCGCGAAGGTCCGGCAAGTTCTTATTTTGGGCAGGGGCGATCAGCTTTTTCATGAGTGTGTTAAGCATGATGACGTTAAAGTTTTTTCTGCTGGCCATCCTTGTTCATCTCGTTATTCAGTTTATACAAGCGAAAAAATCCCCATCTTATCTCCAGCCTGTTAGAAAAGAGCGTGGAGAAGACGGAGAGCTTTTGTCAAAAGAGCTTGTCGTGAAAAGAGTGTTGTTCCGAAACCGGTTCGTAGGTCGGCAATCTACCCCCGAGCATGTGTATGAATGGGATGATGTGAACATTCAAGCCGGAGTAGGAGATACGGTGATTGATTTAAGCTACACAGTACTTCCACAAGGAGAAGCGATTATTTTTATCCGGAATGTGCTTGGCAACATTCAGATTCTTGTACCATATGACGTTGAGGTGAACATTCATCATTCGATTTGGGCAGGGAAGACGAAGATTTTAGATGTTCATGAAGGAACAGGATTTAACGAAGTGTTGCACGTTCAAACCCCGGAATATGAAACAGCTGTACGAAAAGTGAAAATCATGACATCGATGATGGTGGGAGACTTAGAGGTGAAGCGTATATGAGTATCGTACAGCGTCAAATCCTCTTCGGTGCCGCATTGTCTTTTATTACGTTTTTGTTAGTGTCCGCTGTATGGTTCATTGTTTTCCCATTAGAGGATTGGACATTGCTATGGGAACGGGAAATGATGGATGTGCCGTTTGTGTTATTTATCTCAAGTGTCAGTGTAGTCGTGGGTGTACTGTTTGGTGTGATGTCCGGCTTCTTTTGGCAGAAGCAGCTGCGATCCGTTATAGATGTTTTGAAGGATTTAGAGCAGGGGCGCCAAATCGGTCTCCTCCAGCCGGCGGTATCAGAAGAAATGAGAGAAATGTTAGACAAGGCGGCTAGAATTCAACGACAAATGACGGAACAAGTGAAGCTATCTCAAAAACTCGCCACAGAAAAAGCAGAAGATCAGGAAAAACGTATCCAAGAAATGGTGTCGCAAGAGCGGAGCCGCTTAGCAAGGGAACTTCATGATTCTGTCAGTCAGCAACTGTTTGCCGCATCCATGCTTATGTCAGCCATTAATGAAGGAAAACCGGTTTCCGATGAGCGAGAAGCGAAACAACTGAAGATGGTAGAAGAGATGATTCATCAATCGCAACTGGAAATGCGCGCTTTATTGCTTCATTTACGTCCTGTTGCGTTAAAAGGGAAAACCCTTGAAGAAGGGATGAAAGAACTGCTGGTTGAATTAGCCCAAAAAGTACCGATGGACATTACGTGGAAAATTGAATCGATGCCGCTTGATAAAGGCATTGAAGACCATCTTTTTCGCATTCTGCAGGAGTCTGTTTCCAACACGCTTCGCCATTCAAAGGCAAACACGCTGGAGGTTTTGCTTATTAAGCGCGATGATTTTCTCATTTTGAGGGTGGCTGATGATGGGGTTGGCTTTGATGTGGAAGTGACGAAAGCAGGTTCATACGGCTTGCAAAATATGTACGAACGGGCAGTCGAAATCGGTGGTGCATTAAAAATCGTCAGTGTGAAAAATAAAGGAACGCGACTTGAAGTGAAAGTACCAATGATATCTTTAAAGGGTGAAGAAGATGATTAAAGTATTGTTTGTTGATGATCATGAAATGGTGAGAATTGGTGTTTCCTCTTATTTATCCGCTCAGGCAGATATTGAAGTCGTAGGAGAGGCTGAGGACGGGACAGAAGCGGTTGAGCTTGCTCTTTCTCTTCGTCCTGATATTATTTTAATGGATTTAGTCATGCAAGAAATGGACGGCATTGAGGCAACAAAGAAGATTATGGAAAGCTGGCCGGAAGCGAAGATTATTATTGTCACAAGTTTTCTCGATGATGAAAAAGTCTATCCGGCATTAGAGGCTGGGGCTACAAGCTACATGCTGAAAACATCTAAGGCAAGTGAAATCGCCAACGCCGTTCGGGCTACCCATCATGGACAATCTGTCTTAGAGCCGGAAGTAACAGGGAAGATGATGTTGAAAATGCGCAGTGGAAATGTGCCGCTTCCCCACGAACAGCTGACTGCGCGTGAGATGGAAATTTTACTACTGATGTCACAAGGGAAAACGAATCAAGAAATTGCCGACGAGTTATTCATTGCCCTAAAAACGGTCAAAACACATGTCAGCAATATTTTAAGCAAGCTCGAAGTACAGGACCGGACACAAGCCGTTATTTACGCCTTTAAACATGAGCTTGTTAAATAATTTTGCGGTTTACATAAAACAGCTGCCTAGTATGATGAGGCAGCTGTTTTCATATAAGACAAATAATGAGTAAACGTTAAATAGTTTTCAGCCGGCGTTGTTTGTTAGAAAAAGAGAAGAAACATACCGATGCAGCCGGCAGCAAGAACATAATAGAGCATCGGTAAAAGCGTCATTCGAATAATGGTTCCTTCTTTTCCGACCATTCCCACAACAGAAGCGGCAGCGACGACATTGAGTACACAGACCATATTTCCTGCATTCGCCCCTAGTACTTGCAAGGAAAGAATGAGCGAAGGATCCATCTGTAATTGATCGGCTACGCTAAATTGAAAGAGTGAAAACATCATGTTGCTGAAGGTCGCACTTCCTGAAATGAAGGAGCCGAGCGAGCCGATGACAGGGGCTACAAGAGGCCAGCTGCTTCCGACTAGATTAGAGACGGAAGTGGCCAATTCCATTGGCATGCTCATTAAACCAGCTTCGTTAATCCCTGAATTAATGAAAATGCGCACCATGGGCACAGCTGTACTTAAAGCGATAATGCTGCCAATCATTGATTTTCCGGATTGGCCAAGCGTTTTATAGAATTGCTCTATTTTCATTTTGTGCAATAAAACGGTTAGTAGGATTACGATAATAAAAATGGTTCCAGGTAAATAAAAGGGCTCGAAAAATGTGCTGATGTTTGTTCCTAGTATATTGGCCCACCCTATTTTAACAGAGCGAAGCGCTGTTTTAAGAGGCAAAATATCTAAACGTGTGAGAACGAGAAAGAAAGCTACGAGCAAATAAGGAATCCATGCCATCCATAAAGGCATGGTCGGCTGTTCTTTTGGTTGAACAGGCTGTTCTGCTTTCACTTCATGGTTGTTAAAATCCCAATGCTTTTCTGGAAGGAGAAATCCTTTTCGAGCAGCAGGGACGACGATGGTAAGTCCGGCAAGACCGCCGATAATAGAAGGGAATTCAGGTCCTAAAAAAATAGCGACAATAAGAGCGGGAATGGTGAAGCTCAACCCGGCGAAGATGGAAAATTTCCATAGGGCAAGCCCTTCTTTCCATGAACGGTTTTGGCCGAAAAAACGTGTTAGCATCAAGACTAAAATAAGTGGGATGAAGGTTCCGATGAACACATCCATCATAACGGCGCTTTTGGCTACGATGTGCAAGTATTCATAAAGCGATGATGTTGGCAATGCTTCCGCTACTTGCGGAGCGATGGAAGAGCCTTGACGCAACCCTTGATCGACCCCGACAATAACCGGTGTTCCGACAGCTCCGAAGGATACGGGACTGCTGTCAGCAATGAGGGCAAGTGATACAGCTGCAAGAGGTGGGAATCCTAAAGCAACTAATAATGGTGCACCAATAGCAGCGGGTGTCCCAAAACCTGCAGCACCTTCAATAAATGCCCCGAATAACCAGGCGATAATAATAAGCTGAACGCGCCGGTCTGGTGAAATGCGGAGAAATCCATTGCGAATCGCATCTAAGGCTCCGCTATTTGATAAGGTATTTAACAAAAGAATGGCACCAAATACAATCCATAAAATAGAGATAGCGATAATGACCCCTTCAATAGAAGCTGCGGCAATTTGAATGCCGGGAATCTTCCAAATGAAAAAAGCTAAGAAGGCCGTAATCGCAAAGCTGATAGGCATGGCTTTTGTTGCGGGTAGTCGAAGTATGACGAGAAAAATAAAGACAGCTAAAATGGGTGTTGAGGCTGTAAGCATTTCAAGTACATTCATCGTTATCACCTTGTTTGAATGATTTAATACTTTTATTATAAACGAGTTTGTTCAATATTTCACAAACTGTACGTGGCGGTTTTGTGAATTAATCAGCTATACGCCGATGTAAAAGAGTAGAGGTAATGGGATGTCCTTTACAGGCAAAGTAGCATGCTGAATTTTTCGGGAATAGACGCTATTTTTATAAATGTGCAAAAAGAAAGGGAATATTTGGTCAGTCTCGTATCAACATTAGCAGAGTCGATTGATGCGAGAGATAAGTACACAGCCTTTCATTCTAAAAACGTTGCCTATTATTCTTTGGAAATTGCTAAAGCTATGAACCTATCATCGAAAGAGTGCGACAACATTTACATTGGTGGACTGCTGCACGATATCGGGAAGATTGGAGTGCCGGAAGCGATATTAAATAAGCCGTCCCGTTTAACGAGTGAAGAGTTTGCCAAAATAAAAAAGCATCCGCAAATTGGTTATCATATGCTTAAATATATTCCTTATTTCAGAAAAAATTCCATATTGGACATGGTACTTTATCATCATGAAAAGTTTGATGGGACAGGGTATCCATCTGGATTAAAGGGAAAAGAGATTCCATTGACAGCTCGAATTATGGCAGTTGCGGATGCATTTGACGCGATGACTTCGAGAAGAGTATATCGACATGAAAAAGATTTAGACTATGCGTTAACGGAAATTATGAACGGGAAATCATCACAATTTGATCCGGAAATAGCAGAAGGGTTTTTAAAGATGGTAGAAAAAAATCAAATTCACATTCAAAGCTATCAAGATGTTCATAGTCGAGAGCGTACACCATAAAAGGGTATGCTCTTTTTTACATTTAAAATGAGTAGTGAAAATAAGATCACTGTAAGTGTTATTAAGAGGAACAAATGTATCGATCTTTCTAATTTGATTGATTTGAAATGATATTTTGGGGAATGCATTGGAAATTATTTTCCAATTAGTGTAATTTATTTAATAAGAGGTATGTAATGAAGGAACGGGAGATAAAGTCGGAAAGGTCTTGATTGTAATGAATATGGTTTTCGGACTGGTTTTTCTATTTATTGGATGGAAATTTGGTGATTGGAAACATTTGAATAAATATTATCCAACGATTTTATTTTTTATTATCGGGGATTTATTGTATAACGTGCTGACATATGAACACCCGATGTGGCATTACAAAAAAGATGGATTTTTTCCAAATCATACGTTAACGAATTTATGGATTATGATAACGGTCTATCCAGCAACGGTTATTACATATTTGTTTTATTTTCCGAAAAAGAAACTTTCGCAGTTTTTTTATATTATTTTGTGGATTACCATTTATGCGTGCTGGGAGATTCTCAATATTTACGTATTTGGGATTATTGAACATTTTAATGGCTGGTCTATGTGGTGGTCATGTTTATTTGATATCATAATTTTTACTATGCTTGCCCTTCATTACAAGCGGCCGTTACTAGCATGGGGATTATCTGTTGTCATTATTGTAGTGTTCATACAGTTATTTGATGTTAATATTTACGAGTTGCACTAGTTCTCCTATAGGGGTTTAGAATTATCTGTACGTCTTTGCCAGATGGAACGTATGTGAAAGAGCCTGTCATTGGAAGAAGCTCTCGATTTTACGAGATGCTCATGACGGGCTCTCGGCTCTTTTTATTCGGTTTTTGAGTGATTTGTTTCAAATAAGGACACAAATTCTTCGTACCCATTCTTTTCTAGGTCCTCTTTCGGAATAAATTGGAGAGCTGCTGAGTTCATGCAATAGCGCAGTCCCGTCGGTTCGGGTCCGTCATCAAAGACGTGCCCTAGATGGGAATCGGCATGTTTGCTTCTAATTTCTGTACGCACCATGAACAATGAGCGGTCTTCCAATTCGACGATATTTTCTTCGACTAAAGGTTGAGTAAAACTCGGCCAGCCAGTACCGCTGTCGTATTTATCTGTTGAACTGAAAAGCGGTTCTCCCGAAACGATATCGACATAAATTCCTTCTTGCTTATTGTCCCAATATTCATTATCAAAAGGCCTCTCTGTGGCGTCTTCTTGAGTGACATTATATTGAAGTTCTGTCAACATCTCTTTCAATTTCTTATCTGTATAAGATGGGTAAATAGAACGGGTTTTAAAATCGAGTTCCTGTTCATTCCCCCATGCATCGCGGAGGAAATCGTCTCTCCCGGAATTATGGCGGTAAAATTTATAAGACAGTTTATTTTTTTGATAATAATCTTGATGATAGTCCTCTGCTTTGTAAAAGATTTTCGCAGGAGAAATCGGGGTGACGATATCTTTGTCGAACCTCCCTGATGTTTTTAGTTCTTGCTTCGATTGCTCCGCCAACGCTCTTTGTTCTTCTGTGTGGTAAAAGATGGCGCTCGTATATTGCGGGCCTCGGTCGACAAATTGCCCTCCATCGTCTGTTGGGTCGATTTGCCTCCAAAATACTTGCAGCAGCTGTTCATACGTAATAATTGTTGGATCATATTCAACCTGTACGGCTTCAACATGCCCTGTTTTTTTCGAGGACACGTCATTATAAGTTGGATTTTCTTCTTCTCCCCCTGTATAACCGGAAACAACAGCATATACGCCGTCTAATTTTTCAAATGGGGGTTCCATACACCAGAAGCAGCCGCCGGCAAATGTCGCGACAGCATGTCCGGTCGCTGTTTTCTCTTGTGTCACGGGTGTACTGCCTAATGACTTTTCCGTAAGACTTGCATATAGTTTTGGTCCTAAGAAAGCTGTCACACTGATACATAGAAGCAAGACGGCTGTCCAAACTATTTTCTTCATTTTTTCTCCTCCTCGTTTAACTTCAATGGCAAGCGAAACCAAAAGGTGCTGCCTTTCATCCCGTCACTTTTCACGCCAATTTCCCCATTATGGAGTTCAATAATTTCTTGACAGATGGCAAGGCCAAGACCAGAGCCGCCCTTTGATTTGTGCCGTGATTTTTCTACTCGGTAAAATCGTTGGAAGATAGAAATTTGCTCTTCTAACGGAACGCCAATGCCTTCGTCTGTTACGCCAAAATAAAATGTACTTTCTTCCTTTTTCACCTCAATATGCATACTTGTGCTGGGAGGAGAAAAGGAAAGGGCGTTTTGAATGAAATTCGTCATCACGCGTTTAATTTGCTGAGTCATTAATGGAACCGTCGAAAGAGTATCGTCATAGTTCAATTGTACAGCGATGTTTTTTTCTTGAAGGGTGCGCTCAAACGGCTGAATCGTTTCAATCACTAACCGGTCGATAGACGTGAAAACGGGCTCGAAAGGAATGTTGTTGTTTTCCAAGTGTGATAATTCCAAAACATCTTCAATTAAAAGATTCAGTTTTTCCGTTTCAGATAAAATCGTTTCATAATAGCGTTTTCGCGTCACATCATCTTCAATAATGCCGTCATTCAACGCAGCCGCAAACGAATGAATGGAGGATAGTGGTGTCCGCAAATCATGAGACACATTGGCGACAAGCTCGCTTTTGAAGCGTTCTGATTGCTTCAATTCCTCAAACATCTCATCAAGTTTGGTAGACATATAGTTGAAGTTTTGGGCAAGTTCTTTAATTTCCTGTGGTCCTGTACTTGTTACCGTAATGTTAAAGTCCCCGTTGGCCATTCGTTTGGCATCACTGGCCATTTGCTTCACAGAGTTTAATAACGGGGATGTGATGAGTAGATTAATGATGATAGATAAGAAGCCTGCTCCGACGGTAATTAATGTGAGAAGAATAATCACATCATTGGCAAGGAACATTCTTATATAAGAAACAACTAGGAAAATTAAGATTACAAGTACAGAAATGATATTCGCTAAAAGAAGAAGTGTTCTAGTTTTCATAGAGGTGACTTCCTTCAAATTTATAACCGATACCCCAAACCGTTTTAATCCACTGTGGGTTGGAAGGGTCCTGTTCAATTTTTTCCCGCAGTCTCCGAATGTGGACGTTGATGGTATTGGCATCTCCTAAGTAGTCATATCCCCACAGTGTTTCAAGTAGTTGGGATTTTGAGAATACTTGTGAAGGTGAAGAGGTTAATAAAGATAGTAATTCAAATTCTTTCACGGTCATCTCTACCTCTTGTCCATGTGCCACGACCTTTCTTTTTTTACGGTCAATGATTAAACCGTTTTGTTCAAAAATGTCATTCACACCGGAGGGAAGAGGAGAAGAGGTGGTTCTTCTTAGTACATTTTTGATTCGTAGTAAAAGCTCGCGCGGGCTGAAGGGCTTTGTAACATAGTCATCGGCTCCGATGGTCAGTCCGTATATTTTATCTTTTTCTTGTCCTAGTGCCGTCAGCATAATAATAGGGGTGTCTTCAACTTTTCTAATTTCTGCCGCTGTTTGCCACCCGTCCATTTCGGGCATCATCACATCAAGTACGACAAGATGGGGTTGAAAGGAATGATAAAGTGCCAGGGCCTTCTTTCCATCTGCGGCGCTTTTGACTAAATAGCCTTCACGCTCTAAATAACGTGAACATACATCAATGATGTTTTCTTCGTCATCCACTAACAACACTTTGTGTGTCACATCAAACACCTCTTTACATATCTTTTATCAATTCGGCGCTTCCAAAGTCGACGTCAAACTGTTTGCACCAGATTACTATTTTCATTCCTGGTTCTGCCGTTATAGTTGCTGGTAATTCATAATTTTGATTGCCTTTATTACCTTTTAGCGGCCCGAGAGACAGTCCGTCTTTCGTAGATTGATTAGCATTCACTAAATAAACATAAAGGTCTGGCCCGTTTGTTACTTCTAAATGTTCGAGGCGTACGTTCTTTCCAGTCACCGTTACCGTTCCTTCTACTTGATGGAAGGAGTCTGTTCCATTAAATGTTCCAAAGATGGTTTCAGTTTCTTCTATTGTACCTGCTGTTGTTTGAGCTTGCGAATTGGAAGGTTCGTTCTCTTGCATGTCTATACTTGTATCATGTGGTGATACAGGCTCTTCGTTTACAACTTTATCTACAAAAAGAGGAGAAGCTAACCACCATCCTCCTGCCAATGCGGCTATTGCAATTATGCCAGCAATCCATTTTTTCATCATGTTATCCCCCTTATTAATCGGTTAATGATAGTATAAATAACAAATCTTATAGGACTATGACGAAATTCTTAATTATTTCTTAAATGAATTGTTATGAAACCTTGATGGTTTGAGGAGTTTTGTTAAATGGTTCATTTTGCGCTGAAACTATTATTGGTAAAAAAGAGTGTAGTAAATGATACTAATAATATTTTTTGAGAAATTTTATTGACTCTATTGTTCGAAGGTGATATTATATAAAAGTCGCTGATGAGCGGCGGTGAACTTTGAAAACTGAACAAAACAACAAAACGTCAACGTTTAATTTTTATTTTAAAGCAAGGAACATCGACTAAGAACGTCACGTCCTGTGACAACGTCGATGTCAGCACATCCATGTGCTAGTTCAAACATTTCTTCGGAGAGTTTGATCCTGGCTCAGGACGAACGCTGGCGGCGTGCCTAATACATGCAAGTCGAGCGGACAGATGGGAGCTTGCTCCCTGAAGTCAGCGGCGGACGGGTGAGTAACACGTGGGCAACCTGCCTGTAAGACTGGGATAACTTCGGGAAACCGGAGCTAATACCGGATAACACCGAGGACCACATGGTCCTTGGTTGAAAGATGGTTTCGGCTATCACTTACAGATGGGCCCGCGGCGCATTAGCTAGTTGGTGAGGTAACGGCTCACCAAGGCAACGATGCGTAGCCGACCTGAGAGGGTGATCGGCCACACTGGGACTGAGACACGGCCCAGACTCCTACGGGAGGCAGCAGTAGGGAATCTTCCGCAATGGACGAAAGTCTGACGGAGCAACGCCGCGTGAGCGATGAAGGCCTTCGGGTCGTAAAGCTCTGTTGTTAGGGAAGAACAAGTACCAGAGTAACTGCTGGTACCTTGACGGTACCTAACCAGAAAGCCACGGCTAACTACGTGCCAGCAGCCGCGGTAATACGTAGGTGGCAAGCGTTGTCCGGAATTATTGGGCGTAAAGCGCGCGCAGGCGGTTCCTTAAGTCTGATGTGAAAGCCCACGGCTCAACCGTGGAGGGTCATTGGAAACTGGGGAACTTGAGTGCAGAAGAGGAAAGCGGAATTCCACGTGTAGCGGTGAAATGCGTAGAGATGTGGAGGAACACCAGTGGCGAAGGCGGCTTTCTGGTCTGTAACTGACGCTGAGGCGCGAAAGCGTGGGGAGCAAACAGGATTAGATACCCTGGTAGTCCACGCCGTAAACGATGAGTGCTAAGTGTTAGGGGGTTTCCGCCCCTTAGTGCTGCAGCTAACGCATTAAGCACTCCGCCTGGGGAGTACGGCCGCAAGGCTGAAACTCAAAGGAATTGACGGGGGCCCGCACAAGCGGTGGAGCATGTGGTTTAATTCGAAGCAACGCGAAGAACCTTACCAGGTCTTGACATCCTCTGACAACTCTAGAGATAGAGCGTTCCCCTTCGGGGGACAGAGTGACAGGTGGTGCATGGTTGTCGTCAGCTCGTGTCGTGAGATGTTGGGTTAAGTCCCGCAACGAGCGCAACCCTTGATTTTAGTTGCCAGCATTCAGTTGGGCACTCTAAGGTGACTGCCGGTGACAAACCGGAGGAAGGTGGGGATGACGTCAAATCATCATGCCCCTTATGACCTGGGCTACACACGTGCTACAATGGACGGTACAAAGAGTCGCGAGACCGCGAGGTGGAGCTAATCTCATAAAACCGTTCTCAGTTCGGATTGCAGGCTGCAACTCGCCTGCATGAAGCCGGAATCGCTAGTAATCGCGGATCAGCATGCCGCGGTGAATACGTTCCCGGGCCTTGTACACACCGCCCGTCACACCACGAGAGTTTGCAACACCCGAAGTCGGTGAGGTAACCGTAAGGAGCCAGCCGCCTAAGGTGGGGTAGATGATTGGGGTGAAGTCGTAACAAGGTAGCCGTATCGGAAGGTGCGGCTGGATCACCTCCTTTCTAAGGATTACTAAGAAAAGCGAAGGCGTATGCCGTAGCTAGACAGTAAGAATCGTTGACGAAAACGTTTTGTTCAGTTTTGAAGGTTCATCCTTCAATATCAAATGCACTGAGTGGTGCATGGTTGTTCTTTGAAAACTAGATAACAGTAATAGCTGAGGAAAGTGAAAATTTTTCTAAACAAAAATCTTTTGTTTAAAAACAAAAGGGAAAAGAGGAGCGAGAAGTTCGAGGCGATGAAGATTCGAGCAGCACAGCGTATTTTTATACGTGAGCAGCGGAGAATCGAAATCAACGAAGAAATTCGACGCTAATCTTTTGCCGTAACAAGGTTAAGTTAGAAAGGGCGCACGGTGAATGCCTTGGCACTAGGAGCCGATGAAGGACGGGACTAACACCGATATGCTTCGGGGAGCTGTAAGTGAGCTTTGATCCGGAGATTTCCGAATGGGGAAACCCACTGTTCGTAATGGAACAGTATCTTTACCTGAATACATAGGGTATGGAAGGCAGACCCGGGGAACTGAAACATCTAAGTACCCGGAGGAAGAGAAAGCAATTGCGATTTCCTGAGTAGCGGCGAGCGAAACGGAATTAGCCCAAACCAAGAGGCTTGCCTCTTGGGGTTGTAGGACACTCTATACGGAGTTACAAAGGAACGAAGTAGATGAAGAGGCCTGGAAAGGCCCGTCGAAGAAGGTAACAACCCTGTAGTTGAAACTTCGTTCTCTCTTGAGTGGATCCTGAGTACGGCGGGACACGAGAAATCCCGTCGGAAGCTGGGAGGACCATCTCCCAAGGCTAAATACTCCCTAGTGACCGATAGTGAACCAGTACCGTGAGGGAAAGGTGAAAAGCACCCCGGAAGGGGAGTGAAAGAGATCCTGAAACCGTGTGCCTACAAGTAGTCAGAGCCCGTTAACGGGTGATGGCGTGCCTTTTGTAGAATGAACCGGCGAGTTACGATCCCATGCAAGGTTAAGTTGAAGAGACGGAGCCGCAGCGAAAGCGAGTCTGAATAGGGCGAATGAGTATGTGGTCGTAGACCCGAAACCAGGTGATCTACCCATGTCCAGGGTGAAGTTCAGGTAACACTGAATGGAGGCCCGAACCCACGCACGTTGAAAAGTGCGGGGATGAGGTGTGGGTAGCGGAGAAATTCCAATCGAACCTGGAGATAGCTGGTTCTCTCCGAAATAGCTTTAGGGCTAGCCTCAAGATAAGAGTCTCGGAGGTAGAGCACTGATTGGACTAGGGGCCCCCAACGGGTTACCGAATTCAGTCAAACTCCGAATGCCGAAGACTTATTCTTGGGAGTCAGACTGCGAGTGATAAGATCCGTAGTCAAGAGGGAAACAGCCCAGACCACCAGCTAAGGTCCCAAAGTATACGTTAAGTGGAAAAGGATGTGGAGTTGCTTAGACAACCAGGATGTTGGCTTAGAAGCAGCCACCATTTAAAGAGTGCGTAATAGCTCACTGGTCGAGTGACTCTGCGCCGAAAATGTACCGGGGCTAAACGTATCACCGAAGCTGTGGATGGACATCTACGATGTCCGTGGTAGGAGAGCGTTCTAAGGGCGGTGAAGTCAGACCGGAAGGACTGGTGGAGCGCTTAGAAGTGAGAATGCCGGTATGAGTAGCGAAAGATGGGTGAGAATCCCATCCACCGTATGCCTAAGGTTTCCTGAGGAAGGCTCGTCCGCTCAGGGTTAGTCGGGACCTAAGCCGAGGCCGAAAGGCGTAGACGATGGATAACAGGTTGATATTCCTGTACTACCTCCCCACCGTTTGAGCAATGGGGGGACGCAGAAGGATAGGGTAAGCGCGCTGTTGGATATGCGCGTCCAAGCAGTAAGGCTGAGAAGTAGGCAAATCCGCTTCTCGTAAGGTTGAGCTGTGATGGCGAGGGAAATAAAGTACCGAAGTTCCTGATTTCACGCTGCCAAGAAAAGCCTCTAGCGAGGTGGGAGGTACCCGTACCGCAAACCGACACAGGTAGGCGAGGAGAGAATCCTAAGGTGTTCGAGAGAACTCTCGTTAAGGAACTCGGCAAAATGACCCCGTAACTTCGGGAGAAGGGGTGCTCTGATAGGGTGCAAGCCCGAGAGAGCCGCAGTGAATAGGCCCAGGCGACTGTTTAGCAAAAACACAGGTCTCTGCGAAGCCGTAAGGCGAAGTATAGGGGCTGACACCTGCCCGGTGCTGGAAGGTTAAGGGGAGAGGTTAGCGCAAGCGAAGCTTTGAACCGAAGCCCCAGTAAACGGCGGCCGTAACTATAACGGTCCTAAGGTAGCGAAATTCCTTGTCGGGTAAGTTCCGACCCGCACGAAAGGTGTAACGATCTGGGCACTGTCTCAACGAGAGACTCGGTGAAATTATAGTACCTGTGAAGATGCAGGTTACCCGCGACAGGACGGAAAGACCCCGTGGAGCTTTACTGTAGCCTGATATTGCATTTTGGTACAGCTTGTACAGGATAGGTAGGAGCCTTGGAAGCCGGAGCGCCAGCTTCGGTGGAGGCATCGGTGGGATACTACCCTGGCTGTATTGAAATTCTAACCCGCACCCCTCATCGGGGTGGGAGACAGTGTCAGGTGGGCAGTTTGACTGGGGCGGTCGCCTCCTAAAATGTAACGGAGGCGCCCAAAGGTTCCCTCAGAATGGTTGGAAATCATTCGTAGAGTGTAAAGGCACAAGGGAGCTTGACTGCGAGACCTACAAGTCGAGCAGGGACGAAAGTCGGGCTTAGTGATCCGGTGGTTCCGCATGGAAGGGCCATCGCTCAACGGATAAAAGCTACCCCGGGGATAACAGGCTTATCTCCCCCAAGAGTCCACATCGACGGGGAGGTTTGGCACCTCGATGTCGGCTCATCGCATCCTGGGGCTGTAGTCGGTCCCAAGGGTTGGGCTGTTCGCCCATTAAAGCGGTACGCGAGCTGGGTTCAGAACGTCGTGAGACAGTTCGGTCCCTATCCGTCGCGGGCGCAGGAAATTTGAGAGGAGCTGTCCTTAGTACGAGAGGACCGGGATGGACGCACCGCTGGTGTACCAGTTGTCTTGCCAAAGGCATCGCTGGGTAGCTATGTGCGGACGGGATAAGTGCTGAAAGCATCTAAGCATGAAGCCCCCCTCAAGATGAGATTTCCCATAGCGTCAAGCTAGTAAGATCCCTGAAAGATGATCAGGTTGATAGGTCAGAGGTGGAAGCACGGCGACGTGTGGAGCTGACTGATACTAATCGATCGAGGACTTAACCTAAACGAAAAGCGGAGAAAGCCCGTTTAAATCGATAGGATGTTGGAGCTTCTGGCGGAAGAGACGTTAGTCTCAGACAGAAGAAGCGAAACAGCCGTACGATTTGGCTTTCGTAGCTGGACAATCAAGAAAAGCGAAGGCGACTGTTCAATCTTGAGAGACGTTGGAGCTTCTGACTGGGAAACCGTTCTTTGGTTTCATAGGCAGAAGTGAAACGGCCGAAAGATTAGGAGCCGTAGCTAGACAATCAAGTAAAGCAAGTACTCAGCTGCAGTTATCTAGTTTTGAAGGAATAACCTTCATATTGTCTGGTGATGATGGCGAAGAGGTCACACCCGTTCCCATGCCGAACACGGAAGTTAAGCTCTTCAGCGCCGATGGTAGTTGGGGGTCTCCCCCTGTGAGAGTAGGACGTCGCCAGGCTGTAAACATTGGCCCGTTGGTCAAGCGGTTAAGACACCGCCCTTTCACGGCGGTAACACGGGTTCGAATCCCGTACGGGTCACCAAATGATGCCGGTGTAGCTCAATTGGTAGAGCAACTGACTTGTAATCAGTAGGTTGGGGGTTCAAGTCCTCTCGCCGGCACCATTTCATAAATGCGGGTGTAGTTTAATGGTAAAACCTCAGCCTTCCAAGCTGATGTCGTGAGTTCGATTCTCATCACCCGCTTCCCGTAAAAAACCACAAAAGTCATAGAAGACTTTTGTGGTTTTTTTGTATTCTAAAACATATCCTTATTCCTGTTATAATAAGAGGATGAGCACGTTTACAAACGAAATAAAGTGTCCACTTAAAAGGAGAAAAGCATGAAAAAACGATTTCAAGTAGGAGAAGTATCCAAAATTTTTTCCATTCCACAGTCCACATTAAGATATTATGATGAAATCGGATTGTTTAAACCGAAATATACGGATGAAAAGAGTCATTATCGATACTATACAGCAGATCAATTCATTCATCTTGAAACCATTATTTTCTTGCGGAAAATCGGTTTTACAATCCAAGCTATTCAGCAACAAATGAAGGAGCGGACTTTGGAAAAGACATATGACTTATTTCAAAGTCAGCTTGAGGAAGTAAGGAAAAACATTCAAGCGTTGGAGCTGACTTTTCAGAAAATACAACATAAAATGAACACATTAAAAATGGGAATTAGCCTGCCTGAACAGCAAACTGTTATGTATAAAACGTATCCGAGAAGACCCATTTCTTTTTTATATAAAGATGAACCCATTGATTTACTAAATGATTTTGAATCTGTTTATGTGCAAGAACTGCATCATCAACGTTCTAGTCTTATGCATCACGGTTTGTTTACAGGAGATATTGGGGTAATCGCAGACCCGGATAGTTTAAACGGAGAAGGTCCTATTATGTATGGAAGTATCTTTAAATTGTTGTGGGACCAACAATCTAGTGAAGAAGAGGCATATTTACCTGAAGGGCTCTATGCGTGCTATTACCATAAAGGTTCGTACGAAACAGTTGATAAGAGCTACCACATATTATGGGAAACATTAAATGTAGACGGCTATGAAGCAGTGGGACAGCCGATTGAATGGGCACTCATCGACGAGTCTGTTGTGAAAGACCCAGAAGATTTTATTACGGCAATTGAAGTCCTCATTAAAAAGATAAGTGTTCAGGATGATATTGAAAAGGGAGCATAACATATCAGAATTTCAGAATTCATAAACATTCACTAAAAAGATTGACTCTCAAGTTACTTGAAGGTGTAAACTCTCTCTTGTAGAACAGGAGGGATATGAATGGCAGCGATCATTCAAAATAAATTGATGCATGAGCCGGTGAATAAAGTTTTTATGCGATACTTTATTCCATCACTTATTGGTATGATGCTCATGTCTATCAATATTCTCGTTGATGGGATTTTTGTCGGAAATGGGATAGGCTCGATTGCATTAGCGAGTGTGAACATAGCTGTACCAGTTTTCTCGCTCATTATTTCCATCTCCCTTTGGATTGGAATGGGCGGTGGAGCGTTATATTCAATGGCAATTGGCGAACAACAGATAGAAAAAGCAGGGAAAATTTTCTCCTTTTCTATTACAATCGTCGCGTTAATTGTATCTGTTATAGGAGTCATTGGCTATTTGAACGTAGAACAGTTAGCAACCATTTTAGGGGCTAATACGGATACAAAAGAATTTGTTGTGGAATATTTGTCCATCTTACTTCCATTTGCCGTAGTGATGGCATTAGAGAATGCGCTTAGTATTTTCGTACGAAATGATGGAAATCCTCAATTAGCGATGGTTAGTTTAATTATCACGGCTGTAACTAACATTGTGCTGAACTATGTGATGATTTTTGTTTTTCATTTAGGAGTCATGGGTGCTGCCTTAGCAACTGGCTTATCGGGTGTTGTAGGGCTTTTCGTCTTATTTGCTCACTTTTTCAAAAAAGAGCGTACGTTAAAATTTATGTTGTTTAAGTGGACGTTTTCATCTTTAAAAGATGTTTTTTCTGTCGGGTTCCCAAGCTTTCTTGCTGAAATGGGGACATTGGTTTTTGTCATTGGCTACAATCTCGCAATGGTGAAGTTTGCTGGAACAAACGGTGTAGCTGCATTTTCGGTAGTCAATTACTTACATGCATTTATGTTTCTTGCCTTTTTTGGAATTGGTTCAGCTATTCAGCCGATGATTAGCTATTATTATGGAGCGAATGAGCAAGAACGTATAAAAGAAACTGTAAAAATTGGTGAAAAAGCAGCGATATGGTTAGGGATACTGTTTTTGTTTATCGGGTTTACAAGCGCATATTTCCTTGTCTCCTTGTTCGGAGTGTCATCCGAGGAAATTCAGCTTTTAGCGGTCCAAGGTATTAAACTGTTTTTTGTCGGCTATGTTTTCATGGGAATTAATTTCATTTATATGACTTATTTTCAATCGATTGGCCATATTTGGCCATCCGTTCTCATTATTATGATGAGAGGATTTATTCTTTTGTTTGCGGCACTATGGATTTTGCCTCAATGGATGGGGATAGAAGGGATATGGCTTGCTTTACCGGTGGCAGAATTACTTGTTGCGGCCGTGTTATATGGGGGGACAAGAAAATCGGTCCTTCAAGGGCGGTATATGGTTAAGGCAAACATGCCAGAACAGCCATGATACATGAAAAATAAAGATAAACACGCTTTTCCTTTCCTATCTTGGAGTATGCGATTAGAGCCAGCTAAAGGCATACATGGAGAAAAATCACGTTTCAATTTACCGAAGCGTGATTTTTTTTGATAAAAAGATATTTCAAAAAGGTGGTTTGGAGAACCCATTCAATCGATGGTGAAGCGGCACTTAAGAAAGCTATGACTCATATGCTGTCATGAAGAAGGAAGCAGATAAGCGGAGGAATGGGTATGATTTATAAACGGGATGCGTATCAAATTCATCCGGAGAAGCTAGAGGAGTTTAATCAGTTTTTTCATAAGTATACATTGCCAAATCAACTGAAAAATGGTGCCAAGCTCGTGGGACGGTGGATAACAGAAGCTAGAGATGAAGTTGTGGAAATATGGGAATATCCGAGCTATGACGAGTACATTAAAATAGATGAACGGGTTCAAAAAGCTGTATTGAATGAAAAGCTCCCTGTTTCATCGCAACAAAAAGGTAGTTTTTATGCTGGCAAAAAACAGGATTTTTTACAATCTACAGGGACATACGAATCTCCGAAACATACAGTAACGGTGAGCGGGTACATTACAAATGAACAACAAGAGGCACTACTGGTGAAAACGTATTGGCGATCGGACACATGGGAACTTCCAGGTGGAGCGGTTGATGAAGGTGAGACCCTTGATGTAGCAGTGCGCCGGGAAATTTTTGAGGAAACAGGCATTTCTGTCAATTTAATTGGCGTAACAGGAGTCTATTCTAACGGCCATACGGTTGCCGTTGTTTTTCGTGGAGAATACAGTGCGGGAACGGTTACACCTTCTTCCGAAACGAAGGATGTTCGCTTTTGTAGCATTAATTCATCCAATATTTCTCAATACGTTACTCGTCCTAAATTTAGAATTAGAGTATTAGATGCGATGAATGGTTGCTATGCTCCGTATGAAGCCTTTCGGGTGAGACCGTTTGAACTCTTGAATAGACTGGAATAAAATCGGTCTAGAAAATGGGAGATGACCAAAGAGCAGTCATCCGCTTAGGTGTACCTTTGAGGGGAAATTCAAGCTGTTTGGATCAACGATGGTGATGCTTCTTAACTGAATGAAGATGTGTCGGATAATTAAAATGAACCTATATAAGTAAATATATATGTCGAAGGCTCTTGTATTATTTCTAATGGGTTACTATAATAGTAGTAACTTTATTGGAGGTCATACTATGAATTTTAGAGTTTATATTTTAGCGATTTCAGCATTCATTGTTGGAATCGTTGAACTAATTGTCGGGGGAATTCTTGACCAGATTTCCGCTGACTTGCACATTTCTATCAGTACCGCAGGACAGCTTATTACTGTTTTTTCATTGGCTTTTGCTATTTCATCCCCTATTTTGCTGCACACGACAGCTAAAATAGAACGGAAAAAACTGTACTTATGGGCCTTGTTCTTTTTTCTAATCGGAAATCTTATGGCGGTGTTCAGTCCAAATTATCTTGTGTTATTACTGTCACGCATCGTGTCAGCCGCAAGTGCTTCACTGTTAATTGTCCTATCTGTAACCGTTGCATCCAATCTTGTAAAGCCTGAATATAAGGGGAGAGCTATCGGTGTAATTTATATGGGAATTAGTGGGTCGCTTGTTCTCGGAGTGCCAATTGGGATGATGCTTGGCAACTTGTATGGATGGAGAGCTCCATTCGTATTAATTTCGGTGCTAACGTTAATTGCCGCTATTTGTATTAAAATCTTTTTAAACGAAATACCGCCTAATCCTGTCGTACCATTACGTGAACAGTTAAAAGCATTGAGCAGCTCGAAAATCGTGAGCGCACAGCTCATTTCCGTGTTGATGCTGACAGGGCATTTGACGTTATATGCGTATTTCACTCCCTTTTTACAGTCAGCTTTACATCTGAATACGGCCATGATTAGCGTCATGTATTTCGTGTTCGGTATCGCGGCTGTAATTGGAGGAGGTATGGGAGGGGTTGTATCCGATAAACTCGGAACAGGCCGCTCTATTTTAACGATTATTCCATTGTTTGCTGTGGCGATGATGTTACTTCCTTTGGCAACGAAAGCATCATTTCCTGTCTTTTTAATAGTAATGGTTATTTGGAGTGCGTTAAGCTGGTCTATTTCTCCAGCCCAGCAAAATTACTTAATTCAAATAGCGCCAAAAACAGCGGACATTCAGCTCAGTATTAATAATTCGGCTTGCCATTTAGGCATTGCAGCCGGTTCAGCTATTGGCGGTCTGGTGATTGAAAAAAGTTCCGTTATGTATAATTCTTGGGTCGGTGTACTATTTGTGCTTGGTGCTTTATTATGTGCCGTTTACTCGATCACAAAAGCATCATCCGTACAAAGAGAAGCAGTGTAGGAGTAGTTCTAGATCAATCTATAGAGTGTATTTGGACACTGTGAACAAATATGATATGCTATCTTTAAAATTAGGCGCCTCTTCGTGTGGGTTAGCAAGTTACGGGGAAGGGGCCTTTTTTGCGTTGGGCTATCAACATATTTTTCTAGTAATTGAGGATGACTATTGCTTTTTAAGGAGTTGTTAACATGAAAATTGGGATTGTCGGTTCAGAACATTTTCAAAAAGAGATTCAAGCAGTTAAAAGTCAATTTAACCATGTCACGATGGTTCCTTACATATATGAGAGGCCTGCCGAGGCGCCAAGTATTCTACATATCCATCAGTACGAAGTGGATGCATTTTTGCTGGCGGGGAGTGTCCCCTATTTTTATGCAAAAGAAACCATTCAAAAAGAGAAAATACCGGCTGCCGTTGCTCGCCTCACACCGCTTTGTATGAGCCTTTCTTTGTTTCAACTCGTCCATTATGAAAGAGTGCCTTTTAACCGGATTTCTCTTGATCTTCCAAACAAAGAGGTGCTGGACACTGTACTTGTTCACCTTCACGAACAAAACAGCATGAAGCATGTGATGGATTATCCATGGATTCAAGGAGCGGAGCGGGCATCACTTGAAATCGAGGAGTTTGTTCATTTTCATCAAGAGCTTTACAACAAGGGAGAGGTCGATGTTTGTTTGACAAGCATCCATGCGGTTCACGACGAACTATGTCGGAGAAACATTCGCAGTATGTATGTTGTACAAACGCACCACTCCATCGTGCAAGGAATCCATGAGGCAATTTCAATCAGTGTGCAAACGCGTTTGCAGAAATCCCAGGTAGCGGTTTGGTCGATTGAATTAAAACAGAAGCATAAGCAGCCGCTTCCTGACTATGTGTCGGCAAAATTGGATGGGTTGACGAGAAGTTTAAATGGAAAGTTGATTCGTGTTACAGAAAATGAATGGAAAATTATTACGACAAGGGGAATGATGGAAGAAATTCCGAAAAAAGAAAAATTACTGAAGGATGTCGAGCAGCTTGTTTATGAAGATGGAAGAGTGGCGGCAGGAATAGGATTTGGCTGGTCGCTTGCCCAAGCGGAGCTTCATTCACAAGAAGCACTTGCTTATGCGATGAAAAAACATGCTTCACAATATGCCGTCATATGCCAACTGGATGAGAATAAGCAACTAACTGAAGTCTTTTTTTCTCACGATCAGCCATTATCTAAATCTTATTCGGTTAAAAGCGACAATCATTTAATTAAAAATTTGGCGGACACGCTTGGAACAAGTGTAAAAAACACGATGCGCATGATGGATTTTTTGCAGTTTTATCCGCAAGAGGTGTTTACGGCAGATGACTTTGCTCATTACTTTTCTGTGTCGAGACGGTCAGCTGAACGGATTATTAAACCGTTTCATGAGCATGGCTTTTTACAGATTTCAGGAGAGGAGAAGTTATTTGATAAAGGCAGGGCGCGTGCGAGGTACATCCCGAACAATGACCTGAAGAATATTCTGAAAAAACATCCTTTACAAAACTTTTAGCCTTTTTTATAATTATAAACGACAATAAAGCGACAAAAAGGGGTGTCGGGATGATTATTTCAAAAGCAGAAGTATATGGGATTCATTTACCGTTAAAAAAGCCGTTCGTTGTGTCTTATGCTTCATATGATTCTATTCCATCTGTCATTGTAAAATTAACAGCAACTAATGGGCTGGTCGGCTATGGGGAAGCAGTTGGCGATGAGCATGTGACAGGGGAGTCCATTCACACTGTCGTGGCAATGCTGCAGCATCAACTTTTGCCTGCCGTTATCGGTCAAAATCCGTTTAATATTGAACAAATTCATGAAATGATGAATGCGGTTACATATCGTAATCCTGCTGCCAAAGCAGCAATTGATATTGCGTGCTACGACTTAATGGGCAAGGCGTCTGGACAGCCGGTCTACAATTTATTAGGAGGGCGCTTAAATAAATCGTTAACATATGCAAAAGTGTTGAGCATTGATGAACCGGAACAAATGGCCGATGAAGCGGAAAAAGCGGTTGTGGCTGGCTACTCGTCCATTAAAGTGAAAATCGGCAATGATATGGCGGCAGATTTGCAACGTCTTCAGGCAATTCGCGACAGAGTCGGCTATGAGATTCCGATTCGAGCAGATGTTAATCAAGGATGGAGAACGAGTGAAAAGGCCAAAACAGCTTTAAGTGCACTAGAATCCTTCCAGCTTTCTTGGCTCGAACAGCCATTGTATTTAGAAGACATCGAAGGAATGGCGATGCTTAGAAAGCTGACACGCCTTCCGATTATGGCAGACGAAAGTGTACAGACACCTGTTGATCTTCAACGCATCATCCGCCATAATGCTGCAGATAAAATCAATATTAAGCTAATGAAAAGCGGCGGTATCTATCCATCGCTTGCACTGGCGAAAATGGCGGAAGCAGCAGGTCTTTCCTGTCAAGTCGGTTCCATGGTGGAATCTTCTATTGGTTCAGCTGCCGGTTATCATTTAGCTATTTCTAAGCGGGTTATTGAAAGTACAGAACTAACGGGTCCGTTATTATTCAGTAAAGATATCGGCAATTTGCATTACGACATTCCGTACGTCCATTTGACGGAAGAGCCGGGCTTAGGACTTGTCATTAACGAAGAAACATTGGAGGAGCTTTCCTTTGTTCATCATCAAGTAGAGATAGAGAAATAAAGTCTTTTAACTGACAGAAGGGAGGTATCGAAATGCAGCAAACGATTGAAAAAGAGATGATGGATGTATTTCGCCGTTTGCATGAACATCCAGAATTGAGTTTAGAAGAATACGAGACGACGCGTTATCTTGTTGAGAAGTTAACGCAGTATGGCTTTCGTGTAACTACCTTTGAAGATATGCCGGGGCTTGTCGCTGAAATTGGCAGCGACAAGCCGGTCGTGGCTGTTCGGGCGGATATGGACGCTCTCCTCCAAGAGGTGAACGGGGAAATTAGAGCTAATCATTCTTGCGGCCATGATGCTCATATGACAATCGTATTCGGTTTGCTGCTCCTTTTGAAGGAACGGCAACATGAATGGAATGGTACCCTTCGCTGTATTTTTCAGCCGGCAGAAGAAAAAGGAAATGGCTCCTTAAAGATGGTCGAAAAAGGGGTTGTCGATGACGTTGCTTATTTATTTGGTGTTCATTTACGACCAAAGGAAGAAGTGGAATTTGGATGTGCTTCGCCTTCTTTAAAGCATGGAGCTGCCGTTTCACTTGAAGGAACCATTCGAGGAGAAGACAGTCACGGGGCACGTCCGCATTTAGGGGTGAATGCAATTGAAGTGGGTTATTCCTTGCAGCAATTTTTGCGGTCGATTCACTTGCCGCCAAACATTCCTTCCTCTATTAAAATGACAAGCTTTCATGCTGGAACGAGCAGCTACAATATTATCCCAGGAAACGCGACCTTCTCACTTGATTTACGTGCGCAAACAAATAAGGTGCTAGCTGACATGAAAAGAAAAGTGGAAGCCGCACTTAAAGCAGCAAGTGACTTTCACGGTGCAGAAATACAAGGAACGTGGCTTAATTATACACCCGCTGCTGAAGTGTCTGATAAAGCGGAAAGGATCATGAGAGACAGTATTATGTCTGTGCTCGGCGAGCAACATTGTTTGAGTCCGGTTGTCACACCAGGGAGCGATGATTTTCATTTCTATACGATTGAACGCCCGCATTTAAAGGCATGTATGCTTGCACTTGGAGCGGATTTGACACCAGGTTTGCATCATCCACAGATGACATTCAATCGAGACTGTCTCATCATCGGTACCCGTGTTTTAGCCGAAGCAGTGTTGCGTGCTTTTTCTGAAGTCAATGAAACAGGAGGAACTGTCGATGAAGTGGATTTATGAAGGCAAGCTGAATAGTGGAGCGCCGTTCAACGTCCGGTTATTAGCGTTAGAGGATTTGCCAAGCCTGTTAGCGCTGCAGGAAACGGTCATTGCTGCATTGGAAGAAAAGGCTGTATTGCAGCCACTAGATTCGGAAGAATTTCAATACATTTTAGAAGGCAACGGCCTTATCATTGGAGCGTTTGCCGAAGGAAGTTTAATGGCCTTTCGTGCGCTTCTCGTACCGCCAGTCGATCAAGAAGGTCATTTAGGTCGTGATTTTGGTTTAACGGAGGAAGAGCTGCCATCTGTTATTTATCAAGAAATTTCCAACGTTCATCCAGATTATCGGGGCAATGGTTTGCAAAAAAAACTGGCCGTGCTCATTATGGAAGAATTACGAAACATGAACACGCCGTATACGTATGTGTGTTGTACGGTCGCTCCATTCAATATCCCGAGTCTAAAAGATAAATTTGCACAAGGGATGGAAATTGTATCATTAAAAGAAAAATATGATGGTTTATTGCGTTACACATTGATGAAAAGAATTGATGAACAAATCCAAGAAGGTACAAACGTTGTCACCATAGACATGAGCGACACGGCTGGACAGCGGGCACTTTTAAAGGCTGGCTGGCGTGGCTATCGAATGGAACAGCTTGACGGAACGTATGTTGTTCATTATTGGAAAAAAGAAGCATAGTCTTCTCTTTTGCTAAGGTTGTATCAAATTACTTTCAAGAAGATGCCCGTAATTTTTCAGGGCATCTTCGTTTATGTTAATGAACATGTTTCAGTTACTTAGTAGATCCTCGCAATATTCTCGAATTAGTTTGGACGCTTTCGTCTGACTGATATTGAGGTCTTGTGCTACTTTTCTCGATGATTTGTATGTTTGGTAAGAACGTCTAACTAAAATACGCTTCGTTTCATCGAGTGCTTTATCCAATGAAGTAGGGAGTGCGAGCTTGGTCACTTGTCCGACATTAGCTGTAATAATATCAGGCAAGTCAGCAAGCTGAATAACAGAGTCGCTAATGACAACTAGTCGTTCAATTAAATTTTCAAGCTGTCGTACGTTACCGGGCCATGAGTAGTGGATTAAAATGTTTAAACATTCTTCTGAGATGGCTTTATTTTCATGATATTTTTGATTGAACTTATTTAAAAAATTGTATGTGAGCGGAATAATATCTTCTTTTCGTTCACGAAGCGGCGGTAGGTAAATGTCAATGACGTTAAGACGATAAAATAGATCTTCACGAAATTGCTTATTGTTCACCATATGGATTAAATCTTGGTTGGTCGCCGCAATAATTCGAATGTCCACTTTTTTTATCTCGTTTCCGCCAATAGGAATGAACTGTTTATCTTGAATGACTTGTAATAATTTTGCTTGGAGAGCAAGCGACATTTCTCCAATTTCATCAAGAAAAACAGTTCCCCCGTTCGCCGCTTCAATCAATCCTGGCTTGCCGGTTTTATTTGCTCCTGTAAAGGCCCCCTTTGAATAGCCGAATAGCTCAGATTCAAGCAGTTCTTCAGGAATAGCAGCACAGTTAATTGTGAGAAAAGGCCCGTTTTTTCGCTTACTAATTTGATGGATGAAATGGGCTAGCACTCCTTTTCCAGTTCCGGATTCTCCTTGAATTAAAATCGTTGAATCAGTTGGGGCGACTTTTTTGCAGAACGTTAAAATTCGGTTAATTTTTCCACTGTTTGTGACGATCCCATCTACTTCTTGTTCTTCGTGAGTGGGTTTTGACTCATCGTCGATTTCCTTCGCCTTTAGCATTCGATAGGTTTGCGATTCTGTCGATGTAATGACGACAAGTTCAATTTCTCCGACATCATTTAGGAGGGGGATGGCGCATGTCATCAATTCAGCTCCGATATAAGTTTGTTGCTTCATATAGCAAGGCTTTTTTTGTTTATAGACTTCGGGGACAATGGACGGCTTCCAATATCCTTTTTCAAATAAGTCAATATTGTACTTGCCGATAACATCTGTTGGCTTCAAGCCATAGTGACGCTCACATGCTTTGTTCACGTACAAAATGCGCTGTTCCCCGTCTAAAACAAAAATTTCATCAGACGAATGATCCAAAATCTTTAAAAGTGTGTCTAAAGTCATGTCAATATGGCCTGTTACATCGGGATTTTTCATAGCATATACCTCGCTTTCTAAAAGGTAGTGAGTTATTTTTGTTGGATGATGAGTTGAAATCGAGTTGATTATAACTCATTTTGACAACGCTTTCTAATAAAATTCTAATTTTTCTTTATTTTCCAATGATTTTGAGTTATTGGCATGCCAATTGCAAGTAGAGAAAGGTGAGGTATTCAATAAAATTTATATCCTTTATTGGCGGAGGGGAATGAACGATGACTTATAACAAAGTGGAAAATGCTTCAAATCGGACATTTGAAAGAACATTAACGTATGACAAGTACACGGATCCGAACGTGTTTAAAAAAGAATTGGATCTCGTATTCTCTAAATCTTGGCAACTTGTCGGCCATGTTAGTCAGTTAGAAAAAGCCGGGGCTTTTTTTACGACAGAAGTAGCGGGAGAGCCTATTATTGTAACGAAAGGTCAAGATGAAGTCATTCGCGCTTTTTACAATGTGTGTCCTCACCGTGCGACAAAGTTGGAAAAAAGTGAATCCGGCAAAAAGAAAATTTTACAATGTGCCTATCATGGCTGGACATTTAAGTTAGACGGAAAATTAAATAAAGCTCCGAATTTTAGAGGGGAAGACGCTTCATGTGTCCAAGATGCCTGTTTGCGCTCCGTTCGCATGGACATTTTGGAGTCGTTAATTTTTGTTAACTTGGATGATCAAGCGAAACCGCTTTGTGAATCGTACGGGGACTTTTTTGACCGTTTGAGCAAATTTCCGTTTTTAAGTGAACTTAAAAGAACGAACCAAACTTCACGGGTGATTAAAGCAAATTGGAAGGCCTTTATTGATAATTATTTAGAGTGTGACCATTGTCATATCGCTCATCCTAGTTTCGTGTCCGCCCTTAACATGGATGATTATCAAATCATTACATGTGAAAACTATTCACTTCAAGGTACTATCGTCAAACAAGATAAAGGGTATGGAAGCGTCAATTTAAATCAAGCTGAAATGCAAGGCGGGTCATTCTTCTGGCTATGGCCAAACTTAATGCTGACTATTTATCCGGGTCCAGGTAATATGGCGACCATACAATTGGTGCCAATCGATCATGAAACAACGTTAATTCTTTATACGTATTATTTCCGTGATGAGAACTTAACACAGGAAGAAAAGGACTTAATCGCTTTTGCTGAACAAGTGCGTCTGGAAGATGTAGAATTAGTCGAATTGGAGCAAATTGGGTTCCGTTCCCGTGCCTTTAACAAGGGTGTGTATTCTTCTTCGGAAAAAGCCATTGTTCAATTTCATGAAATGGTCTTGGAGGCTCTCAATGAGTAAATTAGTGAATGAAGTAAACGAGACGAAGAAATTTTTAATCATTAATGGCGAAAAAGTAGAAACGAAGAATTATGCTCCTTTGTACTCTCCTTATTCGAGAGAAGAGATTGCCCAAATTGCGATGGCAGATAAAGAACAGGTTGAACGGGCAATAGAGGCTGCTTATAGAGCGCGTCGTATTATGGCTAACATGCCGGCATTCCAAAGAGCAGATATTTTAGAAAAAGTGGTGATGCTCTTAAAAGAAAAGGCGGATGAAGCAGCAGCAATCATTACACGTGAGTCTGCCAAACCGATGATGTTTGCGAAAGCAGAAGTAGCGAGAACAATTGAAACGTATAAGTTTTCAGCGGAAGAAGCAAAACGAATTCACGGAGAAACCGTTCCGTTTGATGCAGCAGCTGGCGGTGTGGGACGGATTGGGTACACAGTAAGGGAGCCAATCGGGGTCATTGGCGCTATTACGCCGTTTAATTTTCCACTCAACCTTGTGGCACATAAAGTCGGGCCGGCGATTGCGGCTGGCAATACGATTGTATTAAAACCGGCGTCGCAAACACCTTTGTCCGCTCTATTTATTGCTGAATTATTTAAAGAAGCAGGTCTTCCACCAGGTGTGTTAAATGTCGTGACAGGTCCAGGTAGTACCGTTGGGGAAGCCATTGTGGAAGATGACCGTGTAAGTATGGTCACATTCACAGGAAGTCCAAGTGTTGGAATCGGTATTCGGAATAAAGCAGGACTAAAAAAGACAACACTGGAGCTTGGTTCCAACTCTGCTTTAATCATTGACAAGGATGTTGACATTCACCAAATCATCGATCGATGTATTATGGGCGCCTTTTCTAATCAAGGGCAAGTGTGCATTTCTCTTCAGCGTGTATACGTTCATGAAGAGGTGTATGAAGAATTTGTGTCGAAGTTTACGGAAGCGGCCAAGAAGTTAAAAATTGGCGACCCATTTGATCAAGATACGTATATTTCTGCACTAATTTCAAAAGGGGAAGCAGAACGAGTTCTAGGCTGGATTGAAGAAGCGAAAAACAGCGGTGCAGTGTTGGCAGCAGGAGGCAAACGCCAAAAGGACATTCTAGAGCCGACCGTGATTACAAACGCAGCGTCTACGTTAGCTGTATCTTGTCAAGAAGCTTTTGCGCCGGTTGTTGTTGTCGATAAGGTCACTTCCATTGCGGAAGCGGTAGAGCGGGTGAATGATTCGCGTTTCGGTCTGCAGGCTGGCATTTACACGAACCATGTGCAACATGCTTTATATGCGGCAAGGGAATTGCATGTTGGCGGGGTAATGATTAATGATGTGCCAACATATCGGGTCGATCAGATGCCATATGGCGGAGTGAAAGAAAGCGGGACTGGTCGGGAAGGAATTAAATACGCTGTCGAAGAAATGACAGAGATGAAGCTCGTAGTTTGGAACGAAAGCTGAAATGGGGAGATTGTGGTGAAAGTATTCAAAATAGCGGTGATTGCTGGGGATGGAATTGGCCCGGAAGTTCTTAATGAAGGGATGAAGGTGTTAAAGAAAGCAGCGGAGCTCGATAGCGGTTTTCGATTTGACTTCACATATTTTCCGTGGGGCTGTGAGTTTTATACGGAACATGGAAAAATGATGGATGAAGATGGACTAGCGCAATTGAAAGAGTTTGATGCTATTTATTTAGGGGCTGTCGGCTTTCCTGGTGTTCCTGATCATATTTCATTATGGGAATTATTACTGAAAATTCGTAAAGGCTTTGATCAATATGTGAATATCCGTCCAGTGAAGTTGTTAAAGGGGGCACACTTACCTCTTGTCGGTGTGAAGCGCGAGGACATTAATATGCTGTTCATCCGTGAAAATAGTGAAGGCGAATATTCAGGGGCAGGGGATTGGCTGTTTAAAGGTCAGGAACATGAAGTTGTGCTGCAAAATAGTGTTTTCTCTCGAAAAGGTACAGAGCGGATCATTCGTTATGCCTTTGAGCTTGCTAAAAAAGAAGGAAGGTCACTGACGAGCATCTCAAAAGCAAACGCGCTAAATTATTCAATGGTTTTTTGGGATCAAGTGTTTGAAGAAGTAAGTGCGGAATACCCGGAAGTAGAAACCGCATCTTATCTAGTCGATGCGGCAGCTATGCTGATGATTAAAGATCCGAAGCGTTTTGAAATAGTGGTCACTTCCAATTTATTCGGCGATATTTTAACAGATTTAGGGGCAGCATTGGCAGGCGGCATCGGTCTCGCTGCTGGAGCAAACATTAATCCAGAACGAAACTTTCCGTCGATGTTTGAGCCAATTCATGGCTCTGCTCCAGACATTGCAGGAAAAGGGATTGCTAACCCGCTTGCCACTATTTGGTCGGCGAGTCAAATGCTCGACTTTTTCGGATATGAATCATATGGAAACATGGTTCTTGAAGCTATGGAGCAGTTATTAGTAGAGAATCGAGTACTGACTCCGGACATGAATGGAGAGGCTTCTACTTGGGAAGTAGGAGACCGAGTAACAGAGCTGTTTGCCTCCATCGTTTCATCTAAAGATATACGGGTGAAATGAATGAAAAGAAAGCCGGCGTTATAATGGGGAATTCTTCGTCCTCGAAACTGCTGCGAGGACGAAGAGTACACGTTGTGCGGAGAACATCAAAAGGGCTTACAAGGTGTATGCAAAATTTAGTTATGGGGGAGTGATTGGATGAATCAAAAGAAAACCGTATTCCATTTCTCATTGGCAATTAGCTTACTATTAATCAGTATTGGTGTGTTTGCGCCAAAACAGCTTGAGCACTTTTCCAACACCGCTTTAAGTTTCATTTACAATCACTTAGGCTGGTTTATTCTTGGCAGCGTTTTTGTGTTTTTTAGCTTCTGTATGTATATCGGATTATCAAAGTTTGGGCATATAAGGCTAGGGGATGATGACGAACGTCCTGAGTTTAAAACGAGTACGTGGATTGCGATGCTATTTAGTGCTTCCATCGGCATTAGCCTCGTTTTTTGGGGAGTGGCAGAGCCTGTGTCTTATTACATTGATCCGCCTTTTGGCAGCGCCTCTTCTGAACAATCCGCAAAGTTAGCGATGCAGTTTGTGTACCTTCACTGGGGTGTTTCAGCTTGGGCCTGTTATGCCGTGGTCGGTGTGTCGTTAGCTTTCTTTCAGTTCCGCAAAAAACTGCCTGCCTCTTTAAGTTCTGTTTTTTACCCATTAGTCGGCGATAAAATTAAAGGTTCTTTCGGGAAGGCAATTGATATCATGGTTATCCTTTCCATTGTAATTGGAATCGCGACATCTTTAGGCTTTGGAACGTTACAAGTAAACAGCGGAATGAATTATCTTTGGGGCATTCCGGTCGGATTTAGCAGCCAACTCATCATCATTGGGGTGGTCACGGTGCTGTATCTTGTTTCAACGGTTTCCGGACTGCAGGGCGGCATTAAACATTTATCCAACTTAAATATGCTGTTGGCGTTTCTATTGTTAGGTTTTATTCTTCTACTTGGACCAACTCAATCTATTTTAAAAATCTTTTTTCAAGGAATCGGGGATTATGCGCAAAACTTTATCGGAATGTCATTCCGAACGGAGCCATATAGTGATGGATCATGGATTGCAGGCTGGACGTTGTTTTATTTTGGCTGGTGGATTGCATGGGCACCGCTAGTAGGAAGCTTTGTGGCGAGGATTTCGAAAGGGAGAACCATTAAAGAATTTATGATGGGTGCAGTCTTCATTCCAGTTATTGGCTCTTTTTTCTGGTTTGCGGTAATGGGTGGTTCCGCGATTGACCTTATCCAAAATCAAGGAAAAACAGCGATTGCTGAGGCAGTCTCATCTGATGTGACTTCTGCACTGTTTAAGTTTTTTGATTATTTCCCACTAAGTGTCTTTTTAAGTGTGTTAGCGATGGTACTTGTACTTGTATTCTTTGTCACCTCTGCAGATTCGGCCATTTTTGTACTTGGCATGATGAGTGAAAACGGCAATCTGAATCCTGCTCATACGACAAAAGTCATTTGGGGTGTTGTCATTGCAGCAGTCTCAGCGGTATTGATTATGACAGGGGGTTTGGCAGGCTTGCAGTCAGCACTCGTTGCTACATCCATTCCATTAGCGGTGTTAATGTTATTCATGTGTTATTCCACTTATAAAGGCCTTCAAGGCGAGTTAAAGCTTTCTCCTGAATTAACAACGCATCGAGAGCCTAATTCCAAGCCGATTTCATCTGAAAAACGGGCATTATAAGTGAGTGCGTGATAGGAAAAAGTACGCGAAATAAATTCAGAAAATTCTGCACTAATAGAGGGGAGTGATGGTTCACCCTCCTCCTTTTTAGCTTAATCAAGCGTTCACTATTAATAGCGCAGCTTCATTAAGAGAGTTCGGATTTCCTCATCTTCCATAAGCTGATCGTAAAATCGCTCGGTCACTTTTGCTAACGCGAGGTCGTGGTGAAAGAAATCGGTAAAAAGTTTGACAAATGGCTGGGACATCGTTTTCATGGCTTGCCATTGCTCGTTTTCCACGCCAGCAAAAAGAATTTCTTTTTCATCGACGACGATGAGTCTTGAGCGTTCCAATGAATGATGTTTGTCTGATGGGATTAACGTATGGATGTTGGTGAGTTGACAGTGAATATCCCCGATAACAAGACCTTCTATTTTCACACCGCTTTTTTCTTTTTCTTCTAAAATAGGAACATAGTTTAAAAACTCGTCGCTCCACGCAGAGATTAAAATTGAGTGCTCTGCTTCCTCTAACATCTTTTCACATTGCATTAAAATAGAAGAATTCGCTTTTAAATTCCAAATCCGTTCATCTGTAAAGGTTCGTTTTTTTTCGCTGTTTTTTAAGGCATGAATGTTATCTTGAAACTCGTCTGTCAGTTTTTTGATGACAACATCTAAAGAAAGAGCGGTATAAAGCTTCTTTTTTTCCGAAATGGTATCTAAAATCATCCCTTTATCAATCATCCGGGAAAGTACTTCATATATTTTCGCTTTCGGAACGTTTGAATATTTAACAATGGTTGTCGCATCAAGCGGTTCGTTGCTCGATACAAGCACTTCATAAACGTTGCTTTCGTATTGGGAAAAACCGAATTTTTGCAGCATATGTACCTCCAACCGATGAAATCACCGCTTGTTAAAGAAGCGGGTCATTTTCATGTTTTGCTGAAACATTTGAGCATGATGACTTAAAAATAGCCCAATTGTATGCTATTGTCAAAGTGCAGGACGAATGGATGTTGAAAATTTGAGGATTATCTGTGTAACAAGGTTATATATGGCTTTCAATTGAATAATCGTAATGTGGGATGGGGGAATTAGGTTGAAGATTGAAAGAATTTTAGTAACAGGCCCTTTACAACAAGAGATGGAGAGAATTCTTGAGGGAAACGATTTACCTCAACAAATGCGTTTTATGGCAGAAACAGACGTATGTAAAGAAGACATGTTATGGGCCGATGCGTATGTCAGCTTCTATCCGACTGCTCATTTTGAAGTGGGTCAGCTAAAATGGGTGCATTGTACGGGAGCGGGTGTAGATAAGTTTTTGTACGACCAGGAATGGGATGAATCTGTTTTACTGACGAGAACGGTTTGCTCCTTCGGTCAGCGAATAGGGGAGTATTGCTTAAGCTATTTATTAAGAGATACTCAAATGCATGAAATGTTCGGAAAGCTGAAAGAGAATAAACAATGGGAGCCGGCGGAACCGAAGCTTCTCCAATCACTTCATGTTGCTGTCTACGGAACAGGAGAAATTGGGCAGGACATTGCCCGCATTTTTTCGTCGTTTGGCATAAAAGTGTCGGGAGTGTCCAGAAGCGGAAAACAGGCTCCCTATTTTGAAAAGGTTGTGAAAGTCGAACAGGCATTGTCCCGACTAGAGAAGGTGGACTGGGTTATTAGTACACTCCCATTAACGAAGGAAACAGATAAACTGTTCAATGAGGAGTTTTTCGGTCAGCTTGATAATACCGGATTCATTAATGTCGGCAGAGGCGGGACAGTCGATGAACAGGCACTGTTAGAGGCGTTACAGAACAACTCGGTCCGTCAAGCTGTTTTGGATGTGTGTGAAATCGAACCATTGCCAGAAAGCTCGCCGCTATGGGAGCATCCGAATCTTTTTATTACCCCACATATTTCGGCGGTGACGACTCCAGAAGAAGCGGTGGCCTGTTTTTTAGATACATTGACGAAAATTGAAAACAACGAGCCTCTTTTCAATCAAGTGGAAGTGAAAAGAGGTTATTAAGGAGGAGACAATGGTTAGAACAGCAGCAAAAGCAATCATTATTCATAATGGAAAACTGCTTACAGTGAAAATGCAAGGAGAGGAAGGGGTTTTTTATCTTCTTCCAGGTGGCGGTCAGGAACATGAAGAAAACTTGCATGAAGCTTTAAAAAGAGAATGCATGGAGGAAGCGGGTATTGAGGTGGAAGTCGGTGAACTCCGTTTTGTCCGCGACTATATAGCGAAGCATCATAAACCGGAAAAAGACCGAGATTTTCATCAAGTAGAGTTTTTATTTCAATGCAAACTCACCTCAAATCCGTCAGAGGCAAAGTTCGGTATCGTTCCAGATGACGGACAAATTGGGGTAGAGTGGATCGAGCTTGATGAAGTAATGGACTATCCTCTCTATCCGCTTACCATCCGACCGCTTCTGATGCGTGTACCAGACAAATATGCTAAGCTCCCAGTATATTTAGGGGATATTAACTAAAGAGAACATAGACGCAAAAAACTGCCGCAGCAAGTCCATTAGAGCTTGTGAGCGGTAGTTTTTTTGAACAATTAAGTATCCAATTCTTCTTCACATAAAACTCGCTCTAGCTTTGTATGATCGACATTGGCGAGCCCCCAGTCACAAATCATTTCTAAAACAGGAATCAGGGTCATTCCTTTTTCAGTCAAGGAATATTCTACCCGCGGTGGTACTTCAGGATAAATGGTTCTTTGAATTAATTCATCATGTTCAAGCTCCCGTAATTGCTTCGTTAATGTTTTATGGGAGATGTCTTCAATATAACGTTGAAGCTCTCCAAATCTTCTTGTTTTATGTTCGAACAATTCATACAGAATCATGACTTTCCATTTTCCTTGAATCATTTGAAGTGTCGCATCAAACTCATTTAAATATTTTTTTTCTGGCAATCCGTTCTCCCCCTTGAAAAGGTACCTTGAGGTAACTAACTGGTATTGAGGTGCGTACTTTTGTGCTTTTTTATTTTAAGGTAAAGTATGAGATGAAATCAAAACAAAGGAGCTAGATGTACAAATGAGTCAAGGATTTATTGCCATTACAGGTGCTTCTTCTGGAATAGGGGAAGCAACAGCCAAGTTATTTATTGAAAAAGGATATAATGTGTTATTAATCGCACGACGCACTCATTTATTAGACGCATTCACAGGCGCCAATGTCATGAAGGCTTCTGTCGATGTGACAGATAAACAAGCTCTCGACCGGGCCATTGCTGAGGCCGAAAAACAGTTTGGACCAGTAGAATTAATTGTCAATAACGCAGGGCGGATGCTTTTAGGGGATATTGCCGTACAAGATGAGAAGGAATGGAAAGACATGTACGATGTCAACGTACTCGGGGTGCTCAATGGCATGCAAGCAGTGCTTCCGTCTATGATTGAACGACGCACAGGGACAATTATTAATATTAGCTCGATCGCAGGCAAAAAGACGTTCCCGAATCATGCTGCATATGTAGGGACAAAGTTTGCAGTTCATTCCATTAGCGAAAATGTTCGGGAGGAAGTGGCCCCACATAATGTAAGAGTCATAACCATTGCACCTGGTGTCGTGGAAACCGAATTATTAACACATACAACGAGTGCACAAATTAAAGATAACTATAATGAATGGAAACAGTCGATTGAAGGCGGTTTAGCACCACAGACGGTGGCGGAAACGATTTATTTTGCTTTTTCACAACCGCAAAGCGTGAATATTCGAGAAATTGCCTTAGCACCAACTCAGCAGCAAGCTTAACAAAAAGAGGACGTGCGTGAACATGTACGCTCTCTTTGCCAATTGCGAGAAACGATTTGAAAACCTTCAATGTTCTCCAGTGGCCTAAAATACAATAAGCGACCTTGTTTATCCTTCTAGGAATAACAAGGTCGCTTACACTATTTCTTCATTCATAATACATAGAATCCTTTCCATCTTGTTGAATTAGGAGAATCTCCCCATGGCTAGAGAGTTCTTCTGCCTGTTTGTTTACCATTCGTTCCCCGGCTTATGTAAAATATGCCTTCGCCTCACTTACGTCATCGGCATCACCTTTTCGTTTAGAGATAGAGTATGAGGTTCGTCTCATATACATGTAGTACACTACGCCTTCTGTTACGTCATTGGCATCACCTTTTCGTTTAGAGATAGAGTATGAGGCTCGTCGCATGTACGTGTAGTACATTGCGTCTTCCGTTACGTCATTGGCATCACCTTTTCGTTTAGAGATAGAGTATGAGGCTCGTCGCATGTACGTGTAGTACATTGCGCCTTCCGTTACGTCATTGGCATCACCTTTTCGTTTTAAGATAGGGTATGAGACTTGTCGCATGTACGTGTAGTACATTGCGCTTTCCGCTACGTCATTGGCATCACCTTTTCGTTTTAAGATAGGGTATGAGACTTGTCGCATGTACGTGTAGTACATTACGCTTTCCGCTACGTCATTGGCATCACCTTTTCGTTTTAAGATAGAGTATGAGGCTCGTCCCATGTACGTGTAGTACATTTCGTCTTTCCCTATGTCACTGGATTCACCTTCTTTTTTTGATGTAGTGTGTGTGGCTTGTATTAAGCATACTAGAAAAGTCGAATCTTGTAAATACTAAAAATTATAAATTTTCAGAAAAATTATAGTTTGTTTCATTTTCACCGTTTTTTCATTTTTAAAAGGTAAAGTACAAGTTGAGCAGATAATGCCGCAGATTCTTTCACTATTCCCCTTCTTGGCCTGTCCTTTTATGGACGGGCTCTTTTTCATTAAAGTGTAAAAAGTTTTTGATAGGATTTTTAGAAATACCCTATAATTTTAAATATAAAAAGTTTTTGACATGTTTATGCGCGGATTTTTTTTATCTGTTAGCCGAGAGGCGGTAATCTAATGGAAAATCAAATTCGTATCTTAAGAGAAGCAAAGGAAATTTCTCAAGGGGAGTTAGCAAAAAGATGTCAAGCAATGAAGAGTCATGGCATTCCAAATTCAAGTCACAAAATATTATACGGAGATAAAAAGGAGAGATTCTCTTGGAATTCACCACTGAAAGATTAACAATCAGGCCGTTTAAGAGCAATGACTTACAAGACGTGTTTCACATTTACAATAACGATGAGACATGTAGGTATCTACTCCATGATAAATGGACAAGTGAAAGCATGCAGGAATCATTCAATAAAAAATTGAAAAATCATTCCCTCACTAAGGAGACCAGTTTAAGTCTCGCTGTGGTGAACCATACAAACGTCATTGGTGATTTATCTGTATGGTTTACAGGGATGAAGGATACGGTTGAAATTGGGTACAGCTTTTCTTCTGAAGCTTCAGGTAAGGGGTATGCAACAGAAGCAGTGAGTCATTTAGTAAGAAAACTATTCGAAGAATGGGGTGTGCACCGCATTCAAGCCACCCTTGATGCAAGGAATTTAGCCTCACAAAGATTGTGTGAGCGAATAGGGATGAGAAAGGAAGCCCACTTCAAACAGGATTTCTGGAGTAAGGGGGAGTGGACAGACAGCATTATATATGGAATGCTGGTTTCGGATTTGGAAAACGGAGGGCTATATGTAATAAAGCCTCCGTTGAAGAACGAAGTATAATTAAAGAAGGATGGAAAATTGTTGAATCAAGATGTTGGTTTAGTGTCCGCTCCATCTCCTGGTAGTATTTTTGCACTATTAGCGATGACACCAAGAGGGAACTATTTAGGTGTTCTTGCTGGTGTGTTTGCAGCAACAGCAGTAACCTTCATAATTGCTTCAATCATTTTAAAAGCATCTAAACAAACAGAAGAAGAAAATTTAGAAAAGGCAGCTGAAAAAACAGCGAGCTTAAAAGGAAAAGAAAGTAAAGTTTCTGCATTAATGAAAGAGGAACAAACCAAGAGCCAATTGTGAGTGAAGAAGAAAATGATCTGCAGAGTTAGATTAAGAAAGAGGTTAAGAAAATTATCTTTGCTTGTGATGCAGGAATGGGTTCGAGTGCGATGGGAGCCTCTATCTTAAAGAACAAAGTCCAAAAAGCAGGATTGGATATCTCAGTATCCAATACGGCCATTAATAATTTGCCTGCTGATGCAGATGTGGTTATTACGCATAAAGATTTAACGGATCGAGCGAAAGCTAAAGTGCCTCATGCCATTCATATTTCAGTTGAAAACTTTTTAAGCAGTCCTAAATATGATGAACTTATAGAAAATTTAGAGTCGAAAAAATTAGTGACAGTTTAGAGAGTCGGGTAAAATCTGTCCAATTAAAATGAAAAAGTCGAGGGAAGCTAATTTTGGCTCCTCTCGGCTTTTTTTCATTATTTTTGATTAGTTATGGCCCAGCTTCTTGTTTTAATGTATAAAATCATACATAGCCTATAAAATTGACCACAGAAAACTTCTTGGCTCTCAAGGTGGGAGGAGAATTCTTAAAAGAGAGGCTATACAAACTATGCATACAATATACAGTATTCTTTGTTATCTAATGAGAGTTTTGTTAAACAAGGAATTATGATAAACTTTATTTACAAAAAATTCTAAAAAGGGGATTTTATTGTGAATACATTGACAGTTAAAGAACTCCAAACAAAGAACGAAATTATTGAAGCATTTCCAGTTATGAAGCAGTTGCGCGTCCATCTTGATGAAAATACCTATCTTAGTTTAGTAACTGAGGCACAAGAAAAGGAATCATACAAAATGTTTGCTTTATTGGATGAAGGAGTAATTGTCGCAGTTATTGGCTTTCAACCAATGATAACACTTTATTATGGTAGATTTATTTGGGTTTGTGACTTAGTTACAGATGCTAATAAACGTTCAAAAGGATATGGTGAAAAGCTTCTTACATATGTTCATGGCTGGGCAAAAAAGAATAATTATGACAGTGTTGCCTTATCTTCAGGACTACAACGTACAGATGCACACCGTTTTTATGAAGATAAAATGAATTATGACAAAGTAAGTTATGTATTTAAAGCGTCTCTAAAAAAATAGTGTTTTCTACTTGAACAAACAAGCATACAGTTTTTTGAAAATTACAAACTTAAAAGGAGTAAGCGATCATTGTTTATAAAATAATACATAACGGTGTATTCAAAGACTCTTAAATTCTATAAGATTGTCTGTTTTTTTGATTTCCTATAATTCTAAATTATGGTGACTAAAAGGAGGCAAAGAATGAATCTTTTCATAGAGGTCATTTTAGCTTTAGCCGGTATTGCTGGTTTTATTGCAATTGGATACTGGTCGTATTTTAGTGAAAAACTTGAAAAGAATAAGAAAGCCAGAGAAAAGTAAGTTTGCTTCTTAATAAGGTCACTTATGTCAACGAAAAGAGGTTGGGCGTCTTTCGGATACCCAACCTCTTTGGATTGGAGAAGAGAGGAGAGGTCGCTTTAAAGAAGGTGGCTTTTTTATTTTACCGAATGTACGAAATTACATAAGAATTTACATTCAATAAATCCCTTAACAAAAAGCTAACCTGGCTTCTTTAACGGGGACTTGAGTTTTATAAGACAAGGTTGCTACGGCAACCTTTTTTATTGTGCTAACGTGGGCAGTTTACTTCAAACAAGACATATAAATTCGAGTGAGGAACTTATCTATGTTAATGAAACAAAATTGGTTATAAAAACGTAGATTCATTAAGGGGGTGGAAGGATATGGATATGATTCAGCTGTTTCTTATCATTGGCGTAGTCTGTATTGTTATATCGGGAATTTTTATTGGGGCTTGGACGGATGGACAACAGCAGAGAGCAAATTTTCATTCAGAAACAGACAAACATAGAAACTTCAGAACCCAAATTGCATTATACTCTGGTCTTGCAGGAGCAATCTCATTAGGCATCGCTGGGCTAATGTACTTTTTATAAATGATAAGCGATTCTTCTTTAACGGGATAGTTTTCATAAGATAATGGATTTTTATGGTGAAATATATGCGGTAGTTTGGGGTTAGGGGGTAATTATGTATAAGGTACTTGATACATTTAAAAATATGTTCTTAGATTTATTTTCAATGGGTAAAGGCTTTAGTTATGGTTTTTTAATGGTTGGATTGTTTATTGTAATTTGTAGTGCTTTAATATACGTTATTTTGTTTCTGAAAAACCTAATTTTTTAACTGATGATGAAAATTGTTTTCTTCTTCAAGTATCGGGGGTATTAATGAAAAAACAAGTTATCAAAAGAGGTTGGGCACCTTTTGGACGTCGAAAAGGTGCTCAGCCTTTTTAATAACAACATAGAAAAACAAAAAAGTCGAACGATTACTAAGCTCTAAATTAGAGTTCTAAATAATAGTTCGGCTTTATTATTAGCTGAAAATCTTTTGTCCCAGCCTCATTTTTTAGGGTAGTGATTAGTGTTACAAAGATTGATGGTAATTTTGGTTTCTTCATGTTAAACGTACTTATAGCATGGAAAGAAACGAACTTCCAACAAAGCCTATAATAAAACAGAGGAGGGCAAATACGAGGCTGAAGATGATCATTTTTTTCGTATACCCATTTAATTTTTCTTCGGTTTGTGTATCAATTTTCCGATTATGAATAAATGTCGAGATATTGACTAAGGCGACGGTAAATAAGTATATTCCCGCTAAATAAGAACGCTCTCCCGGAAAATAGAAAGGCTGATCGCCCATTAGCCATGCCTGAAACAAGAACATAAGGATTAAAAAAGACTGAAGAACGACGATCAGTTTTTGTTGTGCTTTCCATTGTGTCCCCATTTTCTTCTGCTCATATTGCATCAGCTTTCGCATTTTGTGAGAAAAGACGTAAAGAAGCGGCTGCTGGATTCGGATAGTGGTGATGACTTGAGCGAGCATAAAAACAATTAAACTTATATAAAGCCCGCGCATTGACAAACCTAACTCCACGCTTGCTATGAGGATAAAAAACATAATGGCCATACCGCAATTTAACAAAATAAATTGATGCTTTCGTAGTGATGAAATCTCTTCCATTTTCATACGAGTTCCCCCTTTTTCTTCCAATATGTAATACGAAACAATCCAGGAAAAAGTTTCTTCCAAAATGAATGATAGGTAGCGGGCGTTTTTTAAAAAAGAAAATCCAACTATTGTAATCGGAAAAATAAAAAAAGGGTTGACAAATATCTCATTTTTATTAAAATTATAAACAATTAAAAAATATATCCTTATCAAGAGAGGCGGAGGGACTGGCCCTGCGAAGCCCGGCAACCACTGTTTTATAAACAGAAAGGTGCCAAATCCTGAAGAACGGTTGACGTTCTGAAGATAAGGAAGAGTGATCGGCAGAAAACCTCTTCCTTATGGGATGAGGTTTTCTTTTTGAGTTGGTAAAATACGAACATTTTTAATTCTAAACAAAAAAATGTTTGTGTTTTCAGTTGAATCGTGTCATAATGACATTGGAATTATTGAGATGTGTAAATTAATTGCGAACTACATAAGGAGGATATTATGAAAAAATTACTATTGTTATTTACAGTCTTCGCTCTATTATTAGCAGGCTGCCAATCATCACCATCTTCCTCTAACGAAGGTGGAGAGGAACAAAGCGGAACAAAACGGATTGCGCTTGTATTGCCTGAAAAAATTGGTGTGAACCCGTTTTTCCAGCAGATGGATGAAGGCGCGAAAAAAGCTGCAGAAGAGTTTGGTGTAGAACTAAAAACGATTGAATCAACAGATCATGCAGCCATTGAAGATAATCTTCGTGCAGCGGTTGCCGAAGGCTATGACTTAATTATTACTTCATCTTTTGAATCGGAAGATGCGTTGAAAAAAGTCGCAACGGAAAATCCAGATCGTCAGTTTGCCATCATTGATACCGTTGTTGATTTGCCAAATGTGCGCAGTGTCACCTTCCGTGAGCAAGAAGCTGCTTATTTACTTGGAGCAGCAGCTGGTTTATCAACGAAAACGAATAAAGTCGGTATGGTGGTCGCGATGGATATTCCGTTGTTGAAAAAATGGACTGTCGGCTTTGAAGAAGGATTAAAAGCGACAAATCCGGAAGCGGAATTTCTTATTAACTATGTAGGAAGCTTTACAGACCCAGCTAAAGCGAAAGAAATGGCATTGCTGCAAGCATCAAATGGTGCCGACTTTGTAGCAGGAGCGGCTGCGGTAGGTGACCTTGGCGTATTTGAAGCAGCAAAAGAAAAAGGGTTCTATACAGCAGGACAAGATGTAGACCGAACAGAGCTTGACCCAGCTCACATTGTGTTATCGCAATTAAAAGGAACGGATACGGCTGCCTACGAAACCGTAAAGGCATTTACAGAAGAGACGCTTGAAGCTGGTGTCGTGGCATATGGATTAAAAGAAGATGGAGTAGGCGTCACTTATGTCACAAGAGACAGTGCAACACCTCTTAACCCGTTTGTCGGACAAGAAGTGATTGACCAAGTGAAAGCATTGAAAGATGAGATTGTCGCAGGAAAGATTGAAGTGACAGATCCATTAAAGTAAAACGATCAGAAAGCGGGCCGACTGCATATATTCGTAGTCGGTTTCCCTTTTCTGCTTCCACAGAGTAAAGGAGGGAAAGGATAACGATGCATCGATTAGAAATGAAAAATATGACCAAACAGTACGGCTCGTTTACAGCCAATGAAGGTATTTCGTTTTCCCTTAAAGAAGGGGAAGTACATGCGATTGTAGGAGAAAACGGAGCAGGAAAAACGACATTAATGCGAATGTTGTATGGCATGGAGCAGCCGACAGCAGGAGAAGTTGTTTTAAACGGGAAAAGAGTATCGTTTACGAATCCGTCTGATGCGATTAATCACGGAATTGGCATGGTCCATCAGCACTTCATGCTTTTTCCGCACTTGACGGTCGCTGAAAATATCGTTATTGGACGTGAACCGCGCCGCATCGGCTTTTTTCAACGGAAGAAGGCCATGAACGAAGTGGAGGCCCTCTCCACACAATATCGTATTCCGATCCGCCCGCTTGAAAAAGTGATGAATTGCTCAATTGGCGAACAGCAGCGAATTGAAATCGTGAAAGTGCTGTATCAAGGCGCTGATATTATCATTTTGGATGAACCGACCGCTGTTTTGACCCCCCTTGAAGTGAAAGAACTGTTAACAACTATTCGATTTCTCGCCTCTCAAGGAAAAAGCATCATTATTATCACCCATAAACTGCAGGAAGTGATGGAAGTGGCCGACCGGGTTACAGTGCTGCGCAACGGAAAAGTGACAGGCACTATGCCGGTAGAAGAAACGGATGCCCATGAATTAGCCACGTTAATGGTCGGGCGTGAACTGAAAAAAATGACAGAACGAACATCGACAGAAGGAGAAACGTTTTTGCATGTTCAAAATGTCACGGTTCAAGGAAAACATGAAAAACCATTGTTAGACAACGCTTCTTTTCATATTGCGCGTGGTGAGATTGTCGGCATTGCAGGTGTATCAGGAAATGGACAGTCTGAATTGTTGCAAGCTGTCGCAGGGCTTATGCCAATTGATGCGGGCAGCATTCACCTTGGGAATCAGGACATTACGAAATTGTCTGTTCAGAGCCGTCGAGATGCCGGGTTAGCTCATATTCCAGAAGACCGCTATTTATGGGGGGCTGCGAAAGATGCGACAGTCGAAGAAAATGGGTTAATGGGCTACTATGATAAGCCTGCCTTTTCACGTAAAGGCTGGATTCATCGGAAAAAATTTCGACCATTGCTGCAAAAGTGGATTGACCACTATTCTATTAAGACAAGCTCTGTGAAGGAAAAAGCCGCCAATTTGTCGGGTGGGAACTTACAAAAGCTAATCGTTGCCCGTGAACTTGGACAAGAAACGCCATTTTTAATTGCCGCAGAGCCGACGCGTGGGGTAGATATTGGGGCAATGGAAGTGATTCATGAAGCCATTGTTCAAAAACGGAATGAAGGAGGGGCCGTTTTACTCGTCTCTTCTGAATTAACAGAAATTTTAGCGCTTTCCGATCGTATTCTCGTCATGTATGAAGGGAAAATTGTAGGGGAACTTTCAAGAGCAGAGGCAACAGAGGAGCAACTTAGTATATTGATGGCAGGAGGGACTGTACGACATGCAGTGGAAACAACAGCTTAGAGCTTTCATGCAGCCGCTTTTAGCCATTGTGATGGGCTTATTAGTCGGAGCGATCGCTATTTCAATGGTGAATGCGCCCATTATCGATACGTATATTCAGTTATGGAATGGAGCTTTCGGAAATTTTTATTTCTTTGCGTCTACATTAGCACGTGCTACCCCGATTTTACTTATTGCTCTTGGTGTTGGAATGGCCTTTCGTGCGGGCGTGTTCAACCTTGGAGGAGAAGGCCAAATGGTTTTAGGGGCAGTGACAGCGGCACTTGTGTCACTCTATGTGCCAGGAACTGGGATGGTGAAACTGTTATTAGCTGTTGCCGCCGGTTTTATCATTGGAGGAGGCTGGTCTGTTTTGGCAGGATGGATGGAAGCTAAATTTAAAATTCAGCTTGTCATTTCGACTTTGCTGCTTAACTACATTGCCGTGTTCTTTGCAAGCTATCTTGTAAGTAAACCATTCCAAGATAAAACAGGTTCTGCCGCTTTAGCGCAGACTCCGATGCTTGAACAAACATCATGGTTGCCGAAGTTATTTGCCGGTATGACGGTCCATATGGGATTTGTCATTGCGTTATTAGTAGCTGTTTTATTATTTCTTCTTTATCGTTACACGGCTTCTGGCTATGAAATTGATATGCTTGGGAAAAATCCTTCTTTTACATCGTACGGAGGCATTAATAAAGCAAAAGTGATGCTATTGACGATGTTCATGAGTGGCGGCTTAGCAGGAATTGCGGGTGCATTTGAAGTGCTTGGCTCTCAATATCGATATGTAGACGGGGCATTGACCGTTCCAGGATATGCATGGACAGGAGTCATGGCGGCACTGCTTGCCAACTCGAACCCTGTTGCGACTATTTTTACGTCCATTTTGCTGGCGGCTTTGCAAACAGGAGCAATGGGATTGGAGCGAAATACGGACGTTCCTTTAGAAATTGCCAGTGTCATTCAAGCTGTGTTGATTTTATTCATTTCAGCGAAAGTGAGCTTAAACTGGTGGAAAGTACGCAAGAAAGAGAGGAGTGCTGCACATGGAACTGTTTGATCTTTCCCTGCTCGGGTCTGCGATGCGGATGGTAGCGCCCATTTTACTAGCGGCGCTAGGCGGTATGCTTTGTGCCCGAATTGGCATCTTCAATGTTGGACTTGAAGGCTTAATTTTAATTGGGGCATTCAGTGCCATCGTTGGAAACTATTTTACTCAAAACCTCTTTCTTGCCGCTTTGTTTGCAGCAGGGGCGAGCATGTTGTTTTCCCTTTTATTTGGATTGATGACGATTCGGTTTCAAGCGAATGAAATTGTTGTCGGGGTAGCCATTAACTTTTTGGCACTTGGACTAACGACGTTTTTGCTTCGGACCATTTTTGATGTGAAAGGCGCTTATTACGATAAAGATATGGCAGGTTTGCCGAAGTGGGACCTTCCATTTATCGAGCAAATCCCGGTTATCGGGTCAATTATTTCGGGCCATTCTCCGCTTGTCTATTTTTCGATTATCGCATCGATTCTATTGTACGTATTTTTCTATCGCACCGTCGTCGGCTTCCGTATGCTAGCTGTTGGCTATAACAGCACGGCGGCACGTAGTCTTGGGCTCCGTGTTCGAGGATTGCAATATGGAGCGATTGCTCTGTGCGGAGTATTATGCGGTTTAGCTGGTGCTCAACTATCACTTGGACAAGTAACAATGTTTTCAGAAGGAATGACATCAGGAAGAGGATTTATCGCTCTTGTAGCCATGATGCTCGGGCAGTCACATCCGATTGGTGTATTGGCATCAAGCTTTCTGTTCGGATTAATGGATGCGGTCAGTACGAGATTGCAAGGTTTCTCCGTGCCAACACAGTTTACAATGATGCTGCCATATGTGCTAACAATTATCGCGATGTTTTTCCTAAAAGATCGCGGAGTGGAGCTGAACCAGTCTGGTCAGCAAAGCTCTCGCTAAAGAGGAGGAGAGGACAATGAACAAAGCAGATCGCATTAAAAGGATGAAAGTTCCGGCAGTCGACCCAAAATATGCGAACCGTCTTCCGAAAGGACAAGTACTAACAGAGCGCTTCCCAATTTTACATGAAGGGGACGTTCCACAATATGATATGTCTACTTGGACGCTGCGCGTGTTCGGAGAAGTGGACCGGGACATCACGCTTTCTTATGAAGATCTTTTAAAAATGCCGCAAACAGAGGTGACGTGTGATGTTCATTGTGTAACAAGATGGTCGCGCTTTGACAATACATTTACCGGTGTTTTGTTCAAAGATTTTTTAAATGAAATTGGGGTTCAACCACTTAGTGACTATGTGATGCTTCACGGTGATTATGATTACACAACGAATTTGCCGCTGGCGGATTTAATGAGAGATGATATTTTACTTGCACATTCTTTTGAAGGAAAGCCGCTCACGGATAAACATGGCTGGCCGCTTCGTCTTGTCGTTCCGCATCTTTATTTTTGGAAGAGCGTCAAGTGGCTGCGAGGCTTTGAGTTTATGAACGAAAATCAGCCAGGATTTTGGGAACAAAACGGATTCCATTTACGAGGAGATCCTTTTGAAGAAGAACGTTTTTCAGGAGAAGATATTCCAATTCCAGAGGATGAATGGGAGAAAAAGGAGTTTGATTGAGATGCTGCCAAATTTAAAAGTTGAGAAAGAAGAACTGCCAAAGCGTGTCATTGTATGTGGTGACCCCGGTCGTGCTGCCCAAATCGCCGGCCTTTTAACAGAAGGAAAAGTGATTGGAAAAAACCGAGAGTACCATACATATAAAGGAAGATGGAATGGCATTGAGGTAGGGGTAGTGAGTCACGGTGTAGGCGCTCCGGGTGCGGCGGTTTGTTTTGAAGAATTAGCGGCTGGTGGTGTTCAATCCATTATTCGTGTAGGAACAGCCGGTTCTTATCAAAAAGACATTACGCCAGGAAGTCTCGTCATCAGTACTGCTGCAGTAAGGCGCGATGGTTTGACGAGTCAGCTTGTGCCAGAAGGCTTCCCTGCTGTAGCAGACCGTCATATTGCAGAGGAACTTGTAAAGGCGGCTGAACAGCACGGACACCGTTACGAAGTAAAGGCAGGAATCACGTTAACGCTTGATGTCTTTTATTCGGGTGTCATTCCGTTCCCACACGATCTCTATCAACAAGCAGGTGTACTGGCGGTAGAGATGGAAAATGCGGCTTTGTTTGTTATTGCATCGCTTCGCGGTATGAGAGCGGGAGCAATCTTAGCGATTGACGGCTATGCGGATGCTGACTTGCGTGAAGCGTACAATCCGCATACAGACGCAGTTGCAAACGCGGTGCAAGCAGAAGCGGAGATTGCGTTGAATGCCATTGTTTCATTTATATAAATGGATCTAGAAAATTCGGCATGACCAAGGAGCGGTCATGTCGAATTTTCTATTCTTGGAAGGAGCATTCAAGAGGTCTAAAGAACTTCTTGTGAACGCTCTTTCATTAAATAAAGCGGTGTCAAATGATTAAAAATAGAATGGTCAGATGAGGGTAAATTCGTATAAGTAGTAAGACAAGTTTTAATGGATTATAATGAAGGAGATGGAAAAATTTATAAAAGGGGTTACGGCATGAAAATAATCGCTTTATACGGCAGTTCGCGTTCACAAGGAAATTCGGAGAAACTGGCAGAAACGGCATTCGAAGGCGTAGAGGTTACGCATGTGTATTTACGCGATCGACATATTAAACCGATTGTGGATCAGCGACATGATGAAGGGGGCTTTCAACCTGTTGATGATGATTATGACGTGACGATTCAGCAAGTGTTGGAGCATGATGTTATTCTGTTTATTACGCCATTATATTGGTATGGCATGTCAGGTTTGATGAAGAATTTTGTTGATCGTTGGTCCCAAAGCCTTCGTGATACGCGCTATGCTTTTAAAGAAGAAATGGGGAAGAAAAAAGCGTATGTGATGGTGACAGGAGGAGACAATCCAAAAATTAAGGCACTCCCACTCATTCAGCAGTTTCAATACATCTTTGATTTTGTAGGAATGGAGTTTGCCGGTTACATCATCGGTGAAGGCAGCCCGCCTGATGCTATTTTGGAAGATAAACAAGCATTAACGGAAGCGACAATGTTAAATGAAAAATTACGTTTGCTGCAGTCATGAAACGAAAAACGGGAAGCTTTTAAAGCTATCCCGTTTTTTTCTTCTTTGCCTTTCAATGGATCCTTCATAAAGGGAACGCTGTAAAAATAACACCTATTTTTTCTGTTACACCTTAAATTTAGCGGTAGTTTGCTGAAGCTCTAAAGCCATATTGCTCAAGGAGTTTGCGGAAGAAGCAATTTCCTCCATTGAAGCGTTTTGTTCTTCTGCAGATGACGCCACCTGCTCTGTGTTTGCAGCGGATTGAGCAGAAATCGAAGCAATTTCCGTGAAAGTATGGACCATTCCTTCCGTACTGGAATGGACTTCTTGAACGATAGCTGAAACCTCCTGAGTTTGGGAGGTGATATTAGCAATCATTTTGACAATTTCCTTAAATTCGTTCCCAGTTTTATCGACCTTTTCAATGCCTGTTTTCACAGACTTTGTTCCTTCTGCCATGGATTCGATTACGTCCTGAATTTCATCTTGAATTTTTTCGATGAGCTGATGAATGGATTTGGTCGCACTTCCGGCTTCTTTCGCCAGCTTTCGTACTTCATCTGCTACAACGGCGAACCCGCGTCCATGTTCTCCTGCCCTTGCTGCTTCAATAGCTGCATTCAACGCAAGCAAGTTTGTTTGATCAGATACCTGGGATATTAAATCTACAATCTTTCCAATTTCTTCAGATCTTTTTCCTAAACGATTGATGATTGTTGTGGTTTTCGAGACATTCTCATAAACAATATTCATTTGTTGCATGGTTTCAGCGGCAATCTGATTTCCGTTTTCGGCTTTTTGATTTGTTATCATACTGACATCCGCAACAGTTTGAATCGATTTAGACACTTCTTCCATTCCTTTAGCGATTTCTGAAACGGTTTGGTTCATGTGGGTAGTAGCGTTCACTTGTTTGTCGGAACCCGCTGCAATTTCTTGCATAGCAATGGTGATTTGTTCCGTCGCTTTGCTGGTTTGCTCTGAGCTTGCCAATAGCTCTTCTGATGAAGCTGCAACAGCTTCGGATGATTGACTGACTTGTCGGATCAAATATGATAAATTGTTCATCATTTCATTAAAGGATTGAGCGAGTTCGCCTAGTTCATCCTTATTCTTTATAACAACAGGATCAACTGTCAAATTCCCCTGTGCCACTTCTTTTACATTGACTGTTAGCATTCTCAATGGTTTCGCTATGCTTCTTGCTGTAACAAAGGCAATACTTATACCGAGTATAACGGTAAAAATTAATAGAGTCATGTTTTGAGAGCGTCCGTTGGTAAATAAGTTGTTTGCGTCTAAACTAGCCCGTTCCGCTCCATCATGGTTCAGCTTGACTAATGTGTCGAGGTACACCTGCATTTCTCCGAATGCGCTGTTTGCTTTAGAGATTGCTTCAAACAATTGCTCGACTTTGTCACTATTTACTTGTTTGGTTAAATCCATTTCTCTTCCAACTTCAACAAAGGAAGAATGAATCTCTTTATATTCATTCCATTTATCTCTTAATAAATTGAAATTCTTTCGGTCTTCTTCTAAAAATATGGTACGTTCATAGTCATCAAAGGTTTGAGATATTTGACGAAATGTTTCATCCATTTCTTTCTCAAGCTGGGTTAATTGGCTGTTGTCACGTTCTAGGACAAATTGATATTCAAGGGTCAGTATATGCTCTGTTAAATAATTAATTTTATTGATGGATTCCACTCCTGGTAACCAGGAATCGACAATTTCAGTAGATTTTTCATTAAGGTTTTTCATGTTCCATGAAGAGAGGCCACCTAATATTCCCATAAAAATTAGGATTGAGAAGAAACCTGTATACATTTTTTGAGCTACAGTAAATTTTTTTAGAATCATTTTGTTGTCTCCTTTTCAGTGATAGTGTGTATGCTCAGCTGCTGGATGAATAGTAAATATATAAATTAAAGGAGCGGCTTCGTCATGCAGGGCAAGGGCAGAACCTCAAATTAACTATCGGCTAAGTGTAAAAGTATGTCAATGTTTAAGGTGCTATATGCAGAAAGTTTTATATAGATATAACAATTGAAGAGAAAGAGCGTTTTATTCAAAAGAAATATGGGATCATTGGTGGTTTATTAGATTTAATGTATTTCCTCTGTATAGTAAGAGATGCAAGCAGGCAACATAAAAAAATAGGAGGAATTTACAATGAAAAAAATAGTATTTGGACTTACGATGGCAGGAGCATTAACGTTAGGGGCATTTGGAGCGGTTTCGGCATTTGCAACTGAAAATGTACATACATCTCCGACGCTCACAGAGCAGGACGGAAAGGATGAAGAGAAGAAGTCGTTCCATAGAAAACATAAAATGAATGAGGAACGCATTTTAGCAGAGGCAAAAGAATTAGGAATCGAAACAGAAGGAAAAGAAATTCGCGATATTGGGAAAGAAGTGTTTGAAACAAAAGTAAAAACAGAAGCAAAAGAACTCGGTATTGAAACAGAAGGAAAAGAAGTACGTGACATTGCGAAAGAAGTATTTGAAACGAAGGTAAAAGCAGAAGCGAAAGAATTAGGGATTGAATCAGAGGGAAAAGAAATTCGGGCTATTGCGAAAGAAGTCCGTGAGAAGAAAGTATTTGAAGCGGCTGAACAGCTTGGCATCGATACGAAAGATAAAACAGCGAGAGATTTACTGAAAGAAATGAAAGAAAATTATGCAGACGAGGCGAAAGAGTTAGGTCTTTTCCAGCATAAGCATGAACGTCTTCCTTTTCACCGAGAAGATAAAGAGAAAAAGTAAAAATATCCGAAATAAGAGAGTATATGTACCGGAATAATCCCTGATGAGTGTTAGGGATTTTTTTGTTTGAGGAAATTTCCTTTATTTATCAAATAATTTCGAACTTTATATTGAAAAGCGCTTACATATTAGCTATACTAAAAAAGAGAATAGGTTAAGCGCTTTCCTTTATTTTTCTCAAAGGGGAGAACGAATATGAAAAAAATTACAGTTGGTGTAATCGGCGCAGGCCGAATTGGTAAGCTTCATGTTGATAATTTAAAGCTAATTCCTGAAATGACTGTTAAAGCGGTTTCAGATGTTGTAGTCAATCATCTGCAAGAATGGGCTGTCGAGAAAAATATTCCTGTATTAACGACAGACTATAAAACATTACTAGAAGATAAGGACATTGATGCGGTCTTCATTTGTTCGCCAACCACGACGCATGCGCAATTAATTAAAGAAGCAGCACGTGCTAAAAAGCATATTTTTTGCGAAAAACCTGTGAGCTTTTCCGTTGAGGAAACGATTGAAGCATTGCAAATTGTCCAAGAAGAAGGCGTGAAGCTGCAAGTCGGTTTTAATCGCCGTTTTGACCCGAACTTCAAAAAAGTGCGTGACGTTGTTCAGAATGGGGAAGTAGGACAACCGCACATTTTAAAAATTACTTCGAGAGACCCAGAGCCTCCAAGCATTGACTACGTGAAAACATCCGGGGGCTTGTTTATGGATATGATGATTCACGATTTTGACATGGCCCGTTATGTGATGAACAGCGAGGTTGTGGAAGTGTCAGCGCACGGAACGACGCTAATTAACCCAGCCATTGGAGAAGCGGGAGATGTCGATACGGCGATTGTCACATTAAAATTTGCGAACGGTGCATTAGGGGTGATTGATAACAGCCGTCAAGCCGTGTACGGATATGATCAGCGAGTAGAAGTATTTGGAGCAAAAGGAACAGCGTCGGCTGATAATTGCCGCCCGACAACTGTCGAAGTGTCAACTGCTAACGGAGTTGTCAAGGATAAGCCATTACACTTTTTCCTTGAGCGTTATACGCAAGCTTATATAGAGGAAATAACGCAATTTGCGAAAGCGTTGCAGGAAGATAAAGCAGTCGTTTGCAGCGGTAATGACGGTCTTCAGGCAGAGCGCATTGCCAAAGCGGCGAAAGAGTCCTTTTTGACTGGCCGTCCTGTGACAGTGGACCATTTGGAAAAAAGTGAAGGCGAGCCTGTATTAAACGGCTAAAAAGACACGGGAGGAGATAACGATGTCAAAGTTAATTGTTAGTCCGCAAGAGCGTGACACACAAGGGAAAATTTTATCGGTGACCCCTGAAAGTGCAGGGTGGGAGTATGTTGGATTTGAAGTGTATTCTTTAAAAGAAGGAGAAGTATTGGAAAATCTGACGGGCAATCAAGAGGCATGTCTCGTTTTATTGAGCGGAAAAGCTTCTGTTCATACAAATCATGAGTCGTTTTTAGCGATCGGTCAGCGCATGTCTGTGTTTGAAAAGATTCCGCCTTATTCGGTCTATGTTCCAAATGATGATTCCTATAAAGTGGAAGCGTTAACAGATGTGGAGCTTGCGGTTTGTTTAGCGCCTGGGCATGGAAGCTATGCCGCGCGATTAATTGCTCCAGAGGACGTAGGAGTAGAAGACCGCGGCTCTGGCCATATGTTCCGACAAATTCATAACATTTTACCAGAACAAAAAGCAGCGGACAGTTTGCTTGTCGTTGAGGTGTTCACACCGGCAGGAAACTGGTCGAGCTATCCGCCGCACAAACACGATCAAAATAACTTGCCAGCTGAATCGTATTTAGAAGAAACGTACTATCATGAAGTGAATCCAGGTCAAGGCTTTGCCGTGCAGCGTGTGTACAATGATGAACGTACGCTTGATGAGACTCTTGTTGTCAAAAACCGAGATGTAGTACTTGTCCCGGAAGGCTATCATCCGGTATCTGCCCCGCCAGGGTATGAGTGTTATTATTTGAATGTAATGGCAGGACCAATCCGGACATGGAAATTTCATAATGACCCAGACCATGAGTGGTTGTTTGAAACATTGAAAAAATAATGCTAAAAAAAGAATGACGATGAGTCATTCTTTTTTTCACCAACTTTGCGTATGTTATAATAAATTATTCTAATAAAAAGGTGATTTCAATCGTATGAAGACAACTATTTATGATGTGGCTCGAGAAGCGGGGGTCTCGATTGCGACAGTCTCGAAAGTCATTAATAACACTGGGCGGATTAGTGAAAAAACGAGAAGAAAAGTGCATGATGTGATGGAACAGCTCCATTATCAGCCTAGTATGGTTGCTTCAGCTTTAACGGGTAAACGGACAGGAACGATTGGACTGCTTGTTCCGAACATTGCCAACCCGTATTTCGGTGAAGTAGCCAGAAATATTGAAGATTGGGCACAAAAGCAAGGTTTTGGTGTCGTCATTTGTAGTACGGATCGAAGCGAAGAAAAAACTGAGCACTACCTTTCTCTTTTATCGAGAAAAAGGGTGGATGGATTTATTATCGCTTCGTACATTAAACTCAGTTTAGTAGAAGAGCTATTAAAAGAAAACACACCGCTTGTGCTTTTTTCCATTGATTTGCCATCGCTTGCAGTGAGCACGGTGTCCATTGATGATTATCGCGGAGGGTTTCAATCAACCAGTCATTTGCTGTCATTGGGGCATAAAAACATTGGTGTCATTGCAGAGGATTTATCAAGAAGCTCTTATCGTATTCAAGGATACAAAGATGCGATAAAAGGAGCGGGCATTAAGTTGACGGAATCCATGATTGTTCATACAGAGGCCACTATTGACAATGCGGCAAAAGCGGCTGATCAGTTGTTGCGTAGTGAAAAAGACCGTCCAACCGCCATAATGGCCTGTAATGATATTCTGGCTATTGGAGCGATGAGGCAAGCGCAGTCTCTCGGAATTAAAGTGCCAGAAGAACTATCGATTATTGGGTTTGACAATACGATTTTAGCTGAGATTGCGAGTCCTCCTTTGACGAGTATCGCACAGCCAATTAAAGAACTAACCCAGCAGGCTATCACGCTACTTTTAGAGCAAATGGATAATGAAGCAGCACCGAAGCAACGGATTTTAATGCTTCCTCAAATAGTTATGCGTCACTCTACCGCACCGGCTCCTCCTTGTAAGGAAAAGGATACCTATAGTGTTTAATCTAAGCATTTTTCAGCGATTCTAGCGAGATATGATGGTCTCAATGAATAGTTGGAAAATGCTTTTTTTTTGAGGTTGTTTGAAAAAAGGGTGAAAGCATTCCATTTCAAACAATCTCGACAAAATGGACCGTTATTAGAAGTTAGGAATATCCGGAGTTTGGATGAACGGTTCACTTTGTATAAAACAGTAAAATCATATTTGAAGATTTATTAGCGTCTCTTTTTCCTTCTTTGTAGAGTTGATCGTTGTTGTTACGAAGAAGGAAAACAAACAAAAAAAGAATAGTCTAAAAATATAAAAAAGTATTTGCAATTTTATTTGTGCGAGGTATAATAAAAGCAAGGAAAGCGCTTAACCTATTCTCTCTTAATAAAACCGATGTAGGATTCTGTAAGGTGTGTGAACATCAGAAACGATTCATTAAAAAAAGGTGATGAATGCATGACTTTAGTAAAGATGAAGCATATTTTAGAACAAGCAGAGCAAGGAAATTATGGAGTGGGTGCGTTTAGTATTGCAAACATGGAAATGGTGATGGGAACTATTAAGGCAGCAGAGGAGCTGCGTTCACCGCTCATTTTACAAATCGCCGAGGTTCGCCTCAATCATTCTCCTCTCCATATGATTGGTCCGCTCATGGTAGCCGCAGCGAAAGAAGCGGATGTTCCAGTAGCTGTCCACTTTGATCATGGGATGACGACCGAAAAAATTAAGCAAGCGCTTGATATTGGCTTTAGCTCTGTCATGTATGACGGGTCACATCATCCGCTTTTAGAAAATATCAGCCAGACGAAAGAAATTGTGGAGCTTGCGAAGCAATACGGAGCGACAGTTGAAGCTGAAATTGGCCGGGTCGGCGGCAGTGAGGATGGGTCGGAAGACATCGATATCTTACTGACAAGTGTAGATGAGGCAAAACAGTTTTCAGAGGAAACAAAGGTCGATGCGTTAGCTATTGCGATTGGAAATGCACATGGCATGTATAAAGGAGATCCGAACTTACGAATCGATCGTTTGAAGGAAATCCATGAAGAGGTCGATATTCCATTAGTTCTTCACGGCGGATCTGGCATTAGTGCGGACGACTTCCATACATGTATCCAGTCAGGTATTCGTAAAATTAACGTGGCAACGGCAACTTTCCATCGCGTTGTAGACACGATTAATGAAGCAAAGCCTTATTCCGACTACTTTGCTCTTCACCAAGATGTGGTGATGGCAGCCTATGAAAATGTGAAACACCATATGAATATATTTGGCAGCTGTGGCAAAGCAAGCGAGCCAATAAAGCTAGTATAAAAAGCAATCGTCTGCAACCTACCATAAAAGGGAAAGACGAATTATTTTTACTCATTAAGGAAAGCGCTTAACCAATTGAACCTTTCTGAGAAGCAATGCTGCTTAGCTTGGAAATTTGCGAAGCGTTCCAACGCTTGATTATAAAAGGAGGCATGTTTCAGTGAACCCGCTTAACTTTCAAAATGACCGTCCACTTGATTTCATTGCAATGGGGCGTTTATGCATCGACTTAAATGCGAATGAAACGCAGCGACCGATGGAAGAAACGCGAACATTTACAAAATATGTGGGAGGCTCTCCTGCTAATATCGCCATCGGCACAGCCCGTCTTGGCCTCAAGACGGGATTTATCGGAAAAGTATCGGATGATCAAATGGGACGATACATTACCCAGTATTTAAAAGAAAATCAAATTAGTACAGAAAATGTGGTGGTTGATCAAACAGGTGCCGTAACAGGACTTGCTTTTACCGAAATTAAAAGTCCGCAAGAATGCAGCATTTTAATGTACCGCGACAATGTGGCTGATTTAAAACTAGAGCCGTCAGATGTATCGGAAGAATATATTAAACAAGCAAAAGCATTGTTAATTTCCGGAACGGCATTAGCGAAGAGCCCTTCAAGGGAAGCCGTTTTTCTCGCATTAGAGTATGCACGGAAGCATGATGTTGTGGTCTTCTTTGATGTTGACTACCGTCCTTATACGTGGGAGTCAGAGGCAGAAACAGCGGTTTATTATAACCTTGCGGCTGAAAAATGCGATGTGATTATCGGGACGCGTGAAGAGTTTGACATGATGGAGAAACTATTAAACTATGAACAATCGGATGACCGAGTAACAGCAGAAAGATGGTTCTCTTATCATGCTAAGATTGTAGTCATCAAACACGGAGGAGACGGATCGATTGCCTATACAAGGGATGGAGATACTCACCGTGGCGGCATTTTTAAAACAAAAGTGCTAAAAACGTTTGGAGCAGGCGACTCTTATGCTTCCGCGTTCATTTACGGATTAATGCAAGGGTTAGACATTCGTGAAGCAATGCGTTTAGGCGGTGCTTCTGCATCGATTGTTATTTCGAAGCATAGCTGTTCAGAGGCGATGCCAACGAAAGAAGAACTCACTAGCTTCATGGAAACAGCAGAGGAAATTTTGCAAGAAGCGTGAAGTACGTTACATAAGCATGAAAGCGCTTCATATAAGGACGAAAAAACCATTTGTTCATTCTAACTAAAAAGGAGAGTAAAAAAATATGACACAGACAGCAGTAACATCAGTAAAAAATTACATTGGCGGCGAATGGGTAGAAGCATCTGGATCTCAAACCGAACTTGTGTACAATCCAGCAACAGGTGAAGTCATTGCTGAAGTGCCTCTTTCCACGAAAGAAGATGTCGATAAAGCGGTACAAGCAGCTCATGAAGCGTTTCAAAAATGGTCACAAGTCGCAGTTCCAAGACGGGCGCGCATTCTATTCAAATATCAGCAGCTACTTGTAGACAATTGGGATGAGTTAGCTAAATTGGTGACACTTGAAAACGGTAAAAGCTACAAGGAAGCGTATGGAGAAGTACAACGTGGAATTGAGTGCGTTGAGTTTGCGGCAGGTGCACCAACGTTGATGATGGGCAAGCAGCTTCCAGATATTGCAACAAACATTGAATCAGGCATGTATCGTTATCCAATTGGGGTTGTTGGTGGTATCACACCATTTAACTTTCCAATGATGGTTCCTTGCTGGATGTTCCCACTTGCTATTGCGTGCGGTAATGCATTTGTGTTAAAGCCGTCTGAGCGTACACCGCTTCTGGCTAATCGTCTGATTGAGTTGTTCGAGGAGGCAGGCTTGCCAAAAGGTGTGTTAAACATTGTACACGGTGCTCACGATGTCGTAAATGGACTTTTAGAGCATCAATTAGTGAAAGCTATTTCATTCGTTGGATCTCAACCAGTTGCAGAATACGTCTACAAAAAAGGAACGGAAAACTTAAAGCGTGTTCAGGCGTTAGCTGGTGCGAAAAACCATTCCATCGTTCTTAACGATGCGGACTTTGATGTGGCGACCAACCAAATTATCGGCGCGGCATTCGGTTCTGCTGGTGAACGCTGCATGGCTGCTTCTGTTGTCACAGTTCAAGAAGATATTGCAGACGATTTTGTAGCCAAATTAGTGGAAGAAGCGAATAAGCTGACAATCGGAAATGGAATGGACGAGAGCGTATTCCTTGGTCCTGTTATTCGTGACGGACATAAAGAGCGAACAATCCAATATATCGAGTCAGGCGTTGAGCAAGGCGCTCGTCTTGTACGCGACGGAAGAGAAGATGCGGCAGTTAAAGGTGAAGGCTACTTCGTCGGTCCAACTATTTTTGATGACGTAACACAAGAAATGAAAATTTGGCAAGATGAGATTTTCGCACCAGTTCTTTCAGTTGTTCGTGTGAAAGACTTAGACGAAGCGATTGAAATTGCGAACAATTCCCGCTTTGCCAATGGAGCATGCATTTACACGCAAAATGGAAGCCATGTCCGCAAATTCCGTGAAAAAATTCACTCCGGAATGCTTGGTGTCAATGTAGGCGTACCTGCACCAATGGCGTTCTTCCCATTCTCAGGCTGGAAAGATTCCTTCTACGGTGATCTTCATGCAAATGGTACAGACGGTGTGGAGTTCTATACAAGAAAGAAAATGGTCACAGCTCGCTGGTAATACAGTTTATCTACGTAACTCATTTAACACGATGTTAAATGAGTTACGTATAAGCAGTGGACAAGAATCATCGACCGCTTCTTGCCCACTGCTTATACGTAAAATGAAGTCTTCATCTGTCATGAATATAAATCGAAATATAATGAGGCAAAAGAAAGGCGGCGGTATGCGATGAAAACAATTAGAATGACAACGGCTCAGGCGCTCGTCAAGTTTTTAAACGAGCAATACATAGAGTTTGATGGCAAACAAGACCGATTAGTCAAAGGTATTTTTACCATTTTTGGACATGGAAATGTCTTAGGGCTTGGGCAAGCTTTAGAGGAAAATCCGGGCGCATTGGAAGTGTACCAAGGACGCAATGAACAAGGAATGGCCCAAGCGGCTGTTGCTTTCGCTAAACAGAAGCATCGCAAACAAATTATGGCATGTACGGCTTCTGTCGGACCAGGTTCTGCCAATATGGTGACAGCAGCAGCGACAGCATCTGCCAATAACATTCCGGTATTATTGCTACCTGGTGATGTATTTGCAACAAGACAACCTGACCCTGTTTTGCAGCAAATTGAACAAACACATGATTTATCGATTTCTACGAATGATGCTTTTCGTGCCGTAAGCAAATATTGGGATCGTGTCAGCCGTCCGGAACAGCTGATGACCGCGATGATTAATGCGATGCGCGTGTTGACAAACCCGGCGGATACAGGTGCTGTGACGATTGCGCTTCCGCAAGATGTGCAAGGAGAGGCGTGGGATTTCCCAGAATATTTCTTCCAAAAGCGTGTGCACCGCTTTGAACGTCGTATTCCGACGAAAGCAAGCATAGATGACGCAGTGAAGTTAATTGTGAAAAAGAAAAAGCCCGTCATCATTTGCGGCGGTGGAGTGCGCTATTCGGAGGCGGCTGAAGCGCTTCAACAATTTGCAGAAACGTTCCATATTCCTTACGGAGAAACACAGGCAGGAAAAAGTGCACTTGAAAGCAGTCACCGTTACAATTTAGGCGGGATTGGGGTTACAGGAAATTTAGCGGCTAATACGATTGCGAAAGAAGCGGACCTCGTGATTGGAATTGGAACACGCTTTACCGATTTTACGACCGCCTCTAAGCAATTGTTCCAAAACGAACAAGTGGAATTTTTAACAATTAATGTCTCTGAATTTCATGCTAGTAAACTTGATGCCGTGAAAGTAGTGGCAGATGCGAAGGAAGCGCTTCTCACGTTGCAGCAAGAATTGAAAGCGGTTCAATACCAATCCGGCTATACAACTGAAATTGCCGCAGCAAAAGATGAATGGGCAGAGGAATTGGAGCGACTTCATCATACACGATATGAACAGCAAGGGTTTGTGCCGGAAGTTGCCGGGCAATTAGATCAGGCGTTGTCGGAGTATGAAGAAATACTTGGCACAACTTTAACCCAGACAGAAGTGATCGGTGAAGTGAATAAATGCATTCCAGAAGATGCCATCATCGTCGGAGCGGCTGGCAGTCTTCCAGGTGATTTGCAAAGAATGTGGGTATCCCGTCAACCGAATACGTACCATATGGAATACGGCTATTCGTGCATGGGCTATGAAGTGGCTGGAGCACTTGGTGCCAAGATTGCTGAACCGGATAAAGAAGTGTATGCAATGGTTGGAGACGGCAGCTATCAAATGCTTCACTCCGAGCTTGTTACAAGCCTGCAGGAAGGAAAGAAAATCAATGTCGTCTTGTTTGATAACTCAGGTTTCGGCTGCATTAATAACTTGCAGATGGGGAACGGGATGGGCAGTTTCGGTACGGAATTTCGCTACCGTAACGATGAAACAGGGCAATTGAACGGTCGCATTATGAAAATCGACTTTGCAGCAAGTGCAGCAGGCTATGGAGTTAAAACGTACAGCGTAACGACAATTGCTCAATTGCGCGAAGCCATGGAGGATGCGAAAAAGCAATCTGTGTCCACGTTAATTGATATTAAAGTATTGCCAAAAACGATGACGCACGGTTATGAGTCATGGTGGCATGTCGGTGGAGCTGAAGTATCCAATAGCTCAAAGATACAGGTTGCCTATGAAGATAAAGAACGAAACTTGCAAAAAGCAAGACGCTATTAAACGGTGTTTGGAAGGGGCGACAGGGTCTCTTCCAAAAAACGCATATGCTACGTATTGACGAGATGAAGGAGAGAGGAAACGATGTTTAAGGAAAACACGATTAAGCTTGGGATCGCGCCCATCGCATGGACAAATGATGACATGCCGGAATTGGGCGGAGAAAATACATTTGAGCAATGCATTAGTGAAATGGCGCTCGCCGGATTTACAGGAAGCGAAGTCGGCAATAAATATCCGAGAGATACGACCGTATTAAAAAAGGCGTTATCATTAAGGAATTTAGAGATTGCGAGTGCATGGTTCAGCGCTTTTTTAACGACAAAACCGCTGGAAGAAACAACTGACGCTTTCCTCAAGCATCGTGATTTTCTCCATGAGATGGGAGCCAAGATTATCGTCGTATCTGAACAAGGAAGAAGTATCCAAGGAATGATGGACGTTCCGTTGTTTAAGGAAAAGCCAGTCTTCACAGACGAGGAATGGGAACGGCTCGTAGCCGGGTTACATCATCTTGGTGAACTTGCTTTAGAGAAAGACATGAAAATCGTCTATCACCATCATATGGGGACAGGGGTTCAAACGACAGAAGAAATTGATAAATTGATGGACATGACCGACCCGAAGCTCGTTTCTTTGCTGTTTGACACAGGTCACCTCGTATTTTCAGGTGAAAATCCTGTTCATCTTTTAAAGAAACATTTGCCGCGCATTCATCATGTTCATTTAAAAGATATTCGCCAAGAGATTGTGGAGCAGGTGAAAGAACAAGACTGGAGTTTTTTACAGGCTGTGAAAGCGGGAGCGTTCACGGTACCAGGTGATGGATCAATTGAGTTTGACGAAGTGTTTACTATATTAGCAGCATCCGATTATAAAGGATGGTTTGTCGTAGAGGCCGAGCAAGATCCGGCGCTAGCCAATCCGTTTGAATATGCGGTGAAAGCGCGTCAATATATAAAAGAAAAAAGCGGTCTATAAGTGTTCACGTCAAAAAGAAGCAGGAGGACATAAACATGAAAAAAGTGAAATTTGGAATTGTCGGATTAGGCCGTTTAGGAAGACAGCATGCTGAAAATTTGGCTTTTCGCATTCGCAACAGCGAATTGACAGCGGTTTGTAGTGTAATAGAAGAGGAAGTGACTGAACTTCAACAAGAGTGGGGAATTCCTTATGGCTACACCAATTATGACGACATGCTTGAGAATCAAGAGCTTGATGCAATTTTTATCGCTTCGCCATCTGGCTTCCATTGTGAACAAATTGAAAAAGCGTTAAGTAAAGGTTTCCATGTCTTTACAGAAAAACCTCTTGGCTTATATTTAGATGAAGTCATTCGAGTGAAAGAGGCGGTCGAACAGCATCAAGATCAAGTGTTCATGGTTGGTTTTATGCGCCGTTACGATAAATCTTATGCATATGCGAAGAAAAAAATCGAACAAGGAGCGATTGGCGATCCGGTTTTAATTCGCTGCTATGGTCTTGATCCAGTAAAAGCCATTGACGGTTTTATGGCATTTGCGAAAAATAACTACAGTGGCGGCTTGTTCCTTGACATGGCGATTCATGATTTAGACCTTGCCCGCTGGTATTTACAGTCCGAGGCCGATTCGGTTTGGGCGATTGGCGGAGCGTACGCGTATCCACAAATTGCGGATTTACAAGATGCGGAGACAGGGGCAGCTCTTGTTAAATTTAAAAATAATACGATGGGCATTTTTGTTGCAGGGCGTAACTGCGCACATGGGTATCACATTGAAACGGAAATTGTCGGAACAAAAGGAACATTGCGGATCGGGACTGTACCAGAGAAAAATATGGTCACAGTGTTTGGGGAACAAGGGGCTCTGAAAGAATGCTCCGAAGGCTTTATTGAGCGCTTTGAACAAGCTTATTTAAGCGAAGTGGAAGAATTTGTCGACTGCATTTTACAGCAACGCAAACCAGAAGTGACGGTCGAAGACGGGGTTCAATCGACCATCTTAGGGTATGCATGCAAGCAATCATTTGAAACAGGCGAATTGGTGAAGGTCGAGACATATGCTACTGAAAAGAGTGCAGCAAAGACATTGTAATAAGACGTACCAGTCATTTTTTCCAAAATCTAGAATGAATTTTTAAATTTTAGAATTTTTTAACTAATTTAAAAATTTAGGTTGATTAATCGGAAAAAACGACATATAATTTAAGTAATAAGGAAAGCGCTTACCCAAAGATTGGACTTAAACGATTTGACGTAAGAAAGGAGTCCAGGCATACATGAAAACAGATGAAAAAAGCTTGTTATTGATGAAGGATATCAAGAAAAGTTTTTCAAACAACCATGTGCTAAAAGGGATTGACTTAGATGTTCGAGCTGGAGAAGTTCATGTACTTCTCGGTGAAAACGGGGCAGGAAAATCGACGCTCATCAAGATTTTAACAGGTGCTTACGAGAAAGATCACGGAGATATTTACTGGGAAGGACAGCATGTTCAAATCAATAATCCTGTCGATTCTATGAAACTAGGGATTGCGACGATTTACCAGGAACTTAATGTTGTGCCTCAATTAAAAGTATATGAGAACATCTTCCTTGGGAGAGAATTGAAAAACAGCGGAAAGGTTTCGCTACTAAACCGAAAGCAAATGAAAGAACAGGCAAAGCATTACTTGAAGATGCTCGGACAAGACCCGGAATTGGCAGACCGAACATTAGGAGAACTCGGAATTGGGCAGCAACAGCTGATCGAAATTGCGAAAGCGCTCACATTGGATGCGAAGCTCATTATTATGGATGAACCGACTGCGAGCTTGAGTGCAACCGAAGTTGAACAGCTTTATACGACAGTTGAAGGATTGACGGAGAAAGGAATTGCGATCGTGTTCATCTCCCATCGCCTTGACGAAATTAAGCGGATGGGCGATCGAATTACCATTTTACGGGACGGCTTTAAAATTGACACCCTTCCTGTTAAAACAACCGATCCAGATAAATGGATTGAGCTTATGGTTGGCCGTACATTAGATGAGAAATATCCGAAGCAGGCCTTTACTCTTGGTGAAGAAGGATTCCGTGTAGAAAACTTAAAAGTGAAAGGGTCAAAACATGAGTTATCCTTCCAAATTCGTTACGGAGAGATTGTTGGAGTTTCAGGCCTCGTCGGAGCAGGACGTACAGAAATGGCTCGAGCCATCTTTGCTGCGGACCCTAAAGAGGGTGGACGCATTCTCATTGACGGAAAAGAAGTGAATATTAAAGCACCGCGTGATGCAATTAATGCTGGTATTGCATTCATTACGGAAGACCGGAAAAGCGAGGGGCTCCTGCTTGATCAACCTCTAGACTTTAATATCGCATTAGCGAACATGAAAAGCTTTAAAAATACGAACACCTTGATTGATTTACAAAAAATTAAAGGAACAGCCGAGAATTACATAAAAGAACTGAAGGTTCGACCAGGAAATATTGAATTGAATGCCCGTAAGCTAAGTGGGGGAAATCAGCAAAAAGTTGTTATTGCAAAATGGCTTTGTACAAAAGCGAAAGTCTTTATCTTTGATGAACCGACAAGGGGAATTGACGTTGGAGCTAAAGTAGAAGTGTATCGATTAATGAATCAGCTTATAGAAAATGGGGCGATTGTTTTAATGATTTCGTCAGACTTACCAGAAATTTTAGGAATGTGCGATCGTATTCTCGTGATGAGTGAGGGGCAAATCACAGCGAACCTTTCTCGCCATGAAGCAACACAAGAAAATATTATGAAAGCGGCTACAGGGGGATGAGGAAATGACTGAAATAGCTGTAGAAAAATCCAAATCGTTAGGTGAAAAGAAAACAGCACGCCAGTATTTAGAGAAGTTTGGTTCTCTAATTGCGTTAGTCGGTTTAACAATTATTTTAACGGTTCTATCGGATAAATTTTTAACGGTGAACAATGTCATGAACATTGCACGTCAATCGTCCATTAACGCCATTTTAGCACTTGGAATGTTGTTGCCGATTTTAACGGCTGGTATTGATTTATCCGTCGGTTCGATTTTAGCCATCGCCATTATGGTCATGGGTGTGGCGGTTGTCAACATGGGGGTTAACCCATTCGTTGGTATCTTAATTTGTTTATTAGTCGGAGCTTTCTTTGGTTGGTTGAACGGTATTATGCTAACAAAGTTACGCTTACCGCATCCGTTCATTTCCACACTTGGTACGATGAACATTGCACGGGGATTAGCACTTATTATTACAGCGGCTGCGCCAATTGCTGGCTTCCCGTACATGATTCAGTTTTTAGGAAGAGAATTCGTTGGTCCGATTCCAGTCAGTTTCTTACTTGTTATTGTTATGTATGTTATCTTCCATATCTTTTTGACACGTACACAAACAGGTCGCTACATTTATGCAATTGGTGGAAATAAAGAAGCGGCTCACTTATCTGGGATTAATGTGAATCGTGTATTAGTTATCGTTTATACAATCAGTGGATTTATGGCAGCGCTTGCAGGTTTAGTTATGGTAGGACGTGTTAACTCTGCATTCCCACTTGCTGGTTTAACATACGAATTGGATGCTATTGCCGCGGTTATCATCGGCGGAGCTAGCTTCTTTGGCGGTGTTGGTACAGTATGGGGCACATTAATTGGTGCAATGATTATCGCTGTCTTAAGAAACGGCTTGAACTTACTAAACGTATCAGCTGATTTCCAAATGACCGTTATCGGGATTGTTATTATCGCAGCCGTATACGTCGACGTCCTTCGTCAGCGTAAAAGTAAAAAAGATTAAAAGTGGTTCATGAAGATTAGAAGCAAGTAGTGTGCTTAGCTGAAGGGTGGGGACATCACTTAAGGTAAGCACTTGCTTTGTATAAAAGAAAACATGGGGATTATAGGGGGAGACAGAGATGAAAAAATTAGGAATTGCCTTAACTATTGCAGGTTTGCTTGTTGCAGCAACAGGCTGCGGTAAAGATACTTCGTCAGCAGGAGGAGAAGGCGGCAATGAGAGTGTAGCCGTCGTCTTAAAAACACTGAGCAGTCCTTATTGGAAATATGTTGAAGCAGGAGCAAAAGCAGCAGGGGAAGAATTAGGGGTTGATGTAACCATTGTTGGGCCATCGGCAGAATCGCAAATTATGGAACAAGTTAATATGATTGAAGATTCATTGAATCAAAGTCCAGGCGCGCTCGTCGTATCTCCATCACAGCCTGATACAGTTGTACCGGTATTAGAGCAAGCGCAACAAAGCGATATTCCGGTTCTTTTAATTGATACAGATGCGGACTTTGAAGGAAAAACCTCTTTTATCGGAACGGATAACTATACAGCTGGTCAAGAAGGCGGTAAGTCCTTGCTTCCATGCTACAAAAAGGAGACAAAGTAGCGTTAGTCGCTGGTGCACTCGGTAATACAGCAATGGATGCACGTGTAAAAGGCGCTAAAGAAGAATTAGAGAAGGCAGGTATGCAAGTGGTAGCGGAGCAGCCAGCTGACAGTGATAAAACGAAAGCGATGTCCGTCATGGAAAACATTTTGCAAAAAGATCCAGACGTTAAAGGAGTATTCAGTGCGAACGATGATATGGCCATTGGAGCACTGCGCGCACTTGAGGCAAAAGGGTTAACTATTCCTGTCATCGGTACAGACGGGACGGTAGAAGCAGTTGAATCCATTTTGGCAGGAAAACTTGCAGGCACAATTGCTCAAAGTCCGTATGACATGGGGTATCAAGGGGTCGAGAATGCATTAAAAACGATGAAAGGTGAACAAATCGATACGCGTATTGACAGCGGTATTGACATTATCACGAAGGACAATGCGGAAGAAAAGCTAGAGTTTTTGAATAGCATTGCCCAATAACCTCTATATAAACCTAAGGAGATGTCATCCCCTTAGGTGAACTTTCTACTAAATAAAGTGGTGTTGAATGAGTAAGTGAAATGTATATAGCAAAAAAACGTGGAGGGGGGTTCCTTCACGTTTTTTTGCTAGTTTGCAAGAATTTTTGTTGAAGTTATTAGAAAAAAATCGTCGCCGCGGAGTAAATTAATAAGAAACATATGATGAACCGAAAAGGCTTGTCATATTGCTCGAAAAATGTTTTAAATAGTGAGCCAAATCCTGACCATAAAAGCAGGGCGACCCAGCCAAGACAAATAGCTAAAGCTAAATAGAACAGGATAAATAGAAAAGATTGAGTGAATGGCAAAATAAACGCACTCATCACCGTTAAAAAGAACAAAATACTTTTCACATTAATCATTTGAAAAATAAATCCTGATAAAAAAGAAGATTGTATATTTGTATCGTTTTTCTTTGAACGCTTCGCTAAACTAATTTGCCAAGCTAAATAAAGAAGGTAGACGGCACCAGCTGCTTTAAAATATGGCTCCACAACCGGAAGCCAATGGTACAGACTGGTTGTAAAGACGCCGCTCATAATCCCCAGTACCGCAAACCCTGTTAAGATGCCGCTCATGAATCGCCAAGAGCCCAAAAAACCAAATCTCTTTGCTTCATTCATCATAAGGATGTTACTTGGACCAGGGGTAATGGATGTAATAATGACATACGAAAGAAATGCTGTAATACTCATAAACTCACCTTCATTTACTCTATATATTCCACTTCATAACTCGACACAGCTTCATTTGATTCAAGAACATTTCCAATAGAACAGTCTTTATTGTATGATGGTTCTATCAATAAATAAAATTGAAATTAAAAAAACTAGTATCATTTTTTTCGATACATCTTATAGCTGAAGGAGAACACTATGGAAATTCGGCATCTTATTACCTTTCAAACGATTGTAGAGGTTGGGAGTTATACGGGGGCAGCTTCAAAGCTTGGCTATACGCAATCAACTATTACTTCTCACATCCAAGCGCTTGAACAACACATTGGAGGGGAAGTTTTCACGTATCGCAATAGAAGACTGGAGCTGACTTCTTTAGGAAGGGAATTAATCCCTTTAGCAGAGGACTTGCTTTCCACTCACGAGCAGATTACAAACATGAAAAGCACCCGTGAAGTAAAGGGTGTGTTAAAAGTAGCAGCACCAGAGTCGCTAACCATTTCCAGACTAGGACCGATTATAAGGGACTATTCGAAGAACTACCCTCACGTCAAACTCATTTTAACGAACGGGACATGCGGGCAGAATCAAATCGACCTAGTCAGTGGCCGAGTGGATGTCGCCTTTATGGTGTATCCAGAAATGAAGGTGGAAAAGTGTATCCATCATTCGTTAGTGCAGGAAGAAATTGTCCTTGTAGGTGGGATGGAAGGTCCTGATCATTTCAATGAGTATAAAGAAAAGAGCACAAGCAGTTTTTTTATTACGAATGAAGAAGGCTGTAGTTATCGGTTAATGTTTGAGCGGTATATGCTGAAGAAGGATATCCATACTTTTCAAACGATGGAGCTTTGGAGCATTGAAGCCATTAAACAGATGGTGAGAAGCGGTCTTGGATTTGCTGCTTTGCCGTACATTACGGTGAAGGAAGATGTAGAAAATGGTAAGCTTAAAATTTTAGCGCATTCAGAAACGTTTGACCCTATTTATTCACATATGCTTATCAAGAAGAAAAAGTGGCTATCGCCAGCAGTCGAGGCTTTTACTAAACTCGTATTAACATCCATTCGTGAGAGCCAAAATGAAGTGTTTTCAAATTGACATGTTAAACTGTAATGTGTATTATTACATTTAGGGGGAAGATATAAATGAATAGCGATTTTTCAATTGCTGTTCACTGCGTTGCGTATTTAGCTCAAAAGCAAGATCAACGAGTGACCAGTGAAGATATTTCTCAAAGTGTGTCCATTCATCCGGTAAGGTTACGAAAGATTTTGAGTGTATTAAGAAAAGAAAACATCATAACTTCGAAAGAAGGCGTTAAAGGCGGGTTTTCTTTAAACGATGAACCGAACCATATTACATTGGATCAAATCTTTAAAATTACGAGTGAAGAGACGCTTGTACCCAAATGTCCGGATTCCAATGAAAACTGCCTTATTGGAAAGCATTTATCTGTTGTACTCCTTCATGTTTTTCAAAATGCGGAAGAGCATTTTTTGAACTATTTAAAGAGTGTAACGATACAAGATATTATGAATCAAATTACTCATAGTGAAAAAAAGTTTGTTGAAAAGCACAACTAATGCTACGTGTTAAGCTAGTTGTGCTCGATAAATTTTTTTTTGCAACAAACTGTAATGAAATACATTTCAGTTTGTTGGGATGAAGATCATTCTTTTGTGACAGCTTATCCATTGAAATAAAAAGGGCATGATGATGCCAGAAAAGACGTAATAAACAATCTTACTTTCTTAAGGAGTAGACAAAATGGAAAAATTCAAACATCATAAAGGCTATTCACGAATGTATCAAGAAAACAAATTAACATTAGGACTCGTGTTTCCGCTTGAATCCTATATGGGCGATGTCCCTGAAATGGATCTTGACACACAAATAAAGTTAGCGAAACGGGCAGAAGAGCTTCATTTTGCATCGCTATTTGTAAGAGATGTCCCGCTACGTGATCCGAATTTTGGGGATGTCGGACAAATGTATGATCCGTTTACCTATTTAGCATATGTTGCTGCAAATACGAAAAAAATTGCCTTAGGAACAGCGAGCATTATTTTAGCGCTGCGCCACCCGCTTCATGTCGCCAAGGCTGCCGCTTCGATCGATCGCTTATCTGGTGAGCGACTCATTCTTGGCGTGGCAACAGGCGACCGCCCAATTGAGTTTCCTGCGTTCTCTGTGAATCAAGAGGAGCGGTATGAACTATTTCAAGAAGCGGTGGATGTGTTGAGAACATCATGGAAAGAACATTTTCCAACGATTGACTCAAAGAGAAGTTCTTTAACAGGTGGAGACATTTTACCAAAACCAAAATTATTGGACATTCCTTTAATGGTGACAGGTCATAGTGGGCAATCACCGGAATGGATTGCGGAACATAGTGATGGATGGATTTATTATCCACGCGCGCTCAGCTTTCAAAAGGAATTAATCGAAAATTTCCGCTCGTTAACAGGCGAATTCAAACCATTTACGCAATCACTATACGTTGATTTAGCAGAGGACCCGAATCATGTTCCGGTTCCCATTCATCTTGGATTCCGTACAGGACGAAATTTCGTAATTGAAATTCTTCAAGCGTTTCAAGAGATTGGTGTGAATCATGTAATCCTCAATTTAAAATACGGCCAACGCCCAGCAGAAGAAGTCATTGAAGAATTAGGGGAATACGTCCTGCCGCATTTTCCGGCACTATCATAATACGAAGAAAAAACAAGAGGAAATGACCAGCCTATTAAAATAGAATGTGACGAAAAGCGGATGACACCCTTTGAGGGAATGCCATCCGCTTTTTTTAATAAAATAATTTAGAAAATTTTTTATTTTAGGAATTATTTTTTTGCAAAAATGCAGAAATGGCCATAAAATGAAGAAGTGATAACTAAATAGGAAGTGATGCTTTGAAGACCCTATATGCCAATCGAAATGATTACCTTTTTTTAATCGTTTCCTTCATTTTTTGGTTCTGCCCTTTTATTTATGTTCCTGTCTTATCTCCCTATATGGAGTCAATGGGAGGGGAGTACACGTTTATTGGGATTGTCTTGGGCAGCTATGGGCTGATGCAGCTTCTAACGCGACTTCCGCTTGGAATTTTCTCCGATTTGATGAAACTAAGAAAGCCATTCATTGTATTTGGAATGTCAGTTAGTGCGTTTAGCTGTTTAGCATTTGCCTTAACGGATAGTTTAGGATGGATTTTGTTCGCTCGTTCTTTAGCAGGGCTGGCTGCAGCGACATGGGTGGTATTTACAGTACTGTACTCTAGTTATTTCACAGACCGGGAAATCCACCGTGCGATGGGCAGCATTACATTTGTGGTAGTGCTAGCGCAATTGGTAGGGATGAGTGTAAGCGGGTACATCGTCAATGCATGGGGGTGGCATGCGCCTTTCTGGATAGGGGGGATTGTCGGCATATTTGGGATAGCGCTTTCCTTTCTTATTTTTGAACCGAAAGACGGGGTTCAGAGGGAACCGGTGAAATTGAAAGAACTGACATCTGTCATGAAGGAACCTTTGCTGTTGAAAATCTCGTTATTATCAATTTTGGCACACAGCATTATTTTTACGACCATGTTTGGGTTTATGCCTGCGTATGTATTGGAAATAGGATTAGAGGCTGGGGATATTAGTTTAATTGTATTTTCGTTTATGATTCCTCATGCTGTTGCCACTCTTTTTGCAGGGAAAGTATTTGTTCCGATGTTTGGTCAATGGCTATCGTTAAAAATAGCCTTTGGACTAACAGCTTTTTTTACGCTGTTCACCCCATTTATCGAAACGAAAGGCTTGCTCTGTATTGTACAAGGTTTGAACGGATTTGCACTCGGCCTTCTTTTTCCGTTGCTGTTAGGGATGGCCATCGAATCGATTCCTCATGAGAAACGAGCAACGGCGATGGGGGCATACCAGGCCTTGTATGCGATTGGTATGTTTGCTGGACCGTTCTTAGCAGGAATTTTGAACGAACAGGCAGGCATTACCGCAAGCTTTTACTTTTCTGGGCTATTAGGTGTAGTGGCTGTATCACTAATTACCGTTTGGAATCGGAGTGTACGTAAAACCGCTTATAAGGTCAAGATGAAGAGTGCGAATTAATCGATTTAAAGGAGAGGGATGCAAAATGACAAAACAAGTAAAAATCGGAAGAACGGATTTAGTTGTGAACCCAATCGGACTTGGGGCCAATGCCGTCGGAGGTCATAATCTGTATCCGAACTTGGACGAAGAAGCTGGAAAAGAGCTCGTTCGAACAGCATTAGATAATGGCATCAACCTTTTAGATACAGCGTTCATTTATGGACCGGAACGATCGGAAGAATTGATTGGTGAAGTGTTAAAAGAAAGAGGAAATCGTTCTGAGGCCATCATTGCGACAAAAGGTGCCCACAAATTTGTTGGGGAAGATGTTGTGTTCGATAACTCACCAGCTTTTTTAAAGCAAGAAGTGGAAAATAGTTTAAAACGTCTGCAAACAGATTACATTGATTTGTATTATATTCACTTTCCAGACGAGGATACACGAAAAGATGAAGCCGTTGGCGTGTTAAAGCAACTGAAGGATGAAGGGAAAATTAGAGCCATCGGTGTATCCAACTTTTCAATGGAGCAGTTAAAAGAAGCTAATAAAGATGGTTACGTCGATGTGTATCAAGGCGAATATAACTTGTTGCAGCGAGAGGCAGAAAAAGAGTTGCTGCCATATACAAAAGAGCATACGATTTCCTTTATTCCTTATTTCCCGCTTGCATCAGGGCTGTTAGCTGGCAAATATAACAAAGACATGGTTTTCAATGACTTGCGTGCGGACTTGCCTTATTTCCAAAAAGAAGTATTTGAACAACATTTAGAAAAGGTAGAGCAAGTACGAAAAATTGCCGAGGCAAAAAATCAAGAGGTGGCTCACGTTGTTCTTGCGTGGTATTTAACACGTGATTCGGTTGATGTGTTAATTCCAGGAGCAAAGAGAGCGGATCAGGTGCTAAATAACTTGAAAACATTGGACGTTCAGTTAACATCGGAGGAAATTCAAGCAATTGACCGCATCTTTTAACTATATGTGGATTTATATGGATACCTAGGTGTTCATCGATAATAAAATGCTACTAATGGAGGTTATTATGATGCCGTTACTTCGATTTGATGTGATAAAAGGACGAAATCAAGAGTCATTGCAACAGTTATTAGATGCGGCACATCGGGCGATGGTGGCAGCATTTGATGTGCCAGAGAGAGACCGCTATCAAATTGTTCATCAGCATTCCCCAGATGAAATGTTCATTCAAGATACTGGTTTAGGGTTTGAGAGAAGCAACAATCTAGTTGTCATTAGTGTAACGAGTAAGCAAAGGACCAATGAGCAAAAAGAGAAGCTTTATAAGCTATTAGTTCAAGAGTTAGGGGAAAGCTGCGGAATAGCACCAAATGATATTATGGTTTCGATTGTGACAAATGGAGATGCAGACTGGAGTTTTGGAATGGGAGAAGCTCAATTTTTAACAGGGAAATTATAATATGTTCCGAGTAAAAGGGAAGGCCGGGAGTACAAAAAATCTCCCGGCTTTCTCTTGTTACGTGATGAACCGTACGTTTGTTTTTCACTTTACTGCTTTTTGAATTTTGTCAATATACGTTAGTGAGCGACCTGTGCCAATTGCGACGGCTTCGAGTGGGTTTGGAGCGATATGAACAGGAACGACGATTTCGTCTCCAAGCCAGTCTTGAATGCCGTTCAACAATGCGCCGCCACCAGTTAAAATGACTCCGCGATCAACAATATCACCACTCAGCTCCGCAGGGCAAGCTTCCAATGTGGAGCGAACCGCTTCAAGTACATGAAGCAATGATTCTCGGATGGCTCCTTGAATTTCGCTAGAGGAAACGGTAATGGTTTTTGGAAGACCTGTAACTAAATCACGACCGCATACATCCATCGTCTTTTCTTCATGCTCAATCGGTGCGTAGCCAACTTCCATTTTCACTTGCTCAGCTGTTCGCTCGCCAATTAATAAATTGTAATGTTTGCGAATGTATTGGACAATGTCGTCATCTAAATTGTCGCCGCCTATACGAATGGAATGGCAGGTTACGATTCCGCCAAATGAAATAATGGCGACTTCCGTTGTGCCTCCACCAATATCGACAACCACGTTTGCCACTGGCTCGTCAACAGGTAAGTCTGCCCCGATAGCAGCGGCAACCGGCTCCTCAATTAAATGTACATCTTTTGCACCGCAGCTTTTGACAGCATCATGGATGGCTCGTCGCTCAACGGTAGTCGAGCCTGACGGCGTGCAGACGACGACAGTCGGTTTTCGAACGGAAAATCCAGATGTTTTTGTAATTTTTTTCATAATTTGCTTTAGCATATTTGTTGTCACATCAAAATCGGCAATCACGCCTTTTTTTAACGGGCGCATAGCGACAATTCGTCCTGGCGTTTTTCCAATCATGTTTTTCGCTTCGGTTCCGATAGCCAATACTTTTTTCGTTTCCGTATCAATCGCCACTACGGACGGTTCGTTTAAAATAATTCCTTTGCTTTTACTATAAACAAGGACATTGGCTGTCCCTAAATCAATTCCAATTTCCGTGTTTGAAAACATGTTTTCACCCAATTTCTATAGAGTTACAGTCTCCTATATATATTCTATCCGTGAGAAGTTTTTCTGGGGGTACTCGCTCAATTAGCCATTTTGGAAGGGGAACTAAAAAGGGTTACAACATCTTTATAAATACTCTCTCACCGAGTGAACCAGTTTAGAAGATGAAGTAAAACATATATTAATAGGTAAAATGTGGTATATTTGAATTGAAATAGATATATTTCACTTAACGTTTCGACATCGCCTTATTTAATGGAAGGGCGTTTACGAGAGGTTCTTTACACTTCCTGAATAATCCTTCAAAGGTTTAGAAAGTAGGAGAATTGGATGAATCATTTATCAGTGTCAGCCACTTTATTTGCATCCATTCAGTGGCTGTTTTTTATTTTTGCGAATACGGTAGTCGTTCCCGTTTCAATCGGAGAAGCATTTCAGCTGCCTCCTGAACAAGTGGCCTTCACAATTCGGAGTTCATTTATCATAACGGGCCTCGTTTGTGTGCTGCAAGGATGGAGGGGCCACCGCTATCCGTTGCTGGAAGGACACTCAGGGATATGGTGGGGGCTTATTCTCAGTCTCACGATGACAGCGCCTTCCGTAGGGATGACGTATGAGGAGGTCGGCGGGGGTTTGACGCTCGGCATTTTATTAGCCGGAGCAGTGACAGTACTAATGGGAGCATTCAACTCAGTACCGTTGTTGCAGCGGATTTTCACGCCGATGGTGATGAGTGTGTATTTGTTGTTATTGGCTGTCCAGCTTATTTTAATTTTCTTTAAAGGCATGTTGAAGGTGACGGAAGAAGGGCAACTCGATTTGCCAGTTAGCTTTTTCTCTATTGGGATTTTACTTCTTGTGTCTGTTATTAGCATAAAAGGAAAGGGCTTAGTCAGTAATTTTGCCATTTTAATTGGCATTATGACAGGCTGGGTGTTGTATGTGCTCATGTTCCCATCAGCCGTACCTGTCAGCAACACTGGCTTTGCGCTTTCTCTTTTTCCGTGGGGAAAACCGCAACTGGAACTTGGTGTGGTCTTGACCGCTTTTGTCGCCGGGATGTTGAATGCAAGCAACACGCTTGCGTCCATTCGTGCTTCTGAAAAGCTCCACGGCACGTCAACAGCAAACGGGCAATACCGCTGGTCATTTACGCTTACCGGAATGTTCACCTGTTTGGCGGCTGTATTTGGTCTTGTCCCGTACGCACCGTTCACTTCCTCCATCGGTTTTTTAGAAAGTACGAGAATTTTGGACAAGAAGCCGTTTCTCATTGGCGGGGCGATGTTTGCGCTGCTCGGTATGGTGCCCGCACTCGGTGCTCTGTTTTCCACGTTGCCGATGACGGTAGGGAATGCGGTTTTATTCGTCGCCTATTTACAGTTGTTCGGAACAGCTTTGCGCAGCGTCCAAACGTATGCCTTTAACTCGAAAACGATTTATCGCTTTGCGTTTCCGGTACTCGTTGGGATTTCCTTAATGAATGTTTCCCCAGAATGGTTTGGCAGCATCTCCATTTATGTTCGGCCTCTTGTCAGCAATGGACTGCTTATGGGGATTTTGCTGTCCATTGTGTTGGAAAAGGCAGTTAAGTGGGAAAAGTATGAGTAATAGACGGCTGTGGATTGAATGGTTATATATAGATCGCTTCCATTTTTCAGAAGAATGAGAACGAAAAGTTTTTCGAGATTCGTATGGTAAAATATTCTTTTTGAAACAGACAACAAGAAACCACATCAAGGAGGAGCTTTTCTATGCGTAATCAAACCATCAAATTCAAGCTGACAACGGTCGTAATCTTGATGGCACTCAGTACATTGTTTATCGGGCTCTACAGCCTGTATTTCCAGCGGCATATTAAAGCTGAATACGAATATTTCCTTAACGAAGTTCAAGTTCAAAAGCAGCTGCAGCAATTTCAATTTAAAGTCGTTGGGATTTCTAATGATGAACGCGCCTACTTATTGAATGGCGACGATAAATTTATTGCGCAAATTCAAGAGAAAAAGCAGGAAGCAGAAGATGCGCTTGTAGCAATTGAGCACATCACGAAACATGATGAAGTGCGCCAAATCGTAAATGAAACGAAAGAAGCGTTTCAGCAGTTCATGGGAGTACACGAGAAAGTAGTTTCTTCTTATGAAAACGGTGATGTAAATGCGGCGTTCTCTTTTCACTTTACAGAGGAGCGGACGATTCGAAAAGAAGTATTAGATCCAAGTGTCAACGAATTAGTCGGGACTATTGATGACATCTTATTAAAGGATGCAAACGTGTTGGAGGAGCTTGAAAAGAAAAGTGCCTTTTGGCAGATGGTTCTTGTCACTGCTCTGATTCTTTTTAGTGGATATATTGGTGTGGCGTTTGCCCGTTCTATTTTAAAACCGCTTGAGGAGATGAAAGTGCAGTTAACAGAAATTGCAAGCGGTCAAGGGGATTTAACAAAAGAAATGACCATCCGATCCAAGGATGAAATTGGTGAACTGGCTATTCTCTTTAACCGATTTACCAAAACGCTCCGTACTATTGTAGTAAAAGTGACCGATGTAGCAGAGAATGTTGCAGACGCCGCTAATCAGTTAGTAGGTCACGCTGATCAAATGCTGGAAACGAGCTTTGCTAGCCATGAGGGGATCGAGAAAGCAGCAAGAGCCTCACAAGTTCAGATGAAGAATGCACAGGAAAATGCAGCGGCCGTGGAGGAAACGTCGCAGCATGTGGACGTGGTGACAACGCATCTTTCCGATGTATTTGCACTGACAAGTCAAGCTGAAATGCTGACGAAGCAAGGGAAGTCGTTAATCGAGCGGACGAAAAGCGAGGTTGAGGTTATTGATTTGAAAGCAGAAGAAGCGGTTCAGCAAATGAATACGTTAAATCGTCATTCAGAAAACATTAGCCGCGTTTCTTCTATTATTCAATCCATTTCAGATCAGACGAATTTGCTCGCTTTGAATGCGTCGATAGAAGCAGCGAGGGCAGGCGATGCTGGCAAAGGTTTTTCGGTTGTTGCAGATGAGGTGCGAAAGCTCGCAAATGAAACATCGGAATCAACTAATGAGATTACAGAGACGATTAATCGCTTGAATGAAGTAATTGCTCAAACAGAAGCAACGATTTTGTCGACAAAAAAAGTCGGAGAAGATGGCAAAAAATCGGTCGGGGAAACGGCAGAAAAATTTCAAGCAATCGAAACATCCATTATTGAAATTCACGAAACAGTCGAGGGCATCGCGGCTTCGTCGAAAGAAATGAATGAAGCGATGGAGGAAGCGGCCACTTCCGTTCAGGCCATTGCTGACTCGGCACAGGAATCAGCCGGTACTGCTCAACATGTGTTAGGAAGCTCTCAAAAGCAGGTCGATGAGATTCATGACATTCATGAAATCGCCATCAGTCTTGATGACAAAATGAAAGAACTGCAAAGTTTAATCAAAGCGTTTAAAGTGTGCTAACTCCATAAGACTGCTTGAACTAGCGAAAGCCAAACGCCTATGATCGGGCAGCAAAATAGAAACAAAAATGAATCCGCCAAGTGCTGGGTTCATTTTTTTATTGGGCGCTTTTAAGTTGGTAGTCGGCCTTGACGCTGAAATGCGCATTCTGCGTGCTTGCGTTGTGCATATTAAAGAAGAGGCGAAGAACAAACTATGTATATTTTACTTCATGACTCGACACCACTTTACACTTGTCAAAAAAGATTGAATTATCGGCGCTTCCTCATTATAATATGATAAGTGTCAAGTTTATAGTTTACATATGTAAAATCAGGGGGTTACCAATGGCAAAGACAAAACATATATCGAACCGCAAACTGCTTGGAATTGCGGGATTAGGCTGGCTGTTTGATGCGATGGATGTCGGAATTCTCGCCTTTATCATCGCTGCTTTACAGGAAGATTGGGGATTGACTGTTGAACAAATGGGATGGATCGGAAGTGTCAACTCGATTGGGATGGCAGTCGGTGCCTTAGTGTTCGGAGTTCTCGCCGATAAAATTGGCCGAAAGCAAGTATTTATTATTACACTGTTGCTGTTTTCAATCGGAAGCGGCTTGTCTGCATTCACGACGACATTAGCGATGTTTTTGTTGCTTCGTTTTTTCATCGGAATGGGGCTAGGAGGAGAACTTCCGGTTGCTTCGACACTGGTGGCTGAAACCGTTCCTGCTAGCGAGCGAGGCAGAGTCGTTGTGTTGCTGGAAAGCTTTTGGGCTGGTGGCTGGCTGCTGGCGGCACTGATTTCATTTTTCGTTATTCCAAAATTCGGCTGGCAAACGGCGTTACTCTTAAGTGCTCTTCCAGCCTTTTATGCACTCTATTTACGCTGGAATTTACCTGACTCACCTCGCTTTGAATCGGTACAAACAGAGAAGCGGTCTGTTTTGCAAAATATGGCGGATGTATGGTCGAAGCCATATCGCCGACAAACGATTATGCTGTGGGTGTTATGGTTCTGTATTGTCTTTTCGTATTACGGCATGTTTTTATGGCTGCCAAGCGTTATGGTGATGAAGGGATTCAGCCTTATTAAAAGCTTTGAATATGTACTCATCATGACATTGGCGCAGCTTCCGGGCTATTTTAGTGCAGCATGGCTTATTGAGCGAGCTGGCCGAAAATTTGTCTTAGTGGTCTATTTAACAGGAACAGCGGTAAGTGCCTACTTTTTCGGAAATGCAGAATCGCTTCCATTATTGCTGACGTCTGGTATTTTCCTTTCGTTCTTTAACCTCGGGGCATGGGGCGGTCTATATGCGTACACGCCAGAGCAATATCCAACAAGTATTCGTGGAACAGGAGCTGGGATGGCGGCGTCATTCGGTCGAATTGGCGGGATTTTAGGTCCGCTTTTAGTCGGCTATTTGATTGCTCAAAAAACATCTATTGATGCGATTTTCGTCATTTTCTGCATCGCGATTATTATTGGTGCTTTAGCGGTATTATTGTTAGGAAAAGAGACAAAAGCGCAAGAGCTTTTATAAAGAAAGCTTTCATCGCTCAAAATTTTACTGCCTGTAAAGGGATGTGTCCAGCACATCTCTTTTTTGTTTGAAAAAGCAAAGGAAGAGAGCTTGGCAAGCGAAAGTTACTATTACATGACTGAAACGATGTACCTAATAAAATCGAAAAGAAGTGAAAAAGGGGAAGAAAAAGAGAAACGTTTAGTGTAAAGTGAAGGTACAGAAGCAAAGGACAGCGATGGTCTTTGTTTAGTCTGCATGAACGGGCAGTGAAGGATTTGTTGTTAAATAGAAGCGTTTACATAAGCAGAGCAGGTGAGGAGGGAGAAGATTGGAACAACATGTACGCATCGGCAGTATTATTCGAGAGTTGCGTAAAATGATTGGTTTGTCTCAAAAGGAGCTGGCAGAAGGAATTTGTACACAAGCCCAAATCAGCAAATTGGAAAATGGTGATGAATATCCATATAGCATCACCTTATATGAAATTTCAAAGCGACTTGGTGTCGATATGAACTATTTTTTTCATACCATTGAAACACCGAGATTGGACTATGTAGAGGAAGTAAAGCATTTAATTCGGCAGTATATTCGAAAGCGGGATTATGACGCTGTTGCACAGATTATCGAACGGGAACGCAACAGTCCGCTTTTTCAAACGCTGACTAATAAACAATTTCTATTGTGGCACGAGGGAATATGTGATTACTATGTTTATCACAATAAAGAGTTGTCGCTGCAAAAGCTTCATGAAGCCATTAAACTGACCCAAACGTCGGACTCCTATTATAAGGAGCGGGAGATTGAGGTATTAAACAGCATTGCCATCATTCATGATGAAGAGAAGGAATTTGAGGAAGCGATCAGCATCTATCGAACGGCGCTTACTCAACTCAAGTACTTGCCGCAAGTGAAGGACGAAAAAATTAAAATTCGTATTCTATATGGTTTAGCTCGAACGTTAACGGAGATGGGCAACTACCATGAATCCCTCATACATAGTGAAAAAGGCATCCAGCTTTGCATTAGCTGCGAGTCCCTCTATTTATTCGGAGAACTCCATTATCAATCTGGCTGTAACTTAATTAAACTGGGACAAAAAGAGACCGGTACGAGTTACTTACAAAAAGCCATATTAATTTTTGAATTAGAGAAAAACGAGAAGTTTGCAGAGCTTGTTCGCCAGCAAATGAAACAGTTATTGAGTGAACCGACAGTTGCGGGTGAAAATGTATAACCATTATGCAATATTATTATAATTATATGTTTGTTAAAAAATTGAAGTGAATGGTTTATTTCAGGCGTTTTTCATAGGTACGATAACCTACAACGTCTCTGCATGCTTTTAATGGACGAGCTATAATAAAAACAGAAAGCACATAACAGAGCAAAGGATGATTCAGATGAAAAAATGGTTAACAGGTATTTGTTTAGCAGTAACCCTTCTGGCAGGTTTTTCAGCTGTCGGTTCAGCGTCTGAAGTTAACACAGTCGCTGCGAAGGAATTACCTCAGCGACTGCCAAATCAACATTAATTAGAAAGAACACATGGAAAAAATCAGAAAATAACACCCCTTACAGAAAAAGCGCGGACTCATAACCGTGCTTTTTTCTTTTTATATTAAGGAGGGGAACGTGTCATCTTTTGTTATAATGGCTAGGTGAATTGTAAGCGGTTTTATTTTTAGGGATTTTAGATGGATGGGAGAAGTTTTATAGGGAAAGAAATTTTATTTTGGTTTGCGCCAATCAGCGTAACGAAGAGGGGCTGGTCCGTTTATTTGCGAAAAAGCAAATAAACGGACCAGTCTTGTTTTAGTGGAAATAGGACAGGGAAAAGAAAAATAGAGAGCGCTTTCTAAAATTTTGTCGATTTTTGTTGACAAACTTGTATATACAGGTTAATCTATGTGTACAACATCTTGTATATACAAGATGACGAAATGAAACCGTTTAACAATGAGCAATTTACTGAATTGATTAGTTTGTGAAAGACCACAATAAAATCAATGAAGAAAAGTGTGAATGAGCCGTTGCTTTCAGCAATAGAAGAAAAGCGGTTTTACTTTGCTCAAGTTGTAAACGGTAACAGGAGGATAGAATCATGAGTGTAAATAAACAATCTGTTGAACAAATTGTACAAGCTGTGGGCGGCAAGGAAAACATTGCAGCTGCTACACACTGTGTCACGCGCTTACGTTTTGCACTGAAAGACGAAAGCAAAGTAAATAAAGAAGATCTTGAGAGCATTGATCTTGTAAAAGGATCCTTTTCAACAAATGGTCAGTTCCAAGTTGTTATCGGACAAGGAACGGTTGATAAAGTATACAATGAAATGGTCGCGATGACAGGAATCGGTCAAGCGTCGAAGCAAGAAATTAAAGATGAAGCGGCGAAAAATTTAAATCCACTACAGCGTGCGATTAAAACTTTGGCGGACATCTTTATCCCAATTCTTCCGGCAATCGTAACAGCTGGTCTATTAATGGGGATTAACAACATTTTGACAGGACCGGGTATTTTCTTTGATGAGAAGGCGCTTGTCGATGTGTATCCACAATGGAAAGACTTTGCAAGCATTGTCAACTTGATTGCGAATACAGCCTTTGTCTTTTTACCTGGTTTAATCGGTTGGTCGGCTGTGAACCGTTTCGGTGGAAATCCGTTACTCGGTATTGTTCTTGGTTTAATGCTCGTTCACCCGGATTTATTAAATGCTTGGGGTTATGGAGCGGCAGAAGAAATTCCAACATGGAACTTATTTGGTCTTGAAGTACAAAAAGTAGGTTATCAAGGACAAGTATTGCCTGTTCTATTAGCATCTTACGTGTTAGCGAAACTTGAAATTTTCTTGAAGAAAAAAATTCCAGATGCATTCCAATTGTTACTCGTTGCGCCAATTGCTTTATTGCTTACAGGCTTCATTTCTTTTATCGCAATCGGTCCTGTTACATTTGCGATCGGGAATGTCATCACAAGTGCGGTTGTTGGCTTATTTGAAGTAGCACCAATTTTAGGTGGATTAATTTACGGTGGACTTTATGCACCGCTTGTTATTACAGGAATGCACCACACGTTCCTTGCTGTTGACTTACAGTTAATCGGAAGCACGGGTGGAACGTTCTTATGGCCGATGGTCGCTCTTTCTAACATTGCTCAAGGAACAGCAGCATTAGCTATGATGCTTGTGTTGAAAGATGAAAAAATGAAGAGCTTGTCTGCCACATCTGCTGTGTCAGCATACCTTGGTATTACAGAACCGGCAATGTTCGGAGTGAACTTGCGCTTCCGCTTCGCGTTCATTTCAGCGGTGATCGGTTCAGCGCTTGCAGGTGCCTTTATCTCTCTTCAAGCAGTGAAAGCACCATCTATCGGAGTAGGAGGTCTCCCAGGATTCTTATCCATCTTCCCGCAAAACTGGGGCTCCTTCTTTATTGGAATGGCGATTGTATTAGTTGTTCCGTTCGTATTAACCCTTTTCTTCGGGAAAATGCGTAAAGAAAAATAAGCATCCTTTTCAAAATAGATGAAACAAGAACGATACCATGGAACATAAAGCATCTTGCTTGTTCAGCATGGTATCGTATCTTGCTTTTTTCAGTATAAATGCAAGATTAATGGCGATTGTGCATCTTGCTAATGAAACAAATAGAAACCAACTACATAGATGAAAATGATAGGAGTGGATCATGATGGAAAAAGCATGGTGGAAGAAGGCAGTTGTCTATCAAATTTATCCAAAAAGCTTTTACGATACAAAAGGAAATGGTGTAGGTGATTTGCCTGGTATCATTGCCAAACTGGATTATTTGAAAGAGTTAGGGGTAGAGGTCGTTTGGCTTACTCCTATTTATAAGTCTCCGCAAAAAGACAACGGCTATGATATTAGCGATTATTACGATATTCATGAAGAGTATGGAACAATGGAAGACTTCGATCGTTTATTAGAAGAAGCGCATAAACGTGACATGAAAATTATTATGGATATTGTCGTGAACCATACGTCGACCGAGCATGAGTGGTTCAAACAAGCCGCTTCCTCTAAAGATAATCCGTACCGTGATTTTTACATTTGGAAAGACGGAAAAGAAGACGGAAGTGCTCCGACAAACTGGGAATCTAAATTCGGCGGCTCAGCTTGGAAATACGATGAAACAACGGATCAATATTATTTACATTTGTTTGATGTCACTCAAGCTGATTTAAACTGGGAAAATGAAGAAGTACGCCAAAAAGTGTATGACATGATGAATTTCTGGTTTGAAAAAGGAGTAGACGGCTTCCGCTTGGATGTAATCAACTTAATTTCAAAAGACCAGCAATTCCCTGATGACGACGGTTCCGTTGCTCCTGGAGATGGCCGTAAATTTTACACTGATGGTCCGAGAGTACATGAATTTCTTCAAGAAGCGAACCGTGAAGTATTTTCGAAGCATGATGCAATGACGGTTGGAGAAATGTCGTCCACCACAATTGACCATTGCATCAAATACTCGAATCCTGACCGTGGCGAGCTGAGCATGACCTTTAATTTCCATCATTTAAAAGTAGATTATGTGGATGGAGATAAATGGACGGTGGCCGATTTTGATTTTCTTGCGTTAAAACGTATCTTATCGACATGGCAAGTGGAAATGAACAAAGGAGGAGGCTGGAATGCCCTGTTCTGGTGCAACCATGACCAACCGCGCGTCGTATCCCGCTACGGAGATGACGGTGTGTATCATAAAGAATCAGCAAAGATGCTGGCTACGTCTATTCATATGATGCAAGGAACTCCTTACATTTACCAAGGAGAAGAGTTCGGGATGACGAATCCGAAGTTTGAACGAATTGACGATTACCGCGATGTCGAGTCTTTAAATATATATAACATTAAAAAAGAAGAAGGCATGAGTGAGGAAGAAATTTTAGCGATTTTAAAACAAAAGTCACGCGATAACTCCCGTACGCCAGTTCAATGGAACGATGAGCCGAACGCAGGCTTCACAGCTGGAACACCGTGGATTCCGGTTGCCTCTAACTATCCAGAAGTGAACGCTCAAAAGGCATTGCAAGATCCAACATCTATTTTTTATCATTATCAAAAGCTCATTCAGCTGCGCAAACAATATGACATAATTACGGATGGGGATTATCAGCTTATTTTAGCCGACCATCCGGACATCTTCGCATATGTGCGAAATGCCGAAAATGAAAAGCTTCTTGTCGTTAATAATTATTATGGAAAAGAAACGGTATTTGAATTGCCAGAAGAAGTGGACATCACGGGCTATCAAGCGGACATTCTTCTTTCTAACTATGAAGATTCTTCAAAAGAAATGAAAAAAATGGTGCTGCGTCCTTACGAATCCATTGTGTATCATTTAAAAAAATAAATAGGCGATAGTTTAATAAGAGGAAAACGCCCTCTATTCAAACTGCTTCTTAAAGTGGACCGTTATGAAAACCGAGAAATATGGAGGGTTTTGTAACGGTCCATTTTGTTAAGAGTTCTAGGATGGATTGAACAGCACTTGTTCGTATTACGATCAGTTTTGACGAAACGAGGCATTTATCTGTAGAATAGATGGAAAGGGAGGGACTTCGATGTACCGCAAGCGGCATGTTGAAGTCCTTCTTACATAAGTGAAGATAAGCACGGTGATGATAAATGAGAGGAAACAAATATTTAGCGATTTATAATGAATTAGTCGAAAAGATTCAAACCGGGCAATTAAAGCCGAACACGAAGCTCCCGTCAGAAAATGAATTAGTAGAACAATATGACACATCGCGGGAAACCATCCGGAAAGCCCTCACGATGCTGTCACAAAACGGATATATTCAAAAAATTCGCGGCAAAGGGTCCTTTGTACTGGACGTGACGAAATTTGACTTCCCAATTTCAGGGCTTGTCAGCTTTAAAGAACTTGCGGAAAAAATGGGAAAGCCGTGGAAAACCATTGTGTATGAATGTGAATTAATTAAGCCAGATGATTACATACAGAAGCATTTAAGTGTCACGAATAAAGACAGTGTATGGAAAGTGCTGCGCTCTCGGGAAGTGGATGGCGAACGAATCATTTTGGATAAAGATTTCTTTCATAAAAAGCATGTGCCAGTCTTAACGAAGGAAGTTTGTGAAGGCTCTATTTATGAATATTTGGAGCATGAATTAGAGTTGAAAATCAGCTTTGCTAAAAAAGAGATGTTTGTCGATGAACCGACCGAAGAAGATCGATTATATTTAGATTTAAAAGACTATCAACATGTCGTCGTCGTCAAAAACTATGTATATTTGGAAGATGCGAGCTTATTTCAATATACAGAATCGAGGCATCGGCTTGATAAATTCCGGTTTGTTGATTTTGCACGTCGATAAGAAAAGACGAAGAAAGGGGGTGTCTGAAAAGAGAAAAACCACCTCTTTTCAGACACCCCCTGCAAAATAGACTGTTACAAAAAATCAGGAGTATTCCGGGTTTTGATAAACGGTCTATTTTGCATAAAAAGAAAAACGATCGTTTCCCCGAAAATTTTGAGACTTATTGGACAGCTCCTTCATCATGTATGTGGATGTAAATAGATTTGTTCGGCCCGCGCATTAAGGGTTTCTGCCAACTCGGATAGCGTATTAGTCGTCGCAGCCACTTCTTGGATGGACGTTAAAATCATATCAAGGTCCAACTTATTAGCTTCAAACATCTGCACATAGTTTTCCATCTCAATATTAGTCGCATCAAGTCCTGCTTTCACATCGCCGACAGCATGAACGGTGCTCCCGGTTGATTCCCCAATTTTGGCAAGACGGTCCACGATATCATCAATGCTCTCTGTACTTTGATTAACAAGGGTGTTAATTTGTTGATTGGTCTGTTTCGTTTCTTCTGCCAGTTTTCGAACCTCATTTGCAACAACGGAAAATCCTTTGCCGTGCTCTCCTGCTCTAGCGGCTTCAATGGAAGCATTCAAGGAAAGCAAGTTCGTTTGATTGGCAATGTTCTCAATGTCTTTAGACATTTTAATAACCCCTGACAAAATTTGAGACAAGTTGTTTACTTTTTCACTGGAGTGCAGCACTTCATGCTGAAGAAATGTAATTTTTTGTTCGGCATCGGTTATTTTGTCTAGGCTGTATTTTGTGAGCTGCTGCAAGTTGCGGCTGCTTTCATTGTTTGGTCTGTATCGTTCATTACTTTTTGTGCTTTGCTGCTTGTTTCTGTTGTGGAAGCATTGGTTTGTTGGACGGAACTTGCCAGTTGCTCGCTCATGGAAGATAAATCTTGCTGGACGACTTTTTGCTTTTCGCCCATTTCCTCAATAATTCGCATCCTTGAATCAAAATATTCTTCAATCACGAGCTGAGCATCTAAGTTCATAATGCCATTTACCGCTAGCAATGCGTCTGTCAGCTTTTCCGGCTGATGCTGGTATGTGCTGACAAGGAGTGGGGTAAGGTGTGACAAGATGAGCTGATAAGTAGCCAAAAACCAGCCTACAGGCAGCTGAACCCCATTATGCGTAGCTCCGATTTTTTGACGGGACGAAATGTAACGGCCGTCTACTTTCCCGGATAAGATGGTTTGTAAATAGTAAAGAAAAACTTCTTTCAAGCGCTCTCGTGTCGTATGTTGCTCAGCAATACGGGCAAGGTCGGGCATTGTATATAATTGATCGAGCACCGCCTCAACGACTTTCTCTGCCCCTTCACCGAGCAGGGCAGTTTGAAGTTCTTTAAGTGTATTCATATGGCCGCTATGCATATTCATATACTTTAATCGAGCATTCATTTGCCCGTTGGACGTATCAATCGTTTTTACTTGTGAAGCTTGTGGAGACTGGAGTGGTTCATTCGTTTTTTCATTAGAACGGAAAGAAAAAAGTTTCATCGGTTCGTTTACCTCCAAAGAATATCCCAAAATGATGTATGTGCTAAACAAAATATACACAACCGAATGAATATTGCACAAGTTTAAAGTGTTTGACTTAATAGAAGGGGAGGAATTGATAATGAGGGTCACTGAGGAACATCAATTTTGGCTGGAAGTATTGGAAGATCATGCTTGGTTTATTCACGACTTTTTATCTCCGTCAGAGACGAGGTGGGTGCAGGAGGCCGATGCGTTCATTCAAGCATTTCAACAACTGCTCTCAGACTTGCATCAGCTTGATTCTACTGCTACTGTCGGTAGTCAAGAAATGATCGCTTTTTCAAGGCAAGCCCATCCTGTCGTTTATCGGTATTATCAATTTGAAGGGCATTTACAGAAGCTGAGAATTGACAACCAAGTCAACTTAGACCTTTCCCCGACGTATTTGAACGGTACGCTAAATGAAAATCAAGAATACATTCGCTTATTATCGTATTATGTTAGAGGTGCTGAAGCGAAAGAGCTGTCTTTAGTAGAATTGATGGACTTATGGCTTGAAGATCAGGCGGGGCATGCCTTACTTTTAATAGATGGATTGGATGCCGCAGAACAGGAACTTATTGCCCAAGCAGAAATGTATGTTAAACGTTTTAATGCTTATATGTTGAAAAACCGGCAAATGAAACGATATTTGCGCTTTAGCGAGCCTGGTTTTCCTGTTCAAACAAAAATGGCAAAAGAAGTAGCGGAAACAGTTAATGGATTAAATGAATTTGTTATTTATGTTATTAAAACGTATAAGAATGATGCTTTATTATCAAATCTGACTTTACGCTTTCTACAGCATCATTTACCGGAGACGTGCTATTTTCTAAAAAAGCTGAACCGTTTTATCCCTAATATGCCCGTCTTTAACTGTACATTAAAAAGGCTGCCATTATAAAATATAGATAGAAAAAGAAGAACGGAAAACATAGGATTCCATTGTAAATATTGAAATGGAAGGGATCTGTCGAAATTGGGCGGAATCTGCCGTTGAATTAGAGCAAGAGATATGCCATGATAAAGATATTGTTATTGTAAAAGGGAGAATTTTGTATGGAGAAGAACCGGTTAACAAAATACCAAAACAAGCTCTTAGGCAATGTGCATACGCAACTGAAAGCTTGGGATTACATGGATGAAACAGATATTAAAAGAGAAGAACTGTATACATTTGTCCATTCTATAAAAGGGACAGCTGGAGTCATTAACCTCGGCCGAATTTCCCAATTGGCCAGTTTACTGCTTGACAAACTCGAAAATGATACAAGACCGGTTTGGGCAAAGCAAGAGGCACTTGATTTCGTGTTTCCAATAGCCCTTGAACTGTCTTCGTATGTACTGAAAAAAGATGCCATCCCTGTGGAAACAGCGGAACAACCTATTCTTAAACGAAAAGATGCCCCACTCATTTTAATTGTCGATGATGACATTTCATTATTAATTTATTTGAAGGATCGCCTTGAGCAGGAAGGCTATTTAGTGCTTGTCGCTTCAGATATCCGCAAAGGTCTCTCATTTTTCTATGATTTCAACCCTGATTGTTTAATTTTAGATATTTTCCTCTCTAATGACAGTGGATTAACCATCATGGAAGAGTTTCAAACGCAAATTCAAAAGAAATTCGTGTCTACCATTGTCATGAGTGTAGATGATCGAAAAGAAACGAGAATTAAAAGCTATGAAATGGGAGCAGACGATTTCATCGGAAAGCCGTTTGATATGGATGAATTTCTCGTTCGATTAAAACGACATCTTGATCGCCGCCTATTAATTAGTGAGTCGCTCTTATTAGATGAACTGACGAAAGTATACAATCGCCGCTTTTTAACGATGGAATATGAGCGGGTGCTCGCTGAACATTCTCACTCAAGCAAGCCGCTTTGCTTAGCGATTTTGGATATTGACCACTTTAAACAAGTGAATGACACATATGGCCATGTGGCAGGAGATGCCGTGTTAGTCCGCTTTGCTGAATTTTTAAAAGAACACTCAAGACCAGAGGACCGAATTGTCCGTTATGGTGGGGAAGAGTTTGTCCTATTGTTGCCACACACGACAATAGAAGAAGGAACAGCCATGTTGAATGACCTCCTGCATACATTTTCCGCCGAAGCGGTTCCGATTGACCATGAAGAAGTATCAATTACGTTTTCAGCGGGTATATACGATATAAGAGATATGAAGATGCATTTAGAGAAAGCGGTCCAATTGGCAGATTCTGCTTTGTATAAAGCAAAGAAAAATGGACGAAACCGTGTGGAAGGCTATATTGAACAACAAAACGAACAATATGAGGCTACTAAATTAAAGGTGGCTGTCATTGATGATTCAGAAATTATGAGAGATTCCATCGCGTACTTCTTAAATGGACTATCTTTAGAACAATATGAGCTAGAAACAAAACTGTTTGATGGCGGTCGGTCGTTCTTTGATGACCCGTGGTCGCAAACAGAGGATGCTTATCTTGTACTACTTGATGGCGTCATGCCGCAAATGGATGGACTCGAAGTGCTTGAGCGTATCCGTAAGCTTCCGAATTCAAGTCGCTTCACCGTGCTAATGCTGACGGCAAGAAAAAGGGAATCAGACATTGTTAAAGCACTCAATCTCGGAGCGGACGATTATATGACAAAGCCGTTCAGTACTGCCGAGCTAAAAGCAAGAATTAAAGGATTAATTCAAAGGATGAAGTGAGCATATGAAAAATGAAATCGTAATTTTGCTTTCCTTAACTATTATTTTAGTATTGATTCTCGCGATACTGCTTGCATACCTTATCATCCGAAAAATCGCCATTGCGAGAAGGGAAAGGCAAATTGCGGCCATCATGAAAGGGAAACAGGGCCAAATGATCGCGTACTTGCAAACAGGAAAATGGGATGAAAAGCTTATTCCGGTTACGAATTTGGAGCGAGTTGCCTTGGAACAGCTTCTTATTGATTTGCTGGATGTATTTAAAGGGGAAGAGGTTGAAAAGAGAGCAACGGATTACACCGTTGCCCATTTCTCTCTTTATTATAAAAAACAGTTGGTTAACCGGGATAGCAGCATTCGGTTGAATACGCTGTACCGGATTTTAGATTTTGGCCTTTTAACGTTAAATGACGACATCATTCAATTGCTGCAAAAAGACGTTGAAGACAGAGAAATGTTTCTTGGATGCAAAATACTCGCCCGTTCTCAAGATAAGCGAATTATTGAACTTATCCCTGAGCATTTGGCTTCGTTTACGGTGTATGAATTAAGAGTCATCTATCAAGAGTTAGATGAGGATTATTTTGAACAGCTTGTATCTACCTACAAGAACTTTGAAGAAAAAGGCCGCTTTGCTCTCCTTGAAACCATCGGGTTAGATAAGAGACTGGAGTACTTGCCATTGCTTGAAACAACAGTGAAAGAGCAAGAAGGGGAAGAACGTATTCGCGCGCTCAAAGCGATTTCTTTTTTAGGCTATGTAAGAGATACATCTATTTTACATGAAACTACCTATTCAACGAGATGGGAAGAACGTCTTATGACAGCCAAAATCATCGGTCATCTTTGTACAGACAAGGAAATTCCTCTTTTGTACCGGTTGATTGAAGACCGAGTTTGGAGAGTACGACATGAGGCAGGTCGTTCATTGTCCAATTACAAACAGGGGCACCTTCTTTTACACGAAGTGATGAATCAAACGGACGATCCTTTTGCAAAAGATATGGCACTTGAATGGCTGGAGAGGATATCATAATGGAACAATTTATTCAAGGCTGGCTGCGTCTAGTCGAAATGTTTGGCTGGTTTGTGCTAGTGTATATGCTGTTTGTTATTGGTTTTTACAGTTTAATGCTACTATTTTCTTTCCGTCAATTGCGCAAGGAACTGAAACTTAATAAATATGAAATGTATGAAGAGCTCATGACGGAAGGAACGACAAAACCGATTTCTATTTTAGTTCCAGCTTATAATGAAGAGGCGGGCATTTATGATAGTGTTCGTTCTTTGCTGAATATTCAATATCCGGAATTTGAAATTATTGTTATAAACGACGGATCAAAAGATAGCACAATGGAAGTTATGATAGAAAAGTTCAAGATGAAGCCGGTCAGGAAAGTTGTACAGATGACTCTTGAGACCCAGGAGATTCAAGCAGTTTATCGTTCCGAGTTATTCGATAACTTATATGCAATTGATAAAGAAAACGGGGGGAAGGCAGACGCGCTGAATGCAGGGCTTAATCTATCCAACTACCCGTATTTTTGTTCTCTTGACGGCGACTCCATTCTTGAACAGGATGCTTTCTTAAAGGTTATGAAACCGATTGTCGATTCGAACGGAGAAGTGATTGCTTCGGGCGGGAGTATCCGGATTGCGAATGGCTGCCAAATTGAAGGCGGGCAAATGATTAACGTTGGTTTATCAAAAAACCCGCTCGTTATCATGCAAGTTATTGAATACTTACGCGCGTTTTTAATGGGAAGAATTGGCCTCAGCTACCGAAACTGGCTGTTAATTGTATCGGGGGCATTCGGTGTCTTTTCGAAAAGCTGGGTGTTGGAAGCGGGCGGTTATAAGCGAGATACGGTAGGAGAAGACATGGAGCTTGTCGTCCGTCTTCATCGACTGATTAAAGAGAAAAAAGCGGAAAAGAGAATCGTGTATATTCCGGAACCGGTCTGCTGGACAGAAGCACCGGAAACGCTAACTTATTTGCGCCGTCAAAGAAGCCGTTGGCATCGTGGCTTATTTGAAAGCTTGCTTGCTCATCGTAGTTTATTTTTAAATCCAAAATACGGCTCCATTGGCTTTGTATCGTTACCTTATTTTGTTTTTATTGAAGCGATTGGTCCAATTGTTGAACTGGGCGGATATTTATTTTTCGTGCTTTCTCTTTTTTTAGGAGGGCTATACTTAGAGTTTGGCGTTATTTTGCTGCTGTTGGCAGTATTATATGGATCTATTTTTTCAATGTTTGCCGTAGTCTTAGAGGAATGGAGCATGCGCCGATACCCGAAAGTAAGCGATGTTATCCGCCTTTTCTTCTATTCATTGACAGAAACATTTTGGTACCGTCCTTTAACCGTTTTTTGGAGGATGGAAGGAATTATTCAGCTACTGCTTCGTAAACAGTCATGGGGCGAAATGAAGAGAAAAGGTCTTTCAGGAGGAAGTTCATCGTGAAACGAAGTTATTATTTTATTATCGTGTTGGCGGTTCTTGCCGTATTAACAGGACCTTTTCTTCTTTGGAAGCTCAAGTCCGACAAAGAGCTTGAGATGCTTATTATCGATAAAACCGTTCCAGATGAAACGTATCGCGAGCATAACGGGTTAGTATGGCTGCTAAATCATGAAAAATATGTAAAAAGCAATGGAGAAGAGTACAAACGCTCCGTTGATTACGAAGGGATTAAGCCTGCTGGAAATGGTACGTACAAAGCGGATGATGTCGTTACGTCTTTACAGAAACAGCATGATGTCATTTATTTAGCAGACACGTACGGAATTTATGAGGCAGATGTCCAAAATGAAACAGATGGTCGACGTTCTGAACAGTTATATGGCGGGTTATCAGCAGAGGAAGCCGATGCAATTTCATCTGCTCTCTTAAAGCATGGAGGGACGTTCATCGCTGAGTTTAATTCATTTGCCAGTCCAACAAATGAAGAAGTTCGTACGAAAATGTATGATTTGCTTAATTTAACATGGACCGGATGGATTGGAAGAGCATTTCTCGACTTGCAAGACAGTGAAGTACCTGTCTGGGTGAAAGAGCGCTACAAACAGCAATACAATGATGAATGGTCATTTACAGGCGGCGGGCTTGTGTTTGTGAATGAGCAGGACGAGCTTGTGGTTATTCCAAATCAGCAAGTGACAGAAGAAATGACGGTCAAGCTGACAGAACAAGGGAAAGAAGAGTGGAAGCAGGCGAAAGATTCCCCTTATCGTTACTGGTTTGACGTTGTGAAGGCAAACGATCAGAAGGAAATATTAGCTCATTACGAGGTTGAGCTGGACGAAGAAGCGGATCAGCTCTTGGAAAGCTACGGAATCCCAACAGAGTTCCCGGCCATTGTCCGTCATGAAAATAAACAATTTCAAACGTATTATTTCGCCGGCGACTATGCAGACCAAGCTGAGCTCCCATCGATTTACCAGACAGTAGGCTTCACGTCGTTAAAAAAACTGCGCCTCAGTTCGGAAAAACGTGATGATTATTTTTATTGGAATATGTATATGCCCATCATGAAACATATTTTGGAGAATCCGTACGAACCACCTGCTCCCGTTACAATTGAAACGGTCAAGGAAGCCGGTATGACGATTCATGGGAAAGCGGGCGAAGATTATCTACAAGTCTATCGAAATGGCAATTGGGAAGACATTTTAATTAAAGGGGTCAACCTTGGCATTGCCAAACCGGGGTATTTCCCAGGTGAAACGGCGATTACAAAAACAGAGTATTTACGCTGGTTCCAAAAAATTGGAGAGATGAATGCGAACGCTATTCGTGTGTACACGCTCCATCCTCCGCATTTTTACGAAGCGCTCTATGAATATAACCAAACCGCGAGCGAGCCTTTATACTTGTTCCATGGTGTATGGGTAACGGAAGAAAAGCTTGTGAAAACAGAAAACGCCTTTTCTGAAGAAGTGATGAAAGATTTCCGCAGTGAAATGAAGCGGATTGTGGATGTCGTACATGGCAATGCAAACATTGCCGAAGTTCCAGGTCATGCTTCCGGAATGTATAAGACAGATGTTTCGAAATATATTCTTGGCTGGATTATCGGAATTGAGTGGGATCCGACCGTTGTGCTTGAAACGAATAGCAAAAACGCGCAAATTGGCCAATATAACGGTCGCTATATTTATACAGAGGCAGCGAATCCGTTTGAGCATTGGCTCGCGATGCATATGGATGATCTGGCTGTATATGAAGCCGATCAGTATAAATGGCAACGTCCTGTCAGCTTTGTCAATTGGCCGACAACTGATTTAATGGATCACCCAAACGAGCCGCTTGAAACTGAGGATATGGTAGTCGTTGATCCAAACCATATTTATGCGGCCGACGAGTTTTATCCAGGCGTTTTCGCTTCGTATCATTTTTATCCATATTATCCGGACTTTTTAAATTATGAATCGGAATATGTGAACCATAAAGATCAAGAAGGAAATGAAAACAACTATGCCGGCTATTTGCAAGATATGAAAAAGCTGCATCGCATGCCGCTTCTTGTCGCAGAGTTCGGTATTCCAGCTTCAAGAGGATTAACGCATAAAAACGTACATGGCATGGACCAGGGGATGCATTCCGAACAGGAGCAAGGAGAAATGGATGTGAAGCTGTTCCAAACGATCGTAGCAGAAGATATGGCGGGTGGACTCGTCTTTACGTGGCAGGATGAGTGGTTTAAGCGTACGTGGAATACGATGGAATATGATAATCCAGACCGTCGTCCGTTCTGGTCAAACATGCAAACAAACGAACAGCATTTCGGTCTATTGAGCTTCGATCCTGGCAAATTTGAATCGCCTATTTATATCGACGGGCGGTCATCTGATTGGGAGAAGCTGAAGAATAAGAACACATACAAACAAAGTGATGGTGCAGGGAAGCTAAAGCAACTTGAGATGACGAGTGATGCTGCATATCTGTATGTGAAGCTTGATTACGATGGTTCGATGGATGCGGATAAGATAAATACAGATATTGCGCTCAATACGATTCCGAATCAAGGTCAGTCATCTTTGCCAAATAATGCGGTCTTCAAAACAGATCCTGAAATTGATTTTGTTATTCAGCTGAGAGGCAATGATGATTCTAGAGTCGTGATTGACAGCTATTATGACAGTTTTTACTATCATTACGGTCATGTGTTAAAGCTTATTGACACGCAGCCGTACGCATCAACTAAAAATAACGGAAACTATCATCCAATCCGTCTTGCTTTAAATAAAGGCTTTACACTGCCAGACGGCCGGAAAATCCCGTTTGAGCAGTATGAAACAGGAAAACTGTTAGCTGGAAATGGAAATCCAAAGCTGCCGCAATTCAATTCATTAGCAGACTTCAATGTGAACGAGGAAGAAGGATTTATCGAATTGCGCCTTCCGTGGCTGCTGTTAAATGTGAAAGACCCGAGTTTGCATGAAGTGATGGGTGATATGTGGGCAGAAGGCATAAGCAGTAGCGAAACCGTACAAGGCTTCCGAGCTGCGGTCATTCGCTATAAAGAAGCGGAATCTGGTGGATTGTCTGTCACAGAAACGATGCCGAAAGCGTCAGATGGCTATGTGCCGGCAACTGACATGTATCCATACGAGTGGAAAGCATGGGAAGAACCCGTCTATCATGAGCGCCTGAAAGAATCGTATTATATTTTACAAAAATCGTATGGGGAAACCCAGTTGAACTAGAATCTTCAATATGGCTAAAGAATAGCGATATTGAAGTGTTCTTCTAGTAAAAAATCAAATCGCTTGCGATCGGAACTTGGCAAAAACTACGGTTATGTTATAATCGGGCGACTAGTGTAAAATGAACATAAGCGACTATCTGAAGAGAGAAAATGACCCCTTTTCAGGCAGGTGCTTACTGTTGGAGATTTGATATGACCGTTCGGTAGTCATATCGCATTTACTAGATTGATTGAAAAGGTAAAGGGGCGTATAGAGAGAACATGACGAAAAAGCTGTTATTGGCAGAAGATGAAGAAGTACTGCGCATGCTCGTAGTAGATACGTTAGAGGATGAAGGTTATGACATTGATGAAGCGTGCGATGGAGAAGAGGCGTACGAACTCATTGAACAAAATGACTACGACTTAGTCATTATTGATTATATGATGCCGCAAATGACCGGACTGGAAGTAATTGAGAAAGTACGTCAGCATCCGGAAAAAAAAGATGTGAAAATTTTAATGCTTTCAGCCAAAAGCCAAAAAGTAGATCAAGATAGAGTGTTGCTGGCAGGAGCCGATCATTTTGTATCCAAACCGTTCAGTCCGCTTTATTTAGTAGAAAAAGTAGAGGAGATACTAGGTGAATAAAAAGATTAATAAAAGCTTAGTACAAAAGTCTATTTGGATGAGCATTGCCTTCGTGGCGCTTCTTATCATCGGAATTCTCGCATTGAGAGCTTATCAGGTTACGATTAATGAAGAATACGAGGAAAAGCTTTCTCACATTTCGAACCATAAAGAACGACTGTCCAATTTGGAGCAAATCGCGGATAATGCTTTATTTGAAGTCCGCGGCTATTTAGCATTTGGAGATAATAGCTTTATTGAGAAAATTAATGAAGCCGAGAAGCAATTGGAAGAGGAACTGAACTTATTTTTAAAGCATATTGATAATGTTCACGAACAGCAACTGTATAATGAGATGCAAGAGTTTAAGAACTGGTATTTTGATGAGGCTTTTCCTACAGTCATCCAGTATAAACAGGAAAACAATGAGGACGGTATTCAACAGGTTGCCAGCACCGACGGCGGGACAGATCGGGTCAATAATTTCCGAACGTTGCTGAAGGAAGAAAACAAAAGACTGGAAGTAAGCTATGAAAACACGTTACGCCAAAAAGATAATAAATTGACGTTTGCTCAAACGGTCTTTTTCTTATTTTTAGGTTTCATGGTAGTCGTACTGCTTATTTTGTTCGGTTTGATTATTCGTCAAGTGATTTTACCACTAAAAGGTTTAGCACATACCGCTTCTAGAATAAGCGACGGGGCCTATATTGATTCGTTGAATCATACAGACAGGGAAGATGAAATTGGGGCGCTTTCCCGCTCTCTTGAAAAGATGATTCAAGATTTACAGCATAATGAACAAGAGCTGCTTGCACAAAATGAAGAGCTGATGGCTCAGCAAGACGAATTGAACGAACAGCAAGGGAAACTAAAGGATGCGCTCAATAAAACGCAGGAAAATGAAGAGATGCTTCTTCGTCGCAACCAATTTATCCGAACGCTTGCCAACACGCTTGACCAACATGAATTGCTGCAAAATTCGATTGATAGCATGGTATATTTTACAAAGGCGACAAAAGGTATCATCGTTCGAATGGATGAAGAAGCAAGCCATGCGGCGCACGGCCTGACAAAAGAAGAAACAGCACAGTTCCTTGCTTCCTTCCGCGAAGGAAGCATTACAGCTAAATTGAAAAAGACGTTAAAACCTTTCGTCATTAAGCGAGAAAGTATGGCGAGTGAACGAGGGTATGTAGCGGAATCGTATTTTTGCTATGACCTTGTCTTGCCGATTGTTCATGAAAATGATGAATTAATGGCCGTCATTATGCTGACCCGTTTAGGAGCTGCTTTTACGGAAACACAAGTGGATGAATATACAGGATTTGGTGACCAAATATCGTTGTCGTTAGAAAAGCTTCATATGTACGAACAAACAGAAAACAGTCGACAAACCGTTCAAGATATTTTAAACACGATTCATGAAGGTATCCAGTTGTTTGATCGAGAAGGAAATATTTTACTTGTGAATGAAACGCTTTGTGACATGGTGGGCGAAGAGGCCGAAGTGCTTCTTCAAAAATCAACGATTGAATGGATTGAGCTCATAAAAGAAAAGGTAGAGGATCCAGACGGACTGATCGGGTTTATTAAGCAGGCTATTCAAGAGAATGAACAAGACGAATCCTTTATTTTTAAGCTGAAAAATGGTTCGACGCAAATTATTCAGCTATATCCGGAAACACTGTACCGGGACAAGCAAACATTCGGAACGATTTTCGTGTATCGCGATATTACGAAGCAATATGAGGTCGATCAGATGAAATCCGAATTTGTCAGCACGGTCAGCCATGAGCTGCGAACACCGCTTTCTAGTGTACTAGGGTTTACAGAGCTCATGCTTAATAAAGACCTTCCACCACAAAGACAGCGAAAATATTTAATGACGATTTCGAAAGAGGCATCTCGTCTTACGTCGCTGATTAACGATTTTCTTGATGTACAGCGGATGGAATCTGGAAAGCAAACGTATAATAAAAACTATTATTCAATCCAGACAATTATCGATGATGTCATTGTGACGAACAAGGTGAATACAACGATTCATGACTTTGTCGTGGATGTGCAAACGAATAAGCTAACTGTACTTGGTGACCGCGATAAACTCGCGCAAGTATTTAATAACTTATTAAGCAATGCAGTGAAATATTCACCAAACGGCGGCAAAATTATCATTAAAATTTCGGAAGAAAAGACTCATTTGAAGATCGATGTGATCGACGAAGGGTTAGGCATTCCGTCTGATGCTATTCCGCATTTGTTTACGAAATTTTACCGAGTGGACAACACGGACCGCCGCAAAATTGGCGGAACCGGACTTGGATTGGCGATTGTGAAGGAAATTGTGAAAGCGCATGATGGAGATATTGGTGTGCAGTCCGAGTTTGAAAAAGGAAGTACGTTTACCGTCATCCTGCCTTTAATTGAGGATGTATGCATGATCACAAATGGTGATATGCTAGACCGGAAGTACAAAGCCAATGTTGTCATTGTGGAAGATGATCAAAGCTTGGCGAATTTGCTTCATGAAGAGCTGAAGGACAACGGTTTCCGAGTGGCCCATTATACGGACGGTGAAACCGCTGTTGCATCGATTACTGAAGAACCTCCTGATGCCGTGGTCGTCGACATTATGCTTGATAATAGCATCGATGGGTGGACCATCATTAAAAAGCTGAAAGCAAATGAAAAAACGGAAAACATCCCTATTTTCATTTCGACCGCTTTAGATGAACAGGAAAAAGGAAGGCACTTAGGGGCAGATGGCTACTTAGTGAAGCCATACCAGCCGAGCAAGCTATCCAATCATATTTTACAGGTACTGTTGGAACATGAACGAAAAGGGCAAATTATGATTCCGAAGCCTGAGAACGAGAAGCCACAATAAACGCTTTCAAAAGGTGGTTCAAAAGAATGATTTTATTCTTTTGAACTACCTTTTTTATGTAGCAGTGAGAACGAACGAAAAACTTTGCATTGAAAAAATTCTAAATAATGTTAAAATCTATTTGCGTGTAATCCGCTTTCATGATGAAATGTCCGCTTACCCGTCAGTGGTTTGAAGTGCGCGAATAGCCGCTGGATGTAATGAACTTAGAGAGGAACGATCGCTGATGAATAAACATGCGGTTTTATATTTAAGTGTCTTTTTGTTCTTTTTTCATTCTTCTGTCACCATCATGAACAATTTTTTGCCGCTATATTTTCAGGAGCATGGATTGACGGCGACGAAAATTGGCTGGTTAATGGCTGTTGGTCCATTTACGGCGCTGTTTTCTCAGCCATTTTGGGGATATATGAGCGACAAATATAAAACGGTCAAAAGAATGGTTATTATTTGTTTAGTCGGAATGGTTGTGAGCAGTGTGTTCATGTTTCAAATGAATGCCTTTTTGCCGCTGATTATGATGTGTGGTTTGTTCTTTTCTTTTATGTCTCCAATTGGCGCATTGGGAGACAGCTTAGTGCAAAAAACATCCGCTGTGTCTGGCACTGCGTTTGGACGGATTCGGATGTGGGGTTCTGTTGGGTTTGCGGCTACTTCGTTAATCGGAGGTGCGCTTTTATCACGAGTCGGACTTGATTATTTACTATATCTTTTTCTCGTTTATGCGCTGATTACATTTGTTGTTGTGCGCAGCGTATCGGATGTGAACGTATCCACGAAACCGATTCAACTTAAAACGGCGGTGAAAGTTATTTGTCAGCCGAAATTTATGTGGTTTTTGCTTTTAATTATGTTTGTGACGGTCACTCATCGAACGAATGATATTTTTGCTGGTTTGTACATGAAGGAACTTGGCGGAAGTGAATCGCTTATCGGCTTGGCTTGGTTTGTGGCAGTAGCAGCAGAGGCAGCGGTCTTTTTATTTAGTCCGTATTGGCTCCGCTTTTTTAATGACATGACGTACATGATTGGAGCCGCCGTTGTCTATGCGGTCAGATGGCTTTTGTTTTCCGCCGCGACAAGCCCAAGTCATATTATTTGGCTGCAATCCATTCATGGCATTACGTTCGGTGTGTTTTATTTATGTGCCTTTCAGTTTGTGACAAAGCTTGTCCCCGAAGAATATCGGGCAACGGGACAGCTCGTGTTCATTTCCGCCTTTTTCGGCCTTTCGGGGATTATCGGATCTTTAGGCGGGGGAATCATACTCGACCTTTCCGGCGGCGATGTTTTATATAAAGTATTAAGCTACAGCGCGCTTGCAGGCGGAATTGGGTTAATGGTATATAAAACGTATTCCCAGAAAAAAGAACAAATGAAGCAAATGTACGAGGAAACCATTTAACAGCAGCTAAGATGGAGGAGAAAACATGTCAGTAGTTGAAACAAAATTTGGTGAAACAAATGGAAAAAATGTATCCGCATACACATTGAAAAATAAAAACGGAATCGAAGTCACTTGCTTGAACTACGGGTGTGCCATTACGAAAATGGTCACTCCTGACAGAGAGGGAAACTATGAAAATATTGTCTTAGGCTTTGATCAACTAGAAGATTATGAACGCAACCCGGCTTATTTTGGCACTGTTGTGGGCCGCGTGGCAGGGCGGATTAAAGATGCTCGCTTCGAACTTGATGGTCAAGTATATACATTACCGAACAACCATAATGGTCATCATCTTCATGGCGGAGTGAAAGGGTTTAGCCACGTCGTCTGGGAGGCGATAACAGTTGAAACAGAAACAGAGACAGCTGTCACCTTTTCTTACACGAGTCCCGATGGAGAAGAAGGGTACCCTGGAACGGTTGAGCTGAAGGTTACGTATACGCTAAATGATAATAATGAATTTCTAATCCAATATGAAGCCGTATGTGATCAGACGACACTTTTAAATGTAACGAATCATACGTATTTCAATTTAAGTGGCGGATTAAAGCGCGATGTGCAGCAGCATACGTTGAAAATAGACAGCCATCGGTTTGTAGAACTAGATGAAGAACTGCTCCCGACAGGGGAATTTCTTGACGTCACAGGGACGCCATTTGATTTTCGAGCAGGTCGCCAAATTAGAGACGGGGTACAATCACGACATCCGCAAAACATATTAGCTGGAAATGGCTATGATCACCCGTTTATCTTAAATCATCATCCTCACGGAGAAATGGTTTTGATAGATAAAGAAAGTGGTCGTAAGCTAATAGTGGAAACAGATGAACCAAGTGTTGTACTGTATACAGGGAACCACTTGCCTGAAGAGGGGAGCATTTACGGCGTGCCGTCGAACAAGTACATGGGACTTTGCCTAGAAACGCAAGGGCTGCCAGATGCGATTCACCATCCGCATTTTCCTTCATGTGTGCTCCCAAAAGGAAAAGTGTTTTCTTCTATGACGAAGTATACGTTTGGGGTGGAGTGACCGAAGTGCTTCCGTCAAAGGATTGAAGAAAGAAAAGCAACAAAATAGGAGGCATACATATGGTTAGATTCGGGATTATCGGAACAAATTGGATTACCGAAAAATTGATTGAAGCTGGAAGGGAAGTAGAGGGCTTTCAAGTAACGGCTGTTTATTCCCGTACAGAAGAGCGAGCAAAAAAGTTTGCAGCAAAGTTTGATATTCAAACGACGTTTACAGACATTGAAAGCATGGCGAAAAGCGCAGACATTGATGCGGTGTATATTGCCAGCCCAAACTCCTTTCATGCCGAGCAGGCGATTCTTTGCATGAATCATGGGAAACATGTGCTATGTGAAAAACCGATGGCATCCAATACGGCAGAAGTGAAAGCGATGATTGATGCTGCCAGACAAAATAAGGTGTTGCTAATGGAAGCGATGAAGACGACGCTTCTTCCAAACTTTAAAACTATTCAACAGCACCTTCATAAAATTGGCACGATTCGCCGATATGCAGCGAGCTATTGTCAATATTCTTCACGCTATGATGCGTATAAAGCAGGAACGGTGTTAAATGCGTTCAACCCGGCCTTTTCCAATGGTTCGTTAATGGATATCGGAGTGTATTGCATTTATCCGATGATCGTCTTGTTTGGAAAGCCAGACCGTGTTCAAGCGAGCGGATTGCTGTTGGATTCTGGTGCAGATGGACAAGGTAGCATTTTATTTCAGTATGCAGATAAAGAAGCATCGGTCGTCTATTCGAAAATTACGAACTCCTTTTTGCCTGCTGAAATTCAAGGGGAAGACGGTACGATTATAGTGGATAAAATTCATACGCCGGAAAAAGTCGAAATTCGCTATAACGATGGAAGGGTCGAGCAACTTACGCTCGCAAGAACAGCCTCCAATGTATTATGAAGTCAAAGAGTTTGTCGACTTGCTTCAAAGCGGAACGTTTGAAGCATCCAACAATTCGTATGCACATTCACTAGCAACAGTAGAAGTAATGGATGAAGCGCGAAAACAAATCGGCCTTGTCTTTCCTGCTGATAAGAAACTCGATTGAACGAATAGGGCTTTCATTAACGGAATAGGAAGTCAAACATAAGATTCCATCACAAAGTATGTAAGGAAAGCTTACAAACAATTGGCACAACAAGAAAAAGTGTCATATGATGTTAGTAGATCACATGACTCTCCTGCGATTTCGAATCATATGAGAAGATGAGGTGGTTCATCCATCTTCATCACCCCCTGGAACTTATCGTTTCAGGGTCTTTTTTTGTTTAGTTAGTTCCCCCTTGAATCATTCAAGGGGGACATACTTTATACCGTAAATTGTTTAACCGTTGCTTGCAGTTTTTCTGCCATAGAAGATAAGGAAGCAGCAGACGATGAAATTTCCTCCATCGATGCTAATTGTTCTTCCGTAGAAGCCGAAGTGGTCTCGGTGTTAGCAGCAACAGCGGCGGATACTTCATTCATCGTGTGCACCGATTCTGTTAGCTTGTCTGTATGTTGGACAATTTGTTTTGATTGATAGCTCACTTCTTGAATGCTGTCTGCCACCTCTTGAATATCGTGTTGAATTTGTTTGAAAAGCTGACCAGCTTCAGACGCTTGATGAACGCCTTTATTCATTTCCTCTGTTCCAACTTTCACTTCTTGTACGGCGGTATTGGTTTGCTGCTGAATATGAGTGACCAATTCTGCGATTTGTTGAGCGGCTTCGGAAGACTGGACGGCAAGCTTTCTCACTTCATCCGCTACTACAGCAAAGCCATTTCCCGCTGTGCCGGCTCTTGCAGCTTCAATGGCCGCGTTTAACGCAAGCAAATTCGTTTGAGAGGAAAGGTCATTAATCGTTTTCGTCATTTGGTCAATCTCTTTTGAACGGCGATACATGCTTTCAATTGATTGGGAGAGGGTAAACATAATCTCTTCGATTTTGTTCATTTGCTCGATGGTTGCGTTCATCGTCTCGTTTCCGTCTTCTGCCTGTTTGAGCGCATTGCCAGAAAGTGTGGCCGTCCGTTCGGCATGGCTGGATACGTGCTGAATGTGATCGGCAATGTTACGGACAGCAGCAGATACTTTTTCCGCCCCGTTTGATTGATGAAAAGAGGTATTCGCCAACTCCTCCATGGCTAAAGCAATCGTTTCGGTTACTTCACTTGTTTGCGCCGCTCCTACATTCAGCGTTTCTGCAGTAGCCGCCACTTCTTCGGAACTTGTTCTTACTTGATGGACAATCGCGAGAAAGTTGCCGGCCATATGCTGGAAAGAACGGGACAGTTCACCGACTTCATCTTTTAAATGAACATCCAGCTGCTGAACGGTTAAATCGCCTGTAGCCATTCGTTTCACTTGCTTCGTCAAACGTACAATCGGATTGGAAATACGATGGGCAACGAATAGGGCGACACTGATTGAAATAAGAAAACAAGCAAGGCCGACGATGAGTGAGACAAGCAGCGAACGCTTGCTGAACTGTTGAATGTGTGCCACGCTTTGTTCCATCTGTTCGGTTTGACTTTGTACGAGTTGTTCCGATTGTGAGAGAATTTCTTTCCCATAAGGGAGCACGCGGGAATTAAGGGCAAGCTGTGCCCGTTCAAAGCTTTCCTCCGACAAAGCAAGGGTTTCGTTCACTTGTTCCATGTAATGGTCATTTAATTGCAAAATTGTATCGACCATTTGAATATCAACGGGTTGCTGAAGAAGTGGCTTCGTTTTTTTCAATAAAGATAGCAGTTGTGTATTCGCTTCATCAACTTGCCTTAAAAGGCGAGTATCCTTCGTAAAGAAATATTCATACATGAAACTGTTGCGTTCTGCCACTATTTTTTCCATTTCGGCGACGTTGAACTGAATGTCTGTTTGTTCGTTTAGGACATGGGAGTAGGATTTGTTCAAGGAAAAAATAGTGTAATACAATGAACCGCCTGCAATGCCGAAGCAAAAGGCGATGAAGAGAATAATCAATAAGAGCTTTCGTTTAATCGACATCGACTTTCTACCTTCTTTCTCAGTATGACTTTTCACCTATGGCCTCTTAACATGTATTGTACAATAATTCTTACTATTTTCTACCTTTTTATCTGAAAAAAAAGAAAATATAAACTTCTTGAAATGGCATGAATTTCTTATAAATTGTTTTGCGCTCTAAATATTTTGCTACTATAATAGAACAAAAAGTGATTAAGTGCTTTTACATCCTGCTGTTGAGTCTAATAGGCGAAGCCTTGGACGATCGGAGGATTTTTTATTTGGGAAAGGACGATTTTTGTGGCAAATTGGTTAGAAAAGTTGTTCAAGCTGTCAGAACGACAAACAAATGTAAAAACGGAAGTGTTGGCAGGGCTGACGACTTTCATGACAGTCAGTTACATTATCATTGTCAATCCGCTCATCTTATCAGATGCAGGTATCCCGAAGGAAGCAGCATTGGCAGCAACCATTTATGCAATTGTCTTCAGTTCCTTAATAATGGGATTGTGGGCTAATTTTCCAGTTGTAACAGGACCAGGAATGGGACTCAATGCGTTCTTTGCTTATTCCGTCGTATTAGGACAGGGATTATCATGGCAAACAGCGCTCGGAGCGGTGTTCATTTCAGGAATTGTGTTCTTCTTATTAACCGTTACCGGAATACGGGAGAAAATTGTTGAGGCCATCCCAAGCGGATTGAAGGCATCAATCGCAGTAGGAATCGGTTTATTCGTTGCGTTTATCGGGTTGAAAAATGCAGGGATTGTCGTAGCGAATGAATCGACATATGTCGGTTTGGGGAATGTTATAAGTAAGGGGCCGCTTCTGGCGTTATTCGGCCTTGTACTGGCAGCGGTACTTATGGCAAAGAAGGTCAAAGGGGCGCTAATTGTCAGCATTTTAGTGACGACAATCCTAGCGATGATGACAGGTGTTCAAGCGGTTCCGACGAAAATGGCAGATGTGTTCTCACTGACACCGCCAAGTATTGCTGACACATTTATGCAAATGGATTTAAAAGGCGCGTTCGCTTACGGGATTTTCTCTGTCGTGTTTTCATTTACGATTGTCGAACTGTTTGATACATTAGCGACGTTAATCGGTTTAACGAAAAAAGCGAATTTGACCGATGAGAATGGAAAAGTTCCTCATTTAAATCGAGCACTTGCGGCAGATTCAGTCGGGACAATGGCGAGTGCAGTGTTCGGAAGCACAGCACTGAATACGTATATTGAAAATGCGACAGGAATTGCAGAGGGAGGACGAACAGGGTTAAAAGCTGTAACGGTAGCACTTTTATTTGTGTGTACGCTCTTTTTGGCACCCCTTATCCAGTTCATTCCATCTGTGGCCACGGCTCCTGCGTTAATTATCATTGGATCGCTGATGTTAAGTGATATAAAAAATGTTAATTTTGATGATTTCACTGAATTTGTGCCGGCCTTTTTAACGATTATTATGATGCCGTTAACGTTCAGTATTGCAGAAGGACTTGCCTTCGGGTTTGTGTCTTATGTATTGCTGAAAGTTTTAACAGGCCGACATAAAGAAGTGCACTGGATGATGCATATTATTGCTTTAGCCTTTATACTTAATTTTTACATGATGAGCCATTGAGAATAGCCGTCCAACTGGGCGGTTTTTTTCGTACTTTAAATCATCATGCTTTATGTAAATATTTCGGGAAATGTAATTCTAGATTTCAGTATAAGATCTGTAGTAAAATGAAAATATTGGTTATCTTAAACAGAGTGGAGAGGCGTCATGCAAAAATATAAAGTGTATATCGTATTGATGGTGGTCATGTTATTTTGGGGATTAAATGTGTCGGCGCTGAAAGTGTTGGTGACTGATTTTGCTCCTTTGACGATGACGGCATTTCGGATTTTTACGGCCGGGGTAACGGTCTTATTTTTATTAAAAGTGATGAAAGTGTCGCAAAAGCTTCAATGGAAAGAATTTGTTTTTATTACGTTTGTCGGATTATTTAACGTTGTGGGTCACCATTTCTTTTTATCTTTAGGTTTGGAGAAAACGACTGCAACGAACGGCGGACTGATTATGGGGCTAGCACCGCTCATGACGACAGTGTTGGCAATTTTATTTTTGGGAACGCGCTTAACGACAGTCCGCTTTATCGGTATTTTGTTTGGTTTAACAGGAGTCGGATTTGTTGTTTTAAAAGGGGGCGGGACGGTTTCTTCGGGCTCGCTTGGTGATTTATTCGTCTTTTTGTCCCTGTTTGTGCAAGCAATTAGCTATGTGTTCATTCGCAAAGTGTCTGCTTCTATTGATGGCCGTATTATGACAGGGTGGATGCTTCTGACAGGATCGGTGTTTTTATTTATCATCAGCTTATTTGTCGAACCGAACGGTCTGGCGACAATGGTTACAGACGATATCGGATTGTGGGCAATCTTTTTATCATCAGCCGTTTTAGCGACTGCTGTCGGTCATACGGTCTATAATCAGGCTGTTCAGCATATCGGAGCGGCAGAAACGGCGATTTTCGTTAATTTAAGTCCGTTTTTTGCCCTCGTTGGCTCTAGTTTGTTTTTAGGAGAGGTTATTCACTACCAGCAGCTGCTTGGCTTCCTTCTGATTATCATCGGTGTTCTATGTGGAAGTGGAGTGGTCGAAAAAATGATTCGCTCGAGAAAGAATTCCGTCAATATGTCAGCCTAAAACAAGGGTATATGCCCTTGTTTTTTTATACATAAAAAAAGACTCTCTATCAAAGAGAGTCTTTTCAGTCAAAAGCGAATTACTTTTGAACGTTAGCAGCTTGAGGGCCACGAGCGCCTTGCTCGATTTCGAAAGAAACAGTTTGGCCTTCTTCTAAAGTTTTGAAGCCTTCGCCTTGAATAGCTGAGAAGTGTACGAATACATCGTCTTGACCTTCAACTTCGATGAAGCCAAAACCTTTTTCTGAATTAAACCATTTTACTTTACCTTGTACCATAATTGTACCTCCTGTGTGGATAAGTCCACATTGTAATATTATACTATCCTTGCTCAACCATATTCTGCCAAGACGAAAACCACTTTTAGAAGATAGTTTTTCTTTCAGTCATATACCGAACAAAAATAACTACTTAAGTATAGCATTTAAATTTAAAATAAGCAAATTTCCTTCGCATAAAATGTAAAAAAACTTGAATTTTATTTAGTAGAGTCAAAAATAAGCGATTAAAGCAAATAGAACAAGACGGCAAAAAAGTGAGATGCTGTGCCCCCTAGAACAAATAAATGCCAAATGGCATGATGGAATTTAAATCCTCTCCATACATAGAAGATGGCACCAATCGTGTAGAGAACACCTCCGATGACGAGTAACATCAATCCGTTGGAAGGGAGGTTTTCAACGAGCGGCCCCCAAGCAAATACGATGAGCCAGCCCATTACGACATATAAAACCGTTGATGTGACGAGATATTTTTTAACAAAAAATGCTTTAAACACCGTGCCCCCAATCGCAAGACCCCATACAATCCCAAACAGTGTCCAACCAAGCCAGCCTTTGACGGCAATAAATAAAAATGGCGTGTATGTTCCCGCGATAAAGAAATAAATGGAGGAATGGTCCATCACTTCAAATACATCTTTCGCTTTTCCTGAAGGAAAGCTGTGGACGAGCGTGGACGACGTGTACAACAGAACCATTGTAACGCCAAACAGTGTAAAGCTTACGACATGCCAGGCACTTCCGTAAAGAGATGCAAAGACGATTAGTAATACTAAAGCGGCAATACTTAATAGTGCCCCGATGCCATGAGTGATGGAATTGGCAATTTCTTCTCCTTTAGAGAACGTGTGCGTATTCGCCATGTTTCATCAATTCCTTTCCGTGACGTGAATCCAGCCGCCGATCAATCCGAAACAGATGTTCCATTGGCAACTTGAAAATATTTCTCATTTTCAAATTATAGCACATATTTTTGAAAGGGCGCATATATTACGTGCGTGTTTCAATAGAGAGAGTTGCGAACATAACTGTCGCTATTTTAATAGATGTGATTTTCACTTATCAGCGTGTGCTGGAGAAATTGCAGGCACAATGCTTGAAAAGTGTCATGAGTTGAAGTCTCGAAAATAAATATATGGAGAATGCAGCTTACAAAATAAGGGGAGGCAGTTTCATGAAAAGAGAAGCCATTTTTGATGAAACAGGAACATATCGTTACTCGCTTTCAAGAACATGGGATGAGAGCAACGACCGAAAAGTAACCTTTATACTGCTTCATCCGGGTACGGCCGATGAACATAAAGACGATGCAACCGTAAGCAAATGTACTTTGCTGGCGAAAAGATGGGGCTTTGGGTCGCTTGAAATTGTGACGCTTTTTGCCTATCAAACGAATCGTTATCATCTATTAAATGAGTTAACGAAAGAAGAAGCCATCGGCTATGATAATGATCGTTACATTCAATACGCGCTTGCCGATGCTGACCTCATTGTAGCCGCCTGGGGAGAAAATGTTGATACTCATGACCGGGATGCGGATTTGCCGTGGATCCTTGAAGGCAGAAAGCTCGTTTGCCTCGGCTCCACTCACCGCTATTATCCGCGCCACCCGCTCTTTGTCCCATATAATGTCATGCTTGAAGCATTCTATCTGCAGCCAGTGTCCTTTTTCGAGGCGGACACGATGATAGCAAGCCCTACTCTTGAAGAAAATTCGTTTGATCCGTACGAGGCGATGGAGCCGGTGCCGTCCATTCAAGAGGTTCGCCCATTCGTTCAGTCAAACAAGGAAGAAGATTCATGGATTTTTTGTACGATGTGCTATGACGAGTATCCGATGCACGGAGAAGCAGTTTGTCATAGTTGCCATGAACAGAAAGGGAGAGCGACTCCTTTAGATGAATATGATTACATGATTTAGAATGAAGACTTCAGGAATGCGCCTTTTTGAAAGAGGACGCATTCCTTACAACGTCTGAGATTCATAAATTACTAGTTCCTTACATATATATTGATTTAGAAAGTTCGCCATGACCAAAGAGTAGTCATCGCGAACTTTCTAACCTTTGAGGGCAAACTCAAGTGGTCTCGCTCAACGATTGTGATGCTTCGCGATTGAATGAAGCTGTGTCGAATGATGAAAGCAAACCTATATAAAAAGAAACGAGCATGTTCTTGCATAGAAAAAAAGGGGGGGCTTGGAGAATGAGAACCGGGCAAGTGTTGCAGCGCATTGAACAAATTTATCATCAGCTGGAAGAAGAATGCTTTATGTATGTCGGAACCATTATCCAGGAAGAAGCTGATGTTGATCAGCGGTTACTGGATGAGCTAATGGAACTGTTTGGATTTTTGGCAGGAACGGATGTATATGATCAGCAGCTTCTAATAGAGCTGAGAGAACTGCTTGATTACGACAATCCGATTTATCAATTGTCGACATGTAAAATGCTGACGCTTGAAGGATTGGAAGAAAAAATGGATGTGTTACATGATGAAAAGCAGGTAGTAGAAGCCACACTGGCGAGAGTATATTATGATCGGCGTCACCAGCTTCTCCAGCAGTCTCGCCCTTATTTAAAACAATTGCAAAGACAGATGCAAGCACTGCTTTATGCGGAATACCCGATTTAGTGAAGAAGCCCCCGTGCTGGCACCTTTGATGAGCATGACGGGGGCTTGTTGTTTTACAATCAGGTCTTATAGGCTAATCGAGTATGGCTGTAATTCATGCTGTTTGACGAGTTTGACATTAAACCGAAACGCGACGTCTCGAATTTCACAATACCCGCTTTCATAAATATGGACAATCACATATTCTTTCCCGTCGTACAAAACTTTGGAACCAATCGACATAAAAAACCTCCTCGATGGATTTTTATTCATATTTTCATCGTTCGTCCTCTTTCTTGAAAAGAAAAGAGGTCGTTCGTCTACTATAAAACATACATAATTTGGTTGAAAATTCTGATTTTTATATTATCTTAAACCGTTCGACAAATATCTTCAATAGCTAATTCACTAATTTTACAAAAAAACGATTTTTTGATTGAGCTCAATACTTATACATATGACAGCAGACCTGAAAGAATGACAATTTTTTTACGGACATAATGTAGAAAAAACCACTCATCAATCTCGTCCAAATACGGATTGATGAGTGAGCGCTATTTCCGCAATTCGCGACGCTCGGACTGCTTCATGATGTCAGCCATGGCAGCTGCTAAGCTTGCTTTACCAGTGGCATCATGACCGGCTTCCCATAACATCATCCCGCCAAAGCCATTTTCCAATGCGAGCTTTGTTTTTCGCTGAATCGTGTCACGGCCGTTGTAATGATACATCGCCCCATTAACCGTTGCTGCATCTTGATCCGCATTCGCGGGGTTGCTGTTGACGATGGAAGCATACGACAGCTGCTCATCTGCGGGGTTTTCTGGCTGGGCGTAAAATGGTACACCAAGCACAAGCTTGTCTGTTGGAAGACCTTGTTCGTTAAAAAAGCTTGTCCAATAATCAACAATGTTTTCACTAAAAGTATAAGGAGACAGGTTGGCGGCGTTATAGCCTCCGTCCCATTGTCCGTCATAGGCCATAATATTAACATAATCTACATGACGGAACATGTCTGGTTCAAACACGACCCCATTGACTTCAGTTCCTGTCACACTATGGATTTTGGAATAAACAGCGATCGACAGCTCTTTTCCTTCCGCGTGCAGCTTTTTCCCAAGCGCTTCTGTAAATAAGCGTAATTGTTGTGCATCTTCTTCAGAGCGTGGATGTTCAAAATCGATATCAATGCCGTCTAACTGCTCCTGTTCAGTGATGGAAGCTAGTTCTTCAACGAGCATGTGGCGGGAGTGTGGCTCGCTAATGGCTGCTTTGAAGTAATCATACGATTCTCCGCCATTCATATGAAACCAGCCACCGATAGCAAGCATGGCCTTCGTCTCGTTTTCATGGGCAAGCTGCACCATCGTGCGCAAATGGTTTAAGGCTGTTTCTCCATTCAGCTCAATTTGTCCATCTTTCATCGGATGAGCAAACGAGAACACGACGTGCGTTAATTTCGAATAGTCGAGTGAATGCGGGTCGCGAAAATCTTGGATGTAGCCAATGAGTACCTTTGAATTTTGCGCGTTCTCCGTCGCGTTTCGTTCTTTTTCTACTATGTCAGGTGCCTTCGGGTTGAGCTGATGCGAATAAAGAAGGCCGCTCATAAATCCTCCACCAAAGGCAAGGATGATCATAAAAACCGTAAGTAATCGGCGTTTTGTCACGATTCGCCTTCATTCCTTTCTTTTCTACAAAGATGTTACGTATGATTGTACCAAAAAAGAGAAAAAGAAAGGAATGGTACTTACATCCACCGAAAAAAAGGAATACAGCATGGACGTCTTGTTCCATACTGCATTCCATTCAAACGAGATGAAGAAGCTATTTACATCCGTTTGTTTTCTTCAATTTTTTGATCCAGCTTGCCTAAATATTTGGCGGCGACTTCTTTTCCTCCTAAGCCGAAAGAAAGACCGAAAGCAAGCGCGATTCCACCTAAGATTAAAATAAAGGCAGCGTTGACGATGGAATCAGCTACACCGAGCTGGTCAAGTGCCATAAAGAATGAGACGGCAATGACGGCATATTTCGCAACCGATGAAAGAATACGGAAAGATGGACCATTCACAAAGTTCGCCACAAGCTTTTCAACAAGGCTTCCAACATACAGCCCGACGCCTAAAATGACAATCGCGGCTAATACGTGCGGCAAATAAGCGATGACGCCTGTGCCGAGAGCCACTAGGAAATCAAGGTGAACAATTTGCAGTGCTTCTACAACAAATAAGAACACAATGAAAATAGAGACAATTTTTCCAATGGCTTCTGAAACCGCTGCTGCTGGATTCGTGCCAGTACCTTGACCAATGCCCATCGTTTTGAGCAGGGAGTTGATGCCCATACGATTCAAGATGTTTGTCACCATCTGACCAACCCATCTTCCAAGCCATAAACCAATTAAAATGAAGACAATGGCAATAAGGATATTTGGCAGCATCGTCAAAATATCGTTCAGCATTGCAATAGCCGGTTCGGAAATACCTCGTACATCTAATCGTTCCAGCGCCGATACAATCGTCGGGATTAAAATGAGAATATAAACGATGGTCCCAATACCTGCAGATAGCGACGTTCCTTCAAATAACTTTTCTAAGCCTAATCTCGCTGTCCATTTTTCAGCGCCAGCTGTTTGCAAAAATCCAGTGACTAAATCACGCACTAATCGCGCAATGAACCAGCCGATGAATAAAATAAGAGCAGCAGCCAATAGCTTCGGCAAGAAGGATAAAACATTTTCCATCATGCCAGAGAATGGGCCTGCAATTCCATCAAGCTCAAGTGCTGAGAGAATCCCAGGTAAAAATAAGAAGAGTGTAAAATAGAAGACAAGTTTAGCTGCACGGTCGGTAATGTTAATTGCTTCGTCTTCTGTGTTGGCAGCATTCACTTTCGTTAACGTTTGGTGTACGCGGCCCGATTTTCCTATTTTTCGGACGACCATTGCTAAAAGACTAGCGATAAGCCAACCTGCTGCTAATAACAAGGCCGCTTTTAAAAGATTTGGAATCGCTCCTGTAATGGAGGAGAGCATTCCAACAAGCGGCGTAGCGATAAAGCTCAGCTCTAAAATGTTGAAGGCAAGAATAAATACAAACACAAGCAACAAGTAATAAACAACTTTTCCAATTAATTTTTCGGTCGGATAGGCTTTATTTTCGATTCCGGATAATAGTTTATTGTCCAGTTTCGTTTTATGTAGAAGCTTCTCCGTGCTGTTTCCAATTGCTTTTGCAATGAGCCAGCCGATTAGCAAAATAGCCAATGCTATCAAAATTTTTGGCAGCATCCCGGCGTATTGAGACCACTCTGCCCACATATAATTTTGGTTCATGTTACTCACTCCTTTATGTAATGGTATGTTTTAGGTGTAGTAGTCATTACCCGAAATGAACAACAAGGAAACATGAAAATGAAAAAGAGGATGTCCGCTAAAGGGGAATCATCCCTTTTTCAGACATCCTCAGCAACATGAACCGTCATGAAAAACGAGCAAGAACGGTCTTGTTTCAGTTTGCGTAAAGCAGCTGTGTTAGGTTTATTTTTTATCGGCAGGCTGATCGTCATCCATCATCCCGCGTGTTGCGTCTTTAAATTCTTTTAATGTTTTGCCTGCTGCTTTTCCAAGCTCCGGCAATTTTTTCGGTCCGAACAACAGTAAAGCCACAAATAAAATAATGGCTACTTCTCCAAATCCTAAGCTCATATCAATCGCTCCTACGTTTAAAATGAAAAGCCTGTTTGATCCTCTTTTCCTCATTATAACAGAAACCATTCCATGTCGTGAGCAATTCTTCGGTAAATATGTATCCGCTTTCGTTTTCGTGTGTTTCACCGGAATGGAAATCGGTAATAATGGAAGCAATAGGATTTCAGGAGGGGATAGAGATGAAGGAAAAGCAGCTTGTCGGAGAAAAAGCGGCCGAGTTTGTTCAAGAGGGCATGATTGTGGGACTTGGAACAGGTTCAACCGTTTATTATACATTGAAACGACTAGGTGAACGGGTCCGCGAAGGAATGAAGATTCAAGGAATTCCTACATCGATTCAAACGGAAAAGCTGGCAAAAGAATTCGGTATTCCATTAACGAATTTTTCAGAAGTGGAACAGATTGATGTGGCCATAGATGGAGCGGACGAAGTAGACCGCCATGGGAATTTGACGAAAGGGGGAGGGGGAGCGCTGCTACGGGAAAAAATCATTGCGAAAGCAGCGAAAACATTTATTGTCGTGGCTGATTCGTCTAAGCTCGTAGACGAACTTGGCACATTCTTACTTCCTGTTGAAGTCATTCCATTCGGGTTCAGCATGACAGAACGCCATATCCGCGCGCTTGGCTGTTCACCAGAAATGCGGCTAAAAGACGGAAAACCGTTCGTGACAGATAATGGAAACTATATTTTAGACTGCAATTTCCCACGCATTGAGCAGCCTGAAACATTGGAACATCAGCTAAATATGATTCCGGGCGTGGTGGAAAACGGGTTATTTGTTGGGATGGCCGACATATTAATTAGCGTGAACGAACAGAAAGGGGTTCTTGTTCAAGAGATGTAAAAAACACGTCTTCTTCATTGTTTAAAGCTTCTGTTCCTGATTGCGTTTTACGAGACAGCGGGTATAATGAGGTATATACCGAAATTCGGAACGAAGCTGTTCCAACTTAGTTAAAGGGGAAAGCCCATGCAAAGTAAAAACAAAACCGTCGTCAGATCCATGGACATTTTAAAGTTGTTTTTAACGCATTCGAAGCTCAGTTTTAATGAGATGGTTCAGTTGTCAGGCATGCCGAAAACGTCAGTGTACCGAATGGTTCTCTCACTTGAAGAAATGGGATTGCTTGATAAAGACGGAGAAGGAAAATATTCACTCGGTCTCTTATTTTTACAGTTTGGCCATCTCGTAGCCGAGCGGCTCGATATTCGTCAAGTAGCACTGCCCGTCATGCAAGCGCTTCATGATGAAGTCGGAGAAGCAGTCAATTTAATTGTGAAAGACGGCAATGAAGCCATCTACATTGAGAAATTGGATACGAAACAGCGTGTTAGGCTCTATACAGCAATTGGCCGGCGTTCGCCGCTTTATGCAGGAGCTTGCTCGCGCGTCATTTTAGCCTTCTTGCCGCATCATGAACGGGAGGATTATTTAGCTGGAATTGACTTAACACCGATTGCATCAGGCACGATCACGGATAAAGACCAATTGCGCTTGTTACTGGCAGAGTCGCAAAAAACAGGTTATACGGTCAGTCATTCTGAACTAGAAAACTATACGTCGGCTGTGGCGGCCCCGATTTTCAATCATAAAGGGGAAGTGGCAGCAGGGATTAGCATTGCAGGACTTGATGTGAATTATCAAGGTGAGAAACTGCCGCCGTTAGCGGAAAAAGTGAAAACAGCCGCCCGCGAGATTTCGAGAAAGCTAGGTTACATAGAACCACTATAAGCATATATAAATCGACCTAGAAAATTCGACATGACGAAAGAGCGGCCATGCCAAATAAGTGGTCGATCTGAATAACCATTGGAATGTTCTTAAATTAACTGAAGCTGTGTCGAGTTATAAAGTGGAATCTATATAGGAAAGGGGCATGGCCAAAAAATGGCCATGCCCCTTTTTATGTGAAAAGCGGCCGGTTACAAGACGCCAAGCTTTTCATCTTGTAAATCGGTAATAAACATATGCCCTGGTGCATGGGTAATCATCAATGGCGGTTTGGTTGCCATCGCCACGGCTTGCGGTGTGACACCACATGCCCAAAAGACTGGGACTTCTCCGTCTCGAATTGTCACCGCATCACCGAAATCCGGGCGGCTCAGTTCGGTAATCCCGAGTTCTTCCGGGTTGCCGATATGTATCGGTGCCCCGTGCACAGCCGGAAAGCGGGAAGTTACTTGGACTGCACGCACGACCTCTTCTTGGCGAATGGGGCGCATACTAGCCACCGTCATGCCATGAAATTTGCCTGCTTTCACACAAGGAATGTTCGTTATATACATTGGAACATTGCAGTCTTCTTCAATATGCCGAACAGAAATGTCGTTGCGTAAAAGCGCATGTTCAAATGTGAAGCTGCAGCCAATTAAAAAGCCGACCATATCTTCTTCCCAATACTCGGTAATGTCTGTTACTTCTTCTGTCAGTACACCGTGGCGATAGATGCGGTATTTCGGCAAGTCCGTCCGAATATCAGCAGACGGTGCGGCCATGGCCGGAATAGGCGACCCCGGTTCCGTCACATCGAGAATCGGACATGATTTCGGATTGCGCTGGGCAAATAGAAGAAAATCAAATGCTTCTTCTTTTTTTAAAACGACTAAGTTCGCTTGGGCAAATCCGTTTGCCAGTCCGGCCGTCGGTTTGACAAACTCGTTTTGTCTTATAAGCTCCCGCAGTTGTTGAGGCTTCATCTCTGCTAATGTGTTCATGTTATTAACCTCTCTTTGCTAGATTACTTGAATAATTGTGGCAGCTGGTTGATTAATGTGTAAGTTCCCATCCAAGCCATGACGATGACGACGAAAGCTCCGGAAATCGTTAACCATAGCGGGTGTTTGTAATCACCGACAATGTTTTTCTTGTAAGCAGCCACAAGCAAGGTACCGAGTGCGAGCGGTAAAATAAGACCGTTAAGAGCACCAACTAAAACGAGTATTTTGACTGGCTTTCCGATAATAACGAATGCCAACATTGAGATGACAATAAATCCGATAATAATGCCTTTATAGTTTTTCTCAAGGCGTGGGCTGAACGTGCGAATAAAGGAAACAGATGTATAAGCGGCACCGACAACTGATGTAATAGCGGCGGAAAACATCACAATTCCGAATATTTTATAGCCGATATTTCCTGCAGCAAGCTGGAACACAGAAGCAGGGGGATTAGCTGGATCAATTTGCAGTCCTTTTGAAACGACGCCAAGAACGGCTAAAAAGAGGGCAATACGCATGACAGATGTAATTAAAATTCCGACGATGGAGCTTTTTGTTACTTCTGGCAGAGAGTCAATGCCTTTTACACCTGCATCAAGCAAACGGTGTCCGCCGGCAAATGTAATGTATCCGCCGACCGTCCCGCCGACTAATGTGACGATGGCTAACATATCAATCGTCTCTGGAACGAAGGATTTTGCCACAGCTTCACCAACTGGAGGAGCGGTTGTGAAGGCAACATACAGCATTAAGCCAATCATGACAAAGCCGGCAATTTGAGTAAAGCGGTCCATCGCTTTACCCGCTTCTTTTACGAGGAAGATGAAGACAGCCACGACGGCACTAATAATCGCACCTGTTTCAACGGAAAGACCAGTGAGGGCATTTAAGCCAAGTCCGGCACCGGCGATGTTTCCGATGTTAAAGGCAAGTCCGCCAAGCACAATTAAGAAAGAAAGCACATAACCGAGTCCTGGAAAGACCATATTGGCGATATCTTGTCCTCGTTTTTCCGACACGGCAATAATGCGCCATACATTCGTTTGAGCAAAAATATCTAAAATGATGGAAACTAAAATAACAAATCCGAAGCTTGCTGCGAGTGTTTGGGTAAACACCGTTGTTTGTGTTAAAAAGCCTGGTCCGATGGCGGAAGTGGCCATTAAGAAGGCTGCTCCCATTAATAATGTCCAATTCATGTTTGTTGAAGGTGTTTGTTTTTCCCCTTTGTTTGGTAATTTTTTCAGTGGTTCCACCGTTTTTCCCCCTTTTTTGTTTTTAGTCCATCATCGCTTTAACGGCAATGTCTGAGCGTTCGAGCGTGTCCCGAATTTGACGGGCAAAGCTTAATGCTTTCGGTCCGTCCCCGTGAATGCAAACCGTATCAGCTTGAACAGCGACGTCGCTTCCTTGTTGAGAACGCACTTTTCCTTCTTTAATCATGCGAACGACTTGGGCAACAGCGTCGTCATCATTATGGATGAGCGCATCTGCTTGTGTACGCGGCGTTAAAGAGCCGTCTTGCTGATACGTTCGGTCTGAAAATACTTCGTGAGCCGTTTGCAGACCAATTTTTTCGCCAGCACGGACAAGTTCGCTTCCAGCAAGACCGAATAAGATAAGTTGCGGATTAATACGATATACCGCTTCTGCAATCGCTTCTGACAGTTCCGGACTTTTGGCGGCCATATTGTATAGCGCACCGTGCGGCTTCACATGTTGCATCGACGCTCCTTCCGCTTTTACAAACGCATGTAACGCGCCAATTTGATAAAGAACGAGATCATAAGCTTCTTGTGGTGTAATGGCCATATTTCGACGGCCGAATCCGGCTAAATCAGGAAGTCCTGGATGAGCGCCGATTTGGACCCCATTTTGGAGAGCAAGATGGACCGTGCGGCGCATAACCGATGGATCGCCGGCATGAAAACCGCAGGCAATGTTGGCAGATGTCACAAAGCCAAGAATTTCTTCATCCAACCCCATTTTATAAGCACCAAAGCTTTCTCCTAAATCACAATTCAAATCAATTCGATACAACGTAAAATCCCCCTGTCGATAAAAGATAAAAGTTCCTGCTCATTGGAATGATGAGACTGACCACCAAAAGTAAGCGGTTTCACCCGTTGTTTCGTATGTACCTGCCACGCTAGGGTGATTGTCTATCAGTCGATCTTCACTCGTTACTCATTCCGAATTTAGGAACTGCTGTTTCGAATATAGTAACATAAAACCATGTTAATGCATATAACTTAATTTTCTAATTATTTTGTCAGAACTTCTGACATAGAAATTATCGAGTCGTGCCAATGGAAAGAAACCCTGTTATGTCAATGCTAGAAACGTGTTGGAGCAAGATGGAATGAGATTTTTTACATGAAAAATAGTAATGATCCAACCATTTCACAAAAGGAATGGTTGAGTTTTTCAATTCTGATAATTATAATAAATTTATAAATTCCGACATATAAAACATTAGTTCCGAAAAACGGAATGAAAGGAGTGGCAACATGACTCAAACAACGTTTGATGTGAACACAATGGTTCAAATGAAGCCGCTTGGGGATTCGGCTCTTCTCGTTCAATTAGGAGAGGAGATGTGTCCGCAAACGCATCGGAAAGTAAAAGCGTTAACTGATTATTTAGAACAGCACCCGTTTGACGGTCTGATGGAATGTGTACCTGCTTTTACAAGCGTAACGGTCTTTTATAATCCTGTCCGCATTCATCAACTATATGAACAGCAACACCCGTCCGTTTTTGGAGAAAAAAAGCCAATCTCTCCTTTGAAAGTTGTCAGTTCAATGATGGAAGAGATTCTTGCAGGGCTTGAACAAACAGCAGAGACGAAGCCGCGTACGGTAGAAATCCCTGTTTGCTATGGCGGGGAGCTTGGACCTGACTTAGAAGCACTCGCTGCGTATCATGGACTAACAGAAAGTGAAGTGATTCGTCTTCATTCAGAAGGAGAGTACCTCGTGTATATGATTGGCTTTGCACCGGGATTCCCTTATTTAGGCGGATTATCAGAAAAGATTGCCACACCGCGCCATGCGTCTCCGAGACTGTCGATTCCGGCAGGGTCTGTCGGGATTGCCGGTGTGCAGACGGGCATTTACCCCATTGCGACGCCAGGCGGCTGGCAGCTAATTGGACGCACGCCAATCCAATTATTTAATCCAGATCAACATCCGCCGACCCTTCTCCAGTCAGGGGATGTTGTGAAATTCAAGCCTATTACGGTTGAAGAATATGAACGCTATAAGGAGAATGCCCAATGACAATTACAGTGAATCGGCCAGGCTTATTGACAAGCATTCAAGATTTAGGGAGATACGGTTTTCAAAAATATGGGGTCATTGTGAGCGGAGCGATGGACCGAAATTCCCTTCGAATTGCGAACATGCTTGCAGGGAATAAGGAAGGAAACGGCGTACTTGAAATTACATTGATGGGCCCTTCTTTATTGTTTGAAGAAGACACTTTAATCGCACTCACCGGAGCAGACATGTCACCAGAAATTGACGGTGAAGCGGTTCCGTTATGGCGACCTGTTTATGTAAAAAAAGGGAGCGTACTCGACTTTAAAGCATGCCGTACGGGCTGTCGTACGTATTTGGCACTAGCTGGCGGGTTTGCGCTCGAAGAAGTGATGAACAGTCAAAGTACGTATTTACGAGGAGAAATGGGCGGCTATAAAGGAAGAGCCTTGAAGGCAGGCGACCAATTAGAAGCAAAGGAGATGTCGCCATGGGCTTCAAAGCTTTTCCATGAGCTAAAAGCGAAAGCTGGTACTCGTTCATTTCTCGCGCCGTCTTGGCAAGTTCAGGTGGATTCGTTCGTCTCAATGAAAAAAAATCCCGTCATTCGCGCCATCCGCGGAGGGGAATTTGACCGTTTTACGAAAGAGAGTCAAACACGCTTTTTTGAACACTCGTTTCGCATTACACCGAAATCAGATCGGATGGGCTACCGCATTGAAGGTCCGGCTTTGCAGCTGGAACAACCATTTGAACTGTTGTCAGAAGCGGTTGCATACGGAACGGTTCAAGTACCGAATGACGGCAATCCGATCATTCTTCTTGCGGACAGGCAGACGACGGGCGGCTACCCGAAAATCGCGCAAATTGCGACGGTCGACCTTCCTGTTATTGCGCAATTAAAGCCAGGCGAAAACATTCGTTTTCAAGAAATTACGCTAGAGGAAGCCGAACAGCTTTATTTAAAGCAAGAACAAGAACTGGAACAGCTACAAGCAGGCATTGCACTGAAAAATAGATAATGACATGAAGATGGGAGAGAAGCAAGCATGTGGAATGTAAAAGACATTCAAGAGTTAATGAAAGCAGTCGATGAATCATCTCTAACAACCTTTAAACTAGAATACCAAGGAATTAAAATTGTGATGGGCAAACAAGGTGAACATACCGTACCAGCGCCAACTGTTGCACCAGCGACGGCCCTTTCTCCAGCACCTTCAGCACCGCCTGAAGAAAAGAAGAAGGAAGAGGACGTGCCAAAGCAAGAGGAACAACATCTCCATCAAGTGCTATCGCCAATGGTCGGCACCTTTTATTCTCGCCCCAATCCGGAAGCGAAGCCGTTTGCGACAGTTGGAGAAACGGTGCAAAAAGGACAAGTGGTTTGCATTTTAGAAGCGATGAAGCTGTTTAACGAAATTGAAACGGAAGTAAGTGGCGAAGTGGTCGACATTTTTGTAAAAGAAGGTGAGCTTGTCGAATACGGTCAGCCATTATTTTCTATTAAGCAAAGTTGAGGGGGGAAGTGCTATGTTTAAAAAGGTGTTAATTGCCAATCGCGGCGAAATTGCGGTGCGAATCATTCGGGCCTGTAAAGAGCTTGGAATTGAAACGGTAGCCGTCTACTCAGAAGCGGATGCGGAGGCGCTTCATGTGCAACTGGCTGATGAGGCGTACTGCATCGGAAAAACAGCGGCGAAAGACAGCTATTTGCACATTCCGAATTTAATTAGCACGGCGCTGAAAACGAACGTTGATGCCATTCATCCAGGCTATGGATTTTTAGCTGAAAATGCAGAGTTCGCCGAGATTTGTGAACAATGCGGCATTGTCTTTATCGGCCCAAGTCCCGACGCCATCCGAAAGATGGGGGCAAAAGCAGTCGCAAGAGAAACGATGAAAAATGCAGGGGTACCGACTGTTCCTGGAACGGACGGCTTAATTGAAGGAGAAGAAGAAGCGGCGGCCATTGCTGAGAAAATTGGTTATCCCGTTATCGTCAAAGCGACAGCAGGCGGAGGCGGCAAAGGGATGCGAACAGCTTATGACACAGAAGAATTGAAAAAAGCAATTCGTCAAGCTCGTCAAGAAGCCGAAACAGCGTTTGGCAACCCCGGTGTGTATTTGGAAAAATATTTGGAAGAGCCGCGCCATGTGGAAATTCAAATTATGGCGGACCGCTACGGCCATGTTGTTCACCTTGGTGAACGGGACTGTTCGATTCAGCGAAGACATCAAAAGCTCGTCGAAGAAGCACCTTCCCCTGCACTAAATGAAGACTTGCGCTGTCAAATGGGCGAAGCGGCTGTAAAGGCAGCAGAAGCTGTTTCCTATGAAGGAGCAGGAACGGTCGAATTTTTACTTGATAAGCATGGTCGTTTTTATTTCATGGAAATGAACACACGTATTCAAGTAGAGCATCCTGTTACGGAGCTTGTGACAGGTGTGGATCTTATTAAAGAGCAGCTGAAGGCGGCGGCTGGCTATGAATTGTCATTTTCCCAAGAAGATGTTCGTATTCAAGGCTGGGCGATTGAATGCCGTGTCAACGCGGAAAATCCGCTGAAAAACTTTATGCCTTCACCAGGGCAAGTAGACATGTATTTACCACCAGGAGGCTTCGGCGTGAGAATCGACAGTGCCGTCTATCCAGGCTACACCGTTTCTCCTTTCTATGATTCTATGGTTGCCAAAGTCATCGTATGGGGACAAACCAGAGAAGAAGCGATCCAAAAAATGAAACGCGCACTTGGCGAATTTCTCATCACCGGCATCCATACAACCATTCCGTTTCACTTAGAACTGCTCGAACACGAAGCATTCATCAAAGGAGACTTTAATACGAAGTTTTTAGAAATGTATGAGGTTATGTAGGGGTTAGCGATTAGCTGTTAGCTGTTAGCGATTAGCCATTAGCTATTAGGATGCTCGCTGTTAGTTCCTAGTAGCTAAAAGCTAGAAGCTAACAGCTCAGTGGAAAGGAGAGGTTATTCAATGTGGGTCATTACGGTTCATTCGGGAAACCGCACGGCGATGTATGAATTTGACGATGAACAAGAAGCGAAAGAAGTGTTCGGAAAGATGTCAGGATGCAAAATTCTTTCGGAAGTTGTGTATTTCAATGATGATGTTTTCGCTGGCGTGATGTAATTTTTTCATGCAAAAAGCCTTCGATGGACGAGAAGTGTTTCGTCTATGGAAGGCTTTTTTTTTGATTGAAATATCGGGGAGTTTAGGAAGGGTCTTTTAGTACGAGCCAATGGCGCTCAAGGGCATAAATTTGCTGGGACGCAGAGGAAACGGCAGGATGAACGAGCTGATCAACCGTTTTTTCTGGTTGGGCGATGCTGTACATCGAAGCAATGGCCACTGTTTCTTCATTAATGGGAGCGGCTACATGGAATAAACAGCGGTAGCTCGGGTGGGTTAGTTGACGAGTGAGTTGTTGCACGGTAAACGGCACATTTTCGTGCAGGCTGCATGTTGTAACCATCATGTAACGGGACTCAATCGCGCTTGAGCGAAAGAAGTTGTATCGGCCGCCGACGGTGTGTGATTGCTTGGAAATGTCGACGTTCAGATGATTGTAGGAAGATTGCTGACCGCTTTTATAAAAAATGGAGTCATGGGTATATTTCATAAAATTTTGATACGTTTCTTCGCTTTCCCATAAGCCCAATACAAATGCTTCTTCAGGCGTATCAATATTCCAGCCTCCCACTTGGCCGATAAAACCATCGACGTGGGTAAGGGCGGCCCAATGCTGCTGAGTATACGAAAATACATCTTTTTGATCATTGTGAACGCTGCATGTCATCATTTTTGCTAACATCTCTCATCACCTCTTTGTATCTTTTTCGACGTGGGTGGGGAAAACTCCTGTTTCCTTCCGAAAAATAGCCGTCCGCCGCTGGCATACGTCTCCACCCCCTCTCATACATTGAAGAGAGACTATACAAGCACGATTGGATAAGGGGGAAGCAGAAAGCATGGCAGTGAAAATAGTGACAAAGAGCCGTTCACGAAACGGAAAAAGCTGGTGTGTATCGTTTGAGCACCCATTTCGTCAACAACCGGGCACGAAAAAAGGACAACCTGTCCGTGCAGCACTCCATACACATGACGAAGAAGAGGCGGAAAAACTAAGAAAGCAGCTTCAAGACTTAGTCGGCGATGAAGCCTTTTGGACACTAAAAGCAAAGGTTAAAGCGAAAACCGTCTTCGATGAGCGGGTCGTGGCGGCCGTTTATGATGAACAGCAACACCCGGTCTTTGAAGATGTACGGGACAATGGTCTTCCGTTTCGAAGTGAAGAGGGCTATGCCGATGTGCACTTGATAGGAGAACAAGGCAGCGGCAAAACACGACTGCTTCGACAACTTCTCGGATTGAAGGAAGAAGCAGAGCCTTTTCCAGCTTTGGGCAGCGTCGAAAGCAGTGCATATGCGATGGAATGGCTGTCAGCCGACCAAGAGTATTATGAAGCAATCGTGACGTTCGTTCCTTTTCTGGAGATGAAGGAATGTGTAGAGGAAGCGGTTTGTGAAGCGGCGACCGCTTATATAGCAGAAAGCTCAGAGTTTGGGATGGTAGAAGCGCTCATAGGCAAGGGGGGAAGAATGCGGAGTTTGATGGGGCAACTGCCGGCAGCCATTTCCCGCATGTATGGCTGGCTTCCGTCGTTTACTGATGATCAAGATCGCAAGCGATGGGCTCCGTATATAAAAGCCATTCAAGCAGAAGCGTTAAAGCTCCGAAATGAAATGATTGCTAGAGGGGAAGATACGAGCGATTCGATATTGTTTCAACGTGCGTGGAAGGCGGATGCGCGCTGCGGGCAAATTAGCCGAGCATTAGTAGAAGAGATTGAGCGCAACTTTTCCCTCTTGGAAGAAGGAAGCATGACGTATCACGAAGATGATTGGCCTTTATCTTGGCGTTTTCAAACGAGCGATCGTTCTTACTTTTTTCAACTGTTGTATCAGCTGTTCGGCGATGATGCGGTGTTTGACGGCAAACAGCTATCCGGACTCGTGGAAGGGATGCGCCTAAAAGGTCCGTTTCGTCCGCTTTCCCACGAAGGACCGGCCCCGAAATGGATGGTAACCGAACAGCATACCGAAGCAGGAAAATGGTCAGCGAGGCAAATGAAAAATGTAAGAAAGGCAGATATGGTCGTTTTTGTGGAAAAAGGGCTCACGTCACAGCCGTCCCCCCTCCTAGAGCATCTCATCGTTTCCGGGCGGGCCGATGCACTCACGATCGTCCTCACCGGAATGGATGACATGACAGGAAATCGCTTCCGGACGTATGACGAAAAAGGCGAGCAGCTTTGCCGGTTGCTGCATGAGAGAATTCAAGCGGCTGGCGAGAGATGGGGCGAGCGGGCGGAACGAGCACTGACGCGTGTTTGCAGACAAAACGGCTTGCATATGGTGAATCACACTGCGGACCTTTCGGCAATAGATGTGAGGCAAAAGCTCACACATGTGCTCGAAACGTCGACGATTCCGAAAGAGGTCAGTCGTGTTCATCCGATTTACCTCAGCATTAACACAGCGCTTGCGGTTTATGAAGGAACGAAGCGGTTTCATCATACTCTCAAGCACGAAGCAGACATGGTTCCTTTGTTTACGAGCTGTCTTGGTGAGGCGCTATACCGCTTTTTCCTGAGAGACCCGGCCGGCTGGTCGATACCCGATGCTTCTCATCTTGAAAAAGACCGAGCCATTGAACGAGTGAGTGCGTATCTTCATGAAGCATTACTCACGTATGCCGAAGAAGAGTTATACCCAGCTCTAGCTGAGAAAGAGGGACAGCGAAATGGGCGGGAGTTGTTACAACATCTCATCCCGACTGAAAAAGAGGCATTGCTGCACAAACCGTTTCTTCGCGATATGTATGCGCTCCTAAAAGCGGCGATTGAGCGGGCAGAAGGCATTGTCATTAGCTAAAGCGGCACCTCCTCAAAATGGACCGTTATGAGAACTTCTCATAAACGGTCCATTTTGTATAGAATCGAAACATGTCTGTTTTACTTTTGATGATAGTAAGGCGGAATGCGAATCCACCCTTTTTCCTCCATAAGCGGCTTTAATGTGAGGGCAAACGTCACTTTCATCATTTGATACTTCGCAAACATATAGCCAACATCTGTGCGCACGGATTCTGTCAACCCTCTTACCGCTGCATTAATGCCAACGACTAAATTGTAAGCTAAAAAATTAGCGATTTCCTCATCCGTCATTTTTGCCCCATCTGGAATGGTCCGGTAGTCGCCAATCACTTTTTCTGGCGTCGTACTTGGAAGGGGAATACCTTCACGCCGGAAAAAATCCTCTAATTCTGTAATCATCGGGCGATGGACATTGTTAATAACATCCTCTAGTTTTTCTTTTAACTGCGGGTCTTGGACAATATTATAGGAAATTTGATCTCCACGTAGCGTTTGCTGGGTGCCGGTCAAGTAAAACCATAAATTCATCACTTCGCCTACGTGCAACGGTTTTTTCTCTCCGTCCGTAAATGGGGTAAACACATGCTTTAAGACTTCAAACGGATTCATCTATTTTCCCGCCCTTCCATTCTATTACTCATATTGTGATTCGTTTTCAGCCAATTATGCGTGATGGTGTTTCTTGTCCGTAAACGGGGATAAAACGATGTGGTCCAGAATACGGATGAAAAGAGAGTGCAGAAAAGGAGATTGAAACAATGGGGAGAAAACGAGGGAACTTAAACACGGTATGGCCACTTCTTTTGAGTCTTCTTCTTGTCGGAGTTATCGTTTGGCTTGTGGCTGGTTATTTTTCCGGCAAACGTCTTGCCGAGGAGACGGTCCAGCAGTTTTATGCTTACGAACAGCAAGGAGCTTTTGCGGAATCGTGGGAGCTGTTTCATCCGCAAATGAAAAACAAATTCGCAAAAGGGCCTTATATTCAAGACCGGGCGCACGTGTTTATGAATCATTTCGGTGTGGAGACCTTCATCTTTTCCATTAGCGAAGCGGAAAAGCTCGACAGCTGGACGATGGAAAAAGGGGCAGCGCCGTTGAAGGATGTCTATCAAATGACAGTGACTCAAACTTATAAAGGGAAATACGGGAACTTTGACTTGCGCCAAGAGGTATTTACGGTAAAGGAAAAGGGAGGATGGACCATTCTTTGGAACTACCAAAAATGAACATCGATCTAGAAGCTTGTGTGAATAAAACCTCCTCAGAAAAGGAAGTTTCCTTTATAATGAACTGTGGAGGTTTTAGTATGACGTTGTACATAACGAAGTTTGTTTACGGTTTTTTGATGCCGCCTGGCATTTTTATTTTAGTGTTGATGGCATTGAGCATTCGGTTGTATCGTTTGCGGCGGTGGGAAGGGAAAGCTGCTGCTGGCGGTGACGATTGGGTTATATATCTTTTCGACTCCATTTGTCGGAGATCGGCTTATTCATTCGTTGGAAGGACGGTATGAACCGCCTGAGAATGTAGAAGGAGACGTCATTGTGATGCTTGGCGGTGGTGCGACGTCTGATACGCCTGACATTACGGGAGAAGGTCATTTGTCCGGGTCTGCGGCGAACCGGCTGCTAACAACGGCGCGGCTGTATCATGAAACGAAGCTGCCTGTCATTGTGTCAGGGGGTTCTGTGTACAGCGATTCCGGTCTGGAGGCGGAGATTGCCAAGCGCCAGTTGATTGATTTAGGTGTGCCAAGCGAAAACATTTTAACAGAGACGAGAAGCTTAAACACGAAGCAAAATGCGCTGTATACGAAAGAAATGATGAGGGAACGAAAATGGAGTCAGCCTATCGTTGTGACGTCTGCCTTTCATATGGAACGAGCGCTGCGCAACTTCGATCAAGCGGGATTAACGGCACAGCCGTACCCGACTGATTATAAGAAAAGTTTTGCGTTAGAAGCCCATCCAAATAATTTCGTTCCGACGAGTTCGACTTATACAGGCATTGCACTAAAGGAATACTTGGGGATTTGGACGATTCCCCTCCAATGGTAACCTACGAGGTTACCATTTTTTATGAAAAAAAGATCATGTCACTTAAAAAATGTATTTTTTTGCCGATATACATTATATACTCTACTTTTTTGAAGGGACGTTTACGATGAACCACGAACATTACTTACACAGCTCTTATAATCTCACTTTTGTCGCACTGTCCTTTATTATTGCGATGGTGGCCGCGTATACGTCATTTGAGCTCGCCAATCGAGTCAAAGCATCTGATCGCGTACTGAAGCGATTTTGGCTTATAAGTGGAGCGATGGCACTTGGACTCGGTATTTGGTCGATGCACTTTGTCGGCATGCTGGCTTTTCATTTAGAGATGGATATTCACTACAATGTGTTGCTTGTGGCTTTGTCGGTCGTTTGGGCGGTGCTCGGTTGTTACAGTGGTTTAGTGTTTGTCCACCGTCCTGACCGTACAATCGGCCATTTGGCGATTGCGGGGCAATTGATGGGAGCGGGCATTGTATTTATGCATTATACCGGTATGGAAGCGATGGAACCTGTTCAGATTACATACGATACGGTTATTGTGTTGTTTTCTATCATTATTGCCATTGTCGCTTCGACTGTCGCCCTTTATTTAGCTTTTTACTCCAAGGTAAACAAAGGCCACAGCTCCATTGTTGGAAAAGCGGGCTTTTCGATTATGATGGCCGTCGCGATTACGGGCATGCATTACATGGGTATGAATGCCGCCTCGTTTTTGCCGTCTGAAACGACCATTAACCCGAATATTACGTACTACATTAATCCGCCATCTGTTGCGATTGCGGTCGCTGTCTTCACGTTCTTTATGTTCGGGGTTTTATTTTTCACGATTTTCTTCGATCGTCGGGCGAACCAGCAGCAAGTCATGAAAGGCGCCATTTTTGAAGCGGCCATGGATTCCATCGTCGTAACAAATGAAAACGGGAAAATCACGAATGTGAATAAGCGCGCATTGGCGTTTTTACAGCGCACAAAAGAGGAAATGATTGGCCAAAGTGCCAGTGAATTCTTACCTTGTCTTGGAAAAGTGGAAGAACTGGCTGGAGGCCGACATGAACAGACATTTATCGTCCGAGACGGAGAAGAACGAATTGTTGAAGTCACGGTAACAAAGGTTAAAGCAGAAATGCAGGTCGAATATATCGTCTATTTGCGTGACATGACCGAACAGCGGAAGTTCGAACAACAACTTCATGAAACGAACGACCGTTATCAAAGTTTGTTCCACTCGTCTCCGCTAGCTATCGTTGTCCACCGGTACGGACAAATTGTGTCAATCAATCAGGAAGTTTTGAACATTATTGGCGCGTCGTCCATGAATGAAATTGTTGGAATGGGCATTGAAACATTTGTCGCACCAGAGCAAATGGACATCGTTCAGGAAGTTATCGCCGAGATGATGGATACGAATGTCGACCGTGAAGGCGCGTTGAAGGAATTGAAAATTTACGATAAGCACGGGGAAGAAAAATGGGTCACGACAAAGTCCAGTGTCATTGAAATTAATGAAGAGTCGTACATCCAAACAGTTGTTCGTGATGTGACGGAGCAGCGAAAGGCGAAACAAACGCTTCATCATATGGCATTCCATGACGGCTTAACAGGGCTGCCGAACCGAAGCTTGTTTGATACACTTGCCCAAGCAGCGATTGACAAGAAAAAGGAGCAGGAAGCTGCCATTTTATTTATGGACCTTGATCGCTTCAAGCTGGCGAACGATACGCATGGTCATCAAGCCGGTGATGAAATTTTAAAAGAAACGGCCCGCCGACTAGAAGAAGTGGTCGACGAAGATGACATTTTAGCTCGTTTTGGCGGAGATGAATTTTTGTTGCTCATTCGTCGTGATAGCAAAAAAAGCATTGCTGAAACGGCTGATCGGCTACAAACAGCCATTTCAGCACCGTTCCATGTGGATGGTCATGATATGTATTTACACGCAAGCATTGGGATTAGCCTCTATCCGCAAAACGGCAGCACACTCGATATGCTGATCCGTCAAGCTGACTTAGCGATGTATGAAACGAAAAAGGCAGGCCGAAACGGCATTACGTTTTACCATGAATCGATGCAGGCTAATACGACGCGGCGCATGATGCTTGAAGATGGTCTTCGCCGAGCGATTGCAGAAGGAGAGTTTGAACTGCATTACCAGCCGAAAATCATTTTAGCGACAGGCGAGGTGGCCGGGATGGAAGCATTAATCCGCTGGCATCATCCTGAGCTTGGCATGATTTCACCAGGTGAATTTATTCCCATTGCCGAGGAAACCGAGCTCATCATCCCGCTTAGTGAATGGACACTGCGGGAGGCATGCCGCCAAAATAAAGCATGGCAAGAAAAAGGCTATTCAAAAGTGCGAATGGCCGTCAATATTTCCAGCATCGAATTTTCTCAGCGCTCCTTCGTGACAAGCGTCGCCCGTATTCTAAAGGAAACAGGGCTGGAGCCGCAATATTTAGAGCTTGAAATAACCGAAAGTGTCGCGATTCAAAATGTCGAAGATGTGATTGAGAAGCTGAACGAATTGAAAAAACTCGGCATTGCCATTTCCATCGATGATTTCGGTTCTGGCTATTCATCACTCAGCTATTTGCGCAAATTGCCGATTGATACACTGAAAATTGACCGCTCCTTCATTTTAGATCTTCTGAAGGAAAACGAGAAAGAAGCCTCCATCGTTCGAGCTATAATTGCGCTAGCAGAAAGCTTGAATCTATCGGTCGTCGCCGAAGGGGTCGAGCTGCCTGAACAGGTGAAAATTCTCGAAACAGAAAAATGCCATGAAGTACAAGGCTATTATTTCAGCAAGCCGCTTGCCGCTCACCAGTTTGAAGAATGGTACGAGCGAAGCAAAGTGCTAACATAATAGAACTACTAAAATCCTAATATATTGGCACTAAAAGATAGGGCTGTCGAATAAGTCTCAAAATGTTTAGAGAAACGATGGTTTTTCTGGTTATGCAAAATGGACCGTTTATAAAAACCCGTAATATTTGGGCTTTTGTAACGGTCTATTCCTTTTTATTGCCTTCATTCAACGAATGCCCCCCATTAAAAGACGGAAGCTTTGCGCTGATGCAGTACGCAACAAAAGGGCAAAGTGCCAAAGTTGTGTCTATGTTAGCCAATCAACTGAACTAACGAACAAAGCCCCTTCCTGCGTCTAACCGATGTGCGGGAAGGGGCTTTCTGTCTTAATGCGGCTCATAATTCATCTCGACCCAATCGGCATAAGAACCGCTGCCGTGACAGCCGTGGCAATCGGCCGGTCCGCTGTACACAGAGCCAAGCGCTGGATACACAGCACTGTATGTAATCGGAAAACCGCGTCCGTTGCAATCTGGGCATTTTCCCATCGCTTGCATCTCTGCTTTATGCTTTTCATGGCGCTCTGCTCTCCAATCGGAAATCGCCTGAAACCATCCCATCATGATCACCTCAACATCCTTTTTTGTTAGCATGTGCCAAAAAAGGGAAGTTTATTGATCCATGAGGAAAATTCACGCTCTTATAAAAAAGGATGACTGAACGATTGATGTTCACGTCATCCTTTTTTGTATCGATGCCAGCTATACACAAGCAGCATCACAACCGCCCCGCCCACCGTATCCAGCAACACATCCGCCAGTCGTCCATCTCGATGAAGAATGAACGCTTGATGCACTTCATCTGAAAAAGCAAACAAACTTGTCCAAAGCACCGCCCGCCAATATCGCTGCTTACTCTTCGACAAATTCCAATAAATGAGCAGTGAAAGCAAACCAAAAAAGGTGACATGTGCCGTTTTTCGTGCAAGAAACTCTGCTTCTAAGCGAAACGGAACCGGCTGATAAAAGTCGCTTCCCGGTGCTAACACCGAACCAAGAGTGACGTCTTCTTTCAAAGCGGGCATGGCCATCCACGTGGCGGGCTCAGTGGCACGCAAGCCCGGTGTATTCGATGTATAAAAAATGGCGAGCATTAAAAATAGGAGTACTAGTCGTTTCATCATCTTTTCCTTTTGACAAAAATAGTGGAGCTTCATCATTTTAGCTTATCTTTCGAGGGGCGACAATGAATGAACATCGTCTATTTCAAACATTTTTTCATTTTTTTTAGTCTTTTTCCCTATAAAAATAGTAAAAATCTCCTTTTTCGACAATTTTCACCTATACCTGAAATTTTTTCCTTATGTTATTCTAAAAAAAGGAATTTAATTATGTAAATATACACCAAATTTTCGTTAGAAGGAACATAACTAAGATCGCAAGGACGGAATGGAGAACAGAGAACAGGGGATGAGCGTAATGATTGACATACATTGTCATATTTTACCGAATGTCGATGCAGGTCCGCAAAGCGTTACGGCTAGTTTGGAAATGGCGAAGCAGGCGCTTGCGCAAGGGGTGCATACCGTTGTAGCGGCACCAAGCTATTTAAACGGATTTGATCAAAATGAAAAAGCGGTCGTCTTGGAGCACGTTCGCACATATGAGCGTCTACTCGCTGCACATGACATTCCACTTCAAATTTTGCCAGGCCAGCACATTCAGTTAACAGCCGAACTGCCGGAAGCCTTCGTGCAGGACAAGTTGCTGACAATTAACGACAACGGCAAATATTTGCTTTTGGCGTGTCCGGAAGGCGAGGTGCCGATGTATGTGGAAAACATGCTATATGACATGCAGCTGAAAGGACTCATCCCGATTATATCCAGCCCTGAACGGAATGCTCACATTCTCGCTAAACCTGATCTCATCTACCAGCTCGTAAAAAAAGGGGCGCTCGTCCAGCTCGGAGCGAAAAGTCTTCTTGGTGCATACGGGACGAAAGTAAAAAAATTCGCGCTGCAATTATTGAAAGCCAACCTTGCCCACGTCTTGGCAACGGAAGCGGCGAGCTCCACTACCGGAAATGACTCGTTAAAGGCAGCCTATGCTGAAATTGGGAAAAAGGTCGGCACAGAAAAAGTGTACATGCTGCAGGAAAACGCCCATTACATCATAGAAGGGCAAATGGTTCACCGTGAACAGCCTGTTCGCATCGAAAAGAAGCGGTTCGGTATCTTTTAACGATTTCCGCAACTGCATTACATACTATGTGAAAAGTTTAAGAGGTGTTGAACTTGATAGATATTCATTGCCACATCCTTCCTGGAATCGATGACGGCCCCAAAACGATGGAAGACAGTGTGGCGATGGCGAAAGCGGCCGCAGCCGACGGTATTACTACGATTATCGCCACGCCCCATCATCAAAATGGACGCTATATTAATGAAAAAACTCGGATTATCGAGAGAGTGAGATTATTAAATGAAGAACTCGTGAGCCGGAAAATCCCTGTTACGATTTTACCAGGACAAGAGCCGCGCATTTACGGCGAATTGGTTGAGGATTACGAAAAAGGAGACATTTTAACGTTAACTGATGGCGGCAAATATGTCATGATCGAATTTTCGTCGGGCCAAGTGCCGAATTATGCCGAACAGCTTCTATTCGACATTCAACTGCACGGCCTTCATCCGGTCATCGTCCACCCAGAGCGCAATGCACAACTGATTGAACAGCCTAATTTGCTGTATAACTTTGTGAAAAAGGGAGCATTAACCCAAGTGACCGCTTCAAGTGTGACTGGGGAGTTCGGAAAAAACATTCAAAAATTTTCCCGTCAGCTCATCGAAGCGAACTTAGTACACTTCATCGCCTCCGATGCCCATAACACGAGCGGACGCACATTCCGACTCGCCCAAGCATACGACACCATTGAAAACAAATACGGTGTCGACATGGTGTACTTCTTCAGCGAAAATGCTCAATATTTAGTCGACGGACTCATGGTAGACCGAGGACAGCCAGAGAAAGTGAAGCGGAAGAAGTTTTTCGGCCTTTTTTAATCGAGAGTGGAGAGTCTCTTCTAATCGAGGATGACAAAGTGGAAAATGAAATAAGCTTTGAAGTGAAGAATTTGTAATCTGTAGCATATCGCCGCAATGACTATCTGAAAAATCAAAAAGTTGTAGCGGCCGCTGTCTATACGTTAATCATATACAGCAAGAGCGGATACAGTATACTGATTGTTTCATAGAGGAAAAGGGAGATTTTTTAAAACACGAGAAGGGTGATGGGTGTTGACGTATCAAAAAAGATTATCGCTGCTTGTCGGTTTGGATTCGTTCATTGTTTTTAGTTCTGTTTATATTAGCTATTTTATTTTGCATCCGTATTTTAATATTTTCACCGCCAAAACATTGTTAATCAGCTCGCTTAGCTTGTTTATTACACACCATGTTTTTGCTCATATGCTGCACCTTTATAAAAAGGCATGGGAGTATGCAAGCATCGGAGAGCTTTGGGCCATTTTTCAAGCGGTGTCCAGTTCGATTGCCGTCACAGCTCTTATTCAACTAATGGTTTTCCAAGATGTTTACTTCCGGACACTCTTTATTACATGGCTCATGCATATTTTATTTATCGGCGGTTCACGCTTTTCATGGCGCTTATTCCGCGATACTTATTTCACGAAGACGAAAGAAACGAAGAACAAGCGCACATTAATCATCGGAGCGGGGGCCGCAGGAACGATGGTCGCTCGTCAGTTAAAGCAAAATGTTGAAAGTAATTTGCAGCCGGTTGCTTTTGTTGACGATGATGTGAAAAAACAGAAGCTCGAAATTATGGGCATTCCTGTTGTAGGCGGAAAAGAAGTTATTCAGGCGGCCGTTAAAGAATTAAACATCGAACATATCGTCATTGCCATTCCGTCCTTAAAAGCGAAAGAGCTTGAAGCGATTTATTATGAATGTGCAAAGACGAAAGTCAAAACGCAAAAGATCCCAAAAATTGAAGACATTATGCTTGGAAAAGTGTCCGTCAATCAGTTCCGTGACGTGCAAGTGGAGGACTTATTAGGGCGTGATCCAGTGGAACTTGATACAAATGGTATTTCGGAAACGATTACGGGAAAAACGGTTCTTGTTACAGGAGCGGGCGGCTCAATCGGTTCTGAAATTTGCCGGCAAATTAGCGGCTTCACACCGAAAACGCTCATTTTGCTTGGACACGGTGAAAACAGCATTTACGCCATTGAACTGGAGCTTCGCGCTCAATACAATGACCAAATTGAAATTGTGACGGAAATTGCGGACATTCAAGACCGCCATAAAATGTTTGCCATTATGGACAAATACCGTCCGAACGTCGTCTACCATGCAGCGGCACATAAACATGTTCCGCTTATGGAACGCAACCCGGAAGAAGCGGTGAAAAACAACATCTTTGGCACGAAAAACGTAGCCGAAGCGGCGGATACATTTGGCATTGATACATTTGTCATGATTTCTTCCGACAAAGCAGTCAACCCAACGAACGTCATGGGTTCAACAAAACGTTTTGCGGAAATGCTGATTCAGCAATTAGCGAAACATAGTGAAACGAAATTCGTCGCGGTTCGTTTCGGCAATGTACTCGGAAGCCGCGGCAGTGTAATCCCGCTCTTTAAACAGCAAATCCAAAAGGGCGGACCTGTTACGGTGACACATCCAGAGATGACCCGTTACTTTATGACCATCCCTGAAGCGTCAAGACTAGTCATCCAAGCAGGAGCGCTCGCAAAAGGCGGCGAAATTTTCGTCCTCGATATGGGCGAACCCGTCAAAATCATCGACCTTGCGAAAAACTTAATCAAGCTATCCGGCTATACAATCGAAGAAATCGGCATCAAATTCAGCGGCATCCGCCCAGGCGAGAAAATGTATGAAGAACTGCTGAACGACAACGAAGTTCACCAAGACCAAGTATTCCCGAAGATTCATGTAGGAAAAGCGGTGTTGTTGGAGCAGGAAATTTTACAGCGCTTCATGACTGAATTTGAACGGATGAGTAAGGAAGAGATGAGAGAACGATTGTTGGGGATTGCGAATAATAGGGTAGCGGTTAGCCGTTAGCTATTAGTTATTAGGAAAAGCTAAAAGCCGTTAGCGATTAGCCATTAGCTATCAGCTATTAGGAAAAGCTAAAAGCTGTTAGCGATTAGCCATTAGCTATTAGTTATTAGGAAAAGCTAAAAGCCGTTAGCGATTAGTCATTAGCTATCAGCTATTAGGAAAAGCTATTAGCCGTTAGCCGTTAGTTATTAGCTAAAAGCTAAAAGCTAAAAGCTAGGGACTAGAGGCTAGTAGCTAAAAGCTAAAAGCTAGCAGCTAAAAAGGAGCGATTTTTGAGTGTACGATGGTGGTGTACATAAGTTGCTCGTTTGGAGAAAAGCACATGAATTGGTGTTGAGGGTGTATGAACTGACGAAGGATTTTCCGCGGGAGGAGCAATTTGGGTTAACTTCACAAATGAGAAGAGCTGCGGTGTCAATACCAAGTAACATAGTGGAAGGAAAAGGTCGTGGTACGAGTAAAGAATATAAACGGTTTTTACTCATATCACGAGGATCACTGGAAGAACTTAAATATCCACTATTACTGTCCAAAGACTTAAAATACGTGGATGAAACAACCTATGCAACTATCACTCAATTAACGGATGAAATAGGTAGGATGTTGAATGGATTGGTTAGGAAGATGGAGTAGCGATTAGCCATTAGCCATTAGCCATTAGGTGTTAGGAAAATCTAAAAGCTAGTAGCTAAAAGCTAGCGGCTAGGAGCTAGTAGCTAACAGCTAAAAAAGGAGACGAAACAATGAAAAAAGTAAGAAAAGCGATTATTCCCGCAGCAGGATTAGGAACGAGATTTTTACCAGCAACGAAAGCTATGCCAAAGGAAATGCTGCCAATTGTGGATAAGCCGACGATTCAATACATTGTTGAAGAAGCGGTTGCATCGGGCATTGAAGATATCATCATCGTCACAGGAAAAGGAAAACGAGCGATTGAGGACCATTTTGACCACTCTTTCGAGTTAGAAGAAAACCTCATCCAAAAAGAAAAATTCGACTTACTCGAAAAAGTGAAAGAACCGTCCAAGGTCGACATTCACTACATCCGCCAAAAAGAACCGAAAGGCCTTGGCCATGCCGTCTGGTGTGCCCGTAAATTCATTGGCGATGAGCCATTTGCTGTCTTGCTCGGTGATGACATCGTTCAAGCAGAAAAACCGTGTTTACGCCAGTTAATGGATGAATACGAAGCAACACTTTCTTCTGTCATCGGTGTTCAAACAGTTAAACCGGAAGACACGCACCGTTACGGCATCATTGATCCAACTGAACAAAACGGCCGTCGCTACAAGGTTAATCATTTCGTAGAAAAACCGAAACAAGGAACCGCTCCTTCCAATCTAGCAATTATGGGGCGCTACATTCTCACACCGGAAATCTTCATGTTTTTAGAACAGCAAGAACTCGGGGCGGGCGGAGAAGTGCAGCTAACCGATGCCATTCAGAAACTGAACGAAATTCAGCGTGTCTTCGCTTACGATTTCGAAGGAACACGCTATGACGTCGGAGAGAAAATGGGCTTCATTCAAACAACGATTGAAATGGCCCTGCAAAATGCAGAGCTAAGAGACGAACTGCTTCAATACTTACAAGAAACAGTCCAACAAACATTCGTTGGGAATAAATGATCAAACAAATGAATCACGTTTAAAAGACGAATTAATTCCAATCTTTTAAACGTGATTTTAGGTGATGTCTCCTTACCATTATCAACGGAGGCACTCGGCCATACTGTGGGTAGCAATACCTTAGACACAAACAGTTGTCAGTAGTGTGGTGTGAGGTGGGGTTAGATGCCCTGTTTTTTTAATTGTTAGCTATTAGCCGCTAGCTGTTAGGGGAGAGAAGATTAGACTCTAAACAGCTACTTTCTAATGAACGAAGTGCTAAGCGAAATTTTTTCGATTGAATAGTTAGTAGCACTAAGAAGAAAGTAGTTGGAGTTTTGTTCTCTTCATTACCTAAAAGCTAAAGGCTAATAGCTAACAGCTAACAAAGTTAATGGATATAGGGAGAAAGATAGCTTGATTAAATTCTGTATATAATAGGAAGAAACTCGGTTGAGGTAGTTAGAAAAGTACCACTTTTTCTCATGATATTTGGATACAGGGGATAGACAATGTGATTTGAGTATGTGATGTAGATTTCATTTAGTAGTTTAGCAGTTGATTGGAATGAAAATAAAAAACTCCAATTAAGTCCTAATTTACTAAATAACTTTTCAAGGAGGGTTAATGAATATGTACTTGAAGATAAAGAGACTCATTGACATCATCTTATCTTTTATAGGACTTATCGTTTTATCACCACTTTTTCTCGTGTTAATTATTGCGATTAAGATCGATTCAAGAGGTCCCGTTCTATTTAAGCAAAAGCGTGTAGGAATTAACAAAACACATTTCAGCATATTAAAATTCCGTACCATGAGCATAGATACGCCGAAGGACACTCCAACTCATTTATTAGAGAATCCGGATCAGTATATTACTAGGATGGGTAAGTTCTTGAGAAAAACTTCACTTGATGAGTTACCTCAGATTTGGAACATCTTTGTTGGACAGATGAGTATTATTGGTCCTCGACCAGCCCTATGGAATCAGTACGATTTGATTGCTGAACGTGATAAGTATGGTGCTAATAATGTTCCACCAGGGCTAACTGGCTGGGCACAGATTAACGGGCGTGATGAGCTTCCGATTGAGGTTAAGTCCAAGTTGGATGGAGAGTACGTTGAAAGAATTAGTCTCTGGATGGATGTAAAGTGCTTCTTTGGCACCATCGTTAGTGTTGTAAAAAGTGATGGTGTTGTTGAAGGTGGGACTGGAACTACAGCGAAGAAAGAAATCGTGAGTAGTAAGGAGAGTATTTCTAAATGAAAAAAATACTTATAACTGGTAAAAACAGTTATGTGGGTACGAGCCTGGAGAAATGGCTTGGAAACGATCCTGAAAGATATTCAATAGATTCTATTAGTTTAAGAAATGATTTGTGGAAGGAAAAAGACTTCTCAGATTATGATGTGGTGTTTCATGTGGCTGGGATAGCACATATAAAGGAAACGAAAGAAAACGCAAATCTCTATTATAAAGTGAATCGTGACTTGGCTTATGAGGTTGCTCAAAAGGCAAAAACTGAAGGCGTTAAGCAATTCATATTTTTAAGTTCTATGAGTGTTTATGGAATCGAAAGTGGTGTTATTGACAAAGATTCCCTCCTCAACCCTAAAAGTAATTACGGGAAATCTAAGCTCCAAGCTGAGAAATTGATTACAAGTTTAGAAAACACCACATTTAAAGTTTCTATTATACGCCCTCCTATGATCTATGGTAAAGATTGTAAAGGTAACTATCCAAGACTGGCTAATTTAGCAGTTATAGTACCTTTTTTTCCTAGTATAGAAAACATACGTAGTATGATTTATATCGATAACCTATGCGAATTTATAAGATTATTAATTGATTATTGTGATAGAGGATTATTTTTTCCTCAAAATAAAGAATACGTAAAAACGAGGGTTTTAGTAAAACTAATTGCAGAGGCACAAGGAAAACGATTGTGGCTAATAAAATGGTTAGATCCAATAATAAAGTTTCTTATCAGTAAATTTAGCTTATTGAATAAGATCTTTGGTAGTTTAGTTTATGATAAAAGTTTATCCATATATAAAGAAGATTATAATATTAAGGGTTTTGATAACTCAATAAGGATTACGGAGAAGAGTTCATAATGAAGAAGATATTATTTGTAGCAACAGTAGTTAAAAAACATATCAATGTATTTCACATACCTTACTTAAAATGGTTTAAAGAAAATGGTTATGAAACGCATGTATGTGCAAAAAATGATTTCGAGGATGAAGAAAAAGTTGACATACCTTATTGTGATAAATATTATGACCTTTCATTCGAAAGGTCACCTTTTAAAAGAGCTAATTTAAATATTTATAAAGAGCTTAAAAAAATAGTAGAAAATAATAATTACGATATAATTCATTGCCATACTCCTATGGGAGGAGCACTTACTAGATTAGCAGCGAAGAAATCTCGAAAGAATGGAACAAAAGTTGTATATACAGCACATGGATTCCATTTTTTTAAAGGAGCTTCATTCAAAAACTGGTGCATTTTTTATCCTATAGAAAAGTGGTTATCAAGATATACAGACTGTTTAATTACTATAAATCAAGAAGATTATGAAATTGCAAAACGAAAATTTAAGACAAAAAGTATAAGATTGGTTAAGGGGGTTGGAATCAATATAAATAAATTTAAACCTCAAACTGAAGAAATTAAATTAAATTTACGTAAAGAATATGGATATAAAGATAAGGATTTCATATTAATTTATGCAGGAGAACTTAGCTATAGAAAACATCAAGATTTATTAATAAATACAATCAGTCAACTTAAAGAGTTTTCTGATATAAAACTTTTACTTGTGGGTTCAGGAGATTTATTAAATCAATATCAACAACAGGTAAAAAGGTTAGGAATAATGGATAAAGTCGAGTTTTTAGGTTTTCGTAATGATGTTAATAAACTTATGGTGTTATCCGATATTGCGGTTTCCTCATCAAGGCAAGAAGGGCTTCCAGTAAATGTAATGGAGGCGATGGCTACTGGACTACCCCTAGTTGTAACTGATTGTAGAGGTAATAGAGATCTTGTGAAGGTTAACAAAAATGGGTTTGTGGTAGGAATAAATGATATTGAAGGTTTTGCTTCCAAGGTTGAAGAGTTATATCAAAATCGGAAACTAAGACAATTATTTTCTCAAAGAAACTTAGAATATGTTCAACAGTATTCGTTAGAAAAGGTTTTGGATGCTATGGGAAACATTTACAAAAATTTAGACCATATTGAATAACCAATGAAAGAATACTTTTTATAAAAGAAATCTTAAATGAAAATGAGTAGAGAACATATTTGGTAGGAGAGAATGTTTTGAGAGTACTTCATATTATTAATCACTTAGGTTCTGGCGGGGCGGAAAAATTAATTTCAGAGTCTTTACCATTAATGAAAAGGGCTACTGATATTGAAGTAGAGGTTTTGGTGTTAAATGATGAAATTAATGTATTTGGAGAAAATTTGGAGAGATATGGAATTAAAGTGAAATCTGTTGCTTTTAAAAAGATATACAGCCCATTAAATGTCTTTTTCATAAAAAATTTTATTGTAAAAGGTAATTATGATATTGTTCACGTACATTTATTTCCTTCACAACTTTGGGCTGCTTTAGCTGTAAAACTATTAAGGAAGAATAAACCCAAACTTATTACAACGGAACACAACACTCATAACAGAAGAAGAGAAAAACACTTTTTTAAACTATTAGATAAGGCAATGTATTCGAGTTTTGATAAAGTTATATCAATAAGTGAAAAAACACAGATAAAATTAATATCATGGTTAGATTTAAAAGATTATGAAAAAGATAAGTTTCAAATAATAGAAAATGGAATAAACACAAAGAAATATAGAGATGCAGAACCCTATTCGAAATCAGAATTTAGCAGTGAATTTACTGGGGAAACCAAGATTATTTGTATGGTTGGTAGATTTACTCCTCAAAAAGATCAAAAAACTTTAATTAAAGCCATGAAAAATTTACCGGAAAATACTCATTTATTATTAGTTGGAGAAGGTCAGTTACAAAAACAATGTCAAGAATTCACAAAAGAAATAGGCCTTGAAAACCGGATTCACTTTTTAGGGTTTAGGAATGATATAGAGAGAGTACTTAAATCGTCAGATATTATAGTTCTATCTTCGGTGTGGGAAGGATTTGGATTAGCGGCGGTAGAAGGAATGGCTGCAGGAAAGCCTGTAATAGCAAGCGATGTTTCAGGGTTAAGAGAAGTGGTTAAAGGTGGCGGTCTATTATTTCATAGTGGAGATTATGTAGATCTTGCTATGAATATTAATATCTTGATTCAAGATGAGGAAAAATATAATAAGATTGCAATAAATTGCCGAAATAAGGCATTACTTTACGATATTAATAACATGGTTGAAAAATATATAAAAGTATATAAAATTACTTAGACAGATTTGGTTAGATCTTTATTAGGGATAATAATCAACTCTTGAAAGGGGGATATACATTGAGCTATAAATTTACAGTTTTTACACCTGTATATAATAGGGAGGATTTAATAGAAAAACTATATGAAAGCCTCTTGATTCAAACTTATAATAACTTTGAATGGGTAATTGTAGATGATGGTTCAACAGATAATATCGATGAAAAAGTTAAAAAGTTTAATTATGAAAACAAAATACCAATAAAATATGTTAAACAACCAAACGGGGGTAAACATAGAGCTATAAATAAGGGATTAGATATATCTGAGGGTGAGCTCTTTTTCATTGTTGATAGTGATGATTACCTTAATAGTAACGCACTTGAGGTCCTCAGTTCAAATTGGGATTCAATTAGTAACAAAGAAGAATTTTGCGGTGTTTCTGGTTTAAAAGGATACAGTAATACAGAAATAGTAGGAAACACAAATAGTGACTATATATTAGATTGTAGTATCTTAGATTATAGATATAAAAGAAGTATTAAGGGAGACAAAGCGGAAGCATTTCTTACCAGGATTCTAAAAGAAAATAAATTTCCAGAAATTGAAGGTGAAAACTTTATTACTGAAGCTATTGTTTGGGATAGACTTGGAAAAAAATATAAAATGAGATGGGTAAATGAAATCATCTATATTTGTGAATATTTAGAGGGTGGGTTAACAAAAAAATCCACATCTATAAGAATTAAAAATATAAAAGGAACATTATTGTACTATGAAACACTGATAGGATATAGTATACCAATTTCATACAAAATAAAGGGTTTTATTAATTATTATAGGTTCTTGTTTCATAGTAAACTACCTAAAAGGAAATATGGACTTAATGCTACTCTCTTTTTAAACACTATTGGCATTATAGGAGGTTTTGTTATGTGTAAATTAGATAATTTTAAAATGAAAAAAATAATTTAATATATTGGTTTTCTATTGTTGCAAAGGAATTGAATAAATTTCAGATAGACTGGAAATTTATAGTTGAATAAAAAATGATACTTTTGACAGCAAAGTAAGGAGTAAAAAAATTGCTTATTTATGTAATCATAGCGACTTTCCTATTTATGGGATGTTTTTTTTCGGGTAAATATAATGATATTTATTATAAATTCTCTTTAATAATACTCTTTATTTTTACAGCTTTTAGAGAAATTAATTTAGGTGGATGGGATACTGAACATTACCAAATATTCTTTAATTATCAAGTTCCAATATTAACGGACATATTTAGTTATAATGCTGATTATGCATATGGGTATGCTCTATTTAATTCTATTGTCAAATCAATTTTTGATGATTATAGATTTTATCAAGTAATATATACTGCTTTATCAATTTTTTTGCTAAGTGTTGTCATAAAGAAACTCCATCTTTATAAATTTGAACGTAATTTATTTTTATTTATCTATTTTTGTTATGGTTTTTTGTGGAATAACTTTGTATTGCTACGACAGAATATTGCAGTATTACTAATATGGATTATACTATTAACTATTTTTGATAAGTCCGTTAAGAGTTATTTAGGGATTTTAATTTCATGGCTATGGCATAAGTCATCATTAGCTAATATATTGGTTTATCCTATTTTGAAGTTAATGAGACGGGTTCCAAAGCGAAAAATGTTATTCATAACAATTATAATTTCCGCAGTTTTTTTCGTTCTATCAAAGCCTATTTTTAATTTGCTAGCAAATATATTCTTGGTTTTTTCAGGACCTAAATTCAGCGAATATATCCAAATAGCCACAAATTCGCAAGGGATAAATTTAGTAAATTATATAATGATGTGGGGGTTTCTTATTATTTTTTATTTAAAGTATAAAATAATAAATAATCCACACAAGGAAGTTTTGTTGTATTCTGCCTTTATTGTTATGATTCTAGGATCAATAAATATAGATTTTGTTGGTAGATTCGTTGAGTATTATATGATTTCAATGTATGTAATCTTAACAATTAATAATCAAGTATTTTTAAAAAAAGATAAATATTTGTATATTCTAGGAATCTACTTTCTTTTTATCGTAATATTGATAAGGTTTTTATACACTTTTAGTGATGGAGAATTGTTGAATTATACTACTTTCTTCTTTAATTAAAAAATGATTATATTCAATATTAAATTAATATAGATTTGTGGAGGTGACGACGACATGAAGATAAGTGTTATTGTACCTGTTTATAACGCGGAAAAGTATTTAAAAAAGTGTTTGAACTCGTTGGTTTGTCAGACGTTCACTGATTTCGAAATAATATTAATAAATGATGGTTCACTAGATGGAAGTGGGGAGATTTGTGATTATTTTAAAAATAATTATTCAAATATAGTTGTTGTTCATAAAGAGAATGGTGGCTCCGCAAGTGCACGAAATATAGGGTTATCGATAGCTAGAGGAGAGTTTATTGCTTTTGTCGATGCAGATGATTATGTGAAAAATAATTTCTTAGAAAGACTAATAAAATTAGCTACTAATTATAACGCTGATTTAGTGGAATGTTCTTTTGAAATAGTAAAAAATACTGACGAAGTTAAAAGTGTGGTATCTGATAAGACTTTTAATATCCAACGTGTGGATAATATTGAAATGTTAGAAGCTTTCTGTAGTAAAAACGGATATCTAAAATCAGCTGTATTGTGGAATAAATTAATCAGAAAAGAAGTATTAGATGGTCTTAGTTTTATTGAAGGAAAGGGTATTGATGATGAATATTTAATTCATGAGATTCTGTATAAATCTAAGGTATCTATTGTTACAGATGAGATATTATATTTTTACTATTTATCAGAAGGAAGTCAAATGAGAACTGGATATTCACTTAAGGCGTTGGATAGTATAGATGCGATTGAAAGACAACTAAAATTCTTTGAAAAAATAAATAATCATCATTTATATAATATGCTTCTCTACCGTTACTATAGTACTATTCTTCACAATTATTATTTTATAAAAAAGTATTATAAAAATGAAAATGAAATACTGCAAGAATTAAAAAGAAAGAGAAAATATCTTTATAAAGCGTTAATAATTAATGAGACACCCTTTAGGGATAAAGTTTTTTTGCTTATAAAACGTTATTTACCATCACTAATGTATTTAATGAAAAGACAGAGAGGATAATAATTTAATGAAAAAAATAGGGATTTTAACTTTTCAAAATGCAAATAACTATGGTGCTGCATTACAAGCATATGCTTTGAAAAATGTAATTGGAAATGTATGTGAAATAATCAATTATAATAATGAATATTTTAACCCTAAAAAAGAAAAAAGTCTTAAGAGAAAAATAATAAAAGGCTTTTATAATAAACAATTAAAAAGAAGAGTTAATAGATTTCAAGAATTTCAGAAGCAATTCTTAGTGGGAAATCAATCAATTATAACAGATAGTGATTTGAAGAATATTAATGAGAAATATGACCTTTTTATTACTGGTAGCGATCAGGTCTGGAATTTAGAAACTTCAGGCAATAATACAGCATATTTTTTGGATTTTGTAGATGATTCAAAGAAAAAAAATTCTTATGCAGCTAGTTTCGGATCCGATAATTTGAGTGATAATAATCTTAATGTATCTAAAAAGCTTCTTAAGGATTTTAAAAATATTAGTATCAGAGAAAAAAGCGGACAGAAAATTATAAAGGAACTGACTGGACAAGATGTTCCGGTAGTTTTAGATCCTACGATGCTTTTATCACAATCAGATTGGAATAAGATGATAGATAAACCTCTAATTAAGAAAAAGTATGTACTATTATATACAGTTCTAAATGGAGATAAAATTGTAGAATATGCAAAAAATTTAGCAAATTCAATGGGAGCAGAGCTATATTGTATAACTTCATCTCTTAAACCGCAATTTGGTATTAAATGTATTCGTGATGCGGGACCATTGGAATGGTTAAATTTAATAAGTAATGCTGATGCTGTTGTGACAAACTCATTTCATGGATTAGCATTTTCATTAATTTATAATAAACAGTTTCATGTTGAGCTTTTACCACCTCCACATCAAACTAATGCTCGTTTAAAAGAGCTATTAGAGAATGTGCAATTAACAGATAGAATCATAAATATTGATGAAAATAATGTAAAACAAACTAGAATTGATTATAATAATGTGAATTTAGTATTGCAAAAAAGGCGTCAGGAGTCTTTGGATTATTTACATCAAGTGATTAGTGAATAATTGGAAAGTAATGTCTACTTTTCCGGAAGGTGATATTTTATGTTTTTAATGTTAAAAAAATTATATGCGTTAATTAAGCAATTTGGCCTAATATTTGCAATTAAATATTGTGTTTATAAATTTTCAAAACAAGATGAAAAGTATATAGCATTATTATGCTCATATCTTAAAAAATTTGAGCAGCCAATAATTGATAAATACAATTCTATGCCTCCTAAAGATAGTACTCTAGCTAAGAAAGATAAGGTGCCTGTATGGGTCTGTTGGTTCCAAGGGGAAGCAAATATGCCTGAACTTTGTAAGCTCAATTATAAACAGTTAAAAAAAATGTTGCCTGAAAGTGCTCAGTTACATTTAATAACATTGGATAATTATAAAGAGTATGCAAATATTCCAGACTTTATTATGGAAAAAGTTAAGTGTGGTAAAATTTCATATACTCAATTATCAGATATCCTTAGGTGGACATTACTCGCAAAATGGGGAGGTTTCTGGATCGATTCGACAATCTATTGTGCTAAAGAGATTGATGAAGAATTTCTATTAAACCCTCAATTTTGGTCGATTAAATTAGATAAGGTTTTTGATCCTAATTATATAGGTCAGGTTGTTTCTAATTGCCAGTGGAGCGGATTTATGCTAAAAGATAATTCTAATTCTTTGCTAGTTAATTATGTGTTGGAAGCAACATTATTATATTGGGAAAAACATGATACTATTATTGATTATTTTTTACAAAATTTACTAATAAGAGTTGCTTATGAAAATATCGATTCTATAAGAGAAACGATAGATAACTTAAATGTAAATAACAAAAATGTTTATGACTTGCATTTAATAATGGATAAGGAATTTGAACGAGAAAGATATGATAGTTTAGTAGAAAATTCAACATTTTTTAAGTTAACTTGGAAACAAAAATATAAAAAAGTTACTAATGAAGGAAAACAAACTTTTTACGGATTCTTAGCTAGATTAGAAGATACGGAGTAAGTCCAATGATAATTAATCGTTCTAGGAATGCATTTTTGAATATTATATGGGGTATTCTAAATAAAACTATTAATATTATACTACCATTTCTTGTTAGGACAGTAATTATATATGTTTTAGGAGCTGAATACTTAGGATTAAATAGTCTTTTTATTTCTATTCTTCAAGTTCTGAACTTGGCTGAGTTGGGCATCAGTTCTGCAATTGTGTTTAGTATGTATAAGCCAATAGCCGAAGATGACCAGAAAACTATATGTGCACTTATGAATTTATATCGAAAATTATATATGTTTATTGGGTGTGCAGTATTAATTATTGGATTATTTTTAATGCCATTTTTAAATCATTTTATTAGTGGTTCCTATCCGGCGGATATTAATTTACAAATTCTATATTTAATTTACTTGTCAAATACGGTTATTGGCTATTTTGTTTTTGCCTATAAAAGTGCCTTGCTAAACGCTCATCAAAAAAATAGTATAATCAGTAACATAAATTCAATAATAACTTTATTGCTAAATTTTGTCCAAGTTATCATATTAATTGCTTTTGAGAATTACTATATGTTTATTATTGTAATGCCGATTTTTACGATAATAAATAATATCGGAATTGCTATTTTGGTTAATAAAATGTTTCCTCAGTATAAAAGCAGAGGAAAACTTAAAAAAGAAACAATTCAGGATATTAAACAAAAAGTAAAAGGTTTGATGATTACAAGAATATGTAATACTAGTCGGATTGCATTCGATAGTATTTTTATCTCTTCATTGATCGGATTAACGGCAGTAGCTATTTATAGTAATTACTATTATATAATGGCAGCTATATTGAGTGTTTTATCAATAATCACCAATTCCTTGACTGCTGGCGTTGGAAATAGCATGGTTTTAGATAGCGTTGAAAAAAACTATAATGATATGCGGAAATTCAATTTTATATATTCCTGGATAAGTGGAATATGTACTGTAAATTTGTTATGTTTGTATCAGCCGTTTATGAAGTTATGGGTGGGAGAAAGTATGATGTTTCCTTTCTCAATAGTAGTAGCGTTTTGTACTTATTTTTATGCTATGACGCTTGGCGGTATACGTGCTATTTATCATGATGCGGCAGGACTTTGGTGGGAAGCGAGATATCGTGCAATTATTGAAACGGTTCTGAACGTAGTATTGAATTGGATTTTAACTTCAAAATTTAGTGTATTAGGTACTGTGACAGGCACTTTAATTTCTTTACTAATAATTAATTATGGTTATGGCACACAAATTATATTTAAATATTATTTTAAAGGCTATAAACTTAGGTATTTTTTCTTAGATCATCTGTGGTATACATTCATAATTGCGATTAGTTGTGTTATAACTTATTTCTGTACTATTTTAATTCCAGATAGAGGAGTTTTAACTTTAATAATTAAAGCGATTATATGTTTGATAATTCCGAACATTATTTATTTTGCAGTTTATAGGAATAATAAATTGTTTATTCAAAGTAAAGAATTTTTTATAAGAATTATTCAACATAATAAAATCGGCAATTTCAGTTTCAAGAAAAAAGCCAATTTGTAACTTGTTATATCTTTTTACTATCAGTGTTTTCTCCCATATAGTGTCATAGGTAAGTTTAAACGGAAGTGTTTTAATATTAGGACATCTTCTTTACCTCAGGAGTGCTTTTTATTTATTTAATTTTACCAAGAGAAGTTTGTGTAATCAATGGTTGTAAAATACTCAATAACAACGATTTTAAATTCCCCAAAAATAACAGATAATCGTTTCGAAACAAACATCAAAGATGGAGTTGAAGAAACGATGCTGAAGATTGGGGAGTTTTTTATGATTAGAGAATTATTTCAGAAAGGGTGGACGAAAACAGCCATTGCAGAAGCAACAGGCTTCGATCGTAAAACGATCAGCAAATATCTAAAAAGCAGTCAGTTGCCGGAACGCAAGGAAACTGATGTAGACGTCAAGTCGAATTTTACACTTCTGCTGAAAATATCCCTTTCCGATTTCTCATACGATGACTCTCCTCATCTGCTTCACCATGAATGATTTCCACACGATGAAGCAATCGATCCAAAATGGCAGTGGTAATGCCTTGATCACCAATTAAATTGCCCCATTCATCTGAACTTTTATTTGAGGTTAGAATGATCGAACTTCGTTCGTATAGATGATTGATTAAATGAAAAAATAAGTTTGCTTCCCTCTGGTCTATCGCCATGTACATCAAATCATCTATGATCACTAAGTCAGCACTTCTGAGACGTTTGAGTTGTACCTTTGATTTGTTCAGATATTCTTCTGTCTTTAAGAGCTGTACAAGCTCACCCATTGTCACGAAGTAAACATTGAATCCTCTCTGAACAGCTTCTAGTCCCAGTCCAATTGCTATATATGTTTTACCAATGCCAGGTGGACCTAATAATATTAAGTTGTATTGCTGCTCTAGCCAACTTAACTCTCTGAGTTGTGTTAACTGACGGGCAGTCAGAACACTTTGACCTTTTAGTTCAAATTCATCTAATGACTTCACGAAAGGGAAGCGCGCCCATTTCATTCTTCTTACTAGACTTTTCGCTTCACGTTTGTCTAGTTCATATCGCGTTATGGACTCCAAAAACTCTAAATATGTCCAGGAAGCCTTTTCAGCCTCGCGAAGAAGCTGTGGTAGCTCCTCAGCGGTTTCTGATAAGCGTAACTGACGAAATTGATCCTGCAGTTCTTTTACAGTTTTATTCATCATGCGCGACCTCCCAAAATGCTTGTATACGTATTTAAGGATCGGGTAGAGGCCTTGATACCAGAATGTTTTGCTCGTTTAGAATAAAGAGGTTCTATCTCCTGTACAGACTGATGATTCGATGTATGAAGATGATGTGCAATATCACGAAAATCGTTAGCACTATACAGCTTTTCTGCCGAGCATTTGGTCATCACCGTATCAATAAACGCTGGATACTGTTGAATTACCCGATGAATGATGGCAAACTGATCCCGCCGATACCTAGGGTATCTTTTACTGATCTCATCCAAATAGGCAGTTGCTTGAGCGTGATTTTCAAACGAGGAAATCAGACGTTGTTTAAACTCTTCCATTCCTTTTGAGCGATCACGAGTGTGATTGCGATTTTGGATCAGCTTTCCTTTCTCTAAGCTAATTTCATGCTCGGCAATGATTTCATCTTCTGCTTGTTTTCGAATCACGAGCGTTTGTTGCTCGCCATTTTTAATTTCAATCAAGATAATATTCTCAGAATTTGTTTGATAAGTCCCAAGTGGGACGGAATAACGGTTTGACTTGTAGCGAATCGTGTTGTCCTTACTCACGCTTCTTGTTATACTTGAGTTATTGGTACTTTCATATGAAAGTAGTGAAGAGACTGGCTGTAAGTGTTGCTTTTCGAGGAGAAACACTTCTGCTGGTCTTTTTTTCGTTGTTTGATGAACTTGATGGTTCCCGGTACGCTGGAACCATTGTAATGCCCGATGATTCCAATCCTCTATGTCGCTGAACACGCGACTGTCTGCGAAGTTGCCTTTTATATACTTAACGACATTTTCAATCATGCCCTTAGATTCCGGGTCAGCTCTTCTGCATAAGTGAACGTTAAACTTACGTTCATTCACATAACTTTGAAATTCAGCTGTTAAAAGCAGCTGGCCCGCATTTTCGCTGACTGTGATCAGGTGATCTTGATCATATACAATCTCTTCTGGACGTCCCCCATAAAATTGAAACGCGTGTTCATGACACCGGATCGCATCTCTAGTAGTGAAAGGGCGTGTCTGCCATTCCATATATTTATGCCTTGAGTGCGCGAGTGCAAATGCAATGAAGTATAGCTTAATCTCTTTGTTGGTAGTGGTCTTCTGTTTCGTTTCTCCCCAATCCACCTGGAGTTGTTTACCCATCGGTTGTTCAGGAACTGCTTCATATTGCCGAACAATTACTTTCTTCTCAATATCATAGATTTCCCTGACTTCTCTTACATAGGATCTTACAGTACTTTCACCAACCACTAGTTCAGGATACCTCTCAAGCAGCCAGTCAAGAATTTGTGCAGCACTTAGGTGCGGGTATTCTTCTAACCAGGCGAGTATCCAGTCTCTATAACCATCTAATTTCTTTTTTCTCCCATGAGGTTGTTCTGTAAAAGCTTTTGCTTCATGAAATGTCATGTCTAAATATTTGTAGACAGTTGGTCTAGAAAACTTAAGTTCTCTAGCGATCTGAGATACTTTAAATCTCCGTTTATGTAATTCCTGAATCTTCACATACAACACTAATTTCTCCTCCAAAATCCTAACCTCCAGCAAAATAACGTTGTAAACTATTTTACTAAAGTCTTAGGCTATTCGAGCAAAAGTGTAAAATCCAATCAAGCAAATGCTGTCAATTTTATTCTAGCGTTTACAACTGATAAGCATAAAGAGAGTAAGCTGGAACCTTATAAGCCCTACATCCTTCAACGAGTTAAAGAAGGAACAACTAACTGTGTTGTACTGTTAGAGGAGATTCAAGCGATGGGTTACGAGGGAAAGATGACGATTCTAAGAGATTTTGTTCGTCCTCTTCGTCAACTGTTAATGACACCGTAAAATGTCCACCAATTGACGTGAAATTTTGTCCGTAAATTGACGGAAACAGTGACAAAAGAGTAAGGGAAGCAGTATAATTCTTAGCTTCCCTTTTAAACTGAGTATCTATATTAATTTAATTTTGTAAGTTTGACCTTTTCTTAAGGTTAATTCTACACCTTCCGAACCCATTACTATATACCACTGTCCTCCAAATTCTAGTCGACAAAGAATCTCTTCGTTTTCACCCATACAAAGTATGAACCATTTATCGGAATCGATCATATGCCCCGTATCACCTTCGGTGACCAACCAGTAGCCTAATGTATTGTGATATCTCATTGACAGCCAGTTCCGTTTCAAGCTAGTTTCCCTTGAATAACATGTTTCAGCATATGATCATCAATGATACGGCGTCCATTTTGAGCCCCATACAGGAGGCTGTGTGTACATACTTTATTAATAAGTCTTGGAGTTCCACCAGAAAATCGATGAATTTCTTCCAAAGCACCATCCGAAAAGATTTGTTGGTTAACTCCTGCATATTCTAGATGTCGTGAGACATAAGCATCTACTTGTGCTCGATCATAGTGACTTAATTTGAACTGAATATCTATTCTTTGGCGTATAGCTGCGTATGATTGAAGACATAGACGATCCCATAATTCACTTTGCCCCACAAGAATAAGGGCCATCGGGCTTTGTGCATCCATCTTAAAATTGAGTAAAAATCTTACCTCCTCAAGCATCTCACGATCTAAAAGGTGTGACTCATCAACCACGACGACTGGCTGAATTCCATAAATACCTCTCATTAGCTCAATTTCTCGATGAAGCTGCCGTTTGCCATCACCTCTATAAAACTTTGCCTCCGATCCTAGCTGTTCTAACAAACCTTTATAAAAATGCCTAGGGGTTAGTTTTGAATCCGATAAATAAAGCACGTGAAATTTTCCTTGATCAAGGCCATCGACAAATTTCCGAATCGTCGTTGTTTTCCCTGTACCACAATCCCCAGTTAAAACGGCAAATAACTGCCTTTCTGCCGTATACTTTAATCGGCCTAACACTTCTTGCCTTGTAAATGAATCATAAAGTTGAGTAGTAGGAACATCTCTTGTAAAAGGGGGATGTTCCATTCCATAAAAAGCTTCAAACATGTTCACCATCCTCCTTCCAAACAGCATGGAAAGAAACAGCTGGAGCTTGTTCAATTTTTCTTTCTTGATGTTTTTGTTCGGCAGCTTTTAATAACCTGGAAGAATCAGCTTCATGTGTTTGGAGATGTGAAGGCAATGTTGGACGCTTTCCGGACCTTTCTCCAATCACAAGCTTTTTGGCTTTCCAAGAGGAATATCCCTCGTATTCAATAGTTAACTCCTCCAAATCCGCAGGATCATAGACAACATCTACCTGACGTCCAATAAATGAAAGACCAACTTCATATTTTTGATCCATAAAACGAATGCATCCCGATTTATCTACTTTCCTTGTCTCGCAATGTAAGAAAGCATTAGCTAATATATCTGGGTTAATAAAACGAAGTGCTTTCTTGTCGCTTCGAAAAGCTGTTTCTGGACTGACATTCTCTCCCAGCCCCGAGTCGGGCTTACTTTGATAACACTCGGATAGCCATACTTGAAAGAGTTCATTCAATCGGTCTAAAGTATTTGGTTTTTCGAGAGCCACTTCCCCTAAGAAGGAATCTACCACTCTATTAAAACGTTCTACCTTTCCTTTTGATTCAGCTGAATAAGGCTTAGCGAAAATAAGTCTTGTACCCAACTTGGAACAGGTGCGGGACATCCATTTGGTTCGATACTGTTTTCCGTTATCAAAGTAAACTGCTTCAGGAACGCCGTATTTTTGAATGGTATTTCGAAAAGCATCCTCGATAATCCTCGAATCAAGGGTAGGATAGAAGGCTCCGTGACGAATAAAACGAGTCGCATCGTCAATTATAGCCACTAAGTAAACCTGCTTTTTCGTGCCATTTGGTCCAATTGGCAGATAAGGTCCAAATTTAATGTCTGATTGCCACAGCTGATTACGATGACGCTTTTGAAATTGTCTAGCAGCTACTCCTGTTTGAGAGTATAGCTTCATTTGACGAGTACTATATCCTCTTTCGGTTAATTTTTCCTGAAGAGTAGAACGTTTTAATTGGTCAGGTTCTGCTAGACCCTCCCACTCAAGAATTTGAATGATTTGTACGACACTTCTACTAGGAACTTCTTTTCGAAGGAGAATCGCTTGTTCCAATAAATGTGATGGAATAGCCTCTGATTTACTTTTCCCTGAAATGCCTTTTGGTAGTAATCCTCCAAAGCCCTCGTTACGATACTGTGCAAGGTAACGTTTAATCGTCCTTTCAGAAAGACCACTGACTTTACAAATTTGGTCTTTCAGTTCTTTTGCTTTTCCTGCATCTAGCCCTTCCGTTAAAAGAGGGGCAATGAGCTGAAATCGTTGTGCCGCCATTTCTTCTGCCTTTTTTTGATCTCTCATGATAACACTCCTCTACATATGTGATTATCATGAGTGTAAATCAGCTATCTTCGGACAAGAATGCGGAACGGGTATGTAGCCACAAATTAATATTCACAATCGGACGGACAATTCTCTCCAGCCATCTGGCGGCATTCCCCACTAATCGTCCTATTCTTTGAAGTGCAGTCTCTGAATTTGCGGACGTCAAATTCAAAGGGAGCATTTCCTGTTTAGTTCGAAGCAGAATGGATATGAGGCAATTAGTCCAATAATCTACAAAACGATTAAACCACTCAAACCAACGAAATAGGGTAGATTCATCAGCTGGAACATCATGAGTAGAAGGGTTCGATAGAACCAATTCTATGCACTCTGACTCATATCTCTTATATGGAACTAAGAAATCTGGTAATTCATGATGAATCCGACCGCATTGATCACAACACAATCGCCGAATATTATATACTTTTGTCTCTCGAGATCTTTCTTTAGATTTTCTATCTCTAGTACCAATTACGCTCATGCTTTTCCCGCAACAAGGAGAAGAAATCCTCCCCGCACCTCTAACCAAAAACTCCTGTAAAGGTATTTTCAATAAGTTGGTAATCTAATACAATAACCATAGTTGATTTTTATGAGGGGACGTCTCCCGTATATCTGTAGATATACATGATGGGAGGCGTCCTTTTTCTTTCTCCAGAATTATAAATATCTAAATATTTTGAAATATATATAGATATTATAATCGTCTAATCCCGGACAGGCAATACCGTCAACTTTTGGTCATTTTGGGATAGTAATAACACCTCCCCTTACATCACCCCCATGTCTTCTGTATAATAAAACACAAAAGATTCCAAATTTCCTAAATCGATTGATATAAAGCTAACAATTTGCCTTCATGAAGGAGTGTCCTCATATGCCGCTAACATCCATTACCAATTCAGAGAAAGTTGTAAAGTTACTAGAGATTAATAAGTTGTTGACGAAGTCCCTTGATATTACGACGGTTTTGCAAACGCTTGTTCAGGCAGCTGTTGATTTAACGGATGTGTCTGATGCGAGTATTCTTTATTTGTATGATCCTGTTGATGAGACATTGAAAATGGCGGAAGCGGTTGGGGTTGATGTGGGGATGATGAAGAACATCGCGTTTGCCCCAGGTGAATCGTTGACGGGAAAGGCCTTTACGGAGAAGAGGTCGCTGTTATTTGCGCAGCGTGATGAAATTCATGTGAATATGGCCACGATGACCGAGCGAAATTATACTTATTACTTTCAAGGTGTGCATGAACGGCATGTGCGAAGTGCGTTTTGTGTGCCGCTTATTTATCAAGAAAAGTGCCTCGGTGTTCTCGTTGTAGATAATTTTGAAAATGATGGGTTTTTCACCGAAGATGATATGAAAGTAATTGAAATCATTGCCGATCAAAGTGCGATTGCCCTTGTTCATTCCGACCTTTTTCAAACTTTGAAGGAAAAAAACAATCAGCTAGAGCATTCATTAGAGATTCATCATAAGTTTACGAAAATCCTTTTGGAGGGTGGCGGGATTAAAACGATTTTATTTCTTGTCTCGCGCATTCTTCAGACGAAGGTGACTTTTCATGAATGGAACGTAACTGAAACGGATTCTTATACATATCCCATCATTCGCGGGAAGGAAGTGTTAGGGTATATTCAACTGGAGAAACAAGTGAGCACATTAACTTCGCTGGAGATGGTGGCGCTTGAGCATGCGGGGACGGCGATTGCGATGGAGCTTGTGAAGGAAAATGCCTTATATGAAAAAGAGCTGCATTTCCGCGAAGAGGTGTTTCAGCAAATGATTGAAGGGGCTTCGTTAGAGGAATTAAAACGAATCGCCAAACAATATAGATGGGACCCGAATGGAATGTTTGCTTGTCTTGTGTTAGAAGGAAAAACGTCACCGCTTTGGATGTCAACGGTGGTGATGGATAAAGAACGGTTTGTGAAATCGATTGAAAGCTTGAGCCAATCTATCGCCCAATCTAGCTTTACGTTTACAAAAGCTTATCAAACGATTATTGTCACACCGATCGTCACAGAGGATGTACTTGATAAAATGGCGCAATCGATTGACCGGAAATGGGGCGGGAAGCTAGAGATTGTGTATGGGCTTGGACGAAAGGTGTCGATCAGTCAGCTTCGTGACTCGTACAGGGAAGCGTTGGAGGCTGTTCGTTATGGCAAGACGGCCCTGCATGAGAAGTTTATCAATTATTCAAAGCTTGGCGCGGAACGGTTATGGCAGCAAGTGGATCGAACGGTGCTAGAGTACTATGTTCAAGATAAGTTGAAGCCTCTCCTGTTAATGGAGCCTGAGTATATGGAAACGCTTGGGAACTTTATTGAGTGTAATCGAAACCATAAATTGACCGCTGAGAAATTACATATTCATCCGAATACGCTCTATCATCGCCTGAAAAAAATCGAAAGAGCGTTACAGGTTTCGTTTGAACAGGAAACGAATTGGGTCAATGTTGTATTGGCTTACCGTATCTATGTGTCTATCCACAACGTTTAAGGTGAAACGTTGTGGATAGACACATTTATTTTAAGTTCACAGAATTTTATTATTATTAGTAATAAATAGGTAAAAAGGAGCGTGGCAGGGTGAATACGATGGTCATGATTCATCACGACCTTCAACAAAGGCTTATTAGTATTCGTAGAGAGCTCCATCAACACCCAGAGGTGAGTTCAAAGGAATACGAAACGACGAAACGTTTAAAGCGTTGGCTAAAAGAAGCGGGGTATACGATTTTACCGTCCACGATGGAAACGGGCGTCGTTGCCGAGTTGAAGGGGAAAAAAGAGGGACCGACAATTGCTTTTCGTGCAGATATTGATGCATTGCCGATTCAGGAGGAAACTGATTTACCGTTTGCGTCCGTCAATGAAGGGGTTTCCCATGCGTGTGGTCACGATTTTCATATGACCATTGCATTAGGTGCGGCGTTTGTGTTGGCAGAGAAGCAGGAGCAATTAACGGGGAACGTTCGCTTTATTTTTCAGCCAGCCGAAGAAACGACGCAAGGAGCGCGACAGCTCATTGAAGCTGGATTGTTTGAAGATGGAAAAATTAACGCAATATTCGGACTTCATAATCAACCAGACATTCCAGCTGGACAGTTTGGGATTACAGAGGGACATTTAATGGCGGCTGTTGATACATTAAAAATTACGATTGCGGGTAAAAGCGGTCACGGGGCAATTCCGCAGCATGCTATTGATACGGTTGTCGCTGGGTCGGCTGTTGTGATGGGGTTGCAGTCGGCGGTGAGTCGAAACATCGATCCGTTTGAGCCTGTGGTGATTACGATTGGGTCCTTTCAAGCGGGTACGACGCATAATGTTATCGCCGGCACGGCGGAATTGATCGGAACAGTGAGAAGTTTTAATCCGAAAGTGCGCGCGCAATTACCTGGACTCATTGAGCGAATTTCTGAAAAAATTGCGAGTGGGTACAATGCAGAAGCGAAGGTACAATTGATTCCACAAGTTCCGGCGATTCAGAACGATCCTTTGATGACGAGACTTTTGCGTCAGTCGGTGGAAGAAATCGCAGGGCGTGACGCGATTGTAGCGCCGATGCCAACGATGGGGGGAGAGGATTTTTCCCTTTATCAAAACTATGTTCCTGGCTGCTTCTTTTGGGTTGGGACAGGTGATGTGGAAAAAGGGGTGGACAAAGGCTGGCATGACCCACAATTTTTAGTCAATGAAGATGTCATCCCAAGTACGGTGACGGTTGTAGTGGATGTGCTACTAAGAGCTTTAAAGCATTTTGAACAATAAACATAGTAGATGTGTATGGCCTACATAAAAAAGAGTCGTAGACACACGAGCAGTGAGTTTAGCGAGAGTAGAATGGTCACAGCAACGCACGAATTTGAAGGAGGCAGCAATTATGGGAGAAGAATTGAAAAATATTTGGAAAGATTGGCGTCTTCATGCAGTGGTATTTGTCATCGTTTTGGTAACAGAAGCGATTGGCACGCATCAGTTTACAGTGGGACCAGGGGTGGTGTTGTTATTACCGATGCTGTATGCGATTTTAATCGGTTTCGGACTTTATTTTACGCCTCTTATTAAAGAAAAACAGTCAAAGAATGCAGAATCGCTTATTGTGTTAGGGGTGACGTTGTTAATTGCTAAAATTGGTGTCATCATTGGTCCATCCTTGCCGAAAGTGATTGAAGCAGGTCCAGCGTTATTGCTGCAAGAGTTTGGGAACTTAGGGACGATTCTTTTAGCTCTGCCTGTTGCAGTATTTCTTGGGTTAAAGCGTGAAAGTATCGGGATGACGCACTCTGTCGCTCGTGAACCGAACGTTGGTCTCATTATGGATAAGTATGGCTTCAATTCACCGGAAGGTCGCGGGGTGATGTCTATCTATATTTTTGGTACGGTATTTGGAGCGGTATTTATGGGCCTTATTTCTGGATTTTTGGCAACATTAACTCCGCTTCATCCTCTTTCTTTTGCGATGGCCTCTGGAATTGGAAGTGGAAGTATGATGGCCGCAGCAAGCGGTTCACTCGTCGCAGCCTTCCCGCATTTAGAAAATGATATTCTCGCTTTTGCCGGAGCCAGTAATCTATTATCGTTATCGACCGGATTATACATGAGTATTTTCATTGGACTGCCATTAACGGAAAAAATGTACAATGTTTTAGCGAAGCGACGTGACAAAAAAGCAGCCGAAAAAACAGGAGTGGGGATGTAAACGATGCTAAAAAACATACAAGAGTGGAGTCTATTATTAGCGATTTTTGGTGTGGTAGCACTACTAGGAAACTGGGTGGGATATGACGTGCTACCATTAGAAGCGATTCCGGGTATGATTGTACTGGTGTTGATTTGTCTGGCTGGATTAATCATTCAAAAAGTTCTGCCAGGCAGAATTCCAAGTGTGGCCTACATTGCGATTATCGGTACGGTTCTTTCGATGCCGTGGATGCCGGGTTCAGACAAAATCGTAGAATGGACATCAGCTGTCAATCTATTAGCTCTAACGACCCCCATCTTAACTTACGCAGGAATTGCCATCGGCCGATCTTGGACGGACTTCGTTCAACTTGGCTGGCGCAGCATGGTGGTTGCTATGCTTGTGTTATTCGGAACGTTCCTAGGTTCAGCGTTAATTGCGGAAATGATTTTAAGATGGCAGGGGATTATTTAATAAGCTGATAGACTCGTGTGTCCAACTGTTATGGCGTTAATATGTGGAAATCGAGTGCAAAAGGAGAGTAGATGGTTTTATGGCCAACTACTCTTCTTTTTCGTATTCAAGACGTCCATTTTATTTTTTTGTCATATTTGATTTTTTATTTCATAAAATTAAAATAAAAATTGAAATTTAATTTCAGCCAACCTATAATAAGGGTATCAACGTTTTGGCAAAAATGATTTGGAGGCGACATCGATGAGTCAAAAGCTTACGTTATTAACGACAGAATCGCGCAATGAACAGACGATGCATATGGATACGGCTAATACGGCAGAGATTTTACGAATGATGAATGAGGAAGATCAAAAAGTGGCATTAGCGGTTCAACAAGTGCTGCCAGATGTGGAAGTAGCCATTCAATTTGCTTCTGAGTCCTTAAAAAATGGAGGGCGTCTCATTTACATTGGCGCTGGGACGAGTGGAAGACTAGGCGTGCTGGATGCGGTTGAATGCCCACCGACGTTCAGTACAGCGCCTGAGATGGTGCAAGGCATTATGGCTGGAGGCGAGAAGGCCTTTGTAAAAGCGGTTGAAGGAGCAGAAGATAAAGAGGAGCTCGGGGCACAAGATTTAAAAGCCATTCATCTTACAGAGAAGGATACGGTGATTGGCATAGCGGCAAGCGGTCGTACACCGTATGTGATTGGTGCTTTGCAATATGCCCGCAGTGTGGGAGCGAAAGCAGTTGCGTTGTCTTGCAATGAACATTCGCTTATTAGTCAGGCAGCGGACCATAGCATTGAAGTGATTGTAGGGCCAGAAGTGCTAACAGGGTCTACACGATTAAAGGCAGCGACAGCCCATAAAATGATTTTGAATATGATTTCGACGACCACGATGATTCAGCTCGGAAAAGCCTATGAAAATTTAATGGTGGACGTCCATGTAAGTAATTATAAGTTAAAAGAACGTGCTATTAACATCATTTGTAAAGTGACCGGTGTTTCGTATGACGAGGCGAAAGAAACATTGGAAACCGCTAATCTGGAAGTGAAGACGGCGATTGTGATGCTGGAAGCCGATAAAGGGTATGACGAGGCGAAGAAGCTGCTTGAGCAAGCGAATGGCTATGTTAGAAAAGCGGTGGAGCTTAGTAAAGCGTAAAGGAGAAGAAAGATGGCAACAGGTGGATTAAATATGATTACAAATATGCTTCCGCAGCTTCCGGCATCGGAGCGGAAAATTGCGGAATATATTTTAAAGCATCCTCATGATGTTGTAAACAGTACGGCAGGAGAGTTAGGAACATTAGCCAATGCGAGCAGTGCGGCAGTGATTCGGCTTTGCAAGTCCCTTGGGGTTAAAGGGTTCCAAGAGTTGAAAGTAAGAGTTGCGGGCGATTTGGTGAAGCCTGCCGAGCAAGGGTATCGGGATATAGAACCAGATGAATCAATCTCCTCCATTGTTCAAAAGACAACAAGTAATAGCATTCAAAGCTTGAGTGATACAGCCGAAATTATCAATTATGAAGAGCTGGAGCGCGCTGTGGCAGCGATTTTGAATGCGAATCATGTTCATCTTTTCGGAATAGGGGCTTCTCATATTATTGCGATGGATGCCCAGCAAAAGTTTCTTCGAATTAATAAAGGTGCAACAGCTTTTGCAGATGCTCATCTGGCGGCGACTTTAATTGCGAATGCGGGGCAAGATGATGTGGTGTTTGGGATTTCTTTTTCAGGCGAAACACCAGAGGTCATTAAAGTGCTTTCATTGGCAAAAGAACGCGGTGTAAAGACGATTTCTTTAACCAAATATGGGCAATCTACAGTGTCTTCGTTAGCCGATATTTGTCTGTATACGTCTTATTCGACTGAAGCACCGTTCCGAAGCGCGGCAACGTCTTCTCGTTTAGCCCAGTTGTATGTGATTGATGTTTTGTTTTTATCTATGGCCACGAAGCATTATGAGGAGACGATTGCTTATATCGATAAGACACGAGAAGCGATCCAGTTTTTAAAAGAAACAAAGTAACCGGCTATTCCGCATTAATGGAGAGTAAGATTTTTATTTTTAAGCGTGGAGAAGTGTAAGTGGGGATGAGGGGAAATCCGGATTGATAGAAGTGGTAAATTCTGAGCTGGGTTTTCTTCTAGAAGTGTTAAAAATGGTTTCATTCAGGTTTTATTTCCAAACTTTAGATAAAAAAAGAGGGGGAAACCGTAATGTCTGGGGAAAATCATGTTTTAGCGAAAAAACTATTAGAACAGCTTGGCGGGGCAGAAAACATTGCAGCGTATACGCATTGTATGACCCGTCTTCGCGTCACACCGAAAGATGGCAGCATTGTCAATAAGCAAGCCATTAAGAAGATGGATGGCGTTTTAGGATTGGTGGAAGAAGAAACGTTACAAATTATTTTAGGACCGGGAAAAGTGAATAAAGTGTCAGAAGCGTTTGGTCAATTATTACAAGATTCAGAGGATGTTAATTTAGAAGAGCTTGCGGCAAAGAAAAAATCAGAGTTAAAAACAAAGAATGCGACGCCATTTAAGTTGTTTTTGCGCCAAATTGCCAGTATCTTTATCCCGCTTATTCCTGCGCTTGTTGCGTCAGGGTTGATTACGGGAATTACAAAGGCGGTTGTTCAAGCTGGATGGCTGCCGGCAGAATCACAACTTGCGACGATCTTAACGGTAATTGGCGGCGGGTTGTTTGCTTATTTAGGTATTTTAGTTGGAATCAATGCGGCGAAGGAGTTTGGCGGTTCACCAGCTTTAGGCGGATTAGCCGGCATTTTAATTATGAACCCGGCCGTTGCGGGGATTAGTCTTTTCGGTGAAGAATTATTGCCAGGGCGAGGCGGTTTGATTGGGGTTTTATTGGCGGCGATTTTTATCGCGGTAGTCGAACAGCGCGTTCGCCGGTTTGTCCCCCAGTCACTAGATATTATTGTGACGCCAACGGTTGCTTTACTTATTACAGGGGTTGTGACATATCTCGTCTTTATGCCGCTTGGTGGATGGATTTCAGATGGCATTACAACAGGGTTGCTTGCTGTTTTAGATGTAGGAGGGGTGGTTGCTGGCTTTGTACTGGGGGCAACGTTCTTGCCGCTTGTTGTTACTGGGCTGCATCAAGGGTTGACGCCGGTTCATCTTGAACTCATTAACTCCATTGGTGATGATCCGCTTCTGCCAATTTTGGCAATGGGAGGTGCCGGTCAGGTTGGTGCCGCGTTTGCCATTTATATGAAAACGAAGAAAGCACGTTTAAAACGAGCGATTGGTGGTGCGCTTCCGTCAGGGATGCTAGGGATTGGGGAGCCGTTAATCTTTGGTGTCACGCTGCCACTTGGACGTCCATTTTTAACCGCTTGCCTTGGAGCGGGAATCGGTGGTGCGTTTCAGGCTTACTTTAAAATCGCCACGATTGCGGTCGGTGTTTCCGGATTACCGTTAACCTTTCTTGTCCATACCCAGCAAATTGTCTTATATTTGATTGGTTTATTGATTGCGTATGCAGCGGGCTTTGTCTTTACTTATTTGTTCGGATTTAAAGACGAGATGGCGAGTGAGTTTGAATGATTGGTATCTCTTTTTACTTGAATGATCCGTTAGCGGAACAACGAATAGTGGAAGCGAGTCAAAAAGGAGTGAAGCGAGCTTTTACCTCGCTTCACATTCCTGAAGAAACAGGAGAACTGGCAAGTCGTGCCCAACAATTGCTTGAAACAGCGAAACATTATGGAGTGGACGTGTATGCGGATGTTTCACTGAAGACACCTGGACATTTAGGAATTCAAAGGTTGGAAGAGCTAACGTCCCTCGGTGTTGTCGGAATTCGTTTGGACGATGGCTTTGATGCTGAGACGATTATGAGCTTATCCAAACGATTTCACCTTGCCCTGAATGCAAGTATTTTGTTTGAAGACGAATTGAAAAGATTGCTTGCTAGCGGTATGGACGCTGAAAAGTTAATCGCTTGGCACAATTTTTACCCGCGCTGTGAAACGGGCTTGGATGATGACTTTTTTCGTCAACAAACGGCGTTATTCCAACGGTTTCATATTCCGGTTTGTGCATATATTCCGGGACGAGGAGAGAAAAGAGGTCCCGTTTTTGCTGGTCTTCCAACTTTGGAACGTCATCGGTATATGGACCCGTTTGCAGCGGCCGTTGAGCTGTATCGTTCCGGGATCACAGATGTGTATGTCGGTGATTCGGACCCGGGTGAGGGGTTGTTGGAACAATTGGTGAAATATGATGCAGATAGCATTCTTCCTATTCGGATTCAGTCTTCGATTTTGCCAGAAGGAGAATACCGTCTTCGTCCCGATTCCGCTAGAGATGTTATCCGTTTGATGGATACGAGAAGGGCAGAATGTGTGGAACCGACTAACACGGTGAAACGTCTGCAAGGAATGATTACGATGGATAATGACCGTTACGGACGTTACCGCGGTGAAGTGCAAATTATCTTACGGGATCTTCCAGCGGATGAACGAGTGAATGTCATCGGCCACGTTATACTAGAAGATGTCCCCCTTCTTTCCGCTGTTCATCCTGGTCAAAGGCTGGAATTGAAGAAGGTGAAGCCATAGGTTTCGGTGTCACGTTTCATTTCCTTCACCAAATGCAAAAGGAATTTTTCGGTCGTGAGCGAATGAAGAACAATGTAAGGAAGGGAGATGGGATGATGGAAGTGAGAACGGCGGATTTATGTGATGATTTCGCGGATGAATTGAACGTTTGTACGGTCGAGTTTCGGTCGTACGGCGGGAAAAGAAGGTTTTTTGGTCCAATTTCAACGGTGAACGTACACGAAGATAATGTATTGGTAAAAGAAGCTCTTGAAACGATTCCGGCAGGCCACGTATTAGTAGTGAATGGGGGAGGTTCTAGAAACTGTGCATTAATGGGCGACCGATTAGGGGAGATTGCACGAACGCGCGGGTTAGCGGGTGTTATTATTAATGGCTGTGTCAGAGATAGTGCAGAATTAGCGCAGCTAAATGTCGGGATTTTCGCCATTGGTACGCATCCGTTAAAAAGTAAAAAAGAAGGAAAAGGAGAAAGAGAGACGACCCTTCATTTCGGCGGAATCGATTGGGTTCCGGGAAGCTATGTGTATGCAGATGAAGATGGTGTTATGACAGCAGCAAGAAATCTCCTCACATGAATTCACGTAAATGATTAAAAATTCATTTGACAATATTCTCAATATTAACTAATATCATAATATGCTAAAAAATAAATATCTTATCAAGAGAGACTGAGGGACAGGCCCGATGACGTCCAGCAACCATCATTTCGATGAAAGGTGCTAATTCCTGCAGAGTGTTTCATTCTGAGAGATAAGGTTTCGATACAAAGCCTCTTTCTGATTGAAAGAGGTTTTTTTGTTTACATTAAGAGATTAAACGAATGATATTCTGAATTAACCCAATATTCAAATTAAATAGTTGCGTTCCTTTTTCGAATGTGTATCATTATTTATTCATTTTATAAATTTGGTAAGTCATTACTTATATGGTCATCATTTTCATTTATGAAAAGAAGGAGTCGAAGACATGAAAAAAAGATCTCGTTTATTAGTACCAGTAGTGGCATTAGTAGGGTTTGCCGGAGTATTGAGCGGTTGTTCGACGAAAGAAGCAGCAAATGAAGCGACGAATGAACTAGAGGAAAAAGTGATTTTAGTTGGAACCCAAAATGATTATCCGCCTTTCGCCTTCACGGATGAGAACAATGAACTAACAGGCTATGATATCGAAGTAGTGAAGGAAATTGATAAAAAGCTAGATGGTTATACATTTGAGTTTGTGGCCACGCCTTGGGATAGTATGTTCCTAGCCTTAGAGTCAAATAAAATTCAGGCCATTGCAGACCAAGTAGCGAAAACGCCAGAACGTGAAGAAAAGTACTTATTTACAGATGAATCTTATTTTGCAGCAGAAACGGTCATTGTCGTGAAGGCTGGTCGAAAGGATATTACGACCATAGAAGATTTAGAAGGGAAGAAGGTTGGGGCGTTAGCGGGTGATTCGTACACGCTATTACTGGAAGAACATAATAAAAAAGCAGATAACGATATTATTTTAAAATATAGCGAAAGTGGAAACCCTTCGGAAATTTTACAAGATGTCCAGAATGGTCGTGTGGATGCCTATGTGAATGATCCGATTATGATTCATTCGGTCATGGAAAAGTTTGATTTAGACTTAGAAGTGGTCGGACAGCCGTTAGTGAACGATAATATGGGGATTGTCTTGAAAGATGAAGAGCAAGGTGAGGAGTTGAAGGCATTAATAGATCCAATTCTAAAAGAGCTGAAAGAAGATGGGACATTAGCTAAGCTTTCAACAAAATGGACAGGCGGAGAATACATCCCTGAATAATATAAATCGACCTAGAAAATTCAAGTGGTCTGAATAACCATTGTAAATGTTCTTGAATCAAATGAAGCTGTGTCGAGTGATGAAATGGAATATATATAAGAGAAGGGAATAGAGAATGGACAATTTACTGGATATTCAGTTTTTAATCGAAAGTTTTCCTGCGATTGCAGCACGGTTACCGGTTACCGTTGGCATCGCGGTAGGTTCTATGATTTTGAGTTTATTTATTGGACTAACAACAGCCCTTATTAAAATTTATCAAGTTCCGGTCTTGAAGACGATTTCTTCTTGCTATGTGTCGTTTATAAGGGGAACACCTTTATTGGTTCAAATTTATCTTGTGTTTTATGGCATCCCAAAAGTGATTTATTATGTTCAAACGGAATATGATCAGCTTCAAAATGTCGATGTGAACATTATTCCTCCTGAAATTTATGCCTTATTAGCTTTTTCGATTAATTTAGGCGCCTATTTATCGGAAACGATCCGGTCAGCCATTGAGTCGGTCGATCGCGGGCAGTTTGAAGCAGCAAAAGCAATCGGGATGAGCCCAGCACAAATGATGGTGAAAATTATCTTCCCGCAAGCTTTAGCAGTAGCGATTCCGAATCTCGGAAATATGTTTATTAGTACAATTAAGGACACGTCTCTTGTATTTATTATTGGCGTGATTGACATTATGGGACAAGCGAAAATTCTCGGCTCTCGGGGGCTGGCGTTCTTTGAAGTGTATATTGCGGTTTCGATTATTTATTGGATCCTTTGTATTGTTGTGGAGAGATTGCTTGCTAGAGTCGAGAAGCGTGCCCGCAGATATGAAAGAGGGATTGCTTCATGATTAAGGTAGAGAACATTCATAAATATTTCGATCAGCAGCATGTGTTAAAAGGGATTAATCTTTCCATTAAGAAAGGCGAGGTTGTCACGATTTTAGGGCCAAGTGGCTCGGGGAAATCAACGTTATTACGCTGTGTAAACTTTTTAGAACAGCCTACTAGTGGGCTTGTTGAGATTAACGGAAAAAGCGTTGATGTGGAATCGGCGACGAAGGCCGATATTCTTTCTTTAAGAACATCCACGGGAATGGTATTTCAGCAGTACAATTTATTTAAAAATTTAACGGTGCTGCAAAATGTCATGATTGGCTTAACAACGGTGAAGCGTATGAATCCAGAAGAAGCGAAAAAGGTGAGTCTTGAACTTTTGGAGAAGGTAGGCCTGAAGGAACGGTTGAATCATTATCCAGTTCAGCTTTCTGGGGGGCAACAGCAACGGGTAGGCATTGCCCGGGCGCTTGCGCTTAAACCGGAAGTTTTATTATTTGATGAACCGACGTCCTCTCTGGATCCAGAGTTAGTGGGGGAAGTGTTAGCGGTCATTAAACATGTAGCCAATGAAGGAAATACGATGTTAATTGTTACACATGAGCTTCATTTTGCCCGTGAGATTTCAGACCGCATTGTGTTTATGGAAAATGGAAGCATTATTGAAGAAGGAACGGCGGAGCAAATTTTTAACGACCCTCAAGTGGAGCGAACGAAGCAGTTTTTAAGTAAGGCGATGAAGAAGTGATAGAGTGAGTCCTTCTATTCTATGAGAGGCAGGAAAGGAGATACAACATGAACCCAATTGAACAAATTTTAACGGATTTTCCGATTATGATTATTGACGGAGCGATGGCAACGGAGCTTGAGAAGCAGGGCTGTAATTTACATGATCGCTTATGGTCAGCTAAAGTCTTAATCGAAAATCCAGAATTGATAAAGAAGGTACATATCGATTATTTTGAAGCAGGTGCAGATTGTGCCATCACCGCTAGTTATCAAGCTACGGTGGAGGGCTATATGGAAAGAGGATTGACGAAGGAAGAGGCTATCGGTTTAATTAAAAATTCTGTTCAACTGGCCAAGCAGGCGCGGGATGAATTTTGGGAAAGTCATCCTCATCAGTCGACACGGCCAAAACCGTTAGTGGCAGCTTCTGTCGGTCCATATGGGGCATTCCTTGCAGATGGCTCTGAATATCGAGGGGACTATGTAGTAAATGAAGAGGAATTAGTCGCTTTTCATCGCGAACGAATCAGTGTGTTAATAGAAGCGGGTGCCGATATTTTAGCATGTGAAACCATTCCGTGTTTGTTAGAGGCAAAAGCCATTACGAGAGTATTAAAGGAATTCCCAGGGGTGTATGCGTGGATAAGCTTTAGTGCAAAAGATGAAATCCATATTAGCAATGGCGACACAATAGCTGATTGTGCCAAATGGCTAGCTGGAGAAGAGCAAGTAGCCGCCATTGGAATCAATTGTTCTTCACCGCGTTTTATTGAGTCCTTAATTAAAGAAATAAAAGGTCAAACTTCTAAACCAATCATTGTGTACCCTAATACAGGGGAAGAGTATGATCCGACGAGCAAGACATGGAATGAGAAATCTTCGGGAGAACAGTTTGTTTCCAGCACTCAACGATGGTATGAAGCAGGGGCCCACATCATCGGCGGCTGTTGTCGAACGGGACCGAAAGAGATTGAAGCGATTGCTGCTTGGGCACGCCAATAAAGATCTATATCGACCTAGAAAATGTGGCATGACCGTTCTTTGGTCATGCTACATTTTCTAGACCTAAGCATCTGCTCCCCCTTTGCGGATCCATTCAAGAGGTCTGAATCACCATTTTCAATGTTTTTGAATCAAATGAAGCCGGGGCGAGTTATGAAGTGGAATGTATAAAAGTCCTATTTTTTACAATTTTTAAACAAAATCTTTACACTACCTTTAACAAAATGTCCAATTTTTTACTTATACTAGTATCGTAATAATCATTTCAATTTTTTAGGAGGTTATGACGATGATGATTGATGAAACTCATGAAATTGGGCTGACGACGATGGCGATTCTCCATCATCCTCATGCGACACATCAGACGAAAGTGATTGATATGGAAGGGGAGTTTTTAACATCAAAGTCACCAGAAGAGCTGCTGAATGAATTATGTTTGAAAAACGGTACGACTTACGAAGGAAGCCGTCAAGCTGTTATTCGTGTACATGGCTATGAGAAACGGACACCAATCGTGTTATCACCATTGAATGGCATTTGCGCATTTCCTACATCTTCGACTCAACACTTCGATTGCGTTTGGCTGTTTCCTCAACATGTTCTTCAATACGTGCCACATCCAACTAAGAACAATCATTCGATCGTGAAGTTTTATAATGGCCGTGAGCTTGTCGTGCAAGCGAGAGCTGCTTTTTAAAAAGCCAGTGGGAGCGTACGTCCGCTTGTGCGCTAAAAATACAAGGGTTTCAAACGTTTCATCTGTTTCAGCCGTACAAAGCTTTCTTATACAATGGCGAGAGTAACACGGAAGACGTTTTTTCGTTCCCGCTCGGACCGAAAACGACGCCATTTGGGAAAAGAGTATAGCAGACAGATGTACGTGATATACATAGCATAATCTCTGTGAGCGGAAGAAGCCCATACTGAAATGATTCGGCGGTCACGGGATTGGTCAAAAGAAAGGCTTTGACTTTGGATTAAGTAGGTCAGTTTTCGTTGATATTTCAACGTTTAATAAGAAAATAACCAAAAGCTTGCATAACACATAGCACCCTGAACTACCTCTTGACAATAGATATTGTCATCATGTGGATCAGGGTGTTATTTTACGTCTATTTCCAGAAATATCAAGGATTTCCCCTGTATATGGTGAAATAAACATAAAGATTATGAGAGTTCCATTCTTTAGCTAACGGACAAGTTAGTCAAAAATTGCAAGGAGCTTTCTTATGGATCGGTTTAAGCATTATTTAATGATGTGGGGAGTTTTCGCTACGTTATTTCAACGACTTCACTTTGGGTGAAAGCCTCATTTTTTAATATTTTCTTGGCAGCATCGCCGCCCCGACTATGCCAGCTTTTGTGCCGAGTAAAGCTGGCTCTAAGCGGACGGTGTCGCGCTTGCGGATAGACGAGCTCTTCTACTTCATTTCGTAACGGTTCAAGGAAGTGGTGCTGTGAGTTCATCACGCCGCCCCCTAAGACGATAAGGTCCGGGTCGACAGTATGGATGACGTTGGCAATGCCGATGGCTAAATGGTGAATAAATTGTTCGACGAGCGTTTTAGCAGTGGTGTTTCCGCTTTCAAATTGCTGAAAGACTTCGCCCGCGTGCTCTTTGATGGCAAGTGTTTCGATGCCGGCTTGGTGGAGAGCAGTTCCGCTGGCGAGAAGTTCAAGGCTTCCTTTGTTTAAGACAGGGTGAGAAGGGCTTGTGCTGGCAATAATCATATTGCCAATTTCTCCGGCGCATGAATGAGCGCCTTTAATCACTTGTTTGTTGTACACAAAACCGCCGCCAATCCCTGTGCTGACGGTGATGTAAAAGATGCTTTCAACTCCTGCTCCTGCCCCAAAATGAGCTTCTGCTAAGGCGGCCGCATTCGCGTCATTGTCAACGACGACGGGCAAATTTGTGCGTTGTTCCATAATGGCTTTTAACGGCACATGCTCCCAGCCAGGCAAGTTCGGCGGGTCAAGGATGATGCCGTTTTTTGCATCGAGCGGTCCTGGTGCGCCAATTCCGATGGCGTGGGCATGAGGGTAGGATGCTAAACTTGTTGTCATGTCAAGAATGCTGTCGATGAGGGCGCTAGGTCCTCGTTTGGCGTTCGTTCGTTGTTGCTGTTCTTCTAAAATGGTGCCATGCTCGTCCACGGCGGCGACCCGTATATTCGTTCCGCCAAGGTCGATGCCGATGAAGAGGTGCGGTTTGTTCATGCGTGTTCCTCCTTTTCTGTATGTGATTGATTATTGAAATATAATAATGGTCCTGCTGTTACGGCTGGAAGGTGCTTTTGGTAAAGTCCCATTGTTTTAAGAAGTCACAAAAAGCTTTAATTAACACGTTGTTGGAATATTCCTTTTTGAAAATGAGCCACGTTTGTCTTTTGACATGCAGGCCATCTTTTGTAAGGCAAGGGGTTTTGAATAGTTGATCGTTTTCTTCTAGCAAAATGTTCGGAAGAATGGCATAGCCTAGTCCGTTGAGTACCATTTCTTTGCACGTTTCCATGTTGTCCACTCGCATTGTAATCGTTGGAGGTGACAAATAATTTTCAGTCCACCAATGATCGATTAACGCTTTTAATGAAGTGTCTGTGTTGTAGTAGATTCTTGGAAGAGTTGAGAGATTGTGAAGGTCAATTGGGACTTTCGATACGACAAGTAAGTTTTCCTCCATTAATAGCTTCTGTTCATGCGGAAAATTATAGTTTCCTCTTACGATGCCGATATGAGCTTGTTCTTTGTAAATGGAATGAATGACTTCCTCGCTCCATCCGGTGTTTACGTGAAATTCAACGGCTGGGTATTGTTCGGTGAATTTCCCTAAAATCGGCGGGAGCTTGTAGCGTGAAAAAATGCTAGAAGCACTAATGCGTAAGACGCCTTGAATTTTGTTTTCAAAATTCAGCACTTCTTCTTTTACCTTTTGCAAGTCGTTTTGCATTTTGCCCGCATAGGCGGCTAAATGCTCTCCCTGCGGTGTGAAGGCAACACCGCGATGTCCCCGATACACGATGGCGACGCCAAACTCATCTTCTAATTTTTGCAGCCGGTATGTGACGGCAGGTTGTGAGATTCGTAGAATTTCACTCGTTTTCGTAATGTTTTTATATTCAAATAAGGTCGTCAGCAAACTCCAATCTAAGCTATCCATCATACACCTCCAGTGTCCATTCAAGTGAATAGGGATAAAGTCATTTTATGGCAGACAATAAAAAATCAATATTTCATTTATTTCTCAATATTCAATATACTCTAACTATACCATGGTATCAATCTTTTGTAAGAGGGGTTGGATGGGTGAACATTCACGGACAATTGTATAAGCTGCCGAGTGTGTTAATGCGAGGCGGGACAAGCAAAGGTTTAATTTTGAAAGAGATTGATTTGCCAAAAAATGCGAACGAACGAGATGCTGTTATTACAAAGATTTATGGAAGTTCAAAAAACGGTCAAATTGATGGGGTAGGCGGGGGCACTTCTTTAACAAGCAAAGTGGCCATCGTCGGAGTGACAGATATGTTAGGCTGTGATCTTTATTATACGTTTGGTCAAGTCAGTACAAACAGTGAGCGAATCGATTATGACGTGACGTGTGGAAATATGGCATCAGCAGTCGGGTTGTTCGCAGTCGAGGAAGGGTTTGTCCCGATTCGTGAAGGTTTGACAACCGTCAAAATTTACAACACGAATACGAAGCGGGTAATGGAAGTCGACATCCGGGTTCGCGACGGACGAATTGTCTATGAAGGGGATTTTGTGATTTCGGGTGTTTCGGGTACAGGTTCGTGCATTATGGTCCATTTTATTGAATTTGGAGGCGCGCGCACAGGGAAGCTGCTGCCGACAGGGAATGTCGTTGATGTCATTTCGCTTCCACACGGAAAGGACATCGAAGTGACGATGGTGGATGTTGGAAATGTGCTTGTGTTTGTGAAAGCAGCGGATTTCGGGTTAACAGGAATCGAGCTTTCGTCGACGTTTAATCGTTCAGACATACAGCAACAGCTTGAAGAGGTGCGAGTCCAATGTGGCAAACAGCTTCAGTTATTTCGTGAAGGCGAACAAATTACGCCAGAGACTCATGCATTGCCGAAGATGGTGATCGTGTCGGGGGCGACGGATTATCTTGATGAATATGGTGAGCGCGTGTGCGAGCACGAAGTGGACATTGTCGGAAGATATATATCGATGGGCACGTTACACCGTGCGTTTGCGGTGAGTGGAGCCATTGGGTTAGGGGCGGCATGTCATATTTCTGGTTCGATTCCGAATCAAGTTCTTTCGGCGACACCGAAATCGCAAATAACCATCGGGCATCCAAGTGGCACGATTTTAGTGAACATTTCGCTACAACAGAAGAATGCTTCGTACGAGCTCGTGAAAGGCGGGATTGGCCGAACGGCAAGAAGAATTATGGAAGGGCATACATTTGTGCCGATTGAGTTGATGGGTACACCATTTTTAAAGCGTTTACATAAAGAGGGGGTTATGAAATGAAAAAACACGTATTCATATGTTTCATGTTGGTGATGAGTATCGTCTTGGCAGCGTGCAGTTCCAGTCAATCGACGGGAGGAAAAGAAGAGTATCCGAAAAGACCGGTTGAACTGGTTGTGCCGTTTGGGGAAGGAAGTGCGAGCGATACGTTTGCTAGAAAGTTTGCGGAAATTATGTCAAAAGAGATGCCACAGCCCATTCAGCCGGTAAATAAAGATGGAAGCGGCGGGATTGTCGGAATGGTGTATGCGCACGGTCAGGCGAATGATGGGTACACGATTTTAGAGGTAACGCCGTCCCACGTGATTGCTGATGTGCTTGGTACGAGTCAAAACATGAAATTTTTAGGGGAGTTTGAACCGCTTGCTCGCATTCAAGAAGACATTTATGTGTTGTCGGTTCCGGCTGATAGTGAGATTCAAAATATCGACGATTTGTTAGCGATTGGAAAAGAGAAAGAAGTGACCTTTGCGGGGGTGAGTCCAGGCGGATTGGATGATTTAACGTTAAATGCGCTGGCGGCTGCGACAGGTGTTAAAGTGAAGTTCATTCCTTATGGCTCCGGCTCTGAAGTAAAGGCGGCTGTGCTTGGCGGGGAAGTGGATGTGTATTTAGATAAATTAATTAATACGGTTGGTTATATAAAGGATGGAAAAGTGAAGCCAATTATTGTGTTAAATGATGAGCGTATTACACAGCTAGAAGAATTAAAAGATACGCCATCAACGGTGGAAAAAGGCTTTGATGTGACGATTGGTTCTTGGCGTGGATTTGTGATTAAAAAAGGCGCGCCACAAGAAGTGAAAGATTACTTGCTTGAGCAAATGGAAAAAGCAGCGGAAACGGAAGAATATCAACAGTTTAACGAAGAGTCGCTGACAAATATTCGTGAAGGCTTTTTAGGACCGGAAGAATTTAAAGCTTCTATGTTAAAAGATTATGAAGTGTTTGATGAAGTGGCGAAACAGACAGGATTGAAAGAATAATCAGGGCGGCTTTGATGCCGCCTGTTTGGAGGAGAGGCGTGTGGGAGAAGTAATATTTCATATGATTTTGCTGGCGGCGGCCGGACTTTTCTTTCGAGAGTCTTTTGAGATTACGAGTGGACGAGTAGCTGATCCAATTGGGCCGGCCGGATTTCCACAAGCGATTTTAGCACTCATTTTACTGCTGCTTCTCATCTCATTCTTTCAGGCAATGCGAAAGATGAAGGCAAAAGAGGAAGCGGAGTCCTTGCATCTAAATAAAGCGTACTTTGGACTTTTAGCAGCGATTGTTGTGTTCATTTTGTTAAATGATTTTATTAGCTTTACGCTTGCGTCGATTGTATTTTGCTTCTTTTTGTTTCTCCTGCTTGGGCAAAAGCGATATGTGAAAATGACGATTCAATCCATTGTCGTTTCGTTCGTGTTTACGCTCGTGTTCGGAAACATTTTATCAGTGCCACTGCCGAGGGGAATCGGAATCATTAAAGAGCTGAGCTATTTCTTCTATTAAGAAAGGAGGGGACACATGGATATTCAATTATTAATAGATGGTTTGTTAACAACGGTCGCGCCAGCGAATTTACTACTCGTGTTTGTCGGGATGTTAGTTGGGGTCTTTTTCGGTTCTCTTCCAGGCATTAGTTCATCGATGGGGATTGTGCTTATGTTGCCGTTTACGTATTATATGGGCATTCTTCCGTCGATTATTTTACTGGTGGCGCTTTATGCTGGTTCTGCGTATGGCGGGTCGATTACTGCTATTTTGTTTAATACGCCGGGAACACCTGAGGCGGTGGCAACGACGTTTGACGGCTATCCAATGACGAAACAAGGAAAAGCGGGAAGAGCACTTGGTCTTGCGATTAGTGCTTCGGCGTTCGGCGGCATTTTCTCTGTTCTCATCATGCTGTTTTTGGCACCGCCGCTATCGAGTGTGGCGCTAAAAATTCAAAGTGCCGAATACTTTGCGCTAACGGTATTAGGTTTGACGGTTATTGCTTCGATTGGGACGAAATCACCGATTAAGGCCATTACGTCGGGGATGATTGGAATTATGATTGCGATGATTGGACTTGACCCGATCGTAGGGGCTGCCCGGTTCACGTTCGGTCATATTGAATTCATGAACGGACTTGAAATGATTCCGATTATGATTGGGGCGTTTGCATTAGCAGAAGTGCTCAATCAAGTAACGGAAAATGAAAAACAGTTAAATATGAGTAAAAAAGTGTCGTTACAAACAATTAAAATGATTGAGCTTATTCAATATAAATGGGTGTTGTTGAAATCGGCGGTCATTGGAACAGTTATCGGCATTCTTCCAGGAACAGGCGGGTCGATTGCGTCAATTGTGAGCTACGGGGAAGCGATGCGTTCAAGCAAAAAGAAAGAGAAGTTTGGCCAAGGGGAAGAAGAAGGGATCGTAGCACCAGAAACAGCGAATAATGCAGCGGCAGGTGGTGCGATGATTCCAACCCTTGTATTAGGGATACCGGGAAGTCCAACAACGGCGATTATTTTAGCCGCTCTTGCGCTACAAGGACTGCAGCCTGGACCGCAATTAATGACGGATCAACCGTTAATGCTGTATTGCATTTTCTTCTCGATGCTGATCGCAAGTGTGGCGGTCTTTATCGGCGGGCGTTTAGGCGTTAAAGCATTTGCGGCGATTTTAAAGCTTCCGTATTCCATGTTAGGAACGTTAATTGTGCTATTGTCGATGGTCGGCTCGTATGCAGTAGGCAACTCAATGTTTAATGTGTGGGTGATGCTTGTATTCGGTGTGTTTGGCTATTTTATGAAAAAGTATCATTTCTCGCCGGCAGCATTAGTGTTGGGGCTTGTGTTAGGGCCGATGATGGAAGAAAATTTCCGTCGGCATTTGCTTGTGACAGAAGGTAATTACATGTCTTTTATCACACAGCCGATTTCAGGGGTCATATTATTTTGCTCGCTTCTCGCGTTGCTTTACCCGGTGATTGGGAAGTTCATTAAGAAAAAACCGACCGATGACGGCATGAATATCTCCCAATAAAGGAAGGACTCACACGAAGAAAAGGAGTTTTCCGATAAGGCCTAAATATGTATATAAAATAAACCGTTACAAAAACCATGAGTATTCCTAGGCTTTCGTAACGGTCCATTTTGAGAGGCTGTTTGACAAAGAGGTAATGTTCGTCTTGTCAGACAGCCCTTCGTTCGTTTATTAATACTTCGTGACGTTCATCCTGCTTACGAACGTATAACCTGTGACGTAAAGTTGTGTATCACTTGCGATTGGCATTTCGAGGCATCTGGTCTAAAAGACGCTCGCCTTCTTTCATTGTATGACCACATAAGGGACAATTTTGTTCATTCTCATAAGAAAAATCTTTTCTCATCCAGCCGATGCATTCTTCTGATTCACATTCCCAAACTGCTGTTTGTTCTTTCGGTAATGGTTCTTCCCTTTTTTTATAATACAATGATATCATCGCTCCTTTCTTTCATTATACAGCAAAAAAGGAAGACTACAAAAAAACTTCCTATTCTGTTAATTGTATTTATGCTTATACATGTGTTACAATAAGGTTAATTATTTTTGTTCGGTATAAGATGGATAGAAAAACTGTCTGAAAAAGAAGGTTTCGTCTTGAAGTAGTATGGTTGGGCAAGGGTAGTAATATAATTGTGGAAAATTCCACAACAGGAGGAAACATTATTATGGCACAAGGTACAGTTAAATGGTTTAACTCAGACAAAGGTTTCGGTTTCATCGAGAGCGAAGGCGGAGAAGATGTATTCGTACATTTCAGCGCAATCCAATCTGAAGGTTTCAAAACTTTAGACGAAGGTCAAAAAGTAACGTTTGACGTTGAGCAAGGTCAACGTGGCGCTCAAGCTGCTAACGTTCGCAAAGCATAATTTTAAAAGCAATAAATAAGAAAGACTCCCTCATGTGGAGTCTTTTTTTATAAATGACGAAGCCATTGGATGGTATCGAGACAGCGTTTTTTCAGTGGGGCAAAAATAAGGAATTTCATAGAAAAGGACATATAGGTGACAAATATGATTGAGATTAAAAAATCTGCACTTAGCGATGGTGAGTTTGACCGCGGGGTATTTGCGACACGTGATATTAAAAAAGGGGAACTGATCCATGAAGCACCAGTTATTCCTTACCCGAATGAGCAGCATGTGTTCATCGAGAAAACGCTACTTGAGGATTATGTGTTTGAGTACGGTGCTAATCATACGGCACTCCTTTTAGGATATGGGATGTTGTTTAACCACTCGTATACCCCGAATGCAACGTATGATATTAACTTTGATAACCATACGTTTGATTTCTATGCGTACAAGGATATTAAAGCAGGGGAAGAAATTTTAATTAACTATAATGGCGACGTGGATGACCAAGAGCCGCTATGGTTTAATAAGGAATAGATTGACGTAGAAAAAGGGAGATGACCAAAGGGCGGTCATCTCCCTTTTTCTGCTTAGGTGAACCTTTTGGGGCGTATTCGAGAGGTCTAAAGAATCCGGTGTGAACACTTTTCCGCCAAATGAAGCTGTGTTAGGTTATGAAGTGAACGATCTAGATTGATGGAAAGTTTCGTGGAGAGTAATCTCTACGGGGCTTTTTTTGTATAGAAAAAGAGGCTCAAGGGGTGTTGCTGTTGAGCCTCTTAATCTGCCTTATCAGCAATTTCTCAGCGCTTCGGCTGCTCTCCGCAGTTTTTTCTTAGCTGATCTTCCCCACCATTTGACCGCTTCGAGCTTGACTTGATGCTCGGCAGCGATGTCTTGGAGCGGGCGGTCGTTAATGATGTGTTCGTGGATGTACGTTTTTTCGCCTTCGGTTAAATTTCGATAATATAAGTAAAGAATGTCTTGTTCGAGTGGGACTTCATTCATATCTGCTTCGATAACTTCAAGAAATTCATCTTGGAGTGCTTTGTTATGTTCTTCATATTTGACTTGCTTTTTTAAAGCGGTTAATAAATGACCTTTCATCGTCATATAAGCATAAGCTGAGAAGGCGCCTTTAGCCGGATCAAATTTTTCATACGCTTCCCACAAAGCGATGAAGCCAAGCTGGATGTAGTCGTCAAAGTCTTTGTAGATTCGCAACTTTTTTAAAAGATGATGCACCATTGGTGTGTATTGAACAAGTGCTTCTTCAAATGTCGCCGGTTTTTTCTCAAACATATTCGGTTCCTTTTGAAAAGCGCGCTTTTCATGTATTCCGCGGTACGTTTACTTTACGATAAGGCAACGGAATTGGCGAATGAACGTTCGGGTTCAGAGGTGCGGAGAAGGCGTTTTCTTGGATGAGTTGGCTTAATAGTTGAAAGTTGATGAATAGTGTTGGCGTGTTTAAAAAGCTTGAGACTATATATTTCGTGAAGCGAGAAATAGTAGCTACAGAGACTCCATTCTTTAAAGAAAAAACGATGTACGAACGGTATTAGCAAGGATTTTCTAATTGTGAAGATATCCGTTTAGCTGCCAAATGAAAAAGGTTAATTTTAATTATGATAGAAGTCATTCATAGGCTAGAATGAGTACTATTTAAGTTGTCTTGATTTTGAAGTTGTCATACAAGTTGTTTTGTTTTTTTATGAATTTTCTATCTTGTATGACAAATTTTATGTTTTTTAAAATAAATATGTATACAAATTGTGTTTTTAATGCTAATATTTACATATGATTTAGATATTTCTGAAAAGTTGTCATACATATCGAAGGAAGTTGTATGACAATAAAACATAACGTTAAATAAAATTAAACTGTGTGGTGTTCATATTGGTTAATGAAGTAAGTGCAAGTGAAAAAGTATTTGAGTACATTATGGAAAGAATTGTATCTAAGGAATGGCTTCCTAATACTAAAATTATGTCTGAGAATCAATTGGCGGCCGAATTAAATGTTAGCAGGATTTCTGTAAGGGAAGCGCTTGAAAAGTTAGTGGCTTTTGGAATACTGGATAAAAAAAGAGGATCTGGAACCATTGTAAATGAAATTAAACCTTCTTTATTTTTGAAGAGCCTATATCCCATTATGTCATTGAGTAAAAATGATATTAAAGAAATTCTAGAGTTTCGTATTTACTTTGAATTTGGAAACGTATTCATGTTTATGGAAAATTACGATCAGGAAAATGTAGACAAATTGAAATATTATTATGAAAAAATGGTGGAAAACTACGACAATCAAGAAGAGTTTTATATTAATGATTTTTACTTTCATCAAGTAATCGCAAATGGTACAAACAATCCTATTGTGAAGGGAATCAATGAAATTCTTCAAAGTATTTTGAAATACAATATTAAACAACTTTATGATGATGTTGGTCCAGATAATGCTAAACACTATCATAAAGCAATTATAGAAGCTATTGAAAAGAAAGACACTCAATTAGCGGCATTATTAATGAGACGACATCTTGAAGATGCACTTCAAGACCATGGAAAGTAGGAGTCTGGATACCTGAACGAGAGAATGACTTTAAAATAATATTAAAAACCGAAGGTCCATCTGCATTAAGTTTTTCATAAGAGTTTAATGAATTTGTATGGATCTTTGGTATTAATAAAAAATAGAGATGGGGTAGGAAGAAGGTATGAAAAGATTGTTAGGGGGATTACTAGTTTTTATGTTAGCGCTTTCTTCGGTGGGGTGCAGTCAAACAGCGTCCGAAGATAGTCAAATAAAAACGATTAAAATTGGCCATGGTGCCAGTGAATCTTATCATATGCATCAAGCTTGGTTGAAATTTAAGGATGAATTAGAGAAGAATGGGCATTTTGAAGTGGAATTATATCCATCATCCCAATTTGGAAATGACACGGAGATGGTCGAGAATGTAAAAACGGGCGATTTAACAATGGCGACGCCACCTTCGTCTTTTTTGACAGAGGAAGCTCCAAACATGGCATTTATAGAATTGCCCTACGTATTTGAAAATAGAGATAATGCTTTAAATACTCTGACAGGAGAGTGGGGACAAAGGCAGTTAGAAGAACTAGAAGATGATGGCTTAAAAGGAATAGGTTATTTAGAAAACGGTCTTCGTCATCTGACAAATAGTAAAATACCTGTCAAGAATCCTGAAGATTTAAAAGGATTAAAGTTAAGAACGATGCAAGTGCCGGCTCACGTTTATTTATGGAATGATCTTGGAGCAACGGCAGAAGGAGCTCCGTTTGCCGAATTGTACAATAATTTAAGCACAGGTCGTTTTGATGGGCAAGAGAATCCAGTGGCTCACATATATGCCCAAAAATTTTATGAAGTGCAAGATTATCTTACGCTCACAGGTCATGTTTATACAGCTTATGTACCAGTGATGAATCTTGATTTTTGGAATGAACTGAGTGAACAAGAACAAAAAGAAGTTCAAGACGCTTTTCAACTGGCATATGACTATCAATTAAACCTCATTGAACAAGAAGAAGCAAATCAACTTGAAGAAATTAAAAATAATGAAAAATATTCTACCCAAATAATCCAATTAACCGCACAGGAAAAAGAATCCTTTATTAAAGCTGCTCAACCAACTCTAAAACATTATCGTGAGGAGTTAGGAGCAGAGGCTTATGATGAGTTTGTAGATGCAATCGAAAAATCCCATAAGTAATAAGGATATTATAACATACATCTTAGTCTAAAACTAGGATGTATGTTATGAAAATAACTTTCTCTAATTGAGGTGACGTTAAAGCCTATGTTGACATGGATGAACCGCAATATTGAAAAATTTCTGGTTGCAACGTTATTTATAGCTTTCAGTAGTTTAATGATATTAAATGTGCTAATGATTTTACTTACAAAGGAGGCTCTTGCTTGGGCTTCAGAAGTTGTGATGCTGTTGTTTGTGTTTTTTGTGTGGGTTTCAATCAGCTTTGCTTTTAAGGAGCGAAAACATATTAGAGTAACGGGATTGATAGATCTTTTGCCTGGAAAAGTGCAGCAATTGAGTGGTATTGCAGTTAATTTCATTAGTATTGTGTTTTTTGCGATTTTAGTAACGGTCGGACTCGACTGGATGATGCATCCCTCAGTACAGACTAAGCATTCTTTATTATTGAATTACCCGATGTGGCTATTTTATTTATCCGCACCGCTAGGAGGGACACTTTCAATTATCCGTATAGTCCAAAATACAATAGATGATATTAAAATGTATAGAAAAGAAAGCGCTTAATTATTGGTTTTTTATAGGGAGGGATCTAGGTGGAAGCGTTAGTGTTGTTTGGAATGCTATTACTTCTTATAGCGTTAGGCTTTCCAATAGCAATTGCTTTAGGTTTATCTTCATTAGTCATAATTTTTTTGTTTGAGACATCTACCTTAATGCTGCAAGCACGTTCAATTGTAACAGCCATTGATTCCTACCCTTTATTAGCTGTACCTCTCTTTATACTTGCAGGGGACTTAATGTATTCTGGTGGATTATCTAAGCGTATCATTGCTTTTGTCGATTCAATTGTGGGTCATTACAAAGCAGGATTAGCGTATGTGAATGTTTTGGCCTCTACGTTTTTTGCAGCTATTTCAGGGTCTTCACCAGCGACTGTAGCAGCAATTGGAACAAATATGATACCGGAGATGGAGAAGCGTGAATATACAAAGGAATACAGTTCGGCGCTTACAGCATCAGCTGGAATGATTGGCGTTATGATTCCTCCAAGTATACCGTTCATTATGTATGGTATATCAGCGGAACAATCTGTAGGGGCATTATTTATAGCGGGAATTGTACCAGGTCTTCTATTTGCTCTTGGTTTTATGGTAACTGCTTATATTCTCTATAATAAATACGGCTTTGTTTCAACAGGTACTTCTTTTTCGATATCTAATGTTGGAAAAACATTTAAAGATGCTATATGGGCATTACTAGCACCGATTATTATTCTCGGAGGTATATACGGGGGTATTTTTTCACCGACTGAAGCTGCAGCAGTAGCCGTCTTTTATTCACTCATTGTCGGAGTGTTTATCTACAAAGATCTGAATATTAAAAATATACACAGAGTATTCATCAATTCTGCTCTCACTTCAGGGACAGTCCTATCTTTAGTCGTTTTTGCATCAACTTTTGGGCGTCTTTTAACTCTTGAGCAAGTGCCAGTTAAATTAGCATCCTTTCTAACTAATATATCAGATAGTCCGATAGTCATCCTCATTATTATTAATATTTTACTGTTGGTGGTAGGGATGTTTATGGAAACTATTGCTTCTATTATTATCCTGACACCTATTTTATTACCGGTCGTACAAGCGATAGGAGTAGATCCGATTTTGTTTGGTGTGATTTTAACTGTTAACTTAGCCATTGGTTTTTGTACACCTCCATTAGGAGTTAACTTATTTGTTGCAAGTGGTATTAGTAATCTTTCAATAGAGAAGCTTTCTAAAGCTATCATGCCTTATTTTATTGTCATGATTGTTTTATTAATATTAATTACATTTGTACCGTCTATATCATTATTCTTACCAAATTTAATGATTGGTGGATAAAGAGTAAATAGGAGGAGAAAAGGATGAGTTTCAAAGTATATGTAAGTGATTATGATTTTGAAGATTTGCATATCGAGAAAGAAGTACTAGAACCTATTGGAGCAGAAGTGATTGGACTGCAGTGTAATACAGGAGAGAATTTAGCATCATTAGCCAGCGATGCAGATGCGATTATGCAGCAGTATGCAAAAATCCCACGAGCGACTATTACCAAACTATCAAACTGTAAAGTAATTGCTAGATATGGTATAGGGTTGGATATTTTAGATGTTGATGCAGCATATGAACATGGCATGGTCGTCACAAATGTTGCAGATTATTGTATCGATGAAGTAGCTGATCACTCTATATCTATGGCTTTTACATTAATTCGCTCTATTCCCTCTTATAATAAGGCCACACATGAAGGGAATTGGCATTGGAGAGATTGGTATGCACCGATTCATCGAATGAGGGAGATGACATTTGGTTTGGTGGGATTCGGAAGAATTGCCCAAAATATGGCTAGGAAGTTAGCACCTTTTGGCTTCAAATTACTAGCGTATGACCCATATGTCTCTAAAAGTTTTATGGCCACTTTTGGCGTTGAAAAAGTAGACTTGAAGGCACTGCTTGAAGAATCAAATTTAGTTGATGTAATGTGCCCATATACCTCGGAAACACATCATCTTATTAATGAAGAGGCGTTGCGGACAATGAGAAAAGATTCTATTCTCGTCAATTGTTCTAGAGGGAAGGTTGTAGATAATACAGCTCTCTACAAAGCTCTGAAGGAAGGATGGATTGCTGCGGCTGGATTAGATGATACAGAAGAGGAACCTGCTAAAGTGGCAAGTTGGACTCCAGCTATGAACCCTTTATTTTCACTTGATAATTGTATTATTACTCCGCACTCAGCTTATATTTCAAAAGCTTCATTAGAAGAAGCGAGAAGAACAGCTGCCGAGAATGTAAAAGCAGTGCTGTTAGGGGAACAACCACCCAATTTAGTTAAGCCAAATAAAAATGTGAGGGAATTGAATGGACAGAAATGAAGTTATTAGAAAAATTACATCAGATAAAGTAATTGTGATTGTACGCGGTGTGGAAGAGACTCAAATCATTCCTGCATTAGAGGCTCTCGTTGAGGGAGGAGTATCGTTGGTAGAAGTGACATTCGATCATAATGGTTCAGCTTACATTGAGGAAACAACGAAAAAGATTCGAATGATCGTCGAGTATTTTGGAGACCGTCTTTGTGTTGGAGCGGGAACCGTTTTATCGGAAGAAGAAGTGGTAAAAGCGGTTGACGCTGGTGCTCAATATATTATTTCACCTAATGTGGATGAGAAAGTCATCGTGAAAACATTGGAATTAGAGAAAGTATCGATTCCAGGAGCCCTTACTCCTACGGAGGCAGTGTTCGCTCATAAAATAGGAGCTGACTTTATTAAGCTGTTTCCAGCAGGAGATTTGGGAAGCAGCTACATTAAATCAATGTTGTCTCCTTTAAAGCATATTCCTTTCATTGCTGTAGGTGGGATAACGCCCGATAACGTCCAAGACTTTTTAGATTTAGGTTTGTGCGGAGTAGGGGTTGGAGGAAGCATCATCAATAAATATAGTTTAGAAGATAAAGAGAAATTAACGGTTCTTTCAAAACAATTAATTACTCATTCTCGATAAATATTTCATTATATAAAAAATATGTGGAGGTAATGAAAATGAAAAAAATTATTAATCCAAGACCTAATATCGATGAAAATTTAATTAGACCTTACCGTGAGATGGATGATGTGTATTCTTTATCTTGTGTAATTGGTGATTCAATGGAGCGTGATAATGTAATGCGTCACGATATGAAACCAAAAGCAGCGAATAAGAAGATTATTGGTCCTGCTCTTACAGTCAAATTAACGGCTGGAGATATTGTAGATTGTCTTGATATTTTTGAGATTGCACAGCCGGGTGATGTTGTTGTCATTGACGCATTTGGTGAAACAGAAACGTCTATCTGGGGTGGACTCATGTCTGGTTTGGCAAGGAATAGCGGTGTCGTAGGGGCTGTTATTGATGGAAGTTGCCGTGACACGGACGAATCTAAAATGCTAGGCTTCCCTATTACAGCAAAAGTATCTGGACCACGTGCTGCCCATACGGCATACTCAGGGCGCAAGGATCCGATTGAAATTAACGTTCCGATTACTTGCGGCGGTGTTATTGTTAATCCTGGTGATCTTATCGTGGCTGATGAAATTGGAGTAGCAGTTGTTCCTTATAAAGACTTAGAGGAAGTATACACAAAAGCACGTGAACTTGCTGATAATGAAATTAAAACGAGAGAGGAAATATTAAAAGGAGCAACTGTAGAAGAATTATTAAGAAAATTCGGTCGGATTTAAAAGGGTGAATGAATATGTACACAATAACATTGGATACTGGAACGACTAATACGAGGGTAACGTTGTGGAATAAAGAAGAAGCAATTCAAAGAGAATCATGCGAGGTAGGAGTTAGAGATACAGCTATTGATGGAAATAATATTCGCTTAAAGCAAGCTATAAAAGATTTAATCCATAAAGTACTAGGTGTTCAAAACCTATCATTAAGTGATATTGACTCAATTGTTGCATCAGGGATGTTAACCTCAAATGTAGGATTGTTCGAAGTACCGCATTTATTGGCTCCTGCAGGTGAGAAAGAGTTAGCTCATAACATCGTTATTCAATCATTTTCAGATGTGATTGAAAAAGATATTTGGTTTATTCCTGGTATTAAGAACAGGGTTGAAGAAATCAACTTAGAAACTTGTAATCAAATGGATATTATGCGAGGAGAAGAGGTGGAGACAATTGGGCTTATCAACCGTTTGAATTTAAAAGGTCCTGCTTTGTTTGTTCTACCTGGTTCTCACTCTAAATTTGTATTAATAGATAGCAATAATAAAATAACAGCATGTCTAACTTCTCTTGGCGGTGAATTATTATCCGTTATCACTCGTAATACAATTTTAGCAGATGCATTACAAAAATCATTTGTAAGTGAGTTTAATGAACATTTCTTTTTAAAAGGATACGAAATGGGCAAAAAGGTTGGGATAAGTAGATCTTGTTTTACGATTCGAGTTCTGGATCAGTTCACGGAGGCATGCCAAAACGATAAAGCGAACTTCTTGCTCGGTGTCTTGCTAGCGGATGATATAAAAGCGATTCAACATAGTTTTTCTTTTAATATCGATCAAAACATCCCTATTGTCATTGCTGGAAAAGAAGTATTGAAACAAGCATTTGGAACGGTTTTAACAAAAGAAGGGTTTCATAACAAAATAATAGTAGAAACTGATATTCAAAGAGATTTAGCTGGATTTGGTGCTATTACTATTATTAAAAATGCAAGTCAATCAGTAGTGTAACTCTGCTATAAAGAAATAATGGGGTGAACAGGTGAAAATAATTGATATCAAAACATATATTCTTAGCTCTAAATTAGATCGACCTTTTGCATACTCCCAAGGGTGGATAACACGCCGTTCAACTACTGTCGTAGAAATCATAACTGATGAAGAAGTAAGCGGGTGGGGAGAAACGTTCTCAGTTGGATTGCAACCCCCAGAGATAGCAGCTTCTATCATTGACTCTGCTTTAAAGCCGTTATTAATAGGAGAAGATCCTACTGCTACAGAAGTGCTGTGGCATAAAATGTATCATTACACAAGGGATTACGGTAGGAAAGGTGCAGTTATTGGGGCAATTAGTGCTATTGATATTGCTTTATGGGATATAGTTGGTAAAGTTACTAATCAACCGATATATAAACTACTAGGTGGAGCTTTTCGTGAGGAGATTCAAGCTTATGCAACGGGGTTCTTTCGAACAAAAGGACAAGGAGAAGCCAAACAGATGGCTAAAGAAGCTGAACGTCATGTCCAAAACGGTTTCGATTTAATGAAAGTAAAGATAGGGTTTGGTATTCAAGATGATATTCAAGTTATTAATGCAGTTCGGGATGTTGTTGGGGATAAAATTACTTTAATGATTGATGCCAATCACGCTTATAGTGCAGTCGATGCAGTACGACTAGGCAACGTACTAGAACCTTTAAATTTAAGGTGGTTTGAAGAACCGGTTGTTCCAGAAGATATTTCAGCTTATAAGCAAGTAAAGGAAAAAGTAAATATTCCGATTGCTAGTGGAGAAGCAGAATTTACAGTGTTTGGATTTAAAGATCTTTTAGAGAGTAAAGCGATAGATATTGCACAACCTGATGTTTGTCTCGTAGGAGGATTTACAGCTTGTAAACATATCATGGCACTATCTTATGCTTATGGAGTGGAGATTAACCCGCATGTTTGGGGAACTGCAATTGGGCAATATGCATCTCTGCATCTCTTAGCTGCGACCCCAATTGCTCATTTCTCTTTATTTGCACAGCAACCTATATTTGAATATGATACATCTCTTCATCCATTTCGAACTGAATTGGTTGAAGAGCCGATTGAACATCAAAATGGTTGGATAAAGGTGCCTCAAGGGCCAGGTCTAGGCTTGAAGTTAAATTGTTCTTTTTTGAAGCGAGAAGGGAGTTTAGTCTCTCATCTTCAGGTTCGATAACTTCTTATATGTACAAGTATTAGGAGCTAAAATAAAATTATGTATTGATGACCCTTTACAGAGTGTTTAGTTCTTGTAAAGGGATTTTTTTTGACTTATATATTACATTTCAATAACTTTACACAGAATGGTTTTGTTAAACAAATGAATAGTCATTCAGACCTCATGAGGTGTAGATAGAATGCGCGACATGACCAAGTATGATCATGCCGCATATTCTGCCATGTATTTAATAAGCCCCTTGAGAATACGTTAATTCATAACTGTGCGTATAAATCTCGAAAATATTTCCGAATGGATCTTCGACATACACCATTTTATAGGGCTTGTCGCCAGGGTAATATTCGCGAATTGGCATGCGCTGTTTGCCGCCGTATTCTTTAATTTTCTCTACGATACCTTCAATATCAGGGTCTTCGATGCAGAAGTGGAACAATCCAGTTTTCCAATATTCGAAGTTATTTTCAGGTTGTTCATTATGCGGGAACTCAAAAAGTTCAACACCAATTTTATCACCCGTCGCTAAATGGGCAATTCGGAATGTTTCCCAATCGTTTCCGAATACATCGCGGCACATTTGTCCGATCGCTGTATCGTCATTTTTTACATCGGCAGGTTCCATAATGACGTACCAGCCGAATACTTCTGAATAAAATTTAATGGCTTCCTCTAAATTAGGGACAGAAAGACCAATATGAGAAAATGTTCTAGGATAAGTATGCATTACAACCATTCCTCCATATATCATTTTGATTGTGTTAGGCCGAACACATGGCTTATTATAATTCATAAGTTTTCTCTTATGGAAGAACGCACTTTTTGGTGAGACACTAACCAATAGGTAAGAAAGGAAGAAAATGATGAAGCCGCCAGTTAATGAGGAAGGAAAGCTAAAATGCTCGATTGAATATACGTTAAATAAAATAGGTAATAAATGGAAGAGTGTTATTGTATGGCATTTAGGGACAGATGGGACACTCAGATACAATGAACTGCGACAATTATTGCCAGGTATTAGCCATAAAGTGATGACGGAGCAATTAAAAGATTTAGAAAAAGATGAGTTGATTCATCGGACACAATACAATACGGTCCCGCCAAAAGTGGAGTATTCTTTAACCGAAAAAGGTCAAACGTTAATGCCGATACTGGAACAAATGCATCGGTGGGGAAAAGAGCATGGTGAATAGGTCACCATGCAGGTAAACTATATACATAGAGCGGAATAGATAAGCAAAGGGAGAGGGTTCATTTGTCACATTGGAAAGTGCTGAAACGAGACACGATAAAAGCTGATCGATTTGAAGTAGTAGTTGAAAAAGTGGAGCTTCCGAATGAAAGCGAAGCCCCTTTTTCGTATGTGAAGATGAAGCGCGGGGTTTGTGTCATGCCGCTTCTCGATAGCAATCAAGTGATTTGCATTAAACAATACCGCCATATTTTTCAAACATGGGAGTACGAGCTTCCGGCCGGTGGAATTGAAGAAGGAGATACGCCGCTTGAAACAGCTAAAAAAGAATTGTTAGAGGAGACGGGCTATGAGGCAGCCCAATGGATTGACCTTGGCTATCTTTACGGCTCGGTCGGTTCCACTGACGAAGTGATTCATTTGTTTGCGGCAAAAGGATTAACCAAGCATGAACAGCAATTAGAGGAAAGTGAACAGATTGAAGTAGAAGCGGTTGAACTAGAAACGTTAAAGAAATGGATAGCAAATGGAACCTTTCGCCACTCGGCTGGAATGGGCGTTGTTGGAAGATATGTGTTTGGCAACGGCGAAGCAGCATCGTCTAACTAAGACTAAAAACTTCAGAACAAAGAAAAAGAAGAGCGAATCATCCGCTCTTCTTTTTCTTTGAGTGCCTCTTACTTTTTGACGGAATGTTCCGCGTGGAAGGAAGGGCTATTTGTTGTGTTCATTCGACTGAAAATGGTAGCCAAAATCGGGCCAGAGATGTTGTGCCATACGCTGAAGATGGCGCTCGGTACAGCCGACAGTGGTGAAAAGTGGGCAGTGGCAATCGCGGCACCTAGACCAGAGTTTTGCATCCCGACTTCAATGGCGACAGCTTTTCTTTTTGGCAAGTCCATTTTAAAGAGCTTTCCGAAGCTATATCCGATAAAGTACCCAAGAATGTTATGAAGCACTACTACTGCAAAAATAACTAATCCTGTTTTGGCGATTTGTTCCTGACTCACCGACACAACGGCTGCGACAATGGCAACAATTGCTATAACGGAGACGAGCGGTAATACTTGAACACTCGCTTTTGCTTGCTTTTGAAAGAATTTTTGCACAAGCAAACCTAAGATGATCGGCACAAGGACAATCTTAACAATTGAAAGGAAAAGTCCACCAGGATCTACCGGTATCCATTCACTAGCGAATAATAAAATAAGTGCAGGCGTGACAAATGGTGCAAGAAGCGTCGTGATGGATGTAATGGTTACCGATAAAGCGACATCTCCTTTAGATAGGAAAGTCATAACATTTGAAGACGTTCCGCCTGGGCAGCATCCGACTAAAATGACACCAACCGCAATTTCCGGCGGCAGCTGCAACCCTTTTGCGAGCGCAAAGGCGAGAAGCGGCATAATTAAAAATTGGCCCACAACGCCAATGAGGACATCTTTTGGACGTTTGAACACTTCTTTAAAATCGTTGGCCGAAAGCGTTAGGCCCATTCCAAACATAATAATGCCCAATAATGGAACGATATACGGTGCGATCCATGTAAAAGAAGAAGGAGAAAAAAAGGCAAGGGCTGCAAATAAGAGCACCCAAATGGCAAATGTGTTGCTGACAAATTGACTAATTCGTTCCAAAGTTTTCATTGTACACCTCTTAGTTGGGAAATTTTTTCATGAAGAGAATTATAAGGTTAATTTAGAATAAAGTCAATAATTAGAAAATTATAAAAGTGTGTCGTTTCACATCCAATTTCACATTCTTTTTTAGGCTTCCTAAAAGAGCGATGATCGTGGAGTTTAGTAAAACTTGACAAATTTCATCTAGTTAAATATATTGTACTAAAGTTAAAAAGTTGCATAAGGGAAAAAGTATACGTTCGTAAATAGAATATTTATTTTTGGGGAGATCATATATGTTCGATGACAAAGACTACTTTTCTGTTTTTCAGCCTTTAATGTCTCTTAGAGAGGGGTGTCCTGTAGGATACGAAGCATTACTGCGCTCAACAAAAGGAATTGCACCTAATGTCATTTTCGAGAAAGCAAGAACGGCTAAACAGTTATATGAGTTAGATACGTTTTCAATTAAAACCGCGATGAAAACGTTTAGTCAAACAAGCTCTATCAATGAAAAAAAGCTGTTTATCAATGTTTTTCCTTCAACTATTATTCATTCGGATTTTCTTTCATTTTTAGAAGATGTTATTCATGAATGCGGTGTTTTACATAAACAAATTGTGATTGAAATCAATGAAACTAACAAGGAAGATAAAATGTGGGAAATTGGTGTGTTAGGGGAACAATTAGCAAGACTTCGAAATCTGGGGATACGGATCGCTTTGGACGATGTGGGAAAAGGAGCCGCTTCATTGACAAAGATAACAGAGTACGAGTTAGATTTTATCAAGCTAGACCGTTATTTTTGTAAAGAGCTGTTTCTAAATGAAAAGAAACAAAGGCTGATTTCTTTATTTATTACTTATTGTCATGGGCGGATGGAGTTAATTTTGGAGGGAATTGAAACAGAAGAGGACTTAAACGTTGCTAAATCTCTCGGAGTGTCCATTGGGCAAGGATTTCTATTAGGTTTGCCTAAGCGAGTGGAAGGTGAAAGCGATAAGAAAGCTAGCTGCCATCCCCCAAACACCCTTGTTACCCACTAACACACCCAAACCGGAGAATTTCTCCGGTTTTTTGTTTTGTCATGCATTAACGGGTAGTAAGTCGCCCATGATCGTTATCGAAGTAAGCGTGTTCCTTTTTTAGTAGGGATAAAGCCCCTTCACTGATGGAAGGTTCCTTTATCAAAATTTTTTGTGCATCTAAAAGTTGAAGCATGGAGAATGCATAGAAAAGAGTCTTGTTACTTTTTAAAAACAATTGTGCATCTCTCTTATATAAAGAAAGATGAAAGCGCTTTATAATTTAAAGAAATTATAGCTTTTACTGACAAAGACAGAAGGTACAAGTAAACTTTCGTTTTGGTCATAACGAGTAAATGGGAGATGGGAAAATGACTTTTTTAAATGAAGATTTCTTGTTAAATAGTGATAGTGCGAGAGTTTTATATCATGATTTTGCCAAGGATATGCCAATTTATGATTACCATTGTCATTTAAGTCCTAAAGATATTGCGGAGGATCGGAAGTTTCAGAATATTACAGAGCTATGGCTGGAAGGTGACCATTATAAGTGGCGGGCGATGAGAAGTTTTGGCATTGAAGAAAGGTACATTACAGGACAAGGAGATCCTAAAGAAAAATTTCATGCATGGATTAAAACACTCCCATATACAATTGGGAATCCTTTGCACCATTGGTCCCATTTAGAATTGAAACGGTTTTTTCACTATGATAAGGCAGTGACAGAACAAGATTGGGAGTTGCTTTGGGCACAATGTAATTCAATCGTACAATCCGCTTCCTTTAGTGCTCAAAATATTATTAGAAACTGTCATGTCAAGGTTATATGTACAACGGATGACCCTACTGATTCTTTGCACTATCATAGACAAATTGCCAAGGATGAAAAGATTGCAACAAAAGTATTGCCGACATTCAGGCCAGATAGAGGACTAGAAATTACGAAGCCGACCTTTCAATCATTTGTTCAAACTCTTGAGAAAGTGACAGAAAGACCCATCCCAACCTACTCGCAATTTCTTCAGTCTATGGAACTTAGAATCTATTATTTTCATGAAGCTGGATGCCGTTTGTCCGATCACGGGTTCGAAGGTCTCCTATATGAAGAGGCTTCTGTGGAAGAGGTGAGTGCTATTTTTGATAAGGCCATTCATGGTGGGACGCTTTCACGTCAAGAAGAGGCAAAGTATAAAACAGTCACAATGCAGTTTTTATTCGGGCTTTACCATCAGTTAGGGTGGACGATGCAGCTACATATCGGAGCTCTTCGAAATAACAATACACGCATGTTTGAGCAAGTCGGTGCCGATAGCGGTTTTGATTCTATGTATGATTTTGAACTGGCCAAACCATTAAATGCTTTATTGGACAGTTTGGAGCGAAAACAGTCTTTACCAAAAACAATTATTTATACGTTGAATCCTGTACATAATGAGTTGATTGCCAGTACCATCGGAAATTTTCAATCTAGCGAGGCGAAGGGGAAAATTCAATTTGGTTCAGGGTGGTGGTATAACGACCAAAAGGCAGGAATGTTAAAACAAATGACAGATTTAGCAAACGCAGGGTTATTAAGTACTTTCGTTGGAATGTTAACAGATTCCCGCAGCTTACTGTCTTACACAAGGCATGAATATTTCCGTCGGATTCTTTGTCAGTTAATGGGCGGATGGATGGATGGTGGAGAGGTTCCAAAGGATTATGAATTTGTTGGAAAAATTATTCAAGATATCTCTTACTATAATGCCAAAAACTATTTTGCTATTGATGTAGACTGAGTTCGGAAGAAAGGGGACATAAGCATGAAAATGTCATTTAGATGGTATGGGGATACAGATTCTATCCCGTTGGAATACATTCGTCAAATCCCTGGTATGAAAGGGATTGTATCCGCTATTTATGATGTACCTGCAGGTGAGGTATGGCCAGTATCAAAAATTAAAAAACTGAAACAAACAGTTGAAGCATCGGGTTTGGAATTGTCTGTTATTGAAAGTGTACCTGTTCATGAAGATATTAAACTAGGGCTGCCGACAAAGGAGCGATACATTGAAAATTACAAACAAACAATTCGTAATTTAGCCGAGTGTGGCATAGAAGTTGTCTGTTACAATTTTATGCCTGTGTTCGATTGGACTCGCTCTTCTCTTGAACATGAACTGCCTGATGGGTCAACGTGTTTAATTTATGAAGAAGACATAATGAAAAAAATGAATCCACTCACAGGTGAATTAACGCTTCCTGGGTGGGATTCGAGTTATCAACAAGAAGATTTGGAGCAGTTATTCAAGCAGTATGAAGATGTAGATGAAGAAGAATTGTGGAAGAATCTTGAGTATTTCGTGAAAGAAATTATACCGGTGGCGGAAGAACAAGGAGTGAAGATGGCCATTCATCCTGATGATCCACCGTGGAGCATCTTTGGTCTGCCGCGCATTATCACAAATAAAGAAAATTTAGAGCGCTTTCTCCGTCTTTATGATAGTCCGAGCAACGGTGTCTGTTTTTGTACGGGGTCGCTTGGTCCTAATTTAGAGAATAACTTGCCAGATATGATTCGTTACTTTGGGTCCCAAAATCGTCTCCATTTTGTGCATGCAAGAAATATTAAAATGACAGGGGAGAAATCATTTCAAGAATCAGCCCATATGTCCTCATATGGCTCCATCGATATGTATGACATTATCGAAGCCCTTCATGATATTCAATTTGAAGGATATATTCGTCCTGATCACGGCAGAATGATTTGGGGTGAAACTGGCAAAGCAGGCTACGGTTTGTACGATCGTGCGTTAGGGGCTGTTTATTTGAATGGACTGTCAGAAGCTGTTCGGAAGAAAAATAAATCGGTTATATCGCTCAAGTGATGAGCGGGGCCCTTTCAACTTTTAATAAGAAGGAGAGATTGTGGATATGCACATTCCATTTGAAGTGGATTTAAAGGGGAAAACAGCTGTTGTAACAGGTGGAGCGGGGGTTCTTTGTGCGGAGTTTTCAAGGGCGTTGGCGGCATGCGGAGCGAACGTTGCGATTTTAAATCGTACGGAGGAAAAAGCCGTACAACTAGCACAAGAAATACGCGAAAGTGGTGGTCGGGCTATTGGAATTGGCACAGATGTACTAGAAAAGGAAAGCTTGGAATCTGCTCACTTAAAAATTCTGCAAGCGTTTGGACCTTGCGATATTTTAATTAATGGAGCAGGCGGTAATCATCCGAAGGGGACGACAAGCAAGGAGTATTTAGACACAACGGATTTAGACGAGAACGAATGGATGACGTTTTTTGATTTAAGTGAAGAGGGAGTACAGTATGTTTTTAATTTAAATTACATGGGAACGCTGCTGCCGTCGCAAGTATTTGCACGCGATATGGTAGGGCGAAAGGATTGTACCATTATTAACGTATCTTCGATGAATGCATTCAGTCCGCTAACCAAAATCCCTGCATACAGCGGAGCGAAAGCAGCAGTCAGTAATTTTACCCAATGGTTAGCCGTTCACATGTCGAAAGTTGGCATTCGTGTCAATGCTATCGCACCGGGTTTTTTCTTGACGCAGCAAAATGAAGCATTGTTGAAACAAGAAGACGGAACATTTACGGAACGGGCTAAAAAAATTTTAAGTCAAACCCCGGCCGGCCGGTTTGGACAAAAAGAAGAACTGATTGGAACACTCTTATATTTGGCTGATTCTAAAGCTTCTGGGTTTGTGACGGGAATTGTGGTTCCGGTGGACGGGGGATTCTCCGCTTATTCAGGAGTATAGGTAAAGCAGGAGGTTCAATGAGAGTATATCGTCATTAGATTAATGGAAATAGAGGAGGACTTATGAAACCATTGAATGAAGGTGCTATAAATCATGTGGATGTAGAACGCCCCCCCTTTTCGACTAGGAAAGAAGCAAAAAAGAAAAGATGGGAAACACCGATAACTGGTTATTTATTTATTTCGCCATGGCTGCTCGGGTTGTTTCTCTTAACTCTTTACCCTATGCTTCAATCTCTTTATTTTTCCTTTACGGACTATTCTCTATTAGAGGCCCCAAATTGGGTTGGAATGGAAAACTATCAAAAGATTTTCCTTGAAGATAAGCTTTTTTATAAATCGCTCACCGTTACTTTATGGTTTGTACTGATTTCAGTTCCTTTAAAGCTGATAACGGCGTTGTTGATGGCTATGTTTTTGAACCAAAAAATAAAAGGAATGTCCATTTACAGAACGTTGATCTACTTGCCTTCTCTTATCGGAACGAGCGTGGCTGTAGCTATTCTTTGGAGCAATATTTTTGGCAGAGATGGAATGATTAATCATATGCTTGCGTTATTCGGGATTCAAGGGAAGAACTGGATTGGAAGTCCAGACACCGCTTTAAGCACGTTAATCCTGCTTGTTGTGTGGCAATTTGGTTCTTCAATGGTGATCTTTTTAGCGGGATTGAAGCAAATTTCACCAGAACTTTATGAAGCATCTGCCGTTGATGGAGCATCAAAGATAAGGCAGTTTTTCTCCATTACGCTTCCAATGCTTTCACCCGTTATTTTATTCAATCTAGTTTTACAGACAATTGGTTCATTTCAGATGTTTACTCAGGCTTTCGTGATTACAAAGGGAGGACCAATCCAGTCGACTTATATGTTTGCGTTATATTTATATGAACGGGCATTTGCAGGATTTGAAATGGGTTATGCTTCGGCTTTAGCATGGGTTCTTCTTGTTATCATTGGCATTGTGACCGCCCTGATTTTCATTTCCTCAAGGTATTGGGTGTTTTACGAATCAGAAGGAGGAAAAGGATGATGGAAAAAAGATGGTTTAATCATATCGTTCTATCTTTCATTTGTTTATTTATGGTGTATCCTATTCTCTGGTGGGTTGGTGCTGCATTTAAAACAAACGAAGAGATTGATTCCGTGAATCTCTTTTCAGCTAATCCAACGATTTCTAATTTTATAGATGGCTGGTATGCCATTCCTGGTTATACGTTTACCCATTTTTTTATGAACACGTTTGAGTTGATAATCGGTGTATTGTTTACCACGGTTGTGTCGTGCAGTCTTGTCGCTTTCGCGTTTGCCCGCCTTGATTTCCCTTTACGGAAATTTTGGTTTTCCATCGTACTAGTTACGCTCATGCTACCGAGTCAAATAACACTTGTTCCTCAGTATGACATGTTCAATGCTTTCGGATGGATTAACACTTATTTACCTTTTATTGTTCCTCATACATTGGCAGGAGGCATTGGCGGTTCATTCTTTATTTTCTTATTAGTTCAATTCATTAGGGGAATACCAAGAGAGTTGGATGAGGCAGCTAAAATCGATGGTTGCTCCTGGTTTGGGATTTATTTCAGAATCATTCTTCCACTCATGAAACCACCGTTAGTCACTGTTGCGATTTATTGTTTTTTATGGAATTGGGACGATTTTTTAGGGCATTTAATTTACATCAATTCTGTTGATAAATATACGGTTGGATTGGCACTGAAAATGTTCGTAGATACCAATTCATCTGTTCCATGGGGGCAATTGTTTGCGATGTCTCTCTTATCAGTTGTACCAGCCATTCTCATTTTTTTCTTTGCACAGCGTCATATTGTCGATGGAGTGGCGACATCTGGTTTAAAAGGGTAAAAAAGGCTGATATTTCAGCCTTTTTTTGATAATATGTTTAAAACTATGCATCTGAAAGAGGCGTTGTCAGTGAAAAGTCCTTTTAAACGTTATCCCATCCGTAATGTCTTTTTTACCGCATTTTCTGTTTTTATGGCCGTACTTCTTGCGATTATTGTTATTGTAAGCTATGAAGTATCGATTCACCAAATGAAGGAAAACACCTCTTACTACCAACAAAATCTATTGCGGGAGATCAATGAACAAATTAGTATACAAAAAAAATCCATTGAAGAAGTGACGCTGGCTATGTCAAGAAACAGTGATTTGCAACAATACCTTCAAGGGCAAGAAGAAACCTATGCCGCCTACCGTCGTATTTCCAACATTAATGCGTCCTTTTTTAATATTGCGTTTAGTATACCACTGATTGACTCCATCCATATTTATTTAGAGCAGGCACCTCTTAAAGTGGAAGAGGGACCGATTCGTTACTATCCTTTCCATGAATATCAACAAACAGATCGACTTAAATCTTTGGAAAATTCAGATGCTTCTTGGCTTAGAAAACATACGATTCAATCTAGTCAAGGAGAAACCGCTGTCATCAGTTTTGCTCGAAAAGTTTATACCGCAAATGAAAAAGTGGCGGCTATATTAGTTGTGAACATGAAGGCAACCGCTTTCAAAAGTTTAATAGAGGGTGGAAATCAAGAGGCCAATCGTCTGTTAATCGATTCGGCTGACCTTCCTATTACATATGATGGAAAACTTGAAACGGGTGCTTATTTGGAGGTTTTAAATGAATTAAAGCAAAATCCTGATATTAATTTAAATGCTGATGGTTTTACACGCTATAAAGGAAACTTTGTCGTATGGTCGAAGCTGTTCAATAACGATTGGCTTTTGATGGAAATTACACCATGGAAAGAGGTGGCGAAAGGGAGCATTCAGTTAGCCGCACTTCTTTTTTCTATCGGTATAGTCGCAGTTGTCCTTGTTATTCTTTTAACGTTTTATTTATCGAAACAATTTATAAAGCCAATTCAACTTTTATTAAAGACGATGAATAATTTTTCGTTAAATAGAAAAGAACAGGACCTTCCTCAAGATTATCAAAACGAATTTGGTTCTTTATTTGAGGGCTATCAAAAATTGATCCTTAAAATTAAAAAGTTATATGAGGATTTGGAAGTGGAATTTCATCAAAAGCGCAAAGCAGAGGTCGATGCTTTGCAAGCAAACATTAACCCACATTTTTTATACAATACACTTGATCAATTAAATTGGATGGCAATTGAAGCGGAACAGGAAAAAATTAGTCAAGTTCTTGAGTTAATGGGAAGAATGTTTCGAATTGGATTGTCAAAGGGAGAAAGTTTGATTCAAATCCGAGATGAGTTAACACATTTGGAATCTTATTTGCAAATTCAACAAATTAGATTGGGGGCTTGTTTTCGATATGAAATCTCCATACCTGAATACTATCGGGATTTTTATATTCCGAAGCTGACATTACAGCCTTTTGTAGAAAATGCCATTATGCATGGGCTACACGACCGAGAATCAGGATTGATTGTCATAAAAATCTATGAAATGAAAAGTGATTTTTATATGGTAATACAGGATAACGGCTCTGGGTTTAAGGATGAGCGAAAAGTGAAGCCAATGAAGACGGGCGGATATGGGATTAAAAATGTGAGCGAAAGATTGCTTGCTTATTTCGGAAGTGAATACTTCATATCTATTTGTAGCGAACCTGAGAAAGGAACGAATGTGATGATTAAAATTCCTAAGTTAGTAGATGGGGGGAGAGCATATGTGGAAAGCGGTCATTATTGATGACGATCGCCATGTATTAAAAGGAATGAAAAAAGCTATTCCGTGGAAAAAGCTAGGAATCGAGTGTGTAGGTGAAGGAACTGATGGCGAGGTAGGACTTCAGATAATTAATAAGACACAGCCACATATCGTTTTAACGGATGTGTATATGCCCATTATGAATGGGTTGGAAATGCTGCAATGTTTAAGAACGGAAGGTTTTGACGGAAAAGCGATTATTTTAAGTGGGTATTCCGATTTTGAGTATGCTAGAACAGCCCTTCGTTTAAACGTTCATGATTATTTGTCAAAACCGGTTACCATCCAAACCATTACACATGTGTTATCATCTGCCGTTGCTCAATTGGAAAAGGAAAAAAATACGCGCTATGATCAAGAAGATATGAAACAGAAGCTTGCGTACTATAAATCTCTCATTTCGAATGCTTGGTTGAAATCGGTCGTAATCGGGATTGAAGATCAAGAGCCGCTTCACATTGATCAAGAGAAAATAGGGCTAAAGGAGCGAAAACATTTAGTTATTGGCATTCGATTAAACAAAAATTACGATTTAACGCCTTCTTCTTCTAGAGATTGGGAGCAGTTTCAACAAGTATTTAAGACACTACAATCTGACTGTAACTTTATACAACTGGAAAGTTTCGAATGGATTGAACTCAATCATTATCATTCAGCTCTTTTGCTTTCCTATGCGAGAGCGGCTGATCCCAAAAGATGTATGGATGTTTCTGAGGAGATTGCGACAACATTGATGAAGCATATGAAAAAGCGGACATCGATTTCATTTCAGATAGGGATAGGAAGTTTGAAAGAGGACTGGCATGAAATCTCCAATTCTACAGAAGAAGCGATGTGGGCAGCAGGGGTATCCTCGGCTGGTTCTATCAGCCGTTATGAAGATACAACGGTTAATGAAGGCAGTTATGGTGTTGGACAAAATTCCTCATTTCAAAGGCCAGTTCCATTTTATCGTGAATTAGCAGAGGCGGTTAAACATTATCAAAAAGATCAAGCAATGAAAATAACAAAAGATTTTGTTCAAGTTTGTAAGGAAAAGAACAGTTATCTCCCATATCAATTAAAAGTGATTTGCAAAGAACTTTGGATTGTTCTTACTTACTGCCTTTATGACAATGGAGTTCACTTAGAAGGTTTGTTTAACAGCCAATCTATTTCTCAGCAAATTGACGGATTAAATAGCATAGAGCAACTTTCCGAATGGCTCACGGGAAAGATAGGTGTCATCTGCGACCATAATCAATTAAACGAAAAAGATAACATTCGCCATAAACAAGCAGTGGAGTATATAACTCAGTATATTCATGAACATTACAATGAAAATATTACGTTAAATGAACTGTCAGATCATGTGTATATCTCGAGAAATTATTTGAGTCAAATTTTTAAAAAAGCGACTGGCTTATCTTTTAATCATTATGTCAATAAAGTTAGGATGGAAAAGGCTAAACAGTTAATTTTGGAAGGGCAATATTTGATTTATGAAGTAGCAGAAAAAGTGGGATTTAAAAATACGCCGTACTTCAGCTCGTTATTTAAGAAATACACAGGACTGAATCCGACAGATTTATTAAAGCAATAGAATTTGTTAAAATTTGAAAACAATTGTGCATCTCTCTTATATAAAGGTTAATGAAAGCGCTTTATAATGAAAGAAACTTACAGTTTGTGATAAAAAAAGGGGGATGAATGATGAAGATGGGGAAGAAATGGATTTATTGGTTTGTTGCAGCGATGCTGGCATTCAGCTTAGTAGGTTGCAGCGCGAAAACTAATCAGGCGGAACAGACAACTACAGGCACATCGGATCAAATTAAGCTTCGAATTGTTTGGTGGGGGTCTCAAGAACGGCATGATGCTACGTTAAAAGCATTAAAGCTGTACGAAGAGAAAAATCCACATGTGACATTTGAAACGGAGTTTTCGGGATGGGAAGGTTACTGGGATAAGCTAGCAACCCAATCAGCTGCTAAAAATGCACCTGATATTATCCAAATGGATGCGCAATATTTGCAGGAATATGCCGCAAGAAATCAGCTGGCAGATTTATCGGAAGGGATTCAAACAAATGATGTCGATCCCATGCTTGTAGATTCAGGGAAGTATAACGATAAGTTGTATGCAATTGCACTTGGAAATAATGCATATGGAATGATTTATAATCAAGCAGCATTCCAACAGCTTGGTGTTACTCCACCACAATCAGGATGGACATGGGACGATCTTTTCAAAATGGCAAAAGAAGTGCAACCAAAGCTTGAAAAAGGTATCTATGTTTTAAGGGATTTAACCTATGATGCTGCTGCATATGAGATGTATCAATTAAGTAAAGGAAAAGGGCACCTTACAACAGAAGGTGGAAAATATAACATTGATAAAACGACTTGGCTCGAATGGATTCATATTTTTGAAGAGTTAAGAGAGCAAGGAGTCGTTCCTCCTCCAGAAGTGTCGGTCTCCGAACAAGAATATGACCCGAAGCGGGATTTATTGTTAAATGGTTCGGTTCTCATCAAGCAAGGATTGGCGGCGCAATTCCCTAGTTTTGAGAGTGTGAAACCAGGTGCATTTGCTCTTGTTGCGGCACCGAGAGATAAGGAAGCTGGAGGTTATTTAAAGCCTTCCATGTTTTGGTCAGTGAGTGAACATTCTGCATATAAGGAAGAAGCAAAGAAATTTATTGATTTCTTTATTAATGATCCGGAAGCAGCAGAAATATTAGGAGTTTCGCGAGGGTTGCCGGTGTCTAATGTCATTTTGGAGAAAATGAGTTCAGCGTTTACAAAATCTGATCAAGCTCAATTAAATATGATTAATGAAACAGCTCCTGATGCCCAGCCGTTTAATGGAGGTCCTAAAGGGTGGGGAGATTTCCAGCAAAATGGTTATAAGCAAATAGGAGAGCAATTGATTTTTAACGAACTCACGCCGGCTGAAGCCTACAAAGAAATTCAGCAGAAGTTTGAAGAATCTGTCAAACAATAGATAAATTTGGAGATGGAAAAGGGTGGTCTAACTTTATCCCGCATCGGAGCGGAGCAGTCACCTTGCCGTTTAAAGTAAAAAACATAGTAAGTCAACTAACCATTGGTGGGGATGAAAGAAAATCCCTACCGATGGGAGTTTCCTTTAAAGAAAGTAGAGATGAAGAATCTTCTTTTCATTTCAAGTGTTGCACATCATGTCTATAAGGCTAGTAAAGGTGCGCCTAAGCAATTTGAACAGATCAAAGTGAAATAGAAAAGTGAGGGAATGCAGTTGAAACGAATGGTTAAGTATTTTTCTCTTGTTTTTCTCCTACTTTCAACAGGTTGTGAGTCATCTCCAACAGGAGTCAACGTCATATTCCTTTCGAATATCTCACCTACCTATGAGTCTTCTCTTGAACGGGCCCTGCTTGAAAAGACAAATCATCAATTTGATATTCATGTCCATCTTTACCCGCGTTCACGAGAAAAACTATCTGTGTTGCTCTCAGAAAGAATAGGGGATGTGTATATAACAGATCAAACCTACTTTTCCAGCCTGTTAACTAAAAATGGCTTGACTCCTTTAGAAGAATTACTTCAAACAGGACATCAGGATTCATTCAAATCACACATGACCAAAAATGAGAAAACAGGGGAAGTTCATTTATATGGGATGCCCTTGGAAAAAGATAGTAGTTTTTTTGAAGAAGTAAAAATCAAAGGAGATGACCCATTAATGGCGATATTGCCATTTTTCAGTGAACACAAAAAAGAGGGGAAGCACATCATCCAGGCTTTTATGAATTAGAGAGGAGAGAAAGCGGATGACAAAGGAAAACTGGTCAGGGAGTCTGTACCATCTGACAGAATGGATTATGCGCCTTGCTTATCTGAACATATTGTGGATGGTGTTCACTCTCCTTGGAGGCGTTATATTTGGATGGACCCCTGCTACTATTGCGATGTATACGCTTATGAAAAAATGGATAGTAGGCGAAGAACAGTCTCAGCTTTTTTTCTCTTTTTGGACTATTTATCGCTCGGAATTTATAAAAAGCCAAAAAATTGGCTTCATGTTAATGATAATAGGAAGTCTTTTAGTCATAGATTTAACATTTTTTTTCCCAGGTCAAACGGCGATGTTTGTATTTGGAAAACTTTTTGCACTTCAGTTATTTATCGCTTATGCCATTATGGTGAGCTATGTTTTTACGTTGTACGTTACTTACGATATGAGCGTTTTCCATTTACTGAAGAAAGCTTTTCTGCTTGGTGTAATGTATCCGCTTAAAACCATTCTTCATTTAATTGGCTCTTTGGCATTTGTCGTCATGTTTTTGACTGTTCCAAGCTTATTGCTCTTTTTTGGAGCAAGCTTGTTTGCTCTTTGGTGTACTTATCATTCCTGCAAAATGTTTCGGTTAGTTGCTTAAATTAAGAAGATAAATGAGGTGTATATATATGAGTTTCGTTAAAGTTGGTGTTATTGGAATTGGGAATATGGGCGGTTCTCATGTTCTTCAGTTAAGGAACGGACAAATCCCTGGAGCAGTCCTGACAGCTGTTTGTGATGGGAGTGAAGAGCGCCTTGAATGGGTGCAGAAGCAGACAAATCCTGATGTGAAGCTTTATCGCGATGTCGATCTTTTTTTCGCGAATCAGGCATTGACGCGGTTATTATTGCCACTCCTCATTACAGTCATCCAGACTTGGCGAAGAAAGCGTTCGCTGCAGGATTGCATGTTTTAGTCGAAAAACCTGCCGGTGTGTATACGAAAAATGTACTGGAAATGAACGAAGCAGCAAAGATGAGCGGCAAAGTATTCAGCATTATGTATAATCAGCGAACCAACCCGCTTTATCAAAAGCTTCGTGAACTTATTCAATCAGGGGAGTTAGGAGAAATTAAACGAACGAACTGGGTTGTGACGAATTGGTACCGTTCTCAAAGCTACTATGATTCAAGTGAATGGAGAGCAACTTGGAAAGGAGAAGGCGGTGGTGTTTTGCTTAATCAAGCGCCTCACCAATTGGATTTGTGGCAATGGACGACAGGTCTGATGCCGAAGCGTGTCCAAGCTTTCAGTCATCTTGGAAGATACCACGATATCGAAGTAGAAGACGATGTAACGGCATATGTAGAATACGAAAACGGAGCGACAGGTGTATTTATTACATCGACAGGTGAAGCGCCTGGTACAAATCGATTCGAAATCGTAGGTGATCGAGGGAAAATAGTAATAGAAAATGATGAGATGACGTTTTACCGTTTACGACAATCAGAACGTGAATTTAACCAATCATACACAGGTGGTTTTGGAGAACCAGAGTGTTGGAAAAGTGAGATTCCTATCATAGGAGAGTATACGGGACATCAAGGGATTATCCAAAACTGGATATATGCTATTTTAGATGGAACGCCTCTATTGGCGCCTGGTGAAGAAGGCGTGAAGGGACTCGAGATTTCCAATGCAATCTATCTGTCTTCCTGGTTAAACGAAGCAGTGGAGCTTCCTGTCAATGCAGAACTATACTATGAAAAACTACAGGAAAAAATCAATCAGTCTACATTTGTGAAAAAGAATGTATCGAATAAAAGATTAGAGGTACAAGGGACACATTAAAAAATAAAGGAGAGATTGTTGTGGGGAAAGATGGAATGACCTATGCGCCGAAAGGAAAGCCGAATCCTGTTGTAAAAGAGGGAGAGTTTTTCATTGCGGCCGCGGCACTCGATCATGGTCATATTTACGGGATGTGCAATGGATTGGTAGAAGCGGGGGCGACATTAAAGTGGGTTTATGATCCTGACAAGAAAAAGGTGGATGAGTTTATCGCGGCTTTTCCATTCGTTCAGGCAGCCGAATCATTAGAACAAATTTTGGATGATGAATCAATTAAACTTGTAGCAAGTGCCGCTATCCCATCTGAACGAAGTGCACTTGGAATAAAAGTGATGCAAGCGGGCAAAGATTATTTTACAGATAAGGCCCCTTTTACAACGATGAAACAACTTGAAGAAACGAAGCTCGTTGTGGAACAAACGGGGCAAAAGTACATGGTGTATTTTAGTGAACGACTTCACGTAGAAGGAGCGGTGTTTGCGGGGGATTTAATTATGGCTGGTGCCATTGGTCGAGTCATTCAAGTGACTGGTTTTGGACCACACCGTCTTAATGCGGAAAGTCGTCCAGACTGGTTTTTTAAGAAGGAGCAATATGGCGGAATTTTATGCGATATTGGTAGTCACCAAATTGAACAGTTTTTATATTACGCGGGCTGCGAGGATGCAGAAGTGTTACATAGTAAAGTAGCCAACTATAACAATCCTGACTATCCAGAATTGGAGGATTACGGAGATGCGACGCTGCGCGGTGATAATGGGGCCACTCAATATTTTCGTGTTGATTGGTTTACCCCTGCTGGATTGAGTACGTGGGGGGACGGTCGTATGTTTATTACCGGAACGGAAGGAACTATTGAAATTCGTAAGTACGTAGATGTTGCGCGCGACCAAACTGGCGATCATGTTTATTTAGTTAATCGAGAAGGTGAGCAGCATTTTGAAGTATCAGGACAAGTAGGATTTCCGTTCTTTGGGACATTAATTTTAGATTGTATGAACCGAACCGAAAATGCTATGACCCAGGCGCATGTGTTTAAGGCGGCCGAATTATGTTTGCAGGCACAAGAGCAGGCATTGCTTGTGTAGAGTAGCTTAGCTGCTGCCTCCCAAACACCCTTGTTTCCCACTAACACACCCAAACCGGAGAAAATTTCCGCTATGAGCGGAGAATTTCTCCGGTTTTTTGTTTTGTCATCATAAACATTCTTTCCATGCCAACGTTTGAAAGTTGGCATGAAACTTGCAATAGTAGATTAATAAAGATAGCGCTTTCAAAAGAGGCGGAATAATCAAACAAGGGGGATATGATAATGAAAAAAGCATTTTTAACAGGGACAACAGCATTATTACTAGTAGGAGGAGTTTTAGCAGGCTGTTCGTCGAGCGAGACAGGTTCGGAGACAAAGAGCGGAGAAACGGCGGCTGTAGCAGATAATGCATTGGAAACGAAATTTGCGACGATTGCGACAGGCGGCGCATCTGGTCCGTACAACATTATCGCGACAGCGCTTGCGGAGAAATATTCGAAAGATTTTGGTGTGAACTCGAAAACACAAACAACAGGAGCTTCTGTTGAAAATATTAATTTATTAAAACAAGAAAAAGTAGAAATGGCATTTGTAATGAGTGATGTGTTAAGCCAGGCGATAAACGGAGAAGAAAGCTTTACCGAAAAGATAGACAATGTCCAGCAAATCGCGACGCTTTATCCGAACTACGTGCAAATTGTGGCGTCCGCTAAATCTGGAATTAATAGCTTTGAAGATTTAAAAGGAAAAAGAATTGCGGTAGGGGCGCAAAACTCCGGGGTTGAAGTAAATGCCCGTCAATTATTAGAAGGACATGGAATTACGTATGATGACGTGAAGGTTGATTATCTTGGCTATGCGGAAGCGGCAGATGCGTTAAAGTCAGGAAAGCTTGATGCGGCCTTTTTAACGAGCGGTATTCCAAATTCTTCTTTAATGGAGCTTGAGCAAGGGTTTGATTTAAAGCTTGTGCCAGTTGAAAAAGACATTATTGAGAAAATGGCAGCGGATAAACCATACTTTGTCTCACAAATCATTCCAGCCGGCACGTATGGAAATGAAGAAGATATCCCGACGGCTGCTATTATGAATGCGCTTGTCGTTCGCTCGGATTTAAGCGAAGGCGATGTATATAAACTGACGAAATCGTTTTTTGAAGGGTTAGAAGGGTTAACAAATGCCCATCAATCAGCAAAGGATATTTCCATTGAAACCGCACAGGAAGGGTTAGTTGCACCGCTTCATCCGGGAGCGAAGAAATATTTTGATGAGCAGTAAGAAATGGAAAAAGAAGAGTACGATATTCTTCGTGCTCTTTTTCCTCCTTTTACTAGTCAATGTGCCGGTTCCGATGATTAAAGTAAGTGGTGAGCACGATACTTTTTACTTTCCGGAAAAAACATTCAGCATCCGCTGGGTTCATTCGGTTGAAAAAGAAGAGTGGGAGGAATTTTTTCAGTGGGGAAATAATGAGTTGTTGCTGACGCATACAAAGTTTAAAACGTTCGGAGCGGGAGTACCCGCAACAGGAACGATCATTAAGAAGGAAAAAGGTTATGTGACGTATGAGGTTAACCGACAAATGAATGAAGTTCGTCTCGTCGTGTCAGACCTTGTTCAGTCAACATTGACCATTGAGGACAAAGTCATTCCTTTATACGAATGGGTCCATGATTATGAAGAAGTGACGATTACGCCGACGAAGCGTCCGTTTTGGATGATGGCGTTTTCGCTGAATTAAAAACTTGGAGGTGTACAAATGGCAAATCAAGTCGAGCAACAAACTGTGAATCAGCAGGAGATTTTGGAGAAATTCGACCGTGAATCTGTTGTCCGCACACTCGCCAATCGAAATATCACCCGGTTAATCGCCGGTCTTGCCATTCTTTATTCGTTGTTTCATTTATATAACACGTATTACCCAATGCCGGAGCTGAAGCAGCGTGCTATCCACGTCGGGCTTGGGATTGCGCTTGTGTTTTTAATTTATCCTGCGAGTAAGAAAAGCTCTCGAGCAAAAATCCCTGTTATCGATTGGGTTTTCTCTTTGTTGACATTAGCATCAACCGGGTACTTGCTCATAGAGTATCAAGCGATTGTCACAACACGAGGCGGGATTCCAAACAACATGGATATTTTCTTTGCCTTCATGACGGTCGTTCTTGTACTGGAAGCGGCGAGACGGATTACGGGTCTTATTTTGCCTGTGCTGGCATTAGTGTTTTTAATTTATCCATTTATTAGTCATATGTCGTTTATGCCGATGAAGCTGTTAACGAGACCGTATGATTACGGCGATATTTTCGGCCAGCTGTATTTGAAAACAGATGGCTTGTATTCTTCTGCTATTGGGGCATCGGTGACATTTATTTTCTTATTCATTTTGTTTGGGGCCTTTTTAGCGAAGTCAGGTATGGGGCAGTTGTTCAATGATTTAGCGTTGGCGCTTGCCGGAAATAAAAAAGGTGGACCGGCTAAAGTAGCAGTTATTTCAAGCGGATTTATGGGAAGTATTAATGGCGCGGCGGTAGCTAACGTCGTTGGAACCGGGGCTTTTACGATTCCATTAATGAAAAAAATTGGCTATGATAAAAACTTTGCCGGAGCGGTGGAAGCGAGTGCGTCTGTTGGCGGGCAAATTTTACCGCCAATTATGGGGGCGAGTGCTTTCATTATGGCGGAAACAACGGGTGTGAGCTACGGAACGATTGCGCTTGCGGCGCTTTTACCGGCATTGCTGTACTATTTAGGAGTTATTGCTCAAGTTCATTTCCGCGCAGGAAAAGAAAATTTAAGCAGTGTTCCAAAAGCAGATCTTCCGCGCGTCAAAGAAGTGCTGAAGGTGCGAGGGCATTTACTGCTACCGATTTTTGGGCTTGTCTTTTTCCTTTACATTTCGATGCCGATTGGCTATGCGGCCTTTTATACCATTTTGTTAACGGTCGTCGTTAGTATGCTGCGTAAGGAAACGAGAATGTCGGTGAAGGATATTCTTGCGGCGCTAGAGGACGGCGCGAAACAATCGCTTTCTGTAATGACGGCGTGTGCTGTTGTTGGAATTATTATCGGGGTTGTGAACTTGACGAGCTTTGGAACAGTGATGACGTCATCGATTATGAGTTTAGGGCAAGGTTCACTGTTTTTAACATTGTTTTTTACTATGATAGCATCAATGATTTTAGGAATGGGACTTCCATCGATTCCGTGCTACATCATTACGGCGACGATGGCTGCGCCAGCGCTTGCGAACTTTGACGTGCCAGTATTAGTGGCGCATATGTTTGTGTTCTATTTTGGTATTTTCGCTAACATTACACCACCTGTGGCGCTTGCCGCGTTTGCCGGTGCGGGTATTTCCGGAGGAGACCCGATGAAAACTGGTTTTCAGTCATTGAAGCTTGCCATTGCTGGGTTTGTTGTGCCGTATTTGTTTGTGTACAATCCGAATATGCTGATGATTGACATTACAGGTCTCCCAACAAATGCGAAGGAGTTTCCGCTTCCAGATGTATGGAGCATCGTGACGGTCGTGGTCACATCGATTATTGGTGTCATTGCACTTAGTGCTGCAGCAGAAGGGTATTTTATGAAATCATATAATCTTGCGCTCCGCTTATTATTAGCGGCAGGTGCGCTCATGCTGATTATTCCAGAAGGTATGACAGATGTCATTGGCATGGTCATTGTGTTAGTGATAATGGGCCTGCAGCTTGTTCAGGTGAAGCAAAAGAAAAATGCCGTATCCATCTAAGGGAAAGACATGTTACGATAGTTAAGTGTAGAGCTAAGCGGATGACGCTCTCCCTTGTGGGGTAGCGCCATCCGCTTAGGTGAATTTTTGAATGAGTAAGTGAACTATAGAGTAGAAAATTGACAGGGGGCCGAGATGAGAATAATAGTAGGAGTCATCATTCTATTATCCAGCTTTCTGTCAATTCCTGTTTATGCGGAAGAAGGCGGATCTTATAAGCTTGTAGTGGGCTATAATCGAGATTTTCCGCCTTTTTCCTATGAGGACGAGAAACAGAAGCCTGCCGGTTTTGCGGTTGAGATTATGAAAGCGATTGAATTGAACACCGGACTGCAGGTTGAATACAAACCCGTTTTCGAAACAGAATTGTTGCAGCAGCTGGAGAAAGGCGAGATCGATGTTATTTTAGGGTTAAAATATACATCCTCGCATGATGCGCGAGTTGATTTTACTTCGCCGATTTTGACGATGTCGGATTCGCTATACGTTCCGTCAGACAATAAAACCGTCTTTAATTTGCCGGATTTGCGAAACGCGGTCGTCTCTATTAGTACGTCTAGCTATTCAAAGGAAGCGTTTGATACAATTAGAGAGATTGATGTCAACATAGCGGGAAGTCAGCCCGATGCCTTGCAAATGCTTTTAGTTGGCAGAAGTGACGCCTTTATTGGCAATCCGTGGACAACGGAATTTTTATTAAAGGAACTGGACGCGCAGACAAGTTTGGATGAACGCTTAACAGCCTTGCAGCCATATGAATATGCGTTTGCTGTTCGAAATGGAAACTATGAGTTAGTCCGTGTGCTGAATGATGAATTAGGGAAGCTGAAAAAAGACAGTACGTTTCAGTCCATTCATCAAAAATGGTTTTATGAGGAGCAATACACGGTCTCTTGGCTGCAAAAGGTAGCGTTTATGCTAGGAGCGGCGGTCTTTGTGGCCATTACGATTATTACCGTTGTATTTTTATGGAATCAAAAGTTGCAAAAAGAAGTAGCGAAAAAAACGACGGCCTTAACAAGGAGTCTTCTTTTTCAAGAGCAAGTGTTGCGTTCTGTTGATACGGGTATCATTTCATTTCACAAAACAGGCAAAATCCGATTAATGAATGAGAAAGCGCGTACATTGCTGAAAGTCGAATTTACAGAGCAGCATATGAATGAAGTGCCTGATTTAGCAGAGATTTGGGCCATGATTCAAACGAATTCCTCTCAGACGAAATATGCAGGAGACATGATTATCCTTACTGAACAGAAGGAAGAGCGAACGATTTACTATGAAGTCGTTCCGTTAAAAAATGAAAAAGCGCGATTTGTCGGCTGGATTGTGACGCTCGATGACCGAACCGAACAATTGTCATTGCAAAAAAAGATGATGATTCAAGAGAAGTTAAAGGCGCTCGGACAGCTTGTTGCGGGCATTGCCCATGAACTGCGCAATCCGTTAACATCAATGAAGCTTTTTATTGAATTATTGCCAGTAAAAATTCATGATGCGCGTTTTCGTGAAGAAGTCGTAAAGCATGTGCCGGCTGAGATTAAGAGATTGAATGATTTAGTCGAGGAGCTTCTCGATTACACGAGACGAAAAGAACCAATCAAAGAATGGATTCCGCTTGCTGAGTTTCTCGATTCGCTTATTCATTCTTTTAAACTGAAAGTTCGGTCTCAAAACATCGAGTTTGTCGTAGAGGTCGATCCTCATATCGAATTATTCGGTGATGTTCACCGAATGAAACAAGTGTTTATTAATTTAGTGATGAATGCAATTGAAGCTGTGCACGATTCAAAGGAGAAGGTTATTACCATTTCTGCCGAACGTAGTGACGCTTTCTTTTATGTACATATTGAAGATACAGGATCCGGTATTTCAGCGGACAATCAGTCAAACTTATTTGAACCGTTTTTTACGACAAAAGGCAGCGGAGTTGGATTAGGCTTGTATACGAGTTACAATATTTTGCTTGACCATCACGGCGATATTGAAGTGAAGTCAACGCTCGGTAGTGGCAGTACGTTTACGTTGAAATTTCAAAAGGAGGATGTTCGATGAAAAAGGTTTTGGTCATTGATGATGAACAGGCGATTTGCATGTCTTTAATGTTCGCACTTGAAGATGAATATGACGTCACGACCGTGACCGATGCTGAAGCGGGTTTACAAAAAGCTGACTCTTTTCAGCCAGACGTTGTGCTGCTGGATATGAGAATTAAAGATGCGGACGGTTTAACGCTTATTCAACCTCTTCTCTCGGCGTGTCCGCAAGCAGTGATTATTGTCATGACGGCATACGGGACGATTGAAACATCTGTAAAAGCGATTAAAATGGGCGCCTTCCATTACGTGTCGAAACCGTTGAATATGGACGAATTAAAAATGTTAATCGAAAAAGGGCTCGATTATTATTCTTTGCATTCGGAAGTTCATCGACTGCAGGAAATTGTGCAGCCAAAAGAGAGTTATGCGGGCTTAGTCGGAAAGTCGCCGGTGATGAAGCATCTATTTTCATTGTTGGAGCGAATTAAAAACATTTCGTCGAATGTGCTTATTGTAGGAGAAAGCGGAACAGGCAAGGAACTTGTTGCAAGAGCGCTTCATTTTCAAGGAGAACGAAAACAGTATCCGTTTTCTGTATTGAATTGTGCGGCCATCCCTGAAACGTTATTGGAAAGTGAATTATTTGGCCATGAAAAAGGGGCGTTTACAGGAGCGACGTCGCAGAAAGAGGGCGTGTTTGAACGTTCTGATAAAGGGACGTTGTTTCTTGATGAAATTGGAGAAATGCCCATCCATTTACAGGCAAAATTATTGCGGGTCGTTCAAGAGCGAGAAGTCACGCCAATTGGTTCGGGAAGGACGAGGAAAATTGATGTGCGTATCATTGCTGCTACGAATCGTGATTTAATGGAAGAAGTCCGACAAGGGAGGTTTCGCGAAGATTTATATTATCGCTTGAACGTGATTCCGCTTGAAGTTGCGCCATTACGAGAGCGGATGGAGGATATTCCGCTGCTTATTTCCCATTTTTTAACGTTGTATAGCGAAAAATTAAATCGTCCATCATTATCCCTAAGTCATGCGGCAAAAGAGTGGCTTTATTCGTATGAATATCCGGGCAATATTCGTGAACTATCGAACATCGTCGAATATGCGGTCGCTTTGGCGACAACAGAGACCATTGATACGAAAGATTTGCCGCTCTATTTGCAAAAAGGGAGTAACATCGGGACACCTGACCTCTGTCGAAAAGGAGAAAATCTCATCCTCCCGTCTGGTATTACATTAGCGGAAGCAGAGAAGATGCTAATTTTACATACGCTAAAGCAAAATGATGACCATCGAAAAAACACAGCCGAAATCCTCGGAATTAGCGAACGGACATTACGCGATAAGCTGAAGCTATATAAAGAGGCATCTGCCCAGCTGTGAAGGTTTATATGAAAAACATCATTTTGTTTAGCCTTTGTTTCCTCATGGCGTTTGGAGGAGGTTGCAACAAGCCGCCAAAGCCACCTGCTTATTGGACGGAAGAGGAAAGAGGTGAATATGTCACAATTGCCACAGGTGGAGAATATGGTCCTTATTTTACAATTGGCCGGGCGTTAGCAGAAATCTATGCTGAAGAACTAGGGATGAACGTCACTGTTCAAACGACAGGAGGTTCTGTGGAGAATCTTCGGTTGTTGAAAGAGGGGAAAGCGGACGTCGCTTTTGTCATGTCAGATGTTGTTTCATTTACTAGTAACGAAACCGACATCCAGGTACTGGCGGGTTTGTACGTCAACTACGTTCAAATTGTGACACTTAAAGAAACCCATATTGAGACTGTCGGCGATCTTGCGGGGAAAAGAGTGGGGATTGGGGCGCCAAACAGCGGTGTTGAGGTAAACGCTAAAGTGATTTTAAAAGGTCATGGTTTGAGTGAACAAGATTATGAGCCGTTTTCTCTTTCCTATCATGAAGCGATGGAGCAGTTAAAACAAGGAGAAATTGATGCCGCTTTCGTGACGTCTGGTTTGCCGAATGCACCTGTTGCCAGTCTTGCGAAGGAAAAGGAGATTACGATTGTCCCCATCTATTTAGAAAATATGAAAGGACAGGAGCACGCAGCTCCTTATTTCCAGCAAGCCTACATCCCGCCGAACACGTATGAAAATAATGAACCTGTTCCAACGATTGGCATTCAAAATCTTCTCGTCGTTCGCAGCACCCTTGATGAATCACTCATCGGACAATTGCGAAGCACTTTTTATAAGCATCTAGAGGATTTAAAGAAAGTGCATAAGGCCATGGAGGATGTTCAGTAAGTTCTAAACATGGTTTTTTATTCTGATGAGGCTGTTCAAAAAGGGACCATTTCTCCCGTTCGAACAGCCTCACGTTCAGTTTTAATATTCGTTAAAGAACTCTTGAATTTTCTTTGGATCATTCGTTTCGGTTAAGGCCAGCATTAAAAGGATGCGAGACTTTTGCGGATTTAAGGAATCCGATGAAACGAACCCATTTTCATCATCGGAAGCGCTGTGAGTGACAATTCCGCTTCCCACACGGCTCGACCGGGTGACGACGACTCCTTTTCCAATCGCATAGCGAGCGCCTTCTTTTGCATAAGTCGACATAGAGCCATTTCCAGAGCCGGCAACGACAATTCCTTTTGCGCCTGATAGTACAGCTGCTTGGTAAAGGTATTTATTATCATTTTGGTAGCTATATAGAATATCCACTTGAGGGAGTTCCTCAATGTCGGAGATATCAAAAACCGTCTCCGTCGTATGTTTTTTCGCCGTTTCATTAAAGAAGTAAGGCTTTCCGCCGATGATTTGTCCTAAATAGCCTTGCTCTAATGATTTAAACGTATCGAGTGTCGTCGTATTCGTTTTTGTGACATAACGCGCTGCACCGATGCGGTCATTCAGTAAAATAAAAGCTCCTTTTCCTTTTGCTTCAGGACTTGAAGCAAGTACGACAGCGTTATATAAGTTGAAGGGGCCATCTGCACTTATTGCAGTTGCCGGTCTCATTGCGCCAACGACGACAACCGGTTTATCGCTTTTGACAACAAGGTTTAGAAAATAAGCCGTTTCCTCCAATGTATCTGTTCCATGTGTGACAATGACACCGTCCACTTCCTCTGAAGAAAGCAGTTCATTAATTCGTTTTCCAAGTGTCAGCAACGTCTCATTGGTAATATTAGGACTCCCGACATTTGCCATTTGTTCTCCGCTAATATTGGCGATTTTCGTCATCTCAGGTACGGCGTTAATTAACGTCTCCACCCCAAGGGCACCTGATTGGTAGCCAGTTGTATCCGTATTGTTCTGAGAGGATCCAGCAATAGTTCCGCCTGTTGCTAAAATTTTGATGTTAGGAAGTTCATTTGCTTGAACGGTTGCAGCGTCAGGCTTGTCCAAACTTGCTGCGGATACAGAAAGCGAAGTGCCAAATCCGGAGAATAATAGAGTAGCAGTTACAGAGAGTATACCTAGTCCTTTTTTTAGATTCATAATTGAGCTCCTTTTCCTTGTAGAATTATATGTAATAAATTACATGAAAAGGAATTTTTTATCATAGAAAATGGAAGGTTCCCTTACATAGAAAATTTGGCATGATGAAAGAGAAGTCGTGCCAAATTTTCTAGAACTAAGCGAATGACACCCTCTTTACGAGGGTGCTATTCGCTTAGTTGAATATCATTCGTAGATTATGCGAACTCAACTGCTACAGCTCTGACAGGGGAGCCGTCAAGGCCTTGCAAGCGGAGTGGAAGAGCGATGATGAATGGGTTGGCGAAATTGATTTGCTCGAAGTTGCAGAAGTTTTCACCGATAATGCCGTTGATGCTTGTAATGGCGTCATGAACAGGGAAGGTCGAGCCATCTGGGGGATCGATGTTAAGTGCATCAATGAAAAACGTCGTCACTCCCTTTGAAAGTAGTTCATTAATGATGTCGACCGACACATAAGGGTGCTGATAGTATGTGTCGGTTCCAATATGTTGAGGCCAGCCGGTATGAAATAACACGATATCTCCGGCGTCAATGGAATCGATCTGGGGAGAGACGTCTTTTCGGGTAATCTCTTCACCTGGCTGTTTACCTGTTACATCGAGGACGACTCCTCGCCCCATAAATTTTGTTAAGCTTGATTCGTCAATTCGTTCTCCCTCCTTTTGAAAGTGAAAAGGGGCATCGACGTGTGTACCAGTATGGGAACCGATGTTTAAGGCAGTGACTTGATAGCCGTCTTTATCCAGTTCAGCAGTCGCTCGCATAGTCGGGACAGGATCACCAGGATAAATGGGCGTATTCGTCGTCACTGGGATGGATAAGTCGATTATTTTCTTTATAAGCAATGGGTCTTCCTCCTTCGTTAATAAAGGTCGGGTCTGCGATCTGCCAGCATCGTAAAGAAGGTTTGTTGAATAGCATCTCGCCAATCGTATTGTAAAGTAGCAGTAATCATTTGTTCATTGTTTTCTTCAGCCATGCCCATAGTTTGGCCGTCTGGGGCTACAATCGCTGATTTTCCAAAAAAGGATAAGCGGTCTGATGTTCCGATGTGATTGCATGCAGCGACATAGACTGTATTATCAATTGCGCGTGCCGCTGCAAATTGATGGAAAGGGAGATCATAGGGAATTTCCCAGGCACTTGGCGCAACAAGAAGGTCGGCTCCACGTAGTGTTAAAGCTCGAGCGAGTTCCGGAAAAGCAAGGTCCCAGCAAATCATTAAGCCGATTGTTCCTATTTCTGTTTCAACGGTCACAAGGTCAGATCCTGGTGTAAATAGTTCTTTTTCAAGTGGTGTTAGGTGGATTTTCCGATAGTTTCCAGCCTGTTTTCCGGTCGGATCAATGAGTTGAATGGCATTGTAGACTTGGTTTTCTCCGTCTTTTTCCGCATATCCATATACAATCCACATTTCGTATTGCTTCGCTACTTTTTGCATATGTTCAAAAATGCTTCCCTCTTGGAACTGGGCCAGCTCTTTCATTTCTGATGACAAATAATAGCCGGTGGCCGAAAGTTCTGGGAAGATGATTAAACGGATGTCTGGATGCTGTTCTTTGCATTGTTGGACCATTTTTTCCATTTTCGCTTGGTTGTAGGAGAGGTCGCCGTTTTTGAAAGCGGTTTGGACGACCGCTATTTTTGGTGTGTTTGTCATGGATTAAACCTCCATCTTAGTTTGAATATCAGGTTCATGGTGTTGATGGACAGGTAGCTGTTTGGAAGCGGCCATGAGTCCGAAATATACGAATCCAGACAAAATAAAGGTCAAAATGGTAGCACCGATGCTGAGCGGGTGAACATACGTAAAATAATAAGCAAATAAAGCTCCAAGGACGTACGTGACGCATGCAACGATATTGAAGCCGTTTTGATAGCGGTACAATCCTTTCGTGTCAAAAGCTACATCTTCAGCATCATAATGCCCCTTTTTGACGATAAAATAATCAACAAGTACAATGGCAAACACCGGAATGAATAAAGTGGCGATTAATAGAACAAAGTTGAAGAAGTTCGTCATTAACGTTTCCTTTAAAAGCGCTCCGAGCGTACAAAGAATGCCTAACGTTAAAAGCGGTTTCCAGAAGTTCGTTTTCGGAAATACATTCATTAAAGACATGGTGGCACTATAGAGAGCCATCACATTTGTTGAAAGTACAGAGAAAAAGACGACGATGGAGGCAACAAAGCCAAAGCCGTGAGCAGCAAGAAGGATGGTTGGGTCATAGGTTTGTTCCATATTAGATAAAATGCTGAAGCCACTTACAACGGCACCGAGTCCCATAGCGATGAGAGATGCGAGTAAGTATCCCACATAAGTACCTACCATTCCACTTTTTTCAGAGCGGCAGTGGCGATTGAAGTCGCAGACGGTGGACATCCATGAAAAGGCTGTGGCGATGACGATGTCAAAGGCGATAATGCCTGAAATAATTGGGTTTTCGCTTACTTTCATTTCAATAAGAGCTGTTACATTATACGTAGTGAAAAGTTTGTAGAAAACGAGAGCAGATAAAATCAGCATGGCAACGGACACCCATTTTTCAATGCTTTCTACACCTCGGTGACCGTAAATGGTAATAGCGACAACGAGCACTTCAGTGAGAATGACAAATAAATTAATGTTGCTGTAGCCAGTGGCATGTTTAATTGCATAATCAAGACTTAACCCTGCCATATAGGCTTGAATCCAACTCCAGCCGACGAGGATAATGGTGTTAACAACAGCGGGCAAGACAGCTCCTTTTTGGCCGAAAGCGGCTCTTGTAATAACCATTGTCGGAAGTCCTGTTCTTGTGCCAATCATTCCTGTTAAAGCAAGGGGAATGGCACCGATGGCCGATCCGATGAAGATGGCCATAATGGCATCTTGAAAGGAAATATCCGGGACAAACATCATGCCGGTCATGACGGATGTGATGACGACATTAGCAGCAAGCCAAAGAGTGAAGGTAGAGAAGAATGTCATGCTTCGTTCGCTTTTCGGTGTGGGGCTAATGCTGTCATGACCAAAGCGTTCTGTTAATTGACTCATATCGTAACCTCTTTTCTTTTTGAATTTTCAGAAAAATTAAAGCTAATCGATTGGTTCCGCAGCGGAATTTATGCGGAACCAATCCTTTTATTGATACCAAGTTGCTTTTTGTAGCGTTTCCGTTATATTGAGATGCTTAACTTCCGTGAACATAGATAAGCCTTGTGGTCCAAGCTCGCGGCCAATCCCGCTTTGTTTATAACCACCCCAAGGAGCATTGACGTAAGGGGTGTGGTAGCTGTTAATCCAAACCGTTCCTGCTTTTAACCGGCCTGCCATTTGTTTCGCCCTGTTAACGTCGGCACATAAAACGCCAGCAGCGAGGCCGTATTTCGTTTTATTCGCTAGGTCGATTGCCTCAGATTCGTCGGCAAAAGGCTGAATGGTAACAACTGGTCCGAAAATTTCTTCTTGTACAATTTGCATATGTTGCTGAACGTCTGTAAACACGGCAGGAGAGAGGTAATATCCATTCTCCCCTAAGCGCTCTCCGCCTGTACGAAGTGTGGCGCCTTCTTGTTGGCCGATTTCAATGAACTGCTCAATTTTCCTACGATGATTGTCACTAATAATAGGACCCATTTCAGTTTCGTCCTTCAATGGATTGCCGATTTTGATTGTCTTTAGTTTTTGCAGCAACGCTTCAGTAAAGGCTTCGTATAGCGTTTCTTGAATAAGAATTCGAGAAGAAGCAACGCAAACTTCTCCTTGATTAAAGAAGGAACCGAAGGCTGCCCATTCAACGGCTGCTTCAAGGTCTGCGTCTTCCATAATTAAAAGAGGGGACTTGCCTCCAAGTTCTAACGATACTCTTTTAAAGTTTTCTGCACATAGCTGATTAATTTTTCTTCCAGCTTCCACTCCGCCGGTAAAAGATACTTTATCGGTATCCGGGTGTGTGACGAGTGTTTCGCCAACTGGAAGTCCGGCGCCTAATACGAGGTTAAAAACACCGTCAGGAAATGCGCATTGTTCAATCAGCTTCGTAAACTGAATCGCGGTTGAAGGAGTCAGCTCAGATGGCTTGAAGACAACCGTATTTCCGGCAGCAAGTGCAGGAGCAATTTTCCACATGCCAAGCAGCAATGGGAAATTCCACGGCACAATTAAAGCACAAACGCCAATGGGTTCTTCGATTACTTTGCTAATAGTGCCATCTGGCTGTTGTTTTTCTATAGGCTCCCGATTGTGGACGAGCTCAGCATAATACCGCAGGCATGCAACGCTATCATCCATATCAAGCCGTGCTTCTCGAATCGGTTTTCCAGTATTAAGAGATTCTAATCTTGCGAAAAATTCGGACTTCTCTTCGAGTGCATCGGCCAATTGATAAAGAAGGTTGACGCGCTTCTCTTTATTGAACGACCAATCGGTATGATCGAAGGCATTTTTGGCAGCCAAGACAGCTTCTGAAGCTTGGCGTTTGGAAGCTTCTTTCACAGTGAAAAGGCTGCTTTCATTTGCAGGATTCAAGAGCACTCTTTCTGCTCCTTCTCCATATTGCCATTTCCCTCCGATAAATTGTTGTTTCGCTTCGTTCATAAACTCACTCCTTAGATGCGTGTAAAACAGGTGTTTCTGCGGATTGAAGCAGTTGTTTTTTCTTTTTTAACGCAGTCAATGTAATCATTTCATAGATGATGGTGGAAGCAAGAGAAGCGGTAATTTCATTGCTGTCGTAGGTCGGCAGCACCTCAACTAAATCAAAACCGACAACGTTTATTCCATCTAGTGCACGTACATATTCTAATGCTTCAAAACTTGTCGGACCGCCGACTTCTGGCGTACCGGTTCCAGGTGCGTAGGCGGGGTCAACAAAATCGATATCGTATGACACGAAAACAGGTCGATTACCGACGCGTTCATGAATTCGCCTAATAACTTCGTTAAAGCCGATTTGGCGTGCTTCTCTCATCGGGATGACTTCAAATCCTAATCTTCTTGCATCTTCAATATCATCAGGGCTATAAAGGGAGCCTCTCATTCCGACTTGGATGGAATGATTAACATCGAGTAAACCTTCTTCTACGGCACGACGGAAAGGGGTTCCGTGCATGTATTTTTCGCCGTAATAATTGTCCCACGTGTCTCCGTGTGAATCAAAATGAACAAGTGCGACCGGACCAAACTTTTGATGAAAGGCCCGCAAGTTTCCGAGAGAAATAGAGTGATCGCCGCCCATGATAACAGGGATTACATTCTTCTCCAGCAAGGGTGTTAATTCTGATACGATATTGTCATAAGTCCGGTGAATGTTACCTGGGATGACATCAATATCGCCATAGTCCACGCCGGAACAATAATCAAAGATATTAATATCCATATCCGGATTATAAGGACGAAGAAGGGAAGAGAAGTCCCGAATATGTTGAGGGCCTAGTCGCTGACCAGTTCGGAAAGAGGCCGCCGTGTCGAACGGAACGCCGAGGACAGCGAAATCAATATGGTCGGTTGTTTTTATTTGTTCTAATCTCATAAATGTGCGCACACCGCAAAAACGTGGGGATTTAGATGAATCTTTTGGTTGATACATAAGAAACCTCCTAGAATAAAAGTATTTGTTATTATATCTTGCAAAAAGCATGCCAGTTTCATAGTGAAGGAAACGTGAGAAAAATGGGTTATAATTGATGCGAAAATGACTCAAACCGTAATATTTTAATTCATTTTTGACAGTTAATTCATTTTCGCATTAGAATCGGTCGAAACTTCTGGAGAAGTTGTTTTAGGCTGAAAGAGAAGACCTCCAACACCTAGGCAGACTGCACTTGTAATGAGTCCGTATATAATTCCGTCCAATGAGGCAGGACCTTTAATAATGAGGGTGGAAAGGACGACAATTCCACTCATTACCATGGAGGTCAGCACCACTTTTGAATGCACGTTTTTCCAGAAGAGAGCAGCTAACACAGGGAAGAAAATACTTCCAGATAAAAAGGCATAAGCGATATCAAGCGCCACGAGAATGTCTTGTAAGACAAGGGAAATTGTAATGGATGCAATTCCTATTAAAACAGTTGCGATCCTTGTTAGCTTGACTTGTTTTTTCATTGCTTGTTCTTTTGGCATTTTTGATAGCAATAAATCATTAACAAGAATAGTAGAAGAAGCCATGATGGTACCAGAGGCTGTCGACATGACCGCAGAAGCGACCGCTGCAATGAGTAATCCGACAAGTCCTTGTGGCAAAATACTAATGACTAATTGAGGAAGAGCTTTTTGCGGGTCATCGATGTTTGGCAGCAACACACTAGCAGTCATTCCAATTAGCGCCCCTCCAATTCCGTAAAACATGCAGTAAACCCCAGCCATAATGGTACCTCTTTTTAAAATCGTTTCATTTTTAGCCGTAAAGGATCGCTGCCAAATATCTTGCCCAATCATAAGCCCGAAGAAATAAAGTAAAAAGTAAGTGAAAATGGCGTCACCACCGATGTTCCCAATGTTTAAAAATTCAGACGGCACTTTTTCTGTTAGTTGACTAAATCCGCCCACGCCCATGATGGAAGCAGGGACTAAAATACAAATTAAACCAATTGTCATCACCCAAAATTGAATGACATCTGTTAAGGTAACAGCCCACATCCCGCCAAGCATCGTATAGAAAACAACGATAATGCCGCCGACAACGATTGCGGTTTTATCGCTCCAGCCAAAGATAGAAGAAAACATAACGCCTATTGCAATAACGGCTGTCACAGAAACCATCAAATCATACACAATCATGATGACGGCACTTATGTAGCGGCTGCTGCTGCCAAATCGTTGTCCTAATAATTCACTAACACTAAACACCTTCAGTTTGCTTATTTTTTTAGAGAAAAAGAGACCTAAGGCGAGGATGCCAAGTCCGATAATCGTGACAAGCCACATCCCAGATATGCCGTATTGATACCCAAGCTTGATTGTGCCGAATGTAGAGGCGCCGCCTAATACGACGGCAGCCATAGCCGGTACGTATAAACTGTAGCCAAGCCGGCCGCCTGCGACGAGAAAATCTTTGCCATCTTTTACTTTTTTCGAACTGATGACGCCAATGCCGATTAAAAGAGCAAAGTAAGCAAATACCACCATTAAATCCAAACTGTTCAACATAAAAACCCCTCCTTATAATAGAAATAACTCAGTATTATACTGTTAGTTCAACTCATTCCAAGCATATCTTAATCATCAAAGTGAATGGAATTTCTTTGGTTGCTTTTATTATATTCATAAAATTGCCTAAACCTTCAATGCATATGTTAGACTTCATGACATAGTTTTTGAAAATTCAGTTTTATCTTGCGGTAAACACTAATAAATAAAGGGAACTATTTTAATTGTAATAAATAAGGTGTTGAAAGAACGTCGTTCCATGTGCTTTAAAAGGAAGGGTTAAAAGCGCTTTCATTTTATTTCAGAATAATTTTTTTGGTGTTGTGATGAAAATTGAAGATAGATGCTATTCGTGTGGGCTACCCCTCCTTTTTGTTCTTGATAAGGGAGATTTGGCTGAATTTGTTCATATATATAGGTGATGTAAATATCTTTGTCTATATATAGTTGCAAGATTCATGCCAAATCCAAATGAGGGAAGATGGGGGAGTTTGTCGGTCTGAATTGATGCAAAAATAAATGGGAGGATGTAAATTTAAGTTATTTTTGCATCTTAATTCGTTTTTGCATTAATCTTATATTTTTTTAACTTTCGGACAACAGTTGATTGACTTAAGCCTAAATAATCGGCCATTTCATAAGTCGTTTTGAATTGTTTGAAGGCACGTGTCAGCCAGCGCTTCTCCACTTCCTCTACAGCTTCTTGCAAGGAGGTGTGAGATTCTTTGACATCCTCATCTTTCCAGCTTGTCTCAGTTTTTATAGGATCTTGTCCATTGAAAAAAGGAAGAACAGTTGGATAAATTGTTCGAGAATCAGTCGTAATCACAAGCCGTTCTACCATGTTTTGTAGTTCGCGCACATTCCCAGGCCAAGGATAATGCATAAGCTCTTCAACAGTGGACGCATGAAAAAATTTGTCTGTGCTATATTTTTCATTAAAATGTTTAAGAAAATAATGGGCCAACATTAAGATGTCTTCTTTTCGTTCACGAAGGGGAGGAATTGTAATTGGAATGACATTCAATCGATAAAACAAATCTTCCCGGAATGTTCCCTTTTTCACCATCTCTTCAAGATTTTGATTGGTGGAAGCAATTAAGCGGAAATCAATATGTTTGGATTGGACACCGCCGATTCTTGTCACCTTTTTCTCTTGCAGCACTTTAAGAAGTTTTGCTTGCACAGTTAAAGGAAGTTCCCCAATTTCATCCAAAAAAAGCGTTCCTTTGTCGGCCAGCTCGATGAGTCCTGTTTTTCCTTTTTTATTCGCTCCGGTAAAGGAACCGGCTTCATATCCAAACATTTCAGACTCAAAGAGCGATTCAGGAATGGCTCCACAGTTGACTTCGATAAAGCTTTCGTCTTTTCTTTCACTTCCTTGATGAAGAGCGTGGGCGAAGACGTTTTTTCCAACCCCTGATTCGCCAAGAAACACGACGGAGGCATCTGATTTAGCGGCGCGCTGAATAATCTGCCATACTTGACGGATGGCTTTGCTTTTGACAACAAATTCATCAAGTTCATGGTCTTTTTCCCGAAGTTCTTGAAGTTCAACTTGGTACCGTTCCATTTGTGCTTGAAGTTGTTCGTACTCTTCTTTTAAATGCTGGATTTCGGTTAAGTCATTGGAGAAGCTAATGACACGAATAATGGAGCCATTTTCATCAAATACCGGAAGTCCTGTTGCCATAACCATCCGACCTGCAGGCGTTCGCTGCATTACTTGCATTTCTTTCCTTTCTTGTAAAACGATTTTGGTAATAGAAGGAGAAAAAATGGATTCAGCTTCTAGCTCATCCACTGATTTCCCGATTAACTGAGAAGTTTTCTTTCCGTAAATGGTTTCACAGTTGGGGCTTACTCGCAAAACAATGCCTTGACCATCTGTTACAACAATATTATCTTTTGACGCTTTTAAAATTGCTTCTAGCTCTAATTGTAGAAAGGTGTCCTTAGTTTTCATAAAATCCCTCCAATGTTTTTCGTTCATCTCTAGCTTGTTCAAGATAGTTAGTGGGAAATTCTACCGTTATCATAATGATGTATTTGTATTATAGTAGTTTATATAGTTTTCTGCATTTTTTGATAAAGTCTGCATTCCTATATCAAGCGATCTAGAAAATTCGACACGACTAAAGAGTGGTTCTGCCAAATTGAGGGGAAGCTTACGTTGTCAGGGTTCATGATTGTGGTGCTTCTCAATCGAATGAAGAGGTGCCGAATTATGAAGGCGAACCTCTACCGGAGGAATTGAGAAGTTAAAACATATATTGACAATGTTCTGAGTAGATGTGACTAAAATTGACAAAATCTTAACGTAATTTTAACATCGATTTTATATGGATTGAGTACAATGGACCTATTAAAATACAATTTTTTTGTATGCATTGGTTCGATTTGAAGGAGGAACGAATGAAAACTGACGATAAAGTAGCAAAATGGACTGATATGTTTGTGCAAGGCATGAATTTGTCTGTTTCTAAAACAATTCCTATTCCTTTTCATTTTTCGTATTCGATTGCTTCCCAAGATTCACTGCAAGTCGATTTCGGGGTAATGGTTAGTCTCATCGGAGATATAAAGGGAGATTTTTTCCTTCTTGGGGAAGAGAAATTATTTAGCACGCTTGGGGAAACGATGTTCGGAATGTCTTTAGAAGGTGATATGTTAAAGTCGTTTGTCGGTGAACTGGCTAACATGATTTCGGGAAATTTATGTACGGAAATGTCCCGTAACTTTAAGCTAGATATTACTCATCCGACTATTTTATCTGATCAATCATGTGAATGGTTAGATGATGGAATTGAAATTATTATTCAATTTACAAATGATGAAACGTTAAAGGTCGTTTTGCTGCCATATAACGGTATGGAACAGAGTGAACTCACGCTTCATTAAGGTGATGAAGAACATTTAACGGAATGCAACAAGAACCGTTTCTCTCTATAATAATATTATAGAGGAACGGTTCTTTTATGTTCTTAGTGTAATCGAACTGATTACACTGTATAACTGATGTCTATATCGAACGATTGGGAAAGCGTTATCGCCCATTTTAAAACCCTAATATTTACAGTTTCATGGAAGTTTGCTATAATTCGAGATAAAATGATAAGTATAGGTGTAAAATGTTGAAATAAGGGGAATATGCCCGTAACGCATTGTTACTAGGAGGATTTTTTGTATTATGAGTTTAAAAACAACAGAACAAACGATTTCCCAGCAAGATTTTCTTCAGCTTCTACAACAATGTGAAGCCGAAGGAAAGGAACGAAAAGATATGAAGCTGGAAGCGTTCGTACAGGGCATATCAGAGAAATTGCAATTGCTCTATAGTCGGCAGACAGCTGAATAAAGTAAAAATAAGCTGGAAAGCTTTGAGGTGATCATCTATGTTTTTTAGAGGTCATCTTTTTTTGTGCTTTTTTCCTCATCATAAAAAATCGTTGCTCTCCTTTTTAATCCCTTATGTTACTTTCTTATCCAGTGCCTTAGCATTGGCTCCATTTTTTTCACTAATTGTAAAAAATTCATTAATTTTGTCTAACTTAACCAAAAAATGTAGATATCTTCCAATCTCTTTATTATAATGAGGGGTGTAGTTTCTTAAACGAGAATACTTGGAGGGTCATCATGGAAGAAACAATTAGTCTGCGTGAATTATTTCAAACGCTAAAAAAACGTCTTTGGCTCATTGTTTTAATAACAGTAATTGCGACGACGGTGAGCGGGGTACTTAGCATCTTTTTTTTAACACCTATTTATCAAAATTCCACGCAAATACTTGTGAATCAATCAAAATCAGAACAGCAGCTTTACAATCCTGCTGAAGTGCAAACGAATTTGCAGTTAATTAATACATACAACGTGATTATTAAAAGTCCGGCAATTTTGGATATCGTCAAGAAGGAACTCGGCCTTGAACGAACAGTTGGGGCATTAACGGAGCAAATTCAGGTGGCTAGTGAGAAGGATTCACAAGTAGTCTCCATTACCGTCCAAGATCCGGATCCTGTATTGGCTGCAAAAATTGCCAACACGACGGCGGATGTATTTAAAAATGAAATTGTGAAAATTATGAATGTTAATAATGTGAGCATTTTATCGACAGCGGATGTACCTGAAAATCCACAGCCAGTGCAACCACGTCCGTTATTAAATATTGCGATTGCGCTTGTAGTAGGAGCGATGGCGGGGGTTGGCTTAGCCTTTTTACTGGAATACCTCGATAATACGATTAAAAATGAGCAAGATGTGGAGCGTTTGCTTGAAATGCCAGTTATTGGTGTTATTAGTACCATTGAGCAAAGCGCAACGGTCAAACGTAGTCAAGAAGCGATAACTCCGCGAATGGGTCGTGTGAAAGGAGAGTCGTCTCATGTTTAAACGAAAGCAAAAAGTGGTTACTCCATCCACACAGCGCTCCTTAATTTCGTATATACAGCCGAAATCACCGATTTCAGAGCAATACCGTACAATTCGTACGAATATTCAATTTTCCAATGTAGATGGACATCTTCATTCCGTTATGGTGACGTCATCAAGTCCTGGAGAAGGAAAGTCGACGACAGTCGCCAACTTGGCGGTTGTATTCGCCCAGCAAGGAAAGAAGGTGCTGTTAGTTGATGCGGATATGCGAAAGCCAACCGTTCATTACACGTTTCGATTGGAAAATCATATCGGGTTAACCAATGTACTTACCAAACAAACGACTTTGCGTTCGGCAGTCAGTAAGACAGCCATTGACAATTTATCGGTATTGACAAGTGGGCCGATTCCGCCGAATCCAGCTGAGCTGTTGGCATCTGCTGGCATGAAAGAATTGCTGGAAGAGCTGTACAGTGAATATGATATGATTTTGTTTGACACACCACCAGTTTTAGCAGTAACAGATGGCCAAATTTTAGCTAACTTATGCCATGGTTCGATTCTTGTTGTTCGCAGTGGTGAAACGGTTATTGAAGCGGCACAAAAGTCGAAAGAAGTGCTTATGAATGCTAAAGGGAAGCTGCTTGGAGTAGTGCTTAATCAGAAAAAGCAGGAAAAAGGCGAATATTATTACTATTACGGGACGAACTAAAGGCAGCAGCGAGCTGCCTTTTTATCATTGGATATTTATTTTTGAATAATTTACCAAAAAAAGAGAATTTGATATCTTTAAAGGAAATAATATGAAGGAGGAGTGCGGAATGAAAAAGCTGTTGGTGGTTGCCGGTTCAGCCATTCTTATTTTAGGAGCAGGGGGATATGCGGGCTATCAATATGTGATGAATACAGCGGCGGACAAGCTATCGGAGGAGCTGGAAAATGACCCTGACTTGATGAAGGAAATTGAGCAAGTCGTTAAGGAAAATGAGGTGAGCATTAACAAGTTAGCAGAGAATCTTTCCGAAGAAACTAAGGAGAGTGAGAAAGAAGTGGCCGCAGTAAGCACCAAGTCTACCAAGTCCGCTTCCGTTTCAAGTGAAAAGACGAATGCTCCTGCTGAAGCGAAGGATGTGAAGGAGCAACCGGAAAAAAACGTTTCCCCAGAAAATGAAGAACCAGAAAAGAAACCTTCCAATGACCCGGAATTCTCAAGTCGTAACGAGGCCGTTCGGTTTGCGATGAGCCGCTTTTCGGCAGGGGAATTGAATGATATGCGAAAGATGGCCGCAGATGGTTTAACAGCAGAAGAAAAAGCGATTTTAAAGAAAAAGGCCTTTTCTAACTTTACGGCAGAAGAAATTGCAGCTGTCCAGCGTGCCTTATCTAATTAAAGAGACAAAGGGTTCATTTGGCAGGGGAATACAGAAATTGAGTGTAAAGTGAAGGTGAGCAATTAATGCGCGCAATGAAGGAAGTGTGGACACCGCTTAAAATCTTTGGGGTCCGCTATTACAGAGACCGTGACCGGAATGTGTATTACAAAAAAGTGGGAAGCGGTAAACGGAAAGAAACGAAACCATTTTGGCAATATAAGCGGTTTATGTTCGTAGTGACGATGTTGTTGGTGGCGATCCCCGTTGGCTATGCCGGTTATCAACTCGCTCTTGATAAGGCATCCGACAAACTCGTGAACGAAGTTGCCAGCCAAGTAAGTCAAGAGGATATGAATCAATTGCTTCAGGACCCGTCTGTTCAGGAGCTATTAGAACAGGAGCTTGGGACGGAAAAAGTGGCCGATTTACTAAAGGAAAATAATGTTGTTCCTTCTGCCATTGCAACTGCCCGAATTTCAAGTGAGGATTTGACATTTAAACCGGTTGAAGAAACAGCGGTATCCGAATCAATTGCTTCCGCACAAAAGCCGGAAGCAAGAGGAGAAACGGACAAGGAACAAGTCGAGAAAACAGCGGCAGTAAAGAAAGAAGCAGAGTCGTCCAAAAATGAAGAAGCATCTTCCAGCAAGGAGGAAACAGCGAAGAAAACCTTTCAATCTCGAGAAGAAGCGATGAAATTTGTGATGAGTAAATTTTCGATGACAGAAATCTCCGAGTTCGCCAGTATGGCACAAGGCGGACTGACAGCAGAGGAAAAGGCGGCCATTAAGTCTAAGGTGACTTCTCGCTTAACGGAAGAAGAGTACGAAGCGTTAAAACTATTTGGCATTATTGAACTGGGCAAGCAGTAAGTGTCTTGCCCCATCCCTTTCACTCTTCTTTGAACACACCTGTCGAAATTCCCTTATCTTATTGTAAAAGAAGTGGGAATTTTATCGAAAAAAGATTGAATAATCAAGATTAATAGTTTAGTATAGGAATATATTTGAAAATTTTCCTTTTAGTGGAATGTTAGTTGTGGAGATCGAGTTGTAAATCATACATATAGATTCATCTGAAAATTGTAATTAAAACTAGTTTATGAGGTGACAAGCATGAAGAACTACCCATTCAGCAAAAAAGCAGTAAAAGCCGTTTTAGCGGCATCCATTGCCCTAAGTCCATTAGCAGCAACTGGTTTAGCGGCACCAACTAGTGTTGTAGCAGCTCCGAGTGTAAATGTAAACAGTGAGATTGATACACTGGCAGAAAGATTTTATCAATTTTACCAACATGCAAGTGCAACAGAATTAGGGAAAGCGAAGGTAAATAATTTAACAGCTTCCAATATTAAAGCAGCGGCTGGCATTTCTTTAACGCCAGATAAGGAGTCCGCCTTTGTAGATTTAGTGAAAAACACCGCTGCTTTAATTTATTCCAAACCTTCGAATGCTGCGGATTTAGCAAGTAAAGTTAAAGCATTTAGAACAGCGAATGCAGTTCATTTTAATACATTGTTTGATAGCGGCGGAACAGTTACAGCTGATCAGTTAATTGTCTTTATTACAGATTTAGAGCCTAAATTAGAGCAAGCTGTGCAAACATATGCTATTCAGTCAAATGTAAAATATTCAGATGTCTTGAAAACAGCGGTTGCTAACACGTTCAGCAGTGGTGAACATAAGGAGTACTATAGTGATTTAGATGGCAAGTTAAGTGAAATTGGTTTGAGTGTTGAAAAACTATTTTTAATGCAGGAAAAGCTAAATAATGATGTTATTGACCCAGCATCTAATGGAAAACCAGCACGCTCTACTTTAATGACAAGTGCTTTTAAGGAGAAGGGAGCTGTCATTACAAATTCAGGAAATACATACTCCTTTAATGTACCGGTTAATTTACTTGGAGAAAGTATTTCTATTCCTCTTACAAAGCAAGTAACATGGACAACGAGCGATGCTACGGTAGCTACATTTACGAATAATGTATTAGATGTTAAAAAAGATGGCTCAATTACGGTTAGTGTGCTATTTGATGGTATGAAAATTGCTACTTCCAACACAATTAATGTGACAAAACCAACGACTGGAGGCGGGGGCAGCAGTTCAGGTGGTTCAGGCGGTTCTAGCGGTGGGTCAGATGGCGGTTCCACTACGACACCTGGTACTGGATCTAGCAGCAGTGACGTAAAAACCGACAGCAGCAAAATCAGCAGCAATGCTAGCGAAGTAGCAAAAGCGATTAAGGATGCGAAAGATTTTAAAAATCTTGAAATTACATTGAGCAATAAGGCTGAAGATGTGACGTTGCCGACGACTGTATTAAAAGCCATCATCGAGAAAAATAAAGAAGCGACCATTGATGTGAAAACAGATGTAGGTTCTTATAGTTTGCCTGCAAGTGAAATTGATTTAGAGGGCTTAGCGGCAGAATTAGGCGGAACGGTTGAAGATGTGAATATTAAAATTACAGTAAAAGTCGGAAAAGACGACCAAGATGTGATTGGCCAAAATAAATTAACGGCCGTTTCTGATGTAGTAGAATTCACAGTCGAAGCGATTGTAAACGGACAGACAAAAGAGTTAAAGACATTTAAAGATTATGTGAGCCGTACAATTAAGGCGAATAAAGATCTTGATGCAGACAAATCAGTGGTACTACGTTTAGAAGCAGATGGTACGACTACAGCTGTTCCGACGGTCGTGAATGAAGAGGAAAAAGATGAAGTGATTGTGCATGCGATGACTAACTCTTTATACGTTGTCGTTGAAAATGATAAAACATTCAATGACCTCAATGGTACATGGAACAAAGAGCAAATTGAAAAATTAGCGAACAAATACATTGTTCAAGGTCGTGCTGACGGTTCGTTCGGTCCGTATGCTTCCACGACACGTGTTCAATTAGCGGTTTTATTAACTCGTGCGTTAGCTTTATCAACAGATGGTACGTATGATGATCGTTTCAAAGATGTAAAAGGTGATGAGTGGTTTGTTCCTGAAATGACAGCAGCTGTCAATGCAGGTATTATTCAAGGAAAAGCGGATGGAAGCTTTGATCCTAATACACCTGTGACACGTGCACAAGCCGCACTTATGATCAATCGTGCATTAGAATTTGTTTCTTATGATAAAGAGAAAGAATTGGATGAAACGTTAAAAGTAGAGGACTTTAAAGATGAAAGTAAAATTTTAGACTGGGCTCGCAAAGATATCGAAACGGTATTACAGGCAGGTATCATGCAAGGTCGTCCAGATGGAAACTTCGATCCATATGCACCAACAACTCGTGCACAAATGGTGAAAATTTTAGATGAGACGTTAAAAACGTTGAAATTCATCAACGAATAAGCAGTGATGATGAAAAGGGACATGGAAAAAATCCATGTCCCTTTTGTTGATGTGTCTATGATAAGGCCTTAATATATTGTTTCATTTCCTGAATAATTTGTTCTTGCGTTTCTACGTTGTTTTCACATTCCATGCCATATTGAAAACCAGATGCAGCTAGTTTTTTCCAAGCGATAATCCCCGTTAATGAGATAGGGGTTTCATTTAAAAGAAATGTCACGGTAACTTCCCAATCTACTTCGTTAGTGGGGATGTCTAGTTTTGTTGTGAACCGGAGCCCGTTTGGACTTAAATCTAAAATTTCGGCAAAACCAGGTTTAATGTCAATCGGTGCGTTATTTTGCTTGACGAGTTGAAAGGTTCCGGTAATGGGAGAGTCGAAGGTATAGCGAAAACCTTCTTGACGTTTAAATTGCATAATCATAACCTCCGTCTATGATTTACGTGATTCTAAACCTAAGCGGCTGTCCCTTTCTTATGGGAGTATTGCGATTTGCATAGGTGAATCTTTGAGGATTTTTTAGTAGTTTACATAATTAATGATAATGTTCTTCTACTAAACGAAGCTTTGTCTAGTTATTCAGCTGAATATACATATCATACTATGACAAGCTTTGAAAATGGTAACAATTCGTGAATATTTTCGTACTTTTTCTTGGCGATGTGCTGTCGGTGTCTGTACGGAGGAATGCGCATCTAGTATGATAAAAATAGGAATCTTTACCCATTATTAATCGTTGTTTTAGGAGAAACGTAAGGCGGGATGGAAAGGATGACAATCTGAAAAACGAAGCGGATGCATTAGGAAGGAAGTTATAGATGATCAACAATCAGGTGTTAGCAAATACATATAATTCCCCACTTTTAATCCTCTCTTTTTTAATTACGCTTGTAACAAGCTACATGGCATTGGAACTTGCTATTAACATGAGAAAGTCAGAATCCAATTGGAACCGCATTTGGCTTTGGAGCAGTGCAGCTGTATTCGGAGGCGGTCTGTGGGCGATGGAGTCGGTGAGTTTTTTAGCCTTTCCTATATTTACAGACAGCTATTATCATTATGGCTATGCAGGAATGTCGCTTCTTATTGGAGTGGGAAGCAGTTATATCGGTTTTCGTTCGGCAGGCAAGGGAGAAAAGAAGCTTCTCTCCTTTTTACAGATGAATTTGTGTTTAGTCGGTGGTTTTTTCTTGATGCGCCACGTCAGTTTACTGGGGGTGGAGAATATCGGGATTTCCTACGATAAGAGCTGGCTGGCTGGTTCCATTGCGGTCGCATTGTTTACATCATTTGCGGCAACATGGCTTTTTTTCTTTCGGATGTTTGTTTCACAGCTGAATGTTTTGTATAAAATTATGCTGGCGTTCATGGTCACCTTCGCTATGGGGGCGATTCATTATACGGCCATGCTGTCGCTTCGTCTTGATTTAGTTGCAAAGGGGCAAGCGATTCGTTCATTTCAGCTTCCCATTGAAACGAAGTGGCTGATTGGGTTTATTTTACTGTTTTTAACATTTCTATTTTTACTGATGCTTGTTGTCATGACATTAGAGCGGAAAATTCGCCGCCAGCAAACAGTTAAGAGAGCTATCTTTCATTCATCGCTCGATCCGATTGTGGTCACGAACGAACAGAGTGAAATTCTTACAATGAATCCGATGGCTTGTAAGTTGTTTCAGCAAGATATGGCAGGACAGTCGATTTTTTCATTTTTGCCGGCATTTCAAACGCTTCCTCAGCTCATTGGGAAACGATTGGAAACAGAGTTGTTTTTACCAGGAGAGATTTGCAAAAGAATCGAATTGACGGTAACAAAAGTAAACTTAGATGCTAAGCATGAATACATTTTTTCGATGAGAGATGTGACAGAGCAAAAGCAGATTGAAGAGGAGCTGAGTGTGGCACATGATCGGTATCAGCAACTGTTTCACGATGCGCCGCTTGCCATGCTTGTCCATCAAAATGGCAACATTGTCGCTGCCAATGAAGAAGTCATTCGTCTTTTTGGGGCGGAGCAACGAGAAGAGTTAGTGGGACAATCTTTATTGACGTTTTTGGCGCTGGAGGAACACGATATCGTACAAAAGCGGATTGCGGAACTGTCTAATTCCTTTCCAGTTGAAGGGGCGATATACAATCAGCTTCGCGTCATTAATTGTAAAAAAGAAGAAAAATATGTGCAGACGAAATCAACCGTGATTAAAATGAAAGGTGCTTCGTACATTCAAACCATTTTTTATGATGTGACAGAGCAGCGGAAAGTAAAGCAAACGGTGCAATACATGGCTTATCAAGATTTGAAGACAGGCCTTCCGACGGCAGGGCTTTTCAATACATTAGCGAACAGTGCGCTTGAACGAGTAAAAAAGCATGGAGGAACGGCTTCTTTATTGCTCATTGACCTTGACCGTTTTAAATATTTAAGAGATACACACGGACATCCAGTAGGCGATGCCCTGCTAAAAGAGGTGGCGCGGCGCATTCAACAAGTGATTTTGTCGACGGACCTTATCTCCCAATACGGGCTAGATTCCTTTTTAGTGTTACTTCAAAATCGTGACCGCCAGCAAATTGTTCAGTTAACAGGGGAACTGTTAAGTGAAATTAGCGAACCGTTTCGAAGTGGAGAGTTGGAGGTATACGTGAGTGCGAGCATTGGAGGTGCCATTTTTCCGAATGACAGCCTTACGCTCGATACGTTAATCCGCCAGGCAGATATTGCGATGTATCACACGAAAAAGCATCAGCGAAACAGTTTTTCCTTTTATGATACGATTATGCATCAAGAAAGCACAAAGCGGATGATGATTGAAGATGGTCTTCGTCGTGCTGTGCTGGATGAAGAGTTTGAGCTGTATTATCAGCCGAAAATTGAAGCGAAAAGTGGGCAAATTGCGGGAGTGGAAGCACTTATTCGCTGGAACCATCCAACGCTTGGGAAGGTGTCGCCAGGGGAGTTTATTCCAGTGGCAGAAGAAACGGGCTTCATTTTGAAGATTAGCGAATGGGCATTAAAAACGGCTTGCCGGCAAAACAAACAGTGGCAGGAGCAAGGGATGCGCCCGATGCGGGTGGCTGTGAATATTTCGAGTGTCGATTTTGGGGAACCATCATTTATTCCAATGGTTATGAATGCGTTGCGAGAGACGCAGCTTGACCCGCAATATTTAGAATTGGAAATTACGGAAACGGTCGCTATTAAAAATATGGAGGTCGTGATTGAAAAGCTACATATGTTAAAGCAAATGGGGATTTATATTTCCCTTGATGATTTTGGAGCGGGGTATTCCTCTTTAAGTTATATTCAACAGTTGCCTATTCATAGCTTAAAAATCGATAAATCTTTTCTGGAGACGATACATTGTGAAAAAGAAGATACGATTGTAAAAGCGATTATTATGCTTGGAAAAAGTCTTGATTTAAAAGTAGTGGCAGAAGGAATTGAAGAACAGCAGCAGGCAAAAATGCTTGTGAAAGAACAATGTGATGAAATGCAAGGCTATTATTTCAGTCGCCCGTTGCCAGCAGGAGAATTTGCCGCAAATGCCGAAAAAATTGAGAAGCAAGCCCGTAATACGATTCATCCGGCTTTAGTGTAAATAAAGAGAAATGAGGAGCTATAACATGAACATTCGTCGCATTCATCACGTTGCTATTATTTGTTCTAATTATGAGCAGTCAAAAGCTTTCTATACGGAGTTGCTTGGATTTCGCATCATTGCGGAGACATACCGGGCGGATCGACAGTCTTATAAGCTTGATTTGGAAGTAAGTGAAGGGCATCAAATTGAACTATTTTCCTTTCCAAATCCAGCTCATCGACCATCTTATCCAGAGGCGAGGGGGCTTCGTCATCTCGCTTTTGCAGTATCGGATGTAGAAGAAGCTGTTCAGGAGCTGAAAGTGCAAGGAGTGGAAGTGGAAGCGATTAGGATCGATCCGCTTACCGGTCGAAAGTTTACCTTTTTTGCAGATCCGGATGGGTTGCCTCTGGAATTATATGAAGAGGGGATTTAGCTAATATGATGAAACGTGCTGTATCAGTCATCATTCCCACGTATCAACGTGTATACGCGTTGGGCGAGTTGATGGAGTCATTGTTAAGGCAAACGTACAAGCCGGCTGAAATCATCATTGTAAATGATGGTGGGAAGTCGCCAGAAAGTTTAGCGCTCTACTATCCAGAGCTTCCGCTAACGATTATCAATTTGGAGAACAATATAGGCCATGTACATGCCCGAAATATCGGAGTGCGGCAAGCGACAGGGGATTACATTTTATTATGTGATGATGATGATTTGTTATGGCATACTCATATTGAACGAATGGCGGAGGCGATGGAACAAGCTGACTTCGTTTTTTCTGATGCCGAGATGTTTAATTATGAGGTGAGAAACCAGACAAGAATTCCGAAAGAACGCCTTCTGTTCGCCTATGAGTGGAGTATTGAGAAAATGAAGGCCTTTTCAACCTACATTCCATCAGGCAGCATGTATAAGCGGAGTCTTCATGATCATCTTGGCTACTTTGATGAAGATGTCCATAATTATTGGGACTGGGACTTCTTTTTACGGGCAGCCGGGACGTTTCATGTGAAACGAGTTCCAGTAGCGAGTGTTTTATACGCTTTTTCGGAAACGGGTGACAATCAGTCGTTGCACCTTGACGAAAAGCGCCATCTCTACTTAAAACGTTTATGTGCTAAGCATGGTCTAGGTGAACGACCAATCAAGAACTTTTGGGTCCTCCTTGAAGAACCAGAAGTCAAAAAACGCAAGGCGCTAAGTGCCATTGTTTGGGATGGCAAGCCGTTTGTTTCTCGTCTTGTCACTGAAAGAAACCCGTCATTAAATTGACGGGTTTCTTCTTAATGCATGAAGGCGACTTCTTGAATAGGCCAATAGCGCATATTCACCTCGCCGACTACACTGTCTATTTTCACTAAGCCAAAATGGCGCCCGTCGCGGCTAATGCGGCGATTATCGCCGAGAACGAGAATATACCCTTCTGGAATAGTTGATTCGTCGGTAATTTCTTTTAAGGTAAAGTCCTCCGTTAATTTTTCAAAGGGAAGGAGTTGCTCCTTATAGTCTTTTAAGTACGGTTCTTTCTGTGGTTTGCTGTTGATGAATAGGATGTCATCTTGGTATTCCACGGTTTCTCCAGGTAAGCCGATAATGCGTTTGACTAAATATTCATCAGAGTTGGGAGATTTCAACACGACCATATCAAAGCGCTCTGGTTCACCGTGGCGATAATTGAGCTTATTGATAATAATCTTGTTGCCTTCTTCCAGATTCGGCATCATCGATTCTCCTTTTACGGTGTACGGCTGAAATAAAAAATGTTGAATTAAAAAAGATAAAATAAGAGCTACGACAAGCGTTTTGACGTACGATAAAAGTTCTTTTTTTACTCCATGCTCCATCTTTACACCTCTTTTTCCCTCAAGCCTATATTATAACAAGTGTAGCATACTTGTTTGGACGCTGTCATTTACATCTGTCCAAAGATTGGAAGAGAAAACAAATCGAAGTGATAAAAAGAAAGATGAACAAAGAAGAACGGAAAGATTGGATTGAGAATGGAAATTGCGGTAAACTGAGGAAAAGAGAGAAGGAGAATGTCGATGAAAGGTCAACAGTTTTTTATTTTAGGACTTGTATTTGCATTTATTATTGCAGTATTTGCTGTTGTGAACAATAACCCGGTAGAAGTAAATTATGTATTCGGTAACCGTCAGTGGCCACTTATTTTAGTTATTTTAGGTTCGGCATTGTTTGGGGGATTGGCAACAGGTTTATTAAGTGTCGTGAAAATTTTGCAGTTGAAGAGTCAAGTGAGGCAACTACAAAAACAAGTGCGTGATCAAGAAGCTGCACAAGAACCCGATTCCGCTCCAAAAGAAGAGGAAACAGAAGCGTCTCAATCACAAGCATAAAAAGAAGCTTTCCGTCCAAGTTGTTGATTTCGTCAATCACTCGGATGGAAAGCTTTTTTCGTGTTAAGCCTGTCTTTAAAAGACTGTTAGTTCGTTTTCTTCTAGCCATTGTTGGCGTTCGGCTGCATCTTCGAACCACTGGTTTACATCGTTGTTCGTTTGTTTTGCTACTTCACGGCCGAGGACAAATTCAATTACCGTCATCGGTGCTGTAAGTAGGCGCCAGTTTAATACAATCGTTCCATCTTCTTTTGTACGGTGAGTTTCATGTTTTAAATCTGCAGATTCAATTTGTACAGAAACGTCGCCAATTTGTTTCGTGAGCGATTTCATACACTCTTGGAACTTGCTGTCTGCTCGCGTTGCAAACCAGTCGGTTAACAGCGTTTGGACACCTTGATTAATTTCGGCACTGCTCCACGTTTCAGGAAGAGAGGCAATAAATTTCGCGCGGAACGTCAATGCGGCGTCTTGGCGAGTCTCTTTGACAAGATTTAAACGGTAAGAACGGCCTAAATACGGGATTTTATCACCGTCTTGAAATGATAAGGGTGCTGTTTCCGATGGTGCGGCTGGCAATTCCTCTTTTACTGCTTCAGTAGACTCGCTTTTGTTTGATTTCGTCGTTTGTTCGTTGCCAAGTTGTTCTAAAATCCATTGTGCTTTTTTTGAGATGACAAACTGACGATTGCTTTCGTTTAAGCTTTTTGGCACGACAAGTTTCACTCCGTTGTTCGGACAAACGTGTACAGTGATTTCTTGTATATTCGGACGTGCTTCAAACGTATAGTCAATCGCAATATTTCCAGATACATAGCTAAACATAAAATTATTCGAACTCCCTTCTACAAAACTTCATTTTATAACGAATCTATTAGAATATCAATATGATATAGATTGATTTAGAAAGTTCGACATGGCGAAAGGGCAGTCATGTCGAACTTTCTAAACTTAAGAGGGGAACTTCAAGTTGTCAGGATTAGCGATTGTGATGGTTCTACATTAAATGAAGATGTGCCGAATGATTCTATGGCTTGATTTAGAAACTTGGACATGATTAACGGACGGTCATGCTAAATCTTCTAACCTTAAGCGACTGACTGCTGCCAGCTGCTTAGGTGAAAAATATTGACGGATGTAGTGGAATGTATTGATAGATTGATTTTTCCGCTGAAAAAAGGGAGAAAGTTGCCGATAAATAGAGTATAAAAAGAAACTTTCGTCAAATAGGCGATTGCGGTACTATCAGGAACGAAAGAGCAGCTTTAGAGTGGGGGATTAGTATGAAGGGTCAATTTGTTCACAGTCTTCGTTTTAAAATGTTAACCTTGGTTGTAAGCGTTATCATAATTACATCGACAGCTCTTGGTTTTGCGAGCTATTTTGTCGCAAAGCAGCAGCTTGTGGAAGCAGGGAAGCTAGATTTAAGTAATACAGTTCAAGGAGCACTGACGGTCGTGGAGCGTCTGCAGCAGCAGGAAGAGTTTATGATGCTCAGCAAGGAGGAAGCACAGCAACAGGCAGCTGAATTGCTCGTCGGTCCGAAACTGAATGATAATAAACGAGATTTTACGAAGTCTGGTTTCTTGTATAAAGACAATGGCTACATATTTGTTTATGACAGTGAGTATAACTCCGTTGTCCATCCAATGGGCATTGAAGGAAAAAACATGGCGGATTTACAGGACGACAAGGGTGCTTATATTGTGAAAGACTTGATGGAGTCAGCGAAACAAAAAGAGAAGGAAGACCGGTTTTATGAATATTCCTGGAAAAATGAAGGAGAAAAATCGGCACGAAGTAAAATGGCATACTCCGTCTATTTTGAACCGTGGGATTGGATGATTGGTATCGGGGCATATGAAGAGGAATTTTATGAACAATTAGGTGAATTAAAGTTCATGACCTTTTTGTTCACGGTAGGCTCTGTTATTGTAGCAAGCATGATTATGTATGTCTTTGCTCGTAAGTATATTGTAGCTATTGAAAAAATGAATGAAGTAACGAATGAGGTAGCAGCAGGAAACTTCCAAGTGCAAGTGCCAGACCTTTATACGAAGGATGAAATCGGTCGGTTGGCAGCAGGATATCGACATATGCTCACTAATATGAAAGAGTTAATTGCAAAAGTGAGCGAAACAGGTCAATCGGTAGCAGCGTCTTCGGAAGAACTCACAGCTAGTGCTGATGAAACGAAGACTGCCGCTAATGAAGTTACCTTTTCCATTCAGGAAGTGGCGGAAAGAGCGGACGCTCAGCTTGTGAATGTTGAGCAGACGAGTCGCTCCATTCAGGAAATGGATGAACTTATTCGTGAAATGGCTGTTCGCTCGCAGGAGGTAGAGCATTCGGCGACACATACATCGAAGGAAGCTGAAGTTGGCAATGAATCGCTTCATAAAGTAAAAGAACAAATGAATCAAATTACTGACAAAGTGACGAAATCAACGGATGTAGTGAAAACACTTGAAAACCGTTCACATGAGATTGGTAAAATTATTGAAGTTATTACAGGTATTTCTGATCAGACGAACTTATTGGCATTGAATGCCGCGATCGAAGCCGCACGCGCAGGTGAGCATGGCCGTGGGTTTGCTGTTGTGGCAGATGAAGTGCGAAAGCTTGCTGAAGAATCAAAGCGTTCGGCGGATCAAATTAGTTCGTTAATTAAAGAGATTCAAGCAGATACAAAAATGGCGTATTCAGTCATGCAGGAGAGCACCCAAAGTGTTTCAGTTGGTATGAATGTTGTCGAGGAAGCAGGGCAAAACTTCTCTAAAATTTTAGAAGATATTTTTCAGATTCAAAAAGAAGTGCGGGAAATTTCAACGGCCACTTTCAATGTTCAGCAGCACTCGGCGGAAATAACGAAATCGACAGGGGCATTGGCAGAAGCGGCGCAAGTATCAGCAGCAAGTGCTGAAAATGTGGCTTCGGCTTCTGAACAGGAGCTTGCGGCGATGGAGGAAATCTCGTATGCTGCTCACTCGTTAAGTCAGCTTGCTCAAGATATGCAAGATTTGCTGACTAAGTTCAGAATCTAATATCATGACAGGTTTATAGATGTAGAATGAGTAAAAAAAAGATTTTAGGTATTTACAGAAAAAAACGTTTTTGGTATATTATAGAATAATTAAATAAGTTATCTAGAGTGACTGAGAGATCTGGCTCAATGACGTCACAGCAACCTGTCTTAGGCAAGGTGCTCCTACCAGCAAAGCGTATGCTTTGGATGATAAGACGGAAACGGAACTCTTTTCGCATCTAAAGCGAAAAGAGTTTTGTTGTTTAGTCACATCTTCCCGGAGCAAATCAAATGGAAAGAGAGTGTGAGGGTGATGAGTTTAAGTGGATTAGTGAGAGGTTATCTTTGTAAACGAGAATTGACAGATGAATTAGTACGGGTGGCAGCAGGAAGTTTAGAGAGGCGTTTTCGCACAGAAGATGAACGGTGTCGGGTCACGTTTCAAAAATTGGAAAATTTCTATGAAGTGGTCGTGTATCATTTTCAGCATGCGTATGCTGTCGCTTTAGATATTCATCAAGCAGAGAAGCTCAAAAATGAAGGGCTGTATGCATTGGATGAGCATTTGCTTCATCGTTTAGAAGGCGTAGGTCTTCGGATTTCCCGGGAAGTTCGAGTGTAGAAGATGAAAAGGAGGGTGAACATATTAGGTTCATCCTCCTTTTGTCGTGATAATCCATCTTTTCTCCTATAAAAAACAAGAGAAATTTGTCGAAAAATATTATGATACGTTTTTTTTTAGATTAAGGGAGAAGAGATGGGGGAACGAGATGTTTCGAAAAATTAGTTTAAAGCTTAATTTCATTGTCACAGTGATGATGGTGGTCATGCTGGCGGCAGTGGCTGGATTAAGCTATCAAATTTCTAAACAGCAAATTGAAGAGCAAGTGGAAATGCAAGCTGTGAGCACGTTGTCCGGAACGAAAGAACGAATTGAGCTATATGTAGATCAATATAGTAAAACATTGCACCATTATAGTCAAACGGACTTATTAGTGAATTTCTCGCAAATAGTAAATGAAAATGGCGATATGACCGCGTGGACGGCTGTACGGGAAGATTTCACCCGTTACTTAAACCAAAATCAAAACGTTTTGTCTATTTATGTAGGGACACCGAGCAAGAAATTTTATGCGGCGCCTGAGTCTGGTGTGCTGGATCCAACGACGAGAGGCTGGTACCAAGCAGCTGCTGAGGCACCAAATGAAGTGCATATTTCAGAAGTATATGAAGACGCGATTACGAAAAAGAACGTAATTACTTTGTCAAAGGCTATCGTTGATTCAAAGTCAGATCAGTTTCAAGGAGTAGTGGGAATCGATTTGGAGCTGACGAAATTAACGGAAATGGTTAATGAAACGCAAATTAGCCATGGCGGTTACTCGGTGATGCTCGATGCGCAAGGAAATGCTCTTGTACATCCGACGCTTCAAGGCGACAATTTGATGGACCTTCCATTTATACAAGAGATGTATAAGAAAAATGACGGTTATTTATCCTATACATTTGATAAGGAAAGTCGTATCATGCCATTTACCACGATTAACGAAACTGGTTGGAAAATGGGGATTGTGTATAAAGAGAAGGACTTGCTGAACGATGCGGCGGTCATTTTGAAATCCATTGTTTGGACATCTGCGGTGATTGTGATTATTGCTGGAGTTCTCGTCTATTTATTCTCACGAACCATTACGAAACCGATTCTTCAATTGAAAAAGGACATGGCCCTTGTTGCAGAAGGAGATTTGACTGTTGAGACAAAAGTTTCCTCAAAAGATGAAATTGGGGCACTGGCGGAATTTTTCAATCACATGGTTCAAAATATGCGAGAACTCATTGCCGCAGTGGAAAAATCGGTTGATTCTGTTCATTCATCTGTTGAGCATTTAAGCTCTGTATCGGAAGAAGCAGCGGCTTCGAGTGAAGAAATTGGTCGCGCCATCGGTGAAATTGCCCAAGGAACGACACAGCAAGCGACAGATGCCGATGTGACGAACCATAAGACGATTCAATTGTCTGAGCAAATCGCTCACACGCTTGAACAGAATAAGGAATTGAACGACTTATCTAGTGAAGTAACAACGGCGAGTGACACAGGGCTTTCGCAAATGAGCTCGCTTCGTTCACATACGAACGAAACGTTGACAGTTATTGAGCAAGTAAATGACGTCATGCTTTCGTTAACAGATAAGATGAAAAATATTGAGAGCATCGTGCATACCATTGACAGCATTTCTGACCAGACGAATTTATTAGCGCTCAATGCAAGCATTGAAGCTGCAAGAGCAGGAGATGTGGGAAAAGGTTTTGCGGTTGTTGCGGGAGAAGTACGCAAGCTGGCAGAGCAATCGGCTAAGGCAACGAGTGAAATTAATGAGATGATTCAGTCCATCCAAAAAGAGACGATGAAAGCGGCAGATGAAATGCAGCGAACAACAGAACTGTCGTTAAAGCAAGGAAAAGTAGTCGCCGATACAGAGTCAGCGTTTCAGCGGATTGAGGCAAATGTGTCGAAAATGGTTGATTCCATCCGTGATACGAATGAAAGCATGCATGAAATGAACCAATTAAAAGAAGAAGTCGCTTCAGCTGTGGAAAGCATTGCAGCTATTGCTCAGCAATCCGCAGCAGGTGCCGAAGAAATTACGGCTTCTGCTGAAGAGCAGGTGCGAGCGGTTAATACATTATCACACTCTGCTGAAGAGCTGCTGGAATTAAGTGAGCAGTTAGCTAGTATTATTCATCGCTTTAAATTATAATAAGAAACCTCTTCCTTTTTCGGGAGAGGTTTTTTCACTTGTGAGAATATTGTCAAAAAATTTACAAAACTTTTAGATTCTAAACCATGAAAAATATGGTATCTTATACAACAAGAGCAAATGAAAGGAGCGTTTGGCATGGAAGTGACGATTGACCATGGCAATGATACTAACAGCCGAGACTTGATTGACCAAGTGCTAGATTTCTTAGAAGATCAAACTATTTAAACCCTTCATACATGCCGATAAGAGCGGTTATGAAACAGAAGAAACCATCCACCTAGAGGGGGGATGGTTTCTTCTGTTCATGGCTGTGTAAGGACATTTGGGGCATCCTTTGCTGTATCCTCTTCTTTTCGGTAGCCTTGCAAAAGAAAGAAGGCTAATAAGGAGAGAAGGCTTCCGATTAAAAATGGAAGGGAGCTGTTGAAGCTGAAAGCAAACGCTCCAAGAACTGGCCCAAAAATGCGACCGAGGCTGTCCATAGATGCGCTAATACCGGAAGCTGCTCCGTAGCCGACTTTTGTTTTCATCGAAATCAACGATAGTACGCAAGGGCGAATCAAAGCATTACCCGCTGTTAAGACTGCTAGAAAAATAGTGGCGTTCACTACGTTTGATGAAAACAGAAGCAAGATAAAACCAAGGACGGATGTAAAAATTCCGATGGTGATTAGTGTTTTTTCGTTTCCTTTCTTAAAACGCTGAATGACACCACCTTGGATGATCGCCTGTGTTAAACCGCTTGCCATAAACATCCAGCCGATAGTCGTTGGAGTCGCATCGATTCGTTCTATTTGAAAAAACTGAAAGGTTGCTTCCATGCCAGCAAGGGTGAACGTACCGAGAAATGCAAGCATGTATAAGTATTTGGCAGCCCCTTGGAAATCGGTTTTAAACAGTTGCCATTGTGACTGTTTTTTGGTTGGCTGATTTCGTTGTTCAAGCGAAAGTGACTCCGGTAAAAAAAAGGCGGAAAAAACGGTCATCATAATGGCTAATACGCCAGAGACCACGAACGGAACGAATAAGCCAGCAGCTGATAATAACCCGCCCAGTGCCGGTCCGAAAATAAAGCCGAGACCGATCGTCATGCCAAGAAGGCCCATTGCTTTTGTACGATTATCCTCTGATGTAATATCGGAGGCGTAAGCAAATGCGCATGGAATGACAGCCCCGGCGAACAAGCCTCCAAGAATGCGTGAGGCGTACATGAGCAAGAGTGAATTTCCTGCTGCAGCAAAAATAAAGAAGCTGGCACTAAAGCCAATCAGCCCTATGAGTAAGACGGGACGGCGTCCTTTTCTATCGGATAAATGTCCCCAAAGCGGAGCTGTGATAAACGATCCGATTGAGTAAACGGCCATTAAAAAGCCAAGATTGACGCTGCTTGCGCCTGTTGCTCGAATGACTTCGGGAACAATCGGAATGATGATGCCAAAACCGACAAACACCATAAATAAAATGAACATTAATATAAAAATTTGCTTTTTCATATGTCACCTTCTGATTGGAATGCTGTGTTTATGTACCATTTACTAGTACTAGTATACCAAATCCAGCTCATGAAAACAGAGCGGTCACGTCAATATGTACAAAAAAATGTGCTCCCCTACTGTAGAGGAACACATTTTTGTTTTAGTGTGGCAAGAACGTAAGTTGATAGAAAAACAAGATCGCAAATAGATAGACAAGCGGATGTACTTCTTTTGCTTTCCCTTTTACAACTTTCAGCAGTGGGTAAGAGATGAATCCAAGCGCAATCCCTGTAGCAATGCTTGATGTTAACGGCATGCTCAGTACGACAAGAAAAGCTGGGAATGCTTCATCTAACTCTGACCAGTCAATATGGGAAATAGCGCCCATCATTAAACTACCGACAATAATTAAAGCGGGAGCTGTGATGGCAGAAATGCCAGAAACCGCACCAACTAACGGACCGAAAAACGCTGCAACGAGGAATAAACCAGCTACTGTCACACCGGTTAACCCAGTGCGTCCTCCAGCTGCTACTCCAGCCGATGATTCAATATAAGCGGTTGTCGGACTTGTTCCGAACATCGCTCCAATTGATGTACCGAATGAGTCAGCAAGAAGTGCCTGACGAGCACGAGGCATTGATTTTCCTTTCATCAATCCAGCTTGCTGGGCAACACCAATCATCGTTCCTGTTGTATCAAAGATGGTCACAAGTAGGAACGAGAAGACAACAGCATATAAACCATGCTGGAACACATCACTAAAAGCAACAACAGGATTCGCAATGAGCAATCCTTCCGGTAAGCTCGGCATCGCTACAAATCCTTCTTTGAATGAAAGCTGTCCTGTTAAGTAAGCAATAATACCAGTAATAATCATTCCGAAAAATAAAGCCCCATTTAAATTTAACGCCATTAAAACGAGTGTAACAGCGAGGCCAATTAAAGCTAGTACGACAGAAGGAGAATGAAGATCACCAAGTGCGACTAAGTTTGTTGGGTGGTCTGTAATAATTCCTGTTAGACGAAGCCCGATAAAGGCGATAAATAAGCCAATTCCAGCTGTAATGCCGTGCTTTAAGTTATCTGGAATGGCCTCGATTAATTTTTCACGAAACGGTGTTAATGATAAAATAACAAAAATAATTCCTGCGACAAATACAGCAGCAAAAGCGGTTTGATAAGTAATGCCGCCGTGCGAACCGACGACAGAATAAGCAAAGTAAGCATTTAATCCCATTCCAGGTGCGATGGCGATTGGATAATTCGCGCCAAGTGCCATCCATAATGTTCCAATGATTGATGCGATGATGGTAGCCGTGAAGACTTGTTCAAACGGTACTCCTGCATCAGATAAAATGACAGGGTTGACGATAATGATGTAGACCATTGTTAAAAACGTCGTAATCCCAGCCAATACTTCAGTTTTTACATTCGTGTTGTACTCTTTAAGCTTAAACATAATTCCCTCCGAATAACGAACATTTCAAAGCCTTTATAATAATATGTGTATTTAGAGTGAAATGCAAGCATAATCTTCATTTTTTTTGCGGAAAATGCATATCAATTGAAAAAAACCGAAAATAATGTTCGGGTTTTGGTGTTTTTTCGTTTTGTTTCCAAAGAGAATAATCGGTTTTTGGAAGTGTGGTTTTCTCTTTCCTGCAATGGGTCTTTCTGTCATTCATATGTGTTTGATGTGGGGATGTTAAACGAAAAAAATAGGGAGTCTTCCGAGAAAATGTTGAATGGAGACTAGTTTTGTCATGTATGAAGGAGTCCTCCATTTTTTCTCGAAAATGTAAAAGTGTCAAATCTTTGAAGAGGGCTGACTATAGTGAACGCTTGCGCTTTCTTCATGATCGGAATGGAGTGAGGAAAAATGATGAAAACAAGCGATGTAGCTAAAGAGCTTGGAGTCAATCCGAAAACGGTCTTAAAATGGATTAAGCAGCATGACATTCCTTGCGAAAAAAATGAAATTGGTCATTTTGAATTTACAGAGGAGCATCTAGAACAACTAAAAGAAATTCAGACAACGCCATCTTCGCAGCGTGTTCAGCCAACGGAAGGAAAGCGTCAAGGTACGGTTTCCATTTCTATAGAAGAAACTGAAAAATGGAAAGAGATGGAGGGGAAAATTGATCAGCTCTTTATGCGGCTCATGGAAAATGAGCGACGGATGGAACGAAAAGCGGGTGAGGTCGTGACGTTCCAAATATTAGAGCACCGTTCTGAAATTGATGATCTTCAAAAGAAAATTCAAAAACTAGAAGCTCGAATTCAACAACTGGAAGATAAGAAGCCACCTGAAGATGTACTGCCGGATTTTCCAGAAAAACGTACACCGAAATGGAAAACGTTTTTAACAAGTCTCCTTTAAACGCCTAGATAGGCGTTTTTTCTTTTGGAGAAACTATATAGTTGGGGAAAAGTTAATCATGTAAGAAAAATAACAGTTGCTTTTTCTTGACGAAAGGTTGCTCTATTTGATAAAACTGATTTAGTTAACTAGGTGAAATATATGACTTGATATATTATATAGTGTGAAAAGAGATAAAAAAGGTGGCGACTATTAGTGGATCGAAATGAAATGATGTTTGAACTTGAAAAACTTCTTCGTTCAGTTTTTCGGCAACTAAAGAGTGAAATTGGCGAATTGTTTGGAAGTGAATTGACCGGAAATGAATTCCGTCTATTAGCGATGGCTGCTGAAAACGGGACTATTCGTGTGACCGATGCTTCCAAACAGCTTCAAGTATCGGCTAGTCATATTACGGCCGTTACGGATGGGCTGTTGGCGAAAGGGTTTATTGAAAGAAAAAAATCCCCATCCGACCGAAGAAGTGTAGAAATTAGTTTAACAGAAGCGGGCAAGGGTATATTTAAGCAGTTTGAAGAAAAGAAAAGCGAGTATTTCCGGGAACGATTTCGTCATTTTACAACCGAAGAATTGCTTATTATGACGACGTTATTCGAAAAGCTAAATAAGCGTGAGAACAATTTTATTTAATAAAGTGAAATAATAAAGAAGGACGTGTAATGATGGAGCATCTTGAACATAGACGAAAAATCATGATTATGCTAGCAATTATGGCTGCCATGCTGTTTGCTGCTTTAAATCAAACGATTGTCGGAACAGCGCTGCCCCGTATTATTGCGGAACTGGGCGGGATTGAGTATTTCAGCTGGGTTTTCACCATTTTTATGTTGGCCTCGAGCATTACGGCCGTTTTAGTTGGAAAACTGTCCGACATTTATGGGCGAAAGCCGTTTATTTTAATCGGGATCGCGGTGTTTTCCGCAGGATCGCTGATGGCCGGTTTCTCAAATACGATGATTGAACTCATTGCTTACCGCGGGGTACAGGGACTTGGGGGCGGTCTCATTATGTCTACGGCGTTTACAGCTGTGGCGGATTTGTTTTCTCCACGCGAGCGTGGGCGCTGGCAAGGCTTGATGGGGTCTGTATTTGGTCTTGCGAGTGTATTTGGTCCTACGCTTGGAGGGTGGATTGTTGATAATGCGGATTGGCATTGGGTATTTTGGGTTTTCCTTCCGGTTGGGGTGATTGCCTTCATCTTAATTTTGATGTTGTTTCCAAGCACTGAAAGGAAAGCAGGAGAAAAAGTAGATTATGCGGGTTCGTTGTTTTTGACAACGACGATTGTGCCGCTTCTTCTAGCTTTTTCATGGGCAGGTTCTAAATATGACTGGGTATCCGGTCAAATTGCTGGTTTGCTTGGCGCCACCATTGCATCGCTAGTGCTGTTTGTAATAATTGAACGAAGAGCGAAAAGTCCTGTTTTGCCGCTTCATTTATTCAAAAACCCTATTTTTACGTTATCGAACTTAATCGGTTTTATTTTAGGGGCGGGGATGTTTGGAGCAGCGATGTATATTCCATTTTTCATTCAAGGTGTGCTTGGCCGTTCAGCTACAGCATCAGGTGTCATTATGATGCCAATGACTTTGTCGATGGTGGCAGCGAGCACTCTGGGCGGGCAATGGATTACCAAAACGGGTAAATATAAAGCTTTAGCAATTATCGGTCTATTCGTTATGGCAAGTGGCTTGTTTTCCCTTTCTTTCATGGGACCCGACAGCTCCGCGGCAATCGTTGTTTTGAATAATGTGTTAGTGGGAATCGGACTTGGAATGAGCTTCCCTGTCTTTACATTAACCATTCAAAATGCCGTTGATCATCGTTATTTAGGAGTGGCGACAGCTTCTTCTCAGCTTTTTCGTCAAATTGGGGGAACGGTTGGAGTCGCGGTGATGGGAACGATTATGAACGTAAACATGAATCGTTACATGGAGAATGAGGGGAAAGGAGTAGCTGAATCACCAGAATTGGCTGCTCGTTTAAACGGTTTGGATGCGCAAACGTTAATGGACCCTAGTCATTTAACTAGCATGAAAGCCGATTTACCGGCTTCTTTCCATCCAATATTTGAGCAACTGATTGGACTACTTCGTGATTCACTGAGTCATGCACTGACAGGTGTTTATTTAGTAGCAGGCTTTGTTGTGTTATTAGGATTTGCGCTGACCTTTTTCTTGAAGGAAATTCCTCTTCGTCAAAGCCAAAAAAGTGCCGAAGAAGAACAAGCGATATAAACTTCTATCATACGAGTGAGCAGCGCCGAACATGTTGGTTTGAACATATTCGGCGCTATTTTTATTAAATATTATCACTTCTCGTTAGTTTGTCACATATCTACCTTAAAGATAGTACATTTGTCATTATTATCCCTTAGCTTAACGAGGAAATGATGATATGATAGAAAGTAAGGTAATTTTCGTATCTTGATAAATTTGGGGTGAGCAGATGGTGTTTTTCAGAAGAAAAGAGAAAGAAACAGCAATGGAATGGCAGCAACATATGGAAACAGCTAAAGGTCGTATACAAATAAGCGATTCGGAAGTTGTAAAACAGCTCAACATGATTGCCTTAACGGAAAAAGAGTTGAGTGTGACAGCCGCGCTAAAACCATATATTGAAGGCGATCTTGATAAAATGGCTGCTCGTTTTTACGAAGGGCTAAAGAGTGAGCCTACGCTGTTAAAAATTATTGAAACGCACAGCAGCATTGAACGTTTGGAAAAGACACTTCGTGTACATATTGCTGAAATGTTTAATGGCGTCATTGATGAGGAATACATTTTGAAGCGAAAACGCATTGCACAAATGCATGTGAAAATTGGACTTGAACCGAAATGGTATATTCTTGCTTTCCAAAATTTGTTCTCTTCTATTATCCAAATGATTGATGAGCAATCTTTCGGGAAAGAAGAGACGGTGAAGGCTATTTCAGCTGTGTCCAAAATGATGAATTTTGAACAACAAATTGTACTCGATGAGTATCGTCATTTATATAACAGCATTCATGAGGAAGCAGAGGACAAATACATTAAGTTGCTCGAGCACATTAGTGAAAGTGCACATCGCTTGTCTAACATTTCCCAGCAAACTAATCAATTTATGGAAGAAATTAATGCGCAGGCACATGAAGTTGCTTCCTTCGCTTCCAGTCGAACGGAAACAGCAGCTACGGTAGAGGAAGAAGCACAAACCGGGATGAATGACCTTGAACAACAGCAGGAGTTGATGAACCATATTCAACAGAGCATGCAAGATATTTCTACGAAAATGAAGCTGCTTGATCAAACTTCGAATGAAATTTATAAAATTTCAGGTATTGTGACATCCATTGCCGATCAAACGAATTTACTTGCTTTAAATGCAGCAATTGAATCTGCTCGTGCAGGCGAGCATGGACGAGGCTTTGCGGTTGTAGCTGATGAAGTGAGAAAGCTGGCTGAAGAAACAAAAACTTCAGTGGCAGGCGTTACGGCATTGATTCAAGAAATTCATGAGCAAATTGATCACATTTCGAAATCTGTTCTTCAAGTCACGGATTTAACGGTGAAAGGTAGCTCTCAAATGAAACAAATGGGCGCTTTCTTCGGAAGTGTCATGGATCTTTTAAAAGAAAACAAACAACAAACCTATAAAACAAAGCAAGAGCTTGACTCCATTTCCAATGTAATTGAAGAAGCGACAGGAACCATTCATACTGTTGCCGAAACAGCGGAGGAATTAAGGGAGCTTGCTCATCGATAACAAAAAGACGGTGCCTGCCGTCTTTTTTTGTGTAGCTTTATCACTTGTTCGAACCTTTTAAGATTAATTAGTTAACCATGCTTTTCTTTCATGTTCAGCCTCTACGAAAAAGCGTTTCTTCCTCGGTATCTTCAATTCCCTAGCAGCTAAGCGGGCTTGTTTCACGTTTCTTCTGATGCACATCGTTTGGTGGAACGGTCAGGCAGAAGTATAATAAAGGCAGTTATGTTAAAGGAGGTTTTACAGTGGGAGAAAATGAAAAGCAATATGAATTGGCCACGTTTGCGGGCGGCTGCTTTTGGTGTATGGTGAAGCCGTTCGATGAACAGCCAGGCATTGTGAAAGTCGTGTCCGGTTATACAGGTGGACAAATCTCCAATCCGACGTACGAAGAGGTATGTTCAGATACGACGGGTCATTATGAAGCGGTTCAAATTACTTTTGACCCGAATGTATATCCATATGAACAATTAGTCGAACTGTTTTGGCAGCAAATTGATCCAACCGATGAGGGCGGCCAATTCGCCGACCGTGGTGATTCGTATCGTACGGCCATCTTTTATCATACGGAACAGCAAAAAGAAATAGCTGAACAATCCAAACGTCAATTAGGGGAGAGCGGCCGTTTCTCCAAACCGATTGTCACGCCTATTTTACCTGCTACGCCTTTTTATGAAGCGGAAGATTACCATCAACACTATTACAAAAAGAATCCGGTTCGCTATCAGTTGTATCGTACAGGCTCAGGCCGCGAAGCGTTTTTAAAGCAGCATTGGTCGAAGGTGGACAAACAGAAGCTAAAAGAAACACTTACACCGATGCAGTATGAAGTGACACAAAATAACGGCACAGAGCCTCCGTTTCGTAATGAATTTTGGAATCATACAGAAGAAGGAATCTATGTGGATATCGTATCAGGAGAGCCGTTGTTCAGTTCTTTGGATAAATATGATGCAGGGTGCGGCTGGCCTTCATTTACCAAACCAATTGATCAAGCGCAAGTGACAGAGCATGTCGATGTGAGCCATCGTATGGTGAGAACAGAAGTGCGCAGCAAGGAAGCGGATTCCCATCTTGGTCATGTGTTTGACGACGGACCTGGACCGGACGGCTTGCGTTATTGCATCAACTCAGCTGCTTTACGATTCATTCCAAAAACAGCTCTTGAAAAAGAAGGATACGGTCAATATCTTCACTTATTTGACGGAAAATAGACAAAAGAGGGACGCCCTCTTTTGTCTATTTTTTTGCCATTTGTTTTTATGCCTTAAAAAATAAAGGAATAAATCACCGCCTTTTCAAAAACACTAACAAAAAGACAAATAAAGGAAGAGTTGCGGTGTGTTTAATTTTCTGAAGAAAAGAAGCAAAGTGGACCAGTTAAAAGAGCAAAGCCAACAAAAAGAAGTTTTATCGATGGGAGAATTGTTACAGCAGTTAAAAATCTCAGATGATTTTGTTGATTTTAATACATCGGTCGGAAAAGAGCCGTTTTGGGTGTCCTATTTTACGACTCTGACCGATAGTCGCCTCATTCATGATTACGTTCTGCCCAATTTGGATGACAGTATTCACTCATTGGAACAACTGAAAAAAAGAATACCGATTGAGCAACTTGTCATTACGGAGAATACAAACGAAGTAAAACAACGTTTAATGTCGGGCGCAGTAGCCATACGTTTTTATGAACAAGATACACGAGTCCTCTTAGTGAGTGCGCCCAATACGGAATTCCGGCAAGTCGGTTCGCCTGAAATTGAATTTAATGTTATTGGACCGCAGGAAGCATTTGTTGAAGCGCTTCCTCTTAATATCAACTTAATTCGCAAGCGTCTTCCGATTGATGATTTGAAGGTAAAGCATATTACCATCGGTAAAAATTCAAAAACGCAAGTGGCCATCATGTATGTGCAAGGAGTAACCAATGATGAAAATTTGCAGACAGTCATGCAGCGATTGACGGACATTTACTTTGACCAAATTTTAGACAGCTCTTATTTGGAACAAATGATTCAAGATAATTCAAGGTCACTGTTTCCGCAAATTGTAAATACGGAGCGGCCGGACCGGGTTGCAGCTGCATTGGCCGAAGGGAAAGTCGCCATTTTATCGGACGGCTCTCCAAATGCACTCATTGCACCGAGTACCATTACTGAATTTTTTGGGACGCTCGAAGATTATAATTTAAACTGGCTGATTGCGACCGCTTTTCGACTTATTCGAGGTTTTGCTGTTGCCTTTTCTATTTTTGCGACCCCAACTTATGTCGCCGTTTTGACGTATCATTATGAAATCATTCCGAAAGATTTATTGCAGACGCTCATCTCGTCACGGGCGGCCATACCATTTCCACCCATTATTGAAGCCATCATTCTTGAATTGTCCATTGAACTCCTGCGGGAAGCAGGGGCCCGCTTGCCAACAAAGGTCGGTCAGACACTCGGTATTGTGGGTGGGATTGTTATTGGACAGGCGTCGGTTGAAGCGGGGATTACGAGTAACATTTTATTAATTATTGTGGCTCTTGCTGCTCTTGCTTCGTTTACTACGCCAACTTACAAGATGGGTAATACCATTCGTTTGCTACGTTTTCCTTTTTTAATTTTTGCCCAAATTCTCGGACTTGTCGGAGTGATGATTTGTTCTTTGTTTGTTCTCTCGCATTTAATGCGTCTTACATCACTCGGCCGCCCGTATTTAGAGCCGATTTATCCACCGAGGCTTAAAGATTTGAAAGATTCCATTATCCGCCTTCCGTTTACCACGTTTAACAATCGTCCAGTTTTTTTACAAACTGAAAGCGAGGAGCGTTTTGAATCACAGCAAAAAAGACAGAAGGTTCTCAATGATTTTACTGAAGATCCATAATGATTGAAGAAAAGGAGTTTTTGGCATGAGTCAACAAGTCAAAGAACACTACAAGATTGCTCCTTTTCTTGTCTTTTTTTTAGTTACAAGCGCTCAAGTAGGAGTGGGTATCCTCGGCTTTGAGCGAGTTATCGTGAAGGAAGCAGGGTATGACGGATGGCTTGCCATTGTTATTGGTGGAGGGATGGTCCACCTTTCTATCTTTCTCATGTATAAGCTGTTGGCTGAAGGGAAGGGGAACCTTGTTTACATTCACCAAACTTTGTTTGGAAAGTGGATTGGCAATGGCTTGAATGTATTGCTCTCGCTGCATTTTTTAAATTCCGCTTATACGGTTTTGCGAACATACATTGAAGTGCTGCAAGTGTGGATGTTTCCGAGTATGCCATCTTGGCTACCTGGTTTGTTGTTTTTGTTGTTAGCATACTATATTATTTCCTCTGGCTTTCAAGTCATCACAGGGATTTGCTACTTTGGGGTTTTGTTGCCGCTTTGGCTGGCGATTACGCTTGTGTATCCGCTGCAATATGCCCATTTTGACAATCTTATTCCGTTGTTTAATCATTCCATAAAAGAGTTGTGGGGGGCAACGAAGGCGATGACGCTCAGCTATTTAGGCTATGAAACATTGCTTATTTATTACCCGTTTATTCAACAGCCGCAAAAATCACATAAATATGCCCAGTGGGGAGCGCTGTGCACATCTTTAGTGTATTTAGTTGTTTGCTTGACATCTTTCGCTTTTTTTAGTGAAAAGCAATTACTTAATAGCATTTGGCCACATTTAACGATGACAACGGTACTTGAATTTAGCTTTTTGCAGCGGTTTGAATATGTGAAGGTTTCTTTTTGGCTGTTTGTTGTAATGCCTAATATTGCTTTGTTTTTTTGGGCTGCGAGTCGTATTGTCCGGGATGTGGTCAAAGTGAAACAGCGTCTTCCTTTATTGGGAATGATGCTGCTTTTCTTTCTTTATGCATATCTAGTCGATGATCGTGCTGAGGTGAATATTGTCAATAACATTAATGGAAAAATTGGATTTTATTTCGTATATGTGTATTTGCCGTTGTTATATGTTATCCAGCGAATCGTAAATCGGATGAGGGGTCAAAAATGATGAAACGTCTATTGGTATTCATGTTAATGATCATATTAACAGGTTGCGGGGTAGCTGCACCTATTTTGGATGATGTTGATTTATTGCAAGGGGTAGCCTATGATGCGGCAGAAGACAACAAAGTTGAAGCGACGTTAATGATTCCTGTTTATTCCGAACAGCAGACAGGAGAATTTGATGTACATTCGGCCACGGGGCATACGAGTAAGTACATTCGTTCAAAGGCAACGGCCGAAGCGCCAAAACCAATTGTAAGCGGGCAACTGCGTGTTGCCTTGTACGAAGATGAATTAGCAAAAAGAGGAATTTCAGATTTTATTGATACCCTTTACCGAGATGCTTCTATTGGAAATACGACGCAACTTGCTGTCACAGAAGGAAAGGCGGGTGTTTTTATTGAGGAGAGGTACAATGCGAATACAAATCCTGCTATTTATATATCGAATTTGCTCGAGCAAAATGTTAAAACAGAAAACGTTCCGAAAAATAATCTTCACGTTTTTTTATATAAATATTTTTCAGACGGAGGAGACCCATACTTACCATTGTTGAAACATGATAAAAGCGAAGTGAAAATTGTTGGGATGGCCTTATTTAAAGGAGATCGGTACGTTGAAAAAATTGATCGTTCAAACATGTTTGTGTTTAAAATGCTTGTTGAAGGTTATAAAAAGGGCGTCTATGAGTTTGAAATAGAAAAAAATCATTCTTATGCCGTTGTGGAAAACATTGTGGCGAGAACGGATTATGATTTTAAAGGAGACATGAAAAAACCTAAACTTCATATTTCCATTAAAATGGATGGACAAATTAAAGAGTTAAGCGAACGGCAAAACTTGCAAAATAAAAGCGCTATCCGAAAAATTCAAGACGACATGGAAGCGGCAATGGAAAAGCAAGGGATGTCGATGATTAATAAATTCAAAAAAATAGAAATCGATCCATTAAGTATTGGAGAACGGTACCAAAAATTTAATCGCTTCGGGACGAAGGAAGAATGGAAAAGTATTTATAAAGATCTCGATGTCGATTTGCAAGTAAAGGTTCATATTATCCAATCAGGGGTTGTGGAATAGAGTAGAACGGCTTCATTGCGCTCAATGAGGCCGAAAATAGTGAAGGTTTTGTTAGAACATGATGGCTCGTATTTTTTCCTGTTCATAACAGCCTCGTCTCCACGTTTGTCTATTGACAGAAGATGTGTTACTCGATACAATAAAAGTACCAAATTATACAGTTTCTTTCCAAGTGAAGGGGAGTAGCGTCAGGGAAACCTGAAACAAAGTCGTCATTTCATGGAGCGTGCTCCATCGGCTTTGTTGGCATGAAAATGCTCAGCAAGACCTTTGCCATTTCTGGCAGAGGTCTTTTTGCGTTTTTTTAAAGGATTTTGGGTAAAAGAATAACAAGGAGATAAAAGAGAGGAGATTAATGATGGAACTAACATTATTACTTGAATATGGCTGGGTGTTATTAATTCTGATTGCATTAGAGGGGATTTTAGCCGCTGACAATGCACTTGTTATGGCAATCATGGTAAAGCATTTACCAGAGGAACAGAGGAAGAAGGCTTTGTTTTATGGATTGGCCGGGGCGTTTATCTTCCGTTTCGGTTCCTTGTTCCTTATTTCATTTCTCGTTGATGTATGGCAAATGCAGGCGATTGGGGCGGCGTATTTATTGTTCATCTCCATTAACCATTTAATTAAACATTACGCTAAGAAAAATCGTCCTGTGAAAGAAGAAAAACCCAAAAAGGAATCTGGTTTTTGGGGAACGGTCTTCAAAGTAGAATTAGCTGACATTGCTTTTGCGATTGATTCCATTTTGGCAGCAGTGGCATTGGCAGTGACGCTTCCTACCACAAATCTACCGACTATTGGCGGATTGGATGGCGGACAATTTCTCGTTATTTTTGCAGGGGGACTTATCGGTTTAATCATTATGCGTTTTGCAGCCAATATGTTTGTCCAGCTTTTGCAACAGCGTCCTGGTCTCGAAACGGCAGCCTTTTTAATTGTTGGATGGGTAGGGGTCAAGCTTGCTGTCCATACGCTTGCACACCCAGAACTTGCTGTTATTGATCACCACTTCCCAGAATCCGGCTTATGGAAAGGGATTTTCTGGACAGTACTTCTTGCGATTGGGGCAGGCGGCTGGTTTTTATCAAAAAATCAAAAAGGTAAAACAGAAGAGCAAGCAAAAGAAGAAAAAGCTTTGAAAAAAGTAGAGAATCATTAAGCGAAAAAACGCTGTGGGCGTCTTACCAACATGTAAGACATCTACGCGTTTTTTTTGTTTATGTTCATAATAACGGGCAGTAAGATTTCAATTGAAAAAGGTGTTCTGAATTTTAGTCACGATATATTTTTCGCGTACCCCCTTAAAGATTTTCTCGTCTCCGTATCCATATAAGGACTTGGAAAAAAGATTGGCGCCAATTTTCATGGTCACTAATTTGACGGGAGGAAGAAACATTGAAGACGAAAGCATGGACAAGTTCAATTATTTTTGCCTTAGCGGTATCACCTTTTGCAGGAACAGCTGCATATGCGGAAGAGAATACATATGCCTCCGAAACGGTTGAAGTGACGACAGGGAATGGAGAAACGGTGGAAACAGAAGTGATTGTAAATTCATCAAAGGAACAAGAACAAGCAGAAAATGAAACCGTAGTGGAAGAAGCGGAAGAAAACGATTCATCGACTTTGCTTGTTCCAGGCGACTTTTTCTATTTTTTAAAAGCGGCAATAGAGAACATCTTATTAGCTGTTACAATGGATGATGCCAAAGAAGCAAAACTTTTAGCAGAGTTTGCAACGGAACGAATTGCAGAAGCAGAAACATTAATGGCACATGAAAAAGAAGAAGAAGCGGTTGAACTGTTAGCTAAGGCACTGGAACAAATGGAAAAAGCGCAAGAAACAGCTGAATTAGCAGAAGAGCAACAAGAAGAGGCTGCTGAGCGGGAAGAAGGGTCGACATCGGAAACGTCTGCTTTTGAAAAAAGTATTGCCCAAAATATTGTGGCGCTAAAAGCTGCGATGGCAAAAGTAAAGAATGAAACAGCGAAGCAAGCTTTAGCAAAAAATATTGCGAAGGCACAAGCGAAATTAGAGGCCAAGTTGGCGCGCTATCATGAATTGGAAAAAGAGCAAGCGGAATTGCAAATAGAAATAGAAGAAATAGTAGATGAGATTCATGAAGAAACAGAAGAAGCCGTTTATGAAGGTGACACAGCCGTGACGAAGGAAGAGGATGAGCTCATTCAACAAGAAGCTGTGACGAAGGAAGCGGAAACGGTATCAGAAGTAAGCGTTGTTCCAACTGCTGTACCAGCTGTATACCAAATAACGGAGACAAACAAGGAAGAAGCAAAACAAGAGCGTGAAGCGAAGAAAGAAGAAGTAAAGCAAGAGCGTGAAGCAAAGAAAGAAGAAGCAAAGCAAGAGCGTGAAGCGAAGAAAGAAGAAGCAAAACAAGAGCGTGAAGCGAAGAAAGAAGAAGCAAAACAAGAGCGTGAAGCGAAGAAAGAAGAAGCAAAGCAAGAGCGTGAAGCAAAGAAAGAAGAAGCAAAGCAAGAGCGTGAAGCGAAGAAAGAAGAAGCAAAGCAAGAGCGTGAAGCAAAGAAAGAAGAAGCAAAGCAAGCACGTGAAGCGAAGAAAGAAACAGACGAAGAATAAGCTTAGAGGGGAGTGCCCTGAAACGTTTGTTTTCGGGCACTTTCTTTTATAAACACTACTTTTAGGCGATGCGTTCCAATGGTGAACAAGGGGAATCAGACTTACGAATCATGGTCAAACTAAGAAGTTTTACGTTATAATGAATAGTCATTATAAAAGGTGACTATTTTCTCATTCTAGTACACCCAGAAATCTGGTGGTTGGAACGAATGATGTTAGACAAGAGGTGAAACCATTGCTTAGTGTACTGTTTAAAGTCGGTCGAAAGAAAACGCTCGAGGATACAGTGCTGAAGATTCAACAAGGGGATCGGGAGTTGCAAAATGAACTCATTGAGCAATATAAGCCGTTTGTCGCCAAAACGGTTTCGGGCGTTTGCAAAAAATATATACGTGAAACAGATGACGAATTTAGCATTGGTCTCATCGCTTTTAATGAAGCTATAGAAAAATATACACAAGCAAAGGGCAGTTCTTTGCTTGCCTTTGCCGAACTCATTATTAAGCGCCGCGTCATTGATTATATTCGAAAAGAGGCGCGTGTACAGACATTCCACCTTCAAAGAACAGATGAAGAGAACGAAGAATTTTCTCAAACGAAACTGGAAGCGGATTTGTCACTGGACGAATATATTCGTCAAATTGAACAGCAGCTGCGCAAAGATGAAATTTTACATTTCCAGCAAGTGCTCGAACAATTTCAATTGACGTTATCGGAGATTGTAGAACAGTCTCCAAAGCATGCGGATGCACGACTAAATGCGATTGAAGTAGCACAATTTATTGTTCATAATGACGATGTGCGAGAAAAATTATTTAAAAAGAAACAAATACCAATTCGATTAGTGGAGAAACATGTTGCGGTGAGCCGTAAAACGATTGAACGCAACCGTAAATACATTATTGCGATTGCCATCGTTTTGGCAGGGGATTATGTTTATTTAAAAGATTATATAAAAGGGGTGCTCGGGTCTTGAAAAAGGGCATTGTCATGGAGATTACTGAGGAGTATGTAACGATGTTAACCCCTGACGGCGAGTTTTTACGAACAAGACATGAACAGCGTCCATATGAGCTAGGTGAGGAAATTCATTTTTTTCCTCTTAGACAAGACCAGCGTGAAGTCTCCGACATAAAGAGAACGAGGCTTTCATGGCGAGGGGCTGTCGTCAGTTCTGTTGCTGCAGCCATATTTTTGCTTTTTTTCATTCCTTATTATTTGCAGCAGCAAGTGTATGCGTACATGTCAATCGATATTAACCCGAGCTTAGAACTGGGGGTCAATCGTCAATTTGAAGTCGTAGAGGTAGAGCCGTTTAATGAAGAAGCAGAGAAATTAATGGCAACCGTCGAAGAATGGATCGGACTTCCGATTGAGAAAGTAACGTCGCAAATTTTAACCATAAGTGAAAAACAAGGATATTTAAAAACAGAAAAAGATGTCCTCATTACGGCGGTTTTTAAGACAGATAAACAAGATTATACAAGCCAATTGCTGACCGATATCGAAACGGTGACAAAAAATTGGGAAAAGAAAGCTTATACTATTCAAACAGTGGAAAGTTCACTGGATGAACGAGAACAGGCGCAAAAAAGCGGTATTTCGACGGGCACATGGTTGAGAAACGAAAAGAAAATAGAACGTTCAACCTCGCTGCCAAAGCAATCGAATGTCGAAGAGGATGAACCAAAAGAATCTGCTGATGAACACGCTTCTTCGCAAGCGCAAAAATCAATACCTTCAGCAGTGGACGTGCCAATACAAAAAAACGGCATAAAAGAAACGGTGAAACCAGTGCAACAGCCTGTTCCAGCTGTCTCTAACAGCAACAAACAAGTACTAACCAATACTGGAGAGAAGCCTTCGAATCCGACTTCTTCTCTCCCTTCTGCAGTAAAAGAAAAAGAACAGCTGCTCATAAAAGAGTCGTCTAAAGTCAGTGTGCCAGTGAACGAAAAGAAAAATGATAAAGATGACAAGAAAGATAAAAACGAGAAAGACGATGATAAGGAAGACAAGAAAGAGAAAGACAAAAGCGACAAAGGTGACGATAAGGAAAATAAGAAAGAGAAAGACAAAAGCGACAAAGGTGACGATAAGGAAAATAAGAAAGAGAAAGACAAAAGCGACAAAGATGACGATAAGGAAAATAAGAAAGAGAAAGACAAAAGCGACAAAGATGATGATAAGGAAGATAAGAAAGAGAAAGACAAGAACGCCAAGGAACGAGAGAAGGATGACGACGAAGATGATGATGACGAGGACGATGATTAAGAAAGCGAAGTAAGAACAATCGTCTGAGAAACCATTAAGTGACTTAAATCGTATAAGGTCACTACACGGTCATTAAGCGAGAAGGCGGGGAGCTAACCTGGATGTTGACAGCCATAAAAAAACCATCAGCGGAGAAAAAATGCCCGTTGATGGTTTTTTTGTTAGTTTGTATGACCATTTAATTGAGCTTGTGCTTGAGCGACAAGACGCTTCGTAATTTCTCCACCTACAGAGCCATTGCTTCGGGCAGCGGTATCAGAACCAAGTGTCACGCCGAATTCTTGAGCAATTTCGTATTTATATTGATCTAAAAATTGTTCCACTCCAGGAACTAGTAATTTATTCGTGTTTCTTGCCATGATGTATTCATCTCCTTGAAAGAGGTTGCAACGATTTCTCGCTGTATTTATATTATTGCAGAGACGATGGAATCCATACTGGTAATCCATGTTAAACTGTGTCGAAAAGAGAGAAGGAGAGTCGATTAAACAGCCAAAAGCCGCATCTTCATGTAGAAGGTGCGGCTTTTGGCTGTGATGAAAAAGAAGAGCTGCTTTTTCATTTACCGGTATCCTCTTGCTTGCAAGAGGATATCACTAGAAAATAGATATAAGATTAACGCCCGGTTGGCTGTGCGTCAATTTAATAATTATTTAACAAGCGAGTATTGCTCGATTGATTGTAAAAATGACTTTTGAACTGCTTTTAACTGCTCAACATAAGCGTCGGATACTTGTTGGAATTCATCGCGAGCCTTTTGTTGTTCTTCCATGACTTGCGCAATTGTTTGTTGATATTGCTCATGAGCCTGTTGAACAAAATGATAGCTTGCTTTATTTTGTTCTACTGATACTTGTTGAAGTTTTTGCATTGCTTCGTGGACACGGCTTGCCCATTGATCATAAGAGTCAGCTACTACGTTTCCTGCTGTTTTGCGTAAATTTTCACTTACCTTCGCTTGAAGTTGTTCTACTTCAAGTTTCCATTGGTGATCGACCTGTTGAGCTTGCTCCATTGCTTTGCTTACCAATTCTTTTTGCTGTTCTAAGGCCTTTACAGTCCATTGCTCCATTTGTTTGTTGTTTTCCAAAAGAGAGTTAAAACCTTTTGACCATTGTTCCCACATAGCATCAATTACAGAATCATACTTAACCGCTGACATTAGACAATTCCTCCTTAGATTCATTGGCCATGCAAAGCGTATGTTGAAAAGAGAGAGGATGGAGAAAAGTTCTTCTAGATGTAAAATCAGTCCATATTCCAACGAAAATCGCTAAGCAGCCTTCATTTTTATATTGGAAACACAGCTGCAGACAGACTGTGTAAATCCCTAAGATTGATCTTTTTTTGGGTCATCTTTTTGCTGTTTGGTTGTTGAGCTGAATGGAAAAAACATATCGGTATACATGGTGAAAAAAGAATTCAGCATGTTTTGGTATTGCTCTAGCGATGATGCCCATACTTTCAAATACTGTTCACCAGTGTCTGTGATGGAATAAATGCGCCGAGCAGGTCCGTCTGATGAAGTATCCCATTCCGATTTGATTAGATTATCCTTTTCAAGCTGTCTCAGTGTACGATAAACGTTTCCTTGATCAACGGAAGTGAATCCAAAGCTCATCAGTTGCTGGATGAGTTTGTACCCATGAAGGTTCCAGTTGCGCAAACTCAGTAGCAGAAAAGGGACCATAAAATTTTTGGGAGCACCAGTTATGTTTTTCTCCAAATTGGTTTCTCTTCCATTATTTTTGTTTTGGTTTTCTGACAAGTTGGATCCCCCCGTTTTTATCTGTGTGAATGTACGGAAAAATTTTCAATTTCCGTTTTTTTTATCTATGTGTAATTTACACCTATATGGAGGATAAGTCAATTTGTTTTCTCCACTTTACAAAAAATTCACAAATTATTAAAACAATTCGACAACTATCAACAAAACTTATCAAAATCTCCTAAATTTTTAGAATTGTTTAAAGACGCAACCCCTTTTATAATAAGGGAGTAGCATAAAAGTACAGGAAGAAACATCTGTTGGTATCGACAAAAGTGAATGGGAGCTTTGCTGTTATCATTTCTTAATGGTAAAAGGGATACAGGTTGAGGCACAAGCCATCACTTTTACATGAAACGAAAGGAGATGGAAAGTTTGGAGCAGCAGAAAGTATTTGATCCATTTTTAGCATGGAAGGAAATGTACGATAAGACAGAGTCTTATTGGGGCAAGGTACTTGGCGAAAACATGAATAAAGAGGAATTTTCTCAATGGATGGGAAACGTGCTCAATCTTAACCTCCAATATCAGCATGCGTTAAATGAAACAACGGGCCGTTATTTCCACCAAGTCAATATTCCCACAAAAGATGATGTAGCGAATGTCGCCTCTTTAGTCATCAATGTGGAAGAAAAAGTAGAAGCATTGGAGGACCGCTTAGACGAGTGGCAAGATAACCAAGATAATGGTGCTGTGTACAAGCGGGAATTAACGAAGATTAAAACAGATGTTAAATCGTTGGAAAGAAAGCTTGATAAAGTATTGGAAGCGATTGAACAGCAACAGCAATTTCAGTCCAAATTCCAAGATGATCTTCAAGCATCGCTTCAAAAGCAGCTACAACAACAACTTCAACAAAAGTTACAGCAGCAAAACAAACAATTGGAACAATCGTTTCAAGAACAGTTGAAACTTCAAGAGCAAGCAGCAGCAAAAGAAACGAAAGAACCAGTAAAAGAAACTGGAAAAGAAGTAAAAGGACAGAAGCAGTCTTAATCAAGTGGATAGGGAAGAATTTGCTGTAACATACAGCATCATATATTAAAAACTACTAGCTGAAGCAAAGGGGAATTTGTCATGACAACATTACAAGGTAAAGTAGCAATCGTAACAGGCGGATCAAAAGGAATCGGAGCAACAATTGCAAAGGAACTTGCATCTCACGGTGTGAAAGTAGCAGTAAACTATAACAGCAGTGCTGAAGCAGCGGAAAAAGTAGTAAACGAAATTAAAGAAAACGGTGGAGAGTGCATCGCGATTCAAGCGGATGTTTCATATCCTGATCAAGCAAAACGTCTTGTAGAAGAAACGAAAGAAGCATTCGGTCAACTGGATATTCTTGTTAATAATGCGGGGATTACACGTGACCGTTCATTCAAAAAGCTTTCTCATGAAGATTGGGCAAAGGTAATCGATGTGAACTTAAACAGTGTATACAACACAACAACAGCTTCACTTACATATTTACTTGAATCTGAAGGTGGCCGAGTTATTAACATCTCCTCAATTATCGGGCAAGCGGGTGGTTTCGGACAAACGAACTATTCTGCTGCAAAAGCAGGGATGATCGGATTTACAAAATCACTAGCTCTTGAATTGGCTAAAACGGATGTTACAGTGAATGCAATTTGCCCAGGTTTCATTGAAACAGAGATGGTTATGGCTATTCCAGAAGATATTCGTCAGCAAATTGTGTCTAAAATTCCAAAGCGCCGTTTTGGGCAATCACAGGAAATTGCTCGCGGTGTCGTGTACTTATGCCAAGATGGAGCTTACATTACAGGCCAGCAATTAAACATCAACGGCGGATTATACATGTAATTAAGTTAGGAAAATCAACGCTATACAGGTACAACGTCCAACTTGGGTGCCACCCCCCTGAAAGAGGGGGATTGGCATCAACGGATATGCGACTTGTATTTTCCTGACTTTTTTCACTTCTATGTATGTGTAAATTACATGTATAAGTTTTGGGACAATACTGTGACTTTTATGAAAGGTTGTGAAGGAGCATGGCAGTATCACCTATACAAGAATGGGAAAAAATGGTTCAATCAATGCCGAAAGAATATAAGCAGTCAGCACGCCGGTTTAAACGTGCATTTGAAATTTTAACAGCAGAAGCAGAGCCAGAAGTAGGGTTATCGCCGAAGGAAGTCATTTGGAAAAAGAATAAGGCGCAGCTCTACCGCTACACGCCAAAAAATGATACACTTCACCGTACGCCGCTTTTAATGGTGTATGCATTAATCAATAAGCCCTATATTTTAGATTTAACGCCTGGGAACAGTTTAGTCGAGTATTTAGTCGATCGTGGATTCGATGTATACTTACTTGACTGGGGAACACCAGGTCTTGAAGATGCAAACATGAAGCTTGATGACTATATTATGGATTACATTCCAAAGGCAGCTAAAAAAGTGTTAAAAGCATCAGGCGCTTCTGAATTATCGGTGCTTGGCTATTGCATGGGTGGGACGATGACTTCCATTTTTGCTGCTTTAAATGAAGAACTTCCGATTAAAAACTTAATTTTCATGACGAGTCCATTCGATTTTTCTGATACAGGCTTATACGGGTCGTTTTTAGATGAGCGTTATTTTAACGTGGATAAAGTTGTTGATACACTCGGAAACGTGCCACCTGAAATGATTGACTTTGGAAATAAAATGTTAAAGCCGATTACAAACTTCTATGGTCCATATGTAACCCTTGTGGATCGTTCTGAAAATCAGCGTTTTGTGGAAAGCTGGAAGCTCATGCAAAAATGGGTAGGAGACGGTATTCCATTCCCTGGCGAGGCATATCGCCAATGGATTCGTGATTTTTATCAACAAAACAAGTTAATTCATGGTGAATTGACTATTCGTGGTCGAAAAGTCGATTTATCGAAGATTAGAGCAAATGTCTTAAATATTGCGGCAAGTCGTGATCATATTGCGATGCCTCATCAAGTCGAGGCGTTAATGGACAATATTTCTAGTCAGGATAAAGAATTTAAAATGCTTCAAACAGGGCATGTATCTGTTGTATTTGGTCCGAAAGCGGTCAGAGAGACCTATCCATCTATTGGAGATTGGCTCGAGCCACGTTCCAAATAAGTAATAGAAACGAAGTGTGCAAAAACTGCTGGACATCAGGCAGTTTTTGCACATTTTTTTTATTTACAAGCTGTTAGCGTATATATGAAGTCAATCAATTAAAGGATGTTTTGTCGCTAGTAAGGAGGGGAAAGAATGGAGAAGATAAAAAAAGAGAGAATGAGAGGGATGAAGGATGTTTTTACATACTGGAAGATTATATTGGCCAGATACTTATAAGCATGTAAAGGCGTTTCCGATGCTAGAAGAAGATATACAATGTGATGTTCTCGTAGTTGGAGGGGGGATTTCTGGTGTTTTCAGTGCGTATTTTTTAGTGGAAAGTGGTCTTGATGTTGTATTAATTGATCAACATAAGGTTGGAGGTGGAAGTACAAGCGCCAATACAGGATTGTTGCAATTTTCGAATGATAAAACGTTAACGTCTTGTATTCATTCATTCGGCGAAAAGGCAGGTGTTCAGCATTATAAGTTGTGTGAACAGGCTATCGAAGAAATTAAAACGATTTCAAACACGTTGCCAATTAATGCGGATTTTATTGAGCGAACTAGTTTGTATATGGCAAGTTGCGACAAAGATGTGCCACTTTTAAAAGAAGAATATGCCAATCTGCATAAATATGGCTTTGCGGCAGAATATTGGTCACAAGATCAACTAACACAACAATACGGATTTGAAAAACCTGCGGCGATTTATACAAAAGGTGATGCTGAAGTAAATCCATATAAACTGACACACGGTTTGCTGCAAAAAGCAGTGTCAAACGGGCTGCGGGTATATGAACATACACGTGTTGCCGGAAAGATATTTCTTGAAGAAGAAGTAAACATTATAACTAATACGAAGCGAAACATCCGGGCTAGAGAAGTAATTTTTGCCGCGGGGTATGAAACACAGTCAATTCGAAAGGACCACAATGCTAAGCTTGCCAGTTCGTTTGCAATCGTGACGGCACCGACAACCCATTTTACTGGATGGCATGAACAGTCTTTAATTTGGGAAACGGCACGACCTTATTTATATTTAAGAACGACTGTTGAAGGCCGAATTATCATCGGTGGTTTAGATGAAACACGCTATGATTTAGCAACGATGGAGTCCTCGTTAATTGCCAAGCGCGATCATTTATTGTGTGAACTGACGAATCTTTTTCCACAGTATGAAGGGATAAAAGCTGAATTCTTTTGGGCAGGGGTGTTTGGAAGCACACATGATGGACTTCCAGTTGTCGGGAAGTATGAAGAGTATCCTCGCTGTCGTTTTTTACTTGGTTACGGAGGAAACGGTCTCATTTATAGTGCTATGCTCGGTAAAATGCTGAAAGAGGAATTAATGACGGGAAGTGATTCAGAATTGGCGATTTATTTGAATGAACGACCGTTATTCCAAGCGTAATCGATGAGAGACTAAAGCGGAGTTAGCTAAATAGGTGAACTTTTATCAACAGAAAAGGACCTATCACGAAATCTTGGTTTTCCCTAGATGCTTATGATAGGTCCTCTTGTTTAAACAAGGAGTTAAGGCTTTGCGGCGAATTGTAAGGCTTCCAACAATAAGTCTGCAATATGAACAGCTCGCATCTTGTCTGACAACGCTTCTCGTTCAATGCCAAGCTTCATTTGCAATAAACAACCAGGATTGGCCGTTACGATAGTTGTGGCATGCGTTGCTTTTGCGTGTTCCATTTTATGATCTAAAATTCGCATCGACATCTCCGATTCGACGACATTGTAAATGCCCGCCGATCCACAGCAACTGTCTGCTCCTTTCATTTCGCGGAATTCAATGCCTTCAATCGCTTTTAATAAATGCCTTGGCTCTCCTGAAGTTTGCATTACATTCCGCAAATGACAGGAATCTTGGTAGGTAATGGTTTGAGCTGGTAAGCGAAGCGGCTGTTTATGGAAGTCTAGTTCGATTAGGATGCTCGACAAGTCTTTTAATTTATTGACAAAAGCTTCTGCGCGTGTTTTCCAAACGGGATCATTTTTTAGTAAATGGTTATACTCAATTAAGAATCCACCGCAACCTCCTGCATTTGTAATGATGTAATCGACGTGCAACTGTTCAAAGGCTTGAATATTTCGTTTTGCTAGCTCCTTCGCGCCGTTTTTCTCCCCGCTGTGGCCGTGGAGGGCTCCACAGCATGCTTGATTTTCCGGGATGACGATTTCACAGCCGGCTGCTTGGAGCAGGGTCAGCGTGGCGTTATTCGTCGGTAAAAACATCGTATCCATTAAACAACCGGAGAAAAAGGCGACTCGTTTTTTTACTTCTCCGTCCGCTTGGAGGTAGTTTGGCCGATTTTTCATGTCCTTCATTGCTGGAATGGAAGGAAGGACTTTTTCCATAGCTACCAAGTGATCAGGCAATGTGTTAATAAGTCCTGTTTTATGAACGAAAGTTTGCAGGCCAGATCGCTGGTACACACCCATTAATCCTGTCAACGTCCGCATTCGGTTTTGGTGAGGGAAGAGCTGCTCGAATACCACGTTGCGGATCGCTTTTACAGGCAAGGACTGCTTTTTGTTTTGGTTAATAATGTCACGTGCTTCTTCCAGAAGATGTCCGTATTTGACGCCTGATGGACAAACTGGCTCACAGGCGCGGCAGCCGAGGCAAAGCTCTAAAGTACGTTCAACATCTTCATCTGGTTCAATTAAACCGTCGACAACCGCCTTCATTAAGGCAATGCGTCCTCTCGGTGAATGGGATTCTTGATAGCCTGATTCAATATAGGTCGGACATGATGGCAAACAAAATCCGCAACGCATACAGTTTAGCAATTGATCTTCGTCCATTCGTTCTTTAAATTGCAGTTGAATGACTTCGCGCTCTTTTACTGTCGTCATGTTGTCACCACCACACGTTTCCGACTTTCTTTAGCAAACACTTTTCCTGGGTTCATAATATTATTAGGATCAAAAGCTACTTTAATCGCTCTCATAGCAGCGATGCCTTCTATTCCTAGCTTTAATTCAAGATAAGGAGCTTTCATCACACCGACGCCATGTTCTCCTGTAATCGTTCCGCCAAGTTCAACCGCTTTTTCAAAAATTTCTTCAAATGCTTTTTCGACACGTTCAATTTCCTCTCGATTACGCGAATCGGTCGGACAAGTCGGATGAAGATTCCCGTCGCCCGCATGGCCGAACGTACAAATAGTCACATTGTATTTCGCCGCGATTTTGTTAATGGCACGGACCATTTTCGCAATTTCAGAGCGTGGCACGGTCGCATCTTCCAAAATGGTGGTCGGTTTTAAGCGTGCCAGCGCGGATAAAGCTGAACGACGTGCTGTTCGTAACGCCATCGCATGTTCTTCTGAGCGTGCAATTTGAACGGAAACAGCCTGTTCTGTTGTGCAAATTTCTGACATTTTTTCAATATCACGTTCAACGACTTCTTCGGGACCGTCTTGCTCGATTAAAAGAACGGCTTGAACGTTCGTCGGAAGTCCGATTTTGGCGAAATCTTCGACAACTTGAAGAGTCGGTTGATCGAGAAATTCAAGTGTAGTCGGTATAATCTTGCTGGCAATAATTTTAGAGACGGAACGAGCGGCAGCGTCCATATCTTGATAAAGCGCAAGCATCGTTTTTTTCGTTTCCGGCATTGGAATAAGTTTTAAGGTTGCTTCTGTAATGATGCCAAGAGTGCCTTCAGAACCAACAAATAAGCGGGTTAAGTCATAACCGGCTACATCTTTAGCGAGCTTTCCGCCTGTACGGATAATGTCACCATTCGCTAAGACAATTTGAAGGGCCATAACATAGTCACGTGTGACTCCGTATTTTAAGCCGCGAAGACCGCCGGAATTTTCATTAATGTTGCCCCCAATTGTGGAAATTTTCATTGAGCTTGGATCTGGAGGATAAAACAGCCCTTTTTCTTCCACTGCATTAATCATGTCCAGTGTAATGACACCAGGCTGAACGGTTACGGTTAAATTTTCTTCATCAATTTCCAGAATACGATTCATATGCTTAAATAGTAAAACGATGCCGCCTTCGGTCGGACATGTGCCGGCACAAAGATTGGTTCCCGAACCGCGAGGAACGAGAGGGATGTGCTGTTCATTACATATGCTGACCACCTTAGCCACTTCCTCTGTATTGCGTGGAGCAATGACCGCATCTGGCATGGATTGGAATTGTGGGGTCGCATCATAAGAATATACAAGTCTTCCTGCTTTGGAGTCATCGTAATTTTCCGAACCAACAATGGCTATTAGCTTTGCTTTAACAGTCTCTGTGATCATTGATTTCCCATCCTTTTTTCAACATCTATTACTATCCATCATAAAGGATGAAAATGAGAAGTTATATAGATAAAACTACATATTTAATCCGTTTTCACGAGAGATTTTTAGATAATCATCTAAAAAATAAAGTGAAAGATAGAGGCTAACGACATCTGGGAAGTGCTTAAGATTCAAGTGTGTTAATTCCTCTAATTTTTTAATTCGGTAATGTAGCGTATTAATATGAATGTGAAGTGCTTGTGCGGTTTGTTTCAGCGACATGTTATGCTCAAAAAACACTTGGAAAGTATGTAAAAGTTCTTCTTGTTCGATGACCGGCTGCAGTACTCTTTCAACAAATTCATGGCGTGTTGATAAGGAGATGTCTTCTAAACACATATCAAGACGTAAGTCGACATCGAAGACGATGCTATTTTCCCGCATCGCGACTGCTAATGCTCGCTCTGCTTGTTCATACGACTTTTTTAATTCTTGTCCTGCTGCGGGCTGACCAATCCCGAAGGAAACAGATGTGTTCCATGTTTCCTCAATAAACATTTTGAGCTGCTTTACTTTTTGCATCGTGGTCTCTTTTGGCATATTTATAGGTGCTTGCTGGATAATAAGGAAGCGGTCATTTCCCCATCGCACAAATAAATCTTGCTGGTGATCACCGCTCCAGACGTGAACCAACTGCCAAATGTCCTCATTCAAAAAGGTTTGATGTTTGTTTAAATAGCCTAAAATTAATTGGCGTTCTTTATGTAAATCAATGTTGAGTACATTGGCACGATCGATGAATGGCTTTGACCAGTCCTTTAGTTGAAGCCAATCAAACACAAACGCCTCCAGTGTACGGGAACGCCATTGCAATTGATCGGAATGATAGCTTTCTTGAATAAGCAGTTCGGTCATCTTTTGCAATAGTTCTCCATATGGCAAAATACGCTCGGGATCACCTGTAATGCCAATGGCACCAATCACATCACGGGAAAAGAAGATGGGGAGGTTCAAGCCCGCTTTTACTCCTTTGAGCCGTTGTTCATCATTTTTCGTAATGATGATTTTCCGGCGTTCGGTCATGCTGATGAGCGCGCCTTCATGAAAGGTCCCCAGTCTTTTTTTATCTGTACTTGCCATGACGGTTCCGTCTGTATGAACGATAATAATGTCTTCATCAATTAGTTTTTTTACTTCATAGATGATTTTTTTCGCTAAAGAAGGCAAAAGCAAGAAAAAACCCCCATCTCATTTGTGATAAAATTGTAAGATAAAACAAAAAGATTCTCCTTCATATTATAACGAAATAAAAAATATGCAGGAAACCTTTCATTCTTATGGAATTTGTGATAAGACTGTGTAAGTAAGTTGTGTTTATTGAAAAAGAAGAGGTTGAGTATGTATGGGTAGAAGTAGAAGTTTAAAATCACGGCTGAAAAATTTGTCATCAGCCCAATACATTGTTCTGTTTTATCTTGCGGCCGTCACGATTTCTTTTTTGCTCCTTAGTTTGCCAATTGCTCATAAGCCTGGCGTGGAGTTCAAAATAATCGACATTTTATTTGTGGCAGTGAGTGCAGTTAGTGTAACGGGATTGACGCCCGTTTCCACCGCCGATACGTTCAGTGTGCCGGGTGTATTCATTTTAGCTTTCGTTTTTCAAATCGGAGGCATCGGCGTCATGACGTTAAGTACATTCGTGTGGCTTGTAATGGGAAAAAAGATTGGGTTAAAAGAGCGGCAATTGATCATGATTGATCAAAATCAGTCGAGCTTATCCGGTTTAGTCAATTTAATGAGGCACATTCTTCTCATTATTTTAGTTATCGAACTAATTGGAACGGTAGCCTTAGGAACGTATTTTTTGCAATATTATTCAAGCTGGAAAGAAGCATTTTTACACGGATTTTTTGCATCCATTAGTGCCACGACCAATGCTGGATTTGATATTACCGGGTCATCGCTCGCTCCGTATGCGAAGGACTATTTTGTACAAACGGTCAATATTTTATTAATTACATTAGGGGCTATTGGTTTTCCAGTTTTAATTGAAGTTAAACAATTTTTCGTCCATTTTAACAAAAAGAAGCGTTTTCGTTTTTCGTTGTTCACGAAATTAACGACAGTCATGTACATAGGGTTGCTAATCGGGGGAACCGCCATTATTTTACTGCTGGAGAGTCAGCATTACTTTGCGGGGAAAAGCTGGCATGAGTCGTTCTTTTATGCTTTTTTCCAATCGGCGACAACAAGGAGTGCAGGGCTTGCCACGATGAATGTTAATGAGTTCACGGAAGCGACTTTGCTTGTTTTATCGATGCTCATGTTTATCGGTGCTTCGCCAAGCTCCGTTGGAGGCGGGATTCGCACGACAACATTTGCGCTAAACATTTTGTTTGTTCTTCATTTTGCAAGAGGCAGAAAGCATATTCGGGTATTTAATCGTGAAATTCATGAAGATGATGTAGCTAAATCCGTTGTTGTCAGTTTCATGGCGATTTTTATTTGTGCCGGGGCTACCCTTATACTGATGGTCATTGAGCCGTTTTCGCTTACAGAAATTGTATTTGAAGTATGCTCTGCGTTCGGAACAAACGGTCTGACAGCAGGGATTACACCTCAATTAAGTACACCAGGGAAATTGCTAATTATCGTCCTTATGTTTATTGGGAGAATTGGGATTTTGCCGTTTATCTTTATGATTGGAAGACCGAAAACTGAGCCAAAGTACCACTATCCGAAAGAACGAATTATTATCGGTTAACAAAAAGAAAGACCCGTTCGGAACATCCGCTGCGACAAGGATGGCTTGATGGGTCTTTCTTTTATACAGTAATCAATCTGTTCCCTGGCTTACATCTTTATCTGGATGGGTGAATGGAGTATGTGCCGGTGCTTTTTGACGTTCGATAAGGTCCCGATTTTCGCTTGTGTTCCAACCGATGTCGTTAGTTGGATGAACCCATTCTTCACCAGCCATTATGGCAGGATCAACGTCGTCACTCCAATGATTGAGCGGTGATTGTGTTGAGTTATACAAGCTGTCACCAATCACCACACCGTGTGAATTTCTAAATGGTTTTGGGATGGAAATCCCACTTCCTTTAAAAGAAGGAGCAGATGCTTGATGCGGCATAGTGTCATCAATCATAGGAGATGGTAAGGATGGTTTCTTTTTCACATGACTTCCCTCCTTTTTGTTAGTATGGCCTGGTGAAGAGGGAAAGTTGCTTGTTTTCCTTATAGAGAACAGAAAAATGAAGGCAGGGAAGTTAATTTTTTCAGTGAATTTCTTGCTCGATTCGCTCCATACTAATGAATGAGCAGTGATGCTCTAGTTTAGTATGGAGGAGATGGTCACGATGGCAAAACGAAAAGTGGCACATGATGCAGCAAAGAAAAATAACTTCACACCGACTGAAAGCCTTCCGGATACGGAATTTTCAGTAGAATACAGTCGGGAAGATAATTTTAAAGCGGCTAATCGTAACTCCAAACATGGCCAAAAAGGCAAAATGGCAGGCGGTCGCTAATGAATAAAAAAGAAATGAAAAAATTGCGTAAAGCAAACGGCAGTCTCATGTCTGAAAAAGCAGAGACGAAACAACTACTGCAAGAAGAGTTTGGTCATGAGCTTGGTCATACAAATGCAAGCAAAATGTATGAGGCGAAAGCAGAAGCTTCTTCGCATCAAAAGAAGAATCAAAAAGCGACGCTTAAATAAGTAGTTCTCGTAGTGAGAAGAAATCTGTAAGCTACAGCATGAAAAAAGCCTCAGAGCTGATAGGGCTCTGAGGTTTTTGATTTGGTTAGTTAGCCATTGGAAGCTTAAAGGCTTCGAGTGGCTTTGTATAAACTTTTGTTTTCATTTCTTTCGGATCGAAGTATACAAGCATTAATGATTCTTTCCGAACAATATTTCCTGTTTGTTTATAGTGACCATAATCAAATGGAAGGAATTCGAGTACGGTATGTTTGTACATATCTTTTTCGTGTAGTTCTTCGTTCATAAACGCCGTTCCTAATAAAGTAGGTTCTGCTAAAATTTGTTTATAATAGTGAGAACGAACTTGTTTTTGCATCGTATCATCCCACCAAGGCTTACGAGGCTTATACTTTTGATTCTGTAAATAATCAATTTTCATAAATCCTTCAATAATATCTTGTTCCTTGAAGTTCTCCACTAATAAGTATTCCTTCAGACGGCGGAATAAATCTTCCAGCTGATGCCCAATGCGAGCCCATCCGGCTTCATCCCAATATGTCCCGAAGTTTTGGAAAAAGTCAAATGGTGTTTCATACACGTGAGAAACAAGGTACTCAATCGTTTCATCCGTGCGATGATCATTCCAATATTTTTCCAAAATGTCTTCTACTTGTTTAATGCGGATGATTTCCTCAAAAGAGAGAACATTATTGCTTAAAATTTCATATGGCGCATGATCCATGTATACATATTGATGGTGGTCAGCACGCAAACGGACACCTGTTCCGCGCAACATTTTCAAAAAGCCAAGCTGCAGTTCTTCAGGACGAAGGGCAAATACATCATTAAATGTTTTTTTGAATGAATCATAATCTTCTTCAGGAAGACCTGCAATTAAGTCGAGATGCTGATCGATTTTTTTGCCTTCTTTAACCATCGTGACGGTTCGAGTAAGCTTTTGGAAATTTTGTTTGCGCATAACAAGTTCATTTACTGCGTCATTTGTTGATTGGACGCCAATTTCAAAGCGGAATAAGCCGGCTGGAGCGTTGTCATTCAAAAATTGGATGACTTCTGGACGCATAATATCGGCTGTAATCTCAAACTGGAACACAACACCTGGAACGTGCTCATCAATTAAGAATTGGAACATTTCCATAGCATAGCTTCGGCTAATATTGAAAGTGCGATCAACGAATTTAATTGTACGGGCTCCATTCGCCATTAAGTAGCGAATGTCATCTTTAATTTTCTCACGATCAAAGTAACGAACTCCAACTTCAATCGAGGATAAGCAGAATTGACAGCTGAATGGACAGCCACGACTTGTTTCGATATATACTACACGTTTGGATAGATGAGGAATATCCTCCTCAAAACGGTACGGAGACGGCATTTGTTTTAGGTCAAGTTTGTTTCGTTGGGCACTGATAATTTTTTTGCCATTTTTTCGGAAGGCCAGGCCGCTAATATCTTCAAAGTTGCCATTACCGCTCAGTTCATCCAATAGATGCTTGAATGTAATTTCTCCTTCTCCAATGATAAAGAAGTCTGCTTCCGGAATGATGTCAAGCCAATCGCTTACGTCATAGGTTACTTCAGGTCCACCTAGTACAATTTTAATATCCGGTTTAATTTTTTTAATCATTTTAATAACTTTAATTGTTTCTTCGATGTTCCAAATATAACAGCTAAATCCTAATACATCCGGCTTTTTATTATAAAGGTCTGTGACGATGTTCAAAGAAGGGTCTTTAATCGTATATTCCGCTAATTGGACATCGTATTCAGGCGCAGCATAAGCTTTTAAGCAGCGAATAGCTAAGTTAGTATGAATGTATTTTGCGTTCAACGTTGCGCAAATAATGTTCATTTTGTTAGTCAAAACTCCTTTTTCTCTAGGCTTTTACGTATATTTAAATGCGAGTGAATTTTTTATCGCTTTTAAGCAATGTCTTGGTTCATTGTGCACATCATGAACCAAGCATTCGAGAAAGAAATACTCAGTTTTTTCCATGTTATCAATGGAGTTAGAAGCTCAGCACAAAACACTATTTTATCACATTTTCGCCAAAGTCGCTTAGTAAAATTCAACCTGCGGCTTTTTCTGAATAAAAAGAGCGGAGCATAAAATAACTAGGTGAATATGTAAGAAAATCCCTTCTGTAATGTGGGAGTCACCCGGAACTTTTGAAAGAATGCGGTATAATAGATAATGGAATCTAAACATGCTACAGTAGTAGTAAACAAATGATGTAAAAGGGGGGGAGTTAGGATGAAGGAAGTTGAACAAATCCATATGGATCATTCCTTTATTTTGATGGAACGAGATGTCTCCCTGCTCGAGGTTAAGAGAAAGCTGTTGGAGTATAGTTTTGTTGTCATTGGCGGACAGACGAGTTATGTGGTGGCGAATTATGAAAGCTCGTTAATTGCAGAAGAAGATGAGAATATGACGGCTGACAAATGGCTTGACAAAACGCAGTGGCTTCCATCGCCTGTTTTCACAGAACGACAATTACTTGAAGAAGAAACTGATTGGAGACGACCGGTTCTCATTGAAAATGAAACGAATGAAATTATTGGGGTTGTCACCGCCAATATATGGATTAAAAGACTGCATACAGATGCTAAACGGCTGACCGCCTATTTTGAAACACTTGCTGAAACGGTCAATGATGCGGTTACGGCGGTCGACGAGGACGGGCGTGTGATTTGCTGGAATTCGGCTGCAGAACGAACATATGGAATTAAAAATGAAGAAATCATCGGTCGAAAGATTGGTGAGCATTTCTCTGTTGAATCAATTATGCTTCATCGCATTCTTAACGAAGGAAGACCTATTCGAGGGGAATATCACCATCCGGCCAATGAGATGCATGTGTTAATTAATGCATCTCCCATTATTCAAGATAATATGATTATTGGAGGTGTGGCAACAGAGCATGATATTACTCAAATTGTTCGATTAAACGAAGAAATTGATGCATCAACTCCGCTTCTTATTCATCAAGACCGTCCTTTTTCTTCGTTAATTGGCGAGAGTCCACAAATTAAACAAGCGGTAAAAATTGCGCAAAAAACGGCTTATGCTGACATTTCGGTATTGCTAGCAGGAGAGCCAGGGTCTGGAAAAGAAATGCTGGCTCAGGCGATTCATTACGGCGGTCCAAGAGGAAATGGCCCCTTCATTTCGGTGAATTGTTCTGTTGTTCCGTCCGGCCTGTTGGAAGCTGAGTTATTCGGCTATCAAAGCGGTTCTTTTACAGAGGAAGAATCGGAAGGGCAGGCAGGTAAAATTGAGCAAGCGCAGGAAGGGACTTTGTTCATTGCCGATATTGATCAAATGCCGTTTGATATCCAAGTGAAGTTTTTAAACTATCTTGAGAGTCAGTCTTTTTATCGGGTAGGAGGGATGGAGCTTGTTAATGCCAGAACACGTATTATCGCATCGGCGTCACCTGCCATTGAAGAAATGGTTGAGGATGGGCGATTTCATAAAGACCTTTACTACTATTTGACAGTCATTAAAATTGACATTCCGCCGTTACGTGAGCGAAAAGAGGACATTGAAGGTCTTGTTGATACGTTTTTGCAGGAGTTGGCCGTTAAATATCGAAAATCGATGCCTCAGTTGAGCGCGGAAGCAAAAGACGTTTTACAAAACTATGCGTGGCCGGGAAATGTGCGGGAACTGCGAAATGTGGCAGAGCGCTTAATCCTTTTAAATGAAGGGGATATCGTGACAATGGAACATCTGCCTGAAAACATACTTGCCCAAACGTTGACTCAAAAGCGCACTCTGCCAAAGTCTATAAAACATGACAATGAAGCAGCAACAGAAGAAGGACTAACGATTGAAGAGGCGTTGGAAAAAACGTATGGCAATAAAAGCGCCGCCGCTAAGTTGCTCGGAATTTCGAGAGGAACTCTTTATAATAAGTTGAAAGTACATAAACAAACATAGTTGTAGATAGAGAGTAGGATATTCGCTCAAATGATTTATATCATAGTATGAAGAAAGCCTCCCTAATCGGATAGGGAGGCTTTCTTCTTATGCTGATTGCTTATAAGTATCAAATTGTTCTAGTGTTTTTTTGGATGGAGCTGGTGTTAATAGACTGACGATATAGACTGCTATCAAGCTGACGATAAATCCAGGGATAATTTCATACATATTATTTTTTAATACATCAAACTGTGTCCAAAGGATAACAGTAGCGGCGCCTGCTAACATTCCTGCTAGTGCGCCCCAAGCATTCATTCGCTTCCAGTACAAACTTAACAAAATAACAGGACCGAAAGAAGCACCGAACCCTGCCCATGCATAGCCAACGAGCTTCAAAATGTTTCCGCTTGGATTATAAGCAATGAAGACCGCCACGATGGATACAACTAAGACAGAAAGGCGACCAATTAAGACCAGTTCTTTATCAGTAGCCGAACGGCGGAAAAAGGTTTTGTACAAATCTTCTGTCAATGAACTGGAAGTGACGAGAAGCTGCGAAGAAATGGTACTCATAATCGCCGCAAGGATGGCTGCTAATAAAAAGCCGGTAATAATCGGATGGAATAAAATTTCCCCTAATTCAATGAACACCGTTTCCGGATTATCAAGTGTTAAACCGTTTTGAGAATAGTAGGCAATGCCAATTAAACCTGTCAACATGGCGCCGATGATGGAAAAAATCATCCAACCCATTCCAATATGGCGTGCTTTTTTAATTTCTTTTACAGAAGAGATGGCCATAAAGCGGACAACGATGTGAGGTTGTCCAAAGTAACCAAGTCCCCATGCAAATAAAGAGACAATGCCGAGAAAGCTTGTTCCTTTAAAAATATCAAAAAGCTTGGGATCAATTGCTTGAATCTCACCTACAGCTGCGCCCATTCCACCGACATGCATGATGGTGACAACGGGAACAAGAATAAGGGCAATAAACATGATCAATCCTTGAATGAAATCAGTCCAGCTTACAGCAAGGAAACCGCCAAAGAGTGTGTAGGAGACTACAACAGCTACGACAACCCAGAGGCCGACTTTATAATCAAGGTTGAATGTGTTCTCAAATAAAATGCCGCCAGATACCATTCCAGAAGAAACATAGAAGGTAAAAAAGATAATAATAACAATACCGGATACTAGTCGGAGCAAATTCGATTGATCACCAAACCGATTTTCTAAAAATGCTGGAATGGTAATGGAATTGTTCGCCATTTCAGAATAGGCACGTAATCGAGGAGCTACATAAAGCCAGTTTGCATACGCTCCGATTGTGAGGCCGATGGCAATCCAAGAAGCACTAAGACCTTGAGCGAACATCGCTCCAGGCAGTCCCATCAACAGCCAACCACTCATGTCGGAAGCTCCTGCGCTGAGGGCTGTGACAGCTGGTCCGAGCGTCCTTCCACCAAGCATATAGTCGGCAAGATTGGATGTGCGTTTATAGGCATAGTACCCAATGAACAGCATCCCAATCATATAGACGGCAATGGAAATAAGAAGTTGTAAATCCATTGGTAAATCCCCCTTTTATATCGTTGTCTACGAAAGTAATATTGTAGCTTATTTTGAAGAAGAAAGCGATATATTTTGCGATGCACTAAAAGTAGAAAGCGATTACATTTTTCGTATTCATCAAGCACCTGGCCATTTTTGTTTGGAGTGCTGATGAAGAGGGGAGAAAACGGGTGAAACGGCTGCAGCAGGAGAAAGAATGGGGTACCTCCTGCTTACAGCAGATAAATGAAGCAGTGAACGAAATGTTTGGCGATAGTAACCGTTTTGAATGACTTATTTAAATAAGTTTTTTAACACAAACCAAACGTTCGCTGGTCTTTCAGCAAGACGTCGCATGAAATAACCGAACCAGTCTATGCCGTACGGTACGTAAACACGAACTTTATATCCTTCTTGGACAAGCTTGTCTTGAAGTTCGACACAAATGCCATACAACATTTGAAATTCAAATTGATCATTGGGAATGTTGTGTTCTTCTACAATGCGTTTTGTATACTCGATGATTTGCTCATCATGACTGGCGACCGCTGTATAATGCCCGTTTAACAGATGTGTTTGAATGATTTTTTTGTAATTTTCATCTACATTTTTCTTTTCAGGGAACGCTACGGTTTCGCACTCTTTGTAAGCACCTTTAACGAGGCGAAGGTTTGCTTGGTCTTTATCTAAATCTTTCATGTCTTGTTCAGTCCGGTATAAATATGCTTGAATGACGATGCCGACATTGTCATACTCTTGTCGCAACTCACGGTAAATATCTAAGGAAATTTGACAATGAGCATAATCTTCCATATCGATACGGACGAAGTTGTTGTGCATTTTAGCGCGGTCTAAAATTCTGCGCATGTTTCGCATACACAACTCCTTGCTAATATCTAAGCCTAAAGACGTCATTTTCAGTGAAAGATTGGATTGAACACCAGACTCGGCTATTGCATCGAGCGTTTGAATGCACATTGAAGCAGATTCATTTGCTTCTTCTTCTGTAAAAACGAATTCACCGAGGTGATCGAGTGTGACGACTTTCCCAGCATTATTTAATTCTTGAACCGCGTGAATGGCTTTTTCAATTGTTTCTCCAGCAACGAAGCGGCCTGCCCCAAATTGTAAACCGTATTTTTTCGCCAGTTTATTAGCTGACGGATTTTTCCCTAAGGCTTGAAACATGTTTCGCATTAACAGTTCCATTGATAACAGCCTCCTTAAATTTGATTTATGAACTTTTAGAAAGATTTATAGTTAGCGCTTACATTTTTAGTTTCAACGAGAAAGAAAATGGGGCATAGATGGCAATCGTTCTTTCATCGTCCTTACTTTAATTATAGTAATGTTCATACAATTTTGTAAATCATTTTTTGAACAAACTTGTTAATTTTTTGTTCGTTTTATATTTTGAGTAGATTTTTGAACAAAAGTGTTCAAAAGTCAGAGGGGGTGAGAATCGAGGGGTTCTGTTCCGTCAATCTTTCACCATCATACGGGTACACGAAAGAAGGTATTTTTAGAAAAGGCGGATGGCCTTTTGTGGAATTGCACGAAGACGTATTGCTATAATAAAGCGTATACTAATAGGAAGAAGTCAGTTTAGAGGTGAAGGTTTTTGACATATAGACAAATTAAACCGAAGAAGATATATGAAGAGGTCGCTGATGCCCTTTTGAGCATGATTAAAGGAGGCGATCTGCAGCCTGGAGATAAACTCGATTCGGTGCAGCAGTTGGCTGAAAATTTTCAAGTCGGACGTTCAGCTATTCGTGAGGCGTTAAGTGCGTTGCGGGCGATGGGACTTGTGGAGATGAAACAAGGGGAAGGAACATATGTAAGGCAGTTTGACCCTGATTTTATTTCTCTTCCTGTTACGGCAGCCGTGCTAATGAAGAAAGAAGATATTAGTTATTTACTTGAAGTGAGAAAGGTGTTGGAAGTCGGGACAGTCGGGGCTGCTGCCGTTAAGCGAACGATGGATGACTTACAGAGCATGAAAATAGCGTTGGAGCAAATGAAAGCGGCTAGCGGGAATGAGGAGCTTGGGGAGAAAGCGGATTTTGATTTTCATATGTCCATTGCAGCGGCTTCTCAAAATCCTCTTCTCGTTAATCTGATGAACAACGTGTCGGAGATGATGCTTGAGACGATGAAAGAAACGAGACGACTTTGGCTTTATTCTGAGCAAACGACGTCGGATCGATTACATCAAGAACATATGCAAATATATGAAGCCATTGTCGCACAAGATGCGATCAAGGCGCAGGACTTGATGCTGAAGCATTTGACATCTGTTGAGAACGTTTTAGTGAAATATATCAACCGTTAAAGGAAATCTGAAGCTGTGCATAGCTTTCAGACTTTTTACGGGACGGGGTGAGCGTTTCGTGTAGCTTAACGCAATATAGGTTAAATTATCAGAAATGCGGGAAAGTAAAGGGTAATGTGAAAGAGTTCTTGTAGTTGACGTGCAGGAAAGAGTCTCTTGGCTTTTTCGAAAGGAGATTGACTGAATGAGCGATCGGCATTTAACACTTCATACAGATAAATATCAGATTAATATGATTTATGCCCATTGGAAGTTAAATCGGCATGAATATGTTCGTGTATTTGATGCGTATTTCCGAAAAGCGCCTTTTGGCAACGGCTATGCGGTATTTGCAGGGCTTGCGCGCATTGTAGATTATATAAATGAACTTCGTTTTTCACAAGAAGATATTGCTTATTTAAGGGAACAGCCTGAACAATATGACGAGGCTTTTTTAGAAGAGCTGAAACAGTTCCGATTTACAGGAAATTTATATGCTGTGGAAGAAGGCACACTTGTGTTTCCGAATGAGCCCATTGTCCGAGTGGAAGGACGCCTATTTGAAGTACAACTCATTGAAACGGCGCTGCTGAACTTTATGAATTATCAAACGCTCATTGCGACAAAGGCTTCTCGCATTCGAAAAGTAGCACCACATGATACACTGTTTGAGTTTGGAACGAGGCGAGCTCAAGAAGCGGATGCCGCCATCTGGGGATCAAGAGCTGCTTACATTGCCGGTTTTGATGGCACAAGCAACATGGAATCTGGCAAATTGTTTGGGATTCCTTCTATTGGTACTCATGCTCATGCGTGGGTAATGGACTTTCCATCAGAACTAGATGCTTTTATGGCTTATGCAGAGGTTCATCCTGCTAATACAGTGCTTCTCGTTGATACATATGATACGTTGCGGTCAGGGGTGCCTAATGCAATCAAAGTCGGGAAGCATTTAGAAGAAAAAGGCTATCGCTTAAAGGGGATTCGTTTGGACAGCGGTGATTTGGCTTATTTGTCTCGAGAAGCTCGGAAGATGCTAGATGAAGCAGGGCTTAAGTATGTGCAGATTATTGCAAGTAATGATTTAGATGAAAATGTGATTTTCAACTTAAAGGCACAAGGAGCGAAAATTGATGCATGGGGTGTTGGAACACAGTTAATTACAGCAGCCGATCATCCAGCTTTAGGTGGTGTGTACAAACTTGTAGCGAAAAAAGAAGGGGAGACATATGAGCCGGTCATTAAGCTATCTGCCAATCCTGAGAAAATGACAACCCCAGGCTTTAAAACGGTGTATCGAATTATTAATGGAAGCAATCAAAAAGCAGAAGGCGATTATATTGCCTTCGTGCATGAAGAAGTGAAGCAACAGAAGAAAATAAAATTATTTGATCCGATTCACACATATTTGCATAAATTTGTTACAAATTTTGAGGCGGTTGAACTGTTGAAGCCCATTTTTGTGGGTGGACAACAAATGTATGAGTTGCCTGATTTGGCTGCTATTCGTTCACATCATGAAAAGCAATTGACGTACTTTTGGGATGAATATTTACGAAAGCTCAATCCAGAACGATATCCAGTCGATTTGAGTGAAGAAGTATGGAATACAAAGATGGAGTTAATCAGTCGTCATAAGCATCGTTAATGTGTTCAATAGGCTTATGAAAGGTTTTGCCAAGGTTCTTATTTTGATGTAATATTTAATCACATGCTATGGGAGTTATTGTTGCTTATATTGGAAAATAGCCCATGCTTACGTTTGAAAGGAGTTTTAATTCATGGAAGAATTACAGCGTCAAATTATAGAGGAATTGAAAACAAAGCCAGAAATTAATCCGAAAGAAGAAATTCGTCGCAGCATCGATTTTTTAAAAGCATATTTGACGAAACACCCGTTTTTGAAATCGATGGTCTTGGGCATTTCCGGTGGTCAAGATTCTACGTTAACAGGAAAATTAGCACAAATGACTGTGGATGAATTGAATGAAGAAGCAGGAGAAAACAAGTATCAATTCATCGCCGTGCGCCTTCCATACGGAGTGCAGGCTGACGAAGCCGATTGTCAAGATGCTTTACAATTCATTCAGCCAAGCAAAAGTGTAGCTGTTAATATTAAAGAAGCGGTAGACCGAAGTGTTGCGGCGGTAGAGAAAGCAACTGGCGGCAAGCTGTCTGATTTTCTAAAAGGCAATGTTAAGGCAAGAGAGCGAATGATTGCTCAGTATAGCATTGCAGGCATGTATAACGGTGTTGTGCTTGGGACAGATCACTCTGCGGAAGCTATTACTGGATTCTTCACAAAATACGGAGATGGAGGAGCCGATTTAGTTCCGATTTTCCGTTTGAACAAACGCCAAGGAAAAATGATGCTGAAGGAACTTGGATGTCCGGAACATCTTTACATGAAAGCACCAACGGCGGATTTAGAAGAAAATCGTCCACAGCTTCCAGATGAAGCCGCGCTTGGGGTTACGTATGATGACATTGATGATTATTTAGAAGGAAAAGAAGTAAGTCCAGAAGCGAAGGCAAAAATTGAATCGCATTATGTGAAGTCTGAGCATAAGCGTCACTTACCAATTACGGTATTTGATGATTTTTGGAAGTAATTGATTCAAAGCCTAACCTTGGAAGAAACAAGCCAAGGTTGGGCTTTTTGTATGGAAATTTAACCGACTTCGGTAGATAGGTAGTTCATATTAATAGGAAAAAGAAGGTTGTAAATGAAAGCGTTTTATTTTATAATCATAACAGCAGGTGATATAGTCATCAGATGACCTTATGATGTTAACGTGAGATTTAGGGAATGTGGGAGATAACAGGAAAAGGGGGAACTTTGGATGGGAACAAGGATGTTAGCTTTATTAGCTGTCGTACCAATTATGTCAGTGTTTTTATTTCTCGTTATTTTACGCTGGCCGGCGAAGCGGGCAATGCCGATCGCTTTGATCGTAACGGTTATAATGAGTGCTGTTATATGGAAGGTACCTTTCAATGAAATTGCGGCGGCAGGCTTGAAAGGGGCGGTGTCTGCGTTAGAAGTTGGGATTATTGTATTTGGTGCCATTTTACTGTTGAATATGTTAAAAGAAAGTGGTGCAGTACATACGATTCGTCATGGTTTTACAAGTATTACCCCGGATCGAAGAATTCAAGCGATTATCATTTGCTGGCTGTTCGGGTCGTTTATCGAAGGAGCTGCTGGATGGGGTTCGCCTGCAGCAGTCGTTGCTCCGCTGCTTGTAGCCATTGGTTTTCCGGCGATGGCATCTGTTATGGTAGCGCTAATTATTCAATCAACGCCTGTTTCTTTTGGTGCGGTCGGAACACCTATTTTAATTGGAGTTAGTACCGGATTGAAAGATGCTCCACTTGTTAATGATCATATTGCTAGTTTAGGTGTTACATATGATCAATACATTGTGGGGATTGGCGGACAAGTCGCCATTTTTCATGGCATCATCGGAACATTCATCCCGCTGTTTTTGGCGATGATGTTAACGAGATTTTTTGGTCCGAATAAATCATTTAAAGAAGGATTGCAAGTTTGGAAGTTTGCTATTTTTGCAGGGTTGTCATTTACAATTCCATATGTGCTTGTGGCCAACCTGCTTGGACCAGAGTTTCCGTCGCTGATTGGCGGTTTAGTTGGTCTAGCCGTGATCATCCCAGCAGCGAAAAAAGGCTTTTTAATGCCTAAAACGACTTGGGATTTTGCCTCGTCATCGGAGTGGGAAAAAGGATGGACTGGCCAATTAGCGATTTCCGATGAACCGCCGAAACGTTTCATTTCCATGATATCGGCGTGGATGCCGTATGTATTGGTAGCGCTTTTGCTTGTGGCAACACGTGTCAAGTTTTTACCGTTTGCAGGCTGGATTCAATCAGCGGTCCTTTCGTTTGAAAATGTGTTTGGAACGCAAATGACGATTGCTTCCAAGCCGTTGAACATCCCTGGCATCATCTTCATTGCCGTAGCCATTATCGTGTTTTTCTTGCATAAAATGGAGATGAGTGAAGCGAAAAATGCCGTCCGCCATTCATTGAAGACCGTTTCCGGTGCCATGGCAGCCTTGCTGTTCTCGGTGCCGATGGTACAAGTCTTCATTAATACGGGTGTAAATGAAACGGGTTTTTTAAGTATGCCACTTGTATTGGCAGAAGGTATTTCGAGTGCGTTTGGAGACAATTGGCCGCTTGTTGCGCCGACGGTTGGAGCTATTGGTGCTTTCGTAGCTGGAAGCAATACAATTAGTAATATGATGTTTGCGCTGTTCCAATTTGGGGTGGCAGATAATATTGGGGCGGTACCAGCAACAGTTGTAGCACTTCAAGCAATTGGCGGAGCAGCTGGAAATATGATTTGTGTTCATAATGTTGTAGCGGCTTCAGCTGCGGCTGGTTTAATAGGAAATGAAGGCAATATTATTCGTAAAACGCTAATACCGATGACCTTCTATGTCGTTTTTGGAGGCGGTTTAGGTTACATCGCTTTAAATGGATTTGGCTTCCATATGGGGACAATGGTGGTGATCTTTGTACTCGTTGGAATTATAGCGTCTATTGTGGCAGGTAGTCGGAGCGGACGAGCGGACGGGAAAATTAAAAAGAGTGCGTGATAACGATGATTTTTCAGTTATGCAAAGTGATTATAACTTTAATCATCAGATGACCTGCTCAACAAAAGGTGTATTATGGAAGAATGCCGAACCATATATATATGTCAATTAATCATTCTGAGCCGTTTCGTTTAGGGAAGAGGTTCAGAATAGATGATTTACATCTCTTCACGGAGTCCTTCCAGTAGTTCATCCAGGCGAATAGCGGAGGGTGTCCGTTTAAGTCTAGCACATTCAACATAATGAATGTGCTAGATCGATTTATATAGAAACAGGACAAGGTTTATCTTTAGATGGAGGGAAAAATATGAAAGTCTCGTTATTTGTAACATGTTTAGTAGATATGTTTCAATCAGGCGCAGGGAAAGCGACCGTAGAAATACTTGAGCGTCTTGGTTGTGAAATCGATTTTCCAGAGGCGCAAGTGTGCTGCGGACAGCCTGCATACAACAGTGGATATGTGAAAGAGTCAAAAGAAGCAATGAAGAACATGATTACGGCATTTGAGCATTCTGAGTATGTCGTCACTCCGTCTGGTTCTTGTGGAACGATGTTTAAAGAGTATCCACATGTTTTTCGAGGAGATTCGGTATGGGAGCCGAAAGCTCAAGCGCTTGCTGGGAAGACGTATGAATTGACTCAATTTCTTGTAGAGGTATTAAAAGTAGAAGATATAGGAGCAAAGCTTCCTGGAAAAGCGACTTATCACACCTCTTGTCATATGACTCGGCTTCTTGGTGTGAAAGATGCCCCTTTTAAACTATTAAGCCATGTGGAAGGTCTGGAAGTGGAGACACTGCCAAACGCCCAAAATTGCTGTGGATTTGGCGGAACCTTCTCGGTTAAAATGGGGAAGATTTCTGAGCAGATGGTCGATGAGAAAGTGCGATGTGCGGTCGAGACAGGTGCGGACTACTTAATTGGGGCAGATTGTGGTTGTTTAATGAATATTGGTGGACGCATGGAGCGGGTTGGACAAAAGGTGAAAGTGATGCACATTGCGGAAGTATTGAATAGTAGGTAAGAACAGGGTCGCTTACAGATTAGGCAGATGGCTTTTTGGAGTAAGGAAAAGATAGGGGTTGATGGAAATGGCGATGAAAATTGGTACAGACGCTTTTAAAGATCGAGTAGATAAAGGAATTCAAAATGAATTTATGCGCACGGCAGTCGCCGGGGCGCAAGAGCGTCTTCGTTCACGCCGTTTGGATGCAGCGGAAGAGCTTGGAAATTGGGAAGAATGGCGTTCGCTCGGAGAAGAAATAAGAAAGCATACACTTGACAATTTGGATTATTATTTACAGCAACTAAGTGAAAATGTTGTCAAGCGCGGCGGGCACGTATTTTTTGCGGCAACAGCGGAAGAAGCGAATGAATACATTTCAGATGTAATTAAGCGGAAAAAGGCAAAGAAAATTGTGAAATCAAAATCTATGGTCACCGAGGAAATTAATATGAATGCTTCTCTTGAAGCGCTAGGTTGCACCGTTATTGAGACAGATTTAGGGGAGTATATTTTACAAGTGGATGACCATGACCCGCCTTCCCATATTGTTGCGCCCGCTCTTCATAAAAATAAAGAACAAATCCGAGATGTATTTGAACAAAAGCTTGCCTACAAAAATAGCTCTAAGCCAGAGGAACTTGCTTTGCATGCCCGAAAAATGTTGCGGGAGGAATTTCTGACGGCTGATGTCGGTGTGACAGGCTGTAATTTTGGCATTGCCGAATCCGGGTCGATTTCTCTTGTGACAAACGAAGGAAATGCCCGTCTTGTATCAGCTTTGCCGAAAACGCAAATTACGGTCATGGGGATGGAGCGCCTCGTTCCGACTTATGAGGAGTTTGAAGTGCTAGTGAGCTTGTTGACGCGAAGTGCTGTCGGACAACGCTTAACAAGTTACGTGACAACATTGACGGGTCCAAGGGAAACCGGTGATGCGGATGGCCCTGAGGAATTTCATCTCGTCATTATTGATAACGGACGGTCGAATATTTTAGGAACAGACTTTCAGTCAGTTCTGCAATGTATCCGATGTGCGGCATGTGTCAATGTATGCCCCGTTTACCGCCATGTTGGAGGGCATTCATACGGTTCCATTTATTCAGGGCCAATCGGGGCAGTGTTATCTCCGCTGCTCGGAGGATATGAGGATTATAAAGAACTTCCATATGCCTCCACTTTATGTGCGGCATGTACAGAAGCCTGTCCGGTGAAAATTCCGTTGCATGAGCTGTTACATAAGCATCGGGAAGTCATTGTCCAGCGAGAAGGTCGTGCTCCTATTTCTGAAAAGTTAGCGATGAAGGCGTTTGGCTTAGGTGCTGCTTCTTCTTCGTTATATAAACTGGGCTCTAAAATTGCTCCAGCGGCCATGAATCCTTTTACAACAGGGGATAAAATCTCGAAAGGACCGGGTCCACTAAAAACTTGGACAGAAACTCGTGAATTTCCTGCTCCAAATAAAGAAACTTTCCGTTCATGGTTCAACGATCGTCAAAAAGGGGAGAAGTAAAATGACAAGCGGAACGATTCAACATCGCGATTCATTTTTAAATAACATTGCAAAGCAGCTGGGTCGAGCACGGCGTACAGAAGGAGTGGCACGGCCGATTTGGAAGCATCAACCGCAGCATACTATGTACAAAGGGTGGACTCAAGATGAATTGGTGCAACAATTAAAAATGTATTGTCCGCGTATTCATACGGATTATGAAGAAACATCAGCAGCTGACTTAGCTGACACGTTAAAGCAGGTAGTAGCTCGTTATGGCGGAGGTCCTATCGTGACCTGGGATGACCCGCGTTTTGAGGAATATGGACTATCTGAATTGATTCGTAAAGAATGGATCAACAATCAAGTTGAGGTTCATGTTTGGGATGCCGAACTTGGAGAAGAAAACGTCCGACAAGCAGAGAAGGCCAATGTTGGCATTACGTTCAGTGATATGACGCTGGCTGAGTCGGGAACGGTTGTTTTATTTAGTGGACGAGGAAAGGGGCGTTCCGTCAGCTTATTGCCCGCGACTTATATTGCCATTGTTCCAAAAAGCACAATTGTCCCGCGCATTACACAAGCTGCAGCGCATATTCATGGGCTTGTGGAAGAAGGGAAAGAGATTGCTTCATGTATTAACTTTATTACAGGACCGAGCAATTCTGCTGACATTGAAATGAATCTCGTCGTTGGAGTACATGGTCCCATTAAAGCCACTTATATTATTGTGACGGACAGATAATTAATACATTTTTCTAGGGCTTTTGAGTGTTGTTTTATATACTCAAAAGCTTTTTTATATGATTGTGTCAGAAGATGATAGAAATTGACAAACGGAGGCAGGTAAAAGTGAAAAAGATGTAGAATAAGTGAAGCTGGAGAATGGGTTAACAGAAAGGGGTAGTAGTCTCATCATGACAGTTATGCATGGACAATCTACTGAGAATAAGGGGTATTCGGATTCTCAGAGACTGCAGCAATTAGAGATTATTTTCAACGAAGTAATGGAGCCTATTATGGTGTTTAATCACTCATTTGACCTACTTAGAATGAATGATGCAGCATGTCGGTTGCTTGAATGTTCAAAAGAGGAAATCGCCTCCTTTCAAATAAAAGATGTATTAATTACGTTTCCTCATCAAGTCATTGAACAATATTATGAAACGATGGCACATCAAGACCAGTTTTATTATGAAGGAGAAATGACGCTACCAAATGGTTTGAAAAAGTATATGAAGTTTGTTTGTAAAAAATATTGTGGTGACACGAAGATGTTTATCTGTACACTCCATGACGTTACCGAACAGAGAGTGCTGCAAAATGAACATTTTGTCAGTCAGAAAATGTTTCGCGATATGTATGACAAGGCGATTGATGGCATGATTATCTTCGATCAAAACGGACAAATCATTGATGTTAATCATTCCTTATGTGAGTCTCTTCAATACGAAAAGGAGCAGTTAATAGAAATGTCCTTAGCTGATCTTGTATCTCCGAAGTATCGTTATAAGCTGACGACTTTGTGGCGAAATTTGCATCAGGAAGGATGTGCCAAAGGAGAGCTGCCACTTACGTTGTCCGACGGGCAGAGCCGTTATTTTGATTGTACAACTACTTCTAATATTTATAATGAGTACTACATGTCCATTATGAGAGACAGTACAGCAAAAAGGCAAATGGAACAAAAATTGGCGAAAAGCGAACGGAAATTCCGTGAAATATTTGAAAGCGCAATTGATGCGATGATTATCTGGAATGATGATTGGAGTATTATAGATGCGAACCCTGCTGCCGCTCGTACGTTTGAACTGCCTCTTCCGAAATTGATTGGGAGAAATTTAGAGGATTTTATGAATATAGATGATTCCGAAACGATTCGTGTGATGAACGAACTACATGCAACAGGCTCCATACGTGCTGAATTGCCTTTTTATATGCCGAACGGAGAAATGAAAGAATTAGAATTCACCTCGAAAAAAGAGATTGTAGAAGGTTATAATTTAACCGCTTACAGGAATGTGAGTGAGCGGAAACGCATTGAGCAGGAAGTACGGGATAGTGAACAAAAATTCCGCCAAGTTTTTGATGGTTCGATGGATGGAATTATATTGTGGGACAATAATCGAAATATTATAGATGCGAACCCAGCCGCTTGTGAAATCGTTGAAAGTACAAAAGAAGAAATTTGCCGAAGGTCCCTTCAAGACTTTCTTCCTGTAGGGAATACGGAACAGATTCATAAACATCATCAAGATCTGAAAACGGAAGGAGAGGGGGATGGAGAACTGACGTACCGCATGGAGGATGGACGAGTCAAAAGACTAGAATTTTCCACTAAAAAGGATATTGTTCCCGGTTTGTATATGACCATGTTGCGAGATGTGACAGAGAAAAAAGCGATGCAGGAACAAATCCGGAAATCAGATACGATGCAAGTAGTAGGACAGCTTGCTGCAGGGATTGCCCATGAAATTCGAAATCCGCTGACTGCGTTAAAAGGGTTCGTCCAGCTTCTGCAAGGAAGTGTGAAAGAAGATTATTCATTGTATTTTGACGTTATCACATCGGAATTGAGGCGAATCGAGACGATTATTACGGATTTTTTAGTCATGGCTAAGCCTCAGGCAGTGAAATATGAGAAGCGGAATGTTACGCAAATCTTACAGGAGACAATGGATTTGTTGGGGGCAGAAGCTGCTCTCACAAACGTCCAGTTTAAAATCCAATTTGAAGACGTTCCCGATATCTATTGTGAGCCAAATCAATTAAAACAAGTATTTATCAATATATTAAAAAATGCATTAGAAGTTATGCCTTCTGGCGGGAAAATTTTTGTTTCCGCGGCTGGACATCAGGATGACTATATTGTAGTATCAGTTCAGGATGAAGGAGGAGGAATGCCGGAAGAGCGCGTCAAACGTCTTGGAGAACCGTTTTATACGACAAAGGAAAAAGGAACTGGGCTTGGGTTAATGGTTTCTTATAAAATTATAGAAGAACATAAAGGTTACATTGAAGTGCATAGCCAACTTGGGGAAGGCACCACATTTTTAATCCACTTACCTGTAGGGTGATGGGGGAAAGGATGGTTTATGAGTACTTATTATTATCGAAAAGTAAGCGTTCCTGTTTTTGGAAAACTGTATTTGATTTCAACGGAAAAAGGACTTTCGAATGTACTGACATCAGAAGAGGAGTTTACGGAATTTCAAACAATTCGCCCTGTCGAAGAGGGAGGACCTGATTCATGGGCTTTTCAAGCGGAGCAACAATTGCTAGCCTATTTTGAAGGAAACCGAACGATCTTTGATGTGCCATTTGATGTGGAAGGAACAATGTTTCAGCAACAAGTATGGCGAACATTATCGACCATCCCTTATGGAGAAGTATGGTCGTACGGCGATGTAGCTAAGATCATTGGCAATCCAAAAGCGGTTAGGGCAGTAGGGCAAGCCAATCGAGTGAATCCCCTTCCGGTCATTGTTCCTTGTCATCGAGTCATCGGGAAAAATGGAACATTAACAGGTTATGCGGGCAACCAAATTGGATTAAAAGAACAATTATTGCAGCTTGAAGGCATGAAAGCGGAAAATGGCAAGCTTATCGTCAGGCAATGATCAACAAGAAGGCTGGAAACTAGAAAGTGCTATAACTCACTTTCTAGTTTCCAGCCTTCTCCTTCGATAAAGACAAAATCGACCGATGTGACCATCTCGTTATCTGAATACGATCCATCATGAGACATGTTTGTTTCGCGTTCATCGCTGTACGGACTTTTACTCGAAACAGGTTGTTCTTTCGTGCTATCTTTTGTCATAAAGAGAGCCTCCTTCATGCGTAGATAAGAAAGTAACCATGCTTTCTTTAAACGTAAAGAGGAAGATCCATCTCCCATTCATTCTTAGCTGTCAATCCCGCGCTCAATTCAGAAAACAAAAAGATGGAGAAGATAAGGCTGTTATATTGTATGTGGTAGGACTGCTCTTTTTTCATTACATTTTCATGACAAATTTTAGACGAGCATGTATAGAAGAAAGCAAACGTCTATCGACCTTTGTTTTCTTCTATACTATGAAATGAATGACCGAGAATGTTTGTGCATTCGTTACATTGTTATTGCGGAAATAATTTTTGAATTTCTTCTACGTACGGTCCTTTTAAAACCCCTTTTTCCGTAATGATTGCCGTTATGAGTTCGTTTGGCGTGACATCGAATGCTGGATTATAGACAGCGATGCCTTCAGGAGCAATACGCTGTCCATGTAAATGAGTGATTTCTTCTGAAGCACGTTCTTCAATTGGAATAGCTGCTCCGCTGTCAATCGTCGGATCAAATGTCGAAAGAGGTGCTGCGACATAAAACGGAATGTTAAAAGATTTTGCAAGAAGTGCCAGTCCGTATGTTCCAATTTTATTGGCAGTGTCGCCGTTTGCGGCAATGCGGTCAGCGCCGACAATAATGGCATTGATTCCTTTCGTCTTAATTGTATGTGCAGCCATATTGTCTGTAATGAGGGTGACATCTACTCCAGATTGCTGTAATTCCCATGCTGTTAAACGTGATCCTTGTAAAACAGGACGTGTTTCACATGCATACACCTTCAGCGGAATTTCCTTCTCTACAGATAAATGGAAGGGAGCGAGTGCCGTTCCGTAGTAGGCGGTGGCAATAGAGCCGGCATTGCAAATGGTCATGACAGAGTCGTGCTTATGAAACAATGATAAAGCTTGTTCCCCAATGCTGCGACACACGCTTTCGTCTTCTACTTGAATTTGGATAGCTTCGTGAACGAGCGTTGTTTTTGCCTCATTTACAGATGAGACATCGTGAATGCTTTTTGTCAGTCGGTCAAGTGCCCAAAATAAGTTAACAGCAGTTGGACGTGAACTTGCCAAATAATCACGATCTTTTCCAAGTCGTATTTTAAATTCCTCAATATTTTTTTCTTCATAGCGGGAAGCGGCTAAGGCTAAACCGAAAGCGGCTGTAATCCCGATAGCTGGAGCTCCGCGCACCTTTAGTGATGTGATGGCTTCCCAAACATCTTCTATTGTTTTTAGCTCTAAATATTCAATCGAAAGAGGCAATGCTTGCTGATTTAATAAGCGAATATGTGTATCGTTCCATTGGACAGAACGCGGTAAAGGCAAAGTTGTTGTCATTGTGTTCCTTCCTTTCATGTATATTAAACGGTTACTTTTACGATTTCATGAATAATATCAGGGGTAATGCTTTGTTGATTTAAAAGCAATGCTTTGCCGATACGTAGGGCACGGCGTTTCGCTTGCAGTCTTGTTTGTGAATCTTCAATGCTGTCCAAGTCTGCGACATGAGCTAAGCCGATGGTACGACGAATCATTTCACAACCGGCAAAGCCTACGGCATCGCGCCATGTTGTTTTTAATACATAGTCTAAATATCCATGAACTGAGGCAAAAGCTTCATGACTGTCTTTTTTCCAAAGGTCCGTAAAGACTGTGCTGAATACAGTCCATGTTTCCTCTACTTGACTGAATAATTGCTCTTGTTCAGTTTCACTGCGGGTAATGGCATTTAATAATAAATTGGCGATGAACTGCCCTAAGTCAAAACCTAAAGGACCGTAGAAAGCGAACTCTGGATCAATGATTTTCGTTGTATACTCATCAGCAAAAATACTGCCGGTATGTAAATCTCCATGAATGAGAGCATCGCTATTCGTTAAAAACTTTTTCTTGAGTTTTGCCGCTTCAAGTTTGACAAGCGAATCGTTCCAAAGTGTTTCGACATCTTCCCGCAGTTCTTCTTCAAAGTCATTTGTTTCATGGTCAAAAAATGGATCGGTAAAGACAAGGTCTTCTGTAATTTTGCAAAGGTCTGGATTGACAAATTGTTTCACAAGTTCTTTTTTCGCTTCCGGGTCAAGGGCGAAATCGGATGTATAAAACAAAATGTTGGCTAAAAATTCACCTACATGCTTTGGTAAAAGTGGATATGATTTTCCTTCAATGAGCCCGGTACGTGAAATTTGCAGATGTGACAAATCTTCCATGACCGTTACTGCCAAGTGATCATCTGTATAGTAAACTTCTGGAACGTATTGAGGTACGTATTGAGCAAATTGTTTAAGCGCATTGCTTTCAATTTTGGCACGGTTTAAGCTCAGCGGCCAGCTTTCCCCGACCACTTTCGCGTAAGGGAGAGCTTGTTTAATAATTACACCTTTTTGGCTTTCGTCTGTAATGTGAAACACGAGATTTAAATTTCCGTCTCCAATTTCACGTGATGACAATACAGCACCTTCCGGGAATAAACGTAGTTTAACGGCTAAAGCAATGGCCGTTTCTTCTGTTAATGCCTTGTAAGCCGCTTTAGTAGATAATGACATGTTCAAAACCTCCATCATTTTATAAGTTTTCTTATCGGTTTAATAAGTTTTATAGTTAACTTGATTGAAAGAGGCTTTGTACATCTATTGCATTTCGAGTAAAAAAGCCTCTTTCTTAGCGAAAGAGGCTTGAAGACGATGCGTCCAAACCTCTTATCTGCCAGAAAGATATCTTTCTGTTGGATGTAGCACCGTGCCTTCATGAACAATGTAATGTTCAATAGCGCCAAAAAAAAACGGCGCTCCACCTTGCGATGGTAGTATGGTCGGTTGCTGGGCTTCATAGGGCCAATTCCCTCAGCCAACTCTTGATAAGAGATATGCTATATGTGATTGAAAATTTAGAATACATGTTAAAATTTGAATGTTTTAACCGCTTGATGTGAATCTTAACAGGATAAGCTTATTACTGTCAATCTTTTTTTATTTTGTGACACCACTTTTTTTCGTAGATGAACTCATCATACATAAAAATCCGTACGGCGGTCGGAGAAAATTGGGATTTGTGCCCGCACGTTTTTTACCTTCTCACTATCAATGATTCCGGTAATGATTTCTTCGCTTTCGGATGCTTCTGCTACAATTTCTCCCCATGGATCGATGATGAGGGAGTGGCCGCCAAATGTATTGTCAGGGTTGCTGCCTGTGCAGTTGCAAGCGACGACATAACATTGATTTTCGATGGCACGGCTAATTAATAGTGAACGCCAGTGGGCGATACGAGGAAGCGGCCATTCCGCTGATACGAATAACACTTCTGCACCTTGACTCGTGTGAACGCGCATCCATTCCGGGAAACGGATGTCATAGCAGATGAACCCTGCACAAGATGTATCATGTAGCGTAAACAGATTTTGAGTATCCCCAGCCTTTAAGTATACGTGCTCATCCATCAATTTGAATAAGTGCAGTTTGCTATATTCAGAGATGAGCTCTCCTTCTTGATTAAACACATACATCGTGTTTGTAATACCTGTGTCGGTTTTTTTGGCGACAGACCCTGCAACAATGGCCACTTGATGTTTGTTGGCAAAAGAAGAGAAAAATTGTTTCGTTTTTGCTCCGTCTTCATCCGCAATGTCCTCTAGGCGGGTCAAATCATAACCTGTCGACCATAGCTCAGGCAACACTATAATATGAGGTTGTTCTTCAAGGGCTTCCAGCATTTTTTCTTCTACACGCTGAAAATTTTTTTTCGGGTCACCAAAAGCAATGTCAAACTGAATACATGAGACTTTCAACGTCATATGTGCATTCCTGCCTTCCAATTAATTTCAAAAATAGCTTTACAAGATGATTACAACGATATATTATTTGTGACTAGAATTTCAAGAAATTTTTGAGAAGGTGTACAAAATGAAAAATTTTGAGCAGTCTGAGTTACTGAAACGTTTGCCGAAGCAGTTTTTTGCTTCGCTTGTCAATAAAGTGGCCAAAGTGATGGCAGAGGGGCACGATGTGATTAATCTTGGGCAAGGAAACCCAGATCAGCCAACTCCTCCCCATATTGTGAAGGCACTTCAAGAAGCGGCTGAAGATCCCCGCAATCATAAATACTCACCGTTTCGCGGTCATTCTTTTTTGAAAGAAGCTGTCTCCGCTTTTTATGAGCGCGAATATGGAGTGAAAATCGACCCGGAAAAGGAAGTGGCGATTTTATTCGGCGGGAAAGCGGGGCTTGTGGAAATTCCCCAATGTTTATTAAATCCGGGAGATACAGTATTAGTACCAGACCCGGGCTATCCCGACTATTGGTCAGGGGTGGAACTTGCTCAGGCTCGAATGGAAACGATGCCACTTCGCGCAGAACATCAATTTCTTCCAAACTACGAAGAACTGTCAGAAGAAGTCAAACAAAAAGCGAAGCTTATGTTTTTAAATTATCCGAATAACCCGACAGGTGCGACGGCAACGTCTGCGTTTTTTGAAGAAACAGTAGACATGGCTAAACAGCATGATATTTGTGTCGTTCATGATTTTGCCTATGGAGCCGTTGGATTTGACGGACAAAAGCCGCGCAGCTTTTTACAAACAGATGGGGCGAAAGAGATTGGCATCGAAATTTATACATTCTCAAAAACATATAACATGGCGGGCTGGCGTGTTGGGTTTGCAGTAGGGAATGAAAGTGTCATTGAGGCGATTAACTTATTGCAAGATCATTTGTATGTCAGCATTTTCGGTGCGGTTCAAGCAGCAGCAGCGACAGCTTTGCTAGAGTCTCAAAGTTGTGTGGATGAACTTGTTGGATTGTATGAATCACGCCGTCGTGTCTTTATTGACGGATTGCAGCAAATTGGTTGGGATGTGCAAGCGCCTGCTGGCTCCTTTTTTGCTTGGCTGCCTGTGCCTGAAGGCTATTCGTCGGAACAGTTTGCGGATTTGTTACTGGAGGAGGCACATGTCGTTGTTGCGCCAGGCATTGGGTTCGGTGAATATGGAGAAGGATATGTTCGTGTAGGCTTATTGACGGACGAAGATCGTTTGCAGGAAGCGGTTGCCCGAATTGAACGTTTAAATTTATTTTCCAAAAAATAATTGACAAAGAAAAAAACTCCTGTCATAATCCAAACTAGATTAATTGAACATGAACTTTTTGGAAACTAACATAAATAAGCAACTTTCTTATCAAGAGCAGGTGGAGGGATGAGCCCGACGAAGCCCGGCAACCGACTTAACGATGCAAGACTGTTAAGCACGGTGCTAATTCTTACAGCAGTAAGCTGAGAGATAAGAAGAGTACTAGTAATTAGCCTCTTCTTATCGAAGAGGCTTTTTGTTTTGAGGTTGGTGCTTGATAATGTTTGCTAGAAAATGGACTATACAATCATACAGCAAAGGAGAACGGAAGCATGAGTGAAGTAATTGCGAGCTATTTGATTCATGGATTATCAGGAGGGTTCGAAAAGAAGGCAGAAGGAATTGCGCTTGGATTAACAATTGGTTCGTGGACGGATTTGCCGTTGCTTGAGCAAGAACAGCTCAAAAAGCATAAAGGGCGAGTTGTGTCAGTGACCCCTTTACAAACGGATTCAGATGAGCAGGCGTCTCAAGTGTTAATAAAAATTGCGTATCCTGCTGCCAATTTTTCAGCAGATATCCCAGCTATTTTAACGACGGTTTTCGGAAAATTATCACTTGATGGAAAAGTAAAACTTGTCGACTTAGACTTTCACGAATCATTGCTCGAGCAATTTCCTGGTCCTCGCTTTGGCATCGAGGGAATTCGAAAGAAACTTGGTGTGTACGATCGACCGCTTGTTATGAGCATCTTCAAAGGAGTGATTGGACGGGATATTAACTATTTGACTGAACAGCTTCGGGAACAGGCATTAGGTGGGGTTGATCTTGTCAAGGATGATGAAATTTTATTCGACAGCAACCTGACGCCGTTTGAAAAACGAATTACGGAAGGAAAGCGAGTGCTAGATGAGGTGTTTGCCCAAACAGGGCATCGTACGTTGTACGCCGTCAACTTGACAGGCCGTACATTTGACTTAAGAGAGAAAGCGAAGCGCGCCGCTGAACTTGGTGCAGATGCCTTGCTATTTAATGTATTTGCTTACGGGTTGGACGTGCTACAAGCATTGCGTGAAGATGATGAGATTGCGCTTCCGATTATGGCTCATCCAGCTGTCAGCGGGGCATCAACACCGTCCCCCTATTACGGCTTTTCGTATTCGCTACTACTTGGGAAGCTATTGCGCATCGCGGGAGCAGATTTATCGCTCTTTCCGTCTCCGTACGGAAGTGTAGCGTTGCCGTTCCAAGATGCGGTGGCGATTAAGGAGGAGCTTATCGTTTCAAATAACCACCTTAAAACAGCCTTTCCTGTTCCATCAGCGGGGATTCATCCAGGCATGGTGCCATTATTGATTAACGATTTTGGAATTGATTCGGTTATCAATGCCGGAGGCGGTGTTCATGGACATCCAGATGGAGCCGCAGGAGGTGGCCGTGCATTTCGTGATGCGGTCGATGGAGTGTTAAGCGGAGAGACGCTTGAACAAAGAGCCGAGCAGTCCGAACCACTTCGAAAAGCGATTGCTTTATGGGGAACAGTGGAGGTGCCGTCATGAGTAAGCCCGTGATTTTCTGTGATTTTGATGGAACGATTACGAACAGTGATAACATCATTGCCCTTATGAAAACATTCGCTCCATCTGAGTGGGAAGTCATTAAAGATGACGTTTTGGCTCAGCGTATCTCTATTAAAGAAGGCGTCGGGAGAATGTTCTCCCTTTTGCCTGTAACGCTTAAGGAAGAGCTCATCGAGTTTTTGCTTGAGAACGCTAAAATTCGTGAAGGCTTTTCAGATTTTGTAGCGTTTGTGAAGCAAGAAAACATTCCGCTTTATATCGTAAGTGGAGGCATTGACTTTTTCGTGCATCCTTTACTCGACGGCTTCGTAGAACAAGAAAGCATTTACTGCAACGGTTCAGATTTTAGTGGGAAAACCATTACCATTACATGGCCGCATTCATGTGACGCGCAATGCGACAATGAGTGTGGTTGTTGCAAACCATCTCTCATTCGCAAGCTTGGGCAAGGATATGATTTTAAAATTGTCATCGGTGACTCCATCACCGATTTGCAGGCGGCTAAAATGGCAGATGCGGTTATAGCACGCGACTTCTTAATTGAAAAGTGTGAGGAATTACATATTCCATATCGTCCATTTACTACGTTTCACGATGTGATTGGACATATAAAAGAATTAGCGGGGGTGACATCATGAGTATTTTGGCGAAACGATGGCATGAGCTGGCAGACGTCAAAGATGAACTAGCTGCACGCGACTGGTTCCCGGGAACAAGCGGGAACCTAGCCATTAAAGTAACGGATCATCCGGTGACGTTTCTTGTGACTGCTAGTGGAAAAGATAAACGAAAGCGCACGGCAGAGGATTTCCTGTTAGTGGATGCAAAAGGGAATAAAGCAGAGGAAACGGATTTGAAGCCGTCAGCAGAGACGCTGCTTCACGTCGAGATTTATGAGAAAACAGATGCTGGCTGCAGTCTTCATGTCCATACGATTGACAATAACGTCATTTCGGAACTATATGGCGATGAGGGCGAAGTGGTGTTCAAAGGGCAAGAAATCATTAAAGCGCTAGGCATTTGGGAAGAAGATGCGGAAATTCGCATTCCGATTATTCGGAATCATGCGCATATTCCGACGTTAGCAGAGGAATTCAGCCAGCATGTGAAAGGGGATCAAGGAGCGGTTCTCATTCGCAATCACGGGATTACCGTATGGGGCAAAACAGCCTTTGACGCAAAGAAATATTTAGAAGCGTATGAATTTTTATTTAGTTATCATTTAAAAATCCGTTCATTACAATCAACATTTCAAACGGTTTAAATACAAGGAGGAAAAGAAAATGGCAGAAATTCGTTTACACAACAATAATGAGCGCATCGCAGATCAACAAGAGGTTAAGGAGTTTTTAGCAAGCAATGAAGTTATTTATGAAAAATGGGACATGACGAAGCTTCCAGAAGCATTGCGCGAAAACTACGCGTTAACAGATGAGCAAAAAAATGAGATCTTAACAGCATTTGAGGCAGAAATTGCGGACATTTCTGAACGTCGTGGCTATAAGACGGCGGATGTGATTTCGTTATCAGAAACAACACCGAACTTAGAACAGCTTCTGCAAAATTTCCAAAAGGAGCATCACCATACAGATGATGAAGTACGCTTTATCGTAAGTGGACACGGCATTTTTGTTATTCAAGGAAAAGATGGAAACTTCTTTGATGTAGAACTAGAGCCAGGAGATTTAATTTCCGTTCCTGAAAATGTTCGTCATTATTTCACTTTAATGGATGATCGCAAAGTAGTAGCGGTGCGTATTTTCGTCACAACAGAAGGATGGGTACCGATTTACGAATAATGAAACAGATGCATGAAAGGAATCAGCAGGAGTTTTAGCCTGCTGATTCCTTTAAAACCAAGTTTTCAGATGAGAATACTTTAAAAGAGAAGGGGAAACAACGATGAAATCGATTATCCGGACATTTTTATTCGCGCTAGTAGCGTTTGTCCTTGTATTTCCTTTAGCGGCCTGCACGAGCGAGCAGCCAACAGCTACTAATGCTGAAACAGAGCCGGCGCAGCAGGAACAAGCAAATGAGAAGAAGGAAGAACAAGCAGATAATAAGGAAGAGGCAACACCTGCCCCGAAAGGGAAAAATGGTCAAGTAAAAGTGGCGCTCGTGGCTGAATTTACGACTGGGACACATGCGTCACAATATGTGAGCGGAGTGAAAAAAGCGGCGGAAGAAAGCGGAATTGAACTAGTCATTTCTGATGCGAACAACGACCAAGCCAAAATGGCTTCTTATTTAGATACAGCCATCAATCAAGATGTAGATGGCATTATTATTAAGCACGGTCGTACGGAAACGTTGGAACCTGGTGTGAAGCGTGCGGTTGAAAAAGGAATTCCGGTCGTTGCTTTTGATGTGGAGTTAAACGTTGATGGCGTGACGACGATTGATCAAGACGACTACATGCTTGCATTATTAGCGTTGAAACAGCTCGCACAAGATATTGATGGTGAAGGGAATATCGTCAATATTTTCGTTGGCGGCTTTGCGCCGATGGAAAAACGAAATCGTGTATATGAAATTATGCTTCAGCGTTATCCTGGTATTAACGAAATTGCTCGCTTTGGAAATGCCTCAGCGAATACGTCATTAGATACGCAAACGAAAATGGAAGCTATCTTAAAACAGTATCCGAATAAAGGTGATATTAAAGCGGTTTGGGCGCCTTGGGATGAATTTGCCAAAGGAGCAACTCGCGCCATTAAAGAGGCAGGCCGTGATGAAATAAAAGTATATGGAATTGATTTATCCGATGAAGACTTGCAAATGATGCAGGAAGAAGGCAGTCCATGGGAAGCTTCTGCAGCGGTGAATCCGGCAGCGGTCGGTGAAAAGCAGGTCGATTTATTGCTTCAAAAATTAGCAGGAGAAGAAACACCGCGTTACTACTCATTCGACCCAGTACTTGTTACACAAGATGACTTACCGGAAAATCCAATTAATATGGACCAACTACATGAATATGTTGAGGATTGGGGAAGTAGCGAATAAGACAGATGCACAAGAAGCAGAAGAAGCTTTTTCTTCTGCTTCTTGTATGGAAAGGAGTGTTTACGTTGAGCACAGCGATGTCGTTAAAGATGAGCATCATTCAAAAATCGTTCGGTTCGTTTGAAGCGCTCAAAGGGGTCGATTTTATCGTTCAAAAAGGAGAGATTCATGCGTTGCTTGGAGCCAACGGAGCGGGAAAAAGCACGCTCATGAAAATTTTATGCGGCGTCTATGAAGAGTACGGGGGAAACATTACAAAAGGCGGGGAAAGCATTGACATTTATTCGCCAAGAGATGCGAAAAAATATGGCATTCAAGTGGTGCATCAAGAAGTGGATGTTGCCCTTATTCCTTATTTATCGGTCGCCGAAAACATTATGCTTGATACACAAGTCTCAACAGCTAAACGTTGGATTAGTTGGAAGGACCTTCAACAGCAAGCTAAGGCAGCGCTAAAGAAGCTCGGAGTAGAGCTTGATGTGAAACGAGAAGTGTCCACGCTGACGCTATCTGAAAAACAGCAAGTTTTAATTGCCCGCGCCATCGTACAGGAAGTGGAATATTTAATTTTAGACGAGCCGACCGCCCCGTTAAGTGTTGAGGAAACAAAGCATTTGTTTGCGGTCGTTCGTCAGCTAGCGTCAGCTGGGGTAGGAATTATTTATATTTCCCACAGACTTCAGGAAGTATTTGAGCTTTCGGACTGTGTGACAGTCCTTAGGGACGGGGAACATGTGGCGACGAAACGGGTCTCCGAAACGACGGTTGAAGAGGTCATCACCTTTATGCTTGGAACTTCGTTTGAAGAAGAATTTCCGAAAAAGATGGTTCCAATTGGTGACACAGTATTAGCTGTTAAGCAGCTTTCATGGGGAGAAAAGTTGAGAGATATTTCCTTTTCTGTTCGTAAAGGGGAAGTGGTGGGAATTGCCGGACTCGTCGGAGCAGGTAAAACGGAATTATGCCGGAGTTTGTTCGGCTTAAGTGATGAATTACGCGGAGAAGTAAAGGTTCGAAATGAACGGCTTGCTCTAAATAAGCAACCTTATTATTACATTCAGAACGGATTAGCACTTGTTCCCGAAGAACGAAGAAAAGAAGGAATTTTAGTAGAGGAATCGATTGTCTCCAATTTGACGTTGCCGAGCCTTTCCAAGTTTGCAAAACTTTCTTTTCTTTCTCGTTTTAAAGAACAAAAAGAAGCGAAGCGAACCGTGCAACAGGTCGGAATGAAAGCATCATCCGTCCAGCAGAAAGTCGGCACATTGAGCGGCGGCAACCAGCAAAAGGTAGCGATTGGGAAATGGCTCTTGCAAGATGCGGATGTTTATTTATTTGACGAACCGACAAAAGGAGTGGACATCGGTTCAAAGCGTGATATTTTCCAGTTAATTAATACACTCGCTGAGCAAGGAAAAGGAATTGTATATGCCACATGCGAATTCAATGAGCTGCTCGGCATTGCCGATCGCATTTATGTTATGTATGATGGCAGCATCGTTAAAGAGCTGACGAGAGAAGAAGCGACGCAAGAAACGATTTTTTATTATGCAGCAGGAGGTAGAAAAAACGATGAATAGTCAAACCGTCGAACAAAAGCCCATGAGCGTTTCAAAAAGGCAAAAAGTTAGTGTGTTCGATTTCTTCTATAAATATGGTACGGTCTTAACCATTGGACTAGTAATAGCTATCTTTTCCATCTTGTCCCCTAATTTTTTGACCGCTGCCAACATTAGTGATATTTTACGATCGATTTCCATTGTGACCTTAATTGCAGTCGGTGTGACGTTATCTTTAACGATTAACGGCCTTGATTTATCGGTCGGTTCAACAGCAGGGCTTGCGACGATTTTGTCAGCTTCTATGCTTGTTGTACATCGCCAGGAGTTAATTGTCGCCATTTTGGTTCCAATTGTTGCGGCTGTCGTCATTGGCTTAATTAATGCGTTTTTAGTCGTCAAAGTGAAAATTCCGGATATTTTAGCAACCTTATCCATGATGTTCATTGTCCAAGGTGCTTTATTAACATATACAAAAGGTTATGCCATTTATACGAATATGCCGCTTCCCGACGGGGGAAGAGCGCCAGGGATTTTTATTCCGTCTTTCATTCATATTGGCCAAGGGGAGATATTAGGGATTCCAATTCCCGTTGTTATTATGCTATTAGCGGTTCTCGTTGTACACGTTTTTTTAACATATACGAAACATGGCCGCTTCTTCTATGTGACGGGAGGAAATATGGAAGCAGCACGTTTGTCCGGTGTGGCGGTGAATAAGTATCGGGTGTATGCCTATGTTCTGTCTGCATTATTTGCAGGGATTGGGGGCATCGTGCTTGCTGCACGAATTGGAGTCGGAGAAGTGAATGCCGGAGCGCCGTTTCTCATGGATGCCGTTGCTGCTGCTTATATCGGCTTTTCTGTATTCGGAGCAGGGAAGCCAAATGTTATCGGGACCTTGTTCGGCTCTGTCTTAATTGGCGTTTTGTTAAACGGATTAACGATGCTAAACGTTCCTTATTATACGCAAGACATTATTAAAGGTGCCGTTCTTGCCGGAGCGTTGGCGATTACGTATTACCGGAAAAAGGAGCATACAACATAATAGAAGAAAGAGAACAGATGAAAAAGGCTCTGTGATAAATCTTTACCATCAAAGATTTACCACGGAGCCTTTTTTTTTATTTAACGTGTCCCGGAGTGCATGTATGTGCCTTTCATCTTTTTAAATGGTTTCGCCGTAAATAAATATACACCGCCAATGACTAAAAGACTTCCGGCAACCTGAGAAGCGTTCAGCGTTTCTCCCAAAAAGAAGAAGGCGAGAATAGCAGTGAAAATCGGATTAAAGTTTAAAAACATGCCTGACTTCGTTCCTCCGACTTTTTGAACACCGATGTTCCAAAAGACCATGGCCAATACAGTCGCACCTATACTTGAATACAATAAGGCAATATAAAAGCTTGAACCGGCATTTTCAATGGTGAGAGAAGAAAGTGTAAAAGGAATGGTCATGAGGACGCCAAATATCCCCGACCACAAAGTAGATTTAAATGGTGAAACATGCTCCATTGCTTTTTTAGAGGCAATGGAATAAAGGCCCCATGTCACCACTGCTATGATCATATACACATCCCCAATGTTAAAGTGAAGATGAAAAATACGGCTCATTTCCCCATGAGTCATTACAATCAGGACGCCTCCTAATGACACAGCCATCCCCATGATTTGCTGCCGATTCAATCGCTCTTTTAATAAGAAGAAAGAAGCAATCGCAATTGAAATAGGATTGAGTGTGGAAAGTAGTCCTACATTATCTGCGCTTGTATGCTCTAAGGCCAGAAACATAAAGACATTGAATAAAAGCACGCCTGTCAGTCCCATGAACATTAAAGGCCATAGCGCTTGCCTAGGAAAGGAAAACGACTTTTCTTTTTGCCATACGTAAGGCGTTAAACAGAGCACAGCAATAAGCCAGCGCAATGCGGTCAACAGCAGTGGAGATGCATGTGGAACAAGAAACTTGCCCGATACAAAATTGCCTCCCCATAACAGACTCGTTAATAATAACAATATGTAATACATCGGTTGCATTGAAATATCCCCCCATCTGTTCTCATCTTACTGTGAAATTCTGTATAAATCTATATATATAATGAATGAGCGGAAAAGTAGAAAGGGGGGCATCATCACACCACTTCGAATGTGCCATGTTCCTTATTAAAACATCGCAATGGTGTCGAATGATAGAAGGATTTATGTCGAATGAAAAAATTTGAACTTTATGTGAAGGTTTTTGAATGTGACGAAATGTTGTCACTACAACTATTTTTTACAATTCATTTACAAAGTTTTAAAAAAACTACTAAAAAAAATGTCTATTATTGCGAGTCTATTTACATAATTAGTAGAATTTGTAATAATGCGTTAGGGGGTTATTTTCTGAATAAGAATTAAGGGAGGACAACCATGTGTTTTTTTATGAGAAAAAAAACGAGGCAGAGGCGTTACTCATCGAAATTGTTCAAAAACGCCAAAAAATGATGTTAATAGCAGAAGAAAAAGGGTTTACAAACGAAGAGACGATCCGGTGCAGTCAAGAACTTGATGAACTCTTAAATATATATCAGCAGCTATTAGTGGAAAGAGAAAAGCCAAAAGGGTTTTTGTCTTTTTTAGTTAAACCGTTTGCCATACAAAAAATCAGTTGAAAGAATGAAAAAGAAGTCCCCGCTGAACGAGAAAAAGACACATGATGCTGCAAACGGTCCATACATCCCTAGAAGGCGAGGCTTCTTTCTGATCTTTTAATTTATTGTATTACTTAAAAGAGGTCAATTAGGAAAATCATGAACAATAATCCTACAATAAAAGAGTAGGTGGCAAACCGTTCATTGCCATCTCCGTGGCTTTCAGGGATTAACTCTTTATAAATAATGAACAGCATGGCACCGGCCGCAAAAGACAAACCGTAGGATACTAGTGAGCTAATATAGGAGGTTAAATAATAGCCAAGCAGTGATGTAACAATTTCAACGGCTCCTGTTAATGTGGCCACGAGAAAAGCTTTGAACTTTGTAATATTTTGCTGGATTAAAAAGAGCGCAACTAGCAATCCTTCCGGCGCATTTTGCAGTCCGATAGCTAAGGCGATTAAGTTTCCTGTATTCTCTGCATCAGAGGCATAGCTGACGCCGACAGACAATCCTTCTGGCAAGTTGTGAAGGGTAATCGCAGCGACAATCAACATCGCTTTTTCATCAAATTGCAACCCTTTTTTGGAATGTTCTAGATCAATATGTGGAATGTTCTGCTCTAACAATGTTAACGTGACCACCCCAAGTAGTAATCCCACCGCAAGTGCAGGAAAACCTCCTGATTGTAAAGCCTCTGGAATTAAACTCATAGTCGCGGCAGCTGTCATAATACCAGCTGTAAAAGCGAGCAGTACATCGCGCCATCGATGTGTCAGTGACTGGTGTAAAAATAGAATTGGCAAGGCACCAAGGCCTGTCGATAATGCGGATAAAATGCTTCCGATTAAAACTTCCTTCATGTTTTTTTCTCCTTTAATTAATTTCCTAACAATTCTTATAACAGGTATCGAAAACGCACGTTGGCACGAGATTAGGCTAAAAAAGAAACCCGTTCTCGTGCCTTAGTGAGCTGTAGTATATAACACAACTAAACGTCTTTCTATTCTGTCTTGGCAAAGTAACCCTCTTGAATGCGCTGAACATGATCTTCAATTTTGTTCGATACTTGAGGAATCCCGTAGCCAATAAAAATAGGAGATGTCGCAAAACGGGGAATCAGCTTGACCGCAATGTCTCCGTTGATGTAATAAAAGAATAGATTATAGCTTGTACAGCTTCGGTGAAAATGGTTCAAGACATAGTGTGCGGCCTTTTGGACGTAATCTGCTAAAATAGGCAAGTCTGTTGCATCAGACATTATGACATTAAATTCGAAAAAGCCGATTCGTGGCTTTGTGGAAAGATTGAACTGAACAGAGTTCTGTTCTTTAATAACGATGCCGTCCAATTGATCCCGTGAAACATGTTCATTGGCATCGATATTTTTCAAGCCGACGATTTGCATATGCGGATGGCGAAGGGACCCTCCTGACATCGGTCCATGGTTTTTGAAAAACATAACTGACCGATAGTCTCCGCTGTGAATCATGTTTAGCCAATGTTTAATGCCAAACGAAAAAAGCCGGTGCAAATGTTCTGCTGGATAATCAGATAGTTCTGATGAACATTCATCTGTTTCAATAATGACAGTTTGGAACGCATCCTCTAGAACAGGGAATTTATTTTTGAGCCAAATAATTGATCCGTCTTCATCTAAAATATCGGTTAAGGATGCTACATCACAAAACGGACATGGATGCTGTCGATTAATGATGGTTTCAGGTTTTTGAACCGCAATGGATGAATTAAAAATAAGATGGGATTGTTTCATAACGTTCACCTTTAATCACTTTTTTTTCATTATCCCATCTTATTTAGAAAAAGCCAACTTATTCGTTTTAGACTTATACTAAAATTTGGTTCGTTTAACCCTTGTTGTTTTAAACGAAGATGAAGCTGTATATTAGTATAGCGATAGAATGGGCCAAACGTATATCGTCGCGAAAGGAAGGGTTTGACAAATGAAAAGCTTTTTAGTATTATTATCTTGAAGTCGAGATACATGATAGTAGGCTGGTAGAAACTTAGACCAGTTTCATTAAAAAGAAGAAATTCCTATAGTTTCCCTAAATAGACTTCGCATTGGCTAAGTTCTTTATAAAGGATGAGGATAAATGATGAATGAACAAGTAACAAGAGAAGAATTGGATCAATCATTAAAGCTTTTTATCGTGTTATCAAGAGCGCATCGCTCCATTACGGATCACATCCATAAATTTATTCAGCAACATGATTTGAATCCGACGGAATTTGCGGTACTTGAGCTGTTATACCATAAGGGGCATCAGCCACTGCAACAAATAGGCGGCAAGATTTTACTCGCTAGTGGCAGCATCACCTATGTCATTGATAAGCTGGAGAAGAAGGAATTTTTAATGCGTGTTGCCTGTCCGAAAGATCGCCGTGTCACATATGCGCAAATTACGGAAAAAGGGAAAGAAATGATTGAGGGAATGTTTCCTAATCATGAACAGCGCATCCATGAATTAATGTCCGTATTAGCGGATGATGAAAAAGCGACATTAATTGATTTATTAAAAAAGCTCGGTCACTATACCGATCAATATGTTTCGTCAAAATAAAGAGGCAGGGACAAAACCCTAGCCTCTTTATTTTATAGTTTCTTCTAAATTTCGTATAATAAGCGTATACGATTATGGAGGCAGCGTGTTGCGATATGGAGGGGAGACTGTGCCTGAAACGCCTTCTTCCATATTCAATAGATAAGTGACTCCTATTGTGTAAAGGACAAAAAATTATAAAGGTGAGAGAGGAAATTGTTATGAAATTTAAAGATTATGTATATAAGCGTCCTGACCTTACAGCGATGGAGCAGCAAATGAATGCGGCTATTACTGAATTTCAGCAGGCGAAACAGGTAGAGCATCAACATGCTGCCATCCAGACGGTGAATCAAATACGAGCTGACTTCGACACGATGTATAATTTATGCCATATTCGTCATACGATAGATACGAATGATGAATTTTACCAGCAAGAGCAAGATTTCATGGATGAAGTAGAGCCGCATATGCAAAGTTTTGTAAACCGTTATTATGAAGCACTTGTTCAGTCACCGTTTCGTCAAGAACTTGAACAACGATGGGGATCCCATTTGTTTGCGTTAGCAGATACGCAATTGAAAACCTTCTCTCCAGATATTGTAGAAGATTTACAAAAGGAAAATAAACTCGGTTCTGAGTATACGAAACTCATTGCTTCAGCGAAGATTCCATTTGAAGGACAAGACCGCACGTTAGCACAGCTTGGGCCTTTCCTAGAGTCAAAGGACCGTGACATGAGAAAGCGGGCGGCTGAAGCGCGGATGGCCTTTTTTCAGGCGCATGAGCAGGAATTTGATGATTTATTTGACAAGCTGGTAAAAGTTCGAACGACGATGGCTAAGAAGCTAGGATTTCCTAACTTTGTTGAACTCGGATATGCGCGATTAGCACGTACGGATTATGATGCAAACATGGTGCAGAACTATCGAGAGCAAGTTCAGCAACACATCGTCCCGCTTGTTACCAAATTAAAAGAGCGTCAACGCCAAAGAATTGGTGTCGATCGATTAAAGCACTATGATGAAGGTTTTATGTTTGAAGGCGGAAATGCAGTCCCAAAAGGGGATGCAGCTTGGATTATCGAACGTGGAAAACAGATGTATGAAGAGATGTCTCCAGAAACAAAAGAGTTTTTTCATTATATGCTCGAGCAGGAATTGATGGATTTAACAGCGAAAAAAGGAAAGGCAAGCGGAGGGTACTGTACATACATTCAAAATTATGGCTCCCCCTATATTTTCTCCAATTTTAATGGAACATCAGGAGATATTGATGTACTAACACATGAAGCCGGCCATGCTTTTCAAGTGTATTGCAGCAGACATGTCGAAGTGCCGGAATATATATGGCCAACCTATGAAGCGGCTGAAATCCACTCCATGAGCATGGAATTTTTCGCATGGCCATGGATGAATCGCTTTTTTGAAGAAGATACCGAAAAATATCAATTTAGCCATTTAAGTGATGCGGTCATGTTTTTGCCGTATGGTGTATCAGTCGATGAGTTTCAGCACTTCGTCTATGAACATCCAGAGGCATCTCCGGAGGAAAGGAAGCGGATGTGGCGTCAAATTGAAAAGAAATATATGCCCCATAAGGATTACGACGGAGCGGAATATTTAGAGAACGGGGGATTTTGGCATCGCCAGATTCATATTTTTACTGACCCGTTTTATTACATTGATTACACATTGGCGCAAATGTGTGCCTTCCAATTTTGGAAACGCAGTCGGGAGAATCCGAAACAAGCTTGGAGAGATTATCTTCACCTTTGCCAGCAAGGGGGAACGAAGCCATTTACGGAACTAGTCAAAGAGGCTCGACTTCTATCGCCGTTTGAAGAGGGATGTGTAGAAGTGGTCATAGGTGAAATAGAGTCATACTTGAATGGAATTGATGACAAGTCTTTATCCGGTTCAACAGTTTAAGAATGCTTTGTTAATTTTGAAAGCGATTTTTTATAAAAAAACAGGTGATGTAAATAGAAAATTTAAAAAATATGAAAAAAATAAAATAAAGAGAGAAATTTGCAAAAGCCAGTTATATCAAGGGTTTTACTGATTTAATCAATCTTTCATGTTAGAAAATATAACATGAAAAAGAAAAAGTTTGCTTAAAACAGTTGACAATAGTTATGTAACAATAATAAAATTTTATTGTTATTGTATAACAACTTGGTCACCGTTTATTCAACATTTCCTCATGTAATCTTAATGAGGAGCAAAAAGAGAATCTATATATTGTTACAAGGGGGAATTATGATGAAAAACAAAAAACTTCTCGTTTCTTTTGTTTTGATGCTGAGTGTAATGATGGTATTGGCAGCATGTGGTGGTGGCAAACAACAACTTAGCATTGTAACAGGTGGTACAGGCGGTACATATTATCCTCTTGGAGGATCCATGGCTAACATCATCTCCGAAAACACAGATGCTGAAGTAACAGCACAAGCGTCTGGAGCATCAGCAGAAAATATGCAAACATTAAGTGTAGGGGATGCAGATATCGCTTTCACGCAAACAGATATTGCGAGCTATGCGGTTGAAGGGAAAAACATGTTTGATGGTAAGCCAATTGGAAACATCCAAGCAATCGGGACACTTTATCCAGAAACAATTCAAATTGTAACATTGCAACAGACAGGCATTCAGTCTGTAGAAGATTTAAAAGGGAAAACGGTATCAGTTGGAGCACCTGGAAGTGGTACGTATGCGAATGCAGAGCAAATTCTTGAGATTCACGGTATGACAATGGATGATATAAAAGCACGTAACCTTTCGTTCGATGAGTCAACAGAAGGAATTCAAGATGGCAGCATTGATGCCGCGTTTATCACTGCTGGTACACCAACAGGCGCTGTTGAAGGACTTTCTGCTACCAAAGATGTAAACATCGTTCCAATTGCAGAAGATAAAATCCAAGCGTTAATTGATAAATACCCTTACTACATCCAAGATGCTGTTCCAGCTGGCACGTACAAATTACCTGCTGAAGTGAAGACGGTCGCAGTTCAAGCGATGCTTGCTGTTACACAAGAATTGGATGAAGAACTAGTTTACAACATTACAAAGTCTATCTTTGAGAACACAGATAAAATCACTCATGCTAAAGGTCAGTTAATTAAAGCTGAAAATGCGGTAGAAGGTGCGGGAATCCCGTTCCATCCAGGAGCTGAAAAGTACTTCAAAGAGCAAGGCTTATTACAATAATTTTTCTTGTTTCATTCTGAAACGATGACAACCCCCTTCCTAGATAGAAGGGGTTTGTCATCGTTTGGTTATGATTATGAAAAATAGAGGAAGATAATGAGAAAAAACGGGATCGTTCTATTAGTTCTTTTTGTCCTTATAATCGTAATTTTGTTTGTTCCTATCCAGCGAGTGCTAGTGTTCGAGTATGAGAATAGCAAGAAGGTACTCGGGTACATGACGTTAGAGGAAGACATGCCGTTTGCAGTAAAATATACGCATTCAATTCACTTGTCAGATGTGATAGAGACTTATAAACTAAATGAAGAAGGACAAATTGTTCAAGAGCAGCTCGAATATGAGGATTTTGCGATTGGTATGCCATCAGATGCCCAAGGGGATGAAACGTTTATTGAAAAGGACGGACGGTACATCATTGGCAATATGAATCGCGCGTTTGATTATGTAGATTTGCGGATTGGACAAGTAGTAGCGAACCATACCCTTATTTACGGGAATGAGCACATCCCGTTTGCTACCTTTATGAAGGAAGGGTCATGGGTTCGAATTAATTATCGTTTAATCAACTTATGGGATATGTTGAAAGGAGTGAACATACTTGAGCAAAGAGAAGGTAAACAATGAAATCCTTTCTGAACAGCAGCAACAAGAGATTTTAGAGAAGTATGATCCGGAAGCTAATACAAGAAAATTAACCGGTGCCCTTGCTTGGGTTGCTTATGGCGGGCTGCTTGCTTTTTCGCTATTCCAGTTATATACTGCCATTTTTGGTGTGTATACGGCGCAAATACAGCGATCCATCCACTTAGGTTTTGCCCTTGCTCTTATTTTCTTGCTATTCCCTGCTTCTAGAAAGAAGAGAGCAAAAGGGAAACTGCAAATTGCTTGGTATGATGCCATTCTCGCTTTAGGCGGTATGGTGGTCGGGTCTTATTGGCCTCTTATGATTAATGAATTAGTCAATCGTGTTGGTCAAGTAACGACGATGGATTTTGCTATCGGTTTACTTGCCCTTGTTTTAGTGTTGGAAGCAACAAGACGTGTAGTAGGTCTTCCAATTACGATTATTGCTATTGTCTTTTTATTATACGGTTTATTTGGTCCTTACATGCCAGGATTCTTGGCGCATCGCGGCTTGTCGCTAGAGCGTCTTGTTCAAACGATGTTTTTCACGACTGAAGGGATTTTAGGGACGCCGCTTGGTGTGTCATCTACGTTCATTTTCTTATTCCTACTATTTGGAGCCTTCCTTGTGAAAACAGGAGTCGGTCAATATTTCAATGATTTGGCTTGCTTTATTGCCGGACGTCGAATTGGTGGACCTGCCAAGGTTGCCATTTTTTCAAGTGCTCTTCAAGGAACCATTTCGGGAAGTTCTGTAGCGAATGTTGTGACATCAGGTTCGTTTACGATTCCGATGATGAAAAAGCTTGGCTACCGCAAAGAATTTGCAGGTGCTGTTGAAGCGGCAGCGTCAACAGGTGGACAGCTAATGCCACCAATTATGGGAGCAGCAGCCTTTTTAATGGTTGAGTTCATTGGAAACGGAATTACGTATTGGGATATTGCGAAAGCAGCAGCAATTCCAGCGTTGTTGTATTTCACTGGTATTTGGATTATGACGCACTTTGAAGCAAAGCGTATCGGATTAACAGGTCTACCAGAAGAAGAGATTCCAAAAAGAGATGAAGTATTAAAGAAAATCTACCTATTAGTACCGATTGTAGCTATCATTGGTCTATTAATGTCTGGTATGAGTGTCACTCGTTCTGCATTAATTGCTGTCGTCATTACAATTTTAGCAAGTGCTATTAGTAAAGAAACACGCATCGGTGTTCGTGATTTCTTTGATGCACTTGTGGACGGAGCAAGAACAGCCCTTGGTGTAGCGGCTGCCACAGCTGCAGCGGGGATTATTGTCGGGGTCGTAACGAAGACAGGACTTGGATTAAAGCTAGCAAATGGCTTAGTTGGACTTGCAGGTAATTCCATCTTATTGACAGCTGTATTTACGATGATTGCAGCCCTTATTCTAGGAATGGGATCGCCTACAACCGCTAACTATGTTATTACATCGACAATTGCTTCTCCAGCATTAATTTTACTTGGTGTACCAGATTTAGCGGCTCACTTATTCGTCTTCTATTTTGGGATTATTGCGGATATTACGCCGCCGGTTGCATTGGCTGCTTTTGCCGCATCAGGTGTATCTGGTGGAGAACCGATTAAAACAGGCGTGCAGTCGGCGAAGCTTGCGATCGCAGCCTTTATCATTCCATATGTATTTATTTTGTCACCAGAGCTTCTCATGATCGATACCACATTGTTTGGCACACTATGGGTCGTAGTGACATCTGTAACAGGGATGATTTCCATCGGAGCAGCAATGGTTGGATACTGGTTCCGTAAGCTTCACTGGATTGAGCGTGTTCTTGCAGTTGTAACAGGTCTTATGCTCATTATTCCAGAAGGATTTACAGATGTAGCAGGAGCTGTGTTGTTCGGCTTATTATTAGCTGCCCAAATTTTCTATAAAGGAAATAATAATGATAAACAAGGAAAACCTGTCCAAGCGTAATGCCGTTAAGGAATTCCTCCAAGAGCCTGTCTTTCAGAAGACAGGCTCTTTATCGTTCAATATGAAGCGTATTCAAGCCTTATTGACAAAACATTCGAATATTATTATCATTATTGATAATAGTTTGAGAAGAACTACAACCAATTATGGACGTTATTGATGGAAAGGAAAGGGAAAAACGGATGAAGGAATCAAAAGCGGACATTATTTTGCATCCTGTGCGAATTCGAATTATTCAAACGCTTGCAGGGAAAGAAGGGCTAACAGTCCAACAAATGCGGGAAGCGTTACAAGATATACCCCAAGCCTCCTTTTATCGTCATATAAAAAAATTAATGGATGCAGGTTTTATCGTAATCGTAGATGAGACGCCTATTCGAGGAACTGTGGAAAAAACATATGCGTTGACAGAAAATCACCAGCAAATAACGGGTGATGAGTTGAGAGACTTCACAAAAGAAGAGCATATAGATTATTTTTTACGCTTTATGGCTGTTGTAATGGGCGATTTTGAGCGATACGTAAGCCAAAAAAACGTTGACTTTGAAAGAGATGGGGCAGGCTACCGGCAAGTGACACTCTTTTTATCAGATGATGAATTTATGGATTTGACGCAAAAGGTGGGAAATATAATCATGGAATATCTTCCTAATCTTCCATCGGCTAATCGGCGTGCTCGAACATTGACCTCCATTTTAACGAGTGAAGTGAAGCAGAACCATTGAGAAGACTTTCATTGAGGCTTTTAGTAACTACCAAATAAACGCTAAAATAACGGACCATTTATGCTCCCTGATCTCATCAGATGTGCATAAACGGTCCGTCTTTATTAGTCAGTCTAGCTCGATAAGCGATCTTGTTGTTCCGTTTGAAGAGAGAGCGGAAAAAGTAAGGAGATTGTTGTACCTTCTCTAGGCTCACTTGTGATCGAAATCGTCCCTTCATGCTGATGGATAATTTTTCTTGTAATCGCAAGACCTAAGCCTGTACCTGTTTCTTTCGTAGTAAAAAAAGGTTTGTTAATATGTTCCATAACGGATGGAGGGATTCCGTCTCCTGTATCTCTTATCAGAATCTCGACATGACTTCCGTTTCGAGGAGCCGTCTCAATATGAAGGGAACCCCCTTCTGGCATAGCTTCTAATGCATTTTTGAGCAAGTTAATAAATACTTGTTTTAGTTGATTCCGGTCGCAGAGAATATAATGAGCTTCACTGGACATACGAGAGTGAATGACAACATTTTTTAACGTGCATTCTGTTTCAAACAGCAAAATTACTTCATGCAGAATGTTCGGTAAAGACTCTGTTTTGAAAGAGAGGGAATGTGGTTTTGCAAGCATGAGAAACTCTTCAATAATTGCATTTAGACGGGTTAATTCCGATAGCATAATTGATGTATAGCTTCGGTATTTTTCACTATCTTCATGAATAAGTCGAATAAACCCGTTTAACGAAGTAAGTGGATTCCGAATCTCATGTGCCACTCCTGCTGCCATTTCCCCGGCTAATGCCAATTTATCTGTTTGGCGCAGCATTTCGTCGGTGACTTTCTTTTCCGTCATATCACGAGAAATTTCAGATAAGGCGACGACATTCCCGACTGAATCGTAAAGAGGGGAAATGGTAATTTCGACATCAATGACTCGTCCGTTTTTACATATATCCTGTGTTTCAAATCCAATAATTTGCTCTCCGTGTCGCACTTTTTCAAAGCGTTCCTGTGCCGCCTCTTTTAAGTGGGATGGAATGAAAGGGATTGGGCGCCCGATAATTTCTTCTTTTTTCCATCCATATATTCGCTCAAAGGCTGGATTAACCGTAATAATGTTCCCGTTTAAGTCAAAGACCGTAATAGCGTCATTGTTAAACGTGAAAAAAGATTGAAGATACTCCTGAGTGGAGTGGAGCTCTTCTTCTGTTTTGGCTGCCTTCCTTCGGGCTGCGTGCGAAAACTCGTTTAGAACTTTTGTGTAATATAGCAAAATCGTTGTTGCAAACAAGCCAAAAAGAATAAAATAAATCAAATCTTGACGTGTGAGGCTTTCGTGAAGCTGCAGGAACTTTGTTTGGAAGAAGTAAACGAGAAGGGAAATCGCCATTAGGGAAGAGAACGTGACAACGGATGGCTGCTGATAAATAACGGACAGCATAATGCCAAGCAAAAGAAATAGAAAATTAACAAGAACAGGTTCTTGAATAAGCATATACGTTAAATAGCCGTAATAGCCAATAAAGGTGATATACATCATTAAGATAGGCCATTTTTTCCGATAGATAAAAAAGGTAATTGGAACAAGAAATAAAAGGGCGGCCAATGGTGAAACATAATCTGATTGCGTATCAATGAACATGTAGACAATGGTATCAACTGTGTAAAAAATCCATAGTAGTTTTATGACGAGCATGTTCCGATCTCGGATAAACATTTCTTTTTCTTTCATAGACATTTTTCCTCATTTATTCATTTTCATGTAGCTTGATATTTGTCATCTATCTCAAATATTAGCACAGTTTTATTTTAGTTTGAATACACTTTTCTAACATAAAATAAGAGTTTCAATCAAAATACCTATAATTCTTATCAATTAAGTATGCAAATACCATTATAAGGAAATGTATAGAAAATATTAAAATATCAATCCAGTGTAAAGCTTGTGTTATAAAACGGTTAAAACCATTATTTTGAACAAGTCATCGCATATAATCAAATCAGAGTCGGTCGAAAGGCTACGGCTCACAATATTACGGTGAATCGAGAGGAGAACAGATGATGAACAAAGGTTTAATGCTCAAATTATTCGGTTCTTTACTTGCCATTTTCTTACTTACCGCTTGCGGACAGGATGCTGAACCTCAAGAAGAGGAAACAAATATGGAAGAGCAGCAAGAAGAAACAACAGAAGAAGAGGCTGAAGAATCTACAGAGCAGTAAGGTTATTATCTACTCCTAAGATAGAATCATCATTGTGTATATTCGAAGACAAGTCTCCGTGACTTGTCTTTTTTACATGAAACAACACGCTGCACATGTACTGTGCAGCGTGTTAGGACGGACTACCGTTATGAGCGAACGCTAATTTCGTCGTTTTCGTAATCGACTTGAATGGTTGTAATTTCGCCTCGATCTAAAATTAAATCGGTAATTCGATCTTCAAGCTGTTCTTGAATGACCCGACGAAGAGGACGGGCACCGAAGGCTGGATGGTAGCCGAGTTCAGCTAACTTTTCCTTTGCAGCTTGTGTAATGGTGATGGTTATTTTTTGTTCAGCTAACGTTTCTTGTAACTCTTGGAGCATTAAATCAACGATCTTAACGAGATTCTCTTTTTCTAAGTGATTGAACTCAATAATTGCGTCAAAGCGATTTAAAAATTCTGGTTTAAAGTAGGAAGAAAGTGAATCAAGTACGGAAGTTTGTTTCACTGCATCGTTCATTTTTTCAAAGCCGACAGTCACTTTTTTTGTTCCGACACCAGCGTTGCTTGTCATAATAATGACGGTGTCTTTAAAGCTAACCGTGCGCCCTTGGCTGTCGGTTAAACGACCATCCTCCATAATTTGCAAGAACATATGCTGTACATCAGGATGCGCTTTTTCAATTTCATCTAACAGAATAATAGAATATGGGTTTCGTCGTACTTTTTCAGTTAATTGTCCCGCTTCATCATGACCGACATAACCAGGAGGGGAGCCAATTAATTTGGATACGGAATGTTTTTCCATATACTCACTCATATCGAGACGAATCATGGCATCTTTTGAGCCGAATAATTCCTCCGCCAATGTTTTCGTCAACTCCGTTTTCCCGACACCCGTCGGTCCGACGAATAAGAAGGAACCAATTGGACGATGTTTTGCTTTTAAACCAGCGCGTGAACGGCGAATGGCTTTTGCTACTTTTTCAACTGCTTCATGTTGCCCAATTACTTTATCGTTCAAAGTTTCCGCTAAGTTTTTCATTTTCGCCGTTTCATTCGCTTGAAGTTTCCCGACAGGAATGCCCGTTTTTTTTTCAATAATGCTCTGAATTTGCATGACATCGACTAAAGCTTTCGTTTCGGTTTTATCGTTGAGGCGCTTTTCAATTGCCGCTTCTTCGTCGCGTAACTTTGCCGCAACTTCATAATTTTCTGCTTTTAATGCTTGTTCTTTTTGTGCTGCAATTTCTTTTAGACGAAGTTCTAATTCGTCTGTATTCGTTGTTCCTGCTTGCAGGTTCATTTTTGAGCCCGCTTCATCTAATAAATCAATGGCTTTGTCAGGTAAGAAACGATCTTGAATGTAACGATGGGATAGTGTCACACAAGCTTTTATCGCTTCTTCTGTATAGCTGACGGCATGATAATCTTCATACTTCCGTTGAATGCCTTTTAAGATGGCGATGGCTTCTTCAACAGTTGGTTCGTGCACCATCACCGGCTGGAAGCGGCGTTCGAGTGCGGCGTCTTTTTCAATTGCTCGATATTCCTTCAATGTGGTAGCTCCAACGACTTGAAGCTCACCGCGAGCTAATGCTGGCTTTAATATATTGCCCGCATCCATTGAACCTTCGGCAGACCCTGCACCAACGAGTAAATGAATTTCGTCAATAAATAAGATGATATTTTTACGTGTTTGCAGTTCAGCAATGAGCTGCTGCATACGTTCTTCGAATTGTCCGCGAATACCGGTATTAGCTACAAGAGAAGCTACATCCAGTAAATAGACTTCTTTATTTAACAGCTTGGAAGGAACGTCGCCTTCTGCCACTTTTAATGCTAATCCTTCGGCAATCGCTGTTTTTCCTACACCGGGCTCTCCGATTAAGACAGGATTATTTTTATTACGGCGATTTAATATTTCGATTACCCGTTCTACTTCCTCGTCACGCCCGATGACTGGATCGATGAGCCCGGCTTTTGCCGCATGGGTAATGTTACGGCCGAATTGATCGAGAAATCCGCCGCCGTTTCCGCCGTGTTTCGGTTGAGCAGCTTTCATTCCTTGTTGCTGTGCATGCATGTGCTGTCCAGCGAACTGCTTAAATAAATCATCAAATGACATATTGGTAAATCCGCCTCCAAACCCGGAAGGAATTTTATTTTGAGCTTTCAATGTTTGGTAACATGTATGACATAAATGATATTGTTGTTTTTCGTTGTTGATTTGAAGATTGAATTGAATCGTTGCTTGTCGTTGCTGACAGTTTTGACAAATCATGATTCGTAACCTCCTTAAAATGTATAGTAATCATGCGTATCAATCATGGTTGCATCGTCAAAAGGTTTTTTGACTTTCTTTGACCTTTATGAGGCTATTATAATTTGACCTTTTTTGACTTTCAAGTATTACGCTCAAGAAATTTTTGGAATGATGAAAAGAGTGTGTTGAATAAAAGGTCGTACATATTAATGAATTGGAAAGAGCCTCTTCATGCGGCATGTTTTTGGAATAGTTTTCTAGTCAATGAATAATTCGATAAAAGCTGTTGTGACATTGACGGAAGGGGGAGAAAACGTTATACTTGTATCAACACTTAACTGCATAAAAGCATAAAAGCGTTTAAGTAAAAAAGCGCAGGAAGGAACTATATACATCATGAAGAAGCAATTATCATTTCAACAATCTTTTTTTATCGTTTTGTTAATTCTCTCATTTATCTTTGTTTCTTTGTTTCTATTAAAAGTAGAACCACATCTTCCTTTATTAATGAGTCTTGTAGCTCTTTCTTTGATTGGGCGTCTATATAAGTTTCAATGGAAAGACATCGAACGCGGGATAGTAGAAGGGATTAAGCTGGGCATTCAGCCAATTATGATTTTGGCGCTTATCGGTATGCTTATTGCTGTATGGATGGCGAGTGGGACTATTCCAACCATTTTATCTATTGGTTTTGACTGGATTTCTCCTACTTATTTCTTGATTAGTTCATTACTTATTACTATTATTGTGTCGACATTCACTGGAAGTACTTTCACGACGGTTAGTACGGTCGGTGTGGCGTTAATGGGAATTGCGACTGCAGTAGGAATTCATCCTGGCCTTGCTGCTGGAGCGATTGTATCTGGTGCGGCCTTTGGGGATAAAATGTCTCCGCTATCTGATACAACAAACTTCGCATCAGGAATTGTCGGTGTTAAACTATTTGAACATATTCGTCATATGCTTTGGACAACATTGCCGAGTTTAACGATTACGGCTGCGGTCTTTTTAGTAATCGGGTTAAATGCAGATCGAAGCGGACTGCGCTATGAAGAGATTAAAGTGGTGAAGTCAGTACTTGCTGATAACTTCCATCTAAGTGGCTGGGCGTTACTTTCTCCTTTACTTGTTTTACTTTTATCCATTAAAAGAGTAGATGTAGTTCCGACACTAACAGCAGGAATCGTTTCTGCTTTTATTACGGCTGCTATGCTTCAACCGCAGTTTGCTATAACTGAACTTTTAGGAATGCTACAAAATGGTTTGAAATTGGAGACAGGCAATGGCATTGTGGACGGTATTGTGAACAGGGGGGGCTTACAGTCGATGATGTGGTCTATTTCCCTTGTCATGATTGCGCTTGGTCTTGGTGGTGTCATGCGTGAGCTCGGAATTATTCAATCATTACTAGATGGATTAGCGACTAAAATTAAGCGTAAGGGAGACGTTATTTTTTCTACTGCCATGTCTTCCATTGGCGTTAATGTTATTACAGGTGAACAATATTTGTCGATTTTATTACCTGGGCAAACGTTCCAACCATTATATGAAAAATGGAACTTGTCCACTAAAAATTTATCGCGCACGTTAGAGGACGCTGGTACGCTCGTTAACCCTCTAATCCCATGGGGTGTAAGTGGAGCATTTATTGCTCAAACACTTGGAGTTCCGGTTGTAGATTACGCACCATATGCTTTCTTTTTATTGTTATGCCCAATTATTTCAATTGTATTAGGTTACTCAGGTATTGGACTGAAACAAAAAGAAGTTTCCCAACGTGATGCAGCGTAAGAAGAATCGCCCACTCTTTTCGGAGTAGGGCGATTTTTTTATTAGTGTTACCGACATCAGCTAAAAATAACTTTTTTTTCAAAGAGAGGAAATCATTTTAAACATAAGATGGTTTACGGAAAACACACAATATGAATGAACGAAATTTGAGTCGAAAATGAGGGAGTAATTATGAGAAGATGGACTTCAGTGATGGCGCTGATGGCTGTAGTCGCAGCGTTAACGGCCTTTTTGGCTAAGCCGGATGAGTTGATTGAAGAAAAAGTTCATCTTCGCTCTTCGTCTATTCAAGATGTCGAGATCCGTAAAATCACGTATATGAGCGATGGGTGGAAAGTAAAAGGTTTTTTGCTGAAACCAAAAAATAGAAAAGGAAAATTGCCGTTGCTTGTCTATAATCGGGGTGGGATGCATAATCATGGGATGATTGATGATAAACGGCTTTCCTACTTAGCTTCATGGGCACAAAAAGGTTATGTTGTAGCAGCATCACAATATCGGGGAAATGGGGGAAGTGAGGGGAAGGAAACATATGGCGGTGAAGACGTTACCGACATCATTCGTTTAATAGAGGTTGCAGAGACATTGCCTTATGTCAACAAACACCAAAAAGTGGTACTCGGATATTCACGTGGCGGCATGATGACGTATTTATTGATGAAGGAAGGCATTCAGTTTCAAGCAGCAGCCGTCGTAGGCGGTATTACAGATATGTTTCAATTTTACGATGAGCGCGGAGAAAGCGTGAAAAAAGAATTGCGAAAGATGGTTGGCTCTCCAATAAAAGAGAAAGAAAAATACGAAAGTCGTTCCGTTCTTTTTTGGAGTAATCAAATTAATGCCCCGCTCTTACTTTTGCATGGAACAAATGACCAAAAAGTTCATTATTCACAAGCGGCCAAACTGGATGACCAACTAACACAAATGGGGAAAGAGCACAAATACATTTTGTACCCAAATGGTGATCATCCGTTAACACAATATTTTCATGAGTATAATGAAGAGATTGAAAGGTGGTTTGCTTTCCACTTAGCTAAATGACAAGGGACATGGCTTACTCATGTCCCTTGTTCACGTCTTTCCATAGTTTATATTTTTCTAAATCAGCTTGAATGTGCTTCATGGCATAGGCAATGACTGCCGCATCATCTGCAAGGCCAATTCCCATGAGCAAGTCAGGAATGAAATCTACGACCGACACAAAATAAAGAAGTGCAACGGCAATCGTAATGAGAGAGCGTTTCGGAACGTGAGTGTATGCACCTGTGAGCCAATCTCGAAACATTTCAAATGTTAATTCCAATTGGCGAACAGATTCACCAAGAATACCGTCGTTTTGTTTCGCTTTTTCAATAGCTTGCTGCAGCAATTTTTTAACGCGCTCTGTATTTTGCAGAAGCTTTTCCGCTCGTGGTTTATATTGACTAAACACTTGTTCAACTTTTTCTTGTGTCCACATGGAATATCCGTCCTTTACTTGTTAATATTCGTTCGCAAGCAGACAAACAACTTGGCCCCGCTTTATAAGTAGTATACCTAAAGGCGCAAAAACATTTCAATGAGCTGTCGTTCTTTATGCCAACTAATTTTTGTGTTGAGGAATGGAAGAGGTTACCGAAATGGTATACTGATAATAGAAGCGATATAAAAAATTGTAACAGCAACCAACAAATATAAATGCGCTGAATGCTACTACAGTCAACGTCAGCTTAGTGGTCATTGATTATCAATCCTTTTCCAATTCTGTAATGGCTGAGATTTAGTTAAAGGGCAGGAGATATAAAAGAAACAAATCGAAGACGGCATGAGAAACGATGACTATTTGGATATTTCGTGTCTTCTCATAAAGATATCCCCAGTAAAGGCCTCCTGTAATGGCAGCGAGAATGAGCAACGGGTTGAATGAGTATAAGTGGACGCTCGTATACAGAATAGTAGCCGTCAAAATGCGCTGGACGGGACGAAGTGTGCCGAATGTGTGATGCTGGATAAAGGAGCGCCAAAATAGTTCTTCTCCTGCAATAATGAGCCAAAGTACTATGTGATGCCACCAGGCGGATGGTCCAATTGCTGTATATAATTGCTGTACGAGTGCCTGAACGGGAAATGGGGTGTGAGACAGTCCCCAGTAACCGATGGCAAAGATTCCATATAATCCTAATCCAAATAAAGCACCGATACCGATGTCTCTTATGGTGATACGAAAAGATGGGACGGTTTGGATAGAAAGCGCAATAAGTCCCGTATATAGAAGCGGTATCCATATCCAAAACGACGGTTCGTCGGTAAAAGCCGCAAAAAAGAGAAGGTGAAGAGGAAGCAAGAGAATGAAGCTTCGTGTTTGAAATGCCATGTGAGTAAATCCTTTCCATTAATTGTTTAAGCATAATTATACTCGCTCGTGTCATCCTAGTATATGAAAGAACCAATCATTTTACGGGAAAGGAAGATCGAGATGACACAATCGAAGCGTCAACAAGAGCGACAATGGACGGTGAGAAAGCAATCTCAAAATCCTCATGGAAAAGTTAAATCATTTGAAGAGTTAGCAGAAGAAACAGCGCCGCAGCTCAAAAATAAATAAAAAAACGATTGGGGCACAGGTTGCCTCAATCGTTTTTTAAATCAAGCGGTGTAAGGTTTTATGGATTTGTCGACCACATACCGGCAGATTTAATAAAAATGCGTGGGTGAAGTTTCAGTTGGGCAACCATAAATTCGGCTAGATCTTCTGGCTGCATCACTTTGTCTGGATTGCCGTCGGTTAAGTTTTGATCGATGGCTAAGTCAGTAGCCACAGTACTTGGTGTTAAGGCAGACACACGGATGTTATGTTTACGTACTTCTAATGCAAGCGATTCTGTTAAGCCAAGTAAACCAAATTTTGATGCGCTGTATGCACTTGTAATAGGAGCGCCTTTTTGGCCTGCGGATGATGAAATGTTAATGATGTCGCCGCTGTTGCGTTCAATCATTTGTGGTAAGACCGCGCGTGTTACGTAGTAAACACCCATCAAGTTAACGTCAATTATTTGTTTCCAGTCTTGTGGGTCAAGTTCTAAAAACTTACCAAATTTGGCAATTCCGGCATTGTTAATTAAAATGTCCGTTGGGCCAAGTTCTCCTTTTAATGTTTCGACCGCCTGATTAACGTCGTCCATTGAAGCAACATCTGCTGTTGCATAAGCTGCTTTTACACCGAACGATTCAACTTCTGCTTTTACTTTTTTTAAGCTATCTTCAGAGCGGGCAATTAACGCGATGTGAGCACCTTCTTTTGCTAATGCAATCGCTGCCGCACGTCCAATTCCCTTCCCCGCACCTGTTATGAGAGCAACCTTTCCTTTTAACGATTGAGACATGATAATCTCTCTCCTTTCTATGTATGAACGAGTACTATCGTACAAAATCCTTTCCATTTTCGTCAAAGTTTATGCTCGTTAGCAAATGGATGTGAGCGCAAGCTTTTTTTTGTTAGAAGTATTGAATAAGAACATGGACAGTTCCGGTCTTTTCGAAATGACTCGTGTTGAGGCTCTGTCTTTAATTTTTAAAGGTGGGACAAAAATAGTGTAACCCCTAATATAAGCAGGAAAACGCATGGCGTCTTACATTAAAGATAAGCAAAGAATGTATTGGGTCTTTTTAACTTTTGTTAGGTGAAAAGACCTTTTTACATAGGCGTTAAACGTTAAATTTATAGTTAAATGGATTCTTTTTTTGGCTATTTTTTTAATTTTTTCCAAAAGAAGGTTTTAAATCTTTTTTCTCAAGGTAAAAAACAAGTAGTTTTTTATGTAAAAAATTACAAAAGACAAAGCGAAAAGCCTAGAAAATGTAATTTTACTAATTTTTCTGAAAATGAAAAATTAGATAAAAGATGGAAGAGATGCCAGCTTGAATGTGGGTCAACAACGAGTGTGAAATGTCAGCATGAAAGAAAAAGATGAGAGTTGTTCTCGTTCTGTTTTACTAGGTCAATGGGATGAGCTTCCATACTAAGCGGAAGAAAATGATAGGAAAGAAGGGGGGACGTGCAGGTAGCAACTTTTCAGTCACATTGATTTTCTTTCTAGGAATATAGTAATTTTTTACATAGTTAAACAATTAAAATTGCGAGAACAATGAACGAATGTTCAAGGAGAGGTATTCATTCATGCTAGAATCCAAGCGAAAAGCCATTATTTTCTTATCGTTATCTTTTTTATTGGCTGTAACAGCGGGTCTTTTGTTTTTGGGGAAAGTGAAGGATTTGAACTCCGATCTTGGGGGACGAACGAAAGTATATGTAGCGGCTACTGATGTGGCTTCTAGAACCCCGATTGAACCAAGTCAAGTGATGACGGTCGAACTTCCGAACCGATTTGTGACAGACTCCCATGTAACCGATGTTGGAGATTTGGTCAATAAAGTATTTGTTGTACCAATGTCGAAAGGGGATTTGGTCACGAAAAATGTGTTAAAGCCCATTTCGAATGTTCAAAATGAAAAAAACCGTTTAGTCGCTATCTTTGAAAATGATAAAGTACACTTCGACCAAGAAGTTGATGCTCAAGACCGAATTGATATTATTGTGTCACATACATTCAATGAACAACCGAAAACAGAGGTGTTTATGAAAGATGTCCTTGTTTCAGCCGTACCGCCCGGAAAAGAATTTACAGGTGTAGCGGTCGAGGTAAGTGAAGAGGATGCGCCTAGGCTTATACATATGCAAAACTATGCCGAGAGCATGAGAATTTTAAAAGCCAATGTTGGCAAAGAAGATCAAACACGTCTTGAGGAATCGGCAGCGCCTAAAGAAGAAACAAAACCAGAAGGTGAGGGAGCCGTGCAGGAGCCGGAGCCGGCATCCGTACAAGAAGTGAATCCGGCACCTATACAACAGCCAGCACCTACTCAGCAACCTGCCAAAGCCAATTAATCTGTTGGAGGATCCATTATGAAACAACATCATAAATTAGTCATCGTCAGCGATCAATCGTCCATTGTTGATCAGTTGCGTTTAACAGTCGAACGGCCTGAAGCCGATGTCCACGTATTAGAGCCTGGAGATGTCACTTTGGAATTGGATCGCCTTGCGCCTGATGTGGTGATCCTTGTTCAGCCTGAAGATGATGCTTCCGTTGAGCTTATCCATTATATGAAAACATTGAATCCTTTAATGGTGATTGTGTTTGTAGCACGCTATCAAGATTTTAATCTATTAAGAAGTGTGACAAGAGCAGGAGCAGTCGACTTTTTTGTCTTTCCAGATGAAATGACCTTGTTTGAAGGACGTTTTCCAAGCTTGCTTCATCTTGTGAACGAGCAGAAACAGCAGGAAACAGAAGCTGCCGCTACCATTTCTTATAAGCGTGGGCGCGGACAGATTTACTCGTTCTACAGCGGAAAGGGCGGAGCCGGAAGAACAATGCTCGCTTCTTCTTTCGCTCAAACTTTGAAGCTTGAATCAACCGCACAAGTTATTTTACTTGATTTGAATCTTCAGTACGGCGGAGTGGAAACGGTGCTGTCGATTGAATCAACACGTTCGCTTGCTGACTTACTGCCGGTAATGGAAGAGATGAATGAAGGTCATATTCGCAATGTGTCACAAAAGGAAAAGCATTCACAGCTGGAAATTTTGTTAAGCCCTGCTGATGCTGAAACGGCTGAAACGATTACAGATACCTTTATTGCGAAATTGCTCCGCACATGCCGCCGAAGCTATGATTTCGTGATTGTTGACCTCCCGCCACATATGAACGGAATTACGTATACAGCATTAGAGGAATCAGACAAAATTTATTACGTTTTAACATTTAATACGCTGTCACTAAAAGTATTAAAGCAAGTCGAACAGCTATTTATACGCCTTGGCATTAATACTGAAAATCGAATGGAAGCCGTATTAAATGAAGCAGGACGGGATAATGAACTGCAATCGAATGATTTAAAACAATTTGTTACATACCCAGTGGCGGCGAAAATTCGCCGTGACTTAAAAGGGATTCAAGCTGCGTTAAATAAAGGGGAACCGATTCGTAAACAGCCGAATGAAAAAAAGGTGATTCCATTTGCAAAAGATGTTCAAAAATGGGTTCTTTCTATGTTGAAGTAATGTCGGATTATTTCTGGCACTGAAAGGAGGAAAACGGTGAACATGGCGTCATTATTTGAAAAAAGAAAAGAAAAAGCATTGAAAGAAACGTCAAGTACTACCGCTGTATATGATCAGCCTTATTTAGATGAACTAGCTGAGCATTATAAAGCGAGACTACTACGGGATACGAATTTAGAAATGTTGACAAGGCTTTCACAAGGGGAAATGAGACTTCGAATTGAGCAATTTGTTAGTCAGTTTATGACGGAAGAAAAAGTAGTTATATCTCGGACAGACAAAGAAGTATTGCTAACAAGAATTTTAGATGAGGCGGTCGGGTTTGGTCCGCTCGAACCGTTAATTCAAGATGAGTCAGTTACGGAAATTTTAATTAACGGACATCAGCAAGTATACGTGGAGCGAAAAGGGAAGCTAGAGCTGACAGGTGTGTTCTTTCGTAATGATTCGCATGTGCGGCATGTAATCGATCGCATTGTCGCGCCTCTTGGCCGTCGGATTGATGAAAGCTCTCCGATGGTCGATGCAAGGTTGCCGGATGGCAGTCGTGTTAATGCCGTCATTCCCCCAATTAGCTTAAATGGCACAATTGTTTCTATTCGAAAGTTCCGAAAAGAGCCGTTTCGTCTCGAAGATTTACTTGCTTTACAGTCGTTAAGTGAGGAAATGGGACAATTTTTAACCGCTATCGTGCAAGGAAAAATGAACGTACTTATTTCCGGGGGAACAGGAAGCGGGAAAACGACCTTACTAAATGTCGCTGCTGGAGCGATTCCAATGGGAGAGCGAGTCATTACGATTGAAGACTCCGCCGAATTGCGGTTGGAACGTCCCAACGCAGTAGGGATGGAAGCGCGTCCTGCTAATGTAGAAGGGAGCGGAGAAGTAACCATCCGCCAACTTGTTCGTAATGCGCTCCGGATGCGCCCTGACCGCATTATTGTCGGGGAGGTACGGGGAGCAGAAGCATTCGACATGCTTCAAGCAATGAATACAGGGCATGAAGGGTCTTTGACGACCATACATGCCAACTCGCCAGCTGATGCGTTAAGACGTGTCGAGGCAATGGTCATTATGGCAGGATTGGATTTACCGAGTCATGTTATTCGTGAATATGTTGTTGGGGCACTGGATTTTATCGTTCAGGCGACACGCCTAACGGATGGAACAAGAAAAATCGTATCGATTGCGGAAGTCGTAAAGGGAGAAGACGGTGCGAGCCGTGTACAGGAAATTTTTACGTTTAAGCGGACGGGAATATCGAAAAATGGCAATGTAGATGGGTATTTCACCGCGACTGGAACTGTTCCGGCTTGTTTGCCGCAACTACAAACATATGGAGCAGATATTGATCAATCGTTGTTTCGACAAGTGGAGGTGAAGGGATGACTGCTGCTGTTTTATATGGATTGGCCGTTTTATTTGGGTTATGGGGAGGATACAGCTACCTTGGCTACCGGGCAGAAAAACGTCAGTGGAAGCGGCGAGTAACGAGGTGGTACGGTGAGCGCCAAAAGCGGAAAAGCGTTTTCGTCGTTTTAGGAGATCGGTTTGATCAAACCCATTATGCCGTTCCCTTAAAAGGAAAGTTGCAGCAGGCAAATCTCCCGCTCACACCGTCTGAGTTTTTAGGGATGCTTTTCTTGGCCTTTATCGCAATAACCGTTTTGGCTAATAGCTTGTTTGGTCTGGCGTACAGTCTTGGGGCTGTCATTGGGATGGTAACCGTTTTGGCCGTTTATTTCACGTTGTTTTGGCTGCGCCAAAATAAATATGAAGAGCGCTTGAATAATCAGCTTGGGGAGGTTTGCCGCTTACTTGGCAATTCGGTTCGGGCAGGGATGACCATCTATCAAGGAATTGATCTCGTGGCACGTGAAGTTGCCTCGCCGGCAAAGGAAGAATTTCAACGGCTTTCACAAGAACTTCAGCTTGGAGTCGATTTTGAAAAGGCTTTAAAGGATATGCAAAAGCGCCATAAATCTCGCGAGTTCCAGCTGTTTATTGCAACATTGCTTATTCAAAAACGGGCAGGAGGCAATTTGTATGCTGTATTGGATGAAATGTCGCAAACATTAGACGAGCGAAAACTTTTGTTGCAGTCAATTAAAACGATGACCGCTGAGCAACGATATATTTCGTACTTGCTGCCAGTTTTACCTGTGTTTCTCGTGTTAATGATGAACCAGATTATTGAGGATTTTTTACAGCCGCTCATGACCGTTCCTGGAGCTATTTTAGGTGTTCTCTTTTTAGGAGCAACGGTCCTGGCGTTTATTCTCGTGCGAAAGGTATCAAATATAAGGGTGTAGTATATGGACGCATTGCTGATTATGTCGGTTATTTTATTTTGGTTATTTGTCGGGATTGGGTTACGCCATCTCTATGTCTTTCAGCAGGAAAAGAAACAGTTGATGGTACATGTACAGGAAACGCTGCAAGTAGAGGGTGAGCATCGCTATCGAAAAAAAGAAGCACTGACTGATAAAACCGTCAAACGTTTGAGCAAATTAGCTGATGATTTTTCGACTATCGGTCAGCGCATTAATTTTTTTAGTGAGCCTCATGATGTCGAGGATTGGCTTAGGCGGTCAGGCTACCCATTTGATTTAACGGTCGAGCGATTTCAAGGGATGAAAATCTTTTTGGCCGTCGCAGGATTGACTGTAGCGGCGATGATGTTTGTCATTGGAATTCCTCTTGCTCATTTTGGTCTTCTTTTTATGCCATTGCTCGGTTATTTTCTCCCGATTGTATATGTGAAAAATAAAGGGAAAGAGCGTCAAGAAAAGTTGCGCTTTGACCTTCCAGATTTTTTGGATACCGTCAGCGTAAGCTTACAGGCAGGCGTTCATTTAGAGCAGGCGTTAAAGCAAATTATTCGCTTCTTCGATGGGCCGCTTCGGGAGGAGTTTTCCCGTTTTCTACAAGAAATTGAATTGGGGGTTCCAAGAGAAGAAGCATATCGGGAATTGCTGAGACGAAACGATAATCCAGAATTCCAATCTTTAATTAAATCGCTAATCCAAGGAAGCCGTCTAGGTGTACCTATCGCCCAAACGTTTAAAGTGCAGGCGGAGGACATGCGAGTGATGAGAAAAGAACAGGCGAAAGAGAAGGCAGCGAAGGCATCACCGAAAATTACTTTGATTACGACTTTTGTTATTACGCCAGCAGCCATCATGATGATTGCTGGGTTAATGATATTGAATATGTTTCTTGGGGATAACAGCGTATTGAATATGTTCGAATAATATAGGAGGTGATTCCTCGCAAGACGGTGTTGCTGGGTGATGAGAAAAGTATGAATTTGAAGGAAATGTGAGGAGGAAAAAAGATGAAAACATTTATGATGAAAGCATATGTAAAAGGACAAAAGTATATTAACAATGAGCGTGGTTCACAGTCACTGGAATGGATTGGTATTGCAGCCATTATTGTCATTTTAACAGGTGTCATTTCAACGGCAATGAGTGGTGCAGGATTAGGAGAAACATTTGTCAGCAAGTTTGATGGATTTTTAAGCAAAATTGGCGGGGAATAATCACTTGTTATATCCATCAATCTAGCAAATTCGACATGATCAAAGAGCAGTTATGCCAAATTTGCTCGACCTAAACGGATGACACCCTCCTTATGGGGGTGGCTTCATCCGCATAGGTGAACCTTTGACTGGAAATGCAAGCTATTTGGATCAACAAGTGTAAAGCTTCTCAAAGGAATGAAGATGTGTCGAATGATTAAGGGAGATGTATATAATGTTTGAAATCGAAAAGGGATCTTATCCTGTTATGTACTCGCTTCTTTGAAAAGGAGAGTAACAAAATGCGAAACAGATGGACGAAAAACGTTCTTATATTGGCAACGCTCAGCGCAGCGTTAGCAGCTGGATGTGCAAAGGAAGAAGCCACTGAAACGAAGCAGACCGATGAAAATCAGCAATCGGCGGAAAATGAAAAAATAAAAAATGACATGGATGAATCGTCCTCCTTTTATCATGCCCCTATGGCGCCTAAAACATATGAGGAAGTATTGGCTTACCCGAATGGAGAAATGGCTGGCAAGCAATTTGAAACAAAAAAAGAAGAGTTTGAAAGAAAGCTCAATCAATTTCCCGCTTTATCTGAACAGGCAGCGGAGGAGGAAGTGGAATCTGTTTATAACAAACTTGTCCAATTGTATAAACAAGATTACCCGCATCCTCCGACTTATACGGAACAAGGGAGTTCAGAGAAAGATGAGGCACAAGTGGAGCAAATGCAAGAGCTGGCCTACAATGTTGAGATTATTTTGGATGCAAGCGGCAGTATGGCGGGGAAAGTGGGTAACCAAACGAAGATGGAGTTGGCCAAAAAATCGATTCGGGATTTTTCAAGCTCATTGCCTGAAGGAGCCCATGTAGGAATGCGTGTCTATGGTCATAAAGGAACAAACGAAGAACAAGATAAACTCCTTTCGTGTGAAAGCAGTGAACTGGTGTATGACGTAAGTACATATAATAACGAGCAACTCGAACGTGCGATGGCTAGTTTTCAGTCAACGGGCTGGACCCCTATGGCGAAATCGCTTGAAGAAGCAGGAAAGGATTTAAGTGAATTTCAAGGGGAACACAATCAAAATATCATTTATTTAGTGAGTGACGGGATTGAAACGTGTGGCGGTAACCCCGTGGAAGCGGCCAAGCAGTTAAAGGAATCTAACATTGCCCCAGTCGTGAACGTCATTGGATTTGACGTGGGTGAGGAAGGGAAAAACCAATTACAGCAAGTTGCATCTGCAGCAGAAGGGACGTATGCAACCGTTACTAATCAACAAGAGTTGATCAAAGAATTTGAAAAGGCAAAAGAGCATGCGCTTAATTGGTATGAATGGGCAAACGAAGAACGTCAAAAGACATTTGATACGAAAATGACGAACTATGACGCTTTAAATGAATATCGATTGACCTCGAAAAAATTAGCAAATGAGGAGCGAATGAATTATAACAAATCGCTCGATTATTTATTCAATCAGAAAAAAATCACGTGGGAGCAAAAGACGGTTCTTTTAGAGTTGCACAAATCTTATTTTAAGATGATTGAAACGGCGACAGATGAGATTTATTCAAATCACATTCATAAAAACAGTGACGAATATTTTGAGCAAATAAACGAGATTTCGGAAAAAGTGAAAGAAAATACAAATTAACAGATGTCCGTTTTCTTTTTTAGTGATAAGGCGGTTTATAGGGAGAAAGGCGAATTTAATCGTAAAGGAGAAAAGGTTGTGCGGGCGATAAAAAAACGGCGTGTGAAGTCAGGTCTGGCATTGTTTTTTGTCATGTTTATGTTAGCAATGCAATTTGTTCCAATAGTTGCTGTTGCACAAGTTCAGCCATGGCAAGGAGACGAATGGGGAAATCGCATTCCGCCGTGGGAGCTTGATGAATGGAAGGGAAAAAAAACAGAAATAAGCAAGCAGGGACAGCTCGAACAATGGGAACTTCAACAATGGTATTTACAAGTATTCCCAAACAACCCCGCGTGGGAAGCAAAGCAATGGGCATCTCAACAATGGAAGCTACAGCAATGGTACATGGAGATGAATCCGAGCGTATCGTCATGGGAAGCAAGGCAATGGGCTTTTAATCAGTGGCAATCTAATCAATGGCAATCGCAAGGTCAAGCAAATCAAAAAGGTTGGGAAGGAAACGGCACAGAGGGATCTAGTCATGACGGCAACGCTCACGAAGGAGTGGGGACAGAAGGAGCGACCCATCAAGGGGATGGAACAGAAGGGACTAGTCATAACGGCGAGGTGCATGAAGGAGAAGGAACGAATGGAGAGGCAGGAAACGGGCAACCGTTTACTTTTGACTACAATCCTGTTGAAGATAATAAAGCATATGACTTATTGAAGTTTACTGTTAATGATGTAGCCGGAAAGACGATTAAACTGTCTACAGACGTCGTTAGCGGAGAGATGGGGCAAATTTTTGCCGGGCAAGATATTGATTCTCTTGGCAGTTTGAAAAAATCGAGAAGCTGGCAGGAGCTTTTACTCTCAACAGCTAAAGTATCAACAGGAAACGAGATGCTCGCAGATGTGCTGGAAGGCGGCGAAGCGTATTATAAAGTTCGGGACGTCATGGACGGTGTGACCGACTTTAAAGGAGCTGTCATCGGGAACAATGCTGGGCCGGTTGATCCAAGTGATTTAACTAGATTAAGAGGAACGTTTGATCAGCTAAGCGCTGGCAATCAAGCATTTTACGAAGGGGCAGAGCGCTTTATTCCGAAAGTGGGCGGAGCACTCGGATTGGTTGGAGCTGGATTTGCCGGCTATGAAACATATCATAATGTGACAGCTATTAGCGAGCAGGCTACCTTTGAAGCGAAGACAGATATGACGGCCAAGTCGATTAGCAGCGCAGGAGAAACGATTGCCAGTGCAGGTGCATTTGTTGCAGCACTTCCTATTCCCGGAGCGCAAGCAGCAGGAGCTGTAATGGGAATTGCCGGAGGTGCCTTATGGCTCGGTGGACTTGGCTTGAAATGGGCGAACAAAACACAGACAGGCAGAAGAGCCATTCGGGGAACGGTCAATTTTGTGAAAAAAGGTTGGAAAAAATTATTTGGCTAAATGTTTAATAGAAACTCTTACATGCGGTCATGTATCTTAAGATGGAAGATATATGACCGCCTACTAGAGCGATAAGGAGCAGAAGGTTCATGATTTTACAATCAAATGAGGTCGGAAAATGGCCTGCAATTCAAAAATATAAAAAATGGCTCGAAACGAGTGAAGCAAATCCGTATCCATTTCAATGGGAACATTCCTTTTACTATCTTGTCCGCTACTATCGATTTAAGGACATAAAGGGCTATTTAGTGTTGAACGCGGACGGCATGCCTCTGTCTCCTGACTTGGCGAAGACGATTTTCTACTATATGAATGGCTACAATTCAATTTTATATACAGCGTTGCATGATATTCGTAAAAACATGAGTTTTCCGCTTACTCCTTTCGAAGATATGGTACAGGTGATGAAGGAAATTGAAGCGAAACGCGGAAAGGTGATTGAGCCCATTTCTGATCAGTGGCATAACGTGATGCGAATGCTAGAGCAACAAATTGGAGGGCGCAAAAAGCTTGTCTGCATTTATGATGAAATTGCTCGAATTGGAGAGGAACAGAAACAGAGAGGTTATTTGACCGTAGAGGATTTTCGGGCAACAGCGAAACAATTGGAAAGTTATAATGAGGTGCTGTATGAAGAAGGGAAAATCCAGTATGAGACGCTTCAAGATGTAACGGTAGTCAAAGATGTGCTGCACAGCTTGAAGAGCGACCGAGAAGTTGGGGAAAAAAGCGGAAAAGCAGCCAATTTATTAGGAGAAAAAACGTCGCCTGCTGCTTTAGCGAATTTGGATCGATCGATGCAAACATTTGAACGGGATGAGCACGGGCGTCTTGTAACAGAAAAGCGAGGAGAGCTGTCGCTAGAAAAGATTCGTCAAATCATGGATCACAAAACGAAAGCGAACTTTGAAAAAAATTTATATCCTCTTGTCCGCAATTAAAAGGAGCCGGTTAGCAGTGAAAGAAAGGTTCATCCGCTTAGCGATTGTCTATGTTGTTGATGAGTGTGGAAAGGAGGGTATGCATGAATATCATTAGAGAAAGCATGAAGCTGTATACGCAAAAAATTGAGTCCATTTTACTCTTATCTTTTACGGTTATGTTGCCGTTTTTGCTTCTTCATGCGTTGGCAAGCAATGCGGCGTATATTTCTTACGGGAATACGCCTTATTCCTTTATGGCCGATCTTCTAAATCTCTTTATAATGCTGTTGTTTTATATGGTAATTCAAATTCCATTCATTCAATTAGTATTAACGGAGTTGGAAGGAACCGAACGACCATTGCGCCAAATATATAGCGTGTTTCTGGAATACGGCTTTTCTTTATTCTTATTTGGAGTGGTGTATGCTTTCTTCGTTTTGCTAGGAATGACTTTATTTATCATTCCAGGTGTTCTAGCCGCTATTTTTTTATTTTTAACACCATACATTACCATTTTTTCAAAAAGAACACCGAGATTTTCCTGGAAAGTGTCGATGAGGTTAGCTAGAAAGCATTTTTGGAAAATCTTCATGATGATTTTGCTGGCCAGTTTACTTGAATGGTGCGTGACTGTACTGCTTTTTAATGTCATTTTAACTGTTACGACCAGTTATTTAGCAATTTTATTCACTCAAATTTTATTGAATATGCTTCTTTTGCCTTTTGTTGTCATTGTGACCACTTTATTGGTCCGAAATTGGCATGAAGAGCTTGTCTTTGCTGCGAAATAATTCATTCATGGAAGTGAGAACAATGAGAAGATGGAACAAGTGCATAAAAAATGAAAAAGGCTCTGCCTCCATCGAATTTTTAGGAATGGTTCCGCTGCTGTTGCTGTTGTTTGTCATGCTCTGGCAGTTTTTAGTCATCGGCTATGCCCTCATTGTCACGCATTCAGCGGTAAACGAGGGAGCGAAGGTATACGCGGTCACTGCTGATTCATCAGAAGCTTCAGCAAAGGCCGGTGCGATTATGAACAAGGCTGGAAAAAGCATACGTCAAATGGCTCCGTTGACGATTAACGGTTCGGGAGGTAGCCCTCATTTTACAGCTGTACTCCAAACAGAGGTAGAACTCGTATTCTTGCCGGCAAATATTCGGAGCGGGCTTCCGGCTATTTCGATTAAACAGGAAGCAGCGAGCAGGGTGATTCAATGAAGCGGTATTTTCACAATGAGCGGGGAAATATTATGCTCTTAAGCGTTTGCTTGATGGGGGTTCTTGTTGTCATGTTTTTAATGCTTATGAGCTTTGTAAAGGCATTTTATATTAAAGATAAGGCGTCGTCTGCCGCTGAACAAGCAAGTCTTGCAGCGACCGCGTATGTGTATGAAAAAGTGGATGAAGCAATTCGGGAAATTGACCAAAAGTTAGTTAGCTTAACAGTGGAAATACCTGGAGAAGTAGACGTTACCATTGGCCAAAAAGGTTTGGAAGAACAAATTGAAGAACGAAAAAACGACATTTTAGCCTCGTCTTTACGGTTTACAAGCAAGGAAGCGAGAATTCAGGCTATTGATGAAATATTGAGCATCGAACTGCAGAAAGAAAACCCACGGCAAACCATTGTCAAGGAGGAGCTACTCCATGCGTTACATACGAATATGGAAGGACTGAATGAAGTCATCTCACGTGTGATTCAAGAAAACGATGGCATTTCTGCTGATTCTAAATTTTATTATTTTAATAATGAGAACCGAATGGAAGTTCAAACATCAAGTATGTATACCCCGATTATTTTCGAACAGTTATTTTCAGGAGAGGAAATGAAAGTGAAACAAGTCGGGCGAGGACCAAAAGTGGAGTTTGTTCAGCATTTAGCTGGCTTTCAGTCGCGTCTTTATACAATTGATTAAAGGATGAAGCATGGTTGCTTCATCCTTTTTTCGTTAATTCAATAGCCGAAATTCATGCTGTTTTTGACAAGCTTTTGCTAACTTTAACAATAAATCGTTCAAATAGCGCTTATCCAGTGAAAGAAGGGAATCCATATCAATTCCTTCTATAATATAAATGGAAAACTCCCAGACAGCATGTTGGATGTCCTCATCGTTGCTTTCAGCAATGACGGTCAGGGCTTTGACAATAGAACGAATGACCGAAATGTCTTCTTTACTGTAATGCCGAATCTGATAAAAACTTATATATAAGTAATCCATGAAGATGGGCTGTTCCATAATTAAACGCAACTGTCCGTTTTCATCATAACGAAGTGGCTTTGGTAGCTGTTTTTTTCCTAACTCGGTTAAAATGCTGCCAATTTGTTCAATACTGTTAATAGCTGTATTTGGATCATTGATGCCGGGGGAAACAGCCCGCAATGCAATTTCTGCTAATTTACGAAGTCCAAATTCTACGTCCTGATAGGGCGCACGCTGGGGTCCAATCGACACGTAATGAGACAGTTCATCCTTTAATTGGTCCTCTGTTGTATGCCAGGCAGAAAACAGCGGGGCATCTTCATCGACAAAATCAGGTTGTCTTCGCTCAACCCGAATGATGCAGTTTCGCCGTATGGCGGTCTCCATAATCTGTTTTTCATCAATCATATCAATGTATCCGGATGACGGTGCATTAATTTTCAGTGCGGGAAGCTTTTCTAATTCTTCTAGCTCGTCTTCTCCTAAGGGAGATACTGATACTGGGTGATGTTCTTTTGGAGGAAATTTTTCTTTAATGATCGTTAATGTTTCAGTCGTAATATTAAAAATCAAATTGCCGACTTGAATCCACAATGAGGTATGATGAACGAAAAATACAAACACAGCCAAGCACAAAATGGTCACGCTAATAGCAAAAGCAGGAGAGATGAATGTACTTTTGTTCTCTGTTTCTCGAAGTAATAGCAACAGGACAACAGAATACACGAACGCACCGACAAAACTTCCTAATACCCGTTGTGTCCCATGGTCTGTAATGAAATTTTGGAGTGTCCGAGGCGAGAAATTTGATAAAAACGTCGTAAGTACAACTAAAATAGAAGAAAATGTAATCGTTGTCATTGTTAAAAGAGATGAGGCAATAGAACTAAGCACCGTTTGAGCGAGCTCTTTGTCAGACAAGAGCAAGGTTGGAACAAACTCTAAAACAGTAGGATGACGGGTGACAAAGAAATCAAAGCGAATGGTTAAAAGAGCGAAGAAAAAGGCAGCCGTACTATACAGTGCAGGTAAATACCAAAAGTTACTTCGTAAATTCCGCCAGAATGCTTTTAGCTTCATGATTGATTAACGCCCCTCTTATATAAAAAATTTTGGCTGCTTTTTGCATATAGTCTTTCCAAAAAAACTATGGTATAGTATGAAAGGATTTTATTCAGAGAACGAGCCGACTTACCTTATGGCAAAGGCACGGTCTCATTTTGCAACATCATCGTATGAAAAGTAAATCGAATCCTTGTTGGTTTTGGTTTACAATGACAACTAAAGAAGAAACTCCGTGCTTCGCACGGGAGAGGTTCGCGAACTCCCTCTATAAAAAACTAAGACAGTCGATTGAGTGCTATAAGCTTTCAATTGACCAGCAAAGAAAACGGTCTATTTTACCTTTTTTGCTGGTAGAGGTGTAACCAACAAAAAGCCTCTGCAATTTACTATGTCTTATAAAACATCTTTCACGTCTAGCTTTCGTTAAGTGTGAGAGTGTTTTTTCGTTTTTTATCCCTATACGGCAAATTTGGCAAGCGTGTAATTTGGCAGCTCTTTGCGATGGGGAAAAGGGAGATTACGCTATAAGGGCGTAGTCTCTTTTTTTATTTGTCGGGGAGAATGATTCAAGAATAGCCTTTCTTCTTTTGCAAAAAATGGACAAAGGAAAGGAAGAGAAATAGATGCTAAAAAATGAAAAAGCGGTCGTTGTGTTCAGCGGTGGGCAAGACAGTACGACTTGTTTATTTTGGGCTTTGCAACAGTTTAAAGAAGTAGAAGCTGTTACGTTTAATTACGGGCAGCGTCACAGCAAGGAAATCGAAGTGGCGAAAGCGATTGCTGAAGAACTTGGTGTGAAGCATCATGTGCTCGATATGTCTTTATTAAATCAATTGGCTCCGAATGCCTTAACGAGAGATGATATTACGATTGAGCAAAAAGAAGGGGAATTGCCGACAACATTCGTGGATGGGCGAAACTTATTGTTTCTTTCATTTGCAGCGGTGCTAGCAAAGCAAGCAGGCGGTCGTCATATTGTCACAGGTGTATGTGAAACCGATTTTTCTGGATATCCCGATTGTCGGGATGTGTTTGTGAAATCATTAAATGTGACGCTCAATCTTTCGATGGATTATGAGTTCGTTATCCATACACCACTTATGTGGATCAATAAGGCGGAAACATGGGAATTAGCCGATCGCCTTGATGCACTTGATTATGTACGAAACAATACGCTGACATGTTACAATGGCGTTATTGCTGACGGATGCGGAGAGTGCCCAGCATGTGAACTGCGTAAGCGTGGTTTAGATGAATATTTATCGAAGAAGAATGGAGGGGATGAATAATGCTTCAACAAATGTACCCTCAAGTCTTTCACGATTACACATATGAACTGAACAAAGATATGCAGTTTGCTGCTGCTCATTTTGTCCCGCATGAAGAGGCAGGGCGTTGTCGTGATGTTCATGGTCATACGTATTTTGTGAACATTACGGTAGCAGGTGACGAATTAGATGAGACTGGTTTTTTAGTCAATTTTCAAATGCTGAAAAAAATTGTGTCAGGTCAGTTTGATCATACGTTATTAAACGATCATACAGACGTGTTCAATAATCAAAATCCAAATGATTTTCCGACGACAGAAGTGATGGCGCGTAAAATTTATGAAATAATTCAAGCGCATCTCGACACATTGCCGAATAAGCCTACATGCTTGCAAGTTTTTGTGCGAGAAACGCCAACAAGTTATGTTGTGTATCGCCCGAAGAAGGTGAACGGTCTTGGCTAAAAAAATTCCGGTGCTGGAGATTTTCGGTCCGACCATTCAAGGAGAAGGGATGGTTATCGGTCAAAAAACGATGTTTGTCCGTACCGCCGGCTGTGATTATTCCTGTAGTTGGTGCGATTCTGCTTTTACATGGGATGGATCGGCCAAAGACGATATTCGGCAATTGACGGCGGAAGAAATATGGCATGAATTAAAGGAGCTTGGCGGGGACTCGTTTAACCATGTCACGATCTCAGGAGGAAATCCCGCTTTAATTGCTGCTTTAGGAGAATTGATTGCTGTTTTAAAAGAACATCACATTCGTACGGCGCTTGAAACGCAAGGAAGTCGCTGGCAAGAGTGGTTTGTGGAAATTGATGATTTGACGATTTCACCGAAGCCTCCAAGCTCTCGTATGGAAACGAACTTTTCTGTGCTTGATGACATTATTGAAAAACTGCATAAACACCAACGTCAGCATGCTTTCAGTTTAAAAGTGGTAATTTTTGATGAGCGGGATTTTGATTATGCTGTCAATCTTCATCAACGTTACCCGTCTGTTCCGTTTTTTGTGCAAGTTGGAAATGATGATACACATACGATGAATGATGACGAACTAATAAAAGGACTTTTAACAAAGTTTGAGTGGCTAATTGACAAAATTGCCGCTTCTCCTGCAATGAATAATGTACGGGCGCTGCCGCAGCTTCATACGCTCGTATGGGGGAATAAACGAGGCGTGTAAGCGCTCTTCAAAAAATTTACAAAGAAATGTGGAAACACGTATTCACAAAAATTTAATTCACTGTTAGAATGACAAGCGAGGAAAGAGAGGAAACTAATATGACAGGAAGAAAAGATGAAGAATTACAAGGTGTAACATTACTAGGCAATCAAGGAACAAAGTATTTGTTCGAGTATTCGCCAGAAGTGCTTGAGGTGTTTGATAATAAGCATCCAAATCGTGATTATTTTGTAAAATTCAACTGTCCAGAGTTTACCAGTCTATGTCCGAAAACGAATCAGCCAGACTTTGCAACCATCTATATTAGCTATATTCCAGGTGAGAAGATGGTCGAAAGCAAATCGTTAAAGTTATATTTATTTAGTTTCCGAAATCATGGAGATTTCCATGAAGACTGCATGAATATCATTATGAATGATTTAATTGAAGCAATGGATCCGCGCTACATTGAAGTGTGGGGCAAATTTACGCCACGTGGCGGAATTTCGATTGACCCATATGTAAACTATGGCCGTCCAGGTACAAAATACGAAAAAATGGCCGAATATCGACTGATGAATCACGATTTATACCCAGAAACAATCCACAATCGATAAAGCGGACTCGTTCAAGAAAAGTGCAGGGTAGGTACAGCACAAAAGAAAACCGGCCGTAGCTGGTTTTTATAACTTAGTTAAGAAGGTGAAAGAAATGTCAGGAAGATCGGCAGTTTTGCTTGGGGCAACGGGTCTAGTCGGTCGAGAGCTGCTTGGATTGCTGCTCAAAAGCGATGTGTACAGTCAAGTCACAATTTTAGTTCGCAATAAGCTATTAATTCAGCATGAGAAGCTCAGACAAGTTGAAATTAATTTTGAAGAGCTTTGCAATTATGAAGAAGAGTTTAATGTGGATGATGTGTTTTGCTGTTTAGGTACTACGATGAAAAAGGCGAAAACAAAAGCTAATTTTTTAAAGGTTGATTATGAATATCCGCTGACAGCTGCGAAACTTGCAGAGAAAAAACGGGTACGAAACTTTTTGACTATTACAGCAATTGGGGCAGACCTCCGTTCGCCGTTTTTTTACAATAAAGTAAAAGCCCAAACCGAAGAAGACATTTGCCATTTATACATTCGATCGACTCATTTCTTTCGTCCGTCTTTACTGCTTGGACAACGCAGTGAGATTCGCTTAGGTGAAAAGGTTGGAGAATATATGCTTAAAGGTATGTCCGTGTTTCTTATTGGAAAATGGCGTAAATTTAAGCCAATTAAAGCAGAAAATGTAGCGAAGGCTATGTTAGAAGCGGCATTAGAAGAACGTTCCGGTGTTCATATTCATGAAAGTGACATTATTTATTATGGAAATTGTCATGGAATGATTACAAATTAATAGTAGATTGTTTTCTATTCTAACTTAGCTCTCATCTATGAAAGATGAGAGCTAAGTCTTTTTTTAGCGATAATTTCAAAAAGAAAAGGCTAAAGGAATAAAATGAGCGGTTAATCACCGCCACCCCCGCCGCTGTCACTCCCACCCCCGGAGTCGTTGCTCCAGCTTGAGAAAGACGCATCAGAATCGTGATTGTCGTCTTTTTCGTAAGTAAATGGTGTAAAAGAGCTGGAAGTTCCGCTTGAACGATGATGTGATTTCGTTTTTCTCGAGAAGGCAGCGACGAGAAAAATAATGAAAATGATGATGAGAAAGGCAAATTCCAAAGAAATCGTCCCCCTTCTTTTCAAGTTATTGTAGTTATTGTCTCATTAATAACCATTTTATTCAATAAATGATGAGGGGTTGAAGTTAAGAGTGGAATTTTATTGCATAAAGGAAACTTTATTGCATGAAGGAAATAAACTGTATTAAAAGCATAAGGGGGTAATGTTGATGAAATGTCTTTCTTCCCAACAAAAAATTCAGCAATATGTGTACTTGTTTTATAAAATGGGTATTATTACTGAGCAGCAAAAAAATGAAATTATCAAAAAATAAAAATGATATATCAATCGACCTAGAAAGTTCGACATGACTGCGCTTTGGATATGTCGAACTTTCTAAATTTAAGCGGATGAATCAAGGGTAGTGCCATCCGCTTAGGAAGCCTTTGAAGAGAAACGTAAATGAAGATGGATGAACTTATTAAAGCGAACCGATAGGGAGAGAAATTTGTTTAAAAATATACAAAATTCTCTGACAACGTTCTACACGATTTTAGATGTTCGTCAATTATACTATTTTTATAGTGTAAACCTACTAGTAATATTGTATCTATGAAAAGCATAAAGTGAAGTAGAACTCTCGAGTAAGGGCAAACTTATTGAAAAATAAGGACGCAAAGTTACGGGTCTAACGTTGTTTTACAACTATGACGGCTGGACTGCCTGAGATACAAACTGTATTTTAGGAGGAGACTATGATTGCCAGAGAGAAACTATTAGATGAAGAATGGGTAGATCTAGTGTTAGAAGCATTGGATTTAGGTCTTACAGAAAAAGAGATTCAAGACTTTCTAACCAGCCAAATCCGACAGGAACAGTGTAAAAAATAGGTGTTTTTGTTGTCTTCCTATTAACGGAGATGGACCAGATATGATATGATAATGGGGTTAAGAGAAAGAGAAGGTGAAAATATGATCGGTCAACGCATAAAGCAATTACGCTTGCAAAAACAATTATCACTATCTGAACTAGCAGAGAAAGCAGGAGTCGCAAAATCATATTTAAGCTCAATTGAACGTAACCTTCAATCTAACCCTTCTGTCCAATTTTTGGAAAAAATATCAGCCGTACTAGGCATTTCTGTCCAATCACTTATTCAGCAAGAAAAAAAGGAAGTAAATTATGACCAGCTTGACTCTGACTGGGCAAACTTAGTGAGGGAGGCCATGGAGTCAGGGGTATCTAAAGAGGAATTTAAGCAATTTCTTGAATTCAATAAGTGGAAAATGAAACAAGATAAAGGGGAGTAGCGTTTATGAGAGCATAAACGCTTTTTTATTTTTGCTCAAAAGGTGCTATTGTTTATATTTTTTTCTTCTTTGTTGTATGAACAATAACATTATCCCTGCAGCAAGCATTACGATACCTGCGAACAAGAGGTTAAAGATATTTGTTGCCGTATTAGGCAGGAGAAGACCTGTCCTTTGAGCAGGCGTAGTTTGGTTGGAAGGGATGATAACGTCTTCGGATGCCAAAGGTCCTCCACTGTTTAAAGGCAGTTTATCATCAGGTAGTACATTACTTGTTTCGTCTGATGAATCATCAATAGTCGAAGTATTCTCTGGAGAGACGGGATCATCATCATTCTCTTCACCAGGATCTTGACTATTATCAGGGTCTTGGTCATTATCAGGGTCTTGGTCATTATCAGGGTCTTGGTCATTATCAGGGTCTTGGTCATTATCAGGGTCTTGGTCATTATCAGGGTCTTGGTCATTATCAGGGTCTTGGTCATTATCAGGGTCTTGGTCATTATCAGGGTCTTGGTCATTATCAGGGTCTTGGTCATTATCAGGGTCTTGGTCATTATCAGGGTCTTGGTCATTATCAGGGTCTTGGTCATTATCAGGGTCTTGGTCATTATCAGGGTCTTGGTCATTATCAGGGTCTTGGTCATTATCAGGGTCTTGGTCATTATCAGGGTCTTGATCGTTATCAGGGTCTTGGTCATTATCAGGGTCTTGATCGTCGTCTGAACCGCCTCCACCGCCACCACCATCGTTCATTCCTTCAGCATACAATACAATTTCAAATGAAGTAGTCAGTCCTTGAAATTCATTTCCAAGCTCAAAAGGCATTTCAATTCGAAAATGGATCGTTTCTTCTGTTCCTTTTGCTAAAAAGCGTGGGGAGAAATTCGAGAAATTTTTCAGATGACCATGGAAATACAAGTCCGTTCCTTTTGTAACTTGCAGCAGCAGTTCATCATATAACTGACGCGAACCGCTTATATCTTCAATTTTCAACGTATAGTTAAAATCATGAATGCCTTTATTTTGAACAATGAGTTCACGAGTTCCCCAATCACCCGGTTTCATATTTGAAACATCAAATAAGACATCTTCTGGAATCGTCGCAAGGTCGAAATCGGATGAAGCAGCGAATGCTTTAGATGTGAGGAAAAGCTGACCTTGTATGAAGAAGAGGAGAAAAATGATAAATTTTATATTGTATTTTTTCATGTCATGACCTCACGAAGATAATATTTGGCGCTTGTTTTGGCTGTTTTGAAATGAATCGTTTGTGGAGGGGATATGTTCAGAAAGAAACCTCCCCCTTTTTGTAGAAATTGATGATTCACTTTCCTATTACCTCCTTTCGTTTATGAAGTGTTAAATGTTCTTTTTAAAGAACATTTAACTTGATTATATTCTAAATATTCTGTAATGTAAATGATTATATAAAGATTAAAATGAATGAAAATAGAGTTGAATTAAGCTCTATATTGTAAAAATAGAAATGTACTGTTCTTTATAAAGAATATATACCGTGAAACAGATGATTTGTCCATTTTTATAGTGAATGGGGGCGTTGGAATGAAATATGTTTCGCTTCTGCTTTTAGTAGGAGGAATGTTTTTAATTTTGGCGGGGGTAAAAGAAAGAATGACCATTCAAAGGTTGGAAAAGAGCAGTTTGGAGAGTGCGACTCTTTTAATAGAAACAGTTCAAAACAAGAGAGGCACTGTTCAAGGAAGCAATAAATTACAGAAAGAGATGGAGGCAGGCGATGTGATAGGTATTCTGATAATCCCTGATTTGGGTGCGTCCCTTCCTATTGTAGAGGGAACGCATGAAGATGAACTGAAAAAAGGAGTGGGCCATATGGCAGAAAGTGCTTTGCCTGGAGAACAAGATCAAGTGGTTCTTTCAGGGCATCGCGATACCGTATTCCGTCAAATTGGTTCCCTGACTATTGGGAATCGTTTAATGGTTCAAATGGCTGACGGAGAATATGTGTATGAAATTTCTAGTTCTAAAGTGGTCGACGCAGATGATCGAACCGTTATTACCTCCACATGGCCGAATGAAGAACTCATGTTAACGACTTGTTATCCATTTACCTATATTGGAAATGCTCCGGAACGATATATCATTAAGGCAAACCGGATTGAGTAATCGTTCCGCTTGTAAAAAATTTTTTTATGTGTTAATTTGTATGTACAAACAAATTTATGACCTCAATTTTAATTCTATTTCTAAGGAGATAAATAGATGAAGACATTAATTATTGCTGCACACCCACAATTAGAACGTTCTCGTGTCAATAAAATATGGATTGAACGTTTGCAAAAGGAACAAAATGTCTATGTTCATAATTTGTACGAAACATGTCCGGATGGAAAAATTGATGTAGAAAAGGAACAAGCGCTTGTTCTTGAACATGATCGTGTTGTGTTTCAATTTCCATTTTATTGGTATAGCACGCCTGCTTTGCTGAAGCAATGGCAGGATGAGGTACTAACATATGGTTGGGCATATGGGAGCATAGGAAATAAATTACATGGGAAAGAATTTATGGCTGTATTGTCAGTAGGCGGGCCAGCTGAAGCCTATCAAGCTGGCGGATTTAATCATTATACTATTAGTGAGTTACTGCGACCTTTACAGGCAATGGCTAATTTAACAGGGATGGTTTATTTGCCTCCATTTGCACTGCATGGAGTAAATGGTAAGACGGATGAAGAGATTGCAAATAGTGCTGAACAATTAGCTGCTGTTATCAATAAACCTCGATAATAATACCATTTAAACGTCCATTGAAGTAGACTCAATCAAATGGTATCGATAGAAAAGGTCATAAGTGCGGATTATTTTCGTACTTATGACCTTTTTTTGTTGAATGCAGGAAGGATTCAGTAATTAAATCATTGACAATGAAAGAGAAAAAAGATGGAAGCGCTCCCCTTTTTGCTGCAAAATAAACCGGTCGTAAAACTTGCAAAAGTTGCCGTTTTTCCCTGTGTACAAATAAAAAAAGAAGCGGTATGATAGACTTTGTGAGTAAAACAAGGAGAGGAGTTGATATCGGTTGAGTACGAAAAGTTCCAGTGATCCTGGTCCGAGTATGAAAACGGAGGAAGCCAGGATGCCAAATTTATCAGATCATAGTGCTGCCGATTTTCATATCAGCTTCTTTGATAGAGCGGGACAAAGGCTTTCTCTTTGAAAAAAGAGGAGGATAATGTATGCTGAATGTTTACTTAACAGATATAACTGGAAGGCTCCATGAACAGGATGAAATCACGAAAGGCTCTTGGATCAGCATGATTTCGCCAACAGAAGAAGAAATAAGACGCGTGGCCAATCACTTAAATTTGCCGTTGGATTTTATTAAAGATCCCCTTGATGATGATGAACGTTCAAGGATTGAAGAGGAAGACGGAAACGTGCTGATTATTGTTGATTATCCGTCCATCTCTTATGATAACAACCAGTCTTCAGTTTATGAAACCATTCCATTTGGAATGATTATTACTCCAGATTGTTTTGTGACCGTTTGTTTGGAAGATAACCCAATTTTACATCATTTTTTAAATCAAAAAGTCCGCAGCTTTTTTACTTATAAAAAGACACGCTTTGCTTTGCAAATTTTGAATGTTATTTCAATGTATTATTTGCGCTACTTAAAACAAATTAATCGAAAAACAAATGAAATTGAAAAAGAATTGCATCAATCAATGAAAAATAAAGAACTGTATGCTTTTTTAGCGATTGAAAAAAGCTTAGTTTATTTTACGACTTCGTTGAAATCCAATAAAGTGGTCTTAGATAAAATTTTACGTCAAAAATATTTGCGGATGTATGAAGATGATGAACATTTGCTTGAGGACGTTATTATTGAAATTACTCAGGCAATTGAGATGGCGGAAACATACAGCAATATTTTAACGGGAATGATGGATACATTTGCTTCCATAATCTCTAATAATTTAAATATTGTCATGAAGTTTTTGACGTCCATTACCATCGTGTTGTCTTTTCCGACGATTGTTGCGAGCTTTTTCGGAATGAACGTCGCATTGCCGCTTGAACATACGCCACATGCTTTTATTATTGTTTTATGTATGGCATTTGGTTTGTCTGGAGCGACCGCTTTTATTTTTTGGAAAAAGAGATATTTTTAAATAAATGTGAAAAGAAGTAGTGTTGCGGGCTGTTCATTTACGTTTACTGTAATGGAACAAGCCTGTCTTTTTTGGGAAGAAGCGTCATAAATATAGAGAGATTATTATGTTGAAAGGAATTGAGCAAAAAGAAATGGGTGAATTAATTAATCGTGTGTTATTATGGTTAACCGATTTAGGGTATTTAGGGATTGCACTTGGACTGATGATGGAAGTTATTCCAAGTGAAATTGTTCTTGCTTATGGCGGATATATGGTGTCTCAAGGCACTGTTACCTTTGTAGGGGCAGTAATCGCAGGAACAATTGGGGGAGTATTGGCTCAGTTATTTTTATACTGGGCTGGCTATTACGGGGGGCGCCCGTTTTTGGATAAATACGGTAAATATGTATTTATTCATAAAAAGCATATTGATATGGCGGAAAGCTGGTTTGAACGATATGGAACGGGTGTTATTTTCACGGCTCGCTTTATTCCGGTCGTCCGCCATGCTATTTCGATTCCTGCAGGGATTGCGAAGATGTCGCCTGCTCGTTTTACCATTTTGACGACATTGGCTGTCATTCCATGGTCTATTTTCTTTTTAATGTTAGGGGTACAACTGGGCTCACGCTGGCATGAAATTGAGACAGTAGCCGCTTCATATACGAAACCAGTCGCTCTAGGAGCAATATTAGTGATTGCAGGGTATATTGTCTTTAAAATTTGGAAGAGGAAGTAAAAGATAGATTAAAAGCATAAGAGGACCCGTCATAAAATCCAGCAACGCGAAGGATTGAGTGACGGGTCCTCATTTTTAAAAGTCATATTTTCAGTTATCTGAACAAGTAAACGGTGTGTTGGTAATAAAAGAAATAAAAAAGCTTTTTTAAGCCTGTTGGGCAATAATTTTATAATTTTTATGATTGACTACAGTGCGTTGATTTAATTCAAGCTCATGGTAGTTATCCATATACGTTAAATCAACGATGACAGAGTTTTCATTTACTTTTTCAACGATCCCCTTTAAGCCGCCTTTAAATTCAATCAAATTTCCCACTTCAGCAATCTTCATCTTCTCTCTCCTTTATGCCCTGACTTCGAAATCTCTCTTTTTATTCGCACACGTAAAAATAAATAAAGGTATACTATAATTGTTTTGTTTGAACAAATTCAAAAATGAAGAGTTCTCTTTTCAATTAACTTTACCACTACAAGTGTACTTAAAAATGTCAAGCGTTCTTCATCCATTTTGAGACTTCTTGTAAACATTTTGCACGAATTTTGCAAAAACGTAAAGGTGTTTTTAACATTTTTTTGAATTATATAGCTGGATTTAGCAAATATGAAAAGATTTTTATAGAAAAGTAATACGAAACGCCCGTTTTGTGTAAGTGAATCAAACGTCTTTTACGTCCAATGCATTGGTTGAACAAAGGGATGAGTAAAATACATGACAATAGAAGAGCAATTCGTTATGATTTTACTGTTAATCCAATTATTTACTAGAGAAATTGAAGGTGTAAAAAATGAAGCAAACAGGTCTTGTATTGGAAGGCGGAGGTATGAGAGGTGTATATACTGCCGGGGTACTGGAGTTTTTTATGGACCAAAACTTGTATTTTCCATATGTCATAGGGGTATCAGCGGGAGCATGTCAGGCGGCTTCGTATTTGTCGAGGCAGAAAGGGCGAAATCGTGAAGTGAATATCGGGTTCATCAACGATCCGCGATATATTTCATGGAGGAATTATTGGAAGACTAGAGAGTTTTTTGGAATGGATTTTGTTTTTGAGGAAATTCCGTTGAAGCATGTTCCGTTTGACTTTGAGACATTTTTAAATAGAAAAGAACGGCTTGTCGTAGGAACGACTGATTGTATAACAGGAGAGCCTGTTTATTATGAGGAGTACGATCGGGATATTTTAACAATCATTAGAGCATCCAGCTCGCTTCCTTTTATTGCCCCTATCGTAGATTATAAGGGAAGACAGCTTTTGGATGGGGGAATTAGCGATCCAATTCCAATCAAGAAAGCGCAACAGGATGGAATGATACGAAATGTCGTCGTTTTGACCCGAAATGCGGGGTATGAAAAGAAAAAGTCAAATATGCTATGGATGGCCAAACGATCCTATAAGAACTATCCGGGTCTTCTTCAAGCGTTGGAACGTCGTTATCAAGTATATAATGATACGATTGCTTACGTAGAGAAAGAGGCGGAAAAAGGAAATGTGTTTATCATTCGTCCGGAGGAACCGCTTTCTGTAGGACGTATGGAACGCAATCCTGTGAAGCTGGAAACATTATATCAACAAGGATATGAAGAAGCGAAGAATAAGTATGATGCGCTTATTAAGTGGCTGTCATAAAAAGGTGTGGGAAACCAGCCTTTTTTTTATAAAATGAAACCTTCCGCTTCTTTTTTTCGTAAGAAAAGAATTGAAGTTGAAGGAGTGGCGGGCGTGGAGTCAAGAGAAGCGTTACAAGATGCTTTACTAGAAGTTAAAGCGTGGGAGAATGATCAAAAAAATTTGTGGTTTTGGGAGCGAATAGGCCGTCTTCCTTTTAAGCTATTGGATAAAATGACCCCTGCATTTATTCAAAATAAAATCGGCCTAATGTTGGATGAACTCGGAAATTTTATTCAAACAGGGGGACAATATTTGACCCAGGAGCGTTTAATTATAAACAAGTTTGAACAAATCGATGAAAGCAGTGAACGAACTATTCAATATATTGCCGCGCACATCCCGCTTGCTAAAATGGATGAAGTAAGTGAAGCATTGAAGCAAAGCAGGGCAAAAGCAGCGACTGTTCAGGGAGCTGCAACGGGATTTGGAGGCTTGTTTACGTTAGCCATCGACATTCCGGTCATTCTTGGGATGTCTCTTAAAACGTTGCAAGAAATAGCGATTACATATGGCTATGATCCAAAAGATAAAGAAGAGCGGGTGTTTATTGTAAAATGTCTGCAATTTGTATCGGCGGATATTGTTGGAAAAAAGGCGATTTTAGAAGAACTTGCCGATTACGAGCAAGTAGGCAATCGGACACAAATGGTTTCGCAACTGCAAGGATGGCGTGAAGTTGTAATGACATATACGGACCAATTCGGGTGGAAAAAATTATTTCAGCTTATTCCAGTTGCCGGTATGTTTGTTGGGGCTTTTATGAATAAATCGATGATGCATGATGTGGCGGAAGCTGGTATAATGCTCTATCGGAAGCGCCGCATTTTGGAGCGTCTACAACAAGGTGAATAGATATTTAGTTGTTAAGGGAGGGATAAGGGATGGATGAACAGAGAGCGCTTGAATTGCTGCAACAGTTGCGCAGTAAAGAAGTGCAGGAGCTTCGTATTTCAAAGGAAGAATTTTTAGCTTTTCGCCAAGTGTTAGTTAAGCAGGCGGATTTTAAACATTTCCGTGGTATCGCTGAGCATGGGGGAAGCGTATTATATCAATATTTAGATGAACCGAGAAGCTGAGTTTTCATCCAGTTTCATAATCGGTATGAGCTATTGTGTAAGGCCGTTCTTTTTACTGTTGTGTGTGCATATGCTAAACTACTCTTGAATGGAGCGTCATCTGCTTAGGTGAGCTAAAGCGTCTCTTATGATTTAATAAAGGGGTGTCAAATCATTAAAGGACATGTCTATGAATCGGCCAGGGTAAATCTCTCCAATCAGGTAGAGCTATATTGAGCAAGGAACGATATATATACGCGATTTTGTGATTAGTAGATGATAATTATTTGAAAACATGATAGATTTAAACTATATAGATGGAGTTCAACCATTTATTCTTATGAAAGGCTAGATGATGCTTATGAAAGGAAGATAGATGAGCAATCTAGCTGGGAAATGAAAATTTTATAGGCCTCAATGAGGAGGGATTATAGATGGAAAATCGCACACCTTTTTATTTTGCGGATTACATTTGGAAAAATGAACAAGGTCATACGACATATGGGATGCTACTCGTGAGACGTCCTAATGGAGAGGATGACTTTGATTTGCATACGCTGTTAAAGGAAGCGTACGCACAAAATAAAAAGATAGGCATTACTACGGTGTACGATAATCGTGAACAATCCCTGGATGGATATGTTGTGCATATTTCAAAAGATGAAGATGTGTTTACGTTTATGGATACAAATGGAGTCAAACTAGTCATTGACTTTTTTGACGTCGTTGAAATAGATCTTCGTGACTGATGAAGATAAATCCTTGAATGATTATTCAGGAGGTCTGAAAATCTTTTGTGAACGCCCTGCTATTAAATAAAGCGGTGTTGAATCATGTATATAAAAAGCACTCTGTGGTGGCCCGCAGAGTGCTTTTTTTCGTTCGTAAAGAAAGAGAATGAATGGATACATACGAAACTTGTAATATTTGAAACAATTAGGATGAGCCTAATGATTTCAACGTGTTGGATCGATGGCATGGAGGAATGTTAAATCTATTTGTTATGAAACTGTAATAAATTTAATAGAGTTGGCATCGTTGTTACGTAATTTTTCAATGAATTCACTAGAACGATATGTTAAAGTAGTCTCGTGCCAAAATTTCAGGAGGTATGTCAAATGAAATTACGTAACATGAAAAAATGGGTAGCGACTTTTACGGCTGCTATTGCAGTTTTAATTGGACAAGGTGCCGCTGAAGCTTCAACTGTTCACGAGGTGCAAAAAGGAGAATCATTTTGGATCCTCGGGCAGCATTACGGAGTATCAATTGATGAATTAAAACAAGTAAATAATAGATATGAAGATATGATTTATGCAGGCGAAAAGCTAATGATTCCTGTATCGACTTTTACATCTGAAGAACAAGTGTTATTGGAGAAATTAGTAGAGGCGGAGGCAAAAGGAGAACCGTATGCCGGGAAAGTAGCCGTCGCGGCTGTTGTATTAAACCGTGTTGCTTCTACAGATTTTCCAGATACGATTAAAGAAGTGATTTACGAGCAAGTGGGAGGAAGCTATGCTTTCACACCCGTGCAAAATGGAGCAATTGAGAACACGCCATCTGATGAAACAAAACAGGCAGTAGCTGAAGCAATCGCTGAAAAAGGAAATGGACAAGGTTCTTTATTCTTTTATAATCCAAAAACGGCACAAAGTGAGTGGATTAAAACAAGACCTGTCACAACGGTGATTGGAAACCATGTATTTGCTAAATAACGAGTACGTATAATAGATTCGGTGTTATGGCCGTTCCAGCGAGAAAGCCACCTGTGTACGCAGGTGGCTTTCTCGCTGGAAGGCAAGTTTAATCGTGTATAAAAATCTCGTTTTCTTCACTTCCTAAGCTACCAGTTAACACGAGGCCAATGTCTGTTTCTGCTTCTTGATTTTGGACAATAGTAAAAGGCACTTTTGCGCCATTCGCAGCCTTAACGTATTTCGAAAGAAAGCGATAGGCAAGGTTCCCATTTAAATAGAGGTGCCCGTTTTGAACATGCTTTAGTTTTTGGATTACCATAGGATAAGTATGAGCTTTCATGACCTGTCCTTTTTTTAAAGCAATTTCGATTCGTTCACGCAAAGCAGTTAAATAATATGCTCTTTCGCTTGCTTTTGTTTCTTTTACCCCGTATAGGCCGCGTTCTAAATAGTCTTCAATGTTATCATTCATCATAAGCCACTCCCTGATGAAATAGTCTTTACATCTATGTACCCTAAAGAGGGAAGTCATATACATGGATAGGTTGGAGACAGAAGGTATCTATTATCATCATAAACGAAAAAAACAGAGAAGAAAAGAGCTCGTCACACAACCTTTTCGATTCCAAAGTTGTGGTGACGAGCCCTTATTTTTTTATTGCATCCACTCAGGTTTGCCGAATCCTTTGAACTGTTCATCAATCACTTGTTCAAATTCTGCAGACTCAACGACTTCTTTTAAGTCTTTTGCTAATGCTGTATCAATATCTTTTGTATTGACGACAACGCGATTTCGATAGTCGTCTGGCATGTTTTCAAGCTGAATAGCATCTAATAAATCCATCTTAGCAGCAAGTGCAAAGTTTCCAGGAACTGCTGATAAATCAACGCTTTCGACTGAGCGAGGAAGCTGTGCCGCTTCAATTGGCTGGAACACAATGTTCTTTGGATTTTCAACAACATCTTTTTCAGATACCGTTAATGGATCTGCATTTTCATCTAATGTAATGAACTCTGATTCTTGAAGCATTTTTAACGCACGAGCCATATTAGTTGGATCGTTCGGTAGAGCAAGCTTGGCCCCTTCTTCAATGTCGTCAAGCGATTGGTATTTGTTAGAGTACAAGCCCATTGGAGCTGTTGGAACGATGATGACTTCTGAAAGCTCTAAATTGTGTTCTTTTGCAAATGATTCCATATATACTTTATGTTGAAATAAGTTTGCGTCAATAGAGCCGTTTCCTAATGAAATGTTTGGCTGAATATAGTCACTGAATTCAACAACTTCTACGGTGTAGCCTTTCTGTTCTAAACCAGGCTTGATTGCTTTTGTAACCATATCGCTATAAGGACCTGTTGTAGCGCCAATTTTAATGTCTTTCTTTTCTTCAGACGAAGTTGATTCATTGCTTGTGCTGCTTCCTCCACATGCAGCTAATACAGAAAGAGAGAGTAAGAATATAAAGGCTAAAAATAATTTTTTCATAAATGCATCCTCCTAATTATATAAATAGGTTTTGTATAGTGAAGCTGTAATGCGTTCAAATACTTTAATAGAGTTCTAGATTAAAACAATGCAGAATTAATTGGTTAAAGTGTAATAGAAAAACAAAGCCGTCCTTTATTGGGCATAAAGCGCAACGAAGGTTAACGTTTATCAACGGCACGGGCGAATTTATCACCGGCAAGCTGAATGATTTGAACTAAACAAATAAGAACAACAATGGTCGTAATCATCACCGTATTATCATAACGATAATAGCCAAAGCGAATGGCAAGATCCCCGACTCCACCGCCTCCGACAATACCAGCCATAGCCGAGTAGCCGACAAGACTGATTGTTGTGATGGTCAAGCCTTGAATAATTCCTGGTTTTGCTTCGGGTACTAACACATCTTTAATAATCATCCAAGGTGAGGCTCCGACCGCAACGGCTGCTTCAATGACACCTTTGTCAATTTCGCGAAGAGATGTCTCCACAATTCGAGCAAAAAATGGGATGGCAGCGACAGATAAGGAAACGGAGGCCGCTGTTGGTCCAATCGTTGTACCTGTCAATAACTGCGTCAGTGGAAGCAGGGCTACAAGTAAAATGATGTAAGGAATAGAGCGTACTGTGTTTACTACAAATCCGATCACAGATTTCACAGATTTATTTTCTAAAAACAGTCCTTGATCGGTTACAAATAGCAATACTCCAATCGGCATACCGAATAATAGCGCAACTGCGAGGGAAATGCCGACCATATAGAGCGTTTCAAGAAAAGCTTTGTTCAGTTCTGGAAGCAGGGCTGTAATCGATTCAAGCAGCATGTGTAATCACCTCCAAATGACTTGTTCGCTGTTGAATATAGTGAATAGTTTTTTCAATTTCAGGAGCATCTCCTGACAGTTGCATAATAAAAACACCAAGAGGGATATTTTGGATGTATTCAATTTTACCATGTAAAATGTTCCCCTTTACTTTAAAGCGCTGTAAGGCATCTGATACGACAGCTTCTCCCGCTACCGAACCACGGAATTGGATTTTTACAATTGTTCCATTTTGATCATTCATTAAATGATCAGGTAACGTGAAATCTAAAATGGTCGAGATAAATTGCTTTGTTAGCGGTTGTTTCGGCTGTGCGAAAATTTCATATACAGGTCCTTCTTCGACAACCTGACCGTCTTGCATAACGGCAACGCGATGGCAAATTTCTTTCACCACTTCCATTTCGTGCGTGATCAGTACGATTGTTAATCCAAGCTCACGGTTAATTTTCTTCAAAAGCTGTAAGATTGCTTTTGTTGTCGTTGGATCAAGAGCCGATGTAGCTTCATCACAAAGCAATACTTTTGGGTTGTTCGCCAGTGCTCTAGCGATACCGACCCGCTGTTTCTGTCCACCGCTTAATTGAGAAGGGTACACATCTTTTTTATCAGAAAGACCAACCATTTCGAGCAATTCTAAAACGCGGTTTTGAATATCGCTCTCGTTTACATTTGCCGCTTTTAAGGCAAAAGCGATATTTTCATAGACGGTTTTGGAACTAACTAAATAAAAATGCTGAAAAATCATGCCGATTTTTTGGCGAGCTTGTCGCAAGTCTTTTTCTTTCAGTGACGTTAAATTAACGCCATCCACAATGACATGTCCGGATGTAGGTTTTTCTAATAAGTTTAGGCAGCGCAGTAAGGAGCTTTTACCTGCTCCGCTATATCCGACAATCCCGAATATTTCGCCTTTTTTGATTGAAAGGGAGACGTCATTAACACCGATGATTGTTCCCTTTTTTGTTTTATACTCTTTTCTTAGTGATTGAATTTCAATCATAGTATCAATCCTTCCTTCATGGTCAAGCAAATAAAAGAACCTCTTTCCATTCTGAAAGAGGCATCGTATATATCCGACTTATCTTTCAGAATGGCAACATTCTGCAGGAAGTAGCACCGTTCCCTCGGTGGGGAGGTTGCTGGACATCGTCGGGCCTGATCCCTCCGTCGCTCTTGATAAGTGTAAAAATTATTATTCATTTTTTGGGATAACTGAATGATACGTTGTGAGGAAGAGAATGTCAATAAAAAAATTTTCAGTTAATAAAAAAGCATGTACATATTAATGAATGAAAGCGGTAACGATATGAGAACTATAATGGTTTTTGAGCGGAGGGAAAATGTCTTTGCTAAAAGTTTGCGGTTTATTTTGGATGATAATCGTTTTTATTTTTGGAAGCGTTGGCGCGGGATATAGTTATGCAGAGACAAATGAGTACGTGACGAAAGGAGAATTTTTAAAGGAACTTCTCCTGACTATGGAAGTGGACGTTACCGATGAAGTCTTGAATAATGATGGGGTGAACGATCCTTTTTTTACATATGTGAAGGCGGCTGAACGTCTTGAGATTACATTAAGTGAAAAAACGTATTCCAAAGAAGAGGTGACAAGAGAAGAGGCATATGCGCTTCTCATTCGTTCCCTTAATTTAAAACAAAAAATGGACGAAGAGATATTACAGAATTTTGAGGACGGTCATAGTGTGACAGCGTTCAAACAAGAACTAGCTGCAGCACTTCATTTAGGATTAGCAGCACTTCCAAAAGGACAAAACATTCATCCGAAGCAACCTATCTCCCCTGCAGAAATGGCAAAAATGATGGAGCTGTATCAAGAAAACATTCAGCGTATTCCAATCCTTCATACAAATGATGTACATGCCCGAATTTTGCATAATGCTAAAAAAGGCGAGCTTGGTTATGCTAAAATGGCCAAGCTGGTGAAGGGGGTTCGTCAGACGCACGAACATACTTTGTTAGTGGATGTAGGGGATGCCTTTCATGGAACGAATTTGGCTATTTTAAATAAGGGGAAAGTCGTAGCTGATGTGATGAATGAACTGAATTATGATGCGATGGTTCCTGGAAATCATGATTTTAATTATGGGCAAATCCATTTAAAAAGGTTAGTGTCCAATGTTCAATTTCCTGTCATGAGCGCCAATATTAGAAAAGAGGGAAAAGTAGTTTTTCTTCCATACATATTGAAGAGGGTGCAAGGAAAAATAATTGCATTTATTGGGGTTACAGCGGCAGATACAGCAGTTAAGACCAATCCAGAAGGAATTGAAGGACTTGAATTTCAAGATGAAATCCAAGCGGTCAGAGAACAAGTGAACCAATTGAAAGACAAGGTCGACCATATTGTCGTATTGTCTCATTCAGGTTCTAACGTTGATCAAAAAATGGCCAATGAAATAGAAGGAATTGACTTAATTATCGGAGGTCATAGTCATCAACGGGTGGAATGGCCCCAAAAATCAAAATATGCCTATGTGACGCAGGCATTTGAATATGGAAAAGTGCTTGGACGTACACAGTTACTTTTTCATAAAGGCGAGCTGATTGGCATTAATGGTTTTTTATACCGAGATGATGCCTTAAAAAAGGAAGATGAACAGATGAAGGCTGTCATTCAGCCTTATAAAGAGAAGAGTGAGCTACTTTTACATGAAGTGGTAGGCGTGGTTACAGTTAATCTTGATGGTGATCGTACTCATGTCAGAACAAGGGAGACAAATCTCGGAAATCTTCTTGCAGATGCGATGAGGGAGACATTGGACACAGATATTGCTTTGACAAATGGGGGGGGCATTCGTTCCAGCATTGAAAAAGGAGAAGTAACACGTGATGACCTATTGACAGTGCTGCCGTTTAATGACACCATTGTAATTTTGTCGTTAACTGGCACATCCATTAAATCAATACTAGAGCATAGTGTGCGTGAATACCCAAAAGAACATGGCGGTTTTCTGCAAGTATCTGGTCTCTCTTTTACATTTGATCCTCTAAAACCGGTAGGCAAGCGTGTGCAACAAATTAATATAAACGGCAAGCCTGTTGTTCCTCACAAACCATATACTGTGGCGATTAATCGATTTACAGCCATTGGAGGAGATGGATATACAATGTTGAAAAGGCAAATATGGACGAAATCTTCAAACCGTACACTCAGTCAAATTTTGGCTGATTATATGAAAAAGGGTCATGATGCTCGGAAAGTAGAAGGTCGAATTATGGTCAGACAATAAAAAAAATTTATGAGAAGGTTGATATTTTTACGGTTTTGAGGTTTAATAAGAGAGTAGACTGTGATGAGATGTTACGTTTGATTATGAATAAGAAATCCTTTACTTATTTTTTTAGGGGTAATTAGTAAGCGCTTACAGACTTCATTTACTTATTTGAACTTATTGTCAGTACTTGTACATACCTTTTGTGCTCTTGGGGAGGAGAACAAAAGGAAACGATTTTTCGTTTAGTTATGGGGAGAAGGTTTTATAAAAGGGGAATTTGAACGGTAAATAAAGGGATGACGATAAACAATAATCAAACTTGTAGCATCAATACATTGCTTGAAAAAACGACGGGGATGGGGACCCTGTCGTTTTTTTGTGCCATTATTTTCGTTCGTCATTTAAGTTGGTTAAGAATCTTATTGAAATTTTTATGAAGAGGATAGATGCCCACTCCATCTCTCCGCGTTTAACATATGTTGCAGTGTAAGCTTATGGCAATAAGAGATAGGAGGTTATTTTTATGCAGCGGCATTTTGGTCGTTCTCGGTTTACGGGAGCATATCCATTAAGGTTTAGACCTGGAAGATGGGGATATGGTTTTGGACGTCGTCCTTTTTACGGGGGGCCGTTTGTAGGCGGAGTACTTGGTGGATTATTAGGAAGCGCGCTAATCACTCGTCCTTATTATTATCCGCCGTATTATGGCTATCCGCCATATTATGCCCCATATTATCCGTATTATCCTTACTATTAAAAAAACGATGCGCGTTCTGCGCATCGTTTTTTTTTACCTATTCCTTCTTGCTTTATATGGAGTTTAAATTAGAAATGGTGAAAGAATTTATGAAAAAAATGGAAAGATAATCAACAGGGAAATGGCGAAAATTGTCCAGAAGTGTCAAGCGTTTTTTGTAAAAATAGAGAGGTTTTTGAAAGCGCTAAGAGAATAGAGAATTATAAGAATAATAGGGGGAGGAGGCATATTTTTTTATAGAATTGACAACAAGGCTAGGGGGAGAGCATATTGAAGTTTTTAATTTCGCTATCAAACAAATTAATGCAAAGGTACTTACCTGATCCATTTTTATTTGTTATTATTCTTACTTTTTTTGTTGGGGGATTATCTCTTGTTCTGACAGAAAGTACACCTATGCAAGTCATTGAATATTGGGGCGGCGGATTCTGGGGCTTGCTCGCTTTTTCTATGCAAATGATTCTTGTGCTTGTCACAGGTCACGTGCTGGCAAGCAGTCCATTTTTCAAGAAAACATTAAGTCGTCTCGCATCCATTCCGAAGTCTGCGGGGCAAGCAATTGTGCTTGTTTCAGTCATTTCACTTATGGCGAGTTGGATTAACTGGGGGTTTGGTCTTGTTATTGGAGCTTTGTTTGCGAAAGAACTAGCTAAAAAGGTTGACGGGGTAGATTATCGCTTATTAATTGCGAGCGCTTACAGTGGGTTTGTTATCTGGCACGGAGGGCTGTCAGGATCTGTACCGCTTACAATTGCCACACCAGGTCATTTCAGTGAAAAGATGATTGGGGTTGTTCCAACAAGTGAGACCCTATTTTCTACTTACAATTTGGTTATTGTGGCAGCTCTTTTTATTATCATTCCTATTTTGAATCGTCTTATGCTTCCTTCTAAAGATCAAGCGGTCATTATTGATCGGGATCTTTTGGAAGAGACGGATTCTCTACAGGCAGCAACAATCGATCGTTCTTCCATGACGCCGGCAGACCGTCTGGAAAATAGTAAGATTTTATCTTTGCTAACAGGGCTACTCGGTCTTGCGTTTTTAGCTTTTTATGTGATGAAAAACGGATTAAAAATTAATTTAGATATCGTGAACTTTCTATTCTTATTTTTAGGAATTTTATTTCATGGCACACCGAAACAATTTTTAGAGGCGGTTGGAAATGCGGTAAAAGGGGCAAGTGGGATTATTATTCAATTCCCTTTTTATGCTGGTTTAATGGGCATTATGGTTTCGTCTGGATTGGCGAATGTTTTATCTCAGGCTTTCGTTTCCATTTCGACAGAAAATACATTCCATGTGCTTGTGTTTTGGAGTGCGGGCCTTGTTAATTTTTTCGTTCCTTCAGGTGGAGGACAGTGGGCTGTGCAGGCGCCAATCATGCTGGAAGCCGCTCAAAATATGGGGTTGTCTCTATCTAAAACAGCGATGGCTGTGGCGTGGGGGGATGCATGGACAAATATGATTCAACCGTTTTGGGCGTTGCCGGCTCTTGCCATTGCTGGGCTGAAAGCTAAAGATATTATGGGATTTTGTTTAATTATTTTATTTGTAAGCGGTATCGTTATTTCACTTGGCTTGTACTTCTTTTAAATCCAACGCCACCTGTTTGTTTTTCCAGGTAAGATGAAACAGAACAGTCACTAAAACCCGTCAGTTAATCCTTGGTGTTACAGGAATAACTGACGGGTTTTTCATTTTATTCGCTTTCATCTGGGATGGATATGGTTTTCTTATGAAGCGTTTGGATAGTTTGACCGTTTTTCGCAAAAACTAAAGGAGCATCGTTTAAAATGGAAATGACATTTTGATTCGATGCAAATAAACGAAATCCTTCGAGGGTTTAAAAAGTTCGTTCGTAAAAAGCAAAAAAGTCCAAAGATGTATAGATTCCCCTCTTGCAACCTTTTTAATATTTGCTATAATATCAGCGGTGGCTCATTCATTGAGTATCATCGGGTGGGAGAGGGATATTGAATAAAGAAGGAATAATATGTTGAAAACGTTCTTCGACAACCGATTTAAAATCCATGAACACAGCACAACAATTGGTAAAGAAAGTACAGCTGGCGTTGTGTCCTTTTTATCTGTTGTGTACATCATTGCGATTAATGCAGCGATTTTAGCTGATGCGGGTATTCCGCTAGAAGCAGGCATCTTTACGACCGTTATTACGTCCTTAATTGGCTGTTTTATTATGGCTTTTTGGGCAAACGCTCCGATCGTGCTTGTACCTGGTATGGGAATTAATGCGCTGTTTACGTACACAATGGTTCAGTCCATGGGATTATCGTGGCAAGAAGCTCTTGGAGTAGTCATCATTTCCGGAGTATTGTTTACAATGCTTGCATTTTCCCGTTTGTCTCTTTTGCTCGTAAAAGCAATCCCTCAATCGTTAAAAGAAGCGATTACAGTGGGAGTAGGGCTATTTTTGACGTTTATCGGACTGCAAAAAGGCGGAATCGTTCAGCCAAGTGATACGACTTTTGTTGCACTTGGAAATTTAAGCGATCTTCATGTTATTAGCACACTGATTACGCTAATGATTACGATTGTATTGTTTATTCGCAATGTTCGCGGGAATTTTTTAATAAGCATGGCAGTCGGAACTTTAATCGCGTTTTTACTTGGTCAAGTCAACCCGCTCGATCAGGCTGCTTCAGAAGCAGGCTGGGAAACATTCGTTAGCGCAGTAGGGGCTTTTTCATTTTCGTCGATTTCTTCTATGACGTTTTGGGCCGCTGTCTTTTCATTAACAATGGTTATTGTTTTTGAAAATATTGGACTCATTCACGGACATTTAAGCATGACAGGTCATGACGAAAAGTTCCAACGCGCATTCCAGGCGAATGCGGTGTCGGTGATTACAAGCGGATTTTTTGGCACGAGCCCAACGGTTTCATCTGTTGAAAGTGCCGCAGGAATTGCGTCAGGCGGCCGTACTGGTATGGCATCATTTGTAACAGGTGTGTTATTTTTAACATCGCTGTTTTTCATACCGTTCATTAAGATGGTGCCAGATAGTGCAATTGCGCCAATCCTAATTGTAATCGGCGGATTAATGATTCAAAACATTAAACACATTAATTTGCAAGATTTGTCTGAGGGATTCCCTGCCTTTTTAATCATTGCGCTTATTCCGCTCACATACAGTATTGCGGATGGCATTGCTTTCGGTTTTATTGCCTATCCGATTTTAAAGGCGGCATTGGGTAAAACGAAAGATGTGTCCGTATTCATGTATGTTGCTGCGTTTTTGTTCTTTTTAAATTTTGTGTTTCATTATATAAGCTGATTGAGACCTCCTGTCATGTGACAGGAGGTTTTTGTGCATAGTCAATCATGTTATGGTATAATAAAAGTTATGTGTAATAACGAATAAAGGAGTAATAGCCATTTATGATTACAGTGAATAATGTTAGTTTACGATATGGTGACCGCAAATTGTTTGAGGATGTAAATATTAAATTTACACCAGGGAACTGCTACGGATTAATTGGAGCAAATGGTGCTGGAAAATCCACGTTTTTAAAGATTTTATCAGGTGAAATTGAAGCGCAAACAGGGGACGTATTTATGGGCCCTGGAGAGCGTATGGCTGTGTTAAAGCAAAATCACTTTGAATATGAAGAGCATGAAGTGTTAAAGGTTGTTATTATGGGGCATGCACGTCTTTATGAAGTCATGCAAGAAAAAGACGCAATTTATATGAAAGAAGACTTCTCTGACGAAGATGGAATGCGTGCTGCTGAATTGGAAGGCGAGTTTGCTGAATTAAACGGTTGGGAAGCAGAATCGGAAGCAGCAATTCTTTTAAAAGGTCTTGGAGTAGAAGAAGAACTTCATACGAAGAAAATGGCTGACTTAACAGGTGGCGAAAAAGTTAAAGTGTTGCTTGCACAAGCGTTATTCGGCAAGCCGGATGTTTTATTGCTGGATGAGCCGACGAACCATTTGGACATTAAAGCAATTCAATGGCTTGAAGAGTTTTTAATTAACTTTGAAAATACTGTTATCGTTGTATCCCATGACCGTCATTTCTTGAACAAAGTATGTACACATATTGCTGACCTTGATTTCAGCCGTATCCAAATTTACGTAGGAAACTATGATTTCTGGTATGAATCAAGCCAATTAGCACAAAGAATGGCATCGGATGCGAACAAGAAGAAAGAAGAAAAAATTAAAGAACTTCAAAACTTCATTGCGCGCTTTAGTGCGAATGCTTCTAAATCCCGTCAAGCAACGTCTCGTAAAAAAATGTTAGATAAAATTACGCTGGACGATATTAAACCATCTTCCCGACGTTATCCATTTGTTCATTTTACACCGGATCGTGAAATAGGAAACGATTTGCTCCGTGTTGAAGGATTAAGCAAAACGATTGATGGCGAGAAAGTGCTTGATAACGTAAGCTTTATCATGAATAAAGATGATAAGATTGCGTTTGTAGGGTCAAACGAAGTGGCGTACACGACGTTATTTAAAATTTTAACAGGGGAGATGGAAGCGGACAGCGGTACATTCAAATGGGGTGTAACGACGTCTCAAGCTTATTTCCCGAAAGATAACTCGGAGTTTTTTGAAGGCTGTGACTTGACATTGGTTGATTGGTTGCGCCAATACTCTCCAAAAGATGACAGCGAAAGCTTTTTACGCGGCTTTTTAGGAAGAATGCTATTCTCCGGAGAAGAAGTAAAGAAAAAAGCAAGCGTGTTATCTGGAGGAGAAAAAGTACGCTGCATGCTCTCGAAGATGATGTTGAGCGGTGCTAACGTTCTTCTTTTAGATGAACCAACGAACCACTTAGATTTAGAATCCATCACGTCTTTGAATGATGGTTTAACGAATTTCAAAGGTTCTATGTTATTTACTTCCCATGACCACCAGTTTATTCAAACGATTGCCAACCGTATCATTGAAATTAAGGAAGATGGCACGATGTTTGATAAGCAAGTGACATATGATGAATATCTTGAATTAGCTAATAACTAAAACAGCAGATTGTTTCGAAGGGCCCGTCATGAAAATCCAGCAACAATGAGGATTGGATGACGGGTCCTTTCCGTAAATACGCGGTTGTCGGTATCCAAATGTTGCGACATAGGAGGAATCAGGAGGTGCAGTCTGTGTATAAGAAAGTGTTCGGTCTTTTGTTACTTGTTTGTATAACTGTAGCTTTTCTTCTTTTGCGAGAAAAATGGGAAGTTGCACCTGTAGTAGCATATCGAACGATCGACGAGGAACAGTCACTTCAAACCTATTATGGGGTAGGAAGAGAAAAAGATATACTAGCAGTCGGTTCACTTGCTTACTATCAAAATGGACAAAACACATGGCTGTTTTGGGGAGACTATGAAAATGAGTTAGGTGAGCCGGTCGAGATATATGCTGAAAAAAAGGACGGCGGAGAAAAGATAAAGGCTATAATAGAAGAAAAACTGGTGCTTGAAGAAGGGGTATGGGGAGCGGATGCTTCTGTTTCTGCAACTGTTAAACTTCCTGAGGCAGGGATATGGAAGTTGTGGTTTGTAGCGGGAAAGAAAAAAATAAAAGAAGTTGTTGTGAAAATTGAAGATTAATAAAAGGAGAACAAGGAAATACTAGCGAATTTAATGAAGGAAAAGGTGAAAATAAGGGGGATGAACATGATGAACGAACAAAAACAATTAAAGCGCATTCGAGAGTTAGCGAATAGTATTATTCAAAGTGGTTTGCAAGATCAGGCTCATTATGAAGAATGGCAGCTACGAAATGTTATTGAATTACTTGCTCGTTCAGTTGTAGATGCCACTAATGTGCAGCTTGGTGATGATACCGATCCCTCAACTTCATTAAAAGCAACAGTCTGTAAAATGAAAATGGCTTATAACGAGATGCATCAACAGCAGGAGAATAAAGACTCGATTATATAATGCGATAAGAAAACGGAGTGAACAGGTTAAGTGTGTTCACTCCGTTTTTTGTACATATTATGTATGTACTATTTCTTGTTTTCTTTTTTAGTTGCGTTTACGTCCATCTCTTTGCTGAATTCTGTGTCCGCTGCTACCGTTGGATTGGCTGTTTCTTGACTGACTTTGTTTTGACGCCCTTTCTTAGCCATTTTCACCCCTCCTTTCTCTTTACAACAAATGTAGCTTATCCACGTAAGGAGAGTCTTATTCATTGAGAAAATTGGGCAAGAAAACTTATATTGCTCGCTTTTTCGTATACACTAACAAATAATAGGAGGGGGGAGATTATGACATTTAGCACAAATGATTACACCGTTATTGAGCAGGCGTTAAAGGTAGCCGCAGCCAACAGTGCTGATTACCAAGAGATTTATCAGTATGAAGATGTATTGAAAAAGTTAGCGCATCCATCTAGCAGACGAGATGTGCAGGAGGATGGATTTCGATACGATTACGATGATTCTCAAACATAAAAAAAGAGAGTGCCGTTTGTTTGGCACCCTCTTTTTTTACGAGTGAATTATGCTTTCATTTTTCTTGAGAATGATGTTGACGGCTTCGCTTACGCTTTCCACAACGTAGGAAGCTTCTTTTTTGACATCTTCATGTGCATGTGCGATTGCAAAGCTGTTTGGTGTTAAATTAAACATTGGGATGTCGTTGAAAGAATCTCCCACACAGGCAATTTCTTCAGGTTTGAGATGCAGATGTTCAAGTAGTACTAAGATGGCATTTCCTTTGCTGATGTGCTTTGGCATGATATCTAAACAGCCGATTTCTGAAATAAATGTATCTACTTCTTCCTGAAAAGTCTCTTCAATTGTTTGCTGCATTTCAAGTACGTCTTCGTGCTTTCCTAATACTGTAATTTTAGATGGTGTCATAGAGCGGCCGATTTCATCTAACATATTAGGCTGTTCTTCAATTGGGAAAAAGAAGCGCTCTTCAATCTGAGTAATCACTTCGTTTTTTTGTGCAACAAAATTAATGTTATCAGAACAAACGAGGGTAATATAACGTTCCGAGTAAGTGGCTTCATATAATTTTTTTGCTAATTCATGTTCGAATGTACGAGAATGAAGAGAAAGATGATCATTCGTTAAGACAAATGCTCCGTTTTGGCTTACTCGATGAAACTGGTCGTCGACAGATTTAGCGACTTCCATAATTTCATTATCCATTCTTCCAGAAGCGAGGCACACATCGACACCGTGCTTCCGCAGTTGTTTCAGCGCTTCAATGTCGTAAGCAGCCACTTCATTTTGTTTATTAATTAATGTTCCATCTAAATCGCTTACTAATAACTTAATCATATTTAAGCCCCTTTCGTTATTAACAGCTTAATGTCGTATTGGTTCAATGTACTTTGAAATGACGGTTCTGGGATACAATCTGTCACAATAATATCAATGTCTTCAAGTGAGCACACATTATAAAACATTTGTTTTCCGAATTTGGATTGATCGGCGAGTACAATTACCTGATTAGCACGTCGAATCATTTCTTTCATGAGCAACCCTTCTTCTTCATAAGGGTTGGACAGTCCGCTTTCGGTGATGCCGCACGCGCCTAAAAATAATTTATCAACATGGTAACTGCGCAGCATATCAATAGCTGTTGTCCCGTAAATGTATTGCTGGGAATGGTGAAGCTGTCCACCTAATAAATGGATGGAAGCTACTTCTTTTTTCGTTAATGTACTGGCAATCTGAATGGAATTGGTGACAATGGTATTATGTTTTGTCGTTAAATAGTTCGCCACAAATTCAACAGTTGTAGAAGCGTCTAAAATAAGATAATCATCATCATTGATAAGCGAGACAGCGCGTTTGGCAATTTCTTTTTTTGCTTCGGGTACATGCTTTAAGCGCTGTTCATAACTGGAAACTTCTTTAGAGAGTCCTGGGAAAATTGCGCCTCCTCTTGTCCGGATGATAGCACCTTGTTCATCCAGCTTAACGAGGTCTCTGCGCGCAGTGTCTCTTGATACATTTAATTGATCACAAATATCTTCAATGCTGATGCGTTTATGTGTTTTTAAATGTTGTAAAATTTTAATTAATCGTTCTTCTTGATACATGGCAGCACCTCGCTATGATCTCTTCAAATATTATAAGTAATATTAAGCTGATATGCAATTTCTTAATGATTTTATTATAAAAAATTTACAAAATCATTAAGAATGCTTAAAATAGAAGAAAATACATAAGCAAGGAGAGAGAGAAAATGAAAACATTACAAGTTGGACTTGTTGGTTATGGACTATCAGGACAAGTGTTTCATGCTCCGTTTGTTCATGTGCATCCACATATGAAGTTAAAAAAGGTCGTTGAAAGAAAAAGTGAAAAATCGAAGGAGCGCTACCCGTATGTAGAGGTGACAGCTTCCTATGATGAATTATTGCTAGATACAGAAATTGACCTTGTCATTATCACAACACCGAATGAACTGCATTATCCGATGGTGAAGAAGGCTATTGTAAACAAAAAGCATGTTGTTATTGAAAAGCCGTTTACGGTAACGTCAAAAGAAGCAGAAGAGTTAATAAACCTAGCTGATGAATGTGGTGTTCAGCTGTTTGTCTATCATAACCGCCGCTGGGACGGGGATTTTAAAACTGTGCAACAAATAGTAGAACAGGGGTTGCTTGGAGATGTGGTTGAATTTGAATCCCACTTTGATCGTTTTCGCAATTACTTGAAAGAAAATGCATGGAGAGAAGAAAATCGACCTGGTTCAGGAATTTTGTACGATCTCGGTTCCCATTTAATTGATCAATCGCTTGTTTTGTTCGGAATGCCGGATGCCGTGACCGCTGAGACGAAAATTCAACGAAAAGATGGAAAAGCAGTCGATGCGTTTGATATCCGCCTTCATTATCCGAAGGTTAGCGTCACGTTGAAGGCGGGTATGCTAGTTCGAGAAGGAGGGCCACGTTTTATTGTTCATGGAATGGAAGGTTCTTTCGTGAAATACGGACTAGACCCTCAAGAGCAGGCTCTTCGTCAAGGAACAATGCCGATAGATGAAGGGTATGGCGTAGAGGAAGAAGAAAAATGGGGAACGCTCAATACAACTATTCATGGCTTGCATTACCGTGGAAAGCTGGAAACTTTGCCTGGAACGTATCAAGATTTTTATCAAAATGTGTATGAAGCGATTGCGGAAGGGAAGGAACTTCAAGTAAAGCCGGAGCAAGCAGCAAATGTCATTAAAATAATTGAATTAGCAGAACAAAGTGCACAGGAGAAACGCACGATACAAGTTCAATAGACGTCAAAAGAGGAGAGCGAAAGCTCTCCTCTTTTGACAGATCACACAAAATTTATGCTGCCATGCCTGTCTCTAATTTTTGTTGGTGGCGGCGAATTTGATACACATATAGAGCAGCTACCACTAAGGTAATGATGGTTCCAAACGTCATGGACACTTGGTAGCTTAATTTAAATCCTTCCGGTGCGTAGAAAATGTAGGTGCTAACAACACCTGTCATAAATAACGCTGGAATCCCACAAATCCAATGGGTTTTGCCATAACGAAGGCAATAGGAAGTAGCAGTCCACAACATAACTGTAGCAACGAGCTGATTTGTCCATCCTACGTAACGCCATAGGAATGAGTAATCAATAGTTGTTAAATAAAGAGCAGGAACAATTACTGGAATAGAATAAAGCAAGGATTGTTTCCAGTTCGGATTTTCATTTTTCACACCGATTAACTCGGCAAAAATCATGCGTGATGAGCGAAGTGCTGTATCGCCAGTAGTGATGGGAAGGATAACAACACCTAAAATAGCCAAAATGCCTCCGAGTGTACCTAATAAAGAAGTAGAAATCTCGTTTACGACACCAGATGGTCCACCGGCAGCTAACGCTTCTTGCAAGCCTCCAGTTCCGCCGAAGAATGTCATTCCTGCTGCTGCCCAAATTAGAGCAATGATACCTTCTGCAATCATGGCGCCATAAAATACTTTTCGTCCATCCCGTTCATTCATTAATGTTCTTGAGACAATGGGACTTTGAGTAGAATGAAATCCTGAAATAGCTCCGCAAGAAATAGTTACCATTAATAACGGCCAAAGCGGTAATTCGCCAGGGTGAAGATTTTCCAATGTTACATTCGGGATCGATTTCCCCATGAATAAAAGAGCAATTCCAATGGCTACAGCCATGAAGATTAAGATAGCGCCAAACAATGGATAAATCTTTCCGATGACTTTGTTCACCGGTAAGACAGTAGCAACGATGAAATAAGCAAAAATGATAATAAGTGCCGTTCCGAAAGAAATTGGTGTGACGCTGGCGATTAATTGTGCCGGTCCTGCTGTAAAGGCGGCTGCTACAAGAACCATTAACACAAGAGATACCACGTTGATGACTGCTTTTACATGTTTTCCTAAATAACGTCCGACAAGGGACGGATATTGTTCCCCTTGATGGCGAAGTGACATCATTCCGGAGAAATAGTCATGAACAGCTCCTGCGAAGATGGAACCGAACACAATCCAGATAAAAGCGACAGGGCCATACAACGCTCCCATAATTGCTCCGAAAATAGGGCCTAATCCAGCGATGTTGAGCAATTGGATGAGCCAGCCTTTCCACCATTTCATTGGGACGTAATCAAGTCCGTCATTTTTTGTATAGGCAGGTGTTTCGGTGTTGGGATTTATGCCGAAAATTCGCTCAACCACCCGTCCGTAAAACATATAGCCTAAGATTAAAAGAGCGATTGATGCGAGAAAAGTAAGCATGTTTGAAGCCTCCTTCTAAACCTTTAATTTAAATCTTCTGAAAAGATATACATATCCTAGCAAAAGGAGACAAAAATCGCAATATATTTTCTGAAAAAAATAAAATTTCTAACAATTAGCAAACGCTTACATATTGTACCTACATTTACATGGATAAAAAGTTGATCCAAATGATGAGAATATCTTGTTAATATAACGAAAATTGTTTGGAAAATAGAAGAAGTGCAAGTGGTTTCCTTGAAGTGGAGGAAGATGATTTGATTAAGGAGAAAACGATAAGAAAGGATAAGCGGCAAAGAGCACCGCTTATCCTTTCTTATAAGACATTAAAATATCGTGCTTCCGGATGAGCAAAGACGATAGCGGAAACGGAGGCTTCAGGTTCCATCATGAAACCATCTGTCAGTTGAATGCCGATATCTTCTGGTTGAAGAAGGTTAAATAGTTTTTCCTGATCTTCAAGATTTGGACATGCTGGATAGCCGAATGAGTAGCGTTGACCTTGATATTTAGCTGTTAGGCGCTGTTCCATCGTGAAGTCAGGGGAATCCGGGAATCCCCATTGATCGCGAATTTGTTGATGAACACGTTCCGCCAATGCTTCCGCTGTTTCCAAAGCAAGTGCTTGAAGAGCATGACTTTTTAGGAAATCACCGCTTTCTTTCATTTGTTTTGCTAACTCGCGAATTCCTTTCCCGGCTGTTACAGCAAATAGACAGACATAATCCATTTGTTTGGAATCGACCGGTTTTAAATAATCAGACAAGCATAAGAAGGGAGCTTTTGCCTGCCGTGGAAAATGAAAAGTTTCAATAATATTACCAGGTTGCTTCGGGTCGTAGATGAGTACGTCATTGCCATTTGATTGTGCAGGGAAGAATTGATACACAGCAGAAGGCTGAATTAAATTCTCCTTTTTTGATCGCTGTAGAAGTTCGTCCACTACTTCTTTTATTTTTAACGTTTTCTCATCTTTTTCTTTCAATAAGCGCGAAATTTTCCCCTTAATCCCTAGATGGTGACCTAGGAGCATTTGCCAGTTAATATATGGCTCAATATGTGCCACGTTGTATTGGCGGATAAGATGGCGTTTCGTATCAATAGGAACAAATACAGGTGCTGTTGTCGATACGGCAGAACGAGTTAAGGTTGCGACCGCTGGTTCGTTCGATATCGTTTCTGTCAGCAGGGGAGAAGCTTGTTGTTTTTCTTTTAGTTCCGCCAATAATTGTCCGCTCGCATGTTTATCTTGAAGGCGGTTTGCGAGAGCTAATCCATCCATAGCATCTTTCGCATAAAGGACTGGTCCTTCGTATTCCGCTGCAATTTTATTATCTGTAAACTTTCGTGATAAGGCGGCACCTCCGACTAAAATCGGAACATCAATGGCGGCTTGTTTCATATCTTGTGCAGTTAAGACCATTTGTTGAGCCGATTTGACAAGAAGTCCTGACAAGCCGACAATATCTGGTTTTTCTTGGCGGATGGCCGCAATTAGTTCCTGTGGTGCGACTTTAATCCCTAAATCAATCACTTTAAAGCCATTATTGCTTAGGATGATGTCCACTAAATTTTTTCCAATATCGTGAACATCGCCTTTGACGGTAGCGAGGAGAACTTTTCCTTTCCCGCTATCGTCTTTCTTTTCCATATACGGTTCCAAAAAGGCAACAGATGCTTTCATTACTTCTGCACTTTGTAATACTTCAGCAACAATAAGTTGATTGTCGTTAAATAACTTCCCGACTTCCGCCATGCCTGCCATAAGCGGTCCATTAATAATGTCGAGCGGACTTTCATATTTGGCGAGCGCTTTTTCTAAGTCAGGAAGTAAGCCTTCCTTCGTTCCTTCTACAATATAAGTAGCAAGTCGTTCTTCCAATGTTAAATGACTTATTTGAACGTTCACGGTTTTCTTCTTGTCGCGATAAAAGTCGGTGAACGTAGCAAGTGTTTGATCATTTGTACGGAAAAGAAGATCATCAGCCAGTCGAATTTCTTCGTCTGGAATGGAAGCATAGCGCTCTAGCTTTTCCGTGTTGACAATCGCATAGTCCAATCCTGCTTGTGTACAGTGATAGAGATAAACAGCATTCAACACTTCCCGTCCAACAGGAGGAAGACCGAATGATACATTGCTCACGCCAAGAATCGTCAAACATTCAGGAAGCGCTTCTTTAATGAGCGCAATTCCTTTAATGGTTGCTTCGGCTGAACCGATATATTGTTCGTCTCCTGTACCGACAGGGAAGACAAGTGGATCAAAAATGATGTCTTTCGGATTGAGTCCGTATTTATGAACGAGCAAATCATGGGAACGCTGAGCGATTTCCAATTTTCGTTCTGCAGTAACCGCCATACCTTGCTCATCAATCGTTCCGACAACAACTGCCCCGCCAAATTTTTTGACAAGCGGTACAATCGCTTCGAATCGTTCTTCACCATCTTCTAGATTAATTGAGTTAATGATCGCTTTTCCTTGAGAGTAGGTGAGGGCACGCTCAATAACCGCTTCATCTGTCGAATCGATGACGAGTGGAACTTTAATTTTTTTTACGACTTCTTTAATGAACTGTTCCATATCCTCAAGTTCATCACGATCTGGGTCGGCCAAACAAATGTCAATAACATGGGCTCCGCTTTTTACTTGAGCACGGGCGACTTCTGCGGCTTCTTCTATTTTGTTTTCGGCAATGAGACGTTTAAATTTACGGGAGCCGATGACGTTCGTACGCTCACCAACAAACAGCGGACGCATGGACTCCTCATAAATGAGTGGCTCAATGCCTGATACAGCATGCGGATGCGTATCTTCGGGAATTTCCCTTGGTTTTAAATGTTTGACGGCCTCGACGAGTGCAGCAATATGGGCCGGCGTCGTACCGCAGCATCCACCGACAATGTTTAGCCAACCTTTTTCAGCGAAGCCGGCAATTTTTTTGGCTAATAATTCTGGTGACTCATGATAGTTTCCTTCTTCATCGGGTAGCCCTGCATTTGGATAACAACTGACAGCGGCTGATGATAAGGCCGATAATGAGCGGATATGGTCTGTCATGAATTCCGGTCCTGTTGCGCAGTTTAAACCAACAGAGAGCGGCTGCATATGTTCGAGCGAAAGATAAAAAGCTTCGATATCCTGCCCTGCGAGAGTTGTTCCCATTGGCTCGATGGTGCCGGAAATCATAATTGGCAACTGCCGCTTTGCATTTTCAAAGGCGTTGGAAATACCTAAAAAGGCGGCTTTCACGTTTAGCATATCTTGACATGTTTCTACTAATAAAAGATCGGCTCCCCCGTCTATTAATCCACGCGTTTGCTCTTCATATGAATCGACAAGCTCTTGAAAGGTAATACCGCCAGTAACGGACAACGTTTTCGTTGTAGGTCCCATAGATCCAGCTACATAACGAGGTTGTTCCGGTGTGGAATACTTTTCGCATGCTTCTTTAGCCAGTCGCGCCGATTGAACGTTCAATTCATAGGCAAGGTGGCTCAAATCGTATTCATCGAGTACAACCGAGGTAGCACCAAACGTATTGGTTTCTACGATGTCGGCCCCTGCTTTCAAATATTCTTCATGAATGGAGCGAATCACATGTGGCGCGGTGAGCGATAAATATTCATTGCAGCCCTCATACAGTTCTCCACCGAAGTCTTCATCGGTTAAATTAGCTGCTTGAATCATCGTGCCCATTGCACCGTCAAGGACGAGAATTCTTTCTTTTAATTGATTATGAATGGAGGATAGGGACATGATGATCTTCCTTTCTGATACGTTCTTTATCGTAAATGTATTTTGTTAATTCTACGGTCATTTCATAACGCATAAACGGTGTAATTAAGTAAATGCCGTTAAATAAGTCATAAGCGGCATCGATGAGATGTTTGGCAATAGCGATGCCTTCTTCTGTTCCTTTTGTCCGGTCGTTTTCTGTTGCATTCATACGGGCCAAAATGTCTTCTGATAGCTTAATACCAGGCACTTCATGATGAAGGAAGCGCGCGTTTCTCGCACTGGTCAGCGGCATGATACCAATGTAAACAGGAGCCTGCAAATGTTGGGTCGCTTCATGAATGCTTTCAATTTGTTCAACGGAATAAACAGGCTGGGAGATAAAGTAATGAGCTCCGCACGCTATTTTTTTCTCAAGGCGCAGCACGGCTTTATCGAGATGCCTTACATTGGGATTGAATGCTCCGGCAATTGAAAAATTTGTTTTTTGACCGAGTGGTTTTCCTGAATAAGATAAACCTTCATTAAATTGGGCAATAAGACTAATTAAATCAAACGAAGATAAATCATAGACAGACGTTGCTCCTGGGAAATCACCGATTTTAGATGGATCTCCCGTGACAGCAAGAATTTGGTTAATGCCGAGCGTGTGAAGTCCCATCAAATGTGACTGCAAACCAATCAAATTTCGGTCACGGCACGTGATGTGAACAAGCGGTTTTGCAGCTGTTTGATGCTGTAAGAGAGAAGCCATGGCCAAGTTGCTAATTCTTGGCGAGGCGAGTGAGTTATCAGCAAGTGTCACGGCATCTACTCCGACGTCGTGCAATGCCTTCGCTCCAGCCATGAATGTTTCGATACCAAATTGCTTTGGCGGGTCCAGCTCTACAATGACCGAGCGACGCTCTTTCACGAGTTCATGAATGTGAGGAGCAGCATCGGTGTCGGATTCTTGGATAGAAATCACTGGTCGTTGTTTAATTTGTTTAACTGTAACGGGCGATTGCCCCTTTAAAGCCGTTGACACAGCTTCAATATGAGCGGGGGTGGTGCCGCAGCATCCACCAATGAGCCGTACGCCCTGCTCTCTAAAAGAAAGGGCCGTTTCTCGGAAGTATTGACTGTCTGTTTCATAGACAAGTCGTCCATCTCTATAATCAGGCAAGCTGGCATTCGGGTAAGCGGATAAAAAAGCACGCGTTGGAAGTGGGACTTCTTCCAACGATTCAATCATATGATAAGGGCCAAGTCGGCAGTTAAGACCGACAATATCGGCGCCGAGTGATTCAAGTTGATGTAATGCATCACCAAGGGGGGTTCCGTCCTGTAACACCCCTTTTTCGTGAAGAGAAACGTGGGCGATAATTGGTTTATCGGTTTCGTTGCGGGCAATGGACAAGACGGTTTGCAACTCTTCCAGGTCATAATAAGTTTCTAGTAAAATACTGTCTACCTCTTCATGAAGAAGCCAAAACAACTGTTCACGGAAATTGCGTTTAATCTCTTCGATGGTAATCGTCGACTTCGTTAATGCTCGCACTCCGCCAATAGTACCTGCAATATACGCGTTATTTTTGGCGGCTTGTTTCGCAATACGGGCTGCGGCGACATTCAAAGTTTTGACGTCATCTTCAAGACCGTAGCGTGCCAGTTTGTGATAATTGGCTCCGTACGTATTAGTTTGAATAATGTTTGCTCCTGCTTTTAAATAAGCCTCATGAACACGGAGAACTTCTTCGTGTTTCGTTACGTTTAGCTGTTCGAAACAACTATCGACGCCGTGGGCGTACAGAAGAGTTCCCATCGCTCCGTCCCCAATTAAAATCGTTGACTGTAAATCTTTCAATAATCCCATGCTTATTCCTCCTCATACTCATTCTTTTCGGAAGGGGGCAAGTCATGATTATACAAAAAAGGCCTTCCCGTTAAGAAGAAGACCTTTTAATCAAAACCCTCTTCTTATCTGCCAAGCATAAATGTCTGCTTCGCTGGATTTAGCACCTTGTCACGTCATGACTGGTTGCTGAGGCTTCAAAGGGCCAGTCCCTCCACCTCTCTGGATAAGAATGATGTATAAAATTTGAAATGATAATATTTAACTTATCTGATTTTTAACAATTATACAACAAATATTTTTTTATTTGTAGAAATAATTTCAACAGAAACAGCTCGTCTTTTTTCGAAAACGCGTCATATAGTGTAGTATCAGCAGTTAAGAAGGGTGAGAGTATGAATAAAGAATGGAAACTCGTATTGCAAGTGGCTGCCACCTACATCGGTACAGTTGTCGGAGCTGGTTTTGCCACTGGGAAAGAAATCGTCCAATTTTTTACCCAATATGGTACATACGGTTTAATTGGAATTATGGTGAGTGGCTTATGTTTTATATGGCTTGGTTCAAAGATGATGGCCATGGCGCATGAAATTGGGGCCGAATCGTATCAGCAGCTTAATGATTATTTGTTTGGAAAGATGATTGGGAAAGTGGTCAACGTATTGACGATCGTCACTTTGTTCGGCATCACGTCCGTTATGCTAGCAAGTACAGGGTCCATTGTAAAAGAACAGCTTGGATGGTGGCCGCAAATTGGTATGGTCATCACCATCATCTTGGCATATGTTTCGATCGTGAAGGGCATTGAGGGGATTATGATTGTTAATTCACTTGTTGTCCCAATGATGCTCACATTTTCCATCATTATCATTGTTCCGTATATTAATCACTTTTCCTTTCTTCAAGCATCATCTCTTCCGTTATTAACCGATAGAGGGAATTGGATGTTGAGCCCTTTTTTATATGTAGCCTTTAACTTAGCGATGGCTCAAGCTGTGTTAGTGCCTCTCGGGTTTGAAATTAAAAATCGTCGCATTATTAAAAGAGGCGCAGTTCTTGGGGGAGTTGGCTTGACCTTCATGATGATAGCTGCCCATCTAGCTTTATCCAATTTGCCTTATACGTTCAAATTAGATATTCCAATGAGTGAAATTATTAAAAATGTAGGGTTGTGGGTTAATTGGTTGTTTTTAATTGTCATTTACGGTGAAATTTTTACGACTCTTATCGGCAATGTATTTGGAGTAGCGAGACAACTTCAAACAATTATTCCAATCCGTGAGAGTACGTGGATTATGATTATTTTAGGGCTTTGCTTTATTGTTGCTCAGATTGGATATGGATCATTGCTGACAGCGCTATATCCACTTTTCGGTTATATAGGATTAGTCTTTATTTTCATGCTTTCGTTGAAAAAAGTAAGATAATTCCTAGTGATGTGCTAACGATGTGAAACAAAGAAGAGAGGGGTGCCTGAAAAGAACTAATTTTTCAGGCACCTCTTTCTATAAATAATAATAGCCGCCTCTTGAGAAGGTAGAGGATATTCTTTGTCTGTTCATTTTAATGAGTTGTTATTGTTTTATTTTATTGGCCATCTCAATTGCTCGATTTGTTTGGGTTGCTGCTTCATCAAGCACTTCCTGTGGGTTCCCACCTTGGTACAGCTTTTCAAGCGCTGTTACGATATGTTGGCGTGACTAGGGAAAAAACAGATAGGAAAAGGTGAAGGATAAGGATGATAAAATCTCAAAATGTCAAAATATAGTTAAGAATATTTCTTGTTTGTAAACTGTTTCAAGATTCAAAACAGATAAGATTCGAAAGGATGAAGGAGCTATTTTATTGGATGAAAAGGCGTTCGCAGTGAAGGAGTATAGGTCTTGAATAAATTTTCAGAGGTTTGCTATCCGCTTAGGTCTAGAAAATTTGATAAACAAATTTCGTGCTTTTTTATTTTGTATCTGTTAAACTATGTTCAAACTTCATAAGTTTATATCCTTCGGGGTCGGGTGAAATTCCCAACCGGCGGTGATAAAACGGAAACGTTTTTAAGCCCGTGACCCGTTTATAGAAAAAGGATGGTATGTTGGTATACCATCTGAGCTTGTTTAAGCAGGCGATGTAAACGGTGGATTCAGTGAAAATCTGGAGCCGACAGTATAGTCTGGATGGGAGAAGGATCAGAGTGGCGCGTAACAGCCTTTTTAACTTTTTACGAAAGTGAGAAGTTTCTTTGTGATACCATCAATTAGATGAAAATACAAAGGGATTTTTCGTTTTATGTAAAAAAGATAGGTGTTACATGCTTGATTTATCATGTCTTTAAATCGATTGGCATGATCAGCTGATTCATCTCAATCAACCCCTGAAGCTATAGCGTCAGGGGTTTTTTATATATTTGAACGGATTATCATAAAATATGATTGGAAGTGATCATTTTGAACGATAGCAATTATATGGAACTCGCTATTCGATTAGCCGAAGCCACAACAGGGCAGACGAGCCCAAACCCTGTTGTCGGAGCTGTGGTGGTTAAAAATGGTGAAGTTGTAGGGATGGGGGCACATTTGCGTGCAGGAGAAGGACACGCGGAAGTTCATGCCTTGCAGATGGCAGGAGACCGGGCAGAAGGGGCTACCATTTATGTGACCCTCGAACCGTGTGCGCATCATGGGAAAACCCCGCCTTGTGCCGATTTAATTGTTGAAAGAGGTATCAAACGGGTTGTAATAGCTTCACTTGATCCGAATCCGCTTGTAGCAGGAAAAGGTATCAGCAGAATGCAGGCAGCTGGCATTTTAGTTGAGACGGGAATACTGAAGGAAAAAGCAGATGCATTAAACAAAGTGTTCTTTCATTACCTTCACACGAAAACCCCGTATGTGACGTTAAAAACAGCAAGCAGTCTTGATGGAAAGACAGCGACCGTGACGGGTGACAGTAAATGGATTACAGGCGAAGAAGCAAGATTGGATGTACATATGCTCCGTCATCATCATGACGCTATTTTAGTGGGAGTACAGACAGTTATCGCCGATAACCCGAGTTTGACGACACGCCTTCCAGGTGGAGGCAAATCACCGGTGCGAATCGTACTTGATACGCATTTGCGTATTCCAGAAGACGCTATATTGCTGCATGACGAACAGTGTGAGACGTGGATTGTTACAGGGAAACAAATTGATGAGGAAAAAGCGAATCGTCTTCGCCGTTCTCATGTGAACATTTTTTCTCTTTCTAGTGATGTAATTCTTATTGTTGAATTACTGAAACTTCTTGGGGAAAAAGGGATTACGTCAGTTTTAGTAGAAGGCGGAGCTTCTGTTCATGGAAGCTTTTTGCAAGCAGGGTGCTTTAACGAAATTGTTTCTTATGTAGCACCAAAACTCATTGGAGGTGCGAATGCCCCTTCGTTATTTGGAGGAGAAGGCATTCAAAAAATAGCAGAAGCTGTTCAATTAAAAATTCACTCGGTTGAACAAATCGGCCCTGACTTGAAAATAACGGCTCGGCCTGAGGAAGGTGAAAAAGGTGTTTACTGGAATCATTGAAGAAATCGGAAGTATCCAATCGATTCAAAAAGGAACAGATGCTATTGAAATCTCGATTCATGCCGCCCGGATTTTAGAAGATGTAAAACTCGGAGACAGCATTGCGGTGAATGGTGTTTGTCTAACGGTCACTTCTTTTGACCATCAACAATTTACAGTGGATGTTATGCCTGAGACGATTGCGGCAACCACATTAAAAACTTTAAAGCGCGGTGAACGTGTCAATCTTGAACGTGCAATGGCAGCTAACGGTCGTTTTGGGGGACATTTTGTCAGTGGCCATGTAGATGGGGTGGGTAAAATTGTCAGAAAATCCCCAAAGGGAAATGCGGTTTATTATGAGATTGAAGCAGCCCCGGAATTGACAAAGTTGATGATTCTTAAAGGCTCTGTTGCTGTAGATGGAACTAGCTTAACGATTTTTGGCACAGGAAACGGTATGTTTACGATTTCGCTCATCCCCCATACATCCTCTCACACCATTTTAGGAGAGAAAACATCTGGGGATACGGTCAATCTTGAATGCGATATGCTGGCAAAATATATAAAAAACATGATGGAAAAAGAAGCAGAACCGATTAGTGGTTCTGTCAATTATAATTTGCTTCGCGACCATGGGTTCACAAACTAAAAGAAGGAGTGTGTACGATGTTTCATCCTGTTGAAGAGGCAATTGAAGAATTAAAAAAGGGAAACGTCATTATCGTTTGTGATGATGAAGACCGCGAGAACGAAGGAGATTTTGTGGCATTAGCCGAAAATGTAACGCCTGAAACTATTAACTTTATGGCATCTTATGGAAAAGGACTTATTTGCACACCAATCTCAGAAGAGCTGGCCAAGTCATTAAGGTTAGAGCCGATGGTCGTCCATAATACGGATCATCATGAAACGGCGTTTACAGTCAGTGTGGATTACAAAACAACGACGACAGGCATTAGTGCCTTTGAACGGGCAGATACGATTGGCGCGTTATTAAACGAAGAATCAAAACCATCGGACTTTCGCCGGCCTGGTCATGTGTTTCCTCTCATTGCAAAAAAAGGTGGGGTATTGAGACGGGCTGGACATACAGAGGCGGCAATTGATTTGGCTGTTTTAGCAGGATCACAGCCTGCAGGAGTCATTTGCGAAATTATGAAAGAAGATGGAACAATGGCGCGGGTGCCAGATTTAGTGAAAATAGCGGATGAACTAAATTTAAAAATGATTACCATTAAAGACTTGATTGCTTATCGTAGAAAACATGAACAGTTAGTAAAACGCGAGGTGGAAATTCAGCTTCCAACAGCGTTTGGTCATTTTCGTACAGTAGGTTATTCAAACGTTCTGGATAACTGCGATCATATTGCGCTTGTCAAAGGAGAAATTTCACCGAACGAGCCTGTACTTGTACGTGTGCATTCGGAGTGTTTAACAGGTGATGTGTTCGGCTCACACCGCTGTGATTGCGGCCCACAGCTGCATGCAGCTCTTACGCAAATTGAGCAGGCAGGCAATGGTGTCTTGTTGTATATGCGTCAAGAAGGAAGAGGCATTGGTCTTTTAAACAAACTGAAAGCTTATAAACTTCAAGAAGAGGGCTATGATACAGTAGAAGCAAATGAGAAGCTAGGCTTTGGAGCCGACTTGCGCGACTATGGAATCGGTGCGCAAATGCTGAAAGACCTTGGAGTGAAAAAGATGAAATTATTAACGAACAATCCTCGTAAAATTGCCGGTCTGGAAGGTTATGATTTAGAGATTACCGAGCGAGTTCCGTTGCAGATGCCAGTATTAAAGGACAATGAGCGCTACTTGCAGACGAAAGTGGAGAAGCTTGGACATTTGCTTCGTTTTTAATATTAAAATCTAGAAAATAAGTGACATAAATGAATATATATCAGGAGGAATCAATCATGGGAAAAGTATTTGAAGGACATTTAGTAGGAACAGGACTTAAAGTAGGAATTGTGGTAGGTCGTTTTAATGAATTCATTACAAGTAAGCTTTTGAGTGGGGCGCTAGATGGATTAAAGCGTCATGGTGTTGAAGAAGGCCAAGTTGATGTAGCGTGGGTACCAGGTGTCTTTGAAATTCCGCTTATCGCGAAAAAAATGGCTGAAACAAAGAAATATGACGCTATCATCACGCTCGGAACCGTTATTCGAGGTGCAACAACTCATTATGATTATGTATGTAATGAAGTGGCTAAAGGTGTCGCTTCGCAAAGTCTATCAACGGGAACACCGATTATCTTTGGTGTACTGACAACAGAAAACATTGAACAAGCCATTGAGCGAGCAGGAACAAAAGCAGGTAACAAAGGTTGGGAAGCAGCAGCGTCTGCTATCGAGATGGCAAATTTGACAAAAGCGCTAAACTAATACAGTAAAAAATACCATCTCTTCTTTTTTCTAAAAACGTTATCATTTCCATTGACTCAAAAACTTTTTCTTATTAAGATGTAAGGACGAGTAACGAGTAGTGACAAGTGAAAAATAGGGGAGTGAAGGATTCGTGCAAGGGTCCTTTGTCGTAAAAAAAGCATTAAATAATAATGTATTAATTGCGTCAAATAATGAGTATAATGAGGTTGTCTTAATCGGAAAAGGTATTGGCTTTGGAAAGAAAAAAGGCGATGATATTACAGCGGAAGCTGTGGAAAAACTGTTCTTACTGAAGAGTGAACAAGAACAAGAACAATATAAACAGCTTCTCAATCATATTGACGAACGGTTTGTTGGGCTGATGAACGATGTGATTTCTCATATCCAGCAGCGAGTGGATGCACCGCTTAATGAGCATATTCATGTTGCGTTGACCGACCATATTTATTTTGCTGTTAAGCGCATCCAACAAGGAATGGGATTAAAAAATCCGTTTTTACTGGAAACGAGAGCACTATATCCAAATGAGTATAACATTGCTTCAGAGGCAGTGGAGTTAATGAAGCAAAAGTTAGGGATAGACTTGCCAGAAGGTGAAGTTGGTTTTATTGCTCTTCACATTCATAGCGCATTGACATCGAAGCATATTTCAGAAGTAAACAAGCATTCGCAGCTCATTCATACAATTATTGATATGATTGAACACACGTTCAAGATAGAAATTGATCGTGAGTCTATTCACTATATGCGCCTCATACGTCATCTGCATTTTGCGATTGAACGTATTAAAGCAGGAGAAAAAGTGGAAGAACCAGAAAAAATAACTTTACTCTTGAAAGAAGAATATCCTTTATGCTACAATTTGTCTTGGAAAATCATAAAGGTGATGCAGCAAGTGTTGCAGTTACCAGTTTACGATGCAGAAGCCGTTTATTTAACGATGCACCTGCAGCGATTGGTGAACAAAACTGAATTAGCATAATTCATTTTGATACGTGTTACTGATTCGATCAGGCATGAGTAGAGAAGTGAAACAGCGATAACTAACTAAGGGGATTCTATATCCTTTTTCAGTTGTCGTCTTGTTTCCTTCTTTATTCATGCCTTTTTGTTTTTCAAAAAGAAAGCGTTTGATAAAGATATACGTATCAATTCATTCACTTGTTGCACACTACAAATAAAAGAGGAGGTACACCCAATGTTTAAAAAACTTTTTGGTGTATTACAAAAAGTAGGGAAAGCGTTAATGCTTCCAGTAGCCATTTTACCAGCAGCAGGGATTTTACTTGGTGTAGGTACAGCACTTCAAAACCCTACTTTATTAGAGCGTGTTCCGGCTCTAAATGCAGAGTGGTTCCAGCTTGTAGCTAACGTATTGGCACAGGCGGGAGATGTTATTTTTGGTAACTTGTCTCTATTATTTGCGGTCGGTGTTGCCGTTGGTTTAGCAGGAGGAGACGGAGTTGCAGGTATCGCTGCCATTGTTGGTTACTTAATTATGAATAAGACAATGAGTACGATTTTAATGGCAACAGGTCAATTAGATCCAGCAATGATCGGACAAGATCCGGCATTTGCCAGCATTTTAGGAATTCCAACACTTCAAACGGGCGTGTTCGGCGGTATTATCGTCGGTGTGTTAGCGGCGTCCATGTATAACCGTTATTTCAATATTGAATTGCCTTCATATTTAGGATTCTTTGCAGGGAAACGTTTCGTACCTATTATTACAGGGGTATCAGCTATTATTCTTGGTGTAGTATTAATCTTTGTTTGGCCGCCAATTCAAGATGGATTGAATGCCTTTTCAAAGAACATGATTGATGCGAACCCAACGATTTCTGCGTTCATCTTCGGATTGATTGAACGTTCTTTAATTCCGTTCGGTCTTCACCATATTTTCTATTCACCGTTCTGGTTTGAGTTTGGTGAATACGTGAACCAAGCAGGAGAAGTAGTACGAGGAGATCAAAAAATCTTCTTTGCTCAATTAAAAGATGGTGTTGAATTAACTGCAGGTACGTTCATGACAGGAAAATTCCCATTCATGATGTTTGGTTTACCGGCAGCAGCACTTGCAATGTATCATGAAGCACGTCCTGAAAACAAAAAATATGTAGCAGGGATCATGGGATCAGCTGCCTTAACTTCTTTCTTAACAGGTATTACAGAGCCAATCGAGTTCACATTCTTATTCGTAGCTCCAATTTTATTCGCAATTCATGCGGTATTTGCTGGTCTTTCTTTCATGATCATGCAATTATTAAATGTAAAAATCGGAATGACATTCTCTGGTGGTGTCATCGATTACTTCTTATTCGGGATTTTACAAAACCGTACAGACTGGTGGCTAGTCATTCCAGTTGGATTAGTGTTATCCGTTGTTTATTACTTTGGTTTCCGTTTTGCTATCCGCAAATTCAACTTGAAAACGCCTGGTCGTGAAGATAAAACGGACGATGAGTCAACAGGTGTGGTTGAAGCAGGAGAGCTTCCAAGTAATGTATTAGCAGCGCTTGGCGGACAAGAAAACATTTCACATTTAGATGCTTGTATTACACGCTTACGTGTATCTGTAAACGATGCGAAAAACGTTGATAAAGATCGTTTGAAAAAACTTGGTGCTTCAGGTGTTCTAGAAGTAGGGAATAACATCCAAGCTATCTTCGGTCCGAAATCAGATACATTAAAAGGACAAATTAAAGACATTATGGAAGGGCGTACACCGGTTGCAGCGAAAGAGCCTAAAGCGGTTGAGAAAGAAGTAATTACGCCTGCATCAATGAGTGGAAATGGCGATGAGCTTGTTTCTCCAATTAAAGGCGAAATTGTCCCTCTTTCTGAAGTGCCAGATCAAGTCTTTTCACAAAAATTAATGGGAGACGGGTTTGCCATTATGCCATCTGAAGGCACAGTAGTTGCACCAGCTGATGGAAAAATAGTAAACTTATTTCCGACGAAGCATGCCATTGGAATTGAAACGACAAACGGACGTGAAATTTTAGTTCACTTTGGTATTGATACTGTTAACTTAAAAGGAGAAGGCTTTGAGGCACTTGTTACTCAAGGTGATGAAGTGAAAAAAGGACAGCCGTTATTGAAGGTTGATTTAGACTTTGTGAAAAACAATGCACCTTCTGTAATTACACCAATTATTTTCACAAACCTTCAAGCTGATGAGAAAGTTAACATTGTAAAGAAAGGTCAAGTTGACCTTCAAGAAGAAAATATCGTAAACATTTCTAAGTAAAAAGGAGAATGAAAATCATGGCAGAAAAACAATTTACAGTAGTAGCAGATTCAGGAATCCACGCGCGTCCAGCGACAACTTTAGTACAAGCAGCAAGCAAATTTGATGCAGATGTTAACTTAGAGTACAACGGTAAAACTGTTAACTTAAAATCTATCATGGGTGTTATGTCTTTAGGAATTCCAAAAGATGCAGTCATTAAAATTGTTGCTGAAGGATCTGACGCACAAGAGGCTGTTGCTGCTTTAGCAGAAACAATGAAAAAAGAAGGTCTAGCTGAATAATGGCCAAAGAAATTTTAGGCATTGCCGCGTCAAGCGGCATTGCTATTGCTAAAGCATTTCGTCTTGAACACCCAGATTTAACCGTTGAAAAAACAGCTGTCGCTGATATTGAGGCAGAAATTGCACGTTTTGAACAAGCGCTTGCAAAATCGACATCAGAACTTGAAGTGATTAAAGAACATGCGCGTAAAGAGCTTGGCGAAGATAAAGCTGATATTTTCGCAGCGCATCTTCTTGTTTTAAGCGATCCGGAGCTTATTAATCCGATTAAAGATAAAATTAAAACGGACCAAGTGAATGCTGAGTTTGCGTTAAATGAAGTCGCGACGATGTTTATTCAAATGTTCGAATCTATGGATAATGAATATATGAAAGAGCGTGCAGCCGACATTCGCGACGTTACGAAGCGTGTACTTGCTCACCTTCTTGGTGTGACTATTGCGAACCCAAGCATGATTTCAGAAGAAGTTATCATCATCGCAGAAGACTTAACACCTTCTGATACAGCCCAGTTAAACCGTCAATATGTTAAAGGCTTTACAACCGACATCGGCGGCCGTACGTCTCACTCGGCAATTATGGCACGTTCGATGGAAATTCCAGCTGTTGTTGGAGCGAAAACGGTCACAGCTGACATTGCCAACGGTGTGCTTGTCATTGTTGATGGATTAGACGGTCAAGTTATCGTCGACCCAACACCGGAAACGGTTCAAGCTTACGAAGAGAAAAAAGCCGCTTACGAAGCACAAAAAGCAGAGTGGGCGAAGCTTGTGAATGAACAAACCGTTTCAGCGGACCATCACCATGTGGAGTTAGCGGCAAATATCGGAACACCAGATGACGTCAAAGGTGTGCTTGAAAACGGCGGGGAAGGTGTCGGGTTATACCGTACAGAATTCCTTTACATGGGCCGTGACACGCTTCCGACGGAAGAAGAGCAATTTGATGCTTACAAAACCGTATTAGAGCGTATGGAAGGCAAACCAGTCGTTGTCCGTACATTAGATATCGGTGGAGATAAAGAGCTTCCGTACTTAGATCTTCCGAAAGAAATGAACCCATTCTTAGGGTTCCGTGCTATCCGTCTATGTTTAGAAATGCAAGATATGTTCCGTACACAGCTTCGTGCGTTATTATGTGCTAGCACATACGGCAACTTAAAAATTATGTTCCCAATGATTGCGACGCTTGATGAATTCCGCCAAGCAAAAGCAATCTTAATGGAAGAAAAAGCAAAACTTCAAGCAGAAGGTGTAGCGGTTTCCGAGGAAATTGAAGTGGGAATGATGGTTGAAATTCCTTCTTCGGCGGTCATTGCTGATTTGTTCGCTAAAGAAGTAGATTTCTTCTCAATCGGAACAAATGATTTAATTCAATATACATTGGCGGCTGACCGCATGAACGAACGCGTGTCTTATTTATATCAGCCGTATAATCCGGCGATTCTTCGCCTCATTAAAATGGTCATCGACGCGGCTCATAAAGAAGGCAAATGGGCTGGAATGTGCGGCGAGATGGCTGGCGATGAAATCGCTGTTCCAATCCTTTTAGGACTTGGACTAGACGAGTTCTCCATGAGTGCAACATCGATTTTAAAAGCACGTTCTCAAATCCGTCACTTATCAAAAGCGGAAATTGAACAGCATGTAGAGACCATTCTTTCGATGAATACAACGGAAGAAGTTAGCACATTTGTGAAAGAAAAGTTTCATATTAGTTAATAAAAAATTCCGCAATGAAAGTTGCGGAATTTTTTTATTAACAGGGAAAGCCGCCTTGCATGGGACAAGGCGGCTTTCTTTGGGAGAAAAGAGTAACATGAGATTGTACAATGGGTTTGGAAATCATGAATTCATCGTATAACATTTACATTACAGGATGAATCTTACAATTATTAGTTTATCGGAGATGAACCTTTTCGTAAAATACATAATAGTTATAATTACTATGCAAGAAAGCTATATAAATTGATTTAGAACATTCGGCATGACCAAAGAGCGGTCATGCCAAATGTTCTAGACTTAAGCGGCTGTCACCCCCTTTACGGGGTTGGTGCCATCCGCATAGGTGAACCTTTGCGGGCCCATTCAAGTGGTCTGAATAACCATTGTAAATGTTCTTGAATCAGATGAAGATGTGTCGAGCTATTAAGTAGAATATATATAAGTAAAAGCGAATATGAAATGAGAAAAGCGTCCTTATTTTAAATAGAATTTTTTTTCGCGCTTCCAATAAAATTGGATTGTAAATGATCTAAAAAAGCTTTTGTAGCAATCGAGATGTAGCGGTCTTTTTTTAGAATGAGTCCAAGTTCCCAAGGGATGATACCATCAAGGTTCACAATACTTACATGATTGAGATTCAATTTCTGACAAATGGATTCTGGAAAGAGTGCAATTCCTAGGTTGGCTGCAACCATTTCTCCGATAAAGTCCCACTGGGAGCTCATATAGGCAATTTTAGGTTGGAATCCTGCGCGTACACATTCATTATAAATAATGTCGTGCATGGAGAAATCTTCGTGAAACATAATGAACGGCTCATGCTTCAACTCAATTAATGAAATAAACTCCCGGTTTGAAAATGAATGCTTTTTTGGTACGACAACTTGCAATTTTTCTTTTGCAAATGGAATAGAGTCAAATTTCGTTTCATTTACAGGAAGGAGAACAACTCCTACATCGACTTCTCCTTGTTCAACAATTCGCTCCATTTTTTTAGCTCCGAATTCAATCATTTGAATGTGAATGTGAGGATAAGAGTCGCGAAATGATTTCATAATTGGTGGAAAAAATAGTGTCCCGATAATAGGGGGGATGCCGAATTTAATGAGTCCTCTTTTTAAGTTCATTAAATCATAGAGAGAGTTGGATAAATCATTAAGAGAACGAAGCACTGTCTCGGCTTGTTGAAAGACAATTTCTCCAGCGTCTGTCAGCTGAATTCTTTTTCCCGATCTGTCAATAAGTTGAATCCCAACTTCATCTTCTAAAGATTTCACCATTTTGCTCAATGAAGGCTGTGAAATATGTAATACTTCTGATGCTTTTGTAAAGCTATTTTGTTTTGCGACTTCATAAAAATATTGAAGTTGACGGACGTCCATGTATATCTCCTTTCAAACGAGTGAATCTAAGTTCCATAACTAATAAAGAATATTATAACGATTTTTGAAAGAGATGTCATGATTAGGGAAGGTAGGCATTAAGTGATTATAGAAAAAAGAAAGAGAGGGAAACACTTTTACTTTTAATTGATTAACGATATAATAAAGAAAACTTCCGTCCGTGGAGGTTTTTCTTTATCCTGAGCCTATGAATGTCTTTAAGGTATTATAAGCTTTGGAAGGAAGATTTCTTCATCTGTTGGTACTGGATGAAGAAATCATAGTGAACATCATGTAAGGTGGTTAGAACGGTTGGGCAAAACAGACGGCGTACGCGATCTTATTTATATAAATGGCAACATAACTGAAAAATGCTTTATTACATATGGAATTGAGTTTAAAGAATTCATTTCTTCGCTCCCTTCTTCCATTCCGAATATTGTATTGTTGAAACATCAGTATGACGAAAGTGACTTCCACTTCGGAACACTTCTCGATTACATAGAAGGGGAACAAATTTATAAATTAGCCCAAGATTATGTATACGGTTACGGGAATTTTTGTTGGATTGACGTAGAGGATATTGCATTACTAGATCTTTTAGAACCAAATGACTTGGCCGCTTTGCTGTACTTAGGGCATTATCATAAACCATTGAACAGTCAGTTCAATAATAAACTGAACAATCAATTTGTTTATCTCGCCCATGATGATGGCTGGTTTAATAAAACGTATTACAAAGATATATATGATATGAAGCATTTAATGAGCCGAATTGTACCATTAAAAATCTTTTCGTTAAATCAAAAGCGATTTTCTTTGTTACGTAAAAAACCCGAATATCCGCCTCTCCCTCTTGTGTTAGTCAATACATTGTTAACTTTGACAAATGACGGGCTGCTCATTGATTTTAGACACATGCTTCATACGCGTAAAGATATACAAATTCCTGTTTATACAATCGGTCAGTTCGTCGATATGGATGAAATGTATAACGATTTAGAAGAGCATACAAAAATGAGCAAATTACGGGCCAATCTTATTTTAAATAAAAAAGATTTAGAGTGGAGTTTAATTGAAAGCTAAGAGCAACTGAGCATACAAGTTATAGAAAAGACCTGTCGTGGACATTCGATAATATGGAGGATGTTCACAATAGGTCTTTTTAGTCGTTTATGATTCAGAATAAAATTCAGAATAATAAAACTTTATTAGCTAAATTTCGTCGATTTCATGGTACATTAAAAGATGGAGAAAAAGGAGGAGATTAAGCTTATGAACTTACAGTTAAAAGGGAAAAATGCCATTGTATTTGCGTCTAGTCAAGGATTAGGAAAAGCAATCGCTCAACAGCTTGTCCAAGAAGGAGTTAATGTTATGCTGGCGAGTCGTTCAGAAGAAAAGCTACGGGCAACAGCGGCAGAACTTTCTGAGATAAAAGGGGGGAAAGTTGTTTATACATTGGCGGATATTACCGAAAAAGAATCGATTCAAATGGTAGTCAAGCGAACAATAGAATATTTTGGGACGGTTGATATTTTAATTAACAATGCAGGAGGCCCTCGAGCGGGAACTTTTGAATTGTTAAGAGATGAAGATTGGCAGGATGCGTTTGAATTAAATTTATTAAGCTATGTCCGCACCATTCGGGAAATTCTGCCGTTTATGAAAGAGAGAGGAGGTAAAATCATTAATATTGCTTCTTCATCTATTAAGGAACCCATCTCTGGTCTCATTTTATCGAACACTTTCCGTACAGGGGTAGTTGGACTGACGAAAACTTTATCACAAGAACTCGGCCCATATAATATTTTAATTAACACCGTGGCACCTGGGAGAATTGCGACAGAGCGTACAGTCCATTTAGATACCCTCCATGCTCAAAAACAAGGAGTTACAGTAGAAGAGATTGAAGAGAGCGTAAAAGGAAGAATTCCGCTTGGGCGTTACGGAGAACCTGAAGAATTTGCAAAAGTAGTCACTTTTTTAGTTTCCGATGCCAATACCTATATGACGGGAAATTCCTTTTTGGTAGATGGCGGGATGGTGAAATCAATATAAAAAACCCGCTATTGCGGGTTTTTTATATTGAAAAGCAGTGCGATCATCTTGCGCTAAATAATGATTACAGCCAAGTAGAAAGATCAGCGACTGGAAGACGAGAGCTAGAGTGCGCCGGCTTCGCTGCTTTTCCGATTGAAATAAGCATAACAGGGATATAGCGATCATCAACGTTAAATGTTTCTGTAAATTGTTGTGCGTTGAAACCACCCATTGCGCATGTATCATATCCTTTTTCTTTAGCTGCGAACATTAATGTCATGGCAGCTAAAGAAGCATTGCTGAATGCCGCGTCACGCGCAAAGACTCCGTTTTGATAAGCGCCTTCAATTTGTCCTGCTAGTACATTTTTTACATCTGCTGTCATGTACCCAGCTTCAACAAGAGGGGTATAGACTGCTTCAACATTTTTATTTGCTTGAAGGTCTCCTAAGATTGCTACAACCGCTCCAGCTTCCACAACTTGTTTTTGGTTATAAGCAATTGGAAGCAATTTTTCTTTTGCTTCGTCACTTAAGAAAACCATGAAATTCCAGTGTTGAAGGTTCCAAGCAGATGGAGATTTTGCTGTTACTTCTAGTAGTTCCGTTACCTCTTCTTTAGAAAGTTTAACAGAAGCATCGTACTGTCTGACAGATGTACGTTCATTGACAAGTTCAAAGAAATTTTGTGCCATTATGTTTCCTCCTATATGTAAGTAGAAAATGATTATTTAAAATTGAGCAATTACGACATGGTATGACAAATAGTCGTATGAGCCAAATTGTATAGAAGCATATGTGAAAAAGCAAGCAATATGATTAGCTTGTGCTAGAGATGGAGATTTTGTGCATGATTTTTTATTTTTCATCATAAATTGATATATCGGCATACTACTTTTTCATGAAGGGGAGCGTGAATGAGCAGACGAAAAAAGGCGGCATTGTATGCAATTGTCCTAGGGAGTTTTGGAGTTCATAAATTTTATTTAAAACAGCCGATTCAAGGTTTTCTGTATCTTCTTTTCTGTTGGACAGGTATTCCGACTATTATCGGATTAGTGGAGGGGTGTGTATATTTACTTTTATCTGATGAACATGTCGACTAATGGATGTGCTATGAAGAGTCAATTAAAGATTCACTCCATTTTTGATCCCGCATTAGTAAAGGTGAGAGATAGTCTGAGTAGAGATGACTTGACTCTTTTCAGACTGTCTCTCATCATTTTGCTTTTTTCTTTGAACTGTATCCATTAAAATGAAGAAAAATAAAGAAAAGGTGAGAGCGATATGACTGGAAAAAACAAAGTTGGATTTATTGGTGCTGGTGTTATGGGAAAAAGCATGGCTCGTCATTTAATGAAAGCAGGATATTCAGTATCAGTTTATACAAGAACAAAAGAAAAAGCAGAAGAGTTATTAAATGAGGGCGCTATCTGGAAGGAAAGTCCTGCCATGGTTGCACAGGAAGCCGACTTGATCATTACAATGGTGGGATACCCAAAGGATGTAGAAGAAGTTTACTTTGGGGAACATGGTTTGTTCAATCATGCTCAACCTGGTACATACTTTATTGATATGACAACATCTACGCCGACGCTGGCGAAAACCATTTTTGAAGAAGCGAAAAAAAGAGGGATGCATGCGTTGGATGCTCCAGTTTCTGGTGGGGATATCGGTGCACGTGAAGCGACATTAACAATTATGGTTGGCGGAGAGGAAGAAGCATTTAACCATTGCTTGCCACTTTTTCAGCTCTTAGGAAAAAACGTTATTCGTCAAGGAGAAGCGGGGGCAGGCCAGCATACGAAAATGTGTAATCAAATTGCTATCGCTTCCAATATGATGGGGGTGGCAGAGGCGGTTGTGTACGCTGAGAAAGCAGGACTAAAACCGGAACTTGTCCTTCAATCCATTTCTGCAGGTGCAGCGGGAAGCTGGTCTTTAAACAATCTAGCCCCTCGTATGATTAAAGGAGATTTTGAACCAGGTTTTTATATTAAACACTTTATTAAAGATATGGGGATTGCCTTGGAAGAAGCAGAAGCGATGAATATGGAGACGCCTGGCTTGAAGCTGGCAAAATTGCTTTATGATTCTCTCGCTGCTAATGGGGAAGAAAACAGCGGGACGCAAGCTCTTTACAAGCACTATAATAATTAAATAATAATCCATTCGCTCCATTTGAAGTACTTTCAAAGCGAGAAAAGAAAATGGGAGTACACATAAATTTTAATTCATAGAAAACCGGTGTTTGCCTACACTATACTTGTACAAAAATTCTTAAAAGAGGTGTTAGGCAAATGGCAAAGCGTACGAAAAAGCATGATGCAGATCAGAAGAATAAAAAAGGGTTCGATTCAGCCGCTATGGATTCAGAATTTAGCCACGAATTTGGCAGTGCAGCGGCAAACAAGATGCATAAAGAGAAAGCAAAAAAGGAAAAGGCTCCTAAAAATGATGGGAAATATGAAGGCGGCCTATAACGTCCTGTTTCCCCTATAGTTGAATGGGCTATCCTTGCGTGGGGGGGTCTTAACTTTTTAGATGGAGGATGACTCGAAGGCTATCGGGGTCATCCTCTCCTTGTATATCGTCTTTGCATACATTCAATCCTCTTTATAGCAAGTTTCCTCAAGTTATAAAGAGGAAGGTTTATTGCTCAATAATTCGTTGTAGAGATTACTATAATGAAAGAACTTCTCTTTGTCGCGTTGATCTAATGTTTCATCGATTAATGACTGAAGGTGTTGTTTGTTAAATGAATAAGTGAGAGCAGCAAGAATTGTTTCAGCTTCTTTTTCATAAAATTTAGTTTTCAATGTTTGATAGGTGTTTATATGGTTCGTTGTTTTAGAGTGGCCATCATATTTTTTCATCGTCTTAATCTCCTTTCTTGTTCGCTTATAAAACTATTTACGATGTATTTACCCTGATTTCAGCTGATTAATCGTGTCGAGGGTGAATTTTTACCATATTTATTTAGAGGGAACAGTTCATCAGAAACATAATGAAAAGTGCGGCTAAGATAGCCGCACTTTTCATTATTCCATATGAACAGGACCTTCACGCCAATAAACGGGCGCTACAACATGTCCAAGGTCAACATTGTGATTGTTGATGGTAACAACACAGCGGTTCTTACCAATCTGTTCTTGAATTTGATCAAAAATAACTTTCTCAACGTCTTCTAAAATGGTCATTTCATTGTGAGTGTCAAATACAATGACTGAACCTTTCATCCTTCTTGCACCTTCTTTAATGTTAAGTTTTGGAGCAAAATTCATGCCCCTTTTCTTTCAGTCATTGTGTAGTATAAATTTTTTGTATGTTTTAGTCCATCTTTTTTTCACATTTATATTTTTCAGATAATGGAAACGTATGGATTGGATGAAAGGGAGAGATTGAAATTAAGAATGGAGCAAAATACCTTTAAACAGCAAAGGCAGTGACTCATGAATAAGTTCAGGTAAAGGTGGTGTATCTTCCGTTGTACACCAATAAAATAAAATTCCAGTAAAGTGATGAAGGAGCGTTACAGCCATTTTCTCCAAACAAAAATCTTCTGTAAATTCTTTTTTGCGACACCCTTCTTCAAAGAAACGTATGAGTTGTTCTTTGAACTTTTTTGACTGAAGCAATTCTTTACGTTGGAATGAATTATCTGTGAGTAGAATATGGAAAAGGGAACGTATAAGTGGCCGTCCTGCTTCTTCATAATGAATAGCGATATTTCCCCAAAGTCGATAAAGACTTTGTTTTACTTCCCCATCTTCTTTGAATACTTTCTCCGCTTCTTTTTCCATATAAGCAATTTGATGCTCACGAATAGTGTGAAGAACATCTTCTTTTGAATCGAAATAATTAAAAAAGGTCCCTTTCGCAACTCCCGCCTCTGTGGTAATTTGTGAAACTGTCGTTTTAGAATAACCTTGTTTTTGGAATAATTGGATGGCGGTTTGCTGTAACAGTCTTTTTGTCTGTTCTTTTTGCTGTGCTCTCTTCATATGTTTTCAACTCCCGCATCTGTATTTTTTGTCTTTAATTATGGGGAAATTATAGCATTAAATAGAGTAATCTTCGAATATCCAACCGTGAAGGTGATCCTCTCTTTTGTTGTAAGAATAGGAGGTATTTTGTCCGTTAACGAGAGGTTTTATGAATAGGGTGTAAAGATTTTGTAAAAAGACAGGGGGTTACGCAGCATAGATGGAAGTAAACAAAAAATGGTGCTGAGGAGAGGGAGAAGTGGTGGCAGGGGGCAAGCGAGTACGAGGAGGAAAAGCAAATAAAGTGTTGCCTTTAGTTATGTATGGGTTGCTTCCGGTAGCAGAGTGGGCACTATATGATTTTGCCAATAAGAATACCTTATGAACAGAAATAAACTTTTTCCATACAATAGCCGATGATATAATTGTAGAATAGATAGAATGATAACATTCAAAGATGGAAGGACGAAAATCATGACACAAGATAAAGGCATTTTGCTGGAAAGTGGAACAAATGAATTAGAAATTGTGGAATTTCAAGTCGGACAAATTAAGTTTGGCATCAATGTAATTAAAGTGAAAGAGATTATTAACCCTGTTCCGATTACGCCTGTTCCACATGCCCATCCTTACGTTGAAGGCATTATCGAGCTTCGCGGAGAAGTATTGCCGATTGTGAATGTAGCAACAGCTTTGAATATGGCTCCATCTGCTACACCGGATAAAGATAAATTTATCGTCACAGAATTCAACAAACAAAAAATGGTGTTTCATGTTCATCATGTTACACAAATACATCGAATTTCATGGCAGCAAATTGAAAAGCCATCTCAAATGTATCAAGGATTGGAAACACAGATTACAGGTGTTATTAAAATGGATGACCACATGCTGTTAATGCTTGATTTTGAAAAAATCGTTACAGATGTTAACCCTGATTCCGGAATTAACGTGAGTTCTGTGAAAAGGCTAGGCGCCCGTGAGAGATCGAATAAGCATGTTGTTGTCGCTGAAGATTCGCCACTATTACGACGTCTTATTTCTGATACGTTGGAAGAAGCTGGGTATGTTAATGTGGAGTTTTTCGAAAATGGACAAGATGCTCTTTACTACTTAGAATCACTCATTGAAAGTGGCACGGCCATTGAAGATCAAGTACAGATTGTGATTACCGATATTGAAATGCCGCAAATGGATGGACACCATCTAACAAAGCGTATTAAAGAAAATTCAAGACTGTCAATTCTCCCAATCATTATCTTTTCTTCTTTAATTACAGATGATCTGCGTCATAAAGGACAAATGGTTGGAGCAAATGGACAAGTGAGCAAACCAGAAATTGCCGAATTAATTCGAATGGTAGATAAACATATTCTATAAGTGAAAAGAGGAATTTGCGCTGGCAGATTCCTCTTTTTCTGATTAAAAATAGCTTTTTCCTAATGGCTTAAACACAGGTGGTTGGTGCTTTTTCTTATGTAAAGATAAAGGATGTTGGGGAGGCTTTACCCAGTATCCCGCATATTTAGATAAAATGCGCTTTGCCTGAGACAAAGACATGGACGTTTTTGGATTTCGGTATTGGTGATTTAAGTGACCGAGGTGTGGAAGTTGTTGAAAGTCTTCTTTTTTAGGAGGCATATGGAAATAGTAGTCCCCAACAGATACAAGTACATCAGACTTTTGCTGACTTTTTCCAGGGTTGGGAGAGAAATGAAGGCCTTCTTTTTTTGCTTTTCCTTCCAAGAGCAGTTTCTCCAATGCAAGCTTCTTTAACGTATACAATTTTTGCGGGTCTGGCGCTGCTTTAGCATGACGATTCACAGTGAAAATGGCTTTTGCTAATTCGTTCACAGACTCTTCTAAAGGTTCGTGGCCGATTACGTCGGACATAGTGACACTCCTTTTTTATTAATCCACATTTTTGTGCACAAAAAACGAGAATGTTTTTCGATGCTCGTTTCTTTGTCTCTATTATATACCCAGAAGCTCCTTTTGCAAACGTTCGATATTTTGGGGGATATACCATATTTTTATCAACTTATTTCAATGGCGTTTAAACATTGAAAAAAGGGTGAAAATACAAAGTATTATTGATTGAGATGAGGTAGTAGCATCTTAAAGTTTGTGCAGGTAGTGTCATTTTATCGGATCAAAAATAAGCAAAAAGGAGGCATGGTGATGTATCCAGATTTAAGCGGTAAAGCGGCCATCATTACAGGAGGATCGAGTGGGATTGGAAGAGCGATTGCGCTGCGATTTGCACAAGAAAAAATGAATGTTGTCGTCAATTATTTGCACGATCAAGATATGGCCGATACGGTCATTAGTGAAATCCATGAAAAGGGTGGAAATGGAATTGCCGTCCAAGGTGACGTGTCAAAAGAGAGTGACATGAAAAAGCTCATTGAAGCCGCCTGCCATTCATTTGGACAGCTGGATGTGATGGTTAATAATGCAGGAATCCAAATGGAAATTCCCTCCCATAAGATGACGCTTGATGAATGGAATAAGGTTATTTCTGTTAATTTATCAGGAACATTTTTAGGCTCTACTCAAGCTATTCATTGGATGCTAGAGCATAACGTGAAAGGTTGTATCATTAATATGTCGAGTGTTCATGATGTTATTCCATGGCCGCATTTTGTTCATTATGCTTCCAGCAAAGGCGGGATTAAGATGATGACAGAGACGTTAGCTCTTGAATACGCGCCAAACGGTATACGGGTCAATGCAATTAGCCCTGGAGCTATTAATACGCCTATTAATGCAGAAAAATTTTCAGACTCAGCGATTAAATCATCAGTAGAAAAGATGATTCCTATCGGCTATATTGCGGACTCGGAAGAAGTGGCATCTGTGGCTGCCTTCCTAGCATCACGAGAAGCAAAATATATGACTGGTTCAACTTTATACGTTGATGGAGGGATGAAACTGTATCCAAGTTTTCAAGCTGGAAATGGGTGAAATCAAGAATATGCACGTGAAGGGCGAATAAATACAGCTGTTCCATTGGGGACAATGGAAGCGAGTTCATTTACATTTTGGTTGTACATTCGAATACAGCCTTTAGATACAGCCTTTCCGATGGAGGCGGGTTGATTTGTACCGTGAATTCCATAATGAATCTTCGATAAACTGAGCCACATTGTTCCAAACGGTCCCCCAGGATTCGGTTCCCGATTGACAATCACAAAATCGCCAATCGGGGTTGCCGACAGCATTTTTCCTATCGCTATCGGATAGGTTTTTATCCTTTCTTTATTCTTTCGTAATTCTAGCTGTTTTTCCTGTAAGTAAACATGAATCGTATAGGGAATACTTTCTTTAGAAGGTAATCCAGGGATTATCACAATCTGCCCTGGTAAAATGATGTTCGGATTTATGAAAGAATTTGCAGAGATGATGGTTTGAAGTGGAAGACGGTAGTCAAGGGCAATAGAAGACAAGGTTTCCCCAGGCTTTACAACATGATTCATCTACAGGTCTCCTCTCAAAGATAAGGGATTAATGTATTGTATTGGAATGGAGTTGGAAAAATGCGCGGAGTCCGTGAAAAAATAATAGAAAGATTCGCACAAATGGTTGTGAAAGTCCCTGATCATCCGCTAGAATATTGATAATAACATAGTTAAATCCAGTAAATTATTTAAGTAAAGGATGTTAAAAGAGTTGAGCAATAAGTATGCAATGATTGATATCGGATCCAATACGATGCGTCTTGTTATTTACGAACACGATTCCCGCAAGCGATTTAAGCAAGTAGAGAATGTGAAAGTAGTAGCAAGACTACGCAATTATTTAGATGAAAACCAACAGCTGAGTGATGAAGGAATCAACATATTGCTTGATACGCTTTACAGCTTTCAAATCATTACGAGACATCATCAGCTTCAAAATGTTCGGTGTGTGGCGACCGCTACGGTTCGCCAGGCAAACAATCGAGATGAAATTTGCCGTCTTGTTGAAACGAAAACAGATTTTACAATGGACATTTTATCGGAATACGAAGAAGCCTTCTACGGTTTTCTTGCTGTAGTGAATTCAACTAACATTACAGAAGGCATTACGATTGATATCGGCGGCGGTAGCACCGAGGTTACATATTTTATGGATCGTCAGCTTGTAAAGTATCATAGCTTTCCTTTCGGTGCACTGTCTTTACAGCTTCAGTATGTAAAGGGAGATATTCCAACAGATGAGGAACGAAAAGCGATTAGGCAGTTTGTGCAATCACAATTTGAAACGTTGCCGTGGTTAAAGGAAAAGAACGTACCGATTATAGCTATTGGAGGCAGTGCCCGAAATATGGTCCAGCTTCATCAAAGCTTTATTAATTATCCGCTAGCGGGTGTACATCAATATGAGATGTACTTGGACGACATTCAAATGTTAAAAAAGCAACTTAGCGGCATGCAGTACGATGAGATTCAAAGGTTGGAAGGCTTATCAAAAGACCGAGCAGATACCATTTTACCAGCTGTAGAGGTATTTGAATCCTTATGTGAGCTCACAGCTGCTCCGAGATTTGTGTTAAGCCGAAAAGGCTTGAGGGAAGGGCTGATGTTTGAAGAATTGCTCAAGCCATTTGGAATTAATGTGTATCCAAACGTGCTCGAAGAGAGCTTTCAGGAGCTTGTCATGGATTTTGAAATTGACACAACTCATGTGGCGCAAGTAACGAAAATTGCCGTCTTGTTGTTTCAGCAGTTTCGTAAGCATCTTGATTTCCCATTGAATGACGATGACCTTCATACATTGAAGATGGGAGCGCAAATGTTTCATCTAGGGGAGTATATCGATTCTGAATCAAGCAGTCAACATACTTTTTATTTGCTTGCTAACCGTACGATTGATGGTATTAGCCATAAGGAACGTCTTAAGTTGGCGCTGCTTGCGTCCTATAAGGGGAAAACAGCTTTTCGCCAATACGCGGAAGTATTTCAGGGCTGGCTGACAAAGGAAGAACAAAAAAACCTCCGCTTTTTAGGCGCTATATTGAAATTTGCTTCCAGCTTAAATGCAACGAAACGAAACATCGTGAAGCACCTTGATGTAACGAGTGATTCAGCTAGTTTTGCCATCAATGTTTTATGCAACGGTGATTTTCGAGCAGAAGAATATCAGGCTGAAAAGCAAAAAAAACATTTAGAAAAAGTCGTAAAACAACCGATTGGGCTGACATTTCAAAAACTATAAACACCCTTTACTCTGTCCAGCATCTTGTAGGTCAGGTGCTGACAAGACCTATTAAGTTTCATTTATTTGACAATTTGGATTATAAAGTTTCTTTATGATGAATATATCATTAACAGGAAATTTACACTCCATTTACATTTTTTTAATATTGTAATGGTATTGTGAAATGGAAATCATGACTAGAAATAGATAATTCAGTAAGGGTGGACTTAACGATGGAAACAACTACTACACCAATTGAACACAAAAGCTTGGGACATCCCTCATACTACAATAATCGAGAATTAAGCTGGCTTGCATTCAATCAGCGTGTACTGGAAGAGTCGATGGACAACCGGAACCGCTTATTGGAAAGATTCAAATTCTTGGCGATTTTTGCTTCCAATCTAGACGAATTTTTTATGGTGCGGGTCGCTGGATTAAAAGACCAAGTGAAGGCAGGTTTTAATAAACCGGAAAATAAAGCTGGTCTTACCCCGAAAGAACAGCTTTCTCATATTTCCTCGAAAAACCATGTGCTTGTACAACGGCAGTATGAAACGTATAATCAACTCCTTCCTCTTTTGGAAAAAGAGGGTGTATCCATCCTCACTATGCAAGAGATTAAAAAAGAGCAATTAGCATTTTTAGAAACATACTTTGATGAACAAATCTTTCCTGTGTTAACACCAATGGCAGTCGATGCGTACCGACCGTTTCCGATGCTTCTTAATAAAAGTTTAAACTTGGCTATTGTGTTGGAAAATGAATCGTTAGAGGAAGAAGAAATTGGTCGATTTGCTGGCAAGCTGGCGCTTGTGCAAGTGCCTTCCGTTTTAACTCGATATGTTGAACTGCCGAGTAAGGGAGGACACAGATGCTTCGTTTTACTAGAGGATGTTATTTCTTATTTTATCCATAAGCTGTTTAAAGGGTTTGAAGTCAAATCAGTGACTCCTTTTCGGATTACAAGAAATGCCGATATGACGATTCATGAAGAGGGTGCGCGTGATTTACTGAAAGAAATTGAAAAAGAGCTAAAGAAACGAAAATGGGGAGCGGCCGTTCGCTTAGAAATAAAAGGACAGGAATACGATGAGCAACTGCTTCATTATTTGAAGGAAGAGCTCGAAATTCACGAAAAAGATATTTATTGTGTCGATGGTCCTCTTGACTTAACGTGTTTATTCCCATTTTACAAAGCGGTTGAAGCGACGCATGAACATTTAGTTGACGAGACATTAATTCCGCAGCCGCCGAAAGATTTAGGATCAGATGAGGAAGTGTTTGAAAAAGCCTTGCAGGAAGATATCTTACTGCATCATCCGTACGAATCTTTTGAGCCGGTAGTCGATTTTATTTCCGATGCTGCAGATGACCCTGACGTTCTTGCTATTAAACAAACACTCTATCGTGTCAGTGGCGATTCACCTATCATTAAAGCACTAAAACGAGCTGCTGAAAACGGAAAGCAAGTCACAGTGCTTGTAGAGTTAAAAGCGCGTTTTGATGAAGAGAATAATGTTAACTGGGCAAAAGAGCTGGAACAAGAAGGGTGCCATGTAATTTACGGGATGAATTATTTGAAAACACATAGTAAAATTACGCTTGTTGTTCGGAGGAAAAACGGCCGAATTGAGCACTTTGTCCACTTAGGTACTGGAAATTACAATGATGCGACGGCTAAAGTTTATACCGATATGGGGCTTATTACTGCGAATAAAAAAATCGGCATTGATGCCACGAACTTTTTCAATTATTTGAGCGGCTATACAGAAAAACCTTCGTATCATCATTTATCGATTGCTCCATACGATATTCGAAAAGATTTTATCACATTAATTGATGAAGAAATTCATTTCCATAAAAAGCATGGCAATGGTCGCATTATTGCTAAAATGAATTCTCTTACAGATAAACCAATTATTATGAAACTGTATGAAGCATCCAATGCCGGTGTTAAAGTTGACTTAATTATTCGAGGAATTTGCTGCTTGCGCCCAGGTATTAAAGGGGTCAGCGAAAATATTAAAGTGCGGAGTATTGTTGGCCGTTTCCTTGAACACAGCAGAATTTACTATTTCCATCATAATGGAGAAGAAAAACTGTTTTTGTCTTCTGCTGATATGATGACTAGAAACATGGAGAAGCGGGTCGAGATTTTATTCCCAATTTTTGATGGACGATTAAAAAAACGAATCAATAAATGGCTTTCGATTATGCTTGCTGATAATGTAAAATCAAGGGAGCAAGATGAGCATGGAAATTATAACTATGTCATGCGAAAAGAAAATGAACCGATCATTGACAGCCAAATGATTTTGTACGATATGGCTTATCAAGTAAAAGAAGACGAGGAATAACAAGAAGGGCGATAAGTTAAACTGCTTGTTCGCTTATTGTAAAAAAGGACCTGACATGAAAATCCGTGAGACGAAGGATTCCATGTTGGGTCCTTTCTTATCCGTAGTCATTCTTTTTGATCATGAACCATCGTTTCACGATAGATAGGCAGAAGGAACAATTCATTTCTATGTGAGTAGAGACAAGTATGGAAATAGAATGCGTGAAAGCCGAGTTATGAACTTATATGCTTATCTGTAAAATGGCGGGTAATATGGATTATAGCCACCATATGGACCGTAAAATGGCGGTGGAGGCGGTGGAGGACAGCAACCTGGACCATAAAAACCGGGTCTTCCAATAAATGCTCCTGCTGCTAGCCCTCCTAAAAGTCCTCCTGCCAAACCTCCTAAAAACGGAAAGCCGATAAAGCGGTTTTCTGCGTAAGGAGCACCACCGCGATAATAACCGTATGGGTACATAATGAAAAAACCTCCTTGTATATTGTCATAATAGTGTATGGTCATGTTATAAGGAATGAGCATGGCCTATGTACAAAACTGGAAGGAAGTAAGATAAATGAACATAAAAGCAGTTATACTTTCAGCGATTGGAGGCGGAGCAGGCACGTCTCTTCGCTATTTATTGACATTTGTCTTGCCGCAGCATCCCTTCGCTTTTGCCACTTTAGCGGCGAACTTAGGAGGGAGTTTTTTGTTGGCTTTTCTCACTGCGATGTGGACAGGCCGTATGCTGGATGAACGCTTGAAACCACTTCTTGGAACTGGATTTTGTGGAGGGTTTACCACTATGTCTACATTTTCAGGAGAAGTATATCATTCTGCTTCGGTTGGGACAGCACTTGATAGTGCCATCTACCTTTTTTGTTCTTTATTTGGAGGACTAATAATGGGAATGTTAGGTTATGTTGCAGGAGATAGGTTAATGAAGCGGCAGCGGGAAGGTGGAATGTGATGAGTGTCTTATTTGGAGCAGCGTTAGGGGGAGCGATTGGAGCCGCTTGTCGCTATATAGTTAGTGAATGGCTAAAGTCAGCCTTTCAAACATTTGTATGGGGGACTTTAGTCATAAATGTTACAGGTTCTTTTATACTCGGATGGTTCATGGGAGCGCAACTATCAGTAAGTGAATGGTTGACCTTTTTTCTGGCAACTGGATTTTGTGGAGGGTTTACGACTTTTTCTACGTTCATCGTGGAATGTTTGTCATACGGATGGCGAAAGGCTCTTTCTTATATTTTATTGACAATGATTCTTTGTCCGTTGTTTTTCATGGCAGGATATGTGATTTAAGCTTTTCGTAAAAATAAAGAATGATAGTGCCATAGATAAAAGAATATGCTACTATAAGGAAAAGAAGCCGCAATGCAACGGGATGAGGGACATGTATAATTTAAATAGTATTCACGTAAAAGAATTAGAACAGAAGAGTATGATTAAAACGGAACTTATGCAAACCATTTTGAAACATATACACGACCTAGTTTACATTATGGAAGTAGATCACCAACGAAATTTTCGTTATATATTTGTGAATGATGCTGGACGAAAACATGCCAATCTCTTAGAGGAATATGTGGGCAAAACGCTCCATGACGTTCTTCCTAAAGAATTGGCGGATCGTTTGTATATTAGTTATCAACAGGCCGCTATGACGAAAGAAAAAGTCATTTTTCGAGACAAAATCGTTTTACCTGACGAAAGAATCATGTATGGAGAATCGGTTTTGACCCCTGTGTTAAATGAAGAAGAATGCGTCTATGTGGTGAGCATTACACGCGATATTACCGAACAGCTGAACAATGAACGCATTATGAAAGAAATGGCGTTTTATGATTATTTAACAGGTTTGCCCAACCGTAATTTATTAAAAGAGCATGTATCCGAGATGATTAAAAGAGTAACGGAAGAGCAAGCGTCATTTGCTCTGTTATATTTTGACTTGGATCGATTTAAATTTATTAATGATACACTAGGACATGATGTTGGGGATGAATTGCTTAAAGAGGTATCTAATCGTCTTCAAATCATTCTCAATGACCGAACGAAAGCATTTCGTCACGGTGGCGATGAGTTTTTAGTTACGATTGAAGAGACGGAAGAGCATAAGGTGAAGGAAGCTGCTGAGGAAATCTTATCTTTATTTTCAGATATATTTGTCTTTAAAGAGCAAGAGTGCTATATTACACCGAGTATTGGCATTAGTGTATTCCCCAGAGATGGTAATGACTTAGAAACATTAATTAAATGTGCTGATATCGCCCTTTATCGTGTGAAAGAACAAGGAAGAGGGACTTATCAGTTTTATCGACCTGGGATGAAACAGTTTGCTCCTCATTCCATCGGAATTGAAACAAGCCTCCGTAAAGCTGTGAAGCAACAGGAGTTTACATTGTTTTATCAGCCACAAGTTAATTTAGATACGGGACAAGTAGAAAGCTTTGAAGCATTGATTAGGTGGTACCATCCAAAAGAAGGCTATATTTCGCCGGCTGAATTTATTCCAATTGCCGAAGAAACCGGTTTGATTATTCCAATCGGCAATTGGGTTATTGAAGAAGTATGCAGGCAAATTCAGGAATGGAATAAACAAGGCTATGGCTATCATACAGTAGCGGTTAATTTATCGACTAGACAGTTTCAACAGCTTCGCTTAGTAGAGCATATTGAAGATTCTATTACAAAAGCAGGGATTCCAGCTGAATGCTTAGAGATTGAAATTACGGAAGGTGCCCTACACGATTCGCGCGAAACCATTAGAGTGTTGAATGAATTGAAGCGAATAGGTGTCAAAATTGCAGTCGACGATTTTGGGACAGGATATTCTTCGCTAAGTTATTTGAAGAGCTTTCCGCTCGACTCATTAAAAATTGATCAATCATTTATTCGCGACATTTTAATTGAAGAAAAAGATGAAGCCATTACGACAACGATTATTCATTTGGCAAAAAGCTTGTGTTTAAAGGTTGTAGCAGAAGGCGTCGAACAAGAAGAGCAAGTTGCTTTTCTGAAAAATATTGGGTGTGAGAAGGCACAAGGCTTCTTTTTCAGCCGACCGCTTCCAAATGTCGACTTGAAAAAACAGTTTAATCAATAAAAAAACGTCAATGGTCGCTTCTATTATCGAGCGAATCATTGACGTTTTTTAGCTTTAGCAAAAGGTGTCATTCCGCCGTGCTTTTTAAGGTGAAGAGAGTGACTTCCGGCTTTGCGAAAAATCGGAAAGGAAGTCTTGTAGTTCCGAGTCCTCGATTTACATAAAGCTTCATATTTGAGGGGCCTATCGTATACATTCCTTCGCGATAAAGAGTAGAGAGCGGAGGCGTAATCAATGGTCCGTAAAATGGAATTTGAATTTGGCCTCCATGGCTGTGCCCCGACAGCTGCAAGTCTACAGGGAAAAGCGCGAGTTCTTGGGCGACATCAGGTTCATGTACCATCATAATCGAAAAGATATCATCCGATAGTTGGTTAAGGGTATTTCCATAGACTGGCTTGCCAAGCAAGATGTCATCGAGTCCACCGATGGCAATATAACTGTTATCCACTAATCGAATGTGAGCGATCTCGTTCACGAGCAGGGTAAAAGCAGCATCGTGCATAATTTGCTTATATATTTCCGTTCCGTATCCACCGTGGTCGTGATTCCCAAAGATTGAAAATTTCCCAAGTGGCGCCTTAATCTTTTTTAAAATAGGGGCTACTTTGTCAATAGACAAATATTCATTTGGGATATCAATTAAATCACCGGTAAATAAGACGATGTCGGGGTTTAATGTGTTGATGTTCTCTGTCAGTTGCTCAAGCATTGAGAGATCGTAGGAAAGACCTAAATGAGTATCGCTAAATTGCAGAATTTTTGTACCGTGAAAGCTTTTTGGAATGTTTGGAGACATAATGGTTTGTTCCACAATTTCAAGCTGTCGTGGCTCAATGTAGCGTGCGTACACATAGGCAAACCCAGAAGCGAGAGTGGTTCCAGCTGAAAAAGCGACCGCTTTTTTTAAGAACGTGCGCCTTGTATATGTTTCTGTCATAGCAATCAACCTGTTTCTTCTAAATAGTATGTTCGTTTATCCTACATGAACGGATAGTAAGCCTTTCAACTGCTGAAAGGTTTCTTAATTATAGCATTGTTTTCTCTTCTCTCTCAATATACAGGTTGATTCAGAAAATTCGGCATGATTTCCCTTTGGTCATGACAGATTTTCTCGGTCGATTTATATAGATAAAAAAGGTTATTGACTTTATTATGTAAAAAAGGAGTATAATAGATTGAAAAGTTAGAAAATTTATAGACAGGGGGCATGAGAATGAAGGGAAAGGTTGTAGTTATAACTGGCGGCTCAAACGGGATGGGAAAATACATGGCAAAACGCTTTGCAAATGATGGGGCATATGTTGTTATTACCGGAAGAGATGAAGAGCGCCTGCAAGCAGCGAAGGTAGAAATGGAAACGTTTTCAGGTCAAGTTCACACGATGGTCATGGACGTACGAAATCCTGAACTGGCAGATAAAATGGTAAAAGAAGCAGATGAAGTCTACGGTGGCATTGACTTTCTTGTAAATAATGCGGCGGGGAACTTTATTTGTCCTGCCGAAAAGTTGTCTGTGAATGGTTGGAATAGTGTTATTGATATTGTATTGAACGGTACGTTTTATTGTAGCTCCTCAGTAGGAAGGTATTGGATTGAAAAAGGGATAAAAGGTGCCATTACGAATATTGTGGCAACATATGCATGGAATGCAGGGGCAGGGGTCATTCATTCCGCTTCCGCTAAAGCCGGCGTTCTGACGATGACACGCACGTTAGCGGTAGAATGGGGAAGGAAGTATGGAATACGAGTTAACGCAATTGCTCCAGGTCCAATTGAACGTACAGGAGGAGCAGATAAGCTGTGGGAATCACAGCAGGCGGCGGAACGCACTCTTGCTTCTGTTCCACTTGGAAGGCTTGGAACACCAGAAGAAATTGCGGCACTTGCGGCATTTTTATTTTCAGAGGAAGCGGCTTATATTAATGGTGAATGCATTACGATGGACGGAGGGCAGTGGCTTAATCAGCATCCATTCTAATGATAAGCAAATCCTGTCAAACACTAGCGTAATCCTTGTATCCATATTATACTATTTTTAATATATGGAAAGGTGGTGTTCGTATGGATCCATTAGATGTTTTAACAAATTTAGAACAAATCGTCCCATACTATCAACCCATTTTTTCGGCTGATGCTCATCAAATCATCGGATATGAAGTGTTGGCTCGATTTCAAGCAAACGACCAAATAGAAAGTCTCGGCCCGTTTTTTCATGATGATGCGATCCCTGATGAATACCGCATTGAAGTAGATCGGATTGTGCTAATAAAAGCACTAGAATATGTAATGAACGAACATGATGATGACAGTTTTATTTTCATTAATCAAAATGCCAATCTGTTAATGAATGACCGTGGTGCCTCTCTTCTTGAAGTGCTCCGATCATTTGAGGAAAAAGGGCTTTCGCTAAGCCGCATTGTGCTCGAGGTGACGGAACATGATTTCAAAGGAGATATCGACCAATTGCATCATCTGCTGATGTATTATCGTACATATGGAATTAAAGTTGCCGTCGATAATATCGGCAAAGAAAGCAGCAACTTAGACCGCATTGGCTTGCTGTCTCCTGATATTTTAAAAATTGACTTGCATATTTTACGTCAAACAGCAATGCCTCAATCGTTTCAAGATGTTCTTTATTCTATCTCCCTACTTGCCCGGAAAATTGGTGCTACATTGCTGTATGAAGATATTGAGGCTTCCTTTCAGCTACAATATGCTTGGCGTCATGGTGGGCGTTATTTCCAAGGGTTTTATCTACATAAGCCGACAGCTGCTTTCGTTTCGCGTGATTTACTGAAAGATAAACTAAAGGAGCGTTTTCAAAGCTTTATTGCCCATGAAAAAAGAAAGCTGCTTTCTCTTCACAACTTAACCCAAAACTTTCAGACCGAGTTGCAGCAGCTATTGCCAAAATGCAGAAAGCTTCATTCATATGATGAAATGATTGAATTAATTGCCGATACATTGTCTGATGCATGTTTTCGAATTTACATTTGTGATGAAAACGGTTTCCAAAAGTCTGGGAATATTATTCGAAAACAAGAATCATGGGTGTTTGAACCCCAGTATTTGAGTAAAAACTGGAGCTGGCGCCCTTATTTTCTGGAAAATATTTTGCGGATGAGCCACGAGCAAAAAGGGCTTTTATCGGATTTGTACATCGATATTGAAACAGGAGAAAGCATCCGGACGTTTTCTTATCCACTCGATAGTCAGCACTATGTCTTTATTGATTTATCATATGAATTTTTATATGAAAAAGATGCTTTATAGATTATAGGTGTTCATCCAATGTTCCCCCTCCCTTCGTTGCCGTGTTTTTCTAAAATCGTGAAAATTAGTTTTTTCCGCATATGAAAAGAGGAAGAACGGGAAAATAGAAAAAATGGCTGTAAACGAGAGGGAGGATACATATGAACATGATGATGATTTTAAGTGTTCTTGTGTTTGTAATATCGGCAGTTGGATTAATTTATACGTACTTGGTTATGAAAAATCAAAAATATTTGCCAAGCGAGTTGGATACGAAGCTGAATGAACAAGTTCAAGCCCACCCTTACATTCGAAATCCAATTTTTATTGCGTACGTATTAGGAGCTTTAGCGTTTCTTGGAATTATCGGATACATAGCTGCCTTGTATTATTGATCTGTTAGCTTTCAGGTAATTCGAGCAACCGACTTAACGTTTTTAAATCAAAGCCGATTACTAACTCGTCATTCACTTTGACTGTTGGTGTAGAATAAGCTTGAAAGGTGTTTATCATTTTATCCCGAGCTTGCGGGTCTTTAGAAATATCAAATTCTGTATAAGGGATTTGATAATGCTTAAGAAACTCTTTGACAACTTGACAAGGAGGACAAGCCGGCTGAGTATAGACTTCTACTTGTTTCATGTAAAAAAACTCCTTTATATTAAAGATATAGCGCTATCACTCAAAGCATCCAATCAAGCAGGAGATGAGTGCGTTTGTTCTGTTAAAGTATAACATGAAACAAGTGAAAAGCATGACTGTCGTGCTTTCATGCTTAAAAAGGCAAAATATCTTGTGTAATAACGATAAAATGTGACAAACCCCTTGTATTTTTCGTCCCATTACCATATAGTTGTGAATGTGTCTTTTATAATGACAGCAGCAATGTGGATAGAAAGAAAATGTTAGTGAAACCTAAGCATAGATACAATAACTATGCCATGGCTGAAAGGAGTATGGATATGTCACAGTTACAAGGCATTTTAACTCGTCTTATTAATCTCCGTGAGCAAGCAAACGGCGGCGAAGTTCCTCAACGTTTTTTCGAAGTGAATGGGCAACGTATTTGCAGCGTGAAATATCATGCAAAAACGGAAACATATGAGCTTGAGGTTTATCAAGATGGTGAAAAACCTAAATCGTATCAGTTCGACAACATTGATATGATTGCGATCGAAATCTTTGAATTAATCAACTAAAGTCCTGTGCTACATAGGGCTTTTTTTATTGACAATAATACAGTGCTTGAGCGTTTTGATTGTTAATGAAAAGAATATTTTGCTTATAATGATTATAGTGATTTATGGCGAAACATGTAGATTTCATCCTGAAATTGTCGTTCGTCTTTCGTTGACACTCCATGCGAAAGCACCTAAACTAAAAGTAGGCTATTAAAAGCGTATTTGGAGTGAAGTGAGGGATTATGTTGATGAAAAATGGTGTTTCAAATATGCTTTCGATCGAGGAAGCGCAGCTATTGCTGGACTTATTGTTTGAGCAGGAGTATGCATTAGAATTGGTTAGCAGTCACATGTATGACATTGAAACAGGGTTGAAATCGGTTGAATTAACGAAGTATCAGCAAATAGCTTCACTATATAGTCGCCTTAGAGAAATTTAACGTTATACATAATGCGGCAAGCTATTTACGTGAGGAATAGCTTGTTTTTCATTTACAGATTATAAAAAAAGAGACAAATAGAAGAGGAGTGCAAACTTTAGATATTAAAGAGCAACTTCAAGGTTTTTTTGTATATTATATAAATGAGAGCGCTTACATCTAAGCGGGATTACTAGTAAAAAATCCAGAGCTTTTCGTAGGGATGTTTACGAATAAATGCAGGGAATGGCAGTCTATTTGACTAGCCTCAAACAGACTGAATGTTTAATGAGTTAAAACAGTTTTACCGTTTGAGCAACAGAAGTCAAAAAGAGAATTGAGGGGAAATGGAAATGGTCAGTATTTACAGCAGGGCGTTTTCTGCAGCGTCTATTGAAGATTTGCTGATTCCATCTGATAAAGTTGCGCATGTTCAACTTGGGAATAGTTTAGAGCATGCTCTTCTTGTGTTAACGAAGACAGGTTATACGGCTGTTCCTGTATTAGATCCGCGCTTTAAACTGCACGGTTTAATCAGTACGACGATGATTTTAGATTCTATTTTGGGGTTGGAGCGTGTCGAGTTTGAACGTCTTGAGTATATGAAGGTAGAAGAAGTAATGAATCTTGATATTCCGCGTCTTCAGTTGCAGGATAATGTATATAAAGGGCTGAACTTTATGATCAATCACCCGTTTATATGTGTAGAGAATGACGAGCGCGTGTTTGAAGGCATTTTGACCCGCAGAGCGTTTTTACAACGCATCAACGAGCAACTTCGAATTCAAACGAAAGAAAAGTAAACGAGGTTGTTCATCCGTATGTTTATTTGAAATAAGAAGAATACCATAAAAACATCTTGCTAACCTGCAAGATGTTTTTATTTAGTGTGAATTTTATTCATGGCAGTTTGTGCAGTGAGTAAAATTCACAATCACTCGTTTAATTGCATTAGAAAAAAGATTATAATAAGGCAACAAGAGTCGGAAAACTTTTATGATGAACAAATATTTATAGGAGAGAGCGGATGTATGCAATTGATTGAATGTAAAATGTTGGTCGTTTTGGCGGAGGAACTGAATATGCGAAAGGCAGCCGAGCGTTTATTTGTCTCGCAGCCAGCTTTGTCACAGCGGTTACAGACCATTGAAAAAACATGGAATACGCAAATTTTTGTGCGTTCACAAAAAGGGTTGTCATTAACGCCTGCTGGTGAACGGATTATTCAGTTTTCAAAGGAAGTTGTTGAGAAGGAAGAACGAGTAAGAGAAGAATTGGAGGCGCTGGAAACGGAAGTATACGGGACGTTGAAACTTGCGGTGGCCTCGATTATTGGTCAGCATTGGCTTCCCCGTGTATTGAAGCAATTTGTGAAGAAGTATCCTCGGGCGAAAGTTTCACTCGTAACAGGATGGAGCAGTGAAATGGTCAAATACTTGTATGATGATGAAGTTCATCTAGGTATTATTCGGGGAGACACGGATTGGAGAGGTGTGAAGGAGCATATTTTAACAGACACGCTTTACTTAGTTGATACAGAGATTAGCAAGGTAGAGGATGTCTTGGAGAGTGAGAAGCCTTTTATTCAATTTAAAAGTGATTCAACGTACTATCAAGAAATACAAGATTGGTGGCACCGTCAATTTCAAACAACGCCCACAAGGACCATTGTAGTTGATCAAATTGAAACTTGTAAACAAATGGCTTTAAATGGAATTGGATTTGCCATTTTACCGTCCATTGCTATAACGGAACATGATCAAGGCGTCTATAAAATTCCTCTGCTTGATGAACAGAAGCAACCTATTTCGCGAGATACATGGCTTATTGGCTATGAATCGTCATTTCAATTAAAACAAGTGAAAGCCTTTTTAGAGGTTGTAAAAGAATATGGGATCGAAGAACTCTGATGATGATGCTTGTCATCGACAATACATTTTGATACATTAAAGGAATAGAATGTAGCAATTTAAGGAGGACATACATAATGAAAATGATGGATGCAAATGAAATTATCTCATTTATTCAAAACAGTGTGAAAAAAACGCCGGTAAAGGTATATGTAAAAGGGCAAATCGAAGGAATCGATTTCGGTGTAGAATCTAAAACATTTATCACTGGTGACACAGGTGTTGTATTTGGAGAGTGGACAGAAATTGAAGCGGCTCTAAAAGCAAATGAAGAGAAAATCGAAGATTACGTGGTCGAAAACGATCGTCGTAATTCAGCTATTCCTTTATTAGACATGAAAGGAATTAAAGCGCGTATTGAGCCTGGAGCGATTATTCGCGACCAAGTTGAAATTGGCGATAACGCGGTTATTATGATGGGAGCGTCTATTAACATCGGTGCAGTCATCGGTGAAGGAACAATGATTGACATGAATGTAGTACTTGGAGGACGTGCAACAGTAGGGAAGAACTGCCACATTGGAGCAGGGTCCGTACTTGCCGGCGTTATCGAGCCGCCTTCTGCTAAGCCTGTTGTAGTAGAAGATGATGTTGTCATTGGTGCTAATGCGGTTGTATTAGAAGGTGTAACAATAGGGAAAGGTGCGGTTGTGGCAGCCGGTGCGGTCGTGATTGACGATGTAGCGCCATATACAGTAGTAGCAGGCACACCAGCTCGCGTAATTAAAGAAATCGACGAAAAAACAAAAGCAAAAACAGAAATTAAACAAGAGCTTCGCCAACTATAAGAGATAAGAAGGCACACCTGCCTTATTTCTTAATGTCTTATACCAATATGGTCCGATTTTATGAAAATCAGTCTGGTAAAAGTGAAGATAAAATATTCTTTAAAGCCCTGCGCTACAGCAGGGCTTTAAAAATATAGCTTTGTTGCAGGTGACTCCACACGGAACAGAGCTAAAAATACAGGCATGACAATCGGTAAGGGGGAAGAAAAGATGGAACAAGTGCATCCGTTTACGGCCATTCGACGAGAACTTCATAAAATCCCTGAGCTGGGCTTTCAGGAGTTCAAAACACAACGTTTTTTATTAGACTATCTTGAAGCATTACCACAGGAACGTGTAAGCATTAAAACATGGAAAACCGGCATTTTTGTGAGAGTCCATGGTTTGAATCCGACTAAGCTAATAGGCTATCGAACCGATATAGATGGGCTGCCGATTAAAGAAGAAACGAACTATTCGTTTCAGTCCGAGCATGAAGGGCTGATGCATGCATGTGGGCATGATGTTCATATGAGTATCGCTTTAGGGGTGTTGACGCATTTTGTTCATACGCCTGTCAATGACGATTTGCTATTTATTTTCCAACCAGCAGAAGAAGGACCTGGAGGGGCAGAGCCGATGTTGGCGAGTGACATTATGCAAGAGTGGAAACCGGATATGATTATGGCGCTTCATATTGCTCCAGAGTATCCTGTTGGGACAATTGCTGTAAAGGAAGGATTACTATTTGCTAATACATCGGAGCTCTTTATTGACTTGAAGGGTAAAGGGGGGCATGCAGCGTATCCTCATACGACTAATGATATGGTCGTCGCAGCTTGTTCACTTGTTAATCAACTGCAAACAGTTGTGTCAAGAAATGTCGACCCTCTTGATAGTGCAGTTATTACCATTGGGAAAATTACAGGAGGGACGGTTCAAAATATTATTGCCGAACGGGCGAGATTGGAAGGGACCATCCGCACATTATCAGCTGAATCCATGTCCCGTGTGAAAGAACGTATCGAAGCGCTTGTGAAAGGAACGGAAGTTGGCTATCAATGTGAAGCGTACATTGACTATGGCTGCATGTACCACCAAGTGTATAATCATCATGAAATCACGCGTGAGTTCATGAACTTTGTTCAAGGTGAAACAGATGTGAAAGTAATCGAATGTAAAGAAGCAATGACAGGAGAAGATTTTGGGTATATGCTGAGCGAAATACCAGGCTTTATGTTTTGGCTTGGTGTTCAATCTTCTTATGGGCTTCACCATGCAAAACTAGAGCCGGATGAGGGAGCAATTGAAACAGCCATCTCGCTTATTACGCAATATTTAATGAAAAAAGCCAATGAATAAGTAGTATAATTCATCCCTTCCGCGGACACATTAAAAACGTGAGGAGGTGGATGAATTATGGCTAAGATAGGTGTAGAGCAAAATTTAACAGATGTACAGCAAGCACTTCAAGCGAAAGGGTACGAGATTGTACAGCTTCGTCAAGAAAGTGATGCACAAGGTTGCGACTGCTGTGTAGTAACAGGGCAAGATAGTAATATCATGGGTATTTCAAATGCGGTAACAGATGGATCTGTTATTCAAGCGAGCGGTTTAACTGCTGATGAAGTATGCCAAAAGGTCGAAAGTAGACTTCGCTAATAAAGAATGTCGAAAGCTAGATTCAAGTTTTGGCTACATAAAAACAACATAAAAGCCTCCCCTTATCCGCAATTTTATCGGATGTATAAGGGGAGGCTTTTATCATAAGATGATTCCAAATGGATTTATTGGACTACCTCATTTTTACGTGAGGGACTGTGGAGAAGGTTGGCCTTCTTCACCGTTTTTATGAATGAGCACTTGATGAGGAAATGGAATTTCAATGCCATTTGCATCAAGTGCTTCTTTCAAGGCTTTCCGCAACTTGCGCTCTACAGCCCATTGTTCGCCGTTTTTCGTTTTTCCAATAATTCGAATGACGACATCTGATGCCCCTAAAGTTTGTACACCAAGAACATTTGGCCCTTCCACGATATTGTCATCTTCCGTTGCAACGCGATCGCAGACGGTTTGTAAAATGTCAATGGCTTTATCAATATCATCATCATATGAAATGCCAATATCAACAAGCGCTCTCATATTCCCTCTTGAATGATTACTTAAGCTTGTAATTTCGCGGTTTGGGACATAGTGTAGGGTACCGTCAAATCCACGAATTTGCGTTGTGCGCAACCCAACCGATTCGACAACACCAGAAAAGCCGCCTGTGGTGACGTAGTCCCCTACATCAATTTGTTTTTCTAAAAGCAAGAAAAAACCGGTGACCACATCACTGACGAGTCCCTGTGCGCCGAAACCAATCGCTAAGCCGATTACTCCTGCACCAGCGAGAAGAGCCGTTGCATCAACTCCAAATAACTCAAAGACCATAACAATAAAAATAAAGACAAGTGTATAAGAAAAAACATTGGCCATTAAACTTTTGAGGGTAAGAGCCCGCCCTCTAGAGACATGGTCTTTTTCGGCAATGCGGTCAAATGACCGATTGATGATTTTTTGCCCAATTGTTTTAATAAGCAAAAAAGCAAGAAACAAGACACCAAGCTTTAAGAAAATAATGCCGGCATCTGTTGCTAGCTTCTCCCAATTCACCTTTTGTACATCAAGTTCAAACATCTAACCATCCTTTCAAAAACTTGCTCTTTTTAAGAGCACATTAGTGTATACCCTTTTTTAGACATGTTAAACTACTTATAGAAAGAGATTTTCAACTGATTCTTTTGATTACTCATCTGTTATTATGGGTATACCATCTATGTAAGCATAACATCTACGAAATGAGTTTGAAAAGGGCTAGCCTTTTTATGTCTATTTAAATTGATTATCAGTTAATATTGACTGAAAATATTGACTCTACTATAATCAATTACGTGAATAAGAATAGATATTGAGAATTCAGACTACATATTCTCATTTAAAAAAAGAATTTTGGAGGGTTTAAACGATGGCTGAACGTATGGTAGGTAAGCAAGCACCACGGTTTGAAATGGAAGCTGTATTAGCGAACAAAGAGTTTGGTAAAGTAAGCTTAGAAGAAAACATGAAAAACGATAAGTGGACTGTGCTCTTTTTCTATCCAATGGATTTCACTTTCGTATGCCCAACAGAGATTACCGCATTATCGGATCGTTATGATGAGTTTGAAGACTTAGATGCAGAAGTAATCGGGGTGTCTACCGATACAATCCATACGCATTTAGCATGGATTAAAACTGACCGTAAAGATAACGGATTAGGGGACCTTAAATATCCATTAGCGGCTGATACAAACCACGTTGTGTCTCGTGAGTATGGTGTTTTAATTGAAGAAGAAGGAATCGCGCTACGTGGGTTATTCATCATCAGCCCAGAAGGTGAATTAATGTACTCTGTTGTGAACCATAACAATATTGGCCGTGATGTAGATGAAACATTGCGTGTTCTTCAGGCACTACAAACTGGCGGGTTATGCCCAGCTAACTGGAAGCCTGGACAAGCAACTTTATAATAAATTGTCATACGACAATAAAAAAAGGGCTGTCTGGAAAGAGAAAACTTCCCTCTTTTTAGACAGCCCCTCAAAATGGACCGTTACGAAAACCAAGGGATACTAAAGGTTTTGATAAACGGTCCATTTTGTATAAAACAGAAAAACAGCTATTTTCTGAAGGGTTTGAGGTTTAGTGGATAGCTTTTTTTACGTATTGAAAGGCTTTCGGGGTCATGTATGGATACAGCACAGCATATCTCATTTCTGAAATTCGTAAAATAGTTATACGACTGAAAATAAGGTAAACGCTAGGAGGAATTGTCTTATGAAGTTACGTGAGCAGATGCCTGAGCTAACCGGTGCAACCGAATGGTTAAATGGACAGGTTACAAAAGAAGAGCTTATTGGCGAAAAGCCGACACTGATTCATTTTTGGTCTATCAGCTGCCATTTATGTAAAGAGGCGATGCCTCAAGTCAATGAATTTCGTGATCAGTATAAAGATCAGTTAAATGTGGTGGCTGTTCATATGCCTCGTTCTGAAAGTGATTTAAACCTCGATGAAATTAAAAAAGTGGCAAAAGAACACGATATCGTTCAGCCAATTTTTATTGACAGCGATCATAAGCTGACAGATTCATTTGAGAACCAATATGTACCTGCGTATTATGTATTTGACAAAACGGGGCAGCTACGTCATTTTCAAGCAGGCGGAAGCGGCATGAAAATGTTAGAAAAACGTGTAAATCGTGTGTTGTCAGAAACAGAAACGTCTGAATAACAAAAAGTGAATTTGTTGATGTGAATACGCTATAGAGAGCCAGCTCTCTATAGCGTATTTTTTTGTGTTGGAGGAATGGATATTGTTCGCAAAACAACTCTGTAACGAGAACGGTTTGTTTGTCCTTTATTCTTTTGGAATAATGAGACTTTTAAAAAAGTCGGCGAAACACGTTTTTTGTCGAAGGATTTATTATATAATATAAACTAGACGCTTTTTAAAGTGTCTTACATAAGATTTGGAGGTTTTTTTGTAATATGAAGTTAGGTATGATTGGCTTAGGCAAAATGGGGGCAAACCTCGTATTAAATTTATTAGACCACCAACATTCTGTTGTGGCTTATGATGTAAACGAAGAAGCAGTGCAAGCTTCGGCAAAACAAGGAGCTTCTCCGGCATCATCCATCACAGATTTAGTATCTCAGCTGGAGAAACCGAGAATCGTTTGGTCAATGGTACCTGCTGGTGAATTAACGGAGAACGTCATCAGTGAGCTAAAAGAGTTATTAGAAGAAGGAGATATTATTATTGAAGGAGGAAACTCCCAATATAAAGACTCTGTTCGTCGAGCACAGGAAGCAGCGGAAAAAGGAATTTATTACTTTGATGTTGGAACAAGCGGTGGCATGGAAGGTGCTCGCAACGGGGCATGTATGATGATTGGCGGAGACAAGGAAGTATTTGCGACAATTGAACCGCTTTTTAAAGATATTAATGTAGAAAACGGTTATTTATATTCTGGTAAAGCAGGCAGCGGACACTTTTTGAAGATGGTTCATAACGGCATTGAATACGGAATGATGCAAGCGATTGCCGAAGGTTTTGAAGTATTGGAAAAAAGTGATTTTGACTACGATTATGAAGCGGTAGCACGTGTATGGAACAATGGATCGGTTATCCGCTCATGGTTAATTGAATTAACAGAACGAGCTTTTTCAAAGGATGCGAATCTTGATGCAATTAAAGGTGTTATGCATTCTTCTGGAGAAGGAAAATGGACGGTTGAGACTGCGCTTGACCTTCAAGTACCAACACCTGTTATTACGCTATCATTATTGATGCGTTACCGTTCTTTACAGGAAGATACATTTACAGGAAAAGTGGTGGCTGCCCTTCGCAATGAATTTGGCGGCCATGCAGTGGAAAAGAAGTAATGGGATAAAGTTGTTTAACAGAAACGCGTCAGTCATTAGAGAATCTCTCTGATGACTGACGCGTTTTTTTATTAAAAGATGCAAAGAAATAGATTTAAAATGTTGGTGATAAAGGTACAGGCAGCCAAATAAGATAAGAAAGAAAGCGAATGAAAGGAGAATATGATGGAAGGGGATTCGTGCTTATTTCAGATAGATGTCAACAAAAATTTTGTCATGTGAGTACGAGCCTTAATACACTATGTGAAGGTAATCACATGATTTGTTCAAATAAGCAGCAAAAATAAGTTTGAAATGATGAATAAAGTGAAAATAGATTATATACCCAGAAAGTAAGCGTATGCTGCACGAGGACGGAAATCTTATGCTAATAAAGGGGTGAGTAGAACATGGAGTTTGATAGCGTATTGCTCAGTCGAATGTTGACAACGGCTACATTAGTATTTCATATTATTTTTGCGACTATCGGTGTGGGTGTCCCCATTATGATTTCACTAGCAGAATTTATAGGTATTAAACGAAACGATCCGCATTATATGCTGCTGGCACGGAGATGGACAAGAGGATTTACTATTACAGTGGCAGTTGGTGTTGTAACAGGAACATGTATTGGGTTACAATTATCGCTTTTATGGCCAAATTTTATGCGAATTGCCGGTCAGGCCATTGCGCTGCCGTTATTTATGGAAACATTTGCGTTCTTTTTTGAGGCAATCTTTCTAGGAATATATTTATATACATGGGATCGCTTTCGAAAGCCTATTTATCATTGGCTGTTGTCACTTCCCGTGATTATGGGTTCATCTCTGTCTGCCTTTTTTATTACAGCAGTCAATGCCTTTATGAATACACCACAAGGGTTTGAAATTGTGAATGGAGTAATTCGAACAGTGGATCCGATTCAAGCGATGTTTAACCCTGCTACGGGTCCGAAAACGTTTCATGTGTTAGCAACGGCATATTTAACTTCTGCTTTTTTATTAGCGATGATAGCTGCTTTTCAAATGCTTCGTGGAAGGGTGACTGCTTATACGAAAAAAGCGCTCTCTCTCACAGTGACTTCTGCCTTTGTTTTCGCCATTCTGACAGGTATTGCAGGGGATTTGTCCGCGAAATTTTTAGCGCAATATCAACCAGAAAAACTAGCGGCACTTGAATGGCATTTTGAGACGGAAAAAGGGGCTGACCTTATTTTATTCGGAAAACTTGACGAGCAAACACAAACAGTGACTTCTGCCATACACTTGCCAAAAATGCTCAGTTTTTTAGCTTTTAATGATTTGGAAGCGCCAGTGACGGGGTTAAATGATTTTCCAAAGGATGAAATCCCGCCGTTATATATTCATTATTTGTTTGATTTAAAAGTGTCTTTTGCAGCATTCATGACTTTGACCGCGTCATTGTTTGTCTTATGTTCAAGATGGAAAAAGAAATGGATGCATCACAGATGGCTTCTGAGAGCAATTGTTTTATGCGGTCCATTGGCAATGATTTCTATTGAGTTAGGATGGATTTTAGCCGAGGTAGGAAGGCAACCGTGGATTTTAAGAGGTTATATGAAGGTTTCAGAAGCAGCAACAACTTCAAACGGTGTGGGAGCTATGCTCATGATGTTTTTAGCGTTGTACGTAGTATTAGGTGTAATATGCACAACGGTTCTTCGAAAAATGTTTATAAACAATCCAGCGGAAGCCGAGCTTGAATATCGCTTTAAAGATTGATAAAGGAGGGAGAGGGGATGGACATTCAGCTCGTAGGGATTACCGTGTTATGGGCGTTTTTATATGGATATTTAATTGTAGCTTCCATTGATTTTGGAGCCGGTTTTTTTGCCTATTACGGAAAAGTGACGAAGCAGGATCATATTATTAATCAGCTCATTAGTCGGTATTTATCTCCAGTCTGGGAAGTAACAAACGTGTTTTTTGTCTTTTTCTTTGTTGGAATTGTCGGCTTCTTTCCAGATACGGCTTACTATTATGGGACCGCCTTACTCATTCCGGGCAGTATCTCGCTAGTGCTCATTGCGATACGTGGCTCATTTTACGCATTTGGAAATTATGGCTCAAAAGATAACCACCTTTATTTGTTCTTGTACGGGGCGACTGGTTTGTTAATACCGGCTTCCTTATCGACAGCGCTCACGATCTCAGAAGGAGGATTTATTGAGAAGCGAGGAGAACGCATTGTATTTTTAGCAGGAGAACTATTAACGAGCCTGTATTCATGGAGTGTCGTCATTTTGGCGATTGTGTCTGTTTTGTTTATCAGTGCCAGTTTTTTAACGTATTATGCAGCCCGTGCCGATGATAGTAAAGCTTTAGATATTTTACGGCGTTTTGCGCTCTTTTGGAGCCCCCCAACAATTTTAGCGAGCTTTTTAGTGTTTGTTTCACTCCGGCAGCACAATATGGCTCATTTTGATAAAATTGTGGAAAAATATTGGTGGATGTTTCTTTTATCCCTCATTTGTTTTTTAGTTGCTTCCACGTTAATTTGGATGGGGAAGCGCTATGGAACCGCTTTTATCTTTGTTATGTTTCAGTTTTTCTTTGCCTTTTTCGGCTATGGCGCTTCGCATTTGCCCTATATTTTAGATCCGTACATTACGGTTTACGGCAGTTATACGAATGAAACGATGGGACTTACCTTAGTTATTGTCTTTATATTAGGATTTCTCTTGTTGATTCCGTCTTTAATTTTACTAATGCGTTTATTTTTGTTTGATGCGGATTATGTGAAAGGAAACAAATAAAGGGGAGAGCTGTTGTAGCATGTTTATACAAGCTTTGGCAGCGCCCTCTTTTTGTTTTTTCTTGTCATTGTTTTAACATGTGATAAAATCATTCTATTGGCTGTTACATATTGAATCTGGTGATTATTGGAGGAATCTTTGTGAAAAAAGAGTTTGCCGTTATCGGGTTAGGACGCTTCGGTGGGAGTATCTGTAAAACATTAAGTGAGCAAGGAATGGAAGTTCTTGCGATTGATATGGATGAAGACAAAGTAAATGAATTTGCTAATATTGCTTCTCATGCAGTCGTAGGGGATTCAACCGACGAAACGGTGTTGAAAAGCCTTGGAATTCGCAATTTTGATCATGTCATTGTCGCGATTGGTGATAATATTCAAGCGAGCATTTTGACAACACTTATGCTGAAAGAGCTTGGTGTAGGACATATCACGGTGAAAGCGCAAAATGATTATCATGAAAAAGTATTAACGAAAATTGGAGCTAATCAAATTGTCCATCCTGAACGGGATATGGGAAAACGAATTGCGACAAGTATTGTGTCTAACAACGTCCTTGATTATTTAGAACTTTCGGACGAACATAGCATTGTAGAAATTGTTGCTAACAACAGAGTAGATGGCCATTCCCTTATTGATTTGGACATTCGTGCCAAATACGGAATTAACATTGTCGCGATCAAAAGAGGGAAAGATATTATCGTTTCTCCGCAAGCTTCTGAAGTTATTCGAGAAAAAGACATTTTAATTGTTATCGGAGCGGATGTTGATATTAATCGCTTCGAGAAAAAAGTAGTAGGATAAGGGGGGGCGCAAAGCGTTCTCTTATTTTTATCCTATCAAAAAGACGGGTCCCTAAAATGAAGGGATCCGTCTTTTTGATAAAGATCTTTTATTCATAATTTTTATACTTCCATAATGATTGGTAAAATCATTGGACGGCGTTTCGTTTTTTCATATAAGAAAGGTGCCAACGTATCTGTAATTTCATTTTTAATTTCAGACCATTGTGTTGTGCGTCTTTCCATAACTTTATTTAGATGCTTTGTAATAAGCGTTTGAGCGTCGTTAATCAGGTCGCCAGATTCGCGCATATATACAAATCCACGTGAGATAATGTCTGGACCCGCTGCAATTTTGAAGTCTTTCATGTTAATGCTTACGACCACAATCACTAACCCTTCTTCTGACAAAATGCGTCGGTCACGAAGAACGATGTTCCCGATATCGCCAATGCCATTTCCGTCAATGTAGACAGACCCTGAAGGGATTTTGCCACTTACACCAACTTCGTCATCGCCAAGTGCCAATACCTCACCGTTGTCCATGATGAAGCAATTTTCTTCTGGAACACCGCAATCAACAGCTAGTTTAGCATGCATTTTTTGCATGCGGTATTCACCGTGAATTGGCATGAAGTATTGTGGCTTCATAAGGCGAATCATTAGTTTTTGTTCTTCTTGTCCACCATGTCCGGATGTGTGGATATCGCTTAAAGTACCGTGAATAACATCGGCACCCGCGCGGTAAAGCATGTTGATTGTACGGCTTACGCTGACTGTATTTCCTGGGATTGGAGAGGACGAGAAGACCACTGTGTCACCAGGGATAATTTGAATTTGACGATGAGTGCCGTTTGCAATACGTGACAATGCTGCCATCGGCTCTCCTTGGCTTCCTGTACATAAAATCGTGACTTTATTAGCAGGAAGGCGATTGATTTGTGATGCTTCTATAAAGGTATCCTTCGGGCAGCGAATGTAACCTAAATCTTGTCCAATCTCAATCGCTGCTTCCATACTGCGTCCGAATACCGCGATTTTACGATTGTACATTACAGCTGCTTCAATAACTTGCTGAAGGCGGTGAATGTTAGAGGCAAACGTAGCGAAAATGATTCGTCCGTCCACTTTTCGGAAAATATCATGAATGCTTTCGCCAACTCGACGTTCAGACATGGTGAAGTGTGGTACTTCACTGTTTGTGCTGTCCGAAAGCAAGCAAAGAACGCCTTCTTTTCCGATCTCAGCCATTTTTGTTAAGTTTGCCGGCTCTCCTACAGGTGTGAAATCAAATTTGAAATCGCCTGTATGCACAATTTGGCCATTCGGCGTTTTTACGACAACACCATAAGAATCTGGGATACTATGTGTTGTACGGAAGAACGTAACGGACGTTTTACGGAATTTAATGATGTCGTCTTCTTTAATTTCAATTAACTTTGCTTTGCGTAAAAGGCCATGTTCTTCGAGTTTATTGCGAATTAATCCAAGAGCTAATTTTCCACCGTAAACTGGAATATTTAACTCTCTTAATAAATAAGGGATTCCTCCGATATGGTCTTCATGGCCGTGAGTGATAAAAAGGCCGCGAATTTTATCTTCATTTTTGACCAAATATGTGTAATCGGGAATCACATAATCAATTCCGAGCAACTCATCTTCTGGAAATTTAATTCCGGCATCAATTAAAATAATTTCGTCTTGAAATTGTACAGCATACGTGTTTTTACCGATTTCGCCAAGACCGCCTAGGGCAAACACGGCTGTTTGGTTATTTTTTACAAATTTCATGTTTATCCAATCTCCAATACGTTAAAATCTTCACTCTGTTGTTCATATTCTAAAAATGCACCTTTAAGGGGTTGAACAAACTCAATGTTGATTGGGCGCGATTTCAATTTTAGACGAACATCACGTTCCGCTTCCCCTGTGACATAAAGTACCTTTGTTTTTTCACGCACCGGCACTTCGTAGATGCTTTCTTGATAATAAACTTTAAAAATCATAATAATTCTCTCCTTACTACCGAAATTCAAGTAACTTTTTATATTATATTATAAAATGGTTATGTATTTCATGTATTTTCTACTAAGAAACGTCACCTTTCACATATTTTAGTCACCTAACCAAAACAAGTCAATGCAGGAAAGCTGATAATATCCATATTTAAACTTGAAAATAACGATATGGTGAAAGGGGCAGCGCTTTATTTTTGTGAAAAAGCTTTCACTAAAGAATACCATAATAATACCGGAATGTGGTCCCTTTTTGCAAAACAGTGGAGTTACGCAACGATCTTTCGTGTGGCTGTTTAGCATGACCGCCGCTTGACATGTAATGCTTGAGGGAAGCGGCACTTGCTTTTTTCCGTTCTTGCCGACTTGAAACTCCAACATTTATTAGGAACGTCAGATGAGTCTTAACGACTGCAGGAAATGGTTGTTTTCCTGCTTTATAGATGGTTCTACCTCAAAATTTTTATCGGGACTGATATGTCATAATAATCTTTTTTACGTAACTGACTGAAAAAGATAATTTTCAGTCAGCCTTTTTTTCATTATGCGATTGTTTTCTTTCGAAGAAGTTCATTCCAGCGATTTAATAATTTTTTTCTTAAACGTTTCAGCAAGACAATCTCAACTCCTTATTGAAATGCTGTCTCTGTATGTTTTGTATTTTTAGTATGTGTTGATAGTGAAAAAAATTTCGTGGTTATATTTGGAATGTGTACGAAGAGGAATTATCACTTTTTTATACAAAAGAAGGAGACTTCCTGTTGAATATAGATATTATTAATTTGACAATATTTTGTATTTTTTATACATTTTAGGGGGATTCGTGTTATCTTTCCCACTTCAAAAAGTTTCAGTCTAAAACATATGATAGAAGGGAAAAGCAAATGGGGAAACTTTACGGTGCTTTATTACTATTGAGTACAATTTGGGGAATGTCCTTTTTATTTATTAAGTTACTATTAGGTGAAATGAGTCCCGTCGGGTTAGTGTTTTGGCGTTGCTTATTTGGAGCGGCAACCCTGTTGCTCCTTATTTTAGTCAAACGAGAACGGATTTCGTTCAACAGTATTCCTTTCATTCCAGTATTTTTTGTTGGCTTATTTAATAATGCTCTTCCGTTTTTATTCATTTCTTATAGTGAATTGAGTATTACAAGCAGCATGGCATCTATGCTTAATGCAACGACTCCTATTTTTACAGTATTGATTGGCTTTTTCTTTTTTGCTCAAACTTTGTATAAGGCGCAGTGGTTAGGGATTATAACAGGATTTGTTGGGATTGTCCTTTTAGTAGATGTTAATTTTAGTGATTTGCTGAATCAAAATATCCAAGGGGCTGTAGGGATGCTCGGGGCCGCTTTTTGCTATGGATTAGGTGCGCAGCTCTCAAAACGCTATCTGCACAACATGAGCGTTACGTATACCTCGTTTAGTACACTGACGGTTGCTTCGCTTGTGACATTTATGCTTTTATTAGTAACAAACCCGTCAGAACTCGTTTTCTCGTATTCTTCTACAGCAATTTTGTCTTTAGGCGGGTTAGGGATTCTTGGTTCAGGCATTGCTTATTTGTTATACTATTTTATGGTGAAAGAAGGAGGCCCAGATTTTGCCGCGATTGTCACGTATATCGTCCCAGGTATGGCCATTATGTGGGGATATATATTGCTTGAGGAAGCTGTGACAGGGCAAATGTTGTTTGGACTACTATTTATTTTATTCGGTATTTATTTAGCCTCACGGGCAAAAAGGCTTTCTTCATCAAGAGGTATGGTATTTAGAAGAAAACACACAATGAGCAGGTGATGAAAATGGAAAAGCGTAGTATGATTTTTTTTGATATTGACGGGACATTATTGAATCATGATAAGAATCTTCCTACTTCTACAAAACAAGCGATTGAAGCATTAAAAGAAGCTGGACATGAGGTGGCGATTGCGACGGGGCGTGCACCGTTCATGTTTCCTGAGCTACGGGAAGAACTTGGAATTAACTCGTTTATTAGTTTTAACGGACAATACGTCGTCCTAAACGATGAGGTTATTTATAAAAATCCGTTAAACACTGAAGTGTTAATGTCTTTAACTGAGACGGCGGTTCAAAGTGGGCACCCTCTTGTCTATATGGATCATGAATCAATGAAGGCAACAGTTGAACATCATTCGCATATTGAAGAAAGCTTAGGGGCACTAAAATTTACTCACCCTGAGCTTGATCCTCACTATTTTAAAGAAAGGGAAATTTATCAGTCCCTTTTATTTTGTACAGGTGGGGAAGAAACACCGTATAAGGATGAGTTTAAAGATTTCCATTTCATCCGCTGGCATGAGTACTCTACAGATGTACTTCCATTTGGCGGGTCTAAAGCCCGAGGGATTGAAAAGGCGATTGAAAAGCTTGGATTCACAAAAGATCAAGTGTATGCATTTGGCGACGGGTTAAATGATATTGAAATGCTACAATATGTAGGAAATGGAATTGCAATGGGCAATGCCCACGATTCCGTTAAAAAGGTTGCCAAGTATGTGACGAAAAATGTAGATGAAGACGGCATTTTACATGGGTTGGAACTTGTGGGACTGTTAAAATAATAGCCAAAACAGGTAGTTAAATATGTATCAATAATTTTCAATCAACGCGGGGATGAAACTTTAGTTCAAAGGTTTCATCCCTTTTTGACAAGAGAGAAAATAAACGGAAAAGTGGAACATAAAACTGTAGGTGAAGCTGGGTGAGAGCAATCTTTTTTATCATTTTTTTCCTGGGAGTGATGATTTTTTTCTTTCAAATGGAAAAAGGAGAAGTAAAGAGGCAAAAGGAGAAGCCGGTTTTAGTCATTCATGGCTTTCGGGGAACAGAGCAATCGATGGCGGGCATGCTGAAACGATTTGAGTCCAATAAGCAAGGCATACACGTAGCAACATGTAGAGTTGATAAAAACGGAATATTGAAGTGGGAGAGAGCTAAAAGACCAGCATCAGGTTCTATGCCGCTTACGCATGTCATTTTTGAAGAGAATACGGCTAGTCTAGAGAAACAAGGGAAATGGCTAGCACAAATTGCTGCCGTAGTGGGACAGGAATATCAAACAGAGCAGATTGCAATCCTTGCTCATAGTATGGGCGGTCTTGCTGCTTTAAAGTATATAACGGACTATTCATCGCAGGCTTTCTACCCTGATGTAGAAAAGCTGGTGACACTCGGTACCCCTGTCGTGGGCCTGAATATCAGTCACCTTGTAGAACAATATCCGAAAGCGAAGGAAGCGATGAATACCCCTGCAGCAAAAGATTTGCGTGAAGGGTCTTATGCATTACAGCGCCTTCATGAGAAGTTGAGGCATTTAAACGAATACAACGTTCGTATTTTCTCTATTGCTGGTTATTCGGAGCAAATGGGAGACGAAAGAGGAGATGGCTCGGTAACGGAAAAGAGTGCTTTATATTTACGGGAATTTTCTCCAAATGTGAAAACTGCTTCGTTTCCGCTAACTCACTTTCATTTGCATGAAAGCAGCGATGTCGATCAAGCTGTTTATTTATTCATCAACAAGGATAAAGAAGAAAAGGACCCATCCTGAACATTTAGGGTTCAGTGATAGGTCCTTTCAGGAAAAATCGTTCTCGGCCTGCTCAGCACGAGAAAGCTGACCTTTATCAGATGTTATCGATCAAATGGTTCGGCATCTGTCGGTGGCTGAAATGGATTTTCCTCATTGATGTGATCATAAAACATAATGCCGTTTAAATGATCAATTTCATGTTGAAATACGATAGCAGGTAAGCCTTTTAAGCGCAGTTTCACATCTTCTCCATCTAAAGTAGTCCCGGTGACGGTGACGCGTGAATAGCGGGGGACGTATCCTGGTACGTCACGATCAACAGAGAGACATCCCTCTCCGCCTGAAAGGTATGTTTTTTCCACAGAGTGACTAACGATTTTCGGGTTGAATAATGCGTAGCTGTAAAGCGTCCCTTTTTCATCTGTAACGTGCACCGCAATCATTCTTTTTGGTACATTTATTTGAGGTGCTGCTAAACCAATTCCAGGTCGTAATCCATATTTCTCAGCTATTTCAGGATTTTGACTATTTATGACGTATTCGATCATGTTTTGAAGGATTTCTTTATTTTCAACAGAAGCCGGTAATGGCACTTCCTCTGCTTTCTCCCGTAATGTCGGGTGACCTTCTTTAATAATATCTTTCATTGTAATCATTATTTAAACCTCCTATACAAACGAGCGCATATAAAATTAGTCTAACAAAACCATATGTAAAAGTCATTATGAAAGCAATGATGAGAAGACGAAAGCGATCCGGAAGGACCGCTTTCGTTTAGCAAACAACTGCTCCGATAATGATAAGCAGAATGAAAAGAACAACGATTAATACAAAGCTGTTACCACATGTGTTGGCTCCGTATCCGTACCCGCAATCATACCCATACCCACAATCATATCCGTACCCGTACATACGATGTACCTCCTTATTCAAATATCTTCCTGTATTTGCTGCGAATCATACAGGCTAATATACAGTATGTTGCAAGCGGATTTTTTGTGAAGAGAAAAACGTATAATAAGCGATGAATTACAGATAAAAGCCCCTATTTTTCTATTTTTATAGTATAATGTTTAACATAAATAAGGGAGGCTTTTGTATTGTGCAGTACGTAAATAAAATGAAGAAAATCAGTTTGTTAATCACCATTGTATTTGGGTTGACGGCTTGTGCCGACTCTACGCCTCAAATTGACATTTATAAAGCATTGGAAGCCGTAGTAACATCGGAAAAACAGTTTTCCAAGCAGCAAGAGCCGCTAGTAGAGCTGGAAAAGAATGAAAAGCAAAAATATGATGAGATTATTTCACTTGGAATGAAAGAACATAAACAGATTCAGCGTCTTGCAGAGGAAGCATTAGAGATTGTGGACGAACGAGAAGAACGCATGGATGAAGAAAAAAAGAGCATGGACGCTTCAAAAGAAAAGTTTCAAGAAGCAGTGGAGCTAATGGAGAAGCTTGAGGAAGAACCGTACAAAAAAGAAGCAGAGTCCCTCATTGCTCTTATGAACAAACGTTATGGCAGCTATGATGCCCTTCATCAAAAATATGAAAAAGCGATTGAACTAGACCGTGAATTGTATGAAATGTTCAAGCAAGAGGACGTTAAGCTAGAGGAACTGGAAAAGCAAATTACAGACATCAACAAAACATACGAACAAATTATAGAAGCAAATGAAGAGTTTAACGATTTGACAAAGCAATATAACGATATGAAGAGTGCCTTATACAAAAAAGCGGGACTCGAAGTCGTAAAAGATGATCAAAAAAAGTCTGAGCAATAAATGCAAGGACTTTTTTTGTTGGACTTTTTGACGTAGGATAACGGATGCGATCGTTTCTAACAATCATCAGCTATAGAATTGGATAGAACCATGAAGTGAAAGGTCAGGTGGGAAATTCCATTTGTACAGCAAGAAGTAATGGGGCAGAAAAAAAGAAAGGGTTATTATAAAACATATAGTACAGAAACTGTAGTTGTATTAGTACAGAGAGGGAATTGTATATTTTTTGCAAGGCGCTTTCAAAATAAAAAGAAATATTGATGCAAAAGCGTTGACGAACCATTTTGGAATGGTGTAAACTAATCGTTGAAATGAGAAGGTGTATTAATCGTTTTTATACGACAATTAATACAGATTCTTTTTAATAGGATTTTCAGAAACATTCCTTTTACTGAGATGTTTTCTATGGAATCGTCAGGGAATACATAATGTGTAGTCCAAAATCGGCTCCTTTTTTAAATGCTAGCTAATAAAAGTATGACTTTTAATAATTTAAATTGGTTATTCTAATCAATGTATGTTTAAGTATGGCTAGCAACAAGAAATTACCCAACCGCAAATGAAAGGAAGAGGTGACTTAGATGGCTGCTAAAACGAAAAAAGCTATTGTTGATGTAAAGAAGCAATTTGATAAAATTGCAGAGCAGTTCCAAACATTCCAAATTTTAAATGAAGAGGGCGAAGTTGTTAACGAAGCAGCAATGCCTGACTTAAGTGATGATCAATTAAAAGAATTAATGCGCCGCATGGTGTACACTCGTATCCTTGACCAACGTTCAATTTCATTAAACCGTCAAGGTCGTTTAGGTTTCTACGCACCAACTGCTGGACAAGAAGCATCTCAAATTGCTTCACACTTTGCTTTAGAAAAAGAAGACTTCGTATTACCTGGTTACCGTGATGTACCACAATTAATTTGGCACGGTCTTCCATTATACCAAGCATTCTTATTCTCTCGCGGACATTTCCACGGAAATCAATTCCCGGCTGATATGAATGCACTTTCTCCACAAATTATTATCGGTGCTCAATACATCCAAACAGCGGGTGTAGCATTAGGTATCAAAAAACGCGGTGAAAAATCAGTTGCAATTACGTACACTGGTGACGGTGGAGCGTCTCAAGGTGATTTCTACGAAGGTATCAACTTTGCAGGTGCGTTCAAAGCTCCAGCAATTTTCATCGTTCAAAACAACCGTTTTGCGATTTCTACTCCAGTTGAAAAACAATCTGCAGCACGTACAATTGCTCAAAAAGCAGTTGCAGCAGGTATCCCTGGTATCCAAGTAGACGGTATGGATCCATTAGCAGTTTATGCAGCGGTTCGTGAAGCTCGTGAGCGCGCAGTAAACGGTGAAGGTCCTACATTAATCGAAACATTAACATTCCGTTACGGTCCACATACAATGGCTGGTGATGACCCAACTCGTTACCGTGCAAAAGAAGAAGAAAACGAGTGGGAAAAGAAAGATCCGCTTGTACGTTTCCGCAAGTTCTTAGAAGCAAAAGGCATCTGGAACGAAGAAGAAGAAAACAAAGCGATCGAGCAAGCTAAAGAAGATATTAAAGAAGCAATCAAAAAAGCTGACGAACAACCAAAACAAAAAGTAACAGATTTAATGGCTAACATGTATGAAACAATGCCTTATAACTTACAAGAACAATTTGAAATCTACAAAGAGAAGGAGTCGAAGTAAGCCATGGCGCAAATGACAATGATTCAAGCAATCACTGATGCGTTACGCACAGAATTAAAAAATGATCCTAACGTACTACTCTTCGGAGAAGACGTTGGTGTGAACGGCGGAGTATTCCGTGCAACTGAAGGCTTGCAAGCTGAATTCGGTGAAGATCGTGTATTCGATACACCTCTTGCTGAATCAGGTATCGGTGGTCTTGCAATCGGTCTAGGCTTAAAAGGCTTCCGTCCGGTTCCTGAAATCCAATTCTTCGGTTTCGTTTACGAAGTAATTGACTCTATTTCCGGTCAATTAGCACGTATGCGCTACCGTTCTGGCGGTCGTTGGACTGCTCCTGTCACAATTCGTTCTCCATTCGGAGGCGGTGTTCACACACCAGAACTTCATGCTGACAGCTTAGAGCTTTTAATGACTTCTCAGCCTGGTCTGAAGGTTGTTATCCCTTCAACACCATATGACGCAAAAGGTCTTTTAATTTCTGCAATCCGTGATAACGATCCGGTTGTATACTTAGAGCACATGAAACTTTACCGTTCTTTCCGTCAAGAAGTTCCTGAAGGAGAGTACACAATTGAAATCGGTAAAGCAGATGTAAAGCGTGAAGGTACAGATCTTTCTATCTTCGCTTACGGTGCAATGGTACACGCTTCATTAAAAGCAGCGGAAGAGTTAGAAAAAGAAGGTCACTCTGTAGAAGTTGTTGACTTACGTACTGTTCAACCATTAGATATTGAAGCAATCATTGCTTCTGTTGAAAAAACTGGACGAGCAATCGTTGTTCAAGAAGCTCAAAAACAAGCTGGTATTGCAGCAAATGTTGTTGCTGAAATCAACGACCGTGCGATTCTTAGCCTTGAAGCACCAGTATTACGTGTAACTGCACCTGATACAGTATTCCCGTTCTCAGAAGCTGAAAGCGTATGGTTACCAAACCATAAAGACATCGTGGAAACTGCGAAAAAAGTATTATCATTCTAATGTAGTTTTCTACCCTCCATATGGAGGGTAGAAAACTAATGTACTTCCTTTTTAGCAAGTGCATTCAAACGTTTATTCTTAATCATCTGCAAAAGGAGGACAATCATGGTTTTCTTTTGCAGACTTTTATAAAACCAAGTCAGTATATGACTGGAACGAATTTTTAGGAGGTTGAATCTCGTGGCAACTGAAGTAGGCGCGTTATTTGAATTCAAACTACCAGATATCGGTGAAGGTATCCATGAAGGCGAAATCGTAAAATGGTTTGTTAAACCTGGTGATGAAGTTGGAGAAGATGATGTACTTGCAGAAGTACAAAATGATAAAGCGGTTGTAGAAATTCCTTCCCCAGTTAAAGGAAAAGTATTAGAATTAAAAGTGGATGAAGGTACAGTTGCAACTGTTGGTCAAGTTATCGTAACGTTCGATGCACCTGGTTATGAAAACTTAAAATTCAAAGGTGACCATGAAGAGGAAGCACCAGCAGCTGAAGCAAAAGCAGAAGCTCCGGCAGCAGCACCAGTTGCTGAAACAGTGCAAGAAGCGAAAGCAGAAGCACCAGCAGCAAGTGCAGCTCCTCAAGTAGCAGTAGACCCTAACCGCAAAGTAGTAGCAATGCCATCTGTACGTAAATATGCTCGTGAAAAAGGCGTTGATATTAAAGCTGTTCCTGGTTCTGGTAAAAACGGCCGCATTACAAAAGCGGACATTGACAGCTTCTTAGCTGGCGGTGTACAAACAACTCAAGCAGATGCAACAGCACCTGTTAAAGAAGAAGCTCAAGCAGAAACTCCAAAAGCTGCAGCAGCAACAGTTGTACCAGAAGGAGAGTTCCCAGAAACTCGCGAGAAAATGAGCGGAATTCGCCGTGCAATCGCAAAAGCAATGGTTAACTCTAAGCATACTGCACCACATGTTACGTTAATGGATGAAATTGATGTAACAAAACTTGTAGCACATCGTAAGAAATTCAAAGACATTGCGGCTGAACAAGGCATTAAGTTAACTTTCTTACCATATGTGGTAAAAGCGTTAACGTCTGCTCTTCAAAAGTACCCAGTGTTTAACACATCAATCGATGATGCAACAGACGAAGTGATTCATAAGCATTACTACAACATCGGTATTGCGGCTGACACTGAAAAAGGCTTGCTTGTACCAGTTGTAAAAAATGCTGACCGTAAATCTGTCTTCTCAATTTCTAATGAAATTAACGAACTTGCAACAAAAGCTCGTGAAGGCAAATTAGCTCCAGCAGAAATGAAAGGTGCTTCTTGCACAATCACAAATATCGGTTCTGCAGGCGGTCAATGGTTCACTCCAGTTATCAACCATCCTGAAGTAGCGATCTTAGGTATTGGCCGTATTGCTGAAAAAGCGATTGTTCGTGACGGCGAGATCGTCATTGCTCCAGTATTGGCATTATCATTAAGCTTTGATCACCGCATGATTGATGGTGCAACAGCTCAAAACGCTCTTAACCACATTAAGCGTTTATTGAACGATCCAGAATTATTATTAATGGAGGCGTAATGTAATGGTAGTAGGAGATTTCCCAATCGAAGTAGATACTCTTGTCATCGGCGCAGGCCCTGGCGGATATGTTGCAGCAATCCGTGCAGCTCAATTAGGACAAAAAGTAACAGTTGTTGAAAAAGGAACTGTTGGAGGCGTATGCTTAAACGTTGGATGTATTCCTTCTAAAGCATTAATCTCAGCAGGTCACCGTTACGAAAATGCAAAACATTCCGAAGATATGGGGATTAAAGCAGAAAACGTAACAGTTGATTTTTCAAAAGTTCAAGAGTTCAAAAATGGCGTAGTTAAGAAACTTACTGGCGGTGTTGCAGGCCTTCTTAAAGGAAACAAAGTAGACGTTGTATCAGGTGAAGCTTACTTTGTAGATGCAAACACTGTACGTGTAATGGATGAAAACTCTGCCCAAACATATAAATTCAATAATGCAATTATTGCTACAGGATCTCGTCCAATCGAAATCCCTGGTTTCAAATTCTCTAAACGCGTACTTGATTCTACTGGTGCGTTAGCATTACAAGAAGTACCGAAGAAAATGGTTGTCATCGGTGCAGGCTATATCGGTACGGAGCTTGGAACTGCTTATGCAAACTTCGGTACAGAAGTAACATTTGTTGAAGCTGGCGATGAAATTTTAGCTGGTTTTGAAAAACAAATGAGTGCAATTGTAAAACGTAACTTAAAGAACAAAGGAAACGTTGAAATCTTCACGAAAGCAATGGCTAAAGGTGTAGAAGAAACTGCTGATGGCGTAACCGTAACATTTGAAGTAGGCGGAGAAACGAAAACTGTTGATGCAGATTATGTACTTGTAACAGTTGGTCGTCGTCCAAATACTGATGAAATGGGCCTAGAGCAAGTTGGTGTTAAGATGACTGACCGCGGTGTAGTTGAAATTGACCAACAATGCCGTACAAGCGTTTCTAACATCTATGCAATTGGTGATATCGTTGCAGGCCCTCCTTTAGCACATAAAGCTTCTTATGAAGCTAAAATTGCTGCTGAAGCAATTAGCGGTCATGCAGCTGAGATTGACTACTTAGCAATTCCTGCAGTTGTATTCTCAGAGCCAGAACTTGCATCTGTTGGATACACTGAAGCACAAGCAAAAGAAGAAGGTATTGAAGTAACAGCGGCGAAGTTCCCATTTGCGGCAAACGGACGCGCTCTTGCACTTAATACATCAGACGGCTTCTTAAAGCTTGTAGCTCGTAAAGAAGATGGCGTATTAATCGGTGGACAAATTGCTGGTGCCAATGCTTCTGACATGATTGCTGAAATTGGTCTTGCTATTGAAGCGGGTATGACAGCAGAAGATGTCGCAATGACAATCCATGCTCACCCAACTCTTGGTGAAATTACAATGGAAGCAGCTGAAGTTGTGATTGGAAGTCCAATTCACATCGTAAAATAAGGAACCACATACAAAAAAGCTGGAGAATCACTCTCCAGCTTTTTTGTATGTATAAAACACAAAATCATGCAGTTCCTGACACCTTATTTTGTGTTTAAGGTTCGTTTTAATTGTTCTGTAATTTGTTGTTTCGAAAGAGTTCCTTCAATTTGAGCAATCACTTGATTATTTTCAATCATAAGTAAAGCTGGGCAGTGCTGAAGCTCAATATAGTGATTATTAAGTTGAATAGATGAGTCATGAATGATTTTAATATTTTTTAATTCTTCAGGAAATTCTGCTCGCAAATCTAATATAGCATCATAATATAGCTCTTCTGCTTTTATGTTTTTATCATTAGAAAATAATAATATTTGTTTTTCAATGGACTCAATCATAATGCTTTCTTTGGTAGGACTGTTGCAGCTTGTCAGTATCATCATCGTTAAAAAGATGGAGGACAATTTAGTGGCCATGCAAGTCACTTCTTTCCATGAATGTTTGAGTTCCTATTTATCAGGTATGTAGCTTTTGCTAGTAAGAAGTTATACGAAGATTCTCTTTCTATTCTATCATGGGCTTTCCCAAATATTGTCGCTGTTAAACATTTGTTACAAAAATGAAAAATAAGTTGAATCTTAAAGCATATCTATAATAAGGACAAGCGAGAATCATTTGTATATATGAATTCCTTTAGAAAGCTCGACATGACGAAAGAGGGGGCATGCTAAATTTTCTAGATCTTTGAGGGGAAGCTCAAGTGTTCTACAATGCTTCTTCATTAAATAAAGATGTGCCGAATTATGAAAGCGAGCTTATACAGAAAAGAGGGGATGACCATTAAAGTTGTTTTATGGATGATTCAATTTCTCATCTGGACTGGTTATGTAATGGTTGAGCATTTCTCTCACCGAGATGAATCGTTAGCAAAGCTCATTCTGTTTTTTATATTTTTTTACTTAGCGTACATTACGGCACAATATATGGTTCACAGACGAAAAAAAGCCGCAGTGATTACGATTTATTCTTTATTTATTTTTGTCTGCATTGAACAAATTATTAAATGGTACTATTGATGAAGCTTGTTTTAAAAGTCCTGTAATGCCAAAAAAAGCGGTAGTCTGAATGAATTCATTTCAGACTACCGCTTTTAGTTAACTAGAGTTTTAATAATGTTTTTTTATTTTTTCTTCTTTTAATGATTTAAACAATGATAGGGCCGTTAAAATAAGCACAATTGAAAACGGGAACGCTGCAATAATGGATGCTGTTTGTAAAGAGCCTAACCCTCCTGTGTATAGAAGAATAGCCGCAATTGCTGATTGAGCGATTCCCCATACGAACTTTACCATATTTGGAGGATTTAATAATCCGCCTGTCGTTTGCATCCCTAGTACGAAGGTAGCTGAGTCAGCCGATGTGATAAAGAACGTAGCGATTAAGAAAATCGCAATAACAGACATAAATGTGCCTAACGGGAATTGCTCTAATACGTAAAATAAAGCAACCTCAGAGCCTTTTTCGGCAATGACATCCATCACAGGAATGTTTTCAAAGCGATCTAAGTAAACGGCAGAACCGCCAAAGGTCGAAAACCATAAAGCGCCAAAAATGGTTGGGACAGCTAGTACCCCTATTAAAAATTCTCGTATCGTTCGGCCTTTGGAAATGCGTGCAATAAATGTTCCTACGAATGGAGCCCAGGCAATCCACCATGCCCAGTAAAAAATAGTCCAGTCTTGAACCCACGTATTTTGCTCAAATGGGCTTAAGCGGAAGCTCATAGAAGGAAGGTTCTGTAAATAAGAACCAATCGTTGTCACGAATAAGTCCATAATGAAGTTTGTTTTGCTCGCAAACAGTAAAAAGAGCATAAGTGAAATCGCAAGCACAACGTTTGAGTTACTCAAATATTTAATCCCTTTATTTAGTCCCGTTTGAGCGGAAAGCATAAATAAAATTGTTACAACGGCGATAATAATCAACTGTGTGTTAATATTGTTTGGGACAGAAGGAACGAGATGTGAAATTCCTCCGCTAATTTGAATAGCCCCAAGGCCTAAAGATGTAGCGACACCAAAAATTGTGGCAAATACAGCGATAAAGTCAATAATAATTCCTAATGTTCCATCTACGCGATCTCCTAATACAGGACGTAAAATCCGGCTAATGACAAGCGGCGAGCCTTTGCGGAATTGAAAATAGGCAAGCCCTAATGCCAAGACTGAATAAATGGCCCATGGATGGAATCCCCAGTGGAAAAAGGAATAGCGAAATGCCATGCGTGCAGATTCGTTCGTTTCTCCAGTTCCCATTGGCGGTGTATAGTAGTGGTACATTGGTTCAGATACACCCCAAAACACTAACCCAATTCCCATTCCTGCGCTAAAAAGCATAGCGAACCATGTTAAATAACTATATTGTGGTTCATCATCATCTTTTCCGAGTTTAATATTTCCGTATTTAGAAAATACAAGGAATAAAGTAAAAAATAAAAACATGCTTGCTGCCAGCAAGTAATACCAACCAAATTTTTCAATGATAAAAGAATGGATACTGCCTGTTACTTTCGTGATGTGGGCTGGACCCATCATCGATTCCGGGAGAATCCCCCAAATAATAAATAAAAATGTTACGATGAATGAAACAGTAAAGACTTTCGTTGTTTTCTGCATCATCAAACTCCCTTCAAGTTTACTCTAGTATTGTGTGTTCACTTTGAACTGGTTGATATGCGCAATTAAAGTCGGAAAAGAGAATGGAACATGTACGAACGTGGAGTGCGCAAGTGAAAAAACGAGGAATATAAAGACAAAATCACATAAACCACCTATTAATGATAGTATAAGTGTTTCCTTGTGTCAAAAATTTTACAAATGATTGATTAGTTTACCACTCACCTGTCGATACTTGAATAAGAAAGCGAGGAGGACAAAGGTGAGACTAATAGGCTTGTCAGCAACAATCATTATTATTATTGCATCTTTTACTTTGTGGGGACCAGAGTCTCCTCAGGAACAAGAGTCCCTTCCTATTCGTGATGAACGCATAGTTCTTCCGGCATTAGTAGAAGAGAGCGAGCTATATATAGAAGCGGAGCTGTTAGCCGAACAATTGAATGGGCATATGGCACTCGAAAGTATTGACCGGGCATTAAGTTTAACAATAGATCAGCAACATTTTTTCTTTATCGAAGGAGTTCCTGTCGTAGATCACAATGGCCATTATAAGCCGATAAGGAACAATGATTTTTTTATAAAAGAAAAGAAAGCATATGTTGCTGCCTCTTGGCTTGAACATACTTTTCCAGCTCTCTTCTCAATTGAGAAAGGAGAAGTAAAAGTGACAGCAAAAGAAAAGCAAACAGAAGCTACGGCTGCTGTTCAAGCAACTACACATAATGAGCAGGAAGTGATTAAGCAGCTAGAGATGTTAGCATCTCCTCTGCAAGGAGTAGAGCCAGACCTTTATCCTTCACACCTTCCTGGTGCAAAACGTCTTTATCGAGGAGGCGTTCACGAAGGACTTGATTGGTATAGCTACTCAACAGGTGCTGTAATTAATGAGAAGACACCTGTATATGGGATGGGAGAGGGGAACGTTGTTAGAGTGGATCGAAAGTACGATGGCTATAAAACTGTGGCAGAAAGAGAACAAGATTTAGCTATTTGCCAACTTCATGGGAAAACCCCTCTTTATATACTTGATAAACTACGCGGAAGACAAGTATGGGTCCAATATGAAAATGGTGTGCAAGCCCGTTTTGCCCATTTGAGTAGTATATCAAACGACTTAGAAGTCGGAAGCAAAGTGACTAGTGATACGTTAATTGGATTTGTAGGGAATTCGGGTACGAGCGGAGAAGTGAAAAAAGATGGAACGGAAATGCATTTACATATTGATTTATTAGTAAAAGGGCGCTTGTTTTGGGAAGGGTTTACGAAAGAAGAAGTGACCAATATTATTCAGACAGTATTTTAAGTGGATGATGTTACAGAGGCTAAAAACTTTTCGAAGGAAAGGACCCGGTATGGAGCCGTTGATGGTGCCGGGTCCTTCATCTGCTTTTTATCTTTTGTAGAAGTACATAATTCGGCCGTTAAATAGATGAAGTTCCCCAGCTAGTTTTTTCGCTAAAAATTTGCAGAATTCATTTGCTTTCCCTTTATCTCCATTTGTTGCTCCATTAGGCAGAATAATTTCAATCCATGTTTCATTTAAAGGTTCGTTTTCATCGTTGTATCGTGTCTCTTTTTTGACTTGGACAATCAATGCATAATATTTGTCATGATTGCTTTTTAAATAAAACATGTTGTTTAACGTTCCTGTAACATCATGCATTTCATATGGAAAAGCGTAATGATCGTAGCTCCAGCTAAGCTGTTGCCCTGTTTTAGCCATAACCTCTTTATAATAACCGAACAATTGCTTGACTTCTTCCAGCGAAATGTCTTGTTGCAAAGAGTTTGGTTTCAGTTTTATACACGCGCTCTCCGCCATATTCATCCCTCCATCAGCTATATCGATTTTAGCCATTTTTTTCTGTAATTATAGTTTAGGAGTGAAAATTCCTGCTATGTGGACAAAAATATATACATGTATTATGCAAGTAAACAATCAAACTGTTCACAGATTGATTGTTTAGGCATATTGTAAGGATGCTGAAAATGAATTATAATAAAATTCAGACTACTTATCATAAAGGGAGGGTTCATATGGATTTGTTTGAAAAGTTATATGATGAAATGGAAGATGCTAAAGTTCGTTTTGTTGGCTTTACGACTACCGAAACACGCTATGACTTTGGCATTGTCTACACGAATATGTTCTTTGGTAAACCTCTTGTTATTTGCATGCAAACAGGCCGCTCTACTCTCCTCGATTCAAAAGATATTGAAGACTTAGATCATCTCCAAACTGTTTTCCGAATTCGTACAAAAGAAGAAGCTGCTGATTTGGCCGAGTTTTTCCGAGTTAGTATTCCAAATGCATCATTTGAGACACAATATGATTGAAAAAGGCAGGGAATTCCCGCCTTTTTTTTGTTTTATTTTACATAACAGCTCTTCTCAATTATTAGAAAGACTGGAATGTGTCATAAAGAAAACATTTTCGATAAATGAAGGATTTATTTAACGTTTTTTTTAAAATGTGTCATACTATTTTTAGGTTGACAAAGTAAATGTGTCATAATATTATAATAGTAGATAAAGAGTTAATCGCTTACATTTTGGGGAGTATCAATTTATATGATTAAACTCAAGCAAAGGGGAGTTTATAGATGGGAACTATCGTGTGTCAAACTTGCAATAACACAATTGATTATTTCGAAGATGAGAAAGTGACGACTTTATATGGAAAGTGTCATTGTTCAGATTGTGAACATGTAGAAAGTTTGGACTGATTTAAGGGGATAAGGGGATAAAGATAACGTTCTCGCTTTATGCGGGAATTTTTTTTATGAAAAAAGATGATGGAACTATGCGCAGTTCCATCATCTTTTTATTTTGTAGCTGTTTAGCTCGCTTTTTTATTTGATCGCACGGTGCTCTTTAATGACACGTAACGACTTTAATTCGTAGTCTTCTGCTCCTTGAACAGGAAGTCCCGCTTCTGAATTTGTTTTAATATAAGTTAAGTTGTCCTCTGTAATAATTTCACCAGGAATAAAAATAGGAATACCTGGTGGATACACCATAAGGAACTCTGCGATAATCCGACCAGCTGATTCTTCGAATGGCACCACTTCTGTTTCTGCATAAAAGGCATCTCTTGGTGTGAGAGCCAAGACGGGAATATCCGGTAACAAAACTGTCGGTACAGCAATATTGTCTGACTGAACTTTGAACTCTTTTGACAGCTCGCGAAGTGCATGTACGAGCTTACTCAAGTCATTTTCTGTATCGCCTGGAGTGACAATGCAAAGAATGTTGTAAAGGTCAGACATTTCAACTTCAATATTAAACTTTTCACGAAGCCACTTTTCTACATCATAGCCTGTAATTCCTAAATCTTTAACAGAAATAATTAGTTTTGTCGGATCCATTGCATATGTCGCCGCTGTCCCTAAAAGCTCGCGACCTGCACAACGGATATTTTCAATTTCATTAATTTGGGCTCTTGTTCTTTCTGCCAAATCAATCGTTTTCTCAATTAAGGCTCTACCCTCTATCGCTAAGCGTTTCCGAGCAGTATCTAACGAAGCGAGCAATAAATAAGAAGTAGAGGTTGTTGTAAGCATACTTAAAATCGCTTGAACACGTTTAGGCGACACAAGTCCTTCTCGTACATTTAAAACCGAACTTTGCGTCATCGATCCACCAAGTTTATGGACACTTGTCGCTGCCATATCAGCTCCTGCCTGCATAGCAGAGAGAGGAAGGTCTTCATGGAAGTGAATATGAACGCCATGTGCCTCGTCCACGAGAACAGGAATGTTGCGTGAGTGAGCGATTTCGACGATTTTTTGTAGGTCGCCTGCAATGCCAAAGTACGTTGGATTAATAACAAGTACTCCTTTTGCATCAGGATGTTGTTCTAGTGCCTTTTCGACGGATTCAGGAGTAATTCCATGTGAAATCCCAAGAACAGGATCAATTTCTGGATGAATGAATACAGGAGTAGCACCTGAAAATATAATGGCACTCATCACGGACTTATGGACATTTCGGGGAACTAAGATTTTATCTCCAGGCCCACAGACAGACATTACCATGGTCATAATGGCACCGCTTGTACCTTGAACAGAAAAAAAGGTATGGTCCGCACCAAATGCTTCAGCTGCTAAATCTTGTGCTTGTTTAATCATTCCTTTTGGCTGATGTAAATCATCAAGCGGGCCGATATTAATTAAATCTATGGAAAGGGCATTTTCACCAATGAATGATCGGAATTCAGGATCCATTCCATTTCCTTTTTTATGGCCGGGAATGTGGAATTGAGTAGGGTTTTTCTTTGCATGTTCAACTAGTCCAGTAAATAACGGAGTTTCAAATTGTGAAGACAACTTTGCTATCCACCTCTTTATCTTTTCTTATTTTTTGTACTTATATGGGATGCCGAACGACACATCATCTCGGCATAGGATCTCAATCAGTTATCGCTATTAAAGCAGTCTGCGTTCTTATTCTTTGATTGAAAGGGCAAGATATTCTTGTAGTCATCCCGTTTCGTTCCTTTTTTAATAAGAGACACAAATTGCGTTAGCTTCAAGGATTGTATAGTTATTTGCTGAGAAACAAATGAATTATAGCATCTATTGAGTACTTTGCAAAGAAAATTTTGCATATATATGAAGCCGTATAAATAATTGAACAAGAATGTACATCTATGTGTTCATTGAAGTGTGGAAACAAGCCCTTGTCAATAGGTTTAAATATGATACAGTAGTGATGAAATGATTAGTTCGTCGGCACGATGATAATCAAGGTGAAGTAATTGGTGGATATGCTAATTACGACAATAAACGTTTAATACATATTGTATAGAAGATGGAGGATTTAATATGGAGTATCAATATCCAATTTTGGTTGACTGGAGCACAGAGGAAATTGTTGATGTGATTAATTTTTTCGGGAAAATTGAACAAGCTTATGAAAAAGGGGTCGAGCGAGAGGAGTTAATGTCTGCATATCGTCGCTTTAAAGAAATTGTTCCAAGCAAGTCCGAGGAAAAGAAACTTGACCATGAATTCACAGAAATTAGCGGCTACTCCATTTACCGAACGATTAAGGCGGCAAAAGATGTTTCAACAGGTACCGTTGTTAAAATGTAGACAAGCATTGATGGTATCATAACAGTAGACATACTAGTGTCTGTTTCGCTAAAAGAACATTTTTCATATGTCTTGATTTTCGTTGTGATTCATTTTAAGGAGTGATCTAAAAAGAGGGTGTTTTCCGCTTTTTAAATCACTCCTTGTCTTTTTTTGGCATCAATTATCATACAAATCAAATTTGAGAATAAACTAAATATACACTTAATCTTTTAGGAAGAGGCTTGAGCTAATTTGTAAAGCGGGAGCAATGTATGAAACGTATTTTCAATTGTAGACAGCCACGCTTCCTCATTCATCGCAACTGCTTCAGCTGCTGGAATATGAACTCCACATAAAATCTCTGATTTTTTGACAGTTTTCAATCGTGTAAAGAGCTCCTGCAAGTCTTCCATCTTTAAATCGGCCATCGCTAAAGCTCCAGGTTGTGTATGGTCTTTTGACCAAACAAAATGAGAAGGAATGATGCGTTCGACTTCTTCAGTATGATCAAGAAGAGTGTTGCCAAAGGATTCTTTAATAGGTGCTTCGTAAATGACCGCAAATGAGATGAAAACATGTGTATCCCATAAGCCAATTTGGAAATGAGGGAGCATTTTATATCCCCTTTTATTCGCAGCAAACGCGACCCATGTATCTTTAGGGGGATTTTTTGTACGACGCGCATGTTTTGCTACGTGGTAAAACATCTCATCTCCCGTAAGGACTGAAAGAGAAGGGGCAAACTGTTCGCCAAGCCATTCTAATTTTGGACGAATGGTGGCTTTTATTCCTTCCATCCGGTCGTCTAATCCCTCAATGTGAAATACGTTAAAATCTTCTTGTGAAAATCCTGTAAACTGCATATGTTTCCTCCATGTGAAAATGAGTATAGGTACTAATATGTATGATTAGCACAAAAGTTCAAAGTTTGTCAAATGAAGGATACTTTTCGTTTTCTTCATAGGTAAACACACAATTTTGTTACATGTCGAAGGGAGGATTCATAGAATACAGTAAAATATCTGAAAATTAAAACTCTTAAAAACTCTATCTAGGAATAATGTGAGAGGAGGTTCACTTCTAATGAAACAAGTGGTCAATATGTATAAGAAGTTGGACGGTCAAAAAAGGCTTGCGGTGATTCGATTAGAAATGGATTATGAATTGGCGACTTTATATGATGCGATGGTGGAAAAGAATGAAAAAAAGAAAACAGAATGCAAGCAGAAGCTTGAGCGACTGCGTCAAGAAATGATAAAGCTACAAAGCGTGAAATAGTGTGGCATTGTGGGCAGGTATCACATACCGCGAACCTTACAAAGGGTTCGTTTTTTCTGTGAGTGTGAATACTTGATTTACGAGCCTTGTTTTTTTAAGCTTAGTTTACATACTTCATTAAAACCTGAAAGGGGTTTTTTTAAATCATGAAACATAATTGGGAGCAAATTGATACATATGCAAAACAGTGGATAAAAGAAGCGGGTGCACTAATTAAAAATTCATTTAGTAAAGAGCTCCTCATTCAAACGAAATCCAATCCTAATGACCTTGTGACAAATATGGACCAAGAAGTGGAACGTTTTCTCATTGGAAAAATTCGTTCGACGTTTCCAACTCATCGAATTCTAGGCGAAGAGGGGTTTGGTGAAGAGCTTGATTCACAGGAAGGGGTTATTTGGGTCATTGATCCGATTGATGGTACGATGAATTTCGTTCATCAGCAACGTAATTTTGCCATTTCCATCGGGATTTACGAAAGCGGGGAAGGAAAAGTCGGCTTGATTTATGATGTTGTACACGACGAGTTATACCACGCCTTCAAAGGGAAAGGTGCTTATATGAATGATATTAAACTTCCTGACCTTGAGCCGGTAGAAGTAAAAGAAGCAGTCATTGGCTTGAATTCTACATGGGTTACGCCAAATTTGCGAATTGACCGAGAAGTGTTAACCCCACTTGTACGCCATGTTCGAGGCACACGCTCGTATGGTTCCGCAGCAATTGAAATGGCGTATGTCGCATCCGGTCGTATTGATGCTTATATTACACTACGACTAGCACCTTGGGATTTTGCTGGAGGGAAAATTCTCGTGGAAGAGGTTGGAGGAACCGCTACGACGCTTGATGGCGAGCCACTCAATATTTTAACGAAAAGTAGTGTATTGATTGCTAAGCCAGGTCTCCATGATGCGATATTAAATGATTATGTAAAAAAGGGTGAATCATGACGCTTTTCTGCAAGCCTTATAACGCCGCATATGAGTTCGTTTTCAAACAGCTGATTCAAGACAGCCCTTCATGGCAAAAGGAAGAATGTTCGATTTCTGAATTGCACACATATATGCAAAAGTATGAAATGATGAATGGGCAGTGGGATGTTTGGTTTAAGAATGAGCAGCCGATTGGTATTACCTTTACGGTGGATTGGGCGCCCTCTAACGAGAAACCTTGGATTGGAACCATTTTAGTCGATGGACAAGCTCGAAGGCAAGGGTATGGAAAAAACATTGTAGAGGCGATTGCGGACAGTTATAAAAAAGAAGGAAATGATGCCCTTTTTACCGCTGTTCCTTTGGAACGTACAAAGTGGATGCAATTTTTCGCCGCGTGCGGTTTTGAGCAATTTAAGGTAGAAGAAAACGAACAAAACGCACCATATATGATGATGGTTCGTCCACTTTCATAAAGAGGTCTGTTATAAAAGCTTCGTTGTTGGGGACTAGAAGGTGTACTTTGCCATCTAGTCCCCTTATTGATCCTGCATTCACAGGCAGTATGGGCCCCGCGTTGTGATTGGGGAAGGGTAAGCGGAGGGAGAATGTCCCACAGTATGTAAGCTTCCTTTATAATTCTCCTCGTTCCCGCATCTTTTTCTTTGTTGAAAAACCAAAGCCCATGATGATAAATAAAACGATAATGGATAAAATAATGCCGATGATGCTTTTTTCACCAATAAACACGCCAATTGCCATGATAGACGAAGCGGCTAAAATGGAGTAAATAAGAAAAATCCATTTGAATTCTTTCATCAATTGTCCCTCCCCGGATACTAATATAATAAGTGTACATAAAAGTATTCCGCATTTCTACATGTATTATGATATAATGTGTTAGTTATTATGAACATTAGGAGTGAAAATGTGAAGATTCGTCAAGATTTACGCAATATTGCGATTATTGCCCACGTAGACCATGGGAAAACAACATTAGTAGACCAGCTTTTACGCCAATCCGGTACGTTCCGCATCAATGAACAAGTAGAGGAACGTGCAATGGATTCTAACGATCTAGAACGTGAGCGCGGTATTACCATTTTAGCTAAAAATACTGCGATTAACTATAAAGATACTCGCATCAACATTTTAGATACACCTGGACATGCCGATTTCGGTGGTGAGGTAGAGCGTATCATGAAAATGGTTGACGGTGTATTATTAGTTGTCGATGCGTATGAAGGTTGTATGCCACAAACGCGCTTCGTACTGAAAAAAGCGTTAGAGCAAAACTTAACGCCTATCGTGGTTGTTAATAAAATTGACCGCGACTTTGCTCGTCCAGATGAAGTTGTCGATGAAGTTATCGACTTATTCATTGAATTAGGTGCAAATGAAGAACAACTGGAATTCCCAGTTGTCTTTGCTTCAGCGATGAACGGAACAGCAAGCTTAGACTCTGATCCGTCAAAACAAGAAGAAAACATGAATGTGTTATTTGAAACAATCACAGAAAATATTCCAGCACCTGTTGATAACAGTGAAGAGCCACTTCAATTCCAAGTTGCTATGCTAGACTACAATGATTATGTAGGCCGTATCGGAGTTGGACGCGTATTCCGCGGAACAATGAAAGTCGGACAACAAGTAGCACTTATGAAATTAGATGGTTCTGTTAAACAATTCCGCGTAACGAAAATCTTCGGTTTCCTTGGATTAAAACGTATTGAAATTCAAGAAGCGAAAGCAGGAGACTTAATTGCTGTTTCCGGAATGGAAGACATTAACGTAGGGGAAACAGTATGTCCGGTTGAACATCAAGATGCACTGCCTGTTTTACGTATTGATGAGCCTACATTACAAATGACATTCCTTGTTAACAACAGTCCGTTTGCCGGCCGTGAAGGAAAGTTTGTTACTGCTCGTAAAATTGAAGAACGTCTTCGTGCTCAATTAGAGACAGATGTAAGTTTACGTGTTGAAAATACAGATTCACCAGATGCGTGGGTTGTATCAGGACGCGGAGAGCTTCACCTTTCTATTTTAATTGAGAACATGCGCCGTGAAGGATATGAGCTTCAAGTATCTAAGCCAGAAGTTATCGTACGAGAAATTGACGGGGTAAGATGTGAGCCTGTTGAGCGCGTACAAATTGATGTTCCAGAAGAACATACAGGTTCGGTTATGGAGTCCATGGGTGCTCGTAAAGGTGAAATGGTTGATATGATCAACAATGGAAGCGGACAAGTTCGTCTTATTTTCATGGTTCCTGCACGTGGATTAATTGGTTATACAACAGAATTTTTATCATTAACAAGAGGTTTCGGAATCATCAACCACTCGTTTGATAGCTATCAGCCAATGCAAGCAGGACAAGTAGGGGGACGCCGTCAAGGGGTTCTAATCTCAATGGATACAGGAAAAGCGTCAACTTACGGAATCATGGGAATCGAAGACCGAGGCGTTATCTTCGTTGAGCCAGGTACAGAAGTGTATGAAGGGATGATTGTCGGTGAACACACACGCGATAATGACCTTGTCGTAAACGTTTGTAAGGTGAAACAAGCAACGAATATCCGTTCAGCAAATAAAGACCAAACGACAACGATGAAAAAACCTCGCATTATGTCATTAGAGCAATCTCTTGAGTATTTAAATGAAGATGAATATTGCGAGATTACGCCTGAATCAATCCGTCTTCGTAAAAAAATTCTTGATAAAAATGAACGTGAAAGAATTGCGAAGAAAAAGAAATACGCAGAAATTTAATAATGTTGAAAGGTAGCAAAGGGAGGGGGAGACGAAATGGATGTAAAAGAGCATTTATCCTTTTTTGCCGCTCTTTATAAGGTGGGAGACACACCGGAGGCCACGGAAATCGGCATGTGGCTGTTGTATTTGACCATTTTTGCGCTGTCTGTTTTAGTGTATAAATTGGGATTTGCTAAAAAACTCCCCATTTTAAAGTCAGCAATCATCTATACGTTTCTTGCTTTGGGGTGTACAGTTTTAACATTTTTAGGTATCTTTTTACCGGTTGCAGAAGGATTAGTCGTTGCCGCTCTCGTATTAATCATTTATAAGATTCGTTTACATCAATCGAAAAAACACGAAGCAAACACGAACTAATCACGTTCTCATGTCCCTTTAAAAGCTGTTGGACGGTCGGAACGGACAAGGGGTTGTCAAGATGAAATCGGTACAAGACGCCATCTATAATTGGTTAACGATTAAAGTGGTTGCTGATGCACGACCGGATGATGATGCAGCGCAAGAAACATTGATGTTTTTTCATCAGTTGTTAACGGAAGATCATCTTGTAAAGGAGATTTCTTTTCTGAAAGATGACATCATGTATTTTGTGACATACAAAGTAGATGGGGAAGAGAAACATCTTCGATTTCCTGTCGAGTTAATTGATGTTATGCATGATCAAATCGAGAAGGAACCGCAAAAATATGTTAACTACCCTAAATAAAAAAATCTCCCCGTAAGAAGGGAGATTTTTTTATTTAACGCTGTTCTGCCTATTTGTAGTCCATCTGTATGTTATAAATAAGCAAAATGCAAATAAAACATGCCCAAACGTCCAATAGCTAAACGATAACCAATCGTTGATGGCAGGTGTTTCCTTAATGGCCAGAATGGTCAAAGGAAAATATAACAAGACAGTAGGAGCCGTGATGGCGGCGGCTAACAAGAGTAGCGAACCGTTCGCTCGAATGGAGAAGGTTTGAACCACGAAAGAATAAGTTACCCCTACTACAATAGCAATGAACATATGAAAAAGAAATTCCATTTGTTCAGACCATTGAATGTCTCCAATCCATGGGAAGAAGTCGACATTTAATAATAAAGTGTACACTTTTTTATTCGTCACTGCTTCTATCCATTTTAGACTGACCCCTAATAAAATGCCGCTGATCGCCCCTGTCATCATCCCTGCTACAGTCATTTTTACCAATCTTCTTCTACTTTCCGCGGTTGATACAAGCTGAATTTCCCAGAAGCTGCTCGTTCCTTTGTTCGCTTTTCAATTCGGCTGTAGCAATCTGAACACATATATGTATGAATAGGGCGGTTACGCAAGCGTTTAGCCAATAATGTTTCATCTTCTATGGACTCAATCTTGTCACATAGCACACATTTTACTCTCATTTTTTCACCTCAAAACAGTTATTTTTTCTATTTCTCTTCAGTTTCCTATAAAAGGATGCAAAAGACTAACAATCGACAATCTTTGCCGAACAAATCGGTTTCACTCATCGCATTGTTTGAAGAAAAGGATGCAAAATAAAGGATATATTGATTATGGGCGGAAAGAAAGAAGGATGTCAATTTATTTTCGTCGAAGAAAGCTTTTAAAGAGGAAAATTCGAAATATTTCGTGTCATAAAATTTTTACGTTTCTTTTCCGGTAAAAAGTAGGTACTATAAGCGTGAGGGAAGAAAGAAACTAGGAGGGGATTATATTGGCTAATCAAGTAGAGCAAACATTAATTGAACCATTATTCGATAGCTTACAAAAGGAGCGTTTTGTCACATTGGCAACCGTTGATTTCGAGACGAATTCTCCGAATGTGAGTGCAATTTCTTGGGTGCTAGCAAAAGACCCATCCCGCATTTATTTCGCTGTCGACAACCGTTCAAGGATTGTAAGCAATATCCAAGCCCATAGTGGTGTTGTCATCAATATGATTGCTAACGAGTCATGTTATTCCATCAGCGGTTCCGCTTTGTTAAAGCAAGAACGTTTAGAAGGTGTTCCATTGAAGTTGGCTTTAATCGAAGTAACGATTCAAGAAGTACGAGATGTTATGTTTTATGGATCGAAAATTGCTGCAGAGCCTGTATATGAAAAAACGTATGATCCAACAGCAGCTGCACGGCTTGATAAGCAAGTGATGGATGCCATGAGAGAAGCCGACTAACAGGATACACACGTTACGAAAAAGGCCTCATCATAACCGTCAAATTTTATGATGAGGCCTGCACTTCAAAACCATCTGTATATTGAACAACGGTTGTTATTTGTAGAGATGATTATTTGATTGATCTTGTTGTTCTTTTTTCAACTCTTTTTGTTCACCAGCTGGCAGTTGGTCATCGCTAGTTTCAGTTTCGGACGGATTTTTTCGAATGTCGGTTGCCGCTTCAGGAATGATTCGTCCAGCGATATCTGCAAGCTCTTCGAGGAATCCGGTAATCGGTTTACCGCCTCGAATGTCAGCACCTATTTCCTGTAAGCGGGCATATGTGTCAGGATCAGCGATAACGATAGCGTTAGCTCCAAATGGGTCTTTCTTTAAGCTTTCTGCCACTGAGTATTTAATTGAGCCTACTTCAGAGCGCTCTAATTTGGCATCTACATCAATTCCGACCAATGCGTATTTCCCGACAACAATCGCCGTTGCATCGTTAACATTTGGAACACGTGTGGCCAGTTGAACAAGATGCCGTGAAATGTCTTGTGCAGAGCGCTGCTGAATTTGTTCCGGTGCGCTGTTTTTCACACGAATCAACTCTGACTGATTTTGATTTTCTTCAACCGACCGTTGATTCATCGTACAAGCTGACAAAAGATAAGAGAGAAGAACGGTGAAAAGCAATAGATGCTTTGGCATAGAGCAAAAATCCCCCTTTTACTTAAGAATCTTGTCTTTATTGTTTAATAAATCTTCTATCTTTATTCGTTAATTCATATATTTAAAGCAAACGGTTCTTCATCAAGGGGTGCGTACATAATGGTTAAGAAAAAAGGAGCCATCAAGTAGTGGATGGAGCCAACATTTACTACTTCTTGAAAAACTACTTGGGGTAGGAGGCGGAAGATTGAGAAAAATTTATGTATTAGATACGAATGTACTATTACAAGATCCGCATTCAATTTTTTCTTTTGAAGACAATGAAGTGGTTATACCGGCTGTTGTATTGGAAGAAGTGGACTCTAAAAAAAGAAATATGGATGAAGTCGGCAGAAATGCTCGGCATGTATCTAAAATAATTGATAATTTGAGACAAGATGGAAAACTGCATGAAACGATTTCCCTTGAAACAGGAGGATCGTTGCGAATTGAATTGAATCATCGTTCATTTCATCAATTACAAGAGATCTTTATAGAGAAAACGAACGACAACCGAATATTGGCAGTCGCGAAAAATTTATCCCTTGAAGAAGAAACAAAAGAAGATGGAAGACAGGTTATTTTAGTCAGTAAAGATGTGCTGGTGAGAGTGAAGGCTGATGCTATTGGATTAACGGCAGAAGATTTTTTAAGTGACAGGGTTGTCGAATATGACAGCATTTATAAAGGGTTTTTAGAGGTATATATTCAAAAAGATTTATTAAGTACTTTTTACGAGAAAGGAGAATTACCGCTTTCTCAAATGGCCCATCATCCTTTTTACCCTAATCAGTTCATCGTCATGAAAGATGCGTTTGGCAGTTCGGGGTCGGCTGTCGGTATTGTTGATCAAGCGGGTAAAAAAGTGCGTAAGCTCGTGTATGAGTATGATCATATATGGGGGATTAAGCCTCGAAACGTTCAGCAGACGATGGCGATTGAGTTGTTGCTGCGAGATGATGTATCTTTAGTCACGTTAATCGGAAAAGCAGGAACAGGAAAAACGCTTCTTGCCCTTGCAGCTGGCTTAATGCAGACAGAGGATTTAGGGTATTTTAAAAAATTACTTGTCGCTCGTCCGATTGTTCCAGTAGGAAAAGATTTAGGTTTTCTCCCGGGAGAAAAGCAAGAAAAGTTAAGGCCGTGGGTACAGCCTATTTATGATAACTTAGAATATTTATTCAACACGAAAAAACCGGGCGAGCTAGATGCTATACTCGCAGGTATGGGGTCTATTGAAGTGGAAGCTCTCACATATATTCGAGGGAGAAGTATTCCCGATCAGTTCATCATTATAGATGAAGCGCAAAATTTAACGAAACATGAAGTAAAGACTATTTTAACGAGAGTGGGGGAACGAAGTAAAATTGTGTTAATGGGGGACCCTGCTCAAATTGATCACCCTTATTTGGATGAATACAATAATGGCTTAACATATGTCGTGGAAAAATTTAAAGACCAAAAAATTTCAGGGCACGTCAATCTTGTAAAAGGTGAGCGTTCTGCACTAGCACAGTTGGCTGCCGATTTACTTTAACCCTTCTTTGACTAAAGGCAGCCTCTTTAAAGAGGCTGCCTTTAGTCAAAAAGTCTTTATTGAATAATAAATTTTTGAACATGTTTAATTGGCTCCTGCTGATTGGAGCCATCACCAAAATAAACGTGAACAGGACCGTCCGTTTTTAATGGCTTGCCAAGGTGAGAGAAGGCTAAAATAATGGTTTCAGCCTTTTCAAGCGATATTTCAATCGTTTCATGCTCTGTTTGGATTAAGCAAGTAGTAGCTTGTTCGTCAGGTTCGGCATTTTTTAAGAAATGTTTGAAGGGAATGCCAAAAGACCCATTAATAATCTTTTCTTTTTCAAACCGTTTTTCCGTTTTCAGTGTCGGAGGGAATACGGCTCCTTCGCGTATTTCTCGATCCCAATGAGCAGAAATATTTTTTGTATAGGAGGAAAGCTCATCTTCCTTCTCGGTAGTCGAATGAAAGAATGTATTTAAATCTACTTTGCGATCATCGAAAATCCAAACCCCCGGGTCTAACGTAATTTTATATTGTACACTTCCTTCAATAGATAGAATATTTTCCATCTTCCTCACCATCCCTTTTCCCAAATTCTCCTTATTAGTATAAAGAGTTTATGGAAAGATGTCACCATGAGACTCCCTTGTTTTTTCTTGCAATTTCAACGTTTTAACGATATTATTTAAAGATAGAATGAGGAATATGCTCGGGAACGGAGGGACTGATTTTGACGCCTGAGATTACAATAGACCATCGAGATAAAGCATATGCTTTGTTAAAAGCAGACGCAGACAAAATTTTAAAGCTTATTAAAGTTCAGATGGACAACTTGACAATGCCTCAATGTCCGCTGTATGAAGAAGTGCTAGATACACAAATGTTCGGATTATCGAGGGAAATTGATTTTGCGGTACGTCTGGAACTTATTGATGAATCTATCGGAAAAGCACTGTTAGATCGTCTTGAACGTGAATTGTCAGCGTTGCATGAAGCGTTTACAAGGAAATAGATCGAAAACATATATTCTGTTAACTCAAACTATGATTTTAGTTTGAGTTTTTTCGTAAAAGGCGGCATAAAGAGCTTTAGTATGTTTGTATGAACGATACATTTTTGTTCATAGATATAATGGTTTTTCTCCGCCCAAAACAAAGAAAATATAGTAAAATGAAGAGGACAACCTTGTCCATTCATACCTTCCAAAACGAACAGGTAAAGGAAGAGGTAGCATGTTTAAAAGAATGTTCCGCTATTACGATTATACGATTATTATCGCCATCATATGTTTATGTGCGATTGGGCTTGTCATGATATACAGTGCCAGTATGGTAACGAGTGTAACTCGTTATGAAGTTCCGCACGACTTTTTTTATAATCGCCAGAAATGGTGGCTTGTTATTGCTTTTGGCTTTTTCTTCCTTGTGATGATTACGCCTTATCAATTGCTCCCGAAAATCATTCCTTTTATCATTGTGGGAATTATAGGTGCTTTATTCGTTTTATTTTTCTTTGGACATACAGCAGGAAATGCTAAAAGTTGGATCAAATTAGGCGGAGCCAGTATTCAGCCAGCCGAATTTGCCAAGCTTGGCATCATTCTGTATTTGGCCATGGTATTTTCTAAACGGCAAGAATACATTAATGATTTCCGAAGAGCATTTCGAGGGCCGATTATTTTGACGGTAGGTACTTTAGGGCTTGTTGTCCTTCAGCCGGATTTAGGGACCGCGATGTTGATTGGTCTCATTGCCGCCTCTGTGATGGCCTGTTCAGGCATTAATTTTAAAACTTTTATGAAACTTGTTCAATTCGGAGTTGTGTTTATGATCTTCGGGGGACTTGGGGCGTGGGCGACAGGGTACATAACCGAGGAGCGTATGTCCCGTTTTACAGGGGCAGGTGATCCGTTTGAGCATGCGGAAGACGCCGGCTATCAGCTCGTCAATTCATATTTAGCGATTGGCTCAGGAGGAATAAAAGGGCTGGGGCTTGGAGAAAGCATCCAAAAATATGGCTATTTACCGGAATCTCATACTGATTTTATCATGGCAGTCATTGCGGAAGAGCTTGGTTTCTTTGGCGTTTCCGTTGTGTTGTTTCTGTTATTTTTTATCGTCGTCAAAACGCTTTTGCTTGCTAAAAGATGTGATGATCCTTTTGGTAGTTTAATTTGTGTTGGAGTCGGTACGATGATTTCTGTCCAAACATTTGTTAATCTTGGAGGGTTGACAGGAATACTCCCTATTACCGGTGTTCCACTTCCGTTTATCAGTTATGGAGGCTCTTCTCTTTTACTATTGATGGTTTCAATGGGGATTGTTGTTAATGTGTCTATGTTTACGAATTACAGAAAAGATAAGAATAAACAATCTAATCTTCATCAGCAAAAAGCGGTCATCAAAAAGGGGAACATCTCAACTTTAAATTCGGATGTGTAAAACGATGGGGAATTCCCCATCGTTCTATATATATTTTGAAAGATTGTATGAGTTTGAAAGGGGATGATAGTGTGAGCTTTACAAAGAAGATTAAAAAAGTACTTGTTGCCAACCGAGGGGAAATTGCTATTCGAGTTTTTCGAGCATGTAACGAACTGAATATTCGAACTGTTGCCATCTATTCAAAAGAAGACAGCGGTTCCTATCATCGTTACAAAGCAGATGAAGCTTATTTAGTAGGAGAAGGTAAAAAACCGATTGATGCTTATTTAGATATTGAAAACATCATTGAAATTGCCAAAACACATGATGTGGATGCAATTCATCCTGGTTATGGATTTTTGTCGGAAAACATCAATTTTGCCAAGCGTTGTGAAGAAGAAGGTATTATTTTTATCGGGCCAAAATCCAAACACCTTGATATGTTCGGCGATAAAGTGAAAGCACGCCAACAAGCGATTGAAGCAGGTATACCTGTTATTCCAGGGAGCAATGGACCTATCGCCAATTTAGAAGAGGCGAAAGAATTTGGAAAAGAGCATGGTTATCCCATTATGATTAAAGCGGCGCTTGGAGGCGGAGGACGTGGAATGCGTATTGTCCGTGGAGAAGCGAGCTTAAAAGAATCATATGAACGAGCGAAGTCAGAGGCGAAGGCAGCGTTTGGGACAGATGAAGTGTATATAGAAAAATTTGTGGAGAACCCCAAACACATTGAAGTCCAAATTTTAGGAGATCACGAAGGGAATGTGATTCATCTATATGAGCGGGATTGTTCTGTACAGCGCCGTCACCAAAAAGTGGTGGAAGTAGCCCCAAGTGTTTCTTTACCTGAAAGCCTACGTCAAGCGATTTGTGAAGCAGCAGTTCACCTGATGAAAAATGTGTCATACATAAATGCTGGAACAGTCGAATTCCTTGTAACAGGTGACCAATTTTACTTCATTGAAGTAAACCCACGTGTACAAGTAGAGCATACAATTACAGAAATGATTACAGGAATTGACATCGTTCAATCGCAAATTTTAATTGCGGACGGGTACGCACTTCACAGTAAAGAAGTAGCGATTCCAACGCAGGAAAAGGTAGTTGTGCACGGTTACGCCATCCAATCACGTGTTACAACAGAAGACCCGCAAAATAATTTTATGCCTGATACGGGAAAGATTATGGCCTACCGTTCAGGAGGCGGGTTTGGTGTTCGTCTTGATACAGGAAATAGCTTTCAAGGTGCGGTCATCACTCCTTATTACGACTCTCTTCTTGTTAAAGTGACAACATGGGCTTTAACATTTGAGCAAGCTGCAGCGAAAATGGTCCGAAATTTAAGAGAATTTCGTATTCGAGGGATTAAAACAAATATTCCATTCCTTGAAAATGTTGTGAAGCATGAAGATTTCTTGACAGGGAACTACAACACGTCATTTATTGATTCGTCTCCCGAATTATTCGTATTCCCAAAACGGAAAGATCGCGGGACAAAAATGCTGACGTATATCGGAAACGTAACCGTAAACGGATTCCCAGGGGTCGCGAAAAAGAAAAAACCAGTATTTGATAAACCGGTTGTCCCTGAAGTGAAGCGCTCTGAGCCTATTCCAGCAGGGGTCAAACAAATTTTAGAGGCACATGGAGCTGAGGGAGTTGTCAAGTGGATAAAAGAACAAAAAGAAGTACTCTTAACAGATACAACGTTTCGTGATGCTCATCAATCCCTCCTTGCCACACGTGTGCGTACAAATGATTTAAGACATATTGCTGAACCGACAGCTCGATTATTGCCAAATTTATTTTCAGCTGAAATGTGGGGAGGCGCGACGTTTGATGTTTCTTATCGCTTCTTGAAGGAAGATCCGTGGGACCGTTTATTGAAGCTTCGGGAAGAAATGCCAAATGTATTGTTCCAAATGCTTTTACGGGCTTCTAATGCAGTCGGTTATAAAAATTATCCAGACAATGTGATAAAAGAGTTTGTAGAAAAATCAGCTCAAGCGGGCATTGATGTGTTCCGCATCTTTGATAGCTTAAACTGGGTAAAAGGCATGACACTGGCCATTGATGCAGTAAGAGACAGCGGGAAAATCGCTGAGGCAGCGATGTGTTATACAGGAGATATTTTAGATCCGACAAGAACAAAATATGACTTAACATATTACAAAAATTTTGCAAAAGAGCTGGAAGCTGCCGGTGCTCATATCCTTGGCATAAAAGATATGGCAGGACTGTTGAAACCACAGGCTGCTTATGAATTGATTTCTGCTTTAAAAGAGACGGTCGACATCCCAATACATTTGCACACCCACGATACGAGCGGAAATGGCTTATTTATGTATGCAAAGGCAATTGAAGCCGGGGTGGATATTGTTGATGTAGCGGTGAGCTCGATGGCGGGATTAACATCTCAGCCAAGCGCTAATTCATTGTACTATGCTTTAGAAGGTCATAAACGTAGACCGCAAATCGACATTCAAGGACTGGAGCAAATTTCTCGTTATTGGGAAGATGTCCGTAAGTACTATAGCGATTTTGAAAGTGGTATGAATGCTCCTCATACTGAGGTATATGTTCATGAAATGCCGGGAGGTCAATATAGTAATTTGCAGCAGCAAGCAAAAGCTGTAGGCCTTGGAGACCGCTGGGAAGAAGTAAAGGACATGTATTCGCGCGTCAATCATCTGTTTGGAGATATTGTAAAAGTCACTCCTTCTTCCAAAGTTGTGGGGGATATGGCCCTTTACATGGTTCAAAACAATTTAACGGAAGATGATGTGTACGAACGTGGAGAAATGCTAGATTTCCCAGACTCTGTCGTAGAATTGTTTGAAGGGTACTTAGGTCAGCCGCATGGCGGATTTCCGAAGGAGCTTCAACGTATCATCTTAAAAGGGAAAGAGCCAATTAGTGTACGTCCTGGGGAGCTGTTAGAGCCTGTCAATTTCCAAGAAATTAAAGAAACACTCTATCATACGTTAAACCGGCCTGTCACAAGCCATGAAGTCCTTGCGCATGCATTGTATCCAAAAGTGTTCATGGATTACCAGAAGACGGTTGAACAGTATGGAGATATTTCAGTGCTTGATACTCCAACTTTCTTATATGGGATGCGTCTTGGAGAAGAGATTGAAGTGGAAATTGAACGTGGGAAAACATTAATTGTGAAGTTGGTGTCAATTGGTGAACCACAAGCAGATGGGACAAGGATTCTTTATTTTGAACTGAATGGCCAATCACGTGAAATTATTATTAAAGATGAAAGTGTTAAAACGACGATTCAAGCAAGAATGAAAGCAGATAGCAACAATCCACATCATATCGGTGCGTCTATGCCAGGAACGGTATTGAAAATTCTTGTAGAAAAAGGGGAAAAGGTTTCAAAAGGTGATCACCTCATGATTACGGAAGCGATGAAGATGGAAACAACAGTTCAAGCGCCGTTTTCAGGTGTAATCCAAGAAGTATATGTTAAAAATGGAGATGCCATTCAAACAGGCGATCTTCTCATTGAATTAATAAAATCATAAAAAGACAGGAAAGGGGAGGCCTCATAGGGGCTTCCCCTTTCCTGTCTAGAAGATTGTCCTTCACAATTCGGTACGTTTCTTCAGGTTCATTTACGATTTCGTTGTTTTAGGTGAAGAAACGGATTTGCTCCGCGTTGATACGAGCGTCAAGTAACTCAGTACACCAAATAAACAAGAAATAATTAATGCATGCAATAGTGCAACAAAGAGGTTAAGGCGTGTGAAAATAATCGCGATACCTGAAGCAGCCTGCAGGGATACAAGAATGAAAGCAATCATCCAACCGGAATAAATCACTTTTTGTGTTCGATAGTGTTTATAGGCGTGAACAAAGGCAATCAAAATCCATACAAAAATGAGGCTGGCTGCAACTCGGTGTCCCATTTGCACCCACTCATGCATTTGAACGGGAAATAATCGGTTTTGAGAACAAAAAGGGACAGATGGACAAGCTAAGCTGGCGTTTGTATGGCGCACTAATGCACCGGTATAGACGACAAGATAGCTGTAGATGATAATACCGTAAATATGGAATTTCATCTTTTTATCAAGTTCAATTGAACTAGCGTCAAAACGTTTATCTACCTCAAAAACCATCAATGTTAATAGGAAGACAGAGGCAAATGAAATAAGAGAAATACCAAAATGCAATGCCAATACAGCATCTGATTGCCCCCATACGACAGCTGCTGCTCCAATTAAAGCTTGAAGGAGTAGAAAAAAGAATGAAACAACAGCTAAAAATCTAGCTTCTTTCACATGTTTTAATGCAAACCATGACCAGACGGACAATGCTAAAACAAGAAGTCCTCCAGCACCTGAAACGACACGGTGACTCAGTTCAATGACGAGTTCCGGTGTGATGTTGCTTGGAATCAGTTCTCCATGGCAAAGCGGCCATGATGTCCCGCATCCTGCTCCTGATTCTGTTTTAGTTACAAGCGCTCCCCCTAATAAAATGAGAAGCATAACGAGTGTTGTTGCAACAGCCAACCATTTTAATCCACGATGCAATCTATTTCACCATCCTATACTGCAATTCATTATTGTGAAGCTTAAATAAAGGGCTCTGAAATGAGAGAGTTCTTTTACTTCAATTTATTATATCAATAAAAATAAAGGTATAAGCTTAGAAAAAAGGAATATTTTTTGAAATGTCGATTTTTTATTGAGAAAGGATATTAAATGTAAGAGATACAATAAAAAAAGTCAAAATTGATACTATTTTATACGTTTTTTGTCAATAATGGTAAAGTTGCTTTTTATCACTATACCTATAGTGTAAATAAAGATTAGTTGTTGCATTTCCCTATTTTAAATTTAAATCGACAAAAGAAGCAACCTATAAGGTACGTTTTTCACTACTTGACAAAAAAAAAACATATTTTTTTCATAAAATCTTCACAAAAATGGTTGAAAATGTGTTTTAATAGACACGAGAAATATGTTCTAATTATTATATAGTACTATACAAATTTTGGTATTTTCATTTTTGTACGCTAATTACAAGCCCTAGTTGATGCTTGTTTTTAGTCCAAGGAATGGAAAGTAAGAAAACCCTTACAGAGACTGCTGTTAATAATCATGCAGGATGGCCAATGAAGGAGGGGATATGATGAATGATACGAGGGTATTAGACGAGACAACTGTATCCGCTTCAAACACGAGTCCTCAATTAGCACAACAAGTTAGTCTATGGCAAGACTTTTTAGCAACCATTAAAATAGGAATTGTTAATTCGAACCTTATTACAGCCTTCACCGGCTTTTGGCTCGCATTACATTTCAATGGAAAAAGTTTTTTAAGTGCTCTGGATCTTGCCTTTTTTACACTAACAGGCACTGCACTTATTATTGCTGGTTCTTGTAGCTTAAATAATTATGTTGATCGTGATATTGACCATTTAATGGAACGTACGAGAGGTAGACCGACAGTAACAGGAAGATTCAACCCTGTCACCGTTCTTATAATGGGAGTTGGTTTTACTTTAACGGGGTTGCTTATGCTTATGATTACAAGTGTTACTGCCGCGCTCATTGGTCTTGTTGGGGTAGTGACCTATGTTTTCTTCTACACGATGTGGTCTAAGCGTTTATATACTATCAATACTGTTATAGGAAGCGTATCTGGAGCAGTACCACCGTTAATCGGCTGGGCTGCAGTGGATAGCAATCTGCACATTGTCGCTTGGGTATTATTTTTAATTATGTTCATTTGGCAGCCTCCACATTTCTTGGCTTTAGCCATGAGAAGATGCGAGGAATACAGAGCGGCGGGCATACCGATGCTTCCGGTTGTTCACGGCTTTGAAATAACAAAGCGCCAAATTATCATTTGGATTGCATGTTTACTGCCGCTTCCATTTTACCTTTATGGATTGGGAGCCATTTTTTTAGGCGTTGCTACACTGCTTAATGCAGGGTGGCTCATTCTAGGGGTCATAAAGTATAAAAAGATGGAAGATGTGAAATGGGCAAGCATGATGTTTATCTACTCTTTAAATTACTTAACAATCATGTTTGTCACGATGATTATTGCTACGTTAATTTAGGCTTTGTTAACTGGGGTATGTTCAGCTGACCTATTTTCAGAATAGTATGCAAGTAGGTTAGGGGATGCCGAAAACATGAGTTAGCAAGTCTTTAAGTTAAGGAATTTCTTCTAAACATAGAATTGATATAGAAGGAATTTACACATCAAGGGAAAGAGGGGTTTGGATAAGCTATGAAAAACTGGCTACCAAAATGGCGAGTCATGTCTTTATTCAGCATGATAGCGCTTTTATTAGCCGGCTGTGGAAAACCGTTTCTATCAACGTTGCAGCCAGCTGGTGAAGTAGCGAGCATGCAGTATGACCTGATGCTGCTTAGCACTGTGATTATGGTACTCGTTATTATTGTTGTTACCATTATCTTTATTTATGTAGTAGTTCGTTTCCGTCGCCGTAAAGGAGACGAAAATGTGATTCCAAAGCAAGTAGAGGGAAGTCACAAACTAGAAATCATCTGGACTGTTATCCCTATTCTATTACTCATTATCTTAACAGTTCCCACTGTAGCTTATACATTTAAGCTTGCAGATGTAAAAGAGATGGAAGGTGCAAACAAAGAAGATGCCATGATCATCAATGTTCGTGCCAATGCTTACTGGTGGGAATTTGAATATCCCAACCAAGAAGTTGTAACGTCTCAAGATCTTGTCGTACCAACAGATCAAAAAGTGTATTTTAACCTTAAAGCTTCTGACGTAAAGCATTCATTCTGGATTCCTGCTGTCGGTGGAAAAATGGATACGAATACAGATGTAGTGAATCAGTTCTGGTTGGAATTTGACTCTGAAAAATCAGAAGAAGCAGGGGGCGTATTTTACGGGAAATGTGCCGAGCTATGCGGTCCGTCACATGCTTTAATGGACTTCAAAGTAAAAGCGCTACCAAAAGATGAGTTTGATGCTTGGGTAAAAGATATTAAAGCAGCAAAACCACAAGTTGTGGACGCAGACACGCAAGCAGGGGAAGAGCTCTTCGCTCAAAGCTGTATTGGCTGTCACGCGATTGAAGCACAAGATAATCGTCCAGAACAAGCTCGTCAAGCTCCAAACTTAGCCGGGTTTGCAGATCGTGAAAAGGTTGCTGGGATTTTAGACCATAATGAAGAAAATATTAAAGCATGGTTAGAAGATCCAGAGTACTACAAACCAGGTAATAAGATGACTGGCACATACGATGAATTGTCACCTGAACAGATTGATCAACTAACAAAATATTTACAATCTTTAAAGCTCAAGTAAGTCTGCTCAGTTTGGGGAGTTTTATAAAAGGGAGGTAAAACCGTGAGTACGTTAACTCAGAAAAAAGGAGTCGGCGCGGTAATATGGGATTATTTAACGACAGTAGACCATAAAAAAATCGCGATCCTTTACTTAATTGCCGGAGGATTTTTCTTCCTCGTTGGTGGCCTTGAAGCTCTATTTATACGTATCCAGCTTGCGGTTCCGAACAATGATTTCGTGAGTGGTGGTCTTTACAACGAAATTTTGACAATGCACGGAACAACGATGATTTTCCTAGCTGCGATGCCTCTTTTATTTGCACTAATGAATGCCGTCATGCCACTACAAATTGGTGCTCGTGACGTAGCATTTCCATTTTTAAACTCATTAGGTTTTTGGTTATTCTTTTTTGGCGGTGTATTTTTAAACTTATCATGGTTCATGGGCGGAGCACCTGATGCTGGATGGACATCATATGCCTCTTTATCATTGGCTTCACCTGGACATGGAATTGATTTTTATGCATTAGGGCTGCAAATTTCGGGTGCTGGAACATTAATCGGGGGAATTAACTTTCTTGTTACGATTATTAATATGCGCGCCCCAGGAATGACATATATGCGCATGCCATTGTTTACATGGTCTACGTTTGTGGCATCTGCTCTAATCTTATTTGCTTTCCCTCCATTAACAGTCGGCCTATTCTTAATGATTTTTGACCGATTATTCGGCTCTAATTTCTTTGATCCGGCTCTAGGTGGTAATACAATTATTTGGGAACATTTATTCTGGATTTTCGGACACCCTGAAGTATACATACTTGTACTTCCTGCATTCGGTGTGTTCTCTGAAATTTTTGCAACATTTTCAAGAAAACGTCTATTCGGATACTCTTCTATGGTATTTGCGACTGTATTAATTGGTTTCTTAGGATTCATGGTATGGGCTCATCATATGTTCACAACGGGTCTAGGGCCAATTGCTAATGCTATTTTTGCAGTTGCGACTATGGCTATTGCGGTACCAACGGGAATTAAAATCTTTAACTGGTTATTAACGCTTTGGGGCGGAAGCATTCAATTTACATCTCCAATGCTTTACGCAGTAGCCTTCATTCCTTCATTCGTTATGGGGGGCGTTACAGGTGTTATGAATGCGGCAGCTCCTGCCGACTATCAATACCATGACAGTTATTTCGTAGTAGCTCACTTTCACTATGTAATCGTTGGTGGGGTTGTATTTGGTATCTTAGCGGGTGTCACATACTGGTGGCCAAAAATGTTTGGTCGTATGCTGAATGAAACACTCAGTAAAGCAACTTTCTGGTTATTCTTAATTGGTTTCCATTTAACATTCTTTATTCAGCATTTCCTTGGTTTAATGGGGATGCCGCGTCGTATTTGGAAGTTCTTGCCTGGTCAAGGGTTGGAAACTGGAAACTTAATTAGTTCAATTGGGGCATTCTTCATGGCTGCCGCGACCATTATTTTATTAATTAACGTAATTAAAACAAGCATTAACGGACCAAAGGCTGAAGGAGATGCGTGGGGTGACGGCCGTACATTAGAATGGGCTATTTCTTCTCCGCCGCCTGAATATAACTTCAAGCAAACGCCGCTTGTTCGTGGTCTTGACGCTTTGTGGGTTGAAAAAATGGAAGGGAAAAAAGGGATGACTCCAGCAGAACCAATTGGAGATATTCATATGCCAAACAACTCCTTCATCCCATTTGTCATGTCGCTTGGTTTGTTTGTTGCAGCATACGGTTTCTTGCACCGTAATGAAGCAGCCTGGGGAGATATTGTAGGAGCAGTTGGTATGTTAATTACATTGCTGAGCATGTTCTTCCGTTCTTGGATCGATGATTTAGGTTACCATATCCATAAAGAGGATTTATTGAAAGACGATGATAAGGGGGCTAAGGCATAATGGAAATTAATGAAAAATTAACACCTGAAACCTTCCCGGCATCGCCTGAAAAAGCTACCCTCGAAGGTAAAAATAAATTTTTAGGCTTCTGGCTTTTCCTTGGTGGAGAGACTGTGCTTTTCGCGTCACTATTTGCGACGTATTTAGCTTTAAAAGATCATACAGCAAGTGGTCCAACAACACAGGATATTTTTGAATTACCGCTCGTATTTATTGCGACAATGCTTTTATTGACAAGTAGTTTAACAAGCGTGTACGCGATGTATCACATGAAAAACTTCGATTTCTCTAAAATGATGGTGTGGCTTGGTGTAACAGTTGCTTTAGGAGCTGCGTTCCTTGGGTTGGAGATTTACGAGTTTAATCATTATGTACATGAATATGGCCATACTTTTTCAAGTAGTGCCTTTGGTTCCGCGTTTTATACATTAGTTGGCTTTCACGGCGGACACGTAGCGGTAGGTCTTCTCTGGATTCTTACGCTTATGATTCGAAATGCTAAGCGTGGTCTTAATTTATATAACGCACCAAAATTTTATGTAGCAAGTCTTTACTGGCATTTTATCGACGTTGTATGGGTATTTATCTTTACAGTCGTATATTTAATGGGAATGGTGGGATAAACTGATGGCGACAAATCATTCAACTCCAGCGAACCCAAAGGTTGACTTAGAATATCGTAGAAAAAAGAATGCAGAAGATATGAAGATGCAAGTGATTTCATTTGCACTCATGATTTTCTTAACGCTTATTGCTTTCTTTGCAGTTGGAAATGAGCAGTTCAGCGGTTGGTTTACAGTACCGTTTATTCTTCTTCTTGCTGTCGTTCAATTACTTTTTCAACTTTACTATTTTATGCATATGAGTCATAAAGGACACGAGGTTCCAGCGCTGTTTTTATACTCAGGTGCATTAGTAGGATTAATTACAGTATTAGCATTTGTAACGATTGTTTGGTGGTAATAACAACGGAGTTGGCATTTTTGCCAACTCCATTGTTATTATATCGGACGGGATAACCTAGGATTCGATTTGTAACGAAATATTCATATAATGTTTCATTGATGACCGGAAAGCTTTTTATGTATAATATAATTACTTGGTCACTGACAATTTGAGGTGATATATCATGGGGAATTTACAAATTTTTGGATTCGAAGCTTTATGGAGTCCCGTATTTTTAGCTTTTACAATTGGACTGATCGCTCTTTATTTCACAATCATTGGACCGTGGCGTCGCTATTTCAAAAATAGTGAGCAAGTTTCAGCCAAAACAAAAAGCTTCTTTGTTTCTAGCATCCTTTTGCTATATGTTGTGAAAGGTGCGCCTGTTGATTTATTAGGACATTTAATGTTTAGTGCTCACATGACTCAAATGGCGGTATTGTATTTAGTCATTCCACCACTGTTGATTCTAGGGCTACCAGATTGGTTGATAAGAACCGTGATAGAGCATCGTCTTATTAAACCAATTTTCAATTTCTTTACCAAACCATTAATTGCGATTCTTGTTTTTAATGGAATTTTCTCGCTTTATCATATTCCTTTAGTCTTTGACATCGTCAAAACAAATAGTGTTTTACATGCTGTAACGACCGTTTTAATTTTTATTGTCGCCTTTTTCATGTGGTGGCCGCTACTTAATAAGTTTCCAGAACATCAAACGTTGACCCCTATTAAAAAGGTAGGGTACATTTTTGGAGACGGAATTTTATTAACACCGGCATGTGCGCTCATTATTTTTGCTAAAGCACCTTTATATGCAACCTATACAGATCCTCAAGCATGGGCAACGGCTTTAGCGCTTTGTGTACCTGCTGATATGTTAGCAAGTTTAAATTTAATTGGACCAGAGATGTTTAACATGCTTCCTCTAGTGGAAGATCAGCAGCTCGGTGGAATTGTAATGAAAATTATTCAAGAGTTTGTGTACGGGGGAATGTTAGCATATATTTTCTTTCAGTGGGCACGCTCAGAACGTGAAAAGGATGAAGTGGATATTGCATCTGGAGATGTACCGTCCGTTTAAAAGGCAAGCATTGATTATAAGAAAGAAAGGATACAACGATGATACCAATTTTACCTACTATTAGTACAACCTTTATTGTGTTAAGTGCTATTACCGTTGCTATCGGTTGGTACTTCATTAAACAGCGTAAAATTGAAGCTCATAAGAAAACAATGCTGTGGGCAGCCATTTTCGCGATCATCTTCTTCATTATTTATGCTTCAAGAACAATTTTTGTGGGGAACACTAGCTTTGGCGGACCAGATCATTTAAAGATTTATTATACGTTATTTTTAATCTTTCATATTTTTCTGGCTACAACAGGAGCTGTTTTTGGAATTGTTACACTGCTGACAGGTTATAAAAGTCAATTCATTAAACATAAAAAGCTAGGACCTATTACAAGCATTATTTGGTTTTTTACAGCGATTACGGGTGTAGCCGTTTACTTGTTGCTGTACATTTTTTATCGAGGTGGAGAGACAACCTCTGTTATTAGGGCCATTTTAGGATATTAGCCGTACGCAAGAACAGCTCCTCTCTTTATAGGAAGAGGGAGCTGTTTTTTTCATAGAAAAAAGGAACAGGGACTCGATATATTCAGTCCCTGTTCCTTTTTTTATGCGTTAACCGCTTCCACTTTTGTTTTCACTTCATCAAGAAGTTTGGTGCATTGGTCAATGAGCGATTTTGGGAAGTGTTCCCCGTCTCCATACTCCACACCGTGCGGATAGTAATGCTTTCCAAGTAAAGGCATCATGAGCTTCACTACAGCGCGATGCGCACCGATATCACCCTCAACCGCATATCCTTGAACACGTAAGTAGTACACATCGTTTTGAAGCTCGAACTTGCGATCATATGTTACGCGCTCATAATCCCATTGGCCGGCGCGAATTAATCCTAAACCTTCCATTATGTCATCTAAACGAGTTAAATCGACCGTTAAATTTTCAATTCCACTATTCTCAAATTTCATATGTATTCCCTCCTAAACATATACTCCCTTGCTTAATAATAGTATGAATAGAGAGAAGTTGCAACGGCATCATACGCAATATTAACCAAATTCAAGAAATTTCTTTCCTAATAGGAGACAATTTCCTCGAGCTGTTTGAACCGTTTTGTCCACACTAGAGAGGGAAGAGGTTATTTGCCTTTTTAATGTCCATTTATAGGAGGAGATTGTGCATATGCAAACCGTTCGTGATGTAATGACTACTAATGTTGAGGCATGTACAACACTTGACAATGTGTATGAAGTGGCGACTAAAATGAAAGATCTGAATGTAGGGGCTATCCCTATTGTAGAAAACGGACAAGTTAGAGGGATGATTACAGACCGTGACCTCGTTATTCGCGGGATTGCTGAACGAAAACCAAATTCGCAAAAAGTCACAGATGTGATGAGTGATCATCTTGTAACAGTCTCTCCTGACATGTCAGTAGACGAAGTTTCTGAATTAATGGCCGCACATCAAGTTCGCCGTTTGCCGGTCGTGCAAAATGGGGAACTTGTAGGTATTGTTGCTTTAGGTGACTTAGCTACGAATAAACATACTGATGAAAAAGCAGGGGCTGCATTAACAGGAATTTCAGAGCCGCTTCATTAAACACGGTTTACGCGAGGTGGAATGTGTGTTTCTTAAGGAACGCACACATTCCATCTTTTTTGTTTCATCTTTTTTAAGTGAACGTGAATTATTTTAAAAAAGATGAAACAAATTTTAGCGTTCCACGTATTAAAAGGAGGACGATTTTCGCTCCTGCATGTATACTAAAGCAACAATCGTGCTAAAAAAGTAATGATGAAACGACAGGGATGGTGAATATAGATAGAATAAATCGAAAAGTTCCCTTACTTTTAGGCTCGTATGGGCAAATAGGAATGGTTCTAGTCTGTTTAAGCGAATGATGGGCTATTAGTGGCGAGGAGGGACGAAACGCTGAAGAAATTTTTGTTTGTAGTAGTGGCTACCTGCTTTTTTATATATGTTTATGACTATTTCCCAGTTTTTGAAACGAAGGAAGCCGATTTTTCTCTTGAAGAAGGGCTAGATGAAACGACCACTGTGACACCGGTTGAAACAGACAGCATTTTTCAATTCATGGGGAAAAATGAAGAGGAAATTATGGGCATACTAGGTGAACCAGAACGAATTGATTCATCTGCTTATCACTATAAATGGTGGATTTATAAACATGGTCCTACTTCTTATATACAAATCGGAATGGAAGATGGGCAGGCTGTAACTATCTATGCCATTGGTAAGGGGGTCAATACCGGGAGCTTTTTACTTGGAGCAGAGCGGGATGTGTTAGCACGCTCACTCGGGATGGAACCAACGCTATCCTTTAACTATAAAGGCAGCGAATATCGTTTTGAATTATCAGAAGAAGATTTGAGAACAAGGCCTATTGTTCGTTATGGAAATGTATTTGTTCAATTGTACTTTGACCAGTTTTTAAATACACTTTCAAGCGTACGAATCATGGATGAGGAAACACTGTTAAAGCAGCGACCATATGAATTAGTTTATCGTGGAAACTTGATTCCCCCCCATCGTTGAGTAAAGAGGAATGGAAGGAAGTTGAGCAAGGGGCCCAGCAACAAATATTGGACATTACGAATGTTATTCGTTCCCGCCATCAATTAAATCCCCTTTCGTGGGATGAAAAAACAGCAACAGTAGCGTATAACCATAGTAAAGATATGAGTGTTCAACAATATTTCTCCCACGTTTCGCCCACAACAGGAAGTTTAAGCGATCGGCTGCAGACAGGAGCGGTTCGGTTTACAATGGCTGGGGAAAATATCGCCGCTCATTATCAGGGACAGCGCAGCTGCAGTGGAGGGCTGGCTGAATAGTGAAGGACATCGGAAAGCGTTATTGAACAGCGATTTTACGCATTTAGGGGTTGGCGTATACGAAAAATATTATACCCAAAACTTCATTCGGACATTGCCGTAATAGTAAAAGAAACAGGTCTACTCTTGTCCACCTCTACATAAAGTTTAGTAGAACTTAGAGGAGGGACAAGGATGAAGTGGAAAATGCTCGTGATGATGATGCTTGTTTTATTGAGCTTGCAAACCGTGACATCTGCTGCAACGATGAAAGATGGAAAGCTCAATGAATTATCGGATGAGGTGCTGCAGCTTACGAAACAGGAACGGTATAAAGAGGCCGCTGCTTTGCTTGAGCAGTTCCCTCAGAAGTTAGAGCAATCTCATCATGATTGGCTGCGATTGTCACCAGAAAACATTCGGATGCTAACGGCAATTCATGAGGAGACAGCGGATGCCTTACAATCCAATGAAGTGGAAAAAATAGAGAAGGTGAGAAAGGTTACTCGTTTTCGCCTGCTAGTTGATGCGGTCCAAAGTGAGCATCAGCCGCTTTGGACGGAAATGGAAGGGACGATCATGGGGGCGTTCAGTCAATTAAAAACAACGGCCTCAATGGGAGATGAACATTCTTTTGAAAACGAATACCACTCGTTCTTATCTGAATATGAGACTATTCTCCCAAGCGTTCAAGTTGATATACGACAAGAATATGTGGAACGGATGGATGCCCATTTAGCATTTTTGAATCAAACGGAAATGAGTGAACAATCAAGGCTGAAACAACTAGAACAAATGGAAGAAGATTTACAAAATTTATTTCACAAAATGAAAGAAGAAAAAGTTAGTCCATCGCTCATATGGATGATGGTCACAACGGGGAGTATTATCGTTCTTACATTATCGTATGTAGCTTGGAGAAAATATAACGGAGACAAAGTTCAATATCCTACCCCATTTTAATGAAAATCATAACCTTATGAATTGACAGAAAAACAAAGTGTTGACTAAAATAGTAACTATCAAAATGAATTTGCTGGAGGCTGTATAATGGGTTATTTGCTTTATTTTATTTTATTGATTCTTTTGCCGATTTGGGCGCAAATGAAAGTAAGAAGCGCTTATAAGAAGTATTCGCGCGTCGCGAATTCAACTGGTGTGACTGGAGCTGAGGCAGCGAGACGCATTTTAGATGAAAACGGTCTTTACAACGTCCAAGTTGAACCGATTGGCGGTTTTCTATCTGACCATTATGATCCTCGTACGAAAACGGTTCGTTTATCACAGGAGAACTATTATGGGCATTCTGTAGCAGGAGCGGCAGTTGCAGCCCATGAAGTAGGGCACGCCATTCAAGATGCTCAAGGATATGCGTTTTTACGCTTCCGTCATGCGCTAGTTCCTGTTGCAAATTTTGGTTCAAATTTATCTTGGATCTTCATTATGATTGGGATTTTTGCTCAATTAAGTAATATGCTTCTTCTTGGTATTGTCTTCATGGCGGCAGCGGTGCTGTTCCAAGTTGTTACCTTACCGGTAGAGTTTAATGCTTCTAGCCGAGCAATGGATCAACTTGTATCCACAGGAATGATTCGAAATGAAGAAGAGCGCCGTACGCGTAAAGTGCTAAATGCTGCAGCCCTTACTTATGTTGCAGCAGCAGCGGTAGCGGTATTAGAGCTTGTTCGCCTCATTTTAGTTTATACAGGTATGACAAACAGCGAAGAATAAAATAGAATAGATCCTAAAAGGCCCCTTTATCAATCCATTAAAAAGTAGGGATTGGATAGCGGGGCCTTTTTTACACTTCTTCTTACCGTTCAATCGGCTTTTTATTTTCATCTAATGTGAAACCTTCTCCAAGTACATCGTGTACATCACTGACGGCGACAAAAGCATGAGGGTCAATGGATGTAATGACTTGTTTTAAACGAAAGATTTCATTTCGGCTGACAACGCAGTATAAAACATTCAAATCCTTTTTAGAAAACGAACCTTGCCCTTTTAAGACAGTTACACCTCGATCCATTTCCTTCATGATTTTGTCCGCAATTTCTTCATTACGGCTAGAGATAATCGTTGCACCTCTTGCAGAGTAGGCACCTTCTTGCATAAAGTCAATGACTCTTGCGGCGACAAATACAGCCACCAGGGTATACATCGCTTCTTTGTAATTTAAATACAGAAGCCAAGAGAGGCCGATGACGACAAGGTCGAATAAAAACATCGTTTTTCCCATATTCCAGCCTACATATTTTTGAACGAGTCGTGCAATAATGTCGACACCGCCCGTTGTTCCACCGTTTCGAAAGATGATACCTAAACCGATCCCGATAAACACACCAGCAAAAAGTGCGGCTAAGGTCATGTCATCGGTTAAAGGCATATCGACTGGGTAACGTTGGAAAATCCATAAAAATAAAGAGAGACTAAACACGCCAAGCATTGTATAAATAAAAGATGTACGGCCGAGCAGCTTCCATCCTACAAAGAATAAAGGAATATTTAATACTAAATTTGTAATCGAAGGATCAATTTCAAATAAAAAATATAAAAGCAGGGTAATCCCTGTAAAACCGCCTTCTGCTAAGTTATTTTGCATGTTAAAATTAACTAGTCCAAAGGCGAAAATGGCGGATCCGAGAAGGATGAAAAAAATATTTGACAAATTTAGCCTGTTTAACATAAAAACCTCCTGCAATTGGTAATATTGGCTACTATATATAATAGTGGAAAGTGTTCTGTGTAGCAAACAAACCCAATTGTTTGTCAAAAAGCAGGCATTTGGCTAACATGTAGAAGGAGAATGAAAAAAGAGGTGAAAACTAAATGTCAGAGAAGACGATGCAGCAAATGCAGCAAGAAGTAGATCAATACATAAGTCAGTTCAAAGAAGGGTATTTCAGCCCTTTAGCTATGCTTGCGCGCATGACTGAAGAATTAGGGGAATTAAGTAGGGAGATTAACCATTATTACGGAGAGAAGCCAAAGAAGAAAACGGAAAAAGAGCGAACGGTAGAAGAGGAAATGGGAGATCTTTTATTTGTTCTTATTTGTTTTGCCAACTCGTTGAACATCGATTTGCAGGAGGCACATGATCGAGTTATGGACAAATTCAATACGCGTGATAAAGACCGCTGGACAAAAAAAGAAGAAGAGGAGCAAACAAAATGAACCAAATTCGTATTGTAGTAGCTGGACCACGTGGCAGAATGGGAATCGAAGCATTGAAATTGATTCAAGAAACGGAGCACTTTGAATTAGTAGCCGCAGTAGACCGTCTTCATGAAGGAAAGTACATAAGCGAAGTTGAAGGACTGCCTTCTATTAAAGCACCAATTTATACGGATATCGAAAAATGTTTTCAAGAAGTCCAGGCTGATGTATTGGTCGATTTAACGACACCTGAAATTGGTCGATTCCATACGAAAAAAGCATTAGAGTGCGGAGTTCGAGCAGTTGTAGGCACAACTGGCTTCTCGGAAGAGGATTTGACAGAATTAAGACAACTCGCTGAAGAAAAAGGTATTGGATGTATTATTGCGCCTAACTTTGCGATTGGGGCGATTTTAATGATGAAGTTTTCTCAAATGGCTGCGAAATACTTCCAAGATGTTGAAATTATTGAATTGCATCACGATCAAAAATTAGATGCTCCATCTGGAACGGGGTTAAAGACAGCTGAGCTTATTTCTGAGGTAAGAGAAGCGAAGAAGCAAGGTCACCCTGAAGAAAAAGAGCTTCTGCCAGGAGCGCGTGGAGCTGATTACGATGGAATCCGTCTCCATAGCGTAAGATTGCCAGGGCTAATTGCTCATCAAGAAGTGTTATTCGGCGGATTTGGCCAATCCTTGACAATCCGTCACGATTCGTACAACCGAGCATCTTTCATGTCGGGAGTGAAACTGGCAGTGGACACGGTGATGAAAGTTGATACATTGATTTACGGACTTGAAAACATTATCGAATAAAAGGGGATGCCGACAATGAAAATCGCGTTAATTGCGCATGATAAAAAGAAAAATGATATGGTTCAATTTACAACGGCATACAAGCATATTCTAGAAAACCATACCCTTTATGCGACTGGAACGACCGGACTTAGAATTTCAGAAGCGACAGGTTTAGATGTCCATCGTTTTCAGTCAGGTCCTTTAGGAGGAGACCAAGAGATTGGGGCTTTAATTGCTCAAAATGCCATGGATATGATTATCTTTTTCCGTGACCCTTTGACTGCACAGCCTCATGAACCAGATGTGTCTGCTTTAATGCGTCTTTGTGATGTATATGCCGTCCCGCTTGCTACTAACATGGGGACAGCTGAAATATTAATTCACGGATTGGAACGCGGTGACTTAAAATGGCGCTCCATTATTCATGAAAAGCAAGGAGAATAAACTAATGCAACTAGATGTACTAGCATTCGGCGCCCATGCAGACGATGTTGAAATCGGCATGGGCGGCACGATTGCCAAAATGGCGGAAGAAGGTTTGAAAGTAGGAATTTGTGATTTGACTGAAGCAGAGCTGTCTTCAAACGGCACTGTTTCATTGCGCAAAGAAGAAGCGGAAAAAGCAGCTCGTATTTTAGGCGTTCATGAACGCCTCCATCTGTCTATTCCAGACCGCGGGCTCTTTTTAACAGAAGATCACATTCGTCAAGTCGTCACCGTCATTAGGAAATACCGCCCTAAACTGGTCTTTGCTCCGTATGGAGAGGACCGGCATCCTGACCATGGAAACTGTGCGAAAATCGTCGAAGAAGCTGTCTTCTCGGCTGGTATTATCCACTATCAAGATTTAAAGAAGTTGCCACCGCATCGCCCGGCTGCTCTTCATCACTATATGATTAATGGATTTCATAAACCGCATTTTTTCGTCGATGTGTCCCGCACTTTCCAAAAAAAGCTGGCAAGTCTGCAAGCATATGAAAGTCAGTTCATCAAAAGCAGCGACAGTGTCAGCACGCCGCTCGTCAACGGCTACATTGAAACCGTCGAGAGCAGGGAGCGGATGTTTGGAAAAGAGGCTGGTGTTTTATATGCAGAAGGCTTTTTAACGAAAAAACCGTTAGTGCTGTTTCATGATTTGGTAGGTGGATTACAATGAAGTTGAAAATTGGAATTGTTTGTTATCCATCTGTCGGCGGATCAGGCGTTGTCGCAACAGAATTAGGGAAAATTTTAGCAGAGAGAGGGCATGAAATTCATTTTATTTCATCAAGTATGCCCTTTAGGCTCAACAAGCTGTATCACAATATTTATTTCCATGAAGTCGAAGTCAATCAATATTCGGTATTTAAATATCCTCCGTATGACTTAGCGCTTGCGACAAAAATTGCAGAGGTAGCTAAAAGGGAAGGGCTCGATGTCATTCATGCCCACTACGCTATTCCTCACGCGGTGTGTGCATTTTTAGCGAAACAAATGACCGGTGAGCATTTGAAAATTGTGACGACTCTTCATGGTACAGATATAACCGTATTAGGCTCTGATCCTTCTTTAAGTGAACTCATTAAATTTGGCATCGAGAAATCCGACGCCGTTACAGCTGTTTCAGATGCACTTGTTCGTGAGACGAATGACCTAATCGCTCCTGATCAACAAATTAAAACTATCCATAATTTTATTGATGAGCGGATATATCGCCGAGTTGAGGCACAGTCGTTACGAGAAGAGTACGGGATTTTACCGGGAGAAAAAGTTATTATCCATGTCTCCAATTTCCGCCAAGTAAAGCGTGTTCCAGATGTTGTGCAAGCTTTTAAGCTCATTCAACAAGAGATTCCAGCTAAGCTGTTGTTAGTTGGAGATGGCCCTGAAATGACCGTTGTCTGTCGACTTGTCCGAAAATTAGGGCTTGAAGACCGAGTCTTATTTTTAGGGAAGCAAGAGAACGTCGAAGAGCTATATTCCATTAGTGATTTGAAGTTACTTTTATCTGAAAAAGAAAGCTTCGGTCTTGTTCTGCTTGAAGCGATGGCGTGCGGTGTTCCATGCATTGGAACGAACATTGGCGGCATTCCAGAGGTAATTGTTGAAGGTGAGACCGGCTATGTCTGTCAATTAGGTGATGTGGAAGACATTGCAACAAAATCACTTTATATTCTCAAGGATGAAGCCCGTTTGCAGCGAATGTCTGAACAAGCATCGGCAATGGCCAAAAACAAATTTAATTCAGAAAAAATTGTCAGTCAATATGAAAAGATGTACTATGACGTGATTGGGTGATGATGAGAATGAACGAGCCTTTTATTGAAGCAATTCCTGTACTTGAAAAATTAGTTCAAGCTGGTCATGAAGCTTATTTCGTGGGAGGCGCTGTTCGAGATTCTATTCTTGGCAGACCAATCGGTGATGTGGATATTGCCACATCAGCCAAACCGGAACAGGTCATGGAAGTATTTGATAAGACCATTTTAGTTGGGATTGAACATGGTACGGTTGTGGTTGTACATAATGGAACGCCTTATGAAGTCACCACATTTCGGACAGAAGGTAGTTACGAAGATTTTCGCCGCCCATCTTCTGTTACATTCGTTTCTTCATTGAAAGAGGATTTGCAGCGTCGAGATTTTACGGTTAATGCTATTGCGATGGACCAGCATGGTACGATAATGGACCCATTTAATGGACAAAAGGCTATTCAGCAAAAACAGCTTGAAACGGTAGGCGAAGCAAGTGACCGCTTTCATGAGGATGCTTTACGAATGATGCGTGCAGTGCGTTTTATGAGTCAGCTTGCTTTTACAATTGAAACAAAGACAAAAGAAGCGATTGTCCAGCATGGCCACTTGCTAGAGCATGTGTCTATTGAGCGAACGGCCATTGAATTTGAAAAGTTGTTGCTTGGCCGCAAGCCGTGCGAAGCTTTCGCTTTTTTGATTGAAACAGATTTATATCAGTATTTGCCCAATCTATCGATGAACGAAGAACAAAAGAAAGCATTTTTGTTGAGTCGTTGGGGAGAAGCGACAGATGTGACTCAAAGTTGGGCGGCTATTGCCCTTTTACTGCAAATGCCGAAGGCAGAACCTTTTTTGCGAAAATGGAAGCTTCCGAATAAACGGATCAAAGAGGTTCAGGCGGTATTAGACGGATATGTTGCGCGAAAACAACAGATATGGAATCATCATTCTGTCTACACATATGGCTTGGATGTTGCGCTTCATGTTAATAAGGTAAACCGTCTGCTACACGGAAGCGAGGATGAAGAACCCTTCATTCGTTCTATACACAAGGATTTGCCAATTCACTCTCTGAAGGATTTGGCGGTTAACGGAAAAGATGTGATGGCTATGCTTGGGCGAAAGGGTGGTCCATGGCTTGCAGAGCTGTTGCAAACGATCGAGATGAAAGTAATACAAAAGGAACTGCCCAATGAACGAGAGGCGATAAAGGAGTGGCTGCAATCTTGCAATCAGATATTAGACGCACCTTATTAGAAATGTTTACAAATTCAGATGACGAATATGTGTCCGGCCAGAAAATTAGCGATATGCTCGGATGCTCACGGACAGCTGTATGGAAGCATATTGAAGATTTACGCAGGGAAGGATATGAGCTAGAAGCGGTGCGTAAAAAAGGATACCGAATTGTACGAAAACCGAATAAAGTAAGCGAAAACGAGTTAAGGCTCGGATTGCATACAACTCGGATAGGGCAATCGATCCATTATGAAGAAACGGTTGAATCAACCCAAAAAATTGCGCACCGCCTGGCTCAAGACGGAGTTCCAGAAGGAACCGTAGTTGTGGCGGAAGAGCAAACTGCAGGAAGAGGGCGCCTTGATCGTGCTTGGTATTCACCGAAGCATACAGGTGTGTGGATGAGCATTATTTTAAGGCCCGCCTTGCCGCCTCAACGTGCCCCACAGCTAACATTAATGGCTGCTGTAGCCGTTGTACAGGCCATTCAGGAAGTAACGTGCTTATCGCCTGACATTAAATGGCCAAACGATATTTTAATTAACGGGAAAAAAGCAGTCGGTATTTTAACAGAGATGCAGGCAGATGCAGATCGGATTCATTCTGTCATTATTGGCATCGGTATTAATGTCAATCAACAGAACGAACATTTCGCTCCTGCCATTGAGCAAATCGCCACTTCGTTGAAGTTGGAAGCAGGGGAGGATATTAATCGGGCATTGTTAATGCAAACCATCTTCCTCAAGCTTGAAAAGCTGTATGATGAATATTTAACGAAAGGCTTCCAACTGATTAAACTATTATGGGAAGCGCATGCTATTAGCATCGGGAAGCATATTATTGCGAGAACTTTAACAGGAACGATTGAAGGATTAGCAAAAGGAATTGCAGATGACGGGGTGTTATTGTTGGAAGATGCGGATGGACGCATTCATCATATTCATTCAGCTGATATTGAATTGGCCCCGCGTTGAAAAATTTTGCTGGCGATGAGCCAAAAGATTCCTTATAATACGGGTGAAAGGGTAGTATCTTTTGAACTGCACCTTTTACCCGTTTTTTATTTTGATATTGCATAATATGGATTCTGCCTTGATCCAATAAGCGGGACTAGGACAGAGGGATGATCATGACCGGATAATGTAGTGATGTTTTCTCTCCTTCTTTTCTGCTGAAAAGAAGGTTTTTATTTCTTCCGGTACGTTCATCTCCTCTTGAAAAAAAGGAGGAGCAATGAATGAAAACGAAAACAGATTTCTTAAACATGAAAGCCAAGCATGAGCCGATTGTCATGCTGACTGCCTATGATTTTCCGTCTGCCAAATTGGCGGAGGAAGCGGGGGTAGACATGATTTTAGTCGGAGATTCATTAGGAATGGTGGTATTAGGGTATGACTCTACTATTCCGGTGACAGTTGAAGATATGATTCATCATACGAAAGCGGTTAAACGTGGGGCAAAGAACACGTTTATTGTAACGGACATGCCGTTTATGTCTTATCACGTTTCAAAACAGGAAACGATGAAATATGCTGCATGCTTAATGCAAGAGGGCGGAGCGCATGCGCTTAAAGTAGAAGGGGCAGGTGAGGTATTGTTTACCATCGCCGACCTTACTCAAGCGGGAGTGCCTGTTGTTGCTCATTTAGGGCTGACTCCTCAATCAGTCGGTGTCCTTGGAGGATATAAGGTACAAGGAAAAGATGCCGAGGCGGCTAAGAAATTAATACAAGATGCTAAAAAATGTGAAGAAGCAGGAGCGATCGCACTTGTATTAGAGTGTGTGCCACATCAGCTTGCGGCAGAGATTAGCAAACAATTGGCTATTCCGACAATTGGAATTGGAGCTGGCGTCGGTACGGATGGACAAGTATTAGTGTATCATGATGTCCTCACGTATGGAGTGGAACGAGTACCGAAATTTGTGAAATCCTTTGAACAGCTGAACGAGCCAATTAAGAGAGCCATTGGACAGTATGTGCAAGAAGTGAAAGCTAAAACATTTCCGGCCGAAGAGCATACGTTTACAATGAAAGAAGAAGAGCTTCAAGCTTTGTATGGAGGAAAATAAGATGAAAGTCATTCGTACCATTTCTGATATGCAAGAAGCGATGAAGCAAGAGCGAAGAAGTGGCAAAAGCATCGGGTTTGTTCCTACGATGGGCTATTTGCATGAAGGGCATTTAACACTGCTTCAGCAAGCAAGAATAGATAACGATATTGTGGTGTTAAGCATTTTTGTGAATCCGACTCAATTCGGTCCAAACGAAGATTTTGATGCCTACCCAAGAGATTTTAAACGGGATGAAAAACTGGCTAAGGAAACGGGAGCGGATTATCTGTTTTACCCAGATGTAGCGGAAATGTATCCAGGTGAGATGTCTATTTCGGTTACCGTCCACAAACGAGTGGATGTTTTGTGTGGTAGTAAGCGCGAAGGGCACTTTGACGGAGTAGCTACTGTTTTAATCAAGCTCTTTAATATTGTTACTCCAAATCGTGCGTATTTTGGTATGAAGGATGCGCAACAAGTAGCCGTAGTGGATGGTCTCATTCACGATTATAATTTCCCAGTGGAACTGGTGCCAGTCGGAACGGTAAGGGAAGAAGATGGTTTAGCTAAAAGTTCGCGGAATGTGTACTTAACAGAGCAGGAAAGAGCAGAGGCCCCAGCATTATATGCCAGCCTTCAAGAAGCTAAAAAACGAGTTGGTCAAGGAGAAAAAGACCCGGAAGCAATCCGATCTTTTATTACAGACTACATTCATACACATACAACGGGAATTATGGATTATGTCGACGTTTACGCTTATCCAGAATTGACAGAATTGGACAAGCTTGAAGGAAGGATTATTATCGCACTTGCAGTTAAGTTTTCAAAAGCCCGTCTCATCGACAATATTACATGGACTGTATAACGGAGGTTGCCATATGTTTCGAACAATGATGAATGCTAAAATACACCGAGCAACAGTAACAGAAGCCAATTTGAACTATGTAGGGAGCATCACGATTGATGAAGACATTATTGATGCTGTTGGAATTGTGGAAAATGAAAAAGTTCAAATTGTTAACAACAATAACGGAGCGAGACTTGAAACGTACGTCATTCGCGGTGAACGTGGAAGTGGGGTGGTTTGCCTGAATGGAGCAGCAGCTCGTCTTGTTCAGCCGGGGGATGTTGTTATTATTATTTCATATGCTCTCGTTGCAGCAGATGAAGTTGACAGCCATCAGCCGACAATTGCCATCATGGATGAAAACAACCGTATTCAGCAATTGATTAAACAAGAGCCAGCTGGTACAATTCTATAAGAACATATACAGAAACGCCTTGGTCATTAAGGGGCGCTTCTGTATAGAATAAATAAATCGTCATGAAGAATTTATGAACCAAGGATTCTTTCTGACGATTTATTTGATAAGGATACTACATAAAGTTGAGAAGGACCTTTCCGTTCATGCCCTTGTCTATCGGGAATGTTAGCGAAAGGTCTATTTCATTTTTCATAGATAAGCGAGGAACGTCACGACTAATCGTTCATACTAGTATTATTAACAAACGAGGGCAGCCATTTGCTTATTAAAGATCACATACATACACAACTTACGCTGATTCATACTAAAAATTAAGAGACGAGTGAGGTGGTAATCATGAACAAGCGATTTGTTGTCATTGATTTAGAAACAACAGGTCATTCACCTAAGCAGGGGGATAAAATGATTCAACTTGCCGCTGTAATCGTGGAGAATGGAACGATTATTGACCGTTTTTCAAGTTTTTTAAATCCAAGCATGCCGATTCCCGCTTTTATTGAACAATTGACAAATATTAACGATGAGACGGTGAAAGAGGCCCCTGTTTTTGAACAGATTGCCCCGCATGTTCTCCATTTATTAAGCGATGCTTATTTTGTCGCTCATAATGTATCGTTTGATCTGTCATTTTTACAAGCAGAATTGAATGATTGCGGCTACGGGACATTGTATAACTCCACAATTGATACGGTTGAACTTGCGCGAATGTTGCTGCCAACTGCAGAAGGATATAAGCTTGGGCAGCTAGCGGAGGCTCTCGGGATTGAACATGAGAATCCTCATCAAGCTGATAGTGATGCGGAAGTGACAGCACATGTCCTTTTAGCACTTCTTGACAAGTTAGCCTCTCTCCCGTTGGTGACTTTAAAGCAACTTTATACGTTATCGCTTCATCTGAAAAGTGAGATTAGTGAATTAATCGAAGAAATAATGGAAGAACAATCCGCCCTTTTAAAGGAAAACGAACAATCTTTTCACGTGATTCACGGGGTCGCGTTGAAAAAGAAACCTTCTGTTAAAGAGAAAATAGATGAGAAGGATTATTCTTTTGAGGAATATGATCAAATGAAAGATGCTTTTTTTGGTAAAGCCTTTTCTCATTATGAAAGCCGCCCAATGCAAGAAGCGATGATGCGAATGGTGAATGAAGCGTTAACGACGCATCAGCACGCTTTAATTGAAGCGGGGACGGGAACAGGAAAAACGCTCGGCTATTTAATTCCCGCTGTTTTTCATGCAAGAAAGCAAAAGAAACCGGTCGTCATTTCTACCCATACGGTTTCTTTGCAACAGCAAATTATTGAGCGAGATATTCCAATCTTGCGAAGATTGATTCCGTTTCCTTTTCAAGCAGCGATTTTAAAAGGACGCCATCATTATTTGAATTTACGAAAATTTATAAACTGGCTAAAAGAAAGAGAAACTAATTATGATGCCATTTTATCGAAAGCTAAAATCCTGGTTTGGTTAACAGAAACAGATACAGGGGATATCGATGAAATTAATTTACCTTCAGGTGGAAAATTATTTTGGGAACGCATTAACGAAGAACGTCCCTCTCCATTGGACTTTCGTTATCCTTGGGGCAAATTTTCATTTTATGAGCGAGCAAGAAAGAGGGCTGATGAGGCTCACCTTGTTGTGACGAACCATCGCTTGTTGTTCATGGACTTGATGAGCAAGCAAGCTCTGTTGCCTGACTATGACGATATTATTATAGACGAAGCCCACCATATGGAAGGGATAGCTGGCGAACAATTTGGAGTCCAGCTTGATTATTTTCAAATTCATTCGCTCTTTTCCCGTATTGGTACATTGGATAAAGACGGTTTATTGACAAGTGTGAAAGAGCTTGCCGATCAAGCTGCTTCATCCATGGTTCGAATGATCGACATGCATTCCCTTCATTTCATTGTGAAGGAACTGCAAACCGAACTGGATGATTTGTTTCGCTTTATCCACGGTTTTGTGTCCAAGCGAGTAGGAAGTGAAGAAGGAGGACGCATTAGCTTTTACTGTGACTCCAAAGCGATGAAAGATCCGGCTTGGTTTGGTGTGCAGGAATTGGCAGCAAGAGTTCAGTTTTTACTGCATGACTTCTTACAAGCATCGCACGAACTGACACAGACTCTTCAGCAAACAACGGTCGAATGGACACGAAAGCAACAAGGGATTTTAACAGATTTTTCCGAGGCGTGTGACAGTGTAGAGCAAATAAAGGAAAAGCTTCATCATTTGCTGCTTGCTGAAAAAGATGAAGAAGTGACTTGGTTTGAAATTGAACCGAAAGGCGCAGCAAATGCCGCTTTTTTATATAGTCAACCGATTCATGTAAGCGAGCACTTGGCTGATTTGTTTTTCGCGAATAAAAAAAGTGTTGTGCTGACATCAGCTACATTGACGGTGAACGGGTCATTCGATTATATGATTCGAGAGCTTGGGCTTTATGACTTTCAGCCGCTTCACTTAACGGTTCCGTCGCCTTTTAATTATTATAAGCAAGCCAAAATCTTTATTCCACGTGATATGCCGTTAATCAGCTCTGTTTCTGCCGAGGAGTACAGCATGATTTTAGCGGAGAGAATTATTGATATTGCTTCTGTCACAGAAGGACGCATGCTTGTTTTATTTACTTCTTATGACATGTTGAAAGAAACGTATTCTTACGTAAAAGAGCTGAATCAGCTGAACGAATACATACTGTTAGGTCAGGGAGTATCCAGCCGAAATCGAACGCGTCTTTTAAAAGATTTCATTCAATTTGAGAAATCGATTTTATTTGGAACGAGCAGTTTTTGGGAAGGCATTGATATACCTGGAGATCATTTGTCTTGTCTTGTAATGGTAAAGCTACCGTTTTCTTCTCCAAGTGAACCGATTATGGCGTCTAAAGCGGCAAAAATGAAGCAAGAGGGATTGAGTCCCTTCATGGAATTATCTTTACCGCAAGCGATTATTCGCTTTAAGCAAGGATTCGGCCGACTGATTCGTACAAAGAGCGACCGAGGGGCGATGTTTATTTTGGATAACCGCATTGCTACGACGCGATACGGGAAATATTTTCTTGATTCTCTCCCTTTAATGAACATCAGTGAAAAACCGTTTGATGAGTTATTGGAGGAATTAGAAGAGTGGTGGACAGATTCTAGTAACATGGAGAGATGAAGATGTTCAAAAAGTGGTTTATAATCTTTTTAGGGTGTCTTTTATGCCTTCATATCCCAAACGGCCAAGCGGCTAAAATTGAAAATATTGAATTTGAGTTAAGCGAAGATGAGGCGGTGTTAACGTTTCTTCATTTATCAAAAGGAGAAGCCTCATTAATCCAGGACGGTCTTGGGCATACGATTTTAATTAATACGGGCCATGCTTCTGCTGAAACAGAATTGTTTCGCATGTTGGACTTGTTTCAAGTAGACAAACTGGACGCTATTATCGTGACACGTGAGGGAGAAGGATATGATGACAACCTTCATTCCGTTCTGGCGAAATTTGCTCCGGCCTCCATCTATGTGCCAAATACGTATAGAAAAACCGTTCCTTCTGGAAAGGTAGTCAAATGGAAAAAGGAGAGTCAGCAATTATTCGGAAAACGGTTGACGATGAAAGTACTGAATGAAGAAAGCGAAAGAGAACCTTCAATCGATGTATCCATCAAGTATGGAGAAAATCATATTTTTTATATGGCTGCTTACTCGAAAGAGACAGAGGAGCGTCTTATGAAGGAACAATTGGAGGATGTTAATGTAGTCAAACTTCCGAACTTAACAACAGGAGAAGTACCATCAGAAAGATTAATTGAACATATGGACCCCCAAACGGTCATCTTTACTTTTTTGAAGGACATCCAAACTCGCAGTCAGTTTATTGAATATTTATATGAATTATGGATAGACGTTTATTTTGTTCATCAAATGGGGACAGTTTCTGTAAAAATGAATGACTCGCACTATGAAATCATTACATTTCCTGTTTCAGAATGGAAATAAAAAAAACAGCTGTAAACAGCTGTCACGGATGGTATGTGGCAGGAAATCTATAAAATTTTTTAATGTGTTTGCTAATCATGCGACCACTTGTCACATGTGTAATTATATTGTGACCTAAGCAAAGGATGTTATGATTAACAATATAGGGAAAGAAATGAGGAGAATGAAAAGTGGAAAGTAAAATTCAAATATTATCAACGGTACGTGTTCAAAATTCACCTGATCTGTATAAAGTGGTGGATAGTTTAAATCGCACTTTAAAAAAGCAAGATTTGATGTTCGGTCTAGCTTTAGATGAAAAGGATAAGGACAAGGCTGTATTCACAATTTACCGTACGTAAAGGTTTCATCAAGACACATCATACCAACAACAGATGTAGGTGTTGAGTGTTTAATTATTAAAAAACAAGGAACGACGAACATGAAAAAATGGGGAATCATCATTTTATTACTGCTGATTTTAGTTGGTTTAGGCATATCAAATCTATACTTTACAGCGCTTCAACCGAAGCGGGATGCAGAGCAGCTTGCCGCGTTAAAAGCAACGGAAGCTTATCGCTTAACAGAGGTCACAAGTACTGACACGTACTATGGAAGTGACACTTATTATATTGTGAGAGCAAAAAATGAGAAAAATGAAAAAGTTATTGTCTGGGTGCCTAAAAATGAGAAAAAACATGATATGATAGTAAGGAAAGAAAGCAACGGAATATCACATGATAAAGTGATTTCCATCGTACAAAAAGAGCGAAGCCCTGAAAAAATCAAATCCATTCGCTTGGGGATGGAAAATGAACTTCCAATGTGGGAAATCACTTATGTAGATGACAAGGATAGCTTTACATACTACTACATCGATTTTCGCACAGGGGAATTTTTAAAGCGCTATAGTATGTCTCGAACGTCATAATGATTTCAGTGCCGCAACGTTACTTTTTGTACACTTTTATCCATCGGAAGCTATATTAAACAATGAACAGCTTTGTGATGAATAAGTCAAAAGCACGATGTTTAATATAGCCTGTCAATTAAAAGTCATATGTGAATGCCTGTAGGGGGAAATCAAGATGAAATTAGCAAAACGTGTATCAGCTTTAACACCTTCATCCACATTAGCGATTACAGCGAAGGCGAAAGAATTAAAAGCAGCCGGTCATGATGTAATCGGTTTAGGAGCAGGGGAGCCGGATTTCAACACTCCGGACCACATTTTAAAAGCTGCGGAAACGGCGATGAACGAAGGTCACACAAAATACACGCCATCAGGCGGTTTAGCACCTTTAAAAGAGGCAATCATCAAAAAATTTGAAAAAGATCAAGGACTGTCTTTCACACCGGCTGAGTTGATCGTTTGTTCCGGCGCGAAGCATGCGCTTTATACACTTTTTCAAGTGCTTTTAGATGAAGGTGATGAAGTCATCATTCCAACGCCTTACTGGGTGAGCTATCCTGAGCAAGTAAAATTAGCTGAAGGGGTTCCAGTATATGTGGAAGGACGCGAGGAAAATAGCTTCAAAATTACACCAAAGCAGCTGGAAGAAGTAATTACGGCTAAAACGAAGGCAGTTATTATTAATTCACCAAGCAATCCGACTGGTATGATTTATACGCGTGAAGAGCTAGCAGCGCTTGGGGAAGTTTGTCTTAAACATAATTTATTGATCGTCTCAGATGAGATTTATGAGAAGCTTGTATATGGCGGTCATGAACATGTGTCGATCGCCCAGCTATCTCCTGAGCTTAAAGAGAACACGATTATTATTAATGGTGTTTCTAAATCCCATTCCATGACAGGATGGCGTATCGGCTATGCAGCTGGAAATAAAGAAATTATTACAGCGATGGATAATTTGGCGAGCCATAGCACATCCAATCCCACTTCTGTTGCTCAATACGCATCCATTGCTGCGTACAACGGGACACAGGAACCGGTTGAAACGATGCGTCACGCATTTGAAGAACGTTTAAATATCATTTATGACAAGCTAGTCCAAATCCCAGGTTTTTCTTGCGTTAAGCCACAAGGGGCATTTTACTTGTTCCCAAATGCGATTGAGGCAGCAAAACTGACAGGATTTGATACAGTTGACGCATGGGTAGAAGCCATTTTGGAAGAAGAAAAGGTAGCGCTTGTGCCTGGTTCTGGTTTTGGGTCTCCAGAAAATGTTCGTTTATCTTACGCAACTTCATTGGATTTGCTAGAAAAAGCAATTGAACGCATTCAAAACTTCATGACAAAGCATATGAATTAAAAAAGAGGCGATGTAAAATGGACCGTTTATCAGAAGTTTTGATAAACGGTCCATTTGGCGTAAAAAGAAAACGTACCTTTTTTCAAGAATGTTAAGCTTTATATATTGGAAAAACTTATTGTGACTTGTGATTATAAGTGGTGAATTGTATAATGAAAAAGATTGTACATATTAAGTAAAGGTTTACGTAAGGTTTTGGAGGGGTTACATCGTGAAAATAACGATTTCAGAAGCAAGTAAATACGTGGGCAAGGAAGTAACAATTGGCGCATGGCTTGCAAATAAACGCTCAAGTGGTAAAATTGCATTTTTACAATTACGTGACGGTTCTGGCTTTATGCAAGGAGTAGTCGTAAAAGCGGACGTACCTGAAGAGGTATTCCAAACCGCGAAAAGTGCGACACAAGAATCATCTATGTACGTAACAGGCATTATTCGTGAAGATGAGCGTTCACCGTTTGGCTATGAACTGACAGTCACGAATGTTGAAATTCTTCATGCGGCTGTAGACTATCCGATTACACCGAAAGAACACGGAACAGAGTTCTTAATGGATCATCGCCATTTATGGCTTCGTTCTAAACGTCAACATGCTGTTATGAAAATTCGTAACGAAATTATTCGTGCTACTTATGAGTTTTTCAATGAAAACGGATTTACAAAAGTTGATCCGCCGATTTTAACAGGAAGCGCTCCTGAAGGCACGACAGAATTGTTCCATACAAAATATTTTGACGAAGATGCTTACCTTTCTCAAAGCGGTCAGCTTTACATGGAAGCAGCTGCGATGGCATTAGGAAAAGTATTTTCTTTTGGTCCAACATTCCGTGCCGAAAAATCAAAAACACGCCGTCATTTAATTGAATTCTGGATGATCGAACCAGAGATGGCGTTTTATGAGTTTGAAGATAACTTAAAAGTTCAAGAAGAGTATGTATCACATGTTGTACAATCTGTCTTAAAAAACTGCTCATTAGAGTTAACAACATTAGGACGAGATGTATCAAAACTTGAACACATCAAAGCTCCGTTCCCTCGCATCACATATGATGATGCTATTAAGTTCTTGCATGAAAAAGGCTTTGATGACATTCAATGGGGAGATGATTTCGGCGCGCCGCATGAAACAGCTATCGCTGAAAGCTATGATAAGCCTGTGTTCATCACGCACTATCCAACGTCATTAAAACCATTCTACATGCAACCGGATCCTAATCGAGATGATGTTGTCTTATGTGCCGACTTAATTGCGCCAGAAGGGTATGGCGAAATTATCGGTGGCTCTGAGCGTATTCACGATATGGATTTATTAGAGAAACGTTTAGAAGAGCATGAGTTATCTCCGGATGCTTATAAATGGTATTTACAGCTCCGTCAATACGGTTCTGTACCACATTCAGGTTTCGGACTTGGCTTAGAACGTACCGTTGCATGGATTAGCGGCGTTGAACACGTTCGTGAAACAATTCCATTCCCTCGTCTGTTAAACCGTTTATATCCATAAGAAAACACGTAAAATTCGCTTCTCTATATAGAGAGGCGAATTTTACGTAAGAGAAGCTACATGATAAAAACAAGGCATTGTCCGATAGGTCCCAACTAACTTGGAAAATGGCTTGTTTTATAACAGCCCATATAGTTGAGGTTGTTTGAAAAGCGGCAAGCTCCCTTTTCAGACAGCCTCTTGCTTTTCTTTTGAAGAGTGGACCTATGTTCATTACTTCAAGGTTTTACTCATGTTAAATAATTTAGGGCGTTTGTACGGAGAATCGTTAGAAAGAGCAACAGCTTCCGTGATATACTGAATGATGAGGTGTTCCATAATGGATAAAGAGAAATTTATTGAATGGATGGAACAAGGAACAGTTTCCATCCCAAAACTATTAATGACCAATTATGCTACGCTTGGTTTAAATGAAACAGAACTGATGACCCTTCTTCATATTCATATGGCGCTTGAGGGAGGAAATGCATTTCCGACACCTGAGGAAATTTCAAACCAAATGAGCATCTCCACGGGAACGTGTATGGAAGTATTAAGAGGGTTGCTACAAAGAGGGTTTTTAGCGATTGAGCAGCACAATCAAGCGTCTTTTATTACCGAGCGCTATACACTGAAGCCACTATGGGAAACACTGCTCCACGGTCTATTTAAAGAGAGCCAGCAAGATAAACAAGAGCAGAAAGTCCAGCTTGAAGTCAATTTATATACGGTATTTGAAAAAGAATTTGGTCGCCCTTTGTCCCCTTTTGAATGTGAGACATTAACGATGTGGCAAGATCAGGACCATCATGATCCAATCATTATTAAGGCGGCGCTTCGGGAAGCCGTCATGTCAGGAAAATTAAATTTCCGCTACATTGACCGTATTTTGTTTGAGTGGAAGAAAAACGGCATTAAAACAATCGAACAGGCGCGAAGTTATGGCCGTAAATTTCGTCAGCACCAGCAAACAAAGAAAAGCACGCCTGAACAGCCTCAGCAAAATTCTACAATCCCATTTTTTAATTGGCTGGAGCAATAACATAAATGATCATGAGGTTGTTTGAAAAGGGGGCGTTTCTCTTTTTCAGACAGCCTCACTTCTTTATGTTTAAACGTATGCGGAATAAGAAGGCAGTATGAACGTCTACACTAGCTTCATAAAAGAAATTGTAGGGTGTTGATGATATAATTATATAGTATTTTAGTGAACAGAATAGAAGAAAGTTAAGGTGAAATGAAAATGCTGACATTGAAAGAAATTCGTCATTGCCTCGACTCAATGGCGGACATGTTTCCTGATGCACACTGTGAACTGAATCATGAAAATCCATTTGAATTAGTGATTGCAGTTTTACTATCAGCCCAGTGTACAGATGTTCTAGTAAATAAAGTGACAAAAAATCTTTTTCAGAAATATAAGAAGCCGGAGGACTATCTTGCAGTATCGGATGAAGAACTGCAACAAGATATTCGGTCAATCGGTCTATATCGTAACAAAGCCAAAAATATTCGCAAGCTTTGCCAAATTTTACTCGATGAGTACGGAGGCGAAGTGCCAGCTGACAGGGATGAACTAACAAAACTTCCGGGAGTAGGGCGTAAAACGGCTAATGTAGTCGTATCAGTTGCTTTTGGCATTCCAGCGATTGCAGTAGATACACATGTAGAACGAGTGAGCAAACGTTTAGGCATTTGCCGTTGGAAAGACTCTGTTCTTGAGGTGGAAAAAACATTAATGCGAAAAATTCCTCGTGACGAATGGGCGGTTACCCATCATCGCTTAATTTTCTTTGGTCGTTATCACTGCAAAGCACAATCTCCTCAATGCCAAGCCTGTCCATTGCTAGAACTTTGTCGAGAAGGGAAAAAGCGAATGAAAGAAAAGAATAAACATGAATAGTGTTATCACCATTCCATTATCCTTTCGGCACCCATTGTTTTTCAACAACGAGGAGTTATGCATTGACAGAGAGTGGTCATTTGACGTTTTTTTGAAAGACACGCCATTTTTATATGATGTATTACATCATGCTAACGTTGAAGAATACGAATGGCCGTGGGAGCAGAGGGAAGTGTATGTTCCGCCATTGTTTGAAAGATGGAATAAAGAGAAAGAGAAGATAGGGGAATACTTTAAAAAACGGGATCGAAACGGTGCATTCCAGCCTATGGTTTGTTCCATCGGTTATTTCATAAGTGCTTTATTTTGGATAAATGCTCAACCTGTTCCGGCGTTAAATCGCTTAACGGAAGACCTCAAACCGTTAGCTTATAAACCGATAAATGCTGAAGAAAGAATGGATTTTTTACTGAATCAGCCCAATCAATATCACTCCTATATTCAGCTTGCACAATTATACGATGAACTAGTGAAAATTTATTATAAAGTGCTCATTATAACAAAACGGACCTCTCAATGATGAGAGGTCCGTTTTGTTATTCATTTTCAGAAGTAGGGTTTTTCCCTACGCTTCCAAATGAGTTTGGCTGCTGATTTTGCCCTTGGTTTGAGGCAGGAGGGATCGATGGGATTTGAGGCTGTTCACCAGGAACAGGCTGATTCTCGTCCTCATCGTCGTCCTCATCGTCATTGCCAGGTTTATTCCCATTTTCTTTATTTTTATCCGGTTTATTTTCTTGGCCAGGAGGAACCTCGTTCTCTCCATTATTGTCGTCTCCGTCTTCTTCTTGCTCTTGCTCATCTTCTCCGTCAGCAGGTTCTTCTTCGCCGCCAGGAATCGTGATAGAAGTAGAAGCGGAACTGTTTGCGCCATCGCTCATAGCTGTGACGGTAAAGGTGTACGTAGATCCAGGATTTGGGTTAGGTATTGTTACGGATGTATCATTCGTTGTGGCAATGGCTTGTGAACCGCCGCCATCAATAGATAAAGATACCTGGAACGTCACGTCGTCACGCAATTCTTCTGAATAAGACCAGTTGACATAAATATGATTTGTAATTGGATCAAAATCGGCCGATAATCCACTTGGTTTGGCAACTTCTTTTTGCTTATAGCGTTTTGATACTTTCGTAGGGGTGGTACCCTTTACAAAGTATTCCGTTGAAACAAGTTCACTTGGTGTGTACTCGCTTGCGAGTTGAACCGGATTGGAGCCTTTTTCGATTTTGGCTGTTGTTACACTGTCGGGACGTTCAAAATCGCCTGATGATTTGCCTTCAGAAACATGGCTCATCACTTTCTTAAAAATCTCTTTGGCCAATCCTTTTTCCTTGTCGCTATAAATATAATTTTGTTCGTTTGTTTGTTCATACCCTGTCCAAACAGCTAATGAATATTTTGGTGTAAACCCTGCAAACCAAATATCCGGAACACCGCCGCTTGGAATGTTATATTGACGTTTCGCTTCCGCCGAGAAGTTTGTGGTACCTGTTTTTCCAGCAACCTCTAAGCCTGAAATGCGTGCAGCACGGCCTGTTCCTTCTTCAACGACTGATTTCATCATGTCGGTTACCATGAAGGCGGTATAATCTTTCATCGCGACCTTCGGCTTCGGTTTTAAATCCATTTCCGTTCCGTCTGTAAATTTCACTTTTGTCACGGTATGGGGTTTAATGTATACGCCGTTGTTTCCAAATGCAGCGTAAGCTCCTGCCAACTGCATTGGCGTAACACCTTTGTCAAATCCACCGATGGAATACGCTTCTGGAATGTTTTTTTCCAATGGAATGCCTAGTCCTACGGCAAAGTCACGTGCCCGATCTGCACCTGCTTCTTGAAATGCTTTTAGAGCCGGGATATTACGAGATTCAGCTAAGGCTTCCCGAATCGTCATTGTACCTTTATGGCGGCGGTCATAGTTGTTAATCGGTGTGCCATTCGAATATGTGTAAGGTTCGTCAACGATGGCTTCTCCTGTTGACCACTTTAAATACTCAATCGCCGGACCATAGTCTAAAATCGGTTTGATGGTTGAACCTGGCTGTCTTGGGAAATCTGATGCAAAACTCAAGCCGCGTGCGACACGTTGGCGCCCGCCGCCGATTGCCTGAACTTCGCCTGTTTTTACATCTGTCAGAACAAAGCCAGTTTGGAACTCTTCGTTTGGCCAGTCAATGATTTCGTTGCTGTTCAACAAGCGTTCTACATATTCTTGAGCATCAGGATCTAATGTTGTATGAATTTCTAGTCCTGCAGAGAAAACATCCATGTCTGTACGCTGTTTCACTTCATCGATGACTTCATCGACAAATGCGCTATACTTTTCACCATCTTCATCTACATTTGTACGCAATGTAGACTGAACAGGCACTTCTTTTGCTTGTGCGGCCTCAGCTTCTGTAATAAATCCATGTTGTGCCATTAGGTTTAAAACGGTGTTTCGTCGTGTGGTGGCACCTTCTGGATTAGCATATGGATTGTACGTACTTGGTGCTTTCGGCATTCCTGCTAACATGGCTGCTTCATGAAGCTCCAAGTCTGCCAGTTCTTTCCCGTAAAAATATTCCGCCGCTTTGGCGACTCCATGCGCTTTTTGAGCGAAGAAAATTTTGTTGAGATACATTTCTAAAATTTTCTGCTTGGAGTATTTTTGCTCTAACTGAAATGCAAGCCACATTTCCTGAACTTTCCGTTTCACGGTTTTGTCGGGAGATAAGAAGGAGTTTTTGACGACCTGCTGTGTAATCGTACTTGCTCCCTCAGAGCCGAATCCTTCCTTGAAGTTGGCAATGACGGCGCCGCCGATACGGTATAAATCAATTCCATGATGTTTATAAAAGCGAACATCTTCCGTCGCGATAAACGCATCTTTGACCACTTGAGGAATTTCTTCATATGTAACGAGCGTCCTTCTTTCTACTCCTAATTCGGCGATTTGCCCACCATTTTTATCATACACTTTCGATGATACAGGGTCCGCTAATAAAGAATCATCGAGCTTTGGTGCATCGCTAATGAAAGCAAAAAATGTCGCTCCGCCTGCTACGATTCCGATAATGCCTAGAAGCAGAAAGGCTACAATGATTTTGCGGAACAGTCCGCCCTTTTTCTTCTTGCTTGTTGGTTTTCGTTTATTTTGAGTTTGATTGTGTCTTCGTCGTTCTTCACGAGAAGTATAATTCTCAGACATAAAACACTCCTACCTTTCAACAGATGTAAGAGAATGATTCCGTAAACATATATATCATACTCTTAAAAGTACAATTTATCTATAATTTTAATGTAATCAATTCGAGGATGTAAGCCAATTTGTATCAAATATCCGTTTTTTTCGACGTCTTTCTTCGGTATAGATTTGCGTCCGCCGCTTTCTATGCCATCCCAATAAGGGAATAAGTATTTTGCCTCAAGCAAGTATATTTCTTGTAGGGATGTGAACATTAATATGACGAAACAAATTCCATCTTGTTTCACAACTTGCTTCATATGGTGAATTTGGTGCTGGTGAAAGTTTTGAAGCGGAAAAGATGTTTTATTTTTTGTTTCCTTTGCTTCAAAATCTAAATAACGTCCTTTATATACACCGTTGTAGTCCGTTGTTGAAGCCTGTTTGAAATAGGCTTCCTTAATAACGGCTGCACTTCGTTTCGGATAATCAACATTGACGATTTGAACGGGGGTAGGCTTTTTATGAATAACCGCCGTTCCGTTTGCCAAATAAAAGGCATTCGTTTCGTTTAAATCTTCCTCTAGCGTCATGCCTCGATTACTATAAGTGTTTTGCACACTCGATGTTCCTTTATTAACTTGTATAGGCTTGTATGCTTTTCCATTCGGATAACGAATCAACGCTACCGACCTCCCTTGAATGACGGCGCATCAAAAATATATCTTATATCATAGCAAAAAACATCAGGAAATGGACCGATAAAATAAAGTCAGAAAAAACTGAACTTCGTATGAAGATAAGTGTACAGACCTATAATAACATTATATTTTTCGGTTTTTTTGAAAATTATTACTTAAATTACGGTTAATAAGGAGATTCGACTCATCCGTAGAAAAGGTGAACCTTTATAGTCAGAACCTGCATCTTTCAAAGAAAAAGTAAAGATTGAGTAAGTAACGTTTCAACAAAGCACAAAAAGAAGGAGCGGGACGGGTTGATGTACATGACTTTAACACAAAATGAGAAATCAATCATCCGACAAATTCAACAAAAAACGACAAAAGGGAATATAGATAATATTTCCCGGACGGAAGCCTATGCAAACTTTTACCGGAGACATCCAGAGGTGAAGTGGGCGTTTTTAGCCAGCATGGTGTCTCGTAATGCTGGCTGGAATATGTGTGACTTAGAAGGGAAATGGATGCCGCTTGCCCTTGAAAAGAAAATGAGAGAATTTTTATTTTTAACGTATGAACGGGCAAACTGGCTGATTTTTGCTGATGCCTATCCACAGTTGCTTCTTTACGATTATTCCATTTTGCATGGGAGGTCATATTTTCATCTTCTCCGATTTTGGAGAGTATCTTCATTCATTCAGCATGAATGGCCTTCTTTTTTTTATGATAGAAATGAACGAAGGTTGTTAACCGCTCTTATTATTAATGAGCAAAATGTGATTGAAAGACCTGTTATGACTCATCCTTTTTATAAAAAAAAGGTGTTTCAGTCCTTCGTTTTTCAACTTCAAGACTGGTTTCATTTCAGTTCCGTCCTTTTTCCAACGCTCGAAGGGGAGTTATATGGCTGTTCTGTCCATGATTTTCGGCATACAACGAAGCGTATTGAACTTGGTAAAAAACTGAGTCTTCTTCTTTTTGAACCCACGTTATATCCGCGGTTTATTGCGTTTTCTAATCAAGTTTCACATACAGGATCACGCATGGATTACGAGCAATTTATGGGGAAAAGAAAAGAAAGGGACACGCCTGCTTTAAGAGATGTATATCCCATTATTTCTCATCACCAATCTTCAGGAAACGATTGGAAAGCTTCGAAACGTCAAATGGAACGCTGGTTTCAGCCGATCGCTTTTCCTAAGCAAACAAATATGACAAATTGGTATAAACAAAAGCAAGTTCAATTACAATTTTTAATACGAGCTGAGCACTGGCTCCGCTGTCTGACGAAACGTTTGTCTTAGAAACAGCGAAAGAAGGAATGGATGTTTAACTTTTACTGGAGTAGGCATGTAACAGGCTGATTTGGGGATGAACAAACGTCTCCTTTTATTGAAAAAAAGCTGTCCCCAACTCGAATAAGCGGGGCAGCTTTTTATTGGAAGCTGCGATAACTAACAAAGTGGTTCATCCAGCTTCATAGTGGGGAATGGGCTTTATGTTGACGGACGGTTTGGTCCGTTTAGTTTTTTATCTCCATATCCCTTTGTATCGGTTACTTGTTGGTTTTGCTTTGTTTGCATTTTTTGTTCTGGATTTGCATGTCCTTTACGCATCGCCTTCCACCTCCTCTTTACTAGTGTTTGCCATGAAGCAATTTTCATTCTTAACAGAAAATGTCGGACACCATCTTTTTGATGACACATCCGCACTTTCTTTGACGAATAAAAACTAGTTTTGTCAATAGTGAAGGTCGGAGGGGGAGAGAGGAAGAATCAGTATATAAAGAACAATATGGAGGGGATAATCATGAAAGAGCAATGGATCGACAAAACGGAAATGTTGGATTTATTAGATACTGTTTTAGCTGATTTGGAAACAGTTGAGAAAGAAATTTCCACTAGAATTGATGAAGTTGTCTCTTTATATGAACATAGCCAGCAACAGGCCCTTCAATCCGTCGAATATGCACTTGTGGATATACAAAAAGTAACAGCAGAACTTCAAGACCAAAGCAGCAAGCAGGATTGGAAAAATAATATGGGAGAAGTACTTCTTCGTCCAGTTTGATGATTTCATGATACAATAACTTCTTAAGAGGTGACAGACATGAATGAATATAAAGAGAGGCTTCTTTCATTGACATCTACAATGCTGAAATATAATGAAGAGGCATTAAAGCGATTAGAAGAAGATCGAACTGATCATGAAGAAGACACTTATTTTTACGAAAAGGTAAAACCATATGTGGATGTTTTTGATAAAGAAGTGAAAAGTTGGAGCGCTCTATGTGAAAAATGGGTAAGAGAAGCGAAACCGAAGTATATTCACCAACAGCAAATTGAAACGGCTGTAGACAACCTTGAGCAAGTGGTGTTGCAAACATTTTACGTTAGTTCAAGAAATGTTAGGGTGAAAAAAATGATTCACGCTAATAAATACACGCTTCAATCTGTGATTGAAATGCTGCAGGGTGAAGAGGTCATTCAATAAATGACGACATTTTGGAGGAACGATGGGTTCTTCCTTGAACCGTTGATTAAACTCGTTCACCTTCCTAGACTTGTGTATAATTCAGTTTGTAGGGTTGTCTGAGAAGAGGAGGTTCCTCTTCTCAGACAACTTTTTTCTTTTTACTATTCTTCTACCACTTGAATCGATACAGGCAGGGTGTCTTTTCCAGCCCGAGGTTCAATATTTAGTACCGCTTGTTCATGTCGTTTCGCTTGAACAGGTTGGCCATGCTTCGGTGCTTGTGGCTCATGCCCTTTTTGTTTATGGTTAAAGTTTGTTCCGCGTCCCATAAGAGTATCCTCCTTTAACATCATATCACTACATTTTTAATATGAGATTTTTCGGCTATTTTATTGATGAAGTTTTATGGAAAACAAAAAAGAGGACGAATCAACAGGCTGTTTTCCTGAATTCGTCCTCATATCAAACATTACATATTTTTTTCTAAAACCGAAAAATAAGGCTTTTGAGCACCCGTTGATTCCAGCTCACGGATTAATTGCTTGTATTCCGTGATGGAAATCTCACCTCTTAAATATTTTTGCTGTGCAAAGTCTAGTAGTTCATTTCCATCTTCAGGTTCATACTGCTTAAACGCAATAAATTTGTTACGAAGTTCTTTCACACTCATGGAAATCTCCCTCCTAATCCCCCAATTTCATTAATTTTATCATGAATTTGTCCCTCTTCTTTTTATTTGAAAAATTTAGACTTCCGACAATATGTGACAAAAATGTGACATTTTTACCAAGCTTGTTAATCTTTATATGTTAAAGAGAGACCCTCTTCAAAGCAGCCGCTTGTTATGTGGATAGAGGCAGACAGTTGTATTTGAAGGTTATACACCTATTTTTTCGTGATTCATACAATAAAAGGAGAGATGCAAGAGCAAGGAGGAAAAAAGGATGATTCCAACACCACATTACGGCAATCAACCTTATCGTGCGGAGTATCCATATTCATATCCGTTTGCTTCTTATGAACAGCCATTTCCTCATCAGCCGTACTGGCCGATGTACGGGGAGCATGCTCCACAAATGGGCGGAATGAATATGATGAATCCGTTGCCCAATCCGAACATGTATTATATGGGACCAAGACCGCCGGTAAACAACATGTACCCAAACCCATATCCGGCATCCTCACAAAAAAACCAACCGAAGCAAATGCAGTCCATTATGTCGCAATTTAAAACATCGGATGGCAATTTGGATATTAACAAGATGATGAATACAGCAGGACAAATGATGAATGCAGTCAATCAATTAAGCGGGATGGTGAAGGGGGTCACCGGAATCTTTAAAGTATAAGGATTCTCAGGGGGTAACCCCTTCTTTTTAATTTTGGATTAATGGGCAGGAAGAAACGATCGATCAACGATTGATTCGTGGGAATAAAGGAAATTCCTAAACAGAAATTTCCTTTAATTTTTTAATTCGAGATATCTGTAAACTCGTATTGCGGTAAAATGATTCTAAAAATGGTGCCCGTGTTGTCGCTTTTTATAATTTTTAGCTCACCACGGTGTTCAAAAATGATCTTTTTGCAAAATGGCAGACCAAGTCCCATTCCTTCTTTTTTAGAAGAAACGAAAGGATCAAAAACATTTTCCCAATCGCTTAAAGGAATGCCCGTTCCTGTATCGTGAACATCAATGTAGATGAAGTCGTTGGAAATGTTCGTTTTAATGATGACCTTTTTAGTGTCGCGGTCTTCTGGAATCGATTCGATTCCATTTTTAATTAAATTAATCATCACTTGACTCAGGTACGATTTATTTACATATGCCCGAAGGTGGAGATATTTCCTTGTAAACTCAATTTCGACTCCATGTCTCCGTTTGACTTGTTGAGACAGCTGAATGGATTGTTCAATAATATGATTTAAATTTTCCATTTCAAACTCCACTGCCTGCCGTTTCATATAGGTGTTGTAGCTTGACGATAGGTGCTCTAATTGGTCGGCTGCTAAACTAATAAATGACAAGAAAGACGCATCGGTTTCTTTCGTTGATTTATCGGAGAGCATCAGCTTTGTATAGCCTTTAATAATGGTGGTGCAGTTTTTGACTTCATGAACTAAGCTGGCAGCTAAATTGCCGGTATAATCGAGCTTCTTTTGTGTTTCCATCATTTGATGGAGCTGCATAGCTTTATGTTGGTGAAGCCTTACGAATGCAAGCACGATAAGCGCTGAAAAAATAATAACACCAGCACTGCTGAGCAAAATGCCGGTTTCAGGAAAGAAGTTTAAAAGCCCAGGCACAAAGACAAATACAGAACAAAGCGAGAACGCGCTTAAAAATTGTCTTAAATGAAGGTTATAAATTCTTTTGGAAACGATGTAAATGAGTATTAACAATACACCAAGACTGGCCATATGGAGTTTGTATAATACATTTAAGCTGCCGTAGACTGGGAAATAAAATTCGAATGGAAAATAAGGGAAAAATTTCACTTCCAAACCTTTTACTCCATAGTCCGTCCAACTGACAATATAGACAAATGTACTCCACACAACTAGTCCAATTAATCCTTTTCGATTAAACATTGTTAAAATGGCTTTGTTAAGCCATCCTGTCTTTTTAAAAGCAGCTTCTTGTTTATAAATAAGTGTATGAATAACATAAAAAGTAGCAGGGATGGAATAAATAGTGGCGGCCCTGAACACTTTGAATAAGAATAGCACTGCTGTTTCAGGAAGAACATCTTTTAAATAAAGAACGCTAATGTCAATTTGCCAAAGACTGATGGCTAGAAGATGAAGGAATACAGGAAAGATTAACTTCGTTCCCTTGTAAAGGTGAAATAAGCTGAATCCAATAATAAGTGGAAGAATACCGATAATTAAAATTAAGAAAGCTATAAACATAAATTCTACACGTCTCCATAAATGGTTATAATTTCATACTACTTTATTTTATAGATGTATTGGTAAATTTTCTACAAGAAGATTAGTAAATAATTGAACGTTCTTCTTTCGAATAAAACATAGTTTATAAACAGATGAATGTTCTTGAAGAATAATCCAATATGCGATATATTGGTTTTATGGATAAAAATACAATTAAACCAATTAAACGTTCCTCTTTTCGGGATGAAGTGTACCAAACTTTGAAAAAAGCAATTGTCATACTGGAACTTGAACCGGGTCAACGTTTAAATGATAAAGACTTAGCCGAAAGCTTCGGAATTAGTCGAACGCCCGTGAGAGAAGCACTTAAACGGCTGGAAGACGAAGGACTTGTTCAATCGATTCCTGGTTCTGCTACTCGAGTTGCACCTTTAGATGCGGAGGAGTCGCAGCATTCATTTCCAGTTGCTGCGGTTTTACACGCGCTCGCTACCCGAACAGGCGCCTCATCTTTAACAGAGGAAGATTTCGTAAAATTAGAACAAGCTAATAACAGGTTAGAACAAGCGCTCAAACAGGAGGATATTAGGAGCGCCATTAAAGCAGATGAAGCCTTTCATGATGTTTTTCTAAAAGCGGCAAGGAACCCTGAGATTGTGATGGCCTTGGAAAGGATCACACCTAAAATTCAACGTTTGGAAATGTATCAATTTGCTTCTCTAACAGCTGTTCAATCTGTCGAACAGCATAAGCAAATTATTCATTGGTGTAAAAAGGGGGACTATGAAGGGGCAGCTCGCCTTGTAGAAGAAAACTGGATGAGTCTTGGTCAGCTTCTCATAAAAAATTTGTAATGAGGTGAGAATATTGCGCCCGCTTATGTTAGGAATTGGTTCGGCTCTCTTTTTTTCTGTTACATTTGTCTTAAACAGAGCGATGGAATTATCAGGTGGAAGCTGGATATGGAGTGCCTCACTCAGATATTTTTTCATGATTCCGTTTCTTTTGGTAATTGTGCAGCTTCGAAGAAATTTCCGTGTGCTTTTACAAGTTATGAAGGAAAATCCGTGGTATTGGGCATTATGGAGCTTTGTTGGCTTCGTGTTATTTTATGCGCCATTATGTTTTGCAGCAGCTTACTCGCCAGGGTGGCTCATTGCGGGAACGTGGCAGATTACAATCATTTCCGGTTCACTGCTTGCTCCTCTATTTTATGAAACCATTCAAACGGCAAAAGGTGTACAAAAAATACGAGGAAAAATTCCATTCGCAGGTCTTGGGATGTCCGTCATCATATTATTAGGTGTTATGTTTATGCAAATAGATCAAGCTCAGTATTTGTCATCAAAGGAGCTGTGGTTCGGCATCATACCAATTGTGCTTGCTTCTTTTGCTTATCCGTTAGGGAATCGAAAAATGATGGAGCTTTGTTCCGATCGTTTAGATGCGTATCAGCGTGTGTTAGGCATGACGCTCGCTAGTCTTCCCGTTTGGATCTTGCTTTCTATATACGGCATATCCACACATGGACTGCCGAGTACGGGGCAGACGGTACAATCGGGTTTCGTTGCTTTATGTTCAGGAGTGATTGCTACTGTTCTTTTCTTTAAAGCAACAGATATGGTAAGAGGAGATATGCGCAAATTAGCATCTGTGGAAGCGACTCAATCAATGGAAGTTCTGTTCACGTTTATGGGGGAGTTCCTCTTTTTATCAGCCCTCATGCCAACACCGCTATCTTGGTTTGGAATTGCTCTTCTACTGATTGGAATGGTTGGACATAGTCATGTTTCAAAGGTAAAACCTCTTCCAAAAGTAGAAAAGATGAGTGTGTGAAAATGAGCCGAGGCTTCATTAAAGAAGCCTCGCAGTTAAGAACTTTACGATATAAAGGAGGTCATTTAAAGGGATTGATTGTCCTTTTGAAGGACCTCCTGTTTTTGTTTAGCTCCCAGTAATGCTAATACTTGATTGTAGCTAAGACCTGATTGAGCATTCAAGCGCTTCACATCTTCTACGTTTGTGTCGCTTTTTAGCACAGATAAAGGTGTCAAAGAGAATATCTCCTTCGTTCACTTGAAATATTGATTAAATTTTCCATCGCGTTTATGAGTATAGTAAGGATTTTCTTCTTTCGGGTCTTTTGGATCCAAATTTGTTTTAATAACAAGGGAAGGAGAAGTTGATGGCTCTGCATAAAGGCGTTTTTTATTCGTATATTGATTGGTCATAATTGCTTCACCTCCTATTGTTAACATGGATTGATTTGATTCGCATTATGTAAGCGAAACAACACTTCCATTCTCTCCCTTTGTTGCTAGAAGTAAGAGCGGTACATCACGTATATTTTTAATAAATTGATAAAAAATATAAAGGTGTACATGAAAGGGGTGCTTCATATGTCAAAAAAGCCGAATAAACCTCAAAAGACCAATATGGAATTTGGAAAAGAATTCACAGGTAAACCGACAAAAGGTGAAGTCGGAAATACACAGAAGAAAAAATAAGGAGGGCAGATTGCTATGACCAATCGTAACGACAATCGTGAGCGTAAAAATAAGTATCCAAACAATAAACAGCAGACGGAATTTGCGAAAGAGTATTCCATCAGCAAAGATTCAACCCCTGAAGAAAACCCGAAATATGGCAGTAAATCACATAAAAATTAAAGAGAGTAGCTGCATATCACCCTGCTAAATCGCCGTGAAGAACAGGTTTATCCTGTGTTCTATTCAGGCGATTTTTTTGTAAGTAAAGAAAAAGTCATTCAATTGCCCGTTTTATAAACGCAATGTGAAGACATTAGGAATATTTTTTATTTTGATACTAAAGCGAAAGCTTAGGCATACGGATAAGAGGGCAGATTTGTTAAAGCAAATGTTTAGACAAAAACGTAGAGGGGAAGGTATCTTTGTTAATAGTCATGCAAAAAGGAGTGTGAGGAAAGTTTGATTCATTTTCAGCAAGTCTCAAAAACATACGAAGGCGGGACAAAAGCAGTAGACAACATGGATTTACATATTCAACCTGGTGAGTTTTTTGTGCTCATTGGACCAAGCGGTTGTGGAAAGACGACAACTTTAAAATTAATAAATCGCTTAAACGACACGACAGAAGGGGACATATGGATCGATGGCAAACATATTCGTGAATATAACATTCATGAGCTTCGATGGAATATTGGCTACGTGTTACAGCAAATTGCCTTATTCCCCCATATGACGGTAGAAGAAAACATTGCCGTCGTTCCTGAATTGAAAAGGTGGAGCAAAGAACAGAAACAGTCGCGTGTTCAAGAATTGTTAGAGTTGGTGAATATGCCGGCAGAAACATTTAGAAAGAAAAAGCCTTCTGAGCTGTCTGGAGGACAGCAACAGCGTATTGGAGTAGCGCGTGCTTTAGCCGCAGACCCACCCATCATTTTAATGGACGAACCATTTAGCGCTCTTGACCCGATAAGCCGGGAACAGCTGCAGCGAGATATTTTAGCATTGAAAAAGCGCATTAATAAAACCATCGTGTTTGTGACCCATGATATGGATGAAGCGCTCGCGTTAGGAGATCGTATTTGTTTAATGAAAGATGGGAAAATTGAACAAATTGGTACACCTGAAGAGTTTCTTCATGAACCGGCGAACGACTTCGTTCGATCTTTTATTGGAAATCGAAAAAACCTGTGGGAAACAAAATTAAAGCAGGTACCCGTTCAAACAATGACCGAAGACGTACAAGTGTTTTTAAATATGGATGATACATTAAAGGATGCGATGAAGCTGTTCGAACAATATTCTGTCATCGGAATTAAAGACGGAGAACAGGTGATTGGCGGTCTAACAAGTCAGAGTGCTCTTCGATTTCTCTATGAACAGGACGGAAGGGGGAGCGATGTATGTTCTTGGCAGACAGAAGTTCACAATTAATTCGCTCGTTAATTGAACATATTCAAATCTCTGCCGTGGCACTTATTATTTCGGTGCTTATTGCAGTCCCAATGGGGATTTATTTGACGAGAAAGAAAAACTCGGCAGAAGCTGTAATCGGCGCATCTGCCGTCATGCAAACGATCCCATCTCTTGCTTTACTTGGATTATTGATCCCCCTTGTCGGAATTGGTAAACTCCCAGCAATTATTGCGCTCGTTTTATATGCTCTTCTACCAATTCTTCGAAATACATATACAGGAATTCAAGAGGTCAATCCGTCGTTAAAAGAAGCGGCTCAGGCGATGGGAATGACCCCGATGAAACAGTTGCGGAAAGTCGAGCTTCCATTGGCGTTGCCGGTTATTATGGCAGGAATTCGTATTTCAATGGTGTTAATCGTTGGAACAACGACATTAGCCGCTTTAATTGGAGCGGGAGGCCTTGGAAGTTTAATTTTACTTGGGATTGACCGGAACGACCATCGTCTCGTATTGCTCGGAGCTATTCCTGCGGCACTTTTGGCAATTTTATTTGATATGCTCCTGCGTGGCATTGAACATTCGACAAAAGAGAAGTCCTTTAAAAAGGCAGGGGTGTATGTAACAGTATTAGTATTGTTATTCATTATGCCGTTTGCTGCGGCCCGTGAGACAAAGCCTGATTTGGTGATTGCAGGGAAGCTAGGGGCAGAACCGGAAATTTTAATTAATATGTATCAACAGCTTATTGAAGAAGAGACAGACTTAAAAGTCGAATTGAAGCCTGGATTTGGAAAAACGTCGTTTGTCTTTAACGCATTGGAGAGCGGAGAAATAGATATTTATCCCGAATTTACGGGAACCGCTATTACGACATTTCTAAAGGAAACAACTAGCAGTACAGATCGATTAGCTGTATACGAACAGGCGAGAGACGGCATGTTGGAACAATTCGACATGGTTTATTTGCAACCGATGAATTTCAACAATACGTATGCGTTAGCTGTGCCTCGTTCATTTGCTGAGCAATACGACATCACGACCATTTCTGACTTGCAAAAAGCGAAAAATGCAGTGAAACCAGGCTTTACGCTCGAGTTTTCAGATAGGGAAGATGGCTATAAGGGCATGCAAAAGATTTATAACTTAACCTTCCCGAACATTAAAACGATGGAGCCGAAGCTTCGTTATCAAGCTATCGAAAGCGGAGATATTAATTTAGTGGATGCGTATTCCACTGACTCGGAATTAAAAAAATATGATTTAAAAGTGTTAGAAGATGATCAACATATGTTCCCGCCCTATCAAGGAGCGCCTCTGTTACGCAAAGAGACGTTGGAAAAGTATCCAGAATTAAAAGATGTTCTTGAAAAACTTTCCGGCATCATCACAGATGACGAAATGAGAGAAATGAACTATCGAGTTAACATTGAAGGAGAGCTCGCAAAAGACGTAGCGGCAGATTTTTTAATCAACAGTGGCTTAATTCAGTAAGAAAATGACAGATCATCCTTCTTGATAATTGTGATTTTTCTAAAAATTATATTGACAAAAGTTGTAATTGTGATTAAATTTAAAGAACAAGAAATAAACTTCATATTCGTATCACTCTTATCCAGAGAGGCGGAGGGACTGGCCCTGTGACGCCCGGCAACCATCAAATCAACGCGATTGACTTGAACGGTGCTAATTCCTGTAGAACAAACGGTTCTAGCAGATGAGAGTTTTCGTTATCGCTATGATTGAAACGAACACTCTTCTTTTTCTAGAAGAGTGTTTTTTTATTGAATTTGAAAGATAAGGAGAGAAATGCATGCATATTGAAACATTGTTAGTTCGATCGGGAGTAGGGAGAGACCCGGCGACAGGCTCTATTACTACTCCCATCTATCAAGCAGCCACTTTCCAGCATCCGCGTCTTGGCGAAAGTACAGGATATGATTATTCCCGAACAGCGAATCCGACAAGAACAGCGTTGGAAGAGGCGATTGCAGCATTAGAAAACGGGGAGGAAGGGTTTGCTTTCGCTTCTGGCATGGCTGGTGTTGCAGCTGTCTTATCATTCTTTCAAAACGGAGATCATTTACTTGCATCAGAGGACTTATATGGCGGGACATATCGGATTTTAAGTGATGTTTTAGAGCCGTCCGGCATACAAGTAAGCTATGTAAATACAAGTAATCTTCAAGCCGTCAAGGAAGCAATTCGACCGAATACGAAAGCATTGTTTATCGAAACACCAACAAATCCGCTCATGCAAGTAACAGATATCGCTGCCGCCGCCGATATTGCGAAAGCACATGGACTATGGACCATTGTTGACAACACATTCATGTCCCCATATTGTCAGCGTCCGATTGAACTGGGGGCAGATATCGTTGTACATAGCGGCAGTAAATATATTGGAGGCCATAATGATGTTATTGCTGGGTTGGTCGTGACTCGATGTAGCGACATTGGAGAAAAAATTCGTTTTTATCAAAATGCAATCGGCGCCATTTTAGGTCCTCAAGATAGCTGGCTTTTGCTCCGTGGTGTAAAAACGTTGGCACTCAGAATGGAGAAGCAGGCAGAAAATGCCCTGAAAATTGCGCAATGGCTTGAGCAACAAACAGATGTCATTGAGAAAGTCTATTATCCAGGACTTGAAACACATCCCGGCTATGCTGTTATGAAAAAACAAGCGTCCGGTTTTGGCGGTATGCTTTCTTTTTCCGTTCGTGAAGAGAAGCTTGTCCCGTATTTACTTGAACATCTAAAATTGATTACATTTGCAGAAAGCTTAGGAGGAGTAGAAAGTTTAATTACATTTCCAGCTCGGCAAACGCATGCCGATATTCCGGAAGATATCCGCAATGCGATCGGTGTAACAAACTGCTTACTTCGTTTGTCTGTCGGAATTGAGCATGCAGATGATTTGATAGACGATTTAAAGGAGGTATTTGATGCATACAGAAAATGAGACTCGTTTACAGTTTGGGACGAAATTGATTCATGCGAAAACAAATATTGGCACGCATTACGGTGCAGTAAATGTTCCGATTTACCAAGTATCTACATTCCATCAAGATGTGGACGGAGCAAACCGATATGATTATTCACGTTCAGGCAACCCGACGCGTGAAGCGCTTGAACAAACGATCGCACAATTAGAAGGAGGAGAAGCAGGATTCGCCTTCTCATCCGGAATGGCTGCCATTGCTTCTGTGCTCTGTCTGTTTAAAAGTGGAGATGAAATTATTGTTTCTCATGATAGCTATGGAGGAACATACCGTGTGCTTACACAGCTTTTTTCGAAATTTGGTATTCATACGTCCTTTGTGGATACAACGGATACGAATGAAATTGAAAAAGCCATTACACCTAACACAAAAGCATTATATATTGAAAGCCCGTCCAACCCGTTTTTAAATGTGACAGATCTTCAAAAATCTTCTGCTATTGCAAAAGAACATGAACTTTTAACAATTGTTGATAACACGTTTATGACGCCATATTTACAACAGCCAATTGCATTAGGGGCTGATATTGTCATCCATAGTGCAACTAAATACATTGGCGGTCATAGTGATGTCGTGGCAGGTGTTGTGGTCACTGCGTCAGAACAGCTTGGGAAAGAAGTGAAATTTGTTCAAAATGCATTTGGCGCGGTGTTAGGACCGCAAGATAGCTGGCTTTTACTTCGAGGCATAAAAACTTTAAAAGTAAGATTAGAGCAACAGCAACAAACAGCTGATAAACTGGCGCGCTGGTTGAGTGCCCATCCACTTGTCGAGAAGGTGTACTATCCTGGTTTAGAAACTCATCCACATCATGAATTGTCTAAACGTCAAGCATCTGGCTTCGGCGCCATTATTTCCTTTACAGTTAAAGATGAAGAAGCAGCTCACCATTTCTTAAAAACAGTTTCGCTCCCGTCAGTCGGTGTCAGCTTAGGCGGGGTAGAATCTATTCTGACCCACCCAGCTACAATGTCCCATGCGAGCATTCCAAAAGAAACACGTGAGCAGCGAGGGATCACCGGCTCACTCATTCGGCTGTCAGTAGGGTTAGAAGAAGCAGAGGATTTGCAGACAGACTTCGCTCAAGCGCTAGAAAGCAGCCTGATTTCTCCTAAACGTTAATGGCAACTGGAAGCTAATGTTTCTAGAAAAATTTATCTCTTTTACTTAATGACTTCTTGAATAATCATTCAAAAGTTCACGTAAGCGGCTGGTGCCAACCCTGAAAGGATTGGCACCAGCCGCTTATGGTTAGAAAGTTTATCCTGACTGTATCTTCGTCAGGACGAACTTTCTAAATCAATATCGTTATAAATAGAATGATAGAAGGAGACAAGCTCTTCTTTTGTTTTTTCCTCTAAATCTCCGTTTTGAATTCTCTCTACCGCCCATTGAAGTTTAACGTCTGGAGACTGGCGGACACGCGGATGTGTCATTTCATCAAGCAAGTCTTTTTTGATTACTTCATATAAAATCCCTTTTTCATCGTTATTGGCTGTTTCACCTTCTTTAAACTCAAGGGAACGGTTAACCCATAACTGACGATAAGCGTTTAAGAGCTGAACATAATCGATTTTTTGATTCGTCAAGTCTACTCCTCCTTTTCCTTCACTCACTATATCAAATAGAAGGAAAAGGATTCAAACTTTACGTGTAGGAAAAGACTGCTTTTATTTTGGCAGTGATAACTTCCTCGCCTGTTTGAATAGGCGGGGAAGTCGATGCTCCTAAGACGGCTGTTTTCGTGTTAAACGAACTTTCATAAATTGGTGCTACTGTCTCTTCAAGTACTTCAATCGGGGTGTCTTGAAGAGACACTTTTAAAGAGCGGGCGATTGTATAAGCCTTTTCTTTCGCATTTTGAACAGCCGCTTTTAGTGCTTCTTGATAATAAAGATCGGCATTTTGAAGCTGAAATTGTAAATTGCGGGCAACATTTGCTCCATTGGCGACAGCCGTTGCGTATACTTCTCCCGCCTGTTTTACATCTTGAACTGTAATGTTGAATAAATGCTGAACTTCATAGCCAGTTAATGTAGATTTTCCGTCACTATAGTCATATTTAGGATAAATTGTAAAAGAGGAGGTTTCAATTTGCTGATCGCTCAAACCAAGCTGACGAAGTGCGTTAATCAACTGAGAGGCAGCCGCAGAATTTTCTTTCAAGGCTTGCTGTACATTTGGTTTTTCGGTTGTAATGCCAATCGTCATGGATACTGTATCCGGCACAGCCTTTATAACACCTTGCCCGTAGACGGTAATCGTCTGTTCGTCAGAGTGGGAATAGGAAGCAGCTGCAGGGTGGGTAGGGTTATATGGAAGAAAAGGTGGGTTCATGAAAAACTCTCCTTTCTATATAAATCGACTTAGGAAATTCGACATGAACAAAGAACGGCCATGCCGAAATTTCTAGGCTTTTGAGGGAAAACTCAAGTAGTCTGGATGAACGTTTATGATGCATCTCGATTGAATAAAGAATAAAGGTGTGCCGAATTATGAAAGTGAATCTATATAGTAATGAACTTGTAAGCAAATGCACATAATTTAAATGACAGATTGTGTGTTCAGTAAAAGATATGTAACGAAAATTCATTTATGCTAGGCAATTGTTCGAAGAATGCAAGGGTGAAATGAAGAAAGCGTCATATCTCAAACGAGAATGACGCTTTTCTTCATTATATTATGGTGTCTTCGTTTCCACTACAATGGTTTCTTCCATTTCTTCAAATGTATTCTGCACGGTTTCGGATGGCTCTTTAGTGAATAAACTCACAATGATAACCGCTACTAAACTGAAGAAAAAGCCTGGAATCATTTCATACATCAGGTTTTTTAAAAATGGAATGTTAACCCACACAAGAACAGTTGCGGCGCCAATGATAATCCCGGCAAGAGCCCCCCACTTTGTCATACGTTTCCAGTATAGGCTCAATAAAATAACTGGACCAAAAGCCGATCCGAATCCTGCCCATGCATATCCAACAAGAGATAAAATGGTATCATTTGGATTATAAGAAAGAATAATACCAATCGCCGCGACCACTAAGACGGCTAAACGGCCAACTAGCACCAATTCTTTATCGGTGGCCTTGCGACGGAAGAAAGCTTTATAAAAATCTTCTGTCACAGCACTAGATGTTACGAGAAGTTGAGAGGAAATCGTACTCATAATCGCAGCAAGAATGGCCGCTAATAAAAAGCCTGTAATATAAGGGTGAAACAAAATGTCGGAAAAGACGATGAAGACCGTTTCGGGATCCGCAAGTTCTGTGTTGTTCACGGAATAAAAGGCAATGCCCACAAGTCCTGTCAACATCGCACCAATAATCGAAATGGTCATCCAACTAATCCCGATGCGGCGAGCAACTTTCAATTCTTTAATAGAAGAAATCGCCATAAAGCGGACGATAATATGAGGTTGTCCAAAATACCCTAGTCCCCACGCTAAAAAAGAGAGGATACCTAACAATGAAGTTCCTTTAAAAAAGTCTAGCAGAGAAGGATCGATCCGTTGCACCTCATCTAAAGCAGGCTGTACACCCCCGATATGTGTAAAGGCAACAGCCGGTACTAAAATGAGCGCGATGAACATAATAACACCTTGGACAAAGTCGGTTAAACTGACCGCTAAAAAACCTCCAAATAACGTGTAGGCTACGACTACTCCAGCTGTCACAAAAAGTCCTAGCTTATAATCTAAATTGAATGAGGTTTCAAATAAGCGTCCACCTGATACGAGGCCCGCTGAAGTATATAATGTAAAGAAGATGATAATAACAATCGCTGAAACGAAACGAAGTGTTTTCGAGCGGTCTTTAAAACGATTTTCCAAAAAATCCGGAATAGTGATGGAGTCGTTTGCTACTTCTGTATACGTACGAAGTCTTGGGGCAAGAATTAAGTAGTTCAGATAAGCACCAATCAGTAAACCAATGGCAATCCATAAGCTGGACAGTCCAGTCGCATACATGGCACCAGGAAGCCCCATCAACATCCATCCACTCATATCGGATGCGCCTGCTGATAATGCAGTCACAGCAGGGCCAAGACCTCTTCCGCCTAACATATAATCGTTCAAATCGGATGTTTGTTTAAATGAATATACACCAATTAACAGCATCCCTATTAAATAAATACCTAAAGAAATGAAAATTTCTAGTTGCACCAAATCGCTCCTTGTTTCTTTTAATCACATTTTATTCAACTGTTCGAACAGCTTACGTTTATTTACGTTAACAATAAATACCCCTTGTTTCAAGTGATCTAAACCTGTTGGTATTCAAAGGTTTTCCGCTATATACCCCATGACAACAAACAAGAAAGCGTTACCAAAAAATATATAAAGTAAAAATTTTCTGAAAATAAATTTGCAATAGTTTACTTAAAGAGAACCGTTTTATAGAAAAAATAAAACGGAATGACAGTAAGAATCCCTATGCTTATGAAAAAAAGAAAGAAAAGGTAAATTTCAGATGGTTCTGCTCTGTTTTTACTAAAATTTTAGTTAAAGTATGATAAACGCTTTAACTTTCTTATATCATTGCGAATATCCATCCATTTCATCATTCGACATACTTCATGAAGTCTATTAATCATTTAATCATTTAATCCTTTAGATGAAAGCGTGTTATGCTTAGAGAATCCTTTAATACGAAGCTGTATTCATTCAGTCTAGCTATCGAAAATTGAAGATAACGGTCACGTATTTTATCAAAATAAATTTTTAAAGAAATTTATTTTGGTATATTGACAGAATGATAATTTTTTACTAAAATTTTTACTGTAAGGTGTAAGCGTTTTCTGGTAGAGATTTCACTTCTAGAGGGAAAAGAAGGCGATTACAACTATGCTACATATAAAGGGGAGGTATATCCATTGAAAAAGATTGGGAAAATTTTAGTTACCGCTATTGCGACGACAATGATGCTGGCAGCTTGCAGCGGTAAAGGTGATTCTGATTCAGCTAGTACAGATGGAAAAGTAACGTTAACAGCATGGGCGTGGAATGTAAACGTCGGTGCTTTAGATGAAGCAGCTAAAGAGTTTCAAAAAGACAATCCAAATATTGAATTAAAAGTAGAAGATATTGGACGGCTAGATGTTTACGATAAACTTTCAACAGGATTAGCAGCTGGCGGTGTGGGCTTGCCAGATATCGTCCTGGTGGAAGATGATCGTATACACGGTTATGTAGAAGCGTTTCCGAAAGGGTTTGTGAACCTGTCTGATAAAGGGTTCGATCAACATAACGAACAATTTCCTCAATTTAAAAAAGATTTAACGTCTGTTGAAGGTAAATTTTACGCAATGCCTTTTGATGCAGGTCCAACAGGGATGTTCTACCGCACAGATTTATTTGAGCAAGCAGGTGTAAAAGCAGAAGACATCCAAACATGGGATGATTTCTTTGCAGCAGGACAAAAGATTAAAGAAGCGACAGGTGCATTCGCAATGCCGCTTGATATGTTCAAAGACGATCCGACCTTCCGCATGATGTTGAACCAACAAGGTGTGTACTATTTTGACCAAGATGGAAACATTGACTTGACGAATCCGAAAGCGATTCAAGCGATGGAAACATTAAAGAAATTTGGCGATGCGGATTTAATTAAAGACGTTGATGGCTGGAATGGAATTGTTTCTGCTACAGTCGATGGATCTGTTGCTACCATCCCATTCGGCGCATGGTATTACGGTACAATTATTGACCAAGCAAAAGATACAAGTGGCAAATGGGGCGTATTCCCGCTTCCTGCGTTTGAAGAGGGCGGCAATCGTGCAGCCAACTTAGGTGGAAGCTCTTGGATGATTCCTGCTTCTTCTAAGCATACAGATGATGCGTATAAATTTTTAGAGTATTTCTCAACAAATGAAGATGCACAATTAATGGCAATGGAAAAATACGGATTATTCCCATCTTTAAACACTGTATATGATTCTGAAGTATTCACAGCTGGTGTAGAATTCTTTGGCGGTCAAAATATTTGGGAGTTATTTGCTGGAGAAATGAAAGATGTTCCGACAGTCAACTTTACGGATGATTATTCGTTAGCGTTGGATGAAGCAATTAAAGCACAAGCGGACGTGTTTAACGGAAAAGCACCGGAAAAGGCGTTAACAGAAGCAGCAGAACGTTTGAAAGACCGTTCTCAACGTGATATGAACTAATGAAATGAGCTCCAAGTCCATGCATGAAAAGGGGACATGGACTTGGCAGCTTGATAACAGTCTCCGGTCAAGCGGGACTGTCATCAAGCTGAAGTTCGATTTGCCAAACTACTCAGGGCAAACGTTTTCATAATAAAAAGTAGTTAGAGAGAAGGATGAGCATGAAAACAAAAGCTTATGTACCTTATTTATTTATCGCTCCGGCTGTGATTTTGTTTGCGATTTTTATGTTATATCCCATTGTCAGTTCCTTTATTTTGAGCTTCCAAACAAATGACGGGGGAGAATTTGTTTTTACAGGATTAGACAATTATAAACGTTTGCTGTCAGATGATATTTTTCTAACAGCATTAAAAAATACGTTCATCATTATGATTATCCAAGTTCCATTAATGTTATTTTTGGCTATTGTGCTGGCAACATTGTTAAATTCGGCCTTATTAAAGTTAAAAGGTTTATTCCGAGTTTCTTTCTTCCTTCCAGCGGTTACGTCGCTCGTAGCTTACTCGATCATTTTCTCAATCATGTTAATGGGCGATGGAATTATTAACACAGCGCTTGGAGCATTTGGAATTGATGCTGTTCCGTGGCTTTCACACCCTGTATGGGCAAAAGCAGCTTTAATTTTAGCGATGACATGGCGTTGGGTTGGTTATAATATGGTCATTTATTTAGCGGCAATGCAAAACATTTCAGAAGAAATGTATGAAGCAGCAAGCATTGATGGAGCTTCTAAAATTCGTCAATTCTTCGCTATTACCATTCCACAATTAAAGCCGGTCATTTTATTTACTGGAATTTTATCAACAATCGGTACATTACAGTTATTTGATGAGCCGTTTACGTTAACAAAAGGCGGTCCGAGTGATTCTACACTGACGATCGGCATGTATTTATATCAAACCGGTTTCCGTTATTTTGATTTTGGCTACGCTTCAACAATCGCTTATGTAATTGTCGTATTAATCGGTATTTTAACATTCATTCAATTTAAAGTGACAGGTGATGACAAATGAAGCAACGGACAGTAATTCAAAAAATAAGCATATATATGGCTTTAATCATCGGTGCCCTTATCTCATTATTCCCGTTTTATTGGGCCGTGATTGGGGCAACGAACGAAAGTGGAAAGATGTTCCAAACGCCACCATCCCTTGTGCCTGGTGATAAATTCATGGAAAACTTGACGAATTTAAATGAATCCATCGGAATTGGACGCGTCATGTTCAACTCGCTATTCGTCTCTGGCACATATACCGTATTAAGCTTAGCTATTTGTACAATGGCGGCATATGCTTTTGCAAAATTTACGTTTAAAGGTCGCGACATCATTTTCGGTATCTTTTTGTTATCCATGATGATTCCGTACCATGCAACCGTTATCCCTTTATTTAAAATGATGGCGGCATTGGAATGGTTAAACACTTATCAAGCCCTTATTCTTCCGAATTTGGCTTACCCGTTTGCCATTTTCTTAATGCGTCAAAACATGCTGGCATTTCCAGATTCATTAATTGAAGCAGGACGTATAGACGGAGCAGGAGAATGGAAAATCTTCTTTAAAATTGTTCTTCCGTCAATGAAGCCTGCCCTGGCAGCGACTGCGATCTTTTTATTCATGTATCAATGGAATAGCTTTTTATGGCCGCTTATCGCCGTTTCGTCAAATGACATGTACACGTTCCCAGTTGCGTTATCGAGTTTGTTCGGTTTATCTCGTATCGACTACGGTCAAGTAATGACAGGTGTAACATTGGCGACAGTGCCGATTATCGTATTTTTCCTTGCCCTGCAGCGCCACTTTATTTCAGGGATGCTTGGAAGTGCAGTGAAGTAATAAAACTAAAGGGGGGCTTTAGTGGAATAAGCTCCCTTTCTATATGAAAAATGAGAGACATACATAGCTATTAAAACAGGAGGAATGAACAAATGTACTTAGGAGTAGATTATTATCCGGAGCATTGGCCGAAAGAAATGATGGACCAAGATTTTGAAGGGATTAAACAACTTGGATCAAATATTATCCGCATTGGGGAATTTGCGTGGCATTTAATGGAGAGCGAAGAAGGAAAATTCGACTTTTCTTTCTTTGACGAAGTCATTGCAAAGGCGAAAAAGCAAGGCATTAAAGTAATGTTCGGTACGCCTACCGCGACATTTCCTGCATGGTTAGCAACTAAGCATCCGTCCATTTTATCAAAAGATGAAAACGGAGTGGCACGTGCATTTGGTGGAAGACGTCAATATTGCTACAACTCAAAAGTTTATCGAGAATATAGTGCACGTATTACAGAAAAGCTTGTGACCCATTATCGTGATGAAGAAGCCATTATCGCTTGGCAAATCGACAATGAGTTTGGGCATGAAGGAAGCGATATGTGCTATTGTGAACAATGTCACAGCGAGTTTCAATTGTTTCTGGAACAAAAATACGAAACGATTGACCAATTAAATGAAGCATACGGCACGATTTTTTGGGGGCAGACATACAATACGTTCAGCGAAATTCCCATTCCGACAAAAACGATTACGGTGCATAACCCGTCTTTACAGCTTGATTGGGCTCGTTTCCGTTCCTATTCACTGAACCGTTATGCGCATGAACAAACAGCTATTGTTCGCAAGTTAAAAGGGGAACACCAGCTTGTCACAACAAATGTATCTGGTGGATTTTTCTCGAAATGGTTTGATCATGAAGAAAATCTTAAAGTAATGGATTTTGTGTCCTATGATAACTATCCGGTGTGGGGTGGCCTTTCTGAACCGGTTCCGCCGGCAGAAATTGCGATGACGCATGATTTTAGCCGTGGGCTGCTTCGGAAAAACTATTGGATCGTCGAAGAGTTGATGGGGGCACAAGGCCATGATGTCATTGGGTACTTGCCGCGCCCGAATCAAGCGAAAATGTGGTCGTATCAAGCATTTGCCCATGGTTGTACAGATATGCTGTATTTCCGTTGGCGCGGGATGACAAAAGGGGCCGAGCAATATTGCTACGGCGTTGTTGGCCACGATAATAAATACGGACGCCGCTACGAAGAAGTGCAGTCTGTATTCAGTGACATCGTCCAGTATGAAAATGTTCTTCAATCGGACATTCAAGCAGATATTGCCGTCTTGTACGATTATGACAATGTTTGGTCATGGCGCTTCCAGCAGCAAAGCGAAGGATTTGATTTTAAAAATGAACTTATGCGGGTATACACACCGTTTTATAAGCTGAATACGCATCTTGATGTCATTTCCGTTAAACAAGATTTCTCCAATTATAAAGTATTGTTAGTACCGGCACTTCAAATTATTGATGAAGAACTTGGCCAACGATTGACTCAATTTGCAGAAAATGGCGGAACCATTGTTTTCACATTCCGCACTGGAATTAAAGACAAACATAATAACATTCATTTTAAACAGACACTTCCAGGTTATGTCCAAGCCATTACAGGTGTTGAAATTCATGAAATTGAAGCCCTTTCTGCAGGGCAACATGTCCCAGTCAAAGGGGTTGGGAAGCAAGAGGGATGTACGGCTTCATGTGAAGTGTGGCGCGATATCTTAACACCGACAACGGCGGAAGTGCTATATGTGTATGACGATGAATTTTATCCACAGGCAGCCGTGACAAAAAACTCATACGGCAAAGGGACGGTATACTACATTGGCGGTGGGATGGAAGAAACTATCCTCGACAAGATTGCTTCTTCTATTGTGCAGGAGCAAGGTATTTGGCATGTTGAGAGCGAAGAAGGATTAGAAGTGTATTGCCGTACAGTCGAGAACGAGCGTTACTATTTCTTGATGAACCATACAGCAACTGCCAAAACGTTTCAAGATATTGAAATGAAACCATTTGAAAGCAAAGTAATTCGAGTAAACGATGAAATGAAAAGTTAATGAATTAACGGTAAAAAGAGCTGTCCAATAAGTCTCTTCTTTATCACGGAAAATTTTTTCAGGCGGCTGACTAAAAAGGGGTGTTTTTGCCTTTTTTTAGTCAGCCACTTTTCGTTCGTTGTGAAGAGGGAGGGAAAATCAGGATTCAAGCTCCCTTTCTTCAAATGGGTATTCTACCGTTTTTGGAGCAACTTTAGCTTTCTTCAAAGCAGGAGTGTCTGGTCGGGCAGCTTGATAAACAGCTGAGCCCACGATTTCGGCTACGTCTTGCAGTTTTTCTTTACTAATTTTATCAATCGTATCTTCTGGTGAATGGTACCATGGTTCCACCGGTGCGTGAATAAATAACGCAGCTGGAATACCGACCATGTGGAATGGCTCATGGTCACTTCGTCCTTCTTGTCCGTAAGCAACAGGCTGTCCATTTAGTCGAGCACCAGCCGAAGCACCAAGATCTGTCACTATATTTTGTTCACCATCAATCGTATACATAATGAGTTCACCAGCATCTTTGCTTCCGACCATGTCCATTTGGAACATCCCGACTGTTCGGTCTCGTTCATCCTCGGTTAAAGAGCCAGCGTATTCATATGAGCCAATTAGTCCGTTTTCTTCCGCACCAAATGTGACAAATCGCAGCTCAGTATCAGTCGGCAACTTCGCCATCACACGTGCCAGTTCTAACGTTACTGCAGTACCAGATGCATCATCATTTGCCCCTGGAGCTTCTTCGACAGAGTCATGATGTGCTCCGACAATAATGATTTGGTTTGTATCTTTGTTTTTCTGACTGGCTGTTTTCTTCGCTTCTACATTGTAGGAAGTGCTTTCCGTTGTTACGGCTCCTTCAATTTGAATAGAGGCTGTTACTCGCTGATTGTTATTTAATTGTGCGATGATCGCTTCACCTTGTTCTTTTGTGAGCGTTAGAGCAGGAACAAAGTTTTCGTCAGGGCCACCTAACGTACCGTTAAGTGCACCTGGAGAATGATTGAAAATAATCACCCCTTTTGCCCCCGCTTTAGCAGCATTGACAACTTTTTCAGCAAACGACAACTCGCCACGTTTAATAAGTGCTATTTTACCGTCCAACTCTATGTTTGCGACATCTTCTGGCTTTCCAAGACCTGCATAGATAACTTCACCTTCCACCTCGCCATTCACACCGTATGTAAATGTATGAACATCCGATAACTCGTCTCCATTTACAGAAAGGGTGAAAACATCAGCATCTTCGTATCCCCAAAAAGTAAACGGTTGTAAGGAAGTTTCGTATCCGTAGGCTTTAAATTGCTGTTGGATATAGTCAACTGCCTTCTTTTCATCCTCGGTTCCGGCAACACGAGGAGATTGAGCGAGCACGTTAACGTGGTTATAAATGTTGTCAACATTTATATGTTTAATCAGCTTATTGTCAAACGCATGTGAAGCAGGAGATGAGGCAGGAGGAGCAGCATAAGCAATGGAACCTCCCATGCTGATACTAGCCGTTAGCATAAGAGATAAAAGCGGTTTTCGAATGAATTTTTTCATGACTATAAAAGACCTCCTTAAATATGTGTTCACTACAAGAATATAAATGAAAGAAAATTCAAACAAGTGTATAGGTACTCAGGTCATTAAACCCAATTGTAAAGAAAATGCCTGTTTATGCCATGAAGTGCCTCTTTCTATCTAGTCTTTTGGTCATTTAATGGATTAAATATAATTAAAAGCATTTTTTGCTCAAAAAAGACCTCTCTGCTTCGTTGATTAAAAAGCAGAGAGGTCTTTTTATATGTCAGAAGAGTGCTGATTGAAAATTAAATCTTCCCTTGTTTTTTTAAGATTTGTTCCATTTCTGTTACAAGCGAATCAAAATAGCTTAATACGTGTTCCACTGGTTTCGTCGAAGTCATGTCTACACCAGCTGTTTTCAGCAATTCAATTGGGTAATTGGAGGTCCCGGCAGCTAAAAAGTCCAAATAGCGTTTTGTCGCTTTGCCTGATCGATCTTCCTGCATTTCCTTCACAAGCTCGAAAGCTGCTGACATGGACGTAGCGTATTTGTAAACATAAAACGGCGAATAAAAATGCGAAATACGTGACCAGCCTACACGTGATAAGTTGTCCACTTGATAAGACGGACCGTGGTATTTTTGAAGAACGTCTGCCCACAGTTTATTTAATCCTTGAGCGGTAAGACTTTCTCCGTTGCGAACTTTTTCATGGATAGTTCGCTCGAACTCTGAGTACATCGTTTGAAAATAAACAGTTCCACGAATCGTGTCAATTTGTTTGTTAATTAAAAACAATTTTTCATCGTCTGTTTTGGCTTTGTTAATCAAATAGTCCATCATCATCAGTTCATTAGCAGTTGAAGCTACTTCGGCGGTGAAGATGGACTGGCCTGCGTAGTGATAAGGCTGTTTTTCGTTTGTGTAGACAGAATTCATCGCATGCCCCATTTCGTGAGCCATTGTGAGCATGTCATTCAATGATCCGTCATAATTGAGCAAAACGAATGGATGTGTATCGTATGTTCCCCAATTGTAGGCACCTGTTGCTTTCTTTTTAGCTGGATAAATATCAAGCCAGCGATTTTGAAATCCTTCGGTGACTCCTTGTACGTACTTTGTTCCGAGTGGTTGAAGCCCTTTAGCAATGGTTGCTTTCGCTTTTTCCAGCGGAAATTTCATACTGTCGGCAATGGATGGATCAACGAGCGGAACGTACATATCATAAGCGTGCACTTGATCCAGCTTTAATACTTTTTTACGCAATTCCACATATCGATGCAGTGACGAACGTTTATCATTCACTGTGGCAAGCAAGTTGTTAAACACACTTTTTGGAATGAAATCACCGGAAAGACTCGCATCTAGTCCAGAATCGTAATGTCTAGCATCAGCAAGCAATTCATCACTCTTTACCGACCCAAATAAGGAAGCGGCTGCTGTATGTTTCAAACGGTCATAGCTTTCAAAAAACGATTGAAAGACTCGTTTTCGATAGTCACGATCTGCGTGTTCCAACTCGGATGTATATGTACTTTCGTTCACTTCCACTGTTTGGCCGTTCGGCCGTTTTATTGTTTCATAGTCAATGTCTCCAACAGATGCGTGGTCATAAATTTTCTCGGATACACCGATAAGGGGCGACAGCTTAGCGAGAAGCGCTTCTTCCTTTTTAGATAATGTATGTGCTTTTTGACTATAAGAAGCCTCCAATTGAAGGGTGTAGTCCTTTAATAAGGTACTTTTTTGTAACTTCTTAAATGTTTCATTTGGAAGAGAAAGAAGTTCTGGTTCTATATAGGAAGCCACTGTTCCGTAATCTGCATATAATTGTTCCGTTATCGCACATAAGTTGGCTGCATGTTCATCTTCAATATTCAAATCTTTCATTAAATGAGCATATAAATACATTTTCTCCATTTTCCGAGCGATTTTCTCATTTAATTGAAAAAGCTGTAAAAGACTTTTTGGATTCTTAAGCGTTCCTTCGTATGTGCTTAATTCCGGGAGAAGCTTTTTAACATATTGTAAATCGTGATTAAAAGCAGATTGAGAACGATAAATATCTGTTAAATTCCACGTATCCTTTTCTTGGCGCTGTTCTATCAATGAAGGGGATTCTGCCCCAAGTACATTGATGGGATACAGTAAGAGAAGAGGAGAAAGTGAGATAGACAGAAGGGTGGCTTTGAATCGAGCAGTGCAATTTTTCATAAAAATCTCCTTCCATTTTTTAGAGTCATCTGTTTGGGTTCAGCTTTCCTCGATTTCTTTCTTTTTATCCGAACTGAAATGGCTAAAAGCATATTTTTTCGGGAAGGGTCCTCCTTCTAACATAAAGAAAGGATAGAAGGGCACTCTACTAGAAATGATGGTTTTAAATGGGTGGAAGATATGAGACTGCTAAAAAGGAACGGAAAGAAAATTGAAAAAGATGAAAAAGTTATGGACCGTATGAATGAAAAAGGATGGTCAACTGAGCAATGGGAACAAAGGTTGAAAGAGCATTTACAAGAAAGCCCGGATTTTACGACTCGAATTGTTCAGCATGAAGGGCAAAGTGTCGCACTGTTCTATTTAACGAATTTGATTACATCGCAGGAATTGAATGACTATATTTTAGACATCATTCAACAAGAGCCCGAACGCTACCAAAACATTGAAGATTTATACAATCAGCTTCCGATTGGCAGTGCCATATTTAGTAATCGTCTTGAAGAGGTAGGGTCTTTTTTAATTGAGGGCTCGGTGTTTATTTATATAGAGGGGATGGAAAAGGGTCTTCTTGTCAATATTGCAGAAAATCTTCAAACAGCTATTGAAAAATCAGAAACGGAATCCAGTATATATGGGCCAAAAATCGCGTTTTCTGATTCTTTATCGACGAATGTTAGTTTAATTCGCAAACGGATAAACGATCCAAATCTTTGTACTGAAAAGTTTATGCTCGGTGAACGAAATGTAAGAGAAGTACGAATTATGTATGTGAAAGACATTGCTGATCAAGAGAATGTACAAACGCTCAGACAAAGAATTCAAGAAATTGAAATTGACGATATTATTGATACGAATGTACTGAACCAGCTTCTTGATGATCAATCGATGTCACTATTTCCACAGCTTGTATCGACGGAACTTCCAGACCGAGTGGCCTATATGCTTATGAAAGGGAAAATTGGGGTGCTTGTAGACAGAAGTCCAAATGCTTTAATCGGCCCCGCTACATTTCTTAATTTTTTTGAGGCGACAGAAGACGTTTACATGCGTTGGAATTTAAGTACCTTCATTCGGGTAATTCGATTTGCGGCCATTTTTATGTCCATCATGTTTACACCAGCCTATGTTGCGGCGTTGACATACAATTACGAAGTGATTCCATCGACATTATTAGTTTCATTAGGACAATCGCGAGCTAACGTCCCGTTTCCGCCAGTTATTGAAGCGCTTATTTTAGAATTCACGCTGGAACTTTTACGCGAAGCGGGTGCGCGTTTACCGACGAAAGTCGGACAAACGATGGGGATTGTAGGAGGAATTGTAATTGGACAGGCAGCCGTAGAAGCAGGATTTACAAGTAATATTTTAATTATTATTGTCGCCATTAGTTCGCTAGGAACGTTTACAGCTCCCAGCTATATGATGGGGACGGTCGTCCGGATTATTCGTTTCCCGTTAATTATTCTTGCAGGAATGTATGGGGGAATTGGCATAATGGTTGGGTTGATTTATGTTTTGATGCATTTATTAACATTAACGAGTTTAGGTCGTCCTTATTTGGCCCCTCTCTATCCATTTCGCGTAGAGGACGTGAAAGATTCCATTGTTCGCTTCCCCCCATCTATGCTGTCTAAGCGACCTGTTACGAATCGCCCTGTAGATTCCAATCGATTTTCTGCAAAGAAAGCGAAACAGAAAAAAGATATTGATGAATAGAGGGATGTTATGAAACGAGGCGAAACTGTCAAGGAAGCGATGTTATTCAATGCGTTTTTCCTTATGTTTATCATGGTGGATATCCAAACAGGTGTCGGCATCGCAGGAGTTCAAAGGGTTATTTATTTAGAGGCGAAGCAGGATGCATGGATTTCCATCTTGATAGCTGGAGTAGCTGTTCATCTAGTATTGTGGCTCATAATTAGTACGCTCAAAAAATATGATGACCACGACTTATATGATATACACAAGGCGCTATACGGACGATGGGTTGGGACTTTTATGAACGTCCTATTTATTCTTTACATGACGGCAGTTTTGTTGTCCATTATTTTGGCATATAGCGAAATTATTCAAGGCTGGATGTTTGATTCAATGCCGACTTGGCTGATTAGTTTCTTTCTAGTGGGGCTGACGGTAAAAGGAACGTTAAGCGGCATTCGAGGAATTGTCGGATTTTGCTTTTTTGCGTTTTTTCTCACTATCTGGCTTCTCATTTTTTTATATGAACCATTACGTTATGCTAACTGGAATTACTTACAGCCTGTGATGGAAGCTTCGCCCAAACAACTTTACAACGGCGCGCTGAAAACGTCGTTTACTTTGCTCGGATTTGAAATTATTTACTTCGTTTATCCGTTTGTGAAAGAAAAACAGAAAGCATTCTCTTATGCAATGGCAGGGGTTGGAATAACTAACTTTATCGTCTTAATTGTTACGGTGGTGGCCATTGGTTATTTCAGTGGGCCACAGCTTGAAAAAACCATTTGGGCTACATTATCGATGTTTAAAATTGTTCGTTTGCCGATGTTGGAACGATTTGAATACATTGCTGTTCCCGTTTGGATGTTAATGATCATGCCGAATTTGCTGTTATACATGTGGGCGGCAACAAGGGGAGTGAAAAAAACGTTCGGCATTACACAAAAAAAGGCTCTTTATATTGTGAGCGCTTTTTTATTTGCGGTTTCTCTTTTCTTTAAACGTAGAGCAGATATTAATATGCTCATCGATCAAGTAGGAAGAGTTGGCTTATATACCGTTTTTATTTACCCTATCCTTTTATTTCTCATCGTTCTTCTAAAAAAGTGGAATGAACAGCGAGCCCAGCAAAAGGAGGGCAGGTCATGACTGCAAAGAAAACGCGAAAGGTAGTTCTTCTTCTCGTCATCTTGTTAAGCGGATGTGTTCAATCGGATCAGCTCGAACGTTTAGGGCTTATTACAGCGGTGGGGTATGACATTGAAGATGAAAAATTGCAGGGAACATATGTTATCCAGCAATTCGACCCAACAAAGCAGGATGTGACTCAAGTCATTACAAACAGTGGGTACACAAGCAAAGGGGTACGCCAAGTGACGAATTTGGAGATGAGCAATAAGGTAGTATCAGGTCAGCTCCGTGTTATATTATATGGACGAGAAATCGCCCAACAAGGATTAATGCCTGTTCTTGATTCACTGAGCAGGGATGCCTCCATTGGGACGATGGTGTATGTTGCCATCAGTGATGACAGCACGGAAAGTATTTTGAAAACAAAGCCGAAAACATCTAATATTGGTCGCTATTTGTATGAGTTGATTGAACATAATATTAAAGGCGAACAATTGATTTCATCCACCTTTCAAGAGTTTATGCAGGCATATTATGACCCTGGACAAGACCCGATTGTACCTTATTTTGAAAAAAAGAAAGGATCAGTTAAAGTTCAAAAGCTTGCATTGCTGCAGTCGGATAAATTGGTTGGCACAATTGCCTCAAGGGAAGGCTTCTACATTAAGATGATTAGAGATAAATTTAAAAATGGCAGTATTGAACTGGAAATCAAAACAGAAAAATTTAAGGATACTATGTTTGAAAAGCCAACGAAAGCAGAGACTGTGTATATTACCATTGACGATATTAGTAGCGGGACCGATATAAAGCTTGCTGATTCAAAAGCTTTAGTTTATGACGTAAAAGTTAAAGCTGATGTAAGGGTGCTCGAAATGTCTGAGCCTGTTTTAGTAGGCGATCCGAAAGTCTTAAAACAATTAGAAAATATATTGAGCGGAGAGATAAAAGAAGAAATGACCGCTTTAATGAAAAAACTTCAGAAAATCAACTCCGATCCAATCGGATTTGGCACCATTTATGACGCAAAAGTTCGCGGTGTAACATTAACGGAAGAAGAGTGGCATAAACAATTTCCAAAAGCGTCGTTTAACGTAAATGTCAAAACTAATATTTTACGGACAGGTGTAATGGATTAATTATATAGTACTTTTAATAAAAAAGCTTGCAATTCATTTCGAAAAAGTGTAAAGTAATAAGGTTGCTTCGGTAATGTATCTTCTTATATTCCTCGAAATGAGTTATTCTGCTATTCTTTAAACTTTCCAATTAAAGAAATATCCATTTTGCTGTGCTTGATTCATACTGGCGCGGTCATCGGAGCCGCGAGGACGAAAGAGAGGTAGGGCTTTCGTTGTTTTGAGCGGCAAAATGAATTGATGAATGAATTAATGATAAATTAATGATATTTTGAATATACAAACGCAAGAGCTACCAGGGCCCGGTAGCTCTTTTTTTATCAACCATTAAATTTTTTTAAATAAAAAGTGTTGACATATTATGAAAAATGACTTTATAATACAAATCATAACAAGCAAACATTAACAGAATTTGGTTACATATATATTCCAGCGTCGAAAGGAAACGAGTAGTGCTGTACCTCCCTGTTTTAGAGAGCTGATGGCCGGTGCAAATCAGCACAAAGGTAAGCATGAATTACAATCCTGGAGCTTCTTTTTCGTAGTAAAGAGTGAATCTTTATGAAGGGAAAGACGGTCGTATGATCGTTAACAATGTTAAGAGGTGAACAATTATGTTCACAACTAGGGTGGTACCGCGATAATCATCGTCCCTACTGGCTAACCAGTAGGGGCTTTTTTATTACCACCTACAATTTCATATACGCAATAAGCAACGAAAGGAAACAAGTAGTGCTATACTTCCCTGTTTTAGAGAGCTGATGGTCGGTGCAAATCAGTACAAAGGTAAGCATGAATTACAATCCTGGAGCTTCTTTCTCGTAGTAAAGAGTGGATCTTTATGAAGGGAAAGACGGTCGTAATGATCGTTAACAACATTAAGAGGTGAACAATTGCGTTCACAATGAGGGTGGTACCGCGGTGAAAAATCGTCCCTGTCGTTTGAAAAATGATTACGACAGGGGCGATTTTTTATTTTTAAGGAGGTGAGGAACGTTTAGCAGGAGGAGAACTAGATGTTTAGTAAAATGAAAATTCATAATGTTCAATCTTAAAAACATACAAATCATTGTATTTGAAATAAAAAAATAGACAAAACGAACATTCAGGAGGAATAAACAATGAGCACAAACGAATTGACGGTATTACGAAATAAAATTGATCAAATTAATTTACAGATTTTAAAATTATTAAACGAGCGTGGGGAAATCGCTCAAGAAATTGGTCAGCAAAAGAAAAAGCAAGGCGTTAATCGATTTGATCCGGTGCGTGAAAGAGAAGCACTAGACTTAATTGCAGAGCATCATGATGGACCATTTGAATTATCAACAATTCAACATATTTTCAAAGAAATTTTTAAAGCAAGTCTCGAATTGCAGGAAGATGATCACCGTAAAGCTTTACTTGTTTCTAGAAAAGCTCGCCCTGAAAATACGATTGTTGATATAAACGGAGAAACGATTGGAGACGGACAGCAACGTTTCATTATGGGGCCATGTGCAGTAGAGAGCTACGAACAAGTAAAAGAGGTCGCAATAGCTATGAAAGAACAAGGGCTTACACTTATGCGCGGCGGTGCGTTTAAACCTCGTACTTCTCCATATGACTTCCAAGGTCTCGGGGTAGAAGGACTTCAAATTTTAAGAAAAGTGGCGGATGAAGTAGGGATGTCCATCATCAGTGAAATTGTTACACCACATGATGTAGAAATTGCGTTAGAATATGTGGATGTCATTCAAGTTGGCGCACGTAACATGCAAAATTTCGAACTACTTAAAACAGTTGGAAAAATCAATAAACCAGTTTTATTAAAACGCGGTCTTGCTGCTACAATCGAAGAGTTCATTAATGCAGCAGAATACATCATTGCACAAGGAAACGATCAAATTATCCTATGTGAACGCGGCATTCGCACATATGAAAAAGCAACAAGAAACACATTAGATATTTCCGCTGTTCCAATTTTAAAGAAAGAAACACATTTACCAGTCATCGTAGACGTGACCCATTCAACAGGAAGAAGAGACTTACTGTTGCCAACAGCCAAAGCAGCTCTTGCAATTGGAGCAGATGCGGTGATGGCCGAGGTTCACCCAGACCCAGCTGTTGCGCTGTCTGATTCCGCGCAACAAATGAATATTCCACAATTTAACGAATTTATGAATGAGTTAAATGCCTTTAAAGGAAAGTTGGCTTAACTCCTTAAACATAGCAACCGATTTGAAACGGGGATGTCGCAAGTGAGGTTTCAGACATCCCTATTGATTCAACTAGTGACAGAGATATTGAAGGAGGAAACGGGCAATGAGATATTTGACAGCAGGAGAATCACACGGACCGCAACTTACCGTTATTATCGAAGGAGTACCGGCAGGACTTGAACTGACGGCTAAAGATATTAATGAAGAATTAGCAAGACGTCAAAAAGGACACGGGCGCGGTAGAAGAATGCAAATCGAAACAGATGAAGTACAAATTTTGAGCGGTGTAAGACATGGGGTGACGCTCGGTTCTCCTATTACACTCGTTGTCGTAAATGATGATTTCAAGCATTGGACAAAAATTATGGGAGCAGAACCGTTGGAGAAGTCCTCGGTAGAAGTAAAGCGCCAAATTACAAAGCCACGTCCTGGTCATGCCGATTTAAATGGAGCGATTAAATACGGTCATCGCGATATGCGCAATGTATTAGAGCGATCTTCAGCACGGGAAACGACCGTTCGCGTAGCAGCCGGTGCGGTAGCAAAAAAAATCCTTTCATCTCTTGGTGTTCAAATTGCTGGGCACGTCCTGGAAATTGGCGGGATTCGAGCGAATATTGATGCATATCCTCCTATTGAAGAAATTCAGCAGAAAACGGAACACTCACCTGTTCGTTGTCTTGATTCAGAAGCAGAGCCACGCATGATGGAGCTTATTGATGAAGCGAAGAAAAACGGGGATTCGATCGGAGGAATTGTCGAGGTCATTGCTGAAGGAATGCCCGTTGGGGTTGGAAGCTACGTCCACTACGATCGAAAACTCGATTCAAAGCTAGCAGGAGCTGTGATGAGCATTAATGCTTTCAAAGGAGTAGAAATTGGAATGGGCTTTGAAGCGGCTCGAACACTCGGGAGCGCCGTCCATGATGAGATTACATGGAGTGAAGAACAAGGGTATATGAGAAAAACGAATCGAGCTGGCGGTCTTGAAGGTGGAATGACAACAGGAATGCCCGTTGTTGTACGCGGAGTAATGAAACCAATTCCAACACTATATAAACCATTAGAAAGTGTCGACATTGACACAAAGCAGTCATTCCAAGCGAGCATCGAACGCTCCGATAGTTGTGCTGTACCAGCAGCTGGGGTTGTAGCAGAATCGGTTGTGGCATGGGAGCTAGCCAATGCCCTCATTGAACAGTTCGGGCAAGACCAAATGGAGCGTATTCAGCAAAATATCGCTGCGCACCAAGCATACGCAAAAACCTTTTAAGAAAGGAAACTTCCAACGGTAGGGGGGTTCCTTCATCCCCTACTTCCACTTCTCCGATGACTCCAAATTTGGAAGTGGGGGCCTTACTACCCGTTAATGCGGGATGAAAATTTGAGTGAATTTATATAGTTATGAACCATGGAAGAAAGTGAGGAATAAAGATGAAGCCCCAAATTTTAATGTTGCAGCCGTACAAACCGGGAAAGTCACCAGAGGACATCCGAAAAGAATATGGTGTCGAACAAGTAGCGAAGTTGGCATCTAATGAAAATCCATTTGGTTGTTCGCCACGTGTCGAAGAAGCATTGAGAGATTCCTTTTCTCTATGTGCAGCTTATCCTGATGGAGCAGCCAATGAACTGCGTGAAAAACTGGCAGCTCGTTTAGGCGTGAAAGAAAATCAGCTTTTATTCGGAAGCGGTCTGGATGAAGTCATTCAAACCATTAGCAGAGCAATGCTGCGTGAAGGAGATAACATTGTCACCGCTGCTAATACTTTTCCTCAATATAAGCACCATGCCATTATTGAAGGGTGTGAAGTTCAAGAAATTCCATTGATTGATGGAACATTTGATCTTAATCGAATGGCAAATGCCGTAAATCTCCGGACAAAAATCGTTTGGATATGTAATCCGAATAATCCGACGGGTACATATGTGAACGAAGAAGAACTTGTTCACTTTTTACGAACGGTGCCAAAGAACACAATCGTTGTAGTAGATGAAGCGTATTACGAGTATGTCAGTAAACAAGACTACCCAAAAACCGTACCTTTGTTGCAAGAGTTTGATAATTTGTTAATATTACGCACATTTTCTAAGGCATATGGATTAGCGGCATTTCGAATTGGTTATGCCATTGGCAATAAATCCTTAATTGAAAAAATCAACATTGTGAGACTTCCATTTAACACATCAACCTTTGCACAGGCGGCTGCGGTGGCTGCCCTTGAAGATGAAGAATTTTTGCAATTTTGTACAGCGGAAAACAGAAATGGGCTAGCTCAATATGAAGAGTGGCTAACAGCAAGTGGTGTGAAGTACTATCCGTCAGAAACGAACTTTATTTTCATTTGCACAGATGATCCACAAAAGTGGTTTGAACTGCTTATCCAAAAAGGATTCATCGTCCGACCGTTTCCAAGTGGCGTACGAATTACAATTGGAACGAAAGAACAAAATGCAGCGGTGATTTCCATTTTACAAACGTTCGTAACAGAGGATGAAGAAATAAAGGTAGGGGTTTAGTTGTGACAAAACGAGTATTGCTAATCGGGACAGGACTGATTGGCGGGTCCATCGCATTGGCGATTAAACGCGAAACGAAAGCCATTATCGTAGGATATGATATTAATAAAGAGCAACTGCATAAAGCAAAAGAGCTTCAAGTCGTCGATGAAATGGCTTCAAGTTTACAAGAAGAAGCAGAGAAAGCTAGTTTAATTCTTCTTGCGTCACCGGTGGAGGAAACATTAAAGTTAATGAAGGAACTAGCCTCTTTTCATTTAAGGGAGGATGTCATCATTTCTGATGTGGGGAGTACGAAGAGCGAAATTATGGCGCAAGCGAATAATCTTTGGAAAGAGAAGGTCACTTTTATTGGTGGGCATCCGATGGCGGGATCTCATAAAGCCGGTGTCGAAAGCGCAAAAGCCCACTTATTTGAAAATGCGTTTTACGTCTTAATTCCGAACGCTTTTACATCTTTTGAAAAGGTAGAAGAGATGAAGCAATGGCTGAAAGGTACACAAGCTCATTTTCTAGTGCTTGATACGGAAGAACATGATTATATAACAGGTATTGTCAGCCATTTTCCTCATGTCATTGCTTCTGGTTTAGTGAAGCTCGTCAAAAAGCATGCGTCTGACAATCCTTTCATTAGCCTTTTAGCAGCAGGAGGTTTTCGTGACATTACACGGATTGCTTCTAGTAGTCCGAACATGTGGAAAGATATTGTAAAACAAAATCGTCGCCACATCACGACCTTTTTAGAAGAGTGGATTACGGAAATGCGTCACGTCCAAAGCATTCTGTTAAACGAAGATGAACGAGCGCTTGCTCGGTTCTTTTCAGAAGCAAAAGAATACAGAGATGCGCTTCCGGTTCGTTCAAAGGGAGCGATTCCGGCTTATTATGATTTGCATGTGGATGTTGTCGATGTTCCGGGGGAAGTGGCCCGTATTACGACGTTATTGGCAGAACATGACATCAGCATTACGAATCTTCATATTATTGAATCGAGAGAAGGGCTCCTTGGGGTATTGCGCCTTAGCTTTCAGTCCGATGAACATCGTTTACAGGCCCAAGCACTTCTTCACAAATATGAATATAAAACATATGAAGCTGCTTGAAGCTAATACGTCCACCTTATTTGAGAGGAATAATGTGAGGTTGTCTAAAAAGAAATCGTTTTTTCTTTTTCAGACCACCTCTTATTTGTTTTCACCTCAGCAGATAGTTTATGATAGAGAAGAAGTTTATGTTGAGGTGATAAGATGAAAAGTTTTACAGTACAGTTCCATCAAGCAGATGGAATCGGGCAGATGACCGTTCAAAAATTAACGGAAGCGGATTTTAATAAAGTAACTGAACAAGAAACAAGACAGTTATTTGAACTTGATACAGATGTTGGCTTTTTTATTTTTTTTGACGCGCAAGATGAGCAAGGCCAGGCTTCTTATTTGATGCTCCATTACGAAGGAGACAACGAAGATCCAAGTGCTTGCTATAGCTTTGAATTAAAAGACTTCTACCAATTCACTGCCTTATATTTGAATGATTTGCAATTTGGAAATGAAGCAGAGGAATTAGAATATGGACCAATTCAGCATTTGGCACATCTTCTGCATCATGTTTTAGAAGAAGGAAAAAACGTTCAAGTATAATAAAAACAAGAAAATGAACAGATGTTGAAACGGTGTCCAAAGGCCTTCATAAACATAAAGAGGCTATTGGGCACCGTTTTGTGTGTTATCGAAGAACTGCTTGGAAGGCAGCTAAATGATTTTTCGATGCATCGCGCAACCGTGAAAAGACATTTTGAACATTTGACGGGAGGTCCGGTAGTTTCAAAAGGTTGTCATACATGGCAATGTTATCAATTTCAGCCGTTATCCCTGCTTCAAGCGCCTCATCTACTGTTTCAGGCACCTTAATAAAGCTGGTCGCATTGTTTTCCGGAAGCATAACATTATATTGTTTAAATAAAGGCATTAACGCTTGAATATGACGCTTCTCTGCTTCTTGTATTTGAGGAAACGGGCGAACAGCACCGAATTTTTTAATGAAGGCATTATAACGTGCTTGCGCTAAATATTCATCTTGAAGAGCATAGGTGAATCCTTCATCGAAGGTCATAGAGGAATCGCTTAATGCTCCTTTTGCTCCATAGTTGGAAGGAAGAGACTGTTGAGCCAACGAAACAGTTGTTGAGCCGAATAGTAAGTAGCAGATTCCTATCAGAAGAAAAGCCAATTTTTGAAAAAATGGAATGGTCATGTCAAAACTCCTTTCATCATTTCCTATCGATAGTTTGTACGTTCTTTTCTTAACCATTCGATACAAGGCAAAACTAATTTGAAGGAAAGAGAGTATGGTGACGTTTTCAAAAAAGAAATGAAGAAAAAAAGAGGAAAAAACATTGACACATTCCGTTCATTTTTGTATCTTTTTCAAGTATGTGTTTAAAATCAGGGAGGTTCATCATGAATACAGAAAATACACAACATGTAAAAGTCGTGACAGCAGATCCATCAGCATTAGGTTTGTTTGGATTAGCAATGGTCACATTGGTCGCATCGTTTCAAAAGCTTGGTGTTACAGAAGGCGTCTCACTAGTATTACCATGGGCAATCTTTTTAGGAGGAATCGCTCAATTAATCGCATCTATTCAAGATTCCAAGCATAATAATACTTTTGGGGCAACAGCTTTTGGTGCTTTCGGTTTATTTTGGTTTGGTGTGGGAATGACATGGCTCATTCAAACAGGTGCTCTTGGAGAAGAATTGGCTGCTGCAGCTGATCCAAAACAGCTTGGCTTCGCTTTTGTCGGATATTTAATTTTCAGCATTTTCATGACAATTGGAGCAATGGGAACACATAAAGTTCTATTTATTATTTTTGTACTAATTGATTTCTTATTTATCGGTTTGTCGTTAAGTACGTTTGGAATCATGTATGAGTTTAGTCATTTATTAGCTGCTGTAGCTGAATTGTTAATTGCATTATTCTCATTTTACGGGTCTGCTGCGGCTGTTTTAAATGTTCATTTTGGACAAGTAGTACTTCCAGTTGGAAAGCCATTTGGCATTTTCAAAAAATGATTATTAAAGCCCTTTTGTTCTTGAGCAAGAGGGTTTTTATACATAAATTATATTTTGTCTCTTTAAATTTTTTTCGTGAAATGTATGCAAAATAAAGACTGTTTAACAAGATGGGGGGATCATTATGAAATGGCAAATGAATTTGCTTACGTTATTGAAAGACCGTCAGGAGCAGTCGGTCGCATTGGCCATTGACACGTCTAATCCGCCTGAGGATGCAGAACTTGTCAACAATATTATTAAGCTGTTTCAACAAGTGAAACAAGATGCAACGTTAGTTCAAGCTGATTTCAAAATTCGAAATGTATCATCGATTGACAAAGCTGAAATCAAATATTTCAAACATGGAAAAGCTTCTTATACGGAAGTGTTAGAATGGGCAGAAGCGGAAAACATCGATACGCTCTTTTACATTACAGATGTGACAGGACACTTTTATGAAGAACTCCAAGTGGACTATAAGGTATTTTGGCTTGTGCCGGATGATTTTGTTCCACGAGTTCCTTTCGGGAAAGCTATCAAAATCGCCTAATATGTTGATAAAAGAACGGCTATGGGAGCCGTTCTTTTTTTATCTTGCATGAACAAGCAATAGAATCCTTATAGATGGACGTTTCGTTATAGGGACTAGGACATGTATTCCATTTTCGGTGAAGGCTCTTTGTTTTGTTGAAAAAGTTGCTTTTCGAGGAAAAGAAATGAATTTTTGTTTGGATAAAAAGGAAATGGCTTACGAAAAAAAGAAACTACTATAATACAAAACCTTTCATCTTAGACCTTGCTTAATAAAAAATAAGCAAAGGAGAAGGTGCTAGACATGCTGTTAACAAGTAAGCCGAAAAAATGTCATCTTTGCGGGGCAAAAGAAAATTTAAAAATCTTTCCAAGCTTGTACGTGAAGAAAGCATATATTTGTAAACATGGTTGTCAGTCAAAGAGAGAGAAAATGTAAGAAGCTTCATGGGCCAAACTAAATGAATGATCCCCAACAGGACTGGGGTAAGCAATTGTGGCAGTCCTATTGGGGGTCATTTTTTTCCAAACATATAAGAATCAGCCTTTTAGAGAGTTAGCATGCTGGAATAAACGGCGCAATGCCGCAATATGCTGTTCATCTGCACGAAGAAGGTGAGGCGCCGAATGGAATGAGCGAAAACCTTTCACCAATTTCGTATATGTTTCTATCGATAAGGCATCGTCTTCTGGACGGTTCGTGAATGTTTCGGTTAAAACAGCAACCGCAATTGAATGTCCAATGGTTTCGTTCTCTTTAAATTGAGTGGAAAATTCTGTTTGAGCAAGTACAGCTGGCAGTTTCACCATGCTGAGAAGAAGGGCGATAAGCAGTAATGTTCGTTTTTGAATCAGCAGCATGTTCATTTCCAAACCTCTTTTCCTTTCTTGCCTAATAGCTGTTCAACACTATTGTTGGCCTCACCAGTAAAACCCATGTATTACAGTTCGGTTACAAACTTGTTACGGAAACTCATAAAAAAAGATGACCCAAACCATGAACTTCCATGTTTTGAGTCACTTTTTAAATTCATTAATTCGTTTATCCGCTATATCGATAAATACTCGAAGTTTATTTATTTCATTTTCGAGCAATTTTTTTGTAGCTTCGCCTTGAACATTGGAAACATCACTTTTATAATCATGTAATTCTTGTTCAAAATTATTTTTCCAATCTTGAAAATAGCTCACTTCATGTCGATGCTTTTGTGATTTAAATAGCATGAGAACCTCCCGCGGTTTTACCCCGTCTGAACGGGCAGTAAGTCACCCATTTCAATACTTTGAGTGATTGGAGAAGATAAGCAGGGGATGAAGGGAAACCCCGATTAATGAAAGTTTCCTTTATATGCGATTACGTTTATTATGCCCATAGTAAACGAAAAAAGACTTCTTTTTACGCCTTTCAAATTGGATATATATTGTTGCTTTAGATGGAAAAGCAAGTGAAAATATACATAATAGAAAATCAAAACAGCTTAGGAGAGGAAAGAACGATGAATAAAAAAGATATAGCAAACCTTCGAAAGCAATTTAAACGAGAGAATGATTTACTTAACATTACGGACATTTTCAATGTTTATATTATGAAGGAAACAAGTGAAATTTATCATCATCAAAGTCAGCCGTTTGAAATGCTGGATCAAGACCAGCAAGAATTATTTATGAATAACTTTAAAAAATTACTGGCAGGACAATTGGATGAAAAATTATTTGAGTTAAAGTTTCAGCGTCATGCTGAGCATAGCAGTCAGCTTATTCTGCATCAAGCATTACTGAGCAAGGATGTGGAAGGCTGGAAAGAACAAATGCTACTCATTGTGGAAAAAATGCTAAAAGACCGACAATATGAAATGGACATTGTTGTCACGTTTATTCGGGGAGAATACTTAAAACCGATGAAGCGCCGAAACGAAGACACAGAAGAGAGTGAACGGGATACGGTGTATTCCCATTCTTTTATTTTATGCAGTATAAATAAAACCGAAGACCCCAAAAAAGAACTGCTGTTTGATTATGTTGAGCGGGAATTTAAGTATAATTTTGTCGTAGATCCTATCATCAATCTTACTGCTCCAGTAGGAGGATTTCTTTTCCCATGTTTTACTGATAATGCTGCTGATGTGAACCACATTCTATACTCGGCAGGCAAAGCCCATGAGTTGGATTATCAGTTTATCGAGGATGTACTAAATGGTGAAGAGGCAATGACGGCAAAGGATGATAAAATCGCTTTTGAAGAAATTGTTAAAAATGTAACCGGAGATCAATTAAGCACATCAACACTTTCCAATGTATATGAAGAAATTCAACGTGTGATTGAAGAAAATGAAGAGGAAGAACCACCAAAATTAGACTACAAAGATGTCGAACGGATTTTAAAAATGAGTGGATTAGAAGATGTTAATACTGAAAAGGTAGAAACAGCGTTTCAACGAGTGCTCGATGACGAAAACTATGAGCTAAAAGCAAGCAGTGTTGTGCCAAAATATAATTCAAAATCCATTAAAATCAATACAAAAATAGCGAACATCTCCATTAGTCCGCAAGATTTAAAATACGTAAAACAGGTTCACTTGCAAGGAAAACGTTACCTTATGATTGAAGTAGAGGAAGACACGGTAATTGAAGGGTTTACGATGATTCCAGAAGCTTTTGATGGGTCCTCAGCTAAGTAAAGAGGACGTTTCCATATCCAGAACATCTCATTATTTTAAGACGAAAATGGAAATAATGAGAAGAGGGGGCTTAAATGGAGAAATTGAAGAAAGCATTACCTAAACAAGTGATCATCGGTTTAGCAATTTTTATGTTTGTAACAGTTAGTTATGGAGTTGTGTCATGGTGGGGAGGGAAAAATGCTGTTGTACAGCCAGAAACAGTGACAACGAACCTGCTTCATTCTGTTCACGAGTTAGAGGAGTTGACGGATGAAGCAGCGTTCATTGCTTATTTCCATCATTTTTATAATGAAACGGTTTGCTATGGAAGAGTGAAGACGCTCAATTGGGAAGAGCAACAGACCGCCGCTTCTGCCATTCTAAAGTCATTGACCACTATAAAGCCGGCTAACGAAGATTTAGCAAAAGATTTCAAGAACATTAATAAATTAGTACAGGAAATTGAGAACAATAAAACAGATAAAGCAAATGTGAAGACACTTCACCGTTATTTCCATGATTTGGACATTCATTATAACGGCTATAAAGAGTCTGTTCAAGTTTTCAATATTACAGAGTTTCGATGAGAAAAACAGTACTAACAATGCTTCTTCACAAGTGACATAAACCTAATTAATCAAATAGAAACGTCCGGTTATAGCATGTGGAAAACGATATAACCGGGCGTTTTATTGTTTTTATCATTTAGGCAGTAACTGAAAGTGTTGTGCCTCGAAGTTTATCAAGCATATCCTTTGTCATCGTCTGTAAATTGTATGCTGTTTTAAATCCCCATTCTTGTTTGGCACAAGTCGAGTCGATGGCGTTCGGCCAGCTGTCAGCGATGGACTGTCTAATTGGGTCCACTTTATAATGCATAACAAATTCTGGGATATGCTTTTTAATTTCAGCAGCAATATCTTCAGGTGCAAAAGTCATAGCAGACACATTGAAGGCGTTTCGATGGTGTAGTTTGGCAGGGTCTGCTTCCATTAAATCAATAACGGCATTGAGCGCATCAGGCATATACATCATATCCATGTACGTTCCTTTGGCGATATAAGAAGTATATTTTTTATGTTCTAAAGCTTTATAATAAATTTCTACAGCATAGTCTGTCGTTCCGCCGCCAGGGGGGGTTACATGTGAAATTAAGCCTGGGAAGCGAAGTCCTCGCGTATCTACCCCGAATTTATAATGATAGTAATCACATAGCAGTTCTCCTGATACTTTATTTACTCCATACATTGTAATCGGTCGTTGAAAGGTATCTTGCGGGGTCCAATCTTTTGGCGTGGTCGGACCGAATGCGCCAATGGAGCTAGGCGTGAAAAATTGACATTGACATTCCCGTGCGGTCTCTAGTGCATTCATTAACCCTCCCATATTTAAATGCCACGCTAACAGCGGCTTTTGTTCAGCTGTTGCGGACAATAAAGCGGCCAAATGAATAATGGTATCTATCTCATGCTTTTTCGCTATTTGCCCCATTGCGTTTGCATCTGTTACATCTAAAATCTCAAATGGACCGGATTGTACGACTTCATCTTCTGTTTTGCGAATATCTGTTGCAATAATATTGCTATCTCCGTAGATGCTTCGCATTTTGATCGTCAACTCGGAGCCAATCTGACCTAACGCCCCCGTGATTAAAACTTTCTTCATGAAACGTCCCCCCTTTGTTGTTCTCTCCCATTATCCCTTAAATGATTGACATTTCTTTTCCTACTTTTTCGTAAGCAGTGAGCGCACGATCAAGCATTTCTTTCGTATGAGCAGCCGTCGGCATATTACGCACTCGACCGGTTCCTTTTTGCACAGTTGGGAAGACAATCGCCTTTGCGTATACCCCTTCTTCGTTTAAGCGTTGACTGAATTGCTGAGCTTTTGCTTCGTCTCCAATGATGCAAGGTGTAATCGGTGTTGCGCTTTCTCCGATATCAAATCCGAGCTCTTTTAAGCCCTTTTTTAAATAGTCGCCATTGTCCCACAGCTGCTGCAACAATTGAGAACTATTCATGAGGATATCAATGGCTGCAATACAGGAAGCGGCGGCTCCTGGTGTGACGGCAGTGGAGAATAAAAACGGCCGGCTTCTTACTTTAAGCCAATCAATTAACTCTTTCTTACCCGCTACATAACCACCAACAACGCCAATTGCTTTTGATAACGTTCCAATTTGAAAATCCACCTTATCAGACAATCCAAAGTGTTTGACCGTTCCGGCTCCATTGCCTAACACCCCAGAACCATGTGCATCATCGACATAAGTAATTAAATCAAATTCTTCTGCAATGGCGACAACGTCAGGAAGCAGTGCAATATCTCCATCCATTGAAAAGACACCATCGGTAATAACCATGATTTTGTTATATAATCCAGATTCTTTTGCGGCTCGTGCTTTCTCTCTTAAATCCGCCATATCTGAATGGTTGTAACGAATAATCGTAGCTTTTGATAAACGGCAGCCGTCAATAATGGAGGCATGATTCAATTCGTCAGAAAGAATGGCATCCTTCTTATCCATCACTGCTGAAATGGCCGCCATATTACAATTGAATCCAGATTGATAAGCAATGGCTGCTTCTGTATGTTTGAATTCAGCGAGCTTTTCTTCCAACTTTACATGAACATTTAATGTTCCATTAATGGTCCGCACAGCTCCAGCTCCGACGCCGTATGTTTTCGTTGCTTCTAAGCAAGCATCTATTAACCTTGGATCTGTCGCTAATCCTAAATAGTTATTAGAAGACAAATTGATTAATTCTCTTCCAGCAATGTTGATGATGGGCCCGTTCGCACCTTCTACTGGATCAATGACATTGTAAAGTCCTTTTGCTTTCAAGTCCTCCAAGTTTTCTTTCAAAAACTGCGTTAATGTATTGCTTGCCATCCCATACCCCTCCATATGACCATTCAATTTGGTAACTGTATTCGTTATTTTTGTTTTGTGTTGTTTGTTCGTATACTTAAAAATCTTAAAATATACAAATGTATTTTCTGAAAGGACATCTAATGAAGAGCTAACCCCTTTATTAACAACGCTTTCAATAAATATAATAATCTAACTTTTCTGAAATGTACATATGAAAAAGACGAAAACATGATGAAAATCATTTCAAAAGACATCCGAAGAGAAGGGGATATGATAGGAAAAACCCCTCAAATATCATGACATTCGAGGGGTTTCGGCAGATGCATTCTACAAGTATATTCCAGCTGTATAAACAGCCGTAATGGTGGAAGCAATTTCTTCAACAGAGGCTTTATGTTCATTACGGACAATTTCCCATAAATACATTTCATTTGTAAAAAACCAGCCTCTTGCTACAAGTTCACTATTTAAGCTGGAGCGCGCCAGTCCATTTTGTTGAGAATAAGCGATATCTTTAGAAATACGGTGAATAAATTTTTCGCGAATTTCTTTCCATTTAGTAGCGGCCATAGGAGACATTCCGATTGCTTGTTCAAACACTTGCATCATTTTTCGCTCTTTTTCAGCTAATGTTAGAAAAGAGTATGCTTGTTTTTCGATAATTTCTTCTGCTTCTGCTTTGGAGGCAGGGGCAAACGGGGTTTCGGCAATCTTATAAAATTCCCCCATAACATCCTCCATTAAAATGATTAAAATATCGTCTTTTCCTTCAAAATGGACGTAGGCCGTTCCATATCCAACTTCTGCTTTTTTAATTATTTGGGAAATGGTCGCTTTTTGGAAGCCTTCTTGAAGAAATATCTCTTTAGCGGCCTCTAATAGCTTTTCTCTCGTCAAAATGGAGCGAAGATGACGTTTATCCATACCTTCTTTCGTATTCACATTCACTGCTTGTTAATCCTCCTCTATGTATGTTGATGATTAGCTGTACGTAAAAAGCTCCCGGTTCAGCTTCATTTCGTCCATAACTACAGGCAATCTTCCCAGATTTTTTCATCATTCTAGCATATACAGATTTTTCTTGAAACAAAATTTTTTAGGAGGGGCTGTTTACATCTTTACTTTTAGAATGTTCTGATTTGTTATTGACATAATGTCATATTGTTTGATACGCTTTCTCTAAATATTAGCAAAAATGAAGTCTAGGGGGATTATGAATGCACTCATATTCTTTTGAACCAACAGTCGAGTTTGCTCAAAGTCTTGATCAACAAGATCCATTATCAACCTTTCGCGATGAATTTTATTTGAATTCATCTTCCATTTATATGGATGGAAACTCATTAGGATTGCTTTCTAAACGAGCAGAAAAAACCTTATTGCAATCGTTAAAGGATTGGAAGGAGCTTGGAATAGATGGTTGGACACAAGGAAATCATCCATGGTTTTTTATGTCGGAAAAATTAGGAGAGATGAGTGCACCGCTTGTTGGCGCTTTGCCGGAAGAAGTAATTGTAACCGGTTCCACTACGGTGAATCTACATCAGCTTACCTCCTCTTTTTATAAGCCGAAAGGAATGCGCACGAAAATTTTAGCTGATGAGCTTACGTTCCCATCTGATATTTATGCGCTGCAAAGTCAGCTACGTCTTCATGGATATGACCCTGATACGCATTTAATTCGTGTGAAAAGTCGGGACGGACGCTTTTTAGAAGAAGAGGATATTATCGCCGCTATGACGGATGAAATTGCGTTAATTGTGCTTCCAACTGTGTTATATCGGAGTGGCCAAATTTTAGACATGAAGCGATTGACAGAAGAAGCTCATAAAAGGGGGATTTTAATTGGATTCGATGGTTGTCATTCTGTTGGAGCCATTCCTCACTCCTTCAGCGAGTGGCAAGTCGACTTCGCTTATTGGTGTAACTATAAGCATTTAAATGGTGGCCCCGGTTGTGTTGGCGGCTTGTATGTCAATCAAAAACACTTTGGTACCCATCCAGGACTGGCCGGATGGTTCGGGTCAAGAAAGGATAAACAATTTGATATGGAGCATACATTGACACCGGCTGAAACGGCGGGCGCTTTCCAAATTGGAACTCCTCACGTACTAAGTCTTGCCCCGCTGATTGGTTCTCTTGAAATATTTAAAGAAGCGGGAATTGAAAATATTCGTAAAAAATCGCTGTTTATTACTCGCTATTTAATGGATTTGATTCAGCATGAATTGGCTGACATAGGCTTTACAATTGGAAATCCAAAAGAGGATGTACGCCGAGGTGCCCATATTAGTCTTGAGCATCCAGAAGCCGCTCGAATTTGTAAGGCGTTAAAAGAGAACGGAATCATTCCAGATTTTCGTGCTCCTAACATTATCCGTTTAGCACCTGTCGCTTTATACACTTCCTATGAAGAGGTATGGAAAGTCGTCCAAACCCTTAAAACCATTATGACGGATAAACAATATGAAAAATTTGCGAATGAGCGTGAAGTGGTCGCTTAAAGTGGAATATCTTGAAGGGTAAAGGGAGGAAAAGAGAATGAAAAACAATAAAGAAACAGCATCATCAAGCTTAGAAAAAAACATTCGGACCGATTTTCAACAAGACATGTCTTACGGCGATTATTTACACCTTGATAAAATATTATCGGGCCAACACCGACTATCTGATCACCATGATGAAATGCTGTTCATTATTATCCATCAAGCGAGCGAACTATGGATGAAGCTAATTTTACATGAGCTTACAGCAGCGACTGAATGCATTCGCCGCAATGAGTTAGAGCCTTCTTTTAAGATGCTGTCCCGCGTCTCAAAAATTCAGCAGCAATTAATTCAGTCATGGAGCGTGTTATCTACGTTAACACCAGCTGAGTATATGGAATTTCGGGATAAGTTAGGGCATTCGTCAGGCTTTCAATCTTACCAAAATCGCCTCATTGAGTTCGGTCTTGGAAATAAGAATGCTCATACATTGTTAGTGTATCAACATGAAGCAGAGCTTTATGAAAGATTGAAGAACGCGTTGAATGAACCAAGTATTTATGATGTAGCCATTAATGCACTTGCGGTTCGAGGATTGCCGATTGATGAAAAAGCTTTAAATCGAGATTGGTCTAAAAACTATGAACCAAATGATAGTGTAGAACAAGCCTGGTTGACCGTGTATCGCAATGTTGATCAATATTGGGATTTGTATGAACTAGCTGAAAAACTTGTAGACATTGGGAGCCAGCAACAGTTCTGGCGCTATAATCATATGAATACAGTGGAAAGAATTATTGGTCATAAGCAGGGAACAGGCGGGTCATCTGGCGTTACATATTTAAAACGTGCCCTTGATCATCATTTCTTCCCTGAGTTATGGAGCTTAAGAACAAAGCTCTAAACAATTGTGGGGGGACCTGTCAATCGCAATCATGATGCGTACAGATTCCTCCTAATAGGATATGTATGAATATGTGAATGGAGGAATCGGGATGGGGAAGTGGATTGATATTTCACAGCGATTAGATGAACATACCGCTGTTTGGCCGGGGGATACACCTTTTACATATAAAATGAACTGGAGCAAAGCTGAAAGTGGTTCGGTTAATGTTGGCCAAATTACGATGAGCATTCATACAGGTACACATATTGATGCTCCCTTTCACTTTGATAATGAAGGAAAAAAAGTGACAGAATTGGATATTAATCTGTATATCGGTCCGGCACGTGTTATTCGATTGGAAGAGAAGACAAGCATTGGTGTGGAAGATTTTCATGAGGTAGATTTAAGCGGGGTGACACGCTTACTCATTTATACGGGAGCTTGGAAAAACCGTCATGTTTTTCCAACAGTCATTCCACATCTTCACCCCGAACTTGCTGCATATCTTTCCAAATGTGGCGTTCGATTGATTGGGCTCGACTTACCGTCTGTTGATCCTTTAGATAGTAAGGAGTTGTCCGCTCATCATGAGCTTACTCGTCATGGATTGCATATTTTAGAAGGGATTATCTTGGACGATGTTGAAGAGGGAGATTATGAATTAGCAGCTCTCCCACTCGCACTTGCCGAAGCAGACGGCAGTCCTGTGCGGGCCGTATTGAAAAAAATTGACTAGCTAGCATAAGAAAAGGCAAACAACTCCTTCGACGAGCGGTTTGCCTTTTTGTTTAGAGACCTTCGCTTGCAACAGAATTTGTGTGATTGTTCAAAATGCAAACAACCATCGGATGACGAAAAATCGCCATTTTACTGTTTAGAATTTTGCCGTTTTGTTGGATGAATCGCTTTTTCCATCTCTTCAGCAGCCATGACTGTCTTAGCTGTATCGGCATTCGGCTTCCCTTTTTGAGAGCCTTGCTTTGATTTTGCCATTCATATCACTCCAATCTTCGTAACGTCGTACAGGATAGGTTGTGAAATAGTGGGATGAAATATGCAAATTTCTTGATGAGAATCCTCTATTACGTTGCTAATGGCAACGACTATAAAAACATGTTATTATTTGGTTTTTCTTCTTAACTCCTTTCTCTTTCTGACCTATAATAGATAATAGAAACTGTATGGAAAATAGGGATGTCAGGAGACACAAATAATGAAAGATACTATTCTAGATTTTGAAACTCTTAAAAAGGAATGTCAGGAACGGGGGATGGACCCTCTTGAGATCCCACCCTTCCCTTATTTTTTAAGTGACGAAGAATTACAAAAAAAGCGTTTTGAATATCGGGAAATTTTACAAGTAGTTGAGCATTTTTTAGATAAATTGCTGTTATCCATAGAAGGAATCCCTATTTTAACGTGTGTAACCGATGAAAGAGGTTACGTATTGCAATTTTTAGGTGACGAAACGATTAAAAGCATGGTTGCACACCTCGGGCTTAAAGAAGGGGTGCTCTTTACGGAAGAATATAATGGGATTAATGCTCTTAGTTTATCATTAAAGCATGAAGCCCCCGTACAAATCGTCGGAGATCAGCATTATCACCATGTTCTACACTCATCAGCCTGTTATTGTGTCCCTATTAAAAATCGAATAGATGGGCGAGTACTTGGAACAGTGTCGCTTATGACGGGGGCAGAGTATGACAATCCACTCCTATTACCCATGCTATTAACAGTGAATGATTCGATTGAGCGCGAATTGAAGCTTTTGCGACAAAACTATCAATTAAATGTTTTAAATGAAATTATTATGGATACAACAAGAAACGGGATTATGATTGTGGATGCCGATGGAAAACTTGTTGGTTACAATATTCATGCAGAACAGTTAACAGGAATAGAGAATAAGAGCGTTCTCCATCAGAATATTGATCAATTTCCTCTTTTCGGAGCGTATTTAAAAGAGGTGCTCATCAATCAGCAACTTTATACAGACGTTGAGATATCTTTTACTAGAAAAGATGAACATGTATTGACCTTTTTATTAGACGCCTTGCCAATTTTTGATAAACAGCAATATTTAGTTGGAGCTTTTGCGCAATTTCGTGATATTACAGAACGTAAGCAGACAGAAAGTATGTTGTTGAACTCAGAAAAACTGGCAGTTGTCGGTCAGTTGGCGGCAAGTGTCGCTCATGAAATTCGCAACCCGTTAACAACAATTCGTGGATTCATTCAATTTACAGCAGAAAACTTTTCTAATAGTGAGCATCACCAACTCATTCTTTCTGAACTTGACCGGATTAACTTTATCATTAGTGAATTTTTAATTTTATCAAAGCCTCACGTGTTGAATTATCAAAAAAGAGATGTCTTACAAGCTTTGAACGAAACGATTGTTTTATTTCAAGCACAAGCTACCATGAATAATATTAACGTGCATGTGGAGGTAAAAGAGTCTGAACTAATTGTCAAATGTGATGAAAATCAATTAAAACAAATATTTATGAACGTCTTAAAAAATAGCATGGAGGCTCTTCCATACGGAGGCAATATTACGGTAAGAGCGTGGAAGGGAAAAAGTGAATCCGTAGTCATTGAAATTGAGGATGATGGGTATGGGATGGAAGAAGAACAAATTCAAAATTTAGGAAAGCCTTTTTACACAACAAAAGAAACGGGAACAGGTTTAGGGTACATGGTCATTAATCAAATCATTGAACACCATCGCGGCCATATCAATATTCAAAGTGAGCGAGATAAAGGAACAAAAGTCCAAGTAACAATCCCGTTATCTTTTGAATAAAAATTACGATATTCTTGATAAAAACCCCCTTATGGTCGAAAAAACGACCATAAGGGGGTTTTTATCAAGAAAGATGTTCTAAAATGACTTCTTGGTAAAATCTGCGTAAAAGATCGTTCTGGAAATCATCAAATAGTCGAACAGGCAAGCCGAGTTCTTTTCTTTTTTTTATATCCATTCGAATCGTATTTTTCACTTCTTCCGCTGCAATGTTGTCGGGATGTTCTTTTCCTGTTGCCAAGCTTTTTTTCAATTCATATACTTCAAGACAGTGATGCTCAAAGGCGGCTTGTGATTCAAAGCGATTCAAATAGGAAGCTTGCTGTTCATCATTGGTCTGCTGTTTCATAAAGCGTGGAACCATTTCTTTTCGAATAACTCCTCGTTTTTTCGGCTTCCATCCTTTTTTGACGGCTGACAATAAATAACCAGGAATGTTGTCAATTTCTTTTGTTTCCAAACGCTGTTGCGTATATTCCAGAGCATTCTGAATGCGTTCTTTGTCATACTGAGTTAAGAGAGATTCAGCTACCGCTTTTTCCATATTGTGTTGCAAAAGTTGATTCAATAAACTTTGCTCTGTTTCGTCCCAACTTTTATGACTCTCAGTGATGGATACATCAAGCTGTTCTTCTGTTTCATTGTTCGTTTCTAATAAAGGCACTTCTTCATTATCTTTCGGAATAATACGGAATTCGATTGCTGTTACTTTTCGTCCGCTTTTCACTTCTCGAAATTCAAAATTCATGTCTGTCACTTCGTTAATGTCTTCTTGGGCTTTTGACAAAATTCGGTTTTTAAAATGGCCGTATTGCTTATATGTATTTGGCTCAAGACCAATCCATTCCCTTAATGTTTCAAGAGGAATGGTTCGAGTTTTATGTCGTAAAAACTGATACTGCTTTAACAGTTCATAAATTCGAATTGAGTAAAACGAACTCAGCTGCAAAATGTACTTGAGCTGATAAGACGTAAATCTTTTTTTCATATTAAGCAAGAAAGGTTTCAATTTAGAGGAAATTTCTAATTCAACGTAACCTTCACCTGGAAAATATTCTGCACTGGCGAGCCAATTGACAACGAGTGTTGATTTATCTTGTTTAATCGGAATGGTTTTTTCCTGGAGGCCTGTAATAATTTCACGAATATATTGATAAATATTCCCCTTAATTCCAACCATATTGGCAAATTCTTTTACGGTGAATTTATAAACTTGAAAATGTTCATCATCAGGTTCCACCATACTAATGAGTGTATGGATAATCCGCGTCTCTTGAAGAGATAATTTATAAGCGGTCTCAATTAAGTCATTGGACTTTGTTACCTTATGATTAGGACTGATTTTTTTCTCCTGTTTCACGACATCCTGCATCTAGCTGCCTCCTAACTATCACTAATTCTAATGGATTGTGATAATTCCATCAATCAAAAATTACTTTAAAAAACGTATAAAATTTGTGATAGTTGATTTTTCTAGCTATAAGAAATGGGAGAGTTTCAAACTAAATTAAATAATAAGATCGAGATTAGGCGATTTTTCATGGACTATATTTATGAAATTTTACAAAATGTTATATAAACCGACTAGAATTTTGGATCCTTTTTGTTTCTCATAGAACTTTTCTTAGGAAAAAGGAATGATAAAAAATGTGATAGTTTGCATAAAAAGTGTGAGGGTTTAAAGATAAAAAACGTGAGGGTTTGTATAAAAAATGTGATAGTTTGAGATAAAAAACGTGAGGGTTTGTATAAAAAATGTGATAGTTTGGGATAAAATGAGTGAGGGTTTGTATAAAAAATGTGATAGTTTGGGATAAAAAACGTGAGGGTTTGTATAAAAAATGTGATAGTTTGGGGTAAAATGTGTGAGGATTTGCATAAAAAGTGTGATAGTTTAGGATAAAATGAGTGAGGGTTTGCATAAAAAATGTGATAGTTCAAATAAAGAGTGTGAGATTTTAAAGATAAAAAGTGTGAGGATTCGAATGAAAAGTGCGATAGTTCAAATAAAAAGTGTGAGAATAAAGATAAAAAATGTGAGAGTTTGAACAAAATCTGTGATAGTTCAAATAAAAAATGTGAGGATTAATACGGAAAAACGTTGTTATATCAAGTTTTTAAAAGTTCTAAAACAAAAAAACAAGAAATCATTTAAACAATATAAACAAGTAAACAAAATATATTTAAACAACATAAACAAACCAAAGAATACGTTTATTCTATTACATATGAAACTGTATGATAAATAATCAAAATTTATCATGTGCGATATAAGAAATTGTATAATTAACAACTCGTTTCTTAAGTGGTTAGTAATCCCTTTTCACCATATTTTCATTTTTGAAGTTTACAATAATAAATGGAAAAAGAACGGTTAAACGAAATGGACTGTTAAAAGTAAAAGTGATGAATGCAGTTTTTAAAAGGAGAGAATAAAAGATGGGAAAATGGAAAGAGAAAAAAATATATATGGTGATAGGAGCCTTTATCGTCGGCATCATCGTTTTGTTTACAACCGTCTTTGATGAAAAAGAAGTTGTTGCACGTGTAGATGGTACAGATATTAGCAAAGAACAATTATACGATATGCTTGTACAACAAAGTGGACAAGCAGCACTTGATGTACTTATTGATCAAACGATCATTCAACAAGAAGGAGAAAAACAAAAAATTGGTGTGACGGAAGAAGAACTTGAACAGGAATTGCAAGAATTAGAAGAAACTTACGGAGGCGAAGAAGCGCTGAAGGAAGCATTGGAGATGAGCGGCATTTCTTTAACAGATGTAAAAAAGGATCTTTCCTTGAATTTGATAATTGAAAAACTTCTTCAATCTAGAATTTCCGTGACAGAAGAGGAAATGACGACATATTTTGAAGAAAACGAAGAATTGTTTGCGACAGCGGAGCAAGTAAAGGCAAGTCATATTTTAGTAGAAGATGAGGCAACAGCGAAAAAAGTGAAAGACGAGTTGGCTAGCGGGGGAGATTTTTCCATATTGGCGAAAGAATATTCAATAGATACAACAACAAAGGAGCAAGGAGGAGACCTTGGTTTCTTTACAAAAGGGGACATGGTAGCAGAATTTGAGCAAGCGGCTTTTTCATTAAAGCAAGATGAAATTAGTGAACCCGTCCAAACAGAATATGGTTATCATATTATTAAGCTAGTCGAGAAACAAGAAGCACAAAAAGCAAATTATGAAGAAAATAAAAGTGAAATTAAAGCGTTATTAACAAGCGAGAAAATGCAAACAGAATATGCAACATGGCTGGAGGAGAAAAAGGCCGAATACCAGATTGAAAACTTTCTTGTGGATGGAAATTAAAAATATTGTACAAGAAGACGGCAGGTCGTATAAAAGACTGCCGTCTTAAGCAGCGCTATGGAATCTTCTTTCACCATCTAGTGAGGAGAAAGGAGAATTAGTGATAAAATAAAAAAGCGGAAAGGAGTTTGAATAGATGAATATTCTTTTGGCAGAAGATGATCTGCAACTTGGTGAATTAATAGCATTTATGTTAAAGAAAAAAGGCGGGTACAAGGTCGATTGGGTAATGGAAGGGGAGGATGCGTATGATTATGCAACGGCTTCTCATTACGACCTCCTTATTCTAGATTGGATGATGCCAAACGGAGATGGCGTAGATGTGTGTCGACGTTTGCGAAAAGCAGGATATTCGGGCGCTATTTTAATGCTTACAGCGAAAGATTCCCTTGAAGATCGAATTGAAGGTTTAGATTCAGGTGCGGACGATTACCTCGTTAAACCATTTGAAATCGATGAACTTCTTGCACGATTACGAGCGCTTTCCCGGCGAAATTATGCTCCAATTGTAGAAGAAGAACTTCGTATTAATGATATCGTGTTAAATCGAACGAGCCAAACGATTGTGAACGGAGAAGAAAATATTCAACTAAGTCCTCGCGAGTTCCAGTTGTTAGATTTTCTCGTTCAGAATAAAGGACAAGTTTTGCCGCGAGAAACGATTTTGGATCGAGTGTGGGGATATGATGCGGATGTATCGGTTAAAACAATTGACGCTACCGTTAAATTGCTTCGAAAAAAGCTTGGTCTAATTGGAAAGCAAGAAGCGATTCAAAGTATAAGAGGGGTAGGGTATAAGTTTGAAATTTAATCTCCGTTCACTTATACGTGATTGGCGAAATCGTCCAGAGCAAGATGTATTTACACGTACGCAAAATCGTTTAACGCTTTCATATAGTGGATTGCTGATGCTTTTTCTCGTTCTATTCATTATTGTTGTGTATTTATTGCTTTATACTGTTATTTTGAATGGACAGAAACGGGAATTAACAGAAACGGCAAATCAAGAAGCACGAATTTTGGAAAATTATTTAATCCAAAATAACTATCGGAGCCTTCAAGGAATTCAAAACCAAGAATTAGTACTAGCAGGAGTGGACCAATTTTTTTACTATGTCATAAACCCTGAAGGTGAATTAATTATGGGGGATGAAAAGGTTCTCGTACTGCGTAAAGATTTATTTGGTCTTTTAAAAGGGTGGGTTCCGAATCGAAATGAAATCCGTCAAGAAACACTACAAGCTACTTATCCTGAATTAAGACCAAAAGGCGAAGGGATGGGAGCTGAACTGCGTCCTCCTGCAAAACAGCATGAAATTCAGTTGATGATCGCAGGTCGTCCGATGTTTTATAAAGGACAATTTATCGGTATGCTTTATATCGGGAAAGATATTACATTTGCGTATCAATTATTTAAAATGCTCTTTATTATTTTAGTAGCACTTGTCATTCTTTTTTCTGGAATTGCTTTCTATTTAAGTCGTGTCATGTCTAAAAAGGCAATGGTTCCGATTACAGGAGCTTTTACGAAACAGCGGGAATTTGTAGCCGATGCCTCCCATGAACTTCGGACACCGTTAAGTGTAATGTTGTCTTCCATTGATGCAATGGAAATGACCATGGATACGGAGGAAGATGATTTTTCCAAGAAGTTGTTAGTGAACATGAGAAATGAAGTGAAAAGGATGACGAAATTAGTGAGTGATTTATTGACACTAGCTCGCTCGGATTCCGGTACGATAGAAAGAGTGAATGAAACGTTTAATTTTCGACCGCCTGCCGAAAAAGCGCTTCAATCTGTTGAGATGCTCGCAGCAGCGAAGCAAATTCAACTTCATTTAAGCGCTCCCAAGACGATGGTCATCAATGGCGATCCGGAGAGATTAACGCAATTGCTCTATATATTACTGGATAATGGCATTAAGTACACGCCAAATGGTGGAGAAGTTCGTCTCCTTCTGTCGATTGAATCATCGGAGCATCCTCCTGTCATGTGTATTCAAGTAAAAGATACGGGAATTGGTATTAAACCAGAAGATCATGCTCGTATATTTGACCGTTTTTATCGGGCAGATAAAGCACGTACAAGACAAATGGGAGGACATGGATTAGGCTTATCCATCGCCAAATGGATTGTAGAAGCACATGGAGGAACGATTCAAGTGTCAAGTGAAATCGGCCAAGGGAGTACCTTTACGATCCGAATTCCATTTACTAAGTGAGAGAATAGATAGGAAGCACTCAATATTTTGAGAAAGTAAGAACAGCTGAGGATCTTACTTAGAAAATTAGACCTGACCGTTCAAAACGGTCAGGTCTAATTAATTATATATACTTCATTTTATCATTCCACACCTCTTTATTTTTGGGGAAGGTGTTCCCAAGTGATTATTGAGACCTTCTGAATAATTAATCTTCTAAATCGATCTAGTTTTCACTGATTTTTCATTTTCCTTTATTACAATGCTAGTATCAAGAAAGGGAAGGAGGAGAAACAATGAAAACTCAAGTACAAAAGAGCATATTATGGATTGCTGGCGTAATTGTTGCATTCACAACCATTAAGTTTCTAATGAACTTCTTCGGAGGTTTCTTCTTTTATAATGCTCCATTGCATTATCAGTCAATGGGCAGGGGGCATGGTCCGAGCTTTGGGCACCACCATTTTATGTCTGGCCCGCATCATGGAGGTTTTCATTTAATGGGGTGGATCGTATTTTTGATTGTAGGAGTTGCCGCTTTCCTTTTATGGAGACGATTTAAGCAGAAAAAAGCAAACCGTTTTTATGAAGCGTCTATGATGAAAGAACCGATTTTGCACGAAGCTTCTCATATCAACACGAACCATACAGATGTATTGGATGAGTGGGAAAAAAATCAAACCACCAAAAAGGAGAATGAATAAGATGGGCATTTTTAAACGGATTAAAACAATCATGATGGCTGAAACACATGGACTTTTGGATCGAGTAGAAGACCCCATTGAAATGTTAAATCAGCATGTAAGAGACATGGAGCAGGAAATTAATAGAGGTCAACAAGCACTTTCTAATCAAATTTTCCTTGAAAAGAAACAAGTTGCTTTAATAGCGGAAACAGAGAAATTAATTAGTAAACGAAACCGACAAGCAAAGTTGGCCGTGAAACACGAGGAAGAAGAATTTGCTAAACTAGCGGTGCAAGAAAAGTTAATCCAAGAAAAACAATTACACATTTACGAAGAGCAATATGAGCTGATTAAAAGCCAGACAACCGCTCTATGGGAACAGTTAAATCAACTAAAACAGAAATATAAAGAATTACAGCAACAACGAATGCTGCTTGTTTCAAGAGCAAATGTTGCCCGTTCGATGAAACAAATGAACAACACGGTTCTTTCATTCAGCAATGAAAACGTAGCGAGAGGAGTAGCGCGAGTGGAGGAGCAAATATTAATGATGGAAGCTGATGTACAAGCCAGTCATCAATTGGCTAACCCGTCCAGCGCTTTTCCTCTTCCTACAGTTGGTAGCTCGATGCAAGACGAGGTAGAAAGAGAAATTCAAAAGTTGAAAGAGTTAACGAAGGAACCAGCTTAACTGTATAAATCCATCTAGAAAATTGGATATGACGAAAGAGTGGTCATGTCGAATCGCATCTAGTTTCTTTAGTTGAAAATACGAAAAAAGAGAAAAGATGAACACGTTCGTATCATCTTTTCTCTTTTGGCTTGTATAGAGATTATTCAGCAGGAGTTTCGCTGCCGAACCATTTTTCAATTAATTGATCTAATTCGCCACTGTCTTTCATGTCCTGTAATACTTTATCGAATTCTGCAGTTAGCTCGCTTCCTTTAGGGAACGCTACAGCAGATCCTTTTTCGTCCGCATCTGGGATTGGAAAGCCTACAAGAGTCTCATCTTTATTAAAGTAGTTTTTGGCCACAACATCTTCAATGACTGCTGCATCAAAACGATTAGAGTTCATTTCTTGAATAATTTCTGGAATGCGGTTACGGTTTTCAACTTGCATATCGATTGTTTTTTGAAGTTCAATTGCTTTTCCTTCTTGAATCGTTCCTACTTGTACACCAACAGTTTTTCCACTTAAATCCTCAATTTTCTCAATCCCGCTGTCTTTTTTCGTAACAATAAGGTTGTTACTGATGTAGTAAGGAACAGTGAAATCAACGCTCTGTTTACGTTCTTCCGTAGCAGTCATCCCTGCCATAACAAAATCAACTTTACCAGATTGAAGGGCTGGAATAAGACCGTTAAAGTCCATATCTACCAATTCAACTTCATATCCAAGCTCTTCTGTAATAGCTTTCGCCAAATCAGCATCAAAACCGATAATTTCATCGCCTTTTGTTGTATCAATATACTCAAATGGAGGATAGTCTGCTGATGTCCCCATTGTTAGTACTTGTTTTTCTTCTTTCTCTGTGTTCGGTTCAGTTCCTTCTGTGGTTCCTTCTTCTGTGCTTCCTCCACATGCTGTTAGTAAACTGACAGCAAACATGCCACCTAAAATTGATGCAAACCATTTTTTCTTTTTCATAGTGTAAAGTCCCCTTTTCTATTTTTTTGAAAATTAATAATATTATAAAATAAATATGAAGCTTTGGAAATGATATTTAAAAAATTTATATATATTCAATAAAATGTATTTTAAATCATTTTATTGAATATAACAACTAATTTTTGAAAATTAAAAAGAAAAAGTATTATTGTAAGAAAATCCCACGATTTCTTTCTTATAATGGGAGCATAGCATTGTCATCCCTACATGCAATGTGACAATGTTTAGTAAGTTCATTTAATCTTCCAGTTTTCAAGCCACCTCGAGATAATTTGTTTTAATTCATCGTCGATTGGACGCTGCACTTGTTGTTTATAATCTTTTAAAATGGCTTTAAATCGATGATCAACCTTTGTTTTTCGTAATAGATGTGTCATATCTTCAATGAGGTGATATTCACACTCACCTTGTACAAATCGGCAAATGTCTTCTACTTGTTCGGGTTTTACTTGAACGTCTTTCGCTCCGGTAATAGCAAGGACAGGGCAATTTAATGCAGGTAAATATTCTCGTACATCAACTTGAGCATGTTCTCGATTCCACTTCGCGTTAATTTTTTTTCCTTTAAAACGGATTATGCTTTCATTTGTGTTATTGATTTTAGCGATGAGGTCATCATTCATTTTTAAAAATTTCTGTTCGACTTTCAACAAACGAAGCAACCATCCTTCAAATCCTGTTGTATGGCGCATATCTTCAATCATTTGTTTTCGTTGCCATTCAGTTGTGACAGGAAGTGGTTCGGCCGATCCAGACAGTAAAATGGCTCCTTGAACGGGGATTTTTTGATGAACAATTGGAATAATTAAACATCCTTCGCTATGACCAAGGAGAATAATGCGCTTAGTGTCAATTTCAGGATGCTGGCGGGCAAATTGTAAAGCGAATGTTGCATCGTCGACTAAATCAAAAAAACCTGCCGCAAAATAATTACCTTCACTTTCCCCAATCCCACGTTTGTCATAGCGTAGCGTGGCAAATCCTTGTTCTACCGCTAAGTCACTTAACTCTTTAAATGCGTTAATACGCAGTTTCTTTGCATTTTCATCTCGGTCAATTTCTCCGCTTCCGTGGACGAATAAGATAAGAGGGTGTTTGTCATGTCGATTTTGGGGAATTGTCAAGGTGCCTCTTAACTTGTATGTTCCATGAATCGTTACTTCATGTTCTGTAAATGTCACAGCCATCAGTCCTTTAATTTATCAGTATCTTTTTTTATTATATTATCAATTTTGATAATAATAAGTCAACAAGGCTGTAAAATAGCTTTCATAGTCTACGAATTATACTATGTGAATTCATGTAATAGAATTCTACAGTAAATAAAGAACGATTCATATTGAAAAGAGCACGCAAAAAGAGGAGAGAATCTTAGGAATGGATTTTGCAATATTCAAAAGCAAACAGCTTGCTGTAAACCATTGCAAGCTGTTTGTTTGGAGAGCGGAATGTCTAAACTAAGCGATGCAGTAATATTTATTCAGTTGCGGTAGCTATATTTGTTCCAACATTGTCCTTTACTTTGAGCGCAACGAGGCTGGCAAACTCATGGACGATGGTTGCTGCTAGTAAGGAAGTTATTTGGGTTGGATCATAAGGAGGAAGAACTTCGACAAGGTCAAAGCCGATAAACTGGAAGTCGGTTAATGAGCGAATAATTTGCAATGTTTCTAAGCTATTTAAACCACCAACCTCCAATGTTCCGGTCCCTGGAGCACATGACGGATCAACAAAGTCAATGTCAAAAGTTAAAAAACATGGCGTGTCGCCAATCTTTTGCTTCATCTCTTGGAGGACGTCTTGGATGCCACGTTCTTTTAGTTCCGGAGTGGTAATGACGTGATAGCCTAAGTCCTTACTAGAATCGATATCCCCTGGGTGATTCAATGTTCCTCGAATACCAATTTGAAATACTTTATCTGGCTGCAAAAGCCCTTCCTCATAAGCTCGTATAAAAGGAGAGCCGTGCCAATATTTTTCTTCGTAATACGTATCCCATGTATCTGTATGAGAATCAAAATGAATTAAGGCGACTGGTCCGTATATTTTAGCTGAAGCACGGAGGTTTGCTAATGTAACCGAATGGTCTCCACCTAATCCAATTGGAATTATTCCTTGCTCCATTAAATCGATCACAGCTTTTTCAATTAATTCATAACTACGATGAATGTTATGAGGAATGACGGATACATCCCCTACATCAATCGCATGACAATCCTCAAATGGATACACTTTGTGAATCGGATGATAGGGGAATAGAGTCATGGATGCTTGGCGGATAGCCTGTGGTGCAAAACGGGCACCGACCCGAAAAGAAGCGGCTGTATCAAACGGCATTCCGATAATGGCTAATTTTGCTTTTTCTTTTGAAGATGGTAAACGCATAAAAGAACCAGTCGTACAAAATTCGGGCTTAATGTCAGGTGATAAAGGATATTGCATATATTAATTCCTCCATTTTCCATATGGTTTTGTTATAGTTATATTTCCTGCAAGAAGTGTGCCATTTTTAAACCTGCCGTTGAAGTAATGGAAAGAAAGCGCGCAGTGTAAACAAGCAGAGTTTTTTAGGAATAGAAATTATGATAGACAGAATAGTATATGCAATTTTGAATAGAGAATGGAGGCAAGGCACGATGAAGATTTGACTAAAAGAATGGTCCAATAGGAAAATAACGTACATTATTTTGAAAACTAATAGTTAAGTAAACATATAGAAGGATGTTACTTTTTTCAATTTTTTTGTTCAGATTTTTTAATCCAGCAAAACTGGCATGAAAATTGAAAGGATGTTTAATGAGTTTCTTTTTTAGGAGATAAAGGTTTGATGAGAAAGGATAGGTTAATGATATGTGATGCAATGGGTTAAAGAAGAGGAGGGAGATAAAAAGAGAGATCAATAATATGACAGGGTAGTGAAGGACTATGAATGAAAGAATAGGAGAAAGTGTGCCAGCCAGATAAATGTATGTCAGAATATCTAACAAATCCGCGGGCGAAATAATTAAAAGCGTATATATTAAAAATGCAGAATTTTCAGACATAAAATAGGTTTTTATCAAATTTTTGTTATACATTCATGTTCACAAGAAGGAACGAGTCGTTTTTAAGGTGTGCTGATTTACATTATTAAGGGGGAATGATAGGTGGGAAATGGGGATCGGTTAAAGCAGTCGTTAAAATTGTGGCAAGTTGTGATGATGGGATTAGCATATATGACGCCAATGGTTGTATTTGATACATTTGGTATCGTATCGGATATATCAGGCGGACATGTGCCAGCAGCGTATTTAATTGCATTGGCGGGTATGTTGTTTACGGCAGCTAGTTATGGGAAATTAGTGAAAGTGTTTCCGACAGCAGGTTCTGCTTATACATATACACAAAAGGCTATGAACCCGCATCTCGGTTTTCTTGTCGGATGGTCCTCGCTATTAGACTATTTATTTTTACCGATGATTAATGCGTTGCTGACAAAACTATATCTTTCTGCTTTATTTCCAGAAGTTCCTTCATGGATTTGGGTCGTCATTTTTGTTTTGATTGTGACGTTCCTCAACTTAAGAAGTGTAAATATGTTGGCAAACTTCAACACCGTATTTGTGCTAATCCAAATTGCCATTATGGTCGTGTTTGTAATTTTAGTTATAAGGGGTCTTCATCAAGGAGAAGGGACGGGCACGGTATGGACGATGCAGCCGTTTATGACGGAAGATATGCAGCTTTCTGCGCTCGTAGCTGGGGCAACCGTTCTTTGCTTTTCCTTCTTAGGGTTTGATGCGGTTACGACACTCGCCGAGGAAACACCGAATGCGGTAAAGACTATTCCGCGCGCGATTTTTCTTACGGCACTATGGGGCGGGGTCATCTTTATTACAGCATCTTTTTTTATTCAATTATTTTTCCCTGATATGTCCAGATTTAACGATCCAGAAGCAGCCTTACCCGAAATTGCTCTTTATGTAGGTGGTAAGCTGTTTCAATCCATTTTCTTATGCACTACATTCGTTAACACACTGGCATCAGGGATGGCATCACATGCAAGTGTTTCTCGCCTTTTATATGTGATGGGACGAGATAATGTATTCCCAAACAAATGGTTCGGATATATTCATCCAAAATGGCACACACCTGCTTTTAACGTGTTGATAGTGGGAGGCGTTTCTTTATCTGCTATTTTCCTAGATTTAGTGATGGCAACGTCGCTCATTAACTTTGGGGCACTGATTGCGTTCACGTTCGTCAACTTGTCTGTTATTAGTCACTTTGTTGTCCGTGAGAAGAAACATAAAACAGTAAAAGGATTTATCAACTACCTTGTTTTTCCATTAATTGGTGCTGGATTAGTCGGAATATTATGGATCAACCTTGAGTTTAGTTCTTTTATACTTGGGTTAGGCTGGGCCGCCATTGGTTTTGCTTATTTATTGTATATTACAAAAGCATTTCGTTCTGCTCCTCCTCAATTTGAAGTGGAGGAAGTACAAGCATAGATGTACCATTTTTGAACAAAAGTACCGTTTAGAGCTAAGACTAAAAAGAGAGGGCATTCATTTGATTGCAAGAGATTTCGGGGGCAGGAAAGGCAGTGGTCTGATTGTATGAGGAAATGATTACAAGTCCTTGTTATGGGATAATTAAGAAAGTCTCAATCTCAAAAAATTCAAGGATTCATGTGGGAGAGCCGTTATTTTGGATTACAACTTTTGATGGATCAATTGAAACAGTTCAAATGAGCGTAAGTGGAGCTGTTCAATCATTAGAGGTACAAACAGGGGAAAGAGTCATTCCAGGTATGGTTTTAGCTTATATAAAAGAAGATAGCATCATTTCAGGGGAATAATGGAAAAAGTGCTACCATAAACTGAGTGACAAGCTATTTAATAAGAGATTAGCAAAAACCATTTAAGGAGATTGCGAATCTCTTTCTTTTTTAACACCGTGAGGGCAAGTGGAAAGAATAAGATTTCATATTTATGGAAAAATTCTGTTAAAATAGTGATAAGCAAAGTATTTGCTGTTTGAAGGGGGTTGAAAGATGTTCTCGATTGAAAAGGAAAAAATTAAACCGGTTGTAGCTTTGGATGTAGATGAGATAGGAAAAGACGGTTACGTAGCCACAGATTATATAAAAGAGCCATTTTTATTTTTGAAAAAAGAAAATCAATTGTTTGCTTATGTTCATATTCATAACCTTTTACATGGGGAGAGCAGGAAAGAAAAGGTAGCATTAAAAACATTACTTTCCTATGCAATTTCCATTGACCATGTGTGCCATTTGAGTCAGCATATTTCTTTACCCGTTCTTTTCCAAATTATTGGCGAGCCTATTGCAATGGTGAAAGATGAACAAGGCGAACTGTCGGGATACATACGAAGAGAAGATATACTTGCTGAACTGTTTAAACAAGAAAACAAAAGTGTGGATTTACTTAAAATTATTTTAACCTCTATTCCGATGGGCATGTTCATTGTGGATCGCGAAAAACAAATTATTAATTGCAATGATGCCGGTTTGAAAATGATTAAATCTACGTCTGAAAAAGTCATGAATGTGTCAGCAGAAACGATTTTTCAAGCTAGTCATATTCAAAATGTGTTTGCGACTGGAAAAACACTTCTCAACCAAATTCAAATTACGGATGAAATGGGAGTGCTTGTTGATTACAGCCCTATTTTCAATCTTGAACAGGAAGTAGAAGGAATCATTATCGTCGTCCAAGATTTGCCGATGGTTGAAGAAATGGCGCTGGAAATTGAATACATTAAAAATTTGAATACGGATTTGAATGCGATTTTATCAAGCATTTATGATGAAATATTAGTTGTGAATCAAAAGGGCGAGCTTTTACGTTTTAGTGAAACAATTATTCCTGATTTTTGGGGAATTGACTTAAAAGATCTTATTGGGAAAAACATTTTAGAGTTAGAAGATCAAGGGTTATTTAGTCCGTCTGTTACGCGTCTCGTATTGGAAAAAAAGAAGAAAGTATCTGTTGTTCAGGAAACGAAAAGCGGAAGGAAGATTTTAGCTGTCGGAAATCCTGTATTCAATGAAAAAAAAGAAATTGACCGCATTATCATTGCTTCACGTGATATTACAGAAACCACTCGTTTGCGAACCGAGCTGAAAGAAATGAAAAAAATATCCGAACAATATAAGAGAGAATTAGATGATTTCAAAAATAAAGACCGCTTCTTAAAAAAATTGATTTATTGCAGCCCAAAGATGGAACAAATTATGAATCAAGTGAAAAAAATAGCGGCATTTTCTTCTACCGTCCTCATTAATGGTGAGTCTGGTGTTGGAAAAGAAGTGATTGCGCAAGCCATTCATCAATTAGGGAGCCGTTCATCAAAGCCATTCCTTAAACTAAACTGTGGTGCTATTCCGGAAAATTTACTTGAAAGCGAACTGTTTGGTTATGTGAAAGGGTCATTTACGGGTGCTGATAAAAATGGAAAAGACGGTTATTTTAAACAAGCTGATCAAGGGATTTTATTTTTAGATGAAATAGGGGAAATGCCTTCGCACCTTCAAGTCAAACTTCTCAGAGTGCTACAAGAACAAGAAGTCATTCCGATAGGAAGTACGAAACCGATTAAAGTAGACGTACAAATTATCGCTGCAACGAATAAAAAATTAGAAAAAATGGTTGAACAAGGAACGTTTCGCGAAGATTTGTTTTACCGCTTAAATGTCATCCCCCTCCATATTCCACCGTTACGGGAACGAATTGAAGATATTTCCATGCTGGCCTTTCACTTCCTCCAGCAATTAAATGAAAAGTATCATAAAAGCTTTCAATTGACACCGGATGCTGTTAACGTATTGGAGTTTTATCTTTGGCCTGGAAATGTAAGGGAACTGCAAAATATGATTGAACGCCTGATCGTTTCAGCAGATGATCCTATACTTACGGCTGAGTTTGTTAGTCAATTTCTTCCGGTCAGCTACGGTTTAAAAACATCTAAGCCAATCATTACACGGGTAATCCCTCTTCAAGAGGCACTCGATCATGTTGAAGAACAATTAATTGAACTGGCGATGAAACAATACAAAACAACGACGAAAGCAGCAAAAGCACTCGGAATCAGTCAATCGTCCGTTAGTCGAAAATATCAAAAAATCGTCAATGGAAAGGAAATGAACCTTGATAAACGTTCTTATTCGTGAATAGGATGATAATAGTGAAGAGAAGAAATGAGTAGAATGTGTGCAAAAGGGTTCGGTGAGCAGTGGATGACTGCCAGCCGGACCTTTTTTTGAGAAAATCGCTGCTAATATTACGAAAAATAGTATATGTATGCACGTATTAATAGCTTATGCATCGTTGCATAACATTTTGGAACATATGTAGAGGGAACGCGATAAAGGTCAATTCCATCTAGGTTGGCATAGAACTTGCAAGTATATATGGATGAGGAGATGGATAAGGGAGGCGAAAGAAAGATGATTGATACAAAAGACGTGCAAGGTGTTCGTTATGATGGAGAAGATAGAATACTAGATTTAAAGATGTATATAAGTGGGCAATGGGTAGATTCAAGTAATCAAGAAAAAAGGCCCATTATTAACCCTGCGAATGGCAAAGTGATCGCTTATGCGGCAGAAGGAACAATAACAGATGCTAAAGAAGCTATCGCTGCCGCCAAGAGAACGTTTGAGGGCGGAGAATGGTCCGAGCTTCCTGCCATTGACAGAGCGGCTTATTTATTCAAAATTGCCGATAAAATGGAAGAATATCAAGAAGAACTTACTAACCTTGAAACGATGGATAACGGTAAAACATTAAGGGAGGCTGGCTTTGATGTGAGCGATGCGGCTACCTGCTTCCGCTACTATGCTGGTTTAATTACAAAGCCTGATGGCTATACGTACCAAGTTGCCGATCCGATGCAAGCAATGGTCGTTCGTGAGCCGGTCGGTGTATGTGGACTAATCGTTCCATGGAACTATCCGCTACTTATGAGTGTTTGGAAAATTGCACCTGCTTTAGCGGCGGGAAATACGATTGTTTTTAAGCCGTCTGAAGTAACACCTGTCACACCGACAAAGTTGTTCGAAATTTTTGAAGAAGTGGGATTGCCTCAAGGGGTTGCCAACATGGTGATGGGAGCCGGACCTGTTATTGGAAACGAGATTGCTGCGAGCCCAGATGTTGATATGATTTCTTTTACAGGTGGAACGAAAACAGGAAAGCACATTATGAGAACGGCTGCGGAAACGATGAAAAAAATTTCGTTGGAGCTTGGAGGGAAATCTCCGAATATTATTTTTGCCGATGCCGATTTTGAAACGGCAGTTGATTATGCGTTGTTTGGAATTTATGCAGGGGCTGGGCAAGTATGTTCTTCAGGTTCGCGTATTCTCGTAGAAGAAACGATTTATGAGAAATTTATTGACAGGTTTGTAGAGCGTGCTAGTCGCATTAAAGTAGGACCTGGAAATGATCCGAGTTCAGAAATGGGGCCGCTTGTCAGCCAACAACATATGGAGAAAGTATTGAACTACATTGAAATCGGAAGAGAAGAGGGAGCCCGTCTTGTATGCGGCGGAAAGCGCATTATAAAAGAAGAATTGAATAACGGTTTTTTTGTAGCACCAACGGTTTTTGTAGATGTAAAGCCAAACATGCGTATCGTACAGGAAGAAATTTTTGGACCTGTCGTGGTCATTCAACGCTTTCGGGATGAACAGGAAGCCATTCAGCTTGCGAACGATACGGATTATGGGCTTGCAGGTGGGGTTTTCACAATTGACGGAGCGAAGGCATTGCGTGTGATCAAAAAAATTCGTGCCGGAATTACATGGATTAATTCTTATCATCCAACTTACAATGAGGCGCCATGGGGAGGCTATAAACAAAGTGGAATCGGGCGCAGTTTAGGCACATTTGGTTTAGAAGAGTTTCAAGAAATTAAGCAAATTAATATTAACTTACAAGTAGAACCGATTGGTTGGTTTAAGGGATAAAAAAGGCTGATAAAAAATGAACAGGAGTGATGAGAATGAGTATTGATGTGAAAAAGGAAGAACAAGTTCAAAATGTCCATGATTATATTAAAAAGGTTTTATGTTTAATTGAAAAAGAAATAGTAACAGAAGAAGAAGCGAAATGGATTACAAAGGAAACAGTTGCTGGTTTCCGTGAACATGTGAATCCAGGTTTTCTCGAGTATCGGAAAACCGTGACGAAGGATACACAATTTGCCGCTGTCGAATGGTCAGATGAAGGGTCATGCTTTACTGATGTCAATGGCAAGAAATACATTGATTGTCTTGGAGGATTTGGCATTTATAATGTGGGACATCGCCACCCGAAAGTCGTTAAGGCTGTAACGGATCAATTGAAGCGTCAAGCTCTTCATAGTCAAGATTTACTCGATCCTCTTCGTGCGATGCTTGCCAAAATTTTGGCCGATATTACGCCTGGAGATTTAAAATATGCATTCTTTACAAATAGTGGAACAGAAAGTGTAGAAGCAGCGCTGAAGCTTGCTAAAATGTACAGTGAGCGCACGACTTTTATTTCGACGACCCGTGCCTTTCATGGAAAGAGCCTTGGGGCATTATCGGGAACTGCGAAAGGAATGTTTCGAAAGCCGTTTTTACCATTAATTCCAGGATTTCGTCATGTCCCGTTCGGGGATATTGACATGATGCGAAAAACGTTTGAAACATGTTCGCTAGTAGGAGAAGATGTAGCGGCTGTTCTTCTGGAGCCGATTCAAGGAGAAGGCGGAATTATTCTCCCGCCGGACAACTATTTGACACAAGTAAGAGAGCTTTGTGATGAATACGGAGCATTGCTCATTTTTGATGAGGTACAAACAGGGATGGGGCGGACAGGGAAAATGTTTGCTGCACAATTGTATGACGTTGTACCGGATATTATTTGTTTAGCTAAAGCTTTTGGAGGAGGCGTGATGCCTGCAGGAGCCATTGTAGCAAAGGAAAAAGTATTTAAAAGCTGGTTCCCAAACCCATTTATGCATACAACTACATTTGGCGGGAATCCGCTTGCCTGCGCAGCTGCCATTGCGACCATTGATATTTTATTAGAAGAAAACTTACCGGAAAGAGCAGCCGAAGTAGGAGAATATTTGTTACATGGATTGCGGGATGCGATGAGAGGACATGAAGATAAAGTGCTTGAAATTCGTGGGCAAGGATTAATGATTGGAGTGGAGTTTCATAAAGATGAGATCGGTTACGAAGTATCTCAAGGGATGTTTGATCGAGGCGTTCTTGTGGCGGGGACTCTGATTAACTCTAAAACAATTCGGATTGAGCCTTCTTTAACAATCAGCTATGAAGAAGTTAATACCGTAATTCGTACGTTCAAAGAGGTGTTAGATCAAGTCAAAGGTATATAAGTTGAGCTAGTATCTCTTTTCTTACCACAGGGACAACAACTCAGGAATCTTTCAAGATGGTATTAAATCTGACGGAGCCAGTAAAACATGGCTCCGTTACTACTTTGCTCAATTTAAATTAAGCAAAGTAATAGTGATGACTGGATTGAGAAGTGCCGTAAGAAATCGTTGAGAAAAAACATTTTACGAGGCACACGACTCTAAAAAAATAAATGATTGAACTACTCACCGCTTAACGCTCTTGCAAGCTGTTTGAAATAGGAATATTCTCGCCTATTTTAGATAGATATGAATATTCTTAGCCATAAAGGCAAGAAGGATGTTATAATTGTTAGAAAATTACATAAAATCGATGTGATAAGAAGTGTCCAGTGTTAAAAAAGATAATTTATTGTTCATGATTAAATCGTGTTTATATTTTAAGAATGGAGGTAATCATACATGCAAATAGTAGGAGGGCAAGAGACATTTATAGAAAAATATAGGGAGATAAATAGATTTCCGTTATCCCTAAAGGAATGGGAAGAAAGTGCGAAGGAACATATGACGAAAGGAGCATTCGGATACGTTCAGGCAGGTGCCGGGAGAGAAGAAAGTGTGCACGCAAATGAAGAAGCGTTTCGACGGTGGAAAATAAAACCGAGGGTTCTTCGAGATGTATCAACAATTGATACATCGATTACAATTTTTGGACATACATATTCCACCCCTGTCTTTTTGGCTCCTGTTGGTGTACAAAAAATTGCACATGTGCAAGGGGAATTGGCCACCGCTAGAGCAACGGCCAGTCTGCAAATTCCTATGATTGCAAGTACTGTATCGAGCTATTCTTTAGAAGAAATTGCATCTGAACTTGGCAAATCGCCAAAATGGTTTCAATTATACTGGTCAGCAAATAAGGAAATCTCCTACAGTATGATTCAGCGTGCAGAGAAGGCAGGGTACGAAGCAATTGTTCTTACCGTTGATACAGTTATGCTTGGTTGGAGAGAGACAGATTTGCGTAACGGATATTCCCCCTTAAAGCGCGGGTATGGAAGCGCCAATTACATACAAGATCCGGCTTTTTTAGCATCACTGCCGGACAGAGAAGAAAACACAATTATTGATTATATTGAGCAGAACATCAATCATCCGTCTTTAAATTGGGAAGATATTCAATTAATTAAACAGCACACTTCGTTGCCTCTCGTTATTAAAGGGATTCTTCATCCGGAAGATGCAAAGCTCGCTGTAAAATATGGAGTGGATGCTATTGTTGTTTCAAATCATGGAGGCAGACAATTAGATGGATGTGTAGGGGCACTTGACGCCTTGCCTGAAGTTGTAGAAGCTGTAGGGGAGAACATTCCTGTTTTATTCGATAGCGGCGTTCGGCGGGGAGCAGATATCGTCAAAGCATTGGCACTTGGGGCTTCTGCCGTTTTAATTGGGCGTCCATACATTTATGGTTTGGCTGCAGAGGGAGAAAAGGGAGTCAAGCAAGTACTGGAAAATTTACTTCAAGAATTTAAGCTGTCTCTAGCTCTTTCTGGAATTTCCTCCATGAGAGAAGTTTCGTCTATTGAAATAGTAAGACAATGAAGTAGGCGCCTTCACTTCACGTTCATTCATAAAAAGGCAATTTAGAAAAATTAGGAGCATGGTTTTTCTTATGGACGTGTAGGAAATGAAAAAGGCGTTCTGCTTCTAGTGTTGAAAACCTTCCATTGTGAAGGTTTTTTGTCTTTGTTACGAAAGAAAAGTGTAGTAGAAACTTTTGTGAAATTTTTTTACTTGCCTGCTTTAATAGAGCGGTATGGTTGTAAATCTGTCTTTCTATCAATGGTAACTATAGATTCTATCTATACTTACTATGAATTTAATTCATTTTACCTATAGATATAAATGCAGTAGATTAATTATATGCATAAAACGTTACATGTAACAGTTAAATACACAATGCGATGTTGTTTGTAGGCATTCTATGTTGATGCATATACATTTCACTTAATGATTCGACATCGTTTTATTTAATAGGGGGGCTTTCGCAAGTAGTTCTTTAAACCTCCTGAATGATCATTCAAAGATTTACTTAAATCGATTTATTATATAACGACACATTATGAAACCTTCACTCTATGACTTACAAAAGGAACTGCATGAAAGGAGGAGGTTGCATGCTCACAATTATTTTTGGTCTTGCATTATTAATGTTCTTTGCTTACCTTGGCTGGTCCATTATTTGGATCGCTCCGCTTGTGGCGGCTATTGTGGCCATGACAAGCGGTTTGGATGTATTGCCAACCTATACCGAAACCTATATGGGAGGTTTTGTAGCATTTGCACAAAAATGGTTTCCAATTTTCTTATTGGGTGCTATTTTTGGGAAAATGATGGAAGACACGGGGGCAGCTCAATCGATTGCACAACGTATTGCTAAGCTGTTTGGAGTAAAAAGAGCCATTTTAGGTGTTTTAGTTGCTTGTTCTGTACTTACATATGGAGGAGTTAGCCTATTCGTTGTCGTATTTGCTATTTATCCGCTTGCAATCGCTTTATTCCGGGAAGCGAATGTTTCGCGGAACTTGCTGCCGGCTACTATTGCTCTAGGGGCATTCACGTTTACGATGACTGCAATCCCTGGGACACCGCAAATCCAAAATTTAATTCCGACTGATACATTTAAGACTGATGCAATGGCTGGTTCCATTATCGGTTTAGTGACAGGTGCCATTATGGCGGTCGGGGGTTATTTTTGGCTGGCATATCGTGACAAGCAGCTGAAGGCTAAAAACGAAGGGTTTACAGAGCCAGATACAGCAATAGAAAAGGATGATGGTGACGAAGCAGAGCTTCCGAACTGGTTGTTATCCTTAACACCGCTTATCGTTGTTGTCTTGCTTCTTAATGTAGCAAAGTGGGCGCCTATTTTGTCTTTACTCGTTGGGATTCTCACGATTATGCTGCTGAATATAAAGCATTACAAAACGTTCATTTCGTCGGTGAATGAAGGGGCGAAAGGTTCTGTAATGGCTGTGATCAACACGAGTGCCGCTGTTGGTTTCGGTTCGGTCATTACAGCTGTTCCGGAATTTAAAGATGTAACAAACATGCTGTTAAGCGTTTCCGAGAATGCGCTTGTCTCAGAAGCGTTAAGTGTTCAGGCTCTTGCTATGATTACAGGCTCTGCATCCGGTGGAATGGGAATTGCGCTTCAGGCTCTTGGTGATACGTGGTATCAATTATCTCAAACAACCAACTTGAGTGCTGAGGCACTACACCGCATTGCGAGTGTGGCATCTGGGGCGTCGATACTGCCTCATAACGGAGCTCTTCTGACACTTCTTGCGGTAACGGGCTTGCGTCATAAAGAAACATACAAAGATGTATTTGTTGTAGCGCTCGTTATTCCAACAATTGCATTGGTTGTAGGGATTGCATTAGCAGCAATTGGATTAATTTAAAAGGGAGGAATTGTACATGGTACAAGATCAAGTAGTTATTATTACAGGTTCTGCAAGAGGAATTGGATTTGAAATCGGGAAACATTTTGCTGAAAGTGGAGCTAAAATTGTTTTATCTGATATTAATCAAGAGGGTGTAGAAGCAGCAGCAGAAGAGCTAAAAAAACAGGGGTATGAAGCTCTAGGGGTAAAAGCTGACGTAACAAAAGAAGAAGATATTCAAAACTTAATTGAAACCGCTAATAAGCACTTTGGCGGCGTTCATGTTGTCATTAACAATGCAGGATTACAACATGTATCCCCAATTGAAGAGTTTCCGACTGATAAATATGAATTGATGATTAAAATCATGTTGACGGCTCCTTTCATGGCTATCAAACATGCATTTCCAATTATGAAAAAACAAGGCTACGGACGCATCATTAACATTTCGTCTATTAATGGACTAATTGGCTTTGCCGGTAAAGCTGCTTATAACAGTGCAAAGCATGGCGTTATTGGTTTAACAAAAGTAGCAGCACTAGAAGGGGCAGCACATGGTATTACAGTTAATGCTTTATGCCCTGGCTATGTAGATACGCCTCTTGTACGTGGCCAATTAGAAGACTTAGCTAAAACAAGAAATGTTGCATTAGAAAGTGTTCTTGAGGAAGTTATCTATCCACTCGTTCCGCAAAAGAGATTGTTAGACGTGAGTGAAATTGCTGATTATGCCATTTTCCTTGCCAGCGATAAAGCAAAAGGTGTAACAGGACAAGCAGTTGTTATGGACGGAGGCTATACAGCTCAGTAAAAACCAAACAAAATGCTGATCCATATCGTAGAAGATGTGTAAAGAGGGAGGAAATTCTCCTTTTTACACATCTTTTTTGTGTTATACACCCATTGGATCGTTTGTTTTTGTATTCATGCTTCTTTTTGGATGCGAATATGCTATATAGATATACAAAAAAGGATTTTACCTAAGAAATGGGTGAATTGAATGGATCATAAAGAAATTATAGCGAGTCAATTTGGAAAAAATGCTGGGAAATATGTAGTGAGTAAAGGACATGCTAAAGGTGCGGATTTGGATCTTTTACTGGATATTGTGAAGGAGAATGAACATAAAAATTTGCTGGATATTGCGACAGGAGGGGGGCATGTCGCTAACAAGCTGGCACCAGTATTTGAAAGGGTGGTCGCCTTTGATTTAGTACCTGAGATGCTTGAGAAAGCTAAATTGTTTATTGAAAAAAATGGGCATCAAAATGTTTCTTTCGTTCAAGGCGATGCACAAGCTATGCCGTTTTCCCATGACATGTTTGATGCGGTCACATGCCGAATTGCGCCACATCATTTTCCTGATATTGAAAAGTTTGTGAGAGAAACCGTTCGTGTTTTGCAAACAGGAGGCTTGTTTCTTTTAGTTGATAATACAGCGGCCGAGTTAGATGAGTATGATCAATTTTATAATATAATCGAAAAAAAGAGAGATCCAAGTCATTCTCGTGCCTATAAAAAAACGGAATGGATTGTACTATTGGAGCGGCATGGTCTTCGACTTGAAAGTTTAGTCTCGTTTAAAAAGACGTTTTTATTTAATGGCTGGTGTGAAATGACCGGTGTTCCCAATAAAGAAAAGGCGAAACTAAATGAATATATGAGATCTGCTCCAAAGCATGTACGTACATTTCTTTCCATAGAGATAGATGGGGAGCAAGTTCAATCATTTCAAGGAGAGATGGTTCTTTTCGCTGCCAGAAAAGAAAAGTAAACCTTTATATTAATCAACCTAAAAAATTCGGCATGACGAAAGAGCGGTCATGCCGAATTTTTTACACCTAATATTCTCAGGATGATAAGTGCGAAAGTTCGTGATACAAAAAGCCCCTGCAGGCATCTATATGATGAGTTTGCCTGCAAGGGACAGTAAAGTTACTTAATAAGGGGGAGTTACGCGGCCATTTTATGATGGTTGGATAAAGGGGATTTACCAGGTTTAGGTTTCCAGTTTTTTAACTTGTTTTTAATGAAATCTTTCAGTGATTCAAGTTTCTTTTTTCGTCTTTTCTCACGATTTTTCATGGAACGTCACCATCCCTTCAGTTCCTAATTTCATTCCAGTCCTACAGCTTTCAACTTATATCTTCATTATATCTGTCTCCAGTGTTTTCATCTACTCTTCTGTAAAAAGAAAAAAATCCCATCCATATCTATGTGATGTTATGTATAGCATTGACATTATGCTAAGACATTAATTTTCCCACTGCAATCGCCTTATGTTCTGTTAAGATGTGTTGGACAGTTGGATAATTTGTCTGGTCGCACTTTACGATGACAATGACTTCAGTATGAAGTTTTTTATTCTTTGACATACGGATTCGTTTTTTTGTAAACAAATAATCAATGAGAAATCCAATCATCGCCCCAAATGCTAAGCCGAGTAATCCCCAAATGACCGGTCCCCATGTTAATTCAAATCCAAATGTTGCTCCTAAAACCGAAAAAATAGTTCCCATTACAGCTGCCAAGTCAAATAAACTGTATCCATCTGCCCGATGAATGGTGTCAAAAAAATGCGGGGATTCAGTAATGATTTCGAGCGGAACGGCCGCAATGCATTCTTTTTTAATCCCGGATTGCTGTAATTGATTGATGGCTAATTCCAAAAATGCCGAATGTTGGAATGAAGAAATTACATGCATAGTGAACTCCTTTTCATTTAAAGCAGTGAATAATCAGTAGGCTGATAAGTTTTTTTCAGAAATTGCTTCTGTTCCTTATCGTATAATTTATTGTACTCTATACAAATGACGTAAGATTCGTATGCGGCAAAACAATAAATGGAAGGCAAAAAAAGCGTCCATTCAGGGTCGAGCAATACCGTTGCTTCAGCGAAAGACCCCATCATCGTGTAGCGCAGTCCGTCAAGGAAATTCGACATGTAAATAATGATGATGGTCCACGACATGATGAAAAAGCCAGTTGGAATGCGATGAAGGTATAAGTGCCCTAATCCTGGAAATAAAAGAGAAAACATAAGGGAGAATAGAGGATTTCTCTTATCTAAAAAATTAAGGGAAAATCCATTCATCTGAAACGGAACAATGGGTGCATTTTCAAATTCCGCCAGTAAAAAATGCTTATTTAAATCGATGGCTTGCCGGTAACTATCCCAAATCGTAATAATGTAAATACCGATATACAACAGAAGCATTTTCGTATTTAAAGTTTCTTTTGCTAATTCAAATTGACCGGTAAAGGAATAGACCATCGCTTCATTAATTCGTGAATGTACATTAATAATAATTTCCCAAAAAATTAAAATAAATCCTTTTACGTATAACCCCATTTTTAAATGTCCAAATCCTGGAAAGGCAGCTGACCACCATGCTACAACTGAAGGGGTTTGTAAATGAATATAGTTACTGTTTAATGTTCCGGTAAAATTGTTATATCTCCGAACTGATTCGTTTGCTTTGTTATTTTCCAACCCGAATCCCCCATGTTTTGTAAGGATATCCATAGCTTTTCTCGAAATGCTCATTAATATGTGAAAAGACTGTTTTCCTAAAATAACGGATATGTAAAAGTTTCTAATTTTACATATAGTTAACGCGAAATTAATGTTTCTATGGTACACTTTAATGACAAAAAACGACAAAAAATCTATTTTTCTGTATGTTTTTTGAGAAAAAAGAAGCAGTTCTGACAGCACTAAACATGATGTTGTTTATCTATAGTTAGTCGCATATCTCCGAAGCTTTTAAACAGTGAGGAGACCACTAATGAAAGGAAGAGAAGAAGCATGACATTGAAGATGAAAATTTTGACTTTTTTCGGGGGATTTACCGCTATTTTGTTAGTGACAATCTCCACAGTGTTATTTATGTCCAAATCGAATGTAGATACGGAAATTGTCAATAAAACGACTGAAATGAGAGCGAGAGCGGGAGACGAAATGACTAAAATGTTGACAGATCTTTCGTCTAGTATCTCTAATGAAGTATTGTCACTTGAAGAAGCGTATGATCAAAGTATGGTCAATGCAGCGTTAGTGCTTCAACAAATGGAGCAAAGGAAAAATATCACAAACGAAGATTTACAAGCTATTTTGTCTGAAGTGCAAATGGATCATTTATACGTGACCGATTCTACTGGAGTGTTTACAGCATCCACCAATCCAGATGCCATTGGCCAAAACTTATTTGATATATGGGACGGATATAAAATGCTCCTTACGGGAGAAGTGGATGTCCTTCCTTCCACGTTAAAAATTGCAGTGGAAAGCGGGGATATTTTTAAATTCACGGCTATTCCGACAGCAGACCGAACAGGAATTATTGAAGCTGCTTTAAATGCGAACAAGTTGGAGGACGTACTGAGCACATACATGGATGATGACAATGGGATACAAGCTATTCATTTAGTGGATGCCGAAAATACTGTCTTAACCGAAACGGTAAAAGTGGGGAGTGAATCACAATGGAAAAAAGGCAGTACGATGGAAAACGAACATATTACAGAAGTGTTGGAGACAGCTGAACTGAATGTTCAACTCAATGAACAAGTGGCAACGATTTACTATCCTATTTCTCAAGAGGGAGAACAGCGATATGTTTTATATATGAAGGTTGACACAACTCCTTATATGGCTTTAGGGGGAAAAGTGGAGCAGTCGTTTAACGATATCGCGTCTTCTTTTGATAAAGCAATGTTTTCAGTTATTGTCATTACATTAATTGTTACAATTGTCGCTTTATCCATCATTGCTTGGATTATTCAAAGAAGTATGAAACCTTTAACTAGACTGACAGAAACTGCTCGTGTGTTGGCGACTGGGGATTTGACAGTGCAGCTTGAGAAGAGTGCTTCAAACGATGAAATTGGCAAGTTAACAAACTCGTTTTATGACATGATGTTTAATATAAAGGAACTAATCGGGGGCTCTAGTAGAATCGCGGTTTCCGTCGATGAGACAACGACAGCGCTTAAAGATATGCTAGAACAGACGACATTGTCGGTTGAACAGGTTTCTCAAGCTGTTAGTGAAATTGCAGCAGGTGCAACAGCTCAAGCACATGAAGCAAATGAAGGGGTCACAAGGGCTGATGAGCTGAAAGAAAGTGCTCATACGGTTAAAAAGCACGCTGATGAAATGATTAATATGACAAAAGAGATGCAAAAAAACAACCAAGATGGAAAAGCACAAATTCATTCTCTGTTAGAAAGTCAAAGATTGAGCAAACAATCGTCAGAGACTATCAATCGTACGATTGAGCAATTAGGAACACAAGTGGAAAATGTACGAGAGTTTACAACCGTTATCTCAAGGATTGCTGATCAAACGAGTTTATTAGCTCTGAATGCGTCGATTGAAGCAGCAAGAGCAGGAGATTCTGGAAAAGGATTTGCAGTAGTAGCTCAAGAGGTGAGAAAATTAGCGGAAGAATCGCAGCGATCGTCACTTGATATTCAACAAGTTATTGAAGGTATTACAAATCAAGTAGCGTTTGCTATACAAGCGGCAAAAGACATGCAAGAAAATTTTGTTAAACAGGATGAAACGGTGGATATGACAAATGAAGTATTCAATAAATTGGAGCAGTCCATCGATTTGTCTGTCGCCAAAATGGAAGAGGTACATCAACAAATCCAGGCGCTTGACGCCTCTAAAGAGGAAGTATTAGCAGTATTAAGTGAAATTAATGCAGTAACAGAAGAAACAGCTGCATCATCTGAGCAAGTTTCGGCATCTGTTCAGCAGCAAACAGCCTCGATGACTGAAATTAACGATCGAATGACAGAGTTAGCTACAACGGCAGAAGAATTAAAACATGCAATTCAACGCTTTAAGTGTGAATAGTAAAAGATAAGAAGCAGGCTTACCTAGGAATATTACTCTTCCTAGGTAAGCCTGCCTTTTTATGCGGGATGAGAAAAAATTAGGATATGACAGTCGATTGTAATAATGTTTCGATATCAGCTTCCATATCAATCGGGTCTGTCGTACACTCGAATCGTTTCACAACATGGCCATTTGTATCAATTAAAAATTTAGTGAAGTTCCATTTAATTGAATAGTCATCTGCTAAATATTCTGGATGCTTTTCGTTTAAAAGCGGCAGTAAAATTTTAGCGACTGGATGAAATTTATTGAACCCTTCAAATGGTTTTGAGTGTGAAAGATAGTCAAATAACGGATGAGCGTTTTCATCACGTACGTCAATTTTTTGAAACATTGGGAAAGAAACTCCATAGTTTAATAAGCAGCTTGCTTGAATTTTTTCATTAGAGTCAGGCTCTTGGTTGTCAAATTGATTGCAAGGAAATCCTAAGATAACAAATCCTTGATCTTTATAGCGATTGTATAAGCGCTGCAATTCTTCATATTGATATGTAAAGCCGCATCGTCCAGCTGTATTGACAATGAGTAGAACTTTTCCTTTATATTCCTCAAGTGATTTTTCTTGACCGTTCATAGCAGTGGCAGAAAAATTATAAATACTCATAGTGATGTCCTCCTATTGGAAACTAGTGATTTTGAACTGAGTCTTTAGTTATGGATTTAGTATACACTTTTAGAAAAATGAAGCCAACTGGAATGCTTGACATCTATTTCTATCTCAATCGATTTAGGAAATTTGAGGGGAAGCTCAAGTTTTCTGGATAATAGTAAAAACTATATAAAGCAGTCTAGGAAATTTAACATGAATAAAAAGTGATTATGCTAAATTTCCTAGACCTAAGCGGCTGTCTCCGTTGTGGAGGACAGACGTTTTAGGTGAACCTTTGAAAGATTATTCAGGAAGTCAGAAGAACCTCTAGTGAACGCACTACCATTAAATAAAGAGGTGTTGATGTATATAAACAGCTTTAATAGAACGAAAGTATCATGGATTATGAAACGGGGGAGATGTACATACCCTATAAGGGAGAAGTGTTCATCTTCCTTATAGGTAAGCAAAAGTTACACGAAGAGAAGCCGGTCAGAGACTTGCACTGCTCTATCCCGGCTTTTTTTCGTCGTTTTACGATAGTCGATGATGTTCGGCATGTTTAATGAACATTTTTTCATCCTCTACTAGCCCGCAGGCGGCGCATTGCACTCGCCGTTCAGGGCCGCGGTAAGGATTGTGAAAAGGATCGAGGCTATCGTTTGTATACTCCTCTGTAATATCGCCTGTACGCGGGTCCATTTTAACTGGCTTTGCGACTTGCTCAAGAATATTGAAACGAGTACGGTTTGTTTTACAACTTGGACATAAATAAGCATGTGACACGTCCAGCACCTCCTGTTTATTACATTCTCCAAAATCTCTTCAATCATACCGTTTGAAAACGAACGCTTATTCGTTACAATAGAGATAGGTGATGAATATGAAAGTACGGAAAAATTTGCAAGAAGTAATTCATATATTGAAAGAAAACCTTGATTATCAACAAAATATTGTTCACTGGCATACAATTGAACCGAAAGAAGCAAAGACAGCTCCGTTTCCTTCTTTTATGGATGAACGCCTAAAGAAGGCTTTAGAAGGGCGAGGCATTGGTTCGCTTTATACGCATCAAGAAACTGCCTTTTCCACCGCTTATGAAAAACAAAGCTTTGTAGCGGTAACACCAACTGCTTCAGGGAAAACGCTTTGCTACAATTTACCTGTTCTTCAAACGATTTTAGAAAATGAACAGGCACGGGCTCTTTATTTGTTTCCAACAAAAGCACTGGCGCAAGATCAAAAAAGTGAAATCAATGAACTAATTGAGGAGATGGGGGTTGGGATTAACAGCTATACATATGATGGTGATACTCCAGCGAATATTCGGCAAAAAGTAAGACAAGCAGGTCATGTCGTTATTACAAATCCGGATATGTTACATTCTGCTATTTTGCCTCATCATACGAAGTGGGTGTCGTTGTTTGAGAATTTACGCTATGTTGTAGTGGATGAACTGCATACATACCGTGGAGTGTTCGGGAGTCATGTTGCGAATGTCATTCGTCGGTTAAAGCGTATTTGTGCGTATTACGGAAGCAATCCGACGTTCATTTGTACATCCGCAACTATTGCAAATCCAAAAGAACTTGCTGAGCAGCTGACAGAAGAGAATATCGTGCTCATTGACAATAATGGAGCGCCGGCGGGGAGGAAACATTTCATTTTCTATAATCCGCCTATTGTTAATAAACCATTGAACATCCGGCGCAGTGCCACGCTTGAAGTTCGAAAGCTGGCAAGTGAGTTTTTGAAAAATAAAATCCAAACCATTGTGTTTGCGAGAAGTCGTGTGCGCGTGGAAATCATTTTGACTTATTTGCAAGAACTGGTAAAACATCAGTTGTCTGCTCAATCTATTCGCGGCTATCGGGGAGGTTACTTGCCGAAGCAGCGACGTGAAATTGAAAAAGGGCTGCGTGAAGGGGACATTTATGGAGTGGTCAGTACGAATGCACTTGAACTTGGAGTTGATATCGGCCAACTTCAAGTGTGTATTATGACCGGTTATCCTGGCAGTATTGCGAGTGCTTGGCAGCAAGCAGGACGAGCGGGAAGAAGGCATGGAGAAGCAGTCATCATAATGGTCGCAAGCTCTGGCCCGCTCGATCAATATATGATTCAGCATCCTGATTATTTTTTCAACCGCAATCCCGAAACGGCCCGTATTAATCCTGATAATCTTGTCATTTTAGTCGATCATGTGAAATGTGCGGCTTATGAACTGCCATTTAAACGAGGCGATATGTTCGGGAATGTAGAGGTCGAGGATGTTCTTGAATTTTTGACAGAAGAGCGAGTCTTGCATGAGAGCGGTGAGAAGTGGCATTGGATGAGTGATGCGTTTCCAGCTCACAATATTAGCCTTCGTTCCGCTTCCCAAGAAAATGTCGTCATTATTGATCAATCAAATGTAGCCAACGTCAAGGTCATTGGAGAAATGGACCGTTTTAGCGCGATGACACTATTGCATGAGGAAGCTATTTATTTGCATCAAGGAATTCAATATCAAGTAGAAAAGCTCGATTGGGAAGAAAAGAAAGCTTTCGTGAGAGAAGTAGATGTCGATTACTTTACCGATGCGAATTTAGCGGTAGAACTGAAGGTGCTAGAAACCGATAAATTTAAGGAAACGCAAGATTTTGATATGGGTTACGGAGATGTAATGGTGACCGCGATGGCCACAATCTTCAAAAAAATTAAATTTGAAACGCATGAAAATATTGGCTCTGGCCCGATTTCTTTACCTGAAGAGGAGCTTCATACAAATGCGGTCTGGTTTAGTTTCCATGAACATCTCTTTGATCATTCGAAGGAACGGACAGAGCAGGCGCTTGTGTCTGTTGCCCATGCCTTGCAGTCGATTGCTCCGCTTATGGTCATGTGCGATCCGTCTGACTTGCACGTTGTTCCGCAAGTCAAAGCGGTGCATAACGAAAAGCCGACCATCTTTTTGTATGATCGTTATCCTGGAGGAATTGGCTTAAGCGATAAAGTGTATGCGAGAATGGACGATATGTTAAAAGAAACGCATTCACTTATTGCAGGATGCTCCTGTGAGAGCGGATGCCCTTCATGTATTGGGACAGAAGCTCAAACAGAAAAAGCGAAACAAGATGCTTTGACGTTGTTAAAAGCACTTGTACGTAATTTGTCATAATGTTTTACTAGATAAGTTTCATCGGAAATGATGATTAATTTAAATTAGGTGATGAGATGTCAATGAAAAACAAGCTGCGGCGAATGAAGCAGCATTTGAACGTGGAAGAACAAGTTTCAGTAGAAGAGGTAAGGGAACAAACAAAAGAAGTGGAAGCGGTCATTCCCTTTATGGAAGAATGGAGAGACTTAGGTGCTGTGCCGTATTATGCTGAAGACGGTCATTGTTTAATTCGGGAAGTTGTTTACCCTCTTCATCATCAGCATGGCATCCACATGTTTGGCGAGCTGCACGATGTAGTGGAGGGGTGGAATATGACAGCCGCTAAGCACCCGCTTTCATCTGCTGGCTATCAGTCTACCGATTTGTTTTTTTTCGATACAGAGACAACAGGGCTAAAAGGGGGGGCAGGTACGACCATTTTTTTACTCGGTTATGCGAGAGTGTTTGCCGACAAAGTCGTGTTGCGGCAACATTTTTTGCCAGAACCGAAAGGAGAAGTTGCCTTTTATGAAAGTTTTTTAAAGCAGGTTGATTACACAACGCTTGTGACATATAACGGTAAAGCTTTCGACTGGCCGCAAGTAAAAACACGTCACACGTTGTTGCGGCAGCATTTACCGAAGCTTCCTTCTTTCGGTCACTTCGATTTGCTGCACGGAGCACGAAGACTTTGGAAGCACCGACTTGAATCGGTCAAATTAGCTCTTGTAGAAAAAGAAATATTACAAATCGAACGGGTTAATGACGTGCCAGGCTTTTTAGCTCCCATGATTTATTTTGACTATATTCAGTCTAAAGATCCTAAAGGTGTTTTTGAAGTTATCAAACATAATGAACATGATATTTTATCGTTAATTACGCTCTATATTCATATGTCCAAACAACTGTTGCATTCTTTTGAGGCAACATCGAAGGAGCGCTTTGAAGTCGCGCGCTGGTATGAGGCACTTGGGGACCGGAATACAGCTGTAAAAGGATATGAGTCGATTGCGGACATATCAGGAAGTGAACAGCTCCAGGCTAAGATGGCTCTCGCTCTTCAATCGAAGCGGGAGCGGCAGTGGGAGAAAGCGATAGAGTTGTGGACGGGCATCGTAGAAAAGGGAACGGGAATGCTTGGAATGAACGCGGCGATTGAGCTAGCGAAAGCGTACGAGCATCGAGTGAGAAACTTAGATGAGGCAATCCGTTATACAAAGATGGCTCAGGAATTCCAGCGCAGTTTGTTGACAGGAAGACATGAACAAGAGCAGGAATTAGAGAAGAGACTGAAACGCCTGGAAGGTAAACAGGTTAAAGCACAATCAAAAGAGGAAAAACGAGAGGAGGAATCGTAAATAATTCAAATTTTTCAAAACAATAAAATTTTTGTTTCAAAACAAGTTTTATATTGAGATGAGATTCCTCCCTTGATAAAATAGTGCATTGTAATGACTAAAAATTTGAAATATAAAATTAGGTGGAGAGAATTTCATGAAAAACATCATTCTCGTTTCTTTCTTTGCAGTGGTATGTTTAACAATGATTGTTTTCAGCGGTTGGAAAAATTCTTACTATACATTTTTATAAAATATAGGAAAAATAGGTGTTTGTACTAGTACATGTATACCCTCTTTCTCATAATGTGTTAATGTACCAACTATTAGAAAGGGGAATAACAAAATGCATTGCAGACCAAGACCATCACAAGTATTACCGGCGATTGTTCATCCTACTAAATGTTGTGTAAAGCACACACATTCAAACGTTATTCAGCCACATGTGCATCCAACACACACAACAGTTGTCAACCATACGAACTATCAGCACCAACACTATTTTCCACAAACTCAATCCGTTGTAAACGAAGTAACAAATCAACAAATGAATATGGGGCCTGGACCATCACCAGCAGTAGCAGGCGCTTATATGCCAGGACCAGGGGCAGGTATGCCTGGTTACGGACCTGGACCAGGTATGCCAGGAGGCCCTGGAGTAGCAGGAGCAGGTATGGGGATGCCAGGTGGGCCAGCAGTGGCAGGTGCTTATATGCCAGGTCACATGGGCGGACCTTGCTGCCGATAATTTCATCTACAAGCAAGAACTGACCGATGTCAGTTCTTGTCTACATAGTGAGGAGTCATGGTGTGTTAAAAGTTGTTGCAATTACAGGGTATAAACCGTTTGAACTCGGTATTTTTCAAGGAAACCATCTAGGAATCGGCTATATCAAGAAAGCGCTGTATCGTCGACTTGTTCCACTTGTGGAAGAAGGATTGGAATGGGTGATGATTAGCGGACAGCTCGGGGTCGAATTGTGGGCAGCGGAAACAGTGTTTGAGTTACAATTAGCATATCCACAACTGCAGTTAGCGGTGATTACTCCTTTTTTAGAACAAGAAGAAAAATGGAATGAAGCGAATCGGGAACTTTATGAAATGGTGCTGGCCCAAGCTGACTTTGTCGATAGCATCACGAAGAAAAAATATGAAAACCCGGCGCAATTCCGGTTAAAAACTCAATTTTTCATTCAAAAAAGCGATGGTTTATTAATCGTGTACGATGAAGAGCATGAAGGAAGTCCGAAATATATGCTTGAAGCGGCTAAATTAAAGGAAGACTATCCTATTATGAGCATTACGTCATATGACTTGCAAGTGATCGTAGAAGAGGAACAATTTGAGTAAAAAGAAGTCTGTTTTTCTTAGAATAAATAGGTTTATGATAAAAATGTCGAAAACCTTTCGCGAAGATAAATTGACAATTGCTTATATTTTTGAAAAAATATAATGAAAGAATGGGTTTATTGTGTTGAGGTGAGTAAAATGCTTTCGGATAAAATTCGTTATACGGCAAAAGACATATTGGAAAAAGATTTTAAAACAAGCATGCGTGGATACAGCCAAGAAGAAGTGGATAAATTTTTAGATGGGATCATTAAAGATTATGAAACATTCCATCAAGAAATTGAAGAGTTGCGTCAAGAAAATCTACGTTTGAAAAAACAAATGGAGGACGCACAAAAGAAACCTTCTTATGCTGCACCACAGCAAGCAACGGCAGGAACGACAAACTTCGATATTTTAAAACGTTTATCGAACCTGGAGAAACATGTGTTTGGCAGTAAGTTGTACGAGTAAAACAGAATAGGCCAAGGCCTCTGAATAAGAGACCTTGTGGCAAATAAGCGGGACGCCATTTGGAGGCACCGCTTATTTGTTTTCTGTTTTGTTCATCATTTAAGAAAATGGTTGCATCATCTATTTTTTTTTGTTATGATTAATCTCGTCTTTCGAGATGAATGGATAGTGTTCGAGCAATCGCTGGGTTGTTTACAATTCAGAGGAAAGTCCATGCTCGCACAGGCTGAGATGCCTGTAGTGTTTCGTGCCTAGCGAAGTCATAAGCTAGGGCAGTTGGGCAGTGATGCTCGGCTGACGGCGGAGAAAGGACCTAAGTCTGAATAGATATGGTCTTAATATCCTGAAAGTGCCACAGTGACGTAGTCTTGCAAGAAATTGCAAGAGTGGAACGCGGTAAACCCCTCGAGCGAGAAACCCAAATAATGGTAGGGGCATCTTCCTGAAGGAACTGAACGGAGGGAAGGACAGGCAGTATGCTGTCTGTAGATAGATGATTGCTACCGGAGTACGAGGTGTTGCTTGCCGTTTGAAGTACGAAGGAACAAAACATGGCTTACAGAACGTTATCTTCAAGCAATAAAAACCGAACGATATTATAATCAATACACACCAGCTCTCCCTAACCATTAGGGGGCAAGCTACATAAAAGAGCAGATGCGACATCTGCTCTTTTTTTCTATGATTAAAAGTGGTATGAAACGTGAAGTTTGTGATGTTCCATAATTTATGTGGATTCGTACAGCGTTTTCATTTAAAATAATGAAAGATGCGAAACTGCAAAAAGCAAAGCATCCGAGCAGTATGCAGTTAGAGGAGTGGATTTCATGGAGAAAAAATGGTGGAAAGAAGCCGTGGCGTATCAAATTTATCCGCGCAGCTTTATGGATTCAAATGGTGACGGAATTGGTGATATTCAAGGTGTAATATCAAAGCTAGACTATTTAAAGGATTTAGGGATTGATGTCATTTGGATTTGCCCAATTTATCAATCGCCAAATGATGATAACGGTTACGATATTAGTGATTATAAGGATATTATGAAAGATTTTGGCACGATGGCGGACTTTGATGAGCTGTTAGAAGAAGTACATAAACGAGGGATGAAGCTCATTATGGACTTAGTCATTAACCATACGTCAGACGAGCATCCATGGTTTATTGAATCTCGTTCTTCGAAAGAGAACCCTTATCGTGATTACTACATTTGGCATGAAGGAAAAGATGGGAAAGAACCGAACAACTGGGAATCTATTTTTAGTGGATCTGCTTGGGAATATGATGAGCAAACAGGGGAATACTACCTTCATGTATTTTCACGTAAGCAGCCAGATTTGAACTGGGAAAACCCGAAAGTGCGTGAGGACCTTTATGAAATGGTTAACTGGTGGTTGGATAAAGGGATTGACGGTTTCCGTGTAGATGCGATTTCTCATATTAAAAAGACAGCGGGATTCCCTGATCTTCCAAATCCAGAAGGACTAGATTATGTTCCATCGTTTGAGGGGCATATGAACCGTGAAGGTATTCAAGATTTTTTAACAGAGCTGAAAGAGCAAACGTTTGCAAAGTACGATATTATGACAGTCGGGGAAGCAAACGGTGTATCGTCTAATAATGCCGATGAGTGGGTCGGTGCGGAAAACGGGAAATTCAATATGATTTTTCAGTTTGAACATATGAGCCTTTGGGCAAAAGGAGAAACAAATCCGCTAGATCTTCGCAGCTTGAAGAACATTTTAACGTCTTGGCAAAAAGGACTTGAGGCAAATGGTGGATGGAACGCCTTATATTTAGAGAATCATGACCATATTCGTTCGGTTAACAAATTCGGCAATCCCGAATTGCGTGAAGAAAGCGCAAAATGTTTAGCAGCTCTTTACTTTAATATGCAAGGAACGCCTTTCATTTACCAAGGACAAGAAATTGGCATGACGAATGTCAAATTTGAGTCAATCGATGAGTACAATGACGTGGGAATGGTCAATTATTATCGAATCGAGCGGGAAAAAGGACGTCCGCATGAAGAAATCATGAAAGTTGTGTGGGAGCAAGGACGCGATAATTCACGCACACCGATGCAGTGGAATGATGACGAAAACGGTGGTTTTACGACGGGAACGCCATGGATAGGTGTGAATCCGAATTACAAGGATATAAACGTAAAAGCACAACAGGATGATCTGAATTCCATTTTGAACTTCTATAAAAAATTGGTGGCTCTTCGCAAGAAACATGAAGTATTTGTATACGGGACATACGATTTAATTTTACCCGACCATGAAAAAATTTACGCCTACACGCGTACACTTGGTAATCAAACAGCTGTTATCGTATGTAATTTGTCCAACTTTGAAGAGAAATTTGAACTTCCAGAGCATATTTCATTTAACAGTCAGCAACTGTTGCTTCAAAACTATGAGCATGAAAACATTGAGTCGGTTTATGCATTTACATTAAAACCGTATGAAACACGTATTTATTTACTTGGAAACAACTAAGTGGACAAACGTTTGCACAACTAAAAGTTATCAGCAGTCTAAGGTTTCCCTTAGGCTGTTTTTTCTTTAAATTTATGATGTACCGGAAAGAACATTGCACGTAAGCGTTCATTTATGTTAAGTTAACAGGTGATGTACGTAAATGATGAAATTAAAGAGGTAGAGAAATGAGTAAACAATATACATTAATTGCTACTGCTGCAATGGGACTGGAAGCGCTCGTTGCAAAAGAAGTACGTGATTTAGGATATGAATGTACAGTTGATAATGGAAAAGTTATTTTTAAAGGTGATGAACTGGCGATTGCCCGTAGCAATATTTGGCTTCGAACAGCTGACCGTGTAAAAATTAAAGTCGGTGAATTCCGAGCAAAAACGTTTGATGAATTGTTTGAAAAGACGAAAGCGTTAAACTGGGGAGACTATTTGCCAGTTGATGCGAACTTCCCTGTTACTGGAAAGTCTGTCAAATCGACATTATTCAGTGTATCTGATTGCCAAAGTATCGTAAAGAAAGCTATTGTTGAAAGTGTGAAAACACATTATAAAAAGACAACAGGCTGGCTTGAGGAAACAGGGCCTGAATTTAAAATTGAAGTAGCGTTATTGAAAGATGTCGCTACGTTAACAATTGATACGAGCGGGGCAGGTCTTCATAAACGCGGCTACCGAACAGCACAAGGAGAAGCTCCATTAAAAGAAACGTTGGCAGCAGCTTTAGTCAAGCTGACAAATTGGCATCCTGATCGTCCGTTTGTGGACATATTTTGCGGTTCAGGAACTATTGCGATTGAAGCGGCACTAATCGGTCAAAACATTGCACCTGGTTTTAACCGTGACTTTATTTCGGAAGCATGGCCATGGATGTCTGAGGATGTTTGGGAGAAAGCTCGTGAAGAAGCAGATAACTTGGCAAACTATGATCAAGAGCTTGATATTTCCGGTCATGATATCGACCATCGTATGGTGAAGATTGCCCAAGAAAATGCGATTGAAGCCGGTTTAGGTGACTTAATTACATTTAAGCAAATGCAAGTAAGAGATTTTACAACGTATAAGCAATACGGAGTCATCGTTGGAAATCCACCGTATGGTGAACGTTTAAGTGATCGCCCGTCTGTTGAGAAAATGTATAAAGAAATGGGGGAGGCGCTTTTACCGCTCGATACGTGGTCTGTTTATATGCTGACATCCCATAAAGGATTTGAACAATTTTACGGCAAGCAAGCAACGAAAAAACGTAAACTCTTTAACGGATTCATTGAAACGGATTACTACCAATATTGGGGAAAACGTCCGCCGAGAAAAGAGCAATAAATGATTAGTATCATTCTTTGAACAATATTGATATAAGGTCAATAAAAGAAGCAGGATGTCTGCTTCTTTTTTTAGGCTTTGTTGTTGATTTTTTATGAAACTGATAATCAGTTAAGCTGCCGATGGAAATGAACAATCGTTAGCGCAACGTAAAAGAATAATGGAGTGATAACATGAGTAAAGCTAAAGGTAAAGGCGGAACGGGTAGAGGAACAGGTAAGAAAGGCTGGACTCGCTGGAAATCTAGTTCTAGCAAAAAGGGTGCCAAACCTTACGTGAGCAAAGGTACTAAAAAACGGGATGCCGTAAAGTCAACTAGCGATTATAAAGGTAATGTATCTGAGATGAAATAACTGCTGAAAAAATCCGCTTTCGTTAGTTAAGTTGAGGCTAGGGGTTGTTCCTGCCTCATTTTTTATTTTGATTTACTTCTTATGGAAAGGTGTTCATGATAGGTTCTTCCGATTTCCTGAATAATAATCTTCTTAAGTTTAGAAAATGACATTGAATAGGAATAATCTATACAGCAGCGGCATATATTAATAATATTTGAAAAAATAATATCAAAAAGGAGTATGCCAAAATGAAAAAAGAGCCATTAAACTTTTCGATGATTCATCAAGCGCTTCAACATAGCTATCAACAACTGTTAACGTCTGCTGATGAAGTGACTTCCTCAACGTTAACGGAACTTCAGCAAGCGCAGGAAGATTTACAGTCGGCTATGGCAGCGGCAACCAATATTGACCCAAAATATTTGTCATATACAGAAAGGTAAGAAGCGGTCCTGTCGTTGTGTCAGGACCGCTTTCCTAATAAGAAGTTATTCCTCATCAAACAGCTCTCGTTCTACGTCTTTAATCTTTTCGGCATCCAGTGACATGAACGTTCCTTCGTTTGAGGCATTCTTACCGGTTTGTGCTACGGTATTAGTGAAATTCATTTTACTGTCAGGTATATATTGGTTTGTTCGCATATTCTTTCCTCCTTTCTCTTTTCTTAGTAGTTTCTTCAGAATAGAGACCTTCATACATTTATAGCGCGACTCTCTTCGTTATTCACTCCGCCATCTTATTGACAATCACGGTCAGGTAAGGGATAATTATGTTTTGTTTAATTCGACTTTAATGAAGGAGTATCCTTACATGATTAGAGAACGGTTACCTTTTGCACTTGAACGGAATGAAAACTTTTTTGATAAATTAAATGAATGGATTGGCGACGTATTTTATGATTTGCTGCCGGATGCAGGTTTAGAGCTTCGTGATGAACAAATTTTTATGGCTTTCCAAGTTGAGCGCGCCTTTAAAGAGAAAAAAATTATGTTTGCAGAAGCTGGTGTTGGGACAGGAAAAACGCTTGTCTACTTGCTTTATGCTCTTTGTTATGCGCGTTATACAGGCAAGCCTGCTATTATCGCCTGTGCAGACGAGACGCTCATCGAACAGCTTGTAAAAAAAGAAGGGGACATTGCGAAGTTGTCCACGATTTTAGGGTTGAATATGGATGTACGTCTCGCTAAATCTCATGAGCAGTATCTTTGTTTGAAAAAACTCGATGAAGTCACAATGCGTACGGACAATGACAACATTGAAGAAATTTATGACTCTCTTCCGCCGTTTGTCCATGAGCATGGGGCCATGCAGTCATTTTATCATTATGGAGACCGAAAAGAGTATCCACACTTAACAGACGACGAGTGGAAGCAAGTTAATTGGGATTCGTTTCAAGATTGTTCTTCCTGTGATCAGCGCCATCGCTGTGGGTTAACTTTGTCGCGTGATTATTATCGAAAAGCAGCAGATTTAATTATTTGTTCGCACGATTTTTATATGGAACATGTTTGGACGTATGAAGCACGTAAACGTGAAGGGCAGCTGCCATTGCTTCCAGAAAGTTGTGCGGTCGTATTTGACGAGGGGCATTTGCTTGAGTTTGCTGCTCAAAAAGCCTTAACATATCGTGTGCAGGAGAGTACATTGGAAAACTTGCTTACACGTTTGCTTGAAAATGATGTTAGAGAAGAGTTTGCGTTTAAAGTAGAGCGAGCGATTGAAGTGTACGGCAAATTTTTTGATGTGCTAAAAGCATCTGCTAAGCACATTTCTGGTTCTAACCGAAAAGAAGTGACATTAAGTGAAGAGCTTGCGACAGCAGCAGGTCAATTGCTTGCTTTATTGGAGCAAATCGGAAACGAGATGGTGTTTGAAAGTGAAACATACACAATTGAAGACTATGCGTTGAAAATTGTTGATGAATATTTAGATCAAATTGATTATTGTATCCATCTTTTCCTTGAAAATGAAAATGCCATTTACTGGGCGGAAGAGCATGAAGGAGAATTTACCCTTGTCGTGATGCCACAGGCAGTAAAGGATATTTTAAAGGAAAAAGTATTTGCGAAACAAATGCCATATTTATTTACATCAGCTACGTTGTCTGACAACCAATCATTCGACTATTTAGCATATAGCCTGGGAATTTCTGATTCTTTATCATTTTCGGTAGAGTCGCCGTTTGACTACGAAGAACAAATGACTTTAAATATGAAACGCATTGCCACCACGAATGAGGCATTTGCCGAGAAGTTCGCAACAAGTATGGAAATGCTAGAAAAAACGGATGGACGTGCGTTGTTCTTATTTAATACGAGAGAAGAGTTGCAGCGGTTTAAAAAGGCTGTGGCCGACGAGAAACGATATACGTTTTTATTTGAAGGCGATCAAGAAATTAGTGAGCTTGTTTCACGATTCCAGCAAGAAGAGGAAACCATTCTTTGTGCGGTTCATTTATGGGAAGGACTGGATATTCCAGGGCCGTCACTTTCTAATGTCATTATTTGGTCTCTTCCATATCCTCCAAACGATCCAGTTTTCCAAGCAAAACGAAACCAAGTGGCTGACCCGTTTTGGGATGCTGAAATGCCGTACATGTTGCTTCGTTTGAAACAAGGAATTGGCCGTTTAGTTCGTTCACATGACGATAAAGGATATGTCACAATTTTTGTGCCTGAGAATATTGAGGCTGAAGTATTAAATGTGATTACATCTAACTTGCCAATTTCGCCAAATATGTTGTAACACGAGGAACTGTCCAATCAGTTCCAAACACTTCAGAACATAGCTGTTTTGGAAAGGCTGCCTGACAAGAGAGAGTTTTCCTCTTTATCAGGCAGCCTCTTCGTTTAGTTTCCATAACGGGTATGGTAAAATGAGGGGGAAAAATGGGTTGATAGGGGGAATTGAGTTGATGAAAGAAACAGTGCAATTATTAGAACAACAATTTATCGATTATGTGAAAAAGATGACTGCATACAATGAAGCAATTGGCTTGATGTTTTGGGATTTACGGACAGGTGCGCCTAAAAAAGGAGTAGAGCAGCGCTCAGAAGTGATTGGGATGCTGTCATCAGAAGTGTTTAATATGTCTACTTCTAATGAAATGGCAGCATATATTGCTCAATTGACAACGGAGGAGGCTGGACAATATACATCCGAGTTGACGAAGAAAATGCTGGCCGAATGCCAAAAGGAATACGAGCGAAATAAAAAAATACCAGCCGAAGAATATAAAGAATACATAATTTTGTCCTCTAAATCGGAATCTGCCTGGGAGGAAGCGAAAGCTCAAGCCGATTTCTCGATGTTCCAGCCGTATTTAGAGCAAATTGTCGAGTATAAAAAGAAGTTTGTGGAGTATTGGGGCTATGAAGGACATAAATATAATACCTTGTTGGATATGTATGAACCGGGTGTGACTGTTGATGTTATTGATCGCGTATTTGGTCAACTTCGTGAACGAATTGTTCCTCTTGTCCAGCAAATCTCCTCTTCCGCGCATAAGCCGGACACCTCTTTTTTATATCGTTCTTTTCCGAAAGAACAGCAGAAAAAGTTCAGCGAAGCTATTTTAGCGGAACTAGGGTATGACTTTGAAGCAGGACGTCTTGATGAAACGGTTCATCCGTTTGCGACAGGGCTTAACCCAGGAGATGTTCGAATTACGACGAAATACGATGAAAATGACTTTCGTACGGCTATTTTTGGAACGATTCACGAATGTGGTCATGCTTTATATGAGCAAAACATTTCAAAAGAACTAGTGGGAACAAACTTATGTGACGGAACATCAATGGGAATTCATGAATCGCAGTCTTTGTTTTTTGAGACGTTTATCGGAAAAAATTATTCCTTTTGGAAACGGAATTATGATGTGTTAAAGAAATATACGCCAGGCCAGTTCGACGACATTTCCCTGGATGATTTTTACCGTGCGGTGAATGAAGCAAAGCCTTCGCTTATCCGAATCGAAGCCGATGAACTCACTTATTCACTTCACATTATGATTCGTTATGAAATTGAAAAAGGGTTAATTAACGGCGAGATTGACGTGAAAGATCTACCACAAATTTGGAATGATAAATATGAAGAATATTTAGGGGTTCGTCCTGAAAGTGATGCAGAGGGTGTGCTGCAGGATGTTCATTGGTCAGGAGGGGATTTTGGCTACTTTCCTTCTTATGCCCTTGGCTATATGTATGCTGCTCAATTTAAACATGCGATAGAAAAGGACCTTCCTCATTTTGACGAATTAATTGAACAAGGAAAGGTCAATGACATCCGCCAGTGGCTTACAAATCATGTTCACCAATATGGTAAAACGAAGCAACCGTTAGAAATTCTCCATGATGTAACAGGGGAAGGGCTGAATGCTCAATATTTAATTGAGTATCTGGAAGAAAAATATCGTCGGATTTATCAAGTATAAAAAGAAAGAGCAGACTTAAAAAATTTAAGTTTGCTCTTTCTTTTTATACGTAGAGATGTGTTAAACTTCACGATTAAAATGCATAGTTGAGCGAGAAGGAAATTTTGACGGCTGATATACCGCTTCCCCCAGCTGGAGTTAGTGCGATGGAATTTAAGTTGTCAACGGTAATGGACTGGCATTCGCCAGGAGTGACTGTGAGTAATGGTGTTGCACTTCCATTTATTGTGAGGTCAGCGCTTGGATTTCCTGTTACCCCATTGTTTTCTACAACGATAGTTCCGTTAATGACAGAAGTGGTAGTATCAGTCCAAATAACTTGTGATGTAGCATCATCGCTAGATAATTGAACCGTGCAACAAACAGCATCATTGACCGTATTTCCTGAGTTACAGCAACTTCCTAATTTAGCCAATATTCATTCCTCCTAGTAATTGAGTACAGTACATACTATGTGAAAAGAAACTTTTCGTGTGGACAGATACCCTTCGTCAAAAAGCCCTTTTATAATAGCGACGAAAGAATTTTCTAGTTTATCCTGCGTTAATGGATAGTACAATGTCTCTTCATAGTCTGAAAGTGGAGAAGTTCACAATGATAACGGGCAAAACGTATTACGATTGTACAGGATAGTTAATTGTTAGTGAGTATGTGCCTTTGCATTTGCTATTTTCATCTCCAGGGGGGCAAGTGAGACTAACTGAAACTAAATCTACATACGTCCTTGAAACGGTATTATGAGGTGGAACTTCAAAGGTATTGATGGTTCCTAATGAATCGGTAACGGACACGATAAGATTAGCAGCACATCCGCCTTTGTAGAAAACACTAATGGTTCCGGCGGGCGCAGCTTCATTTGATTCCCAAATGATAAAGTTAGCAGAACCACATGATAGATAAAAGTCCCCACAAATGTCATTCGTCGCTAAAAAGACTTGAGAAGCAGGAGAAGGAGGGGAAGGAGGGTAAATGGATCGGCAACTTTCCGGGGGGATAAGGGTTGGACAAGGTGATTTTAACCAATCTAAGTAATTCAACAGGTTCTCTCCTTTCGTTCGAATACTACACATTTGCGGCAGAGCGAATTATAACGACTGTTACAGCTTCAAGGCGTATCGTTTTCAAGTCTGGAGTTTTATGCGAATAAGAACAAATCGGACACTTATTCACAGCTCGTAATGCATACAAAAGTGTTTTCGTTCCGTTATTGCATTTTATGTATAAAAGAGAAGGGATGTATCTGTTATTTTCCTAGTTTTTTATGAAAATTTCGGTTTATGATGGTGTGATGCCTATCATTAGTGTAGTGGTTTCTGTTTTTTGAGAGAAGTTTGTGCGTAAAACCTATCACATATCTACCTTTTGAATCGTATATTGATAATGTGGAAAGGGAGAATGTGAAATGGGATTGAATACTTTGCGAACTGACTTATGTAACTGCAAGCAGAAAGCATTATTTACTGTGAAAAAGTGTGTTCCTTTCAGAAGTCCATGTGACGGGCAAACAGAAACGACTATTTATACGACACCATCACTCGCTGCCTATCCATTAGCGAGTGGACTGATTTCAATTGTCAACACAAGTGTACAATGTACCATGAATGTAACGATTACCGATCTTTCAGGAACGAATCAATACTCTATTACGGCGCAAAATTCATTAATAATTCAAACGGTTTCTCTCTCCTCCATTACAGTTATTTGCGGTCCTGATGATGCTGAAAATTTTTGCACAGGTACATTTGAAGCTGTATTGTCCATGTAAGGTTAAATTGGACAAAGACCCAATTATTTTAAAGCTATTTGACTATCATTTTAGATGAAAAGGTGAAACGATGCCGATAATAAACCGTTTTTCTGTCATTGAGTGTGGTGCTATGACGTTTACAGGCAATACATTAGGACTTAGTCAGCAAATAAACGTGAATGAAGCAGGAACAAGCGGCAGCATCGGGGCATTTACAACTGTTGATACCACAATGCAAGTGCCGACTTTCCCACAAGGAACAACTTTAAATATTAGTGAAAATAGCTCTGCGGCAGAGCTTATGATTCCTTCAGGAAGCAGTGTCCTTTATGCTGAGTTAATTTGGGGCGGGAATTATTTATCGAGGGATGAGAACATTATTACTTCTATTGACACACCCGTTACGTTTATCGATCCTAACAATAATGTGTATACCATTGCTCCTGACGTATTAACGAGCAATGAAGAAATATTTACAGCAGGGAACCCACCGGTCCAAAGGGGATTTTATATGCGATCGGCTGATGTAACAACGATTGTACAAAACAGCGGAGCGGGCACGTATATCACCGGCAATGTGCCCGGTCTTCTAGATCCAATATTACAATCTACTGCTAATACGAATCATGCTGGCTGGACGTTAGCAGTTATTTATAGAAACGCCAATCTCCCTAGTCGTGCCATGTATTTATATGTGGGGACAGAGGGAATTGTTAGTAGTATATCGGTTCCTAGTATTGATGTGACCATTATTAATTTTATGACCCCACCGACAGGTCCTGTTAATACGAGAGTTCTCATTAGTGCCCAAGAAGGTGATGCGAACATTTCGGGAGATCAAGCTTTATTTGGTCCAACCCCCCTCTCTCTTATGAACTTGTCTGGCCCGCGGAATCCTGCTACTAATTTTTTTGGCTCTCAAATTAATGATGACAATGGAAATTTGGACACAACAGGTACATTTGGTGACCGCAATCAAGATCCAATTACAGCGACGAACATATCGGCAGGGCGCCAAGGTTGGGACATAACAAATGTAGATGCTTCTGATTATCTTCCTAACAATCAAATGATCGCGACTTTTCGCTATACATCCACCGGTGACGCTTACATGCCGAATGCTCTCGGCGTTCAAATTGATCAGGGAGATGCCTTGTTGGATGTTCAAAAACGAGTGGATCGCACCTTTGCTGGTCCAGATGATGTATTGACTTATACCATTACTATTAGAAATGATGGCGTTGTGGAGGCTAATAATGTAGTGTTTACAGATCCCATCCCGACCGGAGCTGTTTTTGTAGAAGATAGTGTGTCGGTTAATGGGACGCCTATTCCCGGAGTCAATCCGAATGAAGGAATTCCTCTTGATAATATTGAAATTGATGAGACGGTTACAATTGAATTTCAAGTGCGAGTCTCTAAGTGTGTTAGCTTTTTACGCAATGAAGCTTTTGTGACATTTAGTTGTGGCAAGACTGCTTTTAGCAATCAAGTGCTTACAACAATTTGCCGCTCCTGTCATAGTACGCTCTGTTATTGTGAAGGATAGAAAGACTGTTATGCAGTAGAATCTGGTAGGTGAGAAAATTAAAAAGCGAATGTTTTTAAAAAAATAAAACAAAATGTTCGTGAAAATATCCATTTTCTCTTTTCAAACTTACCAATTCTTGTTATAATCCAATTAACTTAATAAATGCACTCATATAATTACGGGAATATGGCCCGAGAGTTTCTACCGAACCGCCGTAAATGGTTCGACTATGAGTGAGCGGTGAAGAGTTGTAAAGGAATTTATGCCTTTCTATTCTTTTCTTTGTGCTTATCGACGAAGCCCAAAGACATTGCTCCACTCATATTGGGTGCAGCAATGTCTTTGGGCTTTTTATGTAGAGAGAAAAAGAACGATGGTATCGATGAACAGATCGGTCGGGTTCTAAAAGTGAAATGAAAGATGTGGGGGAAATTGAACATGAAACAGCTAGAAGAAAAAATTGCAGCCGAAGGAATCGTCTTATCGAACGCGGTGTTGAAAGTAGATTCTTTCATCAATCACCAGATGGACCCAGTGCTGATGAAAGAGATTGGCAAGGAGTTTGCTAAACGTTTCCGTCATAAGAACATCACGAAAATTTTGACAATTGAATCTTCGGGTATTGCGCCAGCAATTATGACAGCTCTAGAGCTGGACGTTCCGATGATTTTTGCCCGTAAACGTAAATCATTGACACTGACCGAAGGATTGATTACGGCGAAAGTGTACTCCTTCACGAAGCAAGAAGAAAATGAAGTGACAGTGGCGAAAAAATTCCTTTCTGAAGACGATCACATACTTATTCTGGATGACTTTTTGGCAAACGGTCAGGCTGCTTTAGGTTTAATCGAAATTGTGAAGCAAGCAGGCGCATCTGTTGCAGGAGTCGGCATTGTTATTGAAAAGTCATTCCAAGACGGGCGCCAGCGGTTAGTAGATACGGGTGTTCAAGTAGAATCATTAGCACGCATCGCATCACTAGAAAGTGGAACAGTGGAGTTTGTGAAAGAAAAAGCAGTAGCAGGGGAGATGCAAAGATGAATAAAGGTAAAGTACTTTCATTAGGATTTCAGCATGTGTTAGCCATGTATGGAGGAGCTATTATCGTCCCTTTAATTGTAGGCGGCGCGTTAGGATTAACTCAAGAACAACTTACATATTTAGTAGCGATTGATTTATTAATGTGCGGAGTGGCGACTTTGCTGCAAGTAGCGAAAAATCGTTTCTTCGGAATCGGGCTTCCTGTTGTACTTGGTTGTACTTTTACAGCGGTAGGACCTATTATTGCGATTGGAAGTTCTTACGGTGTATCTTCCGTGTACGGAGCTATTATTGCATCAGGCGTAATTGTCGTATTGACAGCAAAATATTTTGGGAAATTGGTTAAGTTTTTCCCTCCTGTTGTGACAGGATCAGTTGTTACCGTTATTGGAATTACCCTTATTCCGGTAGCGATGAAAAATATGGCAGGTGGTGAAGGTAGTCAAGATTTTGGAGATTTAAGCAACATTGCACTTGCATTTGGTGTGTTAGCATTCATTATTTTATTATTCCGATTCTTTAATGGGTTTATCCGTTCTGTTGCGATTTTACTAGGGCTCGCAGGAGGAACAATCGTTGCAGGATTCATGGGGAAAGTGAACTTATCGGCAGTGAGTGAAGCATCATGGTTTCACATGCCGGAACTGTTTTATTTTGGAGTACCGACGTTCAACCTTACTGCTATTTTGACGATGCTTCTTGTCGCGATTGTCAGCTTAGTAGAATCGACAGGTGTGTACTTTGCTCTTGGAGATATTTGTGACCGAAAGCTGACCGAAAAAGACTTAGAGAACGGTTATCGTGCAGAAGGTTTAGGGATTGTATTAGGCGGACTGTTCAATGCATTTCCATATACCACGTACTCTCAAAACGTCGGCCTTGTTCAATTATCGGGCATTAAAACGAGAAATGTTGTCGTAGCGGCAGGCAGCTTGCTTGTTATTCTTGGATTTGTTCCCAAAATCGCTGCGATTACGACCATTATTCCAAACTCTGTGCTTGGGGGAGCGATGGTTGCGATGTTTGGAATGGTGGTCGCATACGGTATTAAAATGTTAAGTAACGTAGACTTTGCTTCACAGGAAAACCTTTTAATCATCGCTTGTTCAGTTGGAATGGGCTTAGGTGTCACGGTTGTTCCAGACTTGTTCATTCAGCTTCCGCAAAGTGTGCAAATTTTAACAGCGAACGGCATTGTGGCAGGAAGTATAACAGCGATTGTGCTGAACATTGTGTTTAATGTAGTGAAGAAGAAAGATGCTGTATCGAAAGTAGCTCGCTTGGCGGAGCAGAAAGTTTCTTAATGAATAGACCTGGACGTTTGTCTAGGTCTATTTTGTGTGCCCGACGAACAGAAATGGTCAATCTGTTAGCTAAAATAGTTGCCACTCCCCCATCTTTTATGTAAAAATATAAATTCAAGTCTCTTTGTGTATATTTTCACAAATATAAAAGATGACAATCTGTCTGACTAAGAACATGAAGTGTAAGGCGTTCCCAGTTCAAACGGGATAAATTTTTAGAGAACGCCAACACTAATCATAACAATGATTGAACTTGAAATGGAGTGGAACAAACATGACAACGATGATGATGCAGACGATGACATTTGAAGCAAAAAACGGCAAGGTGGTGACCATTCGCCCTGCGGAAGAACGAGATGCCCAGCAAATTACGGTAGCCGTTCAAGAAATCATTGAAGCCGGTCAATATATCCAAAAAGAAGCCCCGAGAGAAATTGAAGAAGAAAAAGCTTTTATCCGTTCAATTGTAAAAAAAGAAAATATGTATGTCGTGGCGGAGGTAGACGGGGAAGTTGTAGGGATTGCCCGCGTTCTGCGTGGGGAGTTGCAAATGAAGCATCATACAGGTCTTTTCCGCACATGGCTGATTGCGAAAGCCCAAGGAATGGGAATTGGAAAAAAGCTGATGGAATATACGCTTGAATGGTGCCGTGAACAAAAGTTGCATAAGCTTTGTTTAACCGTTTTTGCCTCCAATCCGATTGCTTATGAGCTTTACAAGAAAGCTGGCTTTCATGAAGAAGGCGTCATGAAAGAGCAAGCCTATCTAAATGGTCAGTATGTGGATGAAATTTTTATGGCTATTTTCTTTGATTAGAATCGTATATTTTGAGCATTTTAGGCAAATGATTGCGAAAATACATATAAAATATGGAAAATATTGTTTATGAAGTAAAGGGGAATTTGAGTTATAATAAAGATGCACAACAAATTACTCCTTTAAAACGTAGGCTTTCCCGATATTGGCGGGGAAGCTTTTTTTTGTATAAATTTCCTTCTCCTTACAAAATCTATTTATAATATCAAGATTGAGGTGAGGGTATGCCCAAAATTGTATCGGTTGGAACAGCCATTCCGCCTTTTCAATTAAAGCAGCAGGAAGCGCTGGAATTTGCCCGCCGTCTTTTTTCAGAGAAATTTAAAGATATTGAGCGGCTTTTAACAGTCTTTTCTAATGGACAAATTGAAAACCGGCATTTTGTAAAGGATTTAGCGTGGTTTCAGCAGTATCATTCTTTTGAAGAAAAAAACGAGGCATTCATTGCATCAGCTGTTGAGTTGGGCATACAGGCAATGAGTAGTTGCTTACAAGATGAGCTATACGTCAAAGAACCTGTTGCATATGAAGAGATTGATGCAATTTTTTACGTTTCCACGACCGGACTTGCCACACCGAGTATCGAGGCACGGATTATGAATCGCCTGCCATTTTCCCCTCATACGAAACGGATTCCGATTTGGGGATTAGGGTGTGCTGGAGGAGCCTCAGGGCTTTCTAGAGCATATGAGTATTGCTTAGCATTTCCGAAAGCAAAGGTTCTTGTTTTATGTGTGGAACTTTGTAGCTTAACGTTTCAGCCGAATGATTATAGTAAAAGCAACTTAATTGGAACGTCTTTATTTGCTGACGGAATTGCGTGTGCCATGGTAATTGGAGATGAAGTAGATGCTCACAGTTTTTCTGTTCAAAAAGCACACCCAATCGTTATGGGGACGCAATCAGCGCTTATGCCAGACTCAGAAGATGTCATGGGCTGGGACATTAAAAACGAGGGACTTTATGTGATCTTTTCACGAGATATCCCATCAATCGTTCAAAATTGGTGCGGCGGGCAGGTAGAGACGTTTTTACAAAAACATGAGCTAACGACACAGGACATTAATCATTTTATTGCTCATCCGGGAGGGAAAAAGGTGCTTAACGCTTATATAGAAGCGTTAAATCTTCCGAGTGCCATGACGAAGCAGTCCTTTGATGTCTTAAGACAACATGGAAATATGTCGTCAGCAACGGTTTTGTATGTGCTACATGAGTTTATGAAAAAAGGTGGAAACAAGGGTGAATATGGATTAATTACAGCATTAGGACCTGGTTTTAGTTCGGAACTGTTGCTTGTGAAATGGGGGTAACGATATGTTGTTTTACATTGTACTAACGCTTATTGTACTTCAGCGACTTTTCGAACTGGTCGTCGCTAAGCGAAATGAAAAATGGATGAGAAATCAAGGAGCAGTAGAAATCGGTCAATCCCACTATAGATGGCTTGTGTTGCTTCATTCCTTGTTTTTTGTCTCGCTTATAACAGAAGTGAGGTGGATGGACAAGCAATTGTCTTCGGTTTGGTGGTTGTTGGCTGTTTTATTTGGGGTAACGCAGCTCGGTCGTTTATGGGTCATGATGTCGTTAGGAAAGTTTTGGAACACAAAAATTCTCGTACTTCCAAAAGCTGACGTTGTGCTGAAAGGACCGTATAAGTTTTTAAAGCACCCGAATTATGTTATTGTTGTCTTAGAATTTTTAGTCATTCCGCTTTTGTTTCAAGCATATGTGACGATGATTCTGTTTAGTTTGTTAAATATCGGCATTTTAGCCGTGCGCATTCGTGTAGAAGAGAAAGCGTTATCTACATTCACCAATTATAAGGAAGCGACAGAGTGGCATGGTCGATTTGTCCCGTTAAAACATGATAAAAATTCTCATTGAAAATGATTATCTTTCATGATAAGATGAAACAAATGATAAAGATTATCACTTTCACAAATGATAACGGGGTGAAAAACATGGTAAGCTTATTCGTGATCGGAACAGTTGCTGTTTATGCAGCGGTAGGAAAGTATGTATTAAAAGGGTTACATAACGCTCAAAAAGCTTAACTGAATCTAAGGTAAACAAAAAAGCGGTTGATTCAGAAGTTAAAAAGTAAAAATCACAAATGTTTTGGCAAGCGAATTGATATAAAAATCCGCTTGCTTTTTTTATGATTATGACAAGGGTTATTGAGTTTATAAAGAAATACATGAGGTGTTAAAAATATGAAGAAATTAGGAACACTTTACTTTTTTTGCGGGAAAATGGGGGCAGGAAAATCCACTAAATCAAAACAACTGGCAATAGAGAAACAGGCTGTACTGTTGTCAGAGGATGAATGGCTTTCATCACTTTATCCTAATCAAATCACATCATTTGAAGACTATCTAAAGTTCTCAAATCAACTCAAGCCGTTAGTGAAAAACCATGTCCAAAATATATTAAGTGTTGGTACAAATGTAGTGATGGATTTTCCAGCTAACACTCAAAAACTGCGAAAGTGGTTTTTGGATATGGCGTCAGAGGTCGATGCAAGTCATCAACTAATTTTTCTAAATCTAACGAACGAGCAATGCTTGCGTCAAATTGCACAAAGACGTAACGAACTACCTGAGAGAGCAGCTTTTGACACAGAAGCGGTGTTTATGTATGTGACTAAATTTTTTGAAGCGCCAGAAGCATCGGAGGGTTTAAATGTTTTAGAGGTGAATGGCAAAGAGTAACAAGGTGTTATAGAAGAAAAAATGAAAGAATTCAAACATTTAGCATAGGAAATGAACGGAAAATCAAGTAAAATGTATGCATGAGTGTTCGCTTATTAGAGAACAAACAGGGGAACGGCACTTTAAAAGCGACATTAAATGAAAGACAAAAGGGGTATCAATGATGTTGAATGTGAAACAGCGAGGCCATTCACCAGAGACCGAAAAAAAGCTAGCCGCATTATATGGCGAGTTTATGAAGACGCAACATACAGAAAATGCGAAAAAGGTTGTTGAGCTTTATAAAAAATGGGAGGAGCAGCAATTTATTATCGCCTTTTGTGGGCATTTTTCAGCTGGAAAATCCAGCATGATTAATGAACTCGTAGGGTATCATTTATTGCCTTCTAGTCCGATTCCGACGAGTGCAAATCTTGTATCGGTCAGAGCAGGAGAAGAGCATGCAACCGTGCATTTCAAAAAAGGAGAGCCAATTCGATATTTAGCGCCTTACGACTATGAACAAATTAAGGCGTTTGCCATTGATGGAGATGAAATTGAATCCATCCACTTGTCTGTCAAAACAGAGCAGCTTCCGCTAGGTCTTACGGTCATGGATACGCCAGGTATCGACTCAACAGACGACGCTCACCGTTTGGCAACAGAATCGGCGCTTCATTTGGCTGATGTCATTTTTTATGTGATGGACTACAATCATGTGCAGTCAGAACTGAATTTTCAGTTTACGAAAGAGCTGAAGCAACAGGGAAAAAAAGTATACTTAATTATTAACCAAATTGACAAACATCAAGATCAAGAATTGACCTTTCCACAGTTTAAAGCGTCTGTAAGGCAGTCCTTTGCTAATTGGCAAGTAGAGCCGGATGATATTTTTTATACGACGTTAAAGAACCGAGATTATACATATAACGAGCTTGATAAAGTGAAGAAGTTGCTTGCTTCCTATGTACAAGAAAAAGAGCAGTACATGGAGATTCACCTTTTACAAGGGATGAATCGTTTACTTGGTCAACATTTGCAATGGGTAGAACGAAAACAAGAAGAAGATATGGCGGCCTACGCGAATGAGCTAAAAGATTTATCACCGGAAGAAAGAGAAGAAATGATGGAATCTGTTTCGGCGCTTGAGCATGAAACAGCAACAATGGAGCAAGAAGAACATCAGATGGAAAAAGCATTTTGGTCAGGAACGAAAGATATTTTGCAAAATGCCAATTTGATGCCTTATGAAACTCGCGAGAAGGCAAAACTGTTTATTGAGAGCTGTCAGAACGATTTTAAAGTTGGATTTTTATTCTCAAAAAAGAAAACAGAACAAGAACGTCAAGAGCGACTCACCCGTTTTCAAGAGGATTTGCAGGAAAAAGTAACATCACAATTGAACTGGCACCTACAGCAGTTTTTGCAGCAGTTTTGCAAGGAGCACCACCTTGAAGATAATAGCATTCTTCAAGAAGCTAGTGAATTTGCTATCACCATAGAAGAAAATGAACTTCGTGCTTTAGTAAAAAGCGGTGCTGCGGTGACGGGTGAGTATATTTTGACATTTGCAGATGATACGGTGAATGATATTAAAAAAAGGGCTGAGCGACAGCTGCATGGTATACTCGCTCGTCTTCTGTTCGCCAAGCGCAACATCTCAGAAGGGAAGACAGAAGCACTGAAGGAAAAATTAGCTCATTACAGCCAATATGAAGCAGAATTGAGCGAACTTGTTCGCATCCAAAAACGAGGAAAAGAAACAGAAAAAGTGCTACAGGCGATTTTAAATGGTCGTGATTTGCAAGTGAATGAGCCAATAAAGAAGCAGTTGAAGGAACTTGCAAATGAGCCGCTGATTATTAAGCAAGGCGAAGAGCTTGGGACAAAAATGGTGGAAACTGTACCGACGTTTAACGAGTCAAAAACCATGGTTGGAATCGAGCGTGATGGCGGGAAAAAAATTCCTGAAGCCCTTCAAGATGTTCGCAGCACCATCAACGCAGTATCGCCTTTCGAGTCGCTCCAAAGCATTGTGGCGAACTTGGAGGAAAAAGCCGAGAAGCTTGAACATCATCAATTTACGGTGGCTTTGTTTGGAGCTTTTAGTGCAGGAAAATCATCCTTTGCCAATGCGCTCATCGGTGAAAAACTTTTGCCTGTCTCACCGAATCCGACGACAGCAACGATTAACAAAATTATGCCGCCAACTGTGGAACATCCACATCGTACGGCTAGCGTCTATTTAAAATCAGAAGAACAGTTAGTCGCCGATTTACAATCATCGTTAAAGTTGTTCTCGCATCGAGTAGATAGCTTGGAAGAAGCATTAAAGGTTATTGCCCAATTGCGTTATGATGATGAAATGGATGTGCGTCATAAGCTACATCTATCCTTCTTGCAGGCTGTTAAGAAGGGCTATGACAAAGTGTCGGCACATCTCGGGACAGCTGTAACAGCGACAGTTGAAGAATTTCATGAGTATGTAGCAAAAGAAGAAAAGGCTTGTTTTGTTCAGTTCATTGAGCTTTATTATGATTGTGAGCTCACAAGAAAAGGCATTACGTTAGTGGATACACCAGGAGCCGATTCCATCAATGCGAGGCATACAGATGTCGCCTTCGAGTATATTAAAAATGCCGACGCAATTTTGTTCGTTACGTATTATAACCATGCCTTTTCTAAAGCGGACCGTGAATTTTTAATTCAGCTTGGACGTGTAAAAGATTTATTTACGCTTGATAAAATGTTTTTCCTCATTAATGCCGCTGATTTAGCTTCATCGGATGAAGAACTAAATATCGTTGTAAAATATGTAGGACAACAGTTGGAACAATACGGGATTCGTTTTCCTCGTCTTTTTCCGCTGTCGAGTTTGCTCGCCTTGACAGATAAACAAGCGGCGGGTTTTGTGCCTTTTGAAGAAGCGTTTGATCGGTTCATTTCAACTGAATTAACAGAGGTTGTTACAACGTCTGCTTATGAAGAAATCGGTAGAGCGTTTCATATGATTGATGAATTGCTGAAGTGGCAGACACAGGGAGAAGCTGAAAAACAATCCCGCTTAAACCGGATTATCATTTCAAAAGAGCAGATGCAACAGGCGGTCGATCAGCTGAGTGCCGAACAAGAGAGACAGCGTCTCCGTCATGAAATCGATGAATTACTTTATTACGTAAAGCAGCGGGTGATGCTTCGGTATGCCGACTTTTTCCGTGAAGCGTTCAGTCCCGCCAATTTAAGGGACGATAAAGGGCGAATGAAGGAACAGTTGCAAGCTTGTTTAGAGGAACTTCTCCAGTCGTTCGGTTTTGATGCCGCTCAAGAAATGAGAGCAACTTCTCTTCGCGTAGAAACTTTTATGAAGCGTTTAGGAAAAGAGCTTCATGAAGCATTTATGCAAGAGGTGGAGAAAATTGATGCTTCCCTACAATGGAGCGCGAAAGGGAAGGCGCCATTGCCAGAGCTGACCTTTGCTTCTCCTTTTGAAGGAACGGATGCAGAACCATTTAAAAAGCCGCTATCTTTGTATAAAAACAGTAAAAGCTTTTTTGAGAAAAACGAAAAAGAGAAAATGGGAGAGCAGTTGAAAGAAAAGCTGTCACCGCTCATTGATCACTACATCACTGTTCAGAAGGAGAAGTTAACTGCTGCTTACACTGCTTCGTTTAATGATATGGTGACGCAATATCAACAGCATTTATTGAGAGATATTGATCAAACATATAAAGGGCTCGAGCGAGCGATTACGCATCCAATTAGCACAGATCAGCTTCAAAAGGCGAAGCAAGCGTTACAGCAAATTTTGTAAGCAGAAAGGATGCGCGCTCGAAAACGAAAGCTTCTTTTCGCTCTATTGCTTCCAAAAACGGGAGGAACCGGCGGTCATGTTGACAGCAAAGGAATGACAAAGATGGAGCAAGAAATTCAACGGTATTTACACAAGCTTGAGCGTGTGCACCACATCGAGATTTTATATGCTTGTGAAGCGGGAAGCCGTGCATATGGGCTTTATACAGAACAGAGCGATTTTGATGTAAGGTTTATCTTTAAGTATAAGGCAGAGGAATATTTAAAGCTTCAGCCTCCTATAGAGGTTATGAATGATACGTCACTGCCGCAAATAGATATACAAGGATGGGATCTTTATAAGGCGCTCCGTTTGTTCGTAAAATCGAATCCTTCTTTATATGAGTGGCTGCATTCACCCGTCGTCTATAAAGAGGACGCCAATTTTGCTGAGCGATTAAGGTCATATATACAGGTGCAATACGGCTTTAAAAGCCTTGGCTTTCATTATTGGCAACTGATGAAGGCCAATTTAAAACGAAAAATTTCTCAGCCTGTTCATACAAGTGATATGAAAATTTGTTTGCATGTGATGCGCGCGTATTTATCGTTACAATGTATAGTTGGCCAAAAACTACCGCCGCTTTCGTTTCACGATTTAGTAAACGAAAGCGTGCTCCCAGAAGGAATCGGTGCGCATACTCTTTTGCTCCAAAAGGCTAAACAAAACGGTGGAAGAGTAGAAAGCGATGTCTGTCTTGACATCATGAAATTTGCCGAGGCGCAGCTGCCCATTTTACAACAACAGCTTCAAAAGCTAAGCGAAGGAAAAGTAAACGAAGAACTGCTCAACAAATGGATACTTTCATTACATAAGGAGGAATTAGGAACATGAGTGTACATAAAGAAATTAGTCAGCATTCGAACAGACAACATCAACGGGTAAAAGCTTTTGCGGAGCTGGACATGATGAGGGAGTCTTATATTGAAGAAGCGGTTTCTCTTTGTAAAGCAGGTAAAGCTTTTACGGTTGATAAAATTAATGAAGTGACAAAACAAATTAATGAAATGGCCCGACAAGGAATTGTTCCGACAAGAAAAATCGTGACACCTGAGATGGTGCAAGAATATGTGGAACGCGTAAAATAAAGGAAACGTCGATTGGTGAGGGGGACCTGCCCGTTCATAAGAGGGAAACAAAAGCACAAGGGGGATGGAGATGCTGCAACATATTGTAGAAGCAGAATGGCTGCAAGATCATTTGGATGATGAGAAAGTTCGAATTGTGGACTGCCGTTTTTACCTTGGAGAAAAGGAAAAAGGCTATGCTGAATATAAAGAGGAGCATATCCGCGGCGCAGTCTATGCCGACCTTGAACGCCATTTATCTGGAGAAGTTGGCAAACATGGGGGGAGACATCCCCTTCCAAATCTGTCCGATTTTGTTGATTTTATTGAGAGTCTTGGCATTTCCAATGACACAACGGTTGTCGCCTATGATAGTCAAGCAGGGGCGATGGCTTCCCGTTTTTGGTGGATGATGAAATACGTTGGTCATCAGAACGTATTTGTGTTAAATGGAGGCTTCCCAAATTGGAAAAAGAGTGCTTATCCTCTTTCTTCAGAACACACACCAGTTTCTCGTCAATCTTATCAACCGTCTGTACAGTCGGACATGCTCGCATCAATGGAAGAAGTAAGGCAGCAGATTGCAGACCGCTCGGGGTTACTCATTGATTCCCGAGAAGAACGCCGTTTTGCCGGTTTAGAAGAACCAATCGACACGGTAGCCGGCCATATTCCTAGTGCTGTCAATAAATTTTGGCGTGAAAGCATGGATGAAAGCGGGCGATGGAAGGCGAAAGAAAGCCTTGAAAAAAGGTTTGCAGAAGCGAAACGTGATGAAACCATTATCGTTTATTGCGGCTCAGGTGTTACCGCTTGTCCAAACGTTTTAACGTTATTAGAACTTGGATTTCCCAAAGTGAAACTGTATGCAGGAAGTTGGAGCGACTGGATTTCGTATGAAGAAAATCCAATTTATCCTGCACGCTAATGCAGGATAAAGAAGGCTATTTCTTCTCATACTAATTTTGTACCTTTTATAAAGGTACAAAAGGAGGAGATAGCAGTGGGCAAAACAAAACTAGGTAATGCAAATGCACAGCGCAATAACAACGCCAAGCAAAAAATTCAATTTAATGAAGAGTTTGCGCAGGAATCGATGGCAGAGTCCAATAAAATGAAGAAAAACGCTGAGGCGATGAAGGAGCAATATGGACAAGAGTTTGCTTCTTACGCCGAGTTTGAAGCGAATAAAATGAGCAACGGCAAGCAACGAACAAATGTGAAGCAAGGAAATCATCAATAAAGCCGTTTGAAAAAGCGACGAGGGAGCCCCTTCGTCGTTTTTTCATGAACGAGCGAATAGTTCTATGCCTCAACATAGAGACTAAGCAAGAGGTGAAATCTTATGAACAAAGGCGTTGCAATTGCGGTCACTTCAATAGGATTGGCCCAATTTTTAAAAATCCCAATTAAAAAATATCAAACCGGCGTATGGGACTGGAAAATGGCAGTGGCAAGCGGCGGTATGCCCAGCTCTCATTCCGCAGGTGTGACATCACTTGCTGCATATGTAGGGCTGAAGAAGGGGATTTCGACAGTGGATTTTGCTTTGGCAGCAGTTTTTGGATTAATTGTTATGTATGATGCGCAAGGAATTCGAAGGCAAACCGGCGAAATTACTTTGCGAGTTAATGACCTTGACGAAGAAATTGAGCGGCTTGCAGGTATGCCCGATCAGAAGATTATTGATGCGAAAAATGCCCGTCTGCGAGAGATGCTTGGTCACCAACCAGAAGAGGTGGCAGCGGGTGCTTTACTTGGAATAGTAATGGGAGCTTTCGGGCACTTTTTAAGTGAAAAAGCATAGTCAAATGGAATGGTGAGCGCGATAATATAAAGGGACCGTTTCGCATGTAAAAAAGCGAAGCAGTCCCTTCTATTCATATTCCAGTTTCTTTTTCCACAGCAACTTTCTTTTTTAATGGAGGCAGTTCGGCAATAATCATTCCGGCAAAAATGCATAAACAGCCAATCGTTCCTAAAGCTGTCAATCGCTCATTTGCCCAAAAAAATCCAGCTAAAGCTGCAAATACAGGCTCCATTGCGAAAATAAGGGCGACTCTTGTAGGGGTAGTATATTGTTGTATCGATGTTTGCACTAAAAAAGCAAGAGCCGTAGCGAGCAATGACGTAATGAGCAGAGCAGTCACGACATGTTGCTGGAACAACATGGCCGGTTGCAGTGCTGAGCCCCAATCTTCCATGAAAAATGAAAAAATGGAGCAAAGAATTGTGACAGTAAAGAGTTGGATAATTGTCAACAACAAAGTGGGATGGTGCTGGCTGTATAAGCCGGTCACTAAAATATGTAAGGCAAACGAAATGGCACATAATAATATGAGGAAATCGCCTTTACCAATTGATAATTTGTCACCAAGTGTTAAAAGGTAAAGTCCAGCCGTGGCAATCGCAATTCCGGCCATTCCATTTATTTTGAGTTTTTGTTTAAATAGCACAAAAGCAAATAGTGGAACGAGTACAACGCTTAATCCCGTAATAAAGCCGGCTTTCGATGAAGTCGTATAGAGCAAGCCAACAGTTTGGAAAGCATATCCTCCAAATAAACATAGTCCCATTAACGCTCCGTGCAACCATGTTTTCTTTGTCAGCATTTGAAGTTGCTGACGGTTAAACATCAGCAACCATATAGTCAAGGCCAATGTGGCAAGCAAAAAGCGAACGGCATTAAAGCTGAGCGGAGGTAAATATTCAATGGCTTGCTGGACGATTACGAACGTTGCTCCCCATATAAATGCAACAAAAAGAAGGGAACCATCTGCTAACCAAATTTTTTTCATCTTGGTCCTCCTTCTGTTCGTTGAGCGGCAATGGCTTTCCTAGCAAGCTCGTCAGCCACTTTATTTTGACTGCTTGGAATCCATTTCATGAAAAATAAATCGAACTGCTTCGAAAGATCCAATGCTTTTTCCAGCAACGGGGCAAAATCAGGGTTTTTGGCAAATTCTTTTTCAATCGCGCGGTCAACAAGCTGTGAATCAGTCCGGAAAGAGACAATAGAAAAGTTTTTTTCCAGGCAAATTTCCAACCCTTTAATCAGTGCATGATATTCCGCTTCATGATTTGTCATCGTTCCTAATGGGATGGAGTAGTGAAGATTTTCTCCATTTCCTTTAATAAAAACGCCTGCTCCTGATGGACCTGGATTTCCGGCAGTTGCACCGTCTACATACACTTCAATCAATGAAACACCCCCATTGTATAAGTTTTCTGCCTGTATTTTATCATATGAAGTGGTATTTAGGTGTAAACTTAAAAAAACAAAAGCTCATTTTTCAATTCTGTATGAAAGTAAGTTTGCTTGCTTGTCTATAAAAGGAGTGATACGATGGTCTCCGGTATAAGAAATCCATTCAGAAAGCAAAAGAAGGGATTATGAATAATGAAATTTCAAATCGAATGGCATTATAAACTGAAAAGCAGAGAATTGACATTTACGTCTGACTATACAAACGCAGAAGAAGCTCTATTAATGGCCGCTGATTTAGAAAAAACAGGGCGTACGAAAGAAATTATGTTAGTGGATGAACAGCAAAATAGGTGGACGGTAAAAGAAGCGAAAAAATTAGTAAAAGAAGTTGAAACAGAGCCAGATGATCTTGTTGTATATTTTGATGGGGGATTTGATCGTGAAGTGGGGGTAGGCGGGTTAGGAGCCGTTATTTATTACACACAAAATCGAAAGAAGTTTCGTGTCCGCCAAAATGCTCGTTTGGAGCAATTGCTCTCCAATAATGAAGCAGAGTACGCTGCATTTTACTTCGCTTTACAGCAACTAGAAGACCTAGGGGTAGCAAGGGCATCTGTTGTTTTTCGAGGAGATTCACAAGTCGTTTTGAAACAGCTTTCAGGGGAATGGCCTTGTTTTGAAGAAGAGTTCAATCGCTGGCTAGACCGAATTGAGGTCAAAGTAAAGGCTCTGAAGATTACGCCGGTTTACGAACCAATTTCTCGAAAAGAGAATCAAGAAGCCGATCAATTGGCGACACAAGCGTTACAGGGAACGGAGATCGCCAGTCATAAACAGGTTGAAGATTAACATGCAGGAGATGAAAAGGGTGAAACGAAAACAGCTGTTGGAAGAAGTTACGCAATTATTGGATTATTATTGTCAAGATTGTTTTGTTAAACGTACCTTCAATAAAGAACAAGGAAAAAACTATGCTCAATCCTTTTGCATTAATCAATGTACCATTGGAGAGAAAATTCAGGAATATGGGCAAATGCTCTTAAAAAAATGAGCCTTGGATTCATCACAAGGCTCATTTTTTTATGGGTTAATGCAGCGCTTCTTGTAATTGGTGCTCGCATTGGGTAAGCGTGCTTTCGCATTTTGCTAAAAATTCTTCGTCAACACCGGTAGCGTTTGTTTTTGCACTGGTAAGCTCTGTTCTGGCTGTATTGACCGCATTTTGAGCATGCTGAAGAAATTCAGGATCCATTGTAAGCGTGGCGGACCCCACAACTTTTTGGGCGGTCTGAACTAACGCTTCTACTTGCTGTAAATCATTGTATCCAGTAGTGACTTCTTGATTTGGCAATCTATCCATATCAACACCTCCATAGTAATAGAGTGGTGTAATTGAGCTAAAAATATTCGGCTAATCACGGAAAGTTGGCCACAGAAGTGTACAAAAAAAGGGTGGGGAAAGAATTCGTCTTCTTTCCTCCACCCTTTTTATATAAATGTGCAACTTGTGATTATAATTTTACAACGTTAGCTGCTTGAGGTCCGCGGTTTCCTTCTACGATTTCAAAAGAAACTTCTTGGCCTTCTTCTAAGCTTTTGAAGCCTTCTCCTTGAATAGCAGTGAAGTGTACGAATACATCGTCGTTGCCTTCAACTTCAATGAAGCCAAATCCTTTTTCGTTGTTAAACCATTTTACTTTACCGTTTTGCATATTCCTGAATCCTCCTAATACTTCGCAGTTCAAAAGAAACCGCTTAAAAACTGTATTATCAACTAGCAGAGTGTACAGTGAATCAGTAGTTTTGAAACCATCATCAAATTGTATATTCACATAATATTCAGCTAGATGATTGTCTTAAATATACAATAATCTCCATGAGAGCGTCAAGGTAAAAACATATTTTTTGGCACAATTTGAAGTTCGTCTGTAGGTCTTTTCATAGGACTAAATTTTTTGTTTCGATGACGGTTTTTCTTGTAGTGTTTAGTAAAAATAGAAGGTATTTTAGAGGAAAATGGTGAATACTTTAAATAGTAGCTCAAGAGGAGTTGGTAAACATGTTTCGTGGTCGAATGGGAGAACAGGAAATCATCATTTTATTTTCATCTGCCATCTCTAAATCATTTACTGAAGAAAAAGAGCATATTTATAAGCAAATTTTATCTGTCGGTGAACGGATTTTATCCTTTGAGGACGGAACGGGTTTTACAGTAGCTGAACCGAATCGCTTAATTGTTGCAGAAGTAAAAAAGCAAGATTTAGTTACAGTGTTTGTGCAGCATATTATTGAAAAACCATTTATGTATGATGCGTTGGCAGAAGAAGATCAAGCTGGATAATCACAGAAAGAAAGGGTCCAAACATTTTCGTTTGGACCCTTTCTTTCATAAGGATTAAAAGAACATACCTGCAATTGTAGCACTTAATAAGTTTGCAAGTGTACCAGCAAAGATAGCACGAACACCTAAGCGGGCAATATCAGGACGACGGTTCGGTGCTAAGCTTCCTAAGCCTCCAAGAAGGATAGCTAATGAAGAAAGGTTAGCAAATCCACATAATGCAAAGCTAATAATGGCTACTGTTTTATCAGATAGTTGATCGATTTGTGGTGCAAAAGAAGAGTACGCCACAAATTCATTTAAGATAATCTTTTGGCCAATAAATCCACCAGCCGTTACGGCTTCACTCCAAGGAACACCAATTAAGAATGCGACAGGAGCAAAAACATAACCTAAAATAGTATCAAGTGTCATATTTTCAATATTGAACCAGTTCCCGATACCAGAAAGCATACCGTTTAATAACGAAATGATTGCAATAAATGCTAGAAGCATTGCTCCAACGTTTAAGGCAAGTTTTAAACCTTCAGACGCTCCGCGAGCTGCCGCATCAATGACGTTGACCGTTTCGCTGTCTTTTTCCATTTCAATGAGTTCATCTTGCTCTTTTTTCTCTGTTTCTGGCATGATCATTTTCGCCATGACTAAACCAGCAGGTGCAGCCATAAAGCTTGCTGCAAGAAGGTATTCAATCGGTACTCCAAGTGCAGCATATCCAAATAATACAGAGCCGGCAACAGAAGCAAGTCCACCCGTCATAACAGCAAATAACTCAGAATTTGTTAATTTTCCGATATATGGACGAATAACAAGTGGCGCTTCAGTTTGTCCAACGAAAATATTGGCAGCGGCAGACAATGATTCCGCTTTCCCTGTACCTAAAAGTTTAGATAATGCACCACCAAGAAATTTGATGATAATTTGCATAATACCTAAATAGTACAAAACCGCAATTAAAGATGAGAAGAAAATAATAATCGTTAAAACGTTAAACGCAAAAATGAAACCAGTTGGTTGTGATGGATCTCCTAAGCTTCCGAATAAAAACCCAATCCCGTTAGAAGCGTAGTTCACCACGTTTTGAACTTTTTCTGAAACCGCTTGTAACGCCGCACGTCCAGGTCCCCATTTTAAAACAATAAGGCCAAAGGCGATTTGTAGGGCAAGCCCTGCTAAAATCGTTCGCGGCTTGATTGCTTTTTTATTAGTGGAGAGTAAAAAAGCTGCAGTGAAAACGAATACAATACCGAGTAAACCCCATGCAAAATTCATAGTATGCCACCTTTACAACATATTTATTTTAGAAGCAGACCAATTGTTGTCTGACCTCTAACATCTCTTGTATTAATATAGCGTTTTTTGTCGAAAATTTAAAGAGAAATTTTAAATTTATGTAGTGTTTATTATTTCCAAATGTTGCGTTTTCATTGATACATTTTCTAATTTCACCTTCTTTTTTTTTGTAGTACAAAATGGACTGCTGTTTTATCTCCCTTTTCATTTTGTGCTACATTGTGAAAGTTTATCAATTTTAGGTAGGACTTTAGTTGTCAAAAGTTTGTTTTAAGGTTATATTTCTATGTACAATATAATCATGTAAAGGAATTTCATTACATATGCGGAGAGGGAAACATGGCTTTTAAAATTCATAAAGTGTTAAACAACAATGTGGCAGTAGTAGTGGATGAAGGAAAAGAGAAGATCGTAATGGGAGCAGGAATTGCCTTTCAGAAAAAACGAAACGACGTTATTCCGAATGCCAAGATTGAAAAGATTTTTGTCATGGAAGAAGAAAATGAAAAATTTCAAGAGCTACTTCGTACGTTACCAGAAGAACATATTAACATAGCCGAAGAAATCATCAGCTATGCCGAAGGTGAACTACAAGCTCCTTTAAATAATCATATCCATATTGCATTAACGGATCATTTATCGTTTGCCATTGAACGACTGCAGCAAGGATTTGAAATCCAAAACAAATTATTAAATGAAATTAAAGCGCTTTATAAAAAAGAATATCAAATTGGACTTTATGGAAAACAGCTTATTCAAGAGCGGTTAGGAATAATCATTCCAGACGATGAAGTAGGTCACATTGCGCTTCATATTCACACAGCCAAAATGGACACTGCCAGCATGGCAAAAACTTTGAAGCAAACGACACTTATTCGAGAAATGATTGATATTATTGAAAAAGAATTCCAACTTGCGCTGAATGAAGAAGGAATTTCGTATCAGCGGCTACTTACACATCTTCGATTTGCCCTTAATCGAATTGAAAGCGGGGAGACATCTCCTATTATGGATGGGGATATGCTTAAACTGATTGAGACGAAATTTTTAAAGGAATTTGCCTGTGCGCAAAAGATGGCACACTATGTGAAGCAAGGATATGGTCTTATTCTGTCAAAGTCGGAGCTTGCTTATATCACTCTGCATATTCAGCGGGTCACACAAAAAGGGTAAAAAAGGCATTGACGAACTTTGTTGAGTGAATTAGAATGAAAGCGTGAAAAGGAATTCAATATGAGGATTGTTACTGGTAAAGCAGGCAAGACCTAAGATGTATAAAGGACGGGTAGAATGAGATTCTATGCCTATAATCCTTTGTATATTTTAGGTCTTTTTTTGTTTGCCGGGTTAACGAGAAATAAAGGAGGACTACTACCATGAATTATGAAGCAGTTGCAAAACAGCTCGTGTCATTATTGGGCGGGCGAAGCAACATCGTCAGCGGTGCTCATTGTGCTACACGTTTACGTCTTGTATTAAAAGATGAAGGACAAGTTGATCAAAAAATGATTGAAGATTTAGAAGGAGTAAAAGGCGCTTTTTCAAGCTCAGGACAGTACCAAATTATTTTTGGAACGGGAACAGTCAATAAAGTGTATGAAGAGTTTGCCAAAGAAACAGGGATCCAAACAGTAAGTGGAGATGCTCACCAAGAAGCAGTAAAACAAAAAATGAATCCGCTTGCTCGTGCTGCGAAAACATTATCGAATATTTTCGTTCCAATTATTCCAGCCATTGTTGCGAGTGGTTTATTAATGGGACTTCTCGGCATGATGAAAGCGTTTGAGTGGGTCGCTCCTGACAGTGCATGGATTGTCCTGCTTGATATGTTTTCAAGTGCAGCTTTTATCATTTTACCTATTTTAATTGGTGTTAGTGCATCGAAAGAATTTGGAGCAAATCCATATTTGGGAGCGGTTATTGGTGGAATTATGACCCATCCGGCTTTATTAAATCCATGGGGGTTAGCTAACGCGCAGCCAGAGTCTTTAAATTTTCTTGGATTTGATGTTGCAATGATTGGGTATCAAGGTACTGTTATTCCTATTTTGTTAGCTATTTATGTTATGAGCAAAATTGAGAAAGGGCTGCGAAAAGTCGTTCCGAATTCAATTGATTTGCTTGTAACGCCATTTGTCACAGTTATTTTAACAGGATTTGTTGCGATTTTAGCGATTGGTCCATTAGGAAATGCTCTTGGGGCAGGAATTACAGCCGTATTGAATTTTGTTTATGAAACAGGCGGACCGCTTGCAGGTCTAATTTTTGGTGGACTTTATTCACTTATTGTCATTACAGGCGTACATCACAGCTTCCATGCGATTGAAGCAGGTTTGTTGGCTGAAATCGGGAAAAACTACTTGTTGCCGATTTGGTCTATGGCCAATGTGGCTCAAGGTGGTGCTGGTTTGGCGGTCTTCTTTTTAACGAAGCGTGCCAAAACGAAAGAAATTGCGCTTCCGGCTGCACTATCGTCGTTTCTTGGGATTACAGAGCCTATTATTTTTGGGGTTAACTTAAAGTATCGCAAACCGTTCATCGGAGCGGCCATCGGAGGTGCTTTAGGGGGAGCATACGTCGTATTTACGAATGTTGTCACAAACGCTTATGGTTTAACAGGAATTCCGATGATTGCAATTGCTGCACCATTTGGGATGGAAAACATCGTGAATTACTTGATTGGACTTGTAATTTCCATCGGTGGCGCCTTCATCGCTACATTTGTCATGGGCATTAAAGAAGAATAAAGGATGTTTTCATTTTCTTGTCGAACAGACAGTGACATCACGATTTTTAATAGATAAAGTTGTGGGAAATTCCAGAATTTACACGACCTTTATTATAAAATAAAAACAGACAAAAGGAGACCCGTCATGAAAATCTAACAACGTGAAGATTCGATGGCGGGCTTTCTTTTCAACAAGGTGGCTGTTGAGCTGTATATAAGCAAGGTTACGTTTATATTTTACATAAGGAGAGATACCGTATGAAAACAGGTGTTATCAGTTTAGGGGAAGCTTTAATTGATTTTATCCCACTTGATGAAACTAATTTAATGTATCAAAAAAGTCCGGGTGGAGCGCCGGCGAATGTTGCAGTTGGTGTTGCGCGTTTAGGTGTTAAGTCCACATTTTTAGGAAAAGTGGGGGATGACGTACTAGGGAGGTTCTTGAAAGAAACACTGAATCACTACGGTGTCAATACAGAAGCAATGCCTTTAACAACAGAGGCGCGTACTGGTGCTGTTTTTGTTACTCTTTCTGAGACAGGAGAGCGAAGCTTCGACTTTTATATTAATCCGAGTGCCGATCGTTTTTTAAATAAGAACGATGTCCATGAGCAGCTGTTTATGGAATATAAAATTCTTCATTTCGGTTCCATTTCCATGATTAGTGAACCATCTAAGAGCGCTACGAAAAAAGCAGTGCAACTGGCTAAAGAGAACGGGTTAATAGTGTCATACGACCCTAATTTACGACTTGGTCTGTGGGATGATGAGCAACAAGCACGAGAAACCATTATCTCGATGTTGGGAGAAGCGGACGTTCTGAAAATTTCCGAAGAAGAATTGGAATTTTTAACAGGTGAAACTAATATTGAAACAGGTATAGACGCACTAAAGGACTATCATATTCCCATGATTCTTGTTACGTTAGGCGCTGAGGGCAGCTATGTATTTACGAAACAAGGGGCGGCCCGTGTGCCGGCTCTAAAAGTGACGACAGTGGATACGACAGGTGCTGGCGATGCTTTCGTATCGGGAATGCTTCATCAATTAAATGAATCGCCAAAAAAGGTAGAAGAGATAACGGTAGAAGAAGCGGAAAATATGGCGCGGTTTGCCAGCGTTTCTGGTGCATTAGCAGCCTCCACGAAAGGTGCGATGACCGCATTGCCGACATTAAGTGAAGTACACAACATTTTAGAAACAAAAAAGGTTGAGTGACGATGACAGCAAAAGAACAAACATTAATACAAGAAGCGAACGAAGAGGTTGTTAAGCATTACGATACGGTCCAAAGGGATCCAAATCGCCTACATTATCATCTCATGCCACCGGTCGGGCTGCTTAATGATCCAAATGGATTTATTCAATGGAATGGCACGTATCATCTGTTTTATCAATGGATGCCGTTTAAAACCGGACATGGAGCAAAATTTTGGGGGCATTATACATCGCCTGACATGGTGGAATGGACACATGAAAAAATTGCACTTGCCCCAAGTGAATGGTATGAAAAAAACGGCTGTTATTCAGGGAGTGCGGTAGATCATAACGGGACGTTAACGCTTTTTTATACAGGGAATGTAAAAGATGAGCACAACCATCGAGAAACATACCAATGCATGGCCATTTCTAAGAACGGCTTGGATTTTGAGAAAAAAGGTCCTGTTGTCCGACTTCCAGAAGGCTATACAGCTCATTTCCGCGATCCAAAAGTATGGAAAAAAGACGATACATGGTACATGATTGTCGGTGCTCAAAGCGAGCAGCTCGAAGGAAAAGCCGCGTTGTTAAAATCAACAAATTTAACGGATTGGGAGCATCTAGGAGCGATTGCTGGAAGTCAGATAGGCAATCTTCATGATTTCGGATACATGTGGGAATGTCCAGACTTGTTTGAACTGGATGGTCAAGACGTACTAATCGTTTGCCCTCAGGGGTTAGAGGCAGACGGTATGTTGTATCAAAATGTGTATCAAGCAGGTTATTTTATAGGCGAACTGAATTATGAACAAGCAGTGTTCCAACATGAGAGTTTTGTGGAACTCGACCGTGGTTTTGAGTTTTATGCACCGCAAACTACGTTAGATGAGCAAGGAAGACGCCTTCTTATCGCATGGATGGGAGTGCCTGAACAAGATGAAGACAAGCATCCGACTATTCCGTATAAGTGGATTCATGCGATGACACTTCCGCGTGAATTGTCGATCAAAGATGGGAAGCTTCGTCAAAAGCCGGTCGTAGAGCTCAAAAGCTGCGCACAAATGAAACTGTGTATCAAAATGTAAAGGTGCAAGGTGAATGTCAATTAGAGAATGTGTACGGGAAAACAGTGGAGTTATTAATGACGGATATTTTGTGCGAGGAAAGCTCGTTTGAAATCCGTTTCAGACATCACGCTCGTTTCATATATGATTCTCAAACGAAGATTGCAACGTTGGAGCGGAAGCGTTTGGATGGAGATGGAACAGAAAGGCGCCAATGCAAAATGGAGAGTATAACGAACTTGCACATTTATTTAGATACGTCGTCTATTGAAATTTTCATCAACGATGGAGAAGAAGTATTTACAGCAAGATTATTTCCTAATCCTTCTAATGAAGAAATCTTATTTATTTCTAATGGAACATGTGAAATGAACGTGAGAAAGTGGGATATAAAAGCTTCATAAGTAGAAAGGAGGCTGGGACATAACTAGCCGAAAATAAGGAAAAAGGGTTCGAATCATCGCACTTTGATGATTCGAACCCTTTTTTGGTTGGTTTGTTCTAGTGATCCGTGCTAAATTTGCGTTCGAGGCGATGTACTTTCGCAAGTTCACCGCCATGAACGCAAACCCTAATTCGTTTTTCACGTTCTCTTTGCCCCTTACGGACATTCGTGTGAAACGCAAATTAGCCTTCAGATATCCAAAAACTGGTTCTACGTCAACCTTACGTTTTCCGTAGATTTTACCCGTTTTCTCCTCTGAAAGCAGCTGTTGAATCATTTTCTTTTGTTGTTCCCACTTTTCATTATAATAGATTCTCCGATTAGTTCCTTCCTTCGCTGTGGTACATTGGGAACGGAAGGGGCAACCTGAACAGTCTTCACATTCATAAACCTTGAATGACCGTTTAAATCCATAACGATCGGTGCGGTGGGATTCATAACGAAACGTTAAACGCTGACCATTGGGGCACGTAAACGAATCATGTTCTTCACAGTAATCCCAATTGGCTGTGTAAAAAGGATCGTTTTTTACACCCTTCGTTTTTTCTTTACGATAGGTACTGTATGTCATCAGTGGCGTACGCTTACGATTCTCAAACACATCTTGATCGTTTTCTTCACTTCCATAGCCTGCATCTGCCACAATATAGGGAGGAAGTTCAAAGAAATGGCGCTGAATCTGATCTAAAAATGGACGCAAAGTACGTGTATCTGTTGGATTTGGAAACACATCATAAGCGAGTGTATATTGACCTTCGGTCGCAATTTGCACATTATAACCGGCCTTCAGTTGCCCATTTTTCATGTAATCATCTTTCATACGCATAAACGTGGCATCGTGATCGGTCTTTGAATAGCTATTCCGTTCTTCAAAGATTTCCATATCTTTTTGATACTTCTGTTTCCGTCTTAAAAAATCTTGAAATTGTTTGTGAGCTTTCTTAGGTTCTTTCCGATTTGAACGCCATTGTTTTCGCTCTCTAACGTCTTCACTCGCTTCAATTTTTTGACTAAACTCCTCCACCTTTTCCTCTAGCTTTTTGGTGAGAAGAGAAAGTTCGTCAACGGAAAGTTCGTCAGAGCTTTCTCGTTCGATTTGTGGAAGGATTTCTTTTTCCACTAGTTCGTCATACAGTTGGTTGGACTTGTCAACGAGGCTTGCGCTGTACTTTTCAATGGACTTGCGCCAAACAAACGTAAACTTATTGGCATTTGCCTCCACCTTTGTTCCGTCAATAAAGATGGCTTCATGGTCAATTTCATTCTCTTCAATCAATTGACAACGAAATTGCACAAAACACTCACGCAAAAGGACTTGAACTTCCGGATGAACACGGAATCGATTAATGGTTCGATAGCTTGGTTCGTAACCTTGCGCTAACCACATCATGCGCACGCTATCTTTGAGAAGGGCTTCCATTTTTCTTCCGGAAAAAACGGACTGTGTGTAGGCACATAAAATGACTTTCATCATCATGCGCGGATGATAGGCAGGACACCCTGTCTTTCGTAAGAAGCCAGTGAAGGCTTCGTCTGGAATTTGTTCGACCAGGTAATGGATGGTGAAAGCTATATCATTTTCTTGAAGTTTTCTTTCTAAATCTAAAGGCAAAATCACTTGATTCATGTTATAATCTTTAAACATAAGGACACTTCTTTCGATTTGGATTTTGTGTGGTAACTTAATTCTATCAGAAGTTGTCCTTTGTTTCTTTTATAAAATGAAAAAACATAAATAGATTCGAAAACAGCCGAGGGGAACCAAAATTGGTTCCCCTCGGCTGTTTTCATTTTAATTAGCTGGGTTTTGTCCCAGCCTCTTTTTGTAAATTTATCGTCCAATACTTAAAACAACAGATGGTTACAGCATACATATAAAGAAAAGGTCTACAAAAGAGAGAAGGAGGTTTAAAGAAATATGAAGCCTCAGCGACTACAAAAAGGAGATACGATAGGGGTGGTGGCACCGGCAAGCCCTCCAGACTTACAGAAAATAGCGCATGCGACTCGCTTTTTGAACGAGCTTGGCTTAGAAGTGAAACTGGGAAAGCATATTGGTTCATCATACGGATATTTGGCAGGGAAAGATGAAGCGCGATTGCAAGATTTACATGATATGTTTGCAGACAAAAGCATAAAAGGAATTATTTGTGCAAGAGGAGGGTTTGGAACGGCCAGACTTGTGGAGCAATTGGATTATGAGTTGATTCAACATAATCCAAAAATCTTTTGGGGGTATAGTGACATCACCTTTTTGTATACAGCCATTTACCAAAAAACCGGCCTTGTTACATTTCATGGTCCTATGCTTAGTTCGGATGTTGGAGGGGAAGATGTACATGAATGGACGAAACAATCTTTTCAACAACTTTATTCCATTGAACCGGTCGTTTACACAGAAAAGATTTCTCCGTTGGAAACAATTAACAGTGGGAGAGCGGAAGCAAAGGTGACAGGAGGCAATTTATCGATGCTTGTCAGTACATTAGGTACACCTTTTGAAGTGGATACAAAGGGGAAGCTTCTTTTTATGGAAGAGATTGGAGAAGAGCCGTACAAAGTTGACAGGATGCTTAATCAATTGAAAATGGCAGGAAAGCTGGCCGAGGCTTCTGGCTTTCTTATCGGAAGTTTCCAACAGTGTGAACCGAAGGAACATCATCGTTCTTTATCGCTTAGTGAAGTGATCGATGATTACATGAAAGCGACCGGTAAACCTGCAATGAAAGGGTTTCAGATTGGTCATTGTTCCCCGCATATCGCCATTCCAATCGGTGTTAAAGCGATTCTGGATACAAAGACGAAAAGATTGATTATAGAGTCAGGGGTTCAATTGTAGAAGCTCTACAACAACGAAAAAGGGGGCGATTTTTTTCTCGCCCCTTTTCTTTATGTCCAGCAAATGTTTTAAACCGGGAGGAGTACTTCCGCCATCGTACCTTCACCTTTTTTACTTTTGAATTGAATTCGTCCTTTATGCGATTCAACAATTCGGTAACTGACCGTTAAGCCAAGACCTGTGCCTTTTTCTTTGGAAGAATAGAAAGGTTCACCTAAGTGTTTCATTCGCTCATCCGAAATGCCCGATCCATTATCTTCTACTTTAATGGAAATAACGTTTGAATCATTCATTTCCACTGTGACACGCACAGTGGTCGAAGAGGCTTCAATGGAGTTTTTAATAATATTGATGAACAGCTGCTTTAATTGATTTGGTTCGCATTCAATAAGAGGAAGCATTCCTTTAACATGAAGGGACATTTCGACTCCGTAAAGGTTGGCCTCAGATTCTAACAGGCTCATCACAGATGTTAAAATATCTTTCAAATTGGATGGCTTGAACGACAGTTTTTGAGGCTTGGCCAGCAATAAAAATTCACTCACAATCTCGTTAATTCGATCAAGTTCGTCTTCCATTACATTGTAGTACAGCTGCTTTTTCGGTTCATCATCCTTCATTAATTGAACGAACCCTTTTAGCGAAGTGAGAGGATTTCGAATTTCATGTGCCACACTTGCGGCCAACTCTCCTACGACTGAGAGTTTTTCGGTTTTCCTTAATCGCTCTTCTGCTGCTTTCAATTGAGTAATGTCTTTCGCATAACCGATGACTCCTACAATGTGATTATCGATAATCATAGGGACGAGTGTGGAAGCTAGTACAATGTGTTTGCCATCATGACGAACAATTTCAATTTCTAGATTATTTTGTGCGGTACCTGTGCGAATGACTTGACGGAAAACATTAATTAATTGTTCATGGTCTTCTTTTCGCACAAACTCTAAAATAGATTTCCCGACGTATGCGCTTCTCAATTGACCGGTAATGACTTCAAATTGTGGGTTCATATTAGTAAGATTGCCTTTTAAATCAACCATATAGACCATTTCTGGATTATATTCAAATAAAGATTGATAGCGCTGTTTGTTTTCTGACAGTTCTTTTTCAATTAAAATTCTTTCGGTAATATCTCGTCCAATAACGACAAGGCCTTTGCGGCTACCATCTTTGTAAAACAGCGGAACTTTAATGGTGTCAAATGTCTTTTCGCCGCCTTCTGGTAAGGGGATGCTCTCCGCTGTACGTGTAATTTTCCCTGCTTTCCACGTTTCCTCATCGGATTGTTCACAATAAAATAAGGCATCATGATAAAAATCCGTATATTGGGCCAACTCAGAATCTTTTTTCCCTTTGTAATCAACATGTTCAAGATGAAACAACTTTAAGCCAAAATCGTTTGCTTCAATCCAACGTCCTTCTCCATCCTTAAAGTTAACAAAATCAACCATTGAGTTAATTAATGTTTGGAGCTTTTCTTTCTCCTTTTGGACGGTTTGAAATTCTTCTTTCTTAATTACAAGATAGTAAATAAATGTACTTGATAACAAAATGAATGTAATCGCTTTAATTGTTTGCCACCTAAAAAGAATTTCGATATCGTTTCCAATCAGTAGCAATAGATCGTCGGTGATAAATACCCAAAAAAAGCTAAAAATGATGTATATTAGTAATATCTTCCTTTTAGACATATCCCACCCTCGTTTACTTAATATGCATACTGTTCATTTTACTAGCTTTTTTCATAAAAGAAATAAAAAATCACCAAAAAATAATATTTCCTTCAATAGCATTTGTTATTGATAAATTTTTAAGCGATGGAAACATGTAATGGAAAGATTTCCAAGGAAACCGAAAGGACAACGAACGTAGTGTTGCCCGAAGCGTTTAGTAAACGGTGCTGTAATTTTATGAGGTGTAGAAGGGCGTCCCAAGTTACTGAAAGGTGGAATTACGTTTTTAATTTAATGTTAAATGGCGGTGAACATGATGTCTATAAGTCAATTAGAAGAGCGAATAAAGATGCTGGAAAAGGAAATGGATACGCTAAGACACAGGATACATCAATTAGAGAACCATAGTGATGACAAAGAATTGTTTGAAGAAACAGAAAGCGTAACAGTTCGTACGGAACCTAAAAGGGTGCATAAGGCACCTCAACTTAATGTAGACGAAAGACCAGATCGTAAACAGGAAGCAGTAGATTGGGAAAAGCTTTTGCTTCAAATATGGATGCCGAGGTTGTTTCTATTTGTATTAATTATAGGAATATTATGGGGGTTTAAAGCTGCTTCAGATTACGGGCTTGTTAATGAGCCTGTTAAAGTGGCATTTGGTTTTATCGTGTCAGGTCTGCTTTTATATGTTGGACATAAACAAATGAGACAAGAACGGAAAAAATTTGGGCATGTTTTAGTAGGAGGAGTCATCCCGATTCTTATGCTGACGACATTTGCTATGCACGTTTTATATGGAATGATTGGTTCAACGGCTTCTTTTACCTTAAACGTTCTATGGATTGTGCTCGGTTTAGCTTTAACAAAGCTGTACCACTCTGAAGTGTTAGGAACCATTAGCATGGTGGGCGGTGTGCTAGTGCCCTTCCTTATTGAGAGCGAAGTACCAAATCCATATGTATTTTTAGGCTATGAAACGCTCTTGTATATGCTGTTTTTGTCAATGGCAGTTCGCTTTCATTATGAAAAAATTTATTATGGATCTTCTATTTTGCTCAATGTGGCGTTGTTTTTCTTTTGCACCTTTACAGGAGACATTGTGCAAGGCTATATGGTTGCCCTTCCAATTATCATTCAGCACATGCTACTTTTATATTATTTTGTAAAAGCGAATAAAGAAATACCGACTCATGCCAATACATTGCTGACAAGCTTATTTATTGTTTATGCATGGGTATACGGGACATTTACAGCTGGCTATGTCACATGGTTTTTACTGGCTTCTCTCTTCGTGTATGGGTTGCTTTCTTATAAGCGAAAAGATGATCTTCAAAAAGTTCCGATGTTTCATATCCACTTGATTGTGTTAGGAGCTTTTCTTATTATTCACGCAGTTGATGAGCGGTTTGTAACAAGCCTACTTTTAATTCAAGGGCTAGCAGCTTATTATTCCGTTTTTAAATATCCGAGTTTTGTCAAAAAAGTCGTGTCGCTCTTTATTTATACTGTTGCAGGCCTAAATGTTTTAGTGATCGGCATGATTGATAAACCATTTTCTATCGAGACACTTGATTGGATTGTCTTTCTTGCTACGTTTGTGCTAGGCGCGAAATTTCTATTCAAATATGAAAAACTTAAGAAAGAGTCGGCTCTCACCATTGGCAGTGCTGTATTTGCTCTTCTCTTTCTTATTTTTACAACCCAATTTACACTAGCATGTACACAGCATACGCAGGATGATAGTCAGCGGCTAATCTTAACATTTGTCTGGCTTTTATTATCTTTTGCATGGATTGGAGTCGGAGTGGCAAAAGAAATAAAGCAGGCAAAATATATTGGTGCCTTGCTTCTTATTCTCACATTGTTAAAATTGGTGTTTTTAGACATTCCATATATTCCGCTGTTTATTCGGGCTATGCTGTTTATTGTACTCGGTTTTGCAGGACTTGTCGTTTCCCGTTTTTTTTACCGTGGCTTAACAGTTAGCAAAAAGCCAACTTCAAAACTAAATAACCATAACAAGGATAAAAGTTAACAAGAGCATCCACCATCAGTGAGGGAGAAGTTGGACCCTTGCTGATGGATTTTTTAACGTTTACACTACATACATCGAATTTTTGACTTCTTTAAAGGGGAGGTGATGATAGATTCTCATCTTTTCGATGGAGAAAAGATGGAGATTTTCACATAATAGCTAGAATAAGGACAAGAAGAAAAGAACATAATTTGAGATAAAAAAAGCTTGCATAAAAAAGAATCGCACTTTAAAATAACAGTAACGAAAGCGCTTTCGATAGATGAAGGAGATTTAAAAAATCGATGGTTACAATTTATGATATCGCGAAAAAAACAGGATATTCTGTGACAACCGTTTCAAAAGCATTAAATAATTATACAGACATTAGTCAAAAAGCGAAAGATAAAATTATGAGTGCTGTCCAAGAATTAGGCTATTTACCAAATGCTCATGCACAATCGCTTTCGACTAAGAAATCGTGGACAATTGGAGTCGTGTTTTCAGAGATTTTAGAAGTAGGAATGAAACACCCCTTTTTCAATGAAGTAATTGAGAGTTTTCGTAAGTATGCAGAAAAAGAAGGGTATGATTTAATTTTTGTTTCGCGCAACCTTCGAAGTAAAAACACCAGTTATTTGGAACATTTCCAATATCGTGGTGTAGATGGAGTGGTTGTTATTTGCTCCGATTATGAAGATGAGCAAGTACGTCAACTTATGAATAGTCATTTGCCGTTAGTTGTCATTGATATGAATAATGAAAACACATCAGTCGTTTACTCGGATAATTGTGAAGGAGCAAGAATGGCAGTCGAGTATTTGTACTCCCTTGGTCATCGAGAAATTGCAACCATTGCAGGTCATCAACAAACATTTGCTGGCACAGAGAGACTAAAGGGATTTCAACAAGCAATGAGCCATTTTGGGTTACCAATTCCGGAAGAGTTTGTGATTCAAGGCGGATTTTTCTCTGTTGAAGAAGGCTACCAGGCGATGCAGCAGTTACTAAATGCTCCTCGTATACCTACAGCGGTTTTTGCGGCAGGGGATCATATGGCAGTTGGAGCCATTCAAGCAATTCGCGATCGAGGACTGCAAGTTCCAGAAGATATTTCAATTATCGGGTTTGACGATATTGATCTTGCCAAATATATTACACCAGCGTTAACAACTATTCGTCAAGATAAAGAGTTAATTGGAGAAAAATCAGCAGAAAAATTAATTGAGCAAATTAATCAAAAAGAAAAACAAAGCAATGTGAATGTTATTCCTGTTGAATTAGTCATTCGAGAAACGTGTAAAGGAGTGAGTTAAAATTTTTTAACGCAAAACGAAACCGGTTTCGTTTTGAACCCTTCTAACGTCATTAATGAGTTTTGGCCGCAGGGATGTAAAGTAAAGGCTATGAATATATTTTTTCAATAAATTCGAAACCGGTTTCGGAACAATGAAAGTGAAGATATCCTTTTTTTTATAACTAAACGAAACCGGTTTCGACAAAAAATTATAGAGGAGAGAATGGTATGAAAAAGTGGATGAGTGCTTTATTTGCAGGGACATTAATGTTTAGCTCTTTAGCTGCATGCAGCGGTGGACAGTCAACGAGCTCTTCTGACAAAGATGTTGATTTACGGGTGTGGTCATTCACAGACGAATTGAAAAAACCTATTCAAACTTTTGAAGAGAAAAATGGAGTGAAAGTTGAGTTAACGATTGTACCGACGGCTGATTATCCAACAAAGCTGAAGCCAGTGCTAGAAAGCGGTGTTGGTGCCCCTGATGTTTTTACGGGTGAAATCGCGTTTCTTAAACAGTGGGTAGATGCTGATTATTGGGAGAACTTATCGCAAGATCCTTATAACGCAGACGAACAAGCAGATAAAGTGGTTCCTTACGTATTTGATTTAGGAAAAGATAAAGAAGGTCAAGTGCGAGCGCTTTCTTGGCAAACAACTCCAGGTGGAATTTACTATCGCCGTAGCATTGCGAAACAAGTGTTAGGGACAGATGATCCGAAGCAAGTTGGTGAGATGATGTCCTCTACAGCGGGCTTGTTTGAAGTTGGAGAGAAATTGAAGCAAAAAGGGTATAAATTGTTCCCGGATGAAGGGGCTATGCGTTGGTTTGCACAAGGAAGCAACCAAGTACCATGGGTAAATGAGAAAGACGAGTTAGTCTTAACAGAAGAGAAAAAAGCTTTTATGGATGATGCTAAAAAATTAAGAGAGAACGAATTTACCGCACTGGCAGATGAATGGTCCCCTGCATGGTTAGCGGGGATGAACGGTCCAATTAAAGGAAGCGGAAGCTCAGCAGAACAAACAGAAGTATTCTCTTACGTTTTGCCAACATGGGGCTTGCACAGTGTGTTAAAGCCAAATGCAAAGGATACTGCGGGAGACTGGGCAGTCACTAGCGGTCCGAGCTCTTATTTCTGGGGTGGCACTTGGTTAGGGATTTATAAAGATTCAGAGAAGAAAGAGCTTGCATGGGAATTTGTGAAGATGATGACACAAGATGAAGAGTTTTTAACAGAGTGGGCAACAGAGACCGGAGATGTACTTGCCTTTAATCCGGTTACAAACAAAATTAAAGATACATTTAGTGATGAGTTTTTAGGTGGACAAAACAATTATGAGTTTTTCTTAGAACAGGCGAAAAACATTGAGTCTGGTATTGTCACAAAGTATGATCAGCAGTTGGATATTTTATTTGGCTCCCAAGTGAAAGAGTATGTGGCTGGTAAAAAATCGAAAGAAGAGGCGATTGAAGAATTTTATAAACAAGCTAAAAATGCCTTTCCAAATTTAGAGATTCCAGCACAGTAATCATGCTGACATGGCCGGTTGTAGGATGTGTGTTGCTTCCTGATGCAGGTGACATTTTCATTAGGAAGCTCTTAATAGTAGTTGGCGAAGTGGTTGCATGGAAAAACGTTTTTTAAAAGAGAAATGGGCAACCGGCACATTTTAAGAAAAGGAAGGGTTTTATTATGAAAAAAATTGATTATCACGGCTATCTATTTATTGCCCCCTTTTGGTTAATCTTTTTAACTTTCAGCATTTATCCCGTTCTTTTAACGTTTTATTACAGCTTTACCGACTTTACGGGAAGCGGTACACCCAACACAGTTGGGTTAGAGAATTATAAACGTCTAATCGGTGATACGTATTTTGTAGAAGCATTTTTTAATACATGGAAAATATGGGGCGTCAACTTTGTCTTACAAATTGCGTTAGCGCTTCTGTTAGCGGTGCTTTTCTCTGATTTGCGCATGAAGATTAAAGGAATGAATTTTTTTAGAGCCATTTTTTACTTACCCAACTTAATTACAATCAGCTCTGTAGCACTGTTATTTGGTATTCTTCTAGATTGGCAGCATGGCTCTCTTAATATGCTTTTAATGAACGTAGGTTTGATTTCTGAACCAATTGAATGGCTCAATAAGCCTGTGACTGCTCAACTCTCTGTATCTATTATTTTAACGTGGATGTGGTATGGCCATACATTCATTGTCATTATGGCGGGTATTACAGGAATTTCAAAAGACTATTATGAAGCCGCTCTCATTGATGGAGCGAATCGCTGGCAAACTTTTATCAGCATTACGCTACCTTTGTTAAAACCGATTTTGTTGTACATCATGATCACGTCTTTAATTGGCGGACTGCAGCTATTCGATTTACCGATGTTAATTACAGATGGCTTAGGATCGCCTGAAGGGGCGTTAAATACAATGGTCCTTTATTTATATAATCAAGCGTTTAAATATAATAATTACGGCTATGCAGCTGCAGTAGCGTACGGCTTATTTGTCATCACGCTTATATTCTCTGCCATTGTGTTCAAATCAATGTATCGAAAAGAAGTGAAACAGGGGTGATGGGGCATGATTGAAGTCAAAACAGAAGCAGTATACAACGTACAACGAAAATCAAAGGTTACATTAAAACGACTATCCATAACAAAAATCCTTATTTATAGTTTTTTAACGCTGTTGGCGATTATCAGCTTTCTTCCGTTTCTTATGATGATGTTGAATGCTACAAGAACAAATGCGGACATTTTACAAGGATTTAGTCTTATACCAGGTCAATCTTTAGCTGATAACTATGCAACGATGATGAGTTATGTGAATATATGGAGCGGTTTTAAAAACAGTTTAATTATTGCCATTCTTACAACGGTACTGTCAGGATATTTTTCAGCATTGACGGCGTTTGGTTTTACGTTTTATCACTTCAAAGGAAAGAATGTATTATTTGTGACCATGCTTGTGATGATGATGGTACCAGGCCAACTAGGTTTAATTGGTTTTTATCAGTTAAGTAAAAGTTTAGGTGTATTAGATTCATTTATTCCGTTAATTGTTCCTGCAATTGCAAGTCCATTTATCGTGTTTTTTTTAAGGCAATATTTAAAATCAACGGTTCACGTCAGCTTGTTAGAGGCGGCAAGGATTGATGGGGCCAATGAGTTGAAAATTTTCCATACGGTGGCGTTACCGGTAATGATGCCGGCTATTGCTACAATGTCCATTTTCACTTTTATTGGCTCATGGAACAACTATTTAATGCCATTAGTGTTAATTTTCTCGCCAGAGAAGTATACATTGCCGGTATTAATGGGCTTCTTGAAAGGATCTCCGGTTGCTCAAAACTTAGGTTCACTCTATCTTGGAATTGCGATATCAGTTGTCCCCATTATGATTGCCTTTCTATTTTTATCTAAATATATCATCAGCAGCATTTCAGCTGGATCAGTTAAAGAATAAGGAGTGGAGAAAACATGAATTTTTCAAAGGATTTTATTTTCGGAACGGCGACATCTGCCTATCAAATTGAAGGGGCTCATTTAGAAGATGGAAGAACGTTTTCCATTTGGGATACATTTTCTAGAGTGAAAGGGAAAGTGCATGAACTTCATAACGGAGATATCGCATGCGATCATTATCATCGACATGAAGAGGATATTGAAATTTTAAAGAAATTAGGTGTGGATTCTTACCGCTTCTCGATTTCATGGCCGCGTATTTTTCCTTATGAGGGACAGTTCAATGAAAAAGGGATGAAATTTTACAAAGAGCTCGTTCAAAAGTTAAAAAAAGCAGGAATTAAGCCATCTGTTACGTTATATCATTGGGATTTGCCGCAATGGGCAGAAGATAAAGGTGGCTGGGTAAATCGCGAGTCCGTTAATTGGTTTTTAGAACTTGCCGAAGTGTGTTTTAAAGAATTAGACGAAGATGTCGATATGTGGATTACTCATAATGAGCCTTGGTGTGCAGGGTTTCTCGGATACCATCAAGGTATTCATGCACCAGGTCGGAGAAATTTAGATGATGCGGTTCGTGCTGTTCACCATATTTTGCTTTCCCATGGAAAAGCTGTCCAATTGTTAAAACAAACTTTTGAATCTGCCACGCCAATTGGAATTACGTTAAACTTATCGCCTGTTTACCCGGCTACAGCATCGATTAACGATCAATTAGCAGCAAACAATGCAGACGGATATACGAATCGTTGGTTTTTAGACCCTGTTTTTAAAGGGAACTATCCGACAGATATGATGAATCTATTTTCAAAATATGTTCATTCATATGATTTTATAAAGGACGGCGATTTAGAAACAATTTCCGTGGAATGCGATTTCTTTGGCATCAATTACTATAGCCGCGGCTTAGTGGAATTTAACGGTGCTTCTGATTTCTTAAGTACAGGTGCGTATTCCGATTATAAAAAAACGGGAATGGGCTGGGACATTTCTCCGAATGAATTTAAAGATTTAATTGTGAGATTACGAGAAGACTATACAAAATTACCAATCTATATTACCGAAAATGGTGCGGCTTTTGATGATGTTGTTCAAAATGGACGTGTCCATGATGCAGATCGTGTTGAATATGTTGAAGAACATTTGAAAGCGGTAGCTCAGTTAAACGAAGCAGGAATGAATATTCAAGGCTATTATTTATGGTCGTTATTGGATAATTTTGAGTGGGCGTTTGGCTATGATAAGCGTTTCGGTATGATTTACGTAGATTTTGATTCACAAGAGCGTATTATGAAGGACAGTGCTCTTCGGTATGCAGAAATTATAAAACATCGAAGTTTGTTAACGCCATCACATATATAATGACGCCATCAGCGACCGATCATCTGAAGTTCATGAAATTTTTCCTGACAAACATCTCTTTTTTACAGAAGGTTGTGTAAAGAGAGGAGTCAAGCTTGGTGCATAGGAAACAGGCGAGTCTTATGGGCGAAACATAATTAGTGATTTTAACAATGGTAATCTTATCACCTTGTCATCTAAAAGGAATCTTTTAGATGACAGGGTATTTTTTCGTAAAATGAATATTGAACGAAAGAGAGGAGGAGGCAGTGCATTATTTGTGATAAATTAATTTTTTTGTGTGCTGTTCTTTAAATTTTTTAGGTGATGTACCAGTAAATCTTTTAAATAGCATAGTGAAATAATTAGGGTTGTCATATCCGACCATTTGAGCGATTTCACGCACTTTCATGTCTGTGGAGACAAGAAGTCTTTTCGCTTCTCCCATTCTGCGTGTAATTAAATAATGGATGGGTGAGAGGTTTGTTTCTTTTTTGAATGCATGTGAAAGGTAGTAAGGGCTTACAAAAAAAGTGTCGGCTAAATCATTTAAAGACAGGTTTTTTGTGTAATGTTTATCAATGTATTCTTTCGTTTGGCGTGCCAATGAATTAGCTTTTTCGAAAGAAGCATTGGTGTCTTGGAGTTTCATGATACGGAAAACTAAAGTAATCAACGAGATAAGCAAATGCTGGCAAATTGTTTGATATCCTTCAGCTTGAAGAGCAGACTCCTCAAAAATTTCAGAAAGATAGGTTTTAACTTTAGGAGAGTATTTGTTTTTTCGAATGATTGGTTCAATATGTGAAGGAATAATATGAAGTTCTTTAAGTCCCTCAATTGATAGATCGGCTATTCCGCAAAAATACGTTTTAAGCGGATTTGTAGGGTTAGACCATTCTTCGTGTATCACGCCACTGTTATAGATTAAGATATCCCCTTGCGTTGCTGTATATGTTTTGCCATCAATAATAAAGGTTCCTTCTCCTTCACTAATATAAATGATTTCACTTAAATCGTCATGTTTATGGCTTGAGAACTTCCAGTGGGGATTGTCGCTAATTTGTCCGGCATAAACGAGAATGGGGAGTTTTTGGAATTTATAGCTGTTTGCCGTATATTCTCTTTGGGGGAGAGAATTTATCAAGTTTGTATTCAATAAAACTTTCATCTTCATAGCCTCCCATCTTTTTTTAAGTGTATATGATATAGACGTTTAGTGCTACACGAGGCAGCAAGATATAATAGTTTTTTCTAAAGAAAAACAAGATGTTAATATATTTTGTGTAAGGGGTTTCAAAAGCGGTGTGCGCTGCGGTAGGATACAGTCTTTTATGCTTTTTTAACCAGATGGAGCAACAAGATGTAATAGTTTTTTCAGGAAAATAACAAGATGCTTTATTGTATAGACATAGTGATAAGCTTAATATTGAATTCAAATAAGATTGAATCTTCAAACTAAAATAGGAAGAGGAGATGAAATTGCAAATACATAAACGTGGCATGAAACAGTCAGGAGAATACGCTCTTCAAATGAAAAATATATGCAAATCATTCCCTGGAGTAAAAGCGCTTGAAAATGTTTCTCTTAACGTGAAAAGAGGCGAAGTTCATGCTCTCATGGGGGAAAATGGTGCTGGAAAGTCTACCCTGATGAAAATATTAGCAGGGATTTACACACCTGATGAAGGTGACATTGTTTTGAATGGCCAGAAAGTCGAGTTCCATGATCCGCGAGATGCTTTGCATAGTGGAATAAGTATGATCCACCAGGAACTTAGTTTTATTTCGGAGCTGACGGTTGCTGAAAATATTTTTCTTGGCAGGGAGCCCCGTATCGGGAAGACAGCTATTATCAATAAAAAGAAACAGAGAGACATGGCGTCCGAGCTGCTGGAGCGTTTGCATATACAGCTCGATCCTGGCAAGAAAATGTCCGCTCTTTCTGTTGCCGATATGCAAATGGTTGAAATCGCCAAGGCTCTTTCCAATGATGCCAATATTATCGTAATGGATGAACCAACTTCAGCAATTACGGACAGAGAAGTGGAAAAGCTGTTTCAGATTATTAACATGCTGACAGCCCAAGGGAAATCGATTATTTATATTTCGCACAAGATGGATGAAATTTTTAAGATTGCTGATCAAATTACCATTTTAAGAGATGGTGCTTATGTGGACAGCCGCAAAGCTGTGGACTTAAATGATGATATACTTATTTCTCTCATGGTAGGAAGAGAGTTAAAAGAAGTATTTCAAACGAGAACGTCTGCCATCCAAAATATGTGCATGAAAGTGGAAAATTTAACTCTGAAAGGAAAGTTTGAAAGCGTTTCCTTCTTGGTGAAAAAAGGGGAAATTCTCGGAATTGCCGGATTGGTGGGCGCTGGAAGGACAGAAGTGGTGGAAAGTATTTTCGGCATTTATCCTCCGGACAGCGGAGATATATACATTGATGAAAAGCGGGTCGTTCATAAACATCCGAAAGATGCTATAAAAAACGGTTTGGCTCTGGTGACGGAAGACAGAAAACAGACAGGGCTGAATTTAACAGGAACTGTCAGAGATAATATTAGCTTGGTGAATTTATCTAAATTGGCTGTATTCAATAAGATTATTGTAAAGAAAAAGGAATGCCAGGTGGTAGACGAGCAAATTCATTCGCTTAAAATTAAAACGCCGACAAGAGATATGCTGGTCAAAAATTTAAGCGGGGGAAATCAGCAGAAGATTGTCATCGCAAAGTGGCTCTTAAATAATCCGAATATTCTAATTTTAGATGAGCCGACACGCGGAATTGATATTGGGGCAAAAGCAGAAATCTATAAAATTATTCAAAAATTCGCTGATGAAGGAAAAGCCGTAATTATGATTTCCTCGGAGATGCCTGAATTGATTGGGATGTGCGATCGTATGATTGTGATGAGTGAGGGGAAAGTGACGGGCGAGTTTGGTAGGAATGAATTTAATCAGGAGCAAATCATGGCATGCTGTGCCGGATACATGAAGGGAGAGAAAATAGTATGAGTGTTCAGAAAGAAGCGGCTAAGAGTATATTTAATCCGCTGATGAAAGAGAAGTGGGAGCTTAACGGCGGAAAGGCAGGGGATTTACTTGCGAAGTATGGCATTTATGTAGCATTTGCGCTTTTATTTTTAACTTTGTCGTTTACCTCTGACTCGTTTTTAACAACATCCAACATTTTAAACATATTGAGACAAGTATCTATTATCGGCATTATTGCTATTGGAATGTCCTTTGTTATTTTGACAGGAGGCATTGACCTTTCAGTCGGGTCCATCATGGCACTTTCTGCTGTTGTAGCGACAAGTTTTGCCCAAGTCGATCACAGTCACGCTCTGTATGTGCCGATTGCCATTGGAATGCTGGTGGGTTTAAGCTGCGGTGCAGTAAATGGTGTAATGGTAGCCAAATGGAAAGTGACTCCTTTTATCGCCACATTAGGAATGATGACAGCGGCAAGGGGGCTGGCGATGGTTTATACGGATGGGCGTCCAGTTATCGGCCTCAGTGATGCTTACAACCATATTGGCATTGGTTATTTTTTAGGTCTTCCCATTCCTGTCATTGTTTTTCTTGCTATCACGTTGCTTGGCATTTTACTTCTTAACTTTACTGTATTTGGAAGATATGTATTCGCAACTGGAGGAAATGAACAGTCTGCCAAACTGTCAGGCATTAATGTCACTTTCATTAAAATTGGCGTCTACTCACTTGCAGGGCTGCTTGCGGGAATTGCAGGGATTGTCCTTTCTTCGAGAATTATGTCAGGGTCCCCAGTTTTAGGAGAAGGATATGAACTTGATGCGATAGCGGCTGTCGTCATTGGCGGTACGAGTTTATTTGGCGGAGTCGGCAGTTTGATTGGCACACTTATGGGCGTATTAATTATCGGTGTCATGAATAACGGTCTTGACTTGCTCAATGTTTCTTCTTATTATCAGCAAATTTTAAAAGGAGCGATTATTGTCATTGCTGTTCTCATTGATAAAAAGAACCATCAATGACATGTAATATCATGATTAGTTAGAAAGCATTTAAAAATCGAGGGAGTGGTCCGCATGAAAAATTTAAAACGGTTATCTTTATTAATGGTCATGCTACTTGTCTATGTAACCGGCTGTTCGGGCGAAGCAGCAACAAACAATTCGAAAGAAGGAAAGGGAGACGGGCAAATCACTATTGGGGTTTCGTATCAAAATTTACAAAATGAGTATATCGTCGCACTTCAGGAATCGTTACGAGAAAATGCGAAGGCTTCGGGCGTTAAATTAGTAGAGTCAGACGGATTGGGAAAAGCTGAAAATCAAATTAGCCAGGTTGAAAATTTCATCAATCAAAATGTCGATGCTATTATCATTAACCCTGTCGACAAAAATGGAAGCGCTCCCGCTGTTGAGATGGCAGCTGCAGCTAAAGTCCCCATCATCACCATTCTTTCTGTTGTCGCAAATAGTGACAAAGTAACAGCACATGTGGGATCAGACGATGTAGAAGCAGGGAAAATTGAAATGCAATACATTGCGGATTTATTGAAGGGGAAAGGGAATATTGCAATTATCCATGGACCGAACGGTCAATCAGCGGAAATTAACAGAACGGAAGGGAATTATGCAGTCCTAAAAAGCTATCCCGATATAAAAGTTGTCGCTGAACAAACTGCTAACTGGTCTCGTGCGGAAGCACTTGCCTTGACGGAAAACTGGCTGCAAACACAAGAACTTGATGCTATTATCGGTCAAAATGATGAAATGGCATTAGGTGCTTTAAAAGCATTGAAAGCCGCAGGAAAATTGGAGGAAACGAAAGTCATCGGTATTGACGCTATTCCGGATGCTCTCAAATCAGTTGAATCAGGAGATCTCTCAGCTACTGTATTTCAAGATGTTCAGTCACAAGGAAAACTCGGAATTGAAGTTGGATTGAAAGTTGCCAAAGGTGAACAGGTAGAGAAAGAAAACTTTGTACCATTCCAACTAGTGACGAAGGAAAATGTTACTGATTTTACAGAGAAGTAATTGAATACGGTGAAAAGGTGGAATGCCTCTACTAACGGTAGAAAGAAGGGATAAACGTTGACAGATATATGTATTAGCTGTGAAAACGAACTGACCGTGATGGAGAAAAACAGAAGTGAATGCTGGGCATGCAGGGACAAGATACATGAAACGTATTCTGAAGAGATAAAGGAAGAGTCATGACGCTGATCCAATTGTATTGATGAAAGAGAAAATAAGGAGGAGACGTTCATGTTTAGTTGTTCACATCATGTGATTCAAGTGTTGAAGTCTTTATATCTTCCACATGTAAAAAAAGTTTCCATCAAGAACATATCGTGCCGCTACTGTGCTCGAACAGCACGATATCATTTCTATTAATTTTTCTTTCGAACAAACAATAAAAGGAAGCGGAGCAGAGGCGAATAAAAAATCAGGAGGAGTATATGAGATATAGAAAATGGAACGGAACTGAGTTGGAGGTATCGGAAGTGTGTTTTGGAACGTGGCCAATTTCTGGTCATGGAATGGGGAAGGTCGACGAGAAGGATGCCTGCAGTGCGCTCACTCAAGCCATAGAAATGGGAGTCAATTTTTTTGATACGGCTGATATGTATGGATTTGGCTATGCTGAAGAGCTATTAGGGCGCTACGTTACCTCTAATAAAGATGCAATCATTGCAACGAAGGTAGGGGTGGAGTGGGATACAACAGGAAACTTGCGAAATAATTTACGAGCGGATTATATTATTCAAGCTTGTGAGGCGAGCTTAAAAAGACTTGGAGTGGATACTATTGACTTGTATCAGTTACATTGGCCCGATCCTGATACTCCGCTTGAAGAAACGATGACTGCCATGCAAAAATTGGTGAACGCGGGCAAGGTTCGGTATGTTGGGGTTTCGAACTTTTCTGCTGAACAACTAGAGGAAGCAAGCCGCTATATGCCGATTGCTTCTAATCAAATTGAATATCTTTTGCTCAATAGAAAGGCAGAAGATGATGTTATTCCTTATGCCGCTCAAAAGGGGATAGCTATTCTTCCTTATAAAGTACTTGGAAGGGGAATTCTGACAGGAAAGTTTAACGGCACACGTCAGTTTGAAAAAGGGGACTGGCGAAGTGAAGAAGATATCTTTCAGCAAGAGCAACTGCGCCGAAGTCTAGATGGAGTTGAAAAGTTAAAGTCAATTGCCTCCAGGTACGGATGTACAGTGAGTCAGCTTGTAATTGCATGGACATTGCGCTGGGAACATGTTCCTTCGGTTATTATTGGAGCGAAGAAGTCGAATCAGATTGCTGAAAGCTGTTTAAGTTCTGGAATTGATTTAGGCTCCGAATGTATAGAAGAAATCAACTCTATTTTCAGTCAGCGGGCAAGTGCACACTAGAAGTTTATATAGATATTTTTCTAGGAGAATTGAAAGGAGGGGAGACACAATGAGACCACCAATTGAACATCTTGTCTTCTTTACATTTAAAGAAGGAACCAAGAAGGAACAAAAGGAAGAGCTAGTACAAAGATTCCGGTTACTTAATGGGAAAATAGCAGGAATAAAGGCAGTCGAGGCTGGTTTAAATACAACAGTTGAGCATGAGTTTGCTGATTATGAATTTGGAATGAGGATGCTGTTTGAAAATCGAGAAAGATTAGCTGCCTATCAGCTACACCCTGAACATTTGGAGATTGGAAGGCTTGTGAAAGAAATTGTGGAAAATGTGGCTGTTGTCGATTTAGAAATTTAATAGAAATGTTTTTATTAGATTAAGAGGAGGAACATCAAATGAAAAATGAACAAGTGTTAAATAACATTTTGGAGATTGCTATTCCTTTAAATAAACGTGTCAATCAGGAACCATTACGGGTGTTAAGCGAAGAAGATTGGAAGTTCTGGAAAGATAACGGATATGTCGTTATTAAGGAAGCGGTTCCGAAAGAATATGTGGATCGGCTGGTAGAATTAATTTGGGAATTTGAAGAGAAAAATCCTAATGATCCTTCCACCTGGTATACAGCTCCAAGACGTGAAATCCAAATGAAGGAATTGATGAATACGGGGATGGTTGAATTATATAATCATCAATACTTATGGGATAATCGCATGTATGAAAAAGTATATCATGCTTTCGTCGATATTTGGGGAACGGAAAAATTATGGGCAAGTATTGACAGATGCAACCTCAATCTTCCACTAAAACCGGGACATGAGTATGAGAGTTTTATCCATTGGGATGTTGATACGTCATTAAATCCCATTCCGGTAAATGTACAGGGTGTTTTATCACTTGTGGACACTGATGCAGAAATGGGCGGGTTCCAATGTATTCCCGAATTGTATCGGGATTTTGATGAATGGGTCAAAACACAGCCAAATGACAGAGACCCGCATAAACCGGATACGACGGGATATACACCGACGAAAGTAGTGACTAAAGCAGGTGACTTACTTATTTTTAATAGTATGCAGCCGCATGGCATCCGCCCAAACCATTCAACAAAACCACGTTTGGCCCAATATATTTCTATGTTTCCGGCACAAGAGCATAACGAGTCGTTGCGTCAAACGAGAATCTCATCGTGGAGTGAAAGAATTCCACCAAGCGGAAAGGCGTTTCCTGGTGATCCTCGAAATTGGGAGCAAACGAAGTACCAACGTGCGGTCCTCACAGAACTAGGGGAGAAACTGCTTGGTCTTCAAAAGTGGTAAATAATGATCTTATATATAGGAATTGTTAAGGAGTTGCGATAGCAGCTCCTTTTTTTAATTCAAGCGCCAACTTAGAAATCGAATAGCGTAACAAATGAACCTAATCAGGGCAAATAAACAGCTTAAATTAGAGATAGGGAAACCATCTCGAACCTTAATATTTATATGTAAATTAAGGATTTGCAAAAAGAAAGAAAGTCTCCAGGGCAGGTTTGTTTTTCAACAGAACGACCGTTCGAAAAAACATGGTATAATAAGAGCACCTTATTATATGAATAGGAGAAGACCATGAAAGTCATCATAGCTGAAAAACCAGATCAAGGGGCAAAGCTCGCTGCTCCTTTTCCAATGAAACGACATAAAGAATACATTGAAATTTTGCCGAATGAGTGGTTTCCAAAAGGGGCCTATGTGACATGGGCTATCGGGCATTTGTGTGAACTGAAGCAGCCGGAAGAATATAATGCAGAATGGAAGCGCTGGTCGATGAATGCACTTCCAATCATTCCTGAATCGTTTCAGTTTAAGGTGACAAGGACGAAGGCAAAGCAATACAACGTTGTGAAAGAACTGTTAAAAAGACCGGAAGTAAGCGAAGTCATCATTGCGGGAGATGCGGGTCGTGAAGGGGAGCTAATTGTTCGGACAATTATTCAATTGAGCGGTGCTCGTAAACCGATGAAACGACTTTGGATTTCATCGTTGACAGAAAAAGCGGTAAAAGACGGCTTTGCCAAGCTGCTCGATGAAGAGAAGACAAAGCCGATTTACTATGAAGCATTAAGCAGAGCCTGTGCAGATTGGCTTGTCGGGATGAATGCGTCTCGTGCCTATACCCTGCTTTTACGTCAAAAAGGAGTCGAAGATGTCTTTTCGACAGGAAGGGTTCAAACCCCAACGCTCGCGCTCATCGTAAAAAGAGAAAAAGAAATCGAAAACTTTAAATCAGAACCGTTTTGGGAAGTTGTAGCAACGTTTAAGATGGATGGGAAAATGTATAACGGAAAGTGGCATAAAGAGGGAGAAACACGTTTGCACGACGAAGCACTGGCACAAAAAATTATGCAGTTTTGTAAAGGAAAAGAGGCAGTGGTTGATTCGGTCGAAAAAGAGCGGAAAGAATTTCAGCCTCCGTTTTTGTTTAACTTATCTTCTTTGCAAGCGACTGCCAATAAAATGTTTAAGTTTTCTCCACAGAAAACACTTGAAATTGCCCAGAAATTATATGTAAAAGGAATTATTTCGTATCCTCGTTCTGACTCGAGTTATGTGACGAGGGAAGAAGCGGCCATGTTTCCAGAGATTTTGAAAAAAATTAGTCAGCTTGATGCATTTAAAGCTCATTTTCCAGTGCCGTTTTCCTCGATTATGAATAATAAACGTTACGTCAATGAAAAGAAGGTAACGGACCACTATGCGATCATCCCGACGGAACAAGTGACAGATCCGGCGAAAATGTCGGCAGAGGAACAGAAAATCTATACGCTCATTGTTCAAAGACTAATCGCAGCTCATTACGAGCAAGCAATCTTCGATTATACAACGATACACACGATCGTTGAAGGAAGAGCAACATTTCTGTCTAAAGGAAAAGAACAAATACAAGAAGGTTGGCGTAAAGTTATATATGGAGGCAAGAAAGAGAAGGAGCAAGAATCTGAAGAAGAGGAACAAGATTTGCCTTCCTTGCAAGAAGGGGAGCAAGGTGCTGTACAAAAAGCAGAAGTAAAAGCAGGTAAAACCCAGCCACCGAAACGCTATACAGAAGGGCAACTTATTACACTAATGAAGACAGCCGGCAAGCATTTAGAAGATGGTGAGCTGATGAAAGTGCTCAACAAAACGGAAGGATTGGGGACAGAAGCGACAAGAGCTGGAATCATCGGTGTTTTAAAAGATCGGAAATATATTGAAATTAAAAAGAACCAAGTGTTCGCGACGAATAAAGGCAAGGTTTTGATTGAATCGATTGGAACGAGCATTTTAGCTTCGCCAGAAATGACAGCAAAATGGGAGCAGCGGCTTCATGAAATCGGAGAAGGAAAAGCGTCTCCAAAAGAATTTATGGAGCAAGCGAAGAAACTGTCGATGAAGCTAATTGAAGATGCTGTAAAGCAAAGTGAAACATGGTCTTTTGAAGGTTTTGACCTCACTGAATTTAAAAAGAGTAAAAGTGGAAAAAAAGGAAAAACAACCGGAGCGAAAGTCGGAAGATGTAAAAAATGTGAAGGAGATGTAATCGACAAAGGAAGTTTTTATGGTTGCAGCAACTATTCGACTACGAAATGCAATTTTACTATTTCTAAAAAGATTTTAGGAAAAACAATCTCTCAAGCAAATGTGAAAAAACTGCTGGCAGATGGTCAAACTGGTGTTATTAAAGGGTTTAAAAAAGGTGACAAAACATTTGATGCGAAATTAGAATGGGGAGAAGATAAAATCAAATTTTTGTTTAATGATTAGTAAGATGACTATAATGGAAAAAGAGGTTGAACCATGTTATATATGTTGTTCGTGTTTTTAGGGGCATGCAGCTATGGCGTTCTGTCGACTTTTGTGAAGCTTGCTTATGGAAAAGGATTTATGGCGAGTGGCGTCATTGGCAGTCAACTTTTTTTCGGTTGCCTTATGCTTTGGTTTGGGGTATCGATGTTTTCTCGAGTAAAAGTAGATGGTAAATCAATAGCGAAGTTGATGGCGGTCGGTTTGACCGTTTGCATGACAAGTATCTTCTATTATTACTCATTACTGACTGTTCCAGCCTCAATTGCTATCGTCCTTTTATTTCAATTTACGTGGATTGGTGTGCTGTTAGAAGCGTTCGTTGAGCGAACTGTCCCGTCATGGGAGAAAGTTGTGTCAATCGGAATTTTAACAGTGGGAACCTTTTTGGCAGGAGGCGTATTTGAACAAAACGAATTGTCGTTACATACAAATGGAATCATATTTGGATTGCTTGCAGCGTGCACGTTCGCTTTGTTCATTTTCTTCAGCGGAAGAGTAGCGCTTCACGTTCCATCCTTAAATCGGAGTGCGTGGGTGGCAGCCGGATCATTGCTTGGCGCGTTTGTCATTTTACGGCCATCTTTTTTGACAGATGGGTCATTGCAGGAAGGACTGTGGTTGTATGGTGCGCTGCTTGGTTTATTTGGACTGCTTATTCCGACGCTCTTGTTTGCCATTGGTGTTCCTCAAATTGGTTCTGGATTAGGGACGATTTTAGGAGCGGCAGAACTGCCGATGGCTGTTTTCATGTCTAGCCTTGTACTGAAAGAGCTTGTCACGTCGCTTCAATGGGTTGGGGTGGTGCTCATTTTACTTGGCATTGCCTTTCCGCAATGGATAGTCTATAAGCGAAAAAAAAGAATGCTAGTTTCTTAAAGTATATAAATCGATCTAGAAAATTCGACATGACCGTTCTTTGGTCATGTCGAATTTTCTAGACTTAAGCGGCTGACACCTCCTTTGCGGGGGTGGAGCCATTCGCATAGGTGAACCTTTGAAGGCTGATTTAAGTGGGCTGCCTAATCATTATAAATGTTCTCGAAGCAAATGAAGGTGTGCCGAATTATTAAGTGGAATATATAGATGAAAAAAGGGTCTTGTGTGAAGGAGTTTGTCCTTAAAAGGCGAATTTATTGTATATAATGCAAAAGAAAACAACTAATTGAAAGCGTTTTCTATAAAAGTTGATACGATGTCATCATTTTAGAAAATTTAGAATATTATGTATTGACATTGGATTTTCCGACACCTATAATCAAGGTAGAAATGGAAACGAATCAGTTAGTTTTTGAAAGGAGGTTTAGGGGGCATGCAAATACTGGACACAGTGATTGTTACAGGATATGCAAAGGCTCCACAGGGAACTTCCATGTATGAAATGTATAAGCATGCAGGAATTGTACTCGAAGTGGATCTGAAAGAACATAAAATCGTCGGAGCTGAATTCACATTCGTAACCGAGTTAACTAAAAATTATTTTCAAAAACTGCTGATAGGCTACTGTCTTGAAGATGGAGTAGAACCGTTAATTGAACGAATTCAAAGCTTTTATTTTGCTCCTTCTCAGCAAGCAATCATTGTGGCTCTTCAAGCCGCAGTTCAACGCTATTGGGACAATGTGAAGCAAAAAAATACATAACGTTTGGTTATAATAAAGTGGAGAGATGACCTCTTTCCATGGTCTTATTAAAACCGAGCAAACGTGGACTCTTTAGAAGGAATGTTCGTGATGACATTCTTTATAGAGGCTACACGTTTTGCTCGGTTTTTTTACGTATCCGAACGGTTAATGAATCAAAACAATGGAGAGGAAGGGGATGGAAGATGAGCAAACTGATGACATGCGAAGAAGCTGTAAAAAAAATCAAAAGCGGCTCACGAATTATGGTGGGGGGATTTGGACTTGTCGGTTGCCCTCTTCATTTAGTGGAAGCGTTGTCCAAAGAAAAAGTGAAAGAGTTGGAGATTATTAGTAACAATCTTGGGGAGCCAGGAAGAGGTCTTGGTGTATTGGTACGACAAAAGCAAGTGAAAAAAGCGATTGGCTCTTACTTTACGTCGAATCCGGAAGTAGTAGCTGCTTATCAAAATAAAGAACTCGAAGTGGAATTACTGCCGCAGGGAACGATGTCTGAAGCGATTCGAGCAGGCGGAGCAGGTTTAGGAGGTTTTTATACACCGGTGGGCGTCGGAACGAAAATTGCGGAAAAGAAAGAAGAACGGATGTTAAATGGAAAGAAATATGTTTTTCAAGAGCCGTTGCGAGCGGACTTTGCGCTAGTTAAAGCGAAAAAGGCGGATCGATTTGGAAATCTCATCTACAGTAAGTCAGCCCGAAATTTTAATCCGATGATGGCAACGGCCGCTAATGTGGTCATTGCTGAAGTAGACGAAGTGGTAGAAGTCGGTGAACTTTCTCCAGAAGAAATTGTCACACCTCATGTATATGTTGATTTTATTGTAGTGAAGGGAGGAGATGAGTATGGGGATTAAAGAATACATTGCGGCCAGAGCAGCAAAAGAGCTGCAGGATGGAGACATTGTCAATTTAGGGATTGGCATTCCGACTTTGGTCGCTGATTATATCCCGGCAGATGTGCCAGTGTTTTTACACTCAGAAAACGGGATTCTTGGTGTAGGACCGACACCCGAGCCAAATCAGGTAGACAAAGATTTAGTTAATGCTGGAAAACTGCCTGTCACGATATTGGAAGGGTCCTCCTTTTTTGATAGTGCATCTTCTTTTGCGATGATTCGAGGAGGGCATGTGAGCGTTTCAATTCTCGGGGTATTGCAAATTGATGCAAAGGGGCGAATTGCGAACTGGGCGGTACCTGGAAAAAGCGTGCTCGGTGTAGGGGGAGCGATGGACTTATTAGAGGGTTCAAAAAAAGTCATTGTGACAACGCTGCATACGACAAATAAGGGAGAGTCCAAGATTGTAGAAGAATTAACTTATCCCATTACGTCAGAACGGGCAGTCGATATGATTATTACGGATTTAGCAGTATTTATAGTGAAGGAAGAAAAGTTGTATTTAACGGAGTTGGCTCCCGGAGTTTCGCTTGAAGAAGTTCAGCAAAAAACGGATGCTCCCTTTTATATTGGAGAATCATTCAATCCGAGTAATGAGGTGACCTTATAATGATGGTCATTGTGAACGCATTCCGCACCCCCATTGGCAAATACGGCGGGGCTTTGACCAATACATTGCCAGAAGAGCTTGTATCGCTTCTGATGAAGAATAATCTTTCATTTTCTGGTCACGGTGCTCATATTGTGGAGGAAGTGATTGTCGGCCAGACAAAACAGAGCGCTCATGCACCGAATATTGCAAGAGTTGCTTCATTGAAAGCTCAGTTCCCAGAATCTATTTCTGCTTATACCATTCATCGTCAATGCGGATCCGGTATGCAAGCTATTATCAACGGAGCGATGTCTATTTTAACAGGTCAGGCCGAAGTCGTGCTGGCAGGAGGGGTCGAAAGTATGTCACAGGCGCCTCATTATACTGTCGGCACAAGGTTTGGATTGAACATGGGGGATATGGCGCTATATGACTCTAATACAGAAAGTCAGCCGAAGTCGCAGCCAGAAGACTTATATGGTCGGTTTACAATGGGGCAAACAGCAGAATGGTTAGCGAAGAAATACCATATTAGTCGACAGGAGCAAGATGAATTTGCTTTCAATAGTCAGTTGAAAGCAAAACGGGCTATGGATCGCGGCCGGTTTGAAGATGAAATCATTCCTGTCCCTGTACAAGAAGGAAAGAATGGATTTACGCATTTTGCAATCGATGAACATCCAAGGTTGACCCATGTCGAAAAATTGTCGTCGTTACGTCCTGTGTTTCAAAAAGACGGAACGGTTACAGCCGGCAACTCATCAGGCAGAAATGATGGTGCGTCGATGTTGCTGTTAATGTCAGAAGAAAAAGCAAAACAGCTTAAAGTTGTTCCAATGGCGAAAATTCGTTCTTTTGCAGCAACGGGCGTATCACCGAAAGAAATGGGCATAGGTCCGGTCCCTGCTTCTGAACAGGCGTTAAAAAAAGCAGGTCTTCGATTAGAAGAAATCGATTTGATTGAGTTGAATGAAGCGTTCGCTGCCCAAAGTCTCGCTTGCTTAAAAGAGTGGGGAATAAAAGGGGATAACGTCAATGTAAATGGCGGTGCCATTGCTTTAGGTCATCCGCTCGGCTGTTCAGGGGCAAGAATTATTACGACATTATGCCACGAGCTGGAAAAGCAAAAACAGCAATATGGACTTGCAACCATTTGTGTGGCAGGTGGATTAGGAATGGCAATGGTGGTGGAAAGATGGACGGAATAAAAAAAGACTATGTGTTTCATCGTGATTTCAAAAGAAAGTACCCAATTATTACCCATGGTGAAGGGGTCTATCTTGTAGATGAACAAGGAAAGAAATATTTGGATGCGTGTTCCGGAGCGGTTGCGGCTAATTTAGGTCATGGGCTTGCTTCAATTGGAGAAGCGATGGCGGAGCAGGCGAAAAAAGCGGCGTTTGTTCATACGATGAGGTTTGAAACAAAAGTCTTGCATGAACTCGCTGAAAAAATCGGAAAAATGGCTCCAGAACGGTTAAATACGGTTTATTTTACAACTGGCGGCTCGGAAGCGAATGAAAGTGCGTTAAAGCTGGCAAGGCAATATCATCGAGATGCCGGCAAGCCGCAAAAACATCTTGTCATTGGACGCTGGCAATCGTATCACGGGAACACGTTGGGGGCTTTATCAGCAGGAGGAGATGTGAAACGAAGGCACGTGTATACTCCTACTCTCTTAAACTGTGCCCATGTCTATTCTCCATACTGTCACCGATGTCCTTATCACCGCGAACAAGATGAATGTGTGGCGAAACAAAACTGGACGTGTGTAACTGATATTGAACGGACCATAGTAGAACTTGGCCCTGAGAATGTATCGGCCTTCATTGCTGAGCCGATTGTCGGAAGTCAGCAAGGGGCAGTACCGCCGCCGCCAGGTTATTTCAAGAAGGTTCGCGAGCTATGTGACCGCTATGACATTCTTTTAATTATCGATGAAGTGATGACAGGATTCGGGCGTACCGGAACGAACTTTGCCATTGAACAGATTGGAATAGAAGCGGACATCATGACCTTTGGAAAAGGAGTCTCTGCCGGCTATGCCCCGCTTGCTGGGATGATTGTCCATGATCGATTAATTGAAGGGCTTATTCAAAACAGCGACGGAAAATTCGTTCATGGGTACACGTATAGCGGACATCCGGTCGCAGTAGCAGCAGGGCTTGCTGCTTTGGACGTATATGAGCGGGAACGGGTGCTGGAAAATGTGAAGGAGCAAGGACAATATTTGTTAGACAGACTGTTGATATTGAAACATAAACATTCTTATATAGGAGATGTTCGGGGGCGAGGGCTATTAATTGGAATAGAGCTCGTCAAAGATCGCAGCAACGATGAGCTTTTTCATCCATCTGAAAAAGCGGCAGAACGGTTGAATACCATTGCGATGGAACTTGGGGCGGTCTTTTATCCAGGGGCTGGTTCCATTGACGGCATAAAGGGTGAGCACTTCATTGTGAGTCCTCCTTTAACTGTTACGAAAGCGGAAGTGGATGAGATTGTACGAGTGTTGGACGAATCGCTAACGATATTGAAAGAATGGTTAAGAAAGGATGGGACAGATGAGATTACAAAATAAAACAGAAGAAATTCAAGAGAAAGCGCGCAAACATTTATCACCTGTTATGACGAGAGTGACAGAACTCGTTATTGAGAAAGCGCACGGTGCTAAGTTTTGGACGACAGATGGCAGGGAATACATCGATTTTGTATCAGGAGTGGCGGTCAATGCGGTCGGTCATACGAACGACAAAATGGTAAAAGCCATTACAAAACAGGCCGAAAATTTAATTCATCTGGGCTTGAACTACGGCTATTATGAGACGGCGGCGAATTTGGCTGCTAAGCTTGCAGACATTGCCCCAGGAAATTTAGATACGGTATTTTTTTCAAATTCAGGTGCAGAAGCAATCGATGGTGCGCTGAAGTTAGCGAAAGTGGCGACAGGCAGACCGGCAGTTATTGCTTTTGAAGGGTCGTTTCACGGACGGACGATGGGGGCCACAGCAATTACGGCATCAAGCTCGAAATATCGCCGTTATTATGAACCGATTTTAGGGGAGGTGTATCATGCGCCATATCCATATCCAAGTCAATTGAAAAACATTAAGGAAGATGAAGTAGAAGAGTATTGTTTAAACCAGCTGCAAAAATTATTTGATTTGCGTGTTGACCCGTCCCGTGTAGCGGCCATCATCATTGAGCCGGTCATGGGAGAAGGCGGGTATTATCCGGCACCTTCAAGCTTCCTGCAGGCATTGAGAAAAATGACAGAGCATCATGGCATTTTGCTCATTTTTGATGAGGTGCAAACAGGGTTTGGCCGGACCGGAAAAATGTTCGCAGCAGAGCATGCCGGCGTGACACCAGATATTTTAGTGTTGGCAAAGGCGCTTTCCGGAGGAATGCCGCTTGGGGCAATTGTGGCAAGTCGTGCGCTTCACGAAAAATGGCCGATAGGCGGACATGGGTCAACATTTGGTGGGAACCCGATTTCCTGTGCAGCTGCTTTAGCCAATATTGAAGTGATCGAAGAAGAAAAATTAGTAGAACGAAGTGCACGGCTCGGTGGCGACATTGTGAGTAAACTGCAAAAATCGGTTGGCCATTTGCCAGGCGTCTTAGAGGTGCGTGGTGTAGGAATGATGATTGGAATTGAATTTGATCAGTCGTCTGCCGCGGTTGTTGTGCCAAAAATTAAGGAAAAAGCGTTAGAGCAAGGTTTGTTAATTATGAACTGTGGAGTAAGTGGGCAAACCATTCGTTTAATGCTTCCGCTCAACATTGAAGAAGATGTGCTGAATCAAGGGTTGACGATTTTAGAAGATGTCATGTCTGAAGTCCTGTCAGAGAATAAATGATTTCTGGCAAAAAAGGAGGCTATGTTTATGTCTAATCAAATGAAAGTAGAGATTCTTCAAGGAGATCTTTATATAGATGGAAAGTGGGTCAGCGATCCTGATCAGTCTTATTTCAAAAGCATCAATCCAGCGACAGGAGAACTTGTCGGCACATGTGCTTCTGCTACACCTGAGCAAGTCAATGAGGCAGTGATGAAAGCGAATGTGGCATACAGAAAATGGAAAAAGATGCCGATACCAGAGCGAGCGACGTATTTAACGAAAGCGGCTCAATTGTTTGAAGCGCGAAAAGGCGAACTTGCCCGAGTGATGACAATGGAAATGGGGAAAGTGCTGGCGGAGTCACTCGGCGAGGTTGGGGTAGTGAGTATGACTGCTCAATATATGGCAGGAGAGGGGCGCCGGCTTTTTGGAGAAACCGTTCCTGCTAGTTTTCAAAATCGAAATGTCCGAATGGTGCGAGAGCCGCTTGGGGTGGTTGCATGTATTACACCGTGGAATTTTCCGGTCGCGCTTGCTTCTTATAAAATTTTTTCCGCGCTCATTTCCGGTAATACCGTCGTATGGAAGCCGGCATCAGAGGTGGCTTTATCGGCTAAAATTTTCATGGAAGTGCTTCATGAAACTGGATTGCCAGCAGGAGTCGTTAACTTGGTTACTGGTTCTGGAAGAACAGTTGGTCAAACCGTTGCGGAGCATCCGGATGTGAAGGTCATCTCCTTTACAGGCTCAACAGCAGTGGGACAAAATTTGGCGGAGATGAGCAGCAAAACGCTCAAGCGTATTTCTCTTGAGCTAGGTGGGAAAAATGCGGTCATCGTGCTGAGCGATGCGGATTTGGATAAAGCGGCAGATGGAATTGTGAAATCGGCATTTACGACAACGGGACAGCGTTGTACAGCTGCGAGCCGAGTAATTGTCGAGCGCTCGGTTAAGGACGCTCTCCTGCAAAAAGTGATTCAATTAACTAAGAAGATGAAAATTGGAAATGGTTTAGAAGAAGGGAGCATCATTGGCCCACTTGTAAACGAAGAGCAACTCCAGACGGTAGAAAAATATGTAGAAATCGCCGTGGCCGAAGGCGGGAAAGTCGTACTAGGAGGTCAGCGTGTTAAAGCGTTAGGAGGGTTCTATTATGAGCCGACCATTATTGATCATGTGAAGTGTAACGACACGATTGCCCAAGACGAGATTTTTGGTCCTGTATTAGCTATAATCGAAGTCGATTCGTACGAAGAAGCGATAGAGGTAAATAACGGAACGATTTATGGATTATCGACGTCTGTTTACACCGAAAGTCTTCATTATGCTCATCGTGCTGCAGATGAGGCGGTGAGCGGACTTGTTTATATTAATAACGGGACGTCGAATGCTGAAATGGGTGTCGCGTTCGGCGGGATGAAGATGTCAGGGAATGGGCACCGCGAAGTATCCTATCATGCTTTTGATGTGATGACCGAATGGAAATCAATTTATACGAACTACTAACAATGATGCGGGGGATAAGGAGAGGAACTGATGAAGCCATATCGTATAGGAATTGCGTTCTTTTACCATGAATCTCACAGTTTCAGTCCAATGAAAACAGAAATGGAGCAATTCCGGGATGAGGGATATTTTATAGGTGATGAAATTTATGATGTTTACACCGGTACGAAAACGGAAGTGGGCGGCTTTTTAGATGTGCTGACAAAAGAGAAGGATGTGGCCATTGTCCCGCTTCTCTGTGCTGCCGCGATTCCATCGGGAATTGTTTCAACGGAGGCCTATACCAGTATCGAAGAGCAAATGCTCACAGCCATTCGCGGTGCAGGGAAACTTGATGGGATACTGCTTGCTTTGCATGGTGCGATGGTTGTGGAACATTTATTTGATCCAGAAGAACATTTGCTTGGAAAAATCCGCGAACTGATCGGTCCTGATGTGCCCATTGCGACAACGTTGGATATGCATGCAAATCTCAGTCGAAAAATGATTGAGTATACGCCCCTTCATTTCGGATTTAAAACATATCCACATGTTGACATGTATGAGCAAGGCGTTCATGCGGCAAAAGCGTTAATCAATGGACTTAAAACTGGCCTTCAATATTATGCCTTTTTTGAAAAGCTTCCGATGATGCCGCCATCGATTAATATGAGAACGGCAGAAGGACCGATGCATAAAATGATGGAACACGCTAAGTACGAAGAACAGGACGAAGGAATTTGTCATGTGTCCGTTTTTGGCGGATTTCCATATTCGGATATTCCAATGGTCGGAGCAAGTGTGCTCGTCGTTGCATTCGACCCAGTAAAAGGAGCGAAAACGGTTCAAAAGCTGGCGGCGTCATTTTGGAAAGTACGAGAAGACTTCATCATCGATTTGCCAAATGTGAAAGAAGCACTTGCTCTCGCGCTTGCAACAGAAACAGATAAACCTGTGGCGCTTGCAGATATTTCCGATAATCCGCTAAGTTGCGGGAGCGGGGATACAACAGAGTTGTTGAGAGAGATGGTAAAGCTGAACATTCCGAATTCATTGTTTGGCGGGCTTTATGACCTAGAATCAATGGAAGCTTGCCAGCAAGCAGGAGTAGGAAGTGAGGTTGAGCTAGCGCTTGGCGGTAAAATATCGCCTGAGTTCGGAAAACCGGTTCGTGTCCGTGCAACGGTTGTGGCGCTATCCGACGGGATTTTTCATAACTCGGGTCCATTTAATCAGCATTTGCGAGTTGATTTAAAGGGAGCGGCACATATTCGGATTGGTGAAATGGATGTATTACTAGTTGGAAGGCCGATGTCTGCGAATGATCCGGAAATGTTTCGGCACATTGGTCTTGAGCCATCGACAAAGAGAATTCTCGGATTGAAGGCGAAAAATCATTTTCGCGCGGCGTTTGAACCTATTGTTGGCCGCATTATTTACGTGGATGCACCAGGGGTGGCGTCGAACCGTTTGACGACATTTACATATCGTCATATTCCAAGGCCGATGTGGCCGTTAGATGATTGTGAATGGAAGGCAGAACAGGAGGGGATGGAAACATGGGAACGGTAGATAAAGCTTATTATGTAGAAGTGCCGACTTCACTAACTCCAGAGCAGCAAAAGATGATGATCGAGCTCGAAAAAGATGCCTTTCCAGGAATCGGTGCGATAGACGAACAGACACTTGTTCCATTGGCACGCTACGGAAAACTTATTCAATATCGGCAACAAAATGATCCAAGACCGATAGCAATTTGTGAACTGTTACGGGCATACCACGATATTCATAAAGCATACATTTTCGGATTTTACGTCCGCTCCGATCAACAAGGAAAAGGAATTGGAAAACTGTTTTTGCAAGACATTTTTCCCATCTTAAAGCAAGACGGTTTTCATAAAGTATGCTTAACGGTCAATGTTGCCAATCAAGCTGCTGTTAAACTGTATGGAAAAATGGGATTTGCCATTGTAGAGACGAGACAGAATGAGTTTGGCGAAGGGGAAGACCGCTATTATATGGAGCGTACTATTTAAACAGAGAGAGACAAATGGGAGAAACGATGAGAAACACAACATTTGGGAGGGGTATATGATGAAAAATAATTTGTACAAACCGAAAAAACATTGGAAAGATATTGAATTATGGCAAGACGTTACAGACGAGCAGTGGAATGATTGGGTTTGGCAATTGACGAATACAATCAAAAACTTGGAAGATTTGAAGAAAGTCGTCAATTTAACGTCGGAAGAAGAAGAAGGCGTGAAAATCTCCACAAAAACAATCCCCTTAAATATTACGCCATATTATGCATGGTTAATGGATGCTGATGATTCGAGATGCCCGGTTCGGATGCAATCGGTCCCGATTTCACAAGAGCTGCATAAAACGCGCTACGACTTGGAAGATCCGCTTCATGAAGATGAAGATTCTCCAGTACCTGGTTTAACACATCGTTATCCAGACCGCGTGTTGTTTCTCGTAACAAATCAGTGTTCAATGTACTGTCGTTACTGTACGAGAAGGCGTTTTTCCGGACAAATTGGGATGGGTGTACCGAAGAAACAATTGGACACAGCCATTAATTATATCGCTTCCAACCCACAAATTCGCGATGTGTTAATTTCAGGCGGTGATGGTTTGTTAATTAATGACAATATTTTAGAGTACATTTTAAAAAATTTGCGTGAAATCCCGCATGTTGAGATTATTCGCATCGGCACACGAGCACCTGTCGTATTCCCTCAGCGTATTACCGAAAACCTTTGCAACATTTTGAAGAAATATCATCCAGTTTGGTTGAATACACATTTTAATACATCCATTGAAATTACAGAAGAATCAAAGCGTGCCTGCGAAATGCTGGCTAATGCGGGTGTACCAGTCGGCAATCAAGCTGTTATTCTAGCTGGCATCAATGACAGTGTGCCAATTATGAAGCAATTGATGCATGACCTCGTCAAAATTCGTGTTCGTCCATACTATATTTATCAATGTGATTTATCGGAAGGAATTGGTCATTTTCGGGCACCTATTTCAAAGGGGCTGGAAATTATGGAAGGGCTTCGTGGCCATACGTCAGGTTACGCAGTACCGACGTTCATTGTGGATGCGCCTGGAGGAGGCGGGAAAATTCCATTGCAGCCGAACTATATTATTTCTCAAAGTGCTAATAAGGTTGTACTGCGCAATTTTGAAGGTGTTATCACATCTTATCCGGAGCCGCAAAATTATCAACCAGGCAGTGCTGAAGATTACTATAAAAAGGTTTATCCAGAAGTTTTCGAAAAATTTGAAAGTACTGGCGTTCTTTCTATTATTGACGATACGAAATTCAATCTGACCCCAGAAGGGTTAAAGCGCTTAGACCGACGCAAAACATATCATGAAAATCCAGAGCACAGCTCGCTGAAAGATAAGCGTGATAAGCGGGATGAACTAAAAGAGAAGAAATTCCAAGCACAAATGAATAAATACGAAACAGCAGGAGCAAAGGAGGAATAATAGTGACTTGCCAATGGTGCGAATCCAAGACGGCTGATGAAACGAGTAGCACAGTGTATTGGGAGCTTCCGGACGGAACGAAAGCGATTGAGATTAAGGATACACCATCAATTCATTGTTCGGAATGCGGGATGACGTATCAAACCGATGATACGGTAAAAGAAATTGAAGATCAGTTGTTTTTAATTGATACATCCAAACTCGAAAAAAGCGTGACGTACGAAACGCTTATGGCTGTTCCGCGTTTGTTGAAGCGAAATTATTTCGATTTTTCACAGTAAAAAAGTGAATTTTCCTTCTTAATAAGAGGGGAGATTCACTTTTTTATTATGTACATTTCATTCACAAGCGGTTCTTTACACCTCCTAAGTGGATGCATAGAGGTTCATGTAAATAATTTGGCATGACCGCTCTTTGGTCATGTCGAATGTTCTAAATCGATTTATATAGTTGCTTTGCTTTTCGATTTTTGAAACTTTCCTACCCATTCATCCGTAAAATATTTAAAGAAATAGAAAGGAAGCTTAAAAATATGACCGTATTGCGAAAGAATGCTGCCGGCCTTTTGGCTATTCTGTTTTTATTGGCTGGCAAGCTGAAATGGGTGCTTGCACTCTTTAAATTTGCTAAACTATCAACGCTCGTTTCCATGCTCCTCTCGTTTGGTGCATATGCGATGCTGTATGGGTGGAAATTTGGGGTTGCCCTTATTTATCTTTTATTTGTGCATGAAATGGGGCATTTAGTCGCGGCGAAGCGAAAAGGCATTGCCACATCTCCGGCTGTCTTTATTCCGTTTATGGGAGCGGTCATTGGCATGAAGGAACTCCCTAAAAATGCAAAAGATGAAGCTTATATTGCATATGGGGGACCGTTATTCGGCTTGCTTTCATTTTTGCCGGCGGTACCGCTTTATATGTGGACAGAAGATCCATTTTGGGCGATGGTTGTCGGATTAGGCGCGTTGCTGAATCTCTTTAACCTTCTTCCAATCTCTCCGCTGGATGGAGGACGGATTGTGACTGTCTTATCTACGAAAATATGGTTTGTTGGACTTTTAGCATTAATTCCACTCATGATTCTCGACCCGAGCGCTATTTTAGTTTTAATTTTTATCGTTGGACTCATTACGTGGTGGCAGCGTGTACGAGAAAATTATGAACGAGCTGTTACGGAAGAAGAGTTAACGGTGTTGGCAGAAATTCAATCTGTCTATGCACGTATGGAACAAACGAAAAGTATGTATGAACCTGTTCGTTCAGAAGAATGGAACGAGTATAAAGGCCGAATGTGGGCTGCTTATCGATTAAAACGAAAACAAGTTCAGCTTCAAGCTGAAAAGGTGAAATCCTTCCATATTCCATTCATTCAAGATGAAAAGAAGAAAGAAAAAGCACGTTTGCAATTCCAACATGAACAGTATCAACAGCTGATTCGTGTATTAGAAAATGAAAATGAGTGGGAAAAAGATTACGAAGAAATGATTCAAACCCAGCAAGAGATAGAAGAAAGAAAGAAAAAAATCGAGAAGCTCAAAACGTATTATTTAACAACGCCAAAAGAGAAATGGCTTGGTTTACTTGCTTATTTATTACTGCTTGTCATATTAGGAGGATTTTATCTGTACGGAACGAATATCATGACGGAAGCAGGACCATTTATAAGCTAACCATTTTAAATAAGCTATTAAGCTGATGAGGGACCTGTCATGGGAAAGTGTACTTGTATGCTATTCCAATGACAGGTCCTTTTTAACAATTGGAGTAATTCAATCCTTTCCCAAATGAAGGAAGGGTGTCTTTTCTTTCTTATTATAAAATGAACGGTTAACATGAAAGATTATCAAGTTAACCGTTCATTTTGCTGAGGCGGTCTGAAAAGGGAGATGTAGCCTTACTTTTTCTCTGTTTTATCATTTTGATCTTTATTATGCTTATTCCCTTTACTGTTATCTCCGCTTGTAATTTCGGCTCCCATTTCGACTAATTGGTGCTGGAGCTTTGGGTTGCTTTGATTTTGACTTCCGCGGTTATATTTTTTCGTCATCGTTTGTTTCACTCCTCTTCAAAAGTAGGCAAAGCATCTAAGTTATTGGAACGATCATGATCTGGATTACTGCGGATGTATGTTTCCCCATCCTGCCTGTAAATGTATTGACACCTTCAATCAAACCGGCTTCAACTTGCTCCAGTGCTTTATCATACGATAGAATTCGTCCTGAAGATGTTTTAAATTGCTGTAAATCACTATCGGCCTTTTTTTGCACGGCAATAAAGGTTTTTTTCATCCAACGTCATCCCCTCCTGTTCTACATTAGGTTGAGGTGTTCGCGGTAAAATTATGCATGAAAAGGGTTTGAAGAGAGTAGGAGCGAATAGATGAAAAATAAGAAAGGAGTTGACAAGGATGAAGTTTGAATGGCATAAGGAAGCGAAAAAACAATGGGATGGCCGAGCTGATTTTTGGGCGAAAAACAGTCAAGAGATGTGGACGGAAGGAAGCCGAAAGACCATCATCCCGTTTTTGAAACCATACATCAAACAAGGAAGCATGATGGTAGATGCAGGATGCGGAGATGGATTTGGTTCATATTTATTGGCAAAGGAACAATATGTCGTGACAGGTGTCGATTTGTCAGATGAAATGATTGAAAAAGCGAAAGCTAACATGAAGGCCGATTCTTTAACGTTTGTACAGGGGGATTTGACGAATCTTCCGTTTCAGTCTAGCTCTGTTGATGCCGTAATGGCGATTAATTCGTTGGAATGGACGGAAAAACCGATTGACGCTTTGAATGAATTAAAACGAATTGTGAAAGAAAAGGGCCATGTATGCGCGGGAATTTTAGGACCGACGGCGCATCCTCGAGTGAACAGCTATCGCCGCCTTTACGGAGAAAAGGTTATCATGAATACAATGATGCCATGGGAATTCGAGCGATTGGCGGAAGAAAATGGCTGGGAAGTGGTTGGAGGCCATGGTGTGTATAAGCGAGGAGTCGATGAGAACATGCTCGCGAACTTATCAAAGGAGTTGCAGCAATCATTAACATTTATGTGGGTATTTATGTTGCAAAAGACATCAAGCTGACGAAACAAGTCATGTAGTATAAAAGAAAGGATTCGCATTTGATTAGAGATTTTCTCCATAACGTACACTTTGTACGGGGAGGAAATCTCTTTTTTTCGTTTACATGAAATTTACATGAAGTTAATGAAAGTTTACATGTAGTTCATTTTGGTTTAACTTTTGTTTTATATATTTATACATGTGAAACAAAACTAAATAAAACTAAAACAAAAAAACGGAGGAGAAACAATGACATTACATGTTCTCGCAAAAAGTACATTAGTTGGGGTTTTATCGTTATCTTTATTTACGGCTTGTTCACAAACAGAAACAACGTCAAACGAAGAAGGAACAAAACCAGCAGTACAGCTTTCATTAGAAGAAATTACTCAAAAAGCGAAAGAAGAAGGCGAAGTTGCGAGTGTCGGTATGCCAGATTCGTGGGCAAACTGGGGACAAACATGGAACGATTTGAATACGAAATACGGCTTAAAGCATCAAGATACAGATATGTCGAGCGCAGAAGAGTTAGCGAAGTTTGAGGCAGAAGGTGAAAATGCAACAGCGGATATTGGAGATGTTGGTGTGAACTTCGGACCGCTTGCAGAGGAAAAAGAGTTAACGTTGCCATATAAAACATCTTATTGGGACGAAATTCCAGAATGGGCAAAAGATGATGATGGGGACTGGATTGTTGGCTACCAAGGAACCATTGCTTTTATAACCGATAAAAACAATGTAAAAGATGTGCCAACATCTTGGGAAGAGTTAGCGAACGGCGATTATAAAGTAGCGATTGGCGACGTTATGAAAGGTGCACAGTCACAATTTAGTGTATTAGCTGCGGCGATGGCAAACGGCGGAGATGAAGCTAACATTGAACCTGGTCTTGAATACTTTGCGAAGCTGGCGAAGGAAGGACGTTTTTCGACAACGGATCCATCTGTTGCAAATTTAGAAAAAGGTGAAATTGATGTAGCAGTTATATGGGATTTCAATGCGTTGAATTATCGTGACCAAATTGATAAAAACCGTTTTGAAGTAAGCATTCCGGAAGAAGCATCTGTAATGAGCGGATATGCAACGGTTATTAACAAGCACGCGAAACACCCGCATGCGGCCATGCTGGCACGTGAATACATTTTATCAGATGAAGGGCAAGCAAACTTAGCACGTGGATATGCACGCCCAATTCGTGACAACGTAGAGCTTCCAGAAGATGCAAAAAGCAAGCTTCTTCCAAACGAAATGTATGAAAACGCCAAACCGGTAGGCGACTTCAAAGTATGGGAAGAAACAACGAAGAGATTGCCACAATTATGGCAGGAGAAGGTGCTTATTCATGTCAACTAATCGTGTAATTATGGTCATGCTGGATGGCCTTCGCTATGACACGGCGATTGAACAAATGGGCTATTTAGGCCATCTTGTTGAAAAGGGAGCAGCCGCTCGCTATAAAGTGAAGTCAGAAGTACCGAGTATGTCTAGACCGCTTTATGAAGTGCTACTGACAGGAACACCTCCAATTGAAAATGGCATTACATCAAATAGTGTCGTTCGGTTATCAACAGAAGAAAGCATTTTTCACTTAACAAAGCAAAACGGATTAACAAATGCAACGGCTTCGTACTCTTGGGTAAGCGAGTTGTATAATAAAGCACCATTTAATCCATATGAAGATCGCATTCAGCATAATTCGGATATGCCTATTCAGCATGGAATCTTCTATTGGGAAGATCATTATCCAGATACGCATTTGTTTGCAGACGGTCATCATTTATTAGAAACGATTCATCCGGATTTCCTTTATATTCATTCCATGAATATTGATGATGAAGGACATAAGCATACAGCAAACTCACCGCAATACCGAACAAGTGCGATTCAAGCAGATGTCATTTTAGCAAATATTATGCCTAAATGGCTTGAAAAGGGCTATCAAGTAATCATTACAGCCGATCATGGGATGAACGATGATGGTCAGCACGGCGGGATGAATGATGATGTGCGCAATGTTCCGCTTTTCATCGTATCGAATAAAGTAGCACCGGGCATTTACGAAGAAGAAGTACCGCAATTAATGGTCGCACCGCTTGTTTGTCATCTATTAAACATTGAACCATCGAGCAAGATGCATCCACTCTATTTGCCTGGATTAAAAGATTAAAAGCATTGAATTATTGAAATGAAGCGTCCTTGCATCTGTTAGGATGTCGGGACGCTTTGGATAGAGAGGGTGTTAAGAAATTGAACGCAGCGAAAAACCGTTTCGTCATTTTATCGATTATGCCAATGGCTGCATTACTTGGTGCTTTTTTATTTGTTCCGCTGTTGGCCATGATTGCAGGGAGCTTCACAAAAACAGGGGGCGGAGCATGGACGATTGGGCAATACAAAGAGATTATGACAAATGCGTATTATTATCAAGCGATTAAAAACAGTATACTTATTTCGTTGAGTGCCAGTGTTATTGGAATTATTGTATCAATTATGGCGGCTTATTCGATTACAAAATTAAAGATAGCCACCCAAAAACGTGTGTTAATGCTGATGAACATGACCTCCAATTTCTCTGGTGTTCCATTAGCCTTTGCTTACATTGTTCTTCTTGGAAACAGCGGATTGTTTACGATTTTGTTTCATGAATTAGGAATCGATATTTTTAATGAGTTCAATTTATATTCTTGGAGCGGTCTTATTCTTCTTTATGTGTATTTTCAAATTCCAATGGGCATCATGCTGCTTTATCCCATTTATCACGGAATTGCAGAGGAATGGAAACAAGCTGCCCATTTATTAGGGGCTTCAACATGGCAGTTTTGGGTGAAAATTGGTCTTCCGTTCATCTTGCCAGGTGTGGCTGGAACGTTTAGCACTTTGTTTGCGAATGCGATGGGAGCGTATGCAACGGCTTATGCACTTGTTGGAAGCAGTTTTAATTTAGTTCCAATTCGAATTGGGGCGCTCGTTTCAGGTGATATTTTCGCACAGCCTGAACTCGGGAGCGCGCTGGCGGTGTTATTAGGAGTCACCATGACATTCGCCTTAATTGTGAATGAATGGCTCATGAAAAAAGTGAGGAGAGATTTACAATGAATCGTCGAGTAAACGGACATCAAGTTGTCATAGGAGTAGTGATGGCCTATTTGTTTTTACCCCTTGCTGCCACATTGCTTTATGCACTTTCGACAAAATGGAATACAACCATTTTGCCAGAAGGGTTGACATTCAAATGGTTTGTCCAATTGTACAGCGATCCGCGCTTCATTGATTCGTTAGTACGAACACTTATCCTAACTATTGGAACAATGGTATTAGCCATTTTTATTATGGTACCGGCTGTATTTACAGTCATCGTGTATCTTCCTCGCTATGAAAAAACTCTTCAAATCCTCGTAATGCTTCCGTATGCCATTCCAGGCGTTGTTGCGGCGGTAGGGTTAATCCGAGCTTATTCAGGAGGACCTGTACCGATGCTCGTGGTATTAGTCGGTTCCTATTTCGTATCCATCTTGCCGTTTATGTATCAAGGGATTCGAAATAGTTTGCGGGCTGTACAAGGAAAGGTATTAGTAGATGCCGCTGAATTGCTCGGCGCGACAAAGTCGCAGGCGTTTTGGAAAGTTATTGTTCCAAATATTCTACCAGGAATTTTCGTCTCGTCACTGCTATCGTTTTCGATTTTATTTGGTGAATTTGTACTGACAAATTTACTTGTAGGCGGCCATTTTGAAACAATCCAAATTTATTTATACCGCCGCATGTCCGAGAGTGGTCATTTATCTAGTGCGATTGCGGTTTCTTATTTCTTACTTCTTGCTATTTTAGGAAGTGTCATAGTCATGATGAACAAAAAAAGAGAGCGACATATTAGCTAGGAGGATATCGTACAGATGAGTTATTTAACAGTTCAGCAAGTGTCTCATTCTTTTCACGAACAAAAAGTATTAAAAGAACTGGATTTATCGATTGAAAAAGGAGAACTTATTACGCTTTTAGGACCGAGCGGATGCGGAAAATCGACACTGCTTCGAACAATTGCCGGTTTAATGATTCCAGAGAGTGGCACGATTGCCATTGATGGAAAAGACGTGACAAGATTGGAGCCGAAAGAACGTGAAGTTGGCATGGTGTTTCAATCGTATGCATTATTTCCAAACATGACGGTTTTTGATAATATCGCGTTCGGTTTAAAGATGAAAAAGTTGAAACGGGATGTTATAAAAGAAAAAGTGAAAAACATGGTAGAGCTTGTTGGGCTGAAAGGAAAAGAGCAGTCATATCCGCGGCAATTGTCAGGGGGGCAGCAACAAAGGGTGGCACTTGCCCGTTCATTAGTCGTGGAGCCAAAAGTATTATTACTGGATGAACCGTTAAGTGCACTTGATGCACAAATTCGTAAAAGCTTGCAAACACAATTACGAAACATTCAGAAGGAATTAAACATGACGACGATTTTTGTGACGCATGACCAAGAAGAGGCGATGGCGATTTCAGACCGCATTTACATTATGAACGGAGGTCAAATCGCACAAGCTGGGACACCGCATGAATTATATACAAAACCAAACAGCGAGTTTGTTGCGCGTTTTATGGGGAACTACAATGTATTAACGAAAAATGATGTAGCAGAGCTTTTTGGTTCTCAGTCTTCATTTAAGGGGGAACTGTTTGCATTGCGTCCTGAAGTGATTAGCCGTCAAAAACAAGATGCCTTTTTAACAGTAACAGGAAAAGTGGTCAGTGTGTCTGTGCTTGGAAACATTATGGAATATGAAACAGCGTGCGGCGATGTCCGTTTAAAGGTGGAGGAGCTGCACAGTACGCATGGCCTCATGAAGCAAGGAGATGTACAGCAGTTTTATATAAATCCAAAGGATGTGGTGACATTACGATGATGTTATCTTCTGAAGAGAGACGACATGAAATTTTACAGTTGCTACAAGAGCATGGAAAGATTTATGTCAACCACCTTGCCCAAAGTTTAGATGTTACGCCTGAAACGATTCGAAAAGACTTGACCTTTCTTGAAGAACAAAAGCTATTAAAACGAATACATGGCGGAGCCATTCCATATACGTATCAATCCCATGAACCTTCTTTTGAAAAAAAGAGAACAATCAAGCATGAAGAGAAGAGAAAAATTGGTGAGCGTGCGGCAATGCTCATTGAAGATGGCGATATAATTGCCATTGATGTCGGAACAACAACAGTGGAACTAGCAGCTGCCATTGAAGGAAAACACGACCTCAAAATTATTACAAATTCGTTAGCGGTTGCCAACGTCCTTTGTCAATCTCTCGATCAAAATAAATTTGACGGGAAGGTCGTAGTGCTTGGTGGAACGTTGAGTGAACAACAGCAATCATTCACAGGGTCTATAACGTGTGAGATGTTGTCACAATTTCGGGTAGATAAAGCGTTCATTTCATGTGTCGGGATTACAGAGCAAGGTGTAAGTGATACAGATATAGAGGAAGTGCAAGTGTCAAAGAAAATGATTCAAGTAGCGAGGGAGTCGTTCATTTTGGCGGATTATTCAAAACTCGATACAGATTCATTTTGTATGATTGCACCTCTTACAGAGTTTTCTGCGATTATTTGTGACAAAGTGTGTACAGAAAGATGGGCAACGATTGCTGAAGCAAACGAATTAACATGGATATGTGCGGAGGAAATGGAACATGAAAGTTGATTACCATATTCACCTAGAAGAAGGGCCTTACTCAATGGGGTGGCTAACACGAACACATGAAGCATACGAGCATTTCACTTCTCCAACTGAACCGAAACATTCACGAAAATGGTTAAAGCAAGCGGTTGAAAGGCTGTACAAGCGAATGGACCGAGGGTGTTATTCAGAGGAATGGCTCGATCTTTATTTAGAAGAAGCGCTTCGTAAGGGGATAAAAGAAGTCGGGTTTGTTGATCATTTGTATCGATTTAAAGAAACGAGAACGTATTTCGAACAGTTTATGACCTTAGATGACAGCGAGCTCGGTCAGATGCAACGAAAGTGGCTCGAGCATGTTATGACTGAAACGATGGCTGATTTTTTTGATACGATTGAACACTTAAAAGAAAAATGGAAGCAAAAAGGTGTCACTTTACGTGTCGGTATTGAAGCGGATTATTTCGTTGGGGGAGAAGAACAGTTAAAAGAGCTGCTGGCACCGTATGATTGGGACTACGTCATTGGTTCCGTTCATTTTATTAACGGCTGGGGATTTGATAATCCGGAAGCAAAAGAGAAGTTTGAAGAATATGACCTTCTTGCACTTTATAGCCATTTTTTCTCAACAGTGGAACAAGCGATTCGTTCACAGCTATTTGATTTTGTTGCACACTTAGATAACTTGAAAGTATTTAAGTATCGCCCAAATGAAAGTTTGCTAGTGTCACATTATGAAAGAATAGCAAAAGCTTTAATGGAAACCAATACGGCGACTGAAATCAATGCGGGTCTATTTTATCGCTATCCAATTAAAGAAATGTGTCCGAGTCCATTATTTTTAGAAAAGCTTCTTCAAAAAGGTGTGCCGATCACTTTATCATCGGACTCTCATTTTCCAGATGATTTAGGGAAGTATGTAGCTGAACATGCAGCGATGTTAAAACAGTTAGGTGTAAAAGAAGTGGCCACTTTTGAAAGAAGAAGGCGAATCATGAAAATGATGGAATGAAGATGTAGTACTATTTACGAGAGAATAAAAGCAAAAGGAAATATTGCTGCAACCTGATTGGTACAAGAAGACAAGTAGTGTACGGTTTGGCGTGTACTTTTGATTTGCCTGCTGTCAAGCATTGACTTCCCTGTTAGTTGAAGTTTATAGTGGAGTTTAAGCTAATACTGGTATATTTCTTGATTAGGTAACTATATCGACTGATTTAGAAAGCCCGATATGACGTAAGATAGTGATGTCAAACTTTCTAACCTTTGAATGATTATTCAGGAGGTGTGAAGAGCCTCTTGCAAACGCCCTTCCATTAAATAAAGCGGTGTCGAATCATGAAGTGAAATATAGACGGGAAATATACTGCTTTTTTGTTAGGGGGAAGTAACGATGATGAGCAAATCGAAAGGAACAATTGAAGCGGAAATAAGCAAGGCTTTGACCCAATGGGAAAAAGATTTTCTTGGACGAGGGTCTGTATCGGTTAAGGCAGATATTTTACGCGATATGATTATCGTCAGTTTGCGTGGTATTTTAACACCTGCGGAATACTCGCTTTGTGAAACGAAAGAAGGAATTCTATCAATCAAAAAAGTTCGTTCGGATTTGATTGAATTAGGAATAGAAGATTTACAAAAGATTATTTTTAACATTACTGGAGTGGAAGTGAAGAGCTTTCATACGGATATCAGTACAAAAACCGGCGAACGTATTATGGTGTTTAAACTAGAGGAAGAGCTGGAGAAGAAATTTTAAAAGTGACTGTTGCAAGAAGTGCTGTTTGAAAAATTTGTTTTTTTTCAAAGGGCACTTCTTTTGTGTACAGAGATGGTAGTCAGTCTTTTCATCTTTTGTTCAGTTCAGCTATCCTTGACAAGCTTTTACGTTTACTTGAGTTGTCACAAATTAGTTATACAAAAGTCACAGATTAGTCAAACAATAAGTCGGAAGGAACTAGTGTTATTCGTTACAATATACTTGTGAAGTGGTGAACAATCACTCAAGTCATCAGATGACATGATGATATGTTTAGGGGGGATATTTATGACAGAACTATTTTTAGCAAGGCTTCAATTTGGGGCGACGACGATTTTCCATTTTTTATTCGTGCCGATGTCCATCGGGCTCGTATTTATGGTTGCTTTAATGGAAACGTTCTATGTCGTGAAAAAACAAGAGATTTACAAGAAAATGGCCAAATTTTGGGGGCATTTATTCTTAATTAACTTTGCAGTAGGGATCGTGACAGGGATTATCCAAGAATTTCAGTTTGGAATGAACTGGTCTGAGTATTCTCGGTTTGTTGGAGATGTATTTGGAGCCCCGCTGGCTATTGAAGCATTGCTTGCCTTTTTCATGGAGTCTACGTTTATTGGGTTATGGATTTTCGGCTGGGATCGATTATCGAAAAAGGTTCATTTAATGTGTATTTGGCTTGTATCGTTCGGTACGATGCTGTCCGCTCTTTGGATTTTAGCAGCCAATTCTTTTATGCAAGAGCCCGTAGGATTTGTGATGAGAAACGGCCGAGCAGAAATGACTGACTTTTTTGCATTATTAAAAAACCCGCAGCTACTAGTGGAATTTCCGCACGTTATTTTTGGAGCGTTAGCGACCGGTGCGTTCTTTATCGGTGGAGTAAGTGCCTATAAACTATTAAGAAAGCAAGAGGTTGAGTTTTTCAATAAATCCTTTAATATGGCGATGGTAGTCGCGTTAATTGCTGGATTGGGTGTAGCTTTCAGCGGTCATTCGCAAGCACAGCATTTAATGGAGTCACAGCCAATGAAAATGGCAGCAAGCGAAGCTTTATGGGAAGATAGCGGCGATCCGGCAGGTTGGACTATTATTGCTGGAATTGATGTGGAAAATCAAAAAAATAAATTTGAACTAACCGTTCCTTATGCGTTGAGTTATTTGGCGTATGAGAAATTTTCGGGAGAAGTTCCAGGGATGCTCACGCTCCAAAAGGAATATGAAGAAAAATATGGTGAAGGAAACTACATACCGCCGGTAAAAACCACCTTTTGGAGCTTCCGAATTATGGTTGGCGCAGGGCTTGTGATGATTTTAGTTGCCATGATGGGGATTTGGTTCAATTTCCGTGAAACATTAATGGAAAAGAATATCTTTTTAAAAATGATGGTAGCCCTTATCTCTTTCCCGTTTCTCGCGAATACCGCAGGCTGGATTATGACAGAAATTGGCCGTCAGCCATGGACGGTGTTTGGACTGATGACAACATCTGCTTCCATCTCACCGAACGTGTCTGTTCAATCACTGTTATTTTCATTTATTGCGTTTACGACTGCTTATTTAGTTTTAGCCATCGTACTTGTGTACTTATTTATCCGAGAAATTAAAAAGGGAACCGAGTATCATTATGCTGTAAACGATATGAACGTGTCTGTTGATCCGTTTGATAAGGAGGTCTTTCAATAATGGAATTGAGTGAGCTTTGGTTTATATTAGTGGCCGTTTTATTTATCGGATTTTTCTTTCTGGAAGGCTTTGACTTTGGAGTGGGAATGGCCGGTCAGCTTTTAGCGAAAAACGACATGGAACGTCGCATTCTCATTAATACAATCGGTCCTTTCTGGGATGCGAATGAAGTGTGGTTATTGACAGGAGGAGGGGCCATTTTTGCTGCTTTTCCTCACTGGTATGCGACGATGTTTAGTGGTTATTATATTCCATTTGTTTTTGTTCTTCTTGCTTTGATTGGTCGAGGGGTCTCTTTTGAATTTAGAGGGAAGGTTCACAATGAAACATGGACGAGAACATGGGATTGGGTGATTTTCTTTGGAAGCATTTTGCCGCCGTTTTTGTTTGGTGTCTTGTTTTCAAGTCTTCTGAAAGGAATGCCAATTGATGATTCGATGACATTGAGAGCCGGTTTTACGGATTATGTCAATGTGTATTCAGTGGCAGGAGGCGTGACCGTTACGCTGTTATGCTTCTTTCATGGACTCTTGTTCCTTACATTGCGTACAGTCGGTGATTTACAAAGACGAGCACAGCAGTTGGCAGGGAAAATCGTATATCCTGTGCTCGCTTCACTTGTTGCGTTTGTCGGGTTTTCTTATATGGAAACAGATTTGTTTACGTATAGAGGCGCAGTGACTTTGCCGATGGTTGGCTTAATCGTTGGGTGCTATGTGCTAACAATCCTCTTATTGAAAAAACAGCGTGACGGCTGGGCATTTGGAATGAGTGGAGCCGGAATTGCGTTAACGGTCGGTATGATTTTTGCTGGTCTGTTTCCTCGTGTCATGATTAGTTCACTTGACAGTATGTATGATTTAACAGTGTACAATGCGGCATCAGGTCCTTACTCGCTGAAAGTGATGACCATTGCGGCTCTTACGCTGCTGCCGTTCGTGCTTGGTTATCAAATTTGGAGTTATTACGTATTTCGTAAGCGTGTCGACGGGAAGGACATGATTTATTAATGGGTAAACAATTATTTCAATACAGCGGCATGACAACCATGCTGATGGTTCTTATCGTATTGACCATTGTTCAAGGGGTGTCTATCATTCTGCAAGCCATTTGGCTTGCAGATGTAGTCACACATCTGTTTCATCAAGGATCTCTAGAAGATGTTTCTCGTGCTATTTTGTTCTTCTTTCTTGCGTTTCTTGTGCGCTATGCGATTCATCATTTGAAGCAGAAAATCGTCTATCGATATGCTGTGAACATAGGAGCGGACCTGCGTAAAAGAGTTCTTGACAGCCTTTTTTACATGGGCCCGCGTGTAGCCAAAAAGCTGGGCACAGGAAATATTGTCACCTTACTACTTGAAGGGGTGTCTCAATTTAAACAATATGTAACGTTGTTTTTACCAAAGATGGCGAATATGCTCGTGCTTCCTGTCATGATTGTTTTGTATATTTTTATAAAAGATCGTACATCAGCCATTATTTTAGTGGTAGCGGTTCCTATTTTAGTCAGCTTTATGATTTTACTCGGCTTAGCAGCTAAGAAAAAAGCAGATAAGCAATGGAGCATGTACCGAATTCTTTCTAATCATTACGTTGATTCGCTTCGAGGACTGGAAACGTTGAAATATTTAGGGCTCAGCCGTTCTCATACCGAAAAAATTAACAATGTGAGTGAACGATATCGAAAAACAACAATCGGGACATTGAAGGTGGCGTTTTTATCATCGTTTGCGATGGACTTTTTCACGATGCTATCGGTTGCGACGGTGGCGGTGTTTTTAGGGCTCCGATTAGTGGAAGGAGAATTAATGCTTGCGCCAGCTTTGACGATTTTAATTTTAGCGCCAGAATATTTTCTTCCGATAAGAGAGATTGGCGCCGACTACCATGCAACCTTGAACGGTCAAGAGGCAGGTAGAAAGCTGCTAGAAATTATCTCTAGGCCTCGCTTTAAAGAGGAAGTGAAAAAGCCGATTCCAAATTGGGGCGAACATGAAAACATGAAACTGGCTTCCATTGTTGTCCAACATGAGAAAGAGGGGAATCCGTCACTAAATGGGGTGGATTTGTCTGTACAAGGTTATAAAAAAATTGGAATTGTTGGAGAGAGCGGTGCGGGGAAATCGACGTTAATTGATGTCATTGGCGGGTTTGTTGAGCCAGTTTCAGGGACGATTGAATTAGGGGGACAATCATTTGTTCATTTGCAAAAGGAAGAATGGCAAAAACAGCTTATTTACATTCCACAGCACCCCTATTTGTTTCAAGGTTCGCTTTTTCATAATATTACATTTTACAGTCCTGATGCTCGGGAAGAAGACGTACGTTGGGCGGCAGAGCAAGCTGGTTTATCGGAATTGTTGAACGAACTGCCGAACGGTCTGCAAACGCAAATTGGCGAGGGAGGGCGTTCCCTTAGTGGCGGGCAATCACAGCGGGTAGCGATTGCACGCGCTTTTCTTGAAAATCGCCCGATTCTTTTGCTCGATGAACCAACGGCCCATCTTGATATAGAAACAGAATATGATTTGAAGGAAAATATGCTGTCTCTCTTTTCAGGAAAGCTCGTCTTTCTCGCTACGCACCGACTTCATTGGATGCTAGATATGGATTATATTTATTTTTTAAAGAAGGGAAAGATTGTGGAAGAGGGAACACATGGTGAGTTGATGAACAAGAAAGGCCATTATTATGAGATGGTCAAAACACAAATGGGTGATTAAGAATGAAGGAAAAAGAATGGATTGTTCCATATATAAAAGAAAATGCTCGCTTGTTAACGCTCGTGATTTTATTGGGACTGTTTACAGTGTCTGCCGCCGCTGCATTAATGTTCACTTCAGGTTTTCTCATTTCAAAGGCTGCGACCAGACCGGAAAATTTATTAATGATTTATGTTCCGATTGTAGCGGTTCGGACGTTTGGAATTAGCAGAGCTGTTTCCCGCTATGTGGAGAGGTTAGTCGGTCATGATGTGACTTTGAAAATATTGTCAAAAATGAGGTTGAAAGTGTATGAGCTTATTGAACCTCGAGTGTTGTCGCCATTTTCTTCGTTTAAAACAGGCGATGTGCTCGGTCTTTTAGCAGATGACATTGAACGCCTTCAGGACATTTATTTAAAAACCGTTTTTCCAGGTCTTGTTGGGCTTTTCCTTTATATTTTATCGATTACGGCACTTGGGTTTTACTCATGGCCTTTTGCTTTAGTAATGGCCGTTTATGCAGGAGTACTATTATTTTTATTTCCATTTGTGTCGTTGCTTGTGACGAAATTAAAGGTGAAAAAACTAAAAGCCGGCCGTCACCACTTATACGGACGGTTAACTGATGCGGTGCTCGGAATAAGTGATTGGCAGTTTAGTGGGCGTCAATCGGATTTTATTAGCGAATATGAGCAAGAAGAGCATAAACTGTCACTTTTAGAGTTGAAACGTGCTCGCTTCGTCAGATGGCGGAATTCAATGGCGCAAGGAGTAGTCGCACTCATGGTTGTCACGATGCTTTGGTGGACAGCTGGAGAAAGTGCTTCTGGTCAGTTAGCCTATACGCTTATTGCGGCATTCGTTCTCATTCTTTTTCCGCTCACAGAAGCTTTTTTACCGCTGGCCGATGCCGTCAGTGAAATCCCAGCATATGAAGATTCGATGGAGCGACTGTCTCGTTTATCGTCGTCAGCTGTTAATTCAAAATCACCAGTCCCTTATTATAAAGAGACTTTTAGAAAAGAAAACGGAACGATGCTGGAATTTCACGATGTCTCTTTTCAATATGAGGACCATCCAACTATTAACCGAGTAACCTTTTCGTTAAAGAACGGTGAAAAAACCGCCTTGCTTGGACCGAGCGGATCGGGAAAAACGACAATTTTAAAGTTAATTGAGGGAGTGTTGTCTCCAACTGACGGAGCCGTTACGATGAATGGAGTGGCAACTGAGAGAATGGGTGAGGATATATCGAATTGGGTGGCGGTGTTAAATCAGCAACCACACTTATTTGATACAACGATTCGAAATAATATCCGATTAGGAAAACCAAGTGCGACGGATGAAGAAGTGTATTGGGCTGCTAAGCAAGTCAAGCTTCATGATTACATTGAATCACTTCCTGATGGGTATGAGACGCCGATGCATGAGACCGGGATGCGTTTTTCCGGCGGTGAACGTCAGCGCATCGCTCTTGCCCGCATTTTGCTTCAAGATGCACCGATTGTTGTTTTAGATGAACCGACCATTGGACTTGATCCATTGACGGAAAAAGAATTGATTACGACCATTTTTGATACGTTAAAAGATAAGTCTGTTTTATGGATTACCCATCATTTAGCCTTCATCCATTTAACCGATCAAGTCGTTTTTCTTGAAAAAGGTAATATTGTACTGCAAGGCACCCATGACCAGTTATTGAACACGAGTGAAAGATATGAGCGCCTTTATCAGCTTGACCGTCCATTTTATTAAGGGAATGGGCTATGTAAGCAATTGAAGCCGATGCGTACGCATCGGCTTTTCTTCTGTAACGATCATGTTTGACTTTTACTCCCACACATATGGCGTTTCTTGATACACGTAGTAGTTCAGCCAGTTCATGAATAGCAAATATGCATGAGAGCGCCAAGTTTTGACCGGCTTACAGGTTGGGTCATTTCCAGGAAAATAATGGACCGGGGCCTGTGCTTCCATGCCTTTTTGAAGGTCGCGTGTGTATTCTTGCTGCAATGTTTCCGCATCGTATTCTGGATGACCAGTAATAAAAATGAATTTTTCATCTTTAGACATGACAAGGTAGACGCCAGCTTCATCCGAATGGGACAATAACATTAAGTCAGGGTGCTGCTCGATTTCGTCTTTGCGAATGTCTGTATGGCGCGAATGCGGCGAGAAAAATTGATCATCAAGTCCGCGCAACAGTCTAATCGGTTCGTCTGCTAGATGGTGACGGAATACACCGGAGCATTTGTTCGGTAAAGGGTATTTTTGAATACCAAAGTGATGATAAAGCCCGGCTTGTGCTCCCCAGCAAATATGTAAAATTGATGTGACATTGGTACTGGACCAATCCATAATTTCGGCAAGTTCGGGCCAATAGTCGACATCATCAAAATCTAGCTGTTCAACGGGAGCACCTGTAATGATCATGCCGTCATATTTTCGATGTTTAATTTCATCAAACGTTTTGTAAAACTGATTAAGGTGAATTTGACTCGTTGTTTTCGTCTCATGTGTAGCTGGATAAAGCAATGTAATGTTCACTTGCAGCGGGGAGTTGCCGAGCAGCGCAGCAGCTGAGTCTCCGTTTTTTCTTTCTCCGGCATTAAATTTAAAATCACAATATTTAATGGACGGATATCTTGGGAGACAGCACGAAGATCATCCATCACGAAAATACGCTCTTTTTCTAAAATTGCTTTAGCGGGCAAATCCCGTGGGATATTAATGGGCAATCCTAAAACCTCCTTCTAAGCGTGGGGTGTAAAATAATATATACATTATAAGAATATACAGAAAATTAAGCAATCATGTTTATTCCAAAAATTGATTCTTTTTTGTCCAACCTTGAAATGGAACATGTTAAAATGAGAGCGCATGAAAGCAAGAAGAAATGGGAGGTTGAGAGATGATTATTGCATCTACATACAAAAGTGATTTACAAATCGCTCAAGAAGCCAATATAAAAAAAATAATGGATATCGCAGGGCAGCTTGATTTGACGGAGGAAGAAATAGAGCCGTACGGACATTATAAAGCAAAGCTGTCCCTTAATATATTAAATCGTTTACATAACAAAGAAGATGGAAAAGTCATTTTAGTGACGGCCATTAACCCAACGCCTGCTGGTGAAGGAAAATCAACGGTAACCGTCGGATTAGGGCAGGCACTCAATCGCCTAGGGAAAAAGGCTGTCATTGCTATGAGAGAGCCTTCTCTTGGTCCAGTAATGGGCATTAAAGGAGGGGCAGCAGGAGGCGGTTATTCGCAAGTTATTCCGATGGAGGACATTAACCTTCATTTTACCGGTGACTTTCATGCGATTACAGCCGCAAACAATGCGCTTTCTGCTTTCATCGACAATCATATTCATCAAGGAAATGAACTTCGCATCGACACACGAAAAATTTCATGGAAGCGTGTTGTCGATATGAATGACCGTGCTTTAAGGCAAGTAGTCGTTGGGTTAGGAGGTCCGGTCCAAGGGGTTCCGCGTGAAGACGGTTTTGACATTACTGTTGCATCGGAAATTATGGCTGTATTCTGTTTGGCAACAGATATGAAAGATTTAAAGAGACGCCTAGCTCGCATTGTCGTTGCTTACAATATGGACGACGAGCCGGTAACAGTAGCAGATCTTGGGGTAGAAGGGGCGCTAACTCTTTTATTGAAAGATGCATTAAAACCGAATCTTGTCCAAACGTTGGAGCATACACCTGCTATTATTCATGGAGGACCGTTTGCGAATATTGCGCATGGTTGCAATAGCGTGATTGCGACAAAAATGGCGACTAAGCTCGGGGAGTATGTCGTGACAGAAGCAGGGTTCGGAGCCGATTTAGGGGCTGAGAAATTTTTAGATATTAAAGCGCGCATGAGCGGGATGAAACCAGCAGCAGTTGTGATTGTTGCGACCATTCGAGCATTAAAAATGCATGGGGGCGTGCCAAAAGAGCAATTGTCAGATGAGAATGTCGAGGCGCTGCAAATAGGAATAGCCAATTTGAAAAAACATATGGAAACGATTCAAGCATTTGGTTTACCGTTTGTAGTAGCCATTAATCGATTTGTGACAGACACGCAGGCTGAAATTGACGCACTTTTAGCTTGGTGTCAAAATGAGCAAGCACCTGTCGCTTTAACGGAAGTGTGGGAAAAAGGTGGAGAAGGTGGCGTTGAGTTAGCAGAAAAAGTAATGGAAGCAATCGATAAAGGAAAGAATGAGTTCGCCCCGATTTATGAGACGTCTCAATCGATTGAACAGAAAGTAGGGGCCATTGCCAAAATTGTGTACGGAGCTGACGGTGTTGAATTTTCTGCTAAAGCGAAGAAGCAAATGGTGCAATTTGAGCGGCACGGGTGGAGTAACTTACCGATTTGCATGGCAAAGACGCAATATTCCTTAAGCGATGATCAAACGAAGTTAGGCCGCCCTTCAGGGTTTACAATTACTATTCGGGAATTCAGGCCGTCAATCGGAGCCGGCTTCTTGGTTGCGTTAACTGGAGCCATTATGACAATGCCAGGACTACCCAAAAAACCGTCTGCGCTTAATATGGATGTTGATGATGCTGGACGTGCAGTTGGAATTTTTTAAAAGGACTGAAGATGATGTTTGATCCTATTGTATTTGATAATTTAAAAGTTGTGGTTGAAGGAGAAGTGTATGAATTAGATTTAGAGGGGCGTCTAGCTGTCGTCAATCGAGAGGACTATGTCGATTTGGCACGCTTTTCACGTGTATACCGAATTTCCTTTAAACAACATGATAGCATGACAGCCAAGTTGACGTTAAAAACGCACATTAATCACATTCATGCCGAGCTGACTGAGAATGAAAAAATAAAGCCAGGTTGTTTAATTGAAATTGCGTTTGCGTTATCGCAAACAAGTCCGTTTTCTGAAACGCAATGTGCAAACTATGAGAAACGCCTTCGCACTATTTGGGGGAAAGAACGAACCATCGAACAGCGTGTCAGCCATGTTGTTGGGACGAATCGCTATGAAAACGAAATGAGTATTAAGTTTAACCGTTATATTTATGAAGACCAAGTAGATGATATTGTAGAAATGATTGAGTATATGTCGGAAACGTTGGAACAGTTTCAGTAACGTATTGAAATGAGTGATAAAAGCATTCATTTTTGCATTTTGCCAAGATGCCGATACACTAAAAGAAATGCAATGAAGAATGACTGTCAGCAATTCATTCTTTACTAGTTGGAATAGGAGGAGGCAAAAATATGAGTGTTTATTCGTATTCGGTTCAAACGATTAAAGGGGAAGAAGTTTCGTTCGAACAATATAAAGGAAAGATTCTCTTAATTGTGAACACTGCAAGTAAATGTGGATTTACCCCCCAATATAAAGGACTTCAGGAGCTTTATGACAAGTATCAAGATCAAGGTGTGGAAGTGTTAGGTTTCCCTTGTAACCAATTTGGCGCACAAGAACCTGGTGGAGAACAAGAGATTGAATCATTTTGCGAACTGAATTATGGGGTTACATTTCCGATGTTTGCTAAAGTAGATGTTAAAGGAGAACAGGCACATCCGTTGTTCACTTATTTAACAGAGCAAGCTCCAGGCCTTCTCGGCTCAAAAGCGATCAAATGGAACTTTACGAAATTTTTAGTGAATCAAAAGGGAGAAGTAGTGAAACGTTTTGCGCCACAAACCGCTCCTGCTGATATTGAAAAGGATATTGAAGGTTTAATGTAGTGTCCTGCTTTAAAGCGTGAGCGATTCAGTAGCACACTCAAAATTGTACGATTGGTTTCTTTCTGATGAGCCAAAAACACGAAAAAGGCAGGACTCCCTGTCTTTTTCGTGTTATTAAAACAGTTCGCCTTTTCCCCATGACTCGGCAATTTGGTCCCCCTTTTGTTACGAAGAAGGATCAGGATCCATGCTCATCCATTTCGCTTTTTTTCCTGTATTGAACGTTTTTTATAGGTTAAGCAAGGGGGAAAGTGTAAAGGAAAATCCTTCTCAGTCTGCTTCTCCAATAAATGATTTTTTCATGATACAATAACGATACATAAAAAATAAGATGGTGTTTAGTCACTATATTAGCTTTCGAGATTGGCGACGTTAGTACATATTAAAGAACAAGAATGAGGTTTGAGAATGAACAATGATATGATTCAACTTACGGAAGAATGGGTAAAACAAAAGCTTGCGTATGATCATAGCGGTCATGACTGGGAACATATCAGAAGGGTGAGGGATAATGCGCTTTACATTGCCAAACGAGAAGGAGGGAATGTGCTTGTTATTGAATTGGCCGCTTTATTACACGATGTAGTCGATGATAAAGTTGTCAACGATGTGGAAGCGGCTTACTTGGAGTTGACCCAATGGTTGCACAAACAAGGGATTGCTTCAGCGGTAGTAGAACAAATTATACATATTATTTCGACGATGTCCTTTAAAGGGGGCAACCGCCCGCCGATGAGCACACTGGAAGGGCAGATTGTTCAAGATGCCGATCGTCTGGATGCCATTGGAGCCATTGGAATTGCCCGCACCTTCATGTATGCCGGAGCAAAAGGCACTGTCATGTACGATGATGCGGTATCAGTCCGAGAGATGATGACGGAAGCAGAATACCGTCATGGGAAAAGTACGGCGATCCATCATTTTTATGAAAAGCTGTTAAAGCTGAAAGACTTAATGAATACTGATACAGGTAAAAAATTGGCGGCAGAGCGTCATCAATATATGGAACAATACGTACAACAATTTATGAAAGAATGGAATGGATTGCGATGAAAATGTTAACAGTAGAAAACATGACGAAAACGTATGGAGAAAAAGAGCTTTTTCAAAGCATTTCTTTTACGATTTCCGACCAGGAGCGCGTTGGTTTAATAGGGGTAAATGGGACAGGGAAATCGACTCTTTTAAAGATTATTGCAGGGTTGGAATTTGCTGACTCTGGTGATATCACGCATTCAAAGGATTATCATATTAGCTACTTAGCTCAGCAGCCTGAGTTTGATGAACAGCTTACAGTTATTGAACAAGTGTTCAGCGGAGATAGTCCGTTATTGAAACTATTGAAAGATTACGAGCTGGCTTTATATGACCTTGAGCGCGATTCAGCCAATGAACAATACCAAGCTGCACTGTATCGAATTCAGCAAAACATGGATGCGATGAATGCGTGGGAAACGAATTCAAGTGCTCAAGCCATTTTGACAAAGCTCGGCATTACTAATATGCGTCAAAAAATGGGTGAGTTATCAGGCGGACAGAAAAAAAGAGTGGCACTTGCTCAAGTATTGATCGAGACACCAGACTTGCTCATTTTAGACGAGCCAACGAACCATCTTGATTACGAAACGGTCAAATGGCTGGAAGAATATTTAGCTCGCTATCAAGGTGCGCTGTTGCTTGTAACGCATGATCGTTATTTTTTAGATGCAGTTACAAACCGCATTTTTGAACTTGATAAAGGGACGATATATAGTTATGCAGGAAACTACGGAGCCTTTTTGGAAGGAAAGGCGCTTCGGGAAGAACAAGAGCAAGCCACCCAGTCAAAACTTCACAATTTATACCGAAATGAACTTGCGTGGATACGTCGAGGAGCGAAGGCGCGAACAACGAAACAAAAAGCGCGAATTCAACGCTTTGAACAATTAGAGTCGAAACTGGACCGTTCCCAGTCTGATAAACTGGACATGAGTTTAGCAGGAAGTCGCTTAGGGAAAAAAGTATTTGAATTTAACGAAGTGCAAAAGTCGTACGGAGAGAAAGTCATTTTACGCAATTTTACTCATATTGTGAAAAAAAGCGATCGTGCTGGTATTGTAGGAGCGAATGGAAGCGGAAAATCGACTCTGTTAAATATGATTGCAGGGCGAATTCAGCCGGACAGCGGAGAAGTCGATACAGGACAAACCGTTAAAGTGGCGTACTATACGCAAGAAAATGATGATATGAATTTAAATCAGCGCATGCTGGATTATATTAAGGAATCTGCTGAAGTCATTCATACGACAGATGGAAAGGTTCTCTCGGCTTCGCAAATGCTGGAACGCTTTTTATTTCCATCACATACGCATGGAACACCTTTACGCAAGTTGTCAGGTGGGGAGCGCCGCCGCCTTTACTTATTAAAATTACTAATGACAGCACCGAATGTCCTCTTGCTGGATGAGCCGACAAACGATTTAGATACGCAAACGTTAACTGTGCTTGAAGATTATTTGGAAGAGTTTCCTGGTGTTGTGCTGACAGTATCCCATGATCGCTATTTCTTGGATAAAGTAGTTGATTATTTGCTTGTGTTTGAAGGGAATGGGACAGTTTCAACTTATTTTGGCGCTTATACCGATTATTTGGAAGAAAAGCTTCAAAAACAATCGCAGATTGAAGCGGTGCCGAAAGTGAAGGAAGAGAAAAGTAAGCAGGCGGAGAAAACGAAAAAACGCAAACTTTCCTATAACGAGCAACGAGAGTGGGACACGATTGAAGATAGCATTGCCGAGTTGGAAGAAAAACTAGAACAAATTGCAGCGGAAATTGAAGCGTCCGGAAGCAACTATGAAAAAGCGCATAACCTGATGCTGGAACAAGAGCAGATGAATGCAGAACTGAGTAAAATGATGGACCGCTGGGCAGAGCTATCAGAACTGGTAGAAGAAATGCAGAGCTAATGATGAAAAGAGGGGGCGTGGGACGTAACGTAGTTCAGCAAAGTCTTCCCCCTCTCTCTTTAATCGCGTTGTTAGACTTCCGTTTTTAAGATGTGCTACAATTTTGATGGAATGATGTGTTTGGCTTAGACGTGCATATGAGTCAAACATTAGCGCTAAACTTTCAGATAGATATAAAAAGAAAAGGAGACGCGATTATGAAAATCAAATCAATCGAGCCGACTCCAAGTCCAAATACGATGAAAATTAATTTAGACGAAGAATTATCGGGCGGCAAAAGCAATAATTATAATGAAAAAAATGCAGACGGCGCTCCGCCGGTTATTCAAGATATATTGAAAATTGAAGGTGTAAAAGGCGTCTATCATGTTGCTGATTTTTTAGCGGTAGAACGCAATGCGAAATTTGACTGGAAGCAAATTTTGCCTCAAGTCCGCTCTGCATTTGGAGAGGAACTTTCAGAAACAAATGGTGAACAGGACACGTTAAACGACCATTTTGGTGAAGTGAAAGTGTATGTGCAAATGTTTAAAAACATTCCGATGCAAGTTAAGCTAACAGATGACTTAACGGAAGAACGTTTCGGTTTGCCAGAGCGTTTTAAACAGGCGATTGTTCAAATGCAAAGTGCATCCGATAATGTAGTGTTGGAGCGAAGCTGGAAAGAGCAAGGAGTCCGTTATGGGGATTTGAAGGATATCGGTCAGGAAGTTGTCGATGAACTGGCTGCTGCTTATCCTCAAGAACGCCTTGATCGACTCGTTCAATCGGCAAAAGCGGAACGAGAAGGTGAAAAGAACACCCAACCGCGTCCAGCATACGATGTGACGATCGAGATGATGAACGAAGAGGACTGGTCAAAGCGTTACGCACATTTGGAGCAAATGAATCCGACGGTCAATGATTTACCAGTGCTCGAAAAAGCTCTTCATGATGAAAAAGCATCTATTCGCCGATTGGCTACTGTTTATTTAGGGATGCTTGAAACAAAGGAAGTTCTTCCTTATTTATATGAGGCCTTAAAAGACAAGTCCGTCACGGTGCGCCGAACAGCGGGGGATTGTTTGTCAGACTTAGGCTATGAAGAAGCTATTCCGGCAATGTGCGAAGCTTTAGCTGATCGTAACAAACTCGTTCGCTGGAGGGCTGCTATGTACTTATATGAAGTGGGAGATGAAACGGCGCTCCCTGCTTTAAAAGAAGCAGAACATGATCCAGAGTTTGAAGTGAGCCTCCAAGTCAAAATGGCCATTGCTCGGATTGAAGGTGGAGAGGAAGCAAAAGGGTCTGTATGGAAGCAGATGACGGAATCAAGAAAAGCATAAACGCAATCCCCCGTCAGTGAATGTCGGGGGGATTGCGTTTATGCTTACCGAACACTAAATTCTAGTGGTTGCATCGTTTCGGAGATGACAATAGGCTGGTAACCTGCTTTTTCAGTGAAGGCAATAATGTGATCAAGTGCTTGGACTGTCACCGACTTGTCATGAAATAACACAATAGGAGTTGTTTTCGATTGCTCCAGTCGATTAATTTGCGGAAGGACATTGTGAATAACTTGCGCAGGTGATTTGGCATTCCAATCTAGGCTGTCCACATTCCAGTCCCATAGCTGAAGGCCAGCTGCTTTTAGTTGTGAGCGATGTGGCTCTTTTAAATAAGGAGCACTTCCGAAAGGAACACGGATAAGCGTGCTGTCTATTTTGGTAATGGCCTTTAAAGTGTCTTTACATTGTTGCATCTCCTGCAAAGCCGATCCATCATGAGCATAAATTTTATGGAGGTTGTGTGTAACGCCATGACACCCGACCGCATGGCCCTCTGCCGCTACCCGCTTCGTAATATTAGGAAAGCGTTTCATTTGTCCGTCTAACATAAAAAAGGTTGCCTTCACATTAAATTGTTTCAGAATATCTAAAATATAAGGTGTATCCGTCGTAGGGCCGTCATCAAACGTGAAATGAATGGGCTTTTGAATCCGCTGTTCGTTTTTGTCTAAGGTAGTGGATAAAACCTGAGGGTAATGTAAACTATTAATCTCTTTTTTTAATTCCTCTATATCGGAGGTTTGTTTTTGTGGGAGAGAAGCTGGTTGAATATGCCACTGCTCTTTTGCTTTTCCATCTTCAGTAGTCGAAGAGAAAATAAAAAATAGAACTAAAAGTAAAGTCCCTACGGCGGCATAAAACGGTTTTTTTGGTTTAGGGAGCCGTTTCATTAAAAAAATCCTTTCTACTTATGTAATATCTTATACTTCCATAATAGTATACTTTAATCTGTAATCCTAGTAGCGTTTAGTAAATTATGTTTATTTATGTTGAATTAAGTCGAACGAACTATATGAATCAATCTAGCACATTGGGCATGTCATGCCCAATGTGCTTAGGTGAACTTTTGAATGATTATTCAGAAGGTCTAAAGAATGTGTTGTGTACACCCCTCCACCAGTTAAATAGAATATATAGGAATTTATCGTTATTAAAGTAGTTCTTATTATAAAAATGAATGGTGTATCATTGCATTTTTTTGTGTATTTGTAGTATGCTTTTACCGTCAAAGGAATAGGAGGAATGTTGATTATGTCAATGGCATATGAAGAATATATGCGTCAAATGGTGAAGCCGATGCGTGAGGAGTTAACACGTGGCGGGTTTAAAGAATTAACTACTGCTGAAGAGGTAGAGGAATTCATGGAAAATGTAGAAGGTACGACATTTGTTGTTGTGAACTCGGTCTGCGGGTGTGCTGCTGGTTTAGCTCGTCCCTCTGCAACTCATGCGGTTTTGCATACTGAAAAGAAACCAGATCATCTTGTAACCGTATTTGCTGGTCAAGATAAAGAGGCGACAGCTAAAATGAGAGAGTACTTTACTGATTTAGAACCATCCTCTCCATCCATGGCTTTATTGAAAGGGAAAGAGGTTGTTCATTTCATTCCTCGACACGATATCGAAGGACAGGCGATTGAAATGATTTTTGAAAATATCATGTTGGCGTTCGATCAGCACTGTGAATAGACAGATTTCTAAGACCAAATGGATGTGGGCAAAGAGCTCACATCCATTTGGTTTATTTGATTCCTGAAAAAGTCTGATGTAGTCTTTTAAGAAAACGGATAAATGTGAAGGGAGAATGTCACCGCACATGACGTTAAGTCGAAGGGGTTAAAAGGTTAAGGAGGAAAAGTATGATTGTCACAACAGCGGGACGCACAAATGAAGAGATGATAGTAAAAGCGCAGAGTGTCGCTCAAGAATTGCATGTCCCCTATGTTCGGCGAAATAAGGAGGCTGTTAAGGATCTTCAAGAACAGGAAGAAGCAGATGTGCTTGTTGTAGGGAAAAATCGTTTGGAAATCCACCTAAAGGGCGGAAGTGAACCGATTTTTTTTCACCCTAACTCTTCCATGTTTCGAGCCAAACGGGTGATGGGGGGAGAAGCCGATCCATTTTTAGAGGCAGTTCAATTAGAAGCAGGCATGAGTCTACTTGATTGTACAGTAGGCTTGGCATCTGACAGCATCATTGCCAGTCTTGCAACAGGAGAAAAGGGACGAATTGTCGGATTAGAAGGAAACCGATTTCTAGCTTATCTCGTTAAACACGGTCTTCAAGAGTGGAGTACTGATTTACTGGAAATGAACGAAGCAATGAAACGCATTCAAATCGTTAATAAAAATTACGAAGCATATTTACATTGCTGTGAAGATAATAGTTTCGATGTCGTATATTTTGACCCAATGTTTCCAGAGAAAATTGAAGAGTCAAATGGCATCAAAGGATTAAGACAAGTAGCTCTCTATTCTTCTTTAACGGATGACGTCATCAAAGAAGCAAAGCGTGTAGCGAGAAATCGTGTTGTCTTGAAAGATCATTGGCAAAGCCCGCGTTTTGAGCAATTTGGCTTTAATGTGCAACGCCGGAAAACAGCTAAATTTCATTTTGGTGTCATGGAGCTCCGTTAATCTCACTCTTTATGCCTACCTTTTCATAGTTGTAAGCAGAAAAGGGAAAGCTAAAGATGGAGGTGACAACATGGCTAAACGTAAAAAAGACCACTCGAAATCAGAGCTAAATGCACCGAATGTACAAGGGCAAGGAACGACAACGTCAGAAACAGGTGCAGTGATGAAAGATTCTTCACGGATGAAGCAAGCACAAACGAAGCGATGATAAAAAAGACTGATGAAAAATGAACAATTTCTTCATCAGTGTCTGGAACCCTCTTTCACAATCCAGCAACAACGGCGATTGTGAAAGGGGGTTTTCAATTTAAGTATAAACATCCGTTTATGAGTGAGCTTTTTATAGGAGGTACCTAATCTGTGAACGTTAAAACTACGAAATAAATAAGCAGTAGTAGACTGGAAGCAATATAAACTGTATCCATCGTTTCACTCCTTTTCAGACTGTCAGTTCTTTATAAAATAAATGTACACTAAATACATTTATTTTATGCTGACGGATATTTAGTGTTTACCCTTTACACAGCCTCCGTGAATGGACTGTATAAAGGGTAAATTTCCTCTTAGTCCACTTTATATAATCCTCTATGAATTTTTTTCTGAACATGCGAATAAAAACATGAAACTTTTTTTCGTTTTATTCGTCTATATAAGATAAATAAGACAAGCTGTTTTAGCCTTTTGTTCAATTTAGGAGGGGATATGAACTAAAAATGTGAACGTTTCTGAACATTTCATTTATTTGCGGTTTCAAAATATGTAAGCGTGTTAATATACTCTATATAGATGGATCTAGTAAACTGCACATGTCGAAAGAATTGTCATGTGTAGTTTGCTAGACCTAAGCGTTTTCTACGGTTGGCGACAGACGCTTAGATGAACCTTTGAGAGCCCGTGCTAAGTAAAGCGGCTATATAAATCCGATTAGGAGATTAGTTGATTACGAGGTAGATAGGAAAGGATGAAGACGTATGCGTATGCCAAAATGGATGCGAAAAACGTTAATAACGTTAATAACGGTTTGTACATTTGGACTTGTGACGCCCCCGCATTATTTATATATAGATGAAGTAAAAGCAGATAAACCGACAAAAGCAGGATACATACGCCAGCATGATCCGCAACCTGTCGTTCAAATATTGGAGCAAGAACCGGAAGCCCCCATTTATGATGCAGATGCCTTTATTGATTTTGCCATTGAAGAAGCGGAGCGACAATCGTTAGAGAAGTTCGGTACTAAAATTGCTCCAGTGATTGAAGATGAATTCAAAGATGTCATTCTTCCAGAGATTGAAAAGGTTTTATCGGAATTTGCGGCTGAATGGCCGGAAGAACAACTTCGGGGTTTGCAGATTAGTGAAAAGCCGGCAGGTGGATATGGAGAAAAGATTTTTCATGTTTATAACAGGGAAACAGGGCAAGATGTCATTCGTTTTCATGTGAGGCGTGATCATCCACCTCAAGATGGTTATTGGTTTAATTTCCATTATCATACATGGGAAGACGGCTTTCAAAAGCATTATCCATTAGGCGACATTTATTGGGATGTGAATACGCCGCCTAAATGGCTGAATTAAACATAAAATCCTTTCTGCCAAGGCTGTCTGAAAAGGAATCCTTTTTAGGCAGCCTCTTACATAACTTTTTCTAAATATTACAATCTCTTACTCAGAAGTGATTATGATACAATGATAAAACAATAGAGTAAGAGAGGGAGTTGGCGATGAAAACGAGATACGTGCTGTGTTCATTGCTTCTATTGCTGTTATTACCTACGGTTACGTATTCTTCATATGAACAAGATGGACTAGCCTTGAAGAACAGTGCGATCTTTCGCGACATTGTGTTTCAACGAAGTGAAAATGCTCCACTTCTAGGGGAATTGGTGTATGTACCTAAAGAGATATTTGACAACAAGGAAGGGATTAAAATAGTCGAGCGGCTTTCTGGAATTAATCCTGTTGTGTTAAAAGGGATGCGAGAAAAGCAGCTTCGTATTAAATTGTTTACAGGGAAGTTAACCGATCAGTATGCGTTTTCCCATCTTAAAGGGGTTAAGCCAAGAGGATATAGTGAAAATGGCCCGACATGGGATTTTGTCCCTGGGGCTGGCGGTTCAAAGATGGTGTATGTCCGAATTGGAAGCAGCTCGAAAGGACAGGGGCACGGTTCAGTGAATTTGGAGCTACATGAGACGGCACATACGATTGATAAATATGTATTGAATGAAATTAGGAACCATCCGGATTTTTTAGCGGCATGGCAAACAGAAAGGGAACAGCTTTTCCCTGGAAGAGGTTATTTTTTAATGTATCCGGAAGAGTATTTTGCGGAAACGTTTGCGATGTTTTATTTTAGTCGCTTAACAAGAAATCAATTGAAAGAGCGCGCTCCTAATACGTACCATTTTCTTCAAAAAACGTTAGAGCAGACAGATAAAGCATTCTTGCGAGTAAAGAGAAGGAGTATAGAAAAAGGCTGATTCAAAAGTATATTTTGAGTCAGTCTTTTTTTTGTCATGTAGACAGGCTGTAGATGAATAAACCTAAAGTAAACGCTTATGTAAAAGAGGTGTCACCATTGCCAAAACAACAAAAGAACGACTTTACTCGAATGAAGTCATATGAGCCTTTTCATAGCCGATATGACCCTTGTAAGCCAATTGGGAAAAAATATTATTCAACGCCGCCGAATCTTTATATAGGATTTCAGCCACCGAATCTGCAGCAGTACAGTCCAAAAGAAGCGTTGAAAAAAGGGACTTTATGGCCTGCTTTTTGGGATGACTATCAAAATCCATACGAAGATAAAAGGGGGCGTGATGGATGAAACAGTTGTCCGAAGAATATTATCGAAGCTTAGAGGAGATTCAGGCGGTTGATTTTGTGCTCGTGGAATTAACGCTTTATTTAGATACACATCCAAATGATTACCAGGCATTACAGCAATTCAATCAATATGCTCAGCAAAGCATGCAGCTTAAACGAACCTTTGAAGTGAAATTTGGCCCTCTTCAGCAGTATGGGAACAGTTATACTGATGCGGATTGGAGCTGGGGCACAAGTCCGTGGCCGTGGCAAGTATAGGAGGAATTACAAAATGTGGGTTTATGAAAAAAAACTTCAGTATCCAGTAAAAGTAAGTACGTGCAACCCAACACTTGCCAAGTATTTGATTGAACAGTACGGGGGAGCAGATGGCGAACTTGCAGCCGCACTACGCTATTTAAATCAACGGTACACCATTCCTGATAAAGTGGTGGGGCTTTTAACCGATATCGGAACAGAAGAATTTGCTCATCTTGAAATGATTGCAACGATGATATATAAGCTGACCAAAGATGCGACGCCAGAACAGTTAAAAGAAGCAGGGCTGGCTCCACATTATGTGAATCACGATAGTGCATTGTTTTACCATAATGCCGGGGGAGCGCCTTTTACAGCAACGTATATTCAAGCAAAAGGTGACCCGATTGCAGATCTTTATGAAGATATAGCGGCTGAAGAAAAAGCAAGAGCGACGTATCAATGGATTATTGATATGTCAGATGACCCAGATTTAAACGACGGCTTACGTTTTTTACGAGAGCGAGAAGTTATTCATTCCCAGCGTTTTCGAGAAGCGGTTGAAATTTTGAAAGAAGAACGTGACCGTAAGAAAGTGTTTTAAGAGGATAATCCGCCATGAACATCCACCGTTCATTGGCGGTTTTTTCTGTCATAATTAGGAATTATCCTGCTGTTTAACGGCACGTTTCAACAAATCTTTTAGGCGAAGGGTTGAAATTAACAGGTGATAGATATACTATTTTAATAGTCAGAAAAATAGGTAAAAGAGGAGTTTCTACATGAGCACATTTATTCAAGACAAAATGAAGTCTTTTCAAGACAATTATCAAAATCGTGGCAGATTATTAATTAGCTGTCCTGACCAGCCTGGGATTGTCGCGGCTGTTTCTCAATTTTTATTTGAACATGAAGCCAATATTGTGGAGTCCAGTCAATATTCAACAAACCACGAGGGCGGCACATTCTTTATGCGAGTAGAGTTTGAATGTGAGCAATTAAAAGAGCGGGAAGAACAGCTCGAAGCAGATTTTCAAAATATTGCTGGGAAATTTGGGATGCAATGGAACTTTACATATGGATACCATGTAAAACGCACGGCTATTTTCGTTTCTAAAGAGCCGCATTGTTTGCTTGAATTGCTTTGGGAGTGGCAGAGCGGTGATTTAATGACTGATATTGCTCTTGTCATTAGTAATCATGAAGATTCACGTGAAGTAGTAGAGTCGCTTGGAATTCCGTTTTATTATATTCCGGCAAATAAAGAGAACCGTCAAGAAGTGGAACTGAAGCAACTTCAACTGTTAAAAGAGCATCAGATCGATCTCATTGTTCTTGCTCGCTATATGCAAATTTTAACACCTAACTTTGTTGCGGCACATCCGAGCCGTATCATTAATATTCACCATTCATTTTTACCAGCATTTGTTGGAGCGAAGCCATATGAGCGTGCATATGAGCGCGGGGTGAAGTTAATTGGAGCAACATCGCATTATGTAACGGACGAGCTTGACCAAGGGCCAATTATCGAGCAGGGGATTGAGCGTGTAAATCACCGAGATAATGTAGAGTCATTGAAGAAAATCGGCCGTTCCATTGAGCGTAGTGTATTGGCAAGAGCTGTGAAGTGGCATTTAGAAGATCGGATTATCGTTCATCAAAATAAAACAATTGTATTCAATTAAAAAAAGACCCGTTTGGGTCTTTTTTTAATTGACTGGATGGATGAGGAGATTATGCCGATTTAGCTAGAATCAATCTCTCATGTCGTTTAAAATAGAAAGGAACGTTAATTAAAGGATGTGTATGTGTTGAAGCAGTATTTGGATTTATGCAAACATGTATTAGAGAACGGAACAAAGAAGGAAGATCGGACAGGTACGGGAACAATTAGTACATTTGGCTATCAAATGCGCTTTAATTTACAAGATGGTTTCCCTGTCATTACGACGAAAAAGCTGCATTTAAAAAGTATTATCCATGAGCTTCTCTGGTTTTTACAGGGAGATACGAATGTGAAATATTTACAGGATAACGGTGTCCGAATTTGGAACGAGTGGGCAGATGAAAACGGGGAATTAGGACCTGTGTACGGGCATCAGTGGCGTTCGTGGCCAACAGCGAATGGAGAACAGATTGACCAAATTTCGAACTTAATTGAGCAAATTAAACATAATCCGGATTCCCGCCGTCATATCGTCAGTGCGTGGAATGTAGCAGATGTCGATAACATGGCTTTGCCGCCATGTCATTGCTTATTCCAGTTTTACGTAGCGGATGGCAAACTTTCTTGTCAGCTTTACCAGCGTTAATAATGAGCGCCTTTACAGAGAAATCTGTATCGAAAACCTTGCTAAACGGGGAAACTCTTTTCAAAGACAATCCCGTGCTAAATTTTATTTTTTGTAGGTGATGTAATGAAATCTACAAAGAATAAATAAACGCCGAACGACTATCCCACAATGGGAGTAGAATCCAAGCGATGGGGATTCGAAATGCAAGGGGTCTCTAAAAGAGATCGTGATATAGTCTCATCCCTATGGTGACATAGGGCAGCCGAATTAGGCGGATTAAGTGTAGCGAACTTAATTGAAGATCATGTCAGCTGACGTATTTTTAGGAGTGCCATTCAATATTGCGTCATATGCGTTGTTAACGATGATGATTGCACAAGTATGTGATTTAGAACCGGGTGAATTTATTCATACATTTGGCGATGTGCATATTTACTCCAATCACGTAGAACAGGTGAAATTACAGCTAACGCGTGAACCGAAAGAACTTCCGCAAATGAAAATTAATCCAGAAGTTACATCAATTTTTGATTTTAAATTTGAAGATTTTGAGCTCGTTAATTATGAAGCACACCCACATATTAAAGGCGAGGTGAGTGTATGATTTCATTAATTGCCGCAATGGATCAAAACCGTTTAATTGGCCAAAACAATGATTTGCCATGGCGTTTGCCGGCCGATTTGGCATATTTTAAAAAAATAACGATGGGGAATACCATTGTGATGGGCAGAAAAACGTTTGAATCCATTGGCAAACCGCTTCCCGGTCGTGAAAACGTGGTGGTAACGAGCCAGGAAGGTTATGAAGCAGACGGTGTATCCATCGTTCATTCCATTGAAGAGCTTCTTCAATTAAATAAAGATGGAGAAGAGCTGTTTGTAATTGGCGGGGCTCATCTATATGAGCAAACATTGCAACAGGCAGATCGCCTTTATTTGACAGAAATTCAAGAGGAATTTGAAGGTGATGCTTATTTTCCGGCTCTCGATAAGCGTGAGTGGGAACTTAGTTCAAAAACAGAAGGTATAAGAGATGAAAAAAATCCGTACCTTTACTTCTTTACGGTGTATAACCGAATTAAATAATGTTTCGTTTTACCGATAATACCATCGAGCATGAACAATTTGCTTGTTCGCGCTCGATGGTATTTGAAATTTGAGATGAGAAATTCGGAGGAGCAACATGATACGATCGATTTATTGGTTTATGTATTTTTTCGGTTTTTTAGTGTACAGTTTGCCTTTTTTACGGAAGGTAAAAGAGCTGCCTGCATCCATGAGTGTAGAGGAGCGTGACCGAAAAATTCATGAAGTGCCGAAACGGTGGGCACGAGATTTAGTCAACTTAACAGGTTCGACTGTAACGGTTAAGGGAGCGGAGCATATACCTGAAGGACCTGTGTTGTTTGTAAGTAATCATCAAGGAAATTTTGATATTCCAGTATTGATGAGCTCAATTGAGAAGCCGTTTGGATTTATTTCAAAAGTGGAAGTGAAAAAAATTCCGCTTGTACCGAAATGGATGGAAGTGATGAATTGTGTCTTTATTGACCGAAGTAATCGCCGTCAATCGATTCAGGCCATTAAAGATGGTATTCAAACTTTACAGGATGGGCATTCGCTTGTTATTTTTCCGGAAGGAACGAGAAGCAAAGGGGGGCCTGTTTCTGAGTTTAAAGGAGGCGGACTTCGGATGGCATTCGATGCGAATGTGCCGATTGTCCCTGTTACGATTCAGGGCACGTATAAAATTATGGAACAAAATAAATTCGGTTTTACACCGGCCCATGTAGAAGTCATCCTTTCTAAACCTTTTGTCAAACATATGGAAGAAAAAGTAGACAGCAAGGAAGCGGCTCGTCTTATTCGAGAAACAATTGTAGAGAAGTTAGAGAAAGCTCATAAATGAAGAAAAGGAGTGTTGTCATAACGCCTAAACATTTCAAAAAATAACTGTTTTTCCGTTTCATAGAAAATGGACTAGATTTTCGTAACGGTCCATTTTGTGGGTCTGTTGGCGAAGACGAAAATCTTCTTCGCCAACAGACCCTTTTTATTTTTAAAATTGTTTAAAAAATTAGAAAAAACACTTAATTAAATCTTATTTCGTGATATAATGTACAAATCATAAGGGAAAAAGAGGAAGGAAGTTGAATATGGGACAACAAGTTGAAAACAAAGTGAAAGCCGTTCATTTGGAGGACATTTTGATTGCAAATCAAATGATCAAAGATGTCGTCATTCATACTCCCTTACAGCGAAATAATTTATTGTCCGAACGATATGAGTGTAATGTTTATTTGAAACGTGAAGATTTGCAGGCTGTTCGTTCGTTTAAACTACGCGGTGCGTACAATAAAATCAAAAAACTGAGCGAAGCAGAGCTTGTGAACGGGATTGCTTGTGCGAGTGCAGGGAATCATGCGCAAGGAGTGGCTTATGCTTGCCGTCAACTTGACATTCAAGGGAAAATTTTCATGCCGAGCACGACCCCAAGACAAAAAGTGAATCAAGTGCAGTTTTTAGGTAAGGACAATGTCGAAATTATTTTAGTTGGTGATACATTTGATGATTCGTACGAGCAAGCGATTGCGTGCAGCAATGCGGAGAGCCGAACATTTATCCACCCATTCGACGATGTTGACGTGATTGCCGGACAAGGGACGGTTGCAGTTGAAATGCTGAATGACTGTGAAGAGGACATTGATTATGTCTTTGCAAGCATCGGAGGAGGTGGACTCATTTCAGGAGTCGGCACCTACATTAAAAGTGTGTCTCCGCAAACAAAGCTAGTTGGTGTAGAGCCGAAAGGTGCACCAAGTATGAAGGAATCGATTTTACGAGGAGAGGTCATCCCTCTTGAGAAAATTGATCCATTTGTTGACGGCGCAGCTGTGAAAAAAGTGGGGACCATTGCTTATGACATCAGCAAGGAAATTGTCGATGATATTGTCGTTGTTCCAGAAGGGAAAGTATGTACAACCATCTTATCTCTCTATAATGAAAATGCGATTGTAGCGGAACCAGCTGGAGCGATGCCGATTGCTGCATTAGATGCGTACGCCAATGAAATTAAAGGGAAAACAGTTGTATGCATCGTAAGCGGAGGGAACAATGATATTGGCCGGATGCAAGAAATTAAAGAGCGATCAATGATTTATGAAGGGCTCCAACATTATTTTATTGTCAATTTTCCTCAACGTGCAGGTGCATTAAGGGAATTTTTAGATGAAGTGCTTGGACCAAATGATGATATTAGCCGGTTTGAGTATACGAAGAAAAATAATAAAGACAGCGGGCCTGCATTAGTCGGAATCGAATTGAAATATAAAGAAGATTATTTTTCGTTAATCGATCGGTTGAATAAAAAAGGATTTCCTTTTACTGAAGTGAACAAAGATAGCAATTTGTTTCATTTACTTATTTAAACTTAAAACAGTGCGGCTTTCCAAACGGGAAAGTCGCATTGTTTTATTCATACGGTGAAACCGTGGGCTCCCTTTTTTAGTCGCATTGATAGCGAAATTTAAAAATGAATCCAACAGAAAAAGACAATATTCGTGTTGGAAGTAAGGTATAATATAAAAAACGGGTGAAAAAGAGGATTGATATTTTGCTATTGAAAAGCCTAGAATTTAAACATGTAAATGGGCAGAAGGTAAAAATCATTGAAATTCCTGTAATGGAGGATGATCACACTTATCGGTTCATGATTTCAATTCGGCTTGAGTCATTGATAAAAACCATTCACTATAATCAAACCCCGAAAGCAGTATATTCGTTTAAAGAACATTTAAAACGAGTGCTGACGTGGAAACAGTATGAACGTATTTTTAAGGAGACGGTCTTAAAGAATAACGCCTAAGTAAAGAGTCAATGTGAAAAGTCGGAAAGAAGAAATGAAAGCGCCTTCTTTTCGGCTTTTCTTTTTGTTTCGTCTGAACGGGTGGTAAGATTTTTCTTTTCTATATAAAAATGTAAAAGCGAAGACATTGCTGTTTTAGGTTGCCCACATACGTTGGAACAATTGCCTCGCCTTATACTTGATAAGCCCGCCAACCATCCGTTGGAGGGTTTTTAAAAATGAAAATCCGCTACAACAGAGCGAAGCGATTTTCTTTCTCGTTTGTTTTAGAGATGGTATAATAAGGCTCAAGTTTTTGTAAGAGGTGAAAAGATGACTAAAATTAAAATCATTACTGATTCAACGGCAGATTTATCAGCGGAGGAAGTTGAACAGTATGGCATAGAAGTCGTTCCATTATCAATTGTTATTGATGAAGAAAGCTTTTTAGATGGCGTACATATTACACCGAAGCAGTTTCTTGAGCGCATGGCTTCATCTAAAGAACTGCCGAAAAGTTCACAACCACCTGTCGGAAAGTTTGTGGAAGTATATGAAACCTATATTAAACAAGGCTATGACATTATTTCCATCCATATGACAGGTGGCATGAGTGGGACAGTACGTTCTGCGGAGAGTGCGGCTCAAATGGTAGAAGGCAATGTGAAAGTTATTGATTCTATGTATATATCCAGAGCGCTAGGTTTTCAAGCGATAGAAGCGGCAAAGATGGCTGAACAAGGAAAAACAATAGAAGAAATCATGAAACGCCTCGAGGAAATTCGTACAAACACTTCTTTATTTGTGGTAGTTGACACGCTTGAAAATTTGATAAAGGGTGGCAGAATTGGACGCGGACAAGCGTTTATTGGTTCATTATTAAATATTAAACCGATTGCCTCTCTTGAAGATGGTGTCTATAATCCTATAGCAAAGGTACGTAGCCATTCTCAAGTTGTCAAGTATTTGACGAAAAAGTTTGAAGAAGAAACGGCGGGGAAAACGGTCAAAAAAATTGGACTGGCACATGCAGAAGGCTTAGAACTTGCTGAAAAACTTAAGCAATCGCTTATGAAAACGACTGGATATGTTGACTTTCCTATTGGCTACACGACACCTGTAATCTCCACACATACAGGAAAGGGAGCTATTGGTTTTATGTATTATGCTGAATGAGAAAAACTCCTTGTTTTAAGGAGTTTTTCTCATTCACTAGTAAAGTCACAAGCGTACTGGCTTATAATGTTTTTACACAATGAATATTTTTAATTTTTGGAAATATGATATAATTTTATCGTAATAAGACATATAGGAGATTGAGTGGTGAAAAATTTGAGGACGTATTTGAAAAATTTGAGTGTGTTTAACAAAACGGTTCTATTTTCCACCTTTATTGTTATTTTAGTAGGGTTAGGAACAGCCTACATTAGCTACCAAACTCAAAAAAACGCCATTCAGGAGGTACTATCGAATCAAGCGCTCGGCACGGCAAATTTATGGAAAAATACTTTGTCTATTCAAGATATTCAAATAGCAGCACGTGAGCAGCCACAATCTGATTTTTATACACAAAAGATTAAACAAACCATTCAAAAAATTAGCACCGATCAATCTTCCTACTTTATCGCTTCCATTTTGTTAGCGGAACCAATGGACGATGATAAGATAAAAGTATTAGCGACCGGAAGTGAGCAAGTTGAAGCGGGATTAGGAGAAAAGCAGGTTTACACCGCTTCAAAAGAATTCATGAGTGCTTATAACCGTACTCTTCGCTTAAAGACACCTTCTTATTCCAACGTGTACGAGGATTCGTTTGGTACATGGATTACGGGATATGTACCCATTATGGATGAAAATCAGAACGTAATAGCCGTATTTGCCATCGACATTGATGCGAGTTTATTAATAACGTATCAGCGAAAGCTCATTGCGTCACTTGTTGTAAGCTGCATCATCTTATTTACTATCATTATTTTTTTCCAAGACTGGGGTTTAAGGAAATTGATGTCCCCGCTGAAAGAACTTCTAAACGGTATTCAGCAAGTAAGCAGAGGGAACTTTCAAGTACGTATGAGGCAAATTGATAAATCTGAAATTGGAGATATAAGCTGGCAATTCAATGAAATGACGAAAAAACTGCAAATATTGTTTGACCAAGTAGCGGCTACGACAGAACACTTTGGTGAAAAAGTGAATCCGAAAGAGCCGCTGAAAGGAATTGAAAAAGCCATTGATGAAATGGAAATGATTATTGAACGGACAAAGCTTCAAAAAGAGCTCCAGCGTGCAGAAAAATTAAATGCGATTGGCCAACTAGCCGCCTCTGTCGCGCACGAAATTCGAAATCCGATGACGGTTGTCAAAGGTTTTTTGCAAATTTTTCAGCAAAAGGAAAATTTCACCGAAGATGAAAGAGGCTATGTGGAACTGATGATTAATGAAATGAACCGTGCAGAACTTATTATTAATGACTATCTTTCACTGGCCCGTCCCGATATGGAGCATAAGGAGAGCATCGATTGTGCTGCTTGTTTAACAAATTTAGTAGAATTGCTGTCCTCTTATGCTTTGCTGACAAATAATATTGAAATTGAGCTGGATGTGAGTCAACAAGTGCATGTCAAAGGAAGCAAAAATGAATTAAATCAAGTGCTCCTTAACATTATGAAAAATGGAATTGAGGCAATGAAAGATGGAGGAGTATTAAAGGTACAGCTGTCGGCGGATTTAGAATTTGTCCATATAACCATTGCTGATACTGGAATTGGTATGTCACATGAAGAACTACAGCGACTTGGAACTCCCTTTTATTCATTGAAAGAAAAAGGGACAGGAATTGGCATGATGGTTTCTTACCAGCTCATTGAGAAAATGAAAGGTAAAATTACCGTAACGAGTGAAAAAGAAAAAGGAACGACTTTTATTGTATCGCTCCCTCGTCTGTTTCCTCCTTCTCCAAATGAAAATGCCATTGCCTAATAAAATATGGATTTAATAGGAAAAGAAGTTTTGACAGTCAAGTGAAATAGGTTTTCACCATTTTTATAGTTTGTTAAAATGGAAAAAGAGGTAAAAATTTAACAAACAGGGAGCATGAGCGTAGTGATAAAAAGAAGGATGAAAACCATATTTATACTAATGTCAGCAGCCATTCTACTAACCGCATGCGGTTCGAAAATTCCTGATCCGCTGAACTGGAAGGTGGATGATTTCACCTATACAGATCAACAAAATAATGCTTTCGGTCTTTCAGATTTAAAAGGGAAGGTATGGATTGCAAACTTTATTTTTACGAACTGTGAAACAGTTTGCCCGCCGATGACGGCAAATATGGCTAAATTGCAGCAAAAAATGAAAGATGAAGGATTGGACGTAAACTTTGTTTCATTTAGTGTAGATCCTGAAAATGATACACCAGAAGTGTTGACAGAATATATGAAAACGTACAACGCAGACTTAAACAATTGGCATCTATTAACAGGATATGAACAAGAACATATTGAGCAGTTTGCGTTAAAACAATTTAAAACCATTGTGCAAATGCCAAAGCAAAGCAATCAAGTTATTCACGGGACGGACTTTTATTTAGTTGACCAAGAAGGAATGGTTATGAAAACATACAGCGGCGTATCAGATACACCGTACGATGAAATTATTGAACATGTCAAAGCCCTTCAGTAATTAGCGATTTACATAATAAAATGGATGTGTATAATAAATGTACATGTCCATTTTTTTATTGGTTGAATTGTCGGCGTAAGCTCTACTTAATGAATAAAATGAATGTAGTGTTTAATTAAACATTTTAAGATAATATGATAGCGAAATTAAAGTGAAACTTAGACAAAACGTAGGTGTTTTTTATGAAGAAAAAATGGTTTTATGCCTTCATCTGCACATGCCTTCTTACGGCGTGTTCATCACCCGCTTTTTTAATGAAAAATGCTTCTGAAATACAAAAAAAGCAGGCAAACCTTGAAGTAAAAGCTCATATACCGAAAGATTTCTTTCCAATTGATTTGAATATAGTTGCAATTGGTGATTCTTTAACAGAAGGGGTTGGAGATTCAAGTAAACAAGGGGGATATGTGCCTCATGTAGTGAACTTTATTTCCGAACAAAAAGCGGTGGCGGATGTTAGTGTCACTAATTTGGGGAAACGAGGAAATCGGACGGATCAATTACTTGAACGCTTAAATCAAGAGGAGATTGCCGCCCAAATAAACCGTGCGGATATTGTATTCATGACGATTGGTGGAAATGATATGATGAAAGTCGTTCGGGACTTTTTTTATAATATTTCTCTTGAAACATTTGAGAAGGAACAAAGCAAATATGAAAAAAGATTGTCACAAGTGTTAAGTCGTATGCGTCAGTTGAATCCAGATGCTCACATTTATTTAGTTGGTTTTTATAATCCCTTTTTACATTCATTGAAATCAGTCAATGAAATTAACGTTATTGTCAAACAATGGAATGAAGCGAGTGAAAAAGTGGCGCAGCGTTATGAGGATGTGACATATGTAAGTGTGGAAGATGTATTCCAAGTGCAGGACTCCTTATTGGCAAAAGATCAGTTTCATCCGAACAAAAAAGGGTATGAATTAATGGCACAAAGAATTAATGAATATGTGTTGGAACAGCAAAGCGAGAGAAATGGGCTCGAATTGCCGAAAACGGAAGAGGAGTAAGGAGTTAGTAGAATGAAAAAGTGGAAATGGTTATTTATTAGTCTTTTAGCCGCGAACATCGTGTTTTGGATTATTGTAGGTGGACTGGCTCTACAACCTTCTAAAGAAAAGGAACTTTCTCTACAGGAAACGACGGGAACGAAAGCGGTATCCTTAGGGATTACAGCGAAGAAAGAAGATTTAAACATCATGATCAATGAATATTTACAAAAAGAATTTAATAAGCAACCTTTAAACTATGAAATTCGTTTAACGGATAAAGTGGAAGTATACGGGACGATTGAAGCGTTCGGCAATAATCTTGATATTACGATGGATTTTGAGCCGGAAGTGCAAAGTGATGGCAACCTTGTATTAAAGCAAGAATCGTTATCAGTCGGTCAGTTGAGCCTTCCTGTTAAAACGGTGTTGAAATATGTGAATAATAACTTCTCATTGCCTCAATGGGTTCAAATTAATTCAAAGGAAGAGTCCGTGTACGTTGCTTTACAAGAAATGAAATTGAAAAGTGATTTTCGAGTAAAAGTAAAGAAATTTGATTTAAAGAAAAACGATATTGAATTTACGTTAACAGCTAATTATTGAATAGGCACATATGAAAAACACGATGGGAGCTAGGCTGCTCATCGTGTTTTTCTATGCTCGAACAATCACGGTTGCGCTAATATTGAGCAATTAATGCTTCTAAGCTAGGTTTGCCCGCCAGAAGACCAACAGCATAAATCGTGTAGGAACGATTAGGACGCAAACGGATTGGGGGAAGTTCTAAAACAACTTTGTCTGTTCCAGCAGCACGAACTTCCAGATTGACTGTCATAGGCGTTAATGGCAAGTAATCTGTCACTTCTTTAAACGTCACGTCAGCGAAGACGACGTCTCCATTTTTTACTGCAATATCAACTGCTGGAGCATCAGGTGATAGGTGAATAAATCGCACTTTCGACTCCCCAGGAGGAACATCTCCATTATCATAAATAAACAGTAAATCAAGATCAGCAAGCTTGCCGACAGCGGCTACCGTATATTTTTGCCCGTTGTTAAAGGTGAAGGTTCCGCTTAATACGGGTTTATCTGTTTGACCTGCAGGATAAATGTCTATTTGATATCGGCCCGCGTCCGGTAGAGGCAAATAATCTGTTTCTTGCTTGTAAGTAAGGTGGCGAATGATGCGCTTTCCATTTAAGTATACATCCACGGATGGTGCATCTGGAGAGGCGTGGAAGACACGTACCATCGGCTGTGTATGATTTGCATCGTTCTTGGAACGGTGCGCATTCGTCATCATTTTATTCATATATGTTAGATGTTTTTGATAATACATGATATGAAGACGTGGATCAGAGTATTTATAGTAGTTTGCGAGCAAATCGTACATGAGGGCTTTCTGGTAATACTTATCCATTATTAGATCAGCTCCTTTTAAATGGATTTTATTTGTATATGTGGAAAGAAAAAGTGAATAAGGTACGTAACAAATATATGCATATGAATCAAACATATGATGTGTTTTTACAGATGGGCGCAATAACCAATTATACAGTGCAAACATAAGATGAGAATGAACAGAACCTTCATAAAGCAGGAGTGGCTGTCAAGAGAGGAAGCAAGGACAGTGAAAGCAGGATGAAGGAGGAAAAGGAGTGGGAGTATGCGCGCCTTTTATTTGACGCTAGTTCGCCTCATGATTATAGGCATTCTTCTTATATTAGTACTAGGTAGCTTTACGACATATACGGTCGCTGTTGATCATGTAGAAATGTTTTTATATAAGTGGACGGAAAAAGAGAAAACGGTTAAACGAGAGGGAGGGGTGGAGCATGAATAGTCAAAGAGCGAATCGTTTTTTTTCCATATTTCGATATATGCTTGTTATATATGTAGTTATCTTTTCGTGGCTATTTGTGACGCTCATTCCAAGTGTGTTCGGGTTTCGCGTTAGTGTTGTTGAGCAGGCACAGGAGGGCAGCGCCGATATTCCAACAGGGGCGATTATTATTTCTAAACCATTAGAAGAGGGCGGAAATTTTTTTAGAAAATTTGCGGTGAAGGAAAATAACATCGTAAATGAGAAACAGGATGATGAAAGAGAAATTCCGTTCGTCGTTGAGACAAAACTGAATTCACAAGAAATAAAGCAGGGAGAATACCTGTATTACATTCCCTTTGTTGGATATATAGTAGAACCACTTAAACAATCGGTCATTCCTTTATTTATGTTGTTCATATTTCTTTACTTCTTTACTTATAGAATACAGCAGCCTAAAAGCTAAAGGAAACTATATAGAGGTTGTCCTTAATAATTCGGCACCTCTATTCAATTGAGAAGCATCACAAACGTTGATCCAGACAACTTGAGTTTTCCCGCAAAGGTTAGAAAATGTGACACGACTGTTCTTTGGTCATGTCACATTTTCTAGGTCGATTTATATAGAAAAACATTTTTGATAATATTTCCATAAAAATAATGCAAAATTACATATTCCCATATTATACTAGTAGATAGGAACTCGCAAATGAGGGTGAATATATGGGGAAATTCTTATTTCAAGAGTTATTTAATGTTTCGATTGTTCCTACGCTTGTTATGAAGCGAAGCGGGGAAATCTTATTTGTTAACGATGCATTTCTATTATTGCACCAAGTGGATCGAACTGAGCTTATTGGACGAATTTTCCGTGAGGTCGAACAGTTGCTATCGGTCTCAATAGAGGATTTCACTGAGGTTATGAAAAGTGATGGGAAATTTGATCTCGTTAAAACAAATGTTCATGGACAATCTTTACATATTTATATGCAGTGTCTTCATATAGAAGAATATGAAGAACCGCTATTTGTCATGCAATGGAATGAATTTTCGTATAACATCCAAAAGCAAGAAGAAATTATTCGGAAAATGAAGCAATACAAACAATTCATTAAGCAGAGTCAGGACGCGTTTATCGTAACAACTGACGGGATTATTCGATATATGAATCCAGCAGGGGTGCGCCTTTTTGGGGGAAAAGAAAAAGAAGAGTTTATAGGAAAACTTTTTTGCGATTTTGTTCATCCTAGCAATGCTTCCGTTGTACAGGAGCGAATGAATCGATTAATGCTTGACCTTCCAATTGAGCCGAGAGCAGAAATGAAGCTTTTGACGGAGAAAGGTGTCGTCTTCATTGAGTCTTCTGCCACCAAAGTAACGTTTAAAGGGAAAGAGGCTATTCAATATTTTATTCGGGACGTTACGGACCGAAAACATTATGATGAGATGCTGAATAAATCGGAAAAATTGACCATCGTCAGCAAGCTTGCGGCAGGAGTTGCGCATGAAATTCGAAATCCTATGACAGCGATTAAAGGCTTTATTCAGCTTTTGAAAGCTTCGAAGCAATATAACGAAGAGTACAGCGATATTATGCTTGAAGAACTAAATCGGGTTGAGTCTATTATTCATGAATTTTTAACGCTGGCAAAACCGAAAAGAGAGAGTCAGTATGCTCAAACGAGCTTAAAGCAGATTTTACAGCATGTGACGTTACTGTTGGCGACACATGCTAGTTATAAAGATTGCCAAATTAATACGATGTTTCCAGATGAATCTGTTGAGATTAGTGGTGAAGAAAATGCGCTAAAGCAAGTGCTAATTAATGTTATTCAAAATGGATTAGAATCGATGTCAAAAGGGATTGTAACAGTCATGCTGGAGAAGCTGGATGATGCTGCGAAAATTACCATTCAGGATGAAGGGTGTGGGATAAAGGAAGAAGATCTTTCCCGTATTGGAGAGCCGTTTTTTTCCACGAAACCTGCTGGCACCGGGCTAGGCTTAATGATTAGTTACCGCATTATCGAGCAACACAATGGTCGTATGGAAGTATTTAGCAAAGTGGGGGAAGGAACGACCGTCGAAATTCTTCTCCCGCTTATAAAGGAAAACGTTGAAGTTTAAGAAACGACAACGTTTTCCTTTTTGTTTTTTCTAGAAAAGATTGATGCTACTACTTGTGATTCTTTAATAAGTCTCGAATTTCAGTCAATAATTGTTGATCTTTTGTTAATGAAGGTGCAGCTGGAGCATCAGCTTTTTGTTCTTTTCGCTGCATTCTTTGATAAAAACGAACGAACAAGAAAACGGAAAACGCAATAATAAAGAAGTCGACAACACTTTGTAAAAAGGCTCCATATTGAATGACGGCAGCGCCAACTTTAAAACTGAGTTTGGAAAAATCGACTCCTCCAAGTAAGAGACCGATTAAAGGCATAATTAAGTCGTTGACAAGGGATGTGACAATTTTTCCGAAGGCGGCTCCGATAATCACCCCGACAGCCAAATCGATGACATTGCCTTTTACAGCAAATTTTTTAAATTCATTCCACATTTTTTGTACCTCCAAGTATAGTGAACAGAAAAAAAGTCCTACCTGTATTATATAGAACCTGTCTAAGATTTCAAATTTTCCAACTTTAAGGAACAGCGTAGTAAGCTAATGAACGTCGGTAGGGCTCTATTGTTGGAAGTTTCCATTATTTTTCTTCTAAAGGCTTATCCGTCCGTTATAAACCTGTTCTTTTTCTATATAAATATGAATAACAGTTCTCCTTCCTCTTATAAAGCATATACAAAATCCCTGGACGAAAGATTTCTCCGCTATTTGTTCCCATGCAATGAAACGATGTTCTTTAGCAATAACCAATTCCATTATGTCAACATATAAAAATAATAAGTGTTTTCCTGTTCTTCTGGACAGAGCTAGTCCATAAGCACGGAGTGAACCGTCTCGTAATCCAGAAAAAGATAAAGATACCTCCTGGATGAACAGCTATGTTGCATTTCCAAGGATAGAAGGAGGAGATTTTGTTGCAAGAAGACTTATATAAACCGAAGCGTCATTGGAAAGACGTGGAGTTATGGAGCAAGGTGAGTGAAGAACAATGGAACGATTGGGTTTGGCAATTGACCAACACCATTCGAACGTTAGATGATTTGAAAAAAGTAATTCAGTTGACACCAGAAGAAGAAGAGGGTGTCAAAGTATCAACGAAAACGATTCCGCTGAATATTACTCCTTATTATGCCTCATTAATGAACGAAGAAGATCCTCGCTGTCCAATTAGAATGCAGTCTGTACCAATTGGAAAAGAGATTGACAAAACAAAATATGATTTAGAAGATCCTCTTCATGAAGATGAAGATTCTCCTGTTCCAGGATTAACCCATCGATATCCCGATCGTGTCTTATTTTTAGTGACCAATCAGTGCTCGATGTATTGTCGTTATTGCACACGGAGGCGTTTTTCAGGGCAAATTGGAATGGGGGTTCCCAAAAAACAGTTAGATGCAGCCATATCTTATATTCGTGAAACACCGGAAGTTCGTGATGTGCTCATTTCCGGAGGAGATGGTTTGTTAATTAATGACCATATTCTTGAATACATTTTAAAAAATTTACGAGCCATACCTCATGTAGAGATTATTCGGATTGGGACGCGTGCCCCGGTCGTTTTTCCGCAGCGCATTACTGAAAATTTATGCAGCATTTTAAAGAAATATCATCCCGTTTGGCTAAATACCCACTTTAACACGTCCATTGAGATAACTGAAGAGGCAAAGCAGGCGTGTGAAAGATTGGTTAACGCAGGTGTGCCGGTAGGGAATCAGGCTGTCATTCTGGCTGGAATTAATGACAGTGTCGCGATTATGAAACAGCTGATGCATGATTTAGTGAAAATACGAGTTCGCCCGTATTACATTTATCAGTGCGATTTATCAGAAGGAATCAGTCATTTTCGAGCTCCTGTTTCCAAAGGACTTGAGATTATTGAAGGATTGCGTGGTCATACGTCTGGTTATGCAGTACCGACCTTTGTTGTAGATGCCCCTGGAGGAGGGGGGAAGATTGCTTTACAGCCGAACTATGTCGTGTCTCAAAGCGCGGATAAAATTGTGCTGAGGAATTTTGAAGGTGTGATTACGGCTTATCCAGAACCGGAACATTATGTACCAGGAAGAGCGGATGATTATTTTAAGACCATTTATCCGCAAGCTGATGAGAAAAAATCGCGAACGGGAATATCGGGTTTGATGACGGATGATGTGTTTACTTTAGTTCCTGAAGGTTTGAAGCGGCTTCAACGCCGCAAAACGTATGAGAGTGATCCGAAGCATGCTTCCTTAAAACAAAAGCGGGAAAAGCGTGATGAATTGAAGGAGAAAAAGTTTCAGGCACAATTAAAAAAGACAGGAGAAAAGGAAGAAGATAGCGACAACGCATCATCTTAAAAGGAGGCATGGAAATGGAGTGCTTATGGTGTGGGGAAGATGGAGGAATCAGCGGGCTGGCGACGGTGTATTCAGAACTGCCTGATGGATCCCGCCGCATTGAATTAAAAAGCGTCCCGTCTGTTAAATGCTCCTTGTGCGGTGCAGAATATCAAGAGGAGGATGTGGCGGAAAAAATTGAAACACAACTTTTGTTAGTGGAAAGCAAATATTTACCACTTTCTGTAGAGTATGAAGATTTTTTGAAACTGCCAAGGTGCTTGAAACGGAACTATTTAAAATAGATGCTGCCATGTACAAGGAAAAACCGCCCTCTTCTTTAACTGAAAGATGGCGGTTTTTATAAGTAAGTACCTTTGTAGAGACATAGCGAAGCCGAGATGAAAATTTATGCGTTTACCGTTTGATAAAGCGCTTGATATGCTTCGTACAGCTGTGTTGTCACAGGTCGATTGGATGGAAGTGTATGGCTGTCGATTTTGGCTATTGGCATAATTTCAACAGACGTGCTTGTGAAGAACGATTCATCAGCAGAGAGGAAAAAGTCAACGTCCATCTCCTTTTCAACTACTTGGATGCCAAGGCGTTGAGCGCATGTCATGACCGCTGATCGTGTAATCCCGTGAAGAATTCGCTTTGTTGCAGGAGTCGTATAGACAATTCCGTCTTTTACAACGAAAACATTGCTGCTAGATCCTTCTGTGATGGCACCGTCTCGAACAAAGATGGCTTCATCATGGCCAGCTGAAACGGCTTTTTGTTTAGCGATAACGTTCGGCAGTAAATTTAGTGATTTAATATAACAGTTCGCCCAACGTTCATCTTCAAGAAGTGTGACGGATGCACCAGATACTCTTTTCTCTGGTGACACTTGCCTTGCTTCGCGAATTGTCATAGCAAACTCGGCAGGAACATCAGGGAAAAGGTGATTACGCGGAGCAATTCCTCGAGTAATTTGTATGTAGATTTCCGCTTCTTTTAGCTCGGACTGCTGTAATCCATCTGCTACAATATCTATTAACTGTTGACGAGTGAGCGGCATTGTCATCATAATCTCTTTGGCACTGTTTTCGAGACGAATTAAATGCTCTTCCATCATGAACGGGACTCCGTTGTAGACACGAATCACTTCGTATACTCCATCTCCAAATTGATGGCCGCGCTCTTGAATCGGAACTACTTTGTCATTAATATCAATAAATTTTCCTCCGTAGTAAGCAATTTCCATAACTTTCTCCCCTTTTCTAGTATTGATGCGTGGTGAATAGTAGATGACGCCAATGAAACAAAATGAGTTTAATGAGTTTGAGTTACATCAAGCATAATAAAATACAGAACAAACTTATCATAAAAATTTGAAAAAATAAAACATTTTATTTTAAAGACAGGTGTATTTTTTTAGAAATAAAAAAAGGAGAGCAGCTGCAGCGCTCTCCTTAGTGTGAGTGGAAGCATGATTTGTTCCGTTTATAGACAAAAAGTTGATTAAATAAATGTCCGTTTTAAAGCCATAGACAGTTTTGTTAGTCTGTTCTTCGGAAGCATAAATGTGATGAATAACTTTAGTATCGTAAGACCGTAGTCGATGAGTTTACTTCCGGTTAATAAGGTGACGACGACTGCTAACATTGTCAACAAAACGAAGTCCCATGATGTATGCAAGCTTTTGGCGTAATCCGTAGTGAAAAACCATTTCAAAATAAAGCCGTGAAGCAAGTATACATATAACGAACGCTGGCCAATGTTTGTGAACATGAGTGGTTTAGCTGGGATTAAAGCCATAAAAGCAAAGGATACTAAAATCGAAACAGCATACTGACCTGCGCGAATTAAAAATTCTCCGTGGTCTGTATACATATTCGTGCCGTACAGCATATCTGTATATTTAGTATCTTGTAGAAAATAATAGGATGAAATAAGGGTTAAAATGAGCACACCACTCGAGAATATCCTTCCGTTTAGCGAGCATAATTTGCGGAAAGGATTGTCTTTCTGTGATAAATAATAGCCTAATAAGAAAAACGGGAAGAAAACAAACATTCGGCTGATGCTTAACACTTTTTCAAATCCTTCTAAATCGATGTAACCTATTCCAAGTCCTAGCCCTAATGACCATCCCATTCCAAGCCACATAGGCCAACGCGCGAAAAGAGGAAGCATCAGCTTCCAAAACATTAAACTTAATAAAAACCACATTGCCCACCTTGGAATAAAGTATTGTAAGGTGAACGTTTGATGGTCATAGATGGCATTGTAATAAAAGGTATAAATGGTCTGGAAGATTAAATATGGCACTAAGACTTTTGTAAAAATCTTTTTGTAATAGCCTTTCTTTCTAAAGTTTTTCGAAAAATAGCCTGACAATAAAATGAAGACAGGCATATGGAAAATAAAAATAAAGTGATAAAGTGACAAAACTTGGTCGTTGCTCGTTCGATAAGGTGAAATCGTATGTCCGAACACGACAAGGAAAATCAAAATAAATTTGGCGTTATCAAAATATGCGTTTCGTGTATTCATAATAGTTAGTTATTACCTTGAAGGTTAAAAAGGTAAACCTCCTTTTCAAACTTTTCCTTTCATCTGTCCAAAAGTATAGCCTCAACGATTATATAATATAACCGTTGAACGGCATTTTGTCCAATAGATGTTTTGGAGGAAGAAATCTATGGAAATCGTTGATATGACAGCTTTGTATAGAAAGGAAGAAAGAACAGCTAACATTTGTTTCAGAAACTTTATTCATTTTTAATGAAGGTGTAATAAATGAAATGAAGAAACTTCTGCCTAATGACCATGTTAAATCCGCTGTTTTGCAGGAGTGTGATCATGAAAATGTCTTGAACAATAAGTGAAATGATGCGTTAATAGATTAAATAATATAACCAAGAAGAAACAGGGAGGATACATATGAAGTCGTTTTACCATTACATGATGAAATATCGTCATAATCGAGGGGGAGATCCAATCGGGGAACTTGCACGGGGAGCTTACAATGATCATAGTTTTCCAAAGTCTTCGACCGATTATCATGAAATTAGCTCCTACTTGGAGATGAACGGTCATTATTTAGAAAGTATGTCCGTGTTTGATCAAGCATGGGAGATGTACGAAAACGAGCAATAGAAACCGTTTGTTTTCGAAAACTGTTTGAAAGAAGTTCAAAAACCAATTATTTGTGAAGCATATGTGGTTACACAAACCGTTTTGAAAAGGGTGTCAGGAAAGTCACAGTTTGGGCTTTCCTGACACCCTTTTTCTATACATTTTTCTGGTCCTTCTTTATCGCGATTTTGCATTTGTTGCATATACTATCGTAACTTCTTTAGTACACGTTAATGGCTGCGAAGGGGGTGCACGGATGGCAAAGGGGAAGAAGCCGAAGTTTAAAATTGGTGATACAGTTGTCATTACAATATACGGAACAGTAGGCACCATTACAGACATTAAAATAATGGATGGAAAGTTTGTTTATGAAATTAATGAAACGGAAGGCCTTTTTTTAGAAGAGTCACTTCAGTTTTTAGAAGGTTACGAAGGTAAGATTTTAATACAAGAGAGAGTCGAAATTGAGTATCAGTTTTTTTTCGGTGATCTTGTGCAAGTATCCAATTATGGAGAAGCAATCTTTAAGATCATCGGCATCCGAACTGAGATATGGCGCTATCATGAGGATGCATGGGAAGACGTTGTTTATGAGTTATCAAGAGTGAGTGATGGAGAGTGGCTGGAGGCAAGTGAAGAAGAGCTTATTCTCGTCTCTCCACATGATAAGGCAGAAAAATATCTTCAAAATGTCGAGATTTTGTACTTAGGGAAAGAAATCAAGAAAACGGAGCTGTTGCCAACTATGAAAAAAGCAAATGAACAGCCAAAAGACCGAGAGCGCGTAGTGAAGGAGAGAGATGAAATCATTAATGGACTGTTGGATGTGTATAACGATTATGAGACGTTATACAATATGTTTCAGGATGATGAATATTTAGAAGTAATGAATCTTGTATTAAAGCATTTGAAGAAAATGACTGATCAATTAAACAAGGGTGAACAATGATTAAGAAAAGAATTGAAATAATAAATAAATGGTAAACGGGCAGGCCACTACGTATAAAAAGATGTGCAAGGTTTTTTCCAGCCATTCATCAATCATCTCATGATCTAGAAGATAAACAATGAGTGACAGGATGGACTGGTTTTCTTTTTGAGTTGCCGTATGCTGATCGTATAGTAAGTCTGTTTCCTTTTCGATTACTTTCATTGTTCATTCCTCCTGTACATGCATTTTACTAGATTGTATGACTGCACAAGAGAGGTTTAGAACAGCAAATGGACAAGCTATATAAAATGTTTGCCATATTTTAGACATACATTGAAAGCTTTGAACATACATCTTTACAAAGGGGTGATGTTGTGAAAGAAATCGAAGTAGTGATTGATACCGAAGAAATCGCAGAGTTCTTTTACAATGAACTAGTAAAGCGAGGATTTGTACCAGCAGAATACGAATTAGAAGAGCTTGCAGACATTACGTTTGATTATTTGCTGGAAAAATGCATCATTGATGAAGAAGCTGATGCAGATCTCGATTAATGAAAAACGAAAACAACGACGAGGGTAACTCGTCGTTTTGTTTTTGGTTCTTGTTCGCATGAAAGTTATCGCTTTGCCTTTTAAAAAGAAAGTAGTGGAGAAAAATGGTCTTTAATAAGAAGAAGAGATTGAAGACCTTTGAAATGCTCGTCTGTAATATCTGTTTTTGTTACAGAAGGAATGGTGAACCAGTTTTTTTGTATAGGGTAGCGGCAAAACCAATCGGAGCGGTCTAAAAATGTATGGTTCACCTCTTCCCATGCTAAGTGAAGAGGCGGACTGTAAATTTTGCGGATGCGTTCTTTTTTTAATGTGAAACAAGAAGGGGCATAGTCCATTCGCGAGCCTGTATGAGGATGTTGCTTGGCAAATTCGACAGCTTTCCTTTTTATGCTGTCGTTACCAAAAAGAAGACTATACAGTTGTTGGCCAATTTCAATTCGTTTTGAAATCGATTCAAAATATTGAACAGAGGTTCCTGATAAACGGATATTTTCTTGTTCATAATAAGGCAGTATGACTTGGGTAAATCCAAATACATTTTGCAATGCATATTGCCATGTATTCAATACGTTTTTCGAGTAAGAAGAAGAGATAAGCCGCTGTTCAATATAATGTTGCTCATTAATAATGAGAGACAGTGCAAGAAGATGGGCATTTTGGTGCTGCCAATAATGGTTCCACATAACAGACATGAATTTGGAAATGGAAAACGCTGGTAATAGGTGGAAGAGATTCCGCTTTTGCTGTTTGCTTTTTTCATACAGCAAAAGCTGGGGAAAGGCGTCGTGGAAAATAAGGGCATTAGCACGTTCAAAAAAATGAAAAAAGGCTTGCTGTTTAGAAGGAGGGAGGAATTCTCCCGTTAACTCTCCTTTTAAATCTGTCATATGATAACCTCCGTTGCGGGAAACAAGGTGAGCGAGGAAGGCCCAATGAATTTCTGGATTTCGGACAAAAAACTCCCAGTATGCTTCTGTACGTGTGATGTTATTGAGGTTCCTATGAGCGGATGTAGTGCGAATTGACTTTACGATATCAATATCGTTGCCTGTAATGATAAGCGGAGAGCAATTTTTTGTCGGTTCTATTTTTATCGTTGAATATACATGCTGCAAATCATCGTATTGTTTTTGGGTAAGGACGAAAGCAGAGGCTGTAATTTTTGATTTAGGAAACAGAAGTTGGAAGGAAGAGAAGAAGGGTTTCAATATCGTGACCGCCTCCTTTTTCATTGTGATGGTTAAAATTTTTTTGCGGGTAAGAGAATAAAAGTGAAACTTTCCAAAAATGTGTGCGTATATTTACATACAGATGATTGAGGAACTATTCTCGCAAATAAGTTTATTCTAATGAAAAGAGGGACATTATGCTAAAGAAAATCTTGAAATCCATTATCGGCAGCCATCGTCACTACAGTAGCAGTGATTATCGGAAGCATCGTTCATATAAAAACGCTCGTCACTACAGCAGCAGTGACTATAAAAAACATCACCCATATCAAAGACCGCATCACCATGGGAGCTACGGCCATCATCATTATAAGAAAAAGCATAAAAGCGGCAGTTTTTTTTCTAGCTTCTTCAGCAGTTAAGGAAGGATAGAAAGTGAATCATTTGGTCGAGCGAATTTACACGGCAGTGATTGACCGCCCGATGAAAAAAGGGACAATCATCGCTAATCGATATGCTATCAAGCAAGTACTTGGAATGGGGAGTTATGGCATTTCGTATTTAGCTACTGATGTAACGAATCATGGCGAGGTAGTAGTAAAACAGGCACGCAAAACAAAGTTTAAGACAGAAAAAGGAAAAAAGGCTTTCGAATATGAAGCGACATTGCTTCAAGTTCTGTCTCATCCTAATATCCCATCTCTTCATAATGTAATTCGAAATGAACAAGGCTATTTTATCGTGATGGACTATATTCAAGGAAAAACGTTTGAAGACTTAATCTTCCAAGAAGGACGCTCCTTTTCTGATAAAGAAGCCGTACAAATTGTGTTGCAAGTTTTGCATATTACAGCTTATTTTCATAAACAAGGAATCGTTCATCGGGATTTGCGAATTCCAAACATTTTAAGTGTTGAAGGTGACATTTTTGTCATTGACTTTGGGTTGGCGCGCTTTTTACATGATGAGCCAGAGGAAATGGAACCTGAATGGATCGAAAAGCAGTTGATGAGAGCGATAAATGTGCAAAGTGATTTCTATGCACTTGGGCATTTTATGTTGTTTCTCCTTTATTCTAGCTATGAATCTGAGTCGGAGGTTGAACGAAGCTGGGAGGAAGAGCTGGATTTATCTCCATCTTTAGTCCGAATTATTCGAAAAATGCTTCAGTTGGATTTGCCTTATGATGGGATAGACGCCCTTACGACAGAGTTGATGAATTACTTGAACGATAAAGAGAGTGGGAGGGAAAGATATGGCATTATTCAATAAAGTATTGGCTCAAATTGGTATTGGAGCGGCGACTGTTGATACAAAGCTGGTGAAGGCCCAGTTAACAGCAGGAGAAAAAATTGAGGGAACCGTCGAAGTATACGGGGGAAATACGGAACAGCATATTGATTCTATTTACTTGCGTTTGTATACGACGTATGTCCGAGAAAAAGATGATAAAAAAGTAAAAGAAAATGTCATTTTGAATAGTTTTAAGATTAATGATCCATTTACGATTCAGCCAGGTGACCGAAAAGACATTCCTTTTTCCTTTGACTTGCCTATTGATACACCTGTGACGATGGGAAATACGCGTGTATGGGTAACGACAGGCCTTGATATTAAAAATGCCATCGATCCTCGCGATATCGATCATGTGGAGGTGTTGCCAAGCCCTGTCATCCAAGCATCCATCAATGCAATGAATGATATTGGATTTCGCTTACGTCAAGTAGAATGCGAAGAAGCGCCGCGCCGTATCCGTCGTCGTTTGCCGTTTATGCAAGAGTTTGAATTTGTTCCAACAAAGGGCCCTTTTTATGGGAAGCTAGATGAAGTAGAACTAACCTTCTTACCAGATGGTCCTGATCGATTTGAGGTCTTTATGGAAGTAGACCGACGCGCCCGTGGGCTGTCTGGTTTATTTGCAGAGGCGCTTGATATGGATGAATCCATTGTGCATTTTCAAGTAACCAATCACGAAATTCCACGAATTAAGCAAATGCTTCAAGAAGTCATTCAGCGATACAGTTAAGCTTGTTTCGTATAAATTCTCTTCCTTCACGCATATTAAAAGTATGTGAAAGGAGGAGGTAGTATGTCACATAAACGAAGCAACCAAGCGCAGCAAAAAGCAATTATTAAATCAGAACGAACTCAACCGGAGTTTTCCAATGAGTTTGTAGCAAATCAAGCTCCTAAACCGGAACATTATAAAGGAACAACAGAAAAATAACGAGAAGTCAAAAAGCATGCAGAGAAATATTGCATGCTTTTTCAGTCGAAGGAAAGAGTGTTACATATGAAAAGACGCCATTTTTTATTTATTATCATTTCTATCGTCCTTTTTTTTCTTCTTGCTTTCACATATAAGACGGCTTTTGTGGAAAGGCTTGATTTAGCTGTCACACTAGCGGTGATGAATATTCGAACGGAGGCCTTGACGGAATTTTTTACGATTATTACTCATATTGGGGGATGGAAGGTAACGGCCCCCTTTTGGTTTTTGTTAGGTGTTCTTTTATTAGGATATCGACAAGGGAGAGCCTTTGTCTTTTTGACCGTTGTGTTTTGGGGATCAAGAACACTGAATTGGGAATTGAAAGAACAATTTGGACGACTACGCCCAGACATGGAACAGCTTGTAGAGGCTGCCCATTTTAGTTTTCCAAGTGGGCATGCTATGAATTCCATGGCATTTTACGGGGCAATCTTTTTTCTTGTCCATGTGTACATCCAAGAAAGAAGAGCTATCCGTGAGTTTCTTTCAGTTTTTCTCGTGCTGCTCGTGTTATTAATTGGATTTAGCCGAATTTATTTAGGTGTGCATTATTTCACAGACATAGTAGCTGGTTACAGTGCTGGATTTGCTTTTATGTATAGTATGTCCTGGCTTGTTCGGCAAAAATCATGATTAAAATAAGATTAAAAAGAGGAAGAAGGGGATATATAACAATAGAGCATCAGAAGGAGGAAGACATCATGATTCAATCATTTAGAAAGCTGTTTATAAATCGCTTGCATATGCAAATGGATGAATCCGCATCAGCAGAAATCGTCCAGTTTGGAAAGCAAATAAAAGGATTACCTATTCATGAGCAAATTCGGGTTTTATTTTCCAAAATTCCGAGATTTTATGGACATGTGCATATGGAACTATTGACGATATTAAGCGGAACGTTAGGATATGTGACGGAAACATTTGTACTTCAGACATTAAAGGAGTTAGGTTGTGTTCCAGTGATAAAAACGTCTATGTTGTGCGGTCCGCGTACATATGAACTGAACCTTGCCGGAGAATTAGAGCTCTTTTCCGATTTGTCGGTAACATGTTCAAAAGGGGAGGTTCTTTTTATTTCAGTTCGGTGTACGAAATATGATTTAATCAGTGATTCCAGCTTGAGGCTCATTTGTGAACGCATTGAACAAAAGCTAGTCACACAATTAAAGGAATATAAGAATCCAATAAAAAACCCAAAGGCAGGTTAACTTGCTCTTGGGTTTTTTTGTTTTCGTTTAGCCTAAAAAGGTGAATAAAAGGGGATATGACTGTCTAAATTTCTCATTCGACAAAACTTATAAAGATTAGATAAAGGAATCGACAAAGCTTATTCCGAATTAATTTCAGCAGAAGAATGGAAATAAAAAGGAATAAGAAGGGGGAAGGGGATATGTTTAGCAGACTGCTTGATGTAAAAAAAGTTGTCAAAAGAGCTGTGTCGTATGATGTAACGATTATGCAAACGCCAAGTAAAGGTGAAGACAAAGGGTATCGTCAAGTGTATCGATTGGCTATTCCAGCATCTTGTCATCAGGAAACCATCCATAAAATCTTTCGGATGTTCAACGTGGCAGATACTCTTCCGGAAGATTTTAATGCACGATTTATTAGCACAGGCGATATCCTTTTAATTGATGAAGGAGCAAGAGGTCAATTTTATTATAAGCTTTTACCTGGTGGATGGAAACTTATTAACCGAATGCATATCCGTTAAAAGAATAAATAAAAGAAGGGAAGCATTCGTTCCAAAAAAATGCTACCCTTCTCTTAATCAGAATGCTATTTTAAGCGTAGTATGTGATGTTTGTTGTTTAGTAGTCCTTGCCATTATGGCCGGGACCATTTTTTCGTTTTTCGGCACTATATTCTTTGCCGTGAGCTTCCTGTTCGGCAATAATTCCTTCCGGAGGAATATGATTGTTTTTCTTTGGTGCGTTAATGCGATTTCGATGTTTTTTTCCCATGTGTGTCTCCTGTTATTATAATTTTTTATCTGATTTTGATGTAACGGGTTTATTTCTCGATCTTGATTTTGGATTGGTTTCATTTGCGTGTTGAACGGCTTGAGCGAGTTTTTTGCTCATTGCTTGGTTTGCCATGGTTCATCACCTCTTTCGCTTAATAGCATGGCCTTTCAAAGAAGGAAATAGTCACCCATATTTTGCAAACAAGACGTAATGAAAATGAGTGTAATGGGCTAAGCTATAGTTGTTGTAGCGGCGTTCGCTAAAATACGGACTTCGCCGTTTATCCGTTTTTGTGGTATAGTAAAGTGGCAGTGAATACGAACTGAGGAGGAAAATCATGAGCGTACATATTGGAGCAAAAAAGGGCGATATTGCGGAAACGATTTTATTACCAGGAGACCCACTTCGTGCAAAATATATTGCAGAAACTTTCTTGGAAAACCCAACATGCTATAATGAAGTTCGCGGGATGCTTGGTTTTACTGGTACATATAAAGGGAAGCGCGTATCTGTTCAAGGAACAGGCATGGGTGTTCCATCCATTTCTATTTATGTAAACGAATTAATTCAAAGCTATGATGTACAAAATTTGATTCGTGTTGGCACATGCGGCGCCATTCAAAAAGATGTAAAGGTTCGTGATGTCATTTTAGCAATGACTTCGTCTACCGATTCTCAAATGAACCGCATCGCGTTCGGGGGGATTGATTATGCTCCGACAGCAAGCTTTGATTTATTAAAGAAGGCATATGATGCTGGCACAGAAAAAGGGTTAAACTTAAAGGTAGGGAATGTATTTACAGCAGATCAGTTCTACAATGAGGATGCACAGTTTGAGAAGTTGGCGCGTTACGGCGTACTGGCAGTCGAAATGGAAACAACGGCTCTTTATACACTTGCATCTAAGTTTGGTCGAAATGCTTTATCTGTATTGACGGTCAGCGATCATATTTTGACAGGTGAAGAAACGTCAGCAGAAGAGCGTCAAACAACATTCAATGAAATGATTGAAGTGGCGCTTGAAGCTTCTGTAAAATAACAAACATGCTTTGTGAATGTTCGCCGATGCATCGTCCCACTAAAAGGGCTATTGAGAGTTGTTGCTCAATAGCCCTTTTTAGTATAGAGCTAAAATCGTTTTTCCCGCCTTTTATGCGCATCATCGTTTTATATAGTGTTTTTTATTCGATTCGGATATACTAAAACATACATAGTCATAGGAGGTGTACATCATACAGTTCGTACTGTATGATTGATGATTTGGAAGTATTTAATTTAGTCATGGTAGCTGTTCTTATTGCCTTTTCTGGTTTCTTCGTTGCATCGGAATTTGCCATTATAAGAGTCCGTTCTTCTCGAATTGACCAACTTGTAGCAGAAGGAAGCAAGCAGGGGGCAGCAACCAAAAAAATTATTGATAATTTAGATGAATATTTATCAGCCTGCCAGCTTGGAATTACCTTAACATCACTCGGATTAGGGTGGCTGGGTGAACCAACGGTTGAACATTTACTCCATCCTTTGTTTGAAAAATTAAATGTGAGCCCAGCGCTTGCCAGCATTTTATCGTTTGCGATTGCTTTTGGCGTCATCACGTTTTTACATGTTGTCGTTGGTGAGCTTGCGCCGAAGACGTTAGCCATTCAAAAATCAGAAACAGTCAGTCTCTGGACAGCGCAGCCTCTTATTTGGTTTTATAAAGTGATGTATCCATTTATTTGGTTCCTAAACGGCTCGGCCCGCTTTGTCACGAGAATATTTGGACTTGAACCGGCAAGTGAACATGAGCTTGCCCATACAGAGGAAGAGCTTCGCCTCATTTTATCCGAAAGTTATAAAAGTGGCGAAATTAATCAATCGGAATTCAATTATGTTGAGAATATTTTTGAATTCGATGATCGTATCGCCAAAGAAATTATGGTCCCTCGAAAAGAAGTGACTGTTTTGGATAAAACGAAGTCCATCGCAGAAAATCTTGAAATCATTAAGCAAGAAAAATATACACGTTATCCAGTCATTGATGGAGATAAAGATCATATTGTCGGTATGATTAATATGAAGGAAGTCTTTACGGATGTAGTCGTGCACAACGTAGACCGGACAAAGACGATGGAACAGTATGTGCGCCCAATTATTCAAGTTATTGAGTCTATTGCGATCCATGATTTGTTACTGAAAATGCAAAAAGAACGGATTCATATGGCCATTTTAGTTGATGAATACGGAGGAACGGCAGGACTTGTAACGGTTGAAGACATTTTAGAAGAAATTGTGGGAGAAATCCGTGATGAGTTTGATACGGATGAACTTCCGATGATTCAAAAACTAAATGATTCTCAAACGCTCCTAGACGGCAAAGTATTAATTTCCGAAGTCAATGATATGTTTGAGCTACATATTAACGATGAAGATGTTGATACGATCGGCGGATGGGTATTAACTGAAAAATATGATGTGAATCAAGGAGACATTATCGTTTTCGGGGATTACCAGTTTCTTGTGAAAGAGTTGGATGGACATCATGTTCGATGGATTGAAGTAACATATGATCCTTCGTTAAGTCAAAAGGAATTGGAAGAACGAGAAATGGTAGAAACAGATTAAAACACAACCTGTTAAGGCAATGTCTTGACAGGTTTTTTCATGATTACAAGCTGCGTAGGTTCAAAAATATTTTTCGTCTTTCGAAAAATGATGATTTTAATGAGCATAAGCGAGGAAAAAGGAGAAGAAAGCGGAAAAACGGGATGTTATCCGCTTTCACTTAGATTTTCATCGTATGAAAAGTATGTTATTCTTTTCTTTGTTCAAAACGGCCCCGGTTTTCATGAGAGTTGAAAACCATAAAACTAAATAGAGGTGATGTGAGTGAACACAGCAACATTAAAACAAGAGTGGTTCTCAAATATAAGGGGAGACGTATTGGCCGGGATGACGGTAGCGTTGGCCCTTATTCCTGAAGCCATTGCCTTTGCAATCATCGCAGGAGTAGATCCAATGGTCGGTATTTACGCTTCTTTCTGTATTGCCGTGGTGATTGCGTTCGCTGGCGGACGTCCAGGAATGATTTCTGCAGCAACAGGAGCAATGGCCTTATTAATGATTACCCTTGTCAAAGACCATGGTATTGAGTATTTATTTGCAGCCACGGTACTGACAGGTATTATTCAAGTCTTGTTAGGTGTTTTAAAGGTAGGTCGATTTATTACGTTCTTGCCGCAAACCGTCATGATTGGGTTTGTAAACGCATTGGCCATTTTAATCTTCATGGCCCAGCTTCCCCATTTTGTTGGGGCAAACTGGATGATGTATGCGATGGTAGCGGGAACGCTTGCCATTATTTATCTTTTTCCACTTATAACGAAAGTTGTTCCGTCTCCGCTTGTCGCGATTATTATTATGACCGCTGTCGCGATTTTTGGAGGTTTAGATTTAAAGACCGTTGGAGATATGGGGGAAATTACAAAAACTTTCCCGCTTTTCCACATCCCAATGGTTGAGCTATCATGGGAAACGCTTATGATTATTCTGCCATATTCGTTTCCACTTGCCATCGTAGGTATTTTAGAGTCTTTATTGACAGCAACCATTGTAGATGAATTTACGAACACGAAAAGTGATAAAAACCGTGAAGTAAAAGGTCAAGGACTTGCAAATATCGTAACGGGCTTTTTTGGTGGAATGGCTGGCTGTGCAATGATTGGACAATCGGTTATTAATGTAAAATCAGGTGGGAGTGGACGCTTATCTGCGTTGACCGCTGGTGTGTTTTTAATGTTTTTGATTATTGTATTAGGGGATGTTGTTACCCAAATTCCGATGGCAGCATTAGTCGGGGTTATGATTATGGTATCGATTGGTACGTTTGACTGGCAATCTATTAAAGATTTGAAAAAATATCCATTGCCAGATGCCGTTGTTATGGTTGTAACAGTAGCCGTTGTCGTATACACACATAACTTAGCTCTTGGTGTAGGGTTAGGCGTTGTGTTAAGTGCGCTTGTATTTGGCTGGAAAATGGCCCAAATTAAATCAACAGCTGTTAGCAAAGAAGGTGTGAAAGTTTATACGATTTCAGGCCAATTATTTTTTGGAACCATGGCACATTTTGTAGATTTATTCGACTATCAGCATGATCCGCAAACCGTTCATATTGATTTTTCAAACTCTCACGTATGGGATCACTCTGCTGTAACTGGGATTGCCAAAGTCGTACAAAAATATAAACGTTATAATAAAGACGTGATTGTGACCGGGTTAAATGAAGAAAGTAAATCAATTATTAACCGAATTGGTTTAGATTCTGTATCAGGTCATTGAGAATGTTAATGTAAAAAACGGGCTTCTTTTTTAAGAGTGCCCGTTTTTTTGTATATATTTAATGAAGGCTCTGAAAAAAAGCGACAATGCTTAAAGTGGCTTTTTTTATAAAATGCTCAAATTGAAGTACGGTTTGTTTCATCTCTTTATTGGCGTCGTTTATGATGTCGTCTCGTTGTTTTGTCGCTAATTCATGGGCCATGCGGCGATATTGATAATCCATCATGTCAACCATCTCCTTTGCCAAAGAGTGAAAATTCAATTAAATGTAAGCGTTTTCCTTTATTGTAACATAAAAAGAGAGGAAATTCCTCTCTTAAAAGACAGTTGTAAATAAAAATCGAACGGCAATAATTAAAAACCATACAACCCCAAAAAACATAACGAGGTAGGCGGCGGCTTTTAATAAAGTAATTCGAGGTTTGGCCGGACGGGGGTCTTTTTTCTTTTTTATTATTTTCATAGCTGACATATTAAATTCCTTCCTTCTCGCTCTTTTTAATGATATACCCTCATGCAACAAGCCTAAACCTTCACTGCGTGCGTTAGAATAAATGCGAAAGGAACAGCCATACTACGGGAAGGAAAGGAGCTGATTCTTTAATGGAAACCATTAAATCCGTACGTCGGGACGGGGATGGCTATATTTTAAATGTTCGCACATCTGGAGAAAGAGAAATTGGACATGAAGAAGCTATAATAGAATTAGAACGAGGAACAATTAGTGATCCTGAGGGGAAAATGGGCGATATTGTTCGGTAAGGAAAAGAACCCTTCCCTCCATTCAGTAAAAAGAATGGAGGGAAGGGTTCTCTCTATTAAAAGCATGCGTAGAACTTATTTGACAGCTGCGTTCGGGTTATTCTGAACTAAACATATAACGTTTATAATGGTAGGAAACACTAAACATGAGTCCCATTGCTAACATATTTCCCATTAGCGAACTTCCGCCGTAAGAAATGAAAGGTAGGGGAATCCCCGTAATTGGAACGACACCAATTGTCATTCCAATATTTTGGAATACGTGGAACGTAATCATGGAAATAACGCCTACACATAAGTAAGAATTAAAATCATTTTTCGTCTCAAGACCCAGCTTAATTAAATGATAAATGAGCACAAAAAACAGACTGATCACAATGCTGCATCCCATAAAGCCGAACTCTTCCCCGATGACTGCAAAAATGAAATCGGTATGGCTTTCTGGGAAATAAACTTCGCCATTTGTGAATCCTTTTCCATTAACCATGCCAGAACCGATGGCAAGGAGAGATTTCTGTAAATGATAGCCTTCTCCACCGCTATAACTGTATGGGTCCAGCCAAGAGTAGATGCGACCGAGCTGATATTGTTTTACGCCCAAATATTTTTCAAGAACCGACGGGAAATAAATAACCATCGCTAAAATCGAGCCGCCCATCGTAAATGCCCCGACAAAAATAGGTGTAATAATTTTCCATGAAATGCCGGATACGAATACCAATCCTGAAAAAATGGACAGCAGAACGAGTGAAGTCCCTAAATCTGGCTGCTGCATAACGAGCATGAGCGGGAGCAATAGTGTAAGTCCCATTTTAAACAAAAGTAAAAAGTCTTCGCGCAGCGTCCGTACACGATATTTCTCATTATGTTTAGCAATCAGATTACTTAAAGCAATGATAAGAAACACTTTTACAAACTCAGACGGCTGAAGGGAACCGATACCTGGAAGCTTAAACCAGCTTTTCGCTCCATTAATAACAGGTGCAATAGAAGAAGGAGCGATAATTAAGATGACCAGCAAGGCATTCCCTAGCCCGTATAAGTACCATGATAACTTTTGAAATTGCTCTGAATCCAAAAACATAACAGATGAAATGATAATGGATCCAACGACATACCAAATAATTTGTTTAACTAAAAAATTTTCGCCATATTGCCCAATGGTTTGTGCACTATAAATGGCAATACAACTGACACAGAAAAATAAAAAGAGAATAAACGCTAAATTTAAATCAAATTTACTCACATTTTGTTGGTTATTACTCATATTATCCACCTAACAACTTGGGATGTATACAGCACATTATTATACCTTAATTAATTAATAACATAAAGTGAAACTTTCTATATAAATCAGTCTAGAACATTCGGCATGACGAAAGAACAGCCTTGTCGAATAGGTTAGAAAAAATCTTTGAGTGCTCATGTAAAGGTTCATCTAAACGAATAAGACTAAATCTATTAATCCTTGCATATAGTAGAACTATAATGAATTGATATAAAAGAAAACTATAGGGGGAGGGAGAGAGATGACCCTGCTGTTTGGCATAGTTGCTCTATTATTTATATGGATTTTCGTTTATTTATGTCGTTACAGCCTTTTTATTACGAAGTATACAGGAGCAACAGCTGCGCTTGCTGCTGGTATGATGACAGGCTTTTTGGTGTCCACTTCAGTCAGTTTGCTGACAAATATGCATGATGAAAAAAGCATCATTCTCAGTCTTATTTTAAGCATGTTAACAGGGATGATTGTTGGTGTTCCTCATTCTTTTATAGCATGGTCAGCAGGGGCGTGCGGAGGCCTTCTCAGCGCTCCATTAGGGACAGCGGTGGCCTCACTCCTCGCACCTGATAGAGGCGAAAGTTATATAACCGTTCTATTAATTGTATGTACTGTTTTTTTATTTTGGTTGCTCGGAATGATTACGGCTGAAATTCCTTATTATTATCATGTAGCTTTTCGGAAAATGGTGCTGAACCCTCTTATCGTCGGTATTCCTTTGATTTTCATTTTCTATGTATATGAACGTTGGGCGAATAGTTTGTTTTCTACTCGTAAAAAACAAACAACCCGCCATAATAATGATGGGTTGTTTGTTGGGAAATAACGATTAATAGCAACGGAATGCAATGACTCTTCTCGTATCAAATCCGACATAGTTCCATCTGAATCCATTCCAGCGATAACCAGCGACAGAGCGTCTGCCGATATAAGTAGGGTAGAACCAGAAAGAACGGCCGCTTCGCATCCAAACATATGTGTAGCGGTATAAGCAACCGCGAAATGCCCCAGAGTCTACTGCATATGTGCTAACTCCGTTTTTCGTCCCTTGAAGGGATTGCGCTTCACTAAGAGAAGGGGTGAAAGACGGGGGAGGCTGAAGAGGCGGCTGCTGCCCACCACCGCCTGGAGGAGGACCTCCAGGAGAACCGGTGCCAGGAGGAGGTCCAGGTGGAAAACCGAATCCGGGAATATTTTGACGATACATAGTATTGCTCCTTTCCATTATATGACTAACATACTATATGAAAAAAAGGGGGGGTGGGTGAATGTCCGTTTGTGCAGAACCATTTAAAAATCAAAATAAAAGTGTTGACGAAATGAAAAATGTAGTTGTATAATAAATCTTGAAGTTGAGATAATTACTTTGAACGTAAATGTCTTATATTTTTTTGTAATATATCTCGATTTAAAAATATTTCATTTAAAATATCTCTATAAAAATAATTTAATAACGTTGGAGGATGAGAAACATGGCAAAAGTATTATATGTAAAAGCAAATCCGAAATCAGATGAAATGTCTTTTTCAGCAAGATTGGCGAATACATTCTTAGATGCATATCAAGCAGCCAATCCAAATGATACAGTTGAAGTAGTAGATGTGTATAACACATACGTTCCTTTAATTGATCGTGATGTATTAAATGCCTGGGGTAAACTAGCAACTGGCGGGGATATGACAGAAGAAGAAGCGAAAAAAGTAACTCGATTAGGGGAACTAGTAGATCAATTTTTAGCGGCAGATAAAGTGGTATTTTCAGCTCCGATGTGGAATTTTGGCTTTCCTCCGTTAATGAAAGCGTACATTGACTCCATTTCAGTAGCAGGCAAAACGTTTCGATATACAGAGAACGGTCCTGTCGGATTAGCAGGCGATAAAAAAGTTGTTTTATTGGAAGCACGCGGAGGGATTTATTCTGAAGGACCGGCCGCACCGATGGAACATACACAAAGCTATTTAAAAGCGGTTATGAGCTTTTTAGGTATTCAAGACTTTACGGTCATTGCTGCTGAAGGTATGGCGGCAGCTCCTGCCGATGCTGAAGTTATTTTGGAAGGTGCAGCAGCAAAAGCAAAAGAACTTGCTCAAACTTTCTAATTTGTTCATCAAATCATTTTTGATGGAGTAACATTTTGTAAGGGATAGGCGATTTCTAACAAATAAAATTTGCTAATCTTTTTAATGAAGAATGAAAAGTTTTTTCATTGCAAACATTTTTCGACTGTGATTTAATGGAAGATGTTAAACGAGAAAGCGTGGCAGATGGGATGTGCCCATCGTTCATGCTTTTTTGTTTTTTCAAAGGGGCGGATGGGTATTATAGTAGTAATTACATAGAAAAGGAAAGGTGAAAGTTATGTTTAAAAAATTGTTCGGTGGAAAAACAAGTCAGAAAGACGTTACTATTGCAGCACCTTTAACAGGGCAAGTTGTTTCAATTGAAACTGTGCCAGATCCAGTGTTTTCTCAAAAGATGATGGGAAATGGTTTTGCCATTGAACCGACTGATGGACAAGTTGTGTCTCCCGTAGACGGAGAAGTTATTCAATTGTTTCATACGAAACATGCAATTGGATTAAAAACGAATGCTGGTGTTGAAGTGCTTATCCATATCGGACTGGAAACAGTAGCGATGAACGGAGAAGGGTTTGAAGCACATGTAAGTCAGGGCGATAAAGTAAAAGTAGGAACACCGCTTGTGACGTTTGATTTAAATTTGGTGAAAGAAAAAGCGAAAAGTACCATCACTCCAATTGTTATTACAAATACAGATAATATGGAAAGCTTTGAAATGTTGGCGGATGGTTCTGTAGAAAAAGGTTCCACACCATGCTTGAAAGTTGTGGCGAAATAATCAGAAAATAAACGGTTGACGAAATATGTCGAAACAAATATAATGTAATTAACATATTTTTTGTCACATTGTGTAATATGATGACCACCCAAGGCCTAAGGTGCGCAAAGAGTGCGTATCTTAGGTTTTTTTCATAGATGCATGAAACTTTCTTCGGGTGACAACGTAAAACAAGAAGACATGGAGCTTAATTGCGTAAACGGTAATAAAGTGTGTTAAAATAGAAAATGTTGGATTGAAAAGCTATCGTGAAAGAGAGCATCTACTATATGGAAATCTACAGTGATTTACTATTGTTGTACGCGCTATATGCGAGTCCGATCGTTTTAATTGTCCTCGTTTTCTTTTTATGCCGCCATCTTTATGTGGTGCGTCCTGCGGCTAGCTCGAGTTATCAGCAACGAGAAACGAGCGTGTACGAACAAAGCAAATGGGTATCTCTTCGCTATTTGTGGCGATTCACTTACCTATTTGTTCGAAAGCCTGTAAAAGAAACGGACAAACAAGATGATGGTGAAGAACGTCTTTTCCTTCAAACAGGATCTTGTATATAACTAATCAAATATGTTGGAGGAAAGAGAAAAAGATGAAGAGCAAAGTTTTTGTTTTAGCTTCACTATTACTTGTTATATTAGCAGGGTGTAATCTAAATGAACCCATTACATCAGAGAGCACGGGCGTGTGGAACCATTACTTCGTCTATCCAATGTCGTTACTGTTAACGAAAGTGGCAGAAGCAGCAGGGGCAGCTACGGTTTATCGATTATCATTGTTACAATTATTATTCGTTTAGTCTTGCTTCCGCTCATTATGAGACAGCAAAAAAGTACAATGGGAATGCAGGCACTTCGCCCAGAAATGGAAGAGTTACGTAAAAAATATTCATCAAAAGATATGGAAACACAGCAAAAAATGCAAAAAGAAATGATGGAATTGTACCAAAAGCACAACATTAATCCACTTGGAGGATGTTTGCCGCTGCTCGTCCAATTTCCAATTATTATGGCATTTTATTATGCGATCGGACGTACGGAAGCGATTGCGGACCATTCGTTCTTATGGGTAAGCTTGGGGAATCCAGATCCATTTTTCCTTTTACCAATTATAGCTGCCGTCACAACATTCATTCAGCTAAAAGTAGGAATGACAGATGATATTCCTCCACAAATGAAAATTACGATGTACATTATGCCGCTGTTTGTTGTGATTGCGGGGGTTACATTGCCTTCAGCATTGGCGCTTTACTGGGTTATCGGAAATCTTTTTGGGATTGCTCAAGGGATTTATTTGAAAAAACGAATGGCTCTTCTGCAAAAAAGCGCGTAATGGTGAAAGTATTGATAAATAAGTAGAGTATATTTTCTTGACGTAGTAAGATGCTCTGTTGCTTTATAAAACTGCTTAAGGAGAAGAGTGACTGACAGGGGCTGTAATACTTGTCAGTTGCTCTTTTTTCGTTTTTCTTTACGTTCTTTTAGAAGGCACTGTGCATTTGTATGCAAAAGATCAGTTCGAGAACTTGTATACTAATAGCATTTACGGAAGGGGGCAATGTGTAATGGAGATGAAAGTTATATCAATTAACATTGGTATGCCGAAAGAAGTGCTTTTTCAAAAGAAAGCTATTCAAACGGGAATTTTTAAAACACCGGTGAACAAACGTGTATTTGTTTCACAGCTTGGTGTAAAAGGAGACGGACAAGCGGATTTAACAGTTCATGGAGGGATTGATAAGGCAGTTTGTATATATTGTATGGAGCACTACGCTTATTGGGAAAGTATGTTGAAACGCCCTTTAAGTCCAGGAGCTTTTGGAGAGAATTTGACGATTTTAGGCGCGACGGAAGAAGAAATTATGATTGGAGATATTTATCAGATGGGGGAAGCTTTATTTCAAGTGAGTCTACCGAGGCAGCCATGTTATAAGCTGTCGGTCAAATGGGCAGAACCGCGTTTGCCTCTCATGGTGAAAGAGACTGGATATTCCGGTTTTTATTTTCGGGTATTAAAGGAAGGTGCTATTGAGCCGGGACAGGTATTGAAACTAGTTGAACGCCATCCGAATGGGGTTTCTGTTGCATTTGCTAACCATATTAAATATAAAGATAAGCAAAATGAAGAAGGTTTACAAAAGCTTGTAGAAGTAGAGGTGTTAGCCGAAGCGTGGAGAGGTAAATTTCAGGAACGTTTAGCAGAGATGAAAAAAATGGATGAAACATCTTGACATGAAACCCATTTCATACTTTAAACTACAAACAACTCCATATAATCCCATATGGGCCGGCGTTACTTATCATGGTATAAGGCGTAACGGCATTCAATCATGAAAAGAAGGAGCGGTTCATCAGTCGCCCTTCTTTTTTTTGAGGAAAAATACATGAAACGTTTTCCATCATCCCAAAATAGAAAGAGGAGGATGGAAGAGATGAAGAAAATAAAAAAGTGCCTAATTACATTGTTTGCCTTGCTGTCTTTATATCCATGTAAAGCTGAAGCGAGTGAATCCCCCTTAAAAATTGCGTTTATTCGAAGGGGAGATGTATGGGTAAAGATGCAAGAACGCGAATATCGTCTTTCGTACACCGGCAATATGTCGCATCCGCAATGGTCTCAAAATGGACACGTTGTTTCCTTTTACCGAAAAGACGCGTTATATGTTCGAAATCTGATTCAGGATCGCTTTAATCAAAAAATTGCTGAACATGTTCAAGTGGCCAGGTGGTCGCCGCTTGAAGAGAAAATCGCCTATCTGACAGATGGAATCCTTCATATACATGATTTGAAGACGAACAAATCTGTACCGGTTATTACAGGAGTCGATCAGTTTTCTTGGTTTCCGGACGGAAAGCGTCTGCTCGTGACAAGTGGGGCTAAAATTCGTCCAAACGGATGGGGACAGACAGAACTTTTTGAAGTGCCAATTGATGCAAATTTAAATTTTGAAAAAAGCCGGTTGTTCTTTATACTTCCGAAACCGTCTGAAGATTTTTTTGCAGTAACGACAAGTGCCTTTAAATGGTCACCTAATAAGGAATGGCTTAGCTTCATCGCCGTCCCGACTGCGTCTTGGTCAGCTGACTCCAATACGCTTTGTTTATTGTCGGCCGACGGTGGGAAGTTTCAACAGCTTGGGAAAATGCTTAATAAAGAAGAATGGATGAATTGGGCGAGTGAGGAGGCGACTGTTGGTTTTATTAATGGAGAAGGAAGGATTGCGACCCAAAACAAAAGATTGACGATAAAGGAATTAGCGACGATGGGGAAAGAGGCGGTGACACCAAAGGGCTATGTGGATTGGGATTTTACATGGCATAATAATGAAACCATCACGGTTTCTAGGGATGAAGAAGCAGAGTGGAGCAATGATACAAATAAGCGTCCATTGCCTTCTTTGTATCAGCTATCTTTAAACGCAAACGAGCAAAAAAGAATTACTGCTCCACCCAAAAATGCCGGAGACTTTCACCCTATTTATTTATCTTCTGTTAATCAATTAGCATGGATACGGTCAGATCGCCAAAAAGCGTTTGTTTGGTTAGGAAGTAGCAGTGGACGTCAAAAGCGCATTTGGGTTCGCTATCTGGATGTCCCTGTCTCTTATTATGGTCAATATAATTGGGACGAAGTGATAGTTATTCATCAAAGCAATAGCGGAAAATGATTTTTCAGCTGTTAAGAAATGTGGGGGAATGAGCAGGGAAATAAACGTACGGGGGTGTTTGAAAAGAGAAAAACGCTCTCTTTTCAAACACCCCCGTAAGATGGAGCGTTACGAAGAGCAGTAATACGAATGATTTTTTATAAACGGGCCATTTTGAATCAGAAGAAAAACTATCATTTTCTGACCTTATTTTCTTGAGTGATGCGGGCTAAGCGGTCAGGGTAGTTTGTAAAAATTCCATCTACTCCCCATTTAATGAGTTGTCTCATTTGCTTCTCATCGTTGACTGTATATGGATGAATATGAAGACCTGCTTCATGCACTGCTTGAATGTATGGCTTCGTTAACAAACGGGCGTCCGCTCCTACACCGACAGCGTATTCTTTAATGTCTTTTAATTGATGATTGGTAATAAACCGAGAATGGTGTGAAGGGAGCAACTGAATAAGCTGTAAGGAAGGGTTTAATGTTTTTAGTTTTTGTAGACTTTGTTTACTAAATGACTGAATATATACTTGCTCTGGCGATAGATGATAAACATCCATCAATTGAAGTAGTTTTTCTTCCATTCTTTCATATTCATTAGGTGATTTTGTTTCGATGTAATAGTGATGGGTGTTGCCGAACGTTTGGAAAATCTCTTCAAGGGTTGGAATTTGCAACCCTTCGTAGTCCGCCTTTGCTTGTTGGCGGTTTAAGTGATTAAAGGAAGAACCGGCATCGAGCTGTTTTATTTGTTCTAATGTCAATTGTTTTGCTAGTCCGCTTTTGTTCGTTGTCCGATCTACTTTTTTATCATGAAGTGCAATCAATGTTCCATCTTTTGTCATTTGTAGGTCAATTTCCAAATGAGTGCTGCCTTGCTGGACAGCGAGTTCATAAGCTTTAATGGTATGTTCTGGGGCATATCCAGAAGCGCCTCGGTGGGCAATGATGAGAACATCCCGTTCAAGTGCTAAAGAAGGTGAAAGAGAGTGTGTGAAAACGAAAGCTGTTAATAGTAGCATCCATTTATATGTAATCAAATAACATCCCTCCAAATAATTATGATCTCATGAGCATCGTTTTAGTGGCAATTGTCTCTATATATTCTACTTAATAACTTGACACAGCTTCATTTGATTCAAGAACATGGACAATGATTATTGAGACCATTTGAATGGGACCTCAAATGGTCTAGATCGATTTATATATAACAAAAAACCGCCCCCGATTATGAGTGATATCTGCAATTTGGGAGCAGCTTGTTTCATGTTTTACCTTTCTGTTTTACCTGTTCTTGTGCAAGAAGAGTCGTATAAATAACGAGCCTTTTTTCATGTGTGCCAGCTACTCGGTTGAAGGAGCCTGTACATGTGATTAAATTGAGGCGCTTGGCGCTCGTTGGACCGAAAATAATTGGAAGCGGGGCATTATCTCGGTCGTATGCTTCTTTTTTCGTCACAACAAACGTGAGACGCTGCCCATTTCTATCTTCTACATGAATGAAGTCTCCTGTCGTTAAACGGCTAAGATAGAAAAAGACAGCAGGTCCTTTTTTATCATCGACATGACCTGCCATTACCGCATTTCCTTGCTGACCAGGCATGGTCCCAGGAGAAAACCAGGCGACTGTATCCCGATTGTCAGGAACGGCCATCTGTCCAGTAGCGAGCAAGCCCTTCGGTTCGATACGGGCGGTTAAAGCAAGCTTTGGAATCTCTAGATGGACAGGTGATAAAAAGTCGATGTCTGTTTGTTGAACATCTTGCTTGAAAAGTAGGTTCGGTAAGGCTGCTTCATTGTGAGAGCAGCCTGAACTGAGAAAAAGGAAGATACTCAAGTACCACGTTAATTTATGCACGGTACCGACGAACCGCAAGTAAAAGTAGACTAATGACAGCTAGGCTAGCAAAGGCGTAGAGCACGTTTTGAAACCAGTAATTGACTGCTGTTCCACCCATCCCTGTTTTTGGCATTTCTAATGGTACGACCGGTTGATCTTCGAGTATGAGTCCTTCGAGCTGGTTTGCAGTATTAATGGCAAAAATGTGGTAAATAGTATTTTCCGTTAGTTCTGTTTTAGCTAAATCAAGAACAAGTTCATTGCCGTTTACTGTTGTAACAGCTAAGTCATACGTATTTGGTTCAAGTTCTTCATAATTGGTTGTCTGTTTGAATGTTAAATCATTAAACAGCAAACCTCCACTTTTTAGACCAACATTGACGGGTGGTGCGTCAGGAGAAAAGTGTGAAACACGAATTTTCGCCTTACCGTTCGTCACCCCCATGTCGTCTTCCAGTACAGTCAAATCTAAATTTGGCAATGTATCGACAGCGACAACAGTATAAGCCAGTCCGCCTTGTAAATTAACGGTTTCTGAAAGAACAGGCGCTTGCTGCCCCTTTGTTCCGGACGCGTATATTTCTACCAAATTAGAACCTTCCGGGACGCTAAAATAATTGGTTGCATCTGCAAAAACTGCTTCAGAAACCATTTGCTCATCATTTATGTAAATATCGACAGCTGGTGCATCTGGGGAAGCGTGAACAAGACGAATGAGGGATTCCATTTGCATTTCAGCACTAGAGTGAGCTGTCGTCAAAAGCGTTGACGCCATGAGAAACAACATGAACGCAAGCGATACTTTTTTCATTCAATATCTCTCCTTTTCATCAATAATGGTTTACTAATAGACGAATTCAAAGTACATTCTTTATCATGTATGAATTTGGAAGTTTGTATACAAAAAAGAAAAAATTTCCTGTCTATTTCGTAACAAAAAAGGTGGCGAGCACGTTCACCACCTTTTGAGTATTTATTTAACAAAAGACTAGCATAGAGAAACAGGGACGTACTGTCAAAAAGAATGAGAAGGAACAAGAAATACTAAAAGGGATTTAAAATTTTTTTCGAATGAGAAGGCTTGAAGCATAAGCAATCCCAGCATAACTCGCTCCAAACATCAGCCATAATCCAATCCGTTGCATTCCTGAAAAACGATATGGAATAAACCAAAAGGGCAAGAAAAAAGAGACAAAAGCCCCTGGCCATGTTCGTTTAAAAAGGAATTGATACAACATACCTGAAACAATCGATAAAATGGGGAGACCGACGAAAAGATGTGCATATAGCAACAAGGAACCCCTCCTCGTTTTCTTATAGTATTTGATAAATCTCAATTTCTTCACATGTTAAACCTTTCTTCCTTTTCATATATATTCCACGTTATAACTTCCTATTTTTGTGCTAAGTTCAAAGGTGTTTGCTATAGTTGGTAAATTTTTGTGGTTGAGATTTTACGAGACTTTTAGCATGATAGATGCAGGGGGTCGTTAACCAACAAGGTAAAACCAAGGAGGAAAACGACATGAAAAAAACAACATCCATTTTAGCAACAGCAGCTTTAGCCACAACCATTTTTGCAGGAGGAGCAAGTGCGAATGCACAGGCACCAAACGTAATGGTTCAAAAAAAGGTTTATGTGTATAACGGACAAGCCATTAATCACACATGGATTCAACAACTTTTAAATAAATATGGATTGAAATATAATGTAAACGAGTCTGTTCCTAAAACAGCAACGACAGAAAAAGAACAGACAGAAACAGTGGAACAGCCAGCTCAAGCAACACAACAAGCAAACTCAACAACACAACAACCGGCAGAAAAGACAGAAACAACAGAAGCCGCAACTGCATCAAATGTGAGTGAATTTGAAAAACAAGTAGCCAATCTTGTGAATGAAGAAAGACAAAAAGCAGGCTTACAATCGCTTCAGCTTGATACACAATTAAGCGATGTGGCACGCGAAAAATCAAAAGATATGATGAACAACGGATACTTTAGTCACCAATCGCCAACATACGGATCACCATTTGACATGATGAAGCAGTTTGGTATTACTTATACGGCTGCAGGTGAAAATATTGCAAAAGGCCAACAAACACCGCAAGAGGTTATGGATGCTTGGATGAATAGTGAAGGGCATCGTGCGAATATTTTAAACGGCAATTTCACACATATCGGAGTTGGGTTCGTAACAGACAGCAGTGGCATGACATATTGGACTCAAATGTTTATTGGAGAATAATGACAGTAAAAGAAACAGGACATAGGCAGAGCGCCCATGTCCTGTTTCTTTTACTGAAAAAGCGACAGTATGCAAATCACTAAGGAGTTTGTATGATGAAAAACCTTGTTTTCGTTTTATTTTATTCACCAGCATACGAGCTGTTTTCATCTTCTTTTTGAGCTTTTGATAATTTGGCAGCTTGAAGGTTCTGTTCTTTTGCCCATTCTGTATCAAACTGTTTATCGGTTGTGAATGTTCGACTTGTTTTGTTGGCATTTGATGAAAACATCCCTTTATTCGGCTCGTGTTTGTTCGCCATTATCATCACCTCCATAAAAATTAATGTACCCCGTCTTTTAAGAGGTTATCCAGGCCATGGATGAGTGATAACAAGTTGACTTTACACCTAAAAGCGCGGTTTAATAGAAAATAAGGGACAAAGGCCGCAAAAAATCGATGGAGCGGCATACAGAGGATAGCTGATATTTGCTTTAGGGAAGGAACGGTTATGACAGAACAAAAAACACCAAAAAAACAGACAAACGTTTTATTTGATTTGATTTTTTATATTGTTGTGCCTTATTTAATTTGGAATCAAGGGAGAGAGTTGATTGGTGATTATTATGCCATTTTGTTATCAACTGCTCCAGCTTTCTTTTATACGATTTATAAATTTATTAAAGAGCGCCAATTCAACATTACCGGGATTTTTATCGTCGTCTCTTTGCTAGCGCGAACGATTATTGACCTCATATCGGGTGAAGCGGAAAGAATGCTTTATAACCAAGTATATTTTATGATTGGACTAGCTCTTTTCTTCTTGATTACCGTTTTAATCAATAAACCAATGGGCATGTACTTCTTTGGTGATACAGCTCAGCTTATGGGATATGAGCGTAAAGAAATTATGGTTTACTTAAAAGAAAAAGAGATGTTTAAAATGCTTCGTATCTTAACAGTCCTGTTCAGTGTTCGTTACGGAGCGGTAGCTGTGGTCAAATTGTGGCTTATCAATAAATACGGAGTAGAAGGGTATGGAACGATGATTGTTGTTATGCAAGTCGTCAACTGGATTTTCACCATTTTACTGGGAATTTACACTTACATGATTATCCGTAAACTTCAAGATAAAACGGAAGATACAGAAAATCCGAATATGCAAGCTTAATATTCATAATAGTTATCTGAAAAGAAGAAAACCATCTTCTTTCTGTTTACAATTTTAATAAGGGAAACTTTTACTTTAGAGTGAAGAAGTCTCAAACGATGCAGCTGAATTTTAATAGAGGAGAAGGAGACGAGATGAAAAGTAAAACAGCACTTATCATGATGATGATATTTTCAACGATGATGTTGGGCGCTTGTGGAAATCATAATGAGACAGCGAGCGATGAAACAGTGAAAGGTCATGCTGAGCATATGACAGGAGATGTGCGACAAGAGACGGCTGATGTAAGTCACTTGCCAGAGTTTTTAGCAGATAAGCCAGCCGATATGAAAGTTCTATATCAAGCAGCGGCCCAGCATGAAGAATTATTGCAGCACATCCCTTGCTATTGCGGGTGTGGTGAATCGGCAGGGCATATGAACAATTATGATTGCTTCCTATATGAGAAGAAGGAAGACGGTGCGGTTGTTTGGGATGATCATGGTACTAAATGCGGCGTTTGCTTAGAGATTGCCGCCGAATCCATTATTGAATATAACAATGGAAAAAGCGTTCGCGAAATTCGTCAAGCGATTGATGAAAAATACGAAGACGGATATGCCAAACCGACACCAACACCGGAAGTCTAAACTGAAAGATGAAGACAATAATATTGTTATGTCAACCAAATCCGATTGGAAGAGAAAAAAGTTCTCTCCACTCGGATTTTTTTTTGTAAATCCAAATTGTTATGAAACAATCGCAGGAAACGGTCATATGTTATATAACAAGAGGTCAATGAAAAGGAGAGGATAGCATGCAACAACAAGAGGAGAAACAAGAACAGTCCCCACAATTTGAGTGGATTGATGAATATCCGAGTATATTAGAAAGCATTAATGAATATTACGGCACATACAAGTAATGAAATGAACGTATGTCAACTGTAAAAGAGAGAAATAGTTAAGTACTTAATGGAACGAAAAACACACCTGACATATTGAAGCAGGTGTGTTTTTCGTAATTTCTTTTAAGTTTTCGGATGACTTACTCATGCGCTACGCAGACAGTATGATAAAATGGCAGTAAAGATAAAAGGGACATTCCGGTGGTGATGATTAACCGTGACCAGGCATAATGGGATGATTTTTTGGACTGAATCATGATAGATTCTATTAGAAAAACAGTATGCAAATTAAAGATTTAGTAAAAGTGCTAATTTTGAAGCAATTTCAATTAAAATAATATATAATAAGTTGTTATAAACATCTTTGAATTTTCGGTAAGAAGGGGAAGTGCTTGTGTGGTTTCAAAAAAATAAAAAGTGGATTTTTCTTATTGTAGTAGGTGCTTTACTTGTGTGGTTTTTACCGTATAGCATGCCGTTAGTGCTCGGGTTATTTACCGCTCTTTTGTTGGATGGGGCTGTCCAATTTTTTGAGAAACGCTTTAGTTTAAAAAGAGTGTACGCCGTTACGGCAACCTTTTGTTTGTTTTTGGCTGCCATTGGCTTGTTGTTTTACTTTGTCATTATCATGTTAATTGACCAAATTGTCATTTTTTCGAAACGTGTGCCCGAATGGGTAAGAAACTTTAATGTTGAACCTGTGAAAGAGTATATTTTTCAATGGCAAAAAGTGTCTGATAACTTGCCTCGAGAACTGGTAAACTCGATTGAATCGTCTATTGATTCGTCCAAACAAGCACTTATTCAGTTTGCTTCTAATATGGCAGAATTAACCTTGAATTTGCTGGCCACGATCCCTAGCTTCATGATTGAATTGATTATTTACTTTATTGCCCTATTTTTATTCAGCTTAGAGCTTCCATCGTTAAAGCGTAAAGTGACGTCATTTCTTACTGATAAAACGAAGGCAAAAGTTGAACTCATTATGCGGCAACTTGGTCGTGCTGGAATTGGCTTTTTAAAAGCGCAGTTTTTACTGAGCTTTATCACATATGTTATTTCATTTATTGGATTATCCATTATTGGCGTTAAATATGTCTCAGTTATTTCGCTGCTGATTGTTTTTGTTGATTTACTTCCAATTTTAGGGACAGGTTCTGCGCTCGTACCGTGGGCTGTGTTCATGATTATAAACGGTGACAGTAAGACAGGGGTTGGCCTTATTATTTTATTTGTGGTCATCACGGTTGTGAGAAGGGTAATTGAACCAAAAGTATTTGCGCAAAATCTTGGCATTTCACCACTTGCTTCTCTTATTAGCATTTATTTAGGATTTAAAATGCTTGGATTTATCGGATTGCTTGTAGGTCCTGCTCTTGTCATTGTCATCGAAACCATTATTCGAGCAAACATTTTAAAGCTTAATTTTAAAATATAGAGAACTTTTTTGTTCAGGTGTCTGAAAAGGAATGATTTTCCCCTTTTTAGGCACCTTTTTTATTGTTTAATAAAACCCTTGTTTTGAATGAAAGGTTAACGTATAGCGTCATGGTTTTGTGCATAATGTGTAAGGAGGGAGACTCATTCCTCATAGGAGATTATGTGATGAATAAATAAGAATGGAGATAAAAAGAAGGTAACAGACAGCGAATTTTTTAGTAAATATGCTTTGATATTAAAATAGAGAGGGTTATTCTCATATGAGAAAGGAATGTCTCCATGCGGACATTTATGATTCGTCTTAGTCTTTTCTTTGTCGGGATTTTGTTGCAGTCAGTAGGAGCACTAGGGTTAATGTTCGAGTTGAATTTGCTCCCGATTCATACACGAACAGCAGAGCATTATGCACAAGCTCTTACAGTAAGGATGCCATTTATCTTGTTTACAATTGGCTTTGCTTTTATTATTTTTAGCTTTTATTTTCCGAATATTAGAAAAAATAAAGGGCGTTTTTAAAATGGTACAACCAAAACGATTGACTGTATGCTTTGAAGCGATTTAAAATAGAAACTAAGAAACAACCATGAGGTGATAAAATGGGGCAGTGTACAAAATTGGTGAGTTAGCTTCAGTAGCCAACGTTTCAAAACGCACGATTGATTATTATACAAAATTAGGGTTACTGCAAGCAAAACGTTCTCCTTCCAATTACCGTTACTATTCGGAAGAAGCTTTAGAGGATTTGAAGTTCATTGAAAATTGCAAGAAACTTCATATCCCGTTGGATGAGATTCGAAAAAAAATTGAATTGGTTAAAGGCGAGCATGTTCAGGAAGAGGAAGTGCTGGATCAAGCCAAAGCCATTGCTAAGCATTTAGAACATTTAAATCAAGAACTATCAGGCTTTATGCCGATTGTGGAAAAGCTGGATGATGATCAAAAGCGCTTGTTGTCCACGCAATTATCAAATCAAAGCATGTCCCTTATTCAATCTTTGCTTGTACTCTTAGTTTAATAGAATCAAGGAATAATATGAACGTGTGTCACGAAACAAAGGTTAGATAGAGCTTAACAAAATAAAAACATAATAACTAACTTTTTTAGGAGGTGACTCCTTACTCGTTTCGTGCGAGATAAGGAACTTTTTTGGACATATTTAACTTGGTTTTAGTGGCGATTTTAATTGCCTTAACCGCCTTTTTCGTAGCGTCGGAATTTGCGATTGTGAAGATTCGCAGTTCCCGCATTGATCAGTTGATTGCAGAAGGAAACAAAAATGCACGTGCTGTTAAATTAGTCATTACAAATTTAGATGAGTATTTATCGGCATGTCAGCTTGGAATTACGATCACTGCACTAGGATTAGGATGGTTAGGAGAGCCGACAGTGGAACGATTACTTCATCCGCTTTTTGAAACATTGGCTCTTTCTGACTCTGTGGCCAGTCTTCTTTCATTTGGAATCGCCTTTGCATCAATAACTTTTCTTCACGTAGTTATTGGAGAATTGGCACCTAAAACAGTCGCGATTCAAAAAACAGAACGAGTGAGCTTATTGTTTGCGCCGCCGCTGATTGTTTTTTACAAAATTATGTTCCCATTCATTTGGGCACTTAACGGCTCAGCGCGTTTATTGACAGGGATGTTTGGCCTTAAGCCTGTATCTGAACATGAATTAGCCCATTCAGAAGAAGAACTGCGCATTATCTTGTCAGAAAGCTATAAAAGCGGAGAGATTAATCAATCCGAGTTTAAATATGTAAATAAAATTTTCGAATTCGATGATCGCATTGCGAAAGAAATTATGGTTCCACGAACTGAAGTGGTTTCTTTTTCGAAAGACGATACCCTTCAAGATGTGCTGGATATTGTAAGGGAAGAAAAGTATACACGTTATCCGATTGTCGATGGAGATAAGGACCACATTATTGGGATGGTCAACATGAAGGAAGTATTTACAGACTTCGTATTTGATGATAAGCAGGAGGAGTTAAAGCTGGAAGGATACATTCGACCAGTTATCCAAGTAATTGAGTCTATTCCTATTCATGATTTGTTACTTAAAATGCAAAAAGAACGAATCCATATGGCCATTTTAGTCGATGAGTATGGTGGTACGGCAGGGTTAGTGACCGTCGAGGACATTTTAGAGGAAATCGTTGGTGAAATTCGCGATGAATTTGATGCAGATGAGCGTCCTCTCGTTCAAAAAATTAAAGATGACCATTACATTCTTGATGCCAAAGTATTGGTCGGCGAGGTCAATGACTTATTAGGAACAGAAATTGACGACACCGATGTCGATACAATTGGTGGCTGGCTATTGACTGAAAACTATGATATTAAAAAAGGTCAGGTTCTTTCATTTGATTCTTATCAATTTAAAGTAGCTGAAATGGAAGGTCATCATATTCAATACGTTGAAATTACGAAGAAAAGAGATGTATTAGAGGGGCATGAACCGGTTGCAGCAGTGAACTTAAAGCAATCTGAAGTGTCTGCATAGCATCATGCATCTGTCTTATGAAATGTAAAAAGATTTTATAGAAAAACCCGGCATAAAAATCCGAATGTTTACTGGATTTTTATGCCGGGTCTTTTTTAACCTCGTGCTTTTTCAAACAGCTCTTCTTCTGTTACAGCTTCTTTTTGAGTGTCGATAACGAGAGTGCGGGTAGGGAAAGCAAATTCTACACCAGCTTCCTCTACAATTTCCATGATTTTAAAATTCACTTGCTCTTTCACTTTCAAATAATCATTAAAGGCAATTGTATTAGTGAAGAAATATAAATAAATGTCCAAACTTGAATCGTTAAAACGATCGAAATTGACTAAAATAGTTTCATTATGAATATCTTCATCATCAATGAGCATTTGCTTAATGCGGTATACGATGGTTTCTAATTGTTCGCGGGTTGTACGATAAGTCACACCTAAGTGAAAGGCAACTTGACGTTTCCCCATTTTGGACCAGTTGATAATAGGTTCATTGGATAGTGTCGCATTTGGAACGGTGACGAGTGCCTGAGCGAATGTACGCACTTTTGTGCTTCTAAATGTAATATCTTCGACGACACCCTCTACACTCGGTGTTTTAATCCAATCGCCAATTGTAAATGGTTTTTCTGTAATAATGACAATTCCGCCGAAAAAGTTGCCGATTGTGTCTTTTGCTGCTAAGGCGAAGGCAAGGCCGCCAAGACCAAGGCCTGCGATAAATCCATTTACATTAAAGCCCCATTCTTCGGCAATAATGGATGCAGCAAGTACGACGACAATCGACCGAATCATTTTTTCCAAAAAAGGAATGAGAATTTGGTCTATTTGGAAATCAAATCGTTTCACAAAATGAGAAACAATAAATGCAGTGGAGGTGGTCAAATTGTAAAGACCCCATGCTGCAAGCCAGATGAATAAAGAGCGCACAATTTTATGTTCGGTCGATGTAGTAAACAGCTCAAACGGTAAATATGGCAGAGCTAACTGAATCCCGATAATAACAAACAGCCAGCGAAGCGGTTTTTCAAAGGCTTCCAAAATTTTTGTCATAAAGTCAATTTTAATGTTTTTTGTAAATCCGATAATCAGTTTAAACACATATGTTGTAAACAATTTGCGCAAAGCTAAGAAAATAAGGAAAATCCCTAATGCAATTCCGAGGCTCTTCCATTCTTCTAAGGAAAGGATCATATCCATTATTTTAAAAAAACCTCCCAATATATAGTTCAATTAATAAGTCGACACGGCTTCTTTCCGTCGAAGGGCGTTTGTAAGAGGATGTTTAGTTCTCTTGAATAATCCCCTCGAAGGCTCACTTAAGCGGATGTTACTAAAATAGCACATTCAACGTTTTTGTTCTACTAAAAAAGTAAGCTGTGAATCTCTCAATAAAAGGTATTGTATGCAAGAAGAAGAGAAATAACAACGGGAGGATGTACCTATTTCAATGATTCATTGAAAAAGTATGGTGTACAGTAGTATCCTTATATTTGGAATAAGGATATCAAAATGGAAGTATTTCACTTTCTCTAAACGTTATTTTAACGTATGATAGAAAAGGAAAAGATTCTATAGTTCTTTAGTCAGCGAGAGGGGTTTACATATGACATCGAAACGTTTGGAACAAGTAACGAATTGGTTGAAAGAAAAAGAATATGATGCAGGTTTTTTGCATTCGACTGAAAATGTCTTTTACGTAACAAATTTTTATACGGATCCTCATGAGCGTTTAATGGGTGTATTTTTATTCCCAGAAGAAGAACCTGTTTTAGTTTGTCCTTTTATGGAAGTAGGGCAAGCAAAAGCGGCAGGCTGGGCATATGAAATCATCGGATATCAAGATCATGAAAATCCGTGGCAGATGGTGAAGCAATCGTTGGAGAAACGAGGAATCACGAAAGCATCTGCTATCGCGGTGGAAAAAGAAACATTAGCATATGCACGTGCTGAAGCACTTTTGCAATTGTTTCCAGAAGCTGCTCTTTATGCGGCAGAAGAAAAAATGAATGAACTGCGCTCTGTGAAAGAGCCGCTTGAAATTGCCATTTTAAAGCAAGCAGCCGAATTGGCGGATTATGGTGTTGAAGTAGGTGTAGCAGCACTGAAAGCCGGCGTAACAGAAATGGACGTATTAGCGACCATTGAATATGAATTAAAAAGAAAAGGTATTCGAGAAATGTCCTTTTCTACCATGGTTCTATTCGGTGAAAAATCAGCTGACCCGCACGGAAATCCTGGGCTTCGACAGCTGAAAGAAGGAGATTTTGTTCTATTTGACCTCGGTGTTGTGCTTGACGGATATTGCTCTGATATTACGCGTACGGTGGCTTTCGGTGACATTAACGAACAACAACGCGAGATTTATGACACTGTATTAAAGGCTGAACTAGCGGCACTGGAACAGAGCAAACCAGGTACACGCATTGGCGATTTGGATATGACGGCAAGAGACATTATTACAAAGGCTGGATACGGGGATTATTTTCCACATCGGATTGGACACGGTCTTGGAATTAGTGTGCATGAATTCCCATCCATGAGTCAAAACAACGATGGTATTTTAAAAGAGGGTATGGTTTACACGATTGAACCGGGAATTTATGTGCCGGGAGTCGGCGGTGTGCGGATTGAAGATGATGTTGTGGTTACAAAAGACGGCTATAAAACATTGACCAACTATCCGAAAGAACTGCAAATTATTAAATAGAAAACAAAGGGGCTATGTAAAAAGAGGAAACTTATCTTTTTTACACAGCCCCTGTTTTTTTGTTTATGAATCCCATTTGTTGAACGCTGCCGCAGACGGTATGTTACTCCGTAATCTCGATGCTGAACACATATACAAAATCGTTTTGTAACGTTTGTGGAGAAAGTTCTCCATCTGCTGTTGTTAATGAAAAGTCAATGTTAATATTGCCATTTCTTCCGCCTAAAAGAGCTCCTAGAATATAGGTCGAATGCTCGCCAATGACATATTCACGATCTTCCCTTTGCAGTGACCATCCTGTCATTTCCTCATTTGTGCTATAGGTAGATGTAAATGAACTTCCAGGCTGATAAGAGACAATCCATTCCGTCTCTGAGGGAGAGTTCGAGTTATCATGTTTGGAGAATGTCAGTAAATGTTCTTTATCAGGACTATCTGTTGTTAAAAGAGCATCTTCAAAAATAGCTTGTTTAAATTCACCATCCTCATATACATCAACTCTTGCTTGCAGCGGCTTCGGTTCTTGTCCGTTCCAATCTACTACAAAGGCAAGAAAATCATTCGTATCAACACCAGATCCTCGTAATAAATGAAGCTCCCGTTCACTTAATTCGTAAGGGTAGATGACAGGTGTATCTGCTTTTTCTTCCATACGGGGCTCAGGCTGCTTCACTGTAGGTTCTTCTTTCTCAGAGGCGCAAGCCGCAAACAAGGAAAACACAATAAAACAAATCGTAAATAGTTTAATTAAAAAAAATGTGCGCAATCTTATTTTCAACTCCTAAAGAAGAGGTTGTTCGTATAAACATTATAATCTTTTTTGGAGCTATTGTTAAATAAGGGAGAACAATTATGGGTAATTTGTGAATGTTACGTCAATAAAGCCTTGCAGAAGCTCTTTCCTATATGAAACAAAAGCTGTAAAAAGATAAATGTCCATGCTACTTCTATTCATATGTTAAAATAGAAAGCCTATTAACCGTTAAAACAAAAGGAGCAGTACAACATGAAACGGTCAGTTCAAGGTTATTTAAAAGAATGGCAGCGTGCATTAATGATCGAAATTAATCATTTGAAGGAATATGGGGGAGAGCGTTATACGTTAAGGAACGGTATCCTTCTTACCCGTGGACAGGACGAGACCATGTATTTATTTGCACTATCGACCGACCTTTATTTGCCTGACGGAGCGCCTGTTCGTTTTATTTTTCAAGGAGAAGAAGATAAAGGTGAAATCATTACCGCAGACCGTCAAGAAGTCATTTTGAAACTCCCTTTTTATATAGGTCATAAAGTCGAGAAACTGGATATATATAGTGAACCGTGGGAGCTGCTAGAGTCATTGAATGACAGGCTTCGTGAAATAGAAGAAACGAAACAAAAGCGTGTGCGAATTAAACGCCTTTTATCAGGTGATGTACCCGTTAAGCATACAGAAAAAAAGGCTGAAAATGCGCTGCATGAAGTAATTCTCCGGTCGCATTATAACGCAGTCACATACATTTGGGGGCCGCCTGGAACAGGAAAAACGTATACATTGTCGCGTATTGCGGCAAGTCATTATCGCAAAGGGAAAAAAATTCTTATATTGGCACACAGTAACGCGGCGGTAGATGTATTAATGCTTGCGTTTACGGCTTACGTAGAAGAAAAACATCTTTTTAAGCGCGGCGCAGTCATCCGTTACGGAACGAGCCGAAATGAACAAATAAAAAATCATGCTGCTTTGCTGTCTTCCAAATTAGTAGAAGATGAGCACCCACATCTGGCAGAAAAGCGAGCATTGTTGGAAGACGAGCGGAGACGTTTTGTCCATGGGGCGGCTCAACGACTTGCTAAGGTGGATGAACAATTGCAGTACGTTCGAAGTACGATAGCGGAATTAGAAAAAGAGCTAGTGGAACAAGCGCAAGTCATTGGTGTGACGCTGTCAAAAGCGGCCGCAGATCGGGTGATTTATGAACAGGAGTATGATTTGATCATCATTGATGAAATGAGTATGGCATATGTTCCGCAAGTGGCATTTGGAGCAGCACTTGGAAAAAAAACAGTCGTGTGCGGAGATTTTAAACAACTCCCCCCAATTGCCATGTCCGAGCATGCCTATGTCAATGAATGGCTAAAGGAAGATTTGTTCTATCAAGCGGGAATTGCTCAGAGAGCCGAAAAGGGGGAAGGGCATCCACATTTATTTATGCTGACACGCCAACGGCGGATGCATGAGCAAATCGCTGCCTTTACAAACGAGTATATTTATCAAAATAAGGTGTCGAACCATCCATCTGTTCGTCTAAAAGAAAGCATTGCGCACCATCTGCCTTTTGCAAATGAAGCCGCTGTTTTCCTAAATATGAGAGACATCGGGGCATTTGCTTTAAAGGATGCCTCCTCTGATTCACGCTTTAATTTATTATCCGCTTTGCTAGCAGTCAGCTACATGATTAGGGCCACCAAAAGCGGGATAAAGTCTATTGGCTATGTGACCCCATATAAAGCGCAAGCTCGTCTTGTAAACGCGCTCGTGCAAGATATTTTACCGGGAAGAGAGATTTTGGCCGCAACGGTTCATAAGTTTCAAGGGTCCGAATGTGACATGATGATTTTTGATTTAGTGGACAGCTTCCCGCAGTCGCGTCCAGGTGTTTTATTGACGGAAAAAAAGGGTGACCGTCTCGTTAATGTAGCGATGACAAGAGCGCGCGGTAAGTTGCTGGTCATTGGAGATAGTGATTATATGAAGGGACGTGTCCCGAAAGAGCGCGCTATTTTTAAACTTATTCGGCACTTTCATGAGAACGGACAGTTTTATGAAAAAAGTGGCTACTTACGCGAACTGATTCAGCATAAACATCTTACTTGGTATAAAGCAGCCGATGATAAACAATGGAAGCAAGATATCATCAATGCAAAAAAGTCCATTGTGTTATGTATTCCTTATGCGAGTCAAGTATCGGAAGAGGCATGGACGTTTTTGAACAAGGCGAAAGGGACAATGACCGTTTTGACAAAAGAACCTTCATTTGTTGGCATTCAAGGAGCAAACGTAATTATGTCTCACAACCCGCTTGCCTTTTCACTCATTGATGAAAAATTTGCATGGATTAATCAGCCGTATGCTGCTCCTTCTTTTCCTTCAATTAGACTGTATGCACCAGATTCGATCGATTTACTGATGGAATACATCGATTGGACGCCAGCTGAACTGGAAGAAGCGGAGCGTAAAATGCAAATAAGAACAGGAAAAGGTGATTATCCTCTATCCAAATATTTAGATATTTGGGAACGTTGTCCAGAATGCAACAGTCGGAGGGAAGGGGAAGTTACTGCGAAAGGAAAAGTACGCCTTCTTTGTCATTATTGCGGTAACGTCGGAGGTGTGACGCGTTTCATCTTTGAACGGTATCTTCAATATGCGGACGTAAGATGTGCGCCGTGTAATCAAGAACTAGAAGTCACATCAGACAATGGCGCGGTGTATGCATCATGCAGACGCTGTAAACAAACGGTACAGCCTAGAGAATTGTTTTATTAATAAAAAAGCGTGGAGGGTGGCTTTCCTTTTTATAGCCCATTCAATCAAATGGACCGTTATAAAGCCTTAGTAACATCAGGAGGTTTCACAAACGGTCTATTTTGTATAATACAAAAAAGTACCTATTTTTTTATTGTTCAGGCCTTGTATGAAGAGATGCTTCTTTGTCTACTTTAATAAGGAGGAGGTGTTGAACAATGGCACAAGACGTATTATGTGAAGTCGTTAACTGTGTGCATCACAAAGACGGAAACCGTTGTGGCGCATCAGAAATTTATGTTGTCAGCCATAAAGGAAAACAGGCAGACAGCAGTCAAGAAACAGACTGTAAAACATTCGAACCAGGCGGATTGTAATGATGAACGAGGGCAGCCAATGGCGTGGCTGCCTTCTTTACATCTATTATTGATAATAATTATCATTATTATTCACCATTTAGTGTAAATTAATTTCAAATTTTTCTTAGTTTATCCGTTTTTTGAATAGGAAAGGGCACTGTGATCTACGTTTTGCTGCTTAGATTGAGCCCCAGCTTTGGATGAAAGCAAGACAGCTGAAATAACAATACATCCGCCAACTGCTTGATACCATAATAAAGTTTCATCTGTAAAGAGAATCGAGAAAACGGTCGCAAAAACGGGAAGTAAATTAAGAAAAATCCCAGCTTTAGCCGGACCAACTTTTCGAACACCGGTATTCCACGAAAGGAAAGCCATAATAGAAGCAAAGATGCCAACGTACACTAAAATGGAGACAGAGGGACCATTGAAAGAAACAGGAATATCTGTTTGGCTCATTTCAAGTAAGCTTAATGGAATAAGTGAGAGAACGCCTAGAAAAGCCGTTACATATAAAGTTGTCAGAATAGGCAATATGGTGGCATATTTTTTTATAATAATGGAGTACAGGCTCCAGCAAACGACCGCTACTAATACAAACAAATCACCAATATTGAAAGATAATGTTTGCAAGGCATGAATCGACCCTTTTGACAAAATAAAGATGACACCTATAATTGATAAACTAATGGCCCCGATCTGAATCGGTGTAAGTCGCTCGCGCAATAAAAAAATAGAAAAAATAGCAATGAACAAAGGGGTCGTTGAATTAACGACCGCAGCGTTAATCGATGTTGTAAAGTGAAGGGCCAAGTAAACAATGGTATTATAGCCGGCAATACCGGTTAACGTTAATAAACATAAAACCCATCGATAATTCCAAAGAGTGCGCCAGTCCTTTTTTAATCTTCCCATCATAAAGGGGGTAAGGACAACAAAGGCGATAGTCCACCGAAGCAGCGAAAAGGTAACTGGGGGGAAGTAATCGACCGCAATGCGACCGATAACGAAATTCCCGCCCCATATCATATTTGCTAAAATTAAAAGGGCGTATGCATAATTATTTTTTAGACTTTCATGGATCATAAGTTTAAACCTCTTTTCCAATAGTGCTTTACTCGGCGGAGAGCTCACTTTCGTCTTTGTTTCCCCGTTGCTGTTTCTTCATTGGCTGAAATTGTCCGTATGTGAAGGAACGCCATAGCCATTCAAGCGGTCCGAATCGATAGGTTTGCAGCCATACATAACTGAGAAATACTTGCCCTGTATAAATAAGGACCGCAATGATTGTACCTGTAACTAAGCTTACGTGGCCGTAAAAATCAAGAGCGACAAATAAAAAGACGCATATGATAGTTTGGGACAAATAGTTCGTTAGTGCCATTTGGCCAACATAGCCGAGTGGTCGAAGTCGTTTTTGCCATTGAGGACGGCGAAGAAGCAATAAAAAAGAAGAGATATAAAACAAACATAAAGCAAAGCCGCTTAAGCTTGTGAAAAGCTGAATGGCTGCTTCTTCATAAACATCTACGTCCCATCTATTCAGCTTTAAGGCCGCAAGTCCGCCAACAAGTGGTATCCCAAACAGAAACGAGATTAGCTGTGTTTTTTGAATCAAGGTGATGCGAGTTGTATCAGACTGGAATACGCCCATCCTTCCAGCATATAGTCCAAGCAAAAACATCGCTAATACGGGAATGATGGCAATGGGTAAGTTTCCTAAAATGAGACTGATTTCTGTTTCAATTCGATAAGCGATCCATTCTAAATAAGGAGCCTCCTCATAAACGCTCACATATTCAGATAATGTACGGGAGTGTGCTGAACGGCTTTCTGCTTGTATTTCTTCTAACATATCACTCGGGAGGAAGAACGAAATACTCATCAGCGCATGAATCATTAAAAACAGACTAAAAGCCCAAATAAGCAAGGTTTTGTTTTTTCGTTTATAAAAAAACAATAGAAAAAGGCCTGCTATTGCATACGTATGTAAAATATCTCCAAACCAAAGAAAAACGAGATGGGCGGCTCCAAACAGCAGTAGCCCCAACATTCGCCTCGTAAACAATCGTTTCATCTGAAGCCCTTTTTGTTCGGAACGGCTCATAAAAAGATAAAATCCAAGTCCGAATAAAAAGGAGAAAATCGTATAAAACTTCATTTGAATAAAGAGCTGGAAAAATAAATCAATCCAATAATCTATCCCAATATACGAGGTAGGCATACTATACATTTGCCTCATAAAATCAGCAGAATGATAGGCCGGCATATTGACGAGAAAAATACCAAGCAAGGCGAATCCTCGAATAATATCAATCGTGACAATCCGGTCTTTTGTAGAAATAGGTGTAGACTTCATGACGATAATTCTCCTCTCTGAATCATTCCATCGTTGTAGAAAACATGTTCAACTGGAAGGAAGATCAACTAAGCAATACCCTTCGTTCAGTTTCGCACACACCCTAAATTTTGTAAACGTCAAAATGCAAAAGATTTGAGAGGAAGAGTATAATCCGCTAACAAGTAAATAAATTGAAAATACAAAAAATTATTGAGATAATAAATAAAAGGAAATGGTGGGAATAATTGTGTAGGGATGGCTTTCGGCAATTTTCTCGCTATATTTTCAAATCGTATACATTGAAGGATTGGGATGGAAATGAGCAGAACGAAGCGGAATAAACAAACAAAGCAAAAAAAACAAAAAAGACAGCTTATTTTTCGTCTGAATTTTTTTTTCTTACTCGTCTTTCTTCTTTTTTCTACATTAATTATTCGTTTAGGTCTTGTGCAGATTGTACAAGGGGAAGAATATCAGCGGGAAGTATCAAAGACGGAAAATGTGATTGTGAATACGCCTGCTCCAAGGGGAAATATTTATGATCGGAATGGTAACATTATTGTCGGAAATGCTTCTTTAAATGCAATTACTTATACGAAAGCGCAGCAAACAAGTCAAAAAGAGAAGCTTGACGTGTCCAAAAAGCTTGCTGAACTAATTGAAAAAGAAACAGATCGTGTGACGGAACGAGATTTGAAGGATTATTGGATGTTAACACGACCTGATAAAGCAGATAAGAAAGTAACGGCAAGTGAAAAGAAGGAGTTGTCGGATAAAAAGATTTATCAGCTCACACTTGATCGCATTACACAAGAGGACTTGAATGAAATAAGTGTAGAAGAGCTGGAAATTGCGGCGATTAAAAGGGAATTAGATAGTGGTTATGCGTTAACTCCGCAAATGGTAAAAAACGAAGGAGTGACAGATGAGGAGTATGCCAAAGTGAGTGCCAGGTTGAGCGATTTACCTGGTGTCGACGTCACAACGAGCTGGGAGAGAGATTATAAATATCCGCTTATTCTTCGATCAGTAATGGGAAATGTGACCTCAGACCGCGAAGGCATCCCAAAAGAGCAGCTGGACCATTTTCTGGCAAGGGGCTATAGCCGAAATGACCGGGTAGGTAAAAGTCAATTAGAGGCTCAATATGAACATGTGTTACGAGGGGACAAGGCGCAAATAAAAAATGTTGTGGAGCGCTCTGGAAAAGTCATAGGCATAGAACAAATAACAGATGGCCAGCGAGGGAAAGACCTTGTTTTATCCATTGATATCGAGCTGCAGCAACAAGTAGAAACCATTATTGAACAGGAATTAAGAAAGGCGAAAAGTGTTGGAGGGACGAGATTTCTCGACCGAGCGTTTGTAGTTATGTTGAATCCAAAGACAGGCGAAGTGCTGGCAATGGCCGGAAAACAAGTCAAGAGTGAGAATGGCAAGCTTGTGTTTGATGACTTTGCTTTAGGAACGGTGACAACGTCGTATGCGATGGGGTCTACAGTTAAGGGAGCGACAGTTTTAACCGGTTACGAAACAGGCGTTATTCAGCCTGGATCTTATTTACGGGATGAACCGTTGCAAATTAAAGGCACGCCAATCAAAGGCTCCTATAAAGCGATGGGAACTATTAATGATTTAGATGCATTGCGCATGTCCTCAAACGTATATATGTTTAAAACGGCGATGAAAATCATGGGAAGAGATTATTATCCGAATATGAAGCTTCCGTATAGTCCTGAATCCTTTGAAACGTTTCGCTACTATTTCAGTCAATTTGGACTTGGGGTGGAAACAGGTATTGATTTGCCATTGGAGGCTGTAGGATTCCAAGGAAAAGACGTTCGCCCAGGTTTCCTCCTTGATTTGGCCATTGGACAATACGATACGTATACGCCGATGCAGCTTGCGCAATATGTTTCAACCATTGCCAATGATGGTTATCGAATGAAGGTGAAGCTAGTGAACGAAATTCGAACGCCTTCCCGTGAACAGGGAGAAATCGGTCCTGTATTAAAGCAGTTTGAACCAGTTATTTTAAATCGACTTGATATGTCCGATTCCGAAATTGCGCGTGTGAAGGAAGGTTTCCGAAAGGTGATGCAGGCTCCAGGTGGAACGGCAGCAAAGTACTTCAGTACAAAGCCGTACCAACCAGCTGGAAAAACGGGGACAGCTCAATCCTTTTATTATCACCCCGAACAAAAAAAATCGTATGAAACGTACAATTTAACCCTTGTCGGCTATGCTCCGTACAATAATCCTGAAGTCGCTTTTTCTATTGTTGTGCCTTATTTGGACAATGACAAAAATCCGATAAACAAATATATCGGACAACAAATTTTGGATGCTTATTTTTTGAAAAATAGCCAAGATAATAAGGAAAGTTAAAAAATGGAGGCCCCATCATACAAATCCAGTTAAAAGGATTCTCATGACGGGGCCTCTTTGTAGTTTATACACTATAAAAAGTCTATTTTGTAGAGTTTATCGTAAAGAAGGGCGGTGTCCCCATGTTTTGAATAGCTGTTCAAAGCGCGGGTAAAAATATTGAACAACTAGTCCTAACGTAAGAGTGACAATAATTGTTCCAAAGCCAATCGCCCCTTGAAATAAAAAGGCAAGCGTCAAGGCAAATCCTTCACTTATAATACGGGATGTGCGTAAGTTTAATCCGAATCGTGTATGAATCGCTACCATCAACGTATCCATTGGACTTGCGGGAAATTTCGCTTGCAAATAAATAGCAATGCCGATACCCATTGTCAAGATTCCAGAAGCAAGGCTTGTTGATTGAGCCACTAATCCTTCTGGAGAAAAGCCTTCAAATACAATTAACAACCAAAAATCAATGAGGGCACCGATGACAAAAATCGTAGCAGCCGCCAGTACTTCTGGTTTCTTTTTTAACAAGACTGCATTCAGGAAGATTAACACAATCCCATTGATAAATACAGCTGTTCCGACGGTAAATCCAAATAGATTGGACTGTCCGACTGCTAAGGCATCCCAAGCTGATGCACCTAGTCCAGATTTAATAATGAGGGCGACGCCCATCGTTAAAATCAATAATCCAATTGTAAAAAATAAGCTTCGTTCTTTCATGCTGCCGTCTCCTTATACGTAAAATTAATCTTTTCATGAATCGTGATTAAGGATCATGAATTGTTTGAAGAAATCGTTGTTAGTCGTCAGACTTCTTTTTTAAGCGTTTACAATTTCAAATCTACTCTATTTCAAGTCGATAATCAAGCAGTAATTTTTAGAAAAAAACAGGAATGAAGAGAGAAGAAACATTCCTCTTCATTCCTGTTTTCAAGAGTGTAAATCTTTTGCTACAGAAATAAAATGTTGATTGGGTGTATTCAAGTATTAAATAAAAACAGGCTTTTTCTCTTCAGCAAGTGAAAGTAGTCGTTGTTTAATTTGTTCTGAATCGATGAATCGTTGGGCAACTCTAGTGTCCATCGCTGCTTGAGCAACAGCTGCTGCCACATGGGCTGCAACCCTGTGATCAAACGGATCCGGAATGACATAGTCTGCATGTAGTTCATGGTTTTCAATAAGGCTAGCGATCGCGTATACTGCGGCCAGTTTCATTTCTTCGTTAATGTCTGTTGCTTGCACATCCAGAGCACCGCGGAAAATACCTGGGAAAGCAAGAACATTGTTTACTTGGTTCGGAAAATCTGAACGACCTGTGCCGACGACAAGAGCTCCCGCTTCTTTTGCTTCTTGCGGCATAATTTCTGGTGTTGGGTTAGCCATGGCAAAGATGATAGGGGCATGATTCATTGATTGAACCATCTCTTTTGTGACAGCTCCTGCTGCTGATACGCCAATAAATACATCGGCTCCTTTAAGGGCGTCTGCCAATGTGCCTGTTTTTTGTTCTTTATTTGTGATGCGAGCCATTTCATCTTTAAAACTGTTCATACCGACAGGACGTCCCTCATAAATAATGCCTTTCGTATCGCATAAAAGAATGTCTTGTACGCCCATCTGAAGCAGTAGTTTCACAATAGCTACACCGGCAGCTCCCGCTCCGTTTGCGACGACGCGAATATCTTCCAGTTGTTTTTCTGCCAGTTTGAGGGCATTCAGCAGTCCCGCAGCAGTTACAATGGCCGTTCCGTGCTGGTCATCATGAAAGATGGGAATATTGCACGATTGGCGTAATCGTTTTTCTATTTCAAAACATTTTGGTGCAGCAATATCTTCTAAATTGATACCGCCAAATGTTGGTTCCATCAGTTTTACCACTTCGACTATTTTTTCGACATCGCTCGTATCAAGGCAAAGTGGGAATGCATCGACATCTGCAAATGCTTTAAATAAAAGAGCCTTTCCTTCCATGACGGGAAGTGCAGCTTTTGGTCCAATGTTTCCAAGACCGAGTACAGCCGTTCCATCAGACACAACCGCTACTAAATTTCCTTTCATCGTATAATCATATACTTTGGCTTCATCATGATGGATTTCCACACATGGCTCTGCTACACCAGGGGAATAGGCGAGACTTAAATCGCTCGCATCACGGACTGAAACTTTTGAATAGACACCAAGCTTTCCTTGATTTTCTTTATGTAAATGCAATGCTTTTTCACGTAGACTGTTCATTTTCATGTCTCCTCTCAAATTTTGTTTGGATGGGAGCAGAACGGAAGGGGAGATTCTATTCTGCTTTGCATCTATAATATCGCTTGTTAGAGCGCACCGTTGCGTTATTGTTTATCAAATAAAGAAGCGCCAGCAATTCCAGGGTTGGTCATTTCATAAGGATTTAAAATAAGATCAAGCTCTTCTTCTGTTAATACATCGTACTGTAAGCACAAATCTCGCACAGATTTCCCTTTTAAAATGGCTTCTCGTGCGATGCGAGCGGCTACTTCGTATCCAATATGTGGATTGACGGCTGTAATAATTCCTACACTTTTTTCAACGTATTCTTTTAAACGTTCTTCATTTGCTTCAATTCCAGCAAGGCAATAGTCGGTAAAGGCGCGGAAGGCGTTGTTCATAATGCTGAGTGATTGTAGCAAGTTGAACACAAGTACAGGTTCCATTACGTTTAGTTCAAGCTGTCCAGCTTCTGATGCGAGACAGATTGTATGGTCGTTGCCAATGACTTGGAAGGCGACTTGGTTAATCATTTCCGGCATGACCGGATTGACTTTTCCTGGCATAATTGATGAGCCTGGCTGACGAGCAGGTAAGTTAATTTCACCAAGACCCGCACGTGGTCCTGATGCCATTAAACGTAAATCATTGGCGATTTTTGACATATTCATCATGCATACTTTCAAGGCAGCGGATACTTCTGTGTATGCATCCGTATTTTGGGTCGCATCAACAAGATGCTCTGCACCTGTAAGAGGAAGACCGCTAATATCTGCTAAATGCTTCACGACACGTTCAATATAGCGGGGATCTGCATTCAAACCTGTACCAACCGCTGTGGCACCCATGTTTACTTCGTATAGATGCTGACGTGATTGCTTAATACGTTTCATATCACGGTCTAATACTCGGCTGTAGGCCTCAAATTCTTGACCGAGACGAATCGGAACGGCATCTTGAAGATGTGTTCTTCCCATTTTAATGACATGGTCAAACTCGATTGCTTTTGCTTTAAACACGGCCTGCATATTTTTCATTGTGTCTAATAAGGTGTTAATTAAATGAAGGGTTGCGATGTGAATAGCTGTTGGAAACGCGTCATTTGTTGATTGTGACATGTTAACATGGCTATTCGGACTCAATTCGATATAAGCGCCTTTTTCCTTCCCGAGCAGCTCAAGGGCTCTGTTTGCAATGACTTCGTTTGCATTCATGTTCATGGATGTCCCTGCTCCGCCTTGAATTGGGTCAACGATAAACTGATCATGCCATTTTCCTTCAATAATTTCGTCAGCCGCTTGAACAATGACTTCTCCAAGTCCTTCATATAAACGTTTCACATCCATATTGGCAAGGACCTGCTTTTTTTACAATGGCTAATGCTCTAATAAGCTGTTCATGGATGCGATAGCCTGTAATGGGGAAATTTTCTGTAGCTCGTAATGTTTGAATGCCGTAATAGACGTCATTTGGCAGTTCTTTTTCTCCTAAAAAATCTTTCTCAATTCGTACTTTTTCTTTGATCATATGTATTCCTCCATATGTGGTTGGTCAATGTATAAACGGGATAGTGTTTGAAGGGAAGAATATGCCCCTTCAAACACTATCAGCAAAATAGAAAGTTACAGCTTATATTGGAATTCGACTAAATAGTCCTATTTGCATAAAATAACTAAACACTTCTTTTATTCTTTATTAATGGGTAGTCCCCTTATCAATAAGAGTTTCTTTATGCAGCCGTTGTTTCGCCTTTCGATTGAAATGTTTCAACATAGTCCTGTGCTTTTTGGCTATCAAACTGTCCTTCCCACTTAGACATAACAATAGCAGCAAGAGAGTTGCCAATTACATTTACAACTGTACGAGCCATATCTAAGATGCGGTCAACCCCCGCGATGAAAGCAAGCCCCTCCATTGGAAGTCCAAGTGCACCCAATGTTGCAAGCAATACGACAAAAGAGGCACCTGGAACTCCGGCAATCCCTTTAGATGTGACCATTAATACAAGCACAAGTGTTAGCTGTTCTACAATGGACATCTCGATTCCATACATTTGCGCGATAAAAATGGCCGCAATGGCTTGATAAATCGTCGAGCCGTCTAAGTTGAACGAATAGCCTGTTGGAATGACGAAAGAGGTAATGGCTTTCGGGCATCCGTAGCGCTCCATTTTTTCCATAATCTTCGGAAGAACAGACTCTGAACTTGCAGTAGAAAAGGCAAGGATGATTTCATCTTTCAAAATTTTGATGAGGGTTAAAATATTTACTCCGCACCATTTCGCGACAAGACCTAAAACAACGATGACGAAGAAAATCATGCCTCCATATACCGCTAGAACAAGCTTTCCGAGTGGAATGAGGGAGGCTACTCCAAATTTCGAGACTGTCACCCCAATAAGAGCAAACACCCCAAATGGAGCAAACTTCATGACTTGATTTGTCACCCAAAACATGGCTTCTGCTACGCCGTCAAAGAAAGAAAGAACAGGCTTTCCTTTTTCGCCGAGCGATGCGACACCCAGTCCAAACATAACTGAAAAGAAAATGATAGCGAGCATTTCGCCTTTCATTAATGAATCGAAAATATTCGATGGAACAATATGAATAAAGGTTTCGGCAATGCCATGGCTCTGCTGTTCGTGGGCAGAGTCTACATATTTATTGATGTCGGTTGTTCCTAACTCGTTCATGTTGACGCCAGCTCCAGGCTGAGTTAAGTTTCCAATGAGCAATCCAACAATAATGGCGACAGTTGTGATAATTTCAAAATATAAAATGGTTTTGCCGCCTAGCTTTCCGAGCTTTTTCATGTCTCCAACACCGGCTACGCCAACAATGAGTGTCGCTACAACAATTGGAATCACAATCATTTTAATTAAACGAATAAAAATATCTCCAATTGGCTGAAGAAAGGCTTCAACATTTGGGTTTCCGTAAAATAATGCACCGATGACAATCCCGCTGCAAAGCCCGATGACAATTTGCCACGCTAATCCAAGTTTAAGTTTTTTCATGTTTCTCCCACTCCTTTTGTTCTTTACTGATAGAATTGTAAGCGATTACCTACAGGAACCTACGGAAACCTACAAAAACATACAGAGAGAGAAAAAATAAAAAAATAATGTGAAAAACTGTTTCTACTTTTTTCTTGTTTCAGTACAATGTGTATGTTTACAACATCGTGAGAGGAGAACGGAAATTGAAAGAACGCGTATGGGTGTTAGTCATTATGATGCTGGCGGTTCCTCTTGCAGGCGAATTTAAATTTTTTCCATTCGAAGATGCGTTTAGGGTGAGCCTAGGGACACCTGTTTTTTTCTTGCTCCTGTTGTGGGGGAAAGGGATTCACCCAATGGCTGCAGGCTTTTTCACTGGGGCAAGTGTCTTCTTCTTTCGATTTGGGCTAGCTGTTGGAATACGAGAATTAGCTATAGCTGATGCTTTGTATTTTCATTTTCCGGCTTTTTTCTATTACCTTGCATACGCTTTTGCCTTCCATTGGACGAAGCTCAATGAACGTCATAACAAGCCGATGCTCATTGGCTTGCTTGGAGTTGTTGTTGAATTTTGTGCGAGCATATCGGAAATGGCTATTCGTTCGTCTTTAACTGCTCAAACGATTTCACTTATGGAGATGGAACAACTTGTTTTAATCGCATTTATCCGAAGTTTTTTTGTTCTTGGTTTCTTTAATATCTTTAAATTAAGAGAGGTGAAACTTGAGGAAGAAAAGCAACGAAGGCAAAAAGAAGAAATGTTGTTGTTTATTTCTAATTTATATGAGGAGTCTGTTCAGCTCAAAAAAACGATGCAATATGCGGAAGATATCACACGAATGTGCTATGATTTTTATCGGAAATTGAAATTGGTAGAAGTGGCAAAAGATGAAGCACAGACGGCACTGCAAATTGCCGGCCTCATCCATGAAATTAAAAAGGATAACGAGCGTATTTATGCGGGACTTTCTAAGCTCATATCATCTGAAGATCTACAGGATTATATGAAGTTGGAACAGCTTGGAAGTATTATGTTTCGATCAAATGAGCGATATGCCGAGTTGCTTCAAAAAGAGGTTTCTTTTTCGCTTCACGTTAAGGGTGTTCATCCTCCATACCACGTATATAGTGTGCTGTCATTAATCAATAATTTATTAGCCAATGCCGTGGAAGCGATTGAGAAGGAAGGGCATGTTAGTCTGGATGTGACACGTAAAGGAGAAATAGTAGAATTTCGCGTCAGCGATAACGGCTCTGGCATCGCACCGAGATTAAAGGAAGTGATTTTTACAGAGGGCTTTACGACTAAATTTGATGAAGATGGGAATTCTTCAACTGGTATTGGTCTGTCGTATGTAAAGCAAACAGCCGAAAAATGGGGAGGGAAAGTTTGGCTGAGAGATGATTATAAAGAAACGACATTTGTATTAGAAATTCCAGTAGATTCAATCATACAAAGGGGATTAGGATGATGAATTATTTTATTGTTGACGACGATCCCGCGATTCGGGCTATGCTTACTGATCTCATTGAAGATGAGGATTTAGGAAAGGTTGTAGGTGAAGCGGAAGATGGAGTTTTTATCGATCATAATTTGCTTCTTCTTAAAAAAGCGGATGTCGTTTTAGTAGATTTACTTATGCCAATAAGGGATGGTATTGAAACCGTTCGCATGCTCGCGCCGGACTTTATAGGAAAATTTGTGATGATTTCACAAGTGGAAGCAAAATCATTAATAGGCGAGGCGTATAGCTTAGGGGTGGAGTACTATATTACAAAACCGTTGAATCGCCTTGAGATTTCAGGTGCGTTAAAAAAAGTGAATGAGCGAATATTGCTCGAACAGTCCATTCGAGGTGTTCAACAATCGTTGAGCTTATTTACGAATCGATCGATCCTTCCGTTTCAAGAAAAAAGTATCATAGAAGCAGGGCGCACTTTAATTTCCGATTTAGGAATGATTGGAGAAAGCGGAAGTGAAGACTTAATCAAAATTTTGGGCTTTCTCCAGCAGGAAAAGCAAAGATTAGGGAGTGCCTATATTTTTCCTTCTTTAAAAGAGATTTTTTGGGGGATTGCAGTAGACAAATTGGGGAAAACAGCGGATGATAGCGACATTCAGAAAGAAATGAAAGCTTCAGAGCAACGTGTACGCCGGGCTTTGTATCAAGCGCTCATCCATATCGCTTCCCTCGGCTTGACTGACTACTCGAATCCAAAATTTGAAGCATATTCCGCTACGTTTTTTGACTTTTCCGAAGTGCGTAAGAAAATGCTGGAGCTGGAGAATAAAAACAAAACAGCGAGTAATCAGAGCCGAATTAATATGAAAAAATTTATTCAGGCACTTTTTATCGAAGCAAGACAGCTAGTGGAATAAATGAGTTTAGTTGATGGCCCAAACTTGCTTTGTGTACCATGGACAACTGATCCGTACTTTAGTATCGCTCGTGACGTCCGCTTTCAAGACGCTGTCTGAAAAAGGAGGATGATTCCATTTCAGACAGCCCTATTCTTAATACAAGTAATCTAATAATCTCCGATTCGCAAGGTTTGTATCGACTGGACAAATCGAAGAATCTCTTCCATATTGCCAGAGCCAAACATTGGCTTTGCATTTTGGAGCAGCTGGCTTAAAAGCTGGAGCGCGCTGTTCTTTTGTTGTACCGGGTCTTGGCATACAGCTCCAAAGAATGGTTTGCTCGGCGACGAGTGGATTATTTTGAACGGCTTCGCAATAAGCAGCTGAAAAGGCTCCTTTGACCGGATCTTGATAGATGCCAGGTCGATACCCGCTCGGATACATCGCCTCTACCCATCCCCGAATCCATGCTTCATCTACTTCAAAGTAATCCTCAATATTTGCGAATAGCACTTTATTTTTAGGAATCCCTAGTCTTCGTGCGTGAAACAGTGTGTTGACGGCTCGAGCTCTTCCTTCGGTATAGCCTACCGCTTCCTTTAATTTGTTATAGATAGGGACGACTTTGATGTCTCGATTTCGGAGAAAGGTAATCTCTGATTTTGTCAAACCATCTGATACGTTTGAAATCTCAGTCAAATAACGCCCCCAATATTTCGGATAACCGAGCTTGTTTTTGACACAAGTAAATAACTCTTCCGTTACTTTTGCCGCCGAGTCGACACCCCATACCACTCTTACCATTTTGTCACCTCCGCGATAGTAAGTCGAACCTCCTTCATGTATATGATAGAACAGTCTGGGCTAAACCTTCTTTCATTGATATAAATCGACCTAGGACATTCGACATCACTAAAGAGTGGTCATACTAAATGTTCTAAAGCTTTGAGAGAAAACTTAAGTTGTCTGAATCAATGATGGTGGTACTTCTCGATTGAATGAAGAGGTGTCGAATTATGCAAGTAAATCTATATAAAACAATATACCTATGAAAATAGTGGTGAATGTCGAATTTTAAAGAAAAAAATCCAGTTATTTGTAGAAAAATGTAGATATTTATTCTTATTTATACTAAGATAGTCTTGTGTTTCATTTCATTATTATTTTCCGATAAAGGCAAACTTGTTGAAAAGCAAGGACGCAAAGCCACGGGTCTAAAGCGTGATGCAATGGCAGCCGGGTTACCGAAGAAGCTGGAATACATTTTGTTGAACAATGTATGAATCCACTCTTTTTCGGAGTGGTTTTTTTATGACAGCAAAACCCCGAGCTTAAAATTGGTGAACAGAAAAAGTGTTAGGCGGAAAGTAGCGATAATGAAGGGATGCCAATGCTAATCGACTCGCAGCAACGATGAATCCGAATTGAATGTACAATCAGCTAGGAAAGGAATGGTTATATGATTATCATTAATGAACAAATTATTTCACCCCTTTTAGTCGAAACGTTAAAGAAACTTGAAATTCCTGTGTTAAAAGAGGAAACAGATAAAGAGAGTTCAAGTGAATTATCCGGCTTACGCGCAGAAGATTTTTTCACTAGATGGAATGATCAACAACGTTTGCTAACGAATTCGGAGAGTTGTTTAACTTTACTTGAAGCGAATGCACCTGATAGTAAGCAATATCTGTGGTCAAAAACGTTGAAAGATAAAGGGGAACTCCGAAGTCTTCTTTCTAACATATATCCTGATTATTTTTATAAAGTGGTCGGTATTGCTGAGCTGTTTAAACTGGACACAGAACGTATTCCATTTCCAGTCGTCATCAAGCCAACGATGGGCTATTCAAGTGTCGGAGTTTACAAAATCAAAAATGCAGACGAATGGAACCAAGCTCTTGATAAACTCCATGCCGATTTTATTCTTTCTCAAAATGTTTACAATCAAAATGTCATCAATGGGAATCATATTTTAATCGAAGAATGGATTCAAGGCGACGAGTATGCAGTAGACGGTTACTTTGATCATGAAGGAAATCCAGTGATTTTGAACATGTTTAAAAGGCAATTCAAAGACGAATATGATACGTCTGACCGGATTTATTTCACCTCGAAGGAAGTAATCGAAGAGATTCATGATGATATTCTTTCATTTATGATGAAATTGAAAGAAGTTGTTCCTTTAAAAAATTATCCAGTTCATTTTGAGATCAAGAAGCATAGGAGCCGTGTTGTGCCAATTGAAGTGAACCCGTTGCGTTTTGCAGGAGCTGGAACAACGGATTTAGGTTTTTACGCGTACGGATGTAACGTATATGAACATTACTTCCTTGGAACAAGTCCTGATTGGAAAGCTGTGATGGAAGAAATGGATACAGCTGTTTACAGCTTCTGTTGTGCAGAAATTCCATCGAATGTTTCACAGTCTCTTGTCGAGAAGGTAGATCATAGCGCGTTTAAAAAAGAATTCACACATCTTTTAGAATATCGGGAAATTCATGCTCAAAATGATCGAACATTCGCGATTGTTTTCTTTAAGAGCCCTGATTTACAAGAAAACAATAAAGTGTTACAGCTAGATTTGACGCAGTTCATTCAAATGAAGCAATTAAAAACTTTTCAGGAGAAGAACCGATGAAAAAAATTCCCTTGTTACATCCTAAAACGTCGATTAAAGCACAGCTTGTTGTTAGTTTTTTAGTCCCTTTTCTTATTTTTGCACTTGTAATCGGTGGCTTCTTAGGAAATGTTATGAATTCTATTACAAATAATCATGTATTATCTCAATTTGATAATAGACTGCAAGAAAATGGAAGGACGTTAGCTGGGGGACTGGATAGTGACTTTATCGAGCAGGTAATGGAAAATCCTGAGGAATACGGTAATGACTTAAAGCAATACTTAGATACTTTCATAGAAGCACGCAAAGGTATTGAGTATGTGTATGTGTTATCACGGGTAAATGGTCAAGATGTGATAGTGGCGTTGAACGGCAGTGAAGATTTCATGGTTGAATCGCCTTTTACAGCTGATCAAAAACAGTCGTTCGAGCAAAAAAGCGAAGTGTCCAGTGATATTTATGAAGATAAGTGGGGAGTACATAAATCGTTTTTCCTCCCAATTGATAATGCCGATGCTATTATCGGAATTGATATGGATGCAACCTTCGTCATGGATTTGCAAAAGCAGATGATTTTGTATCCGTCTATTTTCCTTATTGCGGCTGTAGTACTTGGCGGTCTTTTAGCGTTTTATATTGGAAACCGTATTTCGAGTCCTATTAAGCGTTTAGCGGACTTTGCGAATAGTATTGCATCAGGAAATTTGAGTCACGAGATTAATATAAAACGTGATGATGAAATTGGATTATTAGCGGCCAGCTTCGAAGAGATGAGACAAAATCTACAGAATATCATTGAGAGCGTAAGAGAAAAATCAGAAACTATCAATGAAACGAGCGATACTCTTCTTGTGTCATTTGAAGAGTTAGAAGGAGCATCTCGTCAAATTGCGACCGGAACAAACGAAGAAGCACATGGAGCGGAAGAAAGAGCGAAGCATATCGAGTACATCTCGAATATGACTACTGAAATGTCTGCAGCTATTGAAGACATGGATCAACAAACGAAACAAATTAAAGAATTTACGCATCATACGAGTGAACTGTCTGAAAAAGGGTCTGAGCAAGTGAATATTATTTCAGACCAAATTAATAAAATTAAAAACAATGGAGCAGCGACGAAAGAAAATCTATCGGCATTAAATTATAAGTTAGAGCATATTAACAGAATCATCGATTTAATTCGGGATATTTCTGCTCAAACGAATTTATTATCATTGAACGCTTCCATTGAGGCTGCACGTGCAGGCGAAGCAGGAAAAGGATTTTCAGTTGTTGCCCAGGAAATTCAAAAGCTAGCTAATCAAACGGCTTCTTCTATTAAAGATATTTCAGATACAATCAATGAGATTAACAAACAAACGAGCAAAGTTTTAGAACTTAACGAACAAGATTTTGAAGACATTGTCAGAGGGGTAGAAATTGTAGAGGATAATGGCCGCCTTTTCAATGAAATTTTTGAGTCGGTTGAACAGCTTAAAACGAGATCTGATATCATTTTTGCAAGCTCTGGAAAAATTGCGAAAGCATCGGATACTGCTCTTTCTTCTATTCAAGAAATTGCAGCGATTACTGAGCAAAGTGTCGCGACGACCCAAGAGATTGCCGCGGCTGCTATTCAGCAAAACAACACAGTTGAAACATTGAAAGAGCAAAATAAGCAACTGAGAGATGTAGCGAACGTTCTTCAAGATACCGTTGGGAAATTTAAATAAACCAATAATTCCTAACGAACAAAAAAGAGCAGGGCTGTCGGGACATCATCTCGTCCTTAACAGTCTTGCTCCAATGAAACCCGTCAATTATCCTGCAAAATCAAGGATAAATTGACGGGCTTTTTGTTGAATAGATATGTTGAATCATATGCACTGCTGAAGGCGGTTATAGCTGGTAGACAGCTCGGATATACTCAATCTCACGGGCAATTCCTTCTCGTAAGGTGACATGTGGGTTGTAATGGAGCAATGAGGTGGCTTTCGAAATGTCGGCCCACGTATGCTTTGGTTCTCCGCTAACTTTTGGTGAGTAGTGAACATCGGCCTTTTTACCAGTTAATTCCTCGATGATGGCAATCACTTCTTGCACAGATGCCCTCTCTTTTCCTCCAATATTAATAGTTTCTCCTATTATGTTTTTAGCGGAAAGAACAGAAGCAGTCCCTGCCACACAATCGCTAACATAAGTGAAATCCCGTGATTGCAATCCATCACCATAAACCGTTAAGTGCTGTCCCGTTAAGATTTGATTAATAAAGCGATGAAAAGCCATATCCGGACGCTGTCTCGGACCATAGACCGTAAAGAAGCGGACAATGACGAGCGGGAGTCCGTAGCTATTATGATAAACTTGGCATAAATGCTCTCCTGTTAATTTTGTAATGCCATAAGGAGAAAGGGGAGATGGGCATGATTCTTCTGTAACTTTGCCGCTTTTTTCTCCATATACAGAAGAGGTAGAAGCATAAATGAATTTTTTTAATGGCTCACTTTTAGCAGCTTCTAACAATCGCTGTGTCGCAACAATGTTGTGTGTAACATATGGATCAAAGTCTTTTCCCCAGCTGGACCGAACACCAGGCATGCCTGCCAAATGGTAAACAGCATCTACCCCTTTTAATAAATTGTGTAAATCAATTGTAAGCAAATCTTGTTGAATGAGTTGAAAACGCGGGTGGTGAAGAAGAAGCGAGAGGTTTGGTTGTTTTAAGTCAATTGAAGTGGGTCCTGTAAACGTATCAATCCCAATTATGTTGTTTTTTTCATCTTCGAGCAGCTTCTCACATAAATGCGAACCGATAAAACCTGCAGCGCCAGTTACAACAATGTTCATAGCTGACCCACTCCGATATATGTGAAGCCGTGCTCTCTTACCGTTTCAGGGCTCAGGCAATTTCTAGCATCCATGATGACAGCACCGTTCATCTTCTTTTTCAGATTCGCAAAATCTACATTCATAAATTCGGGCCAGTCTGTGGCAATAATAACGCAGTCAGCGTTTGTTACGGCTAGTTCTAGGGAGGCATGCTGAGTAATGCTTTCTTTTAAAGAGTCCGGCAACATTGCTTTTGGATCGTACGTATGAATATGACATCCAAGTTTTACGAGTTTTTCCATTAATCGAAGGGCAGGAGAATATCGTGTATCGTCCGTTTTTGGTTTGAAGGCAATGCCTAAAACGGTAATCGTTTTTCCGTTTAGCTGTTCGAAAGCCGCTTTTAGCTTTTTGATATATACATCTACTTGTGTCCGGTTTACGGTTTGAACCGCTTGTAAAATAAGTGGAGTGACTTGTTTAGAGAGGGCGCTATGTTCAAGTGAATGAACATCTTTTGGAAAGCAAGACCCGCCGTAGCCGATGCCTGACTGAAGAAAATGTGGACCAATTCGAGGGTCCGTGCTGATGCCTTTCACAACGTCATTGATATTTACGCCATATTGGTCGCAAATTCTAGCAATCTCATTAATAAACGAAATTTTCGTTGCAAGAAAAGCATTAGATGTATATTTAATCATTTCAGCACCACTTAAGCTTGTTACGATGTAGGGAGCCTCCAATCCTTTATACATTTCCTTTAAGACAGGGAGTGAAGTATTGTCCTCTTTCCGAATTCCAACCACAATTTTATCAGGGTGTTCCATGTCATAGATGGCGGTTCCTTCTTTTAAAAATTCAGGATTTGACACAATGTCGAATAGATGAGAGGGAACACCTTTAGCAATGAGTGTATTGTAAATCCATTCATTCGTACCAGGTGGCACTGTACTTTTCGTAATAATGGTTTTATAAGCGGATAGAGACCCAGCAATCTCATTAATTACGGAAGTGACATAGGTTAAGTCTGTTTTTCCGTCAGGAAGAGAAGGGGTGCCTACGGCAATGAGTAGAACAGAAGCCTTCTCTATACTTTTTTGTAAGGACGTCGTAAAGGTGAGGCGTTCTCTATTTTCCTCAAATAATTCTTTTAATCCCGGTTCATAAATGGGGATATCTCCTTGTTGCAGCATATCAATACGTTGGAGGTTCTTATCTACGCAGCAGACCGAGTGCCCAAGGTTGGCTAAAACGGCAGCGGTGGTTAACCCAACATATCCTGACCCAATAATACAAATCTCCATCTTTGCTTTACTCCTTTCTAAGACGAACTCTGTACACGTTATATCGTATTAACGTACAAGCGTCTCTTGTGATAATTAAGATTAACAATTCCTTAAAAAATGTGCAGGTTCCCTGCGCTTTTTTAGCACAGGACAACTTTCTCCTGTTATGAACAAGAATACGATGTATATATCCATCTAGAAACTGTAGTTAATCAGCCATCGTGCCGAACAATGGAACCTTTTAAAGATGAATTTAAGATATTTATAGAATATCGGCCGATCGTTTTGAGGAACTCAATGGAACTCGTATAAAGGCTAGCGATGCCTGGAGTGGATAAACGGAAGAAGGGAAGAGAAAACATTGATCAAAAAAGCCATCATACCAGCTGCCGGCTTTGGTACAAGAAGTCTTCCGATTACAAAAGTCATTCCAAAAGAAATGTTTCCGATCGGAGTGAAGCCAGCCATTGAATATGTAGTGGGGGAAGCGGTTGCAGCGGGGATTGAACAAGTATTAATTATTGTCTCGCGTTCAAAAAATTTAATCGTGGATTACTTCGATCATTCTTTTGAATTGGAGGCATTTTTAGAGAAAAAAAATAAACAAGATTTGCTAGAAAAGCTGACCGTTCCTGATGTTCAAATTTTGTATACACGTCAGCCATACGCAAAAGGACTTGGAGATGCGATTCGACTCGGTAAAGGGTTCGTAGGAAATGATCCGTTTGCGGTGCTGCTTCCAGATGACATCATTCTCGATTCGGAAGGAAGTGGACTAAAGCAACTTCTTGATGCTTATGAGCAGCAGCAAAGCAGTATTATCGGTCTTGCAGAAGTGGAGCAGGAGCAATTGAAGCAATATGGTGTTGTGAAAGGGAAAAAAGCGGCAAACGACTTGTATGAACTGTTAGATATTGTTGAGAAACCACAGAAAAATCCGCCGTCCAACTTGGCGGTCATTGGCCGATATGTGTTTACACCTGAAATAATGTCTTACTTAGACAAACAGAGTCCCGGATTGGGCGGTGAGGTCCAATTAACCGATGCGATTAAAGAAATGTTAACTAAGGACAAGTGTTATGGGACTGTAATAGGTGGGGAGAGATACGACATTGGAGTAACGTCGGATTATATTAGGCTCATTAATACCATCTATCAGCTAGAAAAATCCTCGCAGTAAGATCGGCAAGAAGGATAAATTAACAGGAGGGGCAGTATGGATAACAAAATGATTGAACCGTGGATAGTCGATGAGCTTGTTCATGATGAATTTTATGTGCCGGACTATATTGAGCAGATGGGGCAAGAAGTTCTTCGCCATTACGACTTTTCCGTCAGCGATATGCAAGTAGTCACGACCAAATCAGATAAGGGCGGAGCAATTTGGAAGCTTGAAACAAGTGCAGGGCCAAAAAGCTTGAAGCTCCTCCACCGAAGACCTACAAGAAGTTTATTCAGCTTAGGCGCACAAGAATATTTAGTAGATGTCCAGAAGGCAAGAGTCCCGCCAATTGTGAAAACAAAAGATGGAATCAATTATGTGGAAGCAGGAGGGAAGCTATGGTTTGTTGCGGAATGGATTGAATCGCTCGCTCCGGTTTCAAAAGATTTGGAAGGAGCGAAACACCTTTGTCATGCGCTTGGTGAGTTTCATCATCTAACAAAGGGATACGTGCCTCCACAGCAAGCTGAAAATGCCTCAAGGCTGTATAAATGGTTAAAAAGCTATGAAAAAATTATTTATAAAATGGATTGGTTTCGAACGATTGCCAAGGCGTACGATGAAATGCCAGCAAGCGCTTCTGTATTAAACGTAGTGGACCAGTTTGAGGAGCAGGCGAGAAAAAGTTTAGAAAGGCTACAGCAATCGAGCTATTTAGAACTAACGAAGCATGGCAATCCATATTGGGGGCTCGTTCACCAAGATTACGGATGGTCCAACGGTCAAATGGGATCAAATGGAATGTGGATTATTGATTTAGACGGAGTGGCTTACGATCTCCCAATCCGTGATTTAAGAAAATTAATTACAGGGACAATGGCTGACTTATTTCATTGGGATGTGACGTGGATTCGTGAAATGATTAACGCTTATCATGAAGCTAATCCAATTACACCAGAGCTGTATGATATTTTAATGATTGATTTATCGCTGCCAAACGAGTTTTATAAAAATGTAAAAGAAATGGTATATGAGCCAGAAGTGTTTTTAAACGACGAAACAGCGCAAATGATTCAAATTATTGTAGACACCGATCAGTCCAAATGGCCTGCGTTAGAGGAAATTGCAAATGATTGGAAAGGGAGGGAATAAAAATGAAAATCTTAATGATTTGTACGGAGAAACTTCCTGTGCCTCCGGTATTAGGGGGAGCAATTCAAACGTATATATCCGGGGCTCTTCCGTACTTAGGTCGTCATCACGATATTACAATTTTAGGAACAGATGATCCATCACTGCCTAATGAGGAGACGATTGAAGGCATCCATTATATACGCGTCCCGGGGAAAATCTTTGAGATTTATCGCGAAGGGGTCGTTAACTATATTCAATCCAATCAATTTGATCTTATCCACATTTTTAACCGTCCACGACTCGTGAATCCTGTACGTCAGGCAGCTCCTCAGTCTAAAATTACATTAAGTATGCATAATGACATGTTCAATCCGGAGAAAATCAACCCGGAAGAAGCGGCACGTGCGGTGGATGAGGTTTCAAATATCGTTACCGTCAGTGACTACATTGGCAATGTTATAAAAGGTTTATATCCCCAAGCTTCCTCGAAAGTAAGAACCATTTATTCCGGAGTCGATATCGATCGATTTTTACCTGGAAATCACTCCAGCATGAAACGAACAAGAAATACGATTCGACAGGAGCATGGATTAGAGAATAACACGGTCATTTTATTTGCGGGAAGGCTTTCGCATAATAAAGGTGTCGATAAATTAGTCAGAGCGATTCCCGAGCTTTCCAAGAAATTTAAAGACATTGCACTTGTCATCATGGGAAGTAAGTGGTTTAGTCAAGAAGATACAACAGATTATATTGCCTACGTGAGGGCCTTATCAAAAAAACTGACGGTTCCGGTTGTCGCAACAGGATTTGTATCGCCAGATAAAATTCACAATTGGTTTGCGGCTGCAGATTTGTTCGTATGTACGTCACAATGGCAAGAGCCGTTAGCACGGGTGCATTATGAAGCGATGGCAGCAGGCCTTCCAATTGTCACGACAGCAAGAGGTGGAAATCCAGAAGTTATCCTTCCAAGAGAAAACGGTCTCGTTGTAGAAAGACCAGAAGATCCGAATGGGTTTGTTGAAAATATCTCTGAAATTCTTTCGAATCCTTCTTTGATGAGAAAGATGGGGCAAAAAGGAAGGGAACTCGCGGAGTCTTTATATACATGGGATCGGGTAGCTGCTGAGTTGCTGGAAGTTTGGGAGCAATCGATGAATATGCCGTCTGTTTCTTTAGCATCGCAGACTGCTGAAAGTGTAGTACAACAGGAAGTAGAAGCGGTGAAGGAGCCTGTAGGGACAGAGGAACAAGTAGTCTCACTGGAAAGTACGGGATTGGCAGAAAAAACAAAAGAAAAAAAGAAAGAAAAAGCGCAAGACGAAATGCAAGCTGATGTTGTAGAAGTAGAGGAAGTTGAAGTAGTGGAAGAGATGGAAAATGATGTTGTGTTGGACGATTCCGAGGAGCATGAATTACTGGAAGAAAGTGAGCAACCACAGATAGACGAAAGAAGAAAAAAACGAAGAAGACGGAGAAGAAGAGCGGTCATCGGAAACAACTCCAACATTCATAGCACATCCTATCGTTCTATTTACTAATCAGTAGGGGTTCACGAGCAAGATGAACTATGAACAGAATAAATCACAAACACTGACTACAGAATGCTTTTGTAGTCAGTATTTGTGATGGAAACGATCAAAGAACGTTGACACAGATACAACTGTGATATAGAGACAGACTGAATCGAAACAGGCTCGTTCGATATGTCCTTCTTGTTAAAAAAGATTGAAACAAAAGGGATATGAGAGTTAACATGATAAAGTGGGAATAATGAAGCGGCTGGCAAAAAGGGCGTAACCTATTTGCCAGCCGCTTAAACGAAATGTTTGAGTAATATACAACATCCCCATTTTTTAAAAGGTACATAGAGTAAATCGTTTAGGGGGAGAAAGAGATGACATTGCAAAATATAAACAAGGCTCTCGAAAAAAGCATGCCATTCATCACGCCGATAAGTGTCGTCTTGGGGGTTATTTTTGCTGGCACGATTGAATCGTATGCGTTTTTAGTGCCATGGATTTTTGCATTTATGACATTTACGGGGAGTTTAAGTTCCAATTTTAAGGCATTGGGTCGCGTATTGCTCCACCCGTTTCCAGTAGTGCTGGCGTTGCTTGTTTTGCACATCTTAATGCCAATTTGGGCGTGGGGGATTGGGTATGCAGCATTCAACGGGGATGAGCTGACAATGACCGGCTTAATTTTAGCAGCAGTAATTCCAACAGGTATTACGAGCTTTATATGGGTTTCTATTCATAAAGGGAACATTCCATTGGCGTTGTCGATCATTTTAATTGACACGTTTCTTTCTCCGTTCATTGTCCCATATGCGCTGTCATTAGCAGCGGGAGAGTCGGTACAAATGGACATATGGGCCATTATGAGAGGGCTCGTGTTTATGATTGTTTTACCTTCTTTAGTGGGGATGATGTTGAATCAGATGACATCAGGAAAAGTTAAAAGCACGGCAGGGATATGGCTTTCTCCGCTGTCAAAAGTCGGTTTGGCAGCTGTTGTGATGCTTAACAGCTCTGTGGTAGCTCCCTATTTAAGAGAAGTGGATCAAAAGCTCGTTTCAATCGCTATTGTTGTGTTATTTATTTCATCTTCCGGCTATTTGTTTTCATGGCTCATTAGCAAGTGGCTAAAACGTGAGACAGATGAAATTATTACTTTAACCTTTACAGGTGGGATGAGGAATATTAGTGCCGGTGCTGTCGTCGCCGTTGCCTATTTTCCTCCGCCGGTTGCGGTTCCTGTAGTCCTTGGTATTCTGTTCCAGCAACTGCTGGCTTCTTTTTATGGGCATATGCTGCATCGTGCTTACGACAGACCTGCCGCTCAGTCTGTTGATGTATAGCGGAAAGTTTCCAATAGTAGACATATTGTTCGTATGAAGAGAATAGTGGTTCAAGCACCTTACATCCATCGAAGTGTGATGGTTAGATGACAGCATTCGGTTCCGCCCGCTTTAGAAGATAGTTTTAGTTGGATGCCGTCAGGATTAAAGGATGTGTTCACCGTAGATTGAATACCAGTTGATTTAATCAATTCATCGACTGCTTTTGAATTGGATTGCTGTGCGGCCTTCATAATCTTGGAGTCAAACTCTTTTGATTCGGCCAACTTGTTTAGCAAAATACTTGCATCTTTCATGAGCGTTTGCATGGCGATGGCAGATTGGTTAAATAAAGTCGGATCTACATCTGGATAAGGTCTCACATCTATGGACATAGTCGTGTAAGATAAAGGATGAACAGGTGAATATACGCGGACTGGTTGATGAATAGACACCGGCTCATAATATAGCCAGGAGGCCCCATGAGGATATACATATATATACGGATTCATAAACATCGTAGACTTGCTCCTTCCCTTGATAAAGTTCTTTACACTATACGGAAAAAAGCTTGGCGCTGTGCAGAGTTCGTATGTAGATGGGAAGGGTAAACACGTAAAGAAAAATATTTTTATTGAACATCCCAATTAAATGTGTTAAAAATAATGAAGAGGTTGTCTGAAAAGGAGAAAATTCCCTCTTTTCAAATAACCGTAACAAAATAAATCTACCAAATACATTAATACAGAGATTTTGGTAAACAGTCTGTTTTTATGTAATGGTACACACATTCACCTAATTAAATAGTAATCACCACTAGGGGTGCTTAGAAAAGCTGAGAGAGGCGAATATGCCTTAACCCTTACCACCTGAACTAGGTAATACTAGCGTAGGGAAGCGGTGTTGTAATCCGTTGTATCGCCATCATCGTGTCATGGGTGGATAAATGGAATAATCTACGTTTACAACCGCTTCTTTCTCAAATAGAAGCGGTTTTTTATTTGTTCAAAAGGAGGGATGAACATGGAGAACATCTTGCAACCATTAATTGATCAAGTGGAGGAGCGTCAAGAAGAGCTCATTGATTTGTTGAAAACACTCATTTCGTTTCAAACACCTGCTCCGCCAGCCCGTAATACGGCAGAGGCCCAATCATATGTTGCTTCTTTTTTGAGTAAGCTTGGTTTCGAGATTGATCAATGGGATGTTTATCGAAACGACCCGAATGTAGTAGGTGTATTAAAGGGAGTGAAGCCAGAGAATTATAAAAGTTTAATTGTGAATGGCCATATCGATGTTGCAGAAGTGAGTGAAGAGGAAGAATGGGAAGCGGACCCTTTCATTCCCATTGTAAAGAATGGGGCAGTGATTGGACGCGGTGCAGCAGATATGAAAGGTGGCCTTGCTGGAGCATTGTTTGCGATTCAGCTTCTTCGCGAGGCAGGCATTGAGTTTCCAGGGGACTTGATTTTTCAATCCGTTATTGGCGAAGAGGTAGGAGAAGCAGGAACTCTTCAATGTTGTAAAAGGGGTTATACCGCCGATTTTGCGGTAGTCGTCGATACGAGTGATTTACATATTCAAGGGCAAGGCGGTGTCATTACGGGGTGGATTACAGTCAAAAGTCGCCAAACATTCCATGATGCGACAAGAAGAAGTATGATCCACGCTGGCGGAAATTTATTCGGGGCAAGTGCCATCGAAAAAATGATGAAAGTAATAGAAGGCTTACAGGAGCTTGAGCGTCATTGGGCAGTGACGAAAAGCTATCCGGGCTTTCTTCCAGGAACAAATACTATTAATCCTGCGGTTATTGAAGGGGGCCGGCATGCTGCATTTATTGCGGATGAGTGCCGACTATGGATCACCGTTCATTACTATCCGAACGAGTCGTACGAACAGGTGGCCAAAGAGATTGAAGAACATATCAGTCATGTCGCAAGGGCTGACATTTGGCTAAAAGAAAATCCTCCGATATTTGAATGGGGCGGAACGTCGATGATTGAAGATCGGGGCGAAATCTTTCCGGCGTTGGAAGTCGACCCAAATCATCTAGGTGTTCGCTTGCTAGCAAAGTCACATGAAGAGGTGCTGGACCAGCCTGCTGTGATGGATGTTTCACCGACTGTGACAGATGGAGGCTGGTTAGGGGAAGCGGGGATTCCGACAGCAATTTATGGTCCCGGTGATTTACATAACGCTCATGCCGTCAATGAGCAAATATCCATTGAGCAATTACTGGATTATACGAAAGTGATGCTGCGATTTATTTTCGAATGGACGCATACACAAGCAAAGTAGATGAGCAAGATGTGAGTTTTAAAATGATACTAACAATTAAAGGGGTTTGAAGGTCATGAAATTTAGTGAACGTTTACAGGAAAAACTACAGCCAATTTGGCGTCAAAATCATGCCCATCCATTTGTTCAGGAAATGGGAGCAGGAACACTTGATGAAAAGAAATTTCGCTTTTTTATGGTTCAAGATTATTTATATTTAATTGATTACGCGAAGCTATTTGCTATCGGTGCAGTTAAAGCAAGTGATGTGGAGACGATGGCGAAATTTGCGGGATTGCTCGATGCTACACTGAACGGTGAAATGGCGCTCCATCGTCAATATGCCGCGAAATTTGGCATTACGGAACGAGAGTTGGAAGAAGCGCAGCCCTCCCCGACTACGTTAGCCTATACGCATTATATGCTACATGTCAGCCAAAACGGAACGCTTGCAGAGTTGGTGGCAGCGTTACTGCCTTGCATGTGGAGCTATTGGGAAATTGGAAAAGAACTAAGTCAGCTGCCTGGAGCTCCGGATCACGAACTATATGGGGAGTGGGTGAAAATGTACAGTTCAGAAGAGTTTGGAAGCTTAACGCAATGGTGCATCAATCTTTTGGATGAATTAACAGATGGAAAACGAGAAGAGGAACTCGCTAAGTTAGAAGACATCTTTTTGAACACAACTCGTTTTGAATATATGTTTTGGGATATGTCTTACAACGAGGCGATGTGGCCGGTCCATGAGTAAGGTCGTGTTGGAGTTTAACGATGTGACTTTTCATTATAAAGAAGAAACAAAAGAGCAAATTGTTCACATGTTAGACTCCTTGAACTTCCAGATTGCTGACGGGGAATTCATTAGCATTATCGGGCCAAGCGGATCTGGGAAGAGCACTCTTTTTCGACTGATTACAGGCCTTGAGCAACCCATTTCAGGAGAAATCCGCCTGAATGGTGAGGTTTCTCATAACCGTTCTGGTCGTGTTGGTTATATGCCTCAGCAAGATCTGTTGATGCCATGGCGTACTATTATTGAAAATGCTGCCTTACCGCTCGAGTTAAAAGGGGTCAGGAAAGCTGACGCACACAGGCAAGTGCTGGAGTTGTTAGAGGAGTTTGGCTTAAAAGGGTTCGAATATCGCTATCCGACTGATTTATCAGGGGGAATGAGGCAAAGAGTGTCGTTTTTGCGAACGATTTTGAGTGGGTCGAACATTTTCTTATTAGATGAACCGTTCAGCGCGCTTGATGCGATTACGAAGTTGGCGATGCAAGAATGGCTGTTGGAGCAATGGGAAAAACGAAAAAAAACGATTTTGTTTATTACTCATGATGTCAATGAGGCATTGTTTTTGTCAGATCGCATATTCATCTTGACTAATACGCCGCTGCAAAAGCTCGAGGAGGTAAAGGTTCCTCTTAGCAGACCAAGGAAGCATCGGGATTTAAATGACCCAGTTATTCTTAAATTAAAGAATGAGTTAATTGATCAGCTGAGATGGAAGGTGAACATATGAAGCTGTGGAAAGATTACCTTTTCTCTTCCGTGCTGGTGATTGCTTTTCTAATGATGTGGGAAATAGCGGCAAGGGCGGTCAATATGACCTTTATTTTGCCTTCACCTTCAGGCATTATGGCAAAGCTTTGGGAGTTAAAAGCTGTGCTGTTGTTGGAACATCTTCCTGCAACGCTGTTAATTATTATTATGGGTCTTATGATTTCCATCCTATTAGGGGTTGGCTTAGCAATTTGGATGAATGTGAGCAAAGTGGCAGAACGGACTTTTTATCCAATCCTTATCGCTTCTCAAATGATTCCGATTATCGCGCTTGCCCCCATTTTCGTTTTATGGTTTGGGTACACCATTTGGAGCAAGGTAGTTGTGACAGTTTTAATTACCTTTTTTCCAATTACCGTCAGCACATTTGATGGATTGCGTTCAAGTAGTAAAGAACTAAAAGAACTCCTCGTTACGATGGGAGCGACGAAAAAAGATATTTTTTTCAAGTTAAATGTTCCTTCTGCTTTGCCCTATTTTTATTCAGGTTTAAAGGTAGCCGTCACGTTAAGTGTTATCGGGGCAGCTATTGGGGAATGGCTCGGGGCACAGGCGGGTCTTGGTTATTTTAGTCGCCGAATGATGACCCAATTTGATGGAGCAGGCGTATTTGCTCCAATTGTTGTGTTATCGGCGATTGGCATTCTTTTATTTTTACTTGTGACAGCGTTCGAGAAAAAATCATTGAGATGGAGGAAAACAGAATGAAAAAGTGGTTATCGTTTAGTGTAAGTTTATTGCTAATCATGTTGCTTGCTGCATGTGGCGGAAAGGAAGCGAGCAATGAAGGTACGTCTACAGAGGAAGCGCAAGAGAATGGAAAAGAACTAACAGAAGTGGACATTATGCTTGATTGGTATCCAAATGCTGTTCATAGCTTTTTGTATGCTGCACAAGAAAAAGGTTTTTTTGAAGAGGAAGGTGTAAAGGTAAACATTCAGTTTCCAGCAAATCCAACCGATCCATTAAACTTGGCAGCTGCAGGGAAGATTACATTAGGCTTTTACTACCAGCCAGATGTGGTCATGGCGCGTGCGAATGAAGATGTCCCAGTTAAATCTGTTGGAGCAATTGTTCGTTCACCTTTAAATCATGTTGTGTTTTTAAAAGACAGCCCCATTCAAACACCGAAAGACTTAGAAGGCAAAACAGTTGGCTACCCGGGAATCCCATTGAATGAATCGTTGTTAAAAACGATGGTCGAGCACGATGGAGGCAATCCAGATCAAGTGAGCATGGTTGATGTGGGATTTGAATTAGGCTCATCGATTGTAAGTGAAAAAGCAGATGCTGTCATTGGGGCGTATATTAATCATGAAGTGCCCGTGTTAAACCATAAAGGCTATGAAACGCGCTATTTTAATCCGACCGAGTACGGTGTTCCGAATTATTACGAATTAGTAGCGGTAACAAGCGATCAAACATGGGAGAAAGAACAAGAAGCGATTAAAGCGTTTTGGCGCGGTGCAGTGAAAGGGTTTGAATTTGTAGAACAGCAGCCGGATGAGGCACTTCAAATTCTGTTAAGTCATCAAGATGAGGCGAATTTCCCGCTAGTAGAAGAGGTGGAAAAGCAAAGCTTAGCTATTTTATTACCGAAAATGAAATCGGAAGAAGGGTTCGGTAGCCAAAGTGAAGCATCGTGGAAAGAGACAAGTGAATGGCTAAAAAAATCAGGATTGATTGAAAAAGAACCAGCTGCAGAGGAACTGTTTGTTCATATAACAGATTAAAGCAAACAAGCACAACAATATGAGGGGGTGTAATGGCAGTTTTGCCATTACACCCCCTTTTTGGATAATAGAAGTTCGCTTTTCTTATTCTGGGTTCGTTTCGTGTGCGTTAGGGTTGTCATGGGGCGAATGAGATCCTGGATCCAGCCGCTTCGTATTTTCATGCAAGTTTTTATATTCGTAATTAAATGCACTGTATCGCCTTTGCCCTTCCTCCCACGGTGTAGACTTGCCAAGTTCTCGGTCGACAGGCGATCCGAAAGGGCCATCTGGAAACTCTTCAGGAATAAGGTACTCATGACTTTTTTCGACGGATGAAAAATCACTGTATGCTTGCTGATCTTTTTCCTTCAATAAAAACACCCTTTCATGTGTAAGATGAGAATGAATGCTTTCTTTTCGTAGTTTACCCAAAAAAACAGCTTTATTCTGTATAAACGAGCAACCGGTTCAAGAACGATAAAACGGTTCGGTTTTCGCTTAATTTCGAAAGTCATTTAATCGTTCGTAAGTTTCAAGCAGGAAGTCGTAAAACAAGGCTTCAGTTGGAAGCAATTCACGTTGAGTTGGGTAGATGACCCCAACGGTCCTTGTAAGACCTGGATCTGATATTGGAATCATGACGGTGGAACGCGGTGTATTATCGACCAAAGTCATCTCTGGCATTAATGCAACACCTAAGCCTGCAGAGACTAATCCTTTTAGTGCATCAATATCTTTTCCTTCGAAGGCAATTTGTGGCGAAAAGTTAGCATTATTACATGCTTGAACAACTTGTTTGCGAAATATAAATCCTTCAGGTAAGACGCAGAAAGGGTCATCTTTTAACTCTCGTAATCTAATCGATGTCCGGTCAGCTAATGGATGATGAAACGGGATGAGAGCAACGATATTTTCTGTGAAAAGCGTCGCTCCTTTGATTTTCCTCTCTTTTTCTGGGTTGGGCATTGGTGCAATCATGGCCAAATTAAATTCACCATTTACAACACCGTCGATTAAGTCATCATAAAGTGCATTGCTCATTTGAAATTTAGCTTCCGGATACCGAGTGCGAAAAGAGTAAATGATGGAAGGCAATGTATGAGCCGCCATGCTAATGGGGAATGCAATTCGCACGGTCCCTTTTTCAGGATTTAAATATTCTTCTACTTCTCTCTTTGCATCCTCCATCAAATTCCAAACTTGTTTCATCCGCTCAAAAAAAATTCTGCCTAAAGGAGTTAGTTTGACGCTTCTTCCTTCACGTATAAAAAGTTCTACACCTAATTCGTTTTCTAAATTGAAAATTTGTCTGCTAACGGAAGACTGGGCAACATGCAAGGCATCTGCTGCCTCGGTTATATGCTCTCTTTTAGCTGCTTCTAGGAAATATTTAATTTGTCTCGTTTCCATTTATCTCACTCCATTTTAATGCGTTTAACACATCAATTTCATCGAAAATTAATATTGGAACTATTAATTATAAAATTATAAAATGAAAACACCTTATGAGAAAATAAAATTTTCCGAACTTTAAAATAAATTTAGGGGCTGAATGTTATGAAAGTGTTAGATAAAGTAAAAGAGAATGAAACGCAAATCGTGAAAGAGTACGTAAACCGGTTGTTTCAAAATGTTCAAATGCGTAATTCGAATGAATGGGAGTTCCAGCAGGCTGTTAAAGAAGTACTGGACTCTTTAGTGCCTGTCCTTGTGAAAAAACCGATCTATATGAAACAAGCAATTCTAGAAAGAATGATCGAACCAGAGCGAATGATTATTTTTAGAGTTCCATGGGTGGACGATCAAGGGAATGTACAAGTAAATCGTGGATATCGTGTCCAATATAATAGTGCAATTGGACCTTATAAGGGAGGATTAAGGTTCCATCCGTCTGTTAACGCAAGTATTATTAAATTTCTCGGGTTTGAGCAGATTTTTAAAAATTCTTTAACAGGGCAGCCAATAGGCGGGGGAAAAGGCGGTTCTGACTTTGATCCAAAAGGTAAATCGGATTTAGAAATCATGCGCTTTTGTCAGAGCTTTATGACAGAGCTTAGCAAACATATCGGTCCGGATACAGATGTTCCCGCTGGGGATATAGGAGTAGGAGCTAAAGAGATTGGTTATATGTTCGGGCAATATAAAAAATTAAAAGGTGCGTATGAAGCAGGTGTTCTAACTGGAAAAGGCATTGGTTACGGAGGCAGCTTAGGCCGAAAAGAAGCGACAGGATATGGAGCGGTATATTTTGTAGAAGAAATGCTTAAAAGCAGAGGATTAAGCTTTAACGGAAGTACGGTTGTCGTATCAGGATCGGGAAATGTTTCCATTTACGCAATGGAAAAGGCGATGCAGTTTGGGGCAAAAGTAGTTGCATGTAGTGATTCAAACGGTTATGTTTATCATCCAAATGGGATAAACCTTGATACGGTTAAACGATTGAAAGAAGTAGAAAGTAAACGGATGATTGAATATGTCAAAGAACATCCAGATGCTATTTATCAAGAAGGGTGCTCAGGCATTTGGGCAATCCCATGCGATATCGCTTTACCATGTGCAACACAAAATGAGTTAAACAAGGAAGCAGCAGAAATGTTAGTTTCTAATGGAGTAAAAGCAGTGGGCGAAGGCGCAAATATGCCCTCTACGCAAGAAGCCGTTGATTTGTTTATGAATCAACATGTTTTATTTGCTCCTGGCAAAGCGGCAAATGCAGGCGGGGTTGCTGTCTCTGCGTTAGAAATGGCGCAAAATAGTGCAAAGCTTGCTTGGACGCTAGAAGAAGTGGAGATGAAATTACAGGTCATCATGAAAGAGATTTATCGTAAAAGCATGCAAGCATCAGAAGATTATGATATGCCAGGGAATCTAGTTGTCGGCGCTAATATCGCAGGGTTTGTAAAAGTAGCAGATGTGATGATTGAGCAAGGAGTTATATAAAACTTAGTTGTAACAGAAAAAGGATAAAGTGTTGTCCAATGACGAAAGGCCACTGATTAATGGCCTTTTTGTTGTGACTTTTGAGAGTGATTTCAATTGATAAAAGCTCATTGCTTGTGGGTGAGGAAGTTCTGTATGTCACAGGAAGCCCAGAAGAATAGTCAGATGCGCTCTCTCCTAAGGAGATAGTTTTTTTTCTTTCCGACTAAAAAATAGTAGCTTTCGAGGTGGAAATCCATCATAAAAAATGATACCTTTATAAAGTCAAAGATGTTCAATATCTGCTAAAATAGGATAGAGGAACAAACATCCTTCATTCTTCCGATTACTCGCTCGACCGGACCATTGTTTGTGTCGAACTATACATAAAAAGGATGCAACGTTCCATCATATTACGAGAAACGATCAAGGAGTAGAGAAATGGAAAAAGTATTTATTTTAGGACACAAAAATCCAGACACAGATTCAATTTGTTCTGCTATTGCGTATGCTGATTTAAAAACGAAATTAGGGATGAATGTTGAGCCGATTCGTTTAGGTGAAGTAAATGGCGAAACTCAATATGCACTCGACCACTTCCAAACAAAAGCACCTCGTTTAGTTGAAAAGGTTGCCAGCGAAGTGAAAAACGTCATTTTAGTTGACCACAACGAGCGCCAGCAAAGTGCAGAGGACATTACAGAAGTCCGCGTGTTAGAGGTTATCGACCACCACCGTATTGCGAATTTTGAAACAAGCGATCCGTTATACTATCGTTGTGAGCCAGTTGGATGTACAGCGACAATCTTAAATAAAATGTATAAAGAAAACGGTGTAGCGATTGAAAAAGAAATCGCTGGCTTAATGTTGTCCGCTATTATTTCGGATTCTTTATTATTCAAATCTCCAACATGCACAGCGCAAGATATCGCAGCAGCTCGTGAATTGGCTGAAATCGCTGGAGTAGATGTAGAGAGCTATGGCTTAGCAATGCTAAAAGCGGGAGCGGATTTAAGCGACAAAACTGTGAAGGAGCTTATCTCCCTTGATGCAAAAGAATTTGAAATGGGTGGAAGCAAAGTCGAAATCGCTCAAGTAAACGCAGTAGATACAAACGATGTAATCGCACGTCAAGCGGAATTAGAAGACGAGCTTTCTCAAGTCATTGCCAAGAAGGAATTAGACTTGTTCTTATTAGTGGTTACAGATATTTTAAATAGCAACTCTGTTGCATTAGCACTTGGAAACAAAGCGCATGTTGTAGAAAAAGCTTATAATGTTACATTAGAGAACAATACAGCAGTTTTACAAGGCGTTGTCTCACGCAAAAAGCAAATTGTTCCGGTTTTAACAGATACGTTCAACGCTCTTTAATTTATGATAGAAGAAGGCGGGTTGTTTTCAATGACCCGCCTCTTTGCATGTCGTGTCGACTTTAACATGCCTTGACTTCATAAGTAAAATTGGTTATAGTTTCTTTACTAGTTCATATGTTTAAATGTTTAAACTAATATAAAGATGTTTCCATAGGGCATATCGCATAGCTGCTAACAAGGTTTTGCTGTACAAGCAAGCTAAAAAGGGATGATGGATAACATTCATGTTGCAGTGCTATGTGTATAGGAAGTGAAAATGTATAGAGAGGGAGAAAACGATGTCTGAAACAGTATTGGATGTTTTCCGAGCCTGTACGCCTATTTTTCAAGCGCTCGGGGATTCCGCAAGGCAGGATATCATTTTATTATTGGCTGAACATGAGGCGCTAACAGTGACGGAAATTGCCGACCAATCCCATTTATCAAGACCGGCTATTTCCCATCATTTAAAAGTGCTGCGTGATAATAAGCTCGTTCACATTGAACAAAAAGGAACACAGCGTTATTACTCATTAGCTTTAAAGGACTCGGTTTCCTTATTAAAACTCCTCATTCATAAAATTGAAACGACTTGTGAGCTTAAATAAAATAATTGTTGGATGAATCCTCGTTTGCTATTAGAGCAGCGGGGGTTTTATTTTGCTCCTTTAAAAATCTATTGAAGTGATCTCAATAATTGATGGTGAACTTTTTTGCACAAGTGAAGTAGCGTAGATGTAAAGTTATTAAGTGTACTATCTATAAACGATTTGTTCCCACTTTTCATTCTGCGATAATAACTACCTTTTGGATATACAATTGTAGATGAAATCATGTCATTATGTAGATGTATTTCGTGTCGAAATGTGCAGTAAGAAAAATTTAAATTTTCTGAAATATAAATTGAAACTGGGATACAATATGTCATATAATACAAATACAAAGGAGACATGACTATGAAAAAGTTATCAACTACGCTAATAAGAGAAAACGCTTTTGTTGAATTGAGAAGAATGATTCTCTCTCAAGAAATCAAGCCAGGAGAGAAACTACGTGAAAAGGAGGTAGCGGAAAAATTAGGAGTGAGCAGAACACCTGTAAGGGAAGCCTTTCACAAATTAGAATTAGAAGGACTTGTAGAAATTTTTCCAAGACGCTATTGCTTAGTAACAGGAGTGAGACATGATAGTATACGTGAAATTCATATGATTAGGTCACAATTAGAGCCAATTGCTGCATGCGAAGCTGTGGATAACCTTTCAGACGGAGATATACAGCAACTAAGTCTTTTACTAGATAAATCCAAGGAGTTTATGGTGCAAGGAAATGTTGAGCAAATTATGAACATGAATGACCAGTTTCACCGTATGATAAATGAAGCTTCCAACCTTCCAAAAATTATATCTATACTTAATAATATGCAAGACTATATTGAATGCTTTAGGTATTCATTTATTTCACGACCAGAATTAGCACAAAGATCCATAGAGGAACATTATGATATTTTAAATGCCTTGAAAAAAAGAGATAAAAAAATGGTAAAGGCAGTAGTGACAAAACATTTGGAAGGAATTTCTGAATATGAAAACGTTATTTTAGAAGACATGAGAAAAATACAGTCATCTGAATAGACATTTGAAGATTATAAAAGGGGGAAGATGCTATGACGAAAAAGAGAAAGTCTAGGTTGAAATCGGTAATCCCTGTTTTGTTTACCAGTGCACTTTTATTGACGGCATGCAGCAGTGAGAGTGGAAATGCGGATATTCAGAAAGATGCAGTAACCTTAAGTTTTGCCTATGAATTGCCCGATGATCATCCATGGGGGCATGGAGCTAAGAAATTTAAAGAGATTGTAGAGGAAAAAACAAATGGAGATGTAAACATCCAAATCCATGGGAACGGGTCTTTGGCTGCATCAGGAAGAGAAATTCAAGAAGGAGTAAAAATTGGAACAATTGATATCGGAATTTCTTCTACACCATTATCTCAATTGAATCCATATATGGATATCTTCTCCTTGCCTTACATATTTAGCAGTCGAGAGCATGCTTGGGAAACACTGGATGGTCCTGTTGGAGAAGAAGTTGGGAAGAAATTGAGTGAGCATAACTTAACTTACTTGGCATTTTGGGAAGATGGCTTTAGGCAAATTACGAATAACACTCGACCAATTACAAAAATGGAAGATTTTAAAGGTTTGAAGATTCGGGTGCCAGAAAGTGATGTGCGGATTGAGACATTTAAAGCTTTAGGAGCGAGTCCTTTGCCAATGGCATGGTCCGAAGTATTTACAGCACTGCAGCAAGGGTCTATTGACGGACAAGAAAATCCACTTTCTGTTGTAAATAGTTCATCGTTCTATGATGTACAAAAATATTTAACGATTTCAAATCATGTTTATTCACCAGCAACACTTTTTATCAATACTTCGAAATGGGATATGTTAAATGAAGAGCAAAAAGAAATAATACTTGAGGCTGCAAAAGCAGGCAGGGATTTAAATCGCGAAATGAATAAAGAGCAAGATGCAAAAATGGTGAAAGAGCTTGAAGAGAAAGGCATGGAAGTCACAGTAATGGAAGAGATAAAGCCTTTTCAAGCAGCCACAAAAAATGTTTGGGACCATGTAGTGAAGGGGATTGGTGGTAACGCCCAGGAATTAATTGATGAAATAAATAAGGCACAGTAAAAGGTTGATACAATATGAAGAAAACACGACTTTTCATTTATACTTCGATAAAAAGTTTGAATATTTTCTTTATGTTTATCATGTTTACCATCTTGTTGATACAAGTGATAACAAGGAAATTTCTTAACAGTCCCTTGTCTTGGCCAGAAGAGTTATCATTAGTGGCAATGATTTGGATTACTTTCTTCGGTGCATACCAATGTACAGTAGAAGGAAGTCATCTAAAGATGGATTTTCTTGAGAGTAGAATTCCAAAAAGAATTCAACTGTATTTTTTAATCGTTTCTAAAGCATTAGTCGCTTGTTTTTTGAGTATGACGTGTTACTGGGGCTTTTTCTTTATTCAGAAGACAGGAGATATAAAAATGCCAGTTTCTGGTCTCCCTATGTGGCTCCCATATTCAATTATCTGGATTAGCTTTCTTTTAATGCTAATAGATTTTATTGCTCAAATTATCTCCCATATAATAGAAAAAAGAAGTCCTGCAAAAAGTAAAGGGGAGGATGAAGAATGCTCCCAATTTTAATGCTTTGTACAATTCTAGTTCTGCTTGCCATTGGTGTACCAATAGCTTTTACACTGGGAATTACGGCAGTTTTATTCCTCATGCTCTACTCAAATATGACACTGGAAGTCATTATCCAACAGCTTTACTTAGGTACCAACAGTTTCCCGTTATTAGCAATTCCATTATTTATGCTAGCGGGATCTTTAATGAATCATGGGGGAATTTCTGTACGTTTGATTAACTTTGCTCTTTCCATTATAGGGACAGTGAGGGGTGGATTAGGCATCGTAAATGTTGTAGCTTCCGTTTTCTTCGGAGCTATTACAGGAACAGCAGCAGGGGCTAGTGCAGCTGTGGGGCAAATTATGATACCTGCCATGAAGGAAAAAGGATATTCTCCGAGTTTTGCGGCAGCGGTCACCTCTGCTGGATCATCACTTGGAATTATTATTCCCCCTAGTGTGCCTATGATCCTTTATGGGTCAATATCTGGGTTATCGGTAGCTAGTTTATTCCTTACTGGTATACCGATAGGCATAGCAATTGCGATGGGGTTTATAATTGCTGTTTATATTATATCAACAAAGAAAAAGTATGATTTTAGAGAAGAAGCATTTTCATGGAGACTAGTGTTTAACACCTTTATCAGAGCCTTGCCGGCATTATTTGTACCGGTCGCGATTATGGGTGGGATTTTAACTGGCTTTGCAACACCTACTGAGTCTGCTGCCATTGCGGTTCTTTGTGGAATTGGTGCCGGATTGATCTATAAACAATTAACATGGAAAGGTTTTATCAAAGCTTTAAATGAAAGCGTTTTAAATACTGCGCTGGTTATGCTTATTGTAGCTACGGCAAAAATTCTCGGGTTTTCGTTTTCAGCACTTGGGATTGGACGAATGATGCTGGAGCCGCTAATGGCATTTTCAGAAAATCCTATTATGTTAATGCTGATAGCCAGTTTGATTTTATTTATTGGAGGATTCATCTTTGATGGAACAGTTATGGTTCTTGTCATTGTTCCCCTCTTTTTGCCGCTCGTTCAAGCTACAGCCATTGACCCTTTGCAATTTGCAATGGTCGTTATCATTGTGTGGGCAATCGGGCAGCAAACACCGCCTGTCGCAAGTGGACTATATATAACAACTGCTATTGCTCAAGTCAGTATGTTGCAAGTAAGTCGATATAACGTTTGGTTTATATTAGTACTGTTTGTAGCATTAATCGGGATGATTTTCATTCCCGATGTCATGTTATATATTCCAAGATTAATTATTCCATAATTTTATATAAAAGGAGAATGAAAAATGAATTTTACAAATGTGGTACAAGTGATTGATACGCATACATTTGGAGAGCCGACAAGAGTAATTAATGGTGGGTTATTAAAACTAAAAGGGAAAACAGTGGCAGAGCAAAGAGATTATATGGCCGAACATTATCAATGGTTCCGAAACTCACTCATCCAAGAGCCAAGAGGGCACCGTGATATGTTTGGAGCAGTCCTTCTTCCGCCATTACAGGAGGGAGTCGATTTTGGAGTTATTTACATGGATAATGCAAATTTCTTAAATATGTGTGGACACGCAACGATAGGAGTGGCAACGGCAATCGTTGAAACAGGCCTCGTTGAAGTAAAAGGTGAAATCACAGAACTTGTCCTTGAAACACCTGCAGGGCTTGTTTATCCACGCGTCAGAGTGGAAAATAATCGAGTGACTTCTGTAACGTTTAAAAATGTCCCAGGATTTCTTGAAAAGCGAGACGTTGTCATTAATGCAGGAGAACTTGGAAAGGTTACAGTAGATATTAGTTTTGGTGGTAATTATTTCGCGTGGGTTGATATTGAGCAGTTAGGTGAAAAAATTCATGTTTCAAATGGGTCAAAGTTAAAAGCGATGGCGAAAATTATTAAAGAAGAGGTTAATAAAGTGGTTAAGGTGCAACATCCGACAAAACCGTATATCAATCACATTGATATTGTTACGTTTTATGGCAAACCTACAATGCCTGAAGCGACGTATAAAAATGTCCATATTTTCAGTGAGAATCAAGCGGACCGCTCTCCAGGGGGGACAGGAACAACCGCTATGGTTTCTAGAATGGTAGGAAGAGGAGAACTTGAGATTGGGCAGGAAGTCATTTGCGAAGGGTTCGTAGGCGGAAAATTTTATGGGAAAGCAACCGAAAAAGTACAGCTTGGAGATAAAGAGGCATATGTTACAGAAATTACAGGATCTGCATTTATTACAGGGTTTAATAACATTTTAATCGATTCTAATGATCCGTTTAAGCATGGATTTATGGTCGATTGAGTCAAATCAAGTTAAGGAAAAAAGAACATGTGCGGTCATTTGCACATGTTCTTTTTTTTGTCTATTTAATTCGCTAAATAAAAAATATATTGAAAATTTTAAAAATAAACAATATAATCTACCTAACGAAATTAGTTAGGTGGTGAGAGTATGACAAAAAATAAAATTAAAGAAGTGGCATGCAGACAGCTGGCTGAAAAAGGATATGAAAAAACGACTCTTTCTAGTATTGCAAAGGAAGTGGGGATTAAAACCCCGTCCATTTACGCATTTTTTAAAAGCAAGGAAGATTTGTTTATCGCTGTTTACAAAGATTTGGTGGAAGATCATTTTGCTTATCTTAAACAAACAGCAGAGAACATGGCAGATAAAGCTGTAAAGGAAAGACTTTATTATATGTTAAAAGATGTTTGTGACTATCATTTAAGTCAGCAAGAGAAAACAGCATCATATACAAGGCTTGTTTTTTTTCTTCCGCCTAATTTAAACGACGAAGTGAGTAAAATCTTTCATGATATAGAGGAGCTTCATTCCGAGATTTTATCAGTTGTGTTTTCGAAAGGAATGGAAGAAGGCGTTCTAAAAAAACAGCCTCTTGAAGATTTGGTCGTTTCGTTTCTCTGTTTAATGGATGGCATCTTTTTGGAACTGTTTTATTATCCAGAAGAGAAATTTAAAAGACGTTTCGAGCAAGTGTGGAGCATCTATTGGAACGGAATCTGCAGCAACGATGAATAATGACAACGTATCTCCCAATGAATGACCGGCACTTAAAGCTTTGTGTATTCAATTAATTTAAAAAATGGGGAGGATAAACAATGAAAGAAGAAAAACAGACTTTAAATTATGAGCTGGAAGCCGTCCCAAAACATTTACGGAAAAATTGGTTTGCCATGTTTTCCGTATTAGTCGCTATCGGAGTCGATTTGTCTTCTGTGTTATTAGGAGCTGAATTAGCGAGCGGGATGCCGGTACATGAAGCAATTTTATCCGTTTGTGTCGGGTCTCTTCTGTTAGCGGTTTTATGTACGGTTTGTGCTGTTGTCGGCTCTTCGACTAATTTATCTACTTCTATGATTACAAAATATGTCTTTGGAAAGTATGGTGCGTTAGTTTTTTCCATTGTTCTTGGCATTTCATTGCTTGGCTGGTTTGGTGTTCAGGTTGGTTTTTTTGCAGACAATGCTCAAATTGTGTTACAAGAGTCATTTGGATTATCCATCAACGTCAAAATCCTCTCTTTTATCGGTGGTATGCTGATGATGACAACCGCTATTTATGGGTTTCAGGCGATTGAAAAATTAAGCGTCTGGTCTGTGCCGTTTTTGTTAGGCCTCATGATTATCACATTATTTCTTGTATTAAAAGGAAATTCAATTCCTAGTGAAGTGCAAAACATCGGCTCTTTTACATTCGGCAGTGCGGTTTCACTCGTTATTAGCATTTTCATTGTTGGGGCTACCATTTCACCAGATATTTCTCGTTGGGCAAAAAGTAAAAAAGACGCTGTGATCTCCACCTTTTTCGGGATTTTTATTGGAAACAGCTTCATGATTGTCGTTGCGATTCTTATTTCAAAGGCCATGGGAACAGATGATATGATGCGCATTTTCATGGCATTAGGATTCGCGATTCCAGGTGTTTTAGTCCTCACATTAGCGCAATGGACAACGAATACAAGTAATCTTTATTCTTCCACTCTAGGGTTTTCCCTCGTTTTTACAAAAGTTCCAAAAAAGCTGTTAACCGTTCTTTTAGGAATGGTTGCGACGAGTTTGGCCGTTCTCGGTATTTACGATCAATTCATTTCATTTTTAAATATATTAGCCATCGTCATTGCCCCAATTGGCGGAATCTATGTGTCAGAATTCTATCTTGTTAAAGAGGAGTTTAAACGCTACGAAAATAAAATGGAAGCGAAAACAATTGTTAGTCGTTCAATCATCGCATGGGTGATCGGGATGCTTGTCACGTATTTTACGACCGCACAGCCGGCAGGCTTACAATTATTTTCGTTAACAACCATTCCGTCCCTAGATGGGTTTTTGACTGGATTTGTGATTCAAGCGATTGGAGGAAAATTCTTTCATCAAAAAGCTTCTGTGCAACAAATCGAAATTGATCAATAAACAAAAAAGAGGAGATCAATAAATGAGATATATTGATGAACAAGCAATAGAAAAAATAGCATTAGGAGCGGCAGTCTTAGGGACAGGGGGAGGCGGTGATCCTTATATCGGGAAGTTAATGGCCAAAGAAGCCATTCGTAAGTATGGACCGGTTCCTTTAATCTCGATAGAAGAGCTTGATGATTATCACTTAGTCGTTCCTGTGTCGGGAATGGGGGCGCCAACGGTAACGCTTGAAAAGCTACCGTCAGAAATTGAAGTAACAGCCCCGCTTGAGAAATTAGAAGAGGTACTTGGGAGAAAAGTAGATGTCGTCATGCCCATTGAAGTTGGGGGCATTAATTCATTGTTTCCAATTGTTGCGGCGGCCAAGAAGGGATTACCGATGCTTGATGCCGATGCGATGGGACGTGCTTTTCCAGAAGCGCAAATGGTGACATTCTATTTGGATGGTTTCGATCCATCGCCTGTTACAATGGGGGATGAAAAAGGAAATGCAGTTGTGCTCTATCCACGGGACGGGGTATGGTCGGAACGATTAGCACGTGTCATTACGGTTGAAATGGGAGGAAGTGCTTCTGTTTGTGATTATAGTTTACTAGGAAAAGAAGTAAAAAGCAGTGCTATTCCCCACACCTTGACCTTAGCTGAAAAGATTGGTGGATATTTGCTGGATCATAAAGGAAACGAGCAGCTTGGGATTCAAAAAATGTTGGAGGAACTGCAAGGATATCGCTTGTTTGAAGGGAAAATTGCGGATGTGGAACGAAGACTTAGCGGAGGTTTTACGAAGGGAAGCGCCAAGTTTGAAGGAAGTCGCCGCGATCAAGGAAAAGAGTTGACCATCTATTTTCAAAATGAGCATTTAGTAGCGAAAGAAGGAGATCATGTTTTATGTTCGACGCCTGACTTAATTGCCGTATTAGATGCGGAAACGGGCTTTCCTATTACAACGGAACGGATGAAATACGGGGCGCGTGTTGTAGTGGTTGCCTTTCCTTGCCATGAGAAATGGAGAACAGTAAAAGGAATTGAAACAGCAGGCCCTCGTTATTTCGGGTACGATTTTGATTATCAGCCAGTAGAAGACGTGCAGAAGGAGAGAAAATGATGTATCGATTAGGGATAGATGTCGGAGGAACAAATACGGATGCGGCTTTACTAGATGCCTCTTTACAAGTCGTGCATACGGTAAAAGTGCCAACGACAAAGGATGTGGAAAGTGGAATTTATGAAGCCATTGAAAAAGTGGTAAGGGAAAGCAAAGTAGAGCGTCGGGCTATTCGATATGCCATGCTTGGAACGACACATTGCACAAATGGGATTGTTGAGCGTAAGCGTCTCAATAAAGTAGGGGTAATTCGGATTGGGAAGCCTGCAACAACCGCCATTCCCCCTTTTACAGATTGGCCAGAAGAATTAAGAAAGCAAATTGAAGCAGGCTCCACAATTGTTTCCGGCGGGTATGAGTTTGACGGTCGATTGATTGCGGAATTGAATAGGGAAGAAGTGTCAACGTTTTGCCGAGAGATAAAAGGAGTGGCAGAGAGCATCGCCATTTCAGGTGTATTTGCGCCAGTTAATAAAGAACAAGAAGAGAGAGTTGCTGCTTGGGTGAAAGAGGAGTTAGGTGATATCCCGATTTCTCTCTCCAATGAGATTGGCAGTATTGGATTGCTTGAGCGGGAAAACGCGGCTATTTTGAATGCTGCCTTAATGACGACGGGACAGATGGTAATTCACGGGTTTTCAAAGGCGTTAAGCCATCTCCAAATTGAAGCAGAAATGTTTTTTAGTCAAAATGATGGGACGTTAATGAATGTGGCTTATGCGCTTCGCTATCCAATTTTTACAATTGGCTGCGGTCCGACAAATTCAATTCGGGGCTCTGCCCATTTATCAGGATTAGAAAATGGGATTGTGCTCGATGTTGGCGGAACAACGAGCGATATTGGTGTATTAACAAAAGGATTTCCTCGCCAGTCATCTTTAGCGGTGACAATTGGCGGCGTTAAAACCAATTTTCGGATGCCGGATATTTTAGCTATCGGCCTTGGCGGCGGAACCCGCATTGTTGAATCGGACGGAGACGTGGTAATAGGGCCGGAGAGTGTCGGTTATGAGATTACGAGAAAAGCGCTTATATTCGGCGGCGAAGTGCTGACAGCTTCCGATATTGTGACACGTTTAGGACAGGCTTTTCAAGATAAAGAGATGAAAGTTGCCCAATTGCCGCTAGCGTTTTGCCAACAAGTATACGAAACGATGACGGAGATGTTAGAGGATGGGATTGATCAAATGAAAACGAGCGCTAAAGATGTTCCGCTCATTTTATCAGGAGGGGGAAGCATCATCGTTCCCGATTCATTAAAAGGTATTTCAGACGTCATTAGACCGCCGCATTTTGATGCAGCGAATGCGGTTGGAGCAGCTCTTGGACAAGTAAGTGGGGAAATTGAACGCATTTACAGCTTAGATGAGATGGAGCGGGAAGAAGCGATAAAAGAAGCGCGGACATTAGCTTTTGCTGAAGCAGTAAAAGCGGGAGCTGATGAACAAACGATTACGGTCGTATCGGTTGAAGATATTCCGCTCGCTTATTTGCCAGGAAATGCGTTGCTTATTCGTATGAAAGTGGTAGGCGATTTGCAGGTTTCTCCATTTGGGGCTGAATTTATGTAATTCTCTTTAAAAGGAAGCAGTGTCAAAGGGGAACATCCTCTTTGACACTGCTTCAAAAAAGCGGACGGCTTAGACAAGTGTTTTGGGGATGAGTTAAATAGAAAAATAGTTATTTGCAGTAAATGCATAGAGTGTGAGCCTATGTTTCTTATTTGTAAAAGATAATGGCCCTTGCTAATTGAGGAAGAAAGGATTCACGGTTGTTATATGGTTTGTTTTGTGTAGTATTTTTTGAAGTCGTATATCTCTGCATAGAGATGGACTTAGTTTGTTCATTTTTTTGTATCATGGTTCATTTCTCTCCTAACAATATATATCAAGGATGTTCTAATAGGTTTTATGTATTTCTTACGGATGCAAAATGCCAAGAAGTGGGAGCTTCTTGGCATTTTCAAAATGATTATGCAACAACGATATTTAATTTATCATGGTCAACGATTATAGTCAACAAAATTGTAGAACAATTTTGTTGACTATTTGTTTTTCCTTTTCATTTGTGCTCAATTTTTCGAAGGGGTGGAGGAGAGCGTGTTAGTAATACAAGGTCACCTGTTTATGGTAAAATAATGTTAAAGAGATTAAAGGATAGGCGGGAATATAGGATGAGTGAAAAAAAATCGATGGAGCGGGTTGTATATGATTCATTAAAAAGCGCCATTTTAGATCGGAAAATTCCTCCAGGCAATCAGCTTGTTGAAAATACGATTGCGGAAAAGCTGAATGTGAGCAGAACTCCGATTCGGAATGCGATTAAGAAGCTTGAAGCAGAAGGGCTTGTTAGTATTACGCCAAATCGAGGAGCATTTGTTATTCAGCCGACGCTTGAAGAAATGATCGAAGCATTTGAAATGAGGAAAGAACTAGAACGTATTGCTGTCAAAAATGGGCTGGTGCACGTACATGATACGGATATTGAAAGGTTGAACGAACTCGTTGAAAAAGAACAAGCAGCATATGAAAAACAAGAGATTAACACATACCTTTCTCTTAACAAAGAATTTCATCTCTTCTTAGCAGAAAAAGGAGGGAATCGTTTTCTTTACGAGTTTCTTGAAACTATTTTTAATCAAATCAATGTATATTTATTAATGTACGATGTTTTTAATTACTCCCAGTTGGAAAGTGAGAAAAATTACAAGGAACATCAAAGGATGGTGGAATTGATGAGTCAACAAAATGAAAAGGAGCTACTTAAACTGTTAAGCGAACACCTAGATAACAGTTTGCAAGAATTAAAAATTGATAAAATGCAGTATCAATCGTTGGAAAGCTTGTTTTAAGATTGTTTATTCCATCAAGTAGTCTCTAATGATGCGAAGGTAGCATGACAGGAAGCTTAAAAAAGAAGCTATTTGAAAAGAGAGATCTCTCTTTTCAAATAGCTTCTTTTTTAGATTTTTAAGCTTTATGCTCATCCTTCGAAGACTCTGTTTCGCTAGTAGCTGAATGATTTTCAGGGAGCACTTGTACAGCAATATCATGATTTACATAACCGCCCGATTTAGAGACATATGTCTTTAACAATTCTCCAACATCAATGCCGGTCATTTCTTTTAATGGTTCTTGCATATCGACCATCGTTTTAGTAATGCTTTTTCCGAAAGAAGGGACGCCGTGACCGTTACCGGAATCGATAATTTTAACTGACTCAATATTGTTCAGCGGTTGGGCAATCTTTTCTGCGAAGGTAGGGAGCATTTCAATCAGTTTTTCAGCAATAATCACTTCACCATGTTTTTCCATTGCTTCAGCTAATAGCTTGCGAGCCTCGGCTTCTGCTTTCCCGCGTTCGCGGATGACGTCGGCTTCAGCAGAGCCTTCTTCTCGGCGTATTTTCGCTTTCGCTTCTCCGTCAATCTCCGCTTTACGAGCTTCTGCTTCAGCTTTTCGTGTGGTTTCGTAGTATTCGGCATCCGCTTTTGTTTTACGAACTTTACTTTCTTCTTCCTCGAGCTTAACAGCACGTTCACGTTCGAGGAACTGTAATGTTAATTCTTCTTCTTTTACTTCTTTTGCGAGTTTGGCTTTTTCTAATTCGTAAGATTGTTCTGCTTTGGCACGAGCACGTTCTGTTTCTTCTTTGAAAGCTGCGTCTTTAATATCTTTTTCTTTTTTCGATTGTGCAATGGCAATTTGGCGTTTGTATTCTTCTTCTTTTGCTTCTTGATCTGTTTGTGCTCGGTGAATTCGTGTTTCACGTTCGCTGTTTGCTTCAGCTATTTCTGCTTGTTTACGAACTTCTGCTATACGAGGTCGGCCTAAATTTTTTAAGTAGCCATTTTCTTCATCGGCATCACGCAAATCTGTCAAACCTAATGAGGTAATTTTAAAGCCCATTAAGTCGAGCTGTTTTTGAGCTACTTCAGATACATCTTGGTTAAATTTCTCTCGGTTGCTGTTAATATCTTCGACCGTCATTTTTGAAAGGATGGCACGCAAATTGCTCCCAAGCACCTCAATAATTTCCGCTTCAATTTCTTCTTGTTTTTTGCCTAAAAACTGCTCAGCATAATTGGCGATGCCGTTTAGTGTATCAGCGACTTTTACCATCGCTACTGCATCAGCGACAATAGGAACACCGCCATTTGTATACACTCTTGGTGTAGACAATTTTAATTGAAAGGATGTGAGATTCACCGGTGTAGAAGTTTGGAAGCGTCTTAGTCGGTATCCGCCACCTCGAATAATTTTCATCGATCGTCCTTCTTGATCGGTAAAAATATTCGTTTCCTTTTCTGGGTCACCTAGTTTCGGTCCTGTAATAATTAAAGCTTGGTTAGATTTTGCGGTTCGATAACGATGCCTCACCCAGAAAAAATACGCTGCACCGCCAATAGCGGCGATAATTAACACTGGAATAAAGAACATAAGAATTCCAAAAAAACTTAACATTCGTGCGTCCTCCTTAAGATCTTTTGTTATAAGCGCTAAATAACTTTGTACAAAGTATTATGGAAGCAATTGCTCAAAGTATTTTTTTAACTGTTGATCAACACATCTATCATTACGAATTAAACGACAAAAAGGTTTCAAAATTTGGAATATTCTTTTTGTCAGAGGACTTCATATTTTTCTCACAATTATTTTATATGATGAATGTTGTGAAATGTATTACATGATGATAGGGGATTAAAAGTTAAATGGAAAAGATTGAAAAAACTATGGAGACCCAACAGCAAGGACAACGAAATGCTTCTCTGTATCAAACCGTATGGAGATGGCATTTTTATGCTGGTATTATTTTTGCACCCTTTCTTATTATGCTGGCAGTAACAGGTTCTATCTATTTATTTAAGCCGCAAATTGAACAAATGCTTTACCAACAGTACTATGAAGTGACTCCACAAGGAGAGAAAATACCAGCCTCGCAACAAATTGAAGAAGTAAAAGAGCAATATCCTGATGCGGTAGTGTCGGCATATCGACCAGGAGAACACGCTGCACGTTCAAGCGAAGTCAGGATTTCATCCGATAATGGCTCCTTTACGATTTTTATCGATCCATATACAGGGAAGGTCATTGGTGAGTTAAATAATGAAGAGCGAATTATGGATAAAATTGAGGAAATTCACGGGGAATTAATGGCCGGTACGATTGGCGATCGAATAGTCGAGTTAGCCGCATGTTGGACAATCGTGCTCATTGTGACAGGTCTTTATTTATGGTCTCCGAAAAAGAAACCAAGTTTGTCTGGTGTTCTGTTTCCGCGATTAAATAAAGGGAAAAGCATTCTTAGGAAAGATTTGCATGCTGTACCAGCTTTTTGGCTGACAGCCGGCATTTTATTTTTAGTGATGACAGGTTTGCCTTGGTCAGGTTTTTGGGGGAATAATTTTCAATTGTTAGCGACCAATTCAGGAGCAGGATATCCGCCTTCCGTTTGGGTAGGAAGTGCGCCAACATCGACCGTTCAATCAAAAGATATCGCAGAAGTCCCGTGGGCAGCAGAAGCGTTAGAAGTACCCGCTTCAAAAGTAGAGGGGTTAGTTCCTTTGTCTATAGATGATGTCGTAAGTATAGCGAATCGGGAAGGAATACATCCAAGTTATAAAGTGTATATCCCAAGTGAAAAAGAGGGTGTGTACACGCTGTCCGCTTTCCCGCCAAAAGCGCAAGATGAAGTGACGATGCATATTGATCAATATTCCGGGGCGGTTCTTACTGATTACCGTTATGACCATTACGGGGTAATAGGAAAAATAGTAGCTTGGGGCATTACTTTACATAAAGGGACGGAATTTGGTTTTATTAATCAATTAATCAGTCTTTTTATTTGTTTAGGGATTATATTTGTCGCCGTTAGCGGGTGTTATTTATGGTGGAAACGAAAACCTCAAAAAGGACTAGGTGCGCCGAAAGCTGCTAGCATAAAAAACATGAAATTCTTTCTTATTTTATTAATCGTTTTAGGGATTGTGTTTCCTTTAGTCGGTGTCTCTTTAATTGTCGTGTGGATGATTGATTTGTTCATGATTCAGCGAATATCGGCAGTGAAAAAATTTCTAAATGCATAAAGGTGGATGTTTCTGTGAAAACAAATAGACGAATTTTATTCCTTTTAATCGCTGTTGTCTTGCTGAGTGCATGCTCGCTTCAACAAGGTGTTGCTACTTTATATAAACAACAAACGCCTCTTGAATCAGACATTATTATACCTGCTTCCCTTTCTACTGATAAAGAGGAGACAATAAAGGTGATGCTGACCCAAGGCGGGGAAAAAATTGAAGATCCTGATTATGTTTATGTGGAAATATGGAAACAAGGCGGGACCGTCAAATATGAGATGGAGCAAGTGAAAAAAGAAGGAAAAGGAATATATAGCGTAAGTAAAAAGTTTGAAGATGAAGGATTGTATTATATAAAAGTTCATGCACGCAACAATGATTCGATTATTATGCCAAAAAAGCAATTTATTGTCGGTGAGCTTTCTCAAAGTGATGTGCAAGTTTTGAAAAAAGGGATTGAAACAGAAAAAAAACATAGTGAAGCACATCATTAAATCATAAGTAAAAGAACTCTATTCAAAAAAGCATCTGTATATTAACCAGATGCTTTTTTGAATGAGGGTGATTTTTTTAGTATGGAATTCTCCAGGAAGTCATTTCCATTCTGAGAGCATCGAGCAATTTAGTATGAAGACTTCCAGCCATTTGCTTTTTTCGTTGAACTAATCCAATAGGATAACGGAGTGGTATGTCATCTATTTTACGTAATACAGTACCGTGTGAGCCAGGATCAGCGGAAATAAGAGGGACGATGGCAAGTCCTAAATGTTGCTTAACAGCTTTCTTTAATACTTCAGTGCTTCCAATGGCGATGCTAGAATAAAGACTTTTTCCATTTTTCATCAGATGGGTTTCCAATACACTTCGGCAAGCGCTATTTTGTCCAGGAAAGAGAAGACGTTCGCTCTGTATATCCGTAATATGAATCACCTCTTTTTTCGTTAAAGGGTGATGTTCTGGCATTAAAACCACAAGAGTCTCTTCCGCCCACTGTGTAAATAATAGATTTGCGTCCGCCGCTGGGGTTGAGCAAATGGCAAAATCAAGTTCGCCCTTTGCGACGCGGTCACTAATGTTATTCGTATTTCCGACTTCTAACTCGAATTGAACTTGAGGGCTTTTCTCTAAAAAGGGAATAATCACGGAGGATAGTATTAAGCTGACGGTCGGTTCAATAGCACCCATCCTAATCATTCCAGCTTCTCCTTTTTCATTGGAGTTATTGTCAATTTAGTAACGAAAAGAGTCGTTCCTCCACTCATGACGCTTTTCTTTATGCTAACCGGCCTAATAGGTGTAGTTCTGGTTATTTCTAAAGGGGATTTAAGTATTTTTGTATCAGAGGATGGAAATCTATTCGCTTACTTGCTCATCTTGACAGGTGCTTTATGTTTTGTCATTTACACGATGGGAGGAAGTTCTTTCATGGAATGGTCACCATTAAGATACAGTACAGTAACATCTATTTATGGAACTTTTTCGATTATCATCGTAGTAGGGGGAGCAACAGCAGCTAACTGGTTGCAAGTTCCAACCCTCTCTATGATTAAAGATGTTTCCGGTCCCCTTTTATATACGGCGTTTATTGCTGGTGTGCTAGCCTTTTTTGTTTGGAAAATCGGTAACAGAATGATTACACCGATAAATGGTATTCTCTTTATGAATGTGATTCCGGTCACGACTTTTATTATCTCACTCATTCAAGGTTATCATTTAACAGCGTTTGAACTGATAGGTGCTTCGATCACAATTGCTAGTTTAATTGGAAACAATCTATATATTAGAAACATAAGTAAGCGAACTTCTCTATCATCAAAAGAGCAAGCATGGAGTTAGTTTTAGCCACATAGAAAAACCGAAGGTCTCATCAACGTTCAAAAGATAAAGAAGCGAGAAGGTGGTGAAAAATCGGTTCTTTTCACCACTTCCCTAAATGCTTCTTCTAGGGTGCAAAGCAAGTGAAGGTGGAATTAGTTGGCTCGGTCACAATAAACATGCATGGCTTCACGTAAAAAAGAGGCTAAGCCAGGCTGATATTTATCGATGTTTTTCGTGAAACGCGGATCGTTCACATATAAATCACCAAGTCCACGGAAAATATCAATAGTACATTCATAAAAGTGGTCTGTAATATGCTGGCGCAATTCCCCGATTAGCTTTTGAACATCTTCATGACTCGTTCCTTTCTCCATATTGTCAAGAATGCGTCTATAAATAGATTCACTTTCTTCTTTTATCCGTCGCCAATCTTCTTCTTGATAAGTGGAAGTTTTGCGGTAGGATTCTTCATATACTTTTGTACCACCATAGTTTTCTTTCACTTCCTGTTCGTATTGCTGCTGATGCGCTTCAATTTTTTTCATATCAAATGGTTCAAACATTTCTTTCTTTGACATCGTTTTTCCTCCTTCGATAGATTCCATCGTTTGTTCAATAGAACGGATGATTCGTTCAAGACGAAGTTTCTTTTCTGTCAGCACTTTCTTATGTGTATGGAGCGCTTTTTTGTAATCAAAACTTGAAGCGTTGAGAATCTCTTTAATATGTTGTAATGGAAAATCGAGTTCTTTAAAAAAGAGAATTTGCTGAAGACGGAGCAAATCAGATTCGTCATACAACCGATAACCGTTATCGCCAATTTCTGCCGGAGTAAGAAGGCCAATTTTATCGTAATGGTGCAGTGTCCGTACGCTAATACCAGCAAATTCTGCCACCTCTTTAATTTTGTACAAGTTTATCACCTCACATCTTTACCTTAAACTATGACGCAACGTTATAGTCAAGAGAAGGTAAATCATTTTTTGAAAAACGAATCATGCAAATTAAAAATAGGCATGTGCACCTTCATGTAGAAGGGCACATGCCTGTTATAATTCGTTAACAGCTCCAACCGTCATTTTTCCGTATATATCTTCACGTATTAAAAGAGTCACTTCTGTCCCCGATACAAACTGAGTCGCGATGTCCTGTTCATGTAAATAATCGGCTAATGGAAGCAGATGCGGTTCCTTATCGATATACACTTTAATGGTTTGTTGATTAGGCATCGAGTCGTAATTAGCTGTAATGATTTTCTCGATTTCGTCCGTTTCCGGTTCATATAAAACTTCTATATTTTTAATAGTATAGTTATCATTTTTAGTTTCAGTAAATTGAATAAGGAGTCCTGATCCAAGCTTAAAGGAGTTTAATTCCTCTTGACAGGCTGTTTCACCCGCACAGCGATAAATACCTGAAGTTCCTTCTACATTAAATTCAATCGAGTCGTGATCAATGTGTTTTGTTAAGGTTCCAACAACATCCCTTATTGGGTCGTTTGAAGGAGCATAGCCCTGCTGTGCTTCTGCTTGCGGTAAAATTAAAAGTCCTCCTGCCATGAATGTCCCTAAGGCAAAGGTAGCTATTCCGGTTACAATTTTTTTGTTGCTTTTGAAATGTTTGTTTAACAGCGGTTGTTTAAGATTTTTTTTCTTATTAGTATGGACAGGTTGCTTTTGGTTCCCTTTATTTGACATAACAATCCGCTCCTTCATTCTAATCATTTTTTGATTACAAAACTAAAGATTAGGATAGTTTATCGTTTTTATTCCCTCTAGTAGAAAGGGGTAAACTTGAAAAGCCTCCTTATAACTAGGTTCATAGTTTAATAATGGATAATAATGGAGCAGAAGGCAAGTTTTTTAGTATGTTTCTTTTGGTGTTCTCCCTTTATCATAAGAGTAAGAGATTAATTGGACGTTCTGTCGACTCAATCTCGATAAACGCAAAACGGATGAAAGTCCGTGACGCAAAGCTACAGGGACTAAGGTGTTCAATGAACTCTATGTCTGCCAGCTGCCGAAAGATGAAAGGGACAGCCTATTTACAGGTGAGAAGCGAAATGTGGAAAGAGATTGAAGAGTTGTGATGTGAGTCAATTTCTTCCTTTCGTGAGAGCTTCTGTAAAGTTGTACCCTCGCTTATCGGTTAAGCGGGGGTATTTTTATATTCTCGTTCGGTGTAAATGGCGTAGCTGTCAGCTCATTTGCTCGAATCGGCTGTTTGGTCACGAAGCATTTCCAGGGAGCATTGGATAAAAAAATGCCTCTCAAAGGCAGAAAGATGGAGAAGAGATGAAGAAATTTATAGTGTATATATTAGCTGTCGTGTTGACCTTAACTAGTCTGCCTGTTTTACAGGCAACGGCTGGTTATGAACCAACGATACAAGTCAAGCTAGTCAATTATTTAGGGAATAAAACCGAATTGACCATTAAGCCTTCAGACAATTACGAGACCAATGACAAGGGAATCGTCTTAAAATCGGGCACTTTGTATACATTAAAAGCGGAAAATGGAAATGTTGTATTATACGAGGGACAGCGACGACTAAAAGAGTTTTCCACATTTGAAGTAATCCCTTTAAACAAAGATAGCACGTTATCCATTAACAGTCGTTCCTATTTTGGTAGTTTTACGTTCAGTCTGGAGAAGGGAATGTACATCCAACCGGTCAACTCTATTTCGATGGAAAAATACGTAAAAGGGGTCGTGCCGAACGAAATGCCAGCATCTTGGCATGCAGAAGCCTTGAAAGTACAAGCGATCGCCGCTAGAACATATGCTATGAGCTATATGCATAAAGTCATTGATGATACGATTAACTATCAAGTATACGGGGGAGCCAATTGGCATCCAAATAGCAGTTTAGCTGTCGATGAAACTGCAGGAGAAGTATTGAAGTATAACGGAAAATTAATTAGTGCGGTTTTCTCTGCCAGCAATGGCGGAATGACGGAATCGAATGCCAATGCTTGGGGAAATACGTCTGTATCCTATTTTCGTATGAAAGAGGACCCGTATGATCCGAAGATGACTTGGAATGTATCCGTGGCGAAAAAGCAAATCGATTTAACAGGTAAGGATTTGACGAAGCCGGATGTGTGGTGGTCTATGACGAAGGAAGCCGACGCTGTCATTTCATCCAATATTAAAACGTGGCTGCAGCAAAACGGCTATGCCAATAAAGATATGAAAATTGTCAATATTTCAGAGCTTTCGTTGTATTCCCCAACATCAGGTGGCAGAGTTAGCAAAGGAAGCATAACGGTTGATTTTCTTGTTAAGGATTTAAAAGCGGTAGACGGAAAGCTCGCTGTTCAAACATTGAAACTAACCGATGTGAGCGCGGCCAAGATAAGAGCAATAGTAGGGAACAGAGTTATTTTAAGCTACCTCGTCGATAACGTTACCAATTCTACTACGGTTATTCATATACAAGGACGTGGTGATGGACATGGAGTTGGCATGAGCCAATACGGGGCGAAAAAAGCAGCAGAATTAGGCAAAACGTATAAAGAGATTCTTGCTTTTTATTATGAAGGGACCACATTGGTGAAGGAATACGAACTTTACGTGAGTTTTAAAGATGTAACGAGTGCGCATTGGGCTGAAATGTATGTGAACGAACTATTCCAGAAAAATATTATTTCGGGCTATACGGATGGCACGTTTCGACCGAGCAATTCGGTGACAAGAGCCCAGTTCAGCAAGATTATTATTAATGCACTTGACTATGATCTTGTGTTTGATGAACAGACGTTTAACGATGTACCGAAAACGGATTGGGCGAATCCATATGTAGAGTCAGCGGTTCAACACGGTCTTTTATTGAAAAGTGAAGTAGGAGCGAGCTTTCAACCAAATACACCGATTACTCGTGAAGAAATGGCAATTATGATTGGTCGTGCTTTACAGTTATCACCTGTCAGTCGTCCGGAAAAATTTAAAGATAATTATGAAATGAATCGTCCAGGTTTAGTAGAGGCCGTTTCTGAAGCGGGAATTTTAGATGGTTATTCAGACGGAACTTTTAAGCCGGAAAATTCGCTTACGAGGGCGCAAGCTGCGAAAGTCATCTATTTAGCAATGGAGCAAAGTAATCCAAAATAGTGAGAGAAATCGATTTATATAACATGAAAGAGACATGGAGACCCATGTCTCTTTCATGTCTTAGCCAATTGGTTCCGCGGTGTTATCTCCATGGCCACCATGAGACGATTCATCGCCAGATTTTACAGAAACTTGAGTCCAATCTGTTCGATAGAAGCGAATCATTAAAGTCACACCAAGGACCATAATGAAGGTATAAAGTGCCATCCAAGCCCCAATGCTTTTCCATCCAAGCATGAAGGTAAAAAGATACGTCAGAGGGATGAACACTAACCAACCGGTGAGAACAGATGATTTAAGAAGAAAAGACGTGTCGCCAATTCCTCTCAGTCCGCCGGCATAAAAATTAAATAAGGCGTCAAAAATTTGCCAAAACGCCGAGATTTTAATGAGAGTAGCAGCCAAATGAGCCACATTCGCATCTGTCGTATACATATTCACAATAGAGTCAGCAAATATAAATTCCAGTGCCCCGAGAATTAAAATAAAAATGCTCCCAATGATGGCTGTTTCTGTTCCAAGTCTTCGTGCCTGAAGCGGATTTCCTTTCCCGACTTCTTGACCGACTAAGATGGTGGCGGTCGCACCGAAGGCAAAGGCTGGCATAAATCCGAAACTCATGACACTTAATGCAAGTTCATTGGCAGCGAGGGCGTTTGTTCCTAAGCGAGCGACAAAGATGGTAAAAACAAACATCGCGATGCTTTTTGAAAATTCTTCGATTCCTAACTTAGAGCTTTCAGTAAAGATAAGCTTTGATTCCGTTCGATTCCAAACTGCTTTTGAACGGGTGTTGTATTTTTTATGCAAGGTAACAAAGTAGACAAAAGCCGATCCAAGCATGATAATTGCTTCTCCAATGAAGACGGCCCATGCGGCACCTGCGAGCCCGATTTCAGGAAAGCCAGCATTTCCATAAGTCAAGGCATATGTGAAGAAAATCATGATGGCATTTCCGATAATGGATGTAACCATTGGTGTTTTCGCATCACCAATCCCCCGAAAAAAGCCGTGGAAAACAAAGGTGAAAACAGAAAACGCCATGGCTAAAAAGCGGATTGTTAAATAATCTTCGCCTTGCTTAACAAAGTTCGTTGAAGATTCCATCAAAGATAAAATATCTTTTGAAGCAAATAAGCCTGTTCCAATAATTAATATGCTGGCAACTACACAAAAATAAAGAGCGAGTTGTGTCCGTTCAACCCCTTTTTTCATTTCATGCGATCCAAAATTTTGAGCGACAAGATAATTGACGGTATGACCAATTCCCGAAAACAAGGCCCATACATTGTACATAATGATATTAGACACACCTACAATGGCAATAGCGAGAGCTCCAAGCTGACCGACCATAATAAGGTTAATCGTTCCAGTCGCGGTCATCGCGGCAAAAGAAGCAATGGAAGGAATGGCAAGCTGTAATATTCTTTTCCAGTTCATGTTCGTTCTCCTAATCGTTAAATTCATGATGCAGTAACAATTCCTCATCTATCTTATATGATGGTTACTAATTTTACCATCTGTTTTTTTGCCTATTTCAACGGAGATTAGGTGAATACTTAAGAATGAAAGTGAAAATTTTCCTTTACAAATGATATGAATGTGATTTATAGTGAATTTGTAATTTTCAAAACTTAATTTATTTTGAACTAGGGGTGTCCAATAAGTTGGGCTGAGAGAGAAACGCGCTGAAGTTTCTTAACCCTCAGGACCTGATCTGGTTCATACCAGCGTGGGGAAGTTAGAAGCTACTATAATGATGGATATCATTATATATTTGTGCTAACATCAGCCGGGTCTTTAAACAAGACCCGGCTTTTCATGCTGTTTACGGACTAGATTTCGTCAAATCCATTTAAAAAGGAGAGAGCGAATGATGGTAAACAAACCAATGAACGACATGAATCTTTCTATCATGTCTAGTTTTGCAGGGAGTAAAAAGGTATATGTAGAAGGATCAAGGGTTGATTTGCAAGTTCCGATGCGAGAAATTGCGCTAAGTCCGACAACTGGATCATTTGGGAAAGAGGAAAATCCCCCTTTGCGTGTATATGATACAAGCGGCCCATATACAGATCCAGACTATTCAATCGATATTCGAAAAGGGCTTCGTCCGATGCGCCAAAATTGGGTGTTGGAGCGAGGAGATGTGGAAGAGTATGAAGGCCGTGAAGTCAAGCCAGAAGACAATGGCTACAAAAGCGGCGATCCGCGAGCGAACAATGATATCTTTCAAGGACTGAAACGGCAGCCGCTCCGTGCAAGAAGGGGAAATAATGTCACGCAAATGCACTATGCGAAGAAAGGAATCATTACACCGGAAATGGAGTTTATCGCCATTCGGGAACATGTTTCGCCTGAGTTTGTGCGAACAGAGGTAGCGCGTGGAAGGGCTGTTATTCCGTCTAATATCAATCACCCGGAAAGCGAGCCGATGATTATCGGACGCAACTTTCATGTAAAGATTAATGCGAATATTGGGAATTCTGCTGTTACATCCTCTATTGAAGAAGAAGTGGAAAAGATGACATGGGCAACAAGGTGGGGAGCCGACACGATGATGGACCTCTCGACAGGGAAAAACATCCATACAACCCGTGAATGGATCATTCGAAATTCGCCAGTGCCGGTCGGAACTGTCCCAATTTATCAAGCACTTGAAAAAGTAAATGGAGTGGCAGAAGATTTAACGTGGGAAGTGTTTCGCGATACATTAATTGAACAAGCAGAACAAGGGGTTGATTACTTTACCATTCATGCTGGTGTTCTTCTTCGATATATTCCGTTAACCGCAAAGCGTGTGACAGGAATTGTTTCCCGCGGAGGCTCCATTATGGCCCAATGGTGCCTCGCACATCATAAAGAGAACTTTCTTTACACCCATTTTGAAGAAATTTGTGAAATTATGAAAGCATATGATGTCACGTTTTCATTAGGAGATGGCCTTCGCCCCGGGTCGATTGCGGATGCGAATGATGAAGCCCAGTTTGCTGAATTGGAAACGCTCGGGGAACTCACCAAAATGGCTTGGAAGCATGATGTTCAAGTAATGGTTGAAGGACCTGGTCATGTGCCAATGCATTTGATTAAAGAAAACATGGATAAACAGTTGGAAATTTGCCAAGAAGCTCCATTTTATACGTTAGGCCCGCTGACGACTGATATCGCTCCAGGGTATGACCATATTACGTCGGCAATTGGAGCGGCCATGATTGGCTGGTTTGGAACGGCAATGCTTTGCTATGTGACACCGAAAGAACATTTAGGGTTGCCGAATAAAGAAGATGTTCGAGTAGGGGTTATTACGTATAAAATTGCCGCTCATGCCGCAGATTTGGCAAAAGGTCATCCAGGTGCCCAAAAGCGAGATGATGCCTTGTCAAAAGCGCGGTTCGAATTCCGGTGGCGCGATCAGTTTAATTTATCTCTCGACCCTGAACGGGCGCTTGAATATCATGATGAAACATTACCCGCAGAAGGTGCCAAGACTTCACACTTTTGTTCGATGTGCGGCCCGAAATTTTGCAGTATGAGAATCTCGCAAGATATTCGAGACATGGCGAGGGAAAAAGAGATGAACTTAGAAGAGGTTATTCATGAAGGGATGAAAGAAAAAGCGGATGAATTTAAAAACGCCGGCAGCGAAATTTATCGGGCCTAGTTTTTGGGCGGAAATGAAGAAAGGAGCCGTTCCATGGAAAGAGCCATTCAATTAAAAGCCGAAATTCGAAAGCTTGAAACAAAGCTGGAGCAGCTAAACGAAGAACTCATTATTTTCCAATTAAATTGTGAGCATGAATTTGAACAAAGTCATTACATTCAGCGATGCTTAAAGTGTCAACTAATGGAGAGTTTAAATTGGTGAGGAGTCTGCCTCATAAGAGGGATGCCCCCTTATGAGGCAGACTCAGAAACATAGACTAAGTTATATCAAGAATTTTGGTAAGCATTTCATATTGCATGAAACAGAAGAATAACTGTTTCTGAAACGGTATGGGACTTATTGAGCAGACGCTTTATGTTAGATTGACAGAAAAAATGTATCCAAATTGCAATTTATCGTTCAAATTATATTTACTTACAAGCTAATTCCCTGTAATCTGTTGTTGGAATAGTATCATTTTTAAGAAAACATCAGGAAGTGAAATGAGGGGATTTACAATGATTAAAGCAATTTTCTTTGATTTGGATGATACGCTGCTTTGGGATCAAAAAAGCGTAAAGGAAGCTTTTGCGGCAACATGCCGAGCAGCAACCGAAAAATATGATTTGAACGTAGAAGAACTAGAAGAAGCGGTTAGAAATGAGGCAAGAGAACTTTATTCTTCCTATGAAACGTATGAATTTACGCAAATGATTGGAATTAATCCATTTGAAGGACTTTGGGGTAATTTCTTGGATGAGGAAGATAATTTCCGGAAAATGAAAGACATTGTTCCTACTTATCGAAAGGATGCTTGGACAAGAGGGTTGAAGGCGTTAGGAATTGATGACCCAGAGTTTGGCGCTGAGTTAGCAGAACGTTTCCCTCAGGAACGACGCAACAGCCCGTTCGTCTATGATGAAACGTTTAACGTATTGGATGAATTAAAGGGTAAGTACCAGCTATTGCTTTTGACGAACGGATCGCCTGATTTGCAAAATACGAAGCTTGATATTACACCAGAACTTGTGCCTTATTTTGATCATATCGTCATTTCAGGTGCGTTTGGAAGAGGCAAACCGGATCCGTCTATTTTTGAACATGCCCTTGAGTTAATGTCCCTACATAAAGATGAGGTGCTCATGGTTGGCGATAATTTAATGACAGATATTTTAGGTGCTTCCCGTGTTGGCATCAAGTCGGTTTGGATTAATCGTCATGACAAAGAGCGAAATGAAGTCATTCCGACTTATGAAATTACGCATTTAGAGGAGCTTTATCCAATTTTAGCGACGCTTGCTACTAAATAAAAAAGAATGATGACTATTGATTCATCTTTTTAATGAAAATGAATGCGCAGAAAAAAGGGAAAAGACATCGTTCATGTAAAGTCTTTTCCCTTTCTAATTATGTTGAGAACGCCCAGACCGATACAGACTGTCCGTTTACAGGAAACACGGCAAAACCATCTTCTTCAATCATAATGGAATCATTGCGATTTCCTGTTACATCTACCCAACATTCTCCCGCTCGCTCTTTTCCAACAAACATTCGTTTTTCGCCATCATCTCCGTTGGAAATGACAACGGCACAACCTGATCCGTCAATATCTTCTATACCACGGCGAACCCATCCAATCGTGTTCGGATGATCAAAATAATCGTCTTGTTCACCGTATGCTTTATGGTAGCGAGCGTAGAGAAGAGGGTCAATTATAGCTTGTTTCCCTTCAATAGGCTCTTGTCCTCCGATGCCTACATAGTCCCCGTAAAAAACACAAGGGTATCCATCTTTACGCAGTAAAATTAGTGCATATGCACTTGGCTTAAACCAATCCTCTATCCATGATTCGAGTGATTCATGTGGTTGTGAATCATGGTTATCGACGAATGTGACCGCATGAAGAGGGTGGGCTTGAACGATTGTATGATCAAAGATTGTTGTTAAGTCAAAATCACGCCCGCTTTTGGAAGCTTCATGTAAGTTAAAATGAAGGGCGACATCGAACAAGTCAATGGTATAGTCTACATGATCTAACAATTCTTCGCAGGCTGCTAAGTCTGAGTTCCAAAACTCTCCTACAATATAAAATTCCTTTCCCTTATACGCCATCATTTCGTTTACAAAATCTCGGATGAAATTGTAGTTAATGTGTTTAATAGCATCTAAGCGATATCCATTGCACGACACTGTATCGGCAAACCATTTTCCCCAATGAATCATTTCCTTTCGAACGTCGGGATGGTTATAGTCAATATTGGCAAACATTAAATAATCATAATTTCCATATTCATCATCTACATCCTCATTCCAACCTTTATCTTCGCCTATTATTCGAAAAATGCCACTTCGATCTTGTTTGGCGTCATAGTCGGTCCCGTTAAAATGTTCAAATCCCCATTTGAATGAGGAGTACGTGTCATGTCGGTTTGGAAACGTAAATTTCGTCCAGCCTTCTATATCGAAGGGCTCAGAAATTTCTTCTTGCCGATTATCGGGATTGACTTCTACTACTTGAAATATTTCTGTTTCGTCCGCGCCTGCTTTATGATTCATGACAACATCGGCGTATACATTAATTCCATGTGAATGACAGGTGGCGATAGCATTAAGCAACTCCTGCTTCGTCCCGTATTTCGTACGAATTGCCCCTTTTTGATCAAATTCACCAAGGTCGTAAAGGTCATAAACGCTATAGCCCGCATCTTCAATTGAGGAAGCTTTCGTAGCAGGAGGAATCCAAATAGAGTCAATCCCTTTTTCTTTCAATTCTGCCGCCATCTCTTTCAACTCATTCCAGTGAGTTCCATCCGCTTTGACATGCCATTCGAAAAATTGCATCATTGTATGGTTTCGCATGAGTTTCTTTTCCCCTTTGCCTTATTGTGTATATGAAGACGATTGCATTGTTGGAAGAGTTATTTTGTCCCATCTTCTGTTTTTTATAATGGAATGCCCTTTGCACGGAGATTTGAAACATGTAGACATCGTGAAAAGAAGGATAAAAGAGAAAGTGACAAAGAAGGAGGATTAAACCAATTTTTATATAATAAGTATTAAATAACTAACAAAGAAGGACAGAGTGAGCAAGCCTCTAATTATGACAAAAGGAGTGTTGAAATGCAACGACAAAAGGTATTGGTAAATGGTGAAAGATTGAAGCAGGAGCTTGAACGATTTGCAGACTATGGTCGTACAGAAAACAATGGAGTAACTCGCCTTTCTTTATCGGAGGAAGACCGTCGTGTCAGAGATTATTTTCGTTCTTGCTGCGAAGAATTAGGGATGTCTGTCAAGGTGGATGATATGGGGTGCATGTATGCGACGCTTGAAGGCACGGAAAACAAGCCTCCCATTGTGATTGGGTCCCATTTAGATACGGTGAAAAAAGGAGGACGTTTTGACGGCGTCCTTGGAGTAGTAGCAGGTCTCGAAGTCGTGAGAACCCTTGTGGAAAATAAGATTAAACCTTCCATTCCGATTACAGTTGCTAATATTACAAATGAAGAGGGAGCTCGATTTGAACCTTCGATGATGGCATCAGGTGTACTTTCTGGAAAATTTGATAAAGCAGTCATGTTAAAGAAAACCGATAGAGAAGGAATTACCTTTGAACAAGCCCTTCGTGATATCAGATATGCCGGTGAGATTGAAAATCGCCTGCAAGAAGCTTCGGCCTTTTTGGAATTGCATATTGAGCAAGGTCCAATTCTTGAAAGAGAATCTTTGTCCATCGGTGTTGTGGAATGTGTAGTTGGAATGGTTTGTTATGAAATTCAAATTAGCGGAGAATCAGACCATGCAGGGACCACGCCGATGAATATGAGAAAAGATGCTCTTTTTGCGGCTAATAATTTAATTACCGAAGCTCGTCAAAAAATGAGTGAACTGGATGGGGAATTAGTATATACGATTGGGAGAATGAATGTTTCCCCGAACATTCATACAGTCATTCCGAACAAAGTAGTCTTTACACTGGAAGCAAGACATAAAGACCCGAAAGTTATTCGTTCAGTTGAAAGTATTATCCAAAAATTGCAGCAATCGTCCGCAAATGAAGGCTGCCATATACAAGCAACGAAACTGTGGGGGCGCGATACAGTATGGTTTGAAGAATCACTTTGCAATCAGTTGGAACAATCCTCATCCTCTCTCGGTTATTCATACAAAAGAATGGTGAGTGGTGCTGGGCATGATGCGCAATTTATTGCTAGCTTTATTCCGTCTGCCATGCTGTTTGTCCCAAGCTTGAACGGAAAAAGTCATTGTGAAGAAGAGTTTACATCTTGGGACGAGTGTGAAAAAGGGGTAAATGTGTTGCTAGATACGGTATTAAGTATCATGTCTGAATAAGGATTCATAAAAAATGGAATGCGTTTTTGGCATTCCATTTTTTATGAATGGGGTGTCTACCAAGGGAAAACCTGTCTTCTTGCAGATAGTCCCGTAAGATGAACGGTTACGCAGATTAAGGAATAATAAAGTTTTTGGTAAATGGTCCATCTATTTTCTACATCAATTTAGATAGATGTTTCTGCACTAAATTATTTAAGCGGTTTCATGAACTTGTTTGAAAAATTTTTTAGATGGATACAGAAACAATAACATTACTTGCCACAGATTAAAATATGAATAAGAGTATTGAATATCATATTAAAATTTATATTTATTTATAATAATTATAAAAAAGTATTGATTTTATATTGAGAAGTGTTATCATTGATTTGTGAAAACAATTGATGAGGTGATTCCATTATGACAATCGAAAAGAACAATTTAACAACTAGCTGGGGTGCGCCAGTAGGAGACAATCAAAACTCGATGACAGCAGGCTCACGCGGGCCTACATTAATTCAAGATGTCCATTTATTAGAAAAACTGGCACATTTCAATCGCGAGCGTGTTCCAGAGCGTGTCGTTCATGCAAAAGGAGCCGGGGCTCACGGTTATTTTGAAGTGACGAATGATGTTACGAAATATACGAAAGCGAAGTTTTTATCAGAGGTAGGCAAGCGAACGCCTTTATTTGTTCGTTTTTCAACAGTAGCTGGTGAAAATGGTTCTGCCGATACCGTTCGGGATCCTCGTGGATTTGCGGTTAAGTTTTATACGGAAGACGGGAATTATGATATTGTCGGAAATAATACACCGGTATTCTTTATTCGAGATGCCATTAAATTTCCTGATTTCATTCATACACAAAAAAGAGATCCGAAAACACATTTAAAAAATCCGACAGCGGTATGGGATTTCTGGTCTTTATCGCCTGAATCTCTACATCAAGTCACTATTTTAATGTCTGATAGAGGAATTCCTGCTACGTTGCGTCATATGCACGGTTTCGGCAGTCATACATTTAAATGGGTCAATGAACAAGGTGAGGGAGTATGGATTAAATATCACTTCAAGACAGAGCAAGGCGTGAAAAATTTATCTGTAGATGCGGCGAACCAACTTGCTGGTGAGAATCCGGATTATCATACAGAAGATTTGTTTAATGCGATTGAAAAAGGAGAGTTTCCGGCATGGACATTATATGTTCAAATTATGCCGCTTGAAGATGCCAACACGTATCGATTTGATCCATTCGATGTCACAAAGGTGTGGTCACAAAAAGATTATCCATTAATTGAAGTGGGACGTATGGTGTTAGACCGAAATCCGGAAAATTATTTTGCGGAAGTAGAACAGGCGACATTCTCACCTGGGACACTCGTGCCAGGTGTCGAGGTATCACCAGATAAAATGTTGCAAGGTCGATTATTTGCTTACTCAGACGCTCATCGCTACCGTGTAGGTGCTAACCACAACCTTCTTCCAATTAATCGTCCGAAGGTGGAGGCGAACAACTACCAACGTGACGGTCAAATGCGTTTTGACAATAACGGAGGAGGCTCTGTTTATTATGAGCCAAATAGCTTTGGGGGTCCAAAAGAATCACCGGAAAATAAACAAACGGCATACCCAATATCCGGTATGGCAGAAAGTGTAGGCTACGATCATGATGATCATTACACACAGGCTGGGGATTTATACCGTCTGTTAAGTGAAGAAGAGCGTACTCGACTTGTTGAAAATATTGTTAACGCGATGAAACCGGTAGAAAAGGAAGAGATTAAGTTACGTCAAATTCAGCATTTTTATAAAGCTGATAAAGAGTATGGAACGCGTGTAGCAGAGGGGCTTGGGTTATCTATTCCACAAGAAGTGAAGTAAGAGGTTGATTTTATCTTTTTTCACAAACCCGTCAGAGAGTCCGCTATTGTAATGGACTCTCGTGACGGGTTTTTAATCCAATATTGAAAGGCGGAAGAAAAGATGCTTCTTAAAGAAGAATGTTCAAAATGCGGTGCCAAAATCAAATATTTAAAGCATAGCATTTTATGTGAATGCGGAATTAAATTGAAAACAAAAAAATTAATGATGACACATAGGTAACTTTGTATATGAGCAGAAGTCTATCTTATATGTATCCCGACTAAAACACCATTTGGTTAAAAATCCATATGGTGTTTCTTTTATGTTTAAATGTTATGATAGTTTTAAATAGTTGAATAATCATTTGTTCATTTAGAGAAACAAGAAAATAGAATAACGACCGACAAATATTTTTCAGCGGAGGGTGGGGAACAGGATGAAGACAAATGTATATCTTAACGAAGAGGTCATTACAGATATTTTAGAAACAGCTAGTGAGCTTGTAGGGATTAACACATTTTTCGTCGGCGTATTGAATGAGACTTTTTCTGTTATTAAGGTGTTCAGCAAATCAACGGGGAGTGAAGTGGCAGAAGGGCTTGAAATTCCAAGACATCTGTCTGTTTGTAATTTAGTTTGTGATGAACCGCTTGTGATTAACGACACGATCGAAGATCCGAGAACGGCACATCTGCAAGTTATTTATGATACGAAGATCGGCTCTTATTTAGGGATACCTATTATGTTGAAAGATGGCGCTCTATTTGGTACGTTATGTGCTGTAAACCCTGAACCTTACGAATTCAGTTCGTATGAAATTAAAACAATGAAAAGATTGTCCAACATATTAGGAAATGTTATTAATGAGCAGCAACTCGAAGTAGTACCGAAAATTGAAAGTAAGATGCTTCAATTAGATAGAATGGCTTTAGTTGGACAATTAGCTGCGGGATTGGCTCATGAAATTAGGAATCCGATGCAGTCAGTCAAGGGGTTTGTTCAATTATTATTTAATGAAAACGAAACATCAGCTGAATTTAAGAAAATTGTTTTAAGTGAGCTGGATCGGATAAATCAGCTCGTTAGCGATTTTTTATTAGTGACACAGCCGACTGCTCCCAAAAAAGAAAGTGTTTCCGTTGGCCAGTTAATGAAGAATACTATTGAGTTATTGCAAGGTGAATCATCTCTTCATAATATAAAGATTGTTCTTGAAGAAGAAAAGAATGTCCCGAAGGCAGCACTTGATCCTTCTCAAATGAAGCAAGTCTTTATTAATTTATTAAAAAATGCAATGGAATCCATTGGAGAACATGGGCAGATTCATGTGCGTGTTCATCAAAGTGATGGATTGATCATCGTTTATATTAAAGATAGTGGGGAAGGCATTCCATTATCCATTATTAATAAAGTAGGAGATCCATTTTTTTCTACGAAAGAAGAGGGAATTGGGCTCGGTTTAGCTATTTGTAAAACGATTGTCAAAGAACATCACGGGAAACTGACGATTAAAAATCATGGGGACGGGACAATCGTGACGATTCAGCTCCCTTTAGGAAGTTAAAGAAAATCCTTCTGCGGCAGCCGATTGATAGGCGTTCAGAAGGATTTTTTTTGCTAGAGGGCATGATTTGCTACAAAAAGTGGTAATAGTATGAATGTGTAAATAGAATAGAAATGAACCTTTCAAGCAAATTATTTGTGAATGTTGCTTGTTTCATCTATTCTAGCATAGTAATTTTTTAAGAAGGGTTGAGTGAAAATGAATTTAGGACTTGAAAATAAATTAGTAGTCGTAACAGGATCAACGTCAGGGATTGGGAAAGGAATTGCCAAGTCATTTCTTCGAGAAGGGGCAAAAGTAATCGTCAATGGCCGAACGCAAAGCAGAGTGGATGAAACGGTGAGTGAGCTGGAAGCTTTCGGAACGGTATATGGTATTGCTGCAGATGTATCTGATGCGTCACAAGCGCAACAATTTGTTTCAAAAGTGAAAGAGTACGGAGAAGTGGATGTACTTGTAAATAATATGGGCGTTTTTGAGGTGAAGGCATTTGAAGATGTAACAGATGATGAGTGGATGCACTATTTTAATGCAAATGTACTGAGTGCAGTACGCTTGTCTCGTTCATTCCTGCCAGAGATGTTAAAACGAAATACAGGTCGTATTTTAAATATTGCGAGTGAGGCAGGAGTCAAACCGCTTCCGCAGATGGTTCCATATTCTGTTACGAAAACAGCCTTAATTAGCTTGTCTAGAGGGTTGGCAGAATTAACAAAGGGAACGAATGTAACGGTTAACAGTGTGTTGCCGGGACCAACATGGACAGAGGGAGTAGAAGGTTACATGGTAGGTGCAGCCAAAGCGGAAAATGAGGAACTTGAGCCATTTACAGCTAACTACTTTAAAAATAATGAACCGACTTCACTTATCCAACGCTTTGCAACAGTAGAAGAAGTAGCAGATACAGTTGTCTTTTTAGCTTCTAAAAATGCTTCCGCCATTAATGGAGTAGCACAACGAGTAGAAGGCGGGATTATCCGTTCTCTGTAAAAGAGAATGTAGAATAAAAGAACGATGAAGAGAACAACGTCAATGGTTTGCCCGTATTGATGTTGTTCTCTTTTTATTTTGTCTTTTTTTAGTGGCTTGAACTGATGGAATAAGTAATTGTTTGGTGCTGTCGGAACGGAATGTGAAAAATCCATTTATATCAATGGTCGAATCCCTTTATCATACATACTATAGTAATAACTATATAAATTAATCTAGAAAATTGGATATGACAAAAGAGTATTCATGCCCGATTTTCTAGACGTAAGCGGATGACAATTCGCAGAATGAAAACAGCAAGTCGCTAACGGAGAGGGGGGATTTGTTGGAGCCGAAAAACAGTAAACAAGCTATTGAGTATGAAACGGCTATCGTCTTTTTACGTCTGTACAATAAAATGTTTCAAACCAACTATAAAATTATGGAACTATCAGATATACCAGATGTAATCTGTCGGGATCTTTCAACAGGCGAAGAATTGTCTCTTGAAATTACACTACATGAAGATGTCAAAGGAGAAATCTCTTTTTTATTAGGAAAAACAAAGGAGAATCCTAAACATGAGTCTGTTGTCCGTTTGGCTAAAACAAAGGAAGAAGAAGCGCTCTTTGCTTTAATGGAATCAGTTGATAAAAAACTGCTAAAGGATTATGGCAAACAAGTGGCATTAGTAATTCGGCATATGTCATCTAAATCGTGGAATCGCAATATTGAAAAAGTAAAGTGGTTATTAGATTTACAGCACACGCCTTTTGATAAAGGAATATGGATGCTGACGTCTGATGCGAAAATCATTCGGCTAGATTAAGTGAGGTACGACATACCGTTTCAAATGAAGAAAGAATTCGCGATCCTTTTTAGCACGTGAACATCGTGCTATTTTTGTTTGGAAGAAGGTGTATTTCTTTAAAGGTTTATTCAAATATCATTGAGATTGTGTAAGGATGTACTAAAATAAATAAGAAAGCGCTTTCTTATTTAGGCTATTGATGGTAAAATAATACTAATAAATGGGAATGAGGGTGTGATGAACATGAATAAAGCATTTCTGAAAGAATTAAAATGTATCGTCCAATGTGAAGTTCCGCTTACGGAGTACCGTTTGAAACGATTACAGGAAGAGTTTGGTCAGAGTCATGCTGCGATTAAACGGTTTCATCAGATGTTCTTAGAGAAGCGTCACCTACTACCATTTATTGATGATATTGAATCCATCGTGTACGACTATAAACTACATGGAGAGACGGCATGATGTGAGACCGCAAAGTAACGGGGGAAACGTTATTTTGCGGTCTCTTTATTTCCTAGACGTAAGCGGCTGTCTTCGCCGCTTGTGGGATTAGTGCCATCCGCTTAGGGGAATCTCTTATGAACGTTTTTCCATTAAATAAGGCAGTATAAAAGGGAAGGATTTGAAACGGACATTTCGCCATGGTTCTTCGTGAGGTATAATGGACTTGGGCATGTACTGGAAAATGACATAAATATTTGACTAGAAGGAGTTTAAGGCGATTATATGAACATAACTAGAGAAGATATCCATAAAGTTGTTGCAACATTAATGAAGCAATTAACACAAAACATAGACCGTGAACAATTGCAACAAGATGTAAAAAGAAAGATTTTAGATCAGCGAAACCATGCGAAAACAGAAGAAGAATATATGAACCTGCTCGTTACGAACGTTGCGTACGTTTCGGAAGAGAACCGCGCCCTTCAGCAAATGTTCGAGACGATATTGGCCGATCAAGCGATCCCAACGACTGTTTCATTGGAATCATCCATGTATGAAACAAAATTTCGATTAAAAGAAAATTTGAAGGAAGTCGTTCCGCCTTATGTTCGCCATTTTTTGACCATTCAAGACCCAGCGGAGCGCATTCGTAAAATGGAGTTGGCGTATGGTCCTGCCTTAATTAGCAATCGTTTGAAAACTCAGTTTTTATTGGCGTTTGCAAATAAAGAAAATGTTGAGACATCCAGTATGTTTTTTGCGGCAGACCGTACTGATGCCGCCGAATCGTTTCATCAGGTGAGCGGAGTGTTTGCCAGCATGGCATTAGAAGGATTAGATTTAGAAGGAAAGCGCGGGGAATAGGTCCTGCGCTTTTTGTATTTTTTAGTTTTAATGGGTAAATATAACATTTTTCTTTAAAAAACAAAGAGATTTCCATGCTGTACTATTGTTCGTTCAATGTTTAGACAAAATTCAACGGTTCCATGAGAAGCATTTCGTTTCACTTTCTGTTAAAATAGCATAGTAGAATAGAGAAGAACATATTATCTTTCAACAGATAAATTAGAAGAGGAGAATGGTTGTGAAAAATTCTGAATTAATGGCCAAAGAATCCTTTTCTATGAAACATTATTTTTCATGGAAAGTGATAAAAGCTATTGTAAAAACCGGGATTATTAAATCGAATGTGATGGGGATGTTCGCAGGCCTTTGCTTAGCGTTGTATGCGAACAATCTAAGCTTTTTCGAGCAAATCCCGATGATTATTCTAACATTACTAGGAACATCTTTCGTTGTAGGTGGATCAGGAGCCATTAACAATTTCTATGATCGTGATATCGATACAGTGATGGAAAGAACGATGGACAGACCGACGGTAGACGGCTCCATTAATCCCAAATTTGCACTTTGGCTTGGCGTTTCGCTTGTTGCGGTTGGTTTAGGTCTTTTGTTGTTTGTTTCTAACATGGCAGCAATAATGGGCTTTTTAGGATTTTTTCTTTATGTATTCCCTTATACGATGATGACAAAACGAACAACCATCTATAATACAGAGGTAGGAAGTCTATCTGGAGCTATGCCACCGCTTATTGGATGGGCGGCTGTATCTACAGATATTTTTCACCCAATTGCTATTGGGTTGTTTGTTCTAATGTTCCTGTGGCAGCCACCGCATTTTTATGCTATTGCCATTAGAAGGTTAGAAGAGTATAAAGCAGCAGGAGTGCCAATGCTTCCAGTTATTAAAGGAATCCATCGTACAAAAGTTCAAACGATTGTTTATTTAGTATTATTATTGATGTCGTCCTTTTTATTTTGGTCGTTCAGTAAAGTTATCGTTTTTACGATGATTGGCTTAACGCTTATTTGGATGTTGATTGGTATTATCGGTTTTAATAAAATGAAAGATATGAAGTGGGCGACGGTTATGTTTGTCGTTTCTCTCAATCATTTAACAATTCTTTTTGTGCTTATGATTGTAATTTCGTTTATTAAATAGATTTGAAAATAAAGAGGATTTCTATCGGCAGAGATTTTCCTTCGTCCTTCACCGGTGGTTAGGACTTATGATAAAAAAACTGATGGTCATTAAATCCATCAGTTTTTTTGCGTTGTGCGTTGAATGATAAATGAGTGTGTAGAATATAAGGGATTTACTTGCTTCTTTAGGCCGAGTGTCTTTCGTTGACTTTCTAAACTGTACATATTAAAATTACAGTATTTCACGACACCGTAAGGAGGAGAAATGAATCGTGATGTTCGATAAACAGCATTTGGAAGCGGCGAGCTGGGTGAAGGGGAAGTTAAGGGATGGCGAATTAATCCATGGATATATAAAAGCGATAGATGCCGGTTATAATATAGCATCTGTTTACATTGTTGAATGTGATAATGAAGAGTTGGTTGGAAAAATCGTATCTGTGTCAACGAAAGCCCTTGAAAAGCTGTCAGCTTCGCTTGCTCGAAGTGAAGCGCAACTAATGAACTTAATCGATCTTGCACTTTTAACGAAAGATGAGCAATGGTTTATGGAGTTGTCAAAGGAATTGCAGTCTCTTAAAGAAAATTCGCGAATTAATAAGCAAGAAAGTACAATTCATCTACCAGTTCGTAATCAGAATGGGCAGTTTGATATAAAGGGTAATCTATAGAGGGAATGTACACAATAATGGAATAGTAAATGGAGCAGTCCGATTATGAGAGGAGAACATAACATGAAATGCAAAATTAACCGAAATGCAGCGAAAGTATTGCAACAGATGTTAAACAGTGAAGAAGGGAAAGGGAAAATGATTCGTGTGTTTGTAACGGGTCATCACGGAGATCATGCGCATTATGACCTTAAGCTCGATGAAGCGACGGAACATGATGAAATTGTTCAAACAGACAAAGGAATTGATGTATTGTTAGATAGCCGTGATGAATTTTTAGATGGTGTTTGGATTCAATATTTTTATGTACCTCAAGAAGGCTTTGTAGTAAACAACCCGTCTAAAGGAAATCATCATCATTAATTGTGAGGCGCCCTTTTCTTTTCCTGATTGCTTAACAGGAGAAGGAAAGGGCGCCTTTATAGTTTGGGAATGTCAGGACTCCTCACACACAATTATCAGAAATTTATAAAAATGTATTGAAATTTTAAATTCATGCGCTAAAATAAAACATAACAACAAAATGTTATATCTTCTAACATAGAATGTTAAAAGATATTCCGTTTAAAACTAGGGGGGAAAGATGATGGATCCAATTTATTTAATGAATAGTCTGTGGGTTATGTTGGCAGCCATTTTAGTTATCTTTATGTTAGGTGGATTTATTTTACTCGAAGCTGGCTCGACTCGAATGAAAAATGCGGGTCACATTGCTGGGAAAACCATCTTTACATTCGGTCTAGCATCACTTGTGTTTTGGGCGGTTGGATTTGGTTTTATTTTCGGTGATAATGCAAACTTTTTAGTAGGACTTTCACATTTCTTTTATTCAGGATATGAATTGGAAGGTATGAGCCTTTCTTCAGCTGTTTTCTTCGTATTCCAATTAGCCTTTGCGGGTATTGCTATTACGATTGCACTTGGAGGATTTGCTGAGCGGGCTAAATTATCTGTCTACTTAGTCTTCACTCTTTTATTCTCTGCGTTAGTTTATCCAGTTGTTGCTCACTGGATTTGGGGCGGCGGTTGGTTAGCTGAACACGGAAAACAAGACTTTGCAGGCTCTACAGTTGTTCACTTAACAGGAGCAATGGCTGCACTGGCAGCAACTATTTTGCTTAAACCTCGTATTGGAAAATACAATAAAGATGGTTCGGCTAATAACATTTATGGTCATAACCAAGTATATACGGCACTTGGAGTTCTTATTCTATGGGTCGGTTGGTTTGGGTTCAATGCTGGAAGTACAGTATCAGTTGACGGTGGATTCTTTGGATTTGTTGCTTTAAATACAAACTTGGCAGCGGGAGCTGGCGCGGTAGCGGCACTTATTATTTCATGGATGGTCCTTGGAAAATCTGATGTTCCAACGATGTTAAATGGCGCATTAGCAGGTCTTGTTGCTATCACTGCATCTTGTGCATTTGTTGATACGTGGGCAGCGGTTGTAATTGGATTTGTAGCGGGTATTCTTGTATTTTACAGCGTAAGATTTTTTGAGAAAAGAAAAATTGATGATCCGATTTTTGCTTTATCTGTTCATGGAGCAGCAGGAATCTGGGGAACGTTGTCAACTGGTTTCTTCGCAACACCGGAATTAGCAACGGTCGGACTGCCAGGATTGTTCTACGGAGGAGGATTTACACAGCTCGGTGTCCAATTTATGGGAGTAGCAGTTTCTGGTGCTTATGCATTTGTCGTGTCATACATTATTTTAGCTGTTACGAAAAAAGTAATGAACGGACTTCGTGTAACAGAAGAAGAAGAAATTATGGGATTGGATATTAGTGAACATGGCAGTTATGGATATCCTGAAGCATTTACAGGAAAAGAAGAAAATAAGCTTAGCTCATAAGTGGAGGCCTCTGAAAAGGGGCTTTTCACTTTCGCGGAGGAGTCCCGGTGGAATCCTCCGCTTCTCTCATTGTTAAGTGTTAATGTTTCTTTTCCTGCGTTCAAAGATACTTAGTGCACATGACGGGGATTTTTGCACGACGGTAGGAATGGTTTTTTATAAAGGAAGTGTTGATATGTATAACAATGGTCCATCTTACGAAGCCATTAAAAAATGGAAGGATGAACATATTTCACAATATCAATCGAATACGTTGTTGTTAAATGAATTCCATGACCTCGTTTTTCAAAAAGCGTTTGATGTGTCGATTGCTACAATAGGGAAGGGAGACCCGCCTGGCAAGTATAGCTGGTTTATTACAGGGAGCGGCGGAAGATACGAGCAAGGGTTAATTAGTGACCAAGATCACGGGCTTGTGTTTGAAGGGACGTCGCAAGAGACAAAAGAATATTTTCGTGCTGTAGGGAAGGAACTCTCATATGGTTTAAACATTATCGGCTATCCATATTGTGAAGGAAATGTCATGAGTTCAAACCCTCTTTGGTGTTTGTCGTTGGAAGAGTGGGAGAATCAGCTGTCAAAGTGGATGAAAGAAGAGAGTTGGGAGTCCATTCGCTATTTGCAAATTTTTTACGATGCAAGAACGTTGAAGGGAGAAGGCGAGCTTCTTTTCCGTCTGAAATCTTTTATCCATCATGAACAGAAGGAAAATCCGTTCTTATTAAAAAGATTTTTAGAGAATGTTATGCATTTAAAAAAATCAATTGGCCCATTTGGCCAACTTTTGGCAGAAGAAAAAGGGATTCATGAAGGGGCAATGGACTTAAAACATGCTGCTTTTCTTCCGTATGTGAACGCCATCCGGCTTCTTGCTATGAAAGAAGGGATTTTGGAAACGTCGACTCTCAGTCGGCTTGATCGGTTAATGGAAATTGGCTATGGAGAAGAGCTTAGAGGGTATAAATTAAACTTTCTTGCATTATTGAATTATCGTGTTTCATTATATGGCGGCGTTGAAACATATGATGATACACATTATTTGAAGTTAAATCATTTAAGTAAAGATGAAAAAAGAGAGTTAAAACACATTTTAAAAGATGGGAAAAGGCTTCATCAATACGTCCAAGCAATGATTGAAAAGGGTGTTAAATAATGGCATTTGAACCACTTATTCAATTTATGAGAGGAATTTCCGGAAGGGTCAATTCCGGACTGTTTGGAGGAGTCACAGGTCAAAATTTGGAGCATATGGCTTTTTTGCGTCATATGCAGAAAGAAATGAACGAGGAAAATGTAATGGAAATCCCTCTTTCTGAGTTGAATGTTGTCGTATTTGATGTTGAAACGACCGGTTTTTCTCCTGAAAAAGGAGATGAAATCATTTCAATTGGAGCTATTAAAGTTTGTGGGGGAGAAATTAAGGAAGGTGAGATTTTTTACTCGCTCGTTCGTTTTGAACAAACTCTTTCTTCTGAGATAGAGGAATTAACAGGGATTTCAGATAGAGAATTAAAAGATGCGCCGCTGCTTTCCGATGTCCTTGTTCAATTTTTTGAGTTTGCGAAAGGCTTTACGCTTGTGGCCCATCATGCAAATCATGAGAAATCTTTCTTGCAGCATGCGAGCTGGAAGCTGTTCCGAACACCGTTTAAGCATCGAATTGTCGATACGTCTTTTCTATATCGAATTGCGGAACCAGATTCGAAACTTGTGAGATTAGAAGATTTTTGTGAGCATAATGCTATTCCAATCATCAATCGGCACCATGCATTAGGTGATGCTATTATGACGGCAAAGCTATGGTGTGTTTATATAAGCAAAGTTCAAGAGCTAAAATGCCGGACACTTGAGGATATATATGAAAGACTTGCAAGATTTTAAGGGTGAAAATTTTGTGCAGGGGTGAAGATTGGTGCAAGAGAATAAGGCTTCCTATCTTGATAAAAAGGTTATGACTATGGGAATTGTAAAAGAGCTGACAGGTTTGTCGGAGAGACAAGTCCGATATTATGAAGAGAGGAAACTTATCTTTCCGGAACGTACATCTTCAGGCATCCGGAAATATTCTTTTTCGGATATTGAACGCTTAATGGATATTGCTGAAAAAATAGAAGATGGTGTTCAAACTCATGACATCCGCAAAGAGTTTGTAAAACGTGAAAAGCAGTTGGAGGAAGAAAATAAATTAAAGAAAAAAATGATTCAAGGGCAGTTGAATGCTCATTTTCATCGTAATAATCAATCGCGGTTTAACGAACGTTAAGTGCGGTCTCTTTATTACGCGAAAGGGTGAGATGGTGGATAAAATAATATAGAAGTATACGGAGCGTGTGTAACTGCAGCGGTCTTCCGTATGCTTCTTTGAAGTGGTTGAAGAATAGAAAATCAAGGTGAGAAAATACGACAAAAAACGTTCTTAATATTAAAAAATTTACAATTTCTTGATGTTTGAGTAACATTCTTTTGCTATAATCGTTTTGTACTAGAATCATTTTGTGCGTTATTACTATAATTCAAGGGGGATTATGATGTCGATTCACTCTAGTTATCGTAAGAAAATGTTACATGTATCTCTTTCGGCAGCTATTGCTGCTAGTGCAACTACTGCTTTTGTACCGAGTGTACAAGCCGAAGGCTCGCAAGCTGTTCAATTCAACGATGTAAAGCCGGAAAGTCATTTTTATGAAGCGGTAAAAAGCTTGCATACCCGTGGAATTGTAACAGGATACGGAAATGAATTTCGTCCATATGCAGAAGTGACACGTGCCCAAGCGGCTAAGATTATGGCCCTTGGGTTAAATTTAGAGACAAAAAACGTAGAAGACCCTGGATTTAAAGATGTAGAAAAAGATGATTGGTCTTATGGCTATATTGCGGCATTAGCAAGAGAAGGGATTATCCAAGGCTATGGTGACCAATTTAAACCAAATGAGCCGTTAAGTCGCGCACAATTGGCCAAAATGCTTGTAAAAGCGTTTGGTTTTAAGCAAGGTATGTTGAAAAATTCACCATTTTCAGATGTAAAACAAGATGATTGGTATGCAGAATTTGTAAAACCGCTTATCGATTATAAGATTACAACGGGAACGACTCCGACTACGTTTTCTCCGAATAGCAAAGTGACTCGCGGGCAAATAGCTTCTTTCATCTTCCGCAGTGAACAAGCGGCAGGAAATATTGATGAAGATAGCTTTAATTTAACATTAATGCATACGAACGATACGCATGCACATGTAGAAAATATCGCAAGACGTGTCACGGCTATTAAGCAAGTTCGAGAAGAAAAGCCTAACGCATTGCTTTTAGATGCAGGAGATGTATTCTCAGGTACATTGTATTTCAATCAATACAAAGGACAAGCTGACTTAGAGTTCATGAATTATATCGGCTATGATGCGATGACTTTAGGGAACCACGAGTTTGATCTTGGAACAGAGCCATTGGCTAGATTCGTAGAAAATGCGAAATTTCCGTTTGTCACTGCTAATGTCAACTTTTCAAAAGATGAGAATTTAAAAGATTTCTTTAAAGATGAATGGTCATCTGAGCCGATGGATGGCGCTATCTACAATGGAATTGTGAAAGAAGTAGACGGTGAAAAAATTGGGATTTTTGGTCTGACAACAGCAGAAACAAAAGATATTTCAAGCCCTGGTGATGGTATAGAGTTTGAGAATTATATTGAAGAGGCACAAAAAGCTGTTCAGCAGTTTGAGCAACAAGGTGTGAATAAAATTGTTGCCCTTACACATATCGGTTTTCAAGATGGTGGTGGTGACAATGATGTCACGTTAGCAAAGGAAGTAGAAGGAATTGATGTAATCATCGGCGGACATTCGCATGACGAGTTAAGTGTACCGTTTGTCGATACAACAGGAGAAGAACCGACCGTTATTGTTCAAGCAAAAGAGTATAGTAAATTTTTAGGTGTATTAGATGTAGCATTCGATGAGAATGGAAAAGTAATTGAGCATAACGGAGAATTAATTGCTATTGATAAAAAAGTAAGCGATGAAAAAGACGCTCCGTATGTGTTTCAAGAAGATCCGGAAGCAGCTCGTATTTTAGCAGAAAAATATAAACCAGCCGTTGATGCTTTCAAGCAAACAGTTGTCGGTACAACAGATGTTGTGTTGGATGGTGAGCGTGCAAATGTCCGTACAAAGGAAACGAATCTAGGAAACTTAATTACTGACGGAATGCTTGCTAAAGCGAAAATGATTAACCCGAACACGGTGATTGCCCTTCAAAATGGAGGCGGCATTCGTGCGTCCATTGACAGTGGGGACATGACATTAAGCGAAATCTTAACAGTATTGCCGTTCAGCAATTCTTTAGGAATTATGGAATTAACAGGTGCAGAAATTAAAGAGGCGCTTGAGCACAGTGTTGCTCTTGCACCAGAGCAATCTGGAGCGTTTTTGCAAGTTTCTGGTTTAAAGTTCACATATGACAGTCGCAAGCCAGCTGGTGAACGAGTAATATCTGTTGAAGTGAAGGAAGATGGACAAACGTATGATTCGCTAGTGGAAGACAAGAAATACTTTGTAGCGACAAATACGTTTACAGCTAAAGGCGGAGACAGCTATACGATGTTCAAGAGCGCGTATGAAGAAGGGCGACTAAGTGAGCCTGGATTTGTTGATTGGGAAATGTTTAGGGATTATTTTATGGCAGACGAAACAGTCATTCCGTCTGTTGAAGGACGTATCGTAGATGTAGCGCAAAACTAATTTCAAACTATGAATGTATAAAACCTCCAAGCATGGGTGCTGGAGGTTTTATTTTATTTTTAAAGTCGTGACAATCACTTTTTTTGTCGAATGTCTCGACTTTTTAGTAGAAGATAGTAAAATAGTCTTATTCAATTGTATAATATTTGTAGATATTGAAATTTATAAAATATAACGGTAATTCCTTCCTAGTTTCAAGGGATTTAATAACTAATGTGAACGTCTTCTCCTCAAATGAAGCGGTCTTGAATAATTAAATGAAATGTAGAATCATATGTAAATTACTCTCTAAAAGGAGCAGCAATAATGGAAATATATGTAGCAAGGCAGCCTATTTTGACTAGTGACCAAGAGGTTTATGCTTATGAGCTGTTGTATCGTAATAGTTGGGAAAATAAATTTTCAAATATTGACGGAAGTCAGGCAACGTTAGATGTCATCAATAGTTTTTTGCAAATTGGTGTAGATGAATTGTCAGAAGGGAAACCTTGTTTTGTAAATTTTACGGAAAAACTTTTAGAAAGTGAAATACCCTTTTATTTCCAATCGGAGATGCTTGTAGTGGAAATTTTGGAAACGGTCACGCCGACAGAAAAAATTATTGATACTTGCAGAGCGTTAAAAGTAAAAGGGTATAAGATCGCGCTAGATGATTTTGAACTGGAAGCAGATGATCAAGCTGTTTCTCAGCTTTTGCATTTGGCAGATATCATTAAAATCGATATTCGTAAAACTCCTTGGGAGCAGCAACAAAAAATGTTTCATACACTGCAAGCGTATAATGTCGGGTTTCTAGCAGAAAAAGTGGAAACGAGAGAAGAGTTTAAACGATGTTTTGAGATGGGTTATAAATATTTCCAAGGCTACTTTTTTCATGAGCCTGTCATTCTTTCGGCAAACGATATGATTATCCAAAGTCACAGTTTTTTTCGCATTATCTCAGAGTTATCTCAAATAGAGCCAAATTTAGATACAATTACAGAAATCATCGAGAGAGATGTCGCTCTTTCTTATAAATTACTTAAGCTAATCAATTCCGGTATATATAGCCGAATACATAAAATTAAGTCAATTAAGCAAGCTGTTGTATTGCTTGGATTAAAAGAGTTAAAAAAGTGGGTATATGTGTTATCACTGCGAGAAATAGCCCACAACGGGGGCAGTCATGTCTCGGACGAAGTGATTAAAATGTGTTTTATACGGGCGAAAGCAAGTGAGCTAATCGCAGTAAAAATAGGAAAAAATGCGGAAAGCTCCAGTTATTTCTTGGTCGGAATGTTGTCGCTTATTGATACGGTGTTAAAGCAACCGTTAAAAAAAATAATTGATCAACTCCCGTTAGATCAAGACATAAAAGCAGCTTTATTAGGCTCGCAAACACCGTATAAGAATGTACTCGATTTATTAATTAGTATAGAAAAAGGGGAGTGGAGAGAGATTGAAGATCTTGTCAATCTTGTTGAAATTGATAAGGACAATCTTTTCCATATCTATAAGGAAGCCATGAGGTGGACAAAGGAAGTATTAACAAGAGCATTTTAGATGAAGGGGCGGGAGAAATGAGATATAGAAGACAAGAAGCGTTCAGATACCAATTTACAACGCCAATCTATTGCTTTTACTCAATGAGATATGAGAGAGAAAAGAATGATGGAGTGATTTTAGATTTAAGTCCAAACGGCTTAAAGTTGGAGACGACTGCTGATTTGCCTCTTGTAGCAGCCGTTGATATATCGTTTGCGCTCAACTCTTCGTCTTTGAATGTTATTGGAAATATTAAATGGAAGAAAAATTATATTAATCGATATATTATCGGGTTACAGTTAGAAAATGATAGAGAATTAAAACAAGCCATTATTAATGGGTTAAAACAACATGTCAAAATTGAACGTCATAAAGCGCTTTAACATAGAGAAATCGACCTAGAAAATTCATCAGAACGAAAGTTTGGTACATGTCAACATGAGTAATCTTTTTTGTGGTACGATAGAGGAGTTTAAACAAGCGGTTGTCAAAGGATGAAGAAACATCTTGGCGACCGTTTATTTATGCCTGTAGATTAATTTAAAGTGAACGTACATGGAAAAATTATCGGAAGGAGGTGCTGTTATGTTCATTCATATTATTAAACCTTTAATTGTCAATTACATGATACTAATCGCTTTAGTAGCAAATGCAAATATGTTTATCCCTTTCAGAAAATCTTCGGTAGTAGAATATAAAAAGCGTATCGTATATACATTGATGGGGACCTTTTCTGCGCTTTTATGTATGGCATATCCCATTGAAGTATTAAAAGATACAAATTTCGATTTTCGAATGGTGATTATTATTACTTTGACGATTTATTGTGGAACGTTTGCTGGATTATTTTGTACGGCTACCGTGTCAATAGCCCGTTACTTTATTGGCGGTCAGTTTTTTTTGGTCGGAATTGAAATCAATTTGATTGCATTGCTTTGCGGTCTTCTTTTTAAGAAAAGATTTAGGGAATCAAAAAATCGAACGTCTTTTTCTTTTGTCATTTTCGGCGTTTATCTTTTTCTTTCTGTAATGCTTCTAGAAACATTTGCATCGTTTTTAGATTTATATTTTTATAGTCTGTATTACGGGACCTTTCTTGTTACGTTTATTGGTTTGATTTTTGCCATTGAAAAAATGATTATCAATAATAAGCAGCTTGACGAATCAGTTTATTTAGAAAAACTGAAAACCGTAGGACATATGGCTGCAGCATTTGCCCATGAAATAAGAAATCCATTAACGACTGTGCAAGGATTTATACAATTTTTAAAAGAAGGAGACAACCATAAAGAACTGCATAAATTTTCCGATTTAATATTGGAAGAATTGGACAGAACAAATAAAATTATTACGGAGTATTTGTCGCTCGCTAAACCTGGAGCGATGAAAAAGGAGAGATTTGCTGCGGAAGAAGCTGTTCGGGAGACGATTCAACTATTAAAGCCTATGGCACATTTGCATAATGTTTCAATCGAGTATGAAGAAGATGGAATCCATTATATTGTGGGCGATAAACAGTATTTGAAGCAAGCAATGATTAATCTTATTAAAAATAGTATAGAAGCCGTCGAACAAAAGGGGAAAATTAACATTCATGTTAAAAAAGCAAGTGATAGCAGCTATGCCGTCATTTCCATTCAAGATAACGGAATCGGTTTAACAGAAGATGAAATAAAGCACATTGGTTTGCCTTATTATACGACAAAAACGAAAGGCACAGGTTTAGGTACGATGATAGTTAATAAGATTATTAGAGATATGAATGGAGACGTCAACTATCAAAGTCAAAAAGGTGAGTGGACGAAAGTAGACATTTCCCTTCCATTGTCAAACAACCTATAATTATAGCTCTTTTTTCTTGTCAGTCGTCCATAACGCAAACGGACCCGTCAGTTAAATTAAGAAGAGGTAAAGAGTGTTGACGGGTCATTTTAGCAAGTCAATGATCAATTATGGGTGAAACACATGATTAAAAGCCAAGTGTCCGCCTTACATTAGACACGTACGTTTGACTCACCGTTAACTGCACATGACTAACTGTCCCTAGAGTAAGGACTAAATTAGAAGAGAAGTCACGGGAAATGTGTTGTATATATGGGATATTGACAATATAGGAACGATGTATTCTGAGAAATGTACTTGGAAGTTGCTGTTCAAGCACTTTTAGTGTGTGAATAGCACTGTATGCACCTTCTGCTGTGAAAAGCCACGTTTTTTTCTGGTCACTCTCTATGTAAGCGATATCATTAAGAGGTATTGGTTTCCAAATATCGCCTTTCTTTCCGGTTATAAAAGATAGAAGAGGCTGTGACGATCTTTTAAAAAAATAGGAAGGAGGAAGAATGATTGTTAAGGCACCTCGTAAACCATTTTGTCCTTCAATTGGATAGCCGACTCCATAGTAAGGGATACCAAATACAGACTCGTCTACTAACGATTCAACTTTTCGTTTTTGACGATAAACTCGCTCTGTAATGCTTCCTGACGGAACAGGCTGACCTGGACGGATTTGAATATCATGAATGCCTGAGAAATAGTCTATGTATCGGTCTTGTCCTGCAAATGCGATGGAGGCTTCAGAAGGAATCCAATCTTGTATGAATTGTGGTATTTTTAGAGCATCCATGGTTTGAATTTTCACCTCTTTCTAAATATTCAATATAATTATAACGCAAATTCTGTTTCGTATCCATATATTCCCTTTCATCCGTTAATAAAACGTTATATCGGAAATTACAGACATAGAAAAAACATTTCGATATAATCAAAATCAATTAGGAGTATTGCTAGGACAATAGCAGGTAATAGAAACATCCTGATAGAGTGCTCTATGAAAAGAAAGTTTAAAATTATAATACATAGAAAAGAGGGATCACATGGTACAAGCAAAAGGGTTAGAAGGAGTCGTTGCCACCACTTCTTCAGTCAGCTCCATTATTGATGATGTTTTGACGTATAGAGGGTTTAATGTAGATGATTTAGCTGACTATTCAAGTTTTGAAGAAGTTATTTATTTGCTTTGGTTTAATAGACTCCCTAGTCGAGATCAGTTAGAAACATTCCGAAAAGAATTATTTGAAAGCGCTTCCCTTAATCTAGAGATCATTACCATGATGAAAAAACTCCCTAATGAGCATGTTCATCCGATGTCTGTCTTAATTACGTGTGTATCAGCGCTTTCTCTATATGATCAAGAAGCGGATCATCTTGGAGAAGCGAACTATCGAAAAGCGATAAGACTACAGGCTCAATTGTCCTCTATTGTGGCTGCTTATGCCCGCATTTGTGAAGGAAAAGAACCTCTTGCGCCAAGGTCTGATTTAAGTTTTGCTGCTAATTTTCTCTATATGGTCAATGGGGAAGTTCCAGATTCGATATCGGAGCAAGCTTTTAATAAAGCGCTTGTTCTTCACGCGGATCATGAGTTGAATGCCTCAACTTTTACGGCGCGTGTTTGTGTGGCAACACTGTCAGACATGTATTCTGGAGTGACAGCGGCGTTAGGTGCATTAAAAGGTCCGCTTCACGGAGGAGCAAACGAACGCGTTATGCAAATGCTTCATCAAATGAAGGAGCCTGCTGGTGTGGAACCTTATTTGAAAGAAGCGTTTCAACAGAAAGAGAAAATTATGGGCTTCGGTCATCGCGTTTATAAAAATGGCGATCCACGTGCGAAACATTTACGTGAAATGTCGAGGCAATTAACAAAAGTAACAGGTGAAGATAAATGGTACAACATGTCAGTGACAACAGAACAGATTGTTCAAAATGAAAAAGGGCTTCTCCCGAATGTTGATTTTTATTCGGCTTCTGTTTATCACAGTCTTGGCATGAAGCATAATTTATTTACACCTATTTTTGCGGTCAGTCGTGTCTCTGGTTGGATTGCTCATATTTTAGAACAATATGAAAATAATCGTTTAATTCGCCCTCGTGCGCAATATGTGGGGCTGAAACACCAAACTTACATTCCGATCCATGAACGGACATCTTCACAAGTTGTGAGCATTTAACAGAATGACGAAGTGTTAACCGATAGTTCTATTTCGTTGAAACGGCCATTATGTGACGGTTTGAAGGCTATAGTCGAGGGGCATGGGAATCCAATGGACGAGCTTTTAATCAAATCATTTTTATAAGGGAGATGGAGAATCATGAAGCTGGAAACATTGTCTGTGCAAAAGGGGTTATTCAATCTAGAAAACTATGAGGAAACTTACAAAAATTTCGACTGGTCCAGTGTGGAGGAACAATTTTCCTGGCATGAAACAGGTCTCGTTAATATGGCATATGAAGCAATTGATCGCCATGCTGAAACCGAAAAAAAGAACAAGGTAGCGCTTTATTTTTCTGATAAAGAGCGCAAGGAGCAATATACGTTCCAAGATATGAAAGATTATTCTAATAAGGCAGGAAATGTATTGAAAGAGGCAGCGGGTGTTGAAAAAGGAGATCGCGTATTTATTTTTATGCCACGTTCGCCAGAATTGTACTTTGTTTTACTAGGTGCGATTAAATTAGGAGCTGTCGTTGGGCCGTTGTTTGAAGCGTTCATGGAAGTGGCTGTTCGCGACCGTCTAGAAGACAGTGAAGCGAAAGTACTTGTCACGACGCCAGAACTTTTGCATCGTGTTCCAGTGGATGAGCTGCCGCATTTAAAACATGTCGTAATTGTCGGACAAGATGTGCAAGAAGAAGGACCTTATATCCATTTTTACGACAGAATGGATACAGCTGATACACATTTAGACGTAGAATGGGTAGACCGAGAGGATGGTTTAGTGCTTCATTATACATCAGGATCGACTGGGAAACCGAAGGGGGTCTTCCACGTTCATCATGCGATGGTTCAACATTATCAAACAGCTAAATGGGTGCTCGATTTGAACGAAGAAGATGTATATTGGTGTACAGCAGATCCAGGGTGGGTAACAGGAACTTCTTACGGTGTATTTGCGCCATGGCTTGTTGGAGCAACCAATGTTATCCGTGGCGGCCGATTTAGTCCTGACGATTGGTATCAAACGATTGAAAATTACGGTGTAACCGTTTGGTACAGTGCTCCGACTGCTTTTCGGATGTTAATGGGAGCAGGAGATGCACTTATTCAAAAATTTGATTTACGGTCACTTCGACATATTTTAAGTGTAGGAGAACCATTAAATCCAGAAGTCGTTCGTTGGGGGAAAAAAGTGTTCGACTTGCGAATCCATGATACATGGTGGATGACGGAAACAGGGGCGCAAGTGATTTGTAACTATCCGTCTATGGAGATTAAACCAGGTTCAATGGGGAAACCAATACCGGGTGTTCAAGCTGCGATTGTAGATGATCAAGGAGAAGAGTTGCCGCCATATCGGATGGGGAATTTGGCGATTAAAAAAGGATGGCCATCCATGATGAGAGCGATTTGGAATCGTCCTGAAAAATATGAATCGTACTTTTTACCAAATGATTGGTATGTATCAGGTGATTCTGCTTACATGGATGAAGACGGCTATTTTTGGTTCCAAGGTCGTGTAGATGATGTCATTATGACTGCAGGTGAACGTGTCGGTCCGTTTGAAGTCGAAAGTAAATTAGTTGAATTTCCGGCTGTAGCGGAAGCGGGAGTTATCGGTAAGCCAGATCCGATACGAGGAGAAATCATTAAAGCGTTCATTTCGTTACGAGATGGCTACGAACCGTCAAATGCACTAAAAGAAGAGATTCGTATTTTTGTAAAAGAAGGACTTGCTGCACATGCTGCTCCGAGAGAAATTGAATTTCGTGATACGCTTCCGAAAACGAGAAGCGGAAAAATTATGAGACGCGTCTTGAAGGCATGGGAACTCAATTTGCCGACAGGTGACTTATCGACGATGGAAGATTAAATGGTTTGATAAACAGCTGGTAAGTTCCGTTTCGGATTCTTACCGGTTGTTTATGAGGTATATAAATCGGAAGCAAATCGATCATAAGGGGGAAAGGTGAATGAATTTAATCTTGATGGGGTTACCAGGTGCGGGGAAAGGGACACAGGCAGAGAGAATGACTGAGAAGCATCGCGTTCCTCACATTTCAACAGGTGATATGTTTCGTGCGGCCATCAAAGAAGAGACGGCTCTTGGCAGAAAAGCAAAGGAATATATGGATGCAGGTCACTTAGTACCGGATGAAGTAACCATTGGGATCGTTCGTGAGCGGTTAGCGAAAGTAGATTGTAATGGAGGGTTTTTACTGGACGGATTTCCTCGAACAATTGCTCAAGCAGAGGCTTTGGAGCAACTACTGATGGAAATGGGGCGTACCATTGATTTTGTTCTAAATATTGATGTTCCGAAAGAAGAACTGATGGCTAGACTGACCGGGCGGCGTTTATGCCGTAATTGTACAATGACTTATCATCTTATTTTTCGACCTTCGCATAAAGATGGGGTATGTGACAAATGTAGTGGAGAGCTTTACCAACGGGATGACGACAATGAGAAAACTGTTGGAACTCGTTTGGAAGTGAATATGAATCAGCAGCAGCCTTTACTCGATTTTTATGAGCAAAAAGGGTATTTACGCAATATAGATGGCTCTCAAACCATTGATCGTGTATACGAAGAGCTTGAAAATGTTCTTAGCGGCCTGTCAACTTCTATTTCATCTTCTCGATAAAATATATGAAAAATAAAAAGCCGATCTCGAGAAGAGACCGGCTTCAATAGTTAATAAGAACGTGCCGCGTTTGCCGTTGATGTTGCATAATGAAGTTTTAAACCACCACTCCTCAAAGTGGGTGTTTGCAGAAGCGTTAATGACGTCCTCTAACCATAATGGGAGGCATGACATTCCGGCTTCGATGTAAAACTCCCTATACCAGCTTAAAGGTTAAAACTTATTATAATCACGTACAACGCAGCATGTATACACATATTACAGGATACCATTTGTATTTGCAAGTGCAATGTTTTAGAAAAACATCTTTTTTAGTAGTAATCTACGATTCTTTATTGGAAATGACCTTGTTCCTCGATAAGAGCGGCAAGGTCGTTTTGTTTTATTGGAATGATGTGAGGCACTAACTTTGAAATTGTTGCGTGTTTTTCATACAATAGGAACGGTGATTAAATTGAAAGCTCATTGTTTTGCAATGAGATAGGAGGAATTACATGTCGAGTTTGTCTTCTTCAATGACAATCCAAAAAGACACAGAAGCCTTTCAAGAGAATAAGGTGATTCTTTTATGGAGTTTTACCGTATGGCTTGTCGTTATGAACACGACGATGTTCAATGTTGCACTTCCAAGTGTATTATATGATTTTGAACTTGCCCCGTCCACAGCTTCTTGGGTTGTATCAGGTTACTCAATCGTGTTTGCCATTTCCACTTTAACGTATAGCCGCTTATCCGATTTCATCCCTATTAAAAAACTGTTAATGATTGGGCTAATTTTGCTCGGTATTTCTTCTGTTGCGGGCCTTTTTGCCAATCAGTTTTCTTTACTGTTAACGGCAAGATTACTGCAAGCAGCAGGTGCCGGAGCCGTTCCTGGTCTGGCGATGGTTTTGGCAGGTCGGTATATCCCTGTTTCAAGACGAGGAAAAGCAATGTCCTTCATTTCTTCAGCTGCCTCATTAGGATTTGGATTGGGTCCGGTTATAGGAGGAGCAATCATTCAGTTCTTTGGGTGGCATTACTTGTTTATTGTTACAAGTTTTGTTCTATTCTTATTTCCTGTGTTTAAAAAACTGCTTCCTGAAGAAGAAGAGCAAAGAGTAAAATTTGATGTGGTAGGAGGGCTGCTGACCGGAATAAGTGTAACAGGGCTTTTATTATTTTTGTCTACATTTTCTTATCTCATATTAGCGGTGAGTTTACTCGCAATCATCATGTTATGGAGACATATTCATCGCGTGAGCATACCGTTTGTCCAACCACATCTTTTAAAAAATAGACAGTTTACAAAGCTACTGTTTATTGGTTTTACTGCGTTTATTATTCATTTTGCTAGTCTTTTTTTAATGCCGATCATTCTTGCTAATTTGTTTAATCAGGAACCGGCAGCTATCGGAATGATGATTTTTCCAGGAGCTATGTTGTCCGCAGCGGCTGCCCAATTGATTGGCCGCTTAATTGACCGCTTCGGAAACCGTCCGTTAGTTGTATTCGGTCATGTGTTTCTATTAATTGCAACTCTCGCCTTTTCTTTATTAGCAAACATATCTCCGTATGTCATTCTTATTGGATATATGTTTATGAGTACAGGTTTTTCCGCGTTGACATCCAGCATTGCAAATGAAGTGTCACGAATTTTACCGAAGCAAGAAATAGGAACAGGGATGGGGCTGGCTCAGCTCATTCAATTTTTTGGCGGGGCGTTCGGTGTTGCACTTTCCGGACTATTACTTGTATGGCAAAATGATTTTCTCCCGGAAGTAGCGTATCGTAATGTTTTCTCGCTATTAGTCGTATTAGTCATCTGTTCATTCACAGTGGTGCTGCTTTATTTTAAAGCAAGAAGCAAAGAACAGTCTTAAATGTTTCGTTCAACCTTGATTGGGCATCCATGTCCATTCAAGGTTTTTTTTATTCAGTTTTTAGGAGGTTGAAAAGGTAAAGGATGTAAATGCATAAGTATTCAATGTATAATGAGGGGAGTAATGAAAAGGACGGTGACCAAAAATGAATCATCCTATTTCAGCACTTGCCCACCTTTTATTGGAAGGAAGTCAGCAAAAAGTTATCGATTTTATCCAGGGTCAAGGTGACCTATCCCGATTGGAAATGTGCCAGCAATGGTTTACACCCGCTATGCAATATATAGGATACTTATGGGAAAATAATGAAATATCAGTTGCTGATGAACATTTAGCGACAGCGACATGTGATTTTGTATTATCAAGGCTGTTTTACTCTTCGCAGAACATGGTTAATAGCTACAAAGCGATGTTTTTTTGTATAGAAGGTGAGCAGCATTATATTGGTTTGAAGATGGTAAATAGCCTATTTGAAGATCATGGATGGGAAACAAAATATTTTGGTCCAAATTTACCTTTGCAACATGCATTGGATGCTGCAAAAGCTTGGGAACCGAACGTAATTGGTCTTTCTTTTTCTCTTTTGGTTCATTTACCGCAAATTCACGAATATGTCTGGAAGTTGAGCGAATTGACGCCTAAACCGACAATTCTTATTGGAGGACGATTAGCGAACCGCGATCATCTTCTTACAGCTTGTTCGGATAAAGCAGTTATTCTGTATGATTTAGTTGAATTAAATGATTGGATTATTCAATATAAACAAGAAGGGGAGTTCGATGCATTACATAAATGAGCAGTTACCGCTTCCGTATTTAAAAATAGATAAAGAGGGAAATATTGTGAGCTGTTCTGCCCAGACATGGCAAATGTTTGACCTTAGAAGCGAAAAGTTGGCCGATATTATTGACGAAGAAAGCAGAAGTAAACTGTATAAGTTTGGCTTTCAGCAAAAGGGGCCAAAAAGCATGGAAGTTCATATGCAGACAGCACAACATGATCTTCATTTGTTTGAACTTCACATTTGTTGGGATGAAAATGACTATGGTCATATTCTTTTAGTTGAAAAGAGTTTGGCGAATGAAAAAGTGGCTCAAAAGCTGATGGATCTTCAGCGACGACTTGCAGCAACAGATTTTGAGTTGTTTGAGAAAAAAGAGCAGCTTGCACAAGCATTGTCTCGTTTACATGAACTATCCGCTCCGTTCATCCCAATCTCTGGAGAAGTGTGTTACATACCGATATTCGGGGACATTACAGAAGAGAAAGTAAATGTCCTTTCAGAGAATTCATTACATAACATGTTTTCTGGTAGTTACAATATCGTATTGATTGATTTCACAGCAGTGGGAGAACTAGAGAGAGCAGGAGTTGAAAAACTGTCCATTTTATTAAAAATGATGCATTTTATGACGGGCGCGGTTATTAGCATAATTGGTGTAACACCGGCAATGGCGCGGTTATTAAATTCGTACCCATTAGATGAGTATGTCCAATTTGAATCGTCCTTACAAGCTGTCTTATATCAATGTTTCAATAGGAAATAAATACAATAGAAAGAACGTGACAAGGCGAGATTGCTGTCACGTTCTTTTTTAGCGTATGAAAAAGAACGTTATTTTAACTTAGCAATGATTTTTCCTGTTACATGACGTTCTGAAAGGCGACTGAGTGCTTCTGGTACTTCTTCTAGCGTAACGATTTCATTAAGCATGGATGAAATTTTTCCATCGGCTACTAATGCGAGTAATTCATCGCCCATTACAGCCAAATCTTTTTGAGCTGCCATGTTTTTGGACCCATGCACAGCACCAAGTGCAATTTCGTGATACGATACTGCTTTTGTAAAGGGTTTTACATGTGTAAAATCAGGTGCTCCTGCAATATGGACAATATGTCCAAGGAAGCCAAGCATATTAAGAGAAGCTGTGGCATTTTGTCTACTAACAGCATCCATAACGGCGTCAACACCTGTGCCGCCCGTTATTTCCATTACTTTTGCTGTGACATCTTCCGTGCGATAATCAATTACATAATCGGCTCCAAGTGACTTCACATATTCGTGGTTATGGATAGAGGCAGTCGAAATAACCGTCTTTCCAGCTAATTTAGCTAACTGAATGGCGAAACCTCCTACACCTCCTGCACCGGCGTGAATGAGGAGGGTATTGATTTGAGTCAATGGCAACTTGCGGAAAAGTGCTTGATAAGCCGTATATCCAGCTGTTGGAAGAGCGGCGGCTGTTTCAAACGAAACGTTGTCCGGAATACGAGACACGGTATGAGCCGTTGTCACGGCGTATTCTGCATACCCGCCTTTTTTTGTTAAATCACCGTGGTACACAACGCGGTCGCCTTTTTTCCATTCCGTTACATCATCGCCTGTAGCGACTACAACACCAGCTGTATCAAGGCCGAGAATGTGAGGATATGACCAATTCGGATTGCCGCCTGTTGCTGTTTTATAATCGACAGGGTTTAATCCGACGGCATGAACTTCGACTAAAATCTCCCCTTTTTGCGGTGACGGTACAGCGGTTTCTTCTACTTTCATGTCCTTCCACTGTCCTTTATCGTGCAGTAATAATGCTTTCATTTCGTTCATCTCCTGTTCGAATGATTATAGAATTAGATAGGTATATAATATATACTGTTTTAGGGAAAGGCAAGTAGGCACTATTCTGTACCGTAGTTACCATATAGAAACTTACTAAACCATTCAACGATTTTTAGAAGGTAGAAAGAACTTCTTGTGAACGCTCTTTCACTAAATGAATGGGTATTGAATAATTAAATGAAATAAAGAAGGAGAAACAATATGAAACCATTAAAGTCTGAATATCAATGTGCCATCGAATTAGTTATCGATTTAATAGGCGGGAAGTGGAAAGTTTTAATTTTGTGGAATTTGAATGAAGGATCGAAACGATTTAATGAACTAAAGCGTTCATTGCCTGGTATTACTCAAAAAATGTTAACGCAGCAATTAAGGGAATTAGAAGAACATGGGCTTGTGAAGAGAACCCTTTACGAAGAATTTCCTCCAAAGGTGGAGTATTCGACCACAGCGTGGGGGAAAAAGATTCAACCCGCACTATTTCAAATGTGCAAATGGGGAGATGAGTATGCGGAAGCAGAGGATATTATGATGAATCGTTGCTGGACTTCTTATGATTTTATGGAAAAGAACGTATGAAAAAGGAGAGGGGCGGACCCTCTCCTTTTTTCTACTTCATGAGCTTGCAAATATCATTGGTGAACGTAACCGGATCGTGGATGGTTAAGCCTTCGATAAGGAGCGCCTGATTGTATAACAGGTTTGTGTATAAGTTTAATTTTTCTTTATCTTGTTCAAAGGCGTTTTTCAATGACTGGAATACGTCATGGTTGATGTTAATTTCTAATATTTTATCGGCTTTAATGTTTTCGTTATTTGGCATAGATTTTAAGATTTTTTCCATTTCAATTGTCACGTCTCCGTCTGTTGTTAAGCATACGGGATGAGTTTTCAGTCGCTTAGACACTCGTACGTCTTTAACTTTGTCCGCTAAAATAGACGTCATATAGTCAAACAGCTCTTTATGTTCGCTTTGCTGTTCAGCCGTCTCTTGTTCTTGTTCACTTGCATCAATTCCTAAGTCTCCACTTGAAACGGACTTGAATTCCTTCTCTTTATAAGTCATTAACATCTTAATCGCAAATTCATCAATTTCATCTGTAAAATATAACAGTTCATAGCCTTTGTCCAACACTAGCTCTGTTTGTGGCAGTTTTTCAATTCGCTCGTGAGATTCACCGGCAGCATAGTAAATATACTTTTGGTCTTCAGGCATTCTTGACACATACTCATCTAATGTCACTAATCTCTTTTCTTTAGAAGAGTAGAACATTAGTAAATCTTGCAACGTATCTTTATGGCTACCAAAGTCGCTGTATACACCGTACTTTAATTGTCGGCCGAATGATTGATAAAATTGTTCATATTTTTCCCGTTCTTTTTTTAGTAAATTTTGCAGTTCGCTCTTAATTTTTTTATGAATATTTTTCGCAATCAGTTTCAACTGACGGTCATGCTGCAGCATTTCTCTTGAAATGTTCAACGATAAATCTTCTGAGTCAACCATTCCTTTTACAAAGCTGAAGTGGTCTGGAAGCAAATCTGCACATTTATTCATAATCAAGACGCCGTTTGAATAAAGCTCCAGTCCTTTTTCATATTCCTTTGAATAATAGTCAAACGGGATAGTTTCTGGGATAAATAAAATCGCATTATATCTGACAGCGCCATCTACACTAATGTGGACGTGTTTCAATGGTTTGTCAAAACCGTAATGTTTTTCTCGATAAAACTGTTCGTAATCTTCTGGAGTCAGCTCGTTTTTGTTTTTTCTCCAAATTGGAACCATGCTGTTAATTGTCTGTTCTTCGATATAATCTTCAAATTCATTTTCGCTGCCTTCTTTTAAGCGTTTTCCGCTTATATCCATCTTAATCGGGTAACGAATGAAATCGGAATATTTTTTTATGATGGCTTTTAAGCGATGTTCTTCTAAATATTCACTATAGATTTCGTCCTCGGTGTCTTCTTTAATTTTTAAAATAATATCGGTACCGACAGCTGTTTTTTCGCATGGTTCAATGGTATAGCCGTCCGCTCCTGTGGATTCCCACTTATAAGCTTCGTCGCTACCTAATGCTTTACTAATGACGGTCACCACATCAGCAACCATAAAAGCAGAGTAAAAACCGACACCAAATTGACCAATAATGTCATGACCATCTTTTGCTTCATGTTCTTTTTTAAAGGCGAAAGAGCCACTTTTAGCAATCGTCCCAAGGTTATGTTCAAGTTCTTCCTTTGTCATCCCGATCCCCGTATCGGTAATGTGCAATGTACGGTTTTCCTTATTTGCTGCAATTTTTATGTAGTAGTCATCTTTGTTAAAAGTTAACGCATCATCTGTTAAAGTTTTATAGTAGATTTTATCGATGGCATCGCTTGAGTTGGAAAGTAATTCCCGTAAAAAAATTTCACGCTGTGAGTAGATAGAATTAATCATCATATCTAGTAATCTCTTTGATTCTGCTTTAAACTGCATTTTCGTCATAAAAACGTTTCCCCTTCCAGTTTAAAATAGTCATAAAAATAAGTATTTGGAATGATTAGCACTCGTGAAGGATAAGTGCTAATCATTATTTTAAATATCATAAAATTTATTTTGTTGTCAATATCTCTTCCTCGTTTAGTTATTCGGAAACGGTTATGAAAAATGGGGAAAAATCGCTATACTATAATAGAAGAATTAAAATGTAAAGGGTGTTTCTCATGAAAACATATATCGTAGTAGGAGGCGGCATACTGGGGGCATCTACTGCTTATCATTTAGCAAAGGCAGGGGCGAATGTAACATTAGTTGATCGTGCCGATAAAGGACAGGCAACTGATGCAGCAGCCGGCATTATTTGTCCATGGCTTTCGCAACGCCGAAATAAAGCATGGTATGAAATGGTCAAAGGCGGCGCAAGATATTATGCGAATCTAATCAAGCAGCTGGAAGAAGACGGGGAGACGGATACAGGTTATAAACAAGTAGGCTCCATTAGTCTTCATATTGACGAAGGCAAACTCGCTAAAATGGAAGAACGGGCATATGAGCGGAGGGAAGGGGCTCCGGAAATCGGGAATATTACCCGTCTATCTGAAGAAGAAACGAAAAAAACTTTTCCACCTTTAGATGAGCAATATGCGTCTGTTCATGTAAGTGGTGCTGCACGTGTGAATGGAAGAGCGATTCGCAACGCTTTAGTGAGTGGTGCAAAAAAACACGGGGCCGTCATTCTTTGTGGGAGTGCTGAATTAGTGCATGAAAACAAGGAAGTGATGGGTGTTCAAGTATCAGGTGAGACCTTTCGTGCCGATAAAGTGATTGTGACTGCTGGTGCTTGGGCAGGAGAGTTACTGGATCCGCTTGGAATTCGCTTTTTAGTAAGCTATCAAAAAGCGCAAATTGTTCATCTTCATCTACCGGAGGCGAATACAGAAAACTGGCCTGTTGTTATGCCACCAGGTGATCAATATCTTCTTGCATTTGAAGATGGAAAGATTGTCGCGGGTGCGACTCATGAGGATGATGCTGGACTTGATTGCCGAGTGACAGCAGGTGGTCTTTATGAAGTGTTTGGGAAAGCACTGGCTGTTGCGCCACGTTTAGCTGACAGCACCCATGTGGAAACAAGAGTCGGCTTCCGGCCATTCACACCTGGTTTTCTTCCAGTCATCGGCCCAGTTCCCGGTTATGAAGGATTGCTCGTGGCCAATGGACTTGGTGCGTCAGGGTTAACAGCGGGCCCATACATCGGTTCGGAATTGGCGAAACTTGCCCTCGGTCAGCCAACAGAGCTTGATTTGAGCCTTTATGATGTAGCTGGAGCAATCGAGGTGAAATAAATGGTTCATGCTCCCTCCCTCTAGGTGAAAATAATTGCGATTAATTATTCTGAAAACTTTCAGATTGTGATAGAATAAAACTATCAAAGGGGGAGTGATAGTATGACTAACAACAACAGATTGTTTTTAGAAGATTTGAAATTTCTTGCGGAAAACAAGTGGCCGCTCAATGAATATTCAATCGAGCGTCTGCAAGAAAAGTTTGATAAAAGCCCATCCATGATTATCCAGCTCTATCATCTCTTTGATGAAAAACGTTCCATGCTTCCGCTTTTTGATAACTTGGAAGAGGCTGTGTATGAACTAGCTGGGGACGATATGATGAAACTAACGTGAAAAAACGGGGGCTCGCCCCGTTTTTTATTTGGATATTCCCATCCGTACTATTCTTCCTTTTTCAACTCTTGAAGCATTTGTTCGAACTTAGCTACGTCCGCAACGCCATCCATTGACCAATTATGCTCAACCCATTGAACAAGCTCTTTTCGACTATTAAACACTTCTCCGCTCGTGTCCGCTTTTCGAGTAGATGCTATTGTTCAAAAACAAGTGTGGCAAGAACAGCTGCAAAATCGACCACTTCTGTTCTTTTTTCAAATAATCTCTTCAGCTGCGCACGCTCAATTGTTTGGTGATGCACATGGCCCGATTTACGTCACGTTTCAAGAAACGTTTGATCAAAACGGGCAATTTGTGGAGGGGGAGTTGACGATGACTGCTTCTGTTCACACGGATGCGAAAATGTGGTTATTTCGCGGCTAGAGCGATTATGAGGGATTGAAAATGGATCTGATTGGCTAGAAAAACAGAAAGCGATTACAATTATTTTTCGATTGACACAATAAAAAAACATGGCATAATAGGAAAAGGAAAGTCGAGCAAAAACAAACAAGATTTATATGATAGCTTCTGTCAATGTTGAAGAACAAGGGCAGGAGAAATCACTTCAAATGTTTGCAAAAGCCGATACATGCAGAAATGTTTTCAAGACTACTAGAGAAAATTGGTTGCTTTCGTAAACACATATATTATGTGAGTGCATAAGAGGCCAACGATGATGTTTAGGACATCGCCGTTGGCCTCTTTTTATTTTTAATATTCTGATTTTTAGTTGTATTGGAGGAGATGAATGGTGAATAGATGGTTAGTGGTATTTGGTGCCGTTATCATCCAAATTAATTTAGGGGCAGTGTATGCCTGGAGTTTATTTAATCAGCCGCTAATGGATAAATTCGGATGGGGGCGTGAGGATGTCGTTGTTACATTCTCAATTACCATTGCGGTATTTGCGTTAACAACAATTTTTGCTGGAAGACTTCAAGATCGAATTGGTCCAAGATGGGTAGCGACCATTGGTGGTCTGTTGCTTGGGCTTGGATTAATTTTGTCGAGTCAAGCAACGACGTTAATGCAACTATATGTATTTTACGGAGGAATTGGCGGAATTGGTATTGGTATGACGTATGTTTGTCCATTGTCTGCATGTGTAAAATGGTTCCCAGATAAACGAGGCTTCATTAGCGGAGTAGCTGTCGCTGGTTTTGGTTTAGGGGGACTTATTTATAAACCGATTATTGGTTCTTTAATTGAAAGTGTCGGTGTGTCTTCTGCCTTTTTATATCTTGGTATCATTTATTTAGTATTAGTAGTCGCAGGAGCACAGTTGCTGAAGAACCCTCCAGTATCCGACCAAGTTGAACAAGACAATTCTTCACAAACTGGCGTGAAAGCGGACGCGCAGTTTTCACCAGGACAAATGCTACGAACACAGCAGTTTTATTTACTGTGGGCTATCTTTTTAATTGGCAGTATGTCAGGTCTTATGGTTATAAGCTTTGCTGTTGATATCGGAGTGGAATTAGCGGGACTTAGCTTTGAACAAGCTGCTAATGCTGTTATGGTTATTGCTTTATTCAATGCAGGAGGCCGAGTGTTATTAGGTAAGCTTTCTGATCGCTTGGGGCGTAAAAACACACTCATGACGATTTATTCCTTAACAGCTGTCATTATGCTTTATATGAGCACAGGGATGTTGAATTATCCATTGTTTTTAATAGCTGTTTCGTTAATCGGCTTTTGCTTTGGCGGCTTTTTGGCGCTGTTTCCATCGATCACAGCTGATTATTATGGAACGAAAAATATTGGAAGCAACTACGGATTTATGTATCAGGCGTATGGACTTTCTGCGTTTGCTGGTCCATTCATCGTAAAAGCCATTCCTTTTACGCAAGCTTTTTTCGTTTCAGGGTTAATTTGTATCGTAGCTGTTGTTATAATTAAATGGGTTAAAGCTCCAAAATTTATATCATCAATGGAGCAATTTGAAAAAGAAGCTGTTTAAAATAAAAAAAGAGACCAGTTCTTCACGAGGATGACACGTTCATCAGTCGGAAGACTGGTCTTTTTTATTGAATGATGTATGAAATTGTCGAAAAAAATAGTTAAATAGACTTGCAATTTGTTATAATCAAGTATAAAGCACTTATATATGTCCTTTCATCCTTTCATACCGAACGATATTTACAAGAGATTTTTTATGCCTCCTGGATGAACTTTCGGAATGAATCTATATAGGTATGCTTTTATACTTCGGTACATCTTTATTCAATCGAGACTAGACAACTTGAGTTTTCCCTCAACTTTTCTAGATGGATTTATATATAGGAGGTAATAGATGCGTAAAAAAAGAGCCGATTCGATGGAGCTTGAGCGTGCATTAAAAGAATTAAAAGCAGGGCAGGATGAAAGTGCCGTTGCGATTGCTATTGACCAAAGGAGCGAGAATGTTAATCCATCTAAACGATTAATAAAGCTTATTTTTAAGTTTTGGGGCTTGCGAATTGCGATACTGGCTGTGCTTTTAGTTATTGTGACAGCAGGAAGTGTATGGCTACTCTCGGGAAATACATTAAAAAAAGAAACAACGACATTTGTCGAGCAAATTCAAGAGTTATCTACGCTAGCAACCGCACAAGCGCATATGAAGGTGGTCATTGAGCAAGAGGATAACAAATTGTTTGGAAAAGATATTACTTTTAACTTACCTGGGACAAAAAGAGAGTTAATGCTCGTAGTACCAGCTACAGTGATTGCTGGAGTAGATTTGAAGGGAATAACAGCAGAAGACATTCGAGTAGATGAAGAAGAGAAGAAACTTGAAATTACGTTGCCGCATGCTTCACTCATTCAAGATCCAGCTATTCAAATGGACAAGGTAAAAGCATTTTCAGACGAAGGGATATTCCGCAATGAGGTGAAATGGGATGAAGGCTTTGATCTTGGAGCGGAAGCGCAAGAACAAATTAAACTAGAGGCGATTGAAACAGGTTTGCTTGAAACAGCGGAACAAAATGCGAAAAAAGTACTTCAGGAGTTTTTTCATCAACTAGGTTATTCTGTTAAACTAACTTTTCAATAGAAAGACGCATAGGTTGAAGAATGATTCATCGGGATAGGAAACCAAATAATGAATCATTCTTTTTTTATGCATCCTCCTTTATGAACGGATGACGACGATGTAAAAGGGAGAAAATCTCAGTATTTTCGTCATTCTCTAGTATTCATTTTCTATTTTTGATATGATGTCAGTAATTTAGTGTCTGACTTTTTAGAATATTATTGAGAGTTTGGTGAATGAATGGATCTTATAACGAGGGATTTACTTACTAATTTTTTATTTATCCTCATTCCTTTACTTTTATTGCAGATGTTTTATTTATCAAAATATACATATCGATTTGAAGAGTTAAAAGGATGGATGTATGCCATTTTCCCAATTGTCTCTATCATTTTGTGCATGCTGTTTCCTGTTGCTTTAGTCGAACCGTTTATTCTTGATCTTCGCAGAATTCCGTTTATTTTAGGAGCGTTATATGGCGGGTGGAGATTAGGTCTCCCTTTATTAGCTTTCATTATAGGAATGCGTGCATTTATCGGAGAGGGCGGCTTTTATGTAACCATTTTCATTTTCTCTGTAACCGTTATCGGGGTGTGTCTTGTATCAAGCCATTATTTAAAAATGTCTTTAAAACAAAAGATGGTTACAAGCAGCTTAACCGTACTTTTTTCGTTAATATTATCTTTATCTTGTACGAAGTATATCCTCGGTATTGATTTAGGAAATGAGATTTGGGTACAGTATATTTTTGTGAACGTCTTAGCAATGTTTGTTGCTACATTGATTTGGGAGGTTATTAGAACGAATTTTGAAGTGCTACAGAAGGTCATTAAAGCAGAAAAATTAACCGTTGTTAGCCATCTCGCAGCAAGTATTTCTCATGAAGTTCGCAATCCGCTTACGGTTAGCAGGGGGTTTGTACAAATGCTAAGTGATGAGGAGATATGCGGCAAGACAAGAAAACAATATGCTAACATTGCGCTGGAAGAATTGGATCGTGCTACCGCTATTATTAATGATTATTTAACGTTTGCCAATCCCGTACCTGAACAAAAGGAAAGCATCGATGTGTGTGAAGAGATTGAGCGAACAGCAAATGTGTTGACTCCTTTAGCGAATATGAATGGAGTGGAAATTAAGTTAACGTTATTAAAAGATCAAAACCATTATGTACTAGGCGAAAGAAAAAAATTTCAGCAATGCTTAATCAATATATTGAAAAATGCGATTGAAGCGACGACAGATAGCGGAGAAATCCGAATCCATTTAACTAATCATGCTCAACATATCCAAATTGATATCCAGGATGAAGGAAAAGGTATGACGAGGGAGCAAGTGTCTCGCTTAGGAGAACCATATTTTACGACGAAGGACAAGGGAACAGGTTTAGGAATGATGGTATCTTTTAGCATTATAAAAGGAATGGACGGAAATATTTATGTGGCGAGTGAACTTGGAAAAGGAAGCTGTTTTTCTATTTATCTTCCGATTCATCGTTAACAGGCAATATAATGGATAAATAGTCGAAGTGAAAAATATGAGGGTGTGAATGTGGGTGCTTGCTGAATGGGATGTTTATTCAATAAGCATTCATTTTTTTATACTACATTCATCTTTTGATAAAATGGTGTTAAGATAACCGTTGTGTTAACATACAACTGGACTTACTAATGGGAAAGGATTACGTAACTCGATATACATCCATCTAGAAAAGCTGGGATAAGTAAAGAGAAGTCATACCAAATGAGCTAGGTCTAAGTGAGAGGGATCAGCTGAGTGTGGCTAATACTTATCACTTGAATGATGTTACATTGAGTCGTGCAGTGAATATATGGAATATACCGGAAGAGTGATAGTCAGCGTTTTAGTATTAGTACTTTCTGTATTTTGGCATATTAAATTAAATACTTTATCGATGCTTCAAATGATTTTTACTTTATGTTACAGTGCCGTTGGCTGGTGGCTTGGGATGAAGTACGATCAAGCAAAATTTTTAAATCGAGAGCTTGAAGAAAGTGAAGAACGCTATCGAACTTTATTTAACCATTCAAAGGATGTCATTGTTTTGTTTGAATTGCTAGAAAATCGCAGACTTGGTAAGTTCATTAAAGTGAACAAGATGGCATCAGAAAAATTGAACTACAGTAAGGATGAATTCCTTTCAATGTCACCGATGGATATTACGCCACAGGATCGATTGGTGAAGATAGATAATCTCATTCATGTTCTTTTAGCAAAGGGGCATATCACTTTTGAAGGGAAATATCTTTCAAAAACGAAACAAGAAATCCCTTTTGAATATAATGCGTCACTTATCAATTTAAGTGGGAAGAATGTTGTTTTATCGATTGCCAGAGATATTAAAGAACGAAAAAAATTGGAGAAAAAATTAACGGAAAGTGAGAATCGCTATCGGAATTTAGTAGAACATTCTCCTGATGGAATAGCTGTTCAGCAATCCGGAGTGTTTAAATATATAAACCGTGCTGGAGTTCAGATGCTCGGTGGACACAGCCAGGAAGCGTTTCTGCATAAAAGTATGTTAGATTTTATTATGCCAGAATACCATGAGGTCGTACAACAACAATGGAAAGAACTGCTTGAAACGAGTCTTCCACCCAAAGTTGTTGAGGTGAAAATGCAAAGATTAGACGACAAGGTGATGGACGTAGAAATAATAGGCCAGCCATTTACAAACGGAAGCGAGCCATCTGTTCAAATTTTGTTTCGAGATATCACAGAGCAGAAAAAGGTCGAAAGCATGATGTATGAAATGGCGTATACAGATACACTCACTCATCTACCCAATCGACGACTTCTTTACGACTATTTGGACAACGCCATTCAGCATGCCAAAGAAAGGAAACAATTGGTTGGGGTTTTATTTATGGATTTAGATGGCTTCAAAGAAGTAAATGATCAGTATGGCCATGACATTGGGGATTTATTATTAAAAGAAGTGGCCCAACGATTGAAAATGACCATAAGAAAAGGCGATATAGTGTCTCGCCTTGGCGGTGATGAATTCATTATCGTGTTGCAGGAATGTACGAAAGACGAAGCGTCTAACATTGCCAAGCGTCTCATTGCTAATATTAGCCAACCTTACTTTTTACATGACTGTGAGGTTTTTGTCACGGCAAGCGCTGGAATTAGCCTTTACCCATACAATGGCGAAAATGCAGAAGCGCTCATTCAAAAAGCGGACAAAGCAATGTATGAGGCGAAAAAGCAAGGAAAAAACATGTATTGCTATGCAAAGTAAACACTGCTTAGTTGAAAGAGTAAATGTTGGCAGAAAGGTAATGGTTTCATGATTAAAAGTAAAAAAATATTGGTTAGATTTTCATCATACAGCTTAGTTGGAATGATAAGTGTTTTAGTTTATTTTTTCACGATTTTCCTTCTAGTTGAATCGTTCCATCAAGAACCTGTATTGAGCTCGGCTCTCGCGTTTGTGCTAATGACAATTATTTCTTATTCTTTGAATAAACGTTTTACCTTTCGCACACAATCCTCGAAAGGAGCGTTTCGTAAATACGTAACTGTTTCGGGAATCGCATTTATTTTAAACAGCACCATTATGTATATCATTGTTCATGTATATTCTTTTCACTACTCAGTAGGTGAAATCGTGACGACATTGGTAATTCCCATTATTAATTTTACATTAAACAATTACTGGACATTTAAGGAAGAGCGTGTATAAAGAGAATAGAATAATTCGCGTTTGAAGTAAAACTATGTTCTAAAAGAAAAAAGATAAGCCTATGAGATGGAATATTCTTTCGTTATTCAAAAATCTTCACTGCTTTTAAGTGCTTACTTGCATTTTGTTGGTATAATGGTGGAGGATCTTAAAAAACAGAGTAGTATAGTTTGAACGAATATCTAGCTAGGTTTGTTGATAGAAAGTACAGGCTATGAGAATGCGACTGTTAACAGAAAGAAAAAGTTAGGAGAAAGCAATGAACAACTATAAATTAGTAATCCAATATGATGGTGGACGCTATAAAGGCTGGCAGCGTCTTGGAAATGGTGAAAATACAATACAAGGAAAAATTGAAAATGTATTATCAGAGATGGTAGGGCGGAAAGTTGAAATTATCGGAAGTAGTAGGACGGATGCGGGGGTTCATGCTTTAGCGCAAGTTGCTAATGTAAAGCTCGATGGAAATTGGACAGAAACTGAAGTTATGAATTATTTAAACCGGTACTTACCTAACGATATTAGTGTGATAGAAGTGACGATTGTTCCTGATCGCTTTCATGCACGCTACAATGCGCAAGATAAAACATATGTCTATAAAATTTGGAATAAAGAATACACCCATCCGTTCATGCGAAAGTATAGTATGCATGTCGAGAAAGCATTGAATCTTGCAGAAATGGAAAAAGCATGTCAGCATTTTATCGGGGAACATGATTTCACAGCATTTTCGAATGCTAAATCTAAGAAAAAATCGATGGTTCGAAAAATTTATTCGATTGAATTAGAAGAAAATGAAGGGTTCATTCACATCAGAATAAGAGGAAATGGCTTTTTATACAATATGGTTCGAAAAATGGTGGGGACGCTTATTAAAGTGGGACTAGGTGAACTGGAAGCAGAAGCAATCCCAAGTATTTTGGAATCAAAGGCACGGGACCAGGCAGGGTTTGCGAATGCTGAAGGTTTATTTTTGGAAAAAATTGAATTTTAAACAAGAGAAAAATCGTTAGGTGAATAGCCATCTAACGATTTTTCTCTTGTTTAAAAGATATATATTTAGTAAAACTATGTTCTAATTGATAAAAAAGAAAACGAGTGGTCAACAAGAAAACTCGTATAAGAACGTGTATCTTTTTAAAAATTTTTTCTGTTACGCATGAAATTTTCTCTGTTCGGGAAGCTATGGTAGTGAAACCATTAAGAAACGAAAGGGGAAATATATATGGAAAAGATTGAAGTTGGTGAAACGTTTACCATTACAGATGATAATGGCGAGGAGCAGGAAGTGGAAGTATTAGGAGTAGTTAGCATTGAAGGAACGGAATATGCGGCTGTCGGATTTGTAGAGGATCTACGCCATGAGGGTGAAGAGGACATTGATGTTTTCTTTCTGAAAATTGATGCTGAAGGAGATTTTGCCTTCATTGAAGAAGATGAGGAGTTTGAAAAAGTATCCCAAGCTTTTGATGATATTATGGATGAAGAGGATTAATCTCTTGATGTATAACCGTTTAATCAAGCAAAAAGCGGGAGTAGTCTCGGTTTTTGTTTGATTTCTTAAATGATTGAATTTACTGAATTTTACAGTTTGAGAATAAATTTAAGTAAAGTTCATTGACACCTTGAACAAAATCATGGTATAACCATAATAATACATTTTAATACATAAAAGCATAAAAGCGCGAAAGAGAGAGTCAAGCGCAGCGAAAAACAGGAGGGTGTTACAAACATGGCACATCACAGCAAAATTCTAGACTGTACCATTCGTGATGGAGGTTTAGTGAACAATTGGGATTTCAGCGTCGAATTTGTTCAAGATTTGTACAACGGTTTAAGTGAAGCCGGTGTTGAATATATGGAAATCGGCTATAAAAATTCCCCAAAACTTTTAAATGCGACGGAGCCCAATCCATGGAGATTTCTTGATGATCAATTCCTGAAAGAAATCATTCCAGAGAAAAAGTTCACGAAGTTGTCTGCTCTTGTGGACATCGGCCGGGTAGACCCAAATGACATTTTGCCGCGTGAGCAAAGTGCTTTAGATATGATTCGAGTAGCTTGCTATATTCGTGAAGTGGATAAAGGGTTAGAGCTTGTTCAAATGTTCCATGATTTAGGATATGAGACAGCACTTAACATTATGGCGCTTTCTAGCGTGCCTGAGCAACAGCTTATTAAGGCATTTGATATGGTAAGAGAAAGTCCTGTTGATGTTGTCTATATTGTTGATTCGTTTGGAAGCCTTGATCCAGCTGATATTGAGCATCAAGTCAACAAATTCCAAGCAATGCTTCCTAATAAACAACTCGGTATTCATACACATAACAATATGCAGCTGGCATTTGCTAATACATTAGCAGCAATGAGAAACGGAGTGACATTCCTTGACTCATCCGTTTACGGAATGGGCCGTGCAGCAGGTAACTGTCATACAGAGCTTCTTGTTAGCTATATTCAAAAACCAAGCTATGAAATTAAGCCAGTTCTTGGCGTGATTGAAAAGCATATGCTGGAAATGCGTCAAAAATGGGAATGGGGCTATATTATCCCTTACATGATTTCTGGTGCATTAAACGAGCATCCTCGTGTCGCAATGGCTTATCGCGACAGTGAAGAGCGCGATCAATTTGTAAAATTTTACGACAAGGTGACATCACCAGAAGCGGCTGTTGCTCCAGCCTCTAAATAAGCGTTAAAGGCCAGTCCCTAGTATGAAATAGGGGCTGGTTTTTTTCTGGATAATAAATGTTGAGATTCCGTTTTGTTATATTATAAGACAAACATATTTTTGTTTTTTTAATATATTGACTTGACATATTTCTTTATCAATGATTATAATAACACATATTAATTTCATAGCATTCGGATGAACCATACAGGAGAAGGTCAATTGATCTACCGATGGGGCAAAAAGCTGGTCGGACAGCTTTGAAACTCTCAGGTCTTGGATAACGAGTAGAACTGTATGGGGACGAATCTCTGGAGAGACTCCCTCTTGCCGTCAACGGGTATAGAGGAAAGAGAGCACCGAAGGAGCAAATCCGTCAGTATGATGGATAATCTCTCAGGTAAAAGGACAGAGACAAGCGACAGAAAAGACCGATTCCGGATCGGTTTATTTTTCTATGCCTTGTATCTCCAGAGACCATTTCATTTGAGTGAAATGGTTTTTTTATTTTTTTGTAAGGGAGAATTGGAGATGGAGAAAGTAAATCAAGTATTAGACGTAATCAATCAATATGTTTGGGGGTTGCCTACACTGATTCTTCTTGTAGGAACAGGTATCCTCCTGACGGCACGCCTTAAAGGCTTGCAGTTTACTAAACTATTTTATGCCTTGAAGCTGGCATTTGGAAAATCAGAAGAACATTCTTCGGCCGGGGATATTAGTCACTTTCAGGCATTGATGACGGCGCTCGCTGCTACGATTGGAATAGGGAACATTGCGGGTGTGGCGACAGCCGTGACGATTGGTGGACCGGGTGCTGTATTTTGGATGTGGCTTGTTGCATTTTTCGGGATGGCAACAAAATATTCAGAAGCGATTCTTGCGGTTAAATATCGAGTCGTTGGTGAAAATGGAGAATATTCCGGCGGACCAATGTACTATTTGGAAAATGGCTTAAAGAAGAAGTGGCTTGCGGTGATGTTTGCCGTATTTGGAATTGCAGCTTCTTTTGGAATTGGAAATATGGTGCAGTCCAATTCGATTGCTGAGGCGATGAGAATCAATTTTTCAATGTCGCCGATTGTCAGTGGGATCTTGCTAGCTGCATTGAGTGCCCTCGTTATTTTAGGGGGAGTACAAAAAATTGGGAAATTTACGGGATTGTTTGTCCCGGTTAAAGCAGTCTTTTATATCGTTGCTGGAATCATTATTATCTTTTATCATATCGATCAAGTGCCAGCAGCATTTTCACTTATTTTCTCAGGTGCTTTTAGCGGCACCGCGGCAACTGGCGGTTTTGTTGGTTCGACGGTGGCAGCTGCGATTCAAATTGGAATCGCGCGAGGTGTGTTCAGTAATGAAGCGGGATTAGGAAGTGCGCCAATCGCAGCAGCGGCAGCCAAAACCGATTCCCCAGCGAAACAAGCCCTCGTATCAATGACGGGAACATTTATTGATACCATTATCGTATGTACAATTACGGGTCTTGTGTTAATTACAACAGGGGCATGGCAATCTGGGAAAACGGGAGTAGAAGCGACGACTATCGCATTCCAATCTGTATTTGGTAACACAGGAAGCATTATTCTTGCTATCGCCATTGTTTTCTTTGCGTATTCGACTATTTTAGGCTGGTCTTATTACGGTGAAAAATGTGTGGAATACTTATTCGGCCGCAAAGCGGTTCGCTATTACCGTTACATTTTCGTTGGAATGGTGGCAGTCGGAGCGAATTTGAAACTTGGCATCGTTTGGACGTTTTCCGATATTGCGAACGGATTGATGGCGATTCCAAACTTAATTGGTCTTATTGGATTAAGTGGTGTCGTTGTAGCAGAAACGAATCGCTTTTTGAAGGCTAATAAATCAGCAGATGCTAATGAAAAAATGGTAAGTTAATCTATATAAGTCGATCTAGAGCATTCGACATGACCAAAGAGCGGTCATGCGAAATGTTCTTGAAGCAAATGAAGCTGTGTCCAGTTATGAAGTAGAATATATATAATGAAAAAGGACTGCAGAGTGCATGGTATGTCACGATGCAGTCTTTTTCATTTTTATTGAAGGAAATGATATTTGATTATACAGACCGCTAGAAAGAATCAAGAACAAAAGATGAAATAAAAGTCGATTTGTTCAATATTTCAAGTATAATGAACGATAGTCCAATTTTGCATATGATCCTTCTTTGGGAGAATCCTATAACAACCGGATAATATAAAAAAGCGAGGTCCATCTATGACTAAAAGCAGTTTTGAAGATTTTAATGTAAGTGATGAAATAAGAAAGGCACTTGCTTTGTTGAAATATGAAACGCCTACAGAGGTGCAAAGTGAGGTTATCCCAAAAGCGATGGCCAATCAAGATCTTGTCGTCAAATCTCAAACAGGAAGTGGAAAGACGGCTTCTTACGGTATTCCTATTTGTACAATGGTGGAGTGGGAGGAAAAGAAGCCCCAGGCTTTAATCCTTACACCAACTCGAGAGCTTGCCGTGCAAGTTCGAGAAGACATTACGAATATTGGCCGATTTAAACGACTTAAATCTCTGGCGGTTTATGGAAAAGAGCCATTTATAAAACAAAAAGAAGAGTTGAAGCAAAAAACGCATGTAGTTGTTGGAACACCTGGGCGCGTAATGGATCACATTGAAAGAGAAACGTTAGCTTTAGATCAAATCAAGTACTTGATTATCGATGAAGCAGATGAAATGCTGAACATGGGATTTATCGATGAAGTAGAAGCCATTATAAATGAACTCCCTTCCAACAGAGTAACAATGGTCTTTTCGGCGACGTTGCCTAAAGACGTTGAAAAACTTTGCCATGAATATATGAAGAATCCAGTTCATGTCGAGATTGAGGCTTCAGGTGTTACGACCAGCACAATTGAACATCGCTTAATCGAAGTGAAACAAGAAGAAAAGCTATCGCTGTTAAAAGACGTTACGGTCGTTGGAAATCCAGATAGCTGCATCATTTTTTGCAATACGAAAGACCATGTCGATACGGTATTTGCTGAATTAAAGGAATCTGGTTATTCGTGTGAAAGACTTCACGGAGGACTAGAGCAGGAAGACAGATTTTCTGTGATGAACGGATTTAAAATGGGAGAATTCCGATACCTTATCGCCACTGATGTTGCAGCAAGAGGCATCGACATTGATAATGTGTCACTTGTCATCAACTATGATGTACCAATGGAAAAAGAGAGTTATGTCCATCGTACAGGAAGAACTGGGCGTGCCGGCAACAAAGGAAACGCCATGACGTTTGCAGCACCGTACGAAGAGAAATTTCTTAAACCGATTGAAAAATACATTGGCTTTGAGATCGATAAAATAGCAGCTCCAAGTCATCAAGAAATGACTGAAGGAAAAGCGGCTTTTGAAGAAAAAATGAACGGCCGTCGCGTGGTGAAAAACAATAAAACGGCTCGTATCAACAAAGATATTATGAAACTCCATTTTAGCGGCGGAAAAAAGAAAAAACTTCGAGCTGTTGACTTTGTTGGAACGATGGCGAAAATTTCTGGGGTAACGGCAGATGACATTGGAATTATTACCATTCAGGACCATCTTACTTATGTGGAGATTTTGAATGGAAAAGGTTCGCTCGTCTTACAAGCGATGGAGAATACGACAATTAAAGGAAAGAAATTGAAAGTAAGCAAAGCCATTAAGTAATGACATTGTTGAGCTTTAGGTCAGTCTCCCGCTAAGTTATTTAAAGCGGGAAGCTGGCCTTTTTCTCGAGTGTTGGAATGAATGACGTAAAAAGATGACGATTTTACGATTGTTCAGTATAATTTTGAGTTAGATGGCTATGAGGACGGTGAAGAAAAAATGAAGAAAATTACAGTGGAAAACTTAGTTCAAAAGTTTTCGTTGAAAGTATTGGCTGGTGAAGACCAGTTGCAAAAACCGATTACACAACCGCGAGTACATCGTCCAGGGTTGGAATTTGTCGGTCATTTCGATTTTTTTCCGATAGAACGCGTTCAAATTTTAGGAAAAAAAGAAATTAATTATTTACATAAATTAAGTGAAGAAGAACGAAAAGTCCGAATAGGGAATATTGTTCACTATCATCCTCCTTGTTTTATCGTGACAGCAGGGGAAGAAGGACTTACATATTTGACCCAATATTGCAAAGAAGAAAACATTCCGCTGTTACTGGCCAACATACTTGAAACGACGTCTGAATTCATTCCAAAACTCGATGCTTATATGGTGAAGGAATTGGCTCCAGAACTAGCTGTACACGGGGTTTGTGTAAATGTATTTGGCATTGGTATTTTGCTGCGGGGGGCGTCGGGAGTTGGGAAAAGCGAAACAGCCCATACACTTATTGGTCGTGGTCACCGGTTGGTTGCGGATGATATTGTCATTTTAAAGAAGCTTAGTCCGCAAACATTGTTGGGCACGCATGATCAGAAAACGAAGGAGTTTTTAGCCCTTCGCAGCATCGGATTGCTGAATGTTGTCCGTTTATACGGACGAAAGGCTTTTCAAGATGAAACACGGATTGCGCTTGATATTCATTTAACGAAATGGCAGAAAGATGCGCTGAACAATGAATTGGAGCATGAACCGCAATATATAGAGTATATGGGCGTAAAAATTCCTTCGATTGAAATTCAGCTTGTACCTGGACGTGATGTGGCAGGGCTTATTGAAGCGGCTGCGAACAATTGGTATTTGAGGCAGCAAGGATACAGTGCTGCTGAAGAATTTATGAGTAGATTGGAAGCAGAATTTTCAAATTCTAATTAATAATGACGATGAGAGAACTTCCATTTAGACCGCCCTTCTATTAAGATAATGTGTAAGAAATGTTTCCGATGGAAGTTTTCTTTATATAAAATATTTTTTAAGATTGGAAAGTAAGGATGAGTGATATGTTGCATGAATTTACAATTTTTTTGCCTTTTGAAAAAGTAGAAGAGGCGATTGAAAAGCTGAATTTTCATGGATATTATTATTTGTATTATGATCAACCAATTGAACAATATACAGAGAAAAACGGATATGGCTTTTATGAATTGACGAATGAAGCGGTTGAACTGAAAGTTTTCGTAGAAGTGACAGATGAAGAAGCTGTTGATACGGAAAAAGTAATGGATGAGATTTCAGAGATTTTAGCCATAAAAAAAGAAGAAGTTCATTATCAGTTTATCGCCTCACAAGATTGGCAACAACCTTTTCCGATTATCGACCTTCAAAACGGATGGTTTATTAAACCAACTCATGTGGAAGACGAGGTGAATGGTCGTATCATTCACTTCGAACCACCGCGGGCATTCGGTTCTGGTTTGCACGGAACGACACAAGATTGCCTTCGCTTTATTTTAACAGAGGAGTTGGAGCAGAAAAAGGTGTTGGACCTTGGAACGGGTGCCGGATTATTAAGTATGGCAGCCGCTCTTGTGGGAGCGCAATCGGTAACGGCGGTTGATATTGAGGATGTCAAAGCTGAAGTCATGTATAATGCTGAATTAAATGGCGTCGAAAAACGTTTGACAGTCATACAAGGCGATGTATTGAACCCTAATTTTCAAATCGATGGTGTATTTGATTGGATTTTTGCCAATATTGGAGCCGAAGAAATTAAGCAACTACAGCCTTTTCTCACTTCTCATCTCGTCCCAAATGGCCGTTTGCTTTTATCAGGTATGGTCGAGTGGAATTACAAAGAAACACTCGCTTTATACGTGGAAGAAGGCTATAAGGTGGAAAAGATTGTTCACGCAGAGGAGTGGTTTACGGCATTGCTAGTAAAGGAAATAAATTGAACGGTAACGTGGATAGATTATAAAGTCAGCCTCTCGCGCTATTTGGCAGAGGCTGGCTTTTTAGTTTTAGAGGGTGTGTGAGAAACCATTTGTTGGATTATGTCGAATTTCCTATGTGAATCTATTATAATAGAAACTACATAGCTAGAGAAAATACGTAGAGAAATGAGGTGGGTGGGGTGACTGAAAAAGTGAACGATGAACAAGAAAGGTATATCGATGAGTTGAAACAAAGCTTTTTAACCATATATGAAGCGTTAGGGAAGCTTAAATGGACTTATTTTCATAACGGTCAGCATGTTGAGGATTTTTACTATACATTGATTAAACTGCAGCGTATTAGCGCGGTTTTCCGTGAGAAAGAATTATATGATTTCTCTTTTTTCATGTTAAAGAAATTTGAAAAAAAAGAATTAGAGATTTTTGTTCGAAAAGATCAACAAAAAATGTTGGTTTTATGTCTCTCACGTTTATTGAAAGTTCTGTATAAACAGGAAGATAAAAGCAGCCTTCATGTTAATCATCTCCCGTGGAAGAATAACAAAACACATAGCTTCCATGAGGAAAGAGAACACGTTTTCAAAGTGTGTCAAGTAATTGCGGCACGTAAGCGAACGTACTTTGAAGATGAACGGTATATGGAAGAATTTTATCAAATGTTAATACAATTAAATGAAGCGAGTGCTCATGTCCAAGAGAAAGAATTGCGTGACCTTTCTTGGTTTATGCTGCAGCAGTTTCATCAAAAAGATGACAAAATAGTGGTAAAAAAGAACAGAGAAAAAACGCTGGTAACATGTCTTCTGGCGTTATTAAAGTTGTTAGATAAACAGAAAACGTTTCACTATAGGCATGATAAACAAAATGTGACGCTTTTAATGATTGATGGTGATGCTCCGTTCCCGAAAGTAACGTACAGGGAACTACTTGGAAGTGAAGTTCGGCGTTTTGTTTATACAGAGCCGATTTCCATTAATGAAATGATGATGATTAATCCGGATGTAATGGTCATTAATATGCAACTTCCGAATGAGAAAAGCTTTAAATTGATCGAAATGATTAGAAGGCAACCGCAATTCGCAAATTTGCCGATTGTGGCGTTAACGAATCAATTGGATGAACAGCATCATTTACGCCTCTTATCCATTGGAGCGAGCTATATTACATATAAGCGCCTTACAGATGTCATGTTATTAGGGTATGTGAATCGACTGAGCAAAGAAAATACGGGAGAAGCAAACCTTTTAGAGTCGTATCAAGATGACGATTTTTTGCTACAATATGGACACGACATGCGTAAGGTGCTTAAAGCGGGAGACAGTAAACAAGATAGTTCAAGCCTGACTGCATTTTCAACAAGCAATAAAACGAAGGTTTTAATCATTGATGACGATCGCATTAGTACGTCTTTAATTATTAATCATTTCTCTAGTGAAGAGTGGGAGATTGAATCTTGTACCGATGTGCAAAATGCTGTTGGAAAAGTGATGTCGTTTCAGCCAGCATTCATTTTATGTGAGACAAAGTTGAACGATCTCGATGGTTTTTTCTTTTGTCAGCAGATTAGGCAAATTCCTCAGCTTGCTAACATTAAATTTTATTTTTTAACAGAACAAACCCTTTCTCAATATGTCCTTCGTGCCTATGAGGTAGGGGCTGATGACTATGTAACAAAGCCTTTTGCTCTCGAAGTATTGGAGGCTAAAATGAAAAGAGCACGCATGGATAGGGAGAGAGATGTTCAATGGTTATAACCGTATATTTCATGTTGTTGGTGACCGTTTTGCTTTCAGCAGCGCTCTTTATTTTATTTAGCTATTTGTTTCTGCGCAAACTGTATTTGAATTACCATTCTAAACGATCTCATATGTACTATAATCGTATACTTCCAGATGTCATTGACTATGTGACATCAGGTCACGGACAAGCGGTTGTGGCTAAAGATACAGCTTGGAAAAAGCATGTCATTAAATCGGTCATTTTGGACATTGCAGAAGTGATTGATGGCGATGGGGCGAGAGAGCGGCTCGTCGCGATGGCAGATGCGAATGGACTGTTGAAAGAAGTAGAAAGCATGCTAGAAGACAAAAGGTGGTGGATTGCTGCAGAAGGAATCTCCATTGCAGGTAAGCTACATTTATCTTCATTTGCTCCTTCTATTAAACAATATTTATATGCAAAAGAGTTTGACTTGATGTATTTGTCAGCCAAGGCTCTTTGTCAACTAGATTGTTCATCCTATGTCGTCGACTATTTAATGGAGTATGACGAACGTTTACCAGAGAAGGCGATTGTACATTTAGGAGACATTTTAACTCGTGGAACGAATGCGACTAATGATCTCGATTATATCGTCAGCAAGTTTCAAGAAGCTTCTCCAAGATTACAAGAACTGTTTATTGAAATGATTGGGAAGAAACAAGCAGCAAGATATCTTCCGCTTATTACATTTTCGTTACGTTCTCCCTCAACAGAACTCCGTCTTCAAGCATTAAGAGCCATTGGTAATATCGGTTTATATCTTGTAGAGGATTCTATTGTAACCTCTCTACTATCTGAGCAGTGGCAAGAAAGAGTACTAGCTGTATATGTCGTTCATAAGTGTAAAATGGAGCGTGGTATTCCTTTGCTTGAACATCATTCGTTAAAAGATCCGAATTGGTGGGTAAGGTTAAGAGCGGCTCAAGCTCTTTATGATTTGGGGACCATTGGAAAAAAACGCTTAATATGGGCAAGTGAGCACCATGAAGATCAATATGCTCGTGATATAGCGAGTAAAGTACTGCAGGAAAAAAACTTGAGAGGTAAAATATCTTGAATACATTTTTGGTGGACTTGTTTAATCTAGTAAATCGAACGATTTTTTCCTATGTTATTCTAGTGGATCTCTTTTATATCACGCTACTAATCCTTTCTTTAATTGAAATTAGACATCATATGAGAAAAAATGTCTATAAAACGTATAAAGAAATTAATACATCCCCATTAACAGTACCTATTTCCATTATTGTCCCTTCTTATAATGAAGAAGTAACAATTCAAAACAGCTTGCTGTCGTTTTTATTGCTCGAATATCCTGAATATGAAGTGATTGTTATTAACGACGGCAGTACGGATGGGACATTAGAAACATTAATCAACAAATTTTCCCTTCATGAATTGAATTTCCCGATTCGCAATCAAATTCAAACGGAAAAAGTGAAAAAAGTATATCGCTCTGTTCTTTATCCACATTTAATTGTTATTGATAAAGAGAACGGTGGGAAGGCAGATGCATTGAACGCAGGCATTAATGCATCGACTTATCCGTATATTTGTAGCGTAGATGCGGACTCAGTGTTAGAAAGAGATGCTTTGTTAAAGACCGTACAGCCGTTTATCGAGGAAGAAGAAGATATCGTTGCTTGCGGCGGGATTGTTCGAATTGGAAATGGCTGTATAATAGAAAATGGAAGGATATTGAATGTCGGGATGCCGAAAAATCCAATTGTTATCCATCAAATTATTGAATACTTGCGTTCTTTTTTAATGGGGCGCCTTGGATTTAGCGGCATTAATTCATTGCTCATTATTTCAGGAGCTTTTGGGATTTTTAGAAAAAGGGAAATCATTGAGATTGGGGGGTACGATACTTCTACAGTCGGTGAAGATATGGAGATAGTCATTCGCCTCCAAAAGTATTTGTACGACATTAAAAGTAAGGCGAAGGTGGTGTTCTTACCAAATCCAATTTGTTGGACGGAAGCCCCTTCATCATTAAAAGTATTATATAACCAGCGTGTAAGATGGCATTTAGGGTTACTTCAAAGCTTGATGAAGCATCGCTCGTTATTTTTGAACCCGAAATATAAAGTGATGGGACTTGTTGCTATCCCTTATTTCTTTATCGTGGAGTTATTAGGTCCAACAATCGAATTAATCGGATTTATCCTTGTGCTTGTTGGATTATATTTGGATCTTGTAAATATTTCATTTGCTATTCTATTTATTTTTGCGACATTTGTACTTGGGATGTTTTTGTCTATGAGTGCAGTATTGCTAGAGGAGCTGAGCTTTCGAAAGTATACAAGCATAAGAGAATTCCTTGTTCTGTTATTTTACAGCATCATAGAGAACTTCTGGTATCGTCAAGTGAATGCTTTATGGCGAACCATTGCTTTCTTGCAATATCCATTAAAAAAGCAGAAGTGGGGAAATATGGAACGAAAAGGATTTTAAGTAGAAAAAGGAGGGAGTCCACATGATTAAGCGGATAGCTATGTACAGCATAGCTGCATGTATTTTGTATCTTATAGTGTACCCTTTCTTAATGTGGCATTTGATGGAGGAAAAGAAGCTGCAACTTGCCATCATCGACAAAACTGTCCCGAAAAACGATTATCGGGAACATTTAGGATTGTTTTGGATGCTTGAGCATAATAAGGTGCGCAAAGATGAGAAAACGAAATATGAATTAGCGAACGATTACTATGGATATAATCTGGAAACGCTTACAGGTGATAAGGTGTTGGAGATACCAGAGTCCGTTGACTTGATGTATGTTGCCGATACATACGGCGTGTACGAAGAAGATTTAAAGGACAATATAGATGGTGAACGTTCTTCCTTAATTTACGGCGGACTGACCATTTTTGAGTGGAACAAGATTATGGCAAATAAGACGAGTGATAATACGTTAATTGTTGAATTTAATTCACTTGCTTCGCCGACCGACCTTGCGACAAGAAGGATTGTCGAAGAAAATTTAGGAATCCAATGGTCGGGGTGGATCGGTCGATATTTTCCTAATTTAGAAGACCAAGAGGTGCCAGTTTGGGTGAGGGAAAATTGGGAAGCGCAGACAGGTGAAAATTGGGCCTTCACTGGTAAAGGATTAGTGTTTGCCGATGAAGCGGATCAAGTAATTGTCATTGATAAGAAAGACTTTGACGGGAAAGTAGATTTCAAGTGGTCAAAAGAGGCCGCAGAAACATATAAGCATGTAAAGGACTCAGAATATGGTTATTGGTTTGATATTGTCACACCATCTGAGAAAGTAATCGTAGAGGCAAACTATGAATTAAACATTAGTGAATCGGCCCAAAAGGTGTTAGCGCAACACGGGATTCCACTGAAATACCCAGCTATTTTGCATAATAAGGATGAGAAAACATATTATTTTGCTGGAGATTTTGCGGATATTTACACGGATTACTACAAATACTGGCGTCTACCTGGCTGGTTTTATTCTGTGAATGCCTTTTTCAATCGGACAGATCAGTTTTTTTGGGAAGTGTATGTCCCGCTCATGAACCACATTATTCAAGAACAGCTCATAGAGGAGGGGTGACATGTCCAAATACGTAAAAGTGTTGCTTACATTTTTGTTTCTCGGTTCTTTCGGTTTTTCTGGTGGAGGCTATTTTCTTCTATTTTTTATGGTTCCTTTTGAAGAATGGCTCGTACAGCTCGGAAAAACCCAGAATGAGATTGACGGGATGATGAAAAACTTCGTGTACGGATGGGTCCTATTCGGTTTTCTTGTTGCTTACTTGTTTTATAGATTTATTGTGAGAAAAAATAAAAATCTCTTAGCGTATATCATCACCGGAATAGCTGTGGCGAATGCAGCGTTTGTGTTTTATATGTTTGTGAACACAAATACAGCCCTTGTGGCGTTGAGCGCGGCGAGATTCAAGAATCAAGCGAACAATTCACATTCGGGCCGTATCCGCAGCTAGAAGATATGAAACGAATTAAGGAAGAAGGCTATGACGGCATTATTACGTTATTGAGTCCGACGATTGTATTTGAAAACAAGCTGTTGAATGATGAGCTCGCAAATGGGAAAGAAATTGACTTGCCTGTTCATTCGTTTCCGATGTTGCCGTGGATTGGTGACAATCAACAATCTATCAATGAAATTTTGGAGTTAATTAATAAAAATCCGAACGGGCGTTACTACGTTCATTGCTATTTAGGGAAACATCGCGTGGATTATATTAAACGATTAGTAATGGACGTGACGGGAGTGGAAGCTGAGGAACGGGATGTTGTTTTGGACGACCGTTTCGAACGGGGCTTTGTGTTTGCTCATAATCAAGAAAGAATTATCATTGGCCCACATCCGACAGATGGTGAATGGTTCGATTTATTAAGAAAAGAAATAAAAGAAATCGTATCATTTGTCTCTCCTGAATCCAATGCGTATCAAAGAGAGAGAAAGCTTGCTTTAGAGAATGAGATTATATTTACGCCGATTGCTGATTTGCCTTTTGACAAAGAGGATACAGAGCAACTAGCAGCTTACCTTCAATCAACTTCTCATACTGTTTATGTTCATGGTTTTACAACGGATGAGCGAATGCTAAAATTGCATTTATATTTTAACAAAGGATTAACGCCGATTGCTGAAACGGCTCTTCCCTCAAACACAACGGTCATTGGAAACTGGATGGCGATTGGAGAAAGAAAGCCCGATGTATCACAGCTGCGCAAAGCAGGTATTGAACCAATTGCTTACGGGACGGATACTTCGGTTCAGTCTGATGTTAGTTTCATAAAAATAGCTAGTACAAACATGCGAGATTTATATAAAGCGGCAAGGGAAATTTATAAAAAAGATACGCATGTTTATGTGTATGAAGAAAGCAATCTAAATTTAAATAGAAAGCTAATCCCGATTTTAAACGGCTTTGAATTTGGCTATCCAAAAGAACTCGACGACACACTGATTCAAAATGGCGAAATTGAAGTTGTCAACCGGAAAGAAGTATTCGGCCCTGTTTTAGTTGAAGAGGAATGGGAAGAATATATTTTAGCAAAAGGTGTTCAAAAAGTCGTCATGGTCTATGCGGCAAGTGTTCATTCAGAAGAAGAATTACAAAAACAGCGCGCTTTGGCTGAAGCATTTGGCGTTCCGTTTGAAAGAATCGATATGTTTGAAGGTTATGAGAACGATTTGCTAACAGAATTAACATCACAAGATGATACGACGTATGTCATCATACCGAATGAGTTTAAGGATATGATTATCGGGGAAGTATCGGATTAAGAAGAGGATGGAATTCCTATGAAGGGCACGAAAATTTTTCTGTTAGTTGGGATAATCTTTTCCGGAGTGTTGTTAGTGAAATGGTATGGAACGGGGCAACCGAAAGAAATTAGTACATGGGTTTGGGATACTAGTAAAGAAATCGATTTACAGTTTGCTCAAAATCATGACGTAAGCGAACTATATTATTATGTGAATAAGAAAATGGATGTGGCGAAAACCGCTGTCTTCATTCAACAAGCAAATGAAATGGGTATGGACGTGTATGCTTTGCAAGGAGAACCTGAATGGACATATGAAAGCGGGAAGGCAATTGAATGGCTTAATGCAATAAAACAGTACAATGAGCAGTCATCCTATCCGTTTGCTGGGGTTGTCTTTGATATTGAACCATATTTATTAGAGGAATGGGAGACTGCTTCCGAAGATATTGCGCATCAATTTCTATCGGTCGTAAAAGAGATTGAAAGTGTTCAAAAGGAACTGCCAATCAAATGGACAATCCCGTTCTGGTTTGATGAAATACAAATCGAGCCAAACCAATCGCTAGCAGAAAGTCTATTTCAAGAGGGCGATGAAATTATTGTTATGGCTTATCGAAATGAACTATTTGGCAATGATGGATTACTAGCGCATATAAAACACGAAAGCAAATGGGCCAATGACTATAAAACTCCACTAATCGTGGCAATCGAAACGAAAAAGGCCGACGAAGGAAAAATTTCTTTTTATGGAATGGAACAGGATGAATTCCAAACAACCTTAGAAAAACTGCAAAAAGAATTAGCACAAGAAACATACATTCATGGCATCTCTATCCATTATTTAGATACGTGGAAAGAGCTGATTGATGAAGATCATAGATTCAAAACCCATTAGGTTTAGAAAAATCTGCATGACAGAAAAACGGTCATGCAGATTTTTCTAAATCGATTTATATAAATTAAGGTCGAAATTATCAGATAACACTAGATATTTTACGCTATAAATAATTATAATAGATTATGATATAGTTATAACTGAGACGAAAAAAGTGTATGCCTAAGGGGTGCCTTAGATTTTGTGACATCTGAGCAGGAGCATCTGCACTTTTTTTGCAAATATAGGGGATGAGGAAGGTTACAATGAACAACATACAGGGAAAAACAGACGTTATTTTAATCGGTGCCGGTGTGATGAGCGCAACTTTAGGGGTATTACTAAAAGAGTTGGCGCCTGACTGGGAAATTAAAGTGTTTGAGAAACTCTCCAATGCAGGAGAAGAAAGCTCAAACGAATGGAATAATGCGGGTACAGGGCATGCTGCACTGTGCGAACTTAACTATACATCTGAAAAGCCTGATGGATCAGTAGACATTAGCAAAGCAATTAAAATCAATGAGCAGTTTCAGCTCTCAAAACAGTTTTGGTCTTATCTTGTAAGCAGTCAGCTAATTCGCAATCCGCAAGATTTTATTATGCCAATCCCTCATATGAGTTTAGTGCAGGGAGAAAAAAATGTAGCTTTTTTAAAACAGCGTTTTGAAGCGCTTTCAAACAATCCGTTGTTTCAAGGGATGGAATTTTCTGATGAACCTGAAAAGTTGAAAGAATGGATTCCACTTATTATGGAAGGCCGCACAGTCAATGAACCGATAGCGGCAACGAAAATTGACTCTGGAACAGATGTGAACTTTGGTGCTTTAACACGCATGCTGTTTGAGCATTTGCAAAGTCAAAAGGTCGAAATGAACTATGAACATAGTGTTGAAGATATTAAACGAACGAGCGATGGTTGTTGGAAAGTGAAAGTGCGTAATCTTAACAGTGGGACAGTTGAGTATCATACAGCCAAATTCGTCTTTATCGGGGGTGGAGGTGGAAGTTTACATTTACTGCAAAAAACAGGTATTCCTGAATCGAAACATATTGGAGGATTTCCGGTAAGTGGATTGTTTATGGTATGCCACAATCCAGAAGTAGTAGCGAAGCATCATGCGAAAGTATACGGAAAAGCGAAGGTTGGTGCGCCTCCGATGTCGGTCCCGCATCTTGATACAAGATATATTGATAATAAAAAATCATTGCTGTTTGGGCCGTTTGCCGGCTTTTCGCCAAAGTTTTTAAAAACAGGATCAAATCTTGATTTAATTACTTCAGTGAAACCGGACAATGTTATCACGATGTTGGCAGCAGGCGTCAAAGAAATGGCCTTAACGAAATATTTGATTCAACAAGTCATGCTATCAAATGAAAAGCGTATGGAAGAGTTACGTGAGTTTATTCCAAATGCTAAAAGTGAAGATTGGGGAATTGTCGTAGCCGGTCAGCGTGTACAAGTTATTAAAGATACGGAGACTGGGGGGAAAGGGACGCTTCAATTCGGTACAGAGGTCGTCAGTGCCGCAGATGGTTCCATTGCCGCATTGCTTGGTGCTTCTCCTGGTGCTTCTACGGCTGTTCACGTGATGTTAGAAGTATTAGAAAAGTGTTTTCCGCAACAGATGAAAGGGTGGGAAGCAAAAATAAAAGAAATGATCCCATCTTACGGGTTATCTCTCAATGAGAGCCCAGAACTTTTCCGAGAAATTCATGTCTCGACCTCTGAAGTGCTTCGGCTGAGCGAAAAAGAAAAGGTCTGCAGTTAACAACTGAAAAGAAGCCATTTCGATTCATTTTTTCGAAATGGCTTCTTTTTTTATATTGAGACGAAAGTGTGAATAGATTGAAAAATCTTATTCCTCCCTTTGACATCCATTCCAAAATAATGTATATTGAGAAAAGAGCGAATGTTATTCGCTAAAAACCTTTTTAATATTCGTGTTTTAGGAGTGGTCATTGTGGAAAATGTGTTTGATTATGAAGATATTCAATTGATTCCAGCAAAATGTATTGTAAATAGCCGTACAGAGTGTGATACAACTGTAACATTAGGCGGCCATACTTTTAAATTGCCTGTTGTACCTGCAAATATGCAGACGATTATAGATGAAAAAATTGCTCTTCATTTAGCGAGCAATGGCTACTTTTATATTATGCATCGTTTTCAGCCAGAGACGAGAATCGATTTTATTAAAGATATGCACGCTCGCGGTCTTATTGCTTCCATTAGTGTTGGGGTAAAAGATGAAGAGTACGATTTTATTAAACAATTAGCATCCGAGCAACTAATCCCTGAATTCATTACGATTGATATTGCACATGGACATTCCAATGCGGTCATCAACATGATTCAATTCATTAAACAGCATTTGCCAAACAGCTTTGTCATCGCAGGAAATGTCGGAACGCCAGAAGCAGTAAGAGAGCTTGAAAATGCCGGCGCTGATGCAACAAAGGTTGGAATTGGACCAGGGAAAGTGTGCATTACGAAAATCAAAACTGGATTCGGAACGGGTGGCTGGCAATTAGCAGCGCTTCGCTGGTGTGCAAAAGCAGCAAGCAAGCCAGTTATTGCAGACGGAGGAATCCGGACACATGGAGATATCGCTAAATCTGTACGATTTGGTGCTACAATGGTGATGATTGGTTCTTTATTTGCTGGTCACGAAGAATCACCAGGTGAAACGGTTGAAAAAGATGGAAAGCTTTATAAAGAATATTTCGGATCAGCTTCTGAATTCCAAAAAGGCGAAAAGAAAAATGTAGAAGGCAAGAAGATGTATGTCGAGTACAAAGGTCCTTTACAAGAAACGTTAGACGAAATGGAACAAGACCTTCAGTCCTCTATTTCCTACGCAGGTGGAAATAAACTATCCGCCATCCGCAACGTTGACTACGTTGTCGTGAAAAACTCTATTTTCAATGGTGATAAAGTATATTAATAGCTTAAGATTCAAGGCTAGTCTCTCGCTAAGTTAACATGTTGACTTAGTGTGGGACTGGCTTTTTTGTATTGGAAGGTGCCAATTGATTTTTATCCTTGTGCTTATTTACATAACTATATTCTAGTAAACGGTAGTGAACCATTAATGGATGGAGTGTATCCGATTTGTATGAGTTATGTGTTACAGTGAATAATGGAACGCATTTCAAAGTATGTATTATGCTCGCTATAAAGCGATAGACTAGTGTGTCGTAGAAAATCCATAAAAGTCCTCGTTCGCTTCTATCCTAGAAAGGAACGAGGACTTTTATTTTGAATTAGATTTTAACAGATGCCTCTTTTGACGCCCATGTTTTTTTCCATGACAATTGAGCAATCGTTAAGACTAAAAGGGCAGCAATGCCAATTCCTGCATACACCATAAAACCTGTAGCGTATGTTCCGGTCGTTTCTCTTAGCGTTCCAAGAATGTTCGGGACAAAAAATCCACCAACACCGCCGGCTGCCCCGACGATTCCAGTAATCATGCCAATCTCTTGTTGGAATCGTTGTGGGACTAATTGGAAGACTGCTCCATTGCCCATACCGAGGCAAAGCATGCCAATGAAAAGTAAGGCTGTCACAATTGGTAAAGCTGGAAGCTGACTGACGCCGAACATGCTTAAGGCTACTCCGATGAATAAGAAACTGAGAAGGCGAACCCCGCCGATTCTATCAGCGATGTATCCGCCGACAGGACGGAAAAAGCTTCCAGCTGCTACACATAATGTAACGAAATCGCCGGCTCTTACTTTTGATAAAGCATATTGGTCCACAAAGAAGATGCTTAAAAAGCTTGCTAATCCGACAAACCCGCCAAACGTCACACTATAAAGCAAACAGAAATACAAGGCATCTTTTTGTTTAAATACATGAAGATACTCAGTAAAAGGTTTTGGTGGAGGCTGTGAGGGCGCATCTTTTGCGATAAAAATATAAAGAGCAAAAACAATTAAGAGCGGAATGAGTGCCAGCCCAAGCACATTATGCCAGCCAAATTGTTCTGCAAGCCGCGGTCCGAATAAGGTTGCAAATAATGTGCCGCTGTTTCCTGCCCCTGCAATGCCCATCGCTAATCCTTGCAAATGAGGCGGATACCAGCGACTCGCCATCGGAATAGCTGCTGCAAAGCTTGCGCCCGCTACTCCTAGAAGAATGCCAATGAAGTATAGCTCTGTTAATGTGTGGGCAAATAACCATCCCCATGTAAGTGGAACCATCGTGACAATCATCCCGCCAATGGCTGTTTTTCGCGGTCCGATTCGATCTGTTAAAACACCGAGGATCAGACGGAAAAATGAACCGCTGAGAATGGGGACCGCTACAATAAATCCTTTTTCTGCAGGCGAAAGACCAAAATCCTTCGTAATATAAACTCCAAGAGCTCCAAGTATAACCCAAATCATAAAGCTAACATCGAAATATAAAAATGCAGCTAATAATGATGGTGAATGCCCGCTTTTCTTTAATTCTGATAACTTCATAATCTATTTCTCCTTCCTAGAAAATATTTTTTAGTGAAAAACTATCCCTCCACGCTTTTATTTTTATATTTTTAAGAATAGTCTGTTGAATTAAAAGTGTCATAAATAATGTCAGGAAACATGACGTGATTAATTTTATCGATGATGCTTTATGAAATAATAAACGGTATACAAAGTATTGGCGGGCATCGTTCGCAATCGGCTGGGGGGATTGGAATGAAAAAGCAAAAACTAGTACTAGTAGGAAATGGGATGGCAGGTGTTCATTGTATCGAGGAAATCGTGCGGGGGAGTCTAAATCAATTTGAGATAACCATCTTTGGAAGTGAACCGCACATGAACTATAATCGAATTTTATTATCGTCTGTCTTACAGGGGAGCACAGCAATTGAAGATATTATCATCCGTGATCGAAGTTGGTATGAAAAACATCATATTGAATTGTTTACAGGAGAAACCGTTGTCCACATTAATACCGAAAAGCAGACGATTAAAACAGATCGAGCAAGAGAAGTAACTTATGACAAACTGATTATAGCCACAGGTTCTGTCCCGTTTTTTCTTCCGATTCCAGGAATTGAGAAAGAAGGCGTAATGACATTCCGTACGATAGATGATTGTCAAAAGATAATCGATGCATCTACACAATATAAAAAGGCGACGGTTATTGGTGGTGGGGTATTAGGATTAGAGGCAGCAAGAGGACTCATGAATCTTGGGATGGCAGTGGATGTTGTTCATCTTTCCCTTTTGTTAATGGAACGTCAGCTTGATCGAACGGCGTCAGAATTGCTACAAAAAGAGCTGGAGCGTCAAGGGATGCGTTTTCTTCTAGGAAAAGAGACGAAAGAGATTATCGGAAATAGTCGGGTAGCAGGAATTCGGTTTACAGATGGCACAGAAATAGATACAGATTTCGTTGTGATGGCAACAGGAATTAGATCGAATATTCAGCTGGCAAAGGATTGCGGCATTGAGACAAACCGTGCGATTGTCGTTAATGATTATTTGCAAACGAGTGTACCGAATATTTATGCGGTCGGGGAATGTGCTGAACATAGAGGTACTGTATATGGACTCGTCAAACCTCTTTATGAACAAGGAAAAGTGTTAGCTAATCATATTTGCGGCATAAGCAGTAACGGATATGAAGGGACGGTTTTGTCGACACAGCTGAAAATATCTGGAGTTGATGTGTTTTCAGTTGGCCAACTTACAGAGAGTGAAACGACCAAGACGCTGAAAATATATGATGAAGTCGATGGTGTTTATAAAAAAGCGGTCTTTCAAGAACAGAAGCTCGTGGGTGCTGTAATGTTTGGTGATACGAAAGAGAGTATGAAATTACTTGATATGATTATCAAGCAAAAGGACGTGTCAACCGCTGAGAGAGCAAATCTCTTTCAACCATCAGGGGCAGGTGGTAGTTCTATTGTTGCCATGGCCCATCATGATATTGTCTGCAATTGTAACGGGGTTTCAAAAGGAAGCATTATAGAAGCCGTGCAGCAGAAAGAATTGACGACTGTTGAGGAAGTGAAGGGATGTACAAAAGCATCCAGTTCATGTGGGGGCTGTCAGCCGTTAGTTGCAGAACTGTTAGCATATATTCAAAGCGATGAATTTGATGAAATTATTGAACAAAAGCCAATGTGTACTTGTACGGATATGACGGAAGAAGAGGTTGTTCAGGAGATGCAGGTACGTAGCCTCTCCTCAGTAGAAGAAGTACTAGATGTGCTTGAATGGAGACATTCGGAAGGTTGCTCGAAATGTCGTCCGGCATTGGAATATTATTTAGGGATGATTGATCCTGAATATGAAAGTCATCAGGAAACCTTTTTTATTAATCAACGAATAAATGCTATCGCTCAAAGTGATGGGACGTATACAGTCATTCCCCAAATGTATGGTGGGCTGACAACAGTTGAGCAATTGCGGCAAGTGACCAATGCTGCTGAGCAATACAGATTGACTAATATCGCCATTACAAGTGAACAGCGTATTCATTTAATGGGCGTGAAAAAAGAAGATCTTCTAGGGCTATGTTCAGATTTAAACATGCCATTAAGTTCAGCATACGGAAATATGGTGCAAAATATTAAAACGTGTATCGGTGAGCATGTTTGTCAATGTGACAAACAGCCATCGCTTGCGCTCGCTGTAAGCTTGGAGAAACGGTTGGAGCATTTAAGAACACCTTATCGAATTAAGATGGGCGTATCCTCTTGCTTGCATAACGGGGCAGGATCAACGACGAAAGATGTGGGGGTTACTCGTATAGATCGAGGGTGGGAAATTTATGTCGGGGGCAGCAGCGGACGCAATGTACGTTCAGGAGAGTTATTATGTGTAGCAGATACGGATGAAGACGCAATGGACATGATTACTGGTTTTATTCAATATTACCGCGAAACAGCCAATTATATGGAGCGGACGTGGCAATGGGTAGAACGAGTCGGTTTAATTCATGTAAGAGAGGTGCTGTTTGATCCAGCACTTCGCCAGCAATTGCTTGAGCGGCTTGATGAAGATCGTATGTGGCGGAAGAATGGGATGGAAAAAAGCAGTGTGATCACAACTAAAAGAGGGAAAGGATGAAGCGCCTTGACTGAATTGTTATTGAAATATTTCCGTACGAAGCAGCAAGAAGTACAATCGGAAAAAGTGTATGATACACAATGCCCTTATTGCAGTATGCAATGCAAAATGCAGTTAATTGAGCAGTCTGTTGTTTCGAGGAAGAAATATATGACAATCGGGAAAGATAACCCAACGTCAGAAGGGCGCTTATGTATAAAAGGAATGAATGCGCATCAACATGCTTTGCACGATGATCGCATTACATATCCGCTGTTAAAGGTAAACGGAGAGTTTGTCCGCATTTCTTGGGAAGAAGCGCTCCGTCATATCCAAAAGAACTTTACAGCTATTCAATCGGAAGATGGAGTGAACGCATTAGCTGTTTACGGGAGTGCGTCCATTACAAATGAAGAAGCGTACTTGCTTGGGAAATTTGCACGTGTGGCGTTAAAAACGAAATATATTGATTACAATGGCCGCTTATGCATGTCCGCCGCTGCGTCCGCCGCTGTGCAAACGTTCGGAATGGATCGTGGACTGACGAACAGTTTATCAGAAATCCCGTTAACACGCTGTATTATTTTAGCCGGAACAAATATTGCCGAATGCCAGCCAACCATTATGCCTTATTTTGAAAAAGCGAAAGAAAATGGTGCCTATATAATCGCCATCGATCCTCGTGAAACGGCCACCACGAAAATCGCTGATTTACATTTGAAAATTAAACCAGGAACGGATGCGGCATTAGCGAATGGGCTATTAAAAGTTATGATGGAAGAGCAGTATGTGGATGAAACCTTTGTACGTGAACGGGCAAAAGGTTTTGAAGAAGTAAAAGAACATGTTGTTTCTTTAGACTTGCAAGAAATTGCTGAAATGACAGGTGTACCGATTGCTGATATTCGAAAAGCGGCGATCATGTTTGGAAAAGAAGAAACAGGGATGATTTTTACGGCAAGAGGCGTGGAACAACAAACTGATGGTTCGATTTCCGTTCGTAATTTTCTTAATATATTGGTTGCTACTGGGAAAATTGGCAAACCAAACTGCGGATATGGGGCAATTACAGGGCAAGGAAACGGCCAGGGGGCAAGAGAGCACGGTCAAAAAGCCGATCAGCTTCCAGGATACCGTCTCATTGAAAATGAAGAACATCGGGCCCATATTGCCCAGGTGTGGGGGATTGATAAAGATGAGTTGCCTGAAAAAGGCGTATCGGCATATGAGATGATGGAGAAAATTCATGAAGGCGATATTACAGGTATGTTGTTAATGTGTTCCAATCCTGTTGTGTCCAACCCGAATGCCAATTTTGTAAAAGAGGCATTAAAAAAATTGAAGTTTTTCGTGGCGGTCGATTTATTTATTTCAGAGACTGCTAAATTGGCAGATTTAATTTTACCTGCTTCTTCTTATTTAGAGGATGAAGGGACGATGACGAACTTAGAAGGTCGAATTACATTAAGAGAAGCGAGCTGGCCTTGTCCGGGGGAAGCGAAACATGACTGGCAAATTATTTGTGAAATTGCCAAAATTCTTGGAAAAGGGGAGTATTTTTCATTTTCATCAGCTGAAGAAATTTTTAATGAATTAAGAGTCGCTAGCCGTTTAGGAATAGCTGATTACTACGGTGTAACATATGAACGGCTTAGAAAGGAAAATGGCATTTTATGGCCGTGTCCAGATCTTGAGCATAAAGGGACAAAACGATTGTTTGAGGCAACCTTTGCTCATCCTGATGGAAAGGCTGTAATGGTTGCTGTGCCAAATGAGCCGTCTGTCCGAAAAGAACAGCTAAGTGAAGAGTTTCCACTATATTTAACGACAGGGAGGGTAATGTCTCACTATTTAACGGGTGTACAAACGAGAAAAAGTCCGTCATTGGCGGCAAGAAATATTGAATCGTTTATGGAGATTCATCCGTCAACCGCGATAAAATATGGGATTCCTGACAAGGCGTTAGTAAAGATTGAATCAAGAAGAGGCCACATTGTTGTGAGGAGTAAATGGTCAGAGACGATTCGCCAAGATACCGTTTTTGTCCCGTTTCATTGGGATGATTCCCAAAATGTGAATCGGCTTGTTGCTAAAGATTTGGATCCTACATGCAGAATGCCAGGATTTAAAGTAAGTGCGGTTAATATTAGTCCTGTTGCAGATATAGCTGCTCATTAAGTCGCTGTACAATATTTGACATCGGTGAAACGTTCGACATAAATATTTCGTCTAGGCTCCTTTTGAAGAAGGGGCCTAGACATGTAAATAAGCCAGCATGGAAACGTACGCGGGCTTATTTATCGCGATTAAAAACTGAATATTCAATAAAATATTATTGTTAGATAACCTGACATGTTGGGTGGATTTTTCTTACAGCCGTGATATAGTTTAAGAAACTTTCCAAGGGAGGAACGTCAGGTGAAGAAAAAGCTCGTGCTTGTAGGAAATGGTATGGCTGGTGTTCGAGCCGTTGAAGAAATATTGAACGTATCAAAAGAATCGTTTGAAATGACCATTTTTGGCAGTGAACCATATCCGAATTATAATCGAATTTTACTATCCAAAGTCTTACAAGGCGATACAGAAGTGAAAGATATTACGCTAAATGACTGGGATTGGTATGGAGAACATCACATTCAACTGCACACTGGCGAAACAGTAGTGAAGGTGGATTCGGATAAAAAGGTCGTTGTAACCGATTCAGGGAGAGTAGAACCGTATGATGAACTCATTTTGGCAACCGGGTCTCTTCCATTCATTCCTCCCATTCCGGGGGCAGATAAAAAAGGAGTAACTGCTTTTCGGGATATTAAAGATACAGATGAGATGCTTGCAGCATCTAAAACATACAAAAAAGCGGCTGTTATCGGCGGAGGGTTATTAGGGCTAGAGGCGGCGCGTGGGCTTTTAAACTTAGGAATGGATGTTTCTGTTATCCACATTGGCCCATATTTAATGGAACGTCAATTGGATCTTGTTGCCGGTAAGATGTTGCAAATGGAATTAGAAAATCAAGGGATGAAATTTTTACTGGAAAAAGCAACGAATGAAATTGTCGGAGATGATCGTGTAAAAGCATTAACGTTTAAAGATGGAACCGAAATCGAAGCAGATTTAGTGGTGATGGCTGCCGGTATTAGGCCGAATGTACAATTAGCGAAGGAGAGTGGCCTTTCCGTTAATCGTGGAATTATTGTCAATGATTATATGCAAACGAACATTCCTCATATTTATGCTGTTGGTGAATGTGCGGAACATAATGGGATTGCTTACGGATTAGTTGCACCATTGTATGAGCAAGGAAAAGTATTAGCCAAAACCATCTGCGGAGTCGAAACAGCCCCTTATCAAGGCTCTGTTTTATCCACCCAGTTGAAAGTATCCGGAGTGGAAGTGTTCTCGGCGGGCGATTTTACAGAGGGGGATGACAAAAAAGCGATTAAAGTATTTGATGAGCAAGAGGGCATCTATAAAAAAGTGGTCCTGCGTGGCAATCAAATTGTTGGTGCGGTTTTATTTGGTGATACAAGTGATGGAAATCGCTTATTCTCAATGATTCAAAAACAAGCAGATGTTTCAGAAACAGCGAAAGTATCAATCTTACAGCCAATTGGCGAAGAGGCGGGAGCGAGCGCAGTTGCCAGCATGACTGCAGATGAAATCATTTGTGGCTGTAATGGAGTATCAAAAGGGGCCATTGTCCAAGCTATTCAGCAACAAGGCTGTTCATCAGTTGATGAAATTAAGGCATGTACAAGCGCTTCCCGTTCTTGCGGTGGGTGTAAACCGTTAGTCGCGGACGTGCTGCAGCATACACTTGGTGCTGGATTTGATTCGAGTACCCAAAAAGAAGCCATTTGTGGCTGTACAACTTTATCGAGGGATGAAGTCGTAGAAGAAATTCGTACGAAAGGGCTGACACATACAAAAGAAGTGATGAATGTTCTAGAGTGGGCAACTGAGGAAGGCTGTTCGAAATGTCGCCCAGCCTTGAATTACTACTTAGGGATGGTTCATCCGACAGAATATATGGATGAAAGAGAATCGCGCTTTGTGAATGAACGAATGCATGCGAACATTCAAAAAGATGGAACATATTCGGTTGTTCCTCGTATGTACGGCGGGGTAACGAATGCACAAGATTTGCGCCGTATTGCAGATGTTGTCGATAAGTATGAAATTCCATTAGTGAAAGTAACGGGCGGACAACGTATCGACTTGTTTGGGGTGAAAAAAGAAGATTTGCCAAACGTATGGGCAGATTTAGATATGCCTTCTGGCTATGCATATGGCAAATCACTGCGCACCGTTAAAACATGTGTCGGTGAACAATTCTGCCGTTTCGGTACACAAGACTCAATGGGGCTAGGCATTGCGCTTGAAAAGAAATTTGAAGGCTTGCAAACTCCTCATAAAGTAAAAATGGCCGTATCGGCTTGTCCGCGAAGCTGTGCGGAGTCTGGATTTAAGGATATTGGTTTTATTGGTATTGACGGCGGGTGGGAAATTTACGTCGGCGGAAACGGCGGAACCCATGTGCGAGGCGGGGATTTATTATACAAAGTGAAAACAACAGAAGAAGTAATGGAAATTACAGGTGCGTACTTGCAGTATTATCGTGAAACGGCTAACTATTTAGAACGTACATCCGCTTGGGTAGAGCGTGTTGGGCTAGCTCATATTCAGTCAGTGCTGGATGATAAGGAAAAACGCAATAGCTTGAATATTCGTATGGATGAAGCATTATCCATTTACAAAGATCCTTGGAAGGAAATTATCGAGGACGAAAAAACGAAGGAACAGTTGTTTACCAATGTCGTCATGTCTTGAACTACTCCCACTTAATTTTCTAACAAAAATTTGAAGTGGGGGATTCCTGCGAACAGCAGTGTATCCACTAGTTATTGAAGCAGGCTCTGCTCTGCACAAAATGGAAGTGGAAATCTTCTCACCTAAAATGATAAAGGTGAGCTGAAAGGAGGAAATCATCGTATGTTAAACAAAAGCATGACAAAATTTTGGGTGGGTGCTGTTCGAGACCTTCCGGAGCGTTTAGGCAAAACGGTTCGTGTCGGCGATAAGGAAGTGGCAGTATTCAGATTGTCAAATGGAAGCATTCGGGCGATTGAAAATCGCTGTCCTCATAAAGGTGGTGTCTTAACGGAAGGCATTGTGAGCGGAGAATTTGTATTTTGTCCTATGCATGATTGGAAAATATGCTTACATGACGGACGGGTGCAGGAACCGGATACTGGCTGTGTGAAAACATATAAAACAGCCGTAGAAGAAGAGAATTTATATGTGTTAATCGAGGAACTGTAAGCAACAAAAGTGATGTAAGCAATTCGTCTTCATCTGCTGACATCACTTTTACATAATAGTTCGTGCCAGTTCAGAAATGTCCGCGGTAATGTAGTATAAAATTTTTAAAAAGGAATTTGCTTCCCGTTGATACGGAATAAAAGGAAGTAATCAATCATTGTTCTAATAGAATGATAGAGTGTTAACAAGGAGCTGAGCGGAAGATGAGCAGAGAAAAGGGGAAAGTGTATATTGTTGGAGCGGGTCCTGGCGATCCGGACTTGATTACAGTGAAAGCAACAAAATGTTTGGCGCAAGCTGATGTCATTTTATATGATCGGCTCGTCAATCCGGTGTTGCTGCAATATGGGAAAAGTGAAGTGGATTTCATTTATTGCGGTAAAGCACCAGGAAATCATTGCGTCCCACAGGATGGTATTCATCAGCTAATGGTTAATAAAGCATTAGAGGGCAAAACAGTCGTTCGCTTAAAAGGCGGCGATCCGTTTGTTTTTGGTCGCGGCGGTGAAGAAGCTGAGGTGCTCAACCGACATGGAATTGGGTTCGAGATTGTTCCAGGCATTACCTCTGGTCTTGCAGCTCCAGCTTATGCAGGAATCCCTATCACTCATCGTGAATTGGGCCAATCATTTGCGGTCGTCACAGGTCACTGTGCAAGTGGAAGACCGGAAAAAATTCGCTGGGATCAATTAGCTCACAGTGTTGATACAATCGCTGTTTACATGGGAATGAAAAATCTTCCTTATATATGTGATGAACTTTTATCATACGGCAAACATCCACAAACACCTATTGCAGTAATCGAGCAAGGAACAACCGGCTATCAACGAACTGTCACAGGTACATTAACTACAATCGTCGAAACCGTAAAACGAGAACAAATCGCGAATCCGGCTATGATTGTCATTGGAGAAGTTGTCAAACTATCAAAAAGACTATCATGGTTTCCTGAGAAAACAGCTAAGCCGACGCTGTTAGTTGATTGAGGATGAAGTAATTTGAACATAGAGTGATAAGGAAAGCCTAACTTTCATTAAATGTTAGGTTTTTTTCTGTTGCCTCATACACGTTATAGGGAAGAATTACAACAAACGTGCCCCCTTATTTGATTGTTTAGTAGTAAATAAGAGGGAGGTTGATAGAGGTCATCCTTCTTTGTGATTTGATGTAAGCTGTTTGAAAAAGAGAAGAAAATAAGTCTGACATTTCAGTAAATACTTTCAATTCTATCTTGACTCCCAACCAATTCTGGGTAACGATAGTAATACATTAAATTTTTTCTTGGAGGCTATTATGAAATATATTAGTACACGTGGCAATGTAAATGGAATTGGTTTTATTGATACAGTTTTAATGGGGCTCGCAACGGATGGAGGACTTTTAGTTCCGGAAAAAATTCCGCAAATTTCGGCAGAAAAGCTACAGGCAATGTCTCAGTTGAGTTATACAGAATTAGCATACGAAATCATTTCTTATTATGTGGATGGGGAAATTTCAGAAAAGGAATTGAAGGAATTAGTTGAGAAAAGCTACGGCACTTTCCGTCATCCTGAAGTAACACCTGTTCAAAAGGTAAAAGATAACATGTATGTACTCGAACTATTCCATGGTCCAACTTTTGCTTTTAAAGATGTGGCGCTGCAATTTTTAGGAAACTTATATTCCTATATCGCCAAGAAGACAGGCGTTACGATCAATATTCTTGGGGCGACTTCAGGGGATACAGGTGCATCCGCAATTGAAGGGGTAAGAGGAAAAGACGGGATTCGTATTTGTATTTTGCATCCGCATGGAAAAGTAAGTAAAGTACAAGAGCTGCAAATGACGACGGTTGATGACGAAAGTGTTCTAAATTTAGCAATCAAAGGAACGTTTGATGATGGTCAAAGAATCATCAAGGAATTGTTCGCAGATTTGGAGTTCAAAAACAAGTACCATCTTCGTGCTATTAATTCCATCAACTTTGCCCGTATTTTAGCGCAAACGGTTTATTATTTCTATGCGTATTTCCAAGTGGCAAAAGAAAAAGACATAAAAAACCTTAACTTCAGTGTGCCAACAGGAAATTTTGGGGACATCTTTGCTGGCTATTTAGCGAAGCGAATGGGTCTTCCAGTTGGGAAACTCATTGTGGCAACGAATGAAAACAATATTTTAGAACGTTTTATTAAAGATGGCGTGTACGAGCCTAGCGAGTTCCGCAGTACATACAGCCCTTCCATGGATATTCAAGTAGCCAGCAACTTTGAGCGTTATTTGTACTACTTGCTTGATGAAAATGCAGATGCAGTAACAGCTTTAATGGATCAATTCAAGTCAGAAGGACAAATCGTAGTAAATGAGGAACAGCTTCGCCAAGTAAAAGCGGATTTTGCGGCACATGGAGTAGAAGGAGAAGAGTGCCTGCAAACGATCAGCAAGTACTATGCGGAAACCAACTATTTACTTGATCCACATACTTCTTGCGGAGTGGCTGCGTACGAAGTGTGTAACGACTCAAATGAAGTATGTGTCACACTCGCAACAGCGCACCCAGCCAAATTCAATGAATCCATTGAACGCTGTAACATTGACCAAACATTCCCGGAACAAATTCGTCAACTGTTTGACAAACCACAACATTTAGAAGTGGTTGAAGCAGCCAACGACGAAATTGTTCGTCAATTAGAGAAGCACTTTAGTTCGAATCAATAATTTTCAGTGGGGGTGTTCTTATAAGCATGAATCAACCTCATCATGAGAAAGTAACGTACGCTGAATATGCAACATGGTCTGATGAACCGAGATATGGAATTATTGATGGCATTCCCTGAATTCGCAATAGCCATGACCACCATTTTTTCCTAATCCTCAATGCCTGTCCCTTTGTTCTTCTCTAAAAGGGACAGGCATTTTAATGTGATAGGGGGGAGCACAGTGTTTTTAAAACAGAAAACATTAGAAGAACTTTAGGAACTAGAGCAGCAGCTTAATACGGAAGCATGTTATAACACGGTAAACTTGTTGATGGGAGTGTTTCAGCAAAAGAGAAAATTACAGCAAACTCTCCGTTGGATAGGAAATGGTACAAGAGGAAGGAACAATGTGACAGTCATTAATGTTTAAGTCAGAAAATGATAGGGTAAAACGTGCATCTATTAAAAACTCGTGAGCATGTTAGTTGAATAAGCTAGTCATAAACGAAATAATAGAAAGAAATATCTAACTTTTTTGGTAAGTTATAAAGAATATTTACAAGGTGACGCAAGAAGTGACCTAAACAAGAGAGGAGATACATAGATGAAAGCTGTTCAAGTAACAGGATATGGTGATGTAGACAAATTAGCGATTGTGGAACAAACGATACCAGAATTAAAAGAACATGAAGTACTCGTGAAAGTAAAGGCTTGTGCCATTAATAATACCGAAATTTGGATGCGTGAAGGAGCGTACGGTACGGATTCGAAGTCAGGCTGGCGGCCAGAAGGAGTACAGTTCCCTCGAACACCCGGATCTGATATAGCGGGAACCGTCGTCAAAGCAGGGGAACTTGTAGACCCATCCATGATGGGAAAAGACGTGGTCCTTTTTCCATTTACCTCCAGCGGAGAGGGAGGCTTCGAACATATTTCAGACGATATGTCCTTCATTGGCTCAGAATATGATGGCGGCTATGCAGAATACGTCGTATGGCCGGCGGAACTTTGTTTTGATATGCCTCTTTCCAGCTACATAGAAAGTGCTGTTTTTACAGTGAGCGGTTTGACAGCGTGGCATATGGTCGAACAAATTCAACCGCAGCCTGGGGAGACGATTATGGTGACGGGGGCAAATGGCGGTGTTGGCTCACTCAACGTACAAATCGCCTCTAAAGTATTTGGCGCAAACGTTATTGCAATTGTTGGAGATTTAAGCTTGGAAGAAAAAATGAAAGAACTCGGCGCAACACATGTTTTATCTTACAAATCAAACAAGCTTGCTGAAGAAATTATCGAAGTCAATGGCGGTCCGGTTGACTCTGTATTAGATGTTGTAGGAGATGCTTTATTCTCAACTTCTCTTCAAGTATTGAAAAAAGGCGGGAAATTCTGCATATCCGGCTCTTCCGGCGGACAAAAAACCGAACTTGATTTTCGAACATTGTACTTAAAACATATTACATTTTACGGCTCTGTATTAGGGACAAAAGAAGAATATCAACGCATGCTTCACGCTATTGCTGAAGGGAAAATCAAACCAGTCATCGACCGGACATTTCCTTTAGAACAGGCGAAAGAAGCTCAAACGTACTTTAAAAAGGCCGGGAAATTAGGGAAGGTTGTTTTGATTCCTGGGGAATAAGTAGATTACTATTTTAACTGTCTTTCGATAGATCAGGAACGGACAGCGATCTTTTAGAAAAGACCATGTTAATTTTGATAAAAAAGTGTTGTTAGGGAAGTTTCTACCTTTAAGGAACTTCCCTTTTATCTTTTAATGACCAAATAACCCTCGGTTTTCTCCACATCTTCGTATAATCCTTGTTTTCAGCTAACTTTCGTACTTTTACATGATTCGGAACTGCCCCTATTTTTTCCAATCGCTGATAAAGCAAACTCAAAAGAGGCATCCTAAGTGTATATTTTACGTAGGAGGTTCTTCATTTGAGTATAAAAGAGAATGTATTATCTATTTTCGCTCTAGGCGGCTTGAATGAAATTGGGAAAAACATGTATGTGATACAATATTTAGACGATATTGTGGTAATCGATTGTGGCAACAAGTTTCCAGATGAAAGCTTATTAGGCATTGATTTAATTATTCCTGACATCACGTACTTAATCGAAAATAAAGATAAGGTTAAGGCGTTAATTGTCACACACGGACATGAAGACCATATTGGCGGGATTCCGTTTTTCTTGAAAAAATTAAACGTACCTGTTTATGCGACTAGATTCACAATGGGTTTAATTGAACTCAAATTAAAAGAGCATAAGCTACTAAGAGAAAGTGAGCTAGCAGAAATTAATTCAAATTCACTATTGGAATTCGGGAATATTCATGCGAGCTTTTTCAAAGTAACCCATAGTATTCCGGATTGCTTAGGAATCGTTTTTCACACACCAGAGGGGAAAATTGTCCATACAGGGGACTTCAAATTTGATTTAACCCCGGAGAATGATCAGCATTCAGACATTCATAAAATGGCTGAGATTGGACGAGAAGGGATCTTGCTTCTATTGTCGGAGAGTACGAATGCAGAACGTCCTGGCTTGACCCCATCTGAACAAATGGTAGGTGAACATATCGAAGCAGCGTTTATGAAAGCAGAACGAAAAGTTATTGTTTCTACCTTTGCTTCGAATATTAGTCGCGTTCAACAGGTCGTGAATGCAGCAAGTAAAACAAATCGCAAACTGGCATTGCTTGGTAGAAGTATGGTGAATGTCATCGATGTAGCGATTGAACGAGGGTATTTAACAGTTCCTGATGGAATGATTATTCACCAACAGGAAATTAACGAATGGCCTCCTGAAAAGGTAGCGATTTTATGTACGGGAAGTCAAGGTGAGCCAATGGCCGCACTTGCTCGCTTGTCTACGGGATATTTTCGTGGTGTGGACATACTCCCGGATGATCTTGTCATTTTTGCAGCAGGCCCAATCCCCGGAAATGAACGAAATGTAACGAGGGTTGTAGACAACCTTTTTGCACGTGGAGCGAAAGTCATATACGGAACGGGAAGCTCATCGAAAATGCATGTTTCCGGTCATGGGTATCAAGAAGATTTAAAACTCATGCTTACATTAATGAAACCAACCTATTTTATTCCAATCCATGGTGAACTGAGAATGCTTCACCATCACCGTTTGTTAGCAGAATCCGTTGGCGTAGAGCAAGGTAACACGTTTATTCTCAATAATGGAGATGTTGTCGATATTGAAAAATCCACAGCCCATCAGACTCGAACAATCCCAATTGGCAATACGTACGTAGACGGAGGAAGTGTTGGCAATGTTGGTGAATTTGTCTTAAGAGATCGTAAACAATTTTCAGAAGATGGAATGATTATCATCGTTATACCGATGAGCAAAATGGAAGGCAAGCTCCTTGTCGAACCTGAAACGATGTCGCGCGGATTTATGGATGGCTCTTTCTCACAACTTCGAAAATCCGTTAATCAACTAACGAAGCAAACGATTCATGAACTACTAGAAGCAGACCGAACGAGTTGGACTGTAATAAAAAAACAACTAAAAAGATCCATTCAACAACATGTATTTACAAAGACGAAGAAAAAGCCGATGATTGTCCCGATATTGATTGAAATTTGAGCAATATCGGGACGGTTCTTATGCTGTCATACGAAGTCAAGAGGCAGATTCTTTTTCGTTTAGGAATGGAAACTGTCTCCTTGGCCATAACCTCTTTCGGCTAAAGGAATAATGTTGAATAAATGAAAGATGAATTTAATGAAATAAAGCAATGCACTAAATTTAAATGCGAATATGGAAATGTTGGTGAAATCGTTAACTCTTGCAGAAATTACGGCGCTGGCGGGTTGCAACGACCATCATGGAAGAGCAACTAACAATGTAATGAAACTTATCATTGTTTATCATGAATGTTTTTGAAAAAGAATGATAAGGTATAGTAGAAGTCTATGATTAGCACCTTCCGGAATTAAATGATTAATACAGCGGGAGACTTCCTCTTTTCGCCCCTTTTACGTATCATTCAGGATAGAAACCTTACTTTGATTTCTTTTGTATCAAGAGCGGTTGTTAGAAGAAATATATATAATGTGTATATAGGCTCAAAAGTCAGTAGTATCCTAAACGTTAACATGTGGTATATAAAATACTATTTTACTCTCATTAAAAATAATTTATCATAAGTGTAAATGGAGTATTCAGCCTACAGGTTATGACAGAGAAAATGGGACATGTAAAATGTTTTAAATATTCAGAGTGAATTTCCTGAAAATTCATATCCAATAGGTTAATAGTATGAGTGAATAATATATTATTTGTGAATTAAGGATATTCCTACAGGCATCTAGCTGAGGAGGAGCAAATTGAATAGTTTTATCGTTATGCAGGGTGACACCTACGAAGAAGAAAAAGGTTTAGGAATTATCTGGTCTCCACAACAAGATAAAGGAGGCAATGTACCACATTCATGGAAGCGCATGACAGAAGTGAAAGAAGGAGATCAAGTATTTCACTATGTAAAAGGGAATATTGTTGCTGTTAGCATAGCAAGTGAAGGTTGTAAAGAAACTAGTAAACCATCTATTATGCAAAGTGATGATCTAGGGCAAGATGCAGGGTATTTAGTGAAATTAAAATATTACGAATTAGATATACCAGTAAATGTACGTGATTGGTTCGATGAGATATTGCCGCTTTTACCTATTAAGTATTCACCGTTCCAACGCGATACAAATGGAAATTCAGGTTATTTGTATCCATGTAATGAAGAACTAGTGATTAAGCTGCTTGAACTAATTAGCGAATTGAATATTTATCAAGTGAATGAAGAGCAATTAGAATTATCCATTGATGAGGTAAGAAGGATTGAAAATAATGCACTCATTCCTGTCATTACTGAAACAGAATCCGAAACGAAAACGAAAATTCGATTGGGGCAACAGAAGTTCAGAAGGGACTTGATGCCCTTATGGGAAGGTAAGTGTGCATTGTGTGGGATAAATCTACCAGAACTACTAAGAGCAAGTCGTTCGAAACCTTGGAAAGATAGCACAAATGAAGAACGTTTAGATCCATACAACGGCATGTTGCTTTGCGCTAATCATAATGTGCTTTATGACAAAGGCTTAATGGCATTTGATGGGCAAGGACGTTTGCACATTTCTTCCATAATTAGTGAGGAAGATAATTTGATGTATGGATTAAAACCAATGACTAAGATACAGATTCATTCCGAAAATAAAGTGTATTTTAAATGGCATAAGAAGAATATTTTTAGAATGAAATAGTATAGAGTAAATTTTGTACCGAAAACAGTTGAAAGGCTGCGGTCCTTGATGGGGTCAGTTCTCTGCTGAGTTTAAGTGTTAACTTAGTGGGGAACGGGCTTTTTTTCTAAAAGAGTTTTTAGAAGAATTAGTAAAAATGGGGGAGCAAAGGAAGAAACCATCACTTTCATATAAAGGTAGTTTTCCTTATTAATCCTAAATACCTATATTGTGGTATAATAAGGAAAAAGCTTGTATGGTGGAGTGGTACTATGGCATACACAATCCCTGAGACAATTCGATCCACTGCTACTGCAGGAGAAAGGTTGCTCTTTCGAACATTAAAAACATATTTACCTGAAGATTATATTATTTATTATGAACCTGAAATTCACGGGCGGCGTCCGGACTTTGTCATTATCGCCCCGGATCTCGGGTTATTAGTGCTGGAAGTAAAGGATTATACGAAAAATACGTTATTCCAAATTAATCACGATGAGTGGACGCTCATCAATTCTGCCGGTGAGCAGACAAAGACGAAAAGTCCGTTGAAACAAGCGAAGGAGTATATGTTCCATATCGTTGATGCTTTAAAAAAAGATAAAAATTTAATTCATTTGGAAGGGAATTATCAGTTTCATTTAAAGTTTCCTTATGGATATGGTACAGTCTTTACCCGCTTATATCAAAAAGACTTTATTAAAGAGGGATTATATTCGGTTATTGAACCACACCTTTGTTTTGCAAGGGATGAAATTGACCCGGATCATGAAGCCTTTTCTGAAGAGAACTTATTTGAAAAAATCTGCAATATGTTTACCGTTCCTTACCGCCTGCGGACACCATTAACGAAGGAAGAAATGGACTCAATTCGTTATCATCTTTTCCCAGAGGTGAGAATTAGTGCGGAATTTAAGCAACCTGTTCCTTATCAAGACCAGCTTCTTCTATCACTACATGACATTAAAACAATGGATCTACATCAGGAAAACTTGGCAAAACAAATTGGGGATAAAAATCGGTTGATTCGTGGAGTCGCTGGCAGCGGCAAAACATTAATTTTAGGAAGCCGGGCCAAAATCTTGGCAAAGGAGCATCCGGAGTGGAAAATTCTTATTCTTTGCTACAACATTTCACTCGCGCGGAATATAGAACTGATGATTCATCATATGATGCATGAGCCGGACAGCTTATTCGATTTTACAAATGATGATCAAGCAGTAGCGTCTAAATCCCATAATATTGCAGTGCGTAACTTTCATTCATGGCTGAAAAACGATTTGAAAATTTCAGATAGGGATATTCCCTCCTTGCTGGAAAAGCTGAAAAAGAAAGAAGCTATTCTACCGATGTACGATGCGATTTTAATTGATGAAGGACAGGACTTTGAATCAGAATGGTTCCAGCTAGTCAGCGAGCTCTTAAATCCTGAAACGAAATCACTACTGCTTGTAGAAGACCGCGCCCAAACGATTTACAAACGAAAGCGGTCATACGCCCAAGACACAGGCTTAAGCTTCCAAGGTCGATCGAAAATATTAAGCATCAACTACCGAAATACGGCACAAATCGTCAAGTTTGCTTGGGATTTTTACCAGTCCCATTCTACCTTGAAAAACAAAGTCGTTACCCGCGAGCATGAAGGAGAAATCATCGCTCCTCAAAGCACGAGGAGAAAAGGTCCGGAGCCAGCCATCGTTAAAACGGACAGCTTCTTTAAAGAAGCCAAAATCGTCGCCAAACAAATTAAAAAGCTGAACGAACAACGAAACGTTCCACTGTCAGAAATCCTTATTTTGTACCGCGTCAAAAAGACATTTAAAATGAGTTATATCGACGTTTTAAAACGAGCTCTTGAAGACGAACAACTCAACTACTATTGGCTTACGGAAAACAATGAATCCAAGCGCTCCTTTGAAAAAGAAGAAGACTCCGTCAAAATCAGCACCATCGACAGCAGCAAAGGTCTCGACTTCCAAGCCGTCTTCATCGTTAACGTAGACAACATGCCGTTTGCGTTAGAAGAAGATAAAGAACGTGAAGCTTCCTTATTATATATTGGGATGACACGAGCGAAAGAGTATTTATGTTTGTCTTATTCGGGGGAGTCGGAGTTTACGAAGTATTTTGATGAGGTTGTGGAGAAGCGGAATGAGGTTGTTAGGAGTAAGGGGATATTAGGTTAGATAACGTTGAATAATCGTACCATGATTTGGTTAGAGCGTAGGAATCAGCTATTTTTTAGAGGTGATAGAATAATGAAAGCTGAAATATTTAGAAATGAAATTATTAGACTTAAAAATGAAGCGAAGGTAAAAAGGCTTCCGTACATTGATATTGTCTCCGGTGACGTTCATAGAAATGTTGGAGGATATCCATCATCGAACCATCGAATGCCAATTTGCTGTGATGTGATGTATTCGATGAAAAAAGAGGATGATGAGATTATCTCGGCACCACCTAAAGGGAAAGGTGCGACATTGCAAATTAGATACCATCTGAAGGATTGATAAAATGTTAGAAAACGGTGGAAACTCAATGGAAGAAATATTAGAAAAGATACTTAAATTCAGAAGAGACCGGGATTGGGAAAAGTTTCATACTCCAAAAGATCTGGCCATATCACTGTCGCTTGAAGCAAGTGAATTGCTAGAAAACTTTCAGTGGAAAGACAGTGAAGAAGCAGTGAAAACAAAAACAGAAGATATTAAAGACGAGTTAGCAGATGTCTTCATTTATTCCCTGCTTCTCGCCCATGATCTTAATGTAGACGTAAAGGAAATCATCGAAAGTAAAATCCAAAAAAATGAGATGAAGTATCCTGTTGAAAAGGCATTTGGCAACAATAAGAAATATACCGAATTATAGAGCGTTTCATCATACATAAGGTGGATGGATACTTAGTTGCACGGTAGGGGAAAGGATGAAGGAAATGATTGTGTATGAAGCGACTAAGGATGAATTTTTAAGTGATGTATTCGAAGATCAACTGGTTGATAATATTTGCCGGAACTACAATGATAAAATTGGCCGTATTAACAAAAGTGAGGTTAGAGCCTGGGATAATTCGATGCAATATATGTACAGAGTGTTAAGTGACCAGGAAATTCCAAGCAATGCGGGTGTTGCGATTGAATTTAAAATTCCTCACACTTCTAAAAGAGTCGATTTTTTAATCTCTGGCAGGGACCAGCATGCAAGCTCTGTTGTCATTGTGGAGCTGAAACAATGGGACAGCATCGAAAAAGTAGAAGGAAAAGAAGCCATTGTGAAAACGGCGATGAACCGGGGCATTGTAGAAACAACCCATCCTTCCTATCAAGCGTGGTCTTATGCAGCTCTCATTAAAGATTATAATGAAAATGCCCAGCAGAAACAAATTGAATTTTACCCATGTGCTTATTTACATAATTATATTCATGTTAACGATAAAGACCCATTAACGGATAATGTATATCAATACTACCTTGAAAAAGCTCCTGTATTTGTGAAAGGCGATGCGGGCAAGCTTCGTTCATTTATTAAACGATATATTAAATTTGGTGATAATAAGGAAGCGATTTATCAAATCGAGAATGGAAGAATCCGACCATCGAAATCACTGCAAGACTCCCTGAAAAACATGCTGAAAGGCAATCAAGAGTTCATTATGATTGATGATCAAAAAGTTGTATTTGAAACAGCAGTTCAACTGACAAAAGAGGCAGTGAGAACAAATCAAAAACAAGTATTGGTGGTGGAAGGCGGTCCGGGAACAGGGAAATCAGTATTGGCTGTTAATTTACTTGTTGAGCTGACCGCTCAAAATCTTGTCTGTCAATATGTCACCAAAAATGCGGCCCCTCGCAAAGTTTATGCGCGAAAGCTTAAACAGGATTTTCGCAAAGGTCATATTGATAATCTTTTTACTGGATCGGGTAGCTATATAAATGCTCCCGCTGACGAATTTGATACCTTGATCGTAGATGAAGCCCATCGTCTTAATGAGAAATCGGGACTATTTCAAAATCTTGGCGAACATCAAGTAAAAGAAATCATACATGCTTCAAAACTCGCTGTCTTTTTTATTGATGAACATCAAAGGGTTACTTTAAAGGATGTTGGCAGTATGGAATCAATCGAGCGGTTTGCGAATTTTTATGGAGCAAAAGTGACGAAGACGAACTTGAGTTCTCAGTTTCGTTGCAGCGGCTCTGACGGGTATTTAGCATGGGTAGATGATGTGCTGCAAATTAGAGAAACAGCCAATTCAGATTATATCGGCAGCAACTATGACTTTCGTGTCTATTCAGATCCAAGTGAATTACGACGGGAGATAGAAAAATGGAATAAAGTCAACAACAAGTCCCGATTAGTTGCTGGTTACTGCTGGAATTGGACGAAAGAAGGAAAGAATGATTCAAATTTTCATGATGTCGTCATTCCAGAGTATCATTTCGGAATGAGTTGGAATCTAGGAAACTCTGAAACATGGGCAATCGATGAAGAATCAGTGAAGGAAATCGGCTGTATCCATACATGTCAAGGACTTGAATTTGATTACGTAGGAGTCATTATCGGCGATGACTTAATTTTCAAGGACGGACATGTACAAACAGATTATACAAAGCGGGCCAAAACGGATAACTCCCTTAAAGGATTAAAAAAGATGCTGAAAGAAGAACCGGAAAAAGCCAAAAAGCTCGCAGATGAAATCATCCGGAATACGTACAGAACATTGTTGACAAGAGGACAAAAAGGCTGTTTCATCTACTGCACAAACAAAGAGCTGGAAAACTATTTTAAACAAAGGGTTCAAGACATACAGCATACTTATGGAGTAAATGAATTCTTTAAGTCGGAATTGGTTGTGGCGGAGGAGGACGGAGATTATTGACTTCTACGCAGGGGGTGGGAGTCAAGGGTTATTTTTACAATTCTTAAAAAATAATTATTTTCGCGGTAGGCATATTTTTTTACTTTCATGTACATATAAAAACAATATTCCTCTCTCAGCCTATTCCCTTCATTTCTACCATATGTTAGATTAAATATGAAAATCCAATCAAGAAATTAGACGATTTAAGCACTGAGAGGAATGAATTCAATGAAAAAAACAGTAAAAGTAGTAGGAGCCGTATCTGTAAATGAGCAAGGCGACATTCTTTGCGCTCTACGTTCCCTAGAAATGTCTTTACCCAACCTATGGGAATTTCCAGGCGGAAAGATCGAAGAAGGGGAGCAACCGGAACAGTCTCTGATTCGCGAAATTCAAGAGGAGCTAGATTGCACAGTGGAAGTGTATGAACTCATTGAAGATGTTGTTCATGAATATCCAAATGTAATTGTGAACTTACTTACATACAAAACAAAAATCGTTCAGGGAACACCAACAGCGAAAGAACATGCTGAATTAAAATGGGTGCCCCTCCAAGAGCTTCGCTCGTTAGAATGGGCACCTGCTGATATTCCGACGATTGATAAGTTGTTAGCGGATAAAGTCGGTATATAAATCTTCTGGCACGGGTTGATGTAAACGCCATTTAATACTCATAGGATTGTCGCCGTAGCTAGTGATATAGTCGACTTCGCCTAAGTAGGTGAATGGCAGCGTCATCCCGTGCATATTATCGAATTTTCGAATGAAGAGGTGGATATGAATGTCTCTTTCTTTATGATGAATGAACTCTTTTCCACGTTCTGATTTGTGTGAGGTTTGGTTTTGACTTTGCCAATGAAAATGATGTTGATCAATGAAATAGTCTTTATATAATAAATGTTCTTCGACGTTTTCTGATTTATTTAAGTTTACAAAGAGTAAGTAGTGGTTGCCCGTTTTACTGACACCTTCCCTCCAGGAACCTTCTTGTACACCCGCTTCGAATAAGTAAATCAAATCATTCCTCGTATAGTTTTGATAAAGTGATAGTTTTTCTCCTTTTGATAAGAAACGATTTGCTTGATATGTCCGTCTAAATTCAATAATGCCGTAATCAATACGATCTTGTATATATGCTTTTAGCTCGGGATCTGCTACTAATTTTTCAATGACTGGATTTAAGATGAAGGTATTGTTTTCCACTTCTCCAAATGTCCATTGTTGCTTTTTATACGTCGTACATAAGCGAACCATCGATTGATGTAGTAGGCTTTCATGACTTTCTAGGTGGACCTTTGTCGCAAAACGTTTTTCAAGCTGCTTCACAATATCTTCGTACGTAACAGTTCGCTGTTTGAAAGCAACCTCTAAAATGATTAAATCATATGGCCATTTAATCGGCATTTGCTGTTCAAGTCGCTCGAGCAATTCCATCATGAGGGCATTGTCTAAAATACGTTGATCTAATTCATTAACGTCCTTCATTTTTTCTTTTGTTTGTACCCATGATTTAAATTTATAAATAAAGAAAGTGAAGCTAGGGGACTGTTCAGCATATAAAAAATCCAAAATTTCTGGCGAACGGCCCAGTTCATTTTTAAATTGTTGGTAAAGTGATTTTAGCATGTCCACTGCATTCATTTTAATTGAATCAATTTTATCTAAAATTTGCTTTTGTGAAACAGGATCTAAGTCTACATAAGAGCCCGCTGGTAAATCAGCAAATTCATGTGTAATGGCGACTCGCAGTGAATCTTTATCAAAGGCCTTATGGTTAATTTGACCGGAAAGTGCTAATGGGACAACAAAAGATTTTTCATAGTTTCCAATAAAGTCTAATACGGTTACAAATTCTTTCCCATCGATTTTACGTAAGCCGCGTCCAAGCTGCTGAATAAAAATGGTGGAAGACTCTGTTGGTCGTAAGAATAGAATAAGGTTCAAGCTTGGGATATCAATTCCTTCATTAAAAATATCTACGGTAAAAATCATTTGCAACGGATCGGTTTCATCTTCTAGTTTTTTCACAATCGCTTCACGATGAGCAATACTGTGCTCACCTGTTAAAAAGGTAGTGTGAAAGCCTCTTTTATTGAACTCTTCACTCATATACTTAGCGTGCTCAATGTTAGAGCAAAAGCCAAGTCCAATCATTCGGTCTCCTTGATAACCGTACGTATCAATCATTTCAATAATAAAATCTGTTCGTTTATTTGTTTTCAATGCTTGAACGAGTAAATCTTCGTGAAATATCCCATTTCTTAAAGGGATGCTGCTGTAATCTACCGTTTCATCTGTTACACCAAAATAATGGAATGGAGCCAATAGCTTTGCTTCTAATGCGTCACGTAAACGAATTTCATATACGACATTATGATCACATAATGCCAACACATTTCTGCCGTCCATTCGTTCAGGTGTTGCGGTCAATCCTAGCAAGAAGTTTGGTTCGAAATACTCTAGTATTCTCTTATAGGTAGGTGCTTCTGCATGATGAAATTCATCGACAATAATGTAATCAAATTCATCCTTTGAAAATTGAGAAAGCGTATTTTCTTTATGCAGTGACTGTACAGTGCTGAATAAGTAAGGTTTGTCCCATTCTTTTGTCGTTCCTGTCAGTTTGCCAAACCAGCTATGCTGTGGAATGACTTGCTGGAATGTTTCAATGGCATTATCTAATAATTCCTCACGATGAGCGATAAACAGGAGTTTTTTCGGTTGAAATGCTTTTACATCAAATGCCGATAAATATGTTTTTCCTGTCCCAGTGGCAGCGATAATGACGCCGCGTTTGTTTCCATTTTCTCTCGTGATGCGTAAATTTTCTAATGCTTCTTTTTGCATTTGATTCGGTTGAAGGGACTTTAAGTTATAGCCACTCTTGTTTTCGGCTACTTTTAATGTTTGCTGCACATGCTTTTGTACCTTTTGCTGTGCTTTTTGATATTCGTCATACACCCTAATAAACTCTTCTGTCAATGGAATGGCTTCTGAGCTATCCCAGGCATGATTAAATGTTTTTTGTGCTTGATCAAAAACTGGCGTATAGGCGGTATGTGGAATTTTGACATTTAGTTCATGACCGTTAATTAAAGCAGAATGAGAAAGATTAGACGATCCAATAATGACCGTATGTAAACCGGAATTCCGATGAAACATATAAGCTTTCGTGTGAAAAGATTCTTTCTGATTGTCTAACACTTTCACTTCAACATTAGAAAACTGTAACAACTTTGCCAGTGCTTTAGCTTGTGTAATTCCCATATAAGTAGAAGTAATAATTCGAACGGGAATATCTTTTTCTTGTAATTGTAATAATGGCCGTGTGAGTAAATGTAAGCCAGACTCACGAATGAAGCTCACCATAAAATCTACACGATCCGCTGTTAGCATTTCATATTTTAATGTTTTAAAGAAGTTTTTAATCGAATGTTTTTCATTATGAATTAAATCCAGTCGAGACAAATATAAGTCATCGTTTAGCGGCATATGCTCGTTGTTCGTAGAGTATGTAATCATGGAAAGAGGAAGTGAAAAGGTCTCATCCTCTTTTGAGAGCGCATTGGAAAGTTTTTGGGCCATTTGAATGACTTTATCGTATTGCTCATTTTTAATTAACCTATTAAATCGATCACTCAATTTATTTGCTGTATGTAAAATGAGTGTTTCAGTATATTCTTTTGGAGATAAGCGCTGAATTGCTTTTGTGTCAGGGTATTGTTTGTTTTCAATAAGTAATTCTTCGAAAAATCCATTTTTGTTCGTCAACTATATCACCTTATTTCTATGTATGATCTATGTTTACTATATCAAAAGAAATAGATAAAACGGAGATTTTTCTTTTATTTTCCATGTGTAAAGAATAGATTAAGAGATACTATCAACTCTTTTTGAGAACGTATGTTTCTTTTTTTGTGTTGTAATAACACAAAATATGGTAAAATAAAAATTGAAGGGACCATGAATATAGGAGATGATAGGATGTCTCAACAATCTTGGACTGATCGTGAAGTTGAATTATTAAAAGAAGTGTACGGTTCAATGAGTGTAGCAGAGCTGATTCAGCATCATTTTCCTGATAGAAAGGCATCGAGTATCAAATACCAAGTTGAAAAGTTAGGGTTGGGTGATAAGCCATATTGGAGTGAAGAGGAAATTCAGACGTTAAAAATATTAAAAAGGAATCTTGTTCCTAATCATTTAATTGCTGAAATTCTTAATCGAAGTAAAGGTTCTGTCATTAATAAAGCATATAAATTAGGTTTTACAGTCGATTCTAGAAAAGATTTTATCGATGATGAATTTGTTGATATGCACACCAAACTTTTAAATCTTGATAGTAGAGCTGTTGGTACGATGAATGAGTATTATGTGAAATTGAAGCTGGTATCTGAAGGTTTTGACCTTTTCATTCCATATATGAATAACCATAAAACGGATTTACTTCTTTTATCATGTTCGAAGGTTGCTAAAATTCAAATAAAATCAGCAGTTTATGATAAATCACATAAACGTTTTCGTGCTAACTTACGAACGAAAAATGGGAAAGGTGAGTTTATTGATTATAAAAGTGCGGATGTTGATTTCTTTATTGTAAAATGCAATGGCATCGAAGAATATTACGTTATCCCTTACTCATCCTTTCATCGTACTTCATCAATTTACTTATATCCACATCGAAAAAAACTAGAGTTATCAGGTAAAGTAGATTACGAAATCTTCCGCAATGCGTTTCACTTAATAAAAGAACACTTAAAGTAGGTGCGTGTATGGAGAAGGAAGTATTGATAAATAAGGAAATGGCAGGTTTGAAAGGTAGAAAATCTTGGAGCGAATGGGAAGTTGATGTGTTAACGATTTTGAAGAAGAATTCGGTGAAAAAAGAGTTAATTGCGAAGGTGCTGAACCGAAGTTCGGATTCAATTCAGAATAAGCTAAGTGAAATGGGTTTAAAAGCAGATTTTTTTCAAAGTTTTGACGATAGCGAATACGTTGAAGAACAGCAACGCTTTAATCAACTTGATAAAAAAATAGTAGGAACCATTAATGAAGATTTAGTGAAAATAAAATTGTCTATGGAAGGATTTGAAGTTTACACTTCCTTTATGGATAATCATAAAACTGATATCGTGGTTTTGTATCAGGGATCTCCTATCCGTATTCAAGTAAAATCAGCCGGGTATGATACATCAATTAAAGGTTTTCGTTCATACTTATACACGAAGGATCAAAGTGGAAATCGTATTGAGTATAACGAAGAGGATGTTGATTTTTTTATTGTGAAATGCAACGGAATTGAAGAATATTACGTTATCCCATATCTTGCAGGGAAATCAACTTCATCTATTCGTCTTTATCCGCATCGACATAAAGTACGAAATAAAAGGGATTTTGAGATTTATCGGAATGCGTTTCATTTGATTAGAGAGTATGAGATATAAAATATGTAATGATCTTTGTTTGTGTTATGCTGAAAAGAGGGTTTCATTTTCTATTGCGAGGTACAGAAAATCAAGCATCTATGAAACGAACATACATGTAAATTCGTTTATAGTTGTTGTAAAGTACTGACTATATGAGTTAGTGCTTTTTTCTTTTATTCTAGATTGGTATAATTTTCATAAAGTATACAGTATTTTATAAAATCAAACCTATGTAGTGTTTATACAGGAAAGGAGAACATTTCATGCCCATTTATAATAAATTAGTACGAGATCGCATTCCTGAAATAATAGAGAAAACAGGGAAGGAATACCGAAAAAGCGTGTTAAGTGATGATGAATATATAACCGAACTGCGTAAAAAAGCGCAGGAAGAATTACATGAATACATAACGAGCCAAACAAGTGAAGAAGCGATTGAAGAGCTGGCGGATTTGTTGGAGGTTGTTCATGCTCTTGCTGCTGCACACGGTTCTTCTCTAGAACAGCTTGAAGAGGTTCGGAAAAGGAAAGCAGCAAAACGCGGGGGATTTCAGGAGCGGATTTTCCTGATTGATGTGGAAGATGAGTGATGTTCAGCTCATTACAAGCCGCTTAGGTGGGCATTTACAAGAAGCAATCGAACGGTCAGACAGTATTTATATTTTGACATCATTTGTGATGGAGTCAGGGGTTAAATGGCTAGCGTCTTCCTTGCACGCTGCTTGTGAAAGAGGTGCAGAGGTGAAAGTATTAGCGGGCGATTATTTGCATGTGACGCAGCCGAAAGCCTTATCGCGGCTGTTAGCTGTTCATCCGAAAGTTGAAGCACGCCTTTGGCAAAGCAACGGACAATCCTTTCATCCGAAAGCGTATTTGTTTCAGCAAAAAAACAGCGGTACTTTTATCGTCGGTTCGTCTAATCTATCTGCATCTGCACTTGTGAATGGGGTGGAATGGAATGTACTAGTCAATGATGAAGCCGCTGATACATTTGAATATGCGCTTACGGAATTTATGGAGCTGTTTTACCATGAACAAACGATTCCATTGAATCATGAAACCATTCAGCTTTATGAGCAATCCTATAACGTGTATCATCAGCAGCATCCTCAATTAGTGCGAACATGGACGGAAATAGAAGAAACGGACTTAATGCTTCCAGCTGAGGACAAACAGGCACAGCCAGCAGCGGTAATGGAAATGCCAGCTGCATATGGAAAAATCCAGCCGCGCCAAGCCCAGCAAGCGGCACTTGAGGCATTACTTACTACATATGAAGAAGGCTATAACAAAGCAATGGTCGTCATGGCAACAGGCTTAGGAAAAACGTATTTAGCCGGCTTTTTTGCGGAAAGATTTTCTCGTGTTTTATTCGTTGCTCATCGGGAAGAACTACTGCACCAGGCGAAGGCTTCGTTTCGCACGATTATGCCTGAGCGTTCAGGAGGCCTTTATTATCAGCATAAAAAAACAATGGATACAGACTTTGTGTTTGCCTCTGTTTACACCTTGAGTATGGAAAAGCACTTGCATTGTTTTAGCCGTGATAACTTTGACTTAATTATTGTCGATGAATTTCATCATGCCGCAGCGGCTACATATCAAAGAGTGATTGATTATTTTCAGCCGAAGTTTTTGCTAGGGATTACGGCAACACCCGACCGAATGGATCAGAAGGATGTGTACGCCCTATGTGACGGGAACGTTGCGTATCAGCTTCACTTTATTGAAGCGATTCAAAAGGGCTGGTTAACGCCGTTTCGCTATTTTGGTGTGTATGATGAAACAGACTATTCGAGTCTTACATGGCTTGGACAGAAGTACGATCAGCGGGAGTTGTTAGCTGTTCAGCTTCGTGAAGATTTTGCCGATAACATTTTTCAGGCGTGGCTAAAGCATAAGCAAACAAGAACGCTTTGTTTTTGTTCTTCTATCCAGCAAGCTAATTTTCTATCAGATTTTTTTCGGGAAAAGGGCTATTATACTGTCAGTTTACATTCTAAAACCGTCGGAGTATCACGAAGTGAGGCCATTCAACAGCTGAATGAAGGACGCTTGGATGTTATTTTTACAGTGGACCTTTTTAATGAAGGAGTCGATATTCCGTCCGTTGATACATTATTGTTCGTAAGGCCGACGGAGTCCTTAACCGTATTTACTCAACAGGTAGGGCGCGGTTTGCGTTTACATCCCGGGAAGGAATATTGTACTATTATTGATTTAATCGGAAACTATCGAAATGCTGATGTTAAGCTGGGTTTATTTCAGCTTGAGGCAGGGGAGAAGAAGAAAAAGGCAGAGGTGGCTGCAACAATTCCCGCAAACTGTGAAATCCATTTAGAAATAGAAGTGATAGATCTGCTGGAGGAGCTGGCGAAAAAACGGCAGCCGCGCAAGGAAGTATTAAAGCAGGCATACTTCAAGCTGAAACAAGAACTTGGCCGCAGACCGACGTATCTTGAACTGCATTTATATGGTACAGAGATCTCCAAAGCGTATTATCAGGAGTTTAAATCATACATCGGTTTCCTATATTGGGAAAAAGAGTTAACTGAACATGAACAGGAAGTGTTTCGTAGGCATGAGCATTGGCTTGTAGAAGTAGAAAAAACCGGTATGACGAAGAGCTATAAAATGGTGTTGCTTCTTTATATGCTGCAGCGTGGACCAAAGAATTGGTTCAAGACCGTGACACCACAAGAAGTCGCTCCATTTTTCCATCACTATTTAACGGAAACAGAATACCGCAAACGCATTGATTTTTCCGATAAATCATCAAAGCTGCTGTGGGAGTATGATGAAAAGAAAGTGAGCAAATTGATTGCTGATATGCCGATGACGAAGTGGAGCGGGAGTTCGAAAGGGTTGATTAATTTTGAGGGCGGCCGGTTTGTTATTTATCTTGATATTGATGAAAAGGATCAGGAGACGGTTTATCAGTGGACAAAGGAAATATGTGAGTATCGATTGCATCAGTATTTTGAGCGGAAGGCATAAGAGCTCTTGAGGAATGTTTCCTTGAGAGGTTGTTTGTTGAGAAGAGTACTGACTTATATTTAACTAGAATTAGTAAAATGGTATAATTTTCAATGTGTATTTAATCAGAGATTCTACATAGATAGATGGGGGTTTAAAAATGGCAGCAACAATTGATACAAGAATTGAAGCAAAAGAGATCCTGTTTAAAGATTTATTCGGATCGAAATTTGCTTTTAAAATCCCAGGATACCAACGCCAATATTCATGGGAAAAGGACCAGCAGGAACAATTATTTGATGATATAAAGGAAGCTTTGGACTTTGAAGAAAATAGTTATTTCTTAGGGAGTGTCATTTTGCAAGTATTATCACAAAAAAGCGACGAGAGTGGCATTTATGACGTTGTAGACGGTCAACAACGGTTGACGACGTTAACAATCCTTCTTGCCGTGATGCGTGATTTAGTAAAGAATCCTCGAGCCAAAAATACTTTGCAGTCAAAAATCTATCAAGAGGCTGACCCGTATGAAGATAAGCCGGAAACGGTTCGTTTGCGTGTTCGTGACCGTGACTATTCTTTTTTTAAGAAATATATTTTAGAAGAGGGCGGTACCCAGTTGACGGTTAGTGAAAGAGATTTAACAGAATCACAGGAACGCATGGTGGAAGCAATACGAGTATTTACAGATAGATTTATAGAGAATAACCAATTGAATGAGCCCTTGGTCGATAAAATGATTCATTTTGTGTTAAACCGCTGCATGTTTGTTTATGTAAAAACAGGTACATTTACATCCGCTTTCCGATTGTTTTCCATTTTAAATGATCGCGGAATGCCGCTAAGCAATGCCGATTTATTAAAGAGCACAAATTTAGGGGCAGTTGCGGAGAGTGAGCGGCAGCATTATCAAAATGTGTGGGAAGCAATGGAGGAAGAGCTGGGGAGAGAAGAGCTCGAGAAGCTTCTTGCTTATATTAGGCTTATTTTTGTGAAGGAAAAAGCTAGGAAAACGATTCAGGAAGAATACGAGGAAAAGGTATTTAAAAAGAACCCAGATTTCAGAGGAAAAGCATTTATTGAATATGTGAAGCAGTTCGCGGATATTTACCGAGAAAAGGTTTTAAACGCCGATATTCAAGTAGCAAACAGAGAAATAGCAGTGAAGTATTACGGTTTACTAACATTGATGCGGGACTTTATTCCTTCTTCCGATTGGATTCCTGTGTTTATTCACTTTGTTCAAAAATTTCAAACGGATGATGAAGTGTATCCTTTTTTGCAGGTATTAGAGCGCAAGTTTGTGGTGAGCTGGATTAAGGGCATTACGCCGACTGGAAGAGTAACAGAAACCGTCAAGATGATTCAAGCAATTGATCATGCTACAACACCACAGGAAGTACTGCAAGCTGGGATTTTTCAAACTAATGATGATTATAAAACCGTTCATTTCAATGTTGAGGCAGATGACTTATATAAAAAGAAATATGCAAAATATGTATTGCTGCGCCTTGATATGGCGTTAAATGAAAATGCCAATGTGAAAAAATCATATACAGGTGTTATCAGTGTGGAGCATATTTTGCCGCAAAAGCCACCTAAAGGAAGTAGTTGGGAGGATGGATTCACGGAAGATGAGCGAAAGACTTGGACTCACCGCTTAGGGAACTTAGTGTTGTTAAGCCGTAAAAAGAACTCTTCGGCCAATAATCGAGAATTTCATGTTAAACTGCAAAAGTATTTTTCAAACGGGATTACCGATTTTGAACTAACGAAAGAATTGACAAAGTTTCCGCAATGGACAATTACAGAATGCGAAGGCCGTCATCAGGACTTAGTAGGTAAACTAATGGGACTATACTTTTAATGTAGGCCTGTCATTTCCCAAATCGGGTGGTGACAGGCATTTTTAACAGTTACCTGTATTATTAGAATAAAAAACTAGTAATAATTTTTAAGTGACAGGCACTTTTTCCATGATGAATTTGTTGATATGCACACTCAGCTGTTAAATCTTGATAGTAGAGCTGTTGGTACGATGGATGAGTATTATGTAAAATTGAAGCTTAAATTTAAATATAGTTAAAAATTCAAAAAAATCATGAAAGTGTTTGCAATTTTTTTTAGTATGTTTTATCATAATGTTATAACATTATGATTATAAAAGATGTTGTTAAAGTATTTTTATAAAGATAAAGTTATAGCATTATATAAGAGAACTTATAGTAGATTTTCAATTATAAGTAATTTTATGTAAAATTAAATGTTATGACATTATGACATTAAAAGGAGGATAAATATGTCGAAGTATAATAAATATCCAGAAATAGTGGTAAGTAAAAAAGATACTGAAGCATGGGAAGGGTACAATGACGTTGTTTTGGAAATAAAATCAAAAATTAACAGATTGTCAGAAAAGAAAATTATAGTAATCGATTGTTATCCAGGAGTTTTATATTCTGAACTTTTAGGTAATTTAATCACGCCTTTGCAACCTAATTTAATTATTCATTCTGATGATTTAGCTTACTCTGGTGAAACGATTACAAAAAAGATTGAAAGAAATTTAACGGATGATAGAGTATTTGGTGTTTTATCCACACATACACTTGATGAATTCTTTGATGCAGAAAAAGTTAATCAAGCTAAAAAGAAAATCAAGAACCTTCAATCGGGTTTAATTGTTGTATACGGTGTAGGTGCTTCTTTAATTGAAAAACCAGATTTGTTAATTTATGCAGATTTAGCTAGGTGGGAAATTCAACAGAGATACCGAGCAAAAAAAATCACAAATTGGAAAATGGATAATTATGATGAAGATATATTAAAGAAATATAAACGAGGATATTTTTTCGAATGGCGTATTGCTGATAGACATAAAAAACAGTTATATAAAAATATTGATTATCTATTAGACACAAATCAAGAAGATAATCCTAAATTAATCACTGGTGATGCTTTCCTTGAAGGATTAAATCAAGCGGTCAAAAAGCCATTTAGACTTGTACCGTTTTTTGATCCGGGAGTATGGGGTGGACAATGGATGAAAGAAGTTTGTGACTTAGATCGATCAAGTGAGAATTACGCTTGGAGTTTTGATGGTGTTCCAGAAGAAAATAGTATCTATTTAAAATATGGTGACATAAGAGTCGAAGTTCCGTCCTTAAATCTCGTGTTCAGACATCCAATTGAGTTACTTGGAGATAAAGTTCATGCTCGATTTGGTACAGAATTCCCAATAAGATTTGACTTTTTAGACACAATGGATGGTCAAAATTTAAGTCTTCAAGTTCATCCGTTAACTGAGTATATTCAAGAAAAATTCGGAATGCACTATACACAAGATGAAAGTTACTATTTATTAGATGTAAAAGATGATGGAGTTGTTTATTTAGGTGTAAAAGAAGGCATTAATTCTGATGATATGATTGATGATTTAAGAAAAGCACAAGAGGGGATAATCTCGTTTCCAGATGAAAAATATATAAATCAGTTCCCAGCAAAAAAACATGATCATTTTCTAATCCCAGCAGGAACCATTCATTGTTCCGGAAAAAATACCATGGTGTTAGAAATTAGCGCGACACCGTATATTTTTACTTTTAAATTATGGGATTGGGATCGTTTAGGATTAGATGGATTACCAAGACCCGTTCATCTTGAACATGGTGAGAAAGTTATCCAATGGGATAGAGATAAAACATGGGTTGAAAACAATCTCATTAATCGAATTGAAAAAGTAGCTGAAGGTGACGGTTGGATTGAAGAAAGAACAGGTCTCCATGAGCGAGAGTTTATTGAAACAAGAAGACATTGGTTTTCTAAAGAAGTTGTCCATGAAACAAATGATAGTGTAAATGTTCTTAACTTAATTGAAGGTGAAGAAGCTATTGTCGAGAGTCCGGAAGGTGAATTTGAACCATTTGTTGTACATTATGCGGAAACATTTATCATTCCGGAATGTGTAAAGCGGTATACAATTAAACCTCATGGAAAATCTGAAGGAAAAACAATTGCTACAATTAAAGCATTTGTAAGAGTATAACAGGAGGATAGAAAATATGATAGGTGTATTAGTGACATCTCATGGGAATTATTGCGAAGAAATTGTAGAATCTGGGAAAATGATTATTGGTGAACATGATAATATTAGAACGGTAACACTGGAGGAATCAGGTATAGATGCCTTCGCAAATAAATTATCTGAAACTTTAGATGAAATGTTTAATGAATTTAACTCAGTCCTAATTTTATGTGATTTAAAAGGGGGAACTCCTTGTAATGAAAGTATGAAATATATACTTTATTCACAAAAAGATGCAGTAATAGTACCTGGTGTCAATCTACCAATGTACTTGGAAGTTGTAAGTAGCACATCATTTATAAAAAATCTTGGTGAATTAGCAGAGATTGCAAAAAATACAGGGACTAATTCTATCGAAATTATAAATATTTAAGGAGGAATTTACTATGCCTATTTCTTTGGTGAGAGTTGATGACAGAGTAATTCATGGACAAGTTGTTGCAAGATGGTCACGTTATAAATCGTGTAATGGTATTTTAGTCATTGATAATCAAATTGCTCAAGATCCATTTCAGAAAAAAATATTTACTAATGCCGCGCCTACGGGTGTAAAAGTAGGTGTCTATACAATAGATGAAGGTATTGAAAAAATCCAAAAGGCAAAAGGTGCAAAAAATAGCTATTTTGTTATTGTAAAGTCTCCGGTAGCACTAAAAGAAATTATTGAAAAGGGTGGAGACTTTGGTTTGAATGTCAATGTTGGACCTATGAGTGCGAGAGATAATGCAAGAACAGTAGCAAAAAATGCAGCAATTACGGAAGAAGAAAAAGCGGCTTTCGATTATTTAAACGAGAAGGGAATTAATATCGAATTTCAGTTAATTCCCGATGAATCAATTAATAATTGGGAAAAAGTTCGTCAAAATTATTAAAAAAACAGAAGGAGGAAAAAATGGATTTCGTTCTACTTATTCAAGCAATACTGATCGGTATTTTTTGTTACCTAGGATCAGTTTCATCGCCTTGGCTAATGGGTGTATCAGGCGGCTACTATGTTGTTGGTCGCCCGTTAGTAGCAGGGTTTATTGTCGGCTTAATTTTAGGAGATGTTACAACCGGAATTATTCTAGGGGTAGCAGTACAAGCGGCTTTTATTGCTACAATTTCTACTGGAGGTACACAGAACTCAGAGATTACGTATGCGGCGTATGGGGGGATTGCACTAGGACTTCTCGCGAACGCTGAACCAGGTGTTACGGTTACTCTATCAGTTGGTATTGGGGCTTTAGGTCTGATTCTTCATAACTTTATGATGGTAACGAATTCCTACTGGAATAAGAGAGCAAGCATAGCAGCAGAAGAGGGCAATGATAAGAACATTGTATTAAACAATGCTGTATATCCTCAAATTGTTAACTTTCTACTTCGGGTGATCCCAGTTGCTCTAGCAGTCTATTTTGGTCAGGAGTTTGTTACAAAGATGTTGGCAGTTATTCCGGCTGAAGTTACACAAATAATGAATGTGTTGGGTGGGTTACTTCCTGCACTTGGTATAGCCTTGTTAATGAATCTTCTTATCAAAGATAAATTTCAACTTATCTTTTTCTTAGCTGGTTTTGTCATTATCGCTTTTATTGTCAATAATATGATAGCCCTTACAGTAATAGCAAGTTTAATGGCCTATGTTATTTATCTTGGCACTGCGCCTGGAAGTCAGACTGAAAGTGAGGATGAGGTGATATAGAAATGAAAAAATTAGATAAGAAAGATTTAAGAAAAGGCTGGAGAAATTGGGCAATGTATCATTTGTCGTCTGTGAGCTTTGAAAAACTAGAAGCACATGGCTTTGCGCATTCTATGATCCCTATTCTTAAAAAGCTTTATAAAGATAACCCAGAGGAATATAAAGAGGCATTAAAAAGACATTCAGTATTTTATAATACAGAACCTCAAACAGGAAGTGTTGTAAATGGAATAGTTGCCTCACTCGAAGAAGAAAGAGCGAACGGAAAAAATATTGATGATGAAATGGTACACAGTATTAAAACGGGAATCATGGGACCGATGGCTGGTATTGGTGATTCAACAGTACAAGGAATTATCATTCCAATTTTATTAACTATAGGAATGGGTATGTCAGCAAATGGAAGCGTTTTAGGTGTGTTTGTTTACATTATTGGTTTCTTAGCAGCAATGTTGTCAATGTCCTATTATTTGTATATGAGAGGTTACAAATTAGGATTTAATGCAGTTGATGGATTAATAGGCGAAAATTCAGAAAGGTTAAGAAATGCGTTTGGAGTGCTAGGAATCCTTGTTATTGGTGGACTTGCGGCATCGTTTGTTCGATTAAATACTGTTTTACAAATACCAAATGGCGAGGAAGTTATTGAATTTCAAAAAACTTTAGATGGTTTTTTCCCAGGATTTTTATCTCTTATTGCTGTTTTATTTTGTTGGCATTTGATCGCTCATAAAAAGTACAGTGCAACAAAGGTACTGCTTATTTTAGTCGCCATTTCTGTAGCAGGTGTATTATTAAACATATTTTGAAATGTAATATCATTATGACATTATAAACGAAAGAGCAAGGTATAGGCATATAATCTTGCTCTTTCTTTAATGAGAGATTAATAGATTTATTTTTCAGAATAATTACGATTGACTCAAGTAAACTCTTATATCTATCTACATTATTTATTTTAGGGAGAGAATATTTAATGAGTAAAGAACCTATATTTTTAAATCCAATATATCAAGAGAGGATTTGGGGAGGAACTAAATTAAAAGAACTGTTTAGTTATGAAATCCCTTCTGATAAAACAGGCGAATGTTGGGGGATTTCTGCTCATCCCCATGGACAAAGTATTGTAAGAGAAGGAGAATATGCTGGTTGCACACTTGGAGAGCTATGGGACAAACATCGAGTTCAATTATTTGGAGATATTAAAACGGATGAATTTCCACTTCTTGTGAAGGTTATCGATGCCAATATGGACCTTTCTGTTCAAGTTCATCCCAATGATGATGATGCAAAAAAATATGAAAATGAAAACTTAGGTAAAACAGAATGTTGGTATGTTGTTGATTGTGACGAAGATGCAGAGATTATTTATGGCCATACAGCATTAACTAAAGAAGAGCTGCAGCAAAGAATAGAAAAGAAGCAGTGGGATAAATTGTTAAGGAAAGTAAAAATTAAACCAGGAGATTTTATTTTTGTACCTAGTGGTACAGTTCATGCTATCGGGAGAGGCACAGTCATTCTTGAAACACAACAAAGCTCGGATCTTACTTATAGAATATATGATTTTGATAGAAAAGATTCAAATGGGAATTTTAGAGAGTTACATTTAAAAAAAGGGATAGATGTTTTAACGGTTCCTCATAAGGATACCGGTTTTAAATCCAAAATTACTAGAGTAAAAGGAATAACAATTACTAAGTTTGTACAGTGTGAATATTTTTCAGTATATAAGTGGGAACTAAATAATGAGTATTTATATACCCATGCATCCCATAAAGGTGAATTTCTACTAGTTAGTGTAATAGAAGGGGATGGGGAAGTGGCTTCTCAGAATCAAGTTTATTCTTTTAAAAAAGGGGATCATTTTATCATTCCTGCAGAAATGGACGAGCTTTTCTTTAAAGGACAAGCCGTATTTATTGTTTCACATCCCTAACTTAACATTATAAAATTTGTTTCTATATACAGTTCAATTAATAATTCGGCACCACTTTATTTAATAGAAGGGCATTCACTAGAGGTTCTTTAGACCTCATGAACAATCATCCAAAGGTTTACCTAAGGGAATGACGCCAATCCTGCAAGGAGAGTGTCATCCTCTTAAGTTTAAAAAATTCGACATGACTCTCTTTTTGATCATGTCGAATTTTTCTAAATCGATCCATATAATTAAATAAAGACGCTTTCTATTTTTCTTTAAAGGGGAAAGAACATGTTAAATGTTGAAAAGCTATTTTCATTGAATGAAAAAATCATTGTCGTAACAGGTGCAAGCAAGGGGATTGGCAAGTCTTTAGCCATTTTTCTAGCAAGTCATGGAGCCCATATCGTATTAATTGGGCGAAATGAGAACGAGCTTGTTGCTGTACAGGAAACCATTCAGCAACTGGGTGGTTATGAGCAGAAAGTGATGGTATTAGCACTCGATTTGACGAACGTGAAAGAAATTCCTCAGGCCGTTCAGAACATTATTGAAGAAATGGGGGCAATCGATGTATTAATTAATAATGCCGGTGTGAACATCCCGAAAAAAGCCGAAGACGTTACAGTTGAGGACTGGGATGCGGTGTTGGACATTAATTTAAAAAGCGTCTTTTTTCTTAGCCAAGCTGTCGGCAAGCATATGAAAGAGCAGAAAAAAGGAAAAATCATCAATATGTCTTCACAAATGGCCTTCGTCGGTTATTATCTTCGCAGTGCATACTGTGCAAGTAAAGGTGGATTAACCCAGCTGACGAAAGCGCTGGCGATTGAATGGGCGAAAGATAATGTGTTAGTTAATTCGGTTGCACCGACTTTTATCGAAACACCTTTTACAGAAAAAATGTTTCAAGACGAAGAGTTCAAACAAGACGTGTTATCGCGCATTCCGTTAGGCCGCTTAGCAACGGAAGAAGATTTATTTGGCGCGGTTATCTATCTCGCCTCAGATGCGTCGAACATGATGACAGGTCAAACCATCGTAATTGATGGGGGGTGGACCGTTTGGTAAGAACTATATAAAGACCTTGAATCGATGGACGTCGAGATTGAACCGAAAGAAAATTACACTATTATCGGTTCAGATGTTTCAGAAAGCCGGTTGAAGGAACTTATGTCGATTCAAATCTTCTAGGTGGAAAAGAAAAAGCTGTGGTATTATCGACGATGGTGACGAATCAGTACAGCATTCCTGTTGAATTGGTCGAAGTAGAGCCAACAAATGGTTTGTTTACCAAGATGTATTTTCATATGACAAAGTGTTAGAGTATTCTTTCGCAGGATGATCGTCTAACAAGCATATCTTACTTAGATATCCCAAACGACGCTAATATGAAGATCACTGTAGAAGAAACTAATACCCAAGCAGATATATTAGTGATTGGGAAAGTAATTATAATGAAGGGATTTGAGAATGGTTTAAATAGTTTTAGTGTTGAAATTATAAGAAAATTCCATTAAGAAAATAATTAATTATCAGAATTTTTCGTTGACTACACTAATACTCAAGGTTATAATCACATTAGACATAATGTTATAACATTATGTCTAATGTGAAGGCGAAGAGGGGGATATTCCGAAAAAAATGAAAGCGCTATAGTTTTATAAAAAATAGAGTATTTAAAAGTTATTTTAAGGGAATGAAATCAAGTTTGATTAAAAAAAGATTTTTAAAACCTATTTAAGTATGTTTATTATGATATGAATTAATAAGAGGAGGAAAAAGATGAACTTTTCAAGAAAAATGTTGATATTTGTACTGACTTTACTTTTATTAGTTTTTACGGTGGCTTGTGGTGGAAACAATGAAACCGCTTCTGTTGATGAGGGTGAAAAAGTAGAGTTATTTACTGATAAGGCTGATAATGAACTTGCTTTTAATGAAATCTCTAACGCAATCAGTAAAGATACGAATGTAAAGTTAGAATTTGTAGGTTATACAGGTGCTACAGCATATCAAACAGCTATCCAACAATCTTTAGGAAAAGAAAATTCACCAGGGTTGTTTACTTGGTGGAGCGGACATCGTTTAGACAGTCTAGTAGAAACAGGGCAGCTTGCTGATTTGACAAGCGAATGGGAAAACTATTATACCAAATCTGGTGTTAATCCACAGTTAGCAGATGCATTTAAAATTAATGGAAAAATCTATGGAGCCCCTTTAGCTATTTTATATAACGGGATTTTCTATAATAAAGAAATTTTTGATAAGTATAATTTAGAAGTTCCACAAACATTCGATGACTTTTTGGAAAATTGCGAAATTTTAAAGTCAAATGGAGTTACACCTATCGGCCTAAGAAATGATCCATGGGCAAGCTTTTTATGGTTCCAGCAGTTGGTTGGATCTTTTGATCCAGAACTATATACAGGATTAACTAGCGGGGAGATACCATACAATGATAAACAAGTGGTAGAAGTATTAAAAATCTGGAAATCAATGCTTGATAAGGGGTACTTTGCTGAACCTGTTGATTACGTGACAGAAGGGAAACAATTTGCTAATGGCGATGTTGCAATGGTGTATGGGCCACCAATACGCACAAAGGCTTTGGAAGAAGATTATGGAATGAAAGAGGAAAAGGACTATAGCATCTTCATCTTACCACCTATGAATAGTTCAGATCAATCTGTAATATTCTATGAAGCTTCTCCTATAGTTGTTTCATCTTCTAGTTTACAAAAAGATGCTGGTATTAAAGCATTAAGAGAACTATATGGAAAAGAAGAACAACAAATATATGCTGATCATATGAATGTTGGATTTGTAGAAGGTGTAGAGATCAAAAATCAAACTAGTCAGAAAATAACTGAATTAGCTAACAGTGGTGACTATTCGTTAATGATTCGCTATTACGAAGCTACACCATCAGAGATTGTAAGTGAAGCGACTGATAATTTATGGAAATTCTTCTTCAAACCTGATGATGCTAATCTAGAAAAAACATTAGATAATATTCAGAAGAAAGCAGAAGAGACTTTTTCTAATTAAGAATTCATTAATTGAGAAGCCTGTGGAATAATTCGGTGATTTCATAGGCTTCTTTAAGAGGAGGGAATACGGTGTCTAACGTAAAAAGTATATATAAAAAAACGGATAGTTCCAAAGTGATGTACTTGAATAAAAGTACCCCGAATAACTTAGAGAAACTTTTTCCTTATTTCTACTTGATTCCTGCTGTAATATTAGTTTCTATCTTCTGCATTTATCCAACCCTATTCTCATTAGTTATAAGTTTTACGGAATGGGATGGTATGAATAAAGCAACATTTATTGGTTTACAAAATTATATTAACATGTTTCAAGATCCCAATTTCTTAATTTCTTCCTTAAATACTCTTATATGGGTTTTAGGTGGACTAATCATTTCAGTAACAATTCCCTTGGTATTAGCAATTGCTATTACAAAAAGTAGATTTGGAACTACCTTCAAAAATATATTTTATTTACCACACGCTCTTTCGCCTACTATCGGTGCGATTATATTTACGACACTTTTAACAATATACGGTCTTCCTCAAGTATTAGGACTGTTAGGCTTTGAAAGTTTGCAATCAAACTGGCTTAATATTCCTTATGTTAATACGGTAATTATGATTATTGCAGGAGCGTGGCAAGGAATTGGAGTTAATTTAATCCTGTTTATCGTAGGGTTAAATAATATGCCAGATGAACCAATAGAAGCAGCAAAGTTAGATGGTGCTAGTGGATTAACTTTATATGTACAAGTCGTATTACCGCTTATTAAACCTACAATGCTAATCGTTTTATTGATGTCTTTAATTCACAGCTTTAAAACTTTTGATGCAATTTGGGTTATGACAGGTGGTGGACCATATCGTACGTCTGAGACATTAGCTGTTACCATGTTTAAAGAAGCTTTTGTTAACAATAAACTTGGATATGGCTCAGCAGTAGCGACCTTTCTCTCTATAATTATCTTATTTATCACGTGGTTTACATTAAAAGACACTTTCAAAAAAGAGGAGTAAGGAGAGGAGTAAGGAGTAGAATGAATAAAGCAAATGTAGGAAAAACACCATTTTTAAATATTGTGTTATCTTTAGTGGCATTTATGTGGCTGTTTCCATTTTTATTTGTTGGTTTTAATAGTGTAAAATCAGGAAAAGAATACAACATTGGGGATTTTTGGGATTTACCTAAAAGCTTTTCAATTGTTGAAAACTTTGAATATCTATCTAGGACGATTAGTTTAGAAAGTGGTTTTATCAATAGTGCTTTATATGGGATTGTATCTGCATCATTAGCCATTTTGTTTGCATCATTAGCAGCTTACGCTATTTCAGCTTTAGATATTAAAGGGAGAATGTTTTGGTTTTTGCTAATTTATAGTGGGACAATTTTTCCGTTTCAAATCTACTTAATTCCCCTGTTTCGTATGTATTCTCAAACAGGATTATATGATACCAAAATGGGGCTTATGATTTTTTATACAGCAATATGCATTCCTTTTTGTGTATTCGTATTAAGAAACTTCTTTTATTCGTTACCAAAGGAATTAATAGAGGCAGCAAAAATGGACGGAGCTAGTAATTTCACAATATTCAGGAAAATTTATGTTCCTATGGGAAAAGCCCCGATTTCAGCATTGTTTTTATTTCAATTCACCTGGGTATGGAATGATTTATTATTTGGAATGACTCTGACAAAATCAGAAACAGCGAGACCTATAATGGCTTCGTTATCCATGTTAAATGGTGTAACTGGAACAAATAATGTACCTGCAGTATTGCTTGCAGCTCTTTTGGCCTCTATTCCAACTTTATTAATTTTCCTAGCTTTAAATAAAAGTTTTGAGCAAGGTTTTATCGTTCAAACTAAGTAAATGTTGAAATTGTACAATTTATGAAAATAACTATCTGTCGTTATCAGAAAAATTTTAAAAGTAGGAGAAATCATGATGGAAAATAAAATGAAATTATACCTTATTCATCACTCGCACACGGATATTGGGTATACGGAACGTCAAGAAAAAATTGAAAAGTTTCATGTAGATTTTATTAAACAAGCCATTAATATTTTAGATCGCATCCATAGCGGTGAAAAGCAAGAGTGGCAGGGGTTTCGTTGGACGTGTGAAAATGTTTGGCAGGTTGAGAAATTTTTAGAAAATGCAAGCGAAGAAATGATTGGGAAATTTAAAAGATATATTAGTACGGGTGAAATTGATATTTCAGGTACGTACTTAAATTTAACGGAGTTAATAGATGAAAAGGTTCTTACAGAAAAAATGAGATTAGGTCTTAATATCTGTGAACAATTTGGAAAAAAAATCAATAGTTCAATGACGGCAGATATTAATGGATATGCATGGGGTTATGCAGATGCATTATTTAAAAATGGAATTACAAATTTATTTTCTTGTATTCATACCCATCACGGTTTATTTCCATTAAATAAGAAACAAACGCCATTTTTCTGGCAGACACCAGAAGGAAATAAAATTTTAGTATGGTTAGGCGATCATTATTTTCTTGGGAATGACCTATGTATACCTCCAAATGGTGGAGGAACTTATGTAGTTCGTGATGAATTAACTGAGCAAGTTTACACCTCACCATTTGAAGTAGCAGAAAAAAGAATTTACCGTTATATAGAAAGCTTAATTGATGAAGGTTATTCTTTTGATTATGTACCAGTAATGGTGTCATCCCTTTATACTGACAATGCTCCACCTAGTGGTCAAATTATGGATTTCATTCAAAAATGGAATGAAAAACATGGTGATAAAATTGACATTAAAATGAGTACCTTAAATGAATTTTTTGAGGTATTGAGAAAAGATGAAGAAAAAATACCGACTTATTCAGGTGATTGGAATGATTGGTGGGCTGATGGAGTAGGATCTACACCTTTAGTTGTTAAACTTTTCAGGGAAGCTCAACGTAAATATCAACTATGTTCTAAATTAGATCCTAAAGAGAAGATAGGAGATAGAAAATTAATTGATCAAGCTAGAGATAATATTATGATGTATGCGGAACATACTTGGGGGCACCACTCATCAGTTTTAGAGCCGTGGACATCACTCGTAAATGTTTTGGAACATAGAAAATCAGGATATGCGATAAAAGCAAGTGAGGCTGCATCTCGAAACCTAGATAAGATTCTGGAGCAAAAAGGCGAGGTATCTATTGCTCCAGATAGGGATAAAGTATACAAAGTTATTAATCCTCATGCAAGAAAGATAAAAGATACAGCAAAAATTCACATTGAAAATTGGGAGAATATAGAAGGTGAATTTTATTTTGGAACTAACTTTGATGAATTTATCGAAGTTATTAATGAAACAACGGGTGAAATTCTTCCGTCTCAAACAGCAACGGTTCCACGTGCTACAGAAGTAGAGGTGCTTGTGGAGTTAGAACCATATGAAGAAATGATCCTAAGAGTTCGCAGAAAAAGGAAGTCAACTCATAGTAAAACTAAGCACTATGCCTATAGTGGTACAGATGGAATAGCTGATATTAGAGTGCTTAATGATACGAGAGATATTAAGGTAACGAATCATTATATAGAGACCCCTTTTTTCAAAATAGTTTTTGATGAGACAGTCGGAATAAAAAGTATTATTGATAAATACGATGAAAAAGATTTAGTTAATCATAAGAGCGGATATAGTTCCTTTACTGGGATTTATGAGCGTACAAATATTAAAACCAATCCTGTTGAAGAAAGAAGGTTAATGGGGAGAAATCGAAAGAGTATATCTACTGATCGTTACACCTCAAAATTAACTGATATTAAAGTGAAAAGCAGTGGTAAAGTTTACACAATAATAGAGCTTAGTTATAAATTAGAGGGAACAAAGCATTACTCCGTTTCTTTAAAAGTATTTCATCATATGGCCAAAATAATGACAAAGGTTAGGATCCATAAAGAAAGTTATTGGGAGCCTGAAAATTTATATATTACTCTACCATTTACAACAGGTGAATCTGAAGAATTATATGTCGAAAAAACAGGATGTATAATTCGACCAGGAATTGATCAATTGCCATATACAAATAAAGATTATTATTTGTTACAAAGCGGCTTAGCGTATGTAAGTAAGAATAAAGGGATAGCAGTAGCTCTAAAGGATGCTCCACTCATTGCAATGGGAGACTTAAAGCATCATTTAATTGAACTATGCCAAGAGAATGATGTAAATCATAATCAAGAACCAGTCTATTCATGGGTAATGAATAATTTTTGGGAAACAAATTTCAAAGTAGATTTAAGTGGATTCTATGAATTTGAATACCTTATTTATACCTCATCCGAGCTCAATGATAAAGAGGAAGCAATAGAAAAATGTCGAATATTAAATGAAGGTTTAATCACTATTAATATATAATAGTGTCAGTGTAAAATGGATATATTATCCATTTTGGTTAGGGTTATTCATTTAATTCTTTTTTATGGAACTATAGAAAATAGGGGGGGAAAAATGGAATTGGATTATACAAAGGGAGCCGCACCCCTTTATTATCAATTAAAAGAAATAATAAAACAAAAAATTATCTCTAATGAATATGAGGTTGGTAAAAAAATAGAGACAGAAAAAGAATTAGAGCATAAGTATAAACTTAGTCGTATAACGATTAGACAAGCTTTGAATGAATTAGTACAAGAAGGCTATTTGCTTCGTGAACGTGCCAAAGGAACAATTGTATTAGGTCAAAATCTATTCGAAGAGCATTTAGTGAAAGTTAAGAGTTTTACTGAAGAAATGAGAGAAAGAGGGCTTAATCCAGGAACTTTAAGTATCGATGTTTCATTAATACATGCGAATTTAATTCAAGCAAAAATATTAAAAATTAATGAGGGTGAAGAAATTTATAAAGTTGAGCGTGTTCGGACAGCTAACAAAATTCCTATTCTTTTTTTTGAAACGTATCTTCCCAAGAAAGAAATATTTTCGAAAGATAAATTAAAGGGAATTGAATCACTTTACCTCTTATTAAAACAAAATAATGTTAATATTCAGCATGTAAGTGAATGTTTTGAAGTTAGTGCTGCTGATAATAAAATATCCCGCAAGTTAGAAGTAGAAAAAGGATTTCCACTCATGTTAAGAACAAGACAATCATATGATTCCTCAGGAGAAGTTATTGAATATACAAAGGCATATTATCATTCTAAGTTATATAAATTTTACTTAGAATTGGAAGGGAAGTAACAGTTTACTAGGATTTAATTAAAACAAATTATCCTATATATATTCTACTTAATAACTCGACACAGATTCATTTGATTCAAGAACATTTACGATGGTTATTCAGACTACTTGAATGGGTCCTCAAAGGCTAGAAAATTTGGCATGACCGCTCTTTGGTCATGTCGAATTTTCTAGATCGATCTATATACAATTAATGTTATGACATTATGTCATAACTAGCATAGTAATTTTTACTTTGTAGAAGAGATAAGTAATTGACTATTATGAAGAGTTAGAAGGAGGGAATGCATTGGAAAACCCAGTTAAAAAAAAGCTTGAAAATGGTGAAAAGGTACTTGGAAGTTTTATCGGAACTTATTCTCCCAACTTAGTTGAAATGATGGGCTATGCTGGCTTCGATTTTGTTGTCATTGACGATGAGCATGGTGCGTTTAGTTATTCAGAACTAGAAAACATGATTCGTACGGCGGAATCTGTCAATCTTGTTCCCATAGTACGTGTTTCTTATGATCATGCAAGTATCCAAAAAGCATTGGATAGAGGGGCAAAGGGAATACAAGTACCGATGGTAAATAGGAAAGAAGATGCGGAGGAGGTAGTGAAAAAAGCAAAGTTTCCTCCAATTGGAACAAGAGGAGCGGCTTTTTCCCATCGAGCAGCTAGGTTTGGAAAAGATAAAGGGATAGAATTTTTTAACGCTGCAGATGAAAATATTCTGATCATTGTTCATATTGAAACGTTGGAAGCAGTAGAGAACATTGAAGATATTTTAAGTGTAGAAGGAATTGATATCCCGTTTATTGGAACAACCGATTTATCTGTAAATATGGGCTTTAAAGCGGAAGGTCCTAAGCACTCCAAAGTTCAAAAAGTAGTTAGTGAGCTGTACAAAAAACTAAACGATAAAAAGATTATGATCGGAACAGTAGCGGGGAATGCTGAAGATGCTAAACAAGCATTTGAAAACGGAGCTCATTATGTTGGTGTAACTTCAACATCTGTGATACTAAATGCCTTTGAACAAGTAACTCATGCTTGTCGTTAAAATTTGAAAGGGGTTTAATCAATATGAATATTCCATTTAATCATTTAAAACTTGATACGCTCATGGAAAAAGAAGGAGTAGATCTAATCCTTGTGACTTCTAAGCATAATGTCCGTTACTTGCTGGGCGGATATGAATTTTTCTTTTTCAGCAACCAAGATGCACTAGGTCTTGGACGCTATTTACCTGTTGTAGGCTATCAAAAAGGAAATGTAGATAATGCTTTTTATATCGGGGCTGGCAATGAAAGCTGGCAGCAGGATGTAACCCCTGCTTGGACTCCGGCTATTAAGCATGTTTCATGGTCAAGTGAAGACTCAGCTATGGCTGCAGTTGAAATGATTAGAGCATTAGGACTTGAAAAAGGGACAATTGCCGTTGAACATTCATTCCTTCCTGCAAATGCCCTGCTGGTACTAAAACGTGAGCTTCCTTATCTTAATATTGTCGAAGGTGTGACGATTCTTGAAGAGCTTCGTCTTATTAAAACACCAGATGAAATAAACAATATTAGAAAAGCTTCAGAAGGAATTGTAGATTCTATTTTGGCTACATATCAATATGCACAACCAGGCATGACAGAAAAGGAATTGGTTGAGAATGTAAGGCGAGAACAAACAAGTCGAGGGTTAAAATTTGATTTTTGTTTAATTAATACTGGAAGAAGTTTTGGAAGAGCGCCATCTTTAAGGAAAATAGAAGAAGGAGACATTCTTACACTTGATGCTGCTGGATATTATAATGGCTATCTTGGTGATATGGCAAGAACGGGTGTAATGGGAGAACCGACAGAGGAAATGAAAGAATTATTTGGCGTTGTTTCAGAAGTTCAAAATGTTACTCGAGCTGTTATTAATCCAGGTTGTCTTGGTAGAGAAATTTTTGAGGCGGCAGAGGATTACTTAAAAACAAGTCCTTATGCTGACCGAATTCAGTTTGTAGCACATGGAATGGGAATGATCGCTCATGAAGGTCCCCGTTTAACTGGCAGAGGACCGGTGCCATATCCCGGAACACATGGAGAAGTCCCACTTGCGCCTGGGATGATTATATCTGTGGAAACACATATGCTTAGTTCCATTGGATTTTTGAAACTTGAGGACACGCTGGTTGTAACTGAAAAAGGGTATGAAGCGTTTGCTGATTATGGACGAAATATAAATATCACGGAAAATAAGATTAGTAAATAATGTGAAAAATATAGAGGGAAAACTTAGAGTGTAGCAAAATAGAAAATAATTAGATAAATATTATTATTCATAAGGTCACTCAAGTAAAAAAATGATATGAACGATTCAAGCTTCTATGATCTTATAAACAGTCAAAGGGTGGGAAGTGCACTTTATGTATTCAATTGCAATTGATTTAGGAGGAACTTATATTAAGAGCGGATTGATGAAGGATGGAAAGTTAATTGACTTTCACCTTACCGAATCCTATTCAGATAAAGGACTGCTTCCTCGTCTGAAGGATTTGGAAAAAACAGTGAATGAATTGTTGCAGAAAAGAAATTTAACGTTGAACAATTGTTTCGGCTTAGGGATTGCTATACCGACACTTGTTGATTTCAATAAAAAGCAAGTGATTGGAACCGTTGGTAAATATGATGATGCTGCTAATTTTTCTTTTGAAAAATGGGCTAAAGAAGTATTTGATCTTCCAATTGTAATAGAAAATGATGCTAAGTCCGCACTCATTGGCGAAGTGACCTATGGGAGTTCGAAAGGTGAAAGTGATGCCGTTATGGTTATTTTCGGCACAGGAATTGGAACAGCAGTCTATATTAATAACAAACTACTTCGAGGAAAGCACCACCAAGCTGGTAATTTAGGTGGTCATATTTCAACTTCATATAATGGCTTTAAATGTAAATGTGGAAATGTTGGATGCCTTGAGGCAAATGCGGGAAATTGGGCCCTTCCAATAGTTTCAAGAAGTCGACATGGAATCGAGAAAAGTATGTTGACACAGAAAGATGTGATAGACTATAAATCAATTATTGAGTGTTCTCAGCAAGAAGATCGTTTCAGCAGTGAACTGCTTGATGATTTAATTGATCAATGGAGCACAGGAATTGTTAATCTTATTCATGCTTATGATCCTGAAACGATTATATTAAGCGGCGGTTTAATGAAATCGAAAGATGCGATACTGCCCAAAATCATGGATAAAGTTTATAGGAAAGCATGGACACCTTGGGGGAAAGTAAAGTTTATCGTTGCTGAAAATCCTGAAATATCAGTTTTACTTGGTTTGGATGCCTTAGTCAAGCAAATGATTCATTCTAAAGAAGGGGAGTGTTTAAAATAAATGACTCTTTTAATCCTGGAATAGGTGTTATAACAAAAAGAAATCCGATGGGGTTTCGTTATCAACAAGGTATATTTGGTCCAACGCCTGAGAATCGAACACTTGAGAGTATTCGGAAAAGCTTAAGAGATCCCAAAAGCAGTGGTCCTGATATTGTTTATACAATTGCAATGGATGTTGGGAAAATAGAACATAAAACTGAGTTAGAGGAGAGAATGCTTCTCTTTGGAGTTGTTACTTATGCTGCTGGGGTAATTGGACAAGAACCGATTCGCAGTCAAGGTCATATACACAAAATTTCATCTCACAGTGAATGGTCTCCACCGGAGGTTTATGAAATTTGGGAAGGAGAAGCTATTATTTACATGCAAGAATCTGCAAATGATAATCCAGGAAAATGTTATGCTGTTTATGCTAAACCTGGTGATGTTGTAATTGTTCCTCCTAAGTGGGCGCATGCAACAATTAGTGCTAATCCCCAAATTCCATTAACGTTTGGTGCGTGGTGTGATCGTGAGTATGGCTTTGAATATGAGGCAGTGAGGAAACATCAGGGACTTGCTTGGTATCCAATTTTGAATGAGAAGTTAGAAATTGTGTGGGAGCATAATGATAATTATGTATATACGGATTTAATTAAAAAGGTCCCTAACGACTATAAAACGTTTAACATTGAGGAAGGTATACCAATTTATCAGCAGTTTGAAAGTAGCCCAGACAAGTTTCAATTTGTTTCAAAACCATTTTTAAAAAAAGAAGCGTGGGAAGCATTTATTCCTTAACAGCTTTGATACACTTTTTTATTTAGTGTGAACGTGCGATAATAAAAAATGGCAATTAAGCACTGAATGGAGTGTCAATAATGGAGTTAGATTTTACGAAAGGGGCTTCCCCACTTTATTACCAATTAAAAGAAATTATTAAAGAGAAAATTGTGAAAAATGAGTATAAGCTTGGAGAAATGATTGAGCCCGAAAAAGAATTACAAGAAAAATATAATCTTAGTCGTATAACTGTTCGGCAAGCGCTTAATGAATTAGTAAATGAAGGCTATTTACTGCGTCAACGAGGAAAGGGAACAATTGTTATTGGACAAAATCTCTTTGAAGAACATTTGGTTAAAGTGAAGAGTTTTACAAATGAAATGAAGGAAAGAGGTTACGAACCGGGTACTTTAAGTGTAGATGTTTCCTTAATAAAGGCTGATAAACAAGTAGCTGAAAAGTTACAAGTTATAGAAGGAACGGAAGTATACAAATTGACTCGAGTTCGAACTGCTAATAAAGTTCCTATTGTAGTTTTTGAAACCTATTTACCCAATAAAACATTTCTAAATGAAGCATTATTAAAAATGAATGGATCACTATATGAACTGTTTGCACAAAATCATATTAACATTCAGCGTGTAAAAGAATGCTTTGAGGTATCATTTGCAACGAGCATGTTGGCTGAAAAGCTCGAGGTTGAAGAGGATCTTCCGCTGATGTTGAGAACGCGACAATCATATACCGTTCAAGATGAAGTGATTGAATATACGAAAGCTTATTATAATTCTAAGCTGTATAAATTTTATTTAGAAATGGAAGGAAAGTAGTTTTTGTTTGAAGGAGGGGGTGTCTGAAAAGAGGAAAACCACCTCTTTTCAGACACCCCCGCAAGATGGACCGTTACAAAAAACCAGGAATTACGGGTTTTGATAAACGGTCCATCTTGCATAAAAAGAAAAACAATCATTTTCCCACCCCCCTTTGCTTGTTGAAAAATCTCATTCGAAATAATTTCATGGAATCTCAAAGATTTTAAATATAAATAAAGATTTTTTGCAGTGTCATTATCAATATTCAGTAAACTGTTAGTTCTGTCCCGTTCTTTTGTATCCACGATTAATTCAAAATTAAATAAATTTAATTTCTCTCTTCGAAGACACTCTTCCGCATATTGGATAATGTCCTCCTTTCGTACTTGGTACATTCTGCTTTTATGTTTTTTACCTCCAAACAAGCCTTTTTTAGCTCCAACTAAAATCTTATGATAATGAGACTTGTTGTTTTCTTGGTCAAGAATATTTAAAATCCGTAGAACGATTTTATTGGCTTCTGGTACCATAATATAGCCTGGGTCTAGATGGAAATTCTTTGTCAGTGTTAATCCCTCCAAATATATAATGGCTTATTATTCTTTATAGGGAATAAGTTATTTTCATTACACATAATACGAAAAATTGAGTGAACACCACTTCATGACAGATTTGAAGGAAGAAAGGTATACTTATGGCTTAGATGGAGCACGGTTATTGTAAGTGATGTCGATCTATTCGACCTTTTTGGAGATTAGTTAGAAACTAAATATCAGCAACTCATGAAGATTTACTTTATACGTGATTTTTGTGTGAAAAGCTTTGAGGGTACCATTCTAGTAAAAGTTTATTGTTGTTAAAATAAGGAGTAAGGAATGTTAATCCAAAAGGGGATCATTCATCATCCGGGAGGTGACAGGTGCTTTCCACACTATATTAATATTAACAGAATAAAAAACTAGTAATGAGGCTAAGCTATAATAAGAGAAAAAATGGAAGGTCGTTATAGAATGTTAAAAGTCGGGAGAAATGATTTGTGTCCGTGCGGGAGCGGGAAAAAACATAAAAGATGCTGTGATAAAAAAGCTGTTGTTTCGATAAACAAAGTGATTAACGAGGAAATAGTTGAACTGCAAAGAAATATAGTAGCCTTTGCCTTAACGAATTATGAAGATGAAATCACAGAGTTTTTGGATGATAGACTAAAGGATGTTTACATACCGGATGAAATGATGGAAGTTTTTGAGTTTATGATGATCAATTGGTGTCTCTTTACTTTACCTGTCAAGCATGGTAAAAAGGCCATCGATCTTTACATCGATGGACACCTTTCCTCCATCAAAAGACAAAAAGTGAAAGATGTTCTCCAATCATGGAGAGAGGGGACGCCTTCTATTACGAAAGTCGTTTCAAGTGAAAATCAAACAATCGCTGTTCAAGATGTTTTGACAAAAGAGCTCATCACCGTAAATATTTTGGAAGAAGACCGCACGGTTGAACAGAATAGTATACTTGTTGGAATTCTTGTTCCGTGTGGAGACAGGGCAGCGTTTTTTACGCTATTTATTGATTTTCCAAGTGATATGACAGATTCTATTGAACAGAGCATCATTCAAAAATATGAGGAAAACGATGAGGTGAATCCTTCTGAATATATCAAAAACTTCTTTCCGGAAATTCTTGATATGGCCATATTTGGTGACAGTGTTGAGATGGATGCCGACCGGTTTGAGTGGTTGTCGAATGATCATGCTGAAGTGGCGGTTCTTTTTCAACAAGCAATGCAGGATGAACTGTATGATGATGTTGTTGGCTCTCTTGGAATCGTACTCTGGTATAAATATTGTGAGCAGCGAAACCCTCGCATTCGAAATAAAATGATTTATGTTGCAGCGCTACATTGCCTAGTTGAGCGTATACTGCTGCTAATGGAACCAGCTTCATTAAAGGAAATCTCGGAAAGTTACGGGGTAAATGCAAACACTGTTTCATCGCGTTGCCGGGAGATGGAACGCGTTTTAGAAAAGGACCTTGATGAATTAGTAAGTGAAATGTTTGCGGAAGATTTTTTCCCTGGAGATGAATTAGACGAAGAGGAAAATCCATTCATCCAGTCACGTTTTTTGATGGAACGTGAGCTGCGGAGGATGGAACAGGAAATGGAAGGGATCGAGTTTGATTCGATTAATGACATCAACCGATTCATGAATGAGCGAATGAATCAGCCTGCTGTTTCGACAAGACCGCCATCGATGGAAGAAAAAGCACAGGAATTGGTGTTTGATGCCTATGAAACGACTGGGACAAAGCGAAAGAAACTGGCTAAAGAAGCTCTTAAGTTTGATCCTGACAATTCGGATGCTTACAACATTTTAGCGGAAGAAGCATCTACATTTGAAGAGGCCTTGCATTACTATCATGAAGGGATGATTCGTGGGGAAAAAGCATTAGGAAAACGGTTTTTTCAAGAGAATAAAGGTCATTTTTGGATAATGGTCCATACGAGGCCCTTTATGCGTTCTAAATTCAAGTATGCACAGCTTCGATATGATAATGGTAATTATGATGATGCAATAAAACACTTCGAAGAGTTGCTTGAGCTGAATCCAAATGATAATCAAGGAGCAAGGTATCCGCTGCTTTCAGCCTGTATAGCAACAGGTCAAACAAAGAAAGCTCTAAATCTTTTAGAAATGTATAAAGAAGATATGACAGCTTATTATGCTTATAGTAAACTCTTGCTGGAACTCCTCTATGAAGGTCCGACCACAAGGGCGAAAACTCTGTTTATGGAGGCCATTGAACAAAATCCTTATGTGATAGACTATTTGTTGCGTAAAAAACAAATTCCAAAATCCATGCCGTACGCTTACGGATTGGGAGATGAAAATGAAGCAATTGTTTATGTGATGGACAATGCCCATTTTTGGTGGGAGCATGAAGCTTTGCTTGACTGGTTAAAACAACAATTATAAAAATATTATAAATGTCCCAGCCAGCAAGGTTGAAGAAGGCGAGAAACGAGAAGAGGCCCTTGTTCGCGAAATAAAAGGAGAGCTTGGCAGAGTAGTTAACTTTGCGGACGATGAAGAGAATTACTTTGCTGTTATGGAGAAGAAATAAAGAAAGCTTCTATTAGTGGGGGACCTTTTAGGAGGCTGATCAAAAAGGATTATTTTTCGCCTTTTTAATCAGGCTCTTTTCTATATCTCATAACAAGTGGCAGGCATTTTTAATAACAAAATCAACAAAAAAATCGAGCAGCTTCAAAATTAAAATACGGAATTGAAAGGCTGCCCGTATTTAACAACTATTCGAAGTTAAGGTTAATTAATCTCTGAATGATTGCTGAAGCCATCATGACAACGTGAGAAGCAGATTATTAGAAGAGGTGGGTTAAGTAGTGATGGATTGGCGATAATGAGAGGGAAGAAATAGATTGAAAGTAAAGCAGTAAACGAGAAGGAGAGCAGAAAAATGAAACAAGAGTTATCGATACAAGAGCTGTGTGGAGATTTAGAGAAAGAAGAACTGATACAATTAGTTACCTATCTAACTGATGAATATGCAGATATCGATATGGCGATTATGGAATGGTATGCTTCGTAAAAGGATTGAGTAAAACAACGCCTTTGCCTAATCAATTGCTTTGGGAATATTGGCAGCGGGCAGAAGAGATTATTAGCGATTTAAACGATTATAGCGGCGGTTCAGAGCATTTGGAATATGAGGCTGACGAATATTTAGAGAAAATAAGAGAGCTTTCATTGGAATTCCCGCTGTCTCTTGAAGAAAAAAGGAAGTTAATGAATCGGGCATTTAGGCAATATGCAATTGGAAATTTCGGGTTTGAGGATGCTTTATTGGAAGAAAGGCTGTTCTTTTATACCAAATGGCTCCCGTAAAACGTACAAAGAAGCGACTAAACACTTACAAAAAGCAAGAAATATTTATCAAAATCTTTTAATAGCAAACGATGTGTGGCAAAGTCGTTAGCAGGATTAAAGCAGCAACATAAAAATAAACGAGCGTTTCTGGATGAGATAAGGATTGTTGAGCATCAATAGTAAGTGCCTGTCATTTCCCTGCGTGGGTCGTGACAGGCATTTTTCATAAATTTCCTTTTCCAACCACCATATAATTCTAGTAAAATAGAAGACGAAAACATTGTATATAAATCGATTTAGACAATTGGACATGACCAAAGAACGGCCATGTCCAATTGTCTAAACCTAAGCGGCTGTCACCCCCCTTGCGGGGTTGGCGCCGTCCGCATAGGTGAACCTTTGAGGGCAGTTCAAGTGATCTTAATAGCCGTTGTAAATGTTCTTGAATCAAATGAAGCTGTGTCGAGTTATTAAGTAGAATATATATAATGGGAGTTGCAATCATATGACAGAAAGATTTCGCGGGCTTCTGGCTGGAGTAAAGAAAAAAACGATTTCGATCAATGAGCTGGAAGAGCTGGCATCCCCTTTTGTTCATACATATGAAGATTTTGCTCATTTAATTTTGGGACTAGAAGAAGCTGAGATTCTCACGATGGTAAAGTCAAAAGGGCGGACAAGCAGAGTGCCGTCGCTTGCCTATCAGTACCGCATTGATAAGAGCATGCTGACAGAGGAGCTTCATGATGAGTTGCAGCGATATCGCCTGCTGCTTCATTCATCCATTGGAATTGATGTTTATTTTGGGCAAGAGTCATCATTGTGGAAAGAAGATCTTCCTTATATTAAGAAAATTGATGAATATCTTCGTACATATTCCTTTCCGATTGAAAAAGCTCCCGCTCCAGAACGAAGCTTTGAGCTCGTTGGCGATGAGAAATGGATCGCGGAAAAAGGGGGGAAAGAGCTTCTTGAGCGGATTGGATTATGGCAGCCCTTCAATATTATCCCCGTTTCAGATCCGCTTATGTTTGCCATCAATCCTTCTCATCTTCAAGCAGACAGGCAGCTTCATCTCATTGTCGAAAATAAAACGACTTATCAAGCGCTTCTTCCTGCTTTACTTGATACATGTTTTTCGGCACTTATTTTTGGAAGCGGCAATAAGATTGTGAAAAGTATCGAGCATTTTTCTAGTCAATATCCGGTTCATGCTGAGCATCGCTTTTTATACTTTGGTGATTTGGACAAATCAGGCATCACGATTTGGCATTCGTTAAACAAAAGGGAAACTGTTGTTCCAGCTGTTCCTTTTTATAGAGCCTGTTTGCGAAAGCAAGCGGTTAAAGGGAAGGGTTATCAGCGGGAGAATGCGGAGGCGCTGGCAGCCTTTTTACCTTATTTTTTGGAACATGAACAACAGCATATTCAAACATTTCTAAAGAACGGGCAATATTATCCGCAAGAAATCGTTAAAACAAATGAGTTGCAGCGGATTTGGAGGGAAACAGATTGGACAATGTGGATGTAGTCGAATTAGTGAGCGGTTATCGGGAGCGGATGAGACGGCTTGCTTTGTTTGAACCATTGCTGGAGCTTGACCGGAAGAGAGAACAGGATGACAAAGGCACGCCAATTGATATGAAAGGGCTTGGTTTGCTGACGCTCCTTTTCTTCTTTGAACAAAAGCTTGTTCGTCATTATAAGACGGGAGTAAAGCAGGTCGCCACTTTCCTCAAAAAGATGACAGAGCAGCAATATGTATTGGATGAGGAATCTTATGAGAAGCTGGCGCGAACGATCATCCAAACATTCCGACCTACAACGGGCAAAAAGAGGAGCTATCCCTTTTTTAACTGGGAGACGAAGCATGAAGAAGCGATGGAATACTCGATTTTAAAAGCGAATGATTTTGATTTAAAAACAAATACACAATTTTATACGCTTGATGAAGATGGATTGGAGCTTCTGTTTGCCACGAAAGAATTTTACAGCGAATTTCAACTTTCGATTAACCAGCTTATGCTTCGGAAGCAAATTGAAAAGGGTGAATTTCAAGGAGCTTTACGGCAAATTAATGAGATGCGGATTGATGTTGAGAGTTTAGAAGAACGGATGGAAAAGTTAAAGCATGAAATTCAGCGAAGCATTGTATCAGAAGAAACATTTGAACGGTACAAACAGCTTTTAGCTGATATTTATGGACGGTTAGAAAGAGAAAATGAAGAATTTAAGGAGCTTCGTTCTTTCGTAAAAGAAACACGTGAGCGCTTATTTTCAAAAGATGTTCACCAAAAAGAAAAGAAAACATACGAGTGGGTGCTGAAAATAACAAGGGAGCTGGAATTGGTGCATTCTGAGCATTCAAAGTTGCTCGATCAAACGCTTTCCTTAAAAAATACGACGTTGGTCACCGCTCAAGAATCCCTTTATTATACAGGGGTTCAATCATTTAATTTTGATCAGGATGTTGTAGCGGCAATTGTGTCAACTCCGCTCCCTGTCGAAGCGATGAAGGGCATTCTTCACCCTTTTTTGAAAGTGGAGGAAAATCGATTTTGGTCACCTCTGAGTATATTGGCTGATCAAAATATAACAGAAGAACGGGAGGAGAAGGAAGAACAAGGGTTTATTGAAGCGGACAGTAAAGGCGATGACCATCCTTATCGTAAATGGTTAGCAGCTAAGTATCGCGATGTGATGGAGCAATTATTGGAGGCTTATGAAAATGACAAAGGAAACGCGCTTTCTGTATTTGCCGATTTTTTAATAGAAAACGGTCAAGAACAATGGCTGAACGAGCGTTATTTTTATGATTTTTGGCTCATTCTTCATCAGCGCTCCCCAATTACAGAAGATCAGCGAGCAGAGGATGACGGGAACACCGTTTTAGGAGAGGCAATGTCCTTGCTTGGAACAAGAACGTTAATCATTCAAGAGAAAGTAGAAATTCTTCAATATTGCGACCGATATTCCATTCAAGACATGCATATAACGATGGAGGAGAAAGAAGATGAATTATCATGAAGAAACAGTGATGAAAGCTTTTCAACTGTATACAACCCTTGCTCGTGAAGGCTCTGCTTCGATGGATGCGGTTCAGCAGTATAAGGCGGATGATAATATAAGAAGCCTTCTCGATCGGTTCAGCCATGAAGTCGATTGTGTCATCATTCGGACAAGTGAACGAATGTTTATGGTTCCAAGAACGAAGCTGTCGCCGTTTCATGTCAGCAATGAGTGGATTAAACGCAGCTATTTGAAATCAGGCGCGACGAACGGCGATTTATATTTGCTGTATTTTTCTTCGATTATCTTATTTGGCAGCTTTTACGATACGTATCAGAGCCAGGAGCCCACAAGACAGTTTCTCCGTTTGGATGAATGGATCCAGCTCATTGATGAGCGCATTTCTTATTTACAATCTCACGGGGAAGAGGAGTTGCGCGATTATGAAAGAGAGTTCTCTTATAATTGGCGGCTTATTATTGAGAAGTGGGCAAATATGGATGATATTAAAGAAACCGCGAAAAAGCAAAGCGGGAATACGATCAGCCGCTTAAGCTTTATTGATACGGTGAAACGCTTTTTAGTTGATCAGGACATCATTAAGGAAATTGGAAATAAAGAAATTATTTTGACCGAAAAAGCGAAAACAATTGTTCAGCGTTTCTTTATGGAAGTTGAGTACAATAAAGGGATTTTTGAATTCATTTATGGCTTTGAAGGGACTGAAGATTAATGCCTTCCATTAGTAAGATTCGATTAACGAATGTCGTATATGAAGAAGGAAAAAAACGGTATAACGATGAGATTTTTTTGTTCGACGGCAATAACGGAGCGATTTTGCTTGAAAACGGCGGCGGGAAGACCGTCTTTATTCAAACAGCTTTACAGGCAATTTTGCCGCATACTTCTTTAGCTGACCGAAAAATTCGGGATACACTTCTCCTTGAACATGCCCCTGCCCATGTCGCGATTGAGTGGTTAATGAATGACAACCCGCGCCGATATGTGACAACTTCTGTTTCATTATATGTCACAAAAAATGGTCTCGATTCCCTTCGATATGTGTACGAATATGATGCTGGTGATGCCCATCGCATCGAAGAAATACCATTTGTCCGAGAAACCAATGGGAAAAAGCGTCCTGCAGAAAGAGGAGAAATGTTAGATTACTATAGCTTGATGAAGGATAAACTTTTCAGAGCACGAACGTTTTCGACGATTAAGGAGTATAAAGAATTTATTGAAGAACAGTATCACATTATCTCGAGCGAGTGGGAAAGTGTTGTAAAAATTAATAGTTCAGAAGGCGGCGTTGAAGTGTTTTTTGATGAATGTAAAAGTACGAACCAGCTTTTTGACCGATTGTTAATTCCGACCGTTGAAGCGTCGATTGCTGGGCATGATCCGAATCTATTTGCAGATATGTTTGAAAAACAGCGGGAGAGCTTTCAAGTTTATAAAAAACTGAGGGAAAGTATTAGGGAAAATGAGCAGATTCAAGAGGAACTTGAACGATATGTTCGTCATTATGAAAAGCTCCATCAGTGTGAACGCTCGTATTTGCAAGGAAAAGCGGAGGCAAAAGGAACATGGAACTTAATTTTAGAGCAACAGCGGCATGCGTCAAATGAACTAGCTGCTGTGAATGAAAGCTGGAATGAATGGGAAGAAACTAATCGATTGCATGCTTTGAAAAAAGCGTCTTATGAGATGTTTGTTGAAGAACTCGCTTTCCGTCAATTAGAAGAAGTGTATAAACACATTCTTTCTGAGCTTGAGGAACAAGAGGAAGCGCTCCAAACAAATGAACGAAGCTATTATTCTTTAAAGCTAGCAAGAATGGCAAAAGAACGACAAGAGCATGAACAGCGATTGAAGTATATACAGGAGCAATTGTCTGAATTACATCAATCAGAGGAACTCGTTGATTATGAGGAGAAGATGGAGCAAACAAAACGAGCGCTTCTTGGCTATTTTTACGAAAAGATTGAGCGCCTGGAACAGACGAAAAAAGACATTTCATTTGAATTAAGACCGATTGAGGACCGGTTAACGGAATTGCAAAAGGAATTAGAAGCGAAAGAAAAGGAAGCATCTGAGAAACAAAAGCAGCTCTCAAGCATTCAAGGGAAACGAGAGACGCGTGAAAGTGATGTTGGACAGCTGAAGCAAGAGCTTCTTTCAAATCCCGATCAGGAGGAAGTGAAAAAGGAACTTTCGAAATGGAATGCACGGGTGCAATATTTAGATGATGAAATGATTCGCTTACATCAAGAGGCAAAAATGCTGATGGCGGCTATTACTCAGGCAGGAGAACAGCGAGCTGCGTTTATCGAGGAAAGAACAAATGTTGTCCAAGAAAAAGAGAGACTGTTCTATCAACATACGCTTTTAAAGGAAGCGCATGAAAAAGTAATTGGGAAACTTACGGCGATCCGGCCGCAGTGGGCGAGCATTGATTCGATTTATTTGAAAGAAGAAACGGTGAAAACACGGCTGCTTGCTGAGCTGGAGAAAGAGAAAAAAGAGAAGGAAGAGTTATTGTATAAAGAGCGATTAGCATACCGATTTATTGACCAATACGGCGGGCAAGAAACGTTCTTCAGCGATCCGTTTCTCGAACAACAGCTGAAATCGTGGAAAAATCAATTCGATTTTGTTACAACAGGTGTTGAGTTTTGGCAAAAAATGAGCGAAGAAGAGCGTGAGCGCAATAAGCATTTTACGCTTTGGCCACTTACCGTTATTACAACGTCAAAGTCTAAACAGCGGTTAATGGAAAAAGTTCGTCATATTGCCGATCGGCTCCAGTTTCCGATTTTTTTGCTCACAACGGATGAAATTGCCCGAATTGGTCAAGAGCAAACAGACGTTTCTTGGATTGCACCTCTTCATTGGGAAGGAAACCTCGACATCTCGGCCTTTGAAAGCTGGAAGAAACAACTGGTGGGAAACGCTAACCGTATCACGGAGAGCCGGAAAGGGAAAGAACGAGACATTCAAAGGAAAGAAGAGACGTTAGCTGATTTCTATGCATTTCTTGAACAATACCCGCATGAAAAAGAAGTCGAGTTAGTAGATGCCATTCGAAGTCTTACGAATGAAATCGAACAATTAACGATGAAAATTCAAGCCGAACAACAGGTAGAGCAAGACTTGAACAGCAAGCTCGATACGGTGCGGGCAAATGCAAAAGGTTATGGAGAAGAAAAGACTGGACTTGAAGAAAAAGTCCAAAGAGCTATCCGCTACCTTCAGTATGAACATGAACTAACTGAACTGTGGCGACAGGAGTTGAGCTTGCAGGGCGCTTTGAATATGATGGTAGAAGAAAAGAAAGAACTGTTCGTACAGGTCAAGCGGTTTGAAGAAGAAAAAGAAGATCGAGTAACAAGACAGCGGGAACTGGACTTCTATTTGGAGCAAACAAGGCAAGATGAAACGTTTAAAACCGTTCAAGCATTTACGCCGTTATATACAGGTGAGGAGCGGACAATAATTGAGGATCGATTAAAAGAGTTTGAGTATAAGCTTCGTCAAATCGATACGACGGTTGGTGAATGGAAGGCGAAACAAGCCGGAGAAGAACAGGCGATTCGCAGCATAAACGGACAAATGGAGGACCTTTTACGGGAACGTGAAGATGTAGAGCAAAATCGAATGTTTCCGCCAGATGGTGATCATTTGTTGGAAGTGATGCGAGCAACGATGATCGAGCTTGGGAAAAAAGTGCAAACGTTGCAAAAAGAAGAAGCTGACAAGAAATCGAAAAGGGATATTCAGAACGGAATCTGGAAAGCAAAAGTAGAGTTGTTTCAAAAGAATTTTCCAAAGGCGGATCCCGTTTCTTTTACACAACCTGCCCATGAAATTGAAGCAATGTTAGCAGTTGAACAAAAAAGCTTGAATGAAAGACACACGTTTTTAAAGCAAGAGCAGGAGCGGATTCAAAAAGAGAAAACAGCGATCGAAGAAGCGGAACGAGAATTAGACCGCTTTGTAGAAGGTCATCACTTCAATGCTCCCGATATTATCGGCGTTACATTCAATCCAGAGAAAGCAACAGCATTTACTTACAATCGACAAGCGTTTGTTAAACAGGTGACGGAAAGGTTAAAAGATCAAAAAGAAAAAGTAGAATACGAAAAAGAACAGGTCAACCGCGCCAAACGATATTTTCGCGAGTTTTGTAATCAAACAATCACTGATGTGAAAATGCGCAATATGGCATTAAACGGAGTGGAGCATAAGCAAACGTATGAAGACATCGTGCAGTTTAAAAATAATATGATGACGAGCGTAGAGAGAGTAACACGGTATGCGAACGAGCATATTCGCCAGAAGGATGTGGAGCTTCAAGCGTTCATTAATCAAATACACAGTCATCTTCAAACATTGGCAGAGGAACTGAAGCATATTCCAAAGAAAACGAAAGTAAAAGCAGAGGATGAGTGGAAACAAATTTTCATCTTCTCGATTCCAGAGTGGGAAGAGGAAGCGGGGAAAAACCGTATTCGTGATCATATTGAATGGATTGTGAAGCAGTTGGAGTCTGAGCGCTTCAAAAATGATCGAGGAGAAGAGGATTTCGGCAAAATCCGTAAAGAAGTAGAGAGATGGCTTCAATCGAAGCAACTTTTACAAATTGTCATGAACAATGAAGTGATGAAAGTTAATTGCCGAAAAGTAACGAACGATAATAAAGTAACAACTCGTTCGTATTCGTGGGAGCAAAGCAATGTCTGGTCCGGCGGCGAAAAGTGGAGTAAGAACATGACGCTTTTCCTTGGCATTTTGAATTATGTGGCAGAGAAAAAACAACATATACAGCCAAATATTAAACGTCATCGAGCCGTTATTTTAGATAATCCGTTTGGCAAAGCATCAAGTGACCATGTACTAAGCCCGGTCTTTTTTGTCGCCGAGCAGCTCGGATTTCAAATTATTGCTTTGACAGCTCATGCGGAAGGGAAATTTCTGCAAGACTATTTTCCAATCATTTACAGCTGCCGTCTGCGAACTTCAGCAGATGCAAGCAAACAAGTAATGACAAAGGAAAAATGGCTGCATCATGCGTACTTCCAGGATCATGAACCGCAATCGATGGAGCGTTTAGGAGAGATAGAGCAAATGGTGTTATTTGAGTAATAAGGACTATTGATGATATGGTAAGGAAAAAAGGTACAGGACTCAATTGAACGCCTGTGATTCCTCTAATCAGGTTGTAACAGGCACTTTTAATAAAAACACTTCCAACATCAAGCTCCTTTCCTTTATACTTAAATATAGTATTTTGCTTAGGAGACTTTCATAGTGAATGTTGCTTATATTAATCAAAACGTATTGGATAATCTATTTTATATTTTAGCGAGTCTTTTTCTTTATTTTGTGTTGTATGAAAATATGAAGCGGTTCAATCCTTATAAGAAGGTTCTTCTCACGATATGCATGAGTATACCGATGATTTTGTGCATGAAGTTTCCCATTTACATTGATCAATATTGTGTTCATGATTTAAGGCAGATTCCTTTTATCATTGGGACCCTTTATGGTGGTTGGCCTGTTGGTGCGGCTTTATTAACGATTTTATTAACAGTTAGATTTATGATTTATGGAATGAATGTTCTGACGGTAATCGTTTATATCGTGATCTTTATTGTAACTGCGCTTTATTCTAGAAAGTTCAACATATTGAATAAAAAAGGGAAGCTGACAGCTGCGATTGTCCTGTCTTTTGCTCTTGCCGTTGTCACAACATTTATTGCGGTCATGATGTCAGACTTCTTTCAGGTGACCGAGGCTTATGTCTTTTATTTCATTCTTCTTCCACCAGTCATTATGTTTTTTACTGTATCCATTATGGAGATGTTGCGAGATGGGATGTATATCAGATCAAAAGTAGTAAAACTCGAAAAGATGGAAGTCGTTAGCCAGCTTGCAGCAAGCATTTCTCATGAAGTTCGAAATCCTTTAACGGTTGTGAAAGGGTTTGTTGAGCTGTTGAAAGATCCTGGTTTATCTGAGGAAACAAGAAATCGGTATCTTCAACATGTAGAAAGAGAGCTTAATAGTGCAGAGTCCATTATTAGTGATTATTTGGCATTTGCCAAACCGGCTGCTGAAAAAGTGGAACCTATTTTAGTAGATCGTGACATCCGAAACATCATTGACGTCATCAAGCCGCTCGCTAATATGAAATCAGTGACCATATCGGACAAGCTAGAGCCAGGAATGGTCCTTGGTAATCCAAAGTATTTTCAACAATGCTTCATAAATTTACTGAAAAACGGGATAGAGGCCATGCCTGACGGCGGGAAGCTCTCGGTCGTTTCATCTGTTACTCAAACACATATGACTATCAAGATACGTGACACTGGGGTTGGCATGACGAAAGAACAAATTAACCGCTTTGGTGAACCTTATTATAGCAGCAAACAAAAAGGGACGGGATTAGGCTCCATGGTCGCTGTTCGAATCATTCAAACGATGAACGGGACTTTCGATATTAAAAGCACGTTAAATGAAGGAACAACCATCATCATTACCTTTCCTATTTGTATAGAGGAACATAGCTTGTCCCGTTCGTAAATTAGCCCGTCATGGTTAGACGGTGTAAAAGCAAGTCCGTTTCCTGCTCGCTGAAAATAAAAATGCCTGTCACTTCCCATATCGGGTCGTGGCAGGCATTTTTCATGTAAGAAATCGGGTCTCATGTAAAACAAATTATTAGGCGGTATGTTCTTTCTTCTCTTTGACAAATAGCAGTGATGCAAAATAAGTAAGAATGGCAGTCAGCAAACCAGCAGCAAACAGGATGCTGCCAATAATGATAAAGTTTTGCTTGTACGTTTCCATTATCATGTTGTATCGACTCGTATCGGCTATACCGTTTTCTTGGTTAAATAGCCATGAATCCGCTAAGGAAGTGGCAAAAGAAATGCTTGAAAACATTAAAATGAGGCCGGCAGCTGCTAATAGCGATGACATCATGCTTAATTTTTTTATATGTTCTTTTAACAATGACATGTCCTCCTATCATCTTTTCCTCTTTAATATATATTATAGGTGACCTCAACATGAACCTGCTTCCATCGAGAAATTGACAAAAAACCGTCCAGACGGTAAAGTTGGATATAGAGAATTCATAATCCATTTGGAGGGTTAAATAGATGGAAGAAAATCTTTCGAAGCGACAGTTAATATTAGAGGCCGTTTCACAAATTGTCCGAGATGAAGGGGCCGCGCAAATAACACTGGAAGCAGTGGCGAAGAAAGCAGGTGTCAGCAAAGGCGGGCTGCTTTATCATTTTCCAAATAAAGAAGCGCTAATTAAAGGAATGGTAGAGGAGTTAACGAATCATTATGCGAATGAAGTGCAAGGAAGAGTAGAAGCAGAAGGTGCTCAGCAGGGGAAGTGGAGCCGAGCTTATGTAGAAGCGACGTTTAAAGAAATTGAAGGTGGAGTAAAAGTGAGCAGTGGATTATTAGCCGCGGTTTTTACCAATCCGGAACTGCTTGAACAATTTCAAAAACAATACACTATCTGGCAGGAACAGATTGAAGCGGAAACTGCGGATTCAGTGCTTCCGATAATTGCGCGTCTCGCTGCGGATGGATTGTGGTTTGCTGAAATATTTGGATTGGCTCCTTTAGAAAAAGGACTTAGAGAGCGTGTATTACAGGAATTGGTTATGTGGACAAAAGAGGAGAATGAATAATGGCTTACCTTTATTTACTAATTTCTATTATTGGAGAGCTCATTGGAACATCCATGGTTAAAGCTTCTGAAGGGTTTACAAAGTTATTCCCTGTATTAGGTGTTGTAATAAGTTTTACATTATCTTTTTTCTTTTTATCATTATCGCTTAAAACGTTGCCATTAAATCTGGCTTATGCGATTTGGTCGGGACTTGGTACAGTGGCAACGGTTTTAATTTCTGTCTTAATTTGGAAAGAGAAAATCACGATAGGCAGTGCGATTGGGATTTTGTTAATTATTGCTGGAGTCGTCGTCTTAAATCTTTTTGGACCTGGTCACAGCCATGCATCCGTGCTAGAAAAAACAGAATTGACGATTCATCAAAACAACCATTCATCTTAAAAGAACTAAAAAGGTGTAAGTTTCTGCTTAGAGCGGGGGCTTACACTTTTTTGAATAGTAACAGCTTTCTGTTTCGCTTTTTTCTTGTATCTTCCATTGATATAATCTTCAGTAGAGTAGGTAACGATGGATTTTGGAGGTGTTGTCATGACATGCCCTTTTTGTTTATTGCCAAAAGAAGAGATGTTGCTTGAAAACGATCACGCTTTTGCCTTTTTTGATAAATACCCTGTACAAATAGGACATTTATTGATTGTACCGAAACGCCATATTAAAACGTATTTCGATGCATCGATGGCAGAAGTCGCAGCTATTCACGCTTTGCTGCATGAAGGGAAACAAATGCTCGATGCGAAATATGAACCGGATGGCTATAACATCGGTGTTAATGTAGGTGAGTTTGGTGGACAGACGGTCATGCATTTGCATGTTCATCTTATTCCTCGCTACAAAGGAGATATGGAAGACCCGCGCGGTGGTATTCGAAAGGCGATTCCGAATTTGGTGCCATATCCGTGATTGCCGATTCGAGTGCGTAACAGTCCATAAAGAGAATTGAAACGATGAGCGACAGATTGTGTGGAAATGAGATTTTTCATGTAGGGAAAGTTGACATAAGTTTAATATCATGAAGAAAGACGGTCTAAAATGAATGTAAAGATATACCATTCTTTAAATTTGAATAGGGAGGGAACCATATGGAGCACTCTACATCGCAAAAAATGTTTAATTGTGAGAAAGAATTAACACTGTCTATTATCGGTGGAAAGTGGAAGGTGCTTATTTTATGGTATTTGGGCAAAGAGGGAACAAAGCGGTTCGGTGAATTGAAATCGTTTATTCCTTCAATTACTCAAAAAATGCTAGCTAATCAATTGAAAGAGTTGGAAAAAGATCTTGTGATTAAGCGGAAAGTGTATCCTGTTGTTCCACCAAAAGTTGAATATTCGTTAACAGAAAAGGGCAAAATGCTTATGCCAATTCTCGATGCGATGTATGAATGGGGGAGAAACTATATGGAAACCGTTAGGAAATCTGAAGAAGAACAACTCAAATCCATCAACTAGAAAGCGACGTTCTTCTATATACTAATAAGACATTCATGTCATCCTCACAATATAACTCTTCTATGTTCATTAAAGCAGTCCCGTTATTCACAAAAGGAATTTTTCAGTACATACATAGGCAATTGACATACAAACTCATGATAAAAAGCTCTGGACGTTCATTACATCCAGAGCTTTAACATTGACCTAGTAGTTATTCGAGATTAGCATGCCTGCTAAACATCGTCTCGGAGTTCAATCCTCTTTTTTCCATAAATCGTAAAATGACGGCATCTAAAAATAATAAGAGGGTTTGTTCAAATAATGACCCCATTGGCTGAATCGTTTTATGTTCGCTGTCCTTTTCCGCCTTTGCTTTTGCCGGTAATTTAATTGAAACATCAGCGAGTTGGCCAATCGTTGAGTCAGGAAAAATCGTGACAAGAGCGACTGTTGCCCCTAAACCTTTCGCTTTCTCCGCCATCGACACTAGACTTTTCGTTTCCCCTGAACCGGAGCCGATTATGAGCAAATCGCCTTTTTCTAGATTAGGAGTGACTGTTTCTCCGACAACATAGGCATCTAACCCCATATGCATCATCCGCATAGCAAACGATTTAACCATAAATCCAGAACGGCCTGCGCCGGCTACAAAGATTTTCTTTGATTCAAGAATGGCATCAACCAATTTTTCAGCTTCTTCATTCGCCAACAAATCGGCGGTACGGTTTAGCTCTTCAATAATTTCACTTACATATTGAATGGTCTGCATAATGATCGTCCTTGTTTAGGCCAAAGCTTTTTGCTTAATTAATTGCTGCATCTGACTAGCAGTTTGTTGCTTGTTTGTTTGTCCTGTAATGCCGCCGCCTACAATGACAAGATCAGGGTTTGATTGCACGACTTCCGGCAGTGTGTTTAATTTAATGCCGCCTGCAACGGCTGTTTTTGCATGTTTGACCACACGTTTAATCGTTTGCAATTGTTCAAAAGGGCTCTCGCCAGCAGCTTGAAGATCATAGCCTGTGTGGACACAAATGTAGTCAACACCAAGTGCATCCACTTCTTTTGCTCGTTGTTCAAGATTTTTTACATTAATCATATCGACAAGAATTTGTGTTCCTTGTTTTTTCGCTTCTTCGACGGCACCTTTAATGGTGGCATCATCTGTCGCTCCAGAGTTAGTAGATGTGATTACATCCAATATTCAAGAAAGTGGATTAGGAAACGTGAAAGGGTGGAAACGTCTCATTATTGAAAAACCATTTGGACATGATTTGAAATCGGCTCAAGACTTAAATGAAAAATTAAGCAAGGCGTTTGAAGAAAATGAGATTTATCGGATTGACCATTATCTCGGAAAACCGATGGTCCAAAATCTTGTGGCATTAGAGTTTGCGAACCCTATTCTTCAAGCGCTATGGAACAATCAACATATTGCCAATGTCCAAATTACAGCTAGTGAAACAGTCGGGGTTGAAGAGCGAGCTGGTTATTACGATCAGGCAGGGGCGATTCGCGACATGGTTCAAAATCATATGATGCAACTATTGATGATGACGGCAATGCATCTGCCAAAACAGATGAGCGCTATGGATGTTCGTCGAGAAAAGGGAAATATTATGAACGCTCTTCGACCGGTACAGAAGGAAGAAGTCGCTGCACATGTCATTCGTGGTCAATATGGAGCTGGAGAAATCAACAATGAACGGGTTGTTGGCTATAAAGAGGAACCAGGTGTTAATGCTTCTTCATCAAATGATACGTTTGTGGCTGCCCGGTTATGGATTGATAATGTATTTTGGAGCGGAGTGCCATTTTATATTCGCACAGGAAAAAGAATGAAGGAAAAGGCGACAAAGATTGTGATTGAATTTAAACGTTCTTTTAAAGAGTTGGATATGGTTGAGCAGCATGAGGAGGCTGCTCCTAATCTTTTAACGATTGAGATTAGTCCGAATGAACGATTCTCCTTACAGTTAAATGTGAAAAATCCATTAAAAGATGGAAAGATTGAACCGGTCGTTGTCAGTTTCTCAGCGAATCAGGAAGATATTGAGGAAGCTTATGAACGGCTGATCTTTGATGCCTTACTTGGTGACGCTACATTTTTTGCTCATTGGAAAGAAGTGGAGTTATCATGGCAGTGGATACAGCCAATTTTAGAAGCGTTTGAAGAAAACAGTGTGCCGCTTTATCCGTATCCTTCAGGTTCAATGGGGCCTGAAGCGTCTAATTGGTTAGTAGAAGAAGATGGATTTAAATGGTGGGAGTAACAGATACCATTGAAGGGGAATAAGGATGATGTGAGAGTCGTCTGTTTAGGAAAACCTCTATTAAAATTTACTAGCCTATGAATATGAAGTCACTGCATGATGAAAGGATAGGTATATTGCCTTAATTTTCAATATTGTGTATAATTGGAAATAAATGTGTCTAAAGGACTAATAACATGACAAAATGATAAAGGCAAATTCATCGAAAGGTGAAGACGCAAAGCTATAGGGACTAAAGTCGAAGGACGATGTCAGCCAGCTACCAATGCATATTTCGAGCAAGCAGGTTCGTTGGTAGCTGGCGGCATTGAAATTGTTAGACTCCCCTAATAATTTCAATGCCGTTTTCTTATGGCTTCAGAGACATAGGGAAGTAATGTTCAAAATGAGCGAAGCTTCTACATACATAAAGGCGAGGGAAGATTCATGTCATTGCTACATTTTTCTTTAGGTTTAATAGTAGGTAGTCTACTCTTCAAAGTATTGAGCAAATGTGAAAAAATTAAGCGAAAAGCGGTACTGGAGTATGAACATCATCTTGTTCGACTAGTCGAAAGGTCGAAAGATATTTTGTACTATTATGAAGTAAAACCAGAGTATAAGCATAAGTATACAAGTCCTTCTGTTGAAGATTTCTTAGGAGAAGGAACGCTGGAAGAGCTCAACAGCAATCCCGATACCCCTTTTAATATTATTCACCCGGATGATTACGAGATTATGAAAAGAAAAGTAAGTGGTGAAATAGATTATAGTAAACCGATTATTCAAAGATTGAGAGACAAGGAAGGAAATTATAAATGGTTTGAAGAATATACGACTCCAATCTATGAAAACGGTGAATTGGTAGCGATTCAGGGAATTATGCGGAATGTAGATGAAAAAATGAAGCTACAGCAGGAGTTGGAATATAAACTTACTCATGATACGTTGACAACGGTCTACAATCGGGAGTTTTTTGAGCGAAATATGGAAATATGTAATCAGTATATAGATATATCGGCAGCCGTTATTTGCTGTGACTTAGATGAGCTGAAGTATTGCAATGACAACTATGGTCATAAAAAAGGGGATAAGCTTATTCAGGAGGCTGCTAAATTATTAAAGCAGCATTGCTCTGAGAATGCCATTGTTTCTCGAATAGGTGGTGATGAGTTTGTCGTTCTTCTTGTGCATACGGAGAAAGCCGCAGTGGAAGCTCTTTATGAAAAGCTTTTAATGGCAATCGATGAATACAATACAAGCGGTAACGACGTACAAATCAGCATGTCGATTGGATATGCGTTCAGTGAACATTCACTCGGAAACATGGATCGTTTGTTCATTGAAGCCGACCAGAACATGTATGAACAGAAACGAACGAAAAAAAGACAGCGTGCCAGTTTATTCAGTTGACGTACTTCGCCTGCAGGAAGACAGTGAAAGAACCGTTCAGGGAACGTTCTAACCTGTTTGTCTGCAGTTTTTTTATGAATAAATGCTATTTTTTTCGTGAATGGATGAATGCTGGAAACATTAAATGATACAATACCCCTGTAGGCTCGTACTTCTTTGAAGAGCAATGAAGGTGATGAAAGATGTACATAACCGTAACTGTTCACGTATATAAAGGATACAGCGCACGATGATACATAATGAGGAGGAAAAACTAGAATGGAATTTGATGTCAGTATGGACCACCTAGTGAAAATTAAAGTCATTGGAGTGGGCGGTGGAGGAAATAACACCGTAAACCGAATGGTGGAGCATGGCGTTCAAGGTGTGGAATTTATTGCTGTGAATACAGATGCACAGGCACTCAACTTATCAAAAGCAGATGTACGAATGCAAATCGGTGCAGAACTAACAAGAGGTTTAGGGGCAGGGGCCAATCCAGAGGTTGGTAAAAAAGCGGTCGAAGAAAGCAAGGAGCAAATTATAGAAGTGTTAAGAGGGGCCGATATGGTCTTCGTTACAGCTGGTATGGGCGGTGGTACGGGAACCGGAGCGGCTCCGGCCATTGCTGAAATTGCGCGTAGCCTTGGAGCACTGACGATTGGGGTAGTGACGCGTCCTTTTATGTTTGAAGGACGAAAGCGCGGCATTCAAGCTGCAGGTGGCGTTGACCTGATGAAAAAGGCGACAGATACGTTAATCATCGTGCCAAATGATCGTTTATTAGGAATCATAGATAAGAAAACGCCGATGCTTGAAGCGTTTCGGGAAGCGGATAACGTTCTTCGTCAGGGGATTCAAGGGATTTCCGACCTCATTGCGGTACCTGGATTAATTAATCTCGATTTTGCCGATGTGACGACCATTATGGCGAATCAAGGAGCGGCTGTAATGGGAATTGGACGGGCAAGCGGTCAAAATCGCGCAGCAGAAGCGGCAAGAAAAGCTATTTCCAGTCCATTGCTTGAAAGCTCAATTGAAGGGGCTCGTGGGGTACTTATGAACATCACGAGCGGTGCAGATTTAAGTTTGTTTGAAGTGCAAGAGGCAGCCGATATGGTGGCTTCTGTGTCAGATGAGGAATTAAACATGATTTTCGGTTCGGTCATTAATGAAAACATGAAAGATGAAATTATGGTGACGGTCATTGCCACAGGGTTTGAAAATTAGTCGATGAAACCATAATTTAATACAGGGTGCCTACTTTTTCAAAGAGTGGGCCCCTTTTTCCTCCAAAAACTTTCGTCTATGATGTAAAAAGTAGTTGAAGATTTCAGAAGAATTTGATAAGATGAAATCAATCAAAAGGCCGTGTGTGACTGGCGAAACGCGGATAACCGCGAGGGAGCACATGGTGTCGAAGCCGTTCGCCTGGGCAGAGGTAAGGGAAGTATTCCTTACCTCTTTCTGCTTATCAAGAGGGGATCATATTAGCTTACTTCAAGTAAAAGTTCCTTCGCAAAACTTGGATTAACTGTACAAACGAAAACCAAACATACATAAAAGGGGAGTAAGAAAAATGAGCACAATGACTGTAGACAAGGTGAAAACAATTAAAACGTTAAATAATATTGCGCAAAGCGGGTTGAATGTCTTCCATCAAGACGGTTTTGCAATCGATAATGACAGTGAGAATCCAGACGCGATTGTTGTACGTAGCTTTAATATGCATACGATGGATTTCGGTGGAAACTTAAAGGCAATTGCCCGCGCCGGTGCTGGTGTTAACAACATTCCAGTAGACAAATGCACAGAGCAGGGAATTGTCGTGTTTAATACTCCTGGGGCCAATGCTAATGCAGTAAAAGAAATGGTACTGACAACGTTAATGGCTTCATCACGTAATTTATTTGCCGGTGTAGCATGGACGAAGACGCTAGATGGTGAAGGCGATCAAATTCCAAAGCTCGTGGAAGCAGGTAAAAAGCAATTTGTCGGAAAAGAAATTAAAGGGAAAACGCTGGGTGTCATCGGTCTAGGAGCCATTGGGGCACTTGTCGCAAATGATGCGCTTGATTTAGATATGGACGTTATTGGGTTTGACCCATTCATTTCTGTTGATACAGCATGGAACTTATCTCGAAAAGTACAGCGTGCTATGACGATTGAAGAGTTATTTGCTCATTCTGACTACATTACCGTACACGTTCCGTTAACAGAGCAAACAAAAGGTATGTTTAACAAAAACACGTTTAGCATCATGAAGCAAGATGTTCATATTTTAAACTTCTCACGCGGCGAGCTTGTGAATGAAGAAGATATGGAAGCGGCATTAGAGAGCGGAAAGGTCGGCAAGTACATTACAGACTTCCCAAATCAAAACGTATTAAATATGAAAAATGTCGTGCCAATTCCGCATCTTGGAGCTTCTACACAAGAATCAGAAGAAAATTGTGCAATAATGGCGGCACGCCAAGTGAAGGACTTTTTAGAAACAGGAAACATTAAAAACTCTGTGAACTTCCCGAATGCATCTCTTCCTTATACGGGTAAAAGACGTGTAGCAGCTTTCCATCAAAACGTTCCGAACATGGTGGGGCAAATTACACAAGTTCTATCAATCTACCAGTTAAACATTGCTGACATGGTGAACAGAAGCCGCGGCGAATATGCTTACACATTGATTGATATTGACAATGAAGTGAACGGGGATATCGTTCCTGCTTTAGCGGAAAAAATGAACGAAATTGAAGGCATTGTCAACGTCCGCATTATTTAATGGATAAGTGAACTAAATGAAAGATGGATCAACCGTTTTGACGTGTTGGTCCATCTTTTTTAGTTAAGGTTCTGTTTTCTGAAAGGGACGAGCTTGAGACGAATATTCCTGATTGTACGACATATAGATGAGTGAGAGCGAAATTACAAAAGGAGGCGTTCCTTATCTCTGTACAAAACAACAAGAAGGACGGAAACATTGTGAAGAACGCGGCGAATGAAGTGAATGGAGTAGTACACAAAACAGTAGATACGGCTAATAAAATTGTGAAGTCGGTTTCGGGTGAAGGCGGTTTAGTTGGAAAGGCAGCTGATGCTTCATCCAATGTTATTAAGAACACATCGAGCTTCGGAAGTGACTTAATTGGAAAAACGACAGATAAATCATCACAAGTTATAAAAGGAGCGGCAAATAAATTATTCAAAAACAAAAAAGAGCATAACGATTGATTAAATATTGCCATTAAAACGAACGAGACCTTGTTTTTTACAGGGTCTCGTTCGTTTTAATGTTGGCTCCTCTCCACTTTGAGTGAAATCTTATATAAAAAGAAGCAGTTATAACGAGTGACAATGTACCAAATATTATCGTCATGTGCGGAAGGCCGACAGTATCCAACATCAATCCAGTCGTCAATAAGACGATTTGAAAAATAAGGTCATCGAGCATGCTACGGAATGAGAAAAATCGACCGTGACATTCACTCGGGATTCTCGTTTGAAAAATTGTTGCCGCAGTCGGAAAAAAGCAGCCAACTGCAAAACCAAATAGGATGAACGCCAAAACGGTCACAAATGGGATATGGGAAAAATAAAGCAGCAGCTGTGACAGCCCGATGACAAAGGAAAAGAAAAATAAAATCGCATAGGGCGAGCGTTGGTGACTAATGGTTTTTACGAAAAACGCTCCAAGCATGAATGAAATGCCTTCTGCTGTGTAAATCCATCCTTTAATGGACGTGCTGTCCTGAAGCTCGCTAATATTGATGACCATCAAATTGAATCCACCAATGAATAAGAGAGGAACGAGCGTCAAAATAAGCGTCATCCGTACGATTGGGCGCTCTTGAATAATTGGAAAGACTTGCGTAAAGCTTTGCGCAGGACGAACAGCTTCATCGGAACGGTTTTCTTTCCCTTTTTGCTCATCCATTTGTAAGCACCATGTCAAAATGAACAGAACCGTATAAGCTACAAACGATATGACATAGAGCATGGACAGTGACATGACAGCTAAAAAGATGCCGGCAGCGGCTGTTCCGAGTATGCGAGAAAGGGTAGATATATTCATGAATACACCGTTCAACTGCAACAAATCTTTTTCTTGCGCAATCAGTGGAATGGCAGCTTGCAGAGCAGGGAAGTAGAAAGCGGCGGCGATGTGTGTCAGGATAAGGAAAGCGACCATCCACCATACAGATCCTGTTTCAATCGCTATAAACATAAAGCTGACGCTAACTAAGCGGAAAAAGCCGGCGACAAGCATAATGGTTTTTTTTCTTGAACGATCAATCGTTTTACCAGCGAGGGGGCCAAAAGCAATTCCAGCAAGAATACCTGCTGCTAAAAGGACTGACTTTAAAAAGTCAGAGGGAACTTTATCTTGCATAAATTCAAGGTCACCGATAATGCCGAGCCACAATCCGAAGCCGGCAATAAATTCTCCGATTAATAATATCCATATATTTTTGTTTTTCCACATGATTACAACCTCACGTTCTTTACTACGTAATCTTTCTACAATGATTCCTGCTTTGATTTATCTACTGTTTATGATTATAATCGAAAATGATAATCGTTATCAATATAGTTCATTACTAATCTACTATCATTGCCCAATCTTTGTCAATTCTTTTTCAATAAAGTAGGAAGGTGTTTCATATGTCACAATTACAGCATGATGCATTCCAATCGCTTTACATTTCTTCTTTGCGAATACGTGAAGGAGTAGTGGAATCGCTCCATAAATCAAGCCGTTTGAATAGTCTGATTTACATTGCTTCTGGTAATGGTCAGTTAGTAAGCAAAGAGCAGCGGTTTTTTGTCACAGAAGGGAAGAGTTACTGCGTAACAGAAGAAAGCTTTCTCACAGCTTCCTCGTCTAACCTTCTATCTGTTTACCAATTATCGTGGGATAAAAGGAATGAGATGCTTTCACCACTTCTAACAGTGCCGCTAGCCGATCAATTGCCAGCAAAAGTGGTCCCACTTTGGGAGGAAGCGTCTAGTTTACAAAACGGAACATTATTTTCAGAACGCTGCCGTTTCCAAACAGCAGTGTGGCAACTTCTATCCATTTTGACAGATCATAAAGAGGTGGATGGAGTTGCAGAAGCCATGACAATTATACAAAATCAGCTATCCACCCCTTATTCTGTTGCCGATTTAGCTGCGAAAGCAGGAATGACCCCAGCCTCGTTTTCTAGAGCATTTCGAAAAAAGGCTGGCATGTCGCCTAAAGAATTTTTAAATGAGGAGAGAATGAAAGCAGCGAAAGCTTTAATGATTCAAAATAAAGGGATGACAACGAAGGATGTTGCTTGGCAAGTAGGTTTGCAAGATGAATTTTATTTCAGCCGCTTATTTAAGCGAAAAGAAGGTATGGCCCCCTCCGTGTATATGAAGAGATCAAAAGAGCGAATTGCTGTGGTGAGTCAGTTGTTTTTACAAGATTATCTTCTCGCTCTTGGTATCCAGCCTGTAGCGGCTCCCGCTTATCCTTCAGCCTTTCCGTTAAGTAAAGGAGTTCCAGCTTATTTAGAAAAAGAGCTGGAAGGAACGAGACTGTTGAATGGGGAAAAAATGTTTCAGCCGGAGGAGATTCTCCAAACTAACCCTGACCGTATCATTAAAACCCCTCTGCATCATGACCACATGCAATCTATTTTGTTTACTCACCAACAGAAAGTGCAGATTATCTCGCTTCAAACAGAGTGGAATGCGTACTTACGTGAGCTATCCACGATAATCGGAAAAGAAAGCAAGGTTGATCAAATTGAGCGAGACATCCATTTGTTAGAATGCAAAGTTAAAGAAGAAGTGCGATCAATGACAGTAAGGGGAAATTGGGCCGTAATCTGGATTCGACCGGAAGAAATTCGTCTCTATGGAAAAAGGCGTCATGCTTGCCTTGATTTGATTTATGAGAAACTAGAATTTGAGCCTCACCCGGACTTGCCGGAGGAGGGCTACCGTGTCGTGACGGTAGAGCAGCTTGCTGATTTAAACTTCGACAAGCTACTCATCCTCTGGAGCTATGAACAAGACGTTTGGAGAATTGCTCATACAAAAGAATGGAAAAGAATCAAGGCGGTGGAACAGAAAGAAGTTTATTATCCAAAAAGTCATGAATGGGATTCATGGGGACCTATTGGAAGAAAACATATGCTTCTTCAGTTTTCTTCTGCCCTTCAAAATGGAAAGCTACTTTTTTAAACATTTTTTTGAATAAATGTTTAATTTGTCCATGAAGAAAGTGAAATTTAACTATGTTAACAACGGTTGATAATCGTTATCATTGAAAATGAATTTCATTATTGTTTGAAGGAAGAAGACATGCAAAATGAATCGTTTGCGAAAATGGTTGTATAACGTCACGATTCATTTTGGTGAGGTTGCTTGAAAAAGGGGATTTTCCGCTTTTCAGACAACCTCATCTTTTTACTTAGATGATGAGAATGATTATCATTATCTAGGACTAAAGACTCGATGAAAGGATGGAAATATGCATCAGTCAGCTAAACATATTGCAGAAAATGCTACATTCCAGGCGTTCGTTAATAGCTATATTCGTGAATTACATATAGGACATTGGATGGGTAAAGGGGAGTGGATGAAAGAAAATCGTCCAACAACTTTTCTAGCGGGAGCGCACATCTTAGAAATTGAACTGCCACTTCAATCTGTCCGGTTTGCTCTTGAAGTAAATTATCGCTCCCTTGTTGGAAGACATTTATTTGGGGTAGCGCTGAGATATTGTAGCAAAGAAAAAGGATGGTATAAAGAAGATCGTTTTATGCTCATGATGGCATTAATTCAAGAGCTCCACATGATGGCGAAAGGAAACGGATGCCCCGAGCTTGCTTCGCATTTTGATGAATTGATTGTTCGACTCATCGGAAGCTATCAAACGATGACAACTTATATTGAAAGTAGAATGAAAGATTCACAGAAACTCTACTCCGAAAATAGTACATTTATTGAAACCGAGCAATCCCTGTTATTTGGTCATTGGCTTCATCCGACACCGAAAAGCAGACAAGGAATGGCTGATTGGCAACATGAGAGCTTCGCGCCAGAGATGGCAGGTTCGTTTCAGCTTCACTATTTTCAAGTTGACCGTCAAATCGTTACAGAGGCTTCGGTGTTCAAAGAGAGTGCGAGTGACATCATTTCTCGCTCCTTATCGAAATCTTTGCCGGAGCTCAATGTTCCAGCACATACACTCATCATACCGGTTCATCCGCTCCAGGCACAATGGCTCCTGCAACAGAAGTTTGTTAGAAAGGCGATAGAAGAAGGTTTAATCAAAGATTTAGGTGCAATTGGACCACCCTATACCGCCACCTCTTCTCTCAGAACGGTGTACCGTGCTGAAGAAGAGTGGATGTATAAGTTTTCCATTCCGGTTAAAGTGACGAATTCGTTGCGGGTCAATCGGCGACATGAATTGAAAGCTGGTGTTGTTATGGCTCAATTGATGAGCAACATCGATTTTCTAGAGAAGTACCCGTTATTTCAAATTATGGATGATCCGGCTTACATGACCGTTAATTTTCAGAATGAAGAGGAATCAGGATTCGAGATGATTATTCGAGCGAACATATTTCAAAAAGGGCACGACAAAGGTGTAAGCTCGGTCGCGGCAATTGTACAAGACCCGCTTCCAGGTCAAACGTCTCGCTTATATAACTTGATTGCTAAAGCAGCCCAGTTAGAATGCCGGTCGCTGGAACAAGTAAGTTTTGAGTGGTTTAAAAAATATTGGAGATGTGCCGTAGAGCCGCTCATTCGATTGTACGATGCTCATGGAATTGCGTTGGAAGCGCATCAGCAAAACAGTGTGCTGGATGTTTCATCTGGTTACCCCGAATTGTACTATTACCGAGATAATCAAGGCTATTATTTATCTCGGTCATATGAACAAAACCTTCGCCAGTTGGAGCCTTCGCTTGTAGAAACACCAGAGCTTTTTTATGAAGATGATCTTATTCAGGAACGCTTTACTTATTATTTGTTTATGAATCAAGTGTTTTCCGTCATGTACCGATTCGGAGCGGATGGCCTAATTGGTGAAAAAACTTTAGTGGAATGGTCTATTGAGCAATTGGAAGTATTAGCGAACGAGTTAACAGGGCAAGGGAAAAGGTTTATTCACATGATTCTTCATCAAGAGAAGCTGGCATATAAAGCTAATTTATTAACCCGTTTTCACGATATTGACGAACTGGCGGCAGAACTTGAACAAGCGGTATATACAAACTTGTCCAATCCTTTTGTTCTCGTTCGGAAGGGGGAAGAACATGAACCACTTGTCTCTCTCGTCTTCTAGAAAAGCCGAACAGCGGGTGAAGAGGCAGCTTATAGAGGCGATACTTTTTGAGAAACTCATTGCTTATGAAGAACAGCCATATGGAGAAGAGCCTTATTCTTTATTTGTACTAGTTGGAAAAAATCATACATACCGCTGCATAGGACGAAGAATGTCGTTTGACCGTATTCGACTAAAAGAAGGTAGCATTTTACGACAGCTTCCTGATGATACTTGGATAGAACCTGCCCTTGAGGAAATTTTGGCAGAACTTGTTTCAGATGAGGAACAAAAAGAACGGGTACAACATGAACTGATGCAGACTATGAAGCTTTGTGAATGGAATGAAGCTCATCTGATACATCCGCTCTCTAGAAGGGAGTCAAGCTATGAAGAGCTGGAATCAGAGCTGACGGAAGGTCATCCGTATCATCCGTGCTTTAAGTCGCGAACCGGTTTTACAGTAGACGACCACGAAAAATATGGACCGGAGGCGAAACGGTCGTTTCCGCTCAAATGGACGGCGGTTAGAAGACAGAAAGTACGACTGTCTGTTATGGAAGAGGAACAAGATTTTTGGAAACGAGAGCTTGGTCTTCCGTTATGGGAAACTTTGTTAACACAGCTCGAGGCAATGGGAGGGACGTTTACGGAATATACGTTTCTCCCGATTCACCCTTGGCAATGGAAAGTCATCGAGTCTCAATTAGCCGACTATATTTTAAAGCGAGATGTTCTGCCTTTAGATGTGGTGGGCGATGAGTACAGGGCGACTCAGTCTGTTCGAACTCTCTGGAATGAAACGAATCCCGACAAAGCCTATATCAAATTGTCTATGAATATGGTGAACACCTCTTCGTTAAGGACGCTGGCTTCTCACGCTGTCTGTGCTGCTCCTTATCTGTCAAATTGGATGGAAGCGATTGTTCAATCAGATGCTTATTTACAAGGAGAGGCTTCATTAGTTGTGTTGAAAGAATATGGAGGCATCATGTTCGAACCCGACGAGGAGCATGTAAGATTGGATGGCCAACTCGGGGCTATATGGAGAGAAAGTGTGAACACTTATATAAAGGCAGAAGAACAAGCGGTTCCGTTCAATGCGCTCATGATGGTGGAAAAAGATGGGCTTCCTTTCGTTGATCATTGGCTGAAACGTTACGGGATAGAAACATGGGTGAAACGCTTGATAGAAGTAAGCGTCGTTCCTGTGTGGCATCTTCTTATAGCGCATGGTCTTGCAGTAGAGGCCCACGCGCAAAATATGATTTTACTGCATAGAGATGGATGGCCGACACGAGTCGTGCTGCGGGATTTCCATGACAGTATTGAATATGTGGAAGGTTTTTTAGCGGATTCGAGTCTTGTCCCGTTATTTGACACCATTCATCAACGATATGAAAAGGCACCAGCAGACCGGTATTATTGGATGTCTTCGAAAGAAGCGTTAAGAGAGTTAATTATGGATACGCTATTTGTCTTTCATTTAAGCGAATTATCTTATTTGCTTGACGAACAGTACCATTATGAGGAAGCCTCATTTTGGAGCGAAATAGAAGCGGCACTGTCCCACCATTTAGAGCGTTTTCCACACTTGGCGAGTCGCCAAGCCAAACTTCAGCATGCAAGTGAATATATTTATGTTGAATCTCTGCTGACAAAAAAGCTTCAAGCGAAAGGCGAAGAAAGTTTTCGTCATCTCGTTTCGAATGTGCTTTCAAAGACAAGATAAAAAGGGGAGAACGCTATGTTTTTTGTGAATGATCAATACTATACAATCGATGATTTAGAAGCACAATACAGGGCATTTGAGAATATCCCGCAAATAAGAGGTTGCAAAAATCGAAGAATAGCAGTTTGTATGTCAGATGTTGTCCAGTGGCTGGCGCTTTGTTTATACATTCGTGCTAAAGGGGGATCTGTCTTTCCGATTCATCCATCTACGCCGAAAGAAGGAGCCATTCGCTTGGCAACTGCTGCTTCCAGTCATCTGTTAATCGTTGAATCAATCGATTCCATCATCGAGCTTTCCAATCACGATGATGAAGGGGAAGGTTGTCTGATACAGATGAGTTCAGGAACGACAGGCAATCCGAAATGCATTGAGCGAACATGGAAATCAGTGGAAGAAGAGATTGAAAGCTATACATCCGTTTTACCTGTTGATGAGCAAACGAGGTCTGTTGTTGCTTGTCCAGTCACGCACTCGTACGGTTTAATTAGCGGTGTGCTTGCTTGCTTCAAAAGAGGGGCAGAGCCAGTCATTATAACGAATATGAACCCGAAATATATATTGAAAAAGCTTGGAGAAAATCAAACACACATTTTATATGGGGCACCGGCACTTCTTCATACATTAAGTCGCCTAATTGGAAAGAATCAGCGTTTGGATATGGTGATGACATCAGGGATGGTGATGCCATCCAATTGGCTTACTTCCTTAAAGCAAGTATCACGCCGGGTGCTTCAGCAGTACGGATGCTCTGAAGCCGGTTGCGTTGCCATCCATCCCGATTTACAGGAAACCCGGGAAATGGGCTATCCGCTGCCACATGTAACGGTGGAAGCGGGAGATGGGAATACGCCAGGTGAGATTATGATTCACACTTCTTCAAAGGTCATCTATACACAAGATCTTGGATATATGCACGAGGGAGTGCTGTTCTTTTTGGCCAGAATGGATGACACCATCAATGTAGCGGGCTTAAATGTTTATCCGCAAGAGGTGGAGAATGTACTGATGGACGAACCGAGAGTTGTAGAAGCGGTCGTTTACAAAAAGCAAAACAAACTTTCAGGAGAGAGAGTTTGTGTACAGTTTGTGTCAGAGGAACCGATTGATGAAATGGAACTAAGGGAATGGTGCTCGAAGTTTCTCGCTCCTCATCAAATTCCTGTTGAGTTCAAACGTGTTCTAGAAATTGCGAAACTTCCGAATGGGAAGGTAAGTCGAAAACAATTAGAGGAGGTTCAAGTGTGACGAGAACAGAGATAATCAACAGTGTTTATAGCATATTAGAAGAACATCTGGAGCTTCCCACGTTATCTTCCTTTCATGAAGGGGCACGGCTGAATGAAGATCTTTATATGGATTCTGTGATGATATTGGAGCTTATTTTGCATTTAGAGCTTAGTCTTGGATTTAAAATTCCAGATGAAACGCTCGTGCCGAAAGACTTTCAGACGGTGGGGAGTTTAGTGAGCTTTTTAGAACGTCAGCAAAAGGAAGCGATAGGATGATTAAAGTTCATTGTTTTGTTAGTTGTGTGTGTGAAGCGATAAAGAAAACAAAGGGAGTCGATCACCGTCCGTATTATTTTGGGGTGTGGGACGCCGATTTTGATGTGTTGGAAAACGGGACGTTAACATATCACTCTGACCATATCGACCATACTTTTTTTCAAGCATGGTACGAAATACTTTACGGGATTAAACTTCATAAATGGTATGACGAGACACGTTCAAAGGAAGAAAACATAGAAGCGATGAAAAACTTGATTGAAAACAAACCTGAACATCGGTATGTGATGGTCATGCTTGATTTATCAATGCTTCCGGAGAGGGAAAACAAATTTCATCAACGACCTTTTCCGCACTATGTCATGTTGGAAAAGGCGGAAAACGAAGAAGAGTGGTTTATGTATGATCCTGATTTCCGCTGGGAAGGAATGTTGCCGAAGGAACGGATTTTAAAGGCCATTCAAGAACCATCTGTAGAAGGAGGGTATTATTTTGATGCAGACTTAATTACACCTCCGAATGCCGAGACAGTGGAAGCGTATTTCAAGACGTGTATCAAACACGATTGCAACCCGATAACAGATGCTGTTTCCAACATCATTGTTGCCTATACGGCCGGAAAAGAAAAAGAGCGTTTATCTAAGCTTGGCTTTGCCTTGAAGCAATTGCCAGTGCTAGCGATCCGAAAATATGCATATGAACACGCTTTCGCTTATTTTTGGGAATTTCTTGAGCGTGATGAAGCCGGGTTTGAAGCATGGTGTGACGATATTGAACGCCTTGTGAACGGTTATACAACGATCCAGTACCGGGCAATGAAGCTGGCGGTGACGAAAGATGTTTCTATGGCGGAAGACATTTTTGCCAAACTGGAAGAGCAAAACTTGTTGGAGTTTAAAATCAAACAGGGGCTGCAGGAATGTTTTGACGCGTGGCTATCGAAACAAACCACGGATAAACAGAAGGAGGTCATTGTATGAAGCTTTCCATTTGTACCATTTCATTCCGGCATCACCTTCATTCGATCGATGAACTGGCTCGATGGGCGCAGGAACAGCATTTTCAAGGAATTGAACTATGGGGCATTCATGCGAAGCATCTAGCGGACAATTCTTATTATGGAAAGGATTGGCTGAAGTCGTACGGTTTGGAAACGAGTATGCTCAGTGATTATTTACCGCTGGAAGCGTCGATTTCCGACATGATGACCGAAACGAGAAAACTTTCTGCTCTTGCCGTGCGATGGGGAACCAACAAAATCCGTACATTTGTGGGGAAGAAAGGGAGCGGGGAAACGAGCCCGGAGGAACGGGCGGCATTGGTGGACAGACTGCGCATGCTTTGTGAATTTGTTCAATCAGAAGGTCAGTTATTGCTTGTGGAAACTCATCCAAATACATTGACGGACAACCTTCCGTCTACCCTTCAGCTTCTGGAAGAAACCGATCATCCGGCGCTTCGAGTGAACTTTGATGTGTTGCATATGTGGGAATCTGGGGCAGACCCTCTGTCAGCGGTAAGGGAACTTCATCCAGTTGTCTCTCATTTCCACTTAAAAAATATTGCTTCCCGTTCCCAACTGAACGTTTTTGAACCTGGCAATGTTTACGCTGCTGCAGGCTCTAGGGAAGGGATGGTTCCCCTATTTGAAGGAGTGGTCAATTATCGCGCTTTTTTAAGGGAAGTACTCCCGATAATGGAAATGGAAGCTTCACTGGAATGGTTCGGGCCAAACGTGAAAGACGTACTGGAAAAGGACGGAAGCGAAGTGAGAAAAGTGGTTGGAACCACTGTAAGTTCTGTATATGTGTAATCGAAAACAGCCATTTTTTCTGCTAAGACAGAAGAAATGGCTGTTTTCGAGAGAAATCTTATGCCTCAGCTTTCGGTCGTTTAAATGCAGAGGTTGTCAGGACGATGAAGTTCACTAATCCAATACTGAAAAGGGAGGAAGTTCTTTTAAACAGGAAAAAACCGCTCATGAATATCCGATGGAAGGTGGGCATTCATGAACGGCGCAGTGGGATTATGTTGTGTTTATTGTTAATGTTCTCATTCGGTTAATAGCAGCAGCTGTCTCTATTTTCCGAGGAAGAGCTAAATCGCCTGGATGCTTACCAGGATATTTAGAGATGACATCCAACCCTTGTGTTTCAATGCGCTGATAGAGTTGATCGAGAATTGTTTTTAATGAAGTGGTCCCGTTCACTGCCTGTTTTTCAATGTAGCGAAGCATATCGGCAATGGCGCGCGTTTGACTAGGGTCGACGAGTTGCTCCATCGATGATAAATCAATAGTACTCGTTCCGTAGAGAATGGTATAGATTCCTTTCGCCTCAATCTTTTCCTTAGAACCTTTACGGGCATTAAAGCTTGTAGGCAGAGGAATTCGCCGTTCAATGTTTCCGAAGTGCCCTCCGCCTTCAGCGACACGTCCTTCTTTGAAAGTGTCCGCAATCTGTTTTGCTTTTTCGGTTACATCAATGAGGTGATATTCATCCATCATCGTGATTGTATCGGCGACGTCAAAATAATCTCCGGACCCTCCTAATACGAGAATGGTTGACACACCGTGTTGGTCGTAAAGTTGCCGAACCTTGTCGACAAAAGGAGTAATGGGCTCTTTATCTTTTGAAATTAACGCTTGCATTCTTGCGTCTCGAATCATAAAATTGGTGGCACTCGTATCTTCATCCACTAATAATACATCTGCTCCGATTTCAAGCGCCTCCATAATATTGGCAGCTTGCGATGTACTGCCGCTAGCGTCATCTGTTGAAAAATGCTGAGTATCTTGTCCGAATGGCAAATGGGTAATAAAAGGGGAGATATTGACTTTTTCAACACGTCGACCATCCTCTGCTCGTATTTTGACGGCGGATTCTGCTGTTAATACGAATTCTCTGCCGTCTCCTTTTATATGAGAGTATACGCCTCTTTCAATAGCTTTCAGCAATGTGCTTTTTCCGTGATATCCACCGCCGACAATTAAGTGAACCCCTTTTGGAAGAGCCATTCCTTTCAGTGGTTGGCGGTGGGGGACAGGAATTTCAATTTCGAGTGATAAAGGAGATTCGAAAGGAATAATCCCTTCTCCAGACAATGGTTGATGACTGACCCCGCTGATGCGCGGCAAAATAGAGCCATTGGCGACAAAACATATGTATCCATGTTCCTCCAAATAATCTCGAATGGCCGCTTGTTGGTCGCTCAGTTCAAGGTGAGCCAGCAACTCCTTTTCGTTAAAGTCAAAAAGGGTTTTCCTGAACAAAAGCGGGATATCTTCGCATAAAAGATGGGCCGCTTCTTTTCCTAAAATTCTTCTTCCAGCTGCAGGAAGTCCGACCGAAAGGCGAAGCTCAATGTTTGATGCATCCGCTTTAACCGTCGTTCGAGGTAATATTTCCTGTCCTGGTTTGTCAATATAGATGAGGCCGCTTTTGCCGATTTCTTTTCGTTTGCGTTCCAGTGCATGTATTCTTATAGCCGCTTGCCTTGCGATAAAGTCTTCAAAGGCGGTCCGACGTGAAGCTGGATAAATCCATTCTTGCTTATAGCGGGCGTTCTTTTTACTCATTTCCAAGCGAATACGGGAAGGACTGGCAAATGGATCACCTTGAACATAATCGATATGTAACAGCCAGTCACTACCCTTATATGTTTTTCCTTGAATGTCTTTGTAAGCCTTATAGCCTTTACCATCGAATTGAAGTAATTCTCTTTTCAATCGTTCCAACGAATAGTACCTCCATTTTTAGTAAGCTTCCTCTTTTTAAGCTTCCCATAGAAGAGGGGCAAATAAACGATAAAAAAAGAGGCACTCATTCAGATGAGCGGCCCCTTTTTGAATATTTTGTTAACTAGAACGGGTATCGACCTGCTAAAATGTTAGTTTGAATTAAATGGCTACATTTTGGTTCTGGCTTTTCAGAAGAGATGGTGCTTGTCCATGAAGGAGTTCTGGATTTTGATGGACAGTTCCAATCACTTCGATTCGGCTAATTTCCTGAAACGTGAAATGCCGACTATCGTTTAAGCTTTGAATAACAAATTCTGATTTGAATCCGTTTGTTTGATAAATGACGATGCCGATTTCTTCATCATCGAGCTCAACGAAATGATTATCAGAAGCAGACTCGAAGCCATCCCAGCTAGGAATGTACATTTGCTTAAAGCCTTTTATAATATCTCCTTCATAAATTTCGTTGCCGTTGTGATCCTTCAGACCGATGAACTGCATTTTTATGTAGTTGTGATGATTCCAAAGGTCTTGTCCAAGTTCTGTGTATGCTGAGTCTTCCAGCATTCCTGGTGTACCGTTATACAATCCGTTTGTGTCCCAAACTCTAAACTTATTTTTTTTCATGATCACGACCCCTTTGTCCCCATGTTTGTAAAATATCCCCATGTATAAATTAATTTTAACATCAATATGAAAGGCCTGTCACTAGACGAAGATTGTCGAATGAGTCGACAAAAAATGAGGGTGTCAGAAAACGCCCCTTTTCTGACACCCTCAGCAACGTGGATTGGCACGAGTGAATTCCGTATGAAATAATAACCATCTATCTGCCGGCAGGGGGGGACTGAATAAGAAACCTTGAACTTCATCGCAATCGTGCTGCTGGAGAACCTCTAGCTGTTGAACTGTTTCGACCCCTTCAGCGATTACTTTTAACCCAAGACTGTGAGCCATGAGGATGATGGTTGTTGCAATGCTTTCATTATGTTTACTTGCTGTGATGTCATGAATGAAAGTTTTGTCTATTTTCAAATAGTCAATTGGAAAGGTTTTTAAATAATTGAGTGAACTGTAACCTGTCCCAAAATCATCAATGGAAATAGTGAGTCCAAGCTTTTTCAGTTCGTAAAGAAGTGGAGAAGCTGTCTCTACATCCATCGTCATGCTTTCAGTGAGTTCAACAATTAATTGTTGTGGGGCGATTTCTGTATTGGCAATAGTCGTTTCTATCATTGAAAGTAAATTAGGATGATAAAATTGGCGAATGGATAGGTTAACAGAAACGCTCATGGATGTGAGACCTTCTTTTTCCCATTTTTTTAATTGCTGGCAAGCTGTTTGTAACACCCATTCTCCGATAGGCACAATCAATCCAGTTTCTTCAGCAATCGGGATAAACTCAGCTGGTGACACCGATCCTAATTTTTTATTATGCCAGCGAATCAATGCTTCTGCCCCTTCTATTTCATTTGTTGAAAGGTTAATGATTGGCTGATAATGGAGTGTTAATTCATTTTGATCTACAGCTTTTCTTAGCTCATTTTCAATCTCCAACTTGCGATATGCTTGTTGATCTAAAGCAGCATCGTAAAACTGTACGTTATTTCTCCCTTTTTTCTTCGCCTGATACATGGCAGTATCTGCTTTTCGCATCAAATCCTCTGTACTGTTGCCATCAATAGGATACAGGCTCAGACCGATACTGGCGGTTGTGAAAAGTTCGTGGTCGTCAATGACGAATGGTTCGGTGAGCACATGTAATATTTGTTCGGCGGTTTGTTCAAGCTCTTGTTTGGACGTGTTTTTCAATAAAAGTGTGAATTCATCGCCACCTTGTCTTGAAATTATATCATTTGTTTTCAAACAGCTTTGTAGCCTTTGGGCCACTTCTTGGAGCAACTTGTCACCAATACTGTGTCCAAGTGAGTCATTGACTAATTTAAATCGATCTAAATCGAGATACATTAAGCCGAGCGTATGGTCGGTCTTATGTTCGAAGGTGGCAATTTCCTCATTAACCGCTTTGTCAAAAAGTCGTCTGTTCGGTAATTCTGTCAACGAATCATGAAAGGCCATAAAATTAACTTTTTCTTTTGCTCGGTAGTGTTGAATCGTCAAACTCGTTAAGTCAGTCGCTGTTTGAATCACTTTTATATCTCTTTCAGTCGGACTAGAAGGCTTGTCATAATACATGGCAAAGGTTGCAATGACATTTTTTTTATGGTCATAAACAGGGGATGACCAGCAAGCTTTCAATCCATGTGAAAGTGCCATTTCTTTATAATTCATCCATAGTGAATCAGTGCTAATGTCTGTAACGATAACAGGCCGTTTTAAAAAGGCAGCTGTCCCACATGAACCGACGGCCGGTCCTATAGTCGTTCCGTTTATATAGTCTATATATTCAGATGGTAAATGAGGAGCGGAGCCATGAACTAAATTCATCTCATCTTCATCAATGAGAAGGATGGAACATAAGCCTCCATTGGATACTGTTTCAATGAGATAGACGATGTTATCTAACACTTCATGAAAAAGTGCTCCTTTTGCAATCATTTCAAGCACGTTATTTTGTCCGCTTAACAACAATTCTAAATCATTTTTGTCGGTTATGTTTTTCGCGATGCCAACGACCCCACCAATTTCTCCGTCTATCACAATGGGAATGGCGGTAATCGATAAATCAATTCGTTTCCCATTTTTATGACGGATAACGGTTTCGAAATTTTCGCGATGTCCGTTAAGAATACGGTTAAAAAAATAAAGTGTTCGTTCAAGACAGTGTTCTTGAATTAAAGAACTAAACTTCATTTCCAGTGCTTCTTCTCTAGAATAGCCGATCATTTCAATAGCTGCATCGTTCAGCAATTGAAAGCGCCCTTGTGAATCAAGGGCATAACAAGCATCGTGATGGTAATTAAAAAATGATTGATATACATCAAAAAGAGATTCAAAATGAATATTAGAGGACATTTTTTCTTTTGCTCCCTTATGCATAAACGTAGTTATTTATAATAGTACAAAAGTTGTAGTTTTTAATCTACATCTATTTCAAGTAAAACATACTTTATCTTAAGTCTAATTTATGACAATGTTTCAATAAAATGTTATTTCTATTAATAGAGGGATTTCTTGTCATTTAATCATAGAAAGCGGCTGCTTTTGTCACGAAGACAATCAAGACGTCTGCAGGCACGTTTGATAATGGGATAGAAATTAAACATTATGACGGTTATTATTACTATGTACAAGGTTTAGCTTTGATTTTGAACGTTATTGCTCATTATGTTTGAATATAATATAATTGCTTCGAGCCTACCCCAATAGGAGGTTTAAATTTCAGAAAAGTTTAAATTTTAAGTGTGCTAAAAAGGTATGGTTTGTATGTAGAAAGTCGATACATGCCAGCTATTTTTATTAAAGGGGCTGAGAAAAGCTTATATGAAATTTACGACAAAACTTTATGCTGGATTGGGTGCTATATTAGTTTTAGCCCTTGTTTTATTAGTGTTACTTATGAATATACTTGATCAACAAACGGTGAAGGTTAATCTCGTCGTGAAGGAATTGTCGGAAAGGGTTAAAATGGCTTCTACTATTCAGTATGAGATGGTGAATTTGGATCGAGAATTAAAAGAGCTGACATCCAACCCTCCTGATGACCTCATTCAGACCATTCAAAACGATATGGAACAGTCTAAGTTAAATATTTCAAAAGCGGTCGAATCGCTGGAGCAGGCGGACACAAGAGAGAAGTCTCAAGAGTTGATTCGGACATTTAAAACCCTCTACGACATCCATGATCATATGTCACAGGAAGTCATTATGCTTCAACAAATCGAAAACGATGCGAAGCTTGAAAAATTGTTATGGTATGATATGGAACAAAATCAAGAGCGTATTCAGCAAATAGCAGGTTTGCTTTATAATTTGCAAGATCAGAGAATGAAAGACGAACTTTATCGAAGCCGTGATACACATAATTTGGCTGTTCGAATGACTTATACATACGCGATTGTGGCTTTTTTAATTGGCTTGCTTATTGCGGTGACTTTAATTAAAAATATGACTAAAAACCTTAATCGGGTCGCGTCTGTTATGACGGCGGCCGCTTCGAGCGAAGGTGGTCGTTTGCCGCGCATAGATATAACGTCAAAAGATGAAGTTGGTGCGATTTCTGAAGCTTTTAATGGGATGGCTGAGTCGTTAGAAAGATATGTTGACCAGGAGAAACAGTTAAAAGAGAAAGCAGAAGAACATAGTTGGATTCAATCTAACATTGCTGAAATCGCGGTCGCTTCTACGGGAGTAGAAAATTTACAAGCATTAGGCGAGGTTTTAATTAAAAAGCTTGCGACAATGTTTGGAGCACAATGTGGCATTTTCTACCTTAAGGAAGGGAAAGGAAGAGAGCAGCGCTTAGAAAGGTTAGCTGCTTATGCTGTGTATTACGAAGAAGCGAGAGTAAATTCGTTCCGTTTTGGAGAAGGGCTTGTAGGACAATGTGCAGTTGATCGTGAGCCCGTAGTGACGACCTCTATCCCTGATAACTATTACATAAAAGTTGCTTCTGGAAGTGGGATGGCCGCTCCGAAGCATGTGACGCTTTTGCCTGTAATGTTCGAAGATGAGGTACTAGGTGTAATCGAATTAGCTTCATTTCAATCATTTACATCGCTTCAACAAATCCTGCTTCATGAAGTTATGAACCATATCGGAATAGCTGTTAATAGTATGATTAATCATATGAAAGTTCAAAAACTTTTGCAAGAGTCGCAAGTATTAACAGAAGAATTGCAAAGTCAATCCGAAGAACTGGAACTACAGCAAGAGGAGTTAAGAGCGGTTAATGAAAAATTAGAAGAGCAGTATGAAACCTCCGAACAGAAAAAGCAGGAATTAGAAAAAATCAGTTTAATTCTTGAAGAGAAAGCACAACAGCTTGAACTTAGTTCCCGCTACAAGTCGGAATTTTTAGCTAATATGTCACATGAACTTCGAACACCGCTCAATAGTTTGTTGATTTTGGCTCAGATGCTTGCTGAAAATCGACATGGTAATTTGACGCGTAAGCAAGTGGAATATGTGCGAACCATTTATTCATCGGGCAATGATCTTTTATATTTAATTAATGACATTTTAGATTTGGCGAAAGTAGAGTCGGGAAAAATGGAAATAGTGCCAAGTGACGTGAAGATTTCAGACATTGAACATTTTATCCATCGGAATTTTTCTCATCTCGTTCGGCAGAAAGGGTTGCAGCTGAACATTCAACATGATTCGAATTTGCCAGAGGCTTTGTATACAGATGTGCATCGCCTTGAGCAAATTTTAAAAAATCTATTATCTAATGCCATTAAGTTTACAGAAAAAGGGAGTATTTCTTTTCATATTCGTAAGGCGACTAAAGAGGAAATTCGTGAACAGATTGTGGTAGATGGAACAGCGCCTGTACTCGCTTTCGCTGTGATGGATACTGGAATTGGAATTTCAAGAGAAAAACAGACAATGATTTTTGAAGCGTTTAAACAGGCAGATGGGACAACGAGTCGCAAGTACGGCGGTACAGGACTAGGGCTTTCGATTAGCCGAGAGTTAGCGGAACGTTTAGGCGGATTTATTGACGTCGATAGCGAAGAAGGTGTCGGAAGCGCATTCACTCTATATTTACCAAACTATCAATCTAAAGCACAAATGGAAATAGAGGCTTTTGGATTAGAGGCGGCAGCTGGGTATGAGGAAGAGGAGAATGTGTCGACAGAGCAAGTCGAACAGCTTACACAGCCGGTAGAAGAACAAAGTCTTGATTTTCATGGCCAAACTTTACTGAAAGGAAAAAAAGTTCTCCTTGTAGACGATGATATGCGCAATATATTTGCGTTAACCACTTCTCTTGAGGAATGTGGCATCCGTGTTCTGTTTGCGGAAAACGGAAGGGAAGGGATAGAGGCACTTCAGGAGAATCCGGATATCGACCTTGTTTTAATGGATATTATGATGCCGGAAATGGATGGACTCGAAGCCATTCAAAAAATTAGAGCGTTGCCGCCGTTTCAAGCATTGCCAATTATTGCGCTGACAGCCAAGGCGATGAAACAAAATAAAAAGGAATGTTTGGAGGCTGGGGCTTCGGATTATATAAGCAAGCCAATCAATTTAGAGCAGTTATTCTCGCTTATGCAAGTATGGCTGTATAGATAGGTGGGAATCGTCATTACAGGTTTAGCAAGTATTAGAAGGAAAGAGACTGATGAATTAGAGAGGATTGAAACGGAATTATTATTAGAGGGCATTTACCGTTATTACGGTCTGGATTTTAGAAACTATGCTTTCCCATTTGTTCAAAGAAGAGTTTGGCACCGTATTCATGCTGAGAAGCTGACAAGTATATCAAGTTTACAAGAGAGAGTTCTTCATGATTCTGCCGTTATGAAAAAGCTTTGTGCCGATTTTTCGATTAATGTTACCGAAATGTTTCGAGACCCTTCTTTTTTTCTGGCGCTTCGAAATCAAGTTATTCCGCTTATGAAGAATTATCCGTATATCCGCATTTGGCATGTTGGCTGTGCTTCAGGAGAAGAAGTGTATTCGATGGCCATTCTTTTGCTGGAAGAGGGATTGTATGATAAAGCAAGAATTTATGCTACGGACATGAATGCTAATATTTTAGAGCAAGCCAAGCAAGGTGTGTTTTCTTTAGAGCGCATGCAAGCATATACAAAAAATTACTTTCAGGCAGGTGGAAAAAGAGCCTTTTCAGAATACTATATGACAAAGCAAGAGCAAGTCGTTTTTCATCCCTTTTTAAGAGAAAATATAGTATTTGCTCAACATAACTTAGCAATCGATCATTCATTTAATGAGTTTCATATCATCATTTGCCGAAATGTTATGATTTATTTTAATAAGAACTTGCAAAATCATGTGCACGATTTATTGTGCGAGAGTCTTAGTTTAGATGGGTTTCTTTGCTTAGGGAAAAGAGAGGGGGTTCAGTTTACAAAAAATGCAGACTTTTATGAGGGATTTAATCCAGAAGAGAAAATCTATCGTAAGCGGAAACGATGATCGAAAACAGCAAAAAGTCAATATTTTGATGGTAGATGATCGTCAAGAAAATTTACTTGCTTTGGAGGCTGTTCTCATGTCTCCACAATATCGTCTAGTTAGTGCCAGCTCTGGCGAAGAAGCATTAAAATGCGTGTTAAAAGAAGAATTTGCCGTTATTTTGTTAGATGTGCAAATGCCGGGAATGAATGGGTTTGAAACAGCTAAACTCATTAAAGCGAGAGAAAAATCAAAAAATATTCCGATTATTTTTATTACAGCAATTAGTCAAGATATGGAGCATGTATTGCATGGTTATTCGGTAGGTGCGATTGATTATATTTTCAAGCCTTTCCATCCAGAATCGTTAAAGAGAAAAATTGAACAGTTTGTCAAAATTCATCAAAATCATGAGCAGCTGATGATGGAGAAAGAATGGGAACGGACACTTGAGCTTGAAAAAGTGAGTCGGAAATTGGACAGAACATCCTTCACCTTGCGCAAGACAGAAGCCTTGAATAAAGTCATTAGCGAAACGTTGATGGATGCTATTATCACGCTGGATGCAGAAGGATATATTTTATCAACGAACCCTTCTGTTGCACGAATATTTGGCTATTCTCATGGAGACTTGTTTGACCAGCATGTCACAATGTTGCTTCCAGATATAGAAGAAGGCGGAAAGGCTGTATTTAAAGGGAGAGTGATAGAGACGTTTGCTGTACATAAAGACCGGCGTCTTTTGCCTGTGGATATCCAAATTGGAGAAACGATGATTGAAGATCATCAAATTTTTGTTTATTCCATTAGGGACGTAACAGAGCGAAAACAAATGGAGAAAGTACAAAAGCAGCAATTCTATCATCTGGAAAGGTTAGTGGAGGAGCGAACGCTTGAGATTTCGGCAGCAAATACAATGCTGAAAAAAGAAGTGGAAGAGCGGAAAAAAATAGCGGAAAACCTTCTTGTGTCAGAGGAATGTTTTCGAAAAGTATTTCAGTCTAGCCCTTGTTTGCTTGCCATTCGTTCATTAAAGGATGGGAAGTATATAGATGTCAATGCCAGTTGGTTGCGTCATACAGGTTATGGATATGATGAAATAAAAGGTAAAGAATTAGATATCGTGGAGATAATCTCATACTTCAATGGACAGACTATCCCTATTTTGGAATTGGAAGAACCTGCACGGAACGAGAAAATTCGGTATGTAACGAAGGATGGAAACAAGAGAGACGCTTTACTATCAACAGAGATTATTGATCTTCAAGGGGAAGCATGTTTTCTTATTTCAATGACAGATGTGACAGAACAAACGCTATTAGAGAAAGAAATCTCTCGACTAGACCGGTTGAATTTAATAGGGGAGATGGCAGCGGGCATTGCCCATGAAATTCGAAATCCAATGACGACAGTGCGCGGGTTTTTACAAATGGGAAAGCATAGTGACCATGAGTTGTTGCCGGAGCATATTGAATTGATGATGGACGAGCTGGACCGGGCCAATGATATTATTAAGGAATTTTTGAATTTAGCTAAAAATAAGACAAGTGAGAAAGAGAAAAAGAATCTTAACGGCATTATTGAATCGTTATTTCCGTTACTCCATGCAGAAGCACTGCTGTCGGGGAAACATGTTTTGCTGGAATTGGGAACAAGCCATGAGCTATATTTAGATGAAAAAGAAATTCGGCAGCTTGTGTTAAACCTTTCTCTAAATGGACTTGAGGCGATGTCTCATGGGGGGACGCTTACAATTAAAACGTATATGGACGAGCAAGATATTGTGCTAGAAATTAAAGATGAAGGCAGTGGCATTCAACCAGAGGTGATAGATAAAATTGGTACGCCTTTTTTCACAACAAAAGAAAATGGAACAGGCTTAGGCTTAGCTATTTGCTACAGTGTAGCTGACCGTCATGATGCCGCCATTAAGGTGAAAACAGACGAACAAGGAACCGTCTTTTCTATTCATTTTAAGTGTTAGTATTAGTAAGGGGAGGTAGAGAGTGTTGAAGAAACGTCCGTTGCTCCCTCTTATAGGCGGCGCTGTGCTTACATTCGTAATAGTGGCATGGGTTAGTACCATGTTGTTAGGGAAGGAGGACCGCCCTAAAGTTGCCGTCGTCTTGAAAACAGATAGTGAACAATATTGGAACATGGTCGCAACAGGGGCGCGAAAAGCGTTTGCAGATTTTGGAGTAGACGGGGAAGTTATCACAGCTCCTTTATATAGTGAAACGGAACAACAGCTTAAAATGCTCGAGAAAGCCCTTGCTCAAGAGCCGGATGCTCTAATTGTCGCTCCGAATGAAGCATCTGTTATTCCAATGTTGGAGGAATATACGAAAAGAGGCATTCCCGTTTTTTTAGTTGATACGAACATTGAATGGGACAAAGAAGTATCGTTCATTGGGACGGATAACTATGTATTAGGAAAAAGATCGGCAGAATTGCTCATTTCTACACTGCAGCCTGGAGACAAAGTCGTCATTTTAACTGGACATGAACATAATCCGGTGATGGATGAACGATTAAAAGGGGCAAAAGAGTCGTTTCAGGCAGCTGGAATGGAGGTTGTGGTGGAACAACATGATGTAGGAGGAATCCGCTCATCAGAGCTAGCAATGGAAGTCCTTTTAAAAACGACACCTGACATTGCCGGTGTATTTGCAAGTAGTGATGAGATGGCATTAGGTGCGTTGGAAGCGATAAGAGAGCAGGATAGTCTAATTCCGGTTACAGGAACAGACGGCATTATAGATATGTTAAAGCTCGTTCAACAAGGAGAAATGGATGCGGTTATTGCCCAAAACACGTATGATATGGGATATATGAGTGTAGAACAGGCGATAAGAGCAATTGAGAAAAAATCTGTCAAAAGAAAAGTGGATGTCGGGATTGATATCGTTACAGAAGAGAATGTACAAGAGCGAATTAATTTTTGGACGAACATATCAGATAAACCGTAATAGCATTTACACGTTTTCTCGATGAATGAGAAACTAGTCAATAAAGGAGCCTGCTGCTTCGAGAGAGAAGTAGCAGGCTCCTTTATTTCATGCTGCATGAACGGACGGTAAAACCCTTACCGATGGAAGTTTCCTTTATGCGTGAAATTTATCGTGGATTCGCTTAATCGCTTCTGCCAGTAATGGAGCTACTGAAAGGACGGTGATTTTTTCGTTGCTTTTTTCTTCTGGAAGAAGAATGGTGTTTGTCACAACAAGCTCTTTCACTGGAGATTGGACAATCTTTTCAACTGCTGAACCTGATAGTACACCGTGTGTGAAACAGCCGTATACTTCTTTTGCACCATGCTCTATTAAAACATTTGTAGTTAAAAGTAAGTTTTCTCCTGTATCTACCATGTCATCAATGATAATGGCAGTCTTACCCGCTACTTCTCCAATGACATTAACGGTTTTGGGCTCATCGGGAGCATATGTGCGTCGATCCATGAAGGCGATGGGCACGTCAAGGCAACTAGCCATCTTCCGTGCTCGAAGTGCCCCGCTATTATCAGGTGCTACAACCACGACATCTGACAAGTTTTTGTCGTTGAAATGAGAGGCTAACGTTTGGATGGCAGACAACTGGTCAACCGGAATATCGAAAAAGCCTTCAATAGAAGATGAATGTAAATCAATAGTAATGACTCTTGTTGCTCCCGATGTTTCTAATAAATCTGCTATTAATTTAGCTGTGATAGGTTGTCTAGCCCCAAGTTTCCGATCTTGTCTCGCATAACCGTAATACGGAAGCACTACGTTGATCGTATTAACGGAAGCTCTTTTTAACGCATCGATCATAATAAGCAGCTCCATAATATAGTCATTGCCAGAACCTGCTATAGACTGTACTAAGTATGCATCACAGCCTCGAATACTTTCTTCAATATTTAATTGAATTTCTCCGTCGCTAAACCGCCTGATGGAGCTTTTACTCATAGGGATGTCGAGTAAATCAACAATTTCTTGTGCAAGCTTCGGGTTTGAGTTTAACGCAAACACTTTAGTGTTTGTATCTAGCGCAGTCATTGTTTGTCACCTCTTTATTAATTTTCCTTTCATTTTTAACTTTAATCATAATATGTCCTTCGCTTCTTTCATACTCTTTTCCTGTCGAAAAACAAAAAAGTAGGAAAATACGGTGCGGAAGGTAAGGTAGTAATAATGAAGGGGATTATGTGAGTATACCTGTTTCAATGAAAATAAGCAAAAATTTCGAAAATAATGGCACAATTTGTATATTTTTGTTGAAATGTAATCGAATTGTAATATAGGGAGTGCTTTTTTTCTTCGTATCTCATGGTATAATTTTCAAGGGACAAGGCCTGTTGATGCAGGGACCTATCCTTTTATCGATAGGAATATAATTGTACACGTAATAGATAAACGAGATAGAGAGATTCACGGCTTGACCGGAAGAGGAAAACGGAGGATACAAAGTGTTAAAACGTAAAATCATTTTATTTAATACAACTTTAATGCTTGGGCTAGGGAGTGTCATCACTGCTCCAGCTGCTCAAGCAGAATCCATTCAAAACATGACACAAAAGAAACAATCCATTCAACAACAAAGAGAAGAAACACAATCAAAAATACAGCTTGCACAAGAAGAGATTAACCGTCTTCAAGAAGAGCAACAAAAAATGTTGGAGCAAATTAAACGACTGGATTTAGCCTTCAATGAAAACAAACTGAAAGTAGAAGAAACGCAAAAGCAAATAGATCAAACAGCAAAAGATATTCAAAAGCTGGAAGAAGAAATCGCTTTATTGCAACAACAATTCGATCAACGTTATGAGTTGTTGAAAGAACGTGTCCGCTCCTTTCAAGAAAGCGGTGGAAATGTAAACTATTTAGAAGTATTGCTCGGCTCTTCAAGCTTTGGCGATTTTATTGAACGAGCAGTTGCGGTTAGTACCATAGCAAGAGCTGATCAAGAGATTTTAACGGAAACACGTCAAAACCAACAAATCCTAGAAGAAAAACAAGCATCTGTCGAAAAAAAATTGAAAGATTTACAAGAATTAAAAACAGAGCTTGATGGCATGATGGCTCAATTAGAAGAGCAAAAGCTGCAGAAAGATACGTTGATGGAAGAGCTCAAACAGAAAGAGCAGGAAAATATCAACTTAAAGGCAGAGCTTCAGAAAAAAGATGGCAACCTTGCTTTTGAAGAATGGTCTGTTCAACAAAATATTGAACAAGAATTACAACGAAGCATCAGTGTAGAATCAGCAAGAAGACAAGCTTCTCTGAACGGGGCGAATGCGGATGAATACGCAGTGGCAGTCAGTGGAAACATTCAAGATGTAGTGACGGTCGGAAATAAGTGGATTGGCAATTCTGCCTACGTATTTGGTGGTGGAAGAAACCAGTATGATATTGCTAACGGATTATTTGATTGTTCGTCCTTCGTCCACTGGGCGTTTTCACAAGTTGGGGTGAAACTTGGATCGTTAGGGTCTGTAAATACAGAAACGTTGAAACGGATGGGGTCACAAGTATCTGTTAATGAAATGCAACCAGGAGATTTGGTATTCTTTGATACGTATAAAAAGGACGGACATGTGGGGATTTATGTCGGAAACGGGAAATTTATAGGGGCACAAAGCTCTACAGGTGTAGCAATTGCTGATATGTCCAGCGGATACTGGAAAAACAAATTCAACGGCCGAGTGAAGCGAATTTCATAAGATGTTTGTCGACAACGATAAAGCATCTACCAAAAGCAGACATTCCAACCTTCTATGGGGTTGTCGTCTGCTTTTTTGTGCAGAGGGAAAGCCCGCTTGAAAATGGTATGAAATATGTAATCTGTGCTCGTGAGGGGCTTTGAAGGCTTGATATATGTGTGAAGTTTAAAGTTGTGATATAGTAAGTAGCGTGCTGATTCATTCATTATATTTATGAAAGAAGGAGCTTTATGCTCCAAAGTGACATCCTTAGTCGGATGTTTATTTTTGTTAAAAATCATTAGGAGGAACAGATGAGAATAGTTTTGTACTTATTATCCATTGTCATGGCCAATTTTGTGACAGCAGCTTTTGCGCCGCTTCATGTCGGCATGTTCATTATCCCAATGGGGACGTTACTAATTGGGGCAACTTTCATTTTACGCGACCTTGTTCAAAATAAATACGGGCGAAAAAACACGTATATCATTATTGGAGGTGCTTTACTGTTATCTGCCGTGGCATCTTATTTACACGGAGATACGCTCCTCATTGTAGCCGCTTCGGCAATTTCGTTTGCCGTCGCTGAAACGACAGATACTGAAATTTACTCTCGGTTAAAATTGCCGATGGCTTGGCGCGTATTTTACAGCGGACTTGTCGGCGGATTTTTAGATTCGGTCATCTTTGTCGTGATTGCTTTAAGCCCGTTTGGCGCAAACTTTTTACCGTGGGAAGCGGTACCTGCCGCCATTATCGGTCAGGTAGTAGTAAAAACGATTATCCAAGGAGCGGGAGCGGCGATTTTGAATTATGTGATTAAGCCTACTGACAAAAAACTGGCCTTATAGTGAAAGGGTCTATACGATAAATGTGAGACATGTTCAAAAAAGGTTAGTTTGCTAAGACTATTTGAAGAGAATGATGTTTTCTTTTCGAGTAGTCTTTTTTTTATTTCGTAAGTTGATGGAGGTTCACCTTAATAATTCCGCACATCTTCATTTAATCGAGAAGTATCATAATGGCTACTCCAGATAACGTAAGTTTCCCTTTAAAGGTTCATATACGGATTGACGATGACTAAAGTTCAAGTGGTGATAGCTGAACTTTTGGGAAATAATACGAGGGAAGGAAGTGAATGTTTCATGTGGCGACAATTGCAGGACAGTAAAAAAATTGGTATTCGCATTGTTTTCATTTACAGCTTAATTAGCTGTTTATGGATTATTGGCTCTGATTACATTTTAGTTTATTTAGAGCTTCCCCCATACAAATGGATTGATACAATAAAAGGCTGGCTATTTGTGTTGGTTAATGGCGTTCTTTTGTATCGTTTAATTAAACGAAACGTCGAAAAGGTACAAGAGAAAGAACATCGATATCGAGCATTAGTAGAGAATTCATTTGAAGCTGTCCTTATTTTAATTGATTATAAAATTGTTTATATCAATAAAGTCGGATTAAAACTGCTTGGTGCAGAAAAGGAAGATGAGGTGGTTGGAAAGTCGATGTTTCAATTTGTTCATCCAAGTGACAAGAGCAAAATGATAGAGAAAATGAACAATGTAAAAATCAATAACAACATTTTTACGGGAAAATATATTCGACTAAACGGTGAAGAATTATATGGTGAAAGTGTCAAGTTTCTAATTAAATTTAAAGGAGTACAGGCTATTCAAGTTCTGTTACGGGATATTACAGAACGAAAAAGAGCAGAAGAAAAAATTCATCACCTTGCTTATTACGACCAATTGACGGGTTTGCCAAATCGAAATTTTTTGAATCAGGAGCTTGATCGACTTTTAGAAACAACCAACTTTCAGCAGCAAAAGGGGGCCGTTCTCTTTATAGATATGGACCGCTTTAAAACGATTAACGACACACTAGGTCATCACATCGGAGACCTTATGCTTATAGAAGTGTCTAAAAGGTTGCGAAAGTGTGTTGGGGAAGAAGGATTTGTGTCGCGGATGGGAGGGGATGAATTTGTTATTTTACTTCCAGACAGTGACCGTCCAGAGGCGGAAGAGATAGCGAAATGTCTGATTCAAGCATTTATGAAACCGATGAGTTTGGGTGGATTTGATTGTTTTTCTACGCCAAGCATTGGAATTAGTGTGTATCCAACAGATGGGAATGATGCCGCCTCGCTCATTAAATATGCAGATGCTGCTATGTACATGGCAAAAAGGGAAGGACGCAACAATTATCAATTTCATCAAAAAGAATTGAATATGGAGTCTGTACATAATTTAATGATTGAAAAAGGGCTAAGAAAGGCAGTGGAGCAAAATGAGTTTGAACTTTGGTATCAGCCGCAAGTAGATTTAGTCACAGGAAAAGCCATTGGAGCAGAAGCCCTTATTCGGTGGCATCATCCTCAATTAGGAATGATTATGCCAGTACAATTTATTCCATTAGCCGAGGAAGCGAACTTAATTTCTCGTATTGGCTGTTGGGTGCTGGAGTCAGCTTGCCGTCAGTTAAAGTTGTGGCATGAAAAGGGAATGACGGACCTGGTGATTAGTGTCAACATTTCGCCATGGCAATTCCAAGATTCGACATTCGTCACTTCTGTCATCAGCATACTAGAGAAAACAAAACTTCATCCACATTCTTTGCACCTTGAGATCACAGAAAGTGTCTTGCAAAATATTGAAAAATCCATGGTTACCTTGAAAGAACTGAAAAAAAGAGGTGTGAAAATATCCATTGATGATTTCGGGGTAGGCTATTCTTCTTTAGGTGTATTAAAGCAGCTTCCAATTGATAGTTTGAAAATTGATAAGTGCTTTATTGATGATATTAGCAAACCCGATGAAGTAATTTTAAAGTCGATTCTTGATATGGGCAATTACTTACATTTACAGATGATTGCAGAAGGAATTGAAAATAATGAACAGCTACAATTTTTGAAGCGTCATCACTGTCCAAGCGGACAAGGTTATCTTTTCAGTAAACCGTTGCCTGCACAAGAAGCAGAGCAGTGGTTGGAGAGAACATATAATGTGGATTTATAGCGAAGTCCTATGTATTTAATGTATTTAATCGATTTAAGCAAACTCACAACTAAATAAAAAATACTTAACGAACATCCCTCTTATTCGTTATAGTTAAAGGAAATGGAACTGTATGAAAAGGGATGAGCGTGTATGGAAGAAACGAAGGTTAAAAAGAGAACAGGAAAATTGAAGCGTGAACGAGAGAATCCGAAAGAGGAAAATGCAGATCTTAGTAAAGATTCTAGCTCAAAAAATGAGCGGAAAAAAGCGTCTCCACCAAAGAAGAAGCCGGCGAAGAAAAAGAAAAAGCGAAAGGCGCAAGAAAGCATACATATTGCTAGAGTGGTGAGGTCATCCTTTCTAATTTTAGTCGGATTGTTCATTGTATATGGGTACTATTTACAAACTGAAGGAGTGCTCATTGAGGGAATTGTGAATATTTGGCGTGAGTATAAGCCGATGTTGCTTTCGGTTGCTAGTTTTATTATTTATAGCGTGCTGCTTTTTTATATGGGAGTAAGAAGAGGTCGGAAGAAATAATGGCCTACAATTGCCACATACAATCGGTCTTATTTACCGAAAAATAAATAGTATCGCTCAACACGGGGCAGTCCAATAAGTCTCAAAATATTTAGGGAAATGATTGTTTTTCTGTTTATGCAAAACCGTAATATTCCTGGGCTTTTGTAACGGTCCATTTTGCAGGGGGTGTCTGAAAAGAGATGGTTTTCCTCTTTTCAGACACCCCCGTATATCATTATTCTGTCTTTACAGTTTTTTGCTTTTTCCGTCTTTTGTACCTTCAGGCGTAAGTACTTCAGGTTGACGTCGGTCTTCTTTCGTACCATAGTGAAAATTCGTTAATTTCCCTGTATCCTTTGGTTGAAACGTTTCGTTTGTTGCCATTTTGATTCCTCCTTATTAGTTGATAACTACCATCATTAGTGTGCTCACTACAATGTGCTATCATGTGTTTCGTTGTTCGCTTTCATCACGTTCTTGCTTTAGTCCGGATCCAAATGGATTGGATAGGCGTAAGTCATCGCCTTCGGACAGGGAGTCTATATGAATAAAGTCTTCGCGAGCCCCTTTTTCACTTGCACGCTTCATTTCTGCTGCTGTTAAATCAAAGACATCTTTTTTCATTTTCACCACCTCACTTATAGTTTTCTTCTTGAGAAGGACCTTATGCATGTCTAATTAACAGGGAGTAAGCGTTCATTTCAAAAAAGTAAAGACATACTATTGGTTGAAACGCTATGTTGCACCTTCTTCCTCTGTTAGTGGTCGTTTATTAATGAAATGAGAGAAACTTGTTTCAAAGGTGGTTTTGAATGATCTCATTGTTTAGCTGAACATGTTGTTCGTTTTGAAGGAAGATGTTTTTAGTTGACAGCCAGACGGATTTCACGGTATGATTACCTCAAATAATAGAACGTTTTCTCCAAAGGGGAGTAGCTGTCACAGTAAAGTCGTCATGACGGGATGAAAATCCCCGGCTTTGCTGGCAATGTTGATTGTTAGCGAGACCTTTGCCAATGTATGTTGGTAAAGGTCTCTTTTTATTTAGCACCTTTACCAACAAAATGGTAAAGGTGCTTTTTCTGTAGAGGGAGTAAACGCTCTTTATTTAATTGAAAATTTCTTCTATTTCATTTTAATATTTTATTAATGGTGTAAGCGAAACAGAAAATACAAACACGAAGGTGATGAAGGATGCGAAAAACAATTAAATTTTCATTAGAACAGCTAGTATTAGAAAATAAAAAAGAGATTATGAGCAATGAAGCGGAGATGAAAAAAATCGAGAAGCGAATTGATGACAAACATTTAAAACTTTCTAAGTAAAAAATAGAGACTGTTTATTTATTGAGCTGCAGCATGTTTTGCAGCTTATTTTATTGAAGGAAAAGGATAGGCAAGACAAATAAAGGATCGTTGCGATATAATAATATACTTGGAGTATTATAAACTACATATTTGACAAATTGAATCAAGGAGAATGGAAAGAAGATGGATTTATGGATGATAGTAAAAGCAATCATTTTAGGCCTCGTGGAAGGGGTAACAGAATTTGCTCCTGTTTCATCAACCGGCCACATGGTCATTGTGGATGATATGTGGCTTCATTCCCAACAGTTTTTAGGGAAATATACAGCTAATACGTTTAAAATAGTGATTCAACTCGGTTCGATTTTAGCAGTCGTTCTCGTTTTTAAGGACCGTTTCATTGATTTACTTGGATTAAGACATCTTAATAGAAAGATGGATCGCCCTACAAATCGTCTTAAATTGACACAAGTCATAACAGGATTAATCCCTGCCGGCGTTTTAGGAGTATTATTCGAAGATTACATTGATGAGTATTTGTTTTCGACGGCTACCGTATTAATTGGTTTAGTAATTGGAGCCGTGTTCATGATTTTAGCTGACATCTTTCGTGCAAAAAGTCCGAAGGTGGAAACAGTGGACCAAATTACGTACAAACAGGCATTGGCAGTTGGACTGATTCAATGTTTTTCATTATGGCCAGGATTTTCAAGATCAGGTTCAACGATTTCAGGCGGTGTGCTGCTTGGGATGAGCCATCGGGCAGCCGCTGACTTTACGTTTATTATGGCCGTTCCTATTATGTTTGGAGCAAGTTTGCTGTCACTACTGAAAAATTGGCAATACTTCAGCCTTGATGCGCTCCCATTTTTTATCGCTGGTTTTGTGAGTGCTTTTTTGTTCGCTTTAATCTCAATCCGTTTTTTCTTGAAATTAATTAATAAAATTAAACTTGTGCCATTTGCGATTTATCGCCTGATTTTAGCGGGATTGATTTATGTTGTTTATTTTTAATAAGATTTAATTCCAAAAGTAACGCTCGATAAAAAGATGACTCCCGTACTTATATGGAGTCATCTTTTTATCGCCTTTTATAGTACAATTCACCATCATATGGTAAAATAACCGTCGAACGGAAGTCTTTTCCTTTTAGTCGCTAACCAGTTTGAGTGGAAGCAGATTGAGAAGGAAAAAGATATACATAGTAAATCAATTTTAGAAAAGGAAGTGCTGAAATGATAGGGACATTGAAAAACAAAAGATTTCGATTGAGTATCGTCCATCTTTCCCTTATTGTTGCGTTAGTATTAGGAGGGTGTGGGACAAATGCAAGTGAGCCGGCACCTGCTCAAAATACGAAAAAAATTGAAGTGGAACAAAATCCTGTTGTGACAATTACGATGGAAGACGACCGAGAAATCAAAGCAGAGTTATATCCGCATATCGCGCCAAATACGGTGTTAAATTTTGTTTCATTAATTCAAAAGGGTTTTTATGATGGTTTAACGTTCCATCGTGTAATTCCAGGATTTATGATTCAAGGTGGTGATCCGGAAGGAACTGGAGGAGGTGGACCTGGCTATTCTATCCGCGGTGAATTCAGTTCCAACGGGTTTGAGAATGATTTGAAGCATGAAGAAGGTGTTCTTTCCATGGCGAGAACGAATGACCCGGATTCGGCAGGATCGCAGTTTTTCATTATGACTGAAAAAGCCGAGCATTTGGACGGAGAGTATGCAGCGTTCGGGAAAGTAATAGAAGGAATGGACGTTGTGAAACAAATTGTAGAAGTTGAGCGTGACGGACAAGACAAGCCATTACAAGAACAAAAAATGAAAAAAGTGACAATCGAAACATTCGGCGAGGAATATGAACAGCCGGAGATCATTGAATAGGTGTTTGTGCTGAGACTAACAAAGGCTATTCAACGGTAGTCTAGAAGCCTGTTTGAAGAAACTTCTCCAAACAGGCTTTTTGCATATTTCTACTATACAAACCTCATCTCTATTGTGGGGAATAGATGAGGAGAGGAAAAGCATAAATTTGGATGTTGTCGTGTACATAGATAGAGCAGAAAAGAAAGACTGCAAATGCTGTGTTTTGAATGGTACGCTCATAGTAAGTTTGAAATTCTTTACTGAATTAAAGGGGTGATTTCATTGTTTATTAAGTTTTCTCAAGAACAGAAGAGCCGAATGATTGAGGATATCCAGCGCTTTTTCGATGAAGAAAGAGGAGAAGAGATTGGGGAACTCGCAGCAGAGAATGTGCTGGAATTTGTGAAGGAGCATCTCGGTCCTCATTTCTATAATCAAGCGATCAAAGATACGAAAGCTTTAGTGGAACAACATATGTTGTCTTTGGAAGAAGAGTTGTATACGCTCGAACGTCCAATTAAAGGATGAAGAATAGAATGAATGATAAGGAAGGCTCCTCTTGAATCAAAACAGAGGGGCTTTTTTCATGCAATGTAATAAGAACTAGCGCTCGAAATGTCATTCCGAGCGCTAGACGGAGACAAACAACAAAAGAAATTTGAAAAAACTTGTCAACTTTTCATAAGCTCGTTCGTTTTATAGGTGAAAAAGGAGGAGAGCTTTTGGATTATGAAGCGATGCAGCCACTCTTGGAAGAGAAGATGAAAATGATTTATAAATACTTGATCAAGATAGGGGCCAATTCGACTGATGCTGAAGATATTGTTCAGGAAACCGTTTATAAATTTTTCCTTTATCTTGAGTCAATTGACTCGGAGAAAGCATCTAGTTGGCTGTTTCGAGTGGCTGTGAACCATTACTATGATTTGTGCCGTAAGCAAAAACAGAAGGGGAATGTCTCGATTGAAAATTTTTCTTTTCAAGATGAAGCCCTGTTGCCGGAAGAGTACGTTGGAAAGGCGGAGTTAAAGGAGGAAATTCATCGTGTTTTAAATCAATTGAAACCGACGTACAAACAGCTTCTAATTTTAAAATATGAACTGGAATTCAGTTATGAGGAAATAGCCGCCATGTTGGATTTTAAAATGTCGACTTTAAAGACGTATTTATTTCGAGCAAGAGAGCAATTCAAAGAAATTTACAGGAGGGAAATGAACGATGAGTGATTTTCAAAATGATGAAAAAGAATTAGATGGTTTATTTGGAGAAAAAGAGAAAGTGAATAAATCACATTTATTTCAAAAAACGGTCCAGAAAGCGAAAAGAAAAGTGTTCATCCGTACAGTACTTATTTCAAGTGGGATTAGTGTACTCATGATTGCTTTGTTATCGATGGGATGGTTAGCAATGATGAGGATTAACGAATCAAAAGCGGTACGTGATATTAATTTATTCAGCGAGATTACGGGACCAAATGTTCATGATGCAGGGTATCAACATATAAAAAACGGTTTATTTGACGGAGTTTTATATTTTAATACTTATAAAATTATTGGGGACGTTGCAGTGGATTGGAGTGATGATACGTTTAGATACAGTCTATTTGGAGGGGTAAGTCGATTTACCGGAAACCATTCACCTATTCAAGTTTTGAATCAAGCAGACGGTCAGAAAAGGTCATACAATCGCGACACAAAAGAGCGATTGATGGAATTTTACCATCCGGAAGTGGCGTATGAATTTTTACGGAATGACCTCGCTGAACTAGAGTCGATACCTGAAAATAAGATGATGGAAATGGCTATTTCTTTTAACCAAGCCTACTCTCCAAAAGAAGTTCGTGAATTTTTGCCAGATACGCTTTCTCTTCAATGGTACTGGGCAGATACGTATTCAAATTTATCCACTTTACAGGCAGTTGAAATAGAGGAGGGAGATGGAACAAAATCTGTAATTCCTGCCCATCCTGAACTGGCAGGGGAAGTATATGGATTTGATGAAAAAGAAGCGGGAGAGCAAACGAGTGAAGAGTTCTTCTTGGAAGCGCTCGAAGAAGGAGCGGCTATAGAGGACGGAAAATATTACGGAGAATTTAAACGGATTTTGAACTATGTAGGTGGAACGTCCCCAAATAGCAGTCCTGAAAAGGTAAAAGTGCTTGGAGTTGTTGTAACAGGTTCTCCTTCAGAATTGAAAGCATTGCAAAATATGAAGCAAGTTCGTGCGTCATCATTGGGAGTAATTGTTGACAAATATGAATAACAGATAAAAGGCTGCCATTTTCCGTTTTTAGCTATAAACAGGAGAATGGCAGGTTTTTTATTTTATGGTTGGCAAGAAAGCAGGTACTGCGGTAAGATAAAGGTTGAATACATACAGAACTGTCATATTTCGGCCCCTTATGCGGCAGAGGCATAAGGGGCCGAAATGCAGGATAAAGTTTGGGGGGACAGAAAGTGAAAAACAACTTATTGACAAGAATTTTGATTGCCTTTGTGGCCGCTATCGTGTTTGGAGCATTGATGGGACCGGGCAGCGAAATCGTCAAGCCACTTGGTGATCTATTTTTAAGGCTGATCAAGTTCATCATTGTTCCATTAGTGCTCTCATCACTCATCGTAGGGGTAGCAAGCACGGGAGATGTAAGACAACTTGGCCGAATGGGCGGAAAAACGGTTGCATACTATTTATTTACGACAGCTATCGCCGTGTCCATTGGACTATTTTTAGGAAATACGTTTTCTCCTGGTAAAGGACTGGACTTAAAAGTAGAAGAGGTGGAAATGGAGGCTGCAGAAGCACCTGGTTTAGTAGAGACACTACTTAACATTGTGCCGACGAATCCGTTTGCTGCTCTTGTAGAAGGAAATATGCTTCAAATTATCTTTTTTGCCCTGTTTTTAGGAATTGGGATTGCGTTACTTGGAGACAAAGCGAAAACGGTTTATAATTTCTTCAATGAATTTGCGGAACTCATGTACCGAATTACAAGTATTGTCATGAGTTTTGCGCCAATCGGTATTTTCGGATTAGTCGCTCCGATTGTCGGACAATACGGTCTTTCTGTTTTAATGCCGTTGGCGAAAGTGATTGCGGCGGTTGCTATTGGTGCTGTAATCCATGCTATTATTGTGTACTCACTTAGCGTAAAAGTATTTGCCAAAATGAGTCCTATTCGCTTCTTTAAAGGGATTGCTCCTGCTGGCCTTGTCGCGTTTAGTACAAGCAGCAGTTCTGGTACACTTCCTGTTACAATTAAGAACGTAGAAGAAAACCTCGGAGTTTCCAAAAAGGTGAGCAGTTTCGTTCTGCCGCTTGGCGCTACCATTAATATGGATGGAACAGCTTTATATCAAGGGGTATGTGCCCTTTTTGTTGCTCAATTTTACGGTTTGGACTTGACGCTTGCTCAGCAGGCAACAATTGTTTTAACAGCAACACTTGCTTCTATTGGAACAGCTGGTGTTCCTGGTGCAGGATTAATCATGCTAACAATGGTATTATCAGCTGTGAATCTTCCTTTAGAAGGAATTGCTTTAATTGCCGGCGTTGACCGTGTTCTAGATATGTTCAGAACGTGGCTTAATGTGACAGGTGATGCTTCTGCTGCCGTTATTGTTGCAGCTTCAGAAGGAGAGTTAAAAGAAACAGATGACTTGGCAAAAGCATAAAAGGGGCTGCTCTGGCAGCTCTTTTTATCTTTTTTTCCCTTTTTTTCACAAAAACTAAGTAGAAATAGCGCCGTTGTTGTATAGTATAAGGAAACAAATTTTATGAATAGATAGGAGAAAAGCGATGAAGGCAGAAAAGGAACAAGATCAGCTCAAACTCACTCTATCGCAAGAAGAGTATACGCGATTGGTCGAATTAGCTTTCTTAGGCAAGTGGATGGCCAATTCAACCTACGGAGAAGAGGCAGAAGGCAATCCTTATCATGAGATAGAACAAAGCTTGTTTAATGTGTCTCGTCTTCTTGATGTGCAAAAGCATTTTGAACATTATGAAGTGCATTCGTTTTTTACGCAAAAGCGTGAAGATCAATTAATGAAACTTGTTGATACATACGACCAAGAAGCACTTTGGATGACATTGGCGAGTATGCTCGCGCAAAGGGATGTGCATCGAGCAATGACAGAGGGTGAAACCTTTTCAGTGAGCATGATGGAAGAGATTGTGCGAAGAGAGCTTGAATATAGTGAAGAATTCGAAGAGCATGGATTAAAGAACGTGGAAGTGAAGAAGAAGTAAAAAGGATGGGGCTAGCTAAAAAGAGGAAAATCATTCGTTTAGCTAGCCTCATTTAAGTAGACCGTTACCAAAAAGGGAGAAAAACATCATCGAATGCATTATCAATCGGTTGTTCGTGATTATGTTCCATCAGGTTACCTCCAAACTATCATGTCCTTCTTTGTTCGGTAAAAATCGTTTGGTCAAAAGAGCTCTTTTTGCATATAGCTCCTTTTGTTTGTGTAAAGTATGATAATTAAGAAAGTAGGCTGAACGAAATAAGCTAAGATGAAAGTATAAGGCTGCTTTGGCAGCTTTTTTTTTCATGAAATAAGTGACGATTCGTTATAACTGACGAAAAGTGTTGAAGGTTTTAGTACCAGGTGATAATATTAGATGATATGATAGAAGGAAGAAGGGTGGTTCATAATCGTGAAATCACAAGCAAAAATAACGGCATTTGGGACGTATGTTCCAGAACGGAAGTTAACGAATGATGATTTGCAAAAGATGGTCGATACAAATGATGAATGGATTGTAAAGCGAACAGGAATGAAAGAACGAAGAATTGCAGGGGAGCATGAGTCAACGGCTACTTTGGCTATTAAGGCAGTTGAAGAGTTAGTGAAAAGAAGCGGTCAGCAACTAGAAGGAGTGGACTGTATCATTGTCGCCACCACTACAGCTGATTATGCGCTTCCAAGCGTGGCTGCTCGAATTCAGCATCATTTTCAAATTCCTCATACCGCATCATTTGATTTGAGTGCAGCCTGTGCTGGTTTTACATATGGATTACATGTAGCAAATGGTTTAGTCTCATCGGGGCTTCATCAAAAAGTGTTAGTCGTCGGCGCAGAAGCGATGTCTAAAGTAATTGATTATGAAGATCGTGCCACATGTATTTTATTTGGAGATGGGGCAGGAGCGATGCTCGTAGAAAGAGAGGAAGAAAATCCAAGCTTTCTTGGTGCCCATCTTGAAACGGAAGGTTCAGGTGGCATTCATTTATATCGCACGCTGACAGAAGAGACTATGGACGGAACGCCACTGCAAGCACATGGAAAGATGGTACAAAATGGCCGAGAAGTGTATAAATGGGCGGTACGTTCTGTTCCTAGAGGGATTGAAGAGTTGTTGCTCAAAGCAGAAATGAGTAAATCGGATGTTGATTGGTTCATTCCTCATAGTGCGAATTTACGGATCATTGAATCCATTTGCGAGCGAACAGGATTATCACTCGAGCGAACCCTTACAAGTGTAGAGTACATGGGGAACACGTCATCAGCATCAATTCCATTAGCGCTCGATAATGGAATAAAGGAAGGGAAGCTTGAAAAAGGTGATGTTCTGTTAATGTATGGCTTTGGCGGGGGATTAACACATGCCGGATTGTTAGTCAGATGGGATGTTGAATAATCATTTTTAGTGCCTGCATCGTAAAGGTTTGTTGGGCAAGAGGAACGTGTTAATATATTAATGTGTACTGAATGGCGAAAAAGGGTATTTTCGTCATTCAGCCCTGCTTGCTTAACTATTTTTGAAAGCGCTTTACCGATTGTGTATCATTTACGAGAAAAGAAAAAAGGAAAATGGACAATTGTCACGAAGTACTGTAACGTACAAACCATGCAGGAGTGGAGGGGTATTATGCCTTATTATGCAGCAATATTATACATGGAAAAGCCGGAAATCAATCAAAAATATCGTCCTCAGCATTTAGAATATTTAGAGATGTTAAGTGAACAAGGAAAAATATTTGCGAAAGGACCGTTTGTGGACGGATCAGGAGGGCTTGTCGTATATAAGGCGGATTCGTTAGAAGAAGCGAGACAACTAGCTCAAAAAGACCCTTACATTGTAGAAGGGGTACGAAGATTGGAACTGCACGAGTGGAGCATTTGATTTGTTTATGGGGAAAATTTTTCTTTCGTCAATTTGAACACATGCTTATATTGCAAAGAAATTGGGTAAATCACTAACAACAAAGCCTTTTAAGTATTCGAGGAGGTAGAAGTGATGATCCTTATATATGGAAGTATTGTGTTAGTTGTTATGGCTCTTATTTATTTAGCTTATACCGCTTTTCGAACATTCCAAAATATGAAACCTGATTTAAAAAGAATGGATGAAGTAACAGCGCGAATTCAACAAAAAGCGGATGTGATAAGCGGGGAAGTAAACATGCTGACAAAAAAACAACAGGAAATTCAAATGAATCTTGAGCACCAAAAGCAAGTGACAACTGCAGTAGTAGAAGCGGCCAAACAAACACCGCTGTTATTGAAAGAAGTGTGGGACCAAGGGAAAGATGTTCGAAACCCTCGGCGTATAAAAAGAGCACCTACATCTCAAATGGGCCAATTTGGAGAAAGGATTTTGACATTATTAGAGAAGAAGTACAACATGAATCTATTGAAATAAAGGGGTGCTGTCTGAAAAGAGAAAAACTACCTCTTTTCAGACAGCACCTCAAAAAAAAGGACCATTACGTAAAGCCAAATGTTGCAGTAGGGATATTCATGTCCAGTAGGTTCTTTGTTTCCGTCGTTAATTTCAAAATTTGCAAATTGGCTCACTTCGATGTACGTAATCGTTTCTTCTTAGATTGTGTCATGCAGATAGCTTCTAGCGCAGAAAACGGCCTCTAACGAAAGATAAACTGAGAGTAAAAAATTAGCTTGAAAGCATGAACAAATAGACCTTCAAGTTAAATAATAAATCGCTTACAAAATAGCCGCATCAATACGCTCTTGAGAAGCGCTGCGACATATTTTGCATAGTTTGAATTTTTTTCCGTCCGATGTGGAGGCTGGATAAAGAAGTTTGATTCGTGTTCGTTTGCAAACCGGACAAGTGCCTCTTCCTTTCGAAGGTAATTTATAAAGAGAGTGCCCTCTATTGCTCTTTGCCACTGATTTCACCCTTTCTGTATTAGTATTAAGGATATATTCACAATAGATGTGAGAGGTGACAGCAAGTTGGAAATATTTCTTTGCAATGAGAAGGAAAAAAGCAATGAAGTATGAGAAGGACATTTTCCGTTGATAGAAAAAAACAGCACAGGACATCCTGCGCTGTTTTTTAGTTATGGGAGCAATTATTCGTTTACCCACCCTAATCCGAGTGTGTCTTGTCCCATATGTGTTCCGGCAATAGGACTTAAAGTGGTAGTGGTAAATTTAATATGTGAATAAAGCTCTTCTAATTCTTTTTTCCATTCATTAGCAGCTGCTTCGTCGTTTCCGTGAACGATGCTCGCTTCTTTAATGAGATGTGCTTCTTCACTGAAAATTTGGAACATGCGCTCTTTCACTTTTTTCGCTTTTCGGATTTTCTCAGATAATACAACTTTTCCGTCTTCAAATTTGACGATAAGATTCAATTTGATCAAGCTTCCGATGATAGCTTGGGTTGTTGAAAGTCTGCCGCCTTTTTGGAGTTGTGTTAAGCTCCCAGGTACGAGATATAAACGACCTTTGTCCGGCAAAGTACGAAGGTGTGCCACAATTTCTTCATATGATTTTCCTTCTTTCTCCAACTCAATGCCCTTTTCAATCATTTTTCCTAGAGGATACGAGCCGATTTTAGAGTCGATTACTTCCACATCAAACTCTTCCATTTGAGCAGCCGTGACAGAAGCTTGAAATGTACCTGTCAATACGCTCGATGCATGAATGGCAATGGCATATTGATAGTTTTGCTTCAGTTCCTTGTACAGTTCGACAAAGTCGCCGATAGCCGGCTGTGAGCTTTTCGGAAGATCTTTTGATTCCGCTAGCTTTTGATAAAACTCAGAAGAGGAAAGGTCTACATTTTCTCGATAGCATGCATCCCCAAAAATAATATTTAATGGAATGACATGAACGTCATTCTCTTTAATGAATGTGTCGGAAAGGGTAGCGGTACTATCTGTAATCCAAGCAATTTTATTTTGTTTTGTCATGAATAAAGTCTCCTTAATGTATAAATCGGCGTTGTATAGAGCTTCTACTTAATGTGAAATGCGACTGTTAATATGAAAGCGTTTGTTTGAAACTATATATGACTTCCTAACTCGACATTTCATCCTTTAGTCAACGGGGGGCGTTATTAATGAATTCTGTACACCACTTAAATTGTCTTTTAAAGGTCAATTTGTATAGTCTTTAGCCCTCTACTAATAGTTAACCCCAAATTAATCGTTAAATCAATTATGAATTTCAAATATGTGAATGCGTATTAAAAAAATAAAGGAAATTCTAGGTTCGTTGTCCGTTACATCCTCTTGAAATACGTGCTTCGGTTCTATTTTAAGTAAGTGAAAATGAAAACGCAATCATTTAAATTGTTCGAAAAATAGAAACACATATTAGTAGCAGATACTAATGATTGGGTATATAATGTTGGAGACAAGGGGAAGGGAAAGAAGTTGGTACATATTGCTTTTACAACATATGGCGGAACATTCAGGGGACAGAATAAAATTTAGACAACTAAAGACAGGAGGAGAATGATTCATGGATGTGAACACATTGCTCGCACCAGTACATTATAATTTAACAGAAGAAATTGAGAAGCATGCGTCCTCAAAAACAGCATTAAAATGGGTAGATGAACAAGGAAATGAAAAAAGTATTTCATATGATGAGCTTATAAGACAAGGTAATCAGCTCGCTAATGGGTTAACGAAACTAGGGTTAACAAAAGGGGATCGTATTCTCGTTATTGTACCGCGATTAATCGAATCGTATATCATTTATTTTGCTTGCTTGAAGGCAGGTTTGGTTATTGTCCCATCTTCAGAAATGCTACGGTCTAAAGATATTCATTACCGCATTCATCACGCAGAAGCAAAAGCGGTCATTTCGTACGCTCCTTTTTGCCAGGAAGTGGACAACATTAAGAATGAAACACCTTCTCTCACATTTAAAATTGCATTTGGAGAGAAAAGAGATGGTTGGTTAAGAATGGAAGAAATTATGGGCGGTGAGTCTGAAACGTTTGCTGGGGTAAATACGACAAGAGATGATCTTGCTTTTTTACCATATACGTCTGGTACAACAGGTCAGCCAAAAGGGGTTATTCATAGCCATGGCTGGGCATTTGCTCATTTACGCATCGCTGCTGATCGGTGGCTCCATATTCGTGAAGGAGACACCGTATGGGCGACCGCTGGACCAGGGTGGCAAAAGTGGGTATGGAGTCCGTTTCTTTCCGTACTAGGAAAAGGGGCAACAGGTTTTGTCTATCATGGTCGTTTCGCACCACGTAAATATTTACAACTTCTGCAAGATGAACACATTAATGTGCTATGCTGCACCCCGACGGAATATCGATTAATGGCGAAGATTGATAACTTGCAAGAGTTTGATTTACGTAGCCTCCACAGTGCTGTTTCGGCCGGAGAAGCTCTAAATCGTGAAGTTGTTGATACGTTTAACCATCACTTTTCCGTTCATGTACGTGATGGCTATGGACAGACAGAAAGCACATTATTAATTGGTACATTGAAGGGAGAGCGCTTCAAAGAAGGTTCAATGGGCAAGCCAATTTTAGAAGAGTATATGGATATCATTGATGAAAATGGGGAACCGGTTTCTGCGGGGGAAACAGGGGATATAGCTGTTCGGAAAGATTTTGGAGCGTTGTTTAAAGGGTATTATAAAGAAGCTGATCGAACAGCTGCCGCTTTTCGTGGCAACTATTATGTCACTGGCGACCGTGCGTGGAAGGATGAGGATGGATACTATTGGTTTGAAGGACGTTCGGATGATATTATTATCAGCTCCGGATATACAATTGGTCCATTTGAGGTAGAAGATGCACTTATGAAACATGCGGCTGTGAAAGAGTGTGCAGTAGTTGCGAGTCCCGATCCTATCAGAGGGAATGTAGTGAAGGCATTTATTATTTTAACAGAAGGCTATACGGCTGAGGCTGCTTTATATAAAGAATTGCAGAACCATGTTAAAGTCATCACCGCACCTTACAAATATCCGAGATTAATTGAGTTTGTAGATGAACTGCCAAAAACTGATTCGGGAAAAATTCGTCGAGTTGAACTGAGACAAAGGGAGCTCCAACTGGCAAAGTAGTTTCGGTGGAAATAGACTTGAACAAGGGAATGATTTCTTTGTTCAGGTCTATTTTGTTAAAAAACATGAAAAATTTATTAGAAAAGAGTTGACTCTCCAGCAACTGGAGAGTTTAATCTTTATTTAGTAATGATAATCAATATCACTTAGTGGTAAGCCCTACTACATAATCATTTTTGACAGGGGAGGGAAAGAACTGCAGACGAACTACATAAGAAAAGAGATGATGTGAATCATCTATTGATAATGATTATCCTTTTCGCATTTACTTACATGTAGACAAACAGTCTTTTAAGCGGAAAAGTTATGAAAAAGAGATATTTATTTACTGCACTTATTATTTTATCGATCTGTTCCCTTTTTATCGGTGTCAAAGATTTAACCCCTTTTGACTTATTTCACTTAAGCGCGGAACAGGCTCAAATTTTAACGGCTAGTCGGTTTCCACGTTTAATCAGTATTATTATCGCTGGCATGAGCATGAGTATATGCGGCTTAATTATGCAACAGTTAAGCCGAAATAAATTTGTCTCACCGACAACGGCAGGCACGCTAGATTCTGCTCGGTTAGGAATTTTAGTTGCATTGATGCTGTTTACATCGGCAAGTCCATTAGTGAAGATGCTCGTTGCTTTCACCTTTGCGTTGCTCGGTACTTTTATCTTTATGAAAATTTTAGAAAAAGTGAAATATAAAGATGCCATTTTCATCCCGCTTGTCGGACTAATGTTTGGAAACATTGTCAGTTCTGTTACGACCTTTTTTGCTTACAAATATGACCTTATTCAAAATATGTCTTCATGGCTACAAGGGAATTTTTCTATGATTATTCAAGGCCGATACGAACTGTTATACATGAGCATTCCAGCTGTCCTCATTGCGTATTTATTTGCGAATAAATTCACCATTGCCGGGATGGGGGAGGAGTTTTCTGTCAATTTAGGACTCAATCATAAGCAAGTGGTCAACATCGGGTTAATCATCGTGGCCCTCGTCACCTCTATCGTCGTACTCACGGTCGGTGTAATTCCTTTTCTTGGTCTAATCATTCCGAATATCGTGACAATGTATCAAGGTGATCATTTGAAAAAGAGTCTCCCTCATACAGCATTATTAGGAGCAGTTTTTGTGTTAGCCTGCGATATTCTAGGGCGTATTATTATCTACCCGTATGAGATTGCGATTGGTGTAACGGTTGGAGTTATAGGCAGCGGAATCTTCCTTTATTTGATCATGAGGAGAAAGGCATATGAGTAATTACACTAAATTAATAGTTCTTTCCGTGTTGGCAGCTGTATTGGTCGTTCTGTTTTTATTTATCGATCTTGGGAGTAACTGGGATTATGCGTTGCCAAGACGCGGCAAAAAAATCTTGGCCATTGTTTTGACAGGAGGGGTTATTGCCTTCTCCACGATGGTGTTCCAGACGATTACGAACAATCGTATTTTGACACCAAGTATATTGGGACTCGACTCGCTTTATATGCTTGTTCAGACATTTGTTATTTTTGTGTTCGGGTCTACCAGTCTTACCGTCTTGAATAAAAATATTAATTTTCTGATTTCCGTTGGCTTGATGGTACTGTTTGCGGGAGTGTTATATAAAATTTTGTTTAAGCGGGAAGAACAAAATATTTATTTTCTTCTGTTGATTGGCTTAATTTTCGGGACTTTTTTCGAGAGTTTGTCATCGTTTATGCAAGTGCTCATTGATCCGAATGAATTTTTACTTGTCCAAGATAAAATGTTTGCGAGCTTCAACAACGTTAATACGGATCTACTTGTTATTTCCATCGTATTGGTAATAGCAGTAGCAGCGTATGTTTGGAAGTTCACAAAATATTTAGATGTTCTGTCGCTTGGCAAAGAGCAAGCTGTCAACTTAGGTATCGACTATGATTATGTCGTCAAAAGACTGCTCATTGTCATTGCCGTACTCGTTTCAATCTCAACGGCATTAGTAGGACCCATTACGTTTCTTGGGTTGCTCGTGGCAAATGTGACGCACGAATTTTTAAAAACGTACCGTCATCATCACTTGATGGTAGGAGCTGTTTTAGTCAGCATCATTGCACTTGTCGGAGGACAGTTAATTGTAGAAAGAGTCTTCACATTTTCTACAACACTCAGCGTCATCATTAATTTCATCGGTGGAGTGTATTTCATCTATCTTCTATTAAAGGAGAATAAATCATGGTAGAAGTTATTGGGGTTTCTAAGCATTATGGAAACAAAAAAGTAGTTGACAATGTATCAGTTAATATCGTTAAAGGGAAAATTACTTCTTTTATCGGTCCAAATGGTGCAGGAAAAAGTACGTTGTTGTCGATGATTAGCCGTCTAATTACAAAGGATGAAGGACGGATTGTCATTGAAGGAAAAGAAATTGGGGAATGCAAAAGCAATGACTTAGCTAAGAAAATTTCCATTCTTAAGCAGTCTAACCATATTAATATTCGTTTAACAATTCGAGAGCTCGTGTCGTTTGGGCGTTTTCCTTATTCGCAAGGAAATTTGACGAAAGAGGATTGGAAGTATGTAGACGAAGCTATCTCCTATATGGAGCTTGAAGATATTCAACATAAATATTTAGATCAATTAAGCGGTGGTCAAAAGCAAAGAGCTTATATTGCCATGGTCATTGCTCAAAACACGGAATATATTCTTCTCGATGAACCATTAAATAACTTAGATATGAAGCATTCTGTTCAAATCATGAAGGTGTTAAGAAGGCTTGTGGACGAACTTGGAAAAACCGTCGTTATTGTGATCCATGATATTAACTTTGCTTCTTGTTATTCGGACTATATTGTTGCCTTAAAAGACGGGAAAATCGTTAAAGAAGGTCTTGCCGACCATATCATTGATTCATCCATTTTAAAAGAAATTTATGAGATGGATATCGCGATCGAGAGTTTTAATGAAAACAAAATTTGCGTGTATTACGCTTAATCGGTTTATATTGCTGGTGCTGCAAAGCAGAATAACTTATTTATCACCACATACGGCCCCGCATGAATGCGGACGGCTTCCCCCATAATGATGGTCATTCACACTGCAAGTCATTGTAAGAATGTGATGATAAATGAAATGACGGGAGTTTGTTACCGGTTTTGCAGCACCATCAATTTAAATAGAAGCTCTGTTAAAAGAAGCCTATTGTATGTTAACGGAGCTGAAAATAAAGAAAGTATAAGAGGTGGAAGAGATGAAAAAGAAATTATCCTTATTTATACTTACCCTTGTGTTGGCTATTATAGCCGTTGCTTGCGGTACTCAAAGTTCATCCAGCAGCACTGAAGAAACAACTACAAATGAGCAAGCAGCATCTACTGAACAAAAAGAATTAACGATTCAACACGAATTAGGGGAGACAATCGTTCCAAAAAATCCACAAAAGGTAGTTGTATTTGATTTTGGTACATTAGATTCATTGGATAAACTTGGAGTGGAAGTGGCAGGAGTACCACAAGCAAATATTCCTTCTTATCTTTCAAAATTTGAAGATGCCAAATATGAGAACGTTGGCGGACTAAAAGAGCCGGATTTTGAAAAAATTAGTGAAATGGCACCAGATCTTATCATTATTTCTGGCAGACAGCAAGATTCATACGAAGAATTCAGCGAAATTGCGCCAACTATTTATATGGGTATAGATACGGCGAATTATATGGAATCCTATAAGAAAAATGCTACAACACTTGGAGAAATTTTTGGCAAAGAAGATATAGTGAAAGAGGAGTTAGCTAAAGTTGAGGAAGCGGCGCAAAAGCTGAAAGAAGAAGTGGAAGCAAGTGGGAAGAACGCCTTGATTGTGTTAGCGAATGAAGGGAACTTGAGCGCTTACGGACCAGGTTCACGATTTGGTATTCTTCATGACGTATTTGGTTTAATTCCTGCCGATGAAAATATTGAAGTATCTACACATGGACAAAACGTATCATTCGAATATATTTTAGAAAAAAATCCAGACTATCTTTTTGTAATTGACCGAGGCGCTGCAGTGGCGGAAGTGGAAACTTCTGCGAAACAGCTTATCGAAAACGATTTAGTGAAAAATACAAAAGCGTATCAAGAAGGTAACATTGTTTATCTTAATCCTGATTTCTGGTATCTTTCAGGGGGCGGTTTAGTGTCGGTGTCAGAAATGTTGAAAGAAGTGCAAGAAGGCTTAAAATAAGAGATTGAAAGAAATCAGACATGGACGCAAGCCAGCCATGTCTGATTTCTTATGTATAGTACTTCTTCAATACAAAGGAACAAATATGCTTATATAATAAAATGATAGATTAAACAAGGATGAAGAAAGATGAAAAATGAATTTACAATCGGAGAGATTTCAAAGCTGCATAACATACCTGTCAAAACACTTCGCTACTATGATGAAATTGACTTATTCAAACCTGTCAAAGTAGATGAAAAGAGCCGGTATCGATATTACTCAACAGAGCAGTTTGAACATCTGAATACCATCAATTATTTAAAAGAGCTTGGGATTCCGTTAAAAGAAATTAAAGCTCAATTTGAAAAACGGAATATTGACTCCTTTTTAACGACGTTGAAAAACCAGCAAGAGAACACGCTTCAACGAATAAAAGAATTGCAGCAAAATTACCAACGGATTGAAAATCGTATTAAAGAGCTAGAACAAGCAAGGAAACTGGAGAATGTAGGTGTCCCGTTTTTAAAAAAGGTAAAAGAGCGGCGCGTGTTAAGATTGAAAGAACCGATCCGTTCAACCCCTGAACTGGAGCTATCTTTACGGAAATTGGAAAATGTATCAGAGCGGACAGCTTCTATTTTCATCGGCGGGGTTGGAGTGACAATCTCGATTGAAAACATTCGGAAAAGAAATTTTTCAGAATATAACTCTATTTTTTTAATGTTGGAGGAAGATGAAGTCGCGAACGATTTAGTGACTTTATTACCGGAAGGCATGTATGTTTGCGTTTACTGTAATGAAAGACGCATTGAAACGGCAACTTATTATGAACGTATATTTAAATTTATTGAAGAGCAGGGTTATACTATCATCGGTGATGCAATTGAGCGCCCCATTATTGATGATTACATTTCTAAAAACAAGGAAGAATTTTTAACGGAAATTCAAATATTGGTAGAGGCTATCTGAAAAGGGGAACCCTCCTTTTTTCAGACAGTTCAACAAAATGGACCATTTACGAAAACTCAAGGTTTCCGTAAATGGTCCATTTTGTATGAGTTAGCAAACAAGGATGTTCTGAAGTATTTGTGACGTATTAGACCGCTCTTTTATTGTTTTTAGAACATACGTTCTGTTATAATAAAAGGGGAAAGCTGATACGAGTGTGTTGAAAGCACCGTGTGTGATGAGTTATAAGGAGAGAGAACATGATGAAAATAAATCTGCTACAAAAGCTGCGTATAAAGAAAAGACCTGATAAACCAAGAGAAATTGTCATCCGTGCACAAAAGCTTCTTGAACGAAGCCGTAAAGAGGGAACAAAAAAATCTTCATAACATATTGTTCATCTTGAGTGTGCGATAATGGGGAAAAAGGAAACGGATGGGGATGCAGTGGGCTATTCAACTATTTGTATGAAAAGTTCATTTTGTATGAACAAAATGAACAAAAAGATTTTTTCGAAAAATTATTTTTCAATTATTTACATAACTACAAGGATGAATTACTATTAACTCAACACTGTTTTTAGGTATAAGGAAATGAAAGAAAGTACATAAAGTTATAGACGATTATTTGCCGAGATTCAGTGTTGATGTCAATTTGTGCTTTTCTTGTCTAACTCTTTAGTATATAGAGAGTCTATTTGGATGGTTATGTTTGAAAGCGATTGCATTAAAATTTCAGGAAAACAATAATCGTTTAGATAATTGGGCACATTCAGAAAGTCAGATTATTAGAAATACTGTATACTGTAGTTGTATACTAGAAGAGATTACGAACCACAACTGGGGGTATGAAACATGGGGATGAAACAGAACGAACAAAATCCATGGCAAAAATTCCACGGTCCAAACCTTGGTTATGTCATGGAACAATATGAGCGTTATACGAATAATGCTGACTCTGTAGATGCGGAATTAAAAGAACTGTTTGAAACGTGGGGGGCTCCTTCGTTTGAAACAGAAGAGGCTAATGAGAGCGGTGGGAATTCGGTTGTTGCCCCTTATAATGCATTTAATATCGACAAAGTGGTAAATGCGGTAAAGCTCGCTGAATATATTCGTTCATACGGACATCTTGCTGCTAAAATTAACCCTTTAGAAAAAAGCGTCAATGAAGCTTATTTATTACAACCTGAAAAATTTGGTTTAACAGAAGAGGATTTGAAAGCGATTCCGGCCAAAGCGGTTTGGGAACATGCACCGGTAAATGTCCAAACGGCAGATGAAGCGATTAAATGTTTGAAAGAAGTGCACAAAGGATCACTTGCTTATGAGTTTGACCATGTTCATGAACGAGAAGAGCGTACGTGGCTAATGGAAATGGTGGAAACAGGTGCTATTCACCGTTCTCGCTCAAAAGAAGAACAAACCGCTCTTTTAAAGAGGCTGGCAGAAGTAGAAGGGTTTGAACAGTTTTTACATCGAACATTTGTCGGACAAAAACGCTTCTCGATTGAGGGAGTGGATATGCTTGTGCCAATGCTTGATGAACTCATTAAGGAAGGCGTCCATGACGGTGTTCATAATGTCATGATTGGCATGGCCCACAGGGGACGATTGAATGTACTGGCACATGTACTTGGAAAACCTTATAGCAATATTTTTTCAGAGTTTCATCATTCGCCAAATAAAGACCTATTCCCTTCTGAAGGGTCAAGAGGAATCAATTATGGCTGGACAGGAGATGTAAAGTATCATTTAGGAAGAGATCGTTCGATTGAAGAATCTGAAGCCATTTATGCACGTGTATCTTTAGCGAACAATCCGAGTCACCTTGAGTTTGTAGATCCAGTTGTTGTCGGATTTACGAGAGCTGCCCAAGAAGAACGCAACGAAGCTGGATATCCACAGCAAGATGTATCAAAAGCGTTTGCGGTACTAATTCACGGTGATGCGGCGTTCCCAGGCCAAGGAATTGTAGCGGAAACGTTGAATTTGGGAGGATTAAAAGGCTATCACACTGGGGGTACGATTCATATTATTGCCAACAACATGGTAGGCTTTACGACAAATAGTCCAGATTCACGCTCAACAAAATACGCGAGTGATCTTGCAAAAGGATACGAGATTCCTATTATTCATGTCAATGCGGACGATCCACAAGCGTGTTTGGCAGCAATTGACCTTGCTTACCAGTATCGTTCCCGCTTTAAAAAAGACTTCTTAATTGACTTAGTGGGCTACCGTCGTTTCGGTCATAATGAGATGGATGATCCAGCTGTGACGCAACCGAAGCTTTATAAAAAAATTACAAATCATCCTACAGTAAAAACCTTGTATGCAAAACAGCTTCAGTCTCAAGGCGTTATCAGTGCGGAAGAAGCAGAAAAAATCGATCAGGAAGTTCAAGGGAAACTCCAATCAGAATATGAAAAAGTAGCTAAAAAAGACAAGGATGAGAAAGTGAAAGAAGCGGAAGTACCAGAACTCATTGCTAAAGGTATTCCAGATATGGAGACGAAGGTGCCGCTTGACACACTTCGGAAGTTAAACGCCGAGCTACTGCGCTGGCCGGAAGGTTTCCGAATTTATCCGAAATTAAAGCGAATTTTAGAGCGTCGTGCCGATGCACTCGAAGGTGATGGGAAAGTGGAATGGGCCTTAGCGGAAGCGCTTGCGTTCGCTGCCATTTTACAAGACGGGACACCAATCCGCTTAACGGGTCAAGATTCGGAGCGTGGAACATTTGCACAGCGGCATATTGTGTTGCATGATACAGAAACGGATGAAACGTTTTCACCTCTTCACCGTTTACCGCAGGCAAAAGCATCATTCGCGATTCATAACAGCCCGCTTTCGGAAGCAGCGGTAGTTGGGTTTGAATATGGCTATAACGTATTTGCACCTGAAACGCTTGTACTTTGGGAAGCTCAATACGGAGATTTTGCTAATACGGCTCAAGCATTGTTCGATCAATTTGTTTCAGCAGGTCGTGCGAAGTGGGGGCAAAAATCAAGTCTTGTAATGCTCTTACCACATGGCTATGAAGGCCAAGGACCGGAACATTCCAGTGCTCGACTGGAGCGATTCTTGCAGCTTGCTGCTGAAAATAACTGGACTGTTGCCAATTTAACAAGTGCTGCTCAATATTTTCATATTTTACGCCGTCAAGCAGCCATTACAGGGACGGATCATGCGCAGCCGCTCGTTATTATGACACCTAAGAGTCTGCTCCGTCACCCGCTGACTGCTTCAGCTTATACGTCACTTAGCGAAGGCTGTTTCCAGCCAATTATCGAACAGCCGACTTTAGGCAGTAAGCCGGAAAAAGTAGAGCGTTTGATTTTGACGACTGGGAAAGTAGCAGTAGATCTTGCGGTAGAAATCGATCGAGTAAAAGAAAAAGAAAACTTGGATTGGGTCCATGTCGTTCGTGTAGAACAATTATATCCGTTCCCAACTGGCGAAATTGATAAGATTTTGCGCCGTTATTCAAATGTAAAAGAAATTGTTTGGGTTCAGGAAGAACCGAAAAATATGGGAGCATGGCATTATCTTGCACCAATTTTATACGATCTTTCTCCAGACAGCGTAAAAGTACATTATATCGGACGCCCAGATCGTTCAAGTCCAGCTGGGGGCGAACCGAATGTTCATAAAAAAGAACAAGAGCGTATCGTCACAGAAGCGCTTAGCAACAAAAGTATATGGGACGTACAACTAAAAGAACAAAATTGGACGAAACAGTAAAAATACACATATACAAAAGCTGCGAAATGTTGTTGCAGTCTTAAGGAACAGGGAGGATATGGAACATGATTGAAATTAAAGTACCTGAATTAGCGGAATCCATTTCGGAAGGAACGGTTTTACAATGGCTGATTAAAGTAGGAGACCAAGTCAACAAAGGGGAAAGTATCGTAGAGCTTGAGACAGACAAAGTAAACATAGAAGTATCGGCTGAAAACTCAGGCGTTGTCACAAAACTTTTAAGAGAACCTGGCGATACGGTAGAGGTTGGCGATGTAATTGCCGTTTTAGATGTTAATGTAGAAGCGGGGACAGTCTCTGCTCAGGAACAAGTAACCGTTCCTGAGCAAAAGCTTGAGGCAGTACCGGTTGCAGTTAGCCAAGCGAGTGCTCAGTCGGTGAGTCAAGAGGTTGAAAAATCTAAGCGTCCAGTTGCTTCTCCAGCCGCTCGAAAATTGGCGAGAGAGTTGAAAATTGACTTAAATTCAGTCCAAAGCAATGATCCGCTTGGCCGAATTCGCCCGCTTGATGTAAAAGCGCATGCTGAGGGGCCGCCGGCAAAGCAAGAGGTTCAGCAGCCAAAAGCACCTCAGGCAACAGCACCAAAACAGTCGGAAGTAAATCATGCGAAACCAGAAGAACGCATTAAAATGTCACGTCGCCGTCAAACGATTGCGAAGCGTCTTGTGGAAGTCCAGCATACAGCGGCAATGTTAACAACATTCAATGAAGTGGACATGACAGCGGTCATGAATTTGAGAAAGAAACGAAAAGATGCTTTCTATGAAAAGCATGATGTACGCCTCGGATTCATGTCTTTCTTTACAAAAGCTGTTGTCGCGGCATTAAAGCAATTCCCGTTATTGAATGCTGAAATTCAAGGGGATGAACTTATTGTTAAAAAGTATTATGATATCGGAATTGCGGTGGCTGCACCTGAAGGATTGGTTGTTCCGGTTGTCCGTGATGCGAACAAATTGAATTTTGCTGAAATTGAGCGTGAAATTTCCGAGCTAGGCAAAAAAGCGCGTGATAATAACCTGACATTAAAGGAGCTTCAAGGTGGTACGTTTACAATTACAAACGGCGGCGTGTTCGGTTCGTTAATGTCGACGCCAATCTTAAATGCGCCACAAGTCGGAATTTTAGGAATGCATAAGATTCAACTCCGTCCAGTCGCAATTGACGAGGAGCGCATGGAGAATCGTCCGATGATGTATATTGCGCTTTCATACGATCACCGAATCGTAGACGGAAAAGAGGCTGTGAGCTTCCTGGCTATGGTAAAAGATTTATTGGAAGACCCGGAATCCTTATTACTAGAAGGCTAATTCATTGATGTAAAAGACCTTTGCCATTCGTCGGCAAAGGTCTTTTACTATGGAATCTCATCTACCTTCGTTCATCATCAGTTATACAATTCGCATTAAAGTTCCTCAATTATTAAGATTTTATAAATTTATAAAAGTAGTTATTTACAAACAATTCCATTGTTGTTTAAAATAACTACATTAGCAAATAGAAAAAAGACTCGTTTCATTTCGTGAAAATCTCTTTCGTTAATAGAGATGATTGATTTATCACAAATGACAATAACTTGAGAAGTGCCGGCTTGCTTGAAGGATAAATGACTGCATGGGAGCGTCGTTTATTTTGATGAAAGGGTCAAAAAATGAGGTCATGGGGGAAAAGGGATATGTGGATTATTACCGTCTATTCAAAAGACACTATGAAAATGTTTGAGTTCGACACAGAATTAGAAGCAAGGGAAGCGCTGAAGAATATTCAAGGCTGTAAGATTCTTTCTCAAGTGGTTTATTTTAACGACCATCATATTATGGACATTGCCATCTAAAAAGGTTGACAAATTATTCCGTCTGTTTTAGAATTCAACTAACATATAAATAGCACTCACGTAAAGGGGAGTAGCGTCAGGTTCGTCCTGAAACAAAGTCGTCATTCCATGGATAAACATCCATCGGCTTTGTTGGCATAATACATAGTTATGCTCAGCAAGACCTTTGCCTATTAACGGCAAAGGTCTTTTTGTGTTTAAAAGGCCTTGCCGAAAGTTGGGAGGACAGGTAAGAAAGACGCATTTCGTACTCTAGCAGTCTCTTTAAAGAAATGTTATGTATGGGAGTCATTTAGTGGTGGAGAAAGAACGCTTTTAAGGAGGAATGGAAATGGAAATATTAAGCAGTGAGTTTTTATCTGCTCTGTTAGCAATTGTAATCATTGACTTAGTACTTGCCGGAGATAATGCAATTGTCATCGGGTTAGCTGCACGAAATTTACCGAAACATCAGCAAAAGAAAGTCATTATTTGGGGATCCGTCGGTGCGATTTTAATTCGGGTTGTGGCAACAATGGCAGTCGTCTGGCTTTTAAAAATCCCAGGTTTGCTTTTAGTAGGAGGCGTTCTATTAGTCTTTATCGCTTACAAGCTACTTGTAGAAGAAAAAGGTCATGATGTAAAGGCGGGAAATAGCTTTTGGGCTGCTATTAAAACAATCATCATCGCAGATGCTTTAATGGGGCTAGACAATGTACTTGCGGTAGCAGGAGCTGCCCATGGAAGCTTTTTACTTGTTGTGTTAGGGCTTATCATTTCTATACCTGTCGTTATGTGGGGAAGTACATTAATTTTAAAATGGGTGGAGCGCTACCCTGCTATTATTACAATTGGTGCGGCAGTGCTGGCATGGACCGCTTCTAAAATGATCGTCGGCGAGCCATTTTTAAAGGACTATTTTTCAAATGATATTCTTAAATATACTTTTGAAGTGTTAGTGGTTGCTGGTGTTGTGGCAGCTGGAAAGTGGAAACAAGGGAAAGTAGCTGAGCAAGAAGCGCACGCAGAAGATACATTGCCGAAAGTTCAATCGCAATAATGAGGGACTCTATCTGTAGATAAAAAGTAAAAAAGGCAATTTTATGAACGTTCTTTTTACATGCTTTACAGATAGCGGTAACATAGATTAGAATGGCTGAAGTAAAGGTAATGCTTTTGGGAAAATAAGTGAAATTGCTTGTCAGTTTAATGAAATTGGCGGCGAAAAACGGAAAATAAAATGGAGGCAATATTGTATGTGGGTAATCACGCTATATTCAAAAGGAAACACGACGATGTTTGAGTATGACACAGAAGCAGGAGCGAAAGAGGCATTTCAAAAAATGGAAGGTTGTAAGATTCTTTCACAAGTTGTTTACTATAATGACGAGTGTTTCTCTGATTTCGCATATTAATATTGTTTGTAATATATCATCGATTTAGAAAAAATGACATGACCAAAGAGCGGTCATGTCATTTTTTCTAGACCTAAGCAGGACGATTCAAGTAGTTGAAACTAACTGTTTGAGAGTGTCTTTTGATGAGATGAAGTGGAGTGCGTTCATAAAAAAGAAGGTAGAGTGGGGATATTTTCCACTCTACCTTCTTTTTCTATATATATCGATTTAGAAAGTTCGATTTGATCAAAAAACTGCCTTTTTAGTGTTGAATGCTTAATCGAGAGATATTCACGAATCTTTATTTCGCTACTTTAGTACCTTGTTAACTTTGTAAAATATGGTAAAAAGATGTTGACCGAATGTCATATAGGAGCTTACAATGATATTAAGTTATTAGTGAATTTAGAAAATTCTAAAGAGGTAGCAACATGACGAAATTGTTTGATAGAAGGATTGGGCGTTATGCCATTATGTACGCGTTTGCGGAAGAGGGGGAAGAGGCGTTAGTCACCAATGAACTGACACGAATGAGTTGGCGCTACGGCAAAGGGAAAGTCGGTTCAATGGAGCTGCAGAAAATTGTGGCAGCAATTGAGACGTCAGCGAAGAGACTTGGACTCGTTAATCCGGACATTTATCGTGAAATGCATGCATTGTATCATGCGATTATTGAGGCGATGCATGGGGTGACACGTGGTCAAGTTGAGCTTGGCGGGATGTTGAGAACGGCAGGACTTCGTTTTGCGATTGTGCGCGGGAAACCGTTTGAAAACGAAGAAGAAGGTGAGTGGATTGCCGTCGCTGTATATGGGACAATTGGAGCGCCTGTTCGCGGGTTTGAGCATGAAGCAGTGGGATTAGGAATTAATCACATTTAAATAATATAAGCCTATAGTTTACGAGTGTAATAGGGGGCTGTATTGACGACGGGATACGTTTGTCAATATGGCTCCCTTTTTATATTGTCCAATGAAAAAAGATGGGATGAGGGGTGTTGAAAATGGTTGTTTTAACAGGGCAGTCTTTAACGATTGAAGAAGCGAAAAGAATAGTATATGACCATACATTCGTAACAGCTTCAGTGGATAGTATGAAAAAAGTAGAAAAGAGTCGGGAAGCGGTTGAAAACATTGTTAAGCAAAAGAAAGTGGTGTACGGGATTACAACGGGTTTTGGGAAATTCAGTGATGTTCTCATTGATTCAGATGATGTGGAGCAGTTGCAGTGGAATTTAATTCATTCACATGCTTGCGGAGTTGGTGAACCGTTTCCAGAAGGAGTATCAAGAGCGATGCTGCTTCTTCGGGCGAACGCGTTGTTAAAAGGGTTTTCCGGTGTGCGGCCGGTAGTGATTGAACGTTTACTTGACCTATTAAACGCAGGAGTCCATCCAATTATTCCGCAGCAAGGTTCCCTTGGAGCGAGTGGAGATTTAGCCCCGCTTTCTCATTTGGCACTTGTGTTAATGGGTGAAGGGGAAGTGTTCTATAAAGGAAAGCGAATGGAAGCAATTACTGCTTTATCAAAAGAAGGTATCGTGCCAGTGACATTGAAGGCAAAGGAAGGGCTCGCACTCATTAATGGCACACAGGCGATGACAGCAATGGGACTTGTCAATTACATCGAAGCAGAACAGCTTGCGTATCAAACAGAGGCAATTGCTGCCTTGACTTTAGAAGGGCTTCGGGGTATTGAAGATGCTTTCGATCCGGATGTTCATCATGTGCGTGGATATCGCCAGCAATCAGAAGTCGCGGCACGTATCCGTCAAATGATTAACGGTAGCCGACTTATTACAAAGCAAGGGGAGCTGCGTGTGCAGGATGCCTATTCTCTCCGCTGCATTCCGCAAGTGCATGGCGCATCGTGGCAGGCGCTCGATTATGTAAAAGAAAAATTGGAAATTGAGATGAACGCAGCAACGGATAATCCGCTTATTTTCGATGACGGTAAAAAAGTTATTTCGGGAGGAAACTTCCACGGACAGCCTATCGCGTTGGCTATGGATTTTATGAAAATTGCGGTCGCTGAGCTTGCTAATATTTCAGAGCGCCGCATTGAGCGTCTCGTTAACCCCCAGCTGAATGACTTACCACCGTTTTTAAGCCCAGTGCCAGGACTGCAGTCAGGTGCCATGATTATGCAATATTGTGCTGCTTCACTTGTTTCTGAAAATAAAACGCTTGCTCACCCGGCGAGTGTCGATTCGATTCCATCTTCGGCGAACCAAGAAGACCACGTCAGCATGGGAACGATTGGCTCCCGCCATGCATATCAAATTATTCAAAACGTTCGCCGTGTGTTGGCAATCGAACTAATTTGTGCTCTTCAGGCAGTCGAATACAGAGGGAAGGATCAACTGGCGCCATTTACAAAAGCGTTGTTTGAAGAAGCGAGAAAAATTGTTCCAAGTATTACACAAGACCGTATTTTTTCAAAAGATATTGAGGCAGCGGCAGCGTGGCTTCACGAAATGAACTGGCATGTTTTCATTGTTGGAAACTTACCTGCAAACAAAATTTAAGGGAGGAAATCAAGATGAATCAAGAAGTTATGAGAGACGTCAAGGCCAAAAAGGGAATGGAGATAGAATGTAAAGGATGGGAGCAAGAAGCTGTACTGCGCATGCTTTATAACAATTTAGATCCGGAGGTGGCAGAAAAACCAGAAGATCTTGTCGTATATGGGGGGATTGGAAAAGCGGCGCGCAATTGGTCGGCGTTTGATGCTATTGTTCGAGCATTGCGCGACCTCGAAAGTGATGAAACGCTACTTATTCAATCGGGGAAACCAGTCGGAGTGTTCAAAACACATAAGCACGCGCCGCGTGTCCTTTTATCAAATTCGGTTTTAGTTCCTAAATGGGCGAATTGGGAACATTTCCATGAACTTGATAAAAAAGGATTGATGATGTATGGCCAAATGACAGCAGGAAGTTGGATTTATATCGGCACTCAAGGCATTTTGCAAGGAACATATGAAACGTTTGCTGCGTTAGCGAAAAAGCATTTTGGTGGCTCTCTGAAAGGGACGATTACGTTAACAGCAGGATTAGGCGGCATGGGAGGTGCGCCAGCCGCTGGCGGTGACGATGAATGAAGGCGTTGTATTAGCAGTTGATGTGGATCCGTCCCGCATTCAAAAACGTTTAGATACGAACTATTGTGACCGGATGACAGATTCGTTGGATGAAGCGTTATTATGGGCGTTTGAAGCAAAAGAAAACGGAGAAGCTCTCTCAATTGGATTAGTTGGCAATGCAGCGGAAGTTCACCATCAATTATTAACAAGAGGTATTCATATTGATGTTGTGACAGATCAAACGTCGGCTCATGATCCGTTAAACGGCTATGTGCCTGCAGGATTGACACTTGAAGAGGCTTCCATTTTGCGCTTGGAGCAGCCAACTGAGTATGTTCGCCGTTCGACTGTGAGTATGGCTGAGCATGTCAAAGTGATGCTGGAGTTCCAAAAGCGCGGTTCAATTGTATTTGATTACGGCAACAATATTCGTCAAGTGGCATTCGATGAAGGGGTTGCGGATGCGTTTAACTTCCCTGGTTTTGTTCCTGCTTACATCCGTCCACTGTTTTGTGAAGGAAAAGGACCGTTTCGTTGGGCAGCGTTGTCAGGGGACCCGGAAGACATTTACCGTACTGATCAACTCGTAAAAGAACTGTTTCCGGATCACAAGCCGTTGTTGCGCTGGATTGAAATGGCCAAAGAGAAAGTGAGCTTTCAAGGTTTGCCATCTCGCATTTGTTGGCTTGGTTATGGTGAACGTGTCAAGATGGGATTGGCGATTAATGAGTTAGTGAAAAAAGGGGAGTTAAAAGCACCGATTGTTATCGGGCGCGATCATTTAGATTGCGGATCTGTCGCATCTCCAAATCGTGAAACAGAAGCGATGAAAGATGGAAGTGATGCAGTGGGGGATTGGGCATTGTTAAATGCGCTCGTTAACACAGCTGCTGGCGGTTCGTGGATTTCCTTCCACCATGGCGGTGGCGTTGGAATGGGTTATTCGCTTCATGCCGGCATGGTTGTAGTAGCAGATGGGACCGATTTGGCACGAGAACGATTAGAACGTGTACTGACAACAGACCCTGGTATGGGGGTCATTCGCCATGCGGATGCAGGATATGAAAAAGCCATCGAAACAGCAGAAAACATGGAGATTGTCATTCCGATGAAGAAGTATGGAAAGGAGTGATAGCATGAATATCGATACACTCATAACCAATATTGGCCAATTGCTGACGATGAATCATCCTCCTGGACCGGTAAAAGGGAAGAATATGTCACATCTTCCTCTTTTGCAAGATGGTGCAGTGGGTGTGAAAAATGGAAAAGTTGTGTTCATCGGTTCAAGTGATGAAGCGAAAAGAGTTAAAGCGAAGCACGTGATAGATGCGAAAGGGAGATTAGTGACACCTGGACTTGTAGATCCGCACACTCACCTCGTATTTGGCGGCTCCCGTGAACATGAAATGACGCTAAAACAGCAAGGTGTTCCGTATCTAGACATTTTACAGCAAGGTGGCGGGATTTTATCCACGGTTGCTGCTACGAGAAAAGCATCGGAAGAAGAGCTGTATGAAAAAGCCCGCTTTCATCTTGATCGTCTCCTCTCTTTTGGGATCACAACGGTGGAAGCAAAGAGCGGGTACGGACTGGAGGAAGAGGCGGAACTGAAGCAGCTTCGCGTCGCCAAACGCCTGCATGAAACGCATCCAGTCGATGTTGTCTCTACTTTTATGGGGGCACATGCTATTCCAGCTGACTATAAAGAAAACACCGATGCGTTCTTAAAGAACATGAAAGATCTACTAGGCAAGATACAGGAAGAAAATTTAGCAGAGTTCGTCGATATTTTTTGTGAAACAGGTGTCTTTTCCGTTGAACAGTCGAGAGCATTTTTACAGTTTGCCAAAGAAGAAGGATTTGCCGTCAAAATTCATGCTGATGAAATTGATCCGCTCGGTGGAACTGAATTAGCGGTGGAGCTTGGAGCAATCAGCGGTGACCATCTTGTCGGTGCATCAAACCGAGGGATTGAGGCGCTTGCGACCAGTGAAACAATTGCTGTCTTGCTGCCAGGTACTTCGTTTTATTTAAATAAAGAAAAGTATGCAAAAGCGAGAAGGATGATTGATGCGGGATGTGCAGTCGCGTTATCAACTGATTTTAATCCGGGAAGCTCTCCGACGGAAAATTTACAATTTATTATGAATTTAGCTGTTTTAAAGCTGAGCATGACGCCGGAAGAAGTGTGGAACGCTGTCACAGTCAATGCTGCTTCTGCCATCAATCGCGGGGATGAAGCGGGTAAAATTCAACTTCACCGACCAGCTGACTTTGTTATGTGGGATGCTCCTAATTATCAATATGTGCTTTACCATTATGGAGTCAATCATGTGCGCGCCGTCTTTAAACACGGTGTAAAGGTGTATGAAGGAGGTTCAACGTATGACAGACATGTTCCCTTATCTTAAAAAAGCGGGGGAAGCGGTTTTTACGGATCGTTATGTTCATAAGGCGTCGGAATTGTTAACACCTTTAAATGGCGAACTTGAACCTTCCGTCATCTTAGTCGGTGCACCACTGTCCAAGTCAAGCATTAGCCATTCCGGTGCGTTGTTTGCGCCAACTGTCATTCGAAAAATGCTTCAATCGTACAGCACATACTCCGTTGCGGCAAATGTCGATTTAAAAGAGATTAAACTAGCAGACTATGGCGATATCGTCATGCATCCTACCGATATTATTTCCTCCCAAGAGCGAATTGCTGAAACGGTAAACGAAATTCGAAAGCAACATAAGGAAAGTTTGCTTATTTTATTAGGTGGTGACCATTCGGTTAGTTATCCGTCTATTAAAGGATTTCAACGAGAAAGAAAGGAAGTGGGTGTCATCCAGTTTGATGCCCATCACGATTTGCGTAACTTGGAAGATGGAGGACCAACTAATGGGACTCCGTTTCGCCACTTAATCGACAGCGGGGTATTAAAGGGCGAACACCTCATTCAAATTGGCATTCGTGATTTTTCCAACAGCCAGCCCTATACTGAATATGCTAGAGAGCAAGGTGTGACAGCTTATACAATGCAAGACGTGTTGACTGATAAGATGACTATTTTAAAAGAGAGTGTCCAATATTTAAAGAAGCGAGTGGATTTTATTTACGTTTCCGTCGATATGGATGTACTCGATCAAGCTTATGCACCTGGTTGTCCAGCCATTGGACCTGGCGGGATGGATAGCCAAACATTGCTTCAGGCGATTGAATGGCTCGGAGAACATGAAGAGGTGAAAGCGCTGGATATCGTTGAAGTTGATCCAACTCTTGATGTTCGTGACATGACAAGCAGAATGGGTGCTCATGTGTTGCTTGCATTTTTAAAAGGGAAGAAAAAACACGGATGGATTTGAAGGATGTGTCGGAAAAGAGGGAAATCACCTCTTTTCCGCCGCATCCGCAAAATAGACCGTTACAAAAATCGAGAAATATTACGGGTTTTAATAAACGGTCCATTTTGCATAAAAAGATAAAGAATCATTTTCCTCCAAATTTTGAGACTTATTGAACAGCCCCTTCCTTTTGAGAATGAATTTAAGAAAGTGTGTGATGGGCAGCAATTCCAAGCTTTTTAATGCGATACTGTAAACTCTGCCGGCTTAATCCGAGCAGTTTCGCTGTCTTGGAGATGTTGTACTGATGCTGTTTGAGTGTATGTTCAACATAGTATTTTTCAAAGGCATCCATTTGTGCTTTCAAGTCGACCGTCACATTCGTATTTGCATGAATAAACGATTGAACATTGGAAGCTGGGGAAATGTTTTCTTTCGTTTGTGTTTTGTTCCGGTATTGGAATGGTAAATGTGCATACATAATAACATCTTCATCCATCATAATATTCATGGCTGCTTCAATAATATGTTCAAGCTCCCTGACATTCCCCGGCCAATCGTAGGTGAGAAAGGATTGTAGCACTTCTTCGCTCATTCCTTTAACGTCCATTTGAAACATCGCATTGTATTTTTCGATAAACCGCTGGGCGAGAGGCAAAATATCCTCTTTTCGTTCACGAAGTGGTGGGATAAACAACGTGACGACACCGAGGCGATAATACAAATCTTTTCGCATTCGACTATTGGCAATGGCATCGATTGGGTCTTCGTTCATATTCGCAATAACTCTTACATCAATCGGCGTATCTTTCGTGTCGCCAATTCTTCTAATGGTTTTCTCTTGTAGTGCGCGCAGAAGCTTTGCTTGCAAGTTTGGATTCAAGGAATTAATTTCATCAAGCAAAAGTGTGCCGCCTTCTGCTTGTTCAAATAACCCGGGCTGATCGACAGCTCCTGTGAAAGCCCCTCGTTTTGTACCGAATAAAAGACTTTCAATTAAGTTATCGGGAAGAGCCGCGCAGTTTTGGGAAATGAAAGGGGCAGACGAACGGCTGCTTCCGTTATGAATACTTTGAGCAAACAGCTCTTTCCCTGTTCCGGTTTCTCCGACAATCAATACATAGGAAGAGGTCCTTGTAGCACGTTTGGCGTTTTCAATGACTTCATATATGGCAGGGCTCGTGCCAATAATGCTGTCGAACGTAAACCTTGTGTTACCTTTTTGTTTCATATTTCCTTTAATGAGCCGTTCTAATTTTGTGACATCTTTGGCAATTTCGACAGCTCCTTGAATGTTTCCGCTTTCAATAATCGGGAATGTGTGATTAACGGTCGTAATTTCTTTACCTTTATTATTAAAATAAGTTTGTTTTACATTCACCGCTTCTTTTCCGTTTTGTAAAGCTTGTACGAGTGTGCTGTCTTGTTCTTCAGTAAACATGAATACGTCCATTAAGTTTTTGTTTAACACATCTTCAATGTCCATTGATTCAATTTCAGCCATTTTTTTATTGTAGATGATGGTGTTGCCTGTTTCATCTACTGCATGAATACCAATGTCAACCTCATTTACAATACGCTTATACACTTGATTAACATATTGTAAATGTTTCACTATAGTTGATTTTTCCATCTATCATTTTTCCTTTCTTCCATGTCATTTCTTTAGTTTTAGCATAGATGAATTTATAGTGCAAATAAATTTTGCATTTATGAGTGCAAATAAATTTTGCTATGCAAATAAATTTTGCGTAATTTCGTGCCGATTCATGAGTGGATTTTTCATAGATTGAAAACATGAATGAAAGAATAAGGAGAAACAAAATTTTTTGAGAGGTGAAAAAACCGCTTGAAATCAAGGGTGGAAACGCACACGCTTCTATTTGAGAGAGTGAAACCTGCTTTTTTATGAGCCTTGATCAAAAAGTTGGCACGCAACTTGCAAAATAATATAAGCAAAGAACATTATTCGTTTAGGAGGAACAAGATGATGACAGTACCTTACAAACACGAACCATTTACAAATTTTGCAGTAGAAGAAAACAAAAAGGCGTTTCAAGACGCTTTAGTTTATGTGCAAACACAATTAGGAAAAGATTATCCGCTTGTGATCGGCGGGGAATATATTGAAACAGAAAATAAGGTTGTATCGATCAACCCAGCCAATAAAGAAGAAGTGATTGGAAGTGTGTCGATGGCGGACCAAGAATTAGCGGAAAAAGCGATGCAAGCCGCTTTGACGACCTTTGAAACGTGGAAAAAATGGAAGCCGGAGCACCGTGCGAACATTTTATTCCGTGCCGCTGCGATCATGCGCCGCCGCAAACATGAATTTTCGGCGTATCTCGTTAAAGAAGCCGGGAAACCGTGGAAGGAAGCGGATGCTGATACAGCTGAAGCGATTGATTTCTTAGAATATTACGCACGTCAAATGCTGAAGTTAAAAGACGGCATTCCAGTTAACAGCCGTGAAGGTGAGTTTAACCAATTCCATTACATTCCGCTTGGTGTCGGCATTATCATTTCACCGTTTAACTTCCCATTAGCGATTATGGCAGGGACAACAGTGGCGGCGATTGTATCTGGAAATACGGTTTTATTAAAACCAGCAAACTCGACGCCAGTGATTGCGGCAAAATTTGTGGAGTTAATGGAAGAAGCAGGCCTTCCAGCGGGCGTATTAAACTTCGTGCCAGGGAGCGGGTCGCAAATTGGAGACTACTTAGTCGATCATCCAAAAACACGTTTCGTTTCCTTCACCGGTTCTCGTGAAGTTGGTTGCCGCATTTATGAGCGCGCCGCGAAAGTACAGCCAGGCCAAATTTGGTTAAAGCGTGTGATTGCAGAAATGGGTGGAAAAGATACAATGGTCATCGACAAAGATGCCGACTTAGATTTAGCAGCGTCTTCCATCGTCTACTCAGCGTTTGGTTTCTCAGGTCAAAAATGTTCGGCTGGTTCCCGTGCAGTTGTTCACCAAGATGTGTATGACGAAGTGTTAGAAAAAGCCGTTGCGTTAACGAAAACGTTGACATTTGGTAATCCAGAAGATGTGGACACATACATGGGGCCAGTGATTGACGAAAGATCCTACAGCAAAATTATGAATTACATTGAAATTGGGAAAGAAGAAGGCAGACTGATGACTGGCGGTGAAGGAGATGATTCGAAAGGATACTTCATTCAACCGACGATTTTTGCCGACCTTGACCAAAACGCTCGTTTAATGCAGGAAGAAATTTTCGGGCCTGTTGTCGCATTCTGCAAAGCACGTGACTTCGATCATATGATGGAAATTGCGAATAACACAGATTACGGTTTAACAGGGGCACTTGTCTCAAACAACCGTGAGCACATTGAACGTGCACGTGAAGAATTCCATGTTGGAAACTTGTACTTCAACCGCGGATGCACAGGCGCGATTGTCGGCTACCAACCGTTCGGCGGCTTCAACATGTCAGGTACGGACTCGAAAGCGGGCGGACCTGATTACTTGCTTCTTCACATGCAAGCAAAAACAACATCTGAAACGCTGTAAGCTAAAAAGCGGAGAGCGGAAGGATCCGCTCTCTGTACAAAATAAAAGACTTCAAGGGAGGAACAAACATGACAACGACTACAAAAACGACGAAAATCATTGATCAAACTCAACAATTTGGCGCTAATAACTACCACCCGCTGCCGATTGTTATTTCAGAAGCAGAAGGAGTATGGGTAAAAGATCCGGAAGGCAAAAAGTATATGGATATGTTAAGTGCATATTCAGCTGTAAACCAAGGACATCGCCATCCAAAAATTATTCAAGCATTAAAAGATCAGGCTGACCGCGTTACGTTAACATCCCGTGCCTTCCATAATGATCAACTAGGCCCGTGGTATGAGAAAATTTGTCAACTAACGAAAAAAGATATGGCACTTCCGATGAACACGGGAGCAGAAGCGGTTGAAACAGCAGTGAAAGCAGCGCGCCGCTGGGGCTATGAAGTAAAAGGAATTGCGGAGAACCAAGCAGAAATTATCGCTTGTGTCGGCAACTTCCACGGTCGTACGATGACAGCGGTTTCTTTATCATCAGAAGCAGAATATCAAAGAGGTTTTGGGCCGATGCTTCCTGGTATTAAGCTAATTCCGTACGGGGACATTGAGGCGTTAAAAGCAGCAATTACACCAAATACAGCCGCATTTTTAATTGAGCCGATTCAAGGTGAAGCAGGAATTGTTTTACCGCCGGAAGGATTTTTAAAGACTGCGTCTGAACTATGTAAAGAGCGAAATGTCTTATTCATTGCCGACGAGATTCAAGTAGGTCTTGCTCGTACAGGGAAAATGTTTGCGTGCGATTGGGAAGATGTAGAACCAGATATGCTTATTTTAGGAAAAGCGCTCGGTGGCGGTGTGTTCCCGATTTCTTGCGTTGTCGCGAACAAAGATATTTTAGGGGTATTTAACCCAGGTTCACACGGCTCGACATTTGGTGGAAATCCTCTTGCTTGTGCTGTATCAGTTGCAGCTCTTGAAGTTCTTGAAGAAGAAGAGTTAGCCCGACGCTCTCAAGAGTTAGGTCAATACTTTAAAGAAAAGTTGGCTGAAATCGAAAATCCAATGATTAAAGAAGTGCGTGGAAGAGGATTGTTCATCGGTGTTGAATTGACGGAAGCAGCAAGACCGTATTGTGAACAGCTAAAAGAAGAAGGCTTATTATGTAAAGAAACACATGATACAGTTATTCGCTTCGCACCGCCTCTTGTCATTTCAAAAGAAGATTTAGATTGGGCGATTGAGAAAATTAGCCGTGTTCTTTCGGTGTAAGTGAAACGAGCTTTTTCAATATTAATTGAACGGACTATTTTATCATAATTTATGAGGTGTTAATGATGCCTGCTGAAACGGTATTAGAAACGATGTCAAAAGAACAAAAGCAAGAAAAGGAATCTCTGAATTTATTTTATTCCACTCAAACAGTTATTCAAAATGCGTTAAATAAACTAGGGTACGCGGAAGAAGTATTCGATTTGCTGAAAGAGCCAATTCGTTTATTGACGGTTCGTATTCCGGTTCGGATGGATGATGGGACGGTTAAAGTGTTTACAGGGTATCGCTCCCAGCACAATGACGCAGTTGGACCGACAAAAGGCGGCGTGCGTTTTCATCCGGAAGTCAGTGAAGATGAAGTGAAGGCATTGTCTATTTGGATGAGCTTAAAGTGTGGTATTGCTAACTTGCCGTATGGAGGCGGGAAAGGTGGTATCATTTGCGATCCGCGTAAAATGTCATTTGGTGAACTTGAGCGCTTAAGTCGTGGGTATGTTCGGGCAATCAGCCAAATCGTTGGACCGACAAAAGATATTCCTGCGCCAGATGTATACACAAATTCGCAAATTATGGCATGGATGATGGATGAATATAGCCGTCTTCGTGAGTTTGATTCACCAGGCTTTATTACTGGCAAGCCGCTTGTGCTTGGAGGTTCTCATGGCCGTGAAACCGCAACGGCGCGTGGTGTGACCATTTGTATTGAAGAAGCAGTTAAGAAAAAAGGAATCGATCTCCAAGGTGCGCGTGTTGTCATTCAAGGGTTCGGAAATGCAGGAAGTTTCTTAGCGAAGTTCATGCATGATGCTGGTGCAAAAGTAATCGGAATTTCTGATGTATATGGTGGGTTGCATGACCCAAATGGTCTCGATATTGACTATTTATTGGATCGTCGTGACAGCTTTGGAACGGTGTCTCAGCTTTTTGATACTGTCATTACAAATGAGGAACTGTTGGAGCTGGATTGTGACATTTTAGTGCCTGCTGCTATTTCCAACCAAATTACAGCGGAAAATGCTGATCGCATCAAAGCGTCCATTGTCGTAGAAGCAGCCAATGGTCCAACGACTCTTGAAGCGACAAAGATTTTATCCGAAAAAGATGTCCTTCTCGTACCTGATATTTTAGCAAGTGCAGGCGGTGTAACTGTTTCGTATTTTGAGTGGGTTCAAAATAACCAAGGTTACTATTGGTCGGAAGAAGAAGTAGCTGAGAAATTGCAAAAAGTCATGATTGATTCGTTTGACAGCATTTATCAAACTTCTCAAAGCCACCAGGTAGATATGCGTTTAGCGGCATATATGGTTGGGATTCGAAAAGTAGCAGAGGCATCGCGTTTCAGGGGTTGGGTGTAAGGCATTAAGTACAATAGATATAGAAGAGGGCATCTGAAACGGGAAAATCATTTTTCAGACACTCTCAGCAAAATGGACCGTTATGACAACTCCGCAATAGCAGGAGTTGTCATAAACGGTCCATTTTACATACAAAGAAAGAAATGGAACTTATCTATACATTTCACTTTATGATTCGACATCGCTTTATTAATAGAAGGGCGTTCACAAACGTTTTTTTAAATATTTCGTGTTTCGGTTAACAATATAGTTTAGGTTTTGGGAGAGTGGTAGGGGAGGAATCTCCTACTAGTTTTGATTGGCAGCAAGAGTTAAAATCGTACGGGATGGTTTGTTCGTATGGAGGAGGCATAAGATTGGCACGAAGATTATTTGTATACGGTTCATCAATGAGGGCACGATCGCTATTATGTTGCTGCTTTAATTGGTAAATGATGAGCTCACCGATTTGTCTGCCGATGGCTAGCCCTTCCGTATTGTCGATAGGGAAGTGAACGCCTGCATACAGTCGGGAATCTGCACATTCTTGTGCTAGTTTTCGCAGTCGATGTTTTTCTCCAGGGAAAAAGTAGCTTAACATCACTTCTGCACAACCAGCTACTGCTGCATGCCCAGATGGGTAAGAGGGGTGACGTGGTGTGCAAACGATGGTCTCAAGGTTAGGGTCCAGTTGATTTGGGCGGGCTACAAGCCATTTGTACTTGTAGTACCATGTCATCACGAATGCATCGTTAATGGCTGTTTGTGTACAAGCTAAAATACGTCCTGCTCTTGCTGCGGATACTCCGTACGTGTCGATAAGTCGATCTATAATGGGTGTCCATTGCTTCGTAGCGACACCTGTTCCCCAATAGTGGGCGATATCAATTTGGGTGGGAGTTAAATACTTTAGTGTTTGATGAACAATTCGTAATTGTTTCTCCCAATCAATTTTTTTCGGGTGTTGGATGTTGAGGTAATGGCACTGTCCATCCTTCGTAATGAGTTGCCCGTTTCTTCCGAGACGAAAGAAAAACATGTTCCAGGAGTTTGCTAGAGGCTCTTCCGCGTTGTTGGGAGGAGCTTCTTCTCCTGCATAAGGGATTTTATCCCAATTAAGATAAGCTTCTTTCATTGTTAAACCTCCTTCCGGCTAGCGACCTTCTCTAGAAAAGAAGGCTCTTTATATAGTATGCCGACTTAGGGGGGATGACCTTGAAAAGGGCGCTTGCGGAAGAGAGGTTTCAATGACTTAACCTCCAAATCCGCCAGTCGTTCCACTGCCGATACCAGATTTGTAAGTGCTGGAACTGCTGGGATTACTCGATTGAACACGATTTTTCGAAGATTGATAGCTAGAGCTGTTCATTAAAGCATGCTGGTTTGCATAGTAATGGCCGCCGTGAAAATAATGGTTGGCATAAGAAGAGTTTGTGTCTTCGCAATAGTAAGCTTCTGTTTCTTCGTCCCATTCCCAATAAGAACAGTCCGAGTCTAAGGGAGGTTCGACTGGTAGTTCTTCGTTATATTCTTCTTCATCTTCTTGCTCTGTTTCTATGCTCCATTCTTCTGTACTTCCGTCATATTCTATTAGGGTTTCTTCTTCTGCTGGAAACACATCCTCTCCTGCAGGTGTGATGTCACTTTCTTGATAGGTAGTTGTAATAGAAGGTTCTTCTATCGAATAGTTCTCTTGCCCCCCTGTGTGAGTGCTGCATGCGGTTGTAGTAGATACGAGCAACGTTAATACTCCTGTCATCATTTTTTGCGTTCGGTTCATGTTTGTCTCCTCTTTATCTTTAGGTTGTTACTAAGTTATACGGATAAAAAAGGAAAATAGTTTCAAATAATTAGGTGATTTATATAAATCAATCTAGAAAATTTGAGGGGGAAATCAAGTTGCTTGAATCAACGATTGTGATGTTCTCGATTGAATAAAGATGTGTCGAATCATTACATTAAGTAATGACATTCAATGCCCTTAGAATAGTTGAAGTTTAATAAATGTATAGAAAAAAGGTGAGTGTATTTCGTCTTATAGAGTAATTCCCGAACATTGAAAACGGTTTCTTTATTAATATTATAAAAATACAGAAAATTTTATAAAAACATCGAGGAAAAGTATTGTCAAATGAAAAAACATTCAATATAATAAACTCATGTTATAAATTACGACATTGAATGTGAGGTTATCTAACATGGGACAAACGATGATTTCTGAAATGAAAAATGACGCGGCAGTTTTAGAGCAAATTAAAGAGACTATTCAAAACAAGTGTGTAGAATTAATTCATCTGCAATTTGTCGACATTGAAGGTATCTTAAAAAATATTACAGTAACAGTAGAACAGTTTGATGATGTAGTAGAAGGAAAGCAGATGTTTGATGGTTCTTCCATTAAAGGATTTTCTCCGATTAATAAATCCGATCTTTACTTATTGCCAGACTTATCCACTTTCGCAGTTCTTCCTTGGACGGTAGAAGAAGGCTATGCGGAAGCACGATTCCTTTGCTCTGTTACCAATCCTGATGGGACTTTATTTGAAGGGGACACTCGTAATGCGCTGAAAAAAACAGTTGAACGCGCAGCAGAGCACGGATATACAATTTCGGTTGGTCCAGAATTGGAATTCTTCTTATTCAAAGCTGACGAAAATGGAAATCCGACAATGGAGCTTGGTGACAGCGCAGGATACTTTGAGCCATCTCCAAAAGACCTTGGGGAGCGTGTTCGCTTAGAAATTTATCGTGCTTTAAAAGCAATGGGTTTTACAATTGAAGCTTCCCACCATGAAGTAGCGGAAGGTCAGCATGAGATCAACTTCAAATATGCAGATGCTTTAGGTGCAGCGGACCGTGCAACTACATATAAATGGGTAGTAAAAACGATTGCTGGTAAGTATGGCTTGCACGCAACATTCATGCCAAAACCGGTATTCGGCATTAACGGATCTGGAATGCATGTGAACATGTCCTTCTTCAAAGATGGAGAAAATGCGTTCTATAATCCGGAAGATGAACTGCAATTATCAGAAGAAGCATATCAGTTCATTGCTGGTTTAATTGAAAATGTGAAAGGTTTTGCAGCTGTAACGAATCCGCTTGTTAACTCGTACAAGCGTCTTGTGCCAGGCTATGAAGCACCATGTTACATCGCATGGTCAGCATCGAACCGTTCTGCATTAATCCGTATCCCAGCTAAAAAAGGAATGGCGACTCGTGTAGAACTTCGTTGTCCAGATCCATCTGCTAACCCTTATTTAACATTTGCGGTAATTGCAGCAGCTGGTCTTGAAGGAATTGAAAAAGGATTAAAAGCACCTGCTTCCATCAATGAAGATATTTTCCATATGTCTGAGGAGCGTCGTGAAGAATTAGGTATCGAGAACCTTCCAGGAAACCTTGATGCAGCTGTAGCTGAAATGAAAGATAGTGATTTAACTCGTACAACATTAGGTGAGCATATTTTTGGAGAATATGTAAACATGAAAAAAGCAGAGTGGGATAGCTACCGTACAGCGGTTCACACTTGGGAGTTAGTAAACTATCAAAGTAAATTTTAATCACTCAAAGCCTTGGTACCTCTGGTATCAGGGCTTTTTTAGGGACTAGCTAATGGCCAGTCCCTCTTTATTCTCTGTGCTCCAATAAATACGCATATAGATGTGTGCCTTTGTTTGTTAACGAAAATCCTTGCTTTTCTTTTTGAATGAGTTCCCACGTTTGGAGGGAATCGAAGATGGGAAGCACATGTTTCAATTTAAAGGAAGAAAATAAACGAAAGGCAGATAAGCGGTCAAATTGTTTATGTCTCATGCTGCTTGTTAAAGTACCCATTAAAATTTGGCTGTACATTTGCTGGTTTTCCTGTTTTCCTAATGTATCAACAAGTTCTAATATTAATTGAAGCTGTGAGGGTAGTAGGTGGATGTTTCCGATTACCGCTCGTATATGAAGCAAACTTTGTTTCGTTTGAAGAAGTCGTTCTTCCTCGTTTTCGAGCAGATGTTGGATCGTCTTTTCAAGGAACGGTTCTTTCATCCAGGAATTAGCATCGTGTATGTCGTTTAGAAGAGACACATCTGGCACGTGCCACTGTGCGAACCAAGAAATAGAAGGTGGGCCTTCTTGCTTGGACATTTCACTGTCCAAAATAGCTTGAATGAATGTTAAAGCAGGCGGTAGCAGATTTTGCTTTTCGTGCAGTGCGTATAGATTCACTTGTTTTCGAATGTCCCAAATTTTGTCGAGTCTCTCTTTATAGACAGATAGATTCGTTTTCCATTGTTGCAGCAATTTTAATTTTTCTAAGAGTGCTTCATTTTGCCGCATCATTTCGTGAAACTGTCTTTTCATTGTGGCAATTCGCTTACTGGTAAGTCTCACGTCAAATTCTTCTTTTAAAGTGACTTCATTATCGGCAACATCATACGTAAGGGAGATATGACAGCGGTCACAATGTGCATGAATCGTTTCAGAAGCAGAATGAAAGCTTAAATGAATCCCGTGAGGACAAGATGTAAGACCGTTGTGGAATACCTCATAGGTGAGGGAGCGGAACGGGCGCATAATGATTTCGACTCTTCCACGCCAAAAAGCGACTTGATCAGGATCTTCCATTAAAAATAAGAGCGGTGAACGCTTCACTTTTTCGGCCCCCTCAATGGCCTCTTTATGTTCATGGTACAGCGAGATGAGAGGGTGTTCAAAAAACTTTTTGTTTATCTGCTTTAGCCATTCATCCCGTGTTGAGTCATGAACGCGTGCACAAAACATATAGTCGTTTACAACTTTTTCAATATATGGAGTTAACGCTTCTTTTGACATCTTCGTAAAGGTTTCTGGATAAAATTGTTCCGAGTGTATGGGAATACCAGTATGCTCATTATAACCTTTCCATAAAAAGGTTTCTGGTTTCCAAAAAGAAGGATGAAGTTCATCTTTTTTTCCAATCGGAATAGGGAATCCGCTCGCTTTGTTTTCATATAAAAAAGTAGAGAGAAGGCGTTTCTCTTCTTCAGAAAGATTATTCATGACTGCTTCGATGCTATCGTTCATTCTTGTCAGTAGCCCCTTTATATGTTTAGTGCCGAGGGAGCGAACCGTTTTGTTTTTTCTTCCGAGTGGAATAAATGTTAAGGCTGGGTATGGTTCAAAGTTGATTAATAATTGTTCAGGTATTGCCATCTGTCTTTCTCCTTTCACCCGTATTCTACTTTGTTTGCATAAAAAGAAAAAGTTTGGATGTGCAGGTTGTTTGAATAGAGTATCAACAGGGAATGAAAGGGATATACATCTTTCATTAAAGGTTCAAATGACAGAATGAATGAGAAGATGAACGAAAAATGGTGGTAGAAAAGAAGAGGAGAGGATTTTAGTGAACTTGACAGAAATTCAAATGAAAGAGTTAAAACATAGATTAATAATGATGAAAAATGAGCTAACGGACCGTGAGAAAGTAACGGAAATGTCATCAATGAATGAGGAGACAGGTGAACTGAACGGAGGAATCGACAATCATTTGGCTGACTCTTCCAGTGAACTGTACGAACGGCAAAAGGAGCTAACGCTTGAAGCGGCAGATGAAGAGCGTTTAAATGAGATTCAAGAAGCGTTAGAGCGGATGGCCGAAGGAACGTATGGCATTTGTGTAGATACAGGGGAAGAGATTCCATTTGAACGTTTACAAGTATTGCCTTATGCAAAGCGTACTGCTCAAGCACAACAAGCATATGAGCAAGCTGTAAAGGACGGGATAACGAGTGAACGAGCGTATGCTCAACATATGCAAGAGTTGACAGATGATGAAACAGTACAAAGGCAAAATACTTTAACGATCTCTAGTTTAGAAAGAGAGCATGATGCGTTTTAAAGAAGGCAGTCATATGGAAGAAAAAATCCAGTCTCAAAAAGGAGGCTGGATTTTCTTCTGTAAAATGCTTCAATTATTTCGTAATAGTGTAATTTAAATCCCAGATAACGCCGAAACAATCTTTTACTTTTGCAAATTTTGCGCCCCAAAATGTATCTTGCAGCTCCATTAAAATGGAACCTTTTTCGCTTAATTTTGTATATAACGTTTGGATTTCTTCTTCGCTTTCTAATTCAAGAGCTAAGGAAATGTGGTTTCCGATTTCAACAGATTGTCCCAAAAAAGCATCTGATACCATAAGGAGTAAGGCATCTTTTTTCAATTGTCCGTGCATCACAAGGTTGTCTGCTTCTGGTGGAGTTGGAAAATCTGCTTCTCCAAACGTTTGAATTTGTAAAATTTCTCCTTCAAATAGTTCTTTGTAATAATTTAACGCTTCTCGTGCGTTTCCGTTAAAAGTTAAGTAAGGGGTTGCTTGATGTTTCATGATTAAACACTCCTCTATTTGGTTTAATGAATAAAAATTAATGTTTGTATTCAGACTCTGCTACGGTTTTAACACGTTGAACAAAATCTACGACGACTTGATTGGTAGCATGTTTCAAAAGGTGCTGCCTGTTCGTTGAGCGCTTCATTCGTAGCAGTATATGTAAACAATGTGCGGTGCTCATCGAGTTTGGTTAATTCGTATGTGGCGGTAATGTTAAATAAACTAGCAAGAACAAATCCGATCTTTAATGTTTTCCGGTCATCTGTGTTCGTGTAGTCTAACGTTTCTACATCATATTCTTGAACCTCGTCACCTTCTTTATATGTTTGGCGATGGACGCTTCCTACCACTGTTTCCGTTTCTTTCACTATCGTATTTTCCACGACTTGTGGCATGATTTTTTGCATCTCTGTTAATGACCCGTTAAAGTACGTAAAAAGATGATCAATTGAAGTGTTAATTTCGATTTCTTCTGTCCATTTCTTCATACAATCCCTCCTTTATATATAAATTATTATGACTCTATTATCATACAAACAAACGTTCTGTTTTGTCAAGCTGGCTATTATATATTTCACGACTTGTTGAATGTTTGGAAAAAGTATAAAAAATAGGAAGAGGTTAACACTACAAAATAAAATCGTCTAGTAACGAGGGTGTGAAATGAGGTTTTTTCGTCAAATTAAAAAATGGGTTGTTAAACAGGATGAGCCAGCTTCATTGCCTAGTGATGGAATGTGTACAAAAAATGAAGAATCAAACCAATCGTTAGATTTTCAGCATATTACAGAACAATTTAGTGATTGCTCGGATCTTTTTCATAAAAAATTTCCTCATCTCGAGGCAGAACTTTTATTTTTCAATGATCTGGTAGATTATCAAACCGTACAGCAGGAAGTGTTGAACTGGCTACAAACTCTTACCAAAGAGGAATTGATAGACCGAATTTCTCACTTAAATGTGGAAGAGGTATGTACGAATAAAGAAGCTATTAGTGCGGTTTTAGATGGAGAAGCGCTTCTCTCTTTTGATGAGAAGATTTATTTTGCTCCTGTTTCAGGAGGGGAAGCCCGCTCTGTTCAAGAATCGGAGACAGAATCCATTATTTTAGGACCACATGAGGCGTTCGTTGAATCTTCTAAAGTAAATGTCGCGTTAATTAGAAGGAAAATTCGTAGCGCTCACTTGAAAACGATGGTTGTACGTGTTGGCGAAATATCGAAAACGTCGGTTACGTTAATGTATTTAGAAGGTGTCGTGAATAAGGAATTGCTGAATGAGATTCAACAGCGCATTGAAGGAATCGAGATTCACGGTATTTTAGATACAAATATGCTCGTTCAAATGATTGAGGAGCACCCGTATTCTCCTTTTCCTCAATTTTTTACGACCGAACGACCTGATGTTGTGGCATCTAAATTGCTAGGGGGAAAGGTCATTGGAGTAGTGGACGAAAGTCCGTATGTGTTATGTGCGCCAAGTAGTTTTTTTGACTTTTTGCAATCAGCCGATGATTACAATCAAAGGTGGATTACAGGTTCATTCATTCGGTTGTTAAGATATTTTTCTTTGTTTATTACTGTTACATTTACAGCCTTTTACGTTTCAATTACGACCTACCACTATGAAATGATTCCGCAGCCATTACTCCCAAGTTTAGTGGAGTCACGGAATAGAGTACCTTTTCCACCGCTTATTGAAGCCTTGTTTTTAGAGTTTGTTATTGAACTTCTCCGTGAAGCAGGAGCGAGACTTCCGACTAAAATCGGTCAAACCATTGGCATTGTTGGAGGAATTGTAATTGGGCAGGCTGCGGTCGAAGCGGGGATCACAAGTAATATTTTAATTATTGCCGTCGCCGTTTCCGCAATTGCCTCCTTTGTTATTCCGAGTTACTCGATGAGTGCACCCATTCGGATTGTGAGGTTTTCTTTTATGTTGCTGGCAGGATTTTGGGGGAACATTGGTCTTGTCTTTGGTCTTGGTGTGCTCATCGTTCATTTGACCGGTTTGACGGTATTAAAAACACCTTATTTTATTCCGCTTTCTCCTGCTTATTTGAGAGATTGGGTCGATGTTGTGATTCGGGCTCCCTATAAATTTATAAAAGAAAGACCGACACAAGCAAAATCTTCAAATACGGATGTCAATAAAATGAAGAATTAGGTGAAAAGGATGCATGAAAAGCTGTCTCCGTTACAAATTGCCATATTAATGTATATGATTCAGTCCGGTGTTACCCTTTTCGGCTTACCTCGATTGTTGGCTGAAACATTTGGTCTGAACGGGTGGGCAGGTCTTATTGGCATTTTTGTATTAGTTAATCTCAACCTTCTGCTTATTGCTCTAGTGTATAAATATGGACAGGGGAGGTCTGTATTTGAAATTTTGGAAGCAGTCCTTCCTTTTTGGCTTTTGTTTCCTTTTTATGTACTGGCGGCGAGTATTTTTACTGTGTTTGCTGTGATGGTGACGAAAAAATATATTCTCCTCTTAAAAATGTTGTTTTATCAAGATACACCCATCTCAATTTTTATAGGAATGGCGTTTATTCTCTGCTTTATGCTCCTAGTCGGGGGCATTTATCATATCGGAAAAGCGACCGTTGTTCTTTTTTTCTTTACGATTTGGACGGTGTTTCTTCTTAGTTTTCACCTTCCTGAATTTAGTTTTTTACGGATGACTCCCTTTTTCTTTAAAGGAGAGACGGATTTACTTGAAGGAGGCATGAATGTTTATACAGCCTTTTTAGGTTTTGAATTAAGCTTATTCTTGTTTCCTTACGTTCAAAAGCAGTGGACAAAATCACTGTTTATCGGCAATGGCATTACTTTTTTTGTGTATCTTTCCGTCAGTGTTATTAGTTTCGGATTTTTCAGCTTTGAGCAACTGCTAAACGATATGTATCCGGTTATTACCCTTTTGGCCTATATTCGCTTTCCGTTCATTGAACGAGTTGAAAATTTGATTTTTACACTGTTTGCACTAAAAATACTTATTACAATTGTGATGTATCTTTGGGCGGGACAGCAGCTTTGGGAGCGGTCTTTTCAAAAGCTGAATCCGCGCTTTCTCATTGTTTTGATGCTGTCTAGTGGTTATGGAATTTCGTTCATTCCAGATGTTCTTCGGGAGGTAGACGAGTGGCTCAAATGGCTTACTTATATAATTTCCGTTATCGCTTTACTTCTTCCGCTCGTCCTTTTTCCAATTATGGGTGTGGAAAAGCGAATGAAAAAAGAAGGTATGTAATGTGAAATTTCCAACAATTGTTTGTGTAGTGTTGATGTTAAGTCTGCTGGCTGGGTGCGGACAGCAAATCATTGATGAGCTCGGTTTAGTAGATGTAATTGCCTATGATGTTTCAGATGATGAGGATAAACCGCTCCTCGTTACGATTAACTATCCGACTATTACTCAAGAAGGGAAGTTTGACCATCAGACGCTTTCTACTATGGCAAGGTCAAGTAAAGAGTCGCGAGATAAATTTCAAGAAGAAACGAATCTTCAGCTTGTCAGCGGACAAATTAGTGTCGCTTTATTTGGAGAAGAACTCGCTAAAAAAGGTTTGAATGATATTTTTGATACCTTTATGCGTGACCCAAGCATCGGAGCGAGAGTTATGCTCGCTGTCGGTGAAGGAGAAGCAAAAGAACTGTTAATGCATAAACAGGACGAAGTAGTGAGTGCAACTTACATTCGGACCTTTTTAGAAAATATGGTTCAAGAAAAAGAAAGTGCGACATATAATATTTTTCAATTTATTCGAGATATGGTGGATGAAGGAACAGATCCAGTCATGCCGTATTTTTCCGTAGAAGATAAAAAAATAAAACTTACCGGCTATGCATTGTTTGATGATGACCACTATGTCCGAAAGCTGTCAAATGATGAGTCAGGTATATTATTTTTGTTGAGGGAAGATGTAAAGGAAGGAACTTTTACCATTGATATTAACGGGTCAGAAACGAAAGAAAGCAAAGTACTGATGTTTAATTACCACCAGAAAGGATATAAAATGGACGTCAAAATGTCTAACAATGAGCCGGTAAAGGTTAATATTAAGATTGATATCGAAGGAAGTGTACTTGAATATACAGGTGAAGAAGAGTTAGACGAAGAAAAAAATCAGCGGAAGTTAGAGAAGGATATTAACGCGGACTTAGATGAACGGTCAGCAGAAATTATTGCTATTCTCCAAGAAGAAGGGGTCGATTCACTCAGTATCGGAAGTCACGTGAGGAGCAAGATGACGTATGAGCAATGGAAAAATATGGACTGGCCAGATGTTTATAAGAATATGGAGATTACAGTTGAGACAAATATGAAATTTATGGATATCGGCCAGGCGAAATGATGAAGAGTGAGAAACAGGCGATTGCAGTGATTACCATAACATGGTAGCATAATCAAAAAAGAAAGTGAGGAATGTTCCATGGATTATGCTTTACTTGGATCTTTTTTGCTTGTGGCGATTGTACTCACGCTTGCGCCTGGGCCAGATATTTTATTTGTGATGGCTCAAAGTATGTCCAATGGGAAAAAAGCAGGGATTGCTACGGCACTTGGACTATGCTCAGGAATTACCGTTCATACGATGGCAGCAGCTCTAGGTATTTCTGCTCTTTTGTATCAGTCTAATACAGCGTTTCAACTTATTAAATATGCAGGGGCTGTTTATTTACTTTATATGGCATGGCAGGCTTTAAAAGAAGGAAATACCCCTTTAACACGTAGTAAAGTAGAGCAAAAAAGCTTGTTTTCTCTTTATCAAAAAGGAATTTTAATGAATGTTTTAAATCCGAAAGTATCATTGTTTTTCTTAGCTCTCCTTCCTCAATTTGTATCGACAAAAGCCGGTAACCCTGTTCTGCAAATGATTATACTTGGGATTGTATTTATGGTACAGGCAGTGGTCATTTTTATCATTATCGCTATGTTTTCTGGAAGTATTGGTCAGAAGCTTATGCGCTACCCTAAAATGAACGGGTATATAAACAAAGGAAAAGCTGGTTTATTTGCCTTAATTGGCATTCGTATTGCCTTGGCAGAAAAATAAGAAAGCGACAGTCTTTATCGATTGTATTCTTAAAGTGGAAAACGCACAGAAAAGGTTTTTCCTGTATCGACCAGGGAAAGCCTTTTTGTTCTTTTTTCCAAGAAAGTATTTTGAGCGTAGGGAAACAATAAAGGAGGTTGTAGAAAGGGAATCTCAAAGGAGTATGACGATGAACAGTACAAAGATGAAAAAAAGGATCGGCATTATGGCAGTGATTTCTTTATCTTCTATACCGCTTGTCATGACGCTTGGCAATTCGATGCTCATACCAGTCCTACCAGTCATGGAAAAGCAATTAGGCATTTCTTCTTTTCAATCCAGTTTAGTGATTACGATTTACTCTCTTTTTGCCATTGTTTGCATCCCCATCGCTGGGTATTTATCAGATCGAATTGGGAGGAGAAAAGTAATTCTTCCAAGTTTATTTCTGGCTGGGGTGGGTGGAGGAATGTGCGGATTTGCGGCGGGGATGGACGAAGCAGCTTATATGTTGATTATTATTGGGCGCGCTCTGCAAGGGATCGGTGCAGCGGGTGCTGCGCCAATTGTGTTGCCGTTTGTCGGGGATTTATTTGGAGATGATGAAAAAAAGATAAGCAGCAGCCTCGGGAAAATTGAAACGGCCAATACGTTTGGGAAGGTAGTAAGCCCAATCCTAGGGGCTTCTTTAGCGAGTCTATTTTGGTATTTACCTTTCTATGCAATTCCTTTGTTATCAGCGGTCGCCATTTTTTTAATTGCAATGTTTGTCAAAGTTCCACAAGCCAAACAGCAACCGTTGCCAATGAAGGAATTTCTTCACTCATTACGGGGAATCTTTAAAAAGGATGGACGATGGTTATACGCCATTTTTATTATTGGAGGCATTGTTATGTTCGTCTTATTTGGCGTACTCTTTTATTTATCCAATACTTTAGAAAAAATATATGACATTAAAGGCGTAAGAAAAGGATTGCTGTTAGCGATTCCGCTCGTCAGCCTTTGTTTGGCTTCATATATAACGGGAAATCGAATTGAGCAAAATAAAGTACTAATGAAGCGAGTGGTTGTAATCAGTTTGGTTATCATAAGTGCTTCTTTATGTATAGCAACGTTCGTTGAACATATTTGGGTGATGCTTGTTGTTATGTTTGTAAGTGGAATAGGAATTGGAGCTTGTTTGCCAGCGTTAGACGCGCTCATTACAGAAGGGATTGAACAGGAGGAACGCGGAACGATTACGTCCCTTTACAGTTCCATGCGCTTTATTGGTGTAGCCGCAGGTCCTCCTTTGTTCTCAATGTTGATGGATACGTCTATTGACGGGATGTTTTTCACTGCAGCATTGTGCTGCTTACCCGCTCTTTTACTTTCGGTGTTTGCCATTAATCCAAACAAAAAACGAAAGCTTCACCACGTATGATGAAAGGGGATTATGATGAGAAAGATGCAAGTTGGCAAGCAAAAGCTCATTTATGAAACGCATGGCCGGGGTACACCGATTTTATTTTTGCATCCTCCTGGAATGGGGAGAGTCGCCTTTCGCGAACAAAAACAGTTATGTGATGAATTCCAAATTATTACGATGGATTTGAGCGGTCATGGTGATAGTGATACACGTACTGAAAAGGTGACGATCCCGATGTACGTGGAGGAAGTGAAACAATTATTAAACGAATTAGCCATTGAAGAAGCGGTCATATGTGGCTATTCTGCAGGAGGAGTTATCGCTCAGCAGTTTGCATTTACGTATCCAAAGAGAACAAAGGCCCTCATATTGTCGGGCGGTTTTCCGCTGGTGAACACAGTCGTTTTAAAAATGGAACACTTATCAGGTGTGAAGCTGCTTCCACAACGTTCGTATTTTCTCGCGAACCTCATTTCCTCCAGTCATACGAAAGAACCGCTCTTTCGAGAGCAATTAAAAGAGCATATGAATAAAGCAAATCCGCTTGTTTGGAAGCAATTTTATAAAATGTCGCTGCAATATGACGGACGTGCTCATCTTTCATCGCTGCGTTGTCCGTTTCTGCTCATTTACGGCAGCAGGTCTGATTATATTAATAAATACATCTCAGTTTATCAAAAATATGTCCCGCACGTGCAAGTTCATATTGTCCCACATGCGACTCATCAAATTCCGACGAGGAAGTGGCAGGAATTCAATACGGTTCTGCGGCTATTTGTTTCTGCTTTAGAAGAAGGGGAGTAAATGATTAATGGTTCATCATCCTTTCTGGCATGCAGTCATACATTAGAGAGAATGCCGAAAAAGGGAGGAATTATCGATGAGTTATTATCATGAAGAGGATGAACGGGCACCGAAAATGATTAGCGTGGTGGATCCATATGTGTATGAAACGCTCAAAACAGTAATTGGAAAGCGTCTTGTTATTGAAACAGTAAGAGGAAATGTGACAGGGAATTTAAAAGATGTGAAACCAGATCATGTAGTTATTACGCAAAAAGATTCTACCTTTTTTGTTCGCATACAGCAAATGGTTTGGATTATGCCAGATTGATTGTTGGTCTAAAACAAGCCGTCTCGTTCATACATCATAAGGAATATAAGATTGTATTGAGGAGGCGCTTTTGTTTCAAGGAAGATTTTGAGCTGATTTTAAAAAGATTAAAACAATCGGCGGGCACTTAAAAAAGGGATTCATTAAGAAAGACGGTGGGCAATCTTAATTATATAAACTGTAAAAACCCCGCTTGCGCAGCAAGGCGGGGTTTCATAGAAGGAGATTGAAAAGTCAGGAGAGGACAAAATGGTCATCGACCTTCCATTGCCATAGTTGGTCATCGGTTACTGGTAAACGTGTAACGGGTCATCGGGTTATTGGTTATACCGTTTTCCATCACAAGGTACTTGAGTACACGAAAGGTTCTCCTTCTATGCCTTGAATCGGAGTCTCACCGGTTCAAGGATTAAAAATATTTTTCACTGTCGAAATCTAACTCGACGGAGTAATTTTTCGCATTAATTAAATTGGACAACCTGTTGGCCTGCCGTTCACATTCCAATCCTTTCAGCCGATACGCTTCCGGATCGAATAAAGCGACTTTAACAATAGCTGACATTTCTCCGAACGGATAAGGGTGCTCTTCCTTTGTAGCTGCACCGTATTCTTTGTGCTTTCGAGCTTTTGCCCGAAGTTGAGTCGCTAGTTCAATGGCTTCCACAATTGTTAAGGATTCGTCGTTAAACACAATCGTATTTTCGACATTGGCTTTATACATCAATTTATCAAGTAACCGGAAATCTTTACGCACGTCATCTAGGTCCTGTTCAACGTGAAGCAGCGAACGAACTTGCGCTGGAAGCGGGGTGCCTTTTTCTATTTCTACGAAGGCTGTGCGATCCATTTCTTCTTCAAGCTCTTGAATTCTTTTTGATAGCACACTTTTTAATTTAACAGCCTCTGCAAGCGAAATTTTTTGCATCATCCAAGCTCCTTTAATCGTTAGGAATATTTTTCTATAATAACAAGCAATGCAAATTCCTTCAATTCTTTTCTAAGGAATAAACAGAACAATTTCAATATATTGGCTGTCATGTGAATGGTTCCTCTTTGGAAAAATAAGAAAAAAGAGGGGAATTCATATGAAAAAGAAATGGACATACATACAAAGGGTAGTTGTTGGATTCATTTTGTTTGGAATGACGTCTGTCGCTTCTGCCCATCAGTTGGAAGATGAAGATTCACCCATTAGTTTTCAAATAGAAATGCTTTCGTGGGAGAAGGTGGATGAGATTATCCCAAACAAAGCAAAATTTACAGTGATTGATGTGGAAACAGGCAAAGTCTTTCATGTTCAGCGCAGAGCCGGTCGCAAGCATGCAGACGTGCAGCCGCTGACAGAAAAAGATACGAAAGTGATGAAAGAGATTTATAACGGGAAATGGAGCTGGAAAAGGCGGGCTGCTCTTGTGCTCGTAAATGATCAACTGATTGCTGGTTCAATGCACGGGATGCCACACGGAGCTGGTGCCCTTCAAAATGGATTTCCAGGTCATTTTTGTATCCACTTTTCTGGCAGTACAACCCACCGTTCTAAAAATCCGGATTTTTCTCATGAACTGATGATTTTAAAAGCTTCCGGGAAACTTGCAGCGTATTTACATGATGCGCAACTGGATGAGATTATTGAAGTATTTGCTGAAAGTATTAATCAAGGAGATACCACTTTGCTTCAAATGACGACGTCGGAACAAGGTCGGACAAAGCTGAGTAATAAAATAGACAAATTTGAGCATATTTCATTAGGCGATATCCCCGTTCAGCATCAAAGCAAGTATGGAAGTATAGCAGAAATTCCAGTAAAGGTAGAGGTGTATGGAAAGAACATGGGGAAAAAACGGAAAACAATCCGTTTTATCCTGCGAAAAGATGGAATGATCGACCGCTGGATCATTGACAGCCAGTCTTTATATGAGGAATTAAAGTAAGGTTGTCATTCGCTGCTTGTTGCTTTGTTATCCATTTTTAATAAGGAAACTTGAATGATAAATAAGACGATAATAAACAATAAGCAGTTCATATTCTCACCTCCTTTAATACCAGAAAGCTTTCGGAAAATATTCGAGATGAAACATAGAAAGTCCTGCAATGTGGAGTTTTTTCTTGTACTTTGAAAAATAGCATGAAAAAAATCATATAGAATGTTCTGGAAGTAGAGGTTTTAAATAGAATAGAAACTCTCTTTTTGTTCTTTTCAAAAACACATTTGTTCGCTCAGAGAGCACAATTCACTCTCGATTTCAAGTCTAATTTTTTAGAAAAATTCGATACTTCCCCTTTAAAACCGCTGAAATTGTGCTATTATAAGAGAATCAATGGAACGATTTTCAAAAAGAAGGTGTGTCGATCATGAAAGTAGCAAAATTCGGAGGCAGTTCAGTAGCTAGTGCTGCCCAGTTTGAAAAAGTGGCTAAAATTATTATGGCTGATAAGGAGCGGAAAGTCATCGTCGTGTCAGCTCCAGGAAAACGGTTTAAAGAAGACATTAAAATGACAGATATGTTGATTGCACTTGCCGATCAAATTAAAGCGGGGGGAGACACGGAAGTACCGTTGCGCCAAATTGTTAGTCGCTATGCTTCCATTGCAGAAGAGCTTGGCGTTGATTCTGCTATCCTAGAAAGAATTGAGCAGGATTTAAAAGCGTTGATTGCTTCTTTACATAATGAGGAACCAACACGTTTGCTCGATGGGATTAAAGCGAGTGGAGAAGATAATAATGCGAAACTAATGGCTGCTTACTTAAATCAGATCGGGGTGGAAGCGCACTATGTAAATCCGAAAGAAGCAGGCATATTTGTGACAGATCAGCCGGGCAATGCCCGCGTTCTTCCAGAGTCTTATAAAAAAATTGAGGAGCTTCGTGAGCGTTCAGGTGTGCTCGTTGTGCCAGGATTTTTCGGCTATTCGCTTGAAGGAAAAATTGTCACATTTTCACGTGGCGGTTCCGATATTACAGGCTCTATTCTAGCGGCAGGTGTCAAAGCAGAACTTTATGAAAACTTCACGGATGTCGATTCAATTTACAGTGTAAACCCAATGATTGTGTCGAACCCGAATGAAATTAAAGAATTGACGTATCGAGAAATGCGCGAGCTTTCTTATGCAGGCTTTTCGGTTTTCCATGATGAAGCACTTGAACCAGTTTATAAGCTAGGCATTCCTGTTTGTGTGAAAAACACGAATAATCCGCAAGCGAAGGGAACATATATCGTAGCCAAGCGAAATTATCATGACTCCCCAGTAGTCGGGATTGCGAGTGATGATGGTTTCTGTAACATCCATGTTGACAAATATTTAATGAACCGAGAAGTAGGGTTTGGGCGTAAATTGCTTCATATTCTGGAAGACGAAGGGATTTCCTATGAGCATACTCCTTCTGGAATTGATAATATTTCCGTTATTATACGTGAACATCAATTTAGTGAAGAAGTAGAGCAGCGTGTATTCCGCCGAATTCAATCAGAACTTGAAGTTGATAACGTGTATGTCGAACGCGGATTGGCCCTTATTATGGTAGTAGGAGAAGGGATGAATCAGTCTGTCGGAATTGCAGCTAAAGCAACGGAAGCTTTTGCACGTGCCAATGTAAACTTGGAAATGATTAACCAAGGCTCTTCAGAAGTTAGTATGATGTTTGGAGTGAAGGCAGAAGGTGTGGAGAAAGCTGTGAATGCTCTCTATAACGTCTATTTCAATGAAATGATGACCATTTCTTACTCGAAAATTTAATGCTACATTTAAAAAAGGTGATTATCAGATTTGTTCAAATCTGGCAGTCACCTTTTTTTGCAAAATAGTGCCCTTTTCTTGCATAAGAAGCAGGAAAAAGGTTGCGTGAAAACGAAAAGCGTATATATTAAACGAAAAAGGTGTGATGACGGTGGAAAAAATACTTGTACCAGTTGACGGTTCGCAGCATTCCCATAAGGCGGTTCATTTTGCTTTATCAATGACCGAAGGAAAAGAGGCTGAAATGATTCTATTAAATGTTCAGCCAACCTATAATACACCGAATGTACGGCGTTTTGTCAGTCAACAACAAATTCAAGAATTTCAAGAAGAGATGGGCAAAGAGGTGTTTGAAGCAGCTCTTGCTGAAATTAATACCTCTTCTATTTCAATACGCACAAAAATTCGAACAGGATCACCGGGGGCAGAAATTATTGCTGAAGCAAAAGACACCGGGGCTACTAGTATCGTCATGGGGTTTAGGGGACTCGGTGCTATTAAGCGAACGGTGTTAGGGAGTGTCAGCTACAATGTTCTGCATGATGCCCCATGTCCTGTTACAATTGTTCCGTAAAAAGCGTGATGGCTAAGTGAAGTGTACTTCAGCATTCATTGACAGGGGATAAGAGGTACATTTATGATGGATGAGGAAATCATTTAAATAGTAGAGGGGATTAAAAATGAGTGAATCACAAATGTTTACAAATAGCTGGCTTCGTCACCGATTAGTAGGAAATGAGATTGTGGATATGCTATCAGATGAGCATTTATCATTTCGACCATGGGATAAGGCGATGACATTAAAAGAGCTTGTGCTACATATGATGTTTTCTGCTGATACGTTCGCTGAAACTGCCAAGGTAGGTGCGTTCCCAACTCCAAAAACTCCACCAAGTGTTGAAACAGCGGAGGAGCTTCAAAAGCTTGTACACGAAATAACGGCTAAGACGAAAGAAACGCTTGAAAACTTGTCTGACGAGCAGTTAGCTCAAATGCTTGATTTAACGAAGATGTTTGGAGCGCAAATACCTGCTAAGTCGTTCCTACATATGATGCGCGATCATGAAATTCACCATAAAGGGCAGTTGTTTGTATATGCTCGCATGATTGGATTAGATAACTTGCCGTTGTTTGTGAAGAAAGATATGTAACATGAAAATCAGCCCGTTTTCGAAGCGGAGCTGATTTTTTTTGTAAACTAGGAAGAACGAACTAATGTTTATAAAAGAAATTTTTCGCAAAAAAAGTTAACTATAATTTCATTATGTAAACAAAAGGATTAAGCAGAAGAAGGAAGTTTTTAAACACTTCCTTCGTTCATTATTTTGCTTGTGAAACAACAGCAGGAAGAAGCTTTCCGGGGTTTAAAATGTTATTGGGGTCGAGCATGTGCTTCATTCCAAGCATGAGTTCGAGTGCTTCTCCATGTTCTTGTTGTTGATATTTCATTTTGCCAATTCCGACACCGTGCTCTCCTGTACATGTACCGCCAAGCTTAAAGGCATAGTGAACTATTTCTTCATTCAGTTGATCAATTTGCTCAACATGTTCTTCATTTTCTGGATCGTACATCACAAGCGTGTGAAAATTACCGTCTCCGATATGCCCTAATACCGCTCCATCCAAACCGTAATTATCAATGCGCGTTCTCGTATAACCGACGATGTCTGGAAGGGTGGAGATAGGGACACATACGTCTGTTCCCATTGCTCGTAATTTCGGGTTGCTATGGCGAAACGCCAACGAAAGGTCGTGGCGGGCTTTCCATAGGAGGGCCCGTTTATTGGAATCTGATTCAAAGACAAATTCTGAACAGCCGTGTTCGGTTACGAGTTCTTTTACAAATTGAGTGTCTTCTTCATTGCCGGATTCATTTCCATGAAACTCTAAAAAGAGTGAAGGAAGAACAGGATAATCGGTTCCGCTATATTCATTTACTTGGGCGATGGAACGGGCATCTACTAGTTCCATCCGGGCAATTGGAATGCCAGCTGTTAAAATAGAAACGGCTGCTTCCACACAGTTTGTGACATGAGGAAAACAAGCTCGTGCTGCCATAATGGATTCTGGAATTCCGTGGAGTTTTAAAGTAATTTCGGTAAAAACTCCAAGCGTCCCTTCTGAGCCGACAAACAATCCATTTAAATGATAGCCTGATGAGGATTTTTTAGCGAGACTTCCTGTATGAATAATTCGACCGTCTGCTAGAACAACTTCTAAGTTAAGCACTTGGTCACGCATCACACCGTAACGGACAGTAGCCGTTCCACTTGCATTGGTAGCGGCCATCCCTCCAATCGTAGCATCTGCTCCGGGATCAACGGGGAAAAACAGGCCATATTTTTTCAATTCTTGGTTAAGCTGCATTCTTGTCACACCAGGTTGAACTTTTACAATTAAATCAGCAGGCCTTACGTCTACGATGGCATTCATGTATTGAAAATCAATCGAAATACCTTTATGTATCGGAATGGAATGTCCTTCTAAACTCGAGCCTACCCCAAAGGGAACAACAGGAATACGGTGTTTATTCGCATAGGTGACAATGGCTTGTACATCTTCACGGCAAGTCGGAAAAACTACAACATCCGGCATGACTGGTTCATGATGAGACTCATCCTTGCTATGCTGAAGCAAAATAGTTTCATTGATTGATACGTGTTCTTGTCCGAGTAAAGAAATTAAGTCATCTACTAAATTCATAGTAACCACCTTTCTAAAAATATTAAATTTTTAGAATTTTTTATTTACATAAATATTACCATACCATATAATCAACTGTATACAAAATAATGCATACACAAAATAAAGGAGGTCAGATTGTGAAAGTGTTATATGCCCATCAGAAAGTAGAATGGACATGGCAGAAAGAATAGTTTTGAAAGCGTTTTCTTGTTTTGGTAGCAAGTTGAAAAGAAAAAGAGAGAAAAAAGAAAGAGCAGGGGGAATACGTAATGAAAAAATGGCTGTTAGTTCTTGTGGCCTGTATGTTATTGCTGGCAACAGCTTGTGGAAAGAGAGAAGCGGCTTCAAATGGAGACAATCAAGGAGATGGAGACAAATATACCATGAGGATTGCTTATTTACCGCCTGAACAGCAATCAACTCATATCGCAGCAGAAACATTTAAAGAAACGGTCGAGAAAAATTCGAACGGGCGCATTGAAGTACAACTGTACCCGAACGCAACGTTGTTTGCATCAGACCGAGAAGCAATTGAAGCGGTGCAATTAGGAAATGTTGAAGCAACGATTCCGGCAGCACCAGCGGTTGTCGGTTTTAATAAAAAATTTATGGTATTTGATTTGCCGTTCTTATTTGATACGAGAGAGAATGCTTTTAAAGCAATGGACGGTGAACTTGGACAAGGCTTGCTGAAAGATTTGGAAAGCAACGGCTTTAAAGGATTGACATTTGCTGAAAACGGTTATCGCCATGTATCAAATAATAATGGGCCGATTACAGCTCCAGAAGATATGAAAGGGTTAAAGATGCGTACGTTGGAAAATCCACTTCATACTGAAACGTTCAACGCTTTTGGTGCGAATGCCTCACCGTTTGCTTTTGGTGAGCTCTACACAGCATTGCAACAAAACACATTTGATGCGATGGATTGCCCAATTTCTATCTATGAAACAAATAAATTTTATGAAGTACAAAAATATTTGACGTTAACAGGTCATGTTTACTCCGCTACGATTTTATTAGCGAATCTTGATTTCTATAACTCTCTTCCAGAAGATTTGCAGAAAGTATTGGATGAGGCCTCTGTTGAATTCCGTGATAACCAACGTGAATTATCTGCTCAGCAAGATGCAGAATTCTTAGAAGGACTAAAAGAAAAAGGCATGGAAATCAATGAACTAACACCAGAACAAAAAGCGACATTCCGTGAAGCTGCTCAACCAATCTATGATAAGTTTGTACCGGAAATCGGTGAGGAATTAGTAGAACAAGCGAAAAAAGCGAACGAATAAATGAAATCAATCTAGCCAATTCACCATGACGAAAGAGCGGTCATGTTGAATTGGCTAGACCTAAGCCGATGATACCAACCCTGTAAGGTTGGTACCATCGGCTTAGGTAAATCTATCATGAAATCAATAAGTAGATATATAAAAAATATTTAGAATATTTGGTTTACACGCAGTCTAGTTTCTTCTATAATCATCTGTATACAGAATTCTGTATGCATATACATAACAGGAGGTGCTCCAAATTGCTTCGAAAACTGAAACAAGCGGATACACTTGCCAATCAAGCGTATCGTGCTATTAAAAAAGCGATTATCCACGGCCGGTTTTCACCGAATGAACAGCTCGCTGAGGAACAAATCGCCTCTCTTCTTGGTATTAGTCGTACACCGATTCGAGAAGCGATGAACAGGCTAGCTTACGAGGGATTACTTGAGATTGAGAAAGGAAAAAAAGCAAGAGTAGCTGTGTTTACAGAACATGACCATGAAAATTTTTTGGAATTGAGACAACTTCTAGAACCCCACAACGTTTGGAAACTAGCATCGACTATTTCGTCCTCTATCATTCAAGAGCTAGAACAAAATCTGTCGGAGCAGTTTCAAGCCCTCCAAGAGAAAAACCTTTCTTTCTTCATCGACAAAGATATGGAATTCCATTTGCTTTTAACGAAAGGAAGTAATAATTACAAGCTCAGTGAATTTATTGAGCAATTAAATACAAATTTAAATCGTCGCTTTCTTATTTTGTCAGGCTCGCTGGAAAGAAGCGCCCATGATGCGTATAACGAACATCTTTCCATTTTAGAGGCGTTGAAGGCCGGAGATGGCGAAGCGGCGCGAGAACGAATGATGGACCATATCGAACAAGTGGAATTAAGAATTAAAGCTTACCAAATAAAGGAGGAAATAAAATGAGGAAATGGCTGATTATTATTGCATCATGTGTTTTACTGCTGGCATTAACAGCATGTGGACAAAGAGGGGCCTTATCTGAAAACACTGAAGGAGCTGAAGGCGATCAGCAAGAAAGCTACACATTACGTATTGCACACTTAGTTCCTGAGGAGCATTCGTCCCATGTAGCGGCTTTAAAACTGAAAGAAACTGTTGAAACAAAATCGGATGGCCGCATTAAAGTGGAGCTGTATCCGAATGGTTCACTGTATGGGTCAGATCGAGAAGCGGTAGAAGCGGTTCAGTTAGGAAACGTCGAGATGACCATTCCGGCGGTGGCAGCACTTTCAGGATTTAATAAAAAGTTTATGGTGTTAGATTTACCGTTTCTATTCAATTCGCGAGAAAGTGCCTTCAAAGCATTGGACGGAGAGCTTGGTCAAACGTTGTTGCAAGATTTGGAAACGAATGGCTTAAAAGGACTGGTGTTTGCAGAAAATGGTTTCCGTCATATGTCTAACAACCAACATCCTATTACACAACCGGAAGATTTAAAAGGATTAAAAATGCGAACGCTGGAAACACCTGTTCATACTGACACATTTAATGCTTTTGGTGCCAATGCCTCACCGTTTGCGTTCGGGGAGCTGTATACGGCTTTACAACAAAATACGTTTGATGCGATGGAATGTCCAGTTTCTTTATACTATACGAACAAATTTTATGAAGTGCAAAAATATTTAACAATGACTGGACATGTGTATGCGGCTACTACTCTACTTGTCAATCTCGAATTCTATGATAGTTTGCCAGATGATTTAAAAGTCATAATGAATGAGGCGAGTGTTGAGTTCCGTGAATATCAACGTGAGTTAGCAGCAGAGCAGGATGCACAATTTTTGGATGAGCTAAAGAAAAATGGTATGGAAATTAATGAACTGACAGCTGAACAAAAAGAAGCATTCCGTCAAGCAGCTCTTCCGATTTACGATAAATATGCACCTGAAATTGGAGAAGAGTTAATCGAATTGGCTAAAACAGCAAACGAGCAATAAGGTAAACCATTCTTTACAGGCAGTTTGATGCGACGCAAGCTATATAAAGCCGCATTGAACTGCTTGTTTAAAAATGAAAATTTTGAAGGAGGCGACAAAGGTGAAAGCAGTAAAGGTTGTAGATGAAAAAGCAGAAGAAGTATTTTTAGTCATGACATTGGTAGCAATGGTCGTCTTAATTTTTATGCAGGTCATTGGCAGGTATTTATTCGGGTCTGCCCCGAGCTGGACCGAAGAACTTGCGCGCTACATCCACGTGTGGCAAGTATGGATTGGGGCGAGCTTTGCGGTGAAAAGAGGGGAGCATATTCGGATTGAAGCTTTTCGAAATATATTCAATGCTTTGGGCAGAAAAGTGATGGATACGGTTTCAATTGCTATTTGGTTTGCACTAGCCATTTTTTTGGCTATTTATGGAACAGACCTCGTCTTAATGAGCTATGAAAACGGACAAACGTCACCGGCGATGCAAATGCCGATGTGGTTACCATTTGCGGCCATTCCATTAGGCGGATTTGGCATGTCTATTCGTTTACTTCAGCAGGTTGTACTTATCTGGAAAACACCTAAAACCATCGATCCAGCCATCAGCAAGGGGGCATAAATATGACAGTTGCAGCTTTATTTGGAACACTTTTTCTTTGTTTGCTCATTGGAGTGCCCATTGCAATTGCACTAGGCGTTTCCGCTTTATTTACCATTTATTATTTTACGACACTTCCGTTGAACATTATTACGCAAAAAGCTTTTACATCACTCGATTCCTTTCCGTTAATGGCCATTCCTTTTTTCATGCTGGCAGGTATTTTAATGGGAAAAGGGGGAGTATCCAAACGATTGCTTAATTTGGCGACGGCGCTCGTTGGCTGGATGGTCGGCGGATTAGCCATGGTAACGGTTGTTTCCTGTATGTTTTTTGCAGCGATTTCAGGATCTGGTCCTGCAACGGTTGCGGCAATCGGCTCGTTCATGATTCCGGCGATGCGCGCGAAAAACTACGGGGAAGGCTTTGCGGGCGCTATTTCAGCAGCAGCCGGCTCCATTGGAGTCATCATCCCTCCGAGTATTCCGTTCGTTCTTTATGGTGTAGTCGCAGGTGTTTCCGTTGGAAGCATGTTTTTAGCTGGTATTATCCCTGGGTTGTTAATTGGTTTACTGTTAATGGTCGTTTCGTTTGCTATCGCAAAAAAGAACAATTATACGGCAGCGACGACAGAACGCTTTCGTTTTAAAGATGTGGCGAAGGCAACTTATGATGCTAAATGGGCTCTTTTAATTCCCGTTATTATTTTAGGCGGTATTTACGGGGGCGTGTTTTCACCAACGGAAGCAGCCGTTGTTGCCGTTGTATATGCGATGGTCATCGGTGTGTTCGTATATAAGGAATTAACATGGAAAGACATTTACAATAGCTTAGTAGAAGCGGTGTTAATTAATGCATCAACGATGATTATTATCGGTTTATCGATTTCGTTTGCGTACATTATGACATTAGAGCAAATTCCAACAACTATTGCTGAGTTCATTACATCATTGTCAGATAATAAAATCATCATTTTGCTTGTCATTAACATTTTATTGCTCGTTGTCGGGATGTTTATTGATACGATTTCTGCTTTAGTTGTTCTTGCACCTATTTTACTGCCAATCGTAACAAAATTAGGGGTTGACCCGGTCCACTTTGGAGTCATTTTAGTCGCTAACTTAGCCATTGGATTTATTACGCCGCCGCTTGGTGTTAATTTATTCGTTGCCTCAAGTGTAAGTAAAATCCCGCTAGAGCGAATTATTGTCGGCATCATTCCATTTTTGCTTGTCATGATTTTCTCTTTATTGGTCATTACGTACGTGCCGGAGCTGTCTACTTGGCTTCCAAGTTTATCAAAATAACAAATGTGACAATTGGCTCATTTCTAAACAATCGCGTGTTAAGAAATGAGCCAATCACCTTGGAACTATCGTTTTATATGCCAAATTACAATGAGAGTGAGACGATGAACGATGAAACATCTGTTAAATCCGCAAGTGAAAAAATTACAAGTTCCTGGTATCCGTCAATTTTCGAATCTGGTCAGTCAATATCCTCATGCAATCAACTTAACGATTGGACAACCGGACTTCCCAACACCAGAACATGTAAAACAGGCAGGAATTAAAGCTATCTCCGACAATCATACTGCGTATACGCATAATGCAGGGTTGCTCGAACTGCGAAAAGCCTGCTGATTTTGTAAGAGATGCATATGGACTTGATTACAATCCAGAACAGGAAGTGCTTGTGACGGTTGGCGCGAGTGAAGCATTGGATGCTGTGTTCCGCACGATTTTACAAGCCGGAGATGAAGTGCTCATTCCTGCTCCGATTTATCCAGGATATGAACCGTTAATCGAATTATGTGGTGGAATACCTGTATACATAGATACGACGGAAAATGAATTTAAGCTTTCTGTTAAGTTGTTGAAAGAACATTGGAGTGATCAAACGAAATGTGTTGTTCTCAATTCCCCTTCTAATCCAACAGGTGTTGTGATGCCAGAGCAAGACCTTAAGGAGTTAGCCTTATTTTTAGAAACAAAAGACGTCTTTGTTGTATCGGATGAAATTTACAGTGAAAATGTTTACGGCAAACAGCATGTGTCGCTTGCTTCTTTCCCAGGCATGAGAAGCAAGACGATTGTGATTAACGGGTTATCGAAATCCCATTCTATGACAGGATGGCGCATCGGATTTGCCTTCGCTCCTGCTGAGATTGCAGACGAAATGGTGAAAGTACATTTATACAACACCGTTTGCGCTCCAACGATGAGCCAATATGCCGCCATTGAAGCCTTGACAAATGGACGAAGTGACCCCGAAATGATGAATGACCAATACATGGCCCGCCGTGATTATGTGCAGCACCGCTTGGAGCAAATGGGACTCGAGGTTGTTCAGCCTGAAGGAGCGTTTTATATTTTTCCGTCCATTCAATCTCTTGGCATGACTTCTTATGAATTTGCGTTTGAACTATTATCAAAGGGCGGGGTCGCTGTCGTCCCGGGGAGCGCTTTTTCTGCTTGCGGCGAAGGGTATGTGCGCCTGTCTTATGCCTATTCGCTTTCCATGTTACGTGAAGGACTTAACCGAATGGAACAATTTGTGGAAGAAGTGCAGGCAAGGAACGGGACGTTTTAATGAAAGCAGGCCTTATGCAGTCAAAAGAGCAGTTAGTTGATTTGTTGTGCGAATTAGTCGAAGTAAAGAGCATCACAGGGACAAACGGGGAAATTGAAATGGCGCAAAAGGTGATGGGGAAACTTGGACAGCTTGATTATTTTCAGCGTAATGAAGAGATGCTCCAGCTTCATCCGACAGAAGATGGCCGCTTTTTTGTGACGGCACTGTATAAAAAGGAGCAGAGGAAAAAAACCGTTGTACTTATAAGTCATTTTGACGTCGTTGATGTAGAAGATTATGGATTGTTCAAAGAGCATGCGTTTAATCCGAAGTTACTGACAAAATGGATGACTGAGCGCAAGGAAGAATATGCCTCGTCTGTTCGGGCGGATTTAGAATCAGGAGAGTGGTTATTCGGACGTGGGACGATGGATATGAAGTGCGGGTTGGCTGTTCATATGTCGCTAATAGAGCAGGCTTGTGCGGGAACGTTTGATGGCAATCTTCTATTGGTGACGGTACCTGATGAAGAAGTGAATTCTGTCGGAATGCGGGCAGCGGTTCCAACTTTAGTGGAAATGGCGAAAACGTATGGACTAGACTATGAGCTTGTGCTCAACGCTGAACCGATGTTTACGCGTTATCCTGGAGATGAACAGCACTATATTTACACGGGATCCATTGGTAAGCTGCTGCCTGGTTTTTTATGTTACGGAAAGGAAACGCATGTAGGCGAACCGTTTTCAGGGTTAAATGCAACATTGATGAGCGCAATGGTTACAATGGAAATGGAATTGAATACACACTTTTGCGAAGTAGTTTCCTCGCAGGAAAGCCCACCGCCGACGGCGCAGTTTCAACGAGATTTGAAAACAGATTATTCTGTTCAAATTCCGCACAGGTCTGTAAGTTTGTTTAACTTACTTTTGATGGAGCGCTCGGTTGAAGAGACCGTGAAGATGCTCGTTGAAACCGCAGAAAAAGCCGCCAATAATATTGAACGCTTTTATGAAGAACGTGCTCAAAATTTTGCCAAGCTACAAGGAAAAGAAATTGAAAATAAACAGGTGAGCGTAAAGGTTTACACATTTGAGCAATTGAAAAATTATGCAGTCTCTCTTTTTGGAAAAGAGTATGTACAAGCGTTGGAAGGGAAAGTATGGATGAAACAAGGAGAGCTTGGCAATCGAGAGCTGTCCATTCAGCTTGTAGATGAATTGGCGATGTTGTGCAATGAGCTCGGACCAATGATTGTATTATTTTTTGCCCCGCCTTTTTACCCAGCGGTGGAGACGAGTGATCAACCAATTATTCAGCAGTTGACGAAGGAACTAACAGACTATGCAAAAGAGGTTTATAACGTTCCTTTAACGACGCTCCCGTATTTTAACGGCATTTCAGATTTAAGTTATGTCGGATTGAAAGAAGGCTGGAGCGGAGTGGAAGTTTATACAGGAAACGTGCCAGTTTGGGATATGACGTACAGCATTCCTTTTGAAGAGCTGAAGCAATTTGATGTGCCGGTGTTAAACATTGGGCCTGTTGGGCGGGATGCTCATCAACAGACAGAACGGCTTCATATGGACTATGCTTTTGTGAAGCTGAAAAACATGCTGGAGCATTTATTGTATACAGTATTTCGGTGAACGTTCATATACGTTTCAAATAGAAAGGACCCGTCAAGGAAATGCGCTAACATGAGCGGTTTTTTGACGGGTCTTTACTTAAATACAAAGTGTCCCCTCGATCAGTCAAAGGGACATTTTGTTGGTTAAGGCTTATATAAACAGGGAGGGACCCTGCTTTTTTTTCGAAGGGATGTACATATCCGTTATTGCCAAGGCTTCCACCATTTTTTCGCTTTGGGCTGTTCAGCAGCAGCAGCCTCTCGAAATGTGTGGACGAAATCACGGAAAATGGTTTCGCGCTCAGTAATATCTTGACGATAAAATTGTCGTTCTTGTTCAAGGGTTTTTAAATAATAGTCTCTTTCTTGATTCATCGTTTCAAGTAATTCTTTAATTTCACTTGAGGCGGTGGATCCATGCTGCTGCAAGCGATTAGAAATTTGATAAATGTCTTTTGCTGTCTGTTCCGAAGATTTAGCGAGAAAAGAGGATAAAACTTCAATCGTTTCAATGGCTTGCTGGGTATCCTTTGATATGTCTTCCAGTTCATTCGTTGTATGTTCAGAAGAACGAATCATGAAAGAGGTAAACTCTTCAACGGTTTTCTTCGTATGTTCGGCTTCTTTAGAGAGTTGATTCAGTTCTTTCGCCGTTTGAGCCGACGTTTTTTGAATAGACGAGGCGACACTTTCCATCGTTTTCGCCGTCTGTTCTGTCCCTTTCGCCAATTGCTGCAGCTCTTTCGTTGTGTTCTCAGAAGATTGGGTGAGGAAAGAAGCAAAAGTTTCCACTGTTTCAGTCGTTTGCTGGGCACCTTTTGAAATCTCTCGTTTCACTTCTTCCAATACTTCTTCTCGCACTTCTTGGCGAATGCCTTCCCGCATCTCTTGAAGCAAATCCCGCTTGAAGCTTTCAAGTACTTCGAATACGTCTTTGTAATGCTGAATCGCTTCTACAAGCTCTCCTTCAACATTGGCTGTCTGATTGCTGACAATAGAAGCTGATGGTTCAGGAGTTAATGGATTTTTCTCAATGGGAGTATTTTTTTGAAGCAAGTGCTCTTTTATTTTCTCAAGCCCCATATTTTGATTTGTCCATTGCTTTACTTCCTTTAATAGCTGTAAATCGTTTTCCGAAAAATGGCGGGTATTGTTTTTATCGCGTGTGACTTCAAGAAAATCGCTGAATTCTGTCTCCCACTGTAAAATCATCCGTTTTTCCACTTTGAGTCTTTTAGCCAATTTTCCTACTGTATACGTTTGTACCATGAAATGTTTCACCCTTTCGACATTAATCCTAACGAGAAAAATGATGATAGAATTTGTTAATGCATTGTATTCCCTAACACTTCCTCCTTTTTCCTGCAAGGTGACAAAGGTTATCAAAAATAGACGGAATTAGTGTTGTTTTGGCAATGGTAAGCATTGCCTCTCTTGCTTAATTCGTAGTATAGTAGAAAGGAAAATGAATAACGATGAAGCCACTAGGGGAGCCATACGGCTGAGATGGAATAGATGTTCCGGACCCTTTGTACCTGATCTGGGTGATACCAGCGTAGGAAAGTGGAGCGGGTTTAAGTAACATAGTTGAAAGCTGCTCCAGTCAGGGGCGGCTTTTTTGTATATAAAAAGGGGGACTATAAATGGAAAATAAATTATATGCACCGTTATTAAAAGAGGTAAGAACGAAAAATCCGCTCGTCTATAATATTACAAATGTAGTAGTGACGAATTTTACAGCAAACGGTTTATTGGCGCTTGGGGCTTCTCCGGTCATGGCCTATGCGAAGGAAGAGGCAGCGGATATGGCTAAAATCGCAGGAGCGCTTGTATTAAATATCGGCACGTTAACTGAATCAGAAATAGAAACGATGCTTGTGGCAGGAGCATCAGCGAATGAGCATGGTGTTCCTATCGTATTAGATCCAGTAGGAGCAGGAGCGACTCCGTATCGTACGGAAACAGCCCGAAAGCTGTTGAAGGAATTGAATGTGTCCATTATTCGCGGTAATGCTGGTGAAATTGCCAATGTCGTTGGTGATAGTTGGGAAGTAAAAGGGGTCGATGCAGGAGAAGGCGCTGGCAATATTGTTAGTTTAGCGGAAAAAGCAGCGAAACAACTTGACTGTGTGGTTGTGATTACAGGGAAGGAAGATGTCGTGTCAAATGGAGAGGACACAATTCTTATTCAAAACGGTCATCCAATTTTAACGAAAGTAACAGGAACAGGGTGTTTGTTGACATCTGTGATTGGGGCGTTTGCTGCAGTTTCGGTGGATTTAATGGCTGCTGCTGTGTCAGCCTTAACTTATTACGGAGTAGCTGCTGAAATAGCAGCGCATGAAAGTGCTGAGTTAGGACCAGGAAGCTTCCAAATCCAATTATTAAATGCACTTGCTAACACGGACGTTTCCGCTGTTACAGCGAATGGGAAGGTTTTCTTGGCAGAAAGAACAGTATAAACAAACGCAAAAGAGAGATGATGCTTTTTTCTTGTTCAAAAAATTAAAGAAATGCAACTATAATATTTTCAAACCAAACTATGTTCTAAAAGAAAATAGTTTTAAAAAAATCGTCAGCAAGAATCATGATAAGCTATGCACAAGAAAAAATAATTCGGGCATATTAAAAAAGTAGGTGGTCCTACACTTACAAGACAGGAGGGGATTTCATGACAAAACGAAATCGCAAAACAAAAGGCGGGGCGCAAAGCCCGAAGTCCATTACGGAGTTTTCAAATGAAATTGCAGTAAATCCAGCGAATAATCAAGCAAAACAGGCAGAAAAAACTCGGCCACATCAGGAGTAAGAGCGCGAGGATATCTTAATGAAATAAAGATGTCCCTACAAATCCACAGTAAAATGAAAAAGAAGATCCATTTCCTATATTGGGGAAACGGATCTTCTTTTTGTTCCGATTCTAAAATTATTTGGAGCCTTTTTGTTTCTCTTCATTGCAGCAAGTACATTGTCCGTATAACGTTGACACCTTTTCAGTTTCGAATTGTTCGATTGTTTCACTGCAAATTTGGCAAATGATTGTCCCCATTATGAAGGCTCCCTTCTTTTTCATTAATAGATTTATAGTGTATTGGTGTAAGCGTTTTATTCTTTGGTATTATAATAGTATGTCACAATTAAAATGTCAATCATGAATTGTATGTCACATTAATAGAGATAATGTCGATGGAATCTTGTAACTAAAATGTAACTGACATGCTATAATCATCCATATTAGAAAAAGTATATGGATGGACTTTCTCACCTGGCTTCCAATGGGTGGAGCAAATTAGGAAAATGAAAAAAATTTATGGAAGGGGACTTTATTTATGTGGATTATTACTGTACATGCAAAGGAACGTATTCAAATGTTTGAATTTGATACGGAAGCTGAGGCGAGAGAGGCGTTTAAAACAATTAAGGGTTCAAAAGTTCTGTCAGAAGTGGTGTATTTCAACGACCCTTGTTTTGAGTTAGCTGGAGTTTAATAGATGTTTTGACTAAATGCTGAACGTGGCCGTGTTGGAGAACGAATAAAGTCGTAACTGAGTAATGAAAGGACCTGTCTAAAAATCCTTGAGCCTACTGGATTTTTCAGACAGGCCCTTTTCTTTTATCGTTCCAATACTTCTAGTCATATGGGTCTTTTCAAAGTATAGCTGCTTACACGCTTGTCTGTAAGCTGAAAACATGCTACAACAAAAGAAAAAGGGGGGGGACGTACGGTGAAGCACATTTTAGAGCGCATCAGGGATAATCAGCAATTGATATTCCCAATTGATAAGATGAATGACGATATTCAACACTATACGGACTATTATAAACTGCCGGTGGGATCTGTTTCCTATCGTTACGGATACGAGCAGGTTGGCGATGAACGGTTATTCCTTCAATCGTTCTGTCCATATGAGGTAAAGGGGCATCTTCTCCTCCTTCATGGCTATTACGATCATGCCGGAGTTTTTCATGACACGATTCGTTATTTCGTTCAACGAGGCTTTCACGTATGGACGGTTGATTTACCTGGCCACGGACTGTCAACAGGGAAAAGGGCATCAATTTCCGATTTCATCGTTTACGCACAAAGCGTGAAGAAAATGGTCAAGAAACATTTAGTCGAACTAAGTGAGCCTGTTTATTTGCTTGCTCATAGTACGGGAGCTCGCCGCCATTGATTACCTTCTTCATGAGGAAGAAGCCGCGATTATCGATAAAACGGTGCTCGTTTGCCCGCTTGTCCGTTCCTACCGTTGGCGAGCATCTGTCGCCGGAAGCAAACTTCTTCGCCCGTTTGTCTCCGAGTTAAATAGAGTGATGCGGAACAATTCTTCAAACGAAACGTTTTTACAATTTATGAAGCAAGATCCGCTCCAGCACGGAAAAGTTCCGCTTCGTTGGACTGATGCGCTCATTAGATGGAATGACCGAATTCAAAAAGCCGTTCCGAGCAGTGCGAATGTTCTGGTCGTTCAAGGAAAGAAAGACACAACGGTCGATTGGCAGCACAATGTCGTCTTTTTATTAAAGAAATTTCCTTTCCTATCCATTCACCTTGTTGAAGACGGAAAACATCATTTACTGAATGAACGTGATGATATGAAAGAACCGCTGTTAACGCTTATTGAGCGTTATTTGGAGAAAAAATGAAAAACGAATGGACCAACCGTTGCCAAGCAGGCGGTCCATTCGTTTTTTTATGAAGCTAGTTTTTAGTTTGCTAATATGAGGGCGACGTCGTCTACGAGGATTCCGCCAAGGGAGCTATCGGTTTCAATTCGTACTTGGATACCCGTTGTTCCTTCAGGTGCTTCGTCAGAGATTAATTTGTGGAAGGTCCAATTTCCAGTGGAATTAAGTGGACGTGAATCAGCTAAAACAACAAACGTTTCTTGTTCAATTGTTGCCCCCATTGAATCTAAAAATGCTAATGTGACGAGTGTTCCGCTATTAATTCCAGCAGAACTTGATAGACTCAAGGTGAGTTCATATACTTTGCCCTCACATACCCCGGAGCCTATTGTTTGAGATAGAGTTGAATTTATATCTAAGAGTGCCGCTTCTTCGCCTTGATGTGGATTTAAATTAGGATCATCTGGAAGAGCCACTGTCCCTGTCGTGTCCCATGGAGAAAGAAAACCAGTTTCAAATCCCCCATTCACAATCAAATTTCCACGCCGCAAATTCGGACATTTCTCTTTTTTATCACGGTCTTTCTCTTTATCATGGTCATCTTTATGAGGAGGGTATACAAGGGGAGGCACGACGACGAGGTTGCTATTATTGCTGCTAGGGTTATTATTGCTTGGATTGTTGTTATTATTGGAAGAGCTGCAGCAACCTGAACATTTGCAGCTAGAGTGGGAACAGCAAGAAAAAGATGATTTACAGCAACAACTCATATAAAAACCTCCTTTCTAATTTCGAGATACTATACTCTATGAAAAAAAACAAAAAGTGTAAAGGACAAGGGTCTAAAAATAGAGTGAAATTTTGAATTCTTACAAGAAGAGAGCGATTTTTAGAGGGAAAAGGGCAATCTTTGTCGTAATGTGGTAGTAGAGAAAGCGCGATCAACTGATAAGGGGGAATAAGAATGAAGACAATTGCAGTGCTCGGAGCCGGCGTAATGGGCCACGGAATTGCCCAAATGTACGCAGGATCAGAATACGAGGTTCGATTATATGATGTGGAAGAAGAAGGACTCACAAAAGCACAACTACTTATCGAAAACAGTCTGAATGTATTGGTGCAGGAGAAATTGATGACGAAGCAGGAGAAAGAACAGACACTTACGTATCTTTCCTATACAACGAGTTTGCAAGAAGCGATCAGAAATGCGGACATGATTATTGAAGTGGTCCCTGAAGTAATTGAACTAAAGTGGAAGATATTTCGTCAAATTGAAGAGATAGCGGGAGAGAAGACGATTATTGCCTCTAATACATCTGCTTTTCCGCTTTCAACCCTTCGCAAACATGCTGTACATCCGGAACGATTTATTATTACTCATTTCTTCAATCCGGCCCAGCTTGTTCCACTTGTGGAAATCATTCAAGATGAAAGAACTGCTCCTGAGGTCGTCACAGCAACCAAACAATACATACAGTCAATTGGCAAATCACCTATCGTTTTAAAAAAAGAAGTGCCAGGTTTTGTAGCAAATCGGCTACAGGCAGCGGTTGCGAGAGAGGTGTACTGGCTGTTAGAAAATGACGTCGCTTCTCCAGAGGATATTGATATGGCCATGAGAGATGGATTAGGAGTTCGATGGTCATATATGGGTCCTTTAAAAACGAATGACTTTGGCGGATTGGATACATTAAAGCGTGTATTTGACCATTTGTTCCCCTTGCTATCGAATGCGGATTCCACCCCATCCTTTCTTGAAAAGCTCGTGGAAGACGGGAAGCTTGGCGTAAAGACAGGAGAAGGTTTTTATACGTATGATGGTGACTCGGCTCAACAGCAAACTCAAGAGCGTGATCAACATTTAATTCAATTGTTAAAACAGCGGAATGGAAGAGCGATTCAATCAGAAACGTTTAGTCTAAAATAACAGGTGAGAGATTGAAACAAAAAACACACCAATTCCTAATGAAGTGGTGTGTTTATTCGATCGCTAAAAGTTATGTTGAATAAAAAAACATCCCGCTCTGTCGTAACTCAAAGTGTCTCAAAACCCGCACTCGCAGGTGGGCGTTCGCACATCCACTTTTAACGTCCCTCATCATTCAAGGGCATGTTATCGGCAGATGAATGTTGGACTCCCTTATTCATTACATCGGTTTGAGACAACAGCGAGCATACGAGCATCGCAGGTATGTATCATCTGTTGTATTGCTTATGTCCTTATCATATCGAATTTACATTTGTTTGGCAAGGGAAATGAGGTTCCAGTTTTAGGGATTTAGATAGAGGGATGAACAGTAACGCCCTGCCCGAATAATAGATTGTTCGGACAGGGCGCCTGTGTTTACTTATTTTGTTTCACGGTGAATCGTATACTTTTTCAAACGTGGTGAGTATTTTTTCAGCTCGATGCGATCAGGGTTGTTTCGCTTGTTTTTCGTTGTAATATAGTTACGATCACCTGACTCTGTGCATTGAAGAGTAATGTTTACACGCATATGTATGCCTCCTATAAATCGTAATTGTTACGTTTTGATTGTATGCTAGGTTAAACGGGAAGTCAATAGGGAATAAAATTATAAGAAAACTCCAACTCCTATTCATTTCACATTTTTAACACATTTTTTTGGTATATTGTAGGAATGTGGTGAAAATACATAATTACAACTGATTGAAAGGAGATTCATGTATGAAAAAGATTGTAGCCATTATGGCGCTTGTTTGGGTGATGGTAGCAAATCAATCATTTGCCCATACCGCTTTGGAATCTTCCATGCCGTCTGATGGAGAGATTGTGACTGAACCGCTTCAAAACCTTATTTTGAAGTATGCGACAAAAATTGAAAACGGAAGTACCTTTCAGCTGAAAAATTCACAAGGTGAGATGGTAGACATCGATGTAGTGGTGGAGCACGATGTATTAAAAGGAACGGCTGCATCACCGCTTCCGAATGATCAATATACACTTGATTGGAGTATCATTGGAGCAGACGGTCATCCTATTCAAGGTTCATTAGCATTTGAGATGAATGTTGTACAAGAAGAGACAGAGCAGATCGTGGAAGAAACAGAAGAAGTTGAAATAAATGAAGCGCCGAAAGTAGAAAATAATGAAGAAAAAGAAGTGAAAGAAGAAACTGCTGAAACGTCTTCTTCCTTCCCGGTCGCTCTTATCATTATTTTAGTCGTCATCGCTTTAGGCAGTTTCGTCTTTTTGCGAAAAAGAAAGGGATAAGCTAAATGCTGTATGCTACTGCCGTTGCTGAAGTGCTTTTATATTTATCTTTTTCATTGTTAACAGGCTATTTTTTACTGCAAATCCGACCAGCTAATAAGCGGCCGGATTTGTTCATACCGCCTGCTTTTGTATATACAGCAGTGATTGTGGTTCCGATATTGACTTTTTTTCCAGTTTTGCGCATCGTATTCTATCTTGATGAGCAATTTGGATTTGGAACGACACTACAGTCTGTTTTATTAACATTTGATATCGGGACCGCGTGGATCATAACAGCGATTCTTTCTCTTTTCTTACTAATGTTCACGTTTATTGGGATAAAGCAAAAACGGCCGGAATTGTTTTATGCAGCACTTATTTGTATCTTCCTTCTTGTGATGACAATCGGTTGGTCGAGCCATGCGAGTTCGCTTTCTTTTTGGAAAGGATTTACAGGTCATACTCTTCATTTTTTAGCGGTCATCATTTGGACAGGGATTTTACTGAGTGTCGCTTTTTTTGCAAAAGAGTCGTCTGATTGGCTTGTCTTTTTACAATGGTTTACACCCCTTGCTGTTGGTTGTGTAATCGTTCTATCTATTTCTGGTTTTATCATTATGGATACGATTATTCCGTACGAGCAGTATGCGGCTATTTGGCCGGTTTCCTACGGACAAACATTACTGATGAAGCATCTTGTGTTTCTTCCAGTTTTGCTGTTTGCCGTGATGAATGGTTTTTTATCCAAACGACTCGTGAAAAACAAACAAACGTTCAACCCCCTTCCTTGGTTAAAGGCAGAAGCCATTCTGTTGTTTCTTCTTTTCGGATTAACTGGATTGCTCGGACAGCAGTCGCCGCCTCATGATTTAGAGACAATGATTCGGACAGAAGGGGTCTCACCCGTTTTTGCGGCGGTGTATAATGGAACAATTTCATCCGATATGCGTGTGGAGTTAAGCGGTAATCTTGCATCTTTTAGCTTTGGGATCATCGCGTTTCTATTCACTTGTTTAATCATTGCGTTCTTTTTGAAGAGAGCATCGGCCACTGTTGCCTTTTTGCTAAGTCTGTTGCTTGTTGCAACGTGCTACATGGGTTTTATGTATAGCATACAATAGAGAATAGAACTACTTGAAAAGAAGAATCCGCTTCTTTTTAAATCATCGCTGAAAATGGACCGTTTATGAAAATCCTACGTAGTTTTAGGTTTTCGTAACGGTCTATTTTGCATGAAACAGAAAAATAGCGATTTTCTGAAGTGTTTAGAGTGTAGTGAACCGCTTCATGAAAATATACCTTTTGAGAAGTTTTGGGTTTTCTAGTAGAATACAGAAGGGGACTGGATTACGAGAGAAAGAAAGGATTTGTTTTTTATGTCATTAGATTTGAACACATTCGCATTACCTGAGGAAATTAAATCATTACTTTCAAATAGAGCGGCGGACAATGTTTCCGCGGAAGATAAAATGCTTATTGGAACAAGCGGTTATGAAGCAGCAGAAGAAGCGATTTTAATTGACGCTGTTATTGCACTAGCTCTTGGGAAAAATGTCTTGTTGAAAGGGCCGACGGGGTCAGGGAAAACGAAACTGGCTGAAACATTGTCTGCTATTTTCCAACAACCGATGCATTCAATCAACTGTTCCGTTGATTTAGATACAGAAGCGCTTCTTGGTTTTAAAACAATTGGAGAACGTGAAGGAAATACAACGATTGAGTTTGTACCTGGTCCGGTTATTCAAGCAATGAATAAAGGGCACCTTTTATATATTGATGAAATTAACATGGCGAAGCCAGAAACTCTTCCTGTCCTAAACGGGGTACTTGACTACCGTAAAATGATTACGAACCCGTTCACAGGAGACGTTGTCAAAGCAAATCCCGGCTTCGGTGTCATAGCAGCTATTAATGAAGGCTATGTCGGAACGGTGCCATTGAATGAAGCGTTGAAAAACCGCTTTGTCGTAATTGATGTTCCATACATTCAAGGAGAAAGCTTAAAAAATGTATTAACATCTCAGTCGCAATTAAAAGATGCGGCGCTCATTGATCAGTTTGTTACTCTTTCTTCGGATTTAATTGTTCAAGTGAAAAATGGACAAATTTCAGAAGAAGCTGCCTCCATCCGTGCTCTTATCGACACGTGTGACCTTGCGGTCTATATGCCTCCAATGCGCGCTATTAAGCGAGGGATTATTGAAAAGCTAGAAGACGAAAGAGAAAAAGCGGCCATCCAAAACATTGCGGAAACGCTGTTTGGGTGAGGGTTTAGACCATGAGATTCATTAAATTTAATGATAAAACGATTGACTCCTTTTTATTTATGGAGTTGTCCGATTTGGCGAAAACGTTGACGAAAGAAGAGGAAATTGAGGTAGAATACGCTTTTAAGTCGTACTATGATCCTTTTGCAGGGAAAGTATTTGTCAGCCATTTCTGGGACAATCGTCCGACTGTCGAAATGACGAGCGGCTTGAAAACAGATGTATTCCTTCGCAGCATCGGCAGTTATCGGCACACGCATTTTCAGGATATCGGCTCTTTTTTGAAAAAAGCAGGAAAGCTCTCCGTTTCCAGCTTTGCGAAGCAGCTTTTAATGGTATGCGAAGACCTTCGTTTAGAAGAATTGTGTAAGCGGGAGCGTCCAGGGACGAAAGAGGCATTTGCGGTAAGAAGAAAGGTCTACCGGAAATATTTTTATGATCAGCTCAACGTTAATCTTGTTAAAAGTGTTCAGACGGATGCCTTTTTTAACGCGCTATTTTTGCTTGTCACAACGGACAATCCATTTGAAGAGATTCCGTCTATTTCGGAGCCAGTTGATCGGGTATTGCCATATGTTCGCAATGAATTAACAAAGGTATATGAAGCGAAAACGACAGGCGATTTAACAAAAATGGTGCTGGAAGTGGCGGAAGTATTGGATGAAGTGCTAGAACATGATATGTTGAACATGTATTTCCACCTTCCTGAACTTGATTATGATCAGTGGGAAGAAGGTTTAACGTTCGATGAGCTGAAGCGCCAATCGAAGCTTGAGAATGATGATTCACTCGGAAAAATCCAGCAAGGTGATGAAGACATTCATGAAAACAATATGCCGACACATCACCGTGAAACAAGCAAATCGACGAAAAGCTTTTTACAGTTTGACATTGAACATGGCTCAAAGACCGATTTAATGGGCGAAGGTGGCCGAGAAGGGGAAGACGGCGACCAAGCGCTCGGAATGGTTCAAGGGGCAGCGCGAAAAAGCAAACGAAATGATTACTCCCACATGGAAGCGATGGAAAGCAGACGTGATGAAGAGCAAGGCGGGGGCGAAAGTGAATTTGGGAAGGATAACAAATATGCCTATCCAGTATTTCAAGCACCGGAGATTCCGACTCCGGAAAGCATCCGCCGCTACGAAGAATATAAAAACACGATTGCACCTTATCAGAAAAAATTGAAACAAATGATTGAGAAAACGCTTGAACATAAAAAAACATTGCCTCGGACCGATTTGCATTTCGGACGGTTAAATAAAAAATTGCTGCGTTTGCTGACGGACGAAAATCCGAGACTGTTTTATAAAAAACATCAGCCATCCATTGAAATTGATGCTGTTTTTTCTTTACTCGTTGATTGTTCAGGGTCAATGTTTGACAAAATGGATGAAACAAAGCTCGGAATCACGCTGTTTCATGAAGCTTTATCTTCGGTTCGCGTTCCGCATGAAGTAGTCGGATTTTGGGAAGATACAAATGAAGCGACCGAAACGAAACAGCCGAATTATTTTAAAACGGTTATTGATTTTACGTCTTCCTTAAAACGAAAAAGCGGACCAGAAATTATGCAGCTTGAACCAGAGGAAGATAATCGCGACGGCTACGCCATCCGTCATATGACGAAGCGTTTGCTGAATCGTTCGGAGGCGCAAAAGTTTTTGCTCGTCTTTTCCGATGGTGAGCCTGCTGCGATGGATTACGAACAAAACGGCATTGTGGATACGCATGAATCAGTGTTGGATGCAAGAAAGCAAGGAATTGAAGTCATCAATGTGTTCTTATCTAATGGTGCTATTGATGAAGGGCAGCAAAAAACCATTCAAAATATTTATGGGAAATACAGCATCCTCGTCCCAAATGTTGACGAGTTGCCAGATGTATTGTTTCCGTTATTAAGAAAGCTGCTTCAAAAAAGCATTTAATAAGGATGACTCCTAGATATTGTTCCCAACATAAGGATAATGTCAAAAATGAACAAAATAGAATGAATTGTAGCAGAGATAACAACACTAACAAAGAATCAATGAAGGAGAGATGGACATGGCACAAGAACTTCTGCAAGAAGAAACACAGGAAAAGAAAGAGAAAAAAATAAAGGCAGCAAATGTCGGTGATACAATTCAATTGAAACAAGGAGAGCGCAAAGGCGAAAAAGGAACAGTCATTGTCGTTCGCGAAAACTCCGTTATTGTAGAAGTGGGAAAAAATCCGAACACGGGAGAGCCGATTCGGACAGTTGTTAATCATAAAAATTATAAAAAGATTAAATGAAAAAGGGAGTGGCTCGCCACTCCCTTTTTCATTTTGTAATAAATTCCTGTGCCCAATAACCTTCTTTTGTCGTATGTCCAACACCGATATGAGTAAAGTTGCTGTTTAAAATATTGGCGCGGTGACCAGGACTGTTCATCCAGTCATTTACCACTTGCTGTGCGGATTGCTGTCCTTTAGCGATGTTTTCTCCAGCAGATCGGTATGAAATGCCAAATGCCTTCATCATATCGAAAGGAGAGCCATAAGTTGGGCTCGTATGAGAAAAATAGTTGTTATCTAGCATATCTTGTGCTTTTTTCTGGGCCATGTTTGTTAACGGAGCGTCTACTTTTAAATCAGTCATTCCGTTTTTTCGGCGCTGTTCATTTGTTAGTTGAACGACTTGCTCAATCATGGTGTTACTAGGAGCTGTTGATTGTGCTGGTGCTTGCTTTGCTGGTTCCTGTTGAGCAATCTCTGGTGTTGCTGGTGTGTTAGGAGCAGGTTGTGTTTGATTGCGATTCGGTCTGTTATACAGCATCCCTGTATTTTGGTCGAAATTTGGATTTGTGTTCATTCTCGTATCTGGAATCGTGGCTACATTGCCGTGAATTCGGTAGTACTTGCGGTTTTGCTGGTAGGAAACCGAGTCGCCTGTTCCGTAATTGTCTTCTGTTTTGTAGGCGATTGGATCAGCTGTAATGTATCCATTCTGTGAATGAACGACTCTTTTCGTGTCTGGTGTTTGTAACGCCTGATTGTTATTTCCTCCATACCCGCATCCGCTCATTACGGATAAAGCGAGCGCAACGGTCATAACTGTTTTAGCTTTATATGAATTTTTCATCGTTGAACTCCTTTGCAATCTGCTTTTTGTCATCTTCCGACAATTATAGTGTTCCTTTGAAAAGAGGACGTACCCATGGAAAATAGCGCATACTATGTCAAAATCCGTTCTGATAATGATGAGGAAAATCGCAGACATTAAACATATATACCATTAACGAGGTGAAAAAATGGATGCAAACTATTTAGAGGGCGGAATTTTAGGTGCGGCATTGACGTTTGTAGTCAATAATGGACAAGAAATACGTTATGAGGTGCATGATATGTATGAAATTAACGGGAAAACATATGCGATTTTAGCGGGTGATGAGCAAGAGAGGGTGATGGAATTGAGGCGAGATAATCAAAATCATTATTTTGTATATGTACATAAACAGGAAGCCGACCATCTTTTACAATCGTATCGGCAAAAATTCAAATGAATGAAAAAGAGGTCATTTTCCGGGATGGCCTCTTTTTTATTTTCAAATTGTAGACATATAAAAGATTGAAGAGGGGAAGGTGAGAAAGTGAATATTTAAATATTTAAAATTTTATGTCAGAAAATGTGGAGGAAGTTGGATGAAAAATTGTATGATAGTAAAAAGATTAATTCCGACGTAGAGAGAGGTGTTTAGATGCCTATCAACATCGCAGAAAATTCATTGCAATATGAACTTTTATCGGTTGTTCCTTATCCAATGCTGTTAATAAGAAAAACTGGTGAAATTCTTTATATGAACGAATGTGCCAAACAATTTTATGAACCTATGCAGAAAGAAAAATCAGTAAGTCATATTTCATCTATCGTTGCTTCTGCTTTTATGCCAAGATGGGAAGAGCAAGCAAGAAAAGCGGTTCAGTTCAGCGAAACGACAGAGGTGAACCTATCATTTTTAAGTCATTCATCTAAAGTATATAAGGTAAGCATGACACCTTATCATATACATAATGAAACCATCATTGGAATGATGGTTCATCAAGAGCGAAGAAGAGTATTTGTGTTAAAGAAGAACATGGTGGTTAAGGACCGTCATGCGATGCTTCGACAAGAGTTAACGGAGCTGAAATCTGAATATGAAAACATGCTAAAGCTTCAAAAAATGGTCACAGTTAATCTAAAAAAAGAAGGCGACGACTTTATCATTAGATTCATCTCGGGTTCCCTTCTGCAAGATTTTGGGATTGACCCTAAAAAGGTGATAGGAAAAAGCTTTAGTGTTGTTTTTGCTTATTCTCCTAAAAAGGTCGCGGAGAAGAGGCGTGTTTATAACCAGGCATGGAATGGTGAAAATGTAGTGTATGAAGATCACTTGAATGGTGTTTCCTACTTGGGCAGTGTAGTTCCTATTTATAAAGAAGGGAAGGTGTTTGAATTATTGTTATCGGTTGTTGACATTACTTTATTAAAACAAAGTCAACAAAGGTTGCAAGAAAGTGAACAGAAGTACCGTTCTTTACTTCAATATCACCCTGAAAATGTCTGTTTATTTGATTTAGAGGGGAATATGGTGGAAATTAATCCTGAAGTCGAACATTTACTGCAAAAACAAAGTGGTGATTTGATTGGAACATCCTTTACCGATTACTTAGATCACAGGGATGTGGTCATGGCTTATGAAAATTTTGTAGAAACAACAAAAGGGAATCCAAGAAAATTCCAAGTGCGTGTGCCAAAAGAGGATGGGACCATTGCCTATTTAGACATTACGACTATTCCAATGTATGCAAACGGTCTTTTAAAAGGGGTTTACGGCATTGCGAGAGACATCACGAAGAAAAATGAGATGGAGCAAGAACTAATTGCCACAAAAAACTTATTGGAATCGTTCATTGAAAATACGTCTGATGCAATTATGCTGACAGATGCAAAAGGCTATATTCTCCGAGTTAATCAGGCATTTGAACAGTTGTATGGATGGACAAAAGAGGAAGTGACGGGGAAAGAAATTTTGACAGTGTTTCGTGAATTTAAAGATGAAGTTGAAATGCTTTTTCAAGGGGTTCAAAATGGAAGGATGTTCAAAAATGTAGCCACGATTCGCCACCATGTAGATGGAACACCCTTATATGTGAGCATTACCGCAAGTCCTATTAAAAATGGGAAAGGGAATATATGTGGAGTCTCTTCAATCGTGCGAGACATTACAGATCAGAAGCAAACGGAAGAATTGTTAAGAAAATCAGAAAAATTAGCTGTAATCGGACAATTAGCTGCAGGGGTAGCTCATGAAATCCGCAATCCACTTACCTCTTTAAAAGGGTTTTTACAGCTCTTTCATGAAATGAAACTAACCAATAGTGACATTTTACAAGTGATGATGGATGAGATTAATCGAATTGAACTGATTACGAATGAATTTTTATCGCTGGCAAAACCGCATGCTACGAAATTTGATTATTATTCGATTAACGAGATTATCGGGCAAGTAGTCAAACTAGGAGAGATTGAAGGCGGGGCGTTCAATGTCATAATCAAGACCCATTTTCATTCTTGTTTACCCGTCATTTTCGGGGATGCAAACAAAATAAAACAAGTACTTCTAAACATCATTAAAAATTCTATCGAGGCTGTCGGTCAAAAGGGAGTTATTACGATTTCGACCGTGTTGAAAGAGAAGGATGTCACTATTAGTATTACTGATAATGGGATAGGGATTGAAAAAAATCGTCTAAAATATGTAGGTGAACCGTTCTACAGCACGAAGGAAAAAGGAACGGGACTAGGCTTAATGATCAGTCGAAAAATTATTGAAGAACATAACGGAAAGATGACCATTACAAGTCAAACGAAGAAAGGAACGACAGTGGAAATACAGTTGCCAGGATGTTCAGTGGATAAGCTGTCAACATAGTGTTGCTCTTTTTTATATACGATAAGGCCCCGCGGTAGAACGAGAGGTTCTCTGCTGCGGGGCCTTATGTTTAAACGCGAATTTGTCCGTTTCCACGTACAATCGCTTTTGATGTCGTGATAGCGCGTAATCCCATGGGACCGCGAGCATGCAGTTTTTGCGTGCTAATGCCAATTTCCGCTCCATAGCCAAATTGTTCGCCATCTGTAAAGCGGGTAGAGGCATTGTGATAAAGAGCAGCCGCATCGACCGCTTGGAAAAAGAACTGTACGTGCTCTTCGTTTTCAGTAAGGATTGCTTCAGAGTGTTTCGTACCGTATTGGTCAATATGATCAACGGCTTCTTTCACATCTTGAACGAGCTTCACTGCTAAAATAGGCGCTAAATATTCCGTATGCCAGTCCGCTTCTGTTGCTTGATTTACAAATGAGTAAGTTTGTGCAAGTGTTTCATCTCCGCGTACTTCAACCCCTTTTTCTTGAAGTGAAGTAAGAAGAGCTTCTGTATGCGGCCAGTTTGCATGGATTAATACCGTTTCAATAGCATTGCACACAGAAGGGCGCTGTGTTTTAGCATTTAACACAATCTCGACAGCCATTTGCTGCTCGGCTGATTCATCAATGAAAATATGGCAATTTCCTACCCCTGTTTCCAAAACTGGAACAGTCGCATTTTCAATGACAGACTGAATGAGACCAGCACCTCCGCGTGGGATCAGTACATCTAAATATTCGTTAAGCTTAAACATATGCGAAGCCATTTCGCGGCTTGTGTCTTCAAGAAGCTGAACTGCATCTGAAGGGATAGCGGAAGACTCGAGCGCTTCACGCATCGTTGAAACAAGCGCTTTATTCGAATGAAGAGCAGAAGAGCTTCCTCTTAGCAAGACTGCGTTACCAGCCTTTAAGCAAAGGCTGGCAGCATCAACTGTTACGTTAGGGCGAGCCTCATATACCATACCAATTACGCCAAGAGGTACACGAATGGTTTGGATGTGAAGGCCATTCGGTCTGTCCCACTGTTCAATTGTTTCACCAATAGGGTCCTCTAATTCGATGAGTTGGTGAATACCTGCGACGATTTGTTTTATGCGTTCTTCTGTTAACAATAAACGATCTAGTAAAGCGGGAGAAAAGTTGTTTGCTTTTCCTTGTTCAATATCTTTTTGGTTTTCTTCTAAAATCCAATTGCTATTGAGAAGAAGTGCGTCCGCCATTTTAGCGAGGGCTTCATTTTTTTCTTTGGTGGACACCATTGATAATGTTTTCGATGCTTTCCTTAGTTTTTTTGCTTTTTCAATTAGTTCACTCATTTCATTGTTCTCTCCCTTCGAATAGTTACCCAATTATCCCGATGAATGACTTCTGCTCGTTGATTGATGGAATAGCTTTTTGCTTCGTCGCTTGAGCAGCCTTTAATTGTAGTTAAATCTTCTGAAGAATAATAAATTTGTCCTCTCCCGATGATTTGTCCTTTTTGATTCACCACTTCAACGACGTCCAGCGCTTTAAATGTTCCAATTACTTTTGTCACGCCTGCTGGAAGAAGGCTTTTTCCATTTTGGAGAAGGGCTTTTTCTGCTCCTTCATCTATTTCAATCATACCCGCTGTTTGGGAATGATGGGCAATCCATTGTTTTTTCATTTGCATTTGTGTTTGAAACGGCCCGCCAATATAAGTGCCGTCACCTTTGCCAGCTAAAATATCTGTTAGCTTTTCTTTTCCTGTTCCTTTTCCGACAAAGGCACTGACGCCAAGAGAAAGGGCTTTATGTGCGGCAAGTAGCTTTGATTTCATTCCGCCTGTTCCGACGGAAGACCCGCTGTCTCCGGCAAGGTGCAGGAGTTCGTCAGTAATTTCAGGAATAAACTGAAATTTTTTCGCATCTTTTGATGTGTTCGGATTTCCGTCATATAGACCGTTAACATCTGTTAAGATAATGAGCGCATTCGCGTGCAAAAAGCCGCTAACTAGCGCTGAAAGCATATCATTATCACCGAACGTCAATTCTTCAATCGATACAGAATCATTTTCGTTAATGATAGGAAGAACACCGCATTCCAACAATTCGTTCATCGCTGAGTAAAGGTTGCGGAAACGTTCTTGGCTATAAAAATCTTCTCGCGTTAACAGCATTTGAGCAGGGGCGATGTTGAATTCACGAAAAAAGGAAATATACCCTTGCATCAGAAGTCCTTGACCAACAGCGGTCTCCGCTTGTTTCCCGGCTGTTGTTTTTGGACGGGAAGGATAGCCTAAAGAGCCAAAGCCAGCAGCGACCGCACCGGAAGAAATTAAGATAACATCATGGCCTTGCTGTTTTAGATGGGCGAGAGCCTCCACGTGGTCGCGCATTTTTTCTTCACTTAACATTCCGTTATCATTCGTTAATGAACTGCTTCCAATTTTTACGACTATCCGTTGTTTTTTCATTTTTTTTCGAACCTTTCGTTATAAAATTACAAATAAAAAAGCGATGATTCTGTCCTAAAAAAGGACGGAATCATCGCTCCGCGGTACCACCTTTGTTGATGCTAAAGCATCCACCTCAATCCGTAACGTGGAAAAACGGCTTATGTTTGCATAAGCAGTTAAAGAGGGTAGGTTCAATCGTTTCCTGTGAGGAACCTTCCAGCCGATGGGTTCCACTCTCTATCACATTCCGCCTAATTTACTAGTCCCGCACTGTTTTCGTTATCATTATATTTGTTTGATATTATGCGTGGAAACAGAAAAAATGTCAAGAAAGAGTTATTCGAAAATTAAAACTGGATTTTCGGTTATTTTTCGTTAATATAAAGATATAATGTTTTGTAGAAAAGGAGTGAAGAACATGATTCATTTAACATGGAAAGATCGCGACACCGTCAAAACGGTCAAATGCGTACATACGAATGCTGAGAAGTATATGGTGAATAATGCATTAACTGCTGGGAAAACATACGAAGTCAAAAACGAAACAGAAGAGTTTTATTTCGTCGTTGACAATACAGGCCATGTAGGCGGTTATTACAAAGATTATTTTGAAGCATAATGTTTTAAAAGGTGACCCGGTGGAAGAAGCGGGTCATCTTTTTTTGAGATAAGTTCCTTTTGTTAAGTGAAAAAAGCTTCACAAAAACAGCATGATGAAGTATGCTAAAGCAGTTGCTCTTAAGCATACAAGATAGATTGATTATTTTTTTGAATAAGTGTTGACTTCTTTCGAAAGATTAGGTAATATATTTCTTGTCGCCGATGAAGAAAAGGTGATGACGAAAAAAGTATTGACTTAAACTTCGAACAGATGATATAATTTAAAAGTCGCTTTGAAACATGCGCCCGTAGCTCAATTGGATAGAGCGTCTGACTACGGATCAGAAGGTTATGGGTTCGACTCCTGTCGGGCGCGCCATAAACAAAGTGAAATAATAAAAAAACATGGGGCCTTAGCTCAGCTGGGAGAGCGCCTGCCTTGCACGCAGGAGGTCAGCGGTTCGATCCCGCTAGGCTCCACCATAAAATATGCGCCTGTAGCTCAATTGGATAGAGCGTCTGACTACGGATCAGAAGGTTATGGGTTCGACTCCTGTCAGGCGCGCCATATTTATTAATGTAGTGGAGGAATACCCAAGTCCGGCTGAAGGGATCGGTCTTGAAAACCGACAGGGGTGTAACAGTCCGCGGGGGTTCGAATCCCTCTTCCTCCGCCACTATTTTAAATTATACATCTTCATATGGAGGGGTAGCGAAGTGGCTAAACGCGGCGGACTGTAAATCCGCTCCCTCAGGGTTCGGCGGTTCGAATCCGTCCCCCTCCACCATTTTTATTTTTTGTACAACTTCGTAGAACTTGATTTCTGAGAATGAGTATGATATGATATTTTTATAAAGGCGGCATAGCCAAGTGGTAAGGCAAAGGTCTGCAAAACCTTCATTCACCGGTTCAAATCCGGTTGCCGCCTCCAAAGTTTTTGTGATTCGTAAAGACGGGGAGTAGCTCAGCTTGGTAGAGCACTTGGTTTGGGACCAAGGGGTCGCAGGTTCGAATCCTGTCTTCCCGACCAGAAGAGGATTTCTGTATGCGGGTGTAGTTTAATGGTAAAACCTCAGCCTTCCAAGCTGATGTCGTGGGTTCGATTCCCATCACCCGCTCCATTTATTATATGCGATAAGTTAGTGTATGCTGAAATGGATGGAAAAATTTATTTTTTTTTTGCAATATAACTTCGCAGAACTTAATTTCAAAGAAGTTAAGGGGTATGATTAGCTATGTTAGTAATATGCAGTCGTGGCGGAATGGCAGACGCGCTAGGTTGAGGGCCTAGTGGGAGCAATCCCGTGGAGGTTCAAGTCCTCTCGGCTGCACTTAAAGAAAATCGCCCTTGTTATAACTTTATACAAAACCAGAGAGAATCGCGCAGATTTCGATCTGTGAGGAAAGTCCGTGCTCGCACAGACTGAGATGTCTGTAGTGTTCGTGCCTGGCGAAACGATAAGTCAGGGCAGCTTGAGTTGAATCTTGAGCTGACGGCAGGGAAAACACCTAAGTCCGTTGGATATGGTGTGAATACCTTGAAAGTGCCACAGTGACGGAGCTTTAAGGGAAACCTTGAAGGTGGAACGAGGTAAACCCCACGAGCGAGAAACCCAAATAAAATGGTAGGGGAAGTGTCTTGAGGGAATTCAACCGATATAGACACCATCGCTTTGATAGCGGTGAGATAGATGATTCTCCACCTTGTACGAGAAGTCTGCTTCGATTGCAGTACATGGTGAACAGAACGCGGCTTATGAGGTTTTGTATACCTGACGGAACAGTACCCAAGAGGCTGTAAGGGGCTCCCCTGCTAAGGGAGTAGGTCGGGTTACCGGCGCGAGGGTTCGAATCCCTCCTGTTCCGCCATATGAATAAAATGGGTGATTTCGGTTATTATACTAAGCGTGATTTTTATTATTGGGCTATAGCCAAGCGGTAAGGCAACGGACTTTGACTCCGTCATGCGTTGGTTCGAATCCAGCTAGCCCAGTCAAACAGTCCAACGGTCAAGCTACAAACAGGTCAGGGCAGAAATGCAGCAGCCATGAGTAGCGGAAGCTGTTTGGACTATTTTAGTATTTACTTTTTTATTATGTTTCATTTCTTTAAAGCATGCTACGATATGATTAAGACCGCATTGGAAAAATAGACAGGAGGAATAGACGGTGGGAAATAACGATGGAGGGAGCGCCTCCCTCATTGAACCGTTTTGTAATTGGCTGAAACAGCAGCAAAAAACAGAAAATACAATCAAGACCTATAGAGGGGTTTTGCAAGCTTTCAGCAAGTGGATAGCATCGAAAAATCGTTCAATGGAACAATTATCAAGAGAAGATGTGCAAGAGTATCTTCGTGAAATGGAGCACCAAGGAAAAAGTGCTGCAACCATTGGAAAAGTGTTAGCGGCTGTAAGTGTGTTTGTTCGGTTTATCGGTCGCCCCGGTCTTGTGGAAGACATTCATTCTCCTGCTAGTCCTGCTTTTGCGGATACAGTGCCAGATGGATTGAAGCGAGAAGAAAGAGAGCGCCTGCTTCAAGCTGTAAAGCAAAGAGGAAATCTTCGTGATACAGCTATTGTTTACGTGTTGCTTCATACAGGTATAAGAGTATCCGAGCTTTGTGAGCTAAATCATGATGATGTGATCTCGCGTACAGCTGGTCATTTTGTCTTGAGAATTAAAGGAGGAAATGGTCAAGTCAAACGAGTAATTCCTCTTTCTAAAGATGCCAGTCAGTTTTTGGAGTGCTATCGTGCAAAACAAACAACTCAACAAGAAGCGTTGTTTATTTCTAGCGTGGGGCAGCGCATATCTACAAGGGCTGTTCAGTATATGTTGAAAAAATATGATGTGAATCCTCATAAATTGCGTCATACATTTTGCTATGAACTGATTCAAAATGGGGTGGACTTGGCGACAGTCGCCCAGTTAGCCGGTCATTCTGATATAAATGTGACGAAACGCTATGTCCAAGTCCCGTCCGATGCGCTGGAAGAGGCCATTCATCGCGCATTTGCATAAAGAAACAAAAAAATTTGCCCAAAACAATAATCCCTAGGAATTAGTAGGGGACTTTGTTTTTCATACAAGTAGTAAAAACAATCCATCTCTCAATTTTTAAAATAGATGATTAGTCATGACAATAGCCAGAATAAGAAAAACGCTGTTGATATATAATTAACAGCGTTTTTCTTATTCTGTTGAACCAATAATAGTCAGTAACTACTGCTAATAATATGATTAATAATGCGGCAAAAAACATTATACCTCCTCCTATCCATTTATTTGCATATACGAATTGATTAGAATGAAGTTTCATTTAACGATAACTTTTAAGTTGTCAGATATAAATTAAGCTTCTCTTTAAAATAAAAAAGTTCATTTTCAGTAGTGTACTTTAAGTGCGCATTAGGTAGCAGCAGTTTACTTAATTATTAGGGAAAGGTGAGATACTTTTTTGTGAAATCTTCCTTTTTAAAAAAGTAAGAAAACATTATTGACAAACAAAATAAACGCGTATACTATAGTAACTATTGAATTGCCAAGTAACCTTACTGAAAAGAACGAGTGCATGAACACTCTATATGAAAAGTTGTTGCCCGTTGTGTCGTTGAATATAGTACTAATTCACTTTTATCGATTAGTTTTTCAAGAGATGAACGTGGTGAGTACTTGATGAGGGTAGAAACGCAAAAATAATCGTCCCTATTATTTTTTAGGGCGTCTTTTTTTTGGAGTAGATTGGAAAATCGAAAACATTTTCCAAATACGTTCTTCTCAGGTGTTATTTGTCAGAATTTTTCGGTAAAAAAGGAGAGTCAAGTTGTGGCATCACTATCAAGAAAAGACACCATGCTAGTTGGACTTACGTTATTTGCTTTGTTTTTTGGGGCAGGTAATTTAATTTTCCCTCCATTTTTAGGACAAGAAGCAGGTCAGAATTTTTGGCCAGCTATTATAGGGTTCATCATGACAGGTGTAGGGCTACCGATTCTTACAGTAGTGGCCATTGCTCTGGCAAAAGACGGTGTTCAAACAATTGGAAGTCGTGTACATCCTGTCTTTGGTGTGATCTTTGCAACGGCTATTTATTTGTCCATCGGACCTTTCATGGGGATTCCGAGAGGAGCCAACGTAGCATTCGAAATGGGAGTAAAGCCTTTTTTATCTACTAATGATGTCAGTATGGCTTTATTGGTGTTTAGCATCTTGTTTTTTATAGTTGTGTATTCGGTTAGTTTAAATCCTTCCAAACTGGTTGATCGAATTGGCAGCTTACTGACACCAGTTTTACTTTTGGCCATTGCGTTAATTGGAGCGGGAAGTCTTCTCGAATTTAACGGGCCACTTGGGACCATTAGTGAAAAGTATGCATCTTCTCCAGTACTAGCTGGTTTTATGGAAGGGTATTTGACAATGGATACAATTGGTGCGCTCGCGTTTGGAATTGTTGTCGTGACATCAATTCGATCGAAAGGAGTAACCGACCAGAAGCTAGTTTTAAAAGGAGTCATAAATGCCGGGCTCGTAGCTGGCATTGGATTGACCATCGTTTATGTGACGATTGGATTACTTGGCGCAAAAATGGCCGGCACGTTTGAGAATGGAGGCGTCATGTTGACGGCGGCAGCTCAAACGTTATATGGCAATTTCGGTGTGATGCTGCTTGGATTGATTGTAGTTCTTGCATGTTTCACGACTTGTGTCGGCTTAATTGTAGCAACAAGCCAGTATTTCGAGACACTGCTTCCGTCCATTTCATATAAAACATTCGTCACCATTATTACGATGATTAGTTTAGTAGTAGCTAATCTTGGACTGAATCAAATTATTGCGCTGTCGGTTCCAGTTTTAATTATCCTTTATCCAATTACAATTGTGTTTGTAGTATTGTCACTTTTTCATAATGTTTTTCATGGATCACGCTCTATTTACGTAGGCGCCCTAATTGGAACGGGTATTGTCAGCTTTTTTGACGGGTTGAACATGCTTAACCTAAATCTTGAAGCTGTCACGTCTTTAGTTGAATATATTCCGTTATATGGTGTTGGGCTCGGCTGGCTTCTTCCTGCTTTTATCGGGGGAGCAATCGGGTATGTGTGGGGATGGAACCATGCTGTCCGAAAGCCAGCTGCCAATTAAACTGGATTGGCATGAACCTCAAAAATATCTTTGCTTCCATGGAAGCGGCTTGGGATTTGTTCCAAGCCGCTTTTTGTTGTTTAGAAAGAGAAAACGAGTAAAAAACCGAGCAGAGATAGCAGTACAGAACCAGCAAGTGTACCAATTAATGCTTGCTTACCTAATGTTTTAAAGGCTCTCATGTCGACATTTAAGCCTAATCCAGCCATCGCCATGGCCATGAGCATATAGGCCGCTGTCACCATCAAAGAGGTAATCTGTTCATTCAAAATACCGAGCGTATTTAAGCCGCTCATCGCTAAAAATCCGACAATGAACCATGGAATGGATAGAGCGCGCAGTAGCGTTTCTTTTTTCGAACTACCTTCCTCTTGATAAGAGCGCTTCAATTGCCAAATGCCCACTGCAAATGCAACCGGAATTAAAAGCAGGACACGTGTCAATTTCATAATGACCGCCATATCTAACGCTTCTTGTCCGCCTGGAGCAGCGGCGGCAATGACATGGGCGATCTCATGAAGTGTAGCGCCTGCTAATAAGCCGTATTGCTCTGGTGTTATTGGAAAAAGCGGATAAAAAACGGCATACATAATAGTAAAAATCGTTCCCGATACAGCAATAATGGCCACGCTGACCGCCGTTTCTTCTTCTTTTGCTTTCATTTGCGAGGAGATAGCGGCAATGGCAGCTGCCCCGCAAATGGCCGTTCCACAAGCTGTTAAAATACCGACGTTAGAAGGCACTTGTAACCACTTGGAAAGTCCGTAGACGACAGGGAGAGTAAAGGCGATGACGATGAGAGATAATAAAAAGACACGACCCCCTGCTTCGTAAATCTCTACATAGTTTAAGCGCATCCCAAGCAGAACAATGCCGGCACGAAGGAGTACTTTACTAGAGAAAGTAATACCTGATGAATAGTGGAGGGGCACTGTGAACATGCCGCGCCAAAGCATGCCAATTAAAATAGCCAGTACGAGCGGACCGAAAATCGACATGTACGGTATGGCGGCGATCGCATAAGCGATTAACGCGATGAGAAACGTCAGCCCTATTCCTTTGCCAAAAGCGTCCGAAGTCTTTTTTTCTTTCTCCATTTGTGCAAGTTGAGTTTCCATTGCTTCACGTCCTTTTGAATTGCTACTTTTACTTTATTTCAGTTCAATCATTAAGTAAAATATAGAATAATGATGTTTATCATTAAAAAAATTAATGATAGGGACGGATTGCAATGAATCAAGACGCGTTACGGACTTTTTTAGCTGTTGTGGAAGAGCAAAACTTTACGAAAGCAGGAGAAAAACTGCGCCTTTCTCAACCGAGCGTTAGCCTCCACATTAAAAATTTAGAAGCGGAGTTTCAAACGAAGTTGTTTGACCGTTCTCCGAAGCATTTTCACATTACCCCTTCAGGTCAGTTATTGTACAGTCGGGCAAAGCAAATTGTAGAACTGTATGAAAAAACGAAGCAGGATTTACTCGAGTATCATCATCAAATGAAGGGAACATTGAAAATTGGCGCCAGCTTTACAATTGGAGAATACGTTCTTCCATGGCTCATTGCTCAATTTCGTTCGCAGTATCCACATGTCGACTTTGAAGTGACCATTGGCAATACAAATCATATTAACGAGATGGTTCGCTTGTTTCAAGTTGATATTGGCCTTATTGAAGGACAGGTGCATCATGAAGAGCTGGCGATTCAGCCATTTATGGAAGATGAAATGGTGGTAGTTGCGCCGAAATCGCATCCTTTAACGGTCATTCACCAGCCGTCTTTTCAACATTTGCAGGACCATGATTGGATTGCGAGAGAAAAGGGATCAGGCACACGTGAATATATGGATCATTTTTTACGTTCGCACGGCCTCCGGGTCAAAGGCTTCATTACCATCAGCAGCAACCAAGGAGTCAAAGAGGCAGTCGCAAGCGGGCTCGGTATTTCCCTTTTATCGTCATCAGTTGTCAAACGGGCAGTGGAACTGAATGAAATTACGCTGCTGCCGATGAGGGAAAAATCACTCACACGGAAATTTTCAGCGGTATACTCTGATCGAATTCAACTGAAAAAAACGGCAGACGTGTTTTTGCGCTATATTCAAGAGAAGGCGGAATAAATACGGTTTGCTAGAATGTGTTCTATGTTCGTGCTAAAATGAAAGAAATTAGAGGAAAGGGAGATAAAATATGGGAAATTTCGAGCAAAATCTCGAGAAATACGCTGATTTGGCTGTACGTGTAGGCGTCAATGTCCAAAAAGGGCAAACATTGGTTATTAATGCACCGCTTACTGCCGCACAATTCGTTCGTATAGCGGCGAAGAAGGCATATGAGGCTGGAGCTAAAAATGTTCACGTTGAATGGAATGATGATGAACTTACGAGAACGAAATATGAACTTGCGCCAGATGAGGCGTTTGATGAATTTCCGAGTTGGAAAGCAAAAGGATATGAAGAAATGGCGGAAAATGGAGCGGCTTTTCTATCAATTACAGCTTCCAATCCAGACTTATTGAAAGGCATTGATCCAAACCGTATTTCAGCAGCGAATAAAGCGTCTGGATCAGCGATGGCGACCTTCCGTCAATACATTCAAGCAGATAAAGTAAGCTGGTCCGTTATTGCTGTACCATCAAAAGAATGGGCGAAGAAAGTGTTTCCGCAAGCAGAAGAAGAGGAAGCGGTTCAGCTTTTATGGGAAGCAATCTTTAACGCAACGAGAATTAACCTAGAAGATCCAGTGCGAGCGTGGAAAGAGCATGACGAACAGTTACATACGAAAGCAGATTATTTAAATCGCAAACATTATAAAAAACTTCATTATAAAGCACCAGGAACAGACTTGACTGTAGAACTTCCAGAGAAGCACATTTGGATTGGGGCTGGAAGTGTCAGTGAAAAAGGGCAGGCGTTTATGGCCAATATGCCGACAGAAGAAGTGTTCACTCTTCCATTAAAAGAAGGAGTAAACGGAACCGTCACAAGTACAAAACCGTTAAGCTACGGCGGCAACTTAATTGAAAACTTCACGTTAACATTTGAAAACGGACGTATTGTTGACATTCAAGCGGAAGCGGGCTACGAAACGTTGAAGCGATTAGTAGAAACGGATGAAGGGTCACACTACTTAGGAGAAATCGCCCTTGTGCCACATGACTCTCCAATTTCTCAGTCTAATACGATTTTCTATAATACGTTATTTGATGAAAATGCGTCTAACCATCTCGCCATTGGCAGTGCCTACGCTTTTTCATTAGAAGGTGGAAAAGAAATGTCCAAAGAAGAGCTCGAACAGCACGGGGCGAATACAAGCATTACCCATGTGGACTTCATGATTGGGTCTGCTGAGATGGATATCGACGGCGAACTCGCCGACGGAACGAAAGAGCCGATTTTTAGAAACGGAAATTGGGCGTTTTAAGGAAAACCTTGATGAAAAGGACTTTTTAAGGCATTAATTCCACTATTCAAACTTATTGAATACACGGATTGTTCAATTTATCAGCCACATCTTGTCGTAGATATGACAGGGTGTGGCTGAATTTGTTTAAATGGAAGTATGGTTGCTATAAATTTACAATTACTTGATATAATGTAAATATGTTCTATTACTTTCGGTCGATCTAATTAAATGAAATGGAAAAAAATATTGCAAAGGAATACAGGTTAGTATAGAATTTTTTTAATTGTATATTTTCTAACTATTCAGCTTTTTTGAATAATACAATATACAATATATTGTATTTATTTAATATTAAGCAATGACGAAGGCATTTCTCAAGATAACAAATACATGTGTGAGAATGTAGAAAAGGTCATACTGATGTCTTAAGAGGATGAAAGGAACTAATAATGTGTGTTAAAGGGGGATATAGCGTGATTAAAAAAGTAGATCATAAATTAATTGCAGTAACTTTAACGTTATTAATGGGCCTTGTGGTGCCTATTGCATTTTTGCCAAATGAAACATCAAGTTTGATTAACAATTTCTTTAAAATAATGACTACAGATTTTGCAGGAATCTTTTTATTAATTGGATTTGGCTGTGCGATATTTGCAGTTTTTATCATGACCTCAAAGTATGGAAATATTCGGCTTGGGGGAGAGGGGGCAAAACCGCATTATACGAAGTTTACGTGGATATCAATGATCGTCACTTCATCATTAGCAGCAGGAATTCTCATATTTGGAACAGTAGAATGGATGTACTATGTGCATGGAACTCCATTTGGTATCCAGCCTAAATCTGTCGAAGCATATGAAATAGCATCGACTTATGGCATGTTTCACTGGGGATTTTCAGCATCTGCCTTCTACTTACCAGCATCTTTAGCCATCGGCTATATGTATTGGAATCGTAAAGCAGGTTCAATGAAAATTTCTGACATATGTTCTGAAGTGTTAGACCAAGACAAAGGGAGAAATTCCTTTTTAAAGTTAATGATTGATGGTGTAGTAACGTTTGGTTTTATAGGCGGTATTTTAATTACAGTAGGATTAGGGACATCAGTTATAGGTGAGTTAATAGCGGACTTATTGAATATTGAGAATACATTTACCCTTAGAATTGCAGTAATCTTGATGTTTTGCCTATTCTTTATTAGTGCTACTTCAAAATCAATTTCAAAAGGTATGGCCAAAATCAGTAATTTTAATATATATCTAGCACTAGCCTTCTTTTTATTTGTCTTTATAGTAGGTCCCAAATCATTTATGTTCAATAACTTTGTGATGGCTGTGGGGAATAATATTACCAATTTTGTTAAGATGAGTTTTTATACAGATGCAGTTGCTCAAACAGGATTTATTCAGAACTGGACAATCTTCTACTGGGCATGGTATTTAGGTTTATCAATATCAATTGGCTTATGGGTAGCACGAGTATCTTACGGGAGAACGTTTAGAGAAATTTCACTTGCTGTTACAATCTTTTTGCCATTAGCATGCTGGATTTCATTTGGGACGATTGGTAATTATGGTATGGGGCTAGAAGTAAATGGAGTTGCGAACTTCTCAGACATTGCAATAGCAGAAGGGAACAGTGTAGCTACACTTGCTGTGTTGAAAACGATGCCGATTTCAACAATCGCGATCTTCGTTTTTGTTATTTTAGTATTTTTTAATCTGGCAACGACTGCAACGAGTGTCTCAACAGTGGTAGCCATGCTGACGTCTAAAAACCTCCGAGCTAACGAAGAGCCGAATAAGTGGTTCAAGGTAATGTGGGGATGCATTTTTATGATATTGCCAGTGGCTATTTTATATTTGGAACATGTCGTCGACGGATTAAATATATTAGGAATATTGCAGTCTTTTACAACCATCTTCGGAGTTCCGATGTTTTTTATTAATATTCTTCTCATTTGGTCAGCAGTAAAGGCTATAAGAACAGATCTCCAAAATCATCAATTAAAAATATCAGGTGCATCTAGCAATGAATCTGATGAGATGCGATTATACGGGAGGGATAAGAATGTACGAGAACATAGCAGTTGAAGTAACAAAGGAACTAATTAGTATAGAATCTTTTTCAATAGAAGGAAAAAGAAGAATAGTAGAGTTTATGTATGAAAAAATAAAGACAGAAACAGATGCAGATGTACAAATTATCGATCATCATAGTGACAACCCGTATTTAATTGCCCATTATAAAAATGGAGAAGGACGTAAGCTTTTATTACATGGACACCTTGACACTGTATCTTTAGATGGAGTAAATGACCCATTAAATCCGATTGAAGAAAAAGGGGAAATTTATGGACGTGGGTCGTGTGATATGAAGTCAGGATGTGCGTGTCATTATGCTGCATTTAAGTACATTTGTGATCATCATCTGAAGGGTGATTTTTATTTAATGTATTCTACTGATGAAGAAACTACTGCACAACAAACGGTATCAGCTTTTGAAAAAGGGTTATTGCCTCGCTGTGATATCGGGATTATAACGGAACCGACTGACCTAAAATTGATGGTTGCACAAAAGGGGAATGCTTTTATGGAAGTAGAGTTTATTGGTAAAACGGTTCATTCTGCTATTCCTCAGCTTGGAGAAAATGCCATTTATATGGCATGTGAATTCATAATGGCATATAAAAAATATACGGAAGAAAAATATAAGAGGAATTCTCATCATTTATTAGGTGAAGCTACAATGAACGTTGGAGTAATAAACGGTGGTGTTCAAGCAAATAGTGTTCCATCCAGCTGCAAAATTGTAATTGATAAACGATATCTTCCAAATGAATCCATCAATGATTTTAAAGAAGAGATTGATCAAGTAGCGAAAAGAATAAAAGAAACCTATCCAGCTTTCCAGTATAAAACAAAAACAGTAGTAGATTTTGTACCGATGGAATTTGACAGTAATTCACAAAAATTTTTGCAGCTTAAATCATTATTAGAAAAGGAGCTTGGTAGGAAACTAGAGGTAGGTGTATTTGGTGGATGGGCTGAAGGAGGAACGCTTGCCAATTTTCATACAGATACACTGTACTTTGGACCAGGGAATTTTATCCATGCCCATACAGAAGATGAAAGAGTGGGAATAAAGGAAATTAAGGAAGTAACTAGAGGCATTATGTCTATTGCTAAAAATATGAAACAACTACAACTATTACAAGAGTCGCCATGTTAACCCGTTACACATGTAGATGGACTTCATGCTGAAAACAACGTGTTTTACATATTGACTAATAGCTATTTGGGTAAGTGTCGAAAAAATATTTTTTCGACACTTACCCAATGGATTCAATCGTTGATGAACGATATAGTCTATATCATATCAAGATGCGTTATTTTCCAATGCTCATTCTTAATAAGCTCTTCTAAATTTTCTTTATCTCTTTTTTTAAAGGAATCAATAATTTGTTTATGTTGTTCATTCATTTGTTCTAACACGGTAAAAAGTTTTTCTTCGTCTTTACTCAAATAAATTTGTCTAACGAAACTGTTTTGCAAGGAGTTAAGAAGGTCTATTAATGTATCGTTCTTACATTTATGTAGATATACTTTGTGGAATTCATTTTGGTATTGTTGATAATCGGAATAATTTTTTTGTGAAATGGCTAGGTCAATTTGTGTTGCTAACTTTTCCATTTGCTCAATATCATCTTCTGTAATATGTGCGATAGATAATGTAGCTGCTAAGGCATCCAGCACACCAACAATTTGAAAAACATCAAGCTTCTTCTTCGTATCGATTTCTTTGACGATAAACCCCTTTCGAGGAAAATATTCAAGTAAATTTTCCGAAGCTAATTGGATTAATGCTTCCCTGACAGGGGTTCTACTTACTTCTAATTTTTCGCTTAATGCGACTTCGTTTATCTTATGATTGGGAAGTAAGGTTCCATTTTGAATTTCTTGAGCTATATGATTATATACATGATCTTTTAATGAGTGATAACGCTTTCTCACAGTATCTCCCTCCCCCTAATTTAAAAGCTATGTTATCTAATATACAATATACAATATACAATATGAAAAATCTTGTATTTTCATAGTAACAGAGCCCTTTGGCTTCTTCAATATCTCTTCTATTGATTAAATAAAAATGCACGTTTTACGCGAAATAAATGGTTGAAAAAGTAAAAAGTTCAGTATATGATGTTTGTAGTACAAATATATTTCTGACAATTCAGTATATTATACAATATACAATATATTTATTAAAGTTTGAATCGAAATTTGAGGTGTGAGAGATGGATGAGAAAATGTTAAGGTCTGTACAAGATGGTACAAAAGCTGTATGGGCAGGAGAAAAAGAATCTCTTGCTTACAATGCAACCCAAGTCCCAGTAGTACTTAGTGTAGCCTACAACTATGATGATGTAGATGAATGGCAGGAAGTAGCCATGGGAAACAAACCTGGGCATATTTATAATCGTATGACCAATCCAACTGTTGAAGCGCTGGAAGAGAAAGTAAGAATCCTAGAGGGAGCGGAGGCAGCTGTTGGTTTCTCATCTGGAATGGCTGCGATTAGCAGCACGCTATATACGTTTTTAAGGCCTGGGGATCGAGTAGTATCTGTTAAAGATACCTATGGAGGAACGAATAAAATCTTTACTGAATTTTTACCAAATATCGATGTAGATGTACAGTTATGTAACACAGGAAATCATGAAGAAATGGAAGCCGAAGTAGCTAAAGGATGCAAGGTGTTGTATCTAGAATCTCCTACTAATCCTACCATGAAAATTACGGATATTGAGAGAATGGTGAGAGCTGGAAAGTCAGTAGGGGCATTGGTGATTATAGACAATACATTTGCTACCCCAATTAATCAAAATCCGATTCCATTAGGAGTTGATATTGTAATTCATAGTGCTACTAAATTTTTAAGCGGACATGCCGACGCATTAGGTGGCATAGTATGTGGGTCGAAAGAGCTGATGAAGCAAGTTTATCACTATCGAGAAATTAACGGAGCAACGATGGACCCTTGGTCAGCCTACCTTATTTTAAGAGGGATGAAAACGTTAAAAATTCGTGTGCGTCAGCAGGAAAAGAGTGCAATGGAAATCGCAAAGTATTTGCAAAAACAAAAACTTGTAGAAGCGGTGTATTATCCCGGATTAGAAACACATCCACATCATGACATCGCAAAGAGACAGATGAGAGGTTTTGGTGGAATATTAAGTTTTGTATTGAAAGATGAAATGGAAGCCATCAAAATTTTATTGCCAAAGTTACAATACGCAAACAGAGCTGGAAATCTTGGAGCTGTTGAAACGATATATGGTCCTGCAAGAACGACTAGTCATGTGGAGTGTACACTTGAAGAACGAAAAGCTCTTGGAATCTCGGAAGGTTTGGTCCGTATCTCTGTAGGAATTGAAGATACAGAAGATCTTATTTCTGATTTAGAACAAGCTTTTGCTCATTTGGAATCACAACTACCAGTGACAGGTAGTGGTAGGTAAAGGGCTTAATATTGTAAAAACTCTTATATGAATCAATTTCATATTTTAAAGCCTTTGTCGCCCAAGGCTTTTAAGAACTTAAAAAAGGAGTACCTCCCTAAATTCTTGTATACTGTTTAGTAACCACACTAAAACAACACAAGAATGGAAGGTGACTCCCTATGTCTATTATACGACAAGGAAGCCTGTTTGGCATGCAGGATTTATATGAATTAGAACCAACAAAACGATTTGAAGCCATTTTTTCGACACTGAATATAGAGCCATTATTATTTGCCGTGTCTAAAAAGACGGTGTACGGCGCTCCTACTGAATTAAATTATCCAGCGATGATCTACGCCCTCGTTGCTCGTATTGTGGAACGAATTCCCACCATCAAAGATCTCGTCAAACGGTTACGAAACGATTTTATGTTCCACCTTGAATGTGGGTTTCTTTTTTCTGATCGTATCCCTTCTGAGGCTTCTTTTTCTCGGTTCACTCAAAAGTTAAGCGAATCGAAGGCACTAGAAACGGTTCAAGAAACCGTTCTTCTTCAGGCCATTCAAGAAGGGTTTATTGACGATGATGTGGTCTCGTTTGATGCGACACATTTCGAGTCTCGAGACCGGGCTACGCCACAAGAAAAGAAGCCAAAGACCGAACCAAAAAAGCGTGGCCGTAAACCGAAGGCTGAACAAGAAGCCTATCAACAAGAAAAACAAGAGCGAGATGATCAAAAAACTATTTACGAGAAAACGATAGAAGATCAACTATATGTCAGTCTTGAAACCCTACGGACAGATGTACCTTTACACCCAAACTGGGGGATCAAGAAAAATAGTGAAGGAAAGAACGCCTTTTGGTTTGGATTCAAAGCCCATTTGGCGGTTGGATCCAAGAGCCAATATATTCTTCAATCTCTCATGTCATCGGCCAGTTTGAATGATGGAAAAGCCGCGATTCCTCTGTTAAAGGGTCTTCAAAAACGGCTTTCTTCGTTGACCGTTCAGTACGGAGTATTCGATGCAGGCTATGATTACGAAGCGATTTATACGCAGCTTCATCGTATGAAAGCCAAAGCCATTATTGCTTATAATAAGCGAAACGAAGGAGAACCCCTTGGTTTTGATGAACATTTCGCGCCCACTTGCGTACGAGAACACTCGTATCGCTATGATAGTTTTGATGAGAAGTATCAGACTCTGAAATATACGCAGCCAAACGAATGTAAAACCTGTCCGTTAGCTCACGATTCCCTTTGTCAAAAGGTCTATAAAATCAAGATGGAGACAGATATTCGGAAATATAGCGCCCCAGGCCGTGGGTCAGAAGCTTGGAAGAAGCTTTACCATCAGAGGAGTGCCGTTGAACGAGTGAACGCCTATTTAAAAGAATTCTTTCAATTGAAAAACGTCCGATATCGATCTGGAAAACGAGCAAAAGTTCATTTCGATCTGGTAACGCTTGTTTATAATGCCTCGAAATTGGCCGTAGATCGAATCAATCGACAAATGAAAGAAATGAGTCAAGCCGCTTAGCATTAAAAAAAGAAACGACTAAAATTCTGTCCTTCCAACTAAGGAAAAGAAACTATTATGAAATTGATTCATATAAAAAGCGTTGAAAGTAATTTGACCGATGGAACGAAGGAACGGGTTTTCAGGAATAGGAATTAGACAATTTAAGTCCCAAAGTAATTTAAATGAGTAGAAGATGCACAATAAACGCCTCGCTTATGAATGAAGCGAGGCGTTTTGTATAATATACTTACACTTTAAACTATGGTATTAAAAAAGGAGTCGTCACATGTTAGCGAAAATTAGAAAAGTGAAATTTGAACCAGAGTACAAGAATCCGATTTACAAAGTGTTCCTAGATTGCCCAGGAGACAATCAATTATTTGTTAAGTTCGATTATACATATTCAATGAAAAGATACATTCCTTTAAATGTCGAATATAATGGTGCCGACAAAGGAGCCAAGCTTGCCTGGTATACAAAAGAAGTAGAAAACATGACAGTTGAAGCGTTCTTAGAGGAAATTGGACGGAAGATCAATAAGAAGTATAACTTTCAGATAGAAAAGTAACGTACGGTAAAGAATGCGATAGTACTTAGTGACAACCGTTTCAAAAGAGCAACTGGGACTTAAACACAACATTTTTTTCAGTTGTGTTAATGATTCAAGCAAATAATGTCGTGTACATGCAATGCGTAAAAGTGTATTTATACAAACGTCATTATTAAATATCCATAATATTCATCGTATGCTTTTTGAATATTATGGATAATTATTTATACTTGGTTTACTATGTACAGTAATTTTAGTTTAAATGAACAGGAGGATAGAAATGACATCTATAAAGCCACTCGAACAAAGTCAAACGATGGGGATCGTTGTTTTAAATGCGGCGGGGGATATTTTATCGATTGATTCTTTCTCGAAATTTGTACTATCTTTATATAACAAATCGGACGATTACCGGAAAATCGATAAGATAATATCGAAATTACGTGATGAAGGTACGTTCAAAACAGAAATGAAGGTGTTTGATCATGAGAAAGAGCGGATTTTCACGATTGAACAGCACCAAATGGATAGCACTACGAGACATTCTATCATTCTTTTTCAAGAAATAAGTGAATGGAAGCAGCTGAGGAGAGAGAATCATTTATTAAAGACCGTGCTCGATGATATTAATGTAGGGATACAAATTACGGATGAAAAGAATCAAATTATTTTTTATAACAAAGCCTGTGAAACGATCGAAGGAATCAACCGTGAAGAGTATCTTGGAAAAATGATGACGGATATGTACCAATTTACAGATCAAACAAAACAAAAAGGTTATCATAGCATTGTAAAAAAGACGGGGAAGCCTGTCAAAGATATATACAACCAATATGAATCAATCGAAGGGAAGAAGTTTGATGTGATTACAAGTGTCGTCCCTTATAAAGAAGAGGGAAAGACAGTAGCTGTGTATTCAATTCTTCGGGACATTACGATGATTAAAAAATTTATGGATGAAAATACCGAATTAAGAAAGCGTTTACTCTCGGATGAACTAAACGAGAAGAACGGGACGCAATACACTTTTAATACAATCATCGGGAACAATGAAGCGCTAAACACTACCATTCTATCAGCAAAAAAGATCGCAAAAAACCATTCTAATGTATTGATTCTCGGTGAAACAGGTACAGGAAAGGAACTTTTTTCGCAAAGTATTCATAATGAAAGCAAGTTTTTAGAAGGACCATTTGTGGCGATTAACTGTGCAGCCATTCCAGATACGTTACTAGAAAGTGTCCTTTTTGGCACTGTGAAAGGGGCCTTTACAGGGGCGATTGATTCTCAAGGGGTGTTTGAGCAAGCGGAGAACGGGACATTATTTCTAGATGAAATCAATTCTATGAGCATTCATTTACAGGCTAAATTATTACGAGTCTTGCAAGAAAAAGCAGTACGGAGAATAGGGGACAAAGTACAGCGGCAAGTGCGGTGCAGAATTATTAGTTCGATAAATGAGGAGCCAGTGGAAGCTATCAAAAATAAACGATTGCGAGAAGATCTTTATTATCGATTAGGTGCGGTTACATTATCCATCCCTCCGTTAAGAGAAAGGATGGATGATATGTCTATGCTTATCGATTTTTTTATAAAGAAATACAATGAGGAATTTGGCCATTCTATTGAGGGCATTTCGAATGAATTATTGTCCATCTTCATGGACTATAAATGGCCTGGGAATGTAAGGGAACTAGAACATGCCGTAGAGAGTGCCATGAATTTAGTAGATTCAGACGATAAAATGATTGAGCAGCACCATTTGCCAATCTATTTACAGAAGAAATTTTTAGTGCCGGCTACGAAAACGAAACGTATTGTAAACTACTCAAAAAATTTAGCGGATATATTGGATGATGTAGAGAAACAAGTGATTCTGGAAAAACTTCAGAGAAATGAAGGGAATATAACAAAGACAGCAAAAGAACTCGGGATATTCAGACAAGCATTGCAGTATCGGATAAAAAAATATGGTTTAAATGACTTTGTATAAAGGGGCAATATGAGTAGGCGTGCATTATCAGATTGCACCTTTAAGTGTGCTGTTAAGACAAGAGATGCAATGCTAGATTGCCTCTCTCTTTTTAATAAACTAGCTTAGTTAAAAAAGTATGGAGCTATTTAATAGGGTTTTACGTTAAAAAATAAATCTCTTCTTTTTTGGCACGAAAATTGCCTGTTAATAATTATGAAAATTCAAATAATTATAAGTGGAAAAGCGTGGACAAAAACGTACACGCACTAAAGGGGAGGTTTCAATGATGAAAATTGGATTTATTGGACTTGGTAATGTAGGGATGGGACTTGCGAATAATTTAGTGCGGGCAGGATATGAAATGACGGTAACAGATCTTGATCGCTCAAAGGCAGACGGGTTGTTGCGTTTAGGGGCTGTATGGGCGGAGTCGCCGGCTGAAATGGCGGTGAGTTGTGATGTGCTTATTACGTGTCTTCCTTCTTCTGAAGCAGTTCGTGCAGTTTTAACAGGAGAGATGGGGGCATTTACAACACTTTCACCTGGCGCTGTTTGGATTGAGATGAGTACAAACATTGGAGATGAAATTATCCGTCTTTCAGAAATAGCGATGAAACAGGGGGTTGAAACGCTTGAAGCACCGGTGACTGGTGGAGTTCACCTCGTGAAATCTGGTGAGGTGACCATTTTAGGAGGGGGCAAGCAAGAAATTTATGACCGTGTGAAGCCTTTATTAGAAGTCATGGGTGGGGAGGTTTTATATATTGGAGAACTTGGAAAGGGAACGGCAATCAAGCTCATTACTAATATGCTTGCTTTTATTCATTTAGTAGGTGTTGGGGAGGCGCTCATGATTGCGAAAAAGTCAGGCATTGATCTTGGAGTAGCATTTGAAGCCATTCGACTAAGTTCTGGCAACAGCTTCGTTCATGAAACCGAATCTCAAGTGATTCTTAATGGCAGCTATAACATTGGATTTACAATGGACCTTGTTCAAAAAGATATTGGTTTTGTGTTGGAGAATGCAAAGGAACTCGGTGTTCCTGTTCGACTCGCAAAGCTTGTGGCGGATATTTTTGAAGAAGGAAAAAACAAGTACGGCGGTTCAGCACAGTCGCCGCAAATTGTGAAACTTCTTGAAGATGAAGTAGGAGAAGAGCTTCGTGCAGATGGGTTTCCGGCAGAATTAACAGCAGAGCTGACAACTAATTAAAACGTTTTGATTAAAAATAGAAGAAGAGAGAGTTTTCAAACAAAATGGATGTAAATGGTAATGGAGGAATTAATCACTTTCATTTTGGAAGCGGTTACGGCGGTTGTGGATTGCTTAAGGAATGTGATGTGAAAATACAATATCACCCCCTTTTCCAATTAAAGGGGGTTCGAGGAGGAGAGGTTTTTGCGAGGGATTAGGCCGATTGTGTTTTTTGCCCCAGTGATTATTCTTCTTGCTGCAGTGGTGATAAGTTTTCTAGATCAAGCGGCATTTCAAGCGGTAATGGAAAAAATCAACACATGGATTATGAACAATTTAGCTTGGATTTTAAGTGTCTCATCGGTCGTTTTCGTTGGCACTTGTGCATGGGCTTATTTTTCGCCATTAGGCCATGTGAAGATAGGAGGAGCGGATGCAGAACCGCTTTTATCAAAGAAAAACTGGTTTTCTATTACTCTTTGCACAACCATTGCGGTAGGTCTTCTTTTTTGGGGAGCAGCTGAGCCGATGTTCCATGTTTATGAGCCACCTCCTTCTCTTGGTATAGAAGCAGGAAGCGCAGAAGCAAAAACATTTGCTTTTGCGACCCTTTTTATGCACTGGTCATTCACACCTTACGCCATTTATGCGGTCCCTTCATTGGCGTTTGCGTTGGCGTTTTACAATCGAAAAGCCAACTATTCAATTGGTGGAATGTTATCACCGTTGTTTGGGAAATACGTTCAAGGAATTGGCGGGCAGATTATTGATGCGGTTGCTTTGTTAGCATTAATTGCTGGGATGTCATCTGGATTAGGGCAAGGCCTTCTTTCCTTATCTGGCGGTTTACAGAGGGTGGCTGGCATTCCTGCTTCTCCAACTGTTCTGGCTATCATTTGCCTTCTCATTGTAGCGACTGTTGTTATTTCAGCTGTTAGCGGTTTAATGAAGGGAATTAGAATCCTTTCTGATTTTAACTTTAAAATATTATTAGCTTTAGGGGCGTTTGTATTAATTGTAGGTCCAACTAATTACATTTTATCAGCAAGTGTAGATGGTCTTGGGTCCTATTTTGGGAATTTCCTTCATCAAAGCTTGAATACAGGTGTCATTTTTAAAGATTCATGGCCTCAGTGGTGGACTAATTTTTATTGGGCTCAGTGGCTTGCATGGGCACCCATTACAGCACTATTTCTTGGGAAGATATCACGAGGTTATACCGTTCGGCAATTTATGATGACTGTATTAATTTTCCCATCACTCTTTGCGATTTTATGGATGGGCATATTTGGAGGCAGCACCATCTTTTTTGATGAAGCGAGTGGTGGCGCCTTTAGATCGTCACTTGAACAAAATGGGGCGGAAAGTGTGATTTATATGCTGTTTGATGCACTGCCTCTTAGTCAATTATTAATTCCTATCTTTATTTTTATTGCCTTCATCTCATACGTCACAGCAGCAGATTCTAATACGGAAGCTATTGCGTCAATATGTCGCGGCTTAAATGCTGATGATTTAAGCAATGAAAATCATATTGGCATCAAAATCTTTTTTGGGAGTTTAATGGGGATCGTTTCGTGGTCGATGACCGCCTATGCAGGCATTAACGGTGTAAAAATGCTTGCTAATCTTGGGGCATTGCCAGGGTTAATTATCGTACTTGGGGCAACCGGCGTGCTTTGGAAATTAGGAGCTTCGATGAATCGTTCAACTATTTATAAAGAAAACAATCAACCCGTGCAAACATCTCTTCAAGAAGAACCGATAAACGTGCCTTCATAAGGGGTCAACAAGTTCCATTTATAACATGATGAGTTTGATCAATATGATAATAGCAATAAATCATAGAAAGCATTAATGGGAGGGTTAGTCATGAAAAAAATGTACATTAACGGAAAGTGGATAGAAGCAAATTCCCAGCAAACACAAGAAATTATCAATCCCTATAACCAAGAAGTGATCGCCGTTGTTCCGTGCGCGGGGCGGGAAGAAACCATTGCGGCAATTCAAGCTGCTAGAACGGCATTTGATTTTGGGGAGTGGCGAAAAACGAGTGCTTCTGAAAGAGGCACACGATTATTAAAAATTGCTGATCTAATCCGAAAAAATCGCTCGGAGTTAGCGGAGCTTGAATCATTGAACACAGGAAAACCGCTCGTTGAAAGTGAGGCCGATGCAGATGGGGTTGCCGATGCGTTTCAATATTATGGCGGTTTAGTCGATAAAGAAGCTGGTATTATGATTGATTCACCGATTCCTGATTCAATAAGTCGAGTTGTACGTGAACCGGTAGGGGTATGTGGTTTAATTACACCGTGGAATTATCCGATGCTGCAGGCATCATGGAAGCTTGCGCCAGCGTTGGCGACCGGAAATACGATGGTAATTAAACCGAGCGAAATCACACCGTTAACGACTATCAAGCTAGTCGAAATTTTTGAGGAAGCAGGCATTCCAGCTGGAGTGGTGAACTTAGTGCTTGGTCCTGGTTCTGTTGTTGGTCAAGAATTAGCGGAAAATCGTGATGTTGATTTAATCTCCTTTACAGGGGGTGGAACAGCAGGTCGTCATGTTATGAAGGCAGCATCGAACAATTTTAAGAAAATCTCGCTTGAATTAGGTGGGAAAAACCCCAATATCGTATTTGCTGATGCCAATTTTGAAACAGCGGTAGACTATGCTTTAAACGCTGTATTCTTTCATGCAGGACAGGTATGTTCTTCAGGAGCCAGATTACTGGTTGAAGAATCCATTCATGATCAGTTTGTCGAAGCCGTTGCAGAACGTACGAAAAACATTCGTCTTGGCAGCGGTTTTCATGAAAAAACGCAAATGGGTCCGCTAATTTCGAATGAACACTTGCAGAATGTTGAGGCCTATATTCAAAAAGGCATAGAAGAAGGCGCAAAACTGATTGTAGGAGGAAAACGTCCAACAGCCCCTGAACTGCAAAAAGGCTTTTTTATTGAACCAACTATTTTTATCAATTGCCATTCAAAGATGCAAATTTCACAAGAAGAATCGTTTGGTCCTGTTTTAACGGTTGAAACATTTCAAACAGAAGAAGAAGCCGTGCAACTTGCCAATGACAGTGATTATGGTTTAGCTGGTGCTGTATGGACAGAAGATATGAATAAGGCAGAACGTATGGTTAAACAAATGCGCATGGGGACAGTATGGATTAATGATTATCATCCAACCCTTACACAAGCACCTTGGGGTGGATATAAACAATCAGGAATCGGACGGGAGCTTGGCCATCATGGTATAGAAGAGTACACAGAAGTCAAGCACATCTATACCAATATAAATCCGAAACCACTTCGCTGGTTTTAAATCTCTATATAAACGAAAGTGGTGTTGAATCATTCAGTGAAATGTGTATAAATAATTTATTTCCTGTTTTATATACATGGATTAAGAGAGTTGAACTGAAAGAAGTTGCCCTCCTTTTTTTAGGAGTGGCAGCTTTCTTTCGGTTTTGTAGAGTTGGTTCAAGTGTTCAGTCTTTTAGTTACGTTTATCTTTTTCGGACATTAATCTTGAAATGACTTCCTCGATGAAGATAAAGAAAACGGTTCGTGTTTTTTCAAAGGGTAATAGCTGGTCACTCTGAGCAGATTTTGTTAAGTAAAATATATTGTCAACTTCTAAAGAGAAAGAATGGTTATACTCTTCTAACACTAGCAATATTTCAGCTCCACAAGACTTTATGGTGCTAAAAAGGGGATCAAAAGAAGTGAATTTTCCGGTTACTGAAAAAACAATAAACAATGTTTCTTCATCAACTAAATGTTGAGCGTACGTATCACTTTGGGTTGTAAAAATACTTTTTTCGGATACGAGAGCGAGTTTATAAGCGAAATATTCTGCACAAATAAAAGATGGACCGAGTCCAAATAAAACAATTCGGTTGTATTTTTCTAAAACCGCTAAAAATTGTTCTACTAAAGATGAGTCGAAATGTTCAATATAGTTTTTTAACCTTTCGAGTTCACTAGATATGCTTTGATTTTCAGAGGATAGTGGCTGTCCATCCAAAAATTGTTTATATTGTTTAAAATTATTAAAGCCCAGTTTTCGTACAAATTTCGATATTTTAGAAGGGGATACATGACAATATTCAGCAGCCTCTAGTATTTTAAGGTTGTCATTTGATTTAATGATTTCAGACAGTGTGTTATGGATAGAAAGCTCCAACTCATTTAAATTATTTAAATTAATATTTATCATATTGCTCTCCTCTCTCTATATAAATCGATCTAGAAAATTTGAGATGACCAAAGAGCGGTCATGCTGAAGTTTCTAGACCTAAGCGGCTTTGGTGCTATCCGCTTAGATGAACCTTAAGGGGAAAAGTTTGAACCATTAGTTATTCGTTTAGTATTCAATTAATCAGTCAATGTATTTATCCTTTAGAGAAGGAGAAATCACTGAAAGTATAGCATGTTTATGACGTCTTGGAAATGAAATGGAAGGAAAATTTTCCGTTTATATATAAAAAAACTTTAAAATTAGAAAATTTTCAGAAAAATGATTGCGTTTACAATGATTTGTAGTAAAATAAGGTTAACGAACATCAGATTGGAAGGGGGTATAAAAATGAATCCTGAAACAATGGACATTCAAGATTTTTCCCTCAATTTTTTTAGCTTAAAGGGAAAAGTCGCTATTATTACAGGAGGAAATTCAGGATTGGGACAAGGGTTTACGCTAGCACTTGCAAAAGCAGGAGCAGATATTTTTGTAGTCAGTATGGCAGATGACAACGATGAAACGAAAAAGATGATTGAAGCCGAAGGGGTTAAATATCATCTTATGCTGACAGATATGACGAAAGATGGAGCATGTAAGCAAATTGCAGAAGAATGCATAAGTGTTTATGGAAAAATTGATATTCTCATTAATAACGCAGGTATCTGTATAAATGAACCAGATGTAACGAAGTTTACAAGAGTTCAATGGGATAAAATGATTTCGATTAATTTAACGGCATGCTTCGAGTTAGCGCATGAAACAGCTAAGTACATGATTGCGCAAAATAGTGGGAAAATTATAAATATTTGCTCTTTATTCTCGTATCTTGGTGGACAATGGTCACCAGCATATGCGGCAAGCAAGCACGGTCTCGCTGGTTTTACAAAAGCGTATTGTGATGAGTTAGCGCAATTTAATATACAAGTTAACGGCATTGCACCTGGATATTTTGCTACGGTGCTAACAACAGATACAAGAGCGAATCCTGAAGCGAATCAACGTGTTTTAAATCATATTCCAGCAAATCGATGGGGGTCTATTTTAGACTTAATGGGAACAGCCGTATTTTTAGCTTCAGAAGCTTCCAATTATGTAAACGGTACCATATTAAATGTTGATGGTGGATACTTAGTGCGATAGTGAAAACTAAATTGTTCATAAAAGGAGAGAGGATGTTATGGCAAAAGAACAGTTAATCGAAGGAAAAGCAAATAGCATGACGAAAGAACAGTTATTAGAAGAATTGCAGTCTATTATTTCAATAGAGCAAATCAATACAGATTCTGAAGCACTTTATGATGCAGCGGCAGATCGTTATAAAAAATATGCAAAAGCGAAAAAAGTTTTGGATAATCCAATCCCTATGGCCATTGTATATCCACATTCAGCAGAAGAGGTGAAGTCACTTCTCATGTTTTGTAATGAGCATGATATCAATGTTATTCCGAGAAGTGGAAAAACAGCGACTGAAGGGGGTCTTGATAGCTGGAAAGAACGCACTTTAGTTATCGATGGATCTAAAATGAACAAAATCATGAAGATAGATACGTATAATATGCAAGCAACGGTACAAGCGGGGGTAAAACTCCAATCATTAGAAGATGAGTTGCGTAAACTTGGCTACACAACAGGTCACTCTCCGCAGTCAAAACCAGTTGCACAATATGGCGGATTATTAGCTACTAGGAGCATCGGGCAATTTTCAACTTTATATGGGGCAATTGAAGATATGGTGGTAGGGCTTGAGTGCGTTTTTCCGAACGGACATATTGCTAAAATCAAAAACGTTCCAAGAAGAGCTGGCGGACCAGATATTAGGCATATTGTCATTGGGAATGAAGGGACCTTATGCTACATCACAGAGGTGACAGTGAAAATATTTAAGTACTACCCTGAAAATCATGTTTTTCATGGCTATTTAATTAAAGATATGGATACAGGGATCAAAATCTTAAGAGAAGTTATTGCAAATGGTTTTAGACCATCTGTGGCCCGTGTGTATTCGGAAGAAGATGCTAGACAACATTTTTCACATTTTTATAAAAATCAATGTGTGTTAATTTTTATGTCAGAAGGACCGAAAAGTATTGTTAATGCAACGGTAGAGGCAATTGAAGAAGCGGTGTCTAAATTCCAAGAAGGAGTAACGGAAAAAGTAGAAGACCATTTAATAGAAAGTTGGTTTAATCATTTAAACTGGACACAGCAAGACATTGATAATGAATTTCAAAGAATGATTGATCATAATAAGCATGATGGCTTTACGACAGAGATATCAGCCGATTGGGAAAATGTTATTAAAATTTATCATAATGTTATGAAAAGAGTCAGAGAAGAGTTTGATCGAATCGAAGACGTAACAATGCTTGGCGGGCACTCCTCTCATAGTTATATTAATGGAACAAATATGTACTTTGTATACAACTATGAAATTAATTGTGATCCGGAAGATGAAATGAGAATTTATCACCATCCGATTCACTCCATTATTATTGAAGAAACGTTAAAACTTGGAGGTTCGATGTGTCATCATCACGGGATCGGCAAATACCGTACAGAGTGGACACAAGAAGAACACGGCTCTGCTTACTATATGTTAGAAAAATTAAAAGAAGCTTTTGACCCTAATGGTATTATGAATTTCGGGACAATTTTCCCTCAAGAAGAAGGGATGAAGTTGATAAAAGGGTCAGATAAGAGGTGACTTGATGAGCAAGTATGTAATGGGAATCGATAATGGTTCGCAAAGTACGAAAGTAGCCATTTATGACTTAGAAGGAAATGAAGTAGCTTTCGGTTCACATCAATTACGAGAGACCTTATCTCCAAAACCAGGTGTCGTGCTACATCCTGATGATGATTTATGGGATAGTGTGTATAAAGGAATGAAAAATTGTCTAGCCAATTTTACCGGCAACCGTAAAGATATTATTGGAATTGGCTTATGTGCAATTAGATGTTGTCGTGCTTTATTAAAAGAAGATGGCCATCTAGCTTATCCTGTGATAAGCTGGATGGATTCTCGACTTTCTCAACCGTATGAACATGTCGATGATGAAGTGAAGTATGTAACGGCAACTTCCGGTTATTTAGGGTTTAGGTTAACAGGTGAGTTGAAGGATACGGCTTCCAACTATGAAGTTTACTGGCCATTAGACCGTGAAACGTTAGACTGGTCTAATGATGAGGAAGTTATGAAAGCAAATGGATTGAAAAGAGACATGTTATTTGATCTTGTAAAGCCAGGCGAGAAGGTCGGTACGCTGCGACAAGAGTTAGCTGATGAGTTCGGGTTTCAACATGATATACCAGTCGTCGCAACGGCAAATGATAAAGCTGTCGAGGTCTTAGGTTCCGGTGTGAAGGACGAAGGAACTGTTATGATTTCACTTGGTACACTCATTTCGTCGATGTTATTCAAAAGTGAGTATTTCGAAAATGCTGTGAGCTTCTTTCCTACTCTTGCGTGTATTCCACATAAATATGTGTATGAATCTAGCCCAATCAGGCGCGGGATGTGGACGGTTAGTTGGTTTAAAAAGCTGATTGGTGAGGAACTGGTGACAGAAGCGAAAAAATTAGGTATATCAGAAGAAGATTATTTAAATATGAAAGCACAAGAGGTTCCAATTGGCAGTGACGGTTTGATTACAGCGCTGGACTGGTTGCCTACACCAGCTACACCGTATCGTAAAGGAATAATGATAGGCTTTGACCAACGCCATACAAAATACCATATTTACCGCTCGATTTTGGAAGCGATTTCATTTGAGATTAAAAATAATACGGATGAGATGTTAAAGGAAATCGGGGTTCTATTAAAAGAGTTAGTCGTAATAGGTGGCGGCTCGAAAAGCGATTTGCTGATGCAAATGATTGCGGATCTTTTTGGAGTGCCGGTGCATAGACGGAAAGGAAGCAGCGGTGCCTGTCTAGGAGCGGCTATATGTGTATGCTATCATCTATCTATTTACAAAGATTTTTATGAAGCGGCAAATAAAATGGTTAAAACTGAACGAACGTTTAGTCCAAACGTAAAACATCATCAATTTTACAATGAAATCAATGAGACGGTTGTTAAAAATTTACGAAAACATACAGATGAAATTTTGAAGCTTACGTACCCCATTTTTAACTGAAAAAGGATTGTAGTTCATAAAAAATCTAGTGAAAGTACGCTATACAAATTCAGAAAATTAAGAAAAAAGGGGAGAGATTAATGAAAAATTTAAAACCATTAGTATTTTGGCCGCCTTTTCTTTTATTAATTGGTGCTGCAGTATTAAGTTTCGTGAATAGGGAAGCTTTTACAAGCATGGCGACAGGAGCCAATGATTGGATTATCGCAAACATTGGCTGGCTGTTTAGTTTAGCAGGACTTATTTTAGTGGCGGTATGTATTGGGATATATTTCTCTCCTTTTGGAAATGTGAGAATTGGAGGTGAGGATGCCAAGCCGTTATTAAACATTTGGAATTGGTTTGCTATTACGTTATGTACGACGATTGCGGCAGGGGTTACATTCTGGGGGATTGTTGAGCCAATCTATCATTTATCATCACCGCCTGCCTCATTAGGAATAGAACCAAATAGTTCAGAAGCCGCTATATTTGCAATGTCTACGATGTATCTCCATTGGACTATAACTCCTTATGCCATTTACTGTATACCTGGTTTGATGTTTGCATTTGCTTATTACAATATGAGAAAGCCTTTTAGTTTAAGTTCCACTCTATCACCGTTATTTGGTGATAAGATTATGAATAAATGGGGTCAGACCATTGATGCGATTTGTTTATATACGCTTGTATTAGGTATGGCAGCTTCAATGGGGACAGGGATATTAAATCTTTCGGGTGGTATTAACTTTCTGTCAGGTATGAAAAGCAGTCCTTTTTTATGGGCTCTCATAACGATTGCGATTGTGGGGACATTTGTCATTTCCGCTTCAAGTGGACTGATGAAAGGCATTCGTATTCTTTCTGATATTAATATGAAAGTTTTTATCGTCATTGCGGTTTTCTTATTCCTTGTAGGTCCTAGTGCGTATTTGCTGAACTTAGGTACAGAATCAGCAGGTCATTTTATTACCGGATTTTTTACAAAAAGTTTATTTACTGGTGCTGCTGCAGGAGATCAGTGGCCACAATGGTGGACAACATTTTATTGGGCAAACTGGTTTGCATGGGCACCTGTTGCTGCTTTGTTCCTCGGTCGCATTGCCTACGGTCATACCGTCAAAACATTTATTCTTGTTAATTTAGGTGGTCCAGCCATATTTGGAGCGATATGGATGACGATATTTGGTGGAAGCGCGATTCATATGGAGATGAATGGAGCGGGTCTAGCGGATTTGATGGCACAAAGCGGACCGGAAGCCGTCGTATATGCCGTTTTTTCAGCGCTTCCTTTTGCTAAGATAGTCATCCCATTCTATTTATTTATTGTATTCATTTCAATTGTCACGGCCGCTGACTCTAACATGTCGGCAATGGGGTCGATTAGTTCTACAGGAATTACACCAGAAAGTCCAGAACCAGGAATCGTTATTAAAGCGGTATGGGGGATTACGGTAGGTGTTGTCGGCTGGATTATGATCAGTTTTGCAAAAATTGATGGAATTAAAATGCTTTCTAATCTTGGCGGTTTACCAGCCATGTTGCTGGAACTGATTATTGTTGCTGCCTTAATAAAAGTTGCCAAATCTCCATCATTATTTACAACAGTTGAGAATGTTAAGAAAAAGGGTGGGCTAGACTCTTCCCATTATCATGATGATAAAGAGATTAGTAATCACACACAAAAAGATATGCCATTTTAATCAGTTTATACACTTCTTTCAGCCGAGTAATTGGAAGCCTTTCCTATTACTCGGCTTATTGTATTACTAAAGAAGGAAATGATGTTATTTCTAAAAATTTTCATTCGTAAAACGTTAATACATACTAACTATATCCCCTACTTAATAACGCGGCATAGCTTCATTTGATTCAAGAACATTTCCAGAGTCCTCAAAGGTTCATCTATGTGGATGACGCCAACCTTGTAAGGGGGGTGACAACCGCTTTCGTCATGTCGAATTTGTTAGATTGGGTCATATAAAGTGGATATCTCTGTAATAAATGGTTGATTCATGTTAAAATGGTAATGTTTTCATTATGTGTAGGGGGAGAGAAGATGAAGAAATTTAGCTTAATTGCAGCCGCTTTTGCCGTGTCCTTAAACTTGATGCTTCCAAACTCTGGAAATGTCCAAGCTGCTGCTAGTTTCAAAGATGTGCCAAACGATTATTGGGCGAAAAAAGAGATAGATTACCTTGTGGACAAAGCCGTTATTACTGGTTATAAAGACGGTAATTTTAAGCCGAATAACCATGTAACGAACGCACAAGTTGCGACAATGTTGGTCAAAGTGCTTCAATTAAACACAATTGACCGTCCCAATCCTCAATTGACGGATGTCCCAGTAACACATCATGCGTACAAAGAAATTGCTGCCGTCATAGACGAAGGGATTTTCCCAAAAAGCGAATCATTCAATCCGGAGCTTCCGATTACAAGGGAAGCGATGGCGAGGGCATTAACTAATGCGTTTAAGCTGGAAGGAATGGATCGTTCCAACTATGTCGATGTATCTGCATCTTACTGGGCTTATCCGTATATTATGAAAGTATCTGGAAACAGTATCGCAACAGGCTATCTGGACGGAACTTTCCGACCGAAGAGTACGGTGACGCGCGCTCAATTTTCCGTGTTTATCGCCCGCGCTGCCGAGACGAATTTCCGACCAATTAAAAAACAGTTCGATATTCCAAGTACGTACACACCTTTCCTTTATGAAAAAGCGGATTTAAACAATGACGGTCAACTCGAAATTATTCGATTAGTGCAGGCAGAAGCAAGCAACGAATCATCGGTTGAAAACATATATGTTCTTGTGGAAGATTTAGTGAATCAAAAGTATTATAAAACCGATTTTGATGCCTCGTTCTATGAACAAACGAAACTACAAGTTTATGACTTTAATCAAGACCAAAGAAAAGATCTTTTCCTAACAAGCCCGGGTAAGGAAAGTGGGACGATGTACTCGTGGTTCTTTCAACTTGCAGATAATGAGTTGAGCAGTTTTCATTTACCGCAAGATGAGCCTAATTACATGACAAGATTTTCCGATGATTATCAGGCACATATCGCAAACATCGAAACAGGAAAAATATTTACAATCGACTTAAATGATCGAAAGAAAGAATATGAAGAAATGGGTTTATATACAGCTGGGAAACCTTCAGGTACTTCCGTGCCCGCTGTTCAGCCGTTTAATGCGATAACTGCCGTTGATGTGAATAATGACGGAAAGCTTGAACTAAAAACGGTTCAAACTTTTCATGGAGTTTCTAAAACGGACAAACTGGCATCAGCTGAAGCGGTATGGACATGGCAAGACGGCAAATGGACAATTGTCGATATGGTCGTGACGAAACTTGAAAAAACAGGCGACATCATACCTGACCCAGAACTAGAACCATCCTCGGCTGAGCCAAAAGTTGACGTGCCGGCAGAAGAGACGCAAGGTGAAGGGCAAGGATAAAATTCATTAAAACAAGCCATCCACTGAATTGCGGATGGCTTATTTATCGTATCGGACCTTACCATCCGCAAATTCAGGGGAATGGCTCATATGCCTAGATGTTTTTGTTATATAAAGGAGAGATGCCCCTTTTTAGGTAATTATTGTATGATAGATAGTAGACAAGGGGGGAGCGCCGATGAAAAAGCAGAAACCCATTTATGTGAAAACAGATATCCGAACATCAATGGAAGCCATTTGGGAGCATACGCAAAATCCGGATTTGCATACAGAGTGGGATGTCCGGTTTACGGAGATTTCTTATTTGGAGCGGGAGGAAGGCGAGCCGCAGCGTTTTTTGTATAAAACAAAGATTGGATTTGGGCTTGAAATAGCAGGTAAAGGGGAAACAATCGGGGAAAGTGAAAAAGAGACCGGCGACCGGATTTCTTCTTTGAAATTTTGGACAGACAACCCGCTTTCGCTTATTCGAGTTGGAAGAGGGTATTGGAAATACTCCTTGCAAGACGATGGAGTTCGGTTTGAAACGCAATATGATTATGAAACGAATTTTGGAACGGTCGGCAAAGTCATCGATGCCTATATGTTCCGTCCAATGTTAGGGTGGGCAACCGCCTGGAGCTTTAGTGCACTGAAAGGCTGGCTTGAAAAAGGACATCACCCACGGTTGACGCTTCAAAAGACACTCGTGTACTGGGTTGTATGTGTGTTGCTTGGCTTTGTCTGGCTGTATCAAGGGCTTGTTCCAAAAGTGTTGACGATTCATCCAGAAGAAGTCGCAATGTTGTCTGCTTTAGTTGAGTTGCCGATGACACCCGAGCGTGCTATTCAACTTATTGGCTTTATGGAAATGTTGTTTGGTGTTGTGTGGCTCCTTCCATTTTTGAAACGAAAGCTATTTCTCGGACATATCGGTCTTATAATGATCTTGACGCTGTCGGCATGGATCGCCAATCCCGCAAGTATGGTCCATCCGTTCAATCCGATGGCCTTAAATGGTGCACTTCTATTAGTTTCCTTCATCGGATACATCGTCAGTGCAGATTTGCCGACAGCGAGGCATTGCGAGCGAAGCAGAAAGGGGTAAAAAGGTTGCAGTCAATTTATCGAAGAGTGCTTGGAGATGCCTATGAATTATTGCATCCAAAACTTCAAGAACGCTATAACATAACAGAGCAAAAAAGCTTTTCAGGTACAGGAGTCATGGAAGAAATTGCAGGTGGAGCGGTGTGGCTTCGTCCATTTTTCCGATTTGGCGCAAAACGCCGGTTATTTTTCCCGGAGCGTGGGCGAAACATTCCGTTCACGATTGATAATAAAGGATTCATAAACGAAGAAGGGCAAATGGTAGTAGCATGGAATCGAACCTTTTCTTTCGGTAAGAAGCGTCGTTTTTTCGATGCAGTCATGTATTTAGATGAAGAGCATTATGAAATCGTCGATTATTTTGGAAGACCACCGCTGCTCATTTCGACGCTTTCGTTTCATGTAGACAGTAAAGGAAGAATGAATATCACCTCAAAAAAACAATGGCTGTACTTGTTTCAACGCCGCATTCCTTTGTCGAAATGGCTTTACGGTGAAGCGAAGATTGTAGAAGAGTTTGACGAGAAAGAAAAGTGCTTTCGGGTGAAGGTTAACGTACGAAACCGATTGGTAGGCACTCTTTTTTCATATACAGGAACGTTTAGTGAAATGGAATGTGATAAAGCATGAACCGAAATTTGATTATTGGACTTCTTTTATATGGATTGTATGTAGTGAGCGAATGGCGCGAATTTCATATTGTGGAGGCACTTGTATTATTATCGATTCTTTTGTTCGTGCCCATGGTGCTCGCATTGCTTGATACAAGCAGAAGAGATGGAACGATGTTGCCGCTTGCGAAATGGGTGCTCCGGCTGTATCCGTATGCCGCATTTAGTGCTGTTCTTGCTTTTTTTTCAGACATGGCTGTATTTGCGGCGATTTGGTTCATGTATACGGGAATCATCACGTTATTTGGCTTGAGCCGTTTGTTGGAGAGAGGACGAAAGCCGCTTACGGAATGTTCCATTGATAGCGGTCTTCTTTATTTAAGTTTAGGTGGATTTTGGTTTTTTGCCTATGTAGCGGAGATTCAAGTCATGCATTTTACAAGTTTGATCGTTTTATTGACAGCGGTTCACTTTCATTATTCGGCCTTCATTCTCCCGATTTTGGCGGGGTTTTTAGGACGAAAGCGTTCAAAAGTCCAAAAAGCTTATGGGATCGTCATGCTTATCATGATAATATCACCGATGACGATTGCGGTCGGCATTACGTACTCACGGGTTATTGAGTTTTGGGCGGTGCTTTTTTACATGGCGGCCCTTTATATGTATAGCTTTTTCGTGTTTCGGACAACTTTTCAGAAGAAGTGGGCTAAAATTTTAGTTTCTGTTTCAGCGGTTACTTTGCTTGTGACGATTTCTTTTTCCCTCATTTACGCATACGGAAGAGTACGGGAAAGTGTGACAATTACAATTGATGAGATGATTCTCATTCATGGGGTTGTAAATGTGTTTGGTGTCGTCTTGCCGGCACTGATCGGGTGGATGATGGAAGGGACAAAGTCTTCTGTCTATCCGTTCTACGGAAGGCCAATGAGTCGGGTGTTTGGCAGTTGGACAATTGGGTCTGAATTTTTGCGGCGCAAGTCGTTCATTAGTTCTCATCTTTATAGCGGACTTGTGAATGAGATAGGCGAGTTCTCGTCAGATGTTTTTCATGAAAAGAAGTTGGCTCCTTCTATTAAAGATTTTTATGAACAGACAACGACCTATCAGCTTCAAGCCTACATCCGCTGGTCAGTCTGGTTTCGTCCATTTGCCTTCGTGTATCAGCATATAAGCCGACGCATCGGTCAAATTCATTTATCGATGGGAGGAAGGTGGGAACGGATGGACGGAGAAGTGATCGGCGTAACATCCGAAGTGGATGGAAGAGAAGAGGTGAGGGCATGGGTGCGGAAAAATGAGGAGGGAGACACCATCTTTGTCGCGTTGTACTCAAAACATGACCATCAAGGTGAAACGTATATGAATATTGCCTTGCCGTTGCCCTTTGCGAATATGACGGGAATTTTGAAGCCGTATCATGAGGGACGAGGACTTATTTTAACGAGTGTGCCTAGAAAAGAAGGAGAAGGGGATGAAGGAATTTATTTACATACCCCTTTTTTCACAGTACGTTTGCCGCTGGCAGAGACGTTTTTTATTAAAGAAGAAGAGCAAGGAGGGCTAACAGCACATCATCAAATGTGGATATTTGGTCTGAAATTCCTTGAAATTGATTACCAAATGGAAAAGGATGTATAAGAAGTAGCATAATAGATGCAAAAAAGGGTTAGTAACCTTAAAAGGTGAAGTGTTGTTCCTGCCATATGCACTATTCACTGTAATGGTATTTCATCAAAGAGAATAAAAATGAAGCCGCATTCCTATGAAGGGAGCGGCTTTTTATGTCGAAAGGAGGATAGACGAAAAAAGCATGTATGCCTATTGGAATAATTTGAAAAAACTTTATTTTTTCCCCCATAAAACATCCCAATAGAGCGAAATATTATAAAGGTTTCCAGAGTGTTCCCGCATGCGGGGCAATGGAAACGTTCAATACAACAACTAGACATAGAAAAAGATGAAGCAATAGTGGGGGTCCATGAACATGAACAAATTAATGACATTTGAAAATCCAAACAAAATCGGATTAACGAGAGAAGAGTATCGAGACATTTTGCAGCAATTAAAAAAACAGAATCAACAAGTGAAAATCGTAAAAATTCTTCATGTCACAACGCAATGGGTAAAAGGGAAGCTTCGAAAGGTCGTGGTCGCAGCGGTAATTCTTGCTAACGGTCTATTCGCATCGCAAGCCTTTGCCTGCGATGAATATACAATTCAAGCGGGAGATACGTGGAGTAAGCTCTCGGTACGTACTGGCTTTACCGTTGACTACTTACAACAAATTAATGGGAAGAAAACCGACTTTTTAAAAACGGGTGAGACCGTCATTTTACCGAATATGGACGAATATATGGCAGATATTGCGGAACACGGAGTAGCGAATACGTCTATTTTACATAATCCTTCCTCGCTTTTTGCAGAAAACGGGTTGAAAGTTGAATCGAAAAAAGAAAGTGTCCAAACGGTGGTGGCATCTGAACAAATTCATGTCGTTCAAAAAGGTGATAACTTGTGGAAAATCGCCAGAAACTACAAGACGACGATCGAGCTCTTGATGAAAGAAAATCATCTTAACTCGACGGTGTTACAGCCAGGTCAAATGATTGTCATCCCAAATTCGACTCAAAGCACGAAGCCGACAGAACAGACTAGCCATTCGTCAAGCCTTCATCACCTCGAACAAATCTATACGGTTCAAAAAGGAGACAACTTGTGGCGAATCGCAAGAGCGCATCAAACAACGGTGGAAGCCATTATGAAAGATAATGCTTTGTCATCCACGAAGCTTAAAATTAATCAAAAACTCGTGATTAACCATCAAAACATTAAAACAGTGGAAGCGCGCATGAATGACATCGGTGACCCGACGACCATTTATTTAACGAACAAAGAAGGAAAAGAATTAATCCTACAGATTCCGTACGGACAAGAAAGTGAATTTCAGCTGTTGCGAGGTAAAACTATAACAGTAACATATGTTGAACATAACGAAGGTGTAGGGAAACTTGTACAATATCAACGATTGTGATGCTTCTCAATTGGATGAAGATGTGTCCAATGATTAAATCGCACCTATATAGAGGAGGCCGTTGAGAAAAATTTCTCGGCAGCCTCTTTTATTTGCTTTAAGATGTCTCGTGTTATGAGCGAATGACTCGAATATGACATTTGTCATGTCTTGTACATGACGGGTGCTACTGCACAGCTGTTTTTGCTTTCTTTATAATAGGTTTTAGCAAATAAAGAAAGGAAACATACAAATGGAAAAACAAACGGTAAAACATTTGAGAAAACAAGTAGCTCCTTATGAAAAATCGCAAACATGGGACAGTATAAGGCAGCTGCTGAATACGGTCGGTCCTTTTATATTATTATGGTTTCTTGCTTATCAAAGTTTGTCAATTTCGTATGCGCTTACGTTGGCGTTAAGCGTGGTCGCTGCTGGATTTTTAACGCGAATTTTTATCATTTTTCATGATTGCTGCCACCATTCTTTCTTTAAAAATCGACAGGCTAATAAAATTATCGGAACGATCACAGGTGTATTGACGATGTTCCCATACAGCCAATGGCAGCACAGCCATTCTGTTCACCATGCGACAAGCGGAAATTTGGATAAGCGCGGAACGGGAGATTTGTGGATGCTTACCATTGACGAGTATAAGGCTGCTTCGTTTTGGACGCGTTTGTCCTATCGTTTATATCGCAACCCAATTGTCATGTTTGGGATAGGTCCAATTTATGTGTTTTTAATTACGAACCGATTCAACCGTAAAGGGGCAAGATGGAAAGAACGAATTAACACGTATATTACGAACGTTTCGATTGCTGTTGTTGTCGGATTGCTGTGCTGGGCAGTCGGCTGGCAAGCGTTTTTATTAGTGCACGGCCCCATTTTTTGGATAGCTGGTTCAATCGGCGTGTGGCTGTTCTATGTTCAGCATACATTTGAAGATTCTTACTTTGAAGAAGATGAGACGTGGGAATATGTGAAAGCCGCAGTAGAAGGGAGCTCGTACTACAAGCTTCCGAAATCTTTACAATGGCTGACAGGCAACATCGGCTTTCACCATGTTCACCATTTAAGCCCAAGAGTGCCTAACTATAAATTAGAAGAGGTGCACAACAACACACCTCCATTACAAAACGTTCCAACCATTACACTCGCTACAAGTTTGGCATCGCTGCGTTTCCGTCTATGGGATGAAGAACGGAAAAAGTTTGTGACGTTTAAAGACATTAAGTCTTAACAGAAAGAAGCGTTAGCGGTACAAGAGCGGCCCGATAATGGTAAAATAAAAAGGAAATGAAAGAGCTCCTTGTTTTGATGAAAAAGTGAGCGTGGAAAAAAGAGGGTTTGTTTATGTTGAAACGATTGCTGACATTTCAGGGGAATACAGGGATTTCCCCTTACATTTGGACCATTCTTTGCATTTTGCCGTTTTACTTCATTTTTCAATCGGCATCCACAATCAAAATTGTGGTCGGCTCGCTGCTGACCGTTTTGTTCTTTATTTTGTATCGTATCGCCTTTATTTCGAAAGGCTGGCTCGTTTATTTATGGACGTTCCTGCTGATCGGTATTTCCATTACATCAACGAATCTGTTTAGTTATGTGTATTTTGCCTTCTTTCTCGCTCATTTCATTGGCAACATTCAAGATCGAGTGGCGTTCATGACATTGTATTTTGTCCATTTAATTAGCACGTCGATTTCTATTAATTACGGCATCGTGCTTCAACAACAGCTGTTTTTAAAACAATTGCCATTTATCATTATTATTTGGATTAGCGTCATTTTGTTGCCATTCAGTATTCGCAGTCGGAAAGAGCGCGGACAGTTAGAAGAAAAGCTAGAGGATGCGAATAAGCGAATTGCTGAACTCGTCAAACTGGAGGAGCGTCAGCGAATTGCGCGTGATCTTCATGATACATTAGGGCAAAAGCTGTCTCTTATTGGGTTAAAAAGCGACTTGGCTCGGAAATTAATTACGAAAGACCCTGACCAAGCCCGTTCTGAACTAAAAGACGTTCAACAAACGGCCCGAACAGCATTGAACGAAGTCCGAAAAATGGTGTCATCCATGCGAGGCATTAGACTCAAAGAAGAAATGGTTCGCGTCAAACAAATTTTACAAGCAGCCGGCATTGAGTTCGTGAATAAAGGGGAATTTACACTAACAAACGTGTCCCTTTTAACGGAAAACATTTTAAGTATGTGCTTAAAGGAAGCTGTGAATAATGTTGTGAAACATAGCGGGGCATCCACATGTTCGATTTCAGTCGAGCAAACGCGCGATGAAACGATTCTCACAGTCCAGGATAACGGCTCGTTTCCTTTTTCTGAAGATTGTTTCGCAAGAGGAAATGGACTCATCGGCATGAAAGAGCGCCTTGAGTTTGTGAATGGGAGTCTTGACATTATGACGAAGGACGGAACGGCACTCATCATTAAAGTACCGAATGACGTGAAACAGACAGATTAGGAGGAACCGAATTGATTACAATCGTCATTGCTGAAGATCAGCGAATGCTGCTGGGGGCGTTAGGTTCCCTCTTGAATTTGGAAGAAGACATGGAAGTCATCGGAAAAGCAAATAATGGCGAAGAAGCTGTGGAACTTGTGCGAAAATTGAAGCCAGATATTTGCATTATGGATATTGAAATGCCTGGAAAGAGCGGTCTTGAGGCAGCAGAAGAACTAAAAGAACTCGACTGCAAAGTGATTATTTTGACAACCTTTGCCCGTACTGGCTATTTTCAGCGCGCATTACAGGCTGGAGTGAAAGGTTATTTATTGAAGGACAGCCCGAGTGAAGAATTGGCAAGTTCCATTCGCAGCGTCATGGCAGGAAGGCGTGTGTATGCGCCTGAGTTAATGGACGATTTATACAGTGAAGGAAATCCTTTGACTGAACGGGAAAAAGAAGTGTTGGAGCTCGTCGCTGATGGGAAAAACACAAAAGAAATTGCCGATGAACTCAGTCTTAAAACTGGAACGGTCCGTAATTACATTTCTGCTATTCTAGATAAACTAGAAGTTAAAAACCGAATTGAAGCCATTGCGCGCTCGAAAGAAAAAGGTTGGTTTAAATAAGGCTTTGCCAAATAATTGGCAAAGCCTTATTTACGCCTAGTTACGCATAATCCGTTTTATTTTCCTTTTCACCGCTTTTCTCTTATAATGTTGACAAACATACAATGAGGAGAGTTTGAAATGAACGAACAGTGGCATGTATGTAAAACAAAAGGCGATTGCGAGCCGTGGCTGTTTTTAGAAGGTTGGCAAGATGAAATTATTGAGCGGGCGTCATTTAATAACCAAGAAGACGCACTCCAAACATATGCGCAATGGATTCATGAATATAAACAGAACTTCAAATCGGTCAAAGAAACGAATTTATCTCTTTTCAGCTTTTGGAATGAAGGGGACTTGCATTATTGCGAAGCCTGTGACGATGATCTTCAATTATTTTACGGCATCGTGTTTATGAAAGGTGAAGAAGTGTACAAGCTAGCAGAAGATGTTGTGGCAACACGTTCTTTATTAAATTTGCTTGAGAAGCAGTAAAAAATACTGTGGGGCATCCTGTGAAGAGGAGTCTCACAGTATTTTTTTTATGTAATAAGCACTTTACTGCATTAAAGAATTAAGTTACATTGGAAAGGTGCAATGAAATAGTCAGTGAGGAGAGAAACGATATGAAGATTCGAAAAGCGGTTCAAGAAGATTTGCCTGTACTTGTGATGATTTATAATCAAGCTGTGCTTGAAACAACAGCGACGTTTGATTTAGAGCCCGTCTCGGTGGAAATGCGCCAAGCGTGGTTTGATGAACATACAGATAGTCGCTTCCCCCTTATTGTCGCTGAAGAAGAAGGGGTCGTAATGGGATATGCATCTTTGTCAACGTTTCGCCAAAAAGAAGCGTACGACCGAACGACAGAAGTGTCCGTATATGTGGACAAATATCATCATGGAAAAGGGATTGGGAAACAGTTGCTTGCCCAAATTGTTGAAATGGCGCAAGCGCTCGATTATCATGTGATTATGGCCGGCATTACAGGCGGCAATGAAGTCAGCGTTAAGCTGCATGAACAGTTCGGATTTGTGAAATGCGGTGAGATGAAGGAAGTGGGTTTCAAGTTTGACCGCTGGCAAGATGTATGGTTTTATCAGCTTATTTTATAATCTAATTAGAAAGGATGATGAACATTGGCTTTCATCCTGCTCATCATTGGTGGGGTATTGCTTTTCGTCCTGCTATTATTAACATACTATCCGGCATTTGGCGGGAGAGTAACGAACGAACAAAAACTAAAATTACAAGAGTCCGCCAATTTTTCAAATGGGAAATTCACGAACTCCATTCCAACGACGATGGATGGAGGCTTGTCTACGACATTCACCATCTTACGTGATTTTGTGAAAAGAGCTCCAAAAAGGCGACCAGACGCGCCTCTTCCAGCGGGGACATTTGACTTTTCTGGCATTCAAACTGAGACAGAAGCGACCATCACTTGGTTTGGCCATTCAGCTTTTTTGGTCGAATTGGATGGGAAACGGCTGTTGTTTGATCCGATGTTTGGACACGCTCCATCGCCTTTTCCGTTTATAGGCGGAAAGCGATATGAAGGAGAAGTATCTCTAAATGTAGACGAGCTTCCTGTCGTCGATGCCGTTTTTCTATCTCACGACCATTATGACCATTTAGATTATGGATCGATTAAGAAGCTAAAAGGGAAAGTGAAGCAGTTTTTCGTGCCGCTTGGCGTTGGGAAGCATTTGCAAAGATGGGGAGTCGACCCGGCGAATATTCAGGAGCATGATTGGTGGAATGAATTTGAGTATGAAGGTATGACTTTTGCTTGTACACCAGCGCGGCATTTTTCAGGCAGAAGTTTGACTGATCGGGATTCCACTCTTTGGTGTTCATGGGTCATAATCGGCAAACAAGCGAAAATTTATTTCAGCGGCGACAGTGGCTATGGTCCACATTTTCAAGCGATTGGAGAAAAGTATGGCCCCTTCGATTGTACGCTAATGGAATGTGGTCAATACGACGAACGCTGGTCTGCGATTCATATGATGCCGGAAGAAACGGTTCAAGCTCATTTAGATGTAAAAGGAAAGCTCATGATTCCGATTCATTGGGCAGCCTTTACCTTGGCTTTGCATGACTGGACAGACCCTATTGAACGGGTCACGAAAGAAGCGAAAGCGAAAGGGGCAGCGGTGGCTACACCAAAAATCGGTGAGACGGTTACAATTAGTTCCACCCAATACCCTGCAGCGGCATGGTGGAAAAGGAAGTAAGAATGTTAGAACAAAGGTGCATAGAAAGAAGGAGGAGAGTCGAATACAATCGGTTCTCCTCCTTTTTTTACCGAAAACGAAAAAAGAAAATTCGTTTTTGTTTATCGAAAAAGAAGTTAATTCAGCCAATCTTCATTCGTTTTTGTTAGTTTTAATACGAGTCCTGCAATGACGCCTTCGAGTTCGTTTATTTTCGATTTCAGTCCGTCTATTTCGCTTTTCAACTCTTGGTTTTCGCTTTTTAGATTTTCATATGCTATTTCGTGTTTGGTTTTTTCGTGAGATGGGTGGTTCGCTTTAGGAAGAGAAAATGGTTTTTCAGTTGGAGTGTGCTTTTCGTTGATGTTAGATGGCGATGAAGTCAATTCTTTTTTCCAATTGTAAATAGTCGAGATGTGAACGTCTAAGAGAGAAGATACTTCTTTCGGTTTAAGACCTTGTCGGAGCAGTTTTTGTGCTTTTTGTTTTTCTTCGTTTTTTACATTCAACTTTATCCCTCCTTGAGTGAACGGAATATCATTGCTATATTAAGTATAGTGTAGCCGATGATTCATGAGGAAATCAATAAAAACGAAAAAAGAATAAATGTTTATCAAAAACGAAAAACGACAGCTGGGATTCAATGGCGAAAAACGAAAAAAGAAAAATAAATTATGAGGTGATAAAATGAATATATTATGGGATTTCGATGGAACGATGTTTGATACATATCCGACAATTGTCCGCTCATTTAAAGAGCTGTTGGAGACACAAGAAGTAGGTGATGACGAGATATTAAAGTTGATGAAGATTTCTTCAACAGAAGCGATTCGTTATTTTGGCATTGAACAACGTGTATTTGATGAGAAATTTCATGCACTAGAAAAAGCGCTTCATCCGAAAGACAAACCGCCTTTTCCTCATTTGGAAGCGGTACTGAAGTGGGCGAATTTGAATGTCATTGTAACGCATAAATCGAAGGAATCAACGATAGAGATTTTAGATTTTTATGGACTGAAGAACTATTTCACTGAAATCATCACAAAAGATGACGGATACAAGCGAAAGCCAGACACCGGAGCGTATGCGTATTTACATGATAAGTATACAATTGATCTCGTCATTGGTGATCGTGAATTAGATTTAAAACCAGCAAGAGAGTTAGGCATTGCGACGTGTGCGTTTCAAAATGCCGAGCTGCAGGCGGATTATCATTTATCTTCTTATGAAGATTTTTTCAAGACCATCACCCGTCCGTAACAAGTTAGCAAGTGTGAGATGCTTTTGTTCTTTTTCCATTCCTGTGTATACCTTCCATTTGTTTTAAAAATAATAGAGAAAAGGGTATGCAAGGTGAAGGGAACTGAATGAATGGCTACTCAAATTAGACCAAGCAATCAGGTGAACGGCTTCCTGCTATTTTTTATTATCCATTCTTCTCAAGTAGGGGTCGGTATTTTAACATTTCAAAAGGGGCTCGTCGAAAAAGCTGGATATGACAGTTGGATTGGCATCTTAGTAGGCGGGGTAATGACACATCTCTCGTTATTTTGCATTTATCAGATGCTGAAAAATACCGAGCACGACATTTTGGATATTCATCGTTTCGTTTATGGAAAATGGATTGGGAAGCTTTTCACATTTGTATTTATCGCTCAATACGTTTGGTCGGCATTGACGATTTTGCGGGTGTATGTCAGGGTACTGGAAGTATGGATGTTCCCGGGAATTTCGACGTGGTTTCCGACGCTTCTTATTCTACTTCTTATTTATTATGCGATATCAGGAGGCTTTCGGGTTATCGTCGGACTTTGTTTTTTTGAAGTCATCATGAGAGTGTGGATTTTGGTGACACTGCTGTTTCCGTTGAAATATGCCCACTTTGGAAATTTATCGCTTATTCCATCTCATTCATTTGCGGAACTATGGTCCGTCTCACAATTGATGGCCTTTAGCTACCTCGGTTTTGAAACCGTACTTGTTTATTATCCGTTTATTAAAGATGGACAACATTCTAAACGGTATGCGTATTTAGGCAACGCTGTGACGGTTGGGTTATATTTGTTTGTGACGATCATTTGTTTTGTCTTTTTCAGTGAAGAACAGCTTGTTCGGACGACGTGGCCATATTTGACGATTGAAAAAGTGATGTCGTTTAGTATGATTCAGCGTGTAGAGTTTGTCATTATTTCTCTCTGGGTACTTGTCATCGTGCCCAACGTCACTTTGTATTTATGGTGTGCAAGCCGGTTGGCGAAACAGATATTTAGAGTGAGACAAAAATATCCGCTTCTTTTATTTATGGCTATTGTGCTAGGTGTATCGGAATTTGTGAAGGACAGCCATGATTTTGATGTCTTGGGAGAACTAAATAGCAAATTTGCTTTTTATATTAACTATGTATACATTCCGTTGCTGTTTGTAGTGTATATGTTGGTTCGAAAGGTGAAGAACCGGTCTCAAGAAGTAGCGGAAAAGGGATGAAATGAACTTACCGATGTTCAGATGAATCGAAAGGGGCAAGTTGAATGACGATAATCGCTGGGAGAAGGTAGCCGATAATGGCTTCAGCCATAGCAAAAGCCCGGGCGAGTCCAAACGGCGTTACATCCCCATATCCGACGGACAGAAGCGTAATGGCGCTAAAATATAACGAGCGCGTGACATAGTCGATTGGTTGTTCTTGATGGGCGTCTGAAGCGTAATGATCTTTTAAATAGCCGAGATCGACCATATCTACGAGAATATAAATGACTGCAAACGTCAGAAGAAGATTTAAATATAGTACGATAAAAACCGCTAGCTTATAAAGTGATTTTTGTTTGTGTACATGTTTCATCATCGACGAACCCTGCCTTTTGTAAAAGCTTGTTTACTCTCATTATATGGGGAAGCAGAGTGGAATAATACGAAGAAACATGAGGTGTGCAGCAGGTGTTTTTTGAATGATTTTACGAAAAGTCCCGATACATAATCCTTCGATTTATGTGGCGGGACTTTTGAATTGCAATCATTTTGTGTCGGAAAAGCGACGGAGCAGAACGTTTCTTTGAAAAAATTCAAGAGCTGTTCATTGATACATTTCCGTTACTTCATTATAATAAGGCGGTGTATAAGCGAAAATAAGCATTAGAATAAGCATCTATGCTTCCGTTAAGGAGGGAGAAGACATGCTTGCACAAGACGAGCTTGTTCAACAAGCAGAACAATTTATTCAACTTTCCTATGAGGAACGCGGGAAAGCAGAAGAAGATATAAATAGGCGTATAGCCGAAGTTAGACGAGAAATTGCCGAAACGGGTACATATGAACATACATTTGAAGAGCTTGAGCACGGAGCGAAGCTTGCTTGGCGCAACAGCAACCGCTGCATCGGACGGTTATTTTGGAACTCATTGACCGTAGTGGATGCGAGGGATTCGGTGAGCGAAGAAGACATTTTTGCTGATCTTTGCCGTCATATAGCCTATGCCACAAACGGAGGGAAAATTCGTCCAGCCATTACCATCTTTAAGCCGAAAACATCTTCCGAGAAACATGTGCGCATATGGAATCATCAACTCATTCGTTACGCTGGTTACGAAACGGAACAAGGTATACTTGGCGATCCTCATTCAATTCCGTTCACGAATGTTTGCCGTGAACTCGGATGGGAAGGGGAAGGCACGCATTTTGATGTGTTGCCTCTTGTTATTCAAGTGGGAGAGAATCAGCCAAAATGGTTTGAGATTCCAAAAGAAATGGTGCTAGAAGTGCCGCTGACCCATCCGGAGTATCCTGAATTTGATGGGTTGCATATACGTTGGTATGGGGTTCCATTCATTTCTGATATGCGATTGGAAATTGGAGGCATTCACTATACAGCCGCACCATTCAACGGGTGGTACATGGCAACGGAAATTGGAGCGAGAAATCTTGCGGATACAAACCGCTATAATTTAGTGCCGAAAATGGCTTCTATTATGGGGTTGAATACGTCATCCAATGCAGCACTTTGGAAAGATAAAGCGATTATTGAACTGAATATTGCGGTCCTCCATTCTTTTAAAGAAGCAGGTGTCAACATCGTCGATCATCATACAGCTGCCCAGCAGTTTAAACGGTTTGAAGAACGAGAAAAAGAATGCGGTCGTCCCGTAACCGGAGACTGGACGTGGCTCATTCCACCGGTGTCTCCGGCTGCCACTCATATTTTTCATCAATCGTATGAAAATAAAACGCTCTCACCTAATTATTTTTACCAAGAGCGCCCTTATTAAAAAAGAACATCATAATCATACAGGAGAAAGCATAGGCTTAAGCCGGTGCTTTCTTTCTCTATTGTACATATATGCCGGTAAAACGACGTCTCATACGATTGTTTGCTGGACGGTAAAGGAGTCGTGTTATGACGATACATACTATGCAATCACTACAATTAACCGCTGAAGAGCACAACATATACGCCTATTTGCAGCACACGGATTTACGTTTGCTGAACCTGTTTATAGAAAAGCTGCCGATCGCACGAATAAGCATTATCAACCGGTTGTTCCGGTCTTTAGTAAGAGAAGGTTTTTTATCTGAGGAAGCGGTCATGTACAGCCAAAACGGCGAAAAAGAGCTGTTGGAAGTCGTGTTAACTCCAACAAAAAAGCTGACGGTTCCGGTTTTGCGTCTGTCAGGCAATCGATTTGATATACAAGAAGACATGACGTTATGGAGCAATGGTGAATCGTCTTTCATCCGTTCTGCAGACGAATTGATGCGCCTTCTTATTGACACAAAGGCGATAACGGTGTCGGCTGAGCGTCTCGATCGATTTATGGAGGAAATTCGCAACAGCACGGCAAACTATGCGTTGGCATTGGCAGGTGCCGATGTGAGGAAAGAAGCGTTAAAGCATGAAGCAAGCAAGCATTCTCTTTACAATTCCTTAGAGTGGGTTGAGCGGCAATTAGCGCAAGATTCTTCCTTTAGTGCGCTTTCTTTTTATGAACAATGGGTGATTGATGGGCATACGCTTCACCCTTGTTCGAAAACAAAATTCGGACTCAACGTATCGGATGTAATCGCGTATTCACCAGAGTGGGGAGCGCAGCCTCGTTTGAAGTTGGTGGCTGTTCGCAAAAGCTTTTGCCATGTGACGGCGTTGCAGGGGCAAACTCCGAGTAAGTGGCTTCATGAGGAATATCCAGATGTGCTGAAACAAGCCCAACAGCAACTGAAAGAAAAGTCTTTACTGCCAGAAGAATATGAGTGGATTATCGTCCACCCGTGGCAGTTTGCACAAACCATTCCACCATTATTTTCAGAGGAAATGAACAAGCATGATATTGTGTTAATTCAACAAGGAGAAATCAAAGCGTCCTCGCTTGTCTCATTTCGTACCTTCGCACCGTCCGCGAAGAAGCACCATATTAAAACGGCGGTGAATATTCAAATGACGAGCGCCGTTCGGACTGTTTCTCCGCAGTCGACTGTAAACGGACCGAAACTGTCGAACGTATTAGCACATATTCAATCACAGGAGCTAGAGCTTGCTTCATCTTTTGCGATGGTTGAAGACCGGATGGGCGCTTATTTTGGGGTAGAAAACAAAGATGACCGAAGTAGGCAGCTTTCGTTCATCGTGCGGGAAAACCCGGAAAGCCGAACGCAAAAAGGAGATATCAGCCTTCCGGGTGCTGCTCTTCTTGCGCAATCGCCGCTTGCAGAGAAGACGATGATGGTAGAGCTAATTGAACGTTTTATGAAGACGGCATCTTTAACGTGTGTACATGAGGGAGCGGAACGATTTCTTGCGGAATATGCGAAAATATGTGCAAGCGGATTTTTAACGCTGCTTTGTCGCTATGGTATCAGCCTGGAAGGGCATCTTCAAAACAGCGTAGCGGTTTTTCGCAATGGCATGCCCGTTAAGATCATTGTGAGAGATTACGGGGGGGTGCGCATTTTCAAAGAGAGATTACTCTCCTCACCGTTGGTGAAGCAGCAGTTGTCTTTTGAACCTCCACTTGAAACGAACGATCCACAAGAGGCGAGACGTGTTCTTTCGCATGCGGTGTTTCAAAACCATATCGGTGAACTAGTCGCTTCGCTAGTGCGTGACCTTCAAGTAGAAGAAAAGCGATTGTGGGCGGCTGTTCGTTCATCGTTTGGCGATGTATTCGAACAATTAAAAGAAGATAAAAGTATAGAAGCAGCGGTTAAAGAGGACGAAGCTTACTTTTTTGGTGAAAGCATGGATTTAAAAGCACTCATGTCTATGAGATTGTATGATGAAGCCTCTTCCTATGAATTTGTGAAAATCGCGAATCCGCTATACTTAAAAGGAAAAGGAGAAAGCAATATATGAGCTTGTTTACGGCGGATCACCCGTCTTATCAAACAATGAATCACTATGAGACAACGAGCTTCGAGTTTTTGAAGGAGCACTACCCGCTTCTCGTCTCAAATTTCTCCGCATTGCTTCCAAAAGGGAGAAGGGGAATTTTACGCCGTTTTGCGGCTTCGCTACTTCGGGAAGATGTATTCGGATTATTTTCACATTCAAGCGATGTACAAATTGAAACGGAAAATGGCGTTAAGGATGAGGTCACCACTTATAAAAAATATGAACTGACAGAAAAGGTGTTTCTTTTGTTTCCTATTGCGGCTGTTTATGGGTTTCGCCGTGTGGAAATTGGAGGAGAGATTTTATACATAAACAACGAAACATCTAAAGTAGTAGAGAGCGCCGCAGAGCTGATGGATCTTTTAGCCGCTCATCGAAAAGGGATGGAGACGAATTCTTGGGACAATTTAAAGCGCGAGCTTGAAAATGGAAGTGCCAATTTGGCACTCGCGTATACGTTTCATGAACAAGCTGCCCAACATCAAAAACAAGAAGCAAAGGCCCTTCATGTTCAGACCGCTTTAAACTATGCGACAGCCAAAAAGGAAGAAAATTTCAGTCCAAGTTTGTTTTTCGAACAATTATCGGTGGAAGGGCATAACCTTCATCCAGGCGCGAAAACAAAGATGGGTATGAAGCCGGCTGATATCGTCCGATATGCCCCTGAATTCCACGGGACGTTTTCGTTGCGGTTTGCTGCTGTCGATAAAACGTATGCCCAGTGGCATGAAGCAAAAGAACAGCTGCTTTTGAACGCGTATCCAGATTTGAAGGAGGAAGTAAAGCGGCAGCTAGACGATTTAGGACTAGATGAAGGGAACTATATAGTTGTTCCGGTTCATCCATGGCAAATGGATTATGAAATCGAGCGCATTTATAAAGAAGAAATAGAGGCCAACATCGTCGTTCCTATTCCGTCTTTTTCCGTGCCATGTCGGGGAACCTCTTCGTTTCGAACGGTCACTCCTTGCGATGTTAACGCTCCGTTTTCATTCAAAACGGCCGTTAATAGTCAAATGACGTCAACGGTTCGATCGATCTCTCCGCAAACAGCGATGAATGCGGTCCATTTTACAGACATGATTCGCCGTGTGTTACAGCGTGAGACAGCGCTAGAGCGTATATTTGTACCAGTTTGCGAGGTGGCGGGTTATCACTTCCAGTCAGAAAGTGAAGAGAAAAGGCGCAATTTGACTGCTGTTCTTCGTGAAAACATGGAGGAGTTACTGGAAGAAGGTGAACTGGCTATTGTCGGCTCCAGCCTTTATGCGCTTTCGCCTTTGACGAACAAGCCGATTCTTGCTGAACTGGTAGAACAATATGCTGACACGAAGGAAGAGGCTTCGTTAGCTCGAGCGGGTCTTTTGTTTTTGCGGGATTACAGTGAGCTTGTGCTGCCTGGATTTTTAACACTTATGGTCAAGTACGGAATTGGGTTAGAAGGGCATCTGCAAAACAGCATCCCCGTCTTTAAAAACGGCGTGCCGAAGCGCTTTTTGTTCCGTGATTGGGGCGGTGCGAGAATTTACGGACAACGATTGGAAGCACAAGGTGTCATTGCTAATTTTATGCCAGATTCGGTCACGATAACGGATTCGATTGATGAGATGCATAAGAAAGTGTATTACACGGTCTTTCAAAATCATTTAGGTGAAATCATTTCACAGCTTTGTAAGTTGTATGCCATCGAGGAAGCTGAATGTTGGAAGGAAATTCGAGTTATATGTGACCGACTGTTTCAGCAACTTGAGGGAGAAGCGCCAAAGGAATGGGCACACCTTGACCGGGATACGCTATATGCAGCGACGGTGGAACATAAAGCATTAACTTTAATGAGGATGATGCCAAAGCAAGGATATCATTACGTGTCAGTTCCGAATCCTTTATCTCACATAGATGAAAGAACAAAAAAGGAGATGGGGTCATGCTGATGGGGACTGCAACAATTGAAGAGACTATTCGTTCTTATAAGCAAAAAGGAACTGCTCCTTTTTGTGCTTATATTTATGATTTGAAACAATTAAAAAAGCATGTGGAGTATTTACGTGAAACTTTACCAGAGTCGTGCCGATTGTTTTACGCTGTTAAAGCCAACAGCGAGCAACCTATCCTGCAAACTCTTCATCAGAAGGTCGACGGGTTTGAGGTCGCTTCTATTGGAGAAATTCAAACAGTGAGAGCGCTCGATTCATCGGTTCCGGTTTGCTTTGGCGGACCAGGAAAAACGGATGAAGAACTAGAAACAGCGATCCGTCAAAAGATAGACCTCATTCATGTGGAGAGCCTTCATGAATTACGGCGTCTTCACTACATCGCCGAACGTCTTAACACAACGGTTTCTATTTTATTGAGGGTAAATGTGGAATCCATTCCGTCGGAGGCTGAGTTGAAAATGGCAGGTGTGCCAACCCAATTTGGCATTGAAGAGAAAAACATTCCAGCTGTCATTCAAGAAGTTCAAAAGTTTTCTTTTCTCAACCTAAAAGGGTTCCATTTTCATGCGATGTCCAATAATTTAGAAGCGCACACGCATCTTGAATTTATCGCAGGCTGCCTTACACGAGTACAGGTATGGGAGAGGCAAGCCGGCATAACGGTGGAGCACATTAATGCAGGAGGCGGCATTGGCATTGACTATGCCAATCCTAATCGCTCCTTTCAATGGGAGGCGTTCGCATCAGGTCTTCACAACCTGCTTGGTGACAGTTTTCCATATACGCTCACGCTGGAGCCTGGGCGGTATATTGCCGCAAAAAGCGGCTACTATGCAGCGGAAGTGCTGGACGTTAAAGAAAATCATGGAAAGCATTTTGCGGTTATTAGAGGAGGCACGCATCACCTTCGACTCCCGGCAGCATGGAAGATGAGCCATCCGTTTACGATTATTCCAGTTGAACAGTGGCCGTATCCATTTGAGCGGCCAGAAGTGCAGAACGAACGCTTAACGATCGCAGGTGAGCTTTGTACACCGAATGACGTACTCGTTCGTGATATGCCTGTTCAACACGTTCGAGCAGGGGATGTTGTGCTGTTTTCACATGCCGGTGCTTACGGGTGGGTCATCTCTCATCACGATTTTTTACAGCACCCGCATCCAGACAAACTTTTTTTATCTTAAATGTGCTCATCGAAAAGAGGATGACGGAAAAATCGCTTATTGAGCGCTTCCGTTCATCCTCTTTTTTTATAATGATAATTCATCGAGGGCCGCTTCAATTTTATGTAAGACGTTCAGTTTGACGGCACTGTTCGCGCCGCTGAACAACACAGCTGCAAAGGTCACTTGCTTATATTTTACAAAATTTAAAATTCGCAACGTGTTCATATAATTGTCAATCACTTCTTCATTTAAAGCATAGGACGGATATTCGGTCAGTTCAATCGCCTTATCGATGACCTCTTTTGGCAGTCCCTTTAATAACTCTTTTCCTTCTTTCATGTTGGATACAAATTCACCTTTTAAACGTGCTGTTTGCGTTGTCTGTATCGTACTTTCATTTAGCATGTTTTCTTGGCTCCTTTATCGTTTGTTAATTCATATATACCACCTGTTTTAAAACATAAACCGTTTTCGAAAAAAATAATTATTTCAGTATCCGAAATAGTTAGGAATGGTGTAAGATGGAATAGACTCTAACAATTGGAATATAACGGAAAGAAGGGACTTACGTATGCAAGTTGCTGTGAAAACAACGAGCGTTCCAGCCCAAACGATGTATCGGATTTTATTTGCCATTAGCTTTGGGCATTTTTTGAATGATTCGATGCAGGCGGTTGTCATCGCCATGTTTCCGACTTTGGCACAAGCGATGAATTTAACCTATACGCAAATTGGTTGGATTGCATTTGCGCTCAATATGACATCCTCGGTGATGCAGCCGATGTTTGGGTATTATGCAGATAAAAAACCGTCGCCCTTTTTACTGCCATTCGGAATGTTTTTAAGCATGATCGGCATGATTGGTTTAGCATTTGCACCTAATTTTGCGTTCATTTTATTGTCGGTCTTATTTATCGGATTTGGTTCGGCTGTCTTTCATCCGGAAGGGGCGAGAGTTGCTTATATGGCAGCAGGAGCGAAAAGAGGGTTGGCGCAGTCGATTTATCAAGTAGGAGGCAATACAGGCAATGCAATGGCTCCGCTCTTTGCCGCCTTTATTTTCGTGCCGCTCGGACAATTTGGCGCCATTTGGTTTACAGCCGTTGCAGGACTGGCCATTGTTGTGCTGCTGTCTGTCTCGTCTTGGTATAAACAGCAGCTGGAACTTGGGCGTCAGTCGAAGAAAGGAAAGACATCAACTGGAGCCGCAGTTGCGTTCCACAAATCGATTAAACTGGCCGTGGTCATTCTTGTGTTTTTAACCTTTGCTCGTTCCTGGTATAGTGCGGGTATCTCCAACTACTATCAGTTTTATTTAATCGATCATTACGGCTTGACGATTAAGCATGCGCAATTTTACATTTTCATTTTCATGATTGCAGGAGTGTTTGGCACCTTTTTTGGCGGACCGCTGGCAGATCGGTTCGGCAAGCGAAACATCATCTTTTTTTCTATGCTCGGTTCGGCTCCGCTGACGATTTTATTGCCGTATGTTCCGCTTGTTTTTGTCGTTCCACTTTTTTTCGTTATCGGTTTTATTATGTCTTCAAGCTTCAGCGTCACGGTTGTTTATGCCCAGGAGCTGATGCCTGGAAAAGTTGGGATGGTGTCTGGGTTAATTGTCGGATTTGCGTTTGGAATGGGGGCTGTTGGGGCTGTTGCGCTCGGGAAGCTGGCGGATATGTATGATTTACGACTTGTTATGATATTATGTAGCCTTCTTCCTATTCTTGGTGTATTAACATGGCTTTTACCTAGTGATCAAAAACTCCAGGAATGGTCTCGCTTTTCATAAGAACCTTTTTTCAGTTAAAGACAAAATTTTCATTTTTTAGGGGAATGAGAGTTTTGTCCTTTACAGCTTTTATGAAATTACGATAGATTATAAGAAGTGGAAAAAAATTAGATTGATGGTGAATGTGATGACTAACAGACTAGTGGATATGAGCAAGAAAATAGTAGAGAAGAAAGACGAAATCGCGCATCTTATTACAGAGGAGCAAAATAGACGTTATCCTGAGCAGCTTCTCCCTATTTCCAATGAACTTTTACCGCTACGGGTAGAACTTGTCACGTTATATGGGGAAGCATTGGCAATGGAAGCGAATAAGCGTGAGTCGTGTATTCAAAAATGGGGGAAGGAAACGGGAGAACGCTGTGCATTAATGGGAACAACACTCGACGCCATGTTAAGTGAAGTTCCTCATTATCGCCGCGTAATTGGAGAGGTTATTAAAGAGGAAGCGGTTAAAGCACAGCTGTCGTTGGATGAGTTGTATGACATTATCTCTGTTCTTGATCAAACGATGAACGAAGTTGTTTACTATTTTAGTATTCCTTTTGTTGAATTCCATAATCGTCAGCTGAAACAGTCACAAGAAGCGATTTTGGAAATGTCCGTACCGGTTGTTCCCGTTGCGGCAGGGACGGCAGTTTTACCAATTATCGGAACGATTGATACGCATCGGGCCCAGCTTTTATTAGAAGAGGCGCTGGAAAAAAGCATGCAGCTTCGTTTGCATCATTTCGTGTTAGATTTGTCCGGTGTCCCGATTATTGATACATTTGTCGCTCAAAAAATCTTTCAAATTATTGAAGCGTTGAAACTCATTGGTGTTAACGCGAAAATTAGTGGCATTACGCCTGAAATTGCCCAGACGGTTGTTAATTTAGGGCTAGACTTCAGTCATGTGCCAACCTTCTCTACACTCCAACAGGCACTCGCCTCGATTGGTTTTACGCAAAAATAAATAGATATCGATTCTAGCACCTTCTTGAGTCAAAGGAGGTGTTTTTATATAAGGCCCTGTTAAAGAATAAGGTTGATCTTCGATAATTCCCTTGCTTCGTTCATGTTTGTGGATAGCTATAGTAATGAAACTACAAAATACAATAAGGTGTTGACTTCAAAGACACAAGCAACATCCATAGTAGAGATGATATCTATCTACTAGTTTTTCTTAATGATGATAAGGTTGTAATGCGTTCAGGGGTTATAATTAAGGATGCAACTTTATAAATACTATCAAATTATTATGTTAGAAAAGAGGTTAACAATGAAGAGTAGATAGGAAGCGATCAGCTACTGTTTGGCGATGGGGAATACATATGAAGATTATCCGTTTCGCGATAAGAATTGGACATTAATGCGACATATACATAACGAAAAAGTATTTGCTTGGATATTTGAAAAAGATGGCCATATTTGGATTAATGTGAAATGTGAACCTGGTTTTTTGGATTATTGGCGTCAAGTTTACAATTCGGTAGTTCCGGCATTTCACCTTAATAAGAACCATTGGAATTCAATCATTCTTGACGGTACTGTTCCAAAAGAAGAAATTTACGAAATGATAAAACAAAGCTATATGTTAACTAAAAAAAGTAATAGTAAAGTTAATTTCAAAAAGTGAGAGCATTTGTTCAGAAGGAAGTATTAATGCTTTTTTCTTTGGAATTGACTATGACTGTGAAATAGTTTACTTAAAGGAACGGATGCAGGATAGTTCAATCCCTTCTTTCATAGTCATATTAGGTAATAGAGGGAGTAGTGAATATGGAACATTATTATTTATTTGTAGTAACAACCTTACTCATTGTACTTACCCCTGGGGCTGATACATTATTGGTCACTAAAAATACACTTATTCAGGGAAAAGGAGTAGGTTTTAAAACTGTTGTTGGTGTTTGTACAGGTATTACAATTCATATAACACTTGCAGTTCTTGGTTTATCTGCTATCATTGCTAACTCTGTTTTACTTTTTCAAATTATTAAATATGTTGGAGCTGCATTTCTTATTTTGATGGGGGTATTTACACTTTTTTCAAAGAAATCCAACTTAACATCGGATACCATGATTTCGGAGAAAACACCCAAAGGTTCTTATTTCTTGCAAGGAATGTTGTCGAACGTACTTAATCCTAAAGCTATTATTTTCTTTATGTCATTTTTACCGCAATTTATCGTACCTGGCGAGCATACTTCATTACAGATGATTATTATAGGAATAACACCAGTTTTATTAACTTTTATATGGCTACTTGTCTATGTTAATTTGATTAATTACATGCGAGTATGGTTCGATAAACCATCATTTCTTTCTGGATTTCAGCGATTAACAGGATTTATGTTGATAACCCTAGGAATGAAGCTAGCTGTTGAAAAGAGATAATTTCAGCTTATTTCTTGTTGGCGGTACCCCTACATAGATGAAAGTGAAACCCTAATACAGGGTTTAGCTCTACAGAAACAGTACAATGACCACTTATTAGACGAAATAGGGCAATTGAAGAGTATGATCCAAGAACTACAATCTTCTCAAATATCTAAAGAACAAGTAGGTCAAATTGTTTTAGAGGAGTTTCCTTCTGCAATAAAAGACGTTCTTGTAGAGAAAGACAGTCAGATTGAGGAATTAAAGGCCCAGATGAATCGACTCGAGGAATTTTTATCAAGTGATCGGGATAAAGCTCTTTTAGATGCTCTCCGTCAAAGTCAAGAAACTCAGAAACAAATGGCTGCTGCAATGATGGCAGAAAGTCAGAGAGAAAAAAAGAAATGGTGGAAATGTTGGGGATGAAAAGGATATGTTCCATTATGCTGGTATTTATGCTCACGAATAGTGCCTGTAGCTTTTTAGAACCTCCAGATATAGCCGGTTATGTTATAAAGAAAGAAGAGGAACAGATTCTTGTGGTAAACCCAGAACCAAAGGACTACAGTTCGACTGGTGGACTAAAAGAGGGTTATGATGCAGTATGGGTTTCAAAAGCCTCTGAGGACGTTGAGGTTGGTCAAAAGGTGCAAGTTTGGTTTTCAGGACCGATTATGGAGTCATATCCGGCTCGTGGAGGTGCCAAGAAAGTCTCTATTATCAAAAGTAAACAACCTAAAGATGCAGATTTATCCGAAGCTCAGGTCCTCTGTAAAGTTTTACTCAATGTGGATATTGATCAGGATGAGGTGATGGTTGTTAAAGATATAAAGTATGATGTGAAATCGGATAAATGGACCATTAACCTAAAGGCAACAATAAAAACACCAGAGGAGCCAGAAGAATTTGAGTTTAAGGTAGAAGATAAATAGAATTCTAGTGTGCTTTTTATCTAAGCATGTTGTATAAAAACCGTCTTTTTTATGCATCTTCCAGGCTTATTGAGGAGTTGAAAACGTTGATTTCTCAACGATGTATAAAATCTTGCATAAATGATAAAATAGGCCAACTTGAAACCCATTGAGCGCCAAGGGGTTTGTTTTTTTGAAACTTCCCAAAAGAACTTTTATGTCAACTAGTTTTGTATAGAGTATGCAAAAGGAATTTTTACTTCTGGATAAGAATTTAACTTCTTATAAAGGAGTTTAGGGGGAAGAAATTTTGACAAGAAAAATATATTTAATTTCCGGTCCTGCTGGTGTAGGGAAGTCTACAACTTCTAAGGTTCTTGCTGAACATTTACATAGAAGTGCTTACATTTCAGGAGATGTTATCAGTCTAATGTCAGTTGCAGAGTATGAAAAGCCGTGGGAGTCGGAGAAAGCTAAGGACTTAGTATGGACAAATATTATATCTTTAACGGATAACTTTATATTAGATGATCGTGATGTCGTAGTGGACTGGGTTATGTTTTGGGACGATATAAAGAAATATACATTACCATGGATTAATCAAGGAATTGAAGTGCGTCATGTCATTTTATGGGCTGATGAAGAGACACATCTAAATCGTGACTTTAATAGACCAGTTGAAGCACAAATGGGAGAAAGGGTCCTCATTCTGCGTAAGGAATTTCTTCAATCCGGCGTTCCTTCTCGTTTTTTCTTTGATAACACCTTTACAAGTCCTGAATATGCGATTTTTAAGATAGATACAGGTCAACAATTTTTAATTTTAAACTCTGATTTAACCTAAAGAAAAAATAGTATTTAGCTAGTTCCTAGATCGCATGTTATGGTAACACCTTCATTTATTCCATATAATGGATTTCGGGTGATATAATTATTTTAATGTTGATTCTAGGGAAAAGAGGATGGAGATTATGCCATTATGGATATGGGTTGTTGGAATGGTTGGTAGCCTTCTTGGTATTGGGGCTTTAATTGATTATAGGTCTAAGAAGAATATAAGAATTGAGCCAGATGAGGGAATAAAAAACGCTTCAGACTCTCAACAAATCTACACTGAGCAATATCTGGATCAAGCAAGAAAAGATACAGGAAACAATAATCAGTTTTAAATCTGAGGTTTTTTTAACTGCCTAGAATCCTCGGTTATGTTGATTGAAACGTCTTATATTCGTGTATAAGACGTTTTTCATCTCTATAAACTTCTACCCTTGTTCAAGCGTAAAAAGCCTCAAATTCTAGGGATTTGGGGCTTTTTTATAGTTATTTAACGAGATAGATCAGTTATTTCATCAATGTCATGGAGGATAAAGTCTATTTTTTGACCAAAAATCTCAAATAATTTCTGTTCAATCTTCTTATTCGTATCTGGGGTAATTTCTTCAACATAAAAATGGATATTACCGTCTTTGTCCTTGGTAATTCCTTTAATGTCCAGGCTTTCTAATTTCTCTTGTTCATAATAAAGTCCACCATTTTTAATATCGTGCTCTCTAATTTCATCTAATGGTGAGTGATTACAAGCAGCAAGGACGATGAAGAAGAGAAATACGATAAGTTTGTCTTTCACCTGATCACATCCAACCTTTATTTCTTATTTGTAGGATGTGTTCGGAATATGATTTCATTCTTTAAAACAACTAACTGTTCAATTTTTCGTATTGAATAAATGAGTGGCGTTAGTTTAACAAGAACCAAAAATAATGCTGCCTATTTAGGCGACTTTTTCATTTTATCGAATGTATGATTTTACATAAAATCATACTTTCATTTCGTTGTTTTTCCTCCATTTCCGCCGATATCCATATTAAAATGAATGTATCAAAAAAATCGTACATTCAAAACGTTGATTTTAGTGAGGTTTAGGCGGTGGTAAAAACAGGGGAAGATGTCCAGCCCATTCACAATAAAACAGCAGCTAGAAGATATGAAATGGGCTCTGAAACGTCATTGCAGTGAACGGGATTATATCTTGTTTGTGTTGGGATGCGAAACGGGCTTACGCGTGGGGGACTTATTGAAACTGAAAAAGAAGTCGATTCTCGATTTAAAGAAAAAGCGTGAAAAGATCCTTCGGGTCAAAGAGGGGAAAACCCAAAAGCAGCGTGATGTCTACATTGGGAGTTATTTTGAGGACGTGTATACCTATGCTTCCAACTTAGACAGTGAGTGGCTCTTTCCGTCCAGGAAAGGGGACAAGGCAATCACACCGACTTAAGCTTATCTCGCCGACATCTTACGTGGGTCTGTTGATTCGAGTGATTATAAGAACTATATATTTGGACTTTTATTTTTAAGGCTCTTTTCATATATAGGCCCATACCAGAATGAACTGGTGATGAGCCTATGATACGAACAGAGCCTTGTTTTTAAAAGGAATAAATGTGGAATATAAGTTGTACTGTGTCGACAGGAAGGAAACCTGTCTGATGGGTCGAATGTGTAGAGAAGAAAGAAATGGAAAAAGAGGTGCCGAATATGAAAGAATTATTGGAAGAGGTAGATTTAACGAAAAAGATCGAATCGGAAAAAGAGTATAAAAAAGAACTGAAAGCACAGCAACTGCGGCTGCTTCGTTTTCAGCAGCTTCTATATCAGCATCATGTTCCAGTTGTTTTTGCGTTAGAGGGATGGGATGCAGCAGGAAAAGGGGGAGCCATTAAACGCATTTCACAGCGCTTAGATCCAAGGGGTATGCATGTTCATCCAATTGCCGCTCCGTCATCGGAAGAGAAGCATCATCATTATCTTCATCGTTTTTGGAAAAAACTTCCCTCTTATGGGCAAATCGCCTTGTTTGACCGCTCATGGTATGGAAGGGTGCTCGTGGAACGCGTAGAAGGATTTGCGTTAGAGGCGGAATGGAAACGGGCATATGAAGAAATTAATCAATTTGAGCGCTTGCTTCACGATGATGGATATGTAGTAGGGAAGCTTTGGTTTCATATTAGTAAAGACGAGCAATTGCGTCGATTCAAAGAACGGGAAGAAAATCCATTTAAGCGCTGGAAAATTACAGAAGAAGATTGGCGTAACCGCGAAAAATGGGAACTGTATGAAGAAGCTGTAAATGAGATGTTCGATAAAACCGACACACCACATGCGCCTTGGGTCATCATTGAAGCGAATGACAAGCTGTTTGCGCGAGTGAAAACATTAAAGGTTATAAATGGATGGCTCGAACAGCATTTGAAACATAAAGGAATTATCGATTAAGAAGAAAAGAAGCTTCTAGGTTTATTCCAATTTGGCGCAACCTAAGAAATCGGGTGAGGGATGATGAAAAACCCATATCGATGAAAGTTTTCTTTATGATAGCGATTGCACTTTTTTAAAAATTTGATTGATTTTATACAAATAACGTGATATAGTTTTTTTAAACCATTTTACTTTTAATATGATAGATAAAAGATTTAAATAAGCTGTAACTTCAAGGGAGATGGCAAGGTTAAATCTTCTACGGGGTTGCAGTTTTTTTAATACGTTTATTATCTGTAAAATGGTCAAAAATAGATATGTGCACAAAAAGGTACATTTTAGGAGGATTTTTTCATGCAAAACGGTAAAGTAAAATGGTTTAACGCAGAAAAAGGATTTGGATTTATCGAAGTTGAAGGCGGAGACGATGTATTCGTACATTTTTCTGCAATTCAAGGTGACGGCTTCAAAACTTTAGAAGAAGGTCAAGAAGTTTCTTTCGAAATCGTTGAAGGCAACCGTGGACCTCAAGCTGCTAACGTAACTAAAAAATAATGAAAAGCCGAAGAGAAGGGATTTCCCTTCTCTTCTTTTAATGCTTGTTTAATTGTCGACCGCTTTTCTTTTGACTCTGATTTTTCGTGTTTCCTTGAACAAATTCTGATGCTAGCTCTGCATTAAAGTCGCTTGCTTGTTTGGCAATTTGCTGGTTCGTTTGATTTTTGTTCATTTTTCCTTGTTTCGACATAGTCCTTCCTCCTGTCTTTCTTCATTTTTTGAATATGAACGAAAAAAGAACGCTCATATAAGACCTTCCATCGCAATAGGCTGCTTCAAGGACAGTTTCTGTTCGTACGAGCGATATGTAAATAATACATGGTCCTTCGTGAAGGCGGTCATGTATAAAAGCTGCTCGCTCTGTAGTCCTCTTGTTTCTGCATAAAATGTGACGTGCTGATTTTGAAGGTGATAAAAACGGTATGTGATGCCAAGTAGGGATTGCTCTGTCACCGTAGTATTCGGGTGTTGCTGAATGTAAGCCGCTACTTGTTCCACCGTCATATTTTCTTGCTGTAACAAAGAGGAGATTCGTTCTTTAACAGATTGTGCTCCGCCTTCAATTGATTGTTTGACATGTCCGTAAATAGATTTTAATGTATTTATGAGCTTCACCTTATTTCTACTAAGCGTTATAAGTAGTATGCTCGAAAGGTCAGCGTTCCATGTAAGAGAAAAGCCCACTCTGTGCAAGATACTGAAGCGCTCGTTGAATGGATGCTTCTGACTGAACAAGGGCGATACGAACATAGCCTTCTCCTGTCGGACCGAAAGCATGCCCTGGTGTAACGACAACATGAGCCTTGTCCATAAGTGCATATGTAAAATCGAGCGATGTCCAGTTATCGGGAATTTTCGCCCATACAAACACGCTTCCTGCCGGTTTTTCCACGTTCCATCCAAGTGCCCGCAGTCCATCCACTAACAGATCTCGCCGTTTTTCGTAAATAGCTCGGCTGTTTTCGCAAAAGCCCGCCCCATTTTTGAGTGCTTCCACCGCTGCTTGCTGAACAGGCAGAAATACCCCGTAATCAAGATTAGACTTGAACTGTGCGACTGCTTGAAGGATCTCTTCATTTCCGACGGCATAACCAATCCGGCATCCTGCCATGTTGAAGCTTTTGGAAAGAGAATTCATTTCGATTCCCGTTTCTTTTGCGCCGGGGACAGATAAAAAGCTGATTGGTTTGTTGCCGTCATAATACAACTCCGAGTAAGCAAAATCATGAACAATGAGAATGTCATGCTGTTTCGCAAAGGAAATCGCCTTTTCAAAAAACGCTTGATCCGCGACTGCTGGAACGGGGTTGCCTGGAAAATTCAAAATCATTATTTTTGCTTGCTTCGCTATTTCTTCTGGAATGCTATCCAAATCCGGTAAAAAGCGGTTTTCTGGATGAAGGGGCATAAAATGCATCTTCGCACCAGCCATAGCAATGCCAGCTGCATAAGCAGTATAGCCAGGGTCAGGAACTAAAATGAGGTCACCTGGATCAGCAAAGACCATCGGTAAATGAACCAATCCGTCCTGTGAACCCATCATAAGCAATACTTCCTGTTCTGGCACTAATGAAACGTGATGCTGCTTGTTGTAGTAATCAGCGACAGCTTCGTGAAAGTCGGCTGTTCCTTTTAATGTATAGCCGTATGCCCTTTGTTCACTTGCTGCCTTTTTTAGCGTCTCCATAACAAAATCAGGGGGAGGCAAATCAGGACTGCCGATGCTTAAATCAATCATCTCCGCTCCTTCCGCTATTTTTTGCTTCTTATAAGCCGCCAATTCACTAAAAACAGATGGCTGAAAGGCGTTCATTCGTTTTGCTAATTGTCTATTCATCATCAAACCTCCATTAAACATGCAGACACGAAGCGTTCGCTTCATGCTTGCACATGACTACGGCATATTTTACCACACTTTTCTGAATACTGTGTCAAAAATAAGGGGGAAGGAAAGAACAGAAAAATACAACATAGACAGTAACAGTAGATTGTCTCGCCATAAGGTGATAACCTATACAAAGAGAAAAAGAAACGGCACGTCATCGCGATGTGCGACGGGAGGATGTTTAACTGTGCTGACAAAAGCAACTGATACTTTACGCCGTTATTTCGGCTACGATACGTTTCGAAAGGGACAAGAAGAAATCATTCAGCTTGTGCTGGAAGGGCAAGATACAGCGGGCATTATGCCAACAGGCGGAGGGAAGTCGATTTGTTATCAAGTGCCGGCGATGGTGCTTCCTGGCATTACCCTTGTCATTTCGCCTCTTATCTCGTTAATGAAGGATCAGGTCGATGCCCTGACACAAGCGGGAATTCCGGCTGCTTATATTAACAGCTCAATGTCCCATGGAGAGATTCAACAAACGATGATGGAAGCGGGACAAGGGGTGTACAAGCTGTTGTACATCGCACCTGAACGATTGGAATCACCGTCTTTTCTCGAAGACTTGAAGCAGCTGCCGGTTCCGCTTGTCGCCATTGATGAAGCGCACTGTATTTCTCAATGGGGTCATGATTTCCGCCCAAGTTATTTGCGCATCCAATCGATGATTAGTCAGCTTTCGGGCAAGCCAACCATTTTAGCGTTAACGGCGACCGCCACGCCGGAAGTGAGACAAGATATTTGCGAAACGCTCTCCATTCCTGTTGAAAACACGGTTATTACAGGATTTGGCCGGGACAATCTTGCGTTTAAAGTGTTAAAAGGCGAAAATCGCAGTACCTTCATTACCGACTATGCCGAGAAAAACAAAACGGAATCTGGCATCATTTATGCGGCAACCCGAAAAGATGTCGACGCCTTGTACGAGCAGCTTCAGAAAAAAGGCGTGAACGTTGGCCGCTATCATGCAGGTATGAGTGACTCTGAACGTTCCGAACAACAAGAGCGCTTTTTACAAGATGACATATCCGTCATGGTCGCCACAAACGCTTTCGGGATGGGGATTAACAAGTCAAATGTGCGGTATGTCATCCACTATCAGCTTCCGAAAAACATGGAAAGCTATTATCAGGAAGCGGGTCGTGCCGGGCGAGATGGGCTTGATAGTGAATGTGTTCTGTTATTTTCTGCTCAAGATGTGCAAATTCAGCGCTTTTTAATCGAACAGCAGCACCACCATCCAGAGCGTCAACGTCAGGAATTGCTGAGGCTGCGGCAAATGGTCGATTACGTCCATACTGAAGATTGCCTGCAAGCGGCAATTTTATATTATTTCGGTGAAAGCGAGACAACACCGTGTGGACGATGCAGCAACTGTACCGATGACCGTCAATCCGTCGATGTGACAAAAGAAGCGCAAATGGTGCTTTCATGTATGATTCGTATGGGGGAGCGATTCGGAAAAACGATCATCGCCCAAGTGCTGACAGGCTCTAACAATAAAAAGGTACGAGAAATGGGCTTTCATGAGCTCACAACTTACGGCATTTTGAAACAACAAACCACGAAAGATGTGAGTGAATTTATTGATTTTCTAACGTCGAATGACTACATCGGTGTCACACCTGGCCCGTATCCTGTTTTACACGTTACGCCAAAAGGAAAAGAAGTGCTGAGAGGGAGCGAAACGGTTCAACGAAAAGAGCGGATGCAAGCGGCCCAAGTCGTGCGGGATGATGAGCTGTTCAATCATTTACGCGAACTTCGCAAACAAATCGCCGCAAATGAAAAAGTGCCGCCGTTCGTCATTTTTTCCGATCAAACCTTGCAGGATATGTGTGCCAAACTGCCGCGAACTGCCGAAGAATTTTTAACGGTAAAAGGAGTCGGAGCGCAAAAGCAGGAGCGTTACGGAGAAGTCTTTATTGAAGCGATGATCCAATTTTGCGAAGAACATCCGGATCGTCAACGGGAAACGGTAGACAAACCCGTACAAGCGCCGAAGAAAGTGAAAGTCGATTCAGAAGCTTCCCATATCGTGTCATATGAAATGTATAAACAAGGCCACACCATTCAAGACATTGCGAAGGAGCGGGAATTATCGCCTCAAACAGTAGAAAATCATCTGTTTCGCTGTATCAATGATGGAATGGACGTTAATTGGGAAGAATTACTGCCTTCACAATACGAGCCACTAATCGAACAAGCAATTGAAGCAGTCGGAGCAGAAAAACTAAAACCAATTAAAGAACAACTGCCGGATGAGATTAGTTATTTCATGATTAAAGCGTACATGGTCAAAAAAGTGAATCAGCATTAAATTATCACGCAGAGAGAAGAAAATAAAATCACTTTGTCATGTAAGGTGCGAATGTATAGCGGACATAAAATTCCGGGGACATTCGCACCTGTTTTTCTATGCTAAATTCCCATTTTTTGTTATAATTTGTATAACGTTCTTTATTTCTATAAAGAAAATAGCGTATTTTGAGTAGAAATGACAGATTTCTAGGTCATTTTTATTGGAAATCGCTGTCGCACTCCATGTGAGTGCGTGGATTGAAATATCTGCTACTGGCTTGTATGAAACTGTTAAAATCGCGTCGCACTCCATGTGAGTGCGTGGATTGAAATACTTGTATTTACCTTGATGAAACAAGAAAGAAAAGGTCGCACTCCATGTGAGTGCGTGGATTGAAATATGTCACACTCACTTACAAAGAGAACATGACGGACGTCGCACTCCATGTGAGTGCGTGGATTGAAATACCAATATTAGTTCCAAGTTGCTTTGTATAATCGTCGCACTCCATGTGAGTGCGTGGATTGAAATCATTCTAAGCAACTTTAGGTGTCTAACGTATTAGTCGCACTCCATGTGAGTGCGTGGATTGAAATATTATGTTCAGCTTGCGCCATCAACAGAGTCAGACGTCGCACTCCATGTGAGTGCGTGGATTGAAATCCTAGTCAAGCTGATGCAGCTGGTGTAAGTAAAGTCGCACTCCATGTGAGTGCGTGGATTGAAATATTATTTTATACATTATTTACTTCTACGGTAATCCGTCGCACTCCATGTGAGTGCGTGGATTGAAATATGTTATAATACGTAATTTTTACCACCCGGAACGGGGTCGCACTCCATGTGAGTGCGTGGATTGAAATATTTAAAGCGGTTGTCATTTGTTCTGTATCTTTGCGTCGCACTCCATGTGAGTGCGTGGATTGAAATATATAGTAATATCCTTGCATAGGCTGTTACGTAAGGTCGCACTCCATGTGAGTGCGTGGATTGAAATTACCTAATGAAACATCAGCTACTACTTCAACTAGTCGCACTCCATGTGAGTGCGTGGATTGAAATAACTTATAACATGAATGTGAATCGAGTGCAAGGTCGCACTCCATGTGAGTGCGTGGATTGAAATGTTTTGAAGTATTTTTGCTCCCTCCCGTCATGCTGGTCGCACTCCATGTGAGTGCGTGGATTGAAATATGAAGGGTTTGCATACTTGTTTCAAAAATGGAAAGTCGCACTCCATGTGAGTGCGTGGATTGAAATGAGCAATTCAACAGAAGCAATAGTGACCGAATCAGTCGCACTCCATGTGAGTGCGTGGATTGAAATCTACATGGATTTTACATTTTTCTGTATTACTGGGGTCGCACTCCATGTGAGTGCGTGGATTGAAATATGGGTGCGGATTTAAAGCCTGAAAAGACATATGGTCGCACTCCATGTGAGTGCGTGGATTGAAATAAAATGAGTTTAGCAGCACTCAATGGAAAAACTTGTCGCACTCCATGTGAGTGCGTGGATTGAAATGCAAAAAAAGAAGTCACCGTTGATATGGGATTAAAAAGGTCGCACTCCATGTGAGTGCGTGGATTGAAATGCCTAGCAACATCCAAATATTTATAATTTGTCCGTCGCACTCCATGTGAGTGCGTGGATTGAAATTTCGATACGTAACTCATATTGCTCAATGATTGCTGTCGCACTCCATGTGAGTGCGTGGATTGAAATCATATTAAATGACCTCCTTACCTATACGACCTAATGTCGCACTCCATGTGAGTGCGTGGATTGAAATATGTTTTCAACTGCTTTTTCTAATCTCCCAAACCTGTCGCACTCCATGTGAGTGCGTGGATTGAAATGGTTGTTTTTTACTGTAATCATAGCTCTGTATTTGTCGCACTCCATGTGAGTGCGTGGATTGAAATTACCGAGCGCCATCACAATCTATACGAGAAACGGGTCGCACTCCATGTGAGTGCGTGGATTGAAATAGAAACAAAGTCATTGTCTTTTACACCTGTAAAGTCGCACTCCATGTGAGTGCGTGGATTGAAATTACCGAGCGCCATCACAATCTATACGAGAAACGGGTCGCACTCCATGTGAGTGCGTGGATTGAAATAGAAACAAAGTCATTGTCTTTTACACCTGTAAAGTCGCACTCCATGTGAGTGCGTGGATTGAAATTTTGGAACTTGTTGCAGAAAAAATAGGAGTCGGGTCGCACTCCATGTGAGTGCGTGGATTGAAATGGTCATGGTGCTGGCTAATGAATCAGCATAGGTCGTCGCACTCCATGTGAGTGCGTGGATTGAAATTGATAACGTTACGGGGGATTTATTTTGATTAGGAACGTCGCACTCCATGTGAGTGCGTGGATTGAAATTGATAACGTTACGGGGGATTTATTTTGATTAGGAACGTCGCACTCCATGTGAGTGCGTGAATTGAAATAGAAACGACCGTCAATTTACCTTTTTTACTTGTGTCGCACTCCATGTGAGTGCGTGGATTGAAATATATTTGTATAAATATCTAAGTTAGGATCTATGGATGTCGCACTCCATGTGAGTGCGTGGATTGAAATGCAATCGATGCGTTGGGTGAAGAACTGGACGAAGAGGTCGCACTCCATGTGAGTGCGTGGATTGAAATCATATCAAACAGCATAATGTCCACAAAAAACTTCTCGTCGCACTCCATGTGAGTGCGTGGATTGACATTGCAACGGGACTTATGGAACAAGAGGTCGTACTCTGTGTGGGTGCATGGATTGAAATTATTATACATAACGAGACAAGTATCGCAGATGATTTTAAAAGAAAAAGCAGGTTCCCAGTAAAGAGGGAATCCTGCTGCTATTCAAATGTTGGGGCGGCAAATCGGTCATGAATGACCGATTTGCCGCCTTCTTTTAACATAAAAACAGGTGTAATATGGCATTTATCATATAAATGAATGATAGTAGCTTGAATCTAAGAGTCATAGATTCCTGTTTTCGTATTTATCAATTATATTGATTTATCAGATTGATGAAATTGATCAAAGTAATTTTCGTTACGTCGCATCATTTCTGGAGAGCGTTGATTAGAAGAACTCCACTGTTAAGGGGATTGTCCATACATTCGCTTGAACTCTCGACTAAATTGTGATGAACTAACATATCCAACTTCAAATGCGGCTTCGTTTACGCTCATACCAGTTGCCATTTTCATAGCAGCGCTGTTAAGACGCATAGACTTTGCAAACTGGATGGGTGACATCGTTGTTGCCTGTTTAAATTTTCGATGGAAAACGGCTCTACTCATACCAACCTGTTCAGCCATATCTTCGATGGTGACTACTTTATCAAGATTTGAAGATAAATACACAATACACTGTGAGTCGCTGGCTCTAAATAGATGTACACCTTTAATGCCAGTTTCCATCATGCCATCTTCTGTTATTCTATTTTCAATGATTTGTTTTATTCTTTGTTTACTCATATAAGTAGTTTATCGCGATTATATACATAATACAACAGTAGTGATACAAATAGGCAAGTTTTCGATATGAATGCACCTAGTTGTTAACATGATAGAGAGATATAATGATTTCAGATAAAAGAAATCACTGATTTGGAAAATAGGGTTAGGTAAGCAATCAATAATAAATCAATCATTATAGGTGAGTCGTAAATTTTCATTTTACTGGTTATCTATACTTCTTAGGAGGAATGAAAATGAAGAATGCATTTGATAGTAAATTACCAATAGCATAGACCACTATTAACCATTGATATGAGAAATGAAGAAAATAAAACGCGAACATGACGTTATAAAGATTAAAAAGGAGACTGAAAAAAATGGCAGATACACAATTTGGAAAAAATGGATGGACACCAGATCGAATAGGTTCACTAAAAGGAAAAACCTACCTTATCACAGGTGCAAGCAGTGGAACAGGATTTGAAGCCTCAAAGATACTGGCATCAAAAGGTGGAAAAGTAGTGATGTTAAACCGTAACTCTAAAAAATCAGAGGAGGTTATTGCAAGAATAAAACAAGAGCTGGGTAGCGATGCTGATGTATCCTTCATCCGTATGGATTTGGGAGATCAATCCTCTGTAAAAGCAGCTGCAGCAGAGATTTTTGAAAAAGTGGAACGTATCGATGCACTGATATGTAACGGTGCCATCGCTCAAGTACCTACCCAACAATTTACCGTTGACGGACATGAAAGCATGCTTGGTGTCAATCACTATGGTCATTTCACACTGCAAGCCTTGCTTTTCCCATTGATTGATAAATCCAAAGGACGCATTGTGACTGTGGGGAGTATGGGTTATGATATGGGCATCAAAACGATCCAATTTGATGATATGAACTGGGATCATAACTATCACCAAAATAATACTTACAGTCAAAGTAAGTTGGCGCAGATTATGACAGTTTATGAGTTGCAAGATAGATTAAAAAAAGCAGGCAACCATAACGTAAAAGTTTACGCTTGTCATCCGGGTTCTTCTGCGACATCATTAATTAAAACTAGCGGTAATTTAGCCACTAGAATCATGTTTGGTCTGATGACATTGTCTCCAATGGTACAATCTGCCGAAAAAGGTGCTTATCCTGAAGTGATGTGTGCTACAGAACCAAATCTAGATGAACGTGGTTTTTATGGTCCTACAGGAATAGCGAACTGGGTTGGTCCTGTTGGTAACTGCGGTATCAAACCACATGCTTTAGATAAGCAAGTGGCAAAAAGGTTATGGGAAGTATCAGAAAAAGCAACGGGTGTTAGCTGGGGCTTATAAGAAACTAAAAGTGTAATCCCTTTGAAATATGATTTGTTGGCGAACAAGTAATTGAAGCAGTCAGGGAAGAAAAGCTAAAACCAATTAAAGAACAACTGCCGGATGAGATTAGCTATTTCATGATTAAAGCGTACATGGTCAAAAAAGTGAATCAGCATGAAATCATCGGGCAGGTAGCAGAAAATAAAATAACTCAATCATGTAAGGTGCAAATGTATAGCGGACATAAAATTCCGGGGACATTCGCACCTGTTTTTATATGTGATATTCCCATTTTTTGTTATAATTTGTATAATGTTCTTTATTTCTATAAAGAAACTAGCGTATTTTGAGTAGGAATGACAGATTTCTAGGTCATTTTTATTGGGAATCGCTGTCGTACTCCGTGTGAGTGCGTGGATTGAAATCCGTTTCTATCCTTGTCATTTCCCTTATCTCGACGTCGTACTCCGTGTGAGTGCGTGGATTGAAATCAGTGTAGGCCTTCTGATAGCTGGTGTCATTTGGGGTCGCATTCCATGTGAGTGCGTGGATTGAAATCGGCATTTTATGACCTCGCCTTTGCTACAGCCCAAGTCGCATTCCATGTGAGTGCGTGGATTGAAATGCACCAGGGTAGAGCGAATGCCCCACCCGATGCCGTCGTACTCCGTGTGAGCGCGTGGATTGAAATAGATGAAGGGCAAATTTACGGTGAAATGGGAGTAGTCGCACTCTATATAGGTGCGACTACCAAGGGGGAAGGGGGTAAATTATAGTCATCCTGACACTAAACTTGCTAGACCACATCACTAATTAATCAGATGAAGTGGTCCTTTTTGTGTTTTTAAAATTTATTGTTTGTTATTGGTTCCAGCATGGAGTTCTCAAAAAACCTGCTTCTTTAGTTATCAATCTAAAAAATTTGGGTTTTATGTGGGGATATTATCAATTATATGTAAAAATATAGGTTATAATGGAGTTGTGTTTGAGTATTATAAACTTCTTTTTGCTACGAGGAGGAGATTAAATGGGGTATATTGCTCACATTCGCGAAAGTGACCAACATATACAGACCGTCGAAGAACATCTATTAGAAGTAAAAGAACTTGCAGAAATGTATGGAGAAAAGATTGGTGTGAAACATGTAGCTGGTCTCGCTGGTATGCTGCATGATCTTGGAAAATATACGAAGGAGTTTAGAGAGTACATAATAGAAGCGGTAAATAATCCTGACGCCCCACCTAGAAAAGGGAGTGTTGATCATTCAACTGCAGGAGGGAAGCTTTTATACGAGCTTTTTCATACAAAGGAGAGTATCTCTCGCGATAAATATAAAGGGATAGTAGCTGAAATTGTTGGAAATTCAATTATTTCTCATCATGCGTATCTTCAGGATTTTTTAAATCCAGATTTAGAGTCAAACTACTTAAACAGAGTTAGAGATAAAAAATTAGATGGATTTGACAATGCAAAGCAATGTTTTTTTGAATATGTCATGAATAAGAAAGACTTTCATAGTTATGTTGACAAAGCTGCTAGAGAACTAGAAATCTTTTTAGCTAAAGAACCCCCGGAACATAATGAGAAGCAATTAATGTTCTTGACCAAATTTATTTTTAGTGCATTAATTGATGCCGATCGAACAAACACGAGATTATTTGAAGAAAACACAAAAGACAAAGTATTAAATAATCATGGCGAGTTATTTAATACATATTATGAAAGACTCATGGAAAAAATCAATTCATTTAAAGCAAATACACCTATTAATCTTCTAAGAAAAGAAATGTCGGATCAGTGCGACCAATTTGCTGAGAATCCATCAGGAATTTATACATTATCGATCCCTACTGGCGGCGGTAAAACATTGGCAAGCTTACGATACGCACTAAAACACGCTAAACTTCATAACAAAAAACGAATTATTTATGTTGTCCCCTATACTACTATCATTGAGCAAAACGCAGAGGAAGTTCGAAAAATATTAAAGGATGAAGCCAATATTTTAGAGCATCATTCAAACGTTGTAGATGATACGAATGATAATGATGAAAATCAAGACGGCATGATTAATATACAACAAAAATTAAAATTCGCTAAAGATAATTGGGATTCTCCCATTATTTTTACGACAATGGTGCAGTTTTTAAATGTCTTTTACGCAAAAGGGAGTCGCAACATTAGAAGGCTTCATAATTTAAGTCAATCTGTGATTATTTTTGATGAAGTGCAGAAAGTTCCTATTCCTTGTGTATCTTTATTTAATCAAGCACTAAATTTTTTAAAGGTACATGGCCATTCCAGTATTGTTCTTTGTACCGCTACTCAGCCAGCATTAGATTTTGTGGAGCATAAGTTAGAAGTTAATACAGATGCCGAAATGATTGATAACTTAGATCACGTTATTGAGGCATTTAAACGAGTAGAAATTATTGATAAAGCAACACATGAAACATTTAATAATGATAAACTAACAGATTTTATCAATATAAAGATTGAAGAGGTTCAGAGTGTTTTAGTTATTTTAAATACAAAGTCTGTAGTGAGAGATTTGTATACACGGTTACAAAATAATGCACCGGATATTCCAGTTTACCATTTAAGTACATCAATGTGTGCTGCTCATCGAAATGAAATTTTAGCAGAAATCAGGAACCAACTTAAAGAAGGTAATAAAATCATTTGTATTAGCACCCAATTAATTGAAGCCGGGGTAGATGTGAGTTTTGAATGTGTCATCAGGTCTTTAGCTGGATTAGATTCCATTGCACAAGCGGCTGGCCGGTGCAATCGTCATGGTGAAAAGGGACTGCGATATGTTTATGTAATCGATCATGAGGAGGAAAATTTAAGTCGATTAAAAGAGATTAAAGTTGGAAAACAAGTTACAAAAAGAATTTTGGTGGACTTGAAGCGCAGCAATAAAGAACACGGAGGCCATATTTTATCACAACAAGCGATGGAGCGGTATTTCAAAGAGTATTACACCGAATTTGAATCAAACTTAAATTACTTTATTCCAAAGTTAAAAAAAGAGATGACTGAATTATTAGCGGCACCAAAAACAAAATCTAGTTATTACAAAGCTTATATTCATAACGAGAAAAAGCAACTCCCGCTGTTCATTGTAAACAGTTATAAAACCGCAGCTGAACATTTTCACGTTATAGATAATGTTACAACTTCAGTCATTGTGACATATGGCGAAGGTAATGATATCATTGCTGAGTTAAATGGTAGTCGTTCAATCGAGGATATTGGTCGATTATTACGAAAGGCTCAGCAGTATACCGTTAACATATTTAGCTATGAAAAAGAACAATTGATAAAAAACGATGGACTAGTATCCTATCTTGATGGAAAAGTTTTAGCCCTGAAGGAAGGGGCGTATAACAATAAATATGGATTGGATGTTCAAAATGAAAGTGATTTTCAGTCAGCAATATTTTAAAAAACCTATCTTTGTTTAGATAGGTTTTTTAATGATATAGTATACTTTTCAATCCACGCTAATAATAGCGACTATTTATTATAACATGTTCAATTAAAGTTCACAATTTTCGTATAATATATCATTAAATATATTGATGTTTTAATGAGTCGAAGGTATTATTTAATTGTAATAAAAAACCATAAAAGTAAGGAGGTGGATGGTAATGAGGAATTCTATTGAATTTGAGCTATATGGTGATTACGCTCTATTTACAGATCCTCTCATGAAATTAGGCGGGGAAAAAATGACTTATAATGTGCCAACTTATCAAGCTTTAAAGGGGATTGTAGAAAGTATTTATTGGAAGCCGACACTACTTATGGTAGTGGATGAGCTACGAGTTATGAATGCTATTAAAATGGAGTCAAAAGGTATTCGTCCGATTGAATATGGTGGGGGAAACACATTGGCTAATTATACGTATTTGAGGGATGTTAGGTATCAAGTGAAAGCGCATTTTGTCTTTAATCCTCATCGTCCTGATCTAGCATTTGACCGTAATGAAAATAAGCATCATAACATTCTTAAACGATCTCTCAAAGCTGGCGGACGCAGAGACATTTTTCTAGGAACAAGGGAATGCCAAGGATATGTAGAGCCGTGCGTATTTGGAGAAGGAGAAAGTTTTTATGATAATTACGGTGATGTGCATTTTGGCACAATGGTTCATGGAATTAACTATCCTGATGAGACGGGTAGAAATGAGATGGAAGTGCGTCTTTGGAATCCAGTTATGAAAAATGGAGTTATTCAATTTATTCCACCAGATCAATGTACTCATGTGCGTAAAATTTCCGATATGGAACCGAAACACTTTGATCATTCAAACATTGAATCAGTAGATGAGCTCTTCGCAAAATTAGAAGTGGAGGTAAATAAATGAGCTGGCTATTGAATTTGTACGAAACGTATGAATCAAATTTGGATCAGGTGGGCCAGATTGAAAAAAAATATAATGGTCAGGAATATACCTTGTTGCCGATTTCTCATACTACTCAGACTGCACATATCGAAGTTTCAATTACAGAGGATGGTCAATTTCATTCAGCGACAATCATTGATAAAAGTGATGCAAGTACGGTGATCCCTTGTACGGAAGATGCAGGAAGTAAAGTGAGTTTTGGGAAAATACCATATCCTCTCCATTCAAAGTTAAGTTATGCGGCTGGAGATGTTTCAGATTATGGACAAGATTTAACAGGAGAACTATTTTCTTATTATATTGACCAATTAGAACAATGGGTAGGAAAGCCTTATGCGACAGCCAAATTAAAAAGCATTTATAGTTATTTGATTCAGCGTAGTTTGATTAAGGATTTAATTAAAGTAGAAATATTGTATGTAAATAAAAATAATCAATTAATTACTAAATGGGATAAAAATGCCGAAGAGATTTTGGATAAAAAACCTCCGATTTTTTCCATTGTTACAGGAGGATTGGAAAACCTTTTTATTAGATTCAACGTTTATTCACCAGAAAGAATGCTAACAAAGGTTTGGAAGGACCCGGAGATTTATGAATCTTACATCCAGTTTTATAATGAATCTTTAAATAGCAAGGACTATTGCTATGTAATAGGAAAAATGATGCCATATGCGACTAAACATGTAAATAAGATTAGGCATGCAGGGGATAAGGCAAAGTTGATTTCCGCAAATGATACGAGCGGATTTACATTTAGGGGAAGATTTAATAAATCAAATGAGGTAGCAAATATCAGTTATGATGTATCGCAAAAAGCGCACAATGCTCTGAAATGGCTCATTAATAAACAAGGGAAAATTGTTGATCAGCGTGTGTTTCTTGTTTGGGGAAATGATGCAGAGGATATTCCCGATATTATAGAAGATAGTTACGATATTTTTTCACTAGATGTAACGATAGAAAAACGAGAAATAAAATCTTATACGCATGAGCAATTTGCAGATGAAGTGGCTAAAGCAATTGAGGGATATAAAAATAATTTAAAATCCAAGGCTGATGTAAATATCCTCATCCTTGACTCAGCAACAACTGGCAGGTTAGCAGTTTTATATTATCGTAATATGCATAAAGACATTTATTTAAACAGGTTGAAAAACTGGCACTCTACTTGTGCATGGGAACATCGCTATCGTAAAAATAACGATAATGAATTTGTCAAATTTTACGGGGCACCATCAACGAAAGATATTGCATTTGCTACTTATGGACCAAATGCAAATGAGAAAGTGGTCAAAGGATTGATGGAGCGTATGCTACCTTGTATTGTAGATGAGCGGGAGATTCCATTTGACATCGTCAGAAGTGCCCGTGAGCGTGCCTCAAATCCTATGTCAATGGAAAAATGGGAATGGGAAAAAACATTAAGCATTGCATGTGCATTAATCAACAAACAGGAGGGATATAATGTGACGTTAGATAAAGATAACAATGACCGTGATTATTTATTTGGCCGTTTATTAGCAATCGCGGATGTGTTAGAGAGAAGCGCTTTAGATGCAAAAGAAACACGCGCAACAAACGCTATCCGCTATATGAACTCGTTTTCCAAGCATCCGGCAAGAACATGGAAAACGATTCAAGCTTCGTTACAGCCATATCAAGCCCGACTTGGAACGAAAGCAACATATTTATCTAAGTTAATAGATGAAGTGGGTTCAAAATTTACAGTTGAAGATTTTAATAACAAATCGTTATCTGGTAAGTATTTGTTAGGATTTTATAGTCAGCGTCATGAGTTGTATCAAAAAAAGGATAAAAGTAATTCAGTAGAAGAAGCGATAAATACTGGGGAGGAGAATTAAGTATGACAATTTTAAATCATAAAATCGATTTTGCAGTTATTTTATCTGTAACAAAGGCTAATGCAAATGGGGACCCTTTAAATGGAAATCGACCGAGACAAAATTATGATGGTCATGGTGAAATTTCTGATGTAGCTATTAAGCGAAAAATTAGAAATCGTCTCCAAGATATGGAGGAGTCTATTTTTGTGCAATCAAATGACAGAAAAATCGATCAATTTAATAGTTTGAGAGAAAGAGCAGAAGCGAATGAAGAATTAGTAAAAGCACTAAAATCGAAAGAAAATCCTAGTGAGTTGTTTGCTGCAACTGCATGCAAGACATGGATTGATGTAAGGAGCTTCGGGCAAGTTTTTGCTTTTAAGGGAGGCACAGGAAAAGGTGTTTCTGTTGGAGTAAGGGGTCCTGTTTCCATTCATACGGCAACGAGTGTAGACCCAATTGACATTACAAGCATGCAAATTACAAAAAGCGTGAACTCTGAGCCTGGAAAAGAGAAAGGTTCAGATACAATGGGAATGAAACACCGTGTTGATTTTGGGGTCTATGTGTTTTACGGAAGCATCAACACTCAACTAGCTGAAAAAACAGGATTTACAAATGAAGATGCGGAAAAAATTAAACAAGCGCTTATTACACTGTTTGAAAATGATGCATCATCTGCTAGACCAGACGGAAGTATGGAAGTGCATAAAGTGTGCTGGTGGGAGCATAATTCGAAGCTTGGTCAATACTCTTCAGCAAAAGTCCATCGCTTGCTGGATATTAAGAAGAGAGTTGACGAACCGAAAACGATTGAAGACTACGCTATTGAGATCAGTTCATTAGATGGTTTAAAAGCTGAGGTTATAGATGGATTATAATGAAGAAGACAGCTATCTAATGCTGTCTGGCATTCAGCACTTTCAATTTTGCAAACGTCAGTGGGCACTTATCCATATTGAGCAACAGTGGGAAGAAAATGTTAAAACAATTGAAGGACAACACCTTCACCGTAAAGCTGACCAACCATTTACGAGGGAAAAGCGCGGCGATAAACTCATCGTTCGCGCGATGCCTGTAAAATCGAATGAACTTAACATTACAGGTATTTGTGATGTAGTGGAGTTTATTAGAGATGATAACGGTGTTGAGATAGCGGGCGCTGAAGGGAAATATATTGCATATCCAGTCGAGTATAAACGGGGTAAACCAAAAAAGGACGATGCAGACATTTTACAACTAACTGCACAGGCCATGTGTTTGGAAGAAATGTTACTATGTGAAATAAACGTAGGTTATATGTTTTACAATGAAATTAAACATAGAGTCGAAGTGCCGCTAACATTAGAAAATAAAAATAAAGTAAGGTCAGTTGTTGCAGAAATGCTTGATTATTACAAGCGAAAACATTGGATAGGCTACACTGAGTTGGACAGAAAACTTAAGGTCAAGTAGACTACAGATAATATACTTGAGGAGAATCTACGATGACTAAAAAAGCACGTCGAACATTTACAGATGAGTTTAAGCAACAAATTGTGCAGCTGTATCAAAGCGGTAAACCTAGAAAGGACATTATTCGTGAATATGACCTGACGCCGTCTTCCCTGGATAAGTGGGTGAGGCAAAGTGAGAATAATGGCTCCTTTAAAGAAAAAGATCAGTTAACGCCTGAACAAAAAGAATTAATTGAACTTCGTAAACGAAATAAGCAGTTAGAGATGGAGAACGATATTTTAAAGCAAGCCGCGCTGATACTAGGACAAAAGTAAATGTCATCAAGAATAATCAACATAAATACTCGATATCAGCAATGTGCAAAGTCCTACAATTACCTAGAAGCACGTACTATTATGAAGCCAAAGAAAGAGCAGCAGTGGATGATATCACGTCAGATGTGATCGAAATATTCCGCGCCAGCCGTCAAAATTATGGAACACGTAAAATTAAAATTGAATTAAAAAAACGGGGACTCATCGTGTCTAGACGGAGAATTGGGCGTATTATGCAAGAGCAGGGCCTTGTCTCTGCTTACACAGTAGCTCAGTTTAAGCCGCATGTAAAATCCTGTAATGAATCCGAACAGAAGAATGAACTAAACCGCGAGTTCCACCAGGAAGAAGTGCTGACAACGATCGTCAGCGATTTAACATACGTAAGAGTCAAACAAAAATGGCATTATGTATGTGTATTTGTCGATCTCTTTAATCGGGAAATTGTGGGGTACAGCGCCGGGCCAAATAAGGATGCGTTACTCGTCTATCGTGCGTTCGCCTCGATCAAAGCCGACCTTCGTAAAATCCAACTGTTTCATACGGATCGTGGGAATGAGTTTAAAAATAAGCTAATGGACGATGCATTAGAGACATTTAACATTCAACGTTCTTTAAGTATGAAAGGCTGCCCATATGACAATGCCGTCGCTGAAGCAACGTTTAAAATCATTAAAACAGAGTTTGTGAAAGGTCAACATTTTGAGAGTTTAGAAGAATTAACAAGGGAATTACATGACTATGTCCACTGGTTTAATCACATCCGAATTCACGGGACACTTGGTTATGTAAGTCCAATTAATTATAAACTTGAACACCTTAAAAAATCTGTCTAGTTTAGTGTTGACATACCACATACACCTAAAGTAAAAACGGGTTCCTTTTGTGATAGTTGCTCCCTTCAGCATATTTGTCTCCCAAAATTAATGAATAAAAGGTCTGTCAAAAGTTATATTGAAGGGAAGATTAATGAATGAAAAAGCTTCTAAATACGTTATTCATTACTCAACAAGACGTTTATTTATCATTGGATGGAGACAATATTGTTCTTCTGAAAGAACAGGAGAAGCTGGGGAGATTACCGCTTCATAATTTGGAGTCCATTGTGTCCTTTGGTTATACGGGTGCCAGCCCAGCACTTATGGGTTATTGTGCAGAAAGAAATATTTCATTAGTATTTTTAACGATGAGTGGAAGATTTTTGGCGAGAGTGATTGGGAAAAGTAAGGGAAACGTAGTTTTGAGAAAGAAACAATATCGTGTATCAGATGATAAAGTGATGTCAGCGAAAGTTGCACGTAACTTTATTGTTGGTAAAATTTATAATAATAAATGGATTATTGAGAGAATGACGAGAGATTACCCATTGCGAATAGATGTGGCTCAATTTAAAGAGATTTCTCAACATCTATCATCCATCATTCTTGCAGTAAGAGAGTGTGAAGATTTAGAAAGGTTAAGAGGGCTAGAAGGGCAAGCGGCTATCAGCTACAATAAATTGTTTAATCAAATGATCTTACAGCAAAAAGACGATTTTTATTTCCATTCTCGTTCGCGCAGGCCACCGCTAGATAATGTCAATGCAATGCTGTCATTTGCGTATACGTTATTAGCAAACGACATGGCATCCGCGTTAGAAGGTGTTGGACTTGATGCATATGTCGGTTTTTTACATCGCGATCGACCAGGAAGAGTATCGTTAGCTTTAGATGTGATGGAAGAGCTGCGAGGAGTCTACGCAGATAAGTTTGTTTTGTCACTCATTAATAAAAAAGTCATAAATAAGGACGATTTTCTAAAAAAAGAAAATGGGGCTGTCATCATGACAGATGATGCGAGAAAGAAATTTTTATCCGCATGGCAGAATAAAAAGCAAGAAAAGATAACCCATCCGTATTTAGGTGAAAAAATAGCTTGGGGATTAGTACCACATGCACAAGCTTTATTATTAGCCCGTTATTTACGCAATGACTTAGATGAGTACCCGCCGTTTCTGTGGAAGTAGGTGTAACATTTGTTAGTGTTAATTACGTACGATGTAAGTACTATAAACAGCGCAGGACAAAAAAGACTACGCAAAGTCGCAAAAGTCTGTCAAAATCACGGTCAACGAGTTCAAAACTCAGTCTTTGAATGTATAGTAGATGCAGCTCAATTTGCCGCTTTAAAAATAAAACTAGAAAATATTATCGACCCAAGTCAAGATAGTCTCAGATTTTATCAGCTAGGTAATAATTATAAAACAAAAATAGAGCATATTGGTGTAAAAGAATCAATAAATTTAGAAGATCCTCTAATCTTTTAGTGCGAATGTATAGTGCACATAGATTCCCAGGAGCATTCGCACCTAAATTCTTTCTATTATCTACCAATTTTTGTTATAATTATTATGGTGTTCTTTATTTAAATAAAGAAAATAGTGTATTTTTGATCGGAAAATGCGTACTTTTAGCTTATTTTGGTCAAAAATCGCTGTCGCACTCCATGTGAGTGCGTGGATTGAAATCCGGAATGACGGGTAGCGGTAAAAGTTTTTTAGCGTCGCACTCCATGTGAGTGCGTGGATTGAAATTTACTCCTTTTGATGTTGTAAAAGTCACCGAGATGTCGCACTCCATGTGAGTGCGTGGATTGAAATAAATGGAGTTATAGAAGTGTATATGATGGACAAGGGTCGCACTCCATGTGAGTGCGTGGATTGAAATATTACCATTTACTTTCGGACTTGCCATATGTCCAGTCGCACTCCATGTGAGTGCGTGGATTGAAATAATTGTTGCTTTATGGTGTTTTGGTTTTCCTGTTGGGTCGCACTCCATGTGAGTGCGTGGATTGAAATTACCTAATGAAACATCAGCTACTACTTCAACTAGTGTCGCACTCCATGTGAGTGCGTGGATTGAAATCCCTTCTTAAATTATATCGACAAAGAAGGGGAGCTGGTCGCACTCCATGTGAGTGCGTGGATTGAAATTTCTATGTGTATCGCAAGTTTACGAATGAGGTGATTGTCGCACTCCATGTGAGTGCGTGGATTGAAATGTCAAATCAGTTTAGACTTAAATAACGGATTTAGCGTCGCACTCCATGTGAGTGCGTGGATTGAAATTATCTAAGAAAAGTCTTTCGCAAAAAGCGTATAGTCGCACTCCATGTGAGTGCGTGGATTGAAATTTGGCTTGGTCAAGAACAATCGAAAGGTATTAGTGTCGCACTCCATGTGAGTGCGTGGATTGAAATACTAACTCCTACGAAAGTGAACACTTCGGAAATAGTCGCACTCCATGTGAGTGCGTGGATTGAAATTCCAAATCCAAATCAAATTTATCATCAATATTCCCAAGTCGCACTCCATGTGAGTGCGTGGATTGAAATATTTCCTCCATCCGCTCTTTGCCTTCTACAATCGTCGCACTCCATGTGAGTGCGTGGATTGAAATATGAGGATTATATCAACGGACGGAAGGGGAAATAAGTCGCACTCCATGTGAGTGCGTGGATTGAAATTTTTGGGAATTTGTCGAAATCGTCACGCCATTCGTGTCGCACTCCATGTGAGTGCGTGGATTGAAATCTGCCTGCCATTACAATTCCTTTAGATTTACTAGGTAGTCGCACTCCATGTGAGTGCGTGGATTGAAATTTTTTAGCATGGGCACTAAAACTCCATCGTTTCTAAGTCGCACTCCATGTGAGTGCGTGGATTGAAATGGATTTACAATCATACAAAATCTTTGTAAATAATGTCGCACTCCATGTGAGTGCGTGGATTGAAATAAAAAAGAAGCTAACTAATTCAGATTGACTTACCGTCGCACTCCATGTGAGTGCGTGGATTGAAATCTCTTACTCCGTCTGTACCTATTGACAATCAGGGTCGCACTCCATGTGAGTGCGTGGATTGAAATCTTTTTTTATTTTTAGGGGTGATACTTTGAAAAGTCGCACTCCATGTGAGTGCGTGGATTGAAATGCTTGAATAGTGTGCTTTTAAGCATAACGGGGTTAAGTCGCACTCCATGTGAGTGCGTGGATTGAAATCTAAGTTATCCCAGGTAATCCGCGTTTCGGTTTCCGAGTCGCACTCCATGTGAGTGCGTGGATTGAAATAAAAACAACCGTTTTTGGAGGCACCTAGCGTAGCGGGAGTCGCACTCCATGTGAGTGCGTGGATTGAAATAAATAAGTTAGGATAGATAAGAGAGTAGAGAAGAAGTCGCACGCCATGTGAGTGCGTGGATTGAAATTACAAGAGATTTATATGAATTGGGCCTCGTTGATGGTGTCGCACTCCATGTGAGTGCGTGGATTGAAATCATTTCGTCTTTACGCTCATCAACTTCGAAATAGTCGCCCCCATACGGGGACATAGGTTGAAATCTAATTTTTAGCGAACAGTGCCAAGTGCTGTTCGCTATTTTTTGCAGTATATTACAAATAGGAACTGTGTAATTTATATAAAAAGGAAAAGTTTATTCAAATAGAAGCACGATTGCTCTGAAGTTATTTTAGTTATAAAAGGAAAGTTCTTTCCTAAGGAGATTATTACGATAATATTCATTTTAAGTATTTTTCACCAGTATATAGGATATCTATAATTTCATTTATAGTATAAATAAGTAGTTTATTATAAATAATAGATAATTAAAATATTAAAAAAAGTTTGACTATTATAAATGTAATGGTTTACAATTCAAATTAAGGAAAGAACTTTCCTAAAAAGGGAATGTTTAGATAAACTACATAAATAATTAGGAGGTTATATCATGAAAAGATTAAATGTTGGTTTAATTGGGGCTGGAAGAATGGGAGCGTTTCATGGGGAGACGATTGCGAATCGCTTGCCTCAAGCAAATTTGTATGCGGTTGCAGATCCTATGCCAGGCGCGGCTGAAACATTTATTCGTGAGTTAAATGTAGAGGCGAAGGCATACACAGATCCGATGGAATTAATACAAGATCCAAACGTAGAGGCTGTGGTTATTGCTTCACCAGCACGTACGCATGCTAGTAATGTTTTGGCTGCCATTCAAGCAGGGAAAGCGGTTTTCTGCGAAAAACCGATGGCTGTTAATTTACAAGAAGCAAACGAAGTAGTTCAAGCGAGTGAAGAAAGCCATGTTTTAGTTCAAGTTGGTTTTAATCGCCGCTTTGAAAAAGGGTTCAAAGCGGCACATACAGAAATTGCCTCAGGTAACCGTTATGATCAAGACTTATTGTTTGATGCTTACGTTGCGGAATTAAGTAGTTTTGTAGATTGTGTGATTTATAATAAACCAGCGTTAGCGACAGCTGAAGATGCTCGTTGGGCATTGAAAATTGCGCTCGCTAGCATTGAATCCGTGAAAAGCAACATGCCCGTTAAAATTGATCAGCCCGCTTTAGTTTAAAAAATAAAAGCGCATTCAAAAAAGGGAGTGCGCTCCCTTTTGAAACCATTTCTAATAAAAAAATGATAGTGGAGGAGAAAAAATGAAGAGAGATTACGGTCTTTGTCTATGGACGTTCGGGGATATTACGTTGGAAGAGAAGTGCAAACTTGCGAAGGAGATTGGTGTAGAGGGGGTAGAAGTTCAAGGAGATTTAACCCAAAATCCGACTTCTTTGAAAACGCTTTTAAAGGAGCATGATTTAAAAGTATTATCCGTGACGCCTGATAATGTCGATATTTCAAATGCGGAAGAACAGGTGCGTTCTAGTGCCGTTCAATATTTTTTAGATTTATTAGACTGGGCTCAACAATTAGGGGCTACACGAATTTGTCTTCACGGTGATGTTGGGAAAACGCAAGGAAGTGGCGATTCAGCGAAAGATTGGGAATGGCTTGTGGATAGCTCGACTGTCATCGTGCGTAAAGCAGCGGAACTCGGAATTGAGGTTGTATTTGAAGTACTCAATCGTTATGAAAACCACCAAGTTGTGACGGCTAAAGAGGCATTAAGTTTACTTCATGCAGTTGGAAGTGAAAATCTTAAGGTTCTATTAGATGCATATCATATGAACATTGAGGAAGCTTGTCCGATTCAGGCGCTGAAAGACGCGGGAGATCAGTTAGGGGTTTATCATGTTGCGGATTCGAATAGACAAGGTGTTGGTGACGGACATGCCGATTTAGAAGGCCAAGTGAAAGCGCTACATGAAATTGGCTATGAAGGACCGATTATTATGGAAATGGTTGCGGAAGGGCCAAACCCATTTACACCGGTTAAGGATGGAAATTATTTAGATGTAGTTGTCAATTACTATAAAGAATCTTTAAAACAACTAAAAGCGTGGGATGCGGTTAAGGTGAATGCATAAGTTTTGAAAGGTCGATAGGTAGAGAAAGCAAAAAGAATTGATTGTTCTTTTGTAAAGGTGTGTGCTAAAACTAGCCGGCGTTATGGGAATATCGAAGCGTTGGCTAGTGACAAATTAGCTTTAGAATCGCTTTTACAGGGGAAATCGATGGTGAAAGGGAGTTCCGTAAAAATGAAACAAAATATGAGATATATTATATTTTTGTCTGTCGTTGCGGCACTAGGTGGACTTTTATTTGGTTATGATACAGCGGTGATATCCGGTGCAGAGCAATCCTTACAAGTGTATTTTATCGATGGTCTTGGTTTGAATACGTTATTCCATGGATTAACGGTATCTAGTGCTCTTATCGGTTGTATTATAGGTGGATTAATTAGTGGAGTGCTTTCTGATCGTATCGGCCGTCGAAATTCTCTTATTGTAGCCGCTGTTTTATTTTTTATTTCTGCGGTCCTGTCAGGCTATCCGGAATTTTTATTCTTTACAAAAGGCGAGCCGACAATGGGTCTTTTCATTATGTTTAACATTTACCGAATTATTGGTGGGATAGGTGTTGGATTAGCTTCAGGATTAGGGCCATTGTATATTAGCGAAACGTCACCTGCCAATATTCGAGGAAAATTAGTCACGTTAAATAATCTAGCCATTATCTTTGGGATGTTAGCGGTTTATGTTGTGAACTGGAGAATTGCGGCAGGACAAAGTGTTAGCTGGATTCACGACCTTGGTTGGAGATATATGTTTGCTTCTGAAGCTATTCCAGCTATCTTATTTTTCGGTCTTCTATTTTTAGTCCCGGAAACTCCTCGTTATTTAATCTCGAAAAATAGAGATGAAGAAGCGATCACAATCTTAACGAAAGTGAATGGATCTGTTCAAATCGCAAAAGAAATTTATGAAGAAATTAAACAAACGATGGATGCTCCGAATGCTCCTAAAGCGGGTCTCTTTTCATATGGAAAGCTAGTTGTGCTTGTAGGGGTTTTGTTAGCGGCTGCGCAACAGTTTGTAGGGATTAACGTCATTCTTTATTATGCTCCGCGTATATTTGCGAATATGGGAGCGAGTGCAGACAGCTCCATGCTGCAAACGATCTTAATTGGGGTAGTCAACTTTATTTTTGTGTTAATCGCTCTCGTACTTGTAGAGAAGGTAGGAAGAAAGCCATTGCTTCTCATAGGGTCAGTCGGGATGGCTGTCGGCATGTTTGGGGTCACTGCTTTATCATTTGCGGATTCGATGGGGTTAGGTGCGTTGCTGTTTATTTTAGTATATGTAGCCTTTTATAACTTATCGTTTGGCCCGCTTGTATGGGTGCTGGCTGCTGAAATTTTCCCTAATAAAATAAGGGGTCAAGTAATGGCGGTAACGGTTGTTGCGAACTGGGGCAGTAATTTATTAATATCAGCCACATTCCCTTCTTTACTGGAAATGAGTGCTGGTGTGGCGTATAGTTTTTACGGTGTGATGTGTATTCTTTCTTTCCTTTTTGTTTGGAAATTAGTGCCGGAAACGAAGGGAAGAACGCTCGAAGAAATCGAAACGCATTGGAAGCCAAAAGCAGTGGTGGCAGATGTAGCTCAAAGAAAAATAGATTTATAAGGTATAAGGAGTATGCGGATCTATTTATAATAGGAAGAAATCCGATCGTTTTTGAAAACGTTATCAAGGTAAGTTGAATTGTTAGTCAAGATTCTTCCGGGTACGTGCTGAAATTTAGTAGTGAAAAATGTTTATCTTAGTATTAAGAGAAGGAATGGAAAAAGCGAAAAAATCTCTTTCCTAATAATTTTAATCTACGAAAGAATTGATTAAAATAAATATGTACGTTCTTGGAGGGGGAGGAGACAGACAAAATGAAGCCATCCACTATATATGATGTCGCCAAAGAGGCGGGGGTTGCGATTTCCACCGTTTCGAAAGTGCTGAATAATACAGGTAGTATTGGAGAAAAAACGAGAAAAAAAGTGGAAGAAACGATGGTGAAGTTAAATTACCAACCGAGCATTGCAAAATCAGTAAAAAAACGCATCCAAACAATTGGATTGCTAATACCAAATATTGCAGATCCTTTTATGGCGGAAATTGCTAGAGTGATTGAGGACCATGGCAGGAAATTTGGATTTGGTCTCATGATTTGCAGTACGGATAATGATTTAGAGAGGGAGATGGAGTATATTTCCGCTCTTAAACAAAAGTATATCGATGGGATTATTGTTGCAACAGGATTAAAGAATACGGTCGCATTAACGGAGTTAATCAATAATGACATTCCAGTCGCTTTACTAGCAAGGGAAGTTCCGTCACTCGCCGTGAACACAGTGGTGGTGGATGACTTTTTAGGAGCATTTGAAGCTACTTCTTATTTAATAGAATTAGGGCATAAAAAAATTGCGATGATTACAGAAGATAGCTATTTTCCAGTTGTACAAGCAAGGATTAATGGCTACAAACAAGCTCTTGAACAAGCAGGATTATCTTATAATGAGGAAATCGTATCGCTTAATAATGCCTCTTTTACAGACGCAAAAGACTCAACGATGGAGTTATTGAACTCGCCTGAGCGTGCAACAGCGATCTTTGCATCAACCGAAACGCTTGCCATTGGAGCTATGCAAGGTGCTCGTGAAGCAGGGTTCGATATCCCAAAGGATATTTCCATCGTAGGTTTTGATAACTCCATTCTGGCTAAAATGTGTCACCCACCATTAACAACGGTGTCGCAACCGATACATGAAATGGGGAAGAAGATTGTTGAGTTATTAGTTGAAGAAATAAAAAACCCAACACAAGTAAAACAACGAGTAGCCATGTCACCTGAGCTCATCATTCGAGAAACGGCAAGTGACATTAGCATGTAAGAGCTAAATTAGAGATACAAATATTACGAATGGAATATGATTTGTATCTCTTTGATTTTCTCTTTCGTCAGCAAAACCCATGATGTCCAGATAGACACCTCAACACGATGATCTTCTTCACGACCAATTATCTAGTCATACAACGTTCTATCCATGTGATAACATCTTCAATTACTTCATTACGGTTGACCTCATGAAGCATTTCATGCCGTCCTTCTTCATAAAACTTATACGAAACATGTTGGCTGCCGACTGCTTGAAAGCGGTGGTAGACGTCTAGTACGCCTTTTGTATTGGCTCCGACAGGATCTTGGTCGCCCGACAATAAAAGAATAGGGAGAGCAGAGGGGGGTTGCTTAATTTCGTGCAGCTGACTTATTTTCTTCATACCTGACAGCAAATCATAGAAAAAGCCTGCGGAGAATACGCCGCCACAGAGCGGGTCGTTGATATAGCGGTCCACGGCTTGTTCGTCCCGGCTCAGCCAGTCAAAGGCGGTGCGGGTTGGTTTGAACGAGCGATTGTACTGGCCGAAAGACAAACGATCCAGCAAGAGGCTTGGTGTTCGCTTTCCTTTTATGTTCATTTCTAATTTGGCCAGCAGTCTTCCTGCTTCACGAACGATGAAGGGGACTCCGCCTGTGCCGGATAAAATGACACCATGTAATTTGTCACCGTAAAGCTGGATGTATCGGCGTGATAAAAAGGAGCCCATGCTGTGACCGAATAAAAAAATCGGAATATCACCTTGCTCGTTTCGGATGTGAGTCGTTAATCCATACATATCTTCAACCACTTTCTCAAAACCATCTTCATCAGCCAAATGTCGTTTGTCATGCTCTTCCTTCACTGTCTGACCATGCCCACGGTGGTCATTTCCGTAAACAGCATAGCCTTTTTCAACTAAGGTTTCGGCAAAATCATGATAGCGTTCAATATGTTCACCCATCCCGTGAGCAATTTGTACAGCGGCTTTTAGTTGTCCTTCGGGAAGCCATTTCTTTGCATAGATGTCGATACTATCGTGAGAATTGTAGTAAAAGGAAGTCACATTCATACATTTTCTCCTTTAAACATTGCATTAATAAACTAGCAATCTTTCATAATATTCATTTTACTGCTTCTTTTCTAAAAAAAGAATAAATTATTTTTCAACAAAACTTTACAAGTCACTATGAAGTTTGTTAAATTAATAATTATATTAAAAATAGTTTAATAATTTTAAAAATTGAAAGTTTGATTTGTACGAATACGGAGGGATTCATTGTGGCAGAACTACGAAGCAACATGATCAAAAAGGGATTTGACCGAGCACCTCATCGCAGTTTATTACGTGCTGCCGGTGTGAAAGAAGAAGATTTCGATAAACCGTTCATTGCGGTTGTTAACTCATATATTGATATTGTACCAGGACATGTTCATTTACAAGAGTTTGGAAAGATTGTAAAAGAAGCGATTCGTGAAGCGGGCGGCGTTCCGTTTGAGATGAACACAATCGGTGTTGACGATGGAATTGCGATGGGCCATATCGGAATGCGCTATTCGTTACCAAGCCGTGAAATCATTGCCGATTCGGTGGAAACAGTTGTATCAGCTCACTGGTTTGACGGAATGGTATGTATTCCAAACTGTGACAAAATCACGCCTGGTATGATGATGGCGGCGATGCGCTTAAACATTCCAACGATTTTCGTGAGCGGTGGTCCAATGAAGGCTGGCGTGACGAGCGATGGACGTAAAATTTCTCTTTCTTCTGTATTTGAAGGAGTCGGCGCTTATCAAGCAGGGAAAATCGATGAAAAAGGACTACAAGAATTAGAACAATTCGGATGTCCAACATGTGGTTCTTGTTCTGGTATGTTTACAGCCAATTCTATGAACTGCTTAGCAGAAGCACTTGGTATCGCTCTTCCAGGTAATGGAACGATTTTAGCTGTTGCACCTGAGCGTAAAGAATTTGTTAAAAAGTCCGCTAAACAGCTAATGAATTTAATCAAAATGGACTTAAAACCGCGTGATATCGTAACGGAAAAAGCGATTGACAATGCATTTGCCCTTGATATGGCCTTGGGCGGTTCAACGAATACGGTGTTACACACACTTGCGTTAGCGAATGAAGCGGGAATCGATTATCCGCTTGAGCGCATTAATGAAGTAGCAGCTCGTGTTCCGCATTTATCGAAGTTAGCTCCAGCTTCAGATATTCATATCGAAGACTTGCACGAAGCGGGCGGGGTATCAGCGGCGCTTAATGAATTATCGAAAAAAGAAGGAGCACTTCACCTTGATACGATGACAGTAACAGGGAAAACGCTCGGTGAAAACATTGCCGACTGTGGAGTAAAAGATTATAACGTTATTCGTCCAATCGATAAGCCATTTACGGAAAAGGGCGGATTGGCTGTTTTATTCGGAAACCTTGCTCCAGACGGTGCGATCATTAAAACAGGCGGTGTTCAAGCTGGCATTACGAGCCATGAAGGACCAGCGATTGTATTCGACTCTCAAGATGAAGCGCTAGAAGGAATTGCAAGTGGCAAAGTAAAAGAAGGCCATGTTGTCATCATTCGTTATGAAGGGCCAAAAGGCGGACCAGGTATGCCGGAAATGTTGGCACCAACATCGCAAATTATGGGGATGGGCCTTGGAGCGAAAGTAGCTTTATTGACAGACGGACGCTTCTCCGGTGCTTCTCGCGGTTTATCAATCGGCCATGCATCTCCAGAAGCAGCTGAAGGCGGACCGCTTGCGTTTGTAGAAGATGGTGATTACATCGTTATCGACATTGAAAAACGCACGATGGATGTTCAGCTGTCGGATGAAGAATGGGAAAGACGAAAAGCGAACTGGAAAGGTTTTGAACCGAAAGTCAAAACAGGCTACCTTGCCCGTTATTCTAAGCTTGTTACATCTGCGAGCACAGGCGGCATTATGAAAATTTAAGGACGGAAAGCATGGAAACTCTTTTTGGAGAGTCCATGCTTTTTTATGTTTGCCGAAAAAGTGGAGATTTATTATAGTTGGCGAAGGGCTTTTCCAGCAGCCGGGTGTTTTTTTATATGCGAAACGGGGTAGGATAAAAAATAAGATGAAGCCGATATCCGTACTTCAAACTAGGTTGCGGTTATGACAAAAAGGGGGAATTACTGATGAAATTGACACCGGAACAGCGCATTACCTTACACGGCTTTAACAACCTTACGAAATCGTTAAGTTTTAATATGTATGATGTTTGTTATACGAAGACGAAAGAAGAACGGGAAGCGTATATTGAATACATTGATGAACAATACAATGCAGAGCGATTAACGAAAATTTTAAAGACTGTTTCAGATATTATTGGTGCACACGTGTTGAATGTTGCTAAGCAAGATTATGTCCCGCAAGGAGCAAGTGTGACGATGCTTGTTTCAGAAGGACCTGTCGTCGAAGTGCCGACCGAATCTTTTGAAGAATCACCTGGACCTTTGCCAGGTTCTGTTGTGATGCAGTTGGACAAAAGTCATATTACGGTACATACGTATCCAGAGTATCATCCAGAAGAAGGCATCAGTACTTTCAGAGCTGATATTGACGTTTCAACATGCGGGGAAATTTCACCGTTAAAAGCATTAAATTACCTCATTCATTCGTTTGATACAGATATTATGACTATTGATTATCGGGTTCGGGGATTTACGCGAGATATTAGCGGTCATAAGCTATTTATTGACCATGATATCAGCTCAATTCAAAATTATATTCCGGAAGATGTTAAAAGCCAATTCCATATGATTGATGTAAATGTGTATCCAGACAATATTTTTCATACGAAATGCAAATTGAAAAAATTTGATCTGAATAACTATTTATTCGGTTATACGAAAGAGAAGCTATCTGAAGAAGAAGTGAAAGAAATCACCGAGCAATTGACATTGGAAATGGATGAAATCTTCTATGGACGAAACATGAGTTCAGGGGCGATGGATTGATAAAAAAGAACGTTCAACGTCAAACAAACGTTTGTTTGAAAATGGGAAATGTAATGTCCATTCTAGCATTGGAAGACCGGCTATTTTCGGCTGGTCTTTTTGACTGCATAATAGGCATGAAGAAAAAAGAACGGTAAAATAAAAGAAACGGTCATTGATAGGGCGAAATGGGGCGGTTATTCCCCATTTTCACTCAATGTTTGAAATGATGCCCGTTCATACCGAATCAAATAAGAAGGTGAATCCCATTTGAATCCCATTTATTTTCTCAAAAAAGCAGAACATTCGACAGCAATTGAGAAAAGGAAAGTAGCAAGTTTTGTAGGGATTTAGCGTCTTTTGCGCTTACCGAGGAAATAAAATGAGGTTATTTTCAAGTTATTTCCTTTCGGTGATGGAGAAATAAAGTAGGAAAAGAAGAGGTAGTGAAATTGAGAAGATTTGCGATAAGCGATATTCACGGCAGCTATGATGCAATGATGAAGCTGCTGGAGTATGCAAGATTTCAGCCAGGTCGAGATCAACTTGTTGTGATAGGCGACATGATTAATCGAGGTCCTGACAGTGGAAAGGTTTTAAAGGAATTAAAAGGATTGCAGGAAAACTATCCGAACGTACATATTACGATAGGAAATCATGAAGAGATGATGTTAGCGTATGTAGCAGCCATAGATGATATGTGGGTTCATTTTGGCGGGAAGCAAACAGCGGATTCGATTAACGAAGCTTTTTATGAAGAAGGGGCAGGAAAAGCTGTTCAATGGGTTCATCAGCTTCCGCTCACATTTGAAGATGATTCGTTCATTTACGCCCATGCTGGATTTTTACTTCCGTATAAAACGGAGCGCATGAATCGTGATCATCTATGGCTGCCCCGTAAAACCTTTTATGGGGTTCCAAAGAAAGACCTTTTAAAAGAAACGAAGGGGAAAGTAATCGTGCATGGCCACACGCCCCGCAGTACAGTCACATTTGATGGAGTGAGGATGGGGATTGATTTAGGCGCACAGGTGGTCACAACGCCAAAATTGGCGCTCGTCGAGTTAGATGAATGGGTCGTGTATATATATGATTTCTCATTGAAAACGATTCGGACCTCGAACATCATAAAAAAGTAAAGGTGTAAGGGCTGCTTGAAAAGAGAGGTTTTCTTCTTTTCAGGCAGCCTCATTTTAGATTTGTTACGAGCGGTTTAAGTATTCATTAATTAAATCTGTAATATAAGAAGCCTCTTCTTCTTTGAAATAAAAGAGAATGGCTTCCTCCGATTCTTCTTCGCCTTGCTTTGTAATCGTATTGCGGAATAAAACGCCTTCTCCTGTTTCAATATCTTGGCCAAGTTTTAAATGGATGATATGTTGAGTTTCTTGATCAGCAGTATGGTCTTCAATATGAAGATGTTTATCGTTTGAAATCCATTCGATGTTGTCCAGTTCTTCATCTAAATCGCCGCCTGCAAATTCCATTTCCTCATATTCATCCTCTGTTTCTCCATCATCACAGTCTTCATCAAGCTCGTCCACATCACGGTCATAGTCTATGTCTTCATCATAATCGCCGATGAATTCGTGGAAAGAAGTATGAATGAATACAAGCATTTGATCTAAGTTGGCAAATAGAAGTTTGGATTCAAGATCTGATTCGATATCATAATGAAACGCGTAAAACTCTTGATGAATCGGATCGAAGTGAATCACACAAAACTGATCCTCTGTGTCAATCGTTTCCACAGAAAAAACGAATGACGGGTGGTTCAGTGTCGTGTCCGTATCAAACAAAATTTCAAAGTCATCAAATTCCTCGCAAAGGTCTGGGAGACTTAAACGAACGGCATTTTCCATGCGATAAAACCACTCTAAACTCATATCCTCTTTCCTCCTTTTTATCAGTTCACTACACTTTATGTTTCCCCAATTCCCTAATAGGAATGTATACAAACCAAAAAAATGAAAAAAGAGGTGCTGTCATGAATGTGAAGGATTTTCATGACAGCACCTCGCTGTTAATAGTTCTTATTCATTAAGAAGCAATGACTTGGTTTCGACCTTGTTTTTTTGCTTCATATAAGGCGCGATCCGCTTCAGCAATGAGCTCGTGTGACGCACTAGAAGAGGAAGGAATAACCGTGGCCACTCCTATGCTCGCAGTTACGACTTTTCTTTCAGAATAAAGGTGCGGGATGCGAAGCTTTTCCAGTTTCCAGCGAATCTCCTCCGCAATACGGCGTGCATGAGCAGTATCGGTATGAGGGAGGATTAGGCAAAATTCTTCTCCTCCGTACCGGGCAGCGAGTGTAAATGATGGAGCGGCATCTTTTAGCAAATCGGCCACCATCCTTAAGCATATATCCCCACGTTGATGTCCATATCCGTCATTGTATTTCTTGAATTCGTCAATATCAAGTAAAATGGCGGAAAGCGGACTGGCATGCTGCGCACATTCATCGAGATGTTTTTCTAAAAACATCTCGAAATAGCGGCGATTGGCCAGCGCAGTCAAACCGTCTTTAAATGAGAGGTCCTCTAAGATACGATTTGCTTCCTCCAGTTTTTGCTGTGCTTCCTTCTGGAAGGTAATGTCTTTGACAATCACATACATACCCATTACTTGTTGGTGTACGACAATTGGCACGGTTGTCACCATGACGGGAATATAATGTCCCTTTTGATGGAGAACGTCGGCTTCGTAATGCTGGTTGTTTCCTTCCAACGCTTTTTGAAACCGATTTGCGCTCTCTTCTATGTAGGGAGGAGCAATGAAAGTCGTACTTTGTTTCATCAAAATGTCGTGTTCCTCATATCCTAGAATTTGCGCCCCTGCATCGTTACTGTCTGTGATGGTTCCTTCTCTATCGATTGCATACACAGGATCTGGACTATGTTTAAACAGTGATTCATATCGGTAGCGCTGTTCGGCCAATAAAATGTATAAACGATTGATTTCATAGACGAACGTACTTAAAACAATACTCGCAGATAATAAGCTGTTTAATCGCGCTGTGTACCATCCGAGTGTATAGCGGCTTCCTCCGAGTAATGTAACGGTCACATCTAGTAGTGACGCTAATAGGGCAACGGTCAGCCAAATATGTAGCACAGACTTCATGTTCCCTTTACGAAGCAGCCAAGTCAGCGCAACGAGGTGAAGAAGCCAAATAAAAGGGCCAATGCCTGAAGTGATAATGGTTCCGTAACCTTCTGCCCCAATAATAATCGGCAAGTAATCATGAAAGACAGTGGAAGCAATGGAGAGTCCTACAAGGATGGAAATAACGGCAATGAACGCAGGCAAGAATGGTTCAATTTCCGGGAGCTGCACATGACTGTACGGCAGTACAATCAATGATAGCAAAATAAAACAAACAGCTATGACCATCGCTTTCAAACGTTGTGACTTGGAAGCATCATGGGAAGATAAATTAGAAATAGCAGATGATTGAGTCAAGGATGTCACGAACTTTTTCTCCTCTTGCTTATACTTTAATATGTAATGATGAATCAAGAAAATTGTGTCATGTATGAGGGGGCAATTGAAGAAAAAGAGTTATGGTGGTATTTTGGCGCTAACGTTCTTCGTAGTAGTGGTGATGGTTGCTGTTAACGCCGAAGAAAACGGACGTTACGTTTTTTGGGAGGGAGAGTTATTCTTTTTTCGTTGTTCCCATACGACCCAGTCGGTGAATTCATGGGACTTTCCGAATAGCTCATAAGGCTTAAATAACTGGCTGAATTGTTTTTTTCGTCGCTTTTGTTCCAAATTTATAATGTTTTCTAAATGATTTTGTCCTTCCTTGTTTTGTTTATTCCAGAGCCGAAACATGTGAACATCTCCTTTTTAACCATTATAAAAGAAAAAAGAGGATGTTTCTATAAAGTATTCAGAAATTTATAAAAATTAATAAGGTGATGTAGTCTCCAAAACGAACGAACCATCATTCGTTTTGGAGTTCCTACTCAATCGACGACGATATAAGCAATCATCGGACCGTTATGGGCGATATCGGAATGGATGTCGCAAATGAGGCGGTAAATACCTTCTTTCGCAAACTGAAGGTTGATGGTTGTTTCTTCTCCTTTTTTGACAATGCCTTTAATGTTTGTTCCTTCAATGTGGAAGGGATGCTCTTTTCCGTTTACACCGTAAATGCTCAACGTAACGGGTTGATCTTTCGGGACGTAAATCGTTCCTGGGTCCCAGCGATATGCTTCAATCTCTTTTCCGTCTTCGGTCGTCGATTTAAATTCACCTGTTACCATATTAATGATGAATGTATTTTCATTAGATGGCATTGCTGTTTGAATGGCTGTCGGCTTCGCTGCATACCAAGCACCAGCTGAAAGACCGATGCAGATCGCTAATAAGACGAACCATTTCTTTTGAATATATACAATTCTCATAAAATCCCTCCCGCAAGCTTGTCTGTTTCATATGTATGCGAAAGGGGAGGGGAGAGTTGTCTATTATTTTTAAGAATGAATCATTTTTTCAAAAAAGAACTGCTTATAGTGTTTCTTGTAAAAAGGAGAGAAACTGTTCCATTTCTTCTTTTGTTGAAAAGCCGGCTTGTGCTTGATTAGCGCTTCCGCCGCCTTTTCCGTTGAAGGAAGGAAGCTGTTCTTTGAATAGCTGTCCGCAATGAACAGACGAAGAGCCGTTATGTGCCAGTGTAATCTTCTTATCTAATTGACTGGCAAACAGTGCTACATAATCTCCTTTTTCTGTAATGGATTTAATTATTGGCTGCAGCTGATTCAGCGGCTGGTCATCAGAGATGAATGTAACGATTCCGTCGCTCTTGCCAGCAATCAATTCTTTCGCTGCATAGGCCGCGTTTTCTGCTTGAAGCTGTTCGATTTCTTTTTGAAGCTGTTTTTGTTCTTGTTCGAGCTTTTCTATTCGCTCAAGCACCCCTTGACGGTTTGTGCTGAATTTAGCGGAGAGAATAGAAAGGGTGTCATGAGCTTGTCCGTAATCAGCAAGAGCACGAAGTCCACATTTAAAATGAAGGCGAATATTGCCGCGCTGTTTTTCAGTTTTTAATAGCTTAATGATTCCGATTTCTCCAGTTCGGCTCACATGCGTTCCGCAGCAAGCCGAATAGTCAATGCCGCTTATTTCTACAATTCGAATATTGTCTCCAACATCCGGCAGTTTTCTGAGTGGAACAGTATGTATATGATCTTTCGTCACATGGTATGTTCGAATGTCTCTATTTTCATAAATGCATTCGTTTACCCGTCGTTCAATGTGCGCCAACTGTTCGTTTGATAAAGAAGAAACCGCTAAATCAATCGTCACAGTATCTGCTCCTAAGTGGAAGCTGACCGTATGGGCATCATAAAGTTCAATACAGACAGCCGATAGTAAATGCTGTCCTGTATGATGCTGCATATGATCAAATCGTCGAGACCAGTCAATTTGACATTGAACATCTTTTTTATCAGGAACTTGTGCCAATTTATGATAAACGTCGCCATCTTGTTCAAACACATCAATGACCTTGATGCCGTTCATTGTTCCAAAGTCAGCCGGTTGGCCGCCGCCTTCTGGATAAAAAGCCGTTTCTTTCAATGTAACGAGTACATCGTCTTCTCGTTCTTGAATGGATGTAATTGTCGTTGTCCATGTTTGTGTATATGGTTGTGTCTCATACCATCTTTCTGTCATTCTGTTTCGTTCTCCTCTCTATAATCCAATTAATCTCTATCATACCTTGTTGGAACGGAAAATGGAAAGGATACAAGTCTTTTTTGGAAACAGCAACACGTAAGCATAATGGACGACTAGAAAAACCGATGTATAAAGTTCGGCTATGAATATAATGGGGCATAACTTGAGAGGAGTGGGGCAGGTAAATATAATCATGCCCCTTATTCATGTAGCAATGATTCATGAATGCAATTTTCACCTTTCAGCCGAGGATTTAATGCCAATTACGCAAACCGTTAACTCTGGACGTACTTCTTTAAAGAAAATCTCAATATTTTTGAACCCACATGCTTTCAAGTCATCATGAATTTGTTTGCCAAACATTCTCGTTTTATTTGCACTCGCATCTTCTTCGCGTGGCTGCATAGTGATGGCGATTTTTCCGCCGGGTTTCAATGCACGATGTACATTTTGAAGTCCTTTTCTCGGTTCATTCCAGATTGTATAGTTGTTGACGGATAAAACTTTATCATATGTTGCAACAGGTAATGGAGTTGTTTCAATGTGGCCGGAGGATAAGTGGACATGTCCGCTTTCTACGTAGCGGCTAAGACGTCTTGTTGCTTGAGCAATCATTGCTTCAGAAGCATCTACACCATCTATTTTTAATGAATGATCTTGTTTTAACATATGCTCTATGCTGTAACCTGGGCCAAAGCCTATTTCTAATACGTGCTCATTTGTTTGTAAGTTTAAGTGGTCGATGGTCCACTCATTGATTTCTTTATTTTCCCATGACATAATTTTGCCTGCAATAACGCCGTAAAAGCCCTCTGGTTTGCTAAAATTCTTTTTAAATGTTTCAAACATCCGTTTGTTTCCTCCTTATGTTTTTTGAAAAGTGAATTTATCCTTTATTTAACCCGCTTTAGGAAGAGATAAACTAAAGTCTTTTATAAAATCTACGTACGGACTCTCATGTTTAGGGGGGGGAACAATCTCGTAAATTGCCAAAAAACCAAAACATATGTACTATAAAATTAAGAATCTTATTGGATGAAAGGTGATTAGATGAAATCGATGTATCCCCGCAATGGGAGGGTTATTTTACATGTCGATTGCAATGCCTTTTATGCGTCCGTAGAGACGGCACATGATCCTTCTTTAGCGGACAAACCGCTTGTCATTGCAGGGAATCCGAACGAACGGCGGGGCATTATCATTACTTGCAACTATGCTGCTCGTGCCCTTGGTATTTATACGACGATGCCTTTATGGGAAGCAAAGAAAAAGTGCCACGACCTTATTATTAAACCTCCAAATTTTGAAATGTACCGGGAGATGTCGGCCAAAGTATTCGAGTTTCTTTCTTCGTATACAACGATGATTGAACCAAGCTCCATCGATGAAGGCTACTTGGATATTACGGACTTGCACGAATTAGGATCTCCGCTTGACATTGCAAAAGAGATGCAGCAAGGGCTATATGAAACACTCCGTATTCCTGTTTCCATTGGCATTGCCCCGAATAAATTTTTGGCAAAAACCGCTTCTGATATGAAAAAGCCGATGGGTATTACGGTACTTCGTAAGCGAGATGTTCCGTCCCTTCTTTGGAATAAACCTGTACAGGAAATGCATGGCATTGGGGAGAAAACAGCAGAGAAGCTAAAAAGCATTGGAATTGAGAAAATTGGTGATTTGGCAAAAGCAAACCGTCAAACCGTGCAACAATTACTTGGCATAAACGGCCTTCACTTGCAAGAGCGCGCCAACGGTATTGACAACAGGCGTGTGGATCCTGAGTCTGTTTATGAAGTAAAGACTGTCGGGAATTCAACGACATTGCCGAAAAATATGACGGAACAGCGTTTACTGCTCGGAGTACTTGAACGGCTGTCACAATCGGTCAGCCAACGAATGAAAAAAAGACATGTTGTTACGCAAAATATTCAAATTACAATTAAATACAGCGATTTCAAGTCAGTGACGAGAAGCCGGAAAATGCTCAATCCCATTTCCGAGTCTAAGGAAATATATGAGGCGGCGGCACAATTATTTAAAGCACATTGGAATGGGAATGCGGTCCGTTTACTTGGGGTGACCGCGCTGGACATTATCGAAAAACAGGCGGCGGTGAAACAACTTAATTTATTTTCGTATGAAGAAGATGCCAAACAAGAACCGCTGTTGAAAACGGTGGAGCAACTGAAACAAAAATTCGGCGATTTAGCCATTCAGCGCGGCGCAGATTTGATGATGAAAAAACAACATGGCGATGAACAAAGTACCCGTAAAGAGTAAATGCTGTCTTTCGATAGAAAAGAGGGCGCACAGATGAATATAGGGCATATGATGATGTTGTAAACTCACGAAGGGAATGAGTAAAATGTACAATATGCCTCATATGTATCCTCACTCCAATACGCCGATGTATCATTCAAATTCCATTCCAGGAACGTTTCACAGACAGGAGCAACCAACGTTTGAAGCCTTGCTGGACGCGATTAACCGAGAAGCGTCGTCCATCCATTTTCACCGGCAATTAGCAGCATTAGCCCCAAATCAACAGCATGAACAAGTCATTCTTCACATTTTAAGAAATGAAGAGGTTCATTTGAAACAATTGACCGACCTTTACGCATCGCTTACTGGAAGCTGGCCAGTGTACGAAGTCGATCAAACGGCATTTCATCGTTACAAAGAGGGGCTGCAAAAAGCATATGAAACAGGAGTAGAAAATGGGAAAGAGTACCGCCAACGTTATGTGCAGGAGCAACATCCGATCGTTCGAAATGCGCTTTTGTATATGTATACATCTGAAAAAGAGAATGTTGCGAACCTTCGCTTGTTAAAGAAAGGAAAAGACTCTGGGTCGAAGCCGTTTGTTACCAATATGGAACAGGCGACAACGCAAAATGACACGTATCGAACGGCTTTATGGACAGGAGATCATTTGCAATTAACAGTGATGAGCATCGAGGTTGGAGACGATATCGGCTTAGAAATTCATCCGAACTTGGACCAATTTCTCCGTATCGAACAAGGAGAAGGCATTGTTCGAATGGGAAATCGTAAAGATGAGTTAACGTTTGAAAAAAAGGTGTACGATGATTACGCCATCATCATTCCTGCTGGTACGTGGCACAATTTGATTAATACAGGCGATCAGCCCATCAAACTTTATTCCATTTACGCACCGCCACAGCACCCGTATGGAACGGTTCATGAAACGAAAGCGGACGCAATTGCGGCAGAAGAAGCGGAAGGGCATTGAATTTAATATGAATATGCAAGGGAAAACGGTCTTGAAAAAGGCCGTTTTTTTCTTTAAACCCAATGAATGAAGAGTGGTTAAGTTTTTGTCACTCTTTTTCATCTAGCGCAAATAACAAGAACCGTTGCAGGACATATTAGGGAGAAAGCAAAGTGCCTCAAATAGGCGATGCGGAGGTGAACAAGGGTGGAAAAGCAGTATGAGTGTCTCATTATTGGCGGGGGGATTGCAGGGCTTCAAGCAGCCATACAGATGGGGCGATACAAGCATGACGTACTGGTTATAGATTCAAATGATGGGCGTTCGAATTTATGCAAGAGCTACCGCAACATTTTAGGCTGGCCTGATGGAGTGAGCGGTGACACGTTAAGGAAGCTCGGAAAGCAACAGGCAGAGGAGTATGGTGTGCAGTTTTTAAATGAGAAGGCGGTTTCCTGTACGGAAAAAGGCGAATGGATGGCGGTGGAAACAGAAAGTGGAAGGATTTATGAGGCGAAAACATTGTTGCTGGCCACAGGGGTGATGGACCGAATTCCCGATATTCCAAACATAAGGACATGTCTAGGAGCCACCATTTACGTTTGTCCGGATTGCGATGGCTATGAAGCGTCAGGAAAACGCGTCCTTGTATTAGGAGCAGGAAAAGCAGGGGCAAATATGGCGTTGGCATTAACGCATTGGACGAGTGATATCGTGTACATAAACCATGAAAAGAGTGAACTTGATTACTCGCTTGAGATGACATTAGCGGAACGTGGAATCACATATCGGTGTGAAGGAATTGATAAAGTGCTAGTGGAAACGGAAGACGTCTTCAAAGGAGTGAAACTTGCGAGCGGGGAAGAATGGTATGCCGATTGTGCATTTATCGCATTTGGTGGAAATGCTGTGCACAGCGAGATCGCCAAACAGCTCGGAGCGACCCTTTCGGAAAATCGGCATATTAAGGTTAATCCGAGAACGAAGGAAACGTCTATCCGTAATGTTTGGGCAGCAGGAGATGTGTCGGTACATTCCGAACAATCGACCATTGCGATGGGAGAAGGAACACAAGCGGCGATTTGGATTCATAAAAGACTGATTGGAGAGAGTGAAAGCTGATTCGTACAGAAATCAGCTTTTTTACGTGTTTTGGGAAGAGAAAGTTTATAAAATCTAAATGACGTAATAATTAGGTTATATTTATTGTATATAACTTAATTAGATTATATGCTAACGGTGTGAATTAATAAGGAAAGGAGTCCAACTTATGAAAAAGATGGGAGCTTTAATTACAAGTGCTGCCTTGTTAATGGGGAGCGCTCAAACAACTAGCGTATCAGCTGAAAATAGTAACGTAGAACAAAAAGAGAACTTAAACGTATTGGTGGGGACTAGTCAGAGTAAATTAACCAGCTTTTCTGACGTTACTCCTTCTCACTGGGCGTATAAAGAGATTACCTACCTATTAAACAATCAAATTGCCGATGCATTAAACGGCTCAAAATATGCACCTAATGAACAAATCACGAGAGGTCATGCAGCACGCATGCTAGCAAAAGCTCTAAAGTTAGATGTTAATAATGCATCATATAAGGATGTAACGTTTCCGGATGTGCCGAAGAATCATCCTGATTATCCCTATATTAAAGCGGTTGTAAATGAACAAATCTTTAAAGGACAAACAGATGGGAAATTTGGCGTTGATAATCCACTAACACGTGCTCAAATGGCGAAAGTATTGGTGGAAACATTTGATTTAACGGGAGATTACCCAATGAACTTTAAGGATGTTCCATCAACGAATTGGGCGTATCAATACATTGATACATTAGCCGCTGCCGAAGTGACGAATGGTTATCACGATTTAACCTATAAACCGAATAATTTAGTATCCAGAGCACAAATGGCAGCTTTTATCTATCGTGCGATGGAAGGATCACCGTTCGATGACCCAAATATCATGAATTATTTTGGTGGATTCGGCCCTTATACACAAGGACAGAAGATTATTAAAAACGGGGTTATTTTATTCGGAGAGTATGGTAAATTTGACAATTATTTACCGTCTAACAAGTTGAATCCATATATTAATCGACAGGTTTATCAAGTAACAAAATCTCTTTTAGACCCTAATTTCTATGTGACAACACAGTATGAAGAAGTAGCCGATTTTGGAAAACGAGTGAGGATTGCATTTGGAAATACTGATATGGCAAATGCGATGGGAAATCATTATTTTGCATATTTTCTTAACGAAAATCGTTATATGAAATATGGTACTAAACCAATCCCGTCTTTTAGTGATAAATCTGTCATTATGTTAAGTCTTAAATCTTTATGGAATGATTATAAGAATGTTGATAAAAAAACATTCACTGAACCTTTTTACACTCAGAAACTCAAGGATAGTCTGATTGCATTATTTCCAAATGGAGAGGACATTTATGATTTTGTTTTAGCGAAATATATTGAATCCCACCCAACTGGAAAAGAATTACTAGAAACGAAAAGAATTGGAAATGTACAACTTGATGTTAGCACTTCTAGTAACAGTTTGATAGTGAAATTTACTTATCTATAAGACAAGCCATAAGATGTTAGTACAATATTGCCACGTGTTAGGAGATGTACGTAACTAAATTTTTATATTTAAAGAGATTATTAGGTTTATTTACTATATTTGTATTGCTAATTTAATATTATCTGTCGTTCATTCTAATTGTATCAATTTTGAAAGCTGATTCCTAAGCGAATCAGCTTTTTTACGTGTTTTGCCCCTCATTATTACGAGAAAACGTTTTCGATATCCTCATCTACTCCGTTGTTTCGGTTGTTTTGGATGATTTCAAATAAGAGTTGTGCTTCATCTTGTGATAATGCAATGCGCTTCTCCTGTGTTTCCTCTCCTTCCGATTTTAAATGAAATTCGAGAAAACAGTGTTCTAACGTCTTTTTCGACATAACGTCGCCTCCTTTACGTGCGCCATATAGTATGTGCGTATATGTAGAAAATCAATCAAGAGAGAGGAACGTTTAGATGAAATGTTAAAAAAAGGGTTGAAAAATTTCAAAATCGCTTTATAATGAAAACTGTAATACGGTAATTAATACAGTTAATACACTATATACAGTTAAGACAGTGATGATAAATAGAAAGGAGGAACACAATGTTTAATCTAGATCTTCGCAGTCGTAAGCCGATTTATGAGCAGCTTGTTGATAAGCTCAAAGAGTTCATCATCCATGAAATGTTTAAAGCAGATGAGCAGCTGCCGTCTGTCCGCTTGCTTGCTAAAGAACTGACCATTAATCCAAATACGATTCAAAAAGCATACCGTGAACTCGAACATCAAGGCTATATCTATTCTGTTCCCGGAAAAGGCAGCTTTGTTTCACCCCAATCTGAAACGAAAAATAATGAGAAGGTGGAAAAAATGAAACAAGATTTAATTAAGCTGATTTCAGAGGCGATGTATTTAGGGCTGAAAAAAGAAGATATTTTAGCTCTTGTAGAAAAAGCGGAACAATCGGTGAAAGGGGGAGAGCACGTTGATTGAAGTGAAAAATGTCCGAAAAGAGTTTGAGGATATTGAAGCCGTCAAAAATGTGAATTTACATATTCGAAAAGGCTCCATCTACGGCTTGCTTGGCTCGAACGGAGCGGGGAAAACGACCCTTTTGAAAATGATTGCGGGCATTTATAAACAAGATGAGGGACAGGTACTAATTGGCGGACAGCCTGTTTTCGAAAATGTGGCCATTAAGCAAAAAACGATTTTCTTGCCGGATGCGCTATATTTTTTCCCACAAACAACAATTAAGCAAATGGCTCAATTTTATGCAAATGTGTACACGTCATGGAATGAAGAGCGGTTCCAAAAGCTTGGTGAGGTGTTTCCGATTCCGGTCACGAAAAAAGTGCACCGCTTATCAAAGGGGATGCAGCGGCAAGTTGCCTTTTGGCTCGCGTTATCGGCGATGCCGGATGTTCTTATTTTAGATGAACCGCTGGACGGATTAGATGCGGTTATGAGACAAAAGGTGAAAAATTTGCTTGTACAAGATGTGGCGGAGCGAGAAATGACCATTTTAATTTCTTCTCACAATCTACGAGAAGTAGAAGATTTATGTGACCATATCGGCATTTTGCATCACGGTACGCTTATGATTGAAAAAGAATTGGATGATTTGAAATCAGATGTGCATAAAATTCAAGTTGCCTTTACGAGTGATGTCCCACAAGCGTTCTTGCAAGATCTTGACATTTTGTATAAAGAACAGCGGGGAAGTGTGCTGCTTTGCATCGTGAGAGGGAAAGAGGAGCGAATCGTTTCCTATATTCAATCGCATCGTCCGGTTATTTTAGATATGCTCCCGCTTACATTAGAAGAAATTTTTATATATGAAATGGGGGATGTAGGTTATGCCATCGAAAACATCATCGTTTAATCGGGGGATTTTAAAGCAAAATATGCGGAGTGTCGGTTGGGTTGGACTCGTTTATTTTCTTTGTTTGACGTTTGCCATTCCACTGCAGCTTTTAATGATTTACTCCAATCCAGATCGAACTTACTATTATGAAGCAAAAGGGTTGTTTAATGTAAACGGCGAACTTCAAGTGCTGTTTTTGTTCACATTGCCTGTACTACTTGCCGTCTTTTTATTTCGTTATATGCATGTGAAGCTTCCGGCCGATTATATTCATAGCTTACCAATTCGCCGTGAAACATTATATCACCAGCAAGTATGGCTCGGCGCTTTGTTACTTATCGTTCCGGTTATGTTAACGGGTCTCATTTTGTTTGTACTTCACGGCACTTTAGATTTAACGAATTTTTATTCGAAAAGTGACATCGGTCAATGGATTATGTTGACATCCCTTTGGAACTTATTTGTCTTTTTAACTGGTATTTTTGTCGCAGCATTTACAGGGATGTCTGTACTTCAAGGAGCGCTTACGTATATCTTTTTATTGTTGCCAGCTGGCCTTATTACGTTGACGTTTATGAATGCGAAGTACTTTTTATACGGTTTTTCGGTTGACTACTATTTAAGCCAGCAAGTCGATCGTCTCATTCCATTTATCCGTGCTACAGAAATGGCGCGTCAACCGTTAACAGGAAAAGAGATTAGTGTGTACGTATTACTCATCATCCTTTTCTATATGGTCTCATTCTTCGTCTATAAAAAACGTCATATTGAAGCAGCAACACAGGCGGTTGCCTTTAAGCCTCTTCAGCCAGTGTTCCAATATGGGGTAACATTTTGTTCGATGCTTGTCGGCGGATTGTATTACGGAGAAACGCAAGGACATTTTAGCTGGATTTTATTTGGGTTGATTTCGGCGTCAATGATTGGTTATTTTGTTGCCGGCATGATTTTGCAAAAAACGTGGCGTGTATTTGGTCAGTGGAAAGGCTATATGTTTTATGCCATTGCGATGTTAGCGGTGGGGATTTTACTGCAAATGGATGTGACTGGTTATGAGAACAAACAGCCGGAGTTAGCTGATGTAAAGCGTATCTATTTCAGCGAAACGTTATATCCTTTAACAGAAGCGTATCAAAAGGAAAAAGAAGAGCGATTAGCTAGTGGAGATATGTATTGGGAAGATGAACAAGAAAATTATTTTAATGATCCCAATAATATGAAGCATATTTATGCGCTTCATCAGCAAATTCTTAAAGAAAAGCCGAAAGTCATACCTTCATACAAGACGCGTTCTGTGGCGATTGCTTATGAATTGAACAATGGTAAAAAAATCGTCCGCTATTACGACGTTCCGTTTGAAGAATATAAACCACTCTACAAACCAATTGTCGAATCTGAGGAATATAAAGAGAATCGTTATTCCCTCCTTCGTGACAGCAAGAAAAATGAGGTAGTCGATAAAATTACGATTCATCCAGAAGGAAGTGGCGACAAACGTGCTGTCATTGCTGACCCGGAAAAAATTGAAGAATTGACTGCCATTATTAAAGAAGAGTTGCAAACAGAAACAGCAGAACAAATATTTGATGATCGTTCAAACTGGGCATACATCGAGTTTTTATATAGTACGAATAAACAAATGAACGTATCGTGGAAAAAATCTTACAAAAAAGTCGAGCAATGGCTTAAAGACAATAACCTTCTTGAACAGGCACGCGTGATGCCAGAAGATTTGGCGTATGCGGTCGTTGTGAAAAACGAAGAAGGAAAAGAACGATACGAGTACATTCGCTCAGATGAAATTGAAGCGAAATTTAAAGATCGCTCAGACGGACTGCAAATTAAAGATAAGCAGCAGCTAGAGGAAGTATTGCTTGCGGCGAAGCAGGAAGAACGCGGCACATATGTTATTGCTTTTTACTTCATCGGAAACCCATATCCAGATTTCCAAATGTTCGATGAAGAAGAAGCACCAGATTTCATTAAAGAGTACTTCAATAAGTAAATGAAGGCCCTGTTATCCAATCAGGTGAAAAGAACTGATTGAATAACGGGGTTTTTTCTTTCTTAGTCTGAAACTTTTCCATTGTAATTCATTGGTTCCTCGTGTAAAATCCTGTATAATCTTATAGGAATAATACAATAAAGGTTGGATGACAAATGAAACTATATGATTCCATTCTTGATTTAGTGGGAAACACTCCCATTGTCAAATTAAACAACATTCCTGAAGTGAATGGGGCAGACGTCTACATAAAGCTGGAATCATTCAATCCGGGAGGAAGTGTGAAAGACCGTGCGGCAAGAAGCATGATTGAGCGCGCGGAAGCAGAAGGGAGACTTACTCCTGGAAAAAGTACGATTATTGAGCCAACATCTGGAAATACTGGTATTGGAATCGCCATGGTTTGTGCGGCGAAAGGTTATCGCTGCATCATTACGATGCCTGATAATGCGACGGTTGAGCGCGTAAAAATTTTAAAAGCATATGGAGCAGAAGTTTATTTAACACCATCAGCTTTACGTATGCAAGGAGCAATTGATGAGGCGGAGCGGCTTGCTGCTGATATGCCGGACAGCTTTATTCCGATGCAGTTTGAAAATGCAGCGAATCCGGATGCCCACCGCGGCACGACAGCGGTGGAAATCATAGATGCATTTGACGGGCAGCTCGATGCGTTCGTGCTCACAGCAGGGACAGGTGGAACGGTAACTGGGACAGGCGAAGAACTTAAAAAAAGAATGCCAGACTTAAAGATTTATGTAGTCGAGCCATACGGATCTCCAGTGCTGTCTGGAGGGGAACCAGGCTCTCATAAAATCCCAGGAACAGGCCCTGGCTTTATTCCGACGATTTTAAACCGTTCTATCTATGATGAGATTTTATTGATTAAAGATGAAGACGCACAAGTTATGGCTCGCCGCCTTGCAGCGGAAGAAGGCATTTTTGTCGGTGCATCTGGTGCAGCTGCCGCCCATTTTGCGGTCGAAACAGCGAAGCAGCTTCCGAAAGGAGCAAGAGTGCTTTGTATGGCGCCAGATACAGGGGAACGCTATTTATCTTCTGATTTATTTCCGGAATAATGAACAGGGAAGAAAAAGCTATAAAAGGCTTTTTCTTTTTTTGATGAAAAATATAGAAAACCGATGGGAATTGTTGTATTATGAAAAATGGAAAAAGGAGGGGTTAAATTGTCAACAATAGCCAAAAATCAAACGTTATTGCCAACGAAGAAAATCATCGGCACCCCGCCTAATCGAAACAAATGGTTAGGTACACTATCGCTTCTCGTATTAATTGGCGGTGCTGTTTTCTTATATGGCAAAGTATCTTTGAATCAAGCACTTTTATATTTGCTTGGCGGAATCGGGGGCTTCGTACTTTATCAAGCCCGTTTCGGATTTACTTCTGCTTGGCGTCAATTTATTTTATATCGACGCGGTGAAGGGATTCGTGCCCAAATGATTATGATGGTTGTGGCCAATGCATTGTTTTTACCATTAATCTTAAAAGAGAGCATGTTTGGTCACCCTGTGTCTGGATACGTATTTCCGGTTGGAATGTCCGTGCTAGTCGGGGCGTTTATTTTCGGAATCGGGATGCAGATGGGAGACGGCTGTGCATCTGGCACACTGTATCACATCGGCGGCGGTGACGTAAATGGGATGGTGACATTAATCGGCTTTATTGCGGGATCTGTTATTGCTACGACTCATTTTGATTGGTGGATGAACACGCCGCAATTTCAGCCGATTTCACTTATTCAGCAATTTGGCGTATTATCCGGTTTTGTCATTCAATTCATCTTACTAGCTGTCGTGTACTATGCAACAATCTGGTTTGAAAAACGCAAACACGGTAAACTCATATTAGAAAAAAGAGAACGTGAACAAGGCTGGAAAAACATGTTGAAAGGCCCATGGCCGCTTATTCTTGGTGGAGTTTTGCTGGCGGTCGTGAATGCGCTCGTTTTAATGTTACAAGGAAAACCTTGGGGAATTACATCTGCCTTTGCTCTTTGGGGAGCTAAAATGGTTCAAACGGTAGGGGCACACCCTGAAACATGGTCTTATTGGCAAGAACCATCAAGGGCCGCTTCATTAGACAACCCATTATATTTAGATGTTACAACCGTAATGGATGTTAGTTTAATGTTCGGCGCTTTATTTGCGGCCGCTCTTGCAGGTCGATTTAGCAAACCTGTTCAATGGAAGCTACCGACACGCATGACGATCGGTTCGCTTATTGGCGGATTGATGATGGGGTACGGGGCACGTATTTCATTTGGCTGCAACATCGGCGCTTATTTTGACGGAATCGCTTCTTTCAGCATGCACGGCTGGCTTTGGTTTGTTGCTGCATTTATTGGAAGTATCATCGGTGTGAAAATTCGGCCATATTGTGCCTATAAAAGATAAGAGAATATAAGGGGTGTCCGAAAAGAGGAAAACCATCTCTTTTCAGACACCCCCGCAAAATGGACCGTTACAAAAGCCCAGGAATAGTATGTTTTTTTATAAACGGTCCATTTTGTATAAACAAAAAAACAATCATTTTCCTAAACATTTTAAGACTTATTGGACAATTCCTTATTTATAGGTAATGAGCTGTCAAGCGGACATGTTTGCCGAATATCTTCATATATTATAGCAAACAATCTGAAAAGAGGGGTTCGTGTGGAAGTGTACGCAAGTTATTATGTGTTGTCCCATATTGACGATATATTGACGGTAGCTATTTGTATAAATGGAAACATTAGCGTCATTGTGGCGGGCGAAACGGATATTATTATGCGAAAGTTAGCCAATATATTTCGATGAAGGAGGTGGAAGAAGGGAGAGAAAATGACTTTCAAAAAAACTTTGTGATAAATATCACAAAGTGCTTGCTGTTTTTCCTTTCATTGATTATAATAAAAACATAATAAATGTGAAAAACTTCACAAATTTATATGTGAAATATTTCACAAAATATACTTTTAAGGAGGCACCTTCATGAAAATTGCAGTAATTGGGTGTACACATGCTGGAACGGCAACAGTTAAAAATATAGCGTCTCTTTATCCGAATGCAGATATTACGGTCTATGAAAAGAATGATAATGTATCCTTTTTATCATGCGGCATTGCTTTATATGTCGGAGGCGTAGCAAAAGATGCTAATAAATTGTTTTATTCATCACCGGAAGAATTGGCGTCAATGGGCGTAAATATGAAGATGAAGCATGAAGTGATTTCTATTGATACAGATAAAAAGAAACTCCAAGCGAAAAATTTAATAAATGGGGAAGTATTTGAAGAAACGTTTGATAAGCTTGTCATGACGACAGGTTCATGGCCAATCATCCCGAATATCGAAGGAATGAATCTTGACAATATTGTGTTAGCGAAAAATTTTGTTCATGCGAATCACATTATTGAAAAAGCGAAAACGGCGAAGAAAATTACAGTGATTGGTGCGGGATACATTGGGGTTGAACTTGTTGAAGCGTTTGAAAAATACGGAGCAGACGTGACGTTAATTGACGGCGGTGACCGTATTTTGAACAAGTATCTTGATCCAGAATATACGACAGTAATTGAAAAGCAATTGATGGAACACGGGGTAGAACTCGCTCTTAACCAATCGGTGACCAAATTTGAGGGAGCAGATGGAAAAGTTTCAAAAGTAGTCACAACAAACGGGGAGTATGAAGCAGATTTAGTGATTTTATGTGTCGGTTTCCGCCCAAATACGAAGCTTTTAGAAGGTCAAGTGGACATGCTTGAAAATGGAGCCATTATTGTGGATGAATACATGCGTACAAGCAAAAACGATGTGTATGCAGCAGGTGATAGTTGCGCGGTGTTTTATAATCCGACGAAACGCCCAATGTATATCCCGCTTGCGACGAATGCAGTGCGAATGGGCACACTTGTAGCGAAAAATATTATGGAACCATCTGTTAAATATATGGGAACACAAGGAACGTCAGGCTTACGATTGTATGATTTAAATATCGCTTCAACGGGTGTAACAGAAACAGCCGCTTCATTTTTCGGAATGAATGTGAAAAGCATCACAATCGAAGAACACGATCGTCCAGAATTCATGCCAACATATGAAACGATTTTATTCAAAGTGGTATACGAAGAAGCATCTCGTAGAATTGTCGGTGCGCAAATTATGTCTAAAGCCGATGTCACACAAGCCGTCAATACGATATCTATTTGCATTCAAAACGAAATGACGGTCGATGATTTAAGTTTTATGGACTTTTTCTTCCAACCGCATTACAACAAACCGTGGCATTTCTTGAACCAAGCTGGTTTGCAGGCAGAAGAAATGAAAGAACTTGTGCATAATTAAATGAATGGAAAAGGGAAGCCACATTGGTTTCCCTTTTTGTTATGTATGATGATTAGTTGGTTTCGACTGAAATGATGTCTCGAAGCTTTTCCATACCGACGGCCAAGTCATAGTCGCTTAACAAAGAGTAGCTTAGCCGTATGTAATGATGCTTCGGTTCATGAACGAAACAGGCTGATCCGGGCAAAAAGGAGATGGAAGCCTCATTTGCTTTCATAAGCAGGGTCATCGGGTGGAGTGTTTCTGGTAAGGCGACCCATATATTCAACCCTCCTTGAGGAACGTGAAAGCTCGTTTTCTCTCCTAGCGAAGAGAGGATGTTCACGGTCGTATCGCGCCGGATTTGCAGAGCGGTTCGCAATTTTTGCAGATGATTCCTCATGCGTTCTGTGCGCAAAAATGGAAGGAGCGCTTTTTGTGTTAAAAGCGGACTGCCGATATCCATTGCTGATTTGGCTGCATAAAGCCAATCAAATACAGGTCCTTCTGCAAACACGGCGGCGATGCGCACTCCTGGAGCCATCGTTTTGCTGAAGCCTTTTATATAGAGCACATGCCCGTTTTGGTCAAAATATTTAAGCGGAGGTGGAAGAACTTTCTCTTCAAAGTACATTTCACTGAATGAATCATCTTCAATAATAAAAAAGTGATAAAGTTCAGCAAGTTCCACGATTTCTTGTCGCCTTTGCCTGCTCATTAACGTTCCGGTCGGATTGTGAAAGGTAGGATTCACATAGATGAAAGCGGGCTTCTTTTTTTGACATATTTCTTCTAATCGATCTGAGCGCATGCCATGTTCATCCATCTCAATGGCGATGACTTGAATGCCTTTGTTCATGAATACATCAATGGCCGCTCCGTAGCACGGACTTTCCACAATAACGGTATCACCAGGCTTCAAAAGGGTTTGGGCGATAAGATCAATTCCTTGCTGGACGCCGCTTGTAATAATGAGATTAGAGGGAGAGGCGTTTAGACTTTGTTGCTCTTTTATATAAGCAGAGATAGCGAAACGCAGTTCTTCATCTCCTTGTACGGGTCCGTACGTTGCTAAAATCATTCGGTTTTTCTCCAAAACTTGCTTCATCTCATCGGCAAGAAACTGTGTCGGCAAGAGGCGGGGGTACACAACGGCCTGTGAAAAATCGTAATATTGTTTATTTCGATTAAGCAAATACTGGGAACGAACAACACTATAAGAAAGAGTCTGCTGCCAATCATATGGCAAACGTTGCGGCCTTGCTTGTTTATTGGTTCCTTTTGCATACACTCCTTTACCCGGCTGGACGGAGACGTATCCTTTCGTTTCGAGCCACTTATACGCTTTGCGTACGGTTAATAAGCTAACGCTCAGTTCATCTGCCAGCATTCGTAAAGAAGGAAGTTGTTCCCCATGTGCCAGCATACCTGTTTGAATTCGCTGTGCTATTTGCATACAAATTTGCTGATAGAGCGGCGTACTTGACTGTTTATGCAGCATTAATTTCATCCGAATCACCTTGTTTCTTTCCATCTATTGATTATTGTATCTCTATGTTAAGCGTACAAGTAGCTCTTTAGCAATGAAAAGATGGATCCACTGTTATAGGCTGTGTTGTACTGTTATAGCTATTATCTTCTATAATCATCTCATCTGTAAAAGGAGGTAACAGGAATGGTTATGATGAATTATCTTTTTATTTGTCTTATTTTTGGGACAACATTTTTCGCGATTAAGATGGGGATTGAAGCAGGGGCGCCACCGCTTTTTCAGCTGGTCTTCGTTTTTTCATCGCAGGTTTGCTCGTTGTACTATTTTTTGTATGGAAAAAACACGAGATTACCCGTTTACTTTTATCGAAAAAAGTGTCCTTTGCCGGTTTTTGTCTTACGTTCATGACATTTGCGACATTGTATTGGGCCGAACAATATATCACATCAGGATTAGCAGCGGTGCTATCAGCAACAGGACCGATGATGATTTTATTTGTTCAAGCAAAAAGGTCGAAAACAGTCATAAAAAAAGAACAGTTTCTCGCGTTGCTTATTGCGCTCGCGGGAGTCGCATGCATTTCAATTCCAGGCATGCAGCAAGACGTATCGTATATGTGGATGATCGCATGTATCGTCATTTTAGGCGGGCAACTCTTTTATGGAATTGGTACGTTAAATTCAAAAGACATTTTAGCTACTGAAACAGGAGTTTCTCCTTTTTTAGTTAACGGTGTGCAAATGCTGTATGGCGGTGTGATGTTGCTCGTTTTTTCAGCGCTAACGGAACGGCCTGATATTTCCATGTTTACCGGCTGGGGCACATGGCTACCGATTATTTATTTAATTTTTGTCGGATCAATTGGCGGGCATGGGTTGTATTATTGGCTTATTTCCAAAATCAACCCAGTGTTCCCGTCCACATGGCTGTATGTTTCGCCACTCATTGCCGTTGTGGTCGGGTATGTGCTGTTGCACGAACCAGTTAAGCCGATTATGGGGATTGGAGCGTTGCTGATTTTAATCGGCGTCTTTTTAGTTAACCGGGCAACTCTTCATTCATATTGGAAACAAGGGAGGTTACTGAAGAAAGCCGTATAACGAGAAAAAGGACTTGTCCATAAATCCAGTGTAGTCTGGATTTACGGCAAGTCCTTTTAGTTATCAAACAGGAGAGACTGTTTTGTCTTTCTTTTCATAGTTGGCAAGAAAGAGACGGAAGCGTTTAATCGCTTCTTCTAATTTTTCCATTGAGTATGCATACGAAATGCGGATATGCTCTTTACCGCCATTTGTAAATACCGTACTTGGTAAAACGCCAATTCCTGCTTCTTCTAACAATTGGACACTGAATTCATACGAGTCGTCGTGGAAGTTTTTAATAGACGGGAAAATATAAAAGGCGCCTTCTGGGATGAACATCTCAAAACCAAGAGCTGTTAATTCCTTGCATAAATAATCGCGTCGTGCTTCGTATTCTGCTTTCATCGCATGGGCATCATCTTTACCGTCTGTTAATGCAGCAATAGCGGCCATTTGGGCGATGGTGTTAATGCTTGTAATGGTATATTGATGAACTTTAATCATTTCGTTCGTCAAATGTGCCGGCGCAAGTGTAAAGCCGATGCGCCATCCTGTCATCGCGTGTGACTTTGAAAGACCATTTAATACGATTGTTTTCTCTCTCATTCCGTCAATCAGCGCAATTGAAGCGTGCTCTTGTCCGTAAATTAATTCACTGTATATTTCGTCTGCAATGACGTAAATGTCTAAATCGCGTAAGACGGTGCTTAACTCTTCTAATTCTTCTTTCGTCATAATGGCACCTGTCGGATTGGAAGGGTAGCCAAGAATGACCGCTTTTGTCTTCGGAGTAAGGTGCTCAAGCACTTGCTCTTTCGTTAATTTGAACGCTGTATCAGTCGTATCGACACAAACTGTTTTGCCACCGCACAACGTAATCACAGGCTCATAGCCGGAATAAGCAGGCGTTGGAAGCAACACTTCATCGCCTTCATTTAAAATCGTTCTTAATGTGATAAAAATGGCTTCGGTCGCTCCATTTGTTACTAAAATTTCATCATGAGCGCTGTAAGTTAGTCCATATTTAGATGAGAAATATTTAGAAGCGGCTTCTCGAAGCTCGAGCACACCTGCTGTATGAGCGTAAGAAGTCATATTTTGATCAATCGCGCGCTTACCGGCTTCTTTAATATGCTCAGGAGTCGGGAAGTCCGGCTGGCCGATTGTTAATGAAACGACGTCTGGATAGGTGTTAATTTTTTCGGCAAACTGACGGATGCCGGAAATTTCAATTTGTTGTACTTGGGGATTTAATGCATGTTTCATCTGTTCATACCTCTCTATCTTTAAAAATGAACGGCTGTAAAAAGTTTATTTTTATAAATATACACCCATTTGTCTCCGCTCGCAATCACTTAATCAAGAACTCATTGAAGGAAGTGCAAAATGATGAGAAAATAGTTCAGTCAGGACGTTGAATTAATTTTATGGAAACGAGAGGATCGTATTATATGATTTCATTTGAACCGATTACAGAAGACACCTTATACATTGCCATGGAGTTGTTAAATTCGAACAAACAATACAATCGTTTAGAAAATGGAAAAGAAACGAGAACGATGGAAGAAGTACGCGCAGAATACAGAAACGACAAGACGATCAGCTTATTTATAAAGGCAGATGATACCTATATAGGATTAATCGATTTTATGATGTTAAATGAAAAGGACGGCTATCCGTGGATTGGTTCTTTTCTCATTCATGAAGACTATCACGGCTACGGTTATGGCACGCAAGCGTATTTTCATTTTGAGCAATGGTTGATTGAGCGTAATGTAACCGACGTTCGTTTAGGTGTGCTGCAGCAAAATGAACGAGGACGAGTATTTTGGGAACGAGCAGGCTTTCGCTATTACGCGACAAAACCACTTGGTGAAAATCAAGTTGATTGCTTCGAAAAATCATTGGAATCGTAAGCAGGGGCTGTCTGAAAGGAGAAAACCCACCTCTTTTTTCGATTTGTTCAAACACAATCGAAGCTACAAGAGTGAAAAAAGTAGAAGCATGTTAAAGAATTGTAAAATCTTTTCCGCAAGACAGGAATTTCACTTTTTCAAACGGAAGAATGTGTCGTGAGTCATTCTTATTTTGAAAATGGAAAGGAACGTTTAGCCATGGGAACGAACGCATTCACTCGCAAACCGATTGTTATGAAAATGTGGGAAAAGTACCCGAAAACATGGAAGCTGTTAATTGACGCTGGCATTCTTTTAAAGTATAAAACATTAAATATTAACAAGCTTCCAAGCCAAATCATATTACCTTCTTCTAACATTCTTTATGTTAATCCGAATGAAAACAGAGGAAGGGCCTTATTAATTAAAGAGGGGATTACACAAGGTCGTCTTTCCACTTTTTGGAGTAGGGCAGTTCAGTATTATAAGCCTACTCTTGTCGTAGATGTAGGGGTTAACTACGGTGAATGCCTTTTTTCTGTTACATATCCTGAATATACGAAAGTATATGGAATTGAAGCGAATAAACATTTATTTGAATATATGATGAGGTCAAAAGAGGAACATCCAAACACAGCACAAATTCATCTCGTCCATGCCTTCGCGTCTGATACGGAGAAGGAGGAGCAATTGTTTTACATCGACACACATTGGTCTGGAACATCGTCTGCATCTTATATGCCATCACACCAAATGATTGAAGAAACGATGGTTCCGACCATTACCGTTGATTCGTTGTTCCAACAAGACGAATTAAGCAATGCTGATTTGCTTTTTAAAGTGGATGTCGAAGGATTTGAAGGGTTTGTGTTAAAAGGGATGGAGAACGTGTTAGAAAATTGCCGTACCGCTGTCGGATTAATTGAGTTTGACAGTCATTATATTCGAAACTCCGGTCTGGACATTGATGAATTTTTACGATTTTTGCAGCGTCATTTCGCTGTCTATCTTTACGATTTGGATGACCGCCTTCTTCTGGCATCAGACATGACCTATGAAAAATTGAAAAAACTATTTAAATCCGAATACATCCATACCGACTTCCTGTTGTTGACGGATGAAAAAATGAAACACCAGCTCGGACTACAGTAAAATAGCTGAAGCGAAAGCTCTCGATTTATCGAGGGCTTTTTTCAGGTTAAAGAGCGGAAAAAGAAACAGTTAGTCCGTTACAATTGTGCATGAAAGCAGCAAAATGTGAAAAGCTATTAATAGAAAAATTTGGAGGTTTTGCATATGGAAACGATAAGAATCATTCAATATGCCTTCACTGGGGCAGGAGTGATTTGTCTCGGATTTACGTACTACTTAATGTGGAAAAAGCCATAGCAGTGAAGCGCTGTTAACGCGTTGAATTTACAAAAAGATCGCTTTGCAAAGAAGCATTTGCGGTCTTTTTTCTCTTTTCATCTCGTATATATAGTATAACGCTTTATGTTTGTTCATAGCCGCTCAGACAAGTCGATGAACGAGCGCATGCTCTGTTTTCGTCGTCTCCCGATTTTAATTTCAATATCGTCATGAAAAGGCAGACTCATTTTTCTCGTGTCGGGGTATAGAAAGCTATAAAGCAATTTAGACGACAGAAATTAAAGGTGAGTGAGCAAACATGAAAAAAGCAATGATCATTCTTAATCCATCTTCAGGAAAAGAAGAAGCAGAACGAAATCAAGCATCCATCGTCCAAGCTCTTCATGACATGGAATATAAAACAGATGTACGCCTGACTGAAAAAGAAGGCGATGCGACCATCTACGCAAGAGAAGCTTGTGAAGAGCAGTTCGATGCCGTTATTTCAGTAGGAGGGGATGGAACGCTAAATGAAACCATTAACGGTCTGGCTGAGCAGGAACATCGTCCGATTTTAGGAATGGTTCCTCTTGGGACGGTCAATGATTTTGCCCGCGGATTAAATATTCCTTTACATTTTCAACAGGCGGTTGAAGTATTGAAACAACAGCACGTAAAGCAAGTAGACATCGGGAAAGTTCATCATATGTATTTCTCTAATATTATTGCTGTCGGAGGTATCGCAGAAGCTTCTTGCGCCGTTTCCGTTCAGCAAAAGACGTTACTTGGCCCTGCGGCCTATTTGGTTGAAGCAATTAAAACACTTGTAGAGAAACAAACGTTTCAAACGCGAATTCTCCACGATCAAGGAGAGTGGGAGGGAGAGGCACTTTTGTTGCTGGCAACGCTCACTAACTCTGGTGGAGGCTTCGAAAAAATGGCACCAGATGCAAAAATCGATGATGGATTAATGCGGTGTGTCATTGTGCGTGATGTACCTTTAGTAAAGTTAGGAACACTCATGCTTTCCCTTTTAAAAGGAAAGCATGTAGAAGATCCAGCAATTGAATACATTCATACGTCCACTTTGCATGTGTCATCTCCTGAGTCACTGACCTCGAATCTTGATGGAGAAATAGGACCTGAGCTCCCAATTACAATTAATGTACTCAAAAAGCATTTACGCGTTTTTACCCCTTTTGACAAATGATGGAAATACTGCGATGTGCTTAAAAATCAAATAAAAGGAAATAATATGTAAATGAAGGGATATTTTACGTCTAAATAGAATAATAAATAGGTTTGTGTGTCTTTTTTTTCACTTGCTTGTACGGTAGAAGAACGATTTTCTTTTCGTCACATTCAAGTTAAGCTAAACCGATCTTCCTCTCTCGTATGTTTCTCGTTTTTTAAGGAGAGTACCTGGTCGGGAAATGATAAAAAAGGAGTTTTGCCCATGTACTTTGCAAAGAAAGGGAAAGAAGAGGTTGTTAATACCATTGAGGACACGAATGTATACGCATGCGAATCCGATTCGTGTAACGGTTGGATGAGGGAGGAATTTTCCACCACCGACTGTTCTTGCCCTCTTTGCGGAGGCAGCATGAAATCTGAAGTACGTGGTCTTCCTAAAATCAAAGTCGATTAAGCAACCTTTTAATGGATTTACAAAAAACACCATCCCCCCCAATCAAATGGGGTCTGTCTTCGAGTACAAAAACTTAATTAGCACAAAAAAAGCAGTCCAATTAGCAATTAAATTGGGCTGCTTTTTTTGTTGAGTATGCCAATTTCCATATAAATTCGACTAATCATTCAAGCGCGAAATACTGCGAAAATAGAACGAATGTTTTAATTTTAGACATCTAAACCGACCTTGTCAAACTAAATCCATACGCTTTGCACTATGTAATCTAAATAAACTATGTTCTAAATGATAACCAACTAATAAATAAGCAGGCAAGAAACATCATTTTACATGAGGATGAGGGGGACGTAAAGATGATTAAATAATTACATAATAAAATTATGGTAAACAAAACAAGATAAAGAAAGTTATCCATTTCTCATTTATTATATAGCAACGGAATGTTAAAAGGGGGAGAAGAAAACAAAAAAACCTTGCCTAGACAAGGTTTTTTCATGATTAGTAGCCGTAACCGCCGAAGCAGCTAGCACCGATGATGATTAACAAAATAAATAATACAACCAATAAAGCAAAACCTCCGCCGTAGCCAAAGCCAGCACCAGGAGCGCCCATTTTTTTTCCTCCTTTAACGTGTACGTTCTAATTGAATCACTCAACACTCAGGATTCTCTTTATCATACGTATAAAAACTTTTTATGAGCCAGTCTCATGGAAAAATAGGTTCAAGTTGTAATGAAACGTCCTTATTGAGTGGCTTTATGTTAAAGGAGGATTTTATTTTTTGTGTCGTTTTGTTATGTCGTTTTTAACATATGGAAAACTTGTTCCACGTCTTTATCTCCTCGTCCAGACAAATTGACGATAATGCTTTCTTCTGGTGTCATACTAGCGGCTAGTTTCATCGCATAAGCAACAGCGTGGGAGCTTTCAAGAGCTGGAATGATTCCTTCTAATTTTGATAGAAGTTGGAATGCTTCTAATGCTTCTTCTCCTGTTACCGTGACATATTCACCTCTGCCGTTTTGCTTGAAATAACTATGCTCTGGACCTACACCAGGATAATCTAATCCTGCAGCAATGGAGTAGGTCGGTTTAGGCTGGTTGTTTTCATCCAATAATGTATAGCATTTAAAACCGTGAATGACAGATGGAGTACCTTCTGTTAAAGTTGGGGCTTCAGCTGGTTCTACTCCAATAAGGCGTACCGATGCTTCTCCTACATAATGGGTGAATGCTCCAATAGCATTGCTTCCTCCTCCTACACATGCCACAACAGCGGCAGGAAGTTTTCCTTCTTTTTCAAGAATCTGCCGTTTTGATTCTTCACTAATAATTGCTTGAAAGTGTTTTACCATAGTAGGAAATGGATGCGGTCCGACCGCGGATCCTAGTAAATAAAACGTATTCTCATAATTTTCGACTAAATCATTTAAAGCTGCGTCTACGGCATCTTTTAGTCGACCTTGTCCCGTAGCTACCGGCACGACTTTCGCTCCCAATAATTCCATTCGAAAAACATTGAGTGCCTGACGCTCTGTATCCACTTTCCCCATATAAATTGTGCAATCCATTCCGAAAATAGCACAAGCAGTAGCAGTAGCTACACCGTGCTGACCGGCACCGGTTTCTGCAATAATCCGATGTGCCCCCATGCGCTTTGCTAGCAAAATTTGTCCGATAGCATTATTAATTTTATGGGCACCTGTATGATTTAAGTCTTCTCGTTTTAAGTAAATCTTGGCTCCCTCCACTTTATTTGTAATATTTCGAGCATATGTGAGGGGATTTTCGCGACCAACGTATTCTTGTAAATAAAATCGAAATTCTTCTATAAATTCTGGATCATTTTTATAGTGTTCAAATTGTTCCTCTAATTTATGTAATACATTTTGAAGGTCTTCATTCACATAGCTGCCGCCGAATTCACCGTAAAAGCCGTTTTCTACTTTATTTATGTTCACTTTCCTCAGCTCCTTTAAAAAATTTCATCTTTACTAGTACGAGAAACCTCACCAATATTCCTTCTTTTGGAAAGGGGATAATTAGGAAAATGGGGAAGAAGTGGGCATGATAAAAGAAAAAAGGAGAGATGGATTTGAAACCATTAGTTATTTGTATTTCATTTGTATTTCTTTTTTGTATGTCGACTTTAGAACGAACAGTGTTAGGCGCTGAAGAAGCCCAAAAAGAATTGTCCATTGTGATTGATGATTTCGGAAATGATATGGCTGGAACAGAGGAAATGCTGAAACTGCCGACAACCTTGACGGTGGCTATTATGCCGTTTTTGCCGTCAACGAAAAAAGATGCAGAACAAGCCCATAAATACGGCCATGAAGTCATTGTTCATTTGCCGATGGAACCTTTAAAAGGAAAAAAAGCTGGCTTGGTCCTGGCGCGATTACAACGGATTTAAGCGATAAAGAAATTCGAAAGCGTGTCATCGCTGCGATTGAAGCGGTTCCTCATGCGGTTGGAATGAATCATCATATGGGATCGAAGGCGACAGCGGATGAGCGTGTTATGCGCATCGTTCTTGAAATTTGTCGGGAACGCGGTCTTTATTACTTAGATAGTAAAACAACAGGAAAAAGTGTCATTCCGAAACTTTCAGAGGAGATAGGGGTTCCTTATCTCGAAAACGAACTGTTTTTCGATGATGTTTATACTACCCAGCATATTGTGAAACAGGCGAATATACTCGCTAAAAAACTTAAAAACGATGAACAAATGATTGCTATCGGTCATGTCGGTGTGACAGGTTTAAAGGTTGTGAATGTTTTAAAGCAATACATTCCTGTTTATGAACATGAAGCCGACATCGTTCCACTTTCTGAACTTCTTCCGGAATATGATATCCTTCGCAAAAGCATGCCATAATAAGCATGCTTTTTGTTTGGTACAACAAAGAAACAGAAATATTGTACAAAGAGCAATATTTTTTTATAATAAACGTAATACAAAAAGAAAAAAGTGAAACTTTTTGAGTAGGACAGACGTAATAGTAGAAGAAGAGATGATGAATCTTCTTCTATACGAAACCATGCAGATTTTAAGGAGGAGTTTTTTTAGAATGAAAAAATTTATGACAGCGGTTTTAGCCGCAGCGATTGCGTTCACACCTGTGGGAGGAGTTGTATTCCACGAAGAAGCGGCTGTGGTCAGCGCTAAATCATATAAATCTGGCAAAAAATCTTTTAATGTAAATAGCAACAATAACTCTACAAACTCTACAACCAATCAGCAAACAAACACACAAACAAATAGCTTAAGTAAGAAAACGACAACGGATTCGACTGCTACTAAATCAAAAACGGGCGGCATTATGAAAGGGATTCTTTTCGGAGGTCTTGCTGGATTGATGCTTGGAAGCTTACTAGGGAATTTAGGAATGCTTGGCGGTATTATCGGTTTATTAATTAACATTGCAGCGGTTGCTATTTTAATTGTAGTTATTCGTAAAATTTTTGTTCACTTCAAAAAGAAACGTCAAGAAGAGGAAGTTAATCCATGGAGAGGCTAAAAATATCCGAGCAAGATATCATTAATGCGCTTTGCCTCTACGTTGCGGATAAAAAGCAAGTTGCACCGCAAGAAGTGGAAATCGAATTAATGTATGACGACGATTACGGTTTTTCAGCTGAAGCCCATGTTCATGGCCGCAAACAAGTATTGATTACGGCTAATATGATCGAGGCGCTTCGCTTATGGCTTGACGTTCAATTAGGTCTTGATCCATTTGGGACAGGCTTAGAACTTGCATTAGATGACGAGGAAGGCATTATTGCTTACGCACGTACAAATCGCTAAGCATAAGATGAGGATTGTCATAGAGCACATAAAATAGGATGAGAGAAAGAGCTTGGGACAACCAGGCTCTTTTTTTTTATTATAAGAATACTTTCCGCGTTTTCTTCATTTTATCTTCTACTTTTTAATTTTCTCGGACCATTTTCACTAGAAAGCATAGGATATTATAAGACAACTTACATGTGAGGTGAAACGAATGTCTTATCGATGCGCCTGTCATAAACATAAAAAGGGCACTTCCATCGTCATTGGGGATCGTGATGACTGTAAACGTTGTAAACGTCGGAAGAAGCATAAGCATAAAAAACACCATAAACATCATTGTACATGTGAACCTATCATCATTATCGTAGATTGCGATCCGTGCTGTTGCTGCTGTGTGGAGAAATGTGACCCTTGTCGCTTTCAACCGCCACCGCGTGACTGCCATCATAAAAAGCCATGGTTTGAGTGGGATAGAGATGATTGAAAATCAACCTTTATTGTTTGAAGGAAAGCACCTTATCGGGAACTTTCCTTTTTTTGTGGGATCAGTATGGTCAGTAGAAAGAACGTACATATTATAGGAGACAAAGGGGGGGTGGAGAAATGAAAAAAGAAACGAACAAGCAGCAACCTAAAAAAGATTCTGTGCTGAATGAGGAGATGGCGTTCGTTAATCAAACGGAGACAAACGCACAAAATGGACAACCTGTCCCACAGCCAAAGGATTATGATGAAATTGAATATTAAAAAAGTCAATGAGGTGGCCCGAAAAGAGAAATACGATCTCTTTTCAGGCCACCTCATAAACTGAATCATTATGAACACGCAGGAATACGGAGTATTTTGATAGTCATTATGAAAATCGCGTTCCAATGTCGATTGCGGCAAAAGGCGGTTTAACCGACATGTTCGTCATGTTGAAACATATGCAGTGCTTCCCGAATGTTTTTATATGTTCCCGTTTTCTTTTCATCAATGAGCATTTCCCAGCGGTTTTGCTGAGCAGCAAAGCGATCTGCTGCATCTTTCACAAGCGGAACTTTTACAACGATTTGTTTTCCGTCCTTTTTAAAGCGGTAACCGATGTAATGAACATTTTGTTGATCTTCTTCCTCATACATTTCAATTCGTTCAATCCCATATTCCCGCTCAAACAACTTAATGAATCTCTTTTTATCGTTATATACGGTGTCCCAGCTCAAAAACAATTTTTCCACATCCTTTCCGTTTGTATGTAGTATTTTCCATATTTTAGTCAAACAAACCGAAACGTGGAAAAATTTTTAGTTTTAACTGATTATGACTTAATCATAGTGTTTCCATAATCAATATGCTCAAGCAAAAACTGAATCTCTTGCAAATCGCGGTCACTGAAAAGGAGGGGCTTTTTCCGTTCTTCTTCCAAAAAGGCCGCTAGTTCTTTTCGATTTATAATTCGCGTAATTTGCTCGTTTTGTGATAAATCTATTACTCCATGATTTTGATAGTCATTATGCTCATAACCGAAATAAAGAACCGGCGTAATAACATCTGTTTTTATCGCTAAAAAGTCCGCTAAAATGTTAGTTGTCCGATGAATTTGTTTCGTAAGCTCTCCATGTGCCTTCACTTGAATCGAAGGAGTAAAACCATCTCCATCTTCTGTTGAATGATGGGAAACGAAAGAGAACGTTTGCTCACTCGCATCAGAATACGATTTTGCATTAATCAAATCTAACAGAAAGGAAAATTCTCCAGCATTTTCTTTCGTTAATCCATGAACAATTTTCCCTTTCCAATATTTTGTTTGAATAACATAAATCCCTGTAGGCATGAGAAGAACATGATCTATTTTTCGCGTTCGCATCCCATAGTCTGAAGAAAAAGGAATGAAAATGTTCGGAACAATAATCATGGAAGATTCCTTCATAACACCTTGTTCGACCCACTGTTTTTTTAAATCATATAAAAGCTGATGGGTTTTGACTTCCCCTACATTTCGTGAATAAGATTGAAGCTCATATATGTATTCATTCAACTGGTGGATCGAGTTGTTCAAGAGCATTTTTTCTTGATTATATTGTTCTTGAAGGCGCCATTGTTCATGCTGGTGATGATGTTCAAGAGCGGCTTGCTTTTCCTCGAATTGTTGAACAGCGACTGCAATTTCTTGCTCATGGCGCTGAGTTAGCACTTGTTTTTGCAATTGAATCGTTTTAGCTTGGCGGTAAATCATATAACCCGTTCCAGCCAGCACCAATACTAGCAAGGCGATAGTGATGAGATAGGTCAATGGCCATCATCTCCTTTTAGTCGTCTTTCTTTCATTATACAATGTGATGAAAGGCGACTGAAAGGAGAAAAACGAGAATTAAGGATTTGTTCCTTTTTCAAATAGTACAAAAAAGAAAGTGCAACGGGTTTCGCAAAAGCGAGAATTGAGATAAAATTCAATGCGGGTAGGTGCTAAAAGACTGGAGGAGAGTGTATGCACACAAAAACAGCCATCATCACGGGAGCGTCAAGCGGCTTTGGGATGCTGGCATCTTTGGAACTCGCCAAACGGGGCTTTCATGTGTTGGCAACGATGCGAAATGTGGAAAAAGGAGTTCAACTGCAAACGGAAGCGGAAGCACTTGGAGTCGCTCATTACATAGAGCTATTGGAGCTTGACGTTACATCGGATACTTCGATTCAATCATTGAAGCATCATATACATAGAGTAGATGTGTTAATTAATAATGCCGGTTATGCATCTGGCGGGTTTGCAGAAGAAATCCCGCTTGATGAATTCAGGCGGCAATTTGAAACAAATGTGTTTGGAGCCATTGCAGTGACTCAAGCCATCTTGCCGATCATGCGACAACAAAAAAGCGGAACAATTATTAATATGAGCAGCATTAGCGGCCGCATCGGTTTTCCTGGATTATCTCCCTATGCTGCCTCGAAACATGCGCTGGAGGGATGGAGTGAGAGCTTGCGTCTTGAAGTACGACCCTTTGGCATACATGTAGTAGTCGTTGAACCTGGCTCGTATCAAACGAATATTTGGTCGACAGGAAAACATGTAGCCGAAGCATCTTTGCATATAGATTCTCCTTATTATACATATATGACAAGCATTGAATCCTATTTAGAAAAGGGGCAATCGGCATACGGAGACCCGCGTGACGTAGCCAAAAAGCTAGCGGATATCGCCGAACAGAAACAGCCGTCTTTTCGCCATCCGATTGGAAAAGGAGTGCGTCTGTCTTTGGTGGTGAAACATTTGCTCACTTGGAAATGGTGGGAACAGCTCGTATTAAAACAACTAAAGAGATAGAAAACAGTTGGAAGAGGGATTTGCATTGAATAATGTTGGATTAGTTTTGGAAGGCGGAGGTATGAAAGGCTTGTATACAGCCGGTGTACTGGAGTTTTTTATGGAAAAGGAGTTGTTTTTTCCATATGTGATTGGCGTATCAGCAGGGGCTTGTATGGCCGCCTCCTATTTATCACGGCAAAAAGGGAGAAATAAGCGGGTAAACATCGGATTAACAAGTGACCCGCGCTATTTATCGTTCCAGAATTTCTTTCGTAAGCGTGAATTATTCGGGATGGATTTTTTATTTGATGAAATTCCTAACCGGATTGTGCCATTTGATTTTGAGACCCTGCAAAAAGGATCCGAACAATTTGTAATTGGAACGACAGACTGTATGACAGGAAAACCTGTTTATTACAATAAACAGGATCATGGGCAAGATATTTTAACGATTATCCGCGCCTCCAGCTCGGTTCCATTCATTGCCCCAGCCGTTGAGTACGACGGGAAAAAGTTGCTTGATGGAGGAATTTCCGATCCGATTCCACTTAAAAAAGCACAAGAGGACATGTTTCAAAAAAATGTCGTCATTATGACGAAACGAAAAGGGTATGAAAAACGACAGCACAAGCTGGCCCCCATCACTAAATGGCTTGTCCGTCGTCATCCAGAACTTGGGGCGACAATGGCAAAGCATCACATAATTTATAACGATACATTGTCACATTTATTAGCAGAAGAAGCGAAAGGGAATGCATTCATTATCCAGCCAAGCATAGATATTCCAATGAGCGGGATTGAACGCAACCAGACACGATTAACGAATTTATACGAGCTTGGTTATCATGATGCAAAACGACAATTTGATGCATTGTGTGAATGGAGCAAGCAATGAACCGAATGAACCGAAGGATGGTCTATTTGGAAAGCTACCTCTTTCCAAATAGACCAATTGGATTACGGTCCGGCAATATCGCGCACTTGAAGTACTTTTCGTTGAGGAGAATTTGGACGTTTGGCTAGATGAACGAGATAAGGGGCGACAACAGCGGGGTCTTCTCCCGATGCTTGCAGCTCTGTTTTCATAAACCCTGGATTCAACACATGCACCGCAATTCCGTGTTTATATTCTTCATCCTCCACCGAATAGGTCAAAGCTTCTAAGGCAGCTTTGCTGGCACAGTAGGCACCGAAGCCTGCCGCACCTTCTTTCGTCAATCCAGATGTGATGTTAATAATGGTTCCAGATCGTTGCTTTCTCATAATGGGCAAGCATTCTCTCATCATTAAAAAGGCGCTTGTCACATTATTGTTGAACTGATATTGCCAAGAGTCCAATGACGTATGAACAACATCATATTGTTCGAATACCGCCGCATTATTAATAAGCAAATCAATTCGTCCAAATTTAGCATAAGCCGCTTGAATCAGCATTTTCACATCGGATTCCACGGATACATCTGCACGAATCGGCAAAATACTACCTTCAGAAGTTGTGGATGCTAAACGTTCTACGGCCTCCAATTTCGCAAATCGGCGGCCGCATATGATGACATCCGCCCCTTCTTTCGCAAAAGCAAGAGCCGTTTCCTTTCCAAGCCCGCTCCCACCGCCTGTCACCATTACGACCTTGCCTTTAAAAGTGTCCATCATGTTCCTCCTTTATAAATTGTCATTATTCATTACATGACAAAAACCAGTTGTTGTCAATATATTTTGAATTTTTAGTTTTTATTAAATGAAAAGAAGTTCTTCCTCTCTTATCTTGCTTCCTTTTCTTTTCTATAGTTCAATAGGAGAAGCATTATGGAAGGGAGAGAACACATATGAAGCGCTATGCGGTTTGTCAAATTGAAGAGCATCGAAACTTAATTGTTGCATACGGAGAAACAATGGAAGAAGCCATCCAAAAAGCGGAAGAATGGGGAATTCGCACAGGGAAAAGAGTGGTCGTTATGCCGAAGGATGAAGCGGAAAGTGAAACTGTACAATAAACCATGATTCTCTATCTTTAAAGAAGAAGCGAAAGGAAAAGAACAACTTGTAATAGAGATTGAACAAAAAGAAGTAGTATGGGATTGAAATTTTAGAAAAGATGTTTTAATGCTAAAAAAAGATTAAACATATTGGAAAAGTCTATTCCAAAAATGCGATACAGCAGTTTGCGGGAATAGACTTTTTTGAGTGATCACTTATCATCATTTATGCTGAAAAAGCTTTTGAATATTGAACGACACCTTGCACATTTTCAAGGGCATTCTCCGTTAATTCCAGTGCCATGAACACTTCATCCGGCACTTCAAATGGTGCTTGTATATTCCATGAGCTTGCTCGTTTAAAACCGAACTTCGGGTAGTAGTTTGGATGCCCCAAAACAATGACGGAGTGAAAGCCAAGTTCTTTTGCCTTTTCGAGCGCTGCATGAATTAATTGACTTCCGATTCCTTTTTTCTGTTGGTCTGGTGCGACTGAAACGGGCGCGAGTGCTAAAGAATCGACGGCATGATCTCCATCGATAATTTTAATTTTGGATAATAGAATATGTCCCACTAGCTTGTTTTGATTGAAGGCAACCAATGAAAGCTGAGGAATGAATGCCTCGGACTTTCGGATTTGGCTAACAAGGATATGTTCGTTCTTGTCGCTATATTCTTCGTTTGAAAAAGCTTTTTGAATCATCTCTTCAACCGCATTATAGTTGTCGCTCGTTTCTTCTCTAATTACAATCTCCATTTATAGTCCCTCTCTTCGTTTTCACATTGATTTTAATAACTTGTTTAGTTTACCTTATTTTCTTCCATCTTTTTTAGTTCATCTTCGTGTAAAACATGATTTTCTTACATTTTTTAAGGATAGTCAATTGTTTGCAGGCATATTAAAGCGAACAAAAGTAAAAATAAGAAAGTTGGCAAGAGACATGAAAATCAACTTGCCAGTTTATTTAAAAAAGGAGGGCTAAAGGTTGAACAATTTTCGATGGATGACAAAGTTTTTCAATTCGCGAAAAAGTAGACAGTTGTTCAAACTGTTTGGAAAAAAGCGGACGAACCGCAGTATGCTTTGGACTTCCTTATTAGGACTCGGTGCGAGTGCGGCCGCTTACGGCTTTGGAAAAAGCCGTAACAATGGTGTTCCAAAAATTGGACAAAACCTATTTGGTGATGCAGGTGAACAGTCACTGAACCGTGTTGTCCAGATGCCGAATAAACGTGCTGCTTATGCGGAATTCTCTGAAGAACTAACACCGAATCAGGCGTCGGCTCAAGATGAATCCACAGATTCAAAACTTGATTAATCAGAAGGCTTGAATGTTAACAGGATTAAAAAATGCTTCTGTGCCTCCCATTTGTTTGGGAGAGCTAGGAGCATTTTTTATTTCAAATACAAGAACGTTTGAAGGCTGAAAGACGGGGGAACTAAATGGCAAAGGCGGTGATGAGTATGAAAACAGAAATTTTAATTGTCGGCGGAGGCATTGGGGGACTTACAGTTGCGCTGAAGTTAGCCAAGTGCGGAATCGATGTTTGCGTGATTGAACAACTAAAGGGTAGTGCCCATTTATATAAAGGAGAGTTGCTTCAGCCTAAAAGCTTGGAGATTTTTCAGCATATGAATGTGCTGGAACAAATTGAATCCATTAGTCATCGCATTGATATGATTGAGCTTATTGAAAAGAGACCAGCAAAGAACGGACATGAGACGTGGGGAAAAGCGTCTATGAATTATAACGTTATCAATAGCCCATTTAATTATGCGCTCATGATTCCGCACGAACAGTTAAAAAGGGTGTTGCTGGATGAAGCTAAGCACTATGCCTCGTTTCAATATTTTCAGCCTGCGAAATTTAAAGAATTCAAAGACGGCAAAGCGATTGTTCTTGCAAACGGAGAGGAAAGAGAGATTGAAGCCCGCTTTTACATAGGTGCGGAAGGACGAGCATCAAAGGTGAGAAAAGCAATGAATGTGAACTTGAAGGAGTACGCTTATGACCATCATTTTCTTACCGTGACCTTTCCACGCCCGGCCTCTTTACAGCAAGGAAAGATGGTGTCAACTCCCGATACATTTTTAGGCCTTTTTCCACTGCCGAATAACCGGGTACGAACCGTATATTTAATCCCAGCTGGAGAATATCGGCACTTAAAAGAACAAGGTGTGTCGGCTTTTCATGAAAAATATACGGAATTATCACCTGAGCTTCAAGAGTATGTGACCCACATTACAGATTGGAAAGACATTCAACTCATGATTCCCGTTCATTTTCATGCCGACCGATATGTTCAAGATAATATGGCGTTGCTCGGCGATGCAGCCCATAGCGTTCACCCAATGGCTGGAGAAGGAATGAATCTTGCCATCCAGGATGGGGATGTTCTCGGTGAATTACTTTGCTGGATGTATGAGCAGGACGATCCGTCACCAAATCATTTGAAATGGTATGAAAAAGTAAGAAAGCCAAGAGTTGAGGAAATGCTGAAAATCAGTCATTTATCAGCATTGGCGTATTCAAAGCCGTGGCGGTCGCTGACAAAATGGCGCCATAAAATTATGAAACAAATGACGAATGATTCAAAACTGCATACGAAGCAGATGCTGAACATTTCCGGGCTTGGCATTTGGAAAGAATCCCCGTGGGACCGACTTGTCCAAATTGGTCTCTTGCCTGCAAGAGCATCTTTTGAAATAGAGCAGAAAGCAAAAAAACATACATTTACAACTGAAGACGATTATCCATGGAAAGCAAGGGAGGAGAGAGGTCATGATTAAAGAATATATTCGCGTTTTTAAAGCGAGAGGCTGGATGAAGCGGAACATGCCGTTTTTATACAGCTGGCATGCATATGTCGGCTATGAACTGGATTTATATGAAGCGTTTAAAAAACCCGCAACGATTGAAGAGGTGGCGAAAGCACAAGCATTGAAGGAAGATATGTTAAAGCGCTGGATAGAAGTAGGGATAGCCATTCGCTACATGAAGGAAACGTCCAAAGGGCATTTTCAAACCGTGAGAAGTTTTATGTTGCCTTCAAGTAAAAGAAATCCTCGTTCTACCGGAGTCATTTTAAAAGAGATGATGGAACTTCACATCCCTACTTTGTTAAGCTATCCAAACATGATGAAATCAAAAGAGAAAAAAATCTTCAACCATCAAACCCATGGAACGCTCGTTGCTCAAACGTCTTCCTTGCTGGAGCAGCTTGCTTTTCCGGCACTCTCACGCACGATTAAAAAATATGATGTACAATCCATTATTGATGTTGGTTGCGGTCATGCCGGATATTTACAGCGTTTGTCACAAGAGTACCCATCCATTTCGATGACAGGCATTGAACTAAATGAGGCCGTAGCAAAAGAGGCCGCAAAACGTTGTCAACAGCAAGAAAACATTACGATTCAATGTCAAGATGCTCAAACGTGGCAACCGGATGGACAAGCTGACTTGATTTTAGTGAATAACTTGCTTCACTACATTTCTCCCGAAGAACGCCAATCCCTATTTGAACACTTGAGCAGCTGGCTTGGAGCGGGTGGATGGATTTCAGTTATGACGCCTATTCGAAACTCTAAGCATGGAAAACAATTTTCCAGTGTATTCAATAGTTTTTTTAGTGCCTTTGATAATCTGTATCCAGTACCGACGGAGCAAGATTTGTATGACATTGCTTCAAAGTTGAAGTTGGAAGTTCATGAGTTTAAACCAGTCGTGAAAGAAGGCGGATGGTACCGAATTTTATTGCGGAAGTGATTCTTTATAATGCTGGATCAGTTAGGAGACCATAAGAGAAAGGAGGTCACACGATGAACAAGGCAGGGCGCTATGCGTGCGGAAATGAAATAGACGAGCTTCAATTGATGAACATGATTATCGAACTAACAGAAAAGGAAAAGATGGCCATGTGGTCAGAAGGCTATATTGATGCAGTTATTGAGAAATTGCCGCCATTTGCGCAAGATATTTTAGAAAAGCGGAAAGCAAAGTGGGAAGATACGAAAGGATATGTGCAACAGCAAATCGACAGCATCGTAAAAAAACCTACATTTATCGAGAAGCTGCAAGCAGAACGAAAAGATTTTGCCTTATACGTGATGACCTCATACCCACAATATCAATCATTACTGTTTCGTTATTATGATGGAAAGATACAAGAAGCTGACTTTCGAAAATTTGTGTACCGAAACCGGTATACGAAAACATATTTGCATTGAAAAGATATGTCTCGGATGCCACCCTACTGTTTTTCTTCCATTTTTTCCACCTATTAATAGGGTGCCAGTAGAACTATTGTTAATTTTTCCTGTTTTTTAACATATTTTCCTCATGATTATAGCCTGAATGGGAAAAATATGGTCGAGGTGATGAAGTTATGAGAGAAGGAATCGCCCTATATGGCGGAATGGTTCTTGGTGTATTATTTGTCGGTCTTTTTGGTTTTAGGGGGTTTTCCCAATTATTCAGTACTGGAAAAGAGCAAGAGAAAACCTCGTCACCCCAATAATAATGAGCGAGGGGCAGCAGGAAAAAGGCATGCAGGGACGCGCGGTCGCTTCATGTCTTTTTTTGTGAACAATCTGTTTTTTATGTTGCAGGAAATATGAGTGAAACGAGCTTTCACATCACACACTAGGAAAATGGAGGTGAAGCAATGTTTTCATTACGAGGCGATGCCCATAAATTTTACCTTAGATTAAGGCAATCTAAAAAGGAACAGGCGATTAATACGTGTAAAGAGCTTGTAGAAATTGAAGAAATTCAAACGTTTTATACAGAGATGGATAGCTCAACATTAAATAAAATTCAATATCGTATGGTGAAGGAAAAGAATGGGTCTGGCATCATTCCCATTTTCATCTCAGCGGGACCATGGCTTTTGTTTATTTTTTCTAAACAGTTGCAGGAATTTTTATTTCAAGAAGGAAGTCTTCTTTGGATTGCTTTTGTATTTGTATACATGACGATTTTGACAATGAGCGTGATTGTCCATTTTCGAGAAAAAGCATGGGCATCTGTTCATATTGAAATCATTCAAGACATATTAAGAGAAAGAGGGATTGGCAAGCCCGCTGATCAGCCGCTTGGCTAAACTAGGAAGGAGAGGGTGGCGAACAAAAAAGGACGCCGCCGGGTGCGTGCGTCCTCCTTGAATCCTTTTATTGTCCGTCTTTTGCGACAACAGTTTCTTTTTCGTCAAGATCTATGTAACAATCCATTGTATGAATGATTTTATCTTCATGGTTTCCGTAATAGATGGTAATATTCATGAATGTATCGCTCCTTTAATATAGGAATCCTTTTACACGACTAACGGCAGAGATTATATGTTTCATTCATTATAACGTAACCCATTATTATCCTCAACAAGAAATCTCCCATCCATCCAAACAGACAGTATTCTTCGCATTCAGCTTAGTCGTACATTTTCGAGAAATGTAATATTTGTAAAAAAATCACACAAAACACCGCATTACTGTTGCAAAATAATACCATTTATTTTAAAATTAACTGAAAATTTATAAAATAATAATAATTTAAATTATTTTACATTATTTTTCTAGGAAAATAGTGTCTTAAATAATACATATGAAGATAAAGGGGGAGAAAAAATGGGCAAATATGTGAAAAGCATGTTGTCCGTCCTTGCGGTGTTCACATTGTTATTCGTGTCAGCGTGTGGAGGAGAAAAGGCGAGCGAACAGCCAGCGGGAGACAAGGGAGAAAGTACTGGTGCTGTATCTGTAAAAGTTGGCGTCATTTCATGGCTCACAGGTGCCGGTGCCGGATATGGGGAAGCAATTACAAATGGGTTTAAGCTTGCTAATAAAGAAATTAATGCAGAAGGAAACGTGAATATTGAGTTATTTACGGAAGATTCAGCTGGAAAACAAGAGCAAGCCTTATCCGCTGCACAAAAGTTGATGAATTCTGAAAACGTTTCCGTTATTTTAGGCCCGACGTTAAGCACGGAAATGAAAGTGGTCGCCCCAGAAGCTGACTTAAATGGCGTCCCAATTATCGGAACGTCTACGACAGCCGAAGGCATTCCGCAAATTGGCGAATATGTATTCCGAAACTCTATTCCAGAAACATTAGCCATTCCGGCTTCCGTTGGAAAAGCGGTTGACACATACGATGTGAAAAAGGTGGCCATTTTATACGGAAATGACGATGTGTTCACTAAATCAGGCTTTGATACGATGAAGCAAGTCGCAGAAGAGATGGGGCTTGAAATTTTAACGATTGAAACGTTCCAAAAAGGGCAAGCGGACTATAATGCTCAGTTAACAAAAATTAAAGCAACAAATCCCGACCTTATTCTTTGCTCGGCGCTATATAATGAAGGCGCTGTCATTATGAATCAAGCGCGTAAAATGGGCATTGATGTCCCATTTGTAGGCGGAAATGGCTTCAACTCTCCTGAAGTTATCGGTATTGCAGGAGAAGCTGCTAACGGTCTAATTGTCGCAACGCCGTGGTTTGGCGGAAGTGAAGATGAAAAAATAAAGGGCTTTGTCGAAAAGTATAAAGCGGAATACGGGAAAGAGCCCGATCAATTCGCAGCTCAAGCGTATGATGCGATGTACATTTTAGCCAATGCTATCGAACAAGCGGGCAGTGATGACCGGGATGCGATTCGAGATGCGTTAGCTGTAACGAGTGGCTTCCAAGGTATTTTAGGAGAAATGTCTTTTGACCAAGACGGTGATATCGTCATGGATCCAACTGTATTAACGATTAAAGACGGGCAATTCCAGTTGTTTGAATAAGTGTGAGAGCTTTAGAGAGAGCCTTGTTTCTCTCTAAAGCTTTCATCATGAAAAAGAGGTGAATGAACCTTGTTGTTGGAACAGTTAATTAACGGTTTAACGTTAGGAAGTATCTATGCTATCGTCGCTCTTGGGTATACGCTCGTGTTTGGAGTATTAGGGATTATCAATATGGCACATGGGGAAATTTTTATGTTTGGCGCCTTTATGGGAGTTGTCATTACCCATACGTTAGAACTCCCGCTTTTCCTAGCATTTGTCGTCGCTATTGCTGTAACAGGTGTTCTCGGTTTGTTGCTTGAATGGACAGCCTTGCGACCGCTGCGAGGAAAAAAAGGAGTCTCCCATCTAGCACCTCTCATTAGTACAATCGGCGTGTCTATCTTTCTCGAGAACTTGGCACATCACTTTTTCGGAGCTGGTAACCATCCGTTTCGCACGACGTTTTCTGAAATGAGCTTTCAGCTTGGTTCTGTGACCGTTTATGTCGTTCAGCTCGTCATTTTTGTCATTGCGGTATTGCTAATGGTTGGCCTATCTTTTTGGCTATCGAAAACGAAAGCTGGAAAAGCATTGCGGGCATGCGCTGAAAACTTAGAAGCGGCCAGCATCCTTGGGGTCAATACGAAAAAGATGATTACAATGACCGTCATTATGGCTTCTGCAATGGGCGGGATTGCTGGAATTTTAGTTGGGATGGCTTTTAACTCGGTGACGCCGCAAATGGGATTATCCATGGGGTTAAAAGGGCTGGCGATTATTATTTTAGGCGGCATGGGTAATGTTCGCGGAGCGATGATCGGTGGCTTAATTCTTGGTTTATCGGAGACGATGGTTGTAGCATTCGGCGATTCGGGTTATCGGGATGCCATTGCGTTTATTGCCATTATTGTCATTTTATTAGTGCGGCCACAAGGAATCTTTGGGCAAGCAGCACCAGAGGCAAGGCGGTGAATGACGATGTTAGCTGAAATCATCAATCCATATTATTTACAAGTTATGTCGTTTATTTTAATTAACATCATTCTCGGTGTCAGTATTTACGTGACCTTATCAACAGGTCAGCTTTCATTGGGACATGCCGGTTTCATGAGCATTGGTGCTTATACATCAGCTATTTTAACGATTAATTTTGAACTGCCAATTGTGATTGGGATTTTAGGCGGCTCTCTCCTCACTTGCTTCATCGGCATGTTGATTGGAATTCCGACATTGCGACTGCAAGGTGTTTACTTAGCGATTGCGACACTTGGATTTGGAGAAGTTATCCGCGTGTTGTTCGTCAACTGGGAAAGTCTCACGCAAGGAGCCATTGGGATTTCATCCATTCCTCATATCGGACGAGAAATTTTTAAAACATTGCGAGAATCGGGCTTTAATGCAAGCATGATTGGCCTTCAAAATAACCAATTTGTCAGCTTGGTCGTATTTTTACTGTTGCTTGTCGTTACGATTTTGCTCATTTTATTTTTTGTCAGACAGCATCATTCCCGTGTCGGTCGTGCGTTTGCAGCGATTAAGATGGATGAAAACGCAGCGGAAGCGATGGGGGTCAACATTACGTATTACAAAATTTTAGCTTTTTCCCAAGGAGCTTTGATTGCCGGTTTTGCTGGAGCTTTATATGCCCACATTACGTCTTATATCAGTCCTTCCGATTTTGCGTATCATCGAGCTGTAGAAATTTTAATTTTTGCTGTATTCGGAGGAAGCGAAGTGATTTGGGGTCCGGTATTCGGAGCTGTTTTCTTAACGGCGATGCCCGAATTTTTGCGTGAAATTAGTGAATATCGCTATATGATTTACGGTGTCATTCTCGTATTAATGATGGCTTTCAGACCTCAAGGGTTAATTGACCATCAAATGCTTCATCGAATGGGACGAGGGCGAAAAGGAAAGAAAACAAATAAGCAAGAGCGCGATAAAAAGGGGAATCAGGATCATGGTATTGGAAGTTAAAAGCATTACGAAGCAATTCGGGGGGATCCAAGCTTTGACAGACGTTTCATTTCAAGTAGAAAAAGGCGAAGTGTTCGGGCTGATTGGCCCGAACGGCGCAGGAAAAACAACGATGTTTAACGTCATGACATCGATGTTCCCCCCCACTTCAGGAGAAATCATTTTTGCCGGTCAAACGTTAACAGGTAAAAAGGCGCACGACATTACGAAAATGGGCGTATGCCGAACGTTCCAAAACATTCGACTTTTCCCAGACATGACAGTATTGGAAAATGTGACGGTCGGTCAGCATTGCCGGACGAAAGCGGGGGTATGGGCGAGCGTCCTCCAAACGAAAGGACAAAGACGGGAAGAACAAGCAATCCGTTCTAAGGCCCTTGAACTTCTACAGCTCGTCGGACTTGAAGAATATGCCGAAACATTTGCCGATAATTTGGCGTACGGTCAGCAGCGCCGGCTTGAAATTGCTCGTGCGCTTGCGAGTGAACCGCAGCTTTTACTGCTCGATGAACCCGCTGCGGGCATGAATGAGAAAGAAACGAATGATTTGTATGAACTCATTTTGAACATAAAAGCGCTTGGCATCACCGTTTTATTAATTGAACACGACATGCCGCTCGTCATGAAAGTGTGTGACCGTATGGCGGTACTAAACTTCGGCAAGAAGCTAACAGAAGGAACACCAGATGAAATTAAAAGAAATCCGGAAGTCGTCGAAGCCTACTTAGGCAGGGAGGAGGAAGAAGAACTTGCTTAAGACAGAAAACATCCATACATACTATGGAAACATCCAGGCGTTAAAGGGTGTCAACATTGAAGTTGAGGAAGGAAAGATTGTCACCATTCTTGGAGCAAATGGAGCTGGAAAGACGACAACGATGAAAACAATCGCCGGCTTATTGAAGCCGAGAGAAGGCAAGGTGACATTTTTGCATCAAGATGTCACAACCGCTCGTCCCGATCAACTTGTGGAAAAAGGAATGGCGCTTGTACCGGAAGGACGGGCGATTTTAGCTGGTATGACCGTACTGGAAAATTTGGAAATGGGGGCTTTTCTCCGAAAGGATGCGGACGTTAAACAAGATTTAGAAAAAGTAATGGACCGTTTTCCGATTTTAAGAGAGCGAAAAGCGCAACTTGGCGGCACACTTTCGGGTGGCCAGCAGCAAATGCTCGCTATCGCCCGGGCACTTATGTCAAGACCGAAGCTACTCCTGCTTGATGAACCGTCTATGGGATTAGCCCCGCTCATCGTGCAAGATATTTTCCGAATCGTCAAGGAAATTAAAGAAGATGGAACAACGGTGTTGCTTGTCGAACAAAATGCCCGGCAAGCATTGAAAATCGCTGATTATGCATATGTGCTCGAAACTGGAAAAGTCGTCAAAAGTGGGCCGGCACAGGAATTACTGCATGATTCTAGTATTCAAGAAGCTTATTTAGGCCATTAACAAGAACAAACCGTTCAGGAGAAATGCTTCATTTTTTCTGAACGGTTTTTCTTATTTGTTATTGAAAAAGATGAGATAGTGGTTAATGAGTAAATACTAAAAAAAGAAAAAAGAGACTAGTAAAACGGTTACATTTCACTTATAATAAACACATATCAACTAAACCGGTTTACTAAATCGATTTATGTAAGGGGTAAAAGATGTCAAAAGTAACGATGGCGGATGTCGCCAAAAAAGCGGAAGTATCGAAAAGTACCGTTTCTCAGTTTTTGAATAAACGGTATGAGTACATGAGTCCGGAAACGAAAACCCGGATTGAAGCAGCTATTAAAGAATTGGGCTACCAACCGAATTATGTGGCTAGAAGCTTAAAGCAAAAGCGAACTTCCACCATTGGTGTGATTGTCGCCAATATTATGCATCGTGTGTCGACTGAAGTGAGTCGGGCGATTGAAGATTTTTTCCATGAGCGCAGCATCCATGTCATTTTATGTAATGCCGATGATGACGCTGAGAAAGAACGGGAGTACATTAATGTGCTCCGCGCCAAGCAAGTTGATGGACTTATCCTCTTTCCGACGGGTGGAAATTTAGACTTATATCAGCAAATGGAAAGAGAGAAGTATCCGGTCGTATTCATGGATCGGAAAATAGCGGATGTCACCATTGATACGGTCGTTCCGAATAACCGGGAAGCGTCGTATGAGGCAATCAAACATTTAATTGAACTAGGGCATGAACGCATTGCCGCTATCACTCCGCCGCTGACCATCAGTCCTCGAGCTGAACGACTCGAAGGTTATTATGAAGCATTAAAGAAACACAACATCCCGCTTTGTGAAGCATATGTGAAAAGCGTGGACATTCACGACGTAAAAAGGGAACTTGAGCAAATGTTTGCACTTACCTCCCCGCCGACGGCTTTATTTGCAGCCAACGATTTGGTGGCGATGGAGATGCTCGAGTTTTTAAAGGAGCGACATTTATCGCTCGCAACGGATACGGCGTTTGTCGTGTTTGACAACCTTGCGTTTGCCTCTATCTTTCAGCCGTCTATTACGACCGTTTCTCAACCGGCATTTCAAATGGGCGAAAAAGCGGCGGAAATTTTGTTTCAAAAGATGGAGCAAAGTCACACGGACCCGTTACCGACAGAACATATTTTTCCGTGCGAGTTGATTATTCGGGAATCATCTGGGGGACTGTGACGTAATCGAAACAAAGTGAGAGGGGAGAAAAAGATGAATGACGTCATTACAATTGGGGATGGAATGATTACCTTTGATCCTGCTTCAACAGGACCTATGAGATTTGTTCATTCCTTTGAGCGAAAAATAGGCGGTGCCGAATTGAATTTTGCGATTGGCTGCGCTCGTCTTGGCTTAAAGACAGGCTGGATTAGCCGACTTGGCCAGGACGAATTCGGCCGGTTCATCAAACAGCAAATGCGCGGTGAAGGAATCGATACTTCAGAAGTAAAGTTGATGGAAGGCTATCCAACGTCCCTCAATTTTAAAGAAATGAGTGAAAACGGAGCGGGGCGAACGTTTTATTACCGAGAAAAATCACCGACAATGACGATGACGCCGGAGGATTTGAATGAAGAGTATTTCAAACAAGCAAAACTGCTTCATGTAACAGGCGTATTCCCAGCAATCGGCGGGAACAATGTAGCCATTATAAAACGAGCGCTCACACTCGCAAAAAAACATGGTCTTCTTGTTTCATTCGATCCGAACATTCGCTTAAAGCTTTGGACGACAGAAGAAGCGAAAAGTGTCCTGACTTCTTTTTTACCATATGTTGATGTGATCTTAACAGGTGTGGAAGAAGCGGAGTTGTTACTTGGCACGAGCAACCATGATGACATTATCCAGTCTTTTTTTGAATATGGAATGAAAACGGTTGCGATTAAATGTGGAGCACAAGGGGCCATTGCTGCAACGAGAGATCAGGTAGTCGAAATCCCAGCTGTGAAGGTTCCGCACGTTGTGGACACGATTGGGGCAGGTGACGGCTTTGATGCTGGATTTGTTTACGGAGTACTGCATGAATGGCCGCTTGAGAAAACCGTGCGTTTTGCCAACACGGTTGGAGCGATGGTTGTCGGTGTGCGTGGTGACAACGAAGGATTGCCGTTTTATGAAGATGTGCTGGCATTTATGGGCGAACGAGAGGTTGTTGAACGATAATGAAGGGAGATAGGAAGATGGATAAATGGGAGATTCGAAAACGTATACTTGATTCAGGTGTAGTCGCTGTTATTCGGGAAGCAAATGAACAGTCAATTATTAATTTAGCACAGGCATTGGTTAAAGGGGGCATTGACTGCCTTGAGCTAACGGTGGAACATCCGGATTCGTTTGCCGCGATGACGTTGCTGAAACGCACAATGGGTGACAAAGTGGTGATTGGAGCAGGGACGGTACTTGATGCGGAAACGGCGAAACGTGCTATTGATACAGGAGCTTCTTTTATCGTTTCACCGATTGTTAAAAAAGAAATTATTGAAATGGCTAACCGTCACGGACGCCTGTCAGTACCTGGATTGTTGACGCCGACAGAAATGGTGACCGCTTATGAAGCAGGGGCAGATATGGTGAAGCTATTTCCAGCTCGGACATTTGGACCAGGGTACATTAAGGATGTAAAAGGGCCGCTTTCACATATTCCAATTATGCCAACAGGAGGCATCACTGCTGAAAATGCCGGTGCGTTTATTCAAAATGGAGCAGCAGTAGTTGGTGCCGGCGGTTCGTTAGTTGATTTAAGACTAAGTTTTGAAGAAATTACGGAAAAAGCGCTTCAATTAACAGAAGCTGTAAAGCAGGCAAGGAGAGAGCTTGTCGCTCACTAATCTAATTTTTTACTGTTTACTAAATCGGTTTAGTTATCATTTTATATACATTCACTCTGGAGGGAACGAACATGAATTATAAAACTTTTGGCGCGGTTGAAGAACAACTATCTGTTTTAGGACTTGGTACATGGCAATTTTCTGGAGTAAAAGATTGGGAGCGCTTTAACCATGAAGAAGCGATTAAAATTATCCACTCCGCTATTGATTCAGGCATCAATTTCATTGATACAGCTCCGGTATACGGGCTCGGTCATGCGGAGAAAGTGGTAGGAGAAGCGATCAAAGGGAAACGAGATCAAGTATTTTTAGCGACCAAAGTTGGCTTGCCTTGGGATGAGCATGACCATGTCCGAAACGACTTAACGAAAGCGAATATTTTCAAAGAAATCGACGACAGTTTAACAAGACTACAAGTGGACTATGTAGACTTGTATCAAATTCATTGGCCAGATCCGAATACAGATATTCGTGAATCAATGGAAGCGCTCGCCGAATTAAAAGAACAAGGAAAAATTCGCTATATCGGCGTGTCCAACTTTTCCATCGATTTAATGAAACAGGCAATGGATATAACAGATATCGCTTCCCACCAAGGATTGTATAATGTCATGGAGCAAAACGCCGCTTCTTATCATGGTATTCCATTAGAATATGCTGTCAAAGATTCTTTGCTGTCGTTCTTGAACGAAAATGGCCAGTTCTTTTTACCGTATAGCCCGTTAATGCAAGGCTTGCTGGCAGGGCAAACGAGCTTCGATAAAGGAGTAACCATTCATAATCCGAAATTGCAGGGAGAGTCGCTGGCACGTCATATCGCCGCTGCAAAGGAAATCCAGCAATTGATCGGAAAGCCGATTCAGGAAATTGCGTTAAATTGGCTTATTGCTCAAAAAGGAGTAGGACCGGTCATTGCCGGGGCAACACAGCTTTCTCATCTTGAAAGCAATCTTTCTTCCCTTACATGGGAAATGGATGAAAATATGATGAAAAGCATTCAGAACATCGTGGAGTCCCTCACGATTGAGTCTGTTTAATCCCTTACAAGAACGAGGCCGAATGTGGACCTCGTTCTTTTTTCGTGCTTTTCAGATTGCTATAAATGCAGTATACTCACAGAAGTACATCTTACGATCAGGCTTCACGTCTGTCAGAGAGAAAGAACGGAAAAGAAAGCGGGGAGAAACGATGAAATGCCTATCCATTGACTTAGATGGTACATTATTGAATTCGCAGCATCAAATTTCAGCGGAAAACATGAACGTGCTGAACGAACTGAAAGCGAAGGGGCATCAAATCATTTTAAATACAGGAAGAGCATACGGCGATGTTGTAAGCATTGAAGCTGTCCGACAGCTCGATTGCCCGATTTTTTGCGTCAACGGCTCTGTATTGTATGGAGAAATGGGTGAACTTTTATACGAAGCGACGATTTCCATTGATTCATATAAACGAATTTTCGCAGCTTTAAAGAAAATGGGCGTCGGCATTCTTGTTTATACGAATGAAGGTGGTTTTCCTTCAACACTGCCTTCGCTGCATCAGAAAAGCAAAGAGGAACTTGATACGCTTTTCCAAGAATACGACTATAGCCATATTCTAACAACCCCTAACTTGAAAATTTATAAATTAATCGCATTAGTTCATTATGATGAACTGGAAAGAATTGAAGAAGTGAAACAAGTGTTAGCGAACGAAGGAGACATTTCGATGGCGTCTTCTTTCCCAAACAATGTGGAAATCACTTCAGGGGAAGCCCATAAAGGAAAAGCATTATTACGCTACCAGCAAATGATGAATGTTACATTTGACGAAATTTTCGCATTTGGCGACGGCGGCAATGACCTTGCTCAGTTCGAAGTGGCCAACACTTCGGTCGCGATGGGGAATGCCCCGAAAGCTATTCAGGAAGCCGCAGACCTCATCACGCAAACAAATGACGAGGACGGCTTTGCTTATGCGGTGCGTCATCTTTTAAAATTGCTTGAAACAGATGAAACGTTGATTGGATCTTAAAAAAACCTATGCCGCCTATTTTGTGTGCGGCATAGGTTTTTTGGTGGATTAAAGGTTATTTTGGTCTACATTCAACTCAATTAAATGGCCATCAGGATCTGCGCAAAAAATTTGGGCAAATCCGCTTTTACTGTTTGGCTTTTCAAGTATTTCTACGTTGTGGCTCTTCAGCCATGCTACTGTTTCCTCATAATCGTGCACCCTTAAGGCGAAATGACCTTCGCGGCTGCTTAAATGCTTGTCTGCACGAATCGTTTGGGCATTCGGATACTGGATTAAATGGAGTTGTTGGTTTCCAATCTCATACCATGCTCCAGGAAAATCGAAGTCAGGACGCGAAATTTCTTTCAAGCATAAGATATTTTTATAAAAATGTTTAGCCTTCTCCAAATCTGTCACGGTCAAACTAACGTGATGGAGTTGTTCATATCGAATCAAAGGCTCCGTCTCCTTTCATATGTAATCTGTTTATTTTTTGCTTTTCTTTCGTTCCATCATTTCTTCATTGACGATAAACGCAAGGTCTTCATTTCCGAATAATGATAGCACTCCAAGTAATGTTTCATCACTAATTTCTCCGGCTTCTTCCTTCGGGACCGTTAGCTCAATCGCTTGGCGAAGCGCCTCATTGCTTTCTTGCTGCGGGTAGGCGCGTTTGTATACTTCTTCCGGGTTCAAATCATGATTAACACACCATTGAGCGAAAACGAGAATCATCATATGTTCATCCCGTTGATATTGGCTAATAATTTGTGCTTCCATTTCTTTTTGATTCATAGCAGCGTTTTCTCCTTTTAACAAAATCATTCTTCACTACGCATCATAACATGTCTCGTCTTCGTATGCTCATTTTTCCTCAAAAAGCGAAGGGAAGGGCGATTACTACGTTGCCCGGTAATGAATTTACTGAAAGATGCGGGGGCAGCGGTTCAATCAAATTGGATCAAAAGGTAAGGCTAGCATCGAGGAACGTGTATAAGTTCAGGTAAAATACATATCCTACTCCTATTCAGGGGGTGATGATATGGCGAACAAAGGAAAAGACAGTATTACAAACAATATTAAAGACAGTGCCGGTGCCGTTTTCCACGCTACCCATAAGGCGTTAGAAGCAACGGAAAACATTGCCATGGGTGCTGTTGACCAAACATCAAAAGCGGTTAATAAGCTGACTGGGAACGATAAGCAGAACCGTTAATAAATTTGTTCAAGAATATAAAAAACGTCTGCGGAGTCATTAGCCGCGGACGTTTTTTTATAAACTTTTAAAATAAAGCTGAGCGAAGTCAAGTCCGTTGATTAACAGTACGTGGCTTTCCTTTGCCAAATGGCTACACTCGTCGGTGAAACCATCTGCCAAGGAAATAAGAATCTTTTGAACAATACCTGCTTCTTCGAGATTAAGACTTTCCGCCATTTTATTTAATTGGTCTACGCCTGTAGTTCCTGTAAGGTGTTCATGTTTTTTAATTTGGATGCAATATGTAAGGGAAAGCACTTTTGGTTCAAAAGGGGAGTCCACTGTAATGTCTTTTGAACATAACAGGTCAATATCCCCGCCTTTTCGATCATAGCTGTTCGTTTTCAAAATATGAAAGCCATTATCCTCCATATATTTCTTTACTAACTTTTCAAAATCACTCGGCGTTAAGTCTCGGACAGTTTTTACCCATTCTCGGTATAATTGCTGTTCAAACTGCTGAAGCTTTATTTGAACAGGGTGGGCTTCCATTAAACTGTTTCTTTCTTCACAGGAAAAAACGGCTTCTGCTGCTTCTTTGAAATCACGTTTTTTAACGAAGTTGACCGGACTTGAATATGCAATGGACTTCAAAAGCCGTTTCATTACTAAAGGTGTTTGGAGAGAGTCATAATGAACAATTTGAATATGTTCACGATCAATATGAATGACATGACGATAATCGTCTGTATGCTTCAATGGTTCCATAAACTCATAGCAACCATCTGTATTTCCCTTCTTTTTCGCTTTTACGACGAGAAAGTGATGGTGATCAGGCTGTTTCGGAATGACAATTGTATCACCGTTACGAATACTCAACATTCTGCTTAAAATATTCCATTGCTTCAAAGCGTTTTTTTCGGACGTATTCACAACATTTATATAGTTTTGGATAAAATGTTCCTTTTCTTGAAGTAATGTAAAGGTTTCCGAAAATCCCCATCCTTGTCTCAGCCGCCCTTGTAAAATTTCTTCATACAGCCATTCCCGATGTTGATCATTTTGCCTAAATACAACACAATTATTCACCATGCTCACTCCTGTCTATTTTTTCGTAGTAACCGCATCGCTTTTGACAGACCGACGCAAGGAACGCATCTACAATTATCTGATCTTCATCGAAAGTGATTTCTTCCCATCCGTCTTCAATCATTTTAGCCCCGCATTGTGGACAATACTTCATTTCAATGTAGCTCCGTTTCCTATTTATTTAACAGGAATATCGTACCACAAATAGAAATGAATAGTGATTTTTTGTCTGAAGCTTTTTATCTATAGATGTTTGTCGGCTTGTACGATAGGCATGATAAACTCTTTGGAGAAAAACGGATTGAAATATCGAGTGGATGATTGAGATAATACGTCCAAAGATATAGAAGGGAAGGAATGAATACGTTGAGCCAGGTTAATCAGTTAATGTTATTATTTGAAGTGCATCGCAGTGATGAACAAGCTGTTCCAATGCAAAAATATATGAAAGAGCTGTTCCCATTTTTAGGGATTAAAGCACCTCTTCGAAAAGAGCTTACAAATATATTTTTGAAAGAAAGCCAACTGATGAAAGAGTCTTTTCAGCCTGATTTTGTTGAAGCTTTATGGGCAAAGGAGGAGCGGGAGTATCAGTATGCGGCGCTTCATTATATAGAAAAATCGTTGAAGAAGCTTCAAAAACAAGACCTTCCTTTTATCGAAAAACTGATTACAGAAAAATCGTGGTGGGATACAGTTGATTTACTTGCTTCTAAATTTGTCGGGAAAATTGCGCAAGACCATCCAGAAGTAATAGAAGAAACAATTGATGACTGGGCATATGGAAAGCATTTATGGCTTCAAAGATCAGCCATCCTTTTTCAACTGAAATATAAAGGGAAAACGGATGAAAAGCGGTTATACGAATACATACGACATAATGCAGATAGTAACGAGTTCTTCATTCAAAAGGCCATTGGCTGGGCTTTAAGGGAATACTCGAAAACCAATCCGAATTCCGTTCGACAATTTATTGAGACACATGAACTGTCTAACTTGAGTGTGCGAGAAGGGGCAAAGTATTTGAAATGAACTGCTCTAAATTCGCGTTCTTCGTATGATATCAACTAAACGATAAGGTATTCAGTTCAAATCTTTTAACATTAATCCGATATTAAGTCGCTGCATGATACATTGTAGCGGCTTAACTATTTAATCGTCTTTGGTTATCATGTCTATTCATTATATACAAAAATTGGATACTTCGCAGATATTGATTTCTACGAAGTAATGAGGTAAGATAGTTTTTGTAGCCGGCAAACGAACAAGAAAAAACGAGCTGCTACCATAAATAACATGCGGGTGTGGCGGAATTGGCAGACGCACCAGACTTAGGATCTGGCGCCTTTGGGCGTGGGGGTTCAAGTCCCTTCACCCGCACCATATCATATGAAAAGAATAAATAACGATACATACCGTGCTAGATGGGGAGATGGCGGTGCCCTGTAACTCGCAATCCGCCTTAGCGAGGTTGAATTCCCATCTGCGGTACGATTCATGTAAGGTCTGCCTTGTGTAAGTAGTGTTGACAGTCGGGTGCTGCGCAACAGAAACCCATAAAACTGGTCAGGTCCGGAAGGAAGCAGCCATAAGTGGATTCTTCTGTGTGCCGCAGATAAGCCTGATCGAGCTAACTGCACAAGTAACGCTTAGGTGGTCGTATCAACGATGGGTGCACGGTGTTTTATAACAAAACATATACGGCGGCGTAGCTCAGCTGGCTAGAGCGTACGGTTCATACCCGTGAGGTCGTGGGTTCGATTCCCTCCGCCGCTATTTAATATGGAGAGCTGTCCGAGTGGCCGAAGGAGCACGATTGGAAATCGTGTAGGCGGCTACCGCCGTCTCAAGGGTTCAAATCCCTTGCTCTCCGCCATGCGGGTGTAGTTTAGTGGTAAAACCTCAGCCTTCCAAGCTGATGTCGTGGGTTCGATTCCCATCACCCGCTCCAACTAAAAAATAGAGAAGTACCCAAGTGGCTCAAGGGGCTCCCCTGCTAAGGGAGTAGGTCGGGTAACCGGCGCGAGGGTTCGAATCCCTTCTTCTCTGCCACGGCCCGTTGGTCAAGCGGTTAAGACACCGCCCTTTCACGGCGGTAACACGGGTTCGAATCCCGTACGGGTCATTACATTATTCTAGTTGAATCTTTTAACACGAAAAACCACCGTTCGAATTTTCTAATAGGTTCAGTTTAGAGGTGCAAACAAGCAAAAAAACAAGTGTAAACGCATTAGGATTCGCAAGTGAATCCTAATGCGTTTTTTTTTGACTGAAATTATGAATGTTCTTGAATATTTTCACACTATAATTCACATACAAAATCACAAATATGGAAAAAGTTATTGTAGGTATACCGACTATAATTTTTGTTTAGGAATGAAAATAAAAGGTAAGGAAAAATTAAATCCAGCTCAACAGCTTGGAATTACGAAAAAGCAATTTTCCCTTAACAATATAATATATTTCAAATGAATTAAGGTTTATTGGGTTTTTATGTTAATATTTAGGGATAACATACAACAATAATTATTTCAAAAAAGGGGGGATTGTGGAATTGAAAATGTTTTTCACACCATTTTTATTATGTTTATTTGTTTTAAGTGGTTGCCAAACATCAAAGGTCCAAGAAGTTCAAAAATTAATTGATGTCAGTTTTCCTAATGACATTCCTAACTTTGTAACTGAAAAAGAGTTGGGAAAGATAGATTGGAGTAGAACATCTACTGAATTTAACACAGGTGAAGGAAGTGATATGGTCGGGAATAAAAATAAACTTGGAATAATAGGACCAGAATTAAAACCTAATCAAGTCGAAAAGTGGTTGTGGCATTTTTGGGGAGTTGATAAAGGTGAATTTACAGTCGTTGGTTATAACCAAGATACTTCAAAGATAAGTCCTGTTTTAAGTGACGGAGCTTGGTCAAGAAATGGTATCAGTGGCGGTAAAGTTAACGGAGCAAATGCGAGTATGCCTTCAAATGTCGTTTTACCAGAAGCAGGTAAATGGGCACTCTTGGTTTATATTGATAGTCAATTATTTGATACATTAGTGATAGATGTTAAAGACAAATAAACGATTTTAAATAATGGACAGAAAAAATTAGGCTTAGAGAGATTTCTCCAAGCCTTTTTTGATGTGATTTATACTGCGAATTTATTTGTATATATTTTGCAATTTAATTTGTGATTTAGCGTGTGATTTTTAATTTTGCACCCAAAAGTGGACCCGTTACGAATTTTCGGACGGTGGTTTTTCGTGTCTTATTTCTTCTCAATATGCATTTCACTTTCTGCTTCCTTCCAAGGCACTGTATAGCCTTGACCTTTGGCGCAAAAAATGGAAGAAGACGTATATTCAGGATCGGCGTCTTTGTTGTAATTTTTTCGTGCGATGATTTCGTCTTCATTGTGGCAGCGATCATACCCGCCGAAAAATAAATTTAATGCTCCTTTTCCTTGTGTGAAGGAAGCTAACACCGTGCTATAATTCATGAAAGTAGCTACAGGTACTTTTCCTTTAATAATCGCTTTAGTATGGAGCGTTTCAGGTGGATCAAAATGACCGTATGCACTTTGAATGTCCGATAACACCCGTCCTAAATGGTGTAGCTCAACGGTTATTTTAAAATGATAGTACGGTTCCAACAGATGGTTTTCCGCTTTTTCTAACCCTTGTCTCAACGCTCGGTAAGTCGCTTCTCGAAAATCCCCACCGCTCGTATGTTTGTTATGGGCACGCCCTGTCAGCAAGGTGACGTTGATATCGGTAAGAGGAGAGCCAGTTAAAATGCCGCGATGGTCTTTTTCAGATACGTGTTGTCGAACTAAGTTTTGATAACCAACTGATAAGTCATCAGGGGGGCACTGATTTTGGAACGTTATGCCGCTGTTTCGTTCTCCAGGCGCTAATTGAAGATGTACTTCCGCATAATGTCCTAAAGGCTCAAAATGTCCATAGCCGTTGACTGTTGTGTCAATCGTTTCTTTGTAAAGAATTTCTGGATTCCCAAATGAAACGGTTTGACGAAAACGCTCCTTCACAATTCGCTCTAATACTTCCAGCTGAATTGCTCCCATTACATGAATATGAATCTCCTGTACGCTTTCTTCCCATATGACATGGAGAGAAGGGTCTTCTGCATCTAATATGTAAAAGATTCGTAGCATTTCTTTTGGATTGACGGACGAATCAAATATTACTTTCGACTTTAAAGCAGGGATCATGTCATAGCTCACTTTTTCCTGCAATGCGCCAATGCCATCTCCGGCCGCTGCCATCGAAAGCCCGGTTACAGCAAACAGATCACCTGCCGATACTTCATCAACAGGATGAAATTTCTGTCCGTTATAGCACCTGATTTGGGTTGCTTTTTCCACAATTTTGTTTTCTTCAGTCCCATAGCTTACTTCATCTCGCACTTTTAAGCTCCCGCTTAACGCCTTCATGAACGTGATTCGCGTCCCATTTTCATCGTAACGTACCTTATGTACGCGCGCAGAAAAGGCGCCTTTATCGGAATAATCGGTCATCGTTAAAAGGTCCAGCTTATCTAAGAATGAGACGATCCCGCTATCTTGAAGGGCAGAACCGCTCGCGCATGGAAACAATTGATTTGTCTGAATCAGCTTTTTCATCGTCTGCAACCAAAGTTCATTCTCATACGCATCGTCCATATACAGTTCCAAGAGGCGTTCATCCCGCTCTGTGATGAATTCAATTAAATCTTGTCGCATTTCTCCACGATGAAGAGACTCCGTTATCTCGCAAATATCCTTTGTCAAATTTTCTTGAATTTCTGCCAGCACTCCATCCACATCAGCGCCTATTCGATCTGTTTTATTGATAAAAAAGAAAGTGGGGACTTGATGTTTTTGCAGAAGCTGCCACACCGTTTCCGTATGACCTTGAACACCTTCTACGGCACTAATGATCACAATCGCATAATCCATTACTTGGATGGAGCGTTCCATTTCAGGTGAGAAATCGACATGCCCAGGAGTATCAATTAGATGATAAGTAGAACCATTATAAGAGAAGGTAGCTTGATCAGCAAATACGGTAATCCCACGTTCTTTTTCAATGTCATGACTATCTAAAAATGCATCTTGATGATCGACACGACCTCGCTGTCGAATGCTGTTTGTATGATAAAGAAGTTGCTCGGAGAAGGTGGTTTTCCCTGCATCTACATGTGCTAATATACCAATGGTTTTCGTTTGTTTCATGCTTGCACCTCGGTGGTCTGTTTTATCGTTAACAAATAGCTTTTTCTTCGACCTACATTGTACGAGTTTTACGGAAAGGTGTCTACTATAGGGGATAAACAACGAAGAGGCGGGGACAATAACGATGTCCACAAGGAGGTGCAAACATGCCAAATTTAAACGATAATAAATTCAAGAAAATCCAATCCGAAAGCCAAAAACAAGGGAAAACAGAAGAGGAGTATGCAGCTGAACTTGAAATGAATCATCTGAAAAGCCAAAAAAAGAAATAAATGATTCGTCAAAGAAGGGAAGCATTTTGTGCTTCTCTTCTTTTTTGCCAAAAAAATGAAAGGATGAACCGAAAAAGGCTTCTATACAAGTGATTTGCTGTTGGTAATTTAATCCGTTTTTTTCTCTCTCCTTTTTCAATCATAAATCGACTTTTTAAAAGAAAGAAGTCCCCCTGACACGTTGTCTCCCATAGGAAAGCACAGCTGGAAGTTCGCTTATTATCTTTTAAGAATAATTATTCGTTGTAATAGTAGTGTAATATAGTTAATACTGCTAAAATATCATTACATCATTTGTTACGAACTTTGCTAGATTCATATGGTATCGTAATGCTAGAAACTATTTCTGGAGGTACGATACATCATGAAACTACATAAGGTAAAAAAATGGTTCGTAACAGCTGCTGCAGCATTTATCTTTATGTCTGCTCAAGGAGCGGCAGAGGCGTCTACTGTTCATACAGTTCAACCAGGTGACACGATTTGGAATCTTTCAACACAATATGGAGTTCCTTTAACGGAAATGCAACAAGTAAACAATCGATATAATAATAACTTATACGTTGGTGAAAGTATAACAATCCCTACGTCTAGTTTTACAACTGCTGAAAAAGATTTACTTGCACGTTTAGTGCACGCTGAAGCGAAAGGTGAGTCTTACGCGGGTAAAGTAGCGGTGGCGACAGTTGTGTTAAATCGTGTAGCTTCTAAAGATTTCCCGAATACTGTCAAAGGTGTTATTTATCAAATATCAAACGGATACTATGCCTTTACACCGGTCAAAAACGGGACTATTCATCAATCGGCATCTGCAGAAGCGAAACAGGCAGTAAATGAAGCCATCGCGCTAAAAGGATTAGGGAAAGGTTCATTATTTTTCTACAATCCAAAAACTGCTCAAAGTCAATGGATAAAATCTCGTACGGTCACAGCGGTGATTGGTAATCACGTATTTGCGAAATAATATGGATTGATTAATGATTCGTTCATTAGACGGATAAGCTTTTGGAAGCAATAAGAAAGGGGCGCATTTTCATGTGCCTTTTTTGTGTACATGCTTCATTTTCACCAAAGGAACTCAAAAGAAACAGAGGTGAGAAGTTATGAAAGAACAGTTTTACGATGCATTGCTAAACATAAAAACAAGAGGAGACCAAAAGGGCTTCAACACATCTTTGCATTATCATCGCTATGAGCCGACACCGTATAGTGCACTCGAACTTTTATTTAACGAATACAGCTTAACAAGCAGCGACCGGATGGTGGACTTTGGATGTGGAAAAGGACGTTTAAGCTTTTTCATTCATCATTTATTTCAAGCATCCGTAACAGGAGTGGAAATGGATGAGGCATTCTATGAAGAGGCTATCACCAATCGTGACCGTTATGCAAAAAGAGGGAAAAACGGAGCGGGTGTCCTTCAATTCCATCATGGATTGGCACAGGAGTATGAGATTGATCCACTCGATAATTGCTTTTATTTTTTTAATCCTTTCTCGGTTCAAATCTTTATGAAGGTCATCGATAATATACTGCGTTCAGCGGAAACATTTGAGCGGAAAATAGAACTTATTCTATACTATCCATCTGAAGATTATATTTATTTTTTAAATAATTCGACGTCATTTCAATTAAAACAAGAAGTCGTTCTTCCGGAATTAGCGAAACATAACCCTTTTGAACGATTTTTAATTTACGAATTAACGTAGGCAATGTGATAAGCAGTGAAAAAGGTTAACCAGAGTAGATTGGTTAACCTTTTTTCTTTGCGATTTATTTATAAAGATTTGCTGAAATATCACGGGCTATCTCCATTAAGCGAGGACCTAATGCTAAAATTTTCTCTTGTGTAAAGCGAAAAATGGGCCCGGAAACACTGATGAATCCAAGTATTTGCCCACGGTTGTCCAATATCGGAGCTGAAACACCGTTTTCACTTTCATCTAATTCTCTAAAAGATGTCCCAAATCCACGGATTCGTATGGTGTCTAGCTCTTTTCGCAGCTGTTCATGGTCGGTCATTGTAAATGACGTCTTCTTTTCCAACGGTTGCTGTAAGATGTTATGCAATTCTTCTTCTGATAAAGAGCTTAACCATATCTTTCCGTTGGAGGTGCAATGAAGCGGAAGGATAGCATTAACATAATTGACAACCCGAACGCTATGGGGCGGGTCGATTTGGTCGACTGTTAAAATCCCAAAATGTTTCGGGATACTTAAAAAAACGGTTTCGTTCGTTTCCTCCATTAACTGTTCTAAACGGGGGCGGACACGGCGAACGAGAGAGTCATATTTTCGTTCACCCCATGCTAATCGGCTGGCTCCATAGCCAAGCTGATACCCTTTGGTGAGAGGGTCCCGTTCGATGAAATCGTGACTTTCTAACGTTGTAAGCAAGCGCCAAACAGTCGTCCTGTTCATGTTTGTTTGGTCGACGAGCTCATTAATTAATACAGGGTCATGGCTGTCAGCAATAAAGTTGAGAAGCTGAATGGCCCGGTCTACGGATTGTACGGTATTTTCCTGATTTTTGGTTGAGTGGATCGGATTCTCATATTTTGTCATGTACAACATTATAGCGTAAATACAGCGTTTTCTGCCAGTGAAGAGTTTAATTTTTAGAAAAATAAAAAATGTTTGACTGTTGATGTCAACGCTATTACAATTAACTCATAAGTTCAATTAATGAACAAATTGTTCATATTATGAACAATTTAACAAGGAGGTGAGGTTTTGAACAGAGAGGAAGAGGATCTTATCGGAAAAATGGAGCTTTCTAATGATATTCTTTATGGGATTCACACAGTAAGAAGCATCCAAAATCTTTCCTTTTCTAACCGGCTTCTTCATCAATATCCGAATTATTTGAAGGCGCTTTCTCAAGTGAAAAAGAGCCAGCTATTGCCAATCAGTATGAAGGACTGTTGACAGAAGAAATGTGTCAAGCCATCTCTTCCGCATGTGATGAAGTCATTTCAGGGGCTTATCATGAACAATTTGTCATTGATATGCTTCACGGTGGGGGCGGAATTGCTGCGAATATGAATGTCAATGAAGTCATCGCCAATCTCGCCAATGAAAAATTAGGAGGAACGAGAGGGAGATATGAATACGTTCATCCAACTGATCATGTAAATGCATCTCAATCCACTTCAGACGTTTGTCATACTGCTATGCGCATGGCAATCATCTCGAACTATGACTCTCTTAACACAACCATGAGTGACCTTATTCAAACCATCGATGAGAAAGCAGTTGAATTGAACGAGGTCACGACTATTGCCCGCACATGTTTGCAAGATGGCATGAGAACAAAGCTTGGGAACACGTTTAATGGCTATAAGGCCATGCTAAAGCGTCGACATGCGTCGTTAGAGAAAGCGGTGGATGAACTTCATCACGTTAATTTGGGCGGAACGGTTATCGGTTGTGGAACAGGAGCTTCTGACGCCTATCGCAGCATCGTCTTAGATGTATTAAAGGATCTATCCGGGTTGCCGCTTCGGCACCGAGAAAACTTATTTGATGCCGCTCAAAATATGGACGATATCGCAAAGGTATCAAGTGAGCTTCATTTACTCGCTTCCTGCCTCATCAAATTAGCAAAAGATTTGCGTTTGCTGTCGTCAGGACCTGAAGCCGGATTTAGCGAGATACGGCTCCCATCTGTACAAGCGGGTTCCTCTTTCTTTCCAGGGAAAGTGAATCCGGTCATCCCTGAAACGTTAATTCAATGCGGTTTTCAGGTGATAGCTTGTGACCGAGCGGTTCAAGGTGCGTTGGAGCATGGTGAGCTAAATTTAAATGTATTTGAAGGAGCGGCCGGTGCTAATGTACTGGATGCTATGAACATGTTAAGGAAAGCGGTTTCAAATTTTGCGACACAATGCATAAAAGGCATTCAAGCAAATGAGACGAGGTGCGAGGAGTTAGCCAATAGCTCCATTCCGCTTGTTGTAGAACTAAAAGAAACATACGGCTATTCTTTTGTTTCCAAGTTAGTAAAAGAAAAAGGATTGGCCGGCGTAAAAAATTATGATTTACATGGAGGGGACGAATGATGACAACAAACACAAAAAAAGGATGGTTTCCAGGAATAGAGCAGCCGAAATTAGAGTGGGCGAAAGAATGGCTCCAAACAACGAAAAGACTGTATATAAACGGAGAATGGGTTGACAGCTCAAGAGAAACAATCATTGAATCTATTAATCCAGCCAACGGGCAAATTATTGGCAACTTCCAAGGCGCAGCAAAAGAAGATGTAGAAAAAGCAGTAGCGGCAGCGCGGCAAGCATTCGATCACGGTCCATGGCGTGAAGTGACGAAAAAAGAGCGGGCGAAAACGCTCCGAAAAATTAGTGCACTAATTAAAGAATTTCAAGCAGAACTCGCGACACTCGAATCTCTCGATAATGGAAAGCTGTACACAGAATCTTACAATGATGATGTTCAAGAAGCATCGGATATTTTCGAGTATTATGCAGGCTGGACCGATAAATATTACGGAGAAAATAATCCGGTAGAAGGGAATTTCTTAAGCTATACAACAAGAGATCCAATTGGTGTATGCGGACAAATCGTTCCATTTAACTTCCCAATCTGCATGGCTGCTTGGAAATTGGCACCGGCTTTAGCGATGGGGAATACAGTCGTATTGAAGCCGTCTAATCAAACGTCGTTTTCAGCTATTCGTTTATTTGAGATTATCGATGAAGCGAAGATTCTTCCACCGGGTGTGCTCAATTTAATTCTTGGGGAAGGTGCTATTGGTTCTGCTATTAGTCGTCACATGGATGTAGATAAAGTCTCGTTTACGGGCAGTACAGGAGTCGGTAAAAAATTAGTGCACGATTCAGCTGATTCAAATTTGAAGCCGGTTACATTGGAGCTTGGCGGAAAATCACCGAATATCATTTTTAGCGATGCGCCGAATTTAGATCAAGCCATTGAACGTTCATTTTACGGACTGTTTACACATAAAGGAGAAAAATGTTCAGCACCGACTCGCTTATTTGTACAGCGTGACATTTATAATCAAGTAGTCGAACGAATGACTGAATATGCCGACAGCTACAAATGCGGCGATCCGTTTGACCCGCTCAGCAATCAAGGGGCTCAAGTGTCAAAAGCGCATATGGAATCTATTTTGCGCTACATTGAAAGTGGAAAAACAGAAGGTGCGCGCCTTGTTGCAGGCGGTGAACGTGATATGACAGGGGACAATGCGGCTGGATTCTACGTTCGTCCGACGATTTTTGCGGATGTAAGCAACAGTATGACCATCGCCCAAGAAGAAATTTTCGGACCTGTTCTTTGCATCATTCCATTCGACACAGAAGAAGAAGTCATTAAAATGGCCAATGATACCCCGTACGGACTGGCGGCTGGCTTGTGGACAAATGATGTGTCACGTGCTCATCGTATAGCCAATAAGCTTGAGGCTGGAATGGTGTTTATCAATAAATATGGGTGCTATGATTTTGCGAGTCCGTTCGGAGGCTGGAAGCAAAGCGGTTGGGGCAAAGAATATGCGGTTCATTCACTTCAATCGTATACAAAAACAAAAGCGATTTGGGTTGCTTATTAAATAGTTAATTTAAAAATTGAATATGTGGGGGAAAAGAAGATGAAAATGAAAGCTGCAGTCATGACTGGTTATGGAAAACCGCTTGAAATCCAAGAAGTTGATTTAGCCGCACCAAAGGCGAATGAAGTGCTTGTGAAAGTACTAGCAACAGGGGTTTGCCACAGCGATTTAAATGCGCTTAACGATGAAACTACACCAATTCCAACAATCCTCGGACATGAAGGAGCTGGGATTGTCGTAGAAGTCGGACCGAATGTGACTAAAGTAAAAGTTGGGGATAAAGTCGCGCTTAGTTGGGTTCCTTATTGCGGAACGTGCGAATTTTGCGTAACAGGAGAGGTTCAATTGTGCGAATCTGCCTTTGGTCCAATGTTTAATGGAACGTTATTGGATGGTACACATCGATTAAGTAAGGATGGAAAGGTTATTTACCATAACTCCCTGTTATCAACTTTTGCAGAATATACCGTTGTTCCCGAATTGTCATGCGTAAAGCTTCCAGATGAGATGCCTCCTGCTCAAGCTTCTTTAATTGGATGCGGAGTCGCGACAGGATTCGGAGCAGCAGTGAACGCTGCAAAGGTAACACCTGGTTCGACTGTGGCGGTGTTCGGTATTGGCGGAGTTGGAATTAATGCAATTCAAGGTGCTCGTATTTCCGGTGCATCGAAAATTATTGCTTGTGATATGAAAGCGGATAATTTGGAAATCGCCAAAAAGTTCGGAGCGACACATACGGTCAACGTGGCGAAAGAAAATACAGAAGAAGCGTTGAAAGCGCTAACTGGCGGCTATGGTGTTCATTTTGCGATTGACTGCACTGGACATACAGGTGCAACGGAAAATGCGTGGAAAGGGACGCGAAAAGGCGGCACAATTGTTGTTGTAGGCGCCTTTAATCCAGCTGCCAATTTAAGCTTACCGGCTGGCGGTTTCCATCGGGTCGGCAAAACGTTAAAAGGTAGTTTTTATGGTGATACAAAGCCGTACCGTGATTTCCCGCGCATCGCTCAGCTTTATTTAGACGGACAGTTCATGTTAGATGAGCTTGTCCTTAACCGGATTCAGCTTGATGACATTAACCAAGCATTCGATTCTTTCCATGACTGCAGCTGCATTAACGTAGGACGATCGGTTATTGAATTTCCTGTTCATCCTATCGATGAAGAAGATGATCAAAAACTTCAAACGATTTCTTAAAAGAGGAATTAAGGGAGATTTCAAGGCAGCAGCTTTCTCGTTTTCAACAGAGAGGATAGCTGCCTTCCTCTCTAAAAAAAATGTAACCGTTACCAATTATTGGGCAGGAGGAAACATAATGAAAAACATTAGACATGCTGTATTTTGGCCGCCTTTTTTACTATTGATTGGGGCCGCTATTTTAAGCTTTACAAGCAGAGAAACGTTTGTAGCGGCAACAACAAATGCAAATAACTGGGTCATCGCCAATTTAGGCTGGTTATTTAGTTTAACTGGACTTTTAATGGTAGCTGGTTGTATCGCCGTTTATTTTTCTCCGCTTGGGAATGTACGGATTGGAGGGGCGAATGCTAAGCCGATGCTTGGGTATTTTAATTGGTTTGCCATCACCCTTACGACAACCATTGCGACCCTTACATTTTGGGGGCTTGTAGAGCCGGTGTATCATGTATCCGGACCGCCGGAATCGTTAGGGATTGAACCGAATAGCCCAGAAGCCGCTACATTTGCGATGTCTACTTTATTTTTGCACTGGACGATTACCCCATACGCGATCTATTGTGTGCCTGCCATTGTGTTTGCTTTTGCGTATTACAATATGCGTAAACCGTATAGCTTAAGCTCGACGCTTGCCCCTGTTTTAGGTAAGAGGATGAGTGGAAAAACTGGAGCGGTTGTCGATGCCGTTTCGTTGTATACATTAGCCTTAGGGATGGCTGCTTCTATGGGAACAAGTATTTTGAATTTGTCTGGGGGAATTAATCACATTTTCGGTGTGAAAAGTACACCTGTCCTTTGGGCGATTGTAGCGGCCGTTGTGACAGCGACTTTCATCATCTCAGCTTCTACAGGTTTAATGAAAGGGATTCGAATTCTCTCTGATATTAATATGAAAGCATTTGTCATCATTGTCATTTTCGTTTTCATTGTAGGCCCGACAAGTTACATCGTCAATTTAGGTACAGAATCATTTGGGATTTATTTAACTGAATTTTTCAAGAAAAGTTTATTTACTGGAGCCTCTGCTAGTGATCCTTGGCCACAGTGGTGGACAACCTTTTATTGGGCGAGCTGGTTTGCTTGGGCATTAATTATTTCCTTATTTTTAGGGCGAATTGCGTACGGATACAAAGTAAAGACGGTTATTTTAGTGAACTTTGTCTTGCCGGCTGCCTTTGGCGCCATTTGGATGAGTGTATTTGGAGGAACGGCTATTCATATGCAAATGAATGGTGTGGGACTTTCTGATATAATGGCGGCCAGCGGCCCAGAAGCGGTACTGTACGGGGTCTTTGGTGCACTTCCTTGGGCGAAACTGGTCATTCCGTTTTTTGTCTTTATCGTGTTCATTACCTTTGTAACAGCTTGTGATTCTAACATTGCCGCTATGAGCGGGATTAGCTCAAGCGGGATTTCTCCTGAAAGTCCAGAGCCTGGTACGATGATTAAAGTTGTCTGGGGGGTAGCCGTTAGTTTAATTTCTTGGACGATGATTAGCTTTGCTAATATTGACGGCGTTAAAATGTTGAACAATTTAGGAGGAGTTCCGGCTCTATTTTTAGAAATGGCTGTGTTCGTCTCGTTAATGAAGATTGCAATGAATCCATCGAAATACGACCAAACTGTTCAAGAAGATTCAGACACTTCTCTTGATAAGGTGATTTAATCGTTGATTTTGTCTCTGACATCGAGCTTTGTTACAGTGAACTGGTTTTTCCAGTCGGCGGTGACGGAGCTCTTTTTCATGAGAGGTTGTCATTTTTCCTTAATCGTTTACAATAATGATAGAGGTGAAAGAAATGAACAAAAATGTTTCGTGCACAAAATGGTTTGGGCTTTCGGTGCAATGCCTATTAGTATTAGAAGCTTATGATGGAATTTGCCCAAGTGCCGTACTCGCGGAAAAACTTCATACAAAATCTTCTTTTGTAAGAAAAATTTTAACCCATTTAGTGAAAGCGGAGCTTGTAGCGGCAAAAGAAGGACGGAACGGCGGCTATTGGCTCGCTAAAAATCCGGAAGATATCTCGCTTGTCCACGTGTATGAAGCAGTGAAGGCGGATCCGTATGCAAAAGGATTTTTAGATATTGAAGGAACGGAATGCTTCGCTTCTTCCACCCATGCGGCGCTGCTTGGGTTAAGGGACGAAATGGAGCAATGGCTGTTAGATGGACTTTCCAAAAAAACGTTAGCAGATTTGCTAGCGAAACCATAGCAAGATCTTCCTTTTTGATAAACTGTTCTTGACGAAAGATCAGTTTATGTTCTATACTGTTCTTGGATTAAGTACAGTTTGAAAGGGAGAATGAAACAATGTCATTAAAATCATCTGCAAAAGAAGAATATTTAAATAAAATTAATGAAATGAAACTAAGTGAACAAAAGCCAAAAGAACTTGAAAGCACAGATTTCTTTACAGTAGCGCAAGAGCGTCGTTCTGTCCGCCATTACGATCCGAACTTCAAAATGAGCAAAGAAGACATCGAAGAGTTATTAGAAATTGCGGTGAAAGCTCCGTCTTCTTCTAACTTACAGCCTTGGCGCTTCCTTGTTATTCAAGATCAAGAATTAAAAGAGAAGTTATTGCCGATTGCCAACAACCAAAAACAAATTGTAGACGCTTCAGCAGTTATCGCTGTTCTTGGGGATATTCATGCATACCAAAATGCGGAGAAAATTTATGGTGCGGTTGTGGAAAGCGGAAGAATGCCAGAAGATACAAAGAACTTTTATGTTCAATCCATTAACCAACATTATGGAAACTTACCAATGGATCAAGCAATCAATGTAGCGATGATTGACGGTGGTTTAGTATCCATGCAGCTAATGCTTGCGGCTAAAGCAAAAGGTTATGATACTGTACCAATGGGTGGCTACGATCAACAGAAATTTATCGAAGCTTTTAAAGTGCCAGAAAACTTAAAACCAGTTATGCTTATTTCTGTCGGAAAAGGTATCCAAGAAGGGTTTGAAAAAAACCGTCTTCCATTAAACGATGTGTTGACGTGGGAAACGTTTTAATTAGAATTAAAGACGGCCTTCTATGAAACTGAAGGTCGTTTCTTTCGGTCTATTGAGTTTGAAATTTTAAACATTTAAACACAATAGACTAAAAAGTACGTGTCCAAAAATGTCGCTCATCCGATTATGTTTGATGCAAGCAAAAGCCACCAAGAGCTTGGACTGAAGTATCGAAGCCTGCAATCTACCATTGTCGATCAAAAACATCAACTGGAGCGCGATCACCTTATTTAATCAAAAACGAGGCTGGGACAAAACCCAGCTAATTAAAATGAAAACAGCCGAGGGGAACCAATTTTGGTTCCCCTCGGCTGTTTTCGAATCTATTTATGTTTTTTCATTTTATAAAAGAAACAAAGGACAACTTCTGATAGAATTAAGTTACCACACAAAATCCAAATCGAAAGAAGTGTCCTTATGTTTAAAGATTATAACATGAATCAAGTGATTTTGCCTTTAGATTTAGAAAGAAAACTTCAAGAAAATGATATAACTTTCACCATCCATCACCTGGTCGAACAAATTCCAGACGAAGCCTTCACTGGCTTCTTACGAAAGACAGGGTGTCCTGCCTATCATCCGCGCATGATGATGAAAGTCATTTTATGTGCCTACACACAGTCCGTTTTTTCCGGAAGAAAAATGGAAGCCCTTCTCAAAGATAGCGTGCGCATGATGTGGTTAGCGCAAGGTTACGAGCCAAGCTATCGAACCATTAATCGATTCCGTGTTCATCCGGAAGTTCAAGTCCTTTTGCGTGAGTGTTTTGTGCAATTTCGTTGTCAATTGATTGAAGAGAATGAAATTGACCATGAAGCCATCTTTATTGACGGAACAAAGGTGGAGGCAAATGCCAATAAGTTTACGTTTGTTTGGCGCAAGTCCATTGAAAAGTACAGCGCAAGCCTCGTTGACAAGTCCAACCAACTGTATGACGAACTAGTGGAAAAAGAAATCCTTCCACAAATCGAACGAGAAAGCTCTGACGAACTTTCCGTTGACGAACTTTCTCTTCTCACCAAAAAGCTAGAGGAAAAGGTGGAGGAGTTTAGTCAAAAAATTGAAGCGAGTGAAGACGTTAGAGAGCGAAAACAATGGCGTTCAAATCGGAAAGAACCTAAGAAAGCTCACAAACAATTTCAAGATTTTTTAAGACGGAAACAGAAGTATCAAAAAGATATGGAAATCTTTGAAGAACGGAATAGCTATTCAAAGACCGATCACGATGCCACGTTTATGCGTATGAAAGATGATTACATGAAAAATGGGCAACTGAAGGCCGGTTATAATGTGCAAATTGCGACCGAAGGTCAATATACACTCGCTTATGATGTGTTTCCAAATCCAACAGATACACGTACTTTGCGTCCATTTTTAGATCAGATTCAGCGCCATTTCTTTGAACTTCCTCCCTATATTGTGGCAGATGCAGGCTATGGAAGTGAAGAAAACGATCAAGATGTGTTTGAGAATCGTAAGCGTACGCCACTGATGACATACAGTACCTATCGTAAAGAAAAAACGAAGGGTGTAAAAAACGATCCTTTTTACACAGCCAATTGGGATTACTGTGAAGAACATGATTCGTTTACGTGCCCCAATGGTCAGCGTTTAACGTTTCGTTATGAATCCCACCGCACCGATCGTTATGGATTTAAACGGTCATTCAAGGTTTATGAATGTGAAGACTGTTCAGGTTGCCCCTTCCGTTCCCAATGTACCACAGCGAAGGAAGGAACTAATCGGAGAATCTATTATAATGAAAAGTGGGAACAACAAAAGAAAATGATTCAACAGCTGCTTTCAGAGGAGAAAACGGGTAAAATCTACGGAAAACGTAAGGTTGACGTAGAACCAGTTTTTGGATATCTGAAGGCTAATTTGCGTTTCACACGAATGTCCGTAAGGGGCAAAGAGAACGTGAAAAACGAATTAGGGTTTGCGTTCATGGCGGTGAACTTGCGAAAGTACATCGCCTCGAACGCAAATTTAGCACGGATCACTAGAACAAACCAACCAAAAAAGGGTTCGAATCATCAAAGTGCGATGATTCGAACCCTTTTTCCTTATTTTCGGCTAGTTATGTCCCAGCCTCGTTTTTGTAAAAAGCGGAACGTTTACCATATTCATCCTATGGGTATGATAGGACAGTAAATGTTCAGATGGAGGTGCTGCAGAATGAATGATAAACAAAACAAAGAAAATGGAACAGGTGTAACAGGTGCTGGCGGTCCAGAAGATCAGCGTTTTGGTACAGGCGAGCAAGAAGAAACGTTGACAAATCGGCAAGGTCATCCGATTACAGATAACCAAAATGTCCGAACCGTCGGGAATCGAGGGCCGACGACGCTGGAAAACTACGATTTTCTCGAAAAAATTTCTCATTTCGATCGTGAACGCATCCCAGAGCGTGTCGTTCATGCGAGAGGTGCCGGTGCCCACGGTTACTTTGAAGCATATGGAACAGTAGGGGATGAACCGGTTTCTAAATATACAAGAGCAAAATTGTTTCAGGAAAAAGGAAAACAAACGCCTGTTTTTGTCCGTTTTTCAACAGTTGTGGGCGGTGGTCATTCACCGGAAACATTGCGTGATCCGCGCGGATTTGCAACGAAGTTTTATACAGAAGACGGGAATTGGGATTTAGTTGGAAACAACTTAAAAATTTTCTTTATTCGTGACCCAATGAAATTTCCGGATATGGTGCATTCTTTTAAGCCAGATCCAGTAAATAATCTTCCAGATCCGGAGAGAATGTTTGATTTTCTTTCCCAAACGCCTGAATCGACTCACATGGTCACATTCTTATTTTCACCATGGGGAATTCCGGCGAACTACCGGCAAATGCAGGGGTCTGGTGTGAACACATATAAATGGGTCAATCAAGCGGGCGAAGCAGTACTCGTGAAATATCATTGGGAACCCCTTAAGCAAGGAATTAAAAATTTGCTTCAAAAAGAAGCGGATGCGATTCAATCGACGAATCATAATCACGCGACGCAAGATTTATATGAGGCGATTGAGGAAGGAAATTATCCGGAATGGGAGCTTTGTGTTCAAATTATGAGTGATGATGAGCATCCTGAACTTGATTTTGATCCGCTTGACCCGACAAAACTGTGGGACCCAGAAAAGTTTCCGTTTTTACCAGTTGGAAAAATGACGTTAAACAAAAATCCGGAAAATTATTTCGCAGAAGTCGAGCAAGTAGCGTTTGGCACCGGAGTATTAGTCGACGGACTTGATTTCTCCGACGACAAATTACTGCAAGGACGGACGTTTTCGTATTCTGATACACAGCGCCATCGTGTTGGAACTAATTACTTGCAGCTTCCAGTAAACTCACCGAAAAAACATGTCGCAACAAATCAGCGAGATGGACAGATGGAGTACCAAGTTGATATGGCACCAGGGCAAAACCCGCATGTCAACTATGAGCCGTCTACACTTGGCGGGTTAAAAGAAGCACCGAAAAGCGGAAATGATCATGAGCCGCACTATGATGATAAACTAGTTCGCCAAAAAATTGACCGAACGAATGATTTTGCTCAAGCAGGGCAAACGTATCGGGCATTTGATGAAGTCGAACGGGACGAGCTCATTTCCAACCTTGTCGATGCGTTGAAAATATGTAAGCCGCATATTCAAGACCAAATGATTGACTATTTTACGAAGGCAGATTCTGAATATGGTCAACGTGTTCGTGCTGGATTGGATAAAGTGAAAGACATGGAAAAGCATACGAGTTCAGCGGCAGCGGATATGGCGATGGAAAAAGCAGAAGATATGGGGCATGAATCTGATCGTTATTAGAGAAAAAGCCCTTTTATGTGAATAAACATAAGAGGGCTTTTTGTCATAAGCGAAGTACTAAATTATTTACCTAAAAACGAGTTCAGCATCCATACATGTTTTTCAAGAGAAGAATGAATCGCTAAAAACATATCGCCTGTAATTTCATCATTTGCTGCTTCTGCGAGTTCCATTCCTTCTTTTAATTCTTTTACGATTTGAGAGAAATCGTCCACTGTTGATTGGACCATTTGCTCAGCAGTTTCTTGTCCTTGCGCTTCTTGAACAGAAGCTAGTTCTAAACAACCCGTCATCGTCGCAACAGGCTGTCCGCCAAGCGCTAATAAGCGTTCTGCTAGTTCATCAATGTGCAATGCTGCTTCTGTATAGAACTCTTCAAATTTCGTATGTAATGTAAAAAATTGTGGGCCTTTCACATACCAATGATAGTTGTGCAGCTTAATGTACAGCACACTCCAGTTTGCAATTTGTCTGTTTAACACGTCTGTTAAGTTCATGGAACCAACCCTTTCTATATTGAAATAACTGTTATCATTATTATACCAAAAATGATTACGCAGGACGAATGATTGACTCAGATGAAAGTGGTCTGTATTGGCAAACCGCTTTTGAAAGTAGTTCCTTACGCTTTTGTCCACGTATCATTCATTTGAACGTTTGCTGCTTTTAGCATCGTATAAACAGGGCAGCGTGATTCTACCTTTTCTTGCAGTTCTTTAATGCGCTCTGCTGATTCGGATGTTTGAATTTTCGCTTCGACCGTAATGCTTTCAAAATAAGGGCGGACACTCGCGTCTCCCATAAATCCTCTCGGATCGAATTGTCCTTTAATGTCAAAAGATAAATCATCAATGGTGAAATTCATTTCACGGGCAACTGTACGAGCTGTCACATTCTCACAAGCAGCAAGCGCACCTAATACGCTTTGAAGCGGGTTCGGTCCTAAACCTTGACCGCCCATTTGTGTTCCTTCATCAATAATGAATTCATTTTTCCCTGTATGTGCTTTTACCGTAATTCCTTCTGTTTGAGCGGTTACTTTTAATATCATTTTGTTTGTCATGATTAGTCTCTCCTTTATTTATGTTTGTTATGATAAATCGGTCATCGAAGGCCACTCCACTTTACGCAATGGCTGGTTTCGGTTTACTTGTTAATTCGTTATCTGGTTTAAACCAATATTTTTGCGCAAGCTTTCCATAGTATACGATTGTTTGCTGCTGAACAATGAAGGCAATTGTTACAATTAAAGCTGCTTCTGCCCCGAATGAAGTGGCCGCAATCCCAATAGCAATCGATAAATTGCGGAGAACGGTGCCGTTCACTAGCGCAATCCCGTCTGCTCTCGTCAAAAATTTTGCCGCCACCAATGTACTGATTGCATAATTGATTACATAAAACAAAAGCAGTACGAGAAACGCCAACGCAATTAATTCAAGGTTTGCAACAATCATCGTCGCTTTCATGCTAATGCTGACAAATACGACATACAGCATCGCCCAAATACTTAAAGGAGCGAAATTTGGTTTGATTTGTTTTTGGAACTGCTCCAGCGTGTATTTTTTCATGAGCCCTTTAAAGGTGAGATGCCCAAGAAGCATAGGGACAAATACAACAAGGGCAATGGTGCGGAACGTTTCGGCGATATTGACATCGACATATTGTCCGACCATCCACACTACATACCATGGTGTTAACAAGGAGCCTAAAATTAACCCGAAGACGGTCAGTTTGATGGCTGACGACACATTTCCTTTTTGAATCGCTGTCCATGAAATGGTCATGCCGCTTGTCGGAAGCAAGGCTGAAAGTGCCAATCCAGCAAACATAATCGGCTGATGACTCAACAACGTTTTTCCTAATATAAAAGCAACAGCTGGAACGATGAAAAAGTTGATGAGTACCGAATAACCAAGTACTTTTGAACCTTTAAGGTTCGTTAATTCTTTAAACTTAAATCCAACCATTGTTGCATAAATCATAATAATAGTAGCAAACAAAATCGTTGGCTTTAAAAAACTAGTGTCTATGATAGTCCCAACAACAAACCCAAGCAGCAATGTTAATGGAATGCTCCATAATAAAAAACGCTGTGGCCAAGTATAAATGTTTTTCACAAAGCAGACTCCTTTCTTGTTGTATTATTTGCAGTTGATGAATTGTTATGAGTTTTTAAATACCCCATTAGGTATATGCTATATGGGGTATATTTTACTTTGTCAAATTTTTTCTCTATAACGGTTGTCGAATAGACTCGTTTTTTTGTTCCTTATTAATCATATACATTTTTTGGAATATTCTTCATAATAGAAGTATTCATTTCAATTTATTAGTTAAAAAGGAGTAGAGGTTGGTTATGGGAGTCAAGAAAATGGGGAAAGTCTTATTTAGTACGGTCTTTTTAGCTTCTGCGATCTTATCTGTTTCACCTGTTCAAGCCAATTCTAAGCATAAAGCTGGGGAAACAGCTTATAGGCATACGGAGTTTTTAACGGAAGAAATTGGACCGAGAACAGCAGGAAGCGAATATGAGCGAGCGGCACGCGATTACATTATGGAGCAGCTCGAAACATCCGGTTACGAGCCCTTGAAGCAAGATTTTACATACGTTCGTCGTGGGGTCACAAAGCAGTCTTCAAATGTCATTGGAATTAAAAAAGGAAAGTCTGACAAACAAATCATTGTGGGCGCTCACTATGACTCTGTCGCAGTCGGAACAGGTGCGGACGATAATGCTTCTAGTGTTGGGGTGATCCTCGAAACCGCAGACGCATTAAAGAAGAAAAACCTTCCGTACACGATTAAATTTGTCTTTTTCGGAGCAGAAGAAGAAGGTCTGAGAGGTTCTAACCACTATGCTTCAAATATGACACCGAATGAACTAGAGAATACAATTGCGATGATTAATTTAGATAGCCTTCTTGCTGGAGATCACATTTACGTATATGGAGGCTCTGGTGAAGATGGCTGGATTCGCGACCTTGCGTTAAAAATTGCGAAACAGCGGAAAATCCCACTTGAAACGAATCCAGGGATGAACCCCGATTATCCAAAAGGAACGACTGGAGACTGGAGTGATCACGCTCCATTCCAAAATGCCGGCATTCCCATCGGCTATTTTGAAGCGACAAACTGGGAAGCTGGTGATCTTGACGGCTATACGCAAACGGTCAAACACGGGGCCATCTGGCATACAGAAAAAGATACTCTCGACTTTTTAGAGCAAGAGTTTCCAGGAAGAACGGAAGCGCACTTAAATCAATTTACACGCATTTTAACAGAACTTCTAACAGATATAAAAAACGAAATCAAATAAGGTTCCATCTATTTCCCGCTATATAAGCGGGTTTTTCTTTGAGTAAATGGAACCTTCACGATAAAATTTTCCTAAAAAAGGTGAAAAGCGTTTAAAATGGGAAGAAAAGCGTGGTATGGTAGCAAGGTGATTGAATCGATATCAAGGAGATGTATTCATGAAAACAGAAAAAGAGAAGATGTTGGCTGGAGAAATGTACAATCCTGCTGACTCTGTTTTATTAAAAGAACGCGAGGAAGCAAGACGGAAGGTTAGAATCTATAACGAAACCTTAGAAACTGAAGGCGAAAGACGCTCAAAATTACTAAAAGAATTACTCGGCTCAACGGGAGAACATGTATATATGGAGCCAAATATCCGCTTTGATTATGGATATAACACACACGTAGGTGAGAACTTTTTTGCGAACTTTGACTGTACCATTTTAGATGTTTGTGAAGTGCGCTTTGGCGATAATTGTATGCTTGCTCCGGGGGTGCACATCTATACTGCGACACACCCCCTTCATCCAGCTGAACGGAATTCAGGAAAAGAATATGCCAAACCCGTTACTTTTGGAGACAATGTATGGATTGGGGGAAGTGCCATTATCAATCCGGGTATAACAGTAGGAAACAATGTTGTAATCGCATCAGGTGCAGTAGTGACGAAAGATGTACCTGACAATGTTGTAGTTGGTGGGAATCCAGCTAAAGTCATTAAAAAGATTGAACTATAACCGCGTAGCATACAGACAACAGGAGGTCTTTTCATGGAGTTAGGTATCAGTACATTTGTGGAAACAACGCCCGATGTCCAAACAGGTCATGTAATTAGTCATGCCGAGCGGTTACGGGAAGTAGTCGAAGAAATTGTTCTAGCTGATCAAGTGGGGTTAGATGTATTCGGTGTAGGGGAACATCATCGCGAAGATTTTGCCGCATCCAATCCTGCCGTTGTGCTGGCTGCTGCGGCGGCGCAGACGAAAAGAATTCGACTGACAAGTGCCGTGACGGTGCTGTCCTCTGCCGATCCAGTACGAGTATTTCAAGATTTTGCGACACTAGACGGTATTTCAAATGGTCGTGCGGAAATTATGGCAGGCCGCGGTTCTTTTATTGAATCCTTTCCACTGTTTGGATATGAATTAGAAGACTATGATGAACTGTTTGAAGAAAAACTGGATTTGCTGTTGAAAATTCGAGAATCTGAAAAAATTACATGGAAAGGGAACTACCGGCCAGCCCTTGAAAATGTAGGAATATATCCGCGTCCAGTTCAGCAGCCATTGCCAGTATGGATTGGAAGTGGAGGGAATTCAGAATCCGTCGTCCGTGCCGGTCTTCTCGGATTGCCGCTCGTTTTGGCGATTATCGGCGGGAGTCCGCTTCAGTTTGAGCCGCTTGTCCAGCTTTATAAAAAAGCAGCTGCGCATGCAGGACATGATGTATCTAAGCTGCAAGTCGCTTCGCATTCGCACGGCTTTTTGGCAGAAGACACCGAAACAGCAGCGGATCAATTTTTTCCTTCTACCCAGCAAGTCATGAATGTATTAGGACGGGAGCGGGGCTGGGGTCACTATGACCGTACTAAATATGATGCTGCCCGCAGCTTTCAAGGCGCCTTGTATGTAGGAGATCCGAAGACAGTGGCTGGAAAAATCATTCATCTTCGGAAACATGTTGGCATTACGCGCTTTATGCTGCATGTACCAGTCGGCTCAATGCCCCATGATGCAGTCATGAAGGCAATTGAACTGTTCGGAAAAGAAACAGCGCCAATCGTCCGAGAAGAAATTGCGAGATGGGAAGCAGCAGGTGGAGGTCAGTTGTAAAGTTCCGTCTCAAATAGGAAAGAAACACCCCCTACACGGTGTGTGGGGGGTTACCATCTGTAAGCACCTTCACATGTATTAGCCTTCGGTTCATAATAACAATGCTGTTTATATTGTCCGGAAGCTGGTTGGTCATACCATGTAGGAGGACAAGGACCGTAAGGATTAAAATACCAAAGTGAGTATTTAGAAGGGTGTTCTCTCCAGTAATCCAATGTTTGTTTTGCTAACTTTTTTTCGACACCTCGTGCTCGGTTGTAAAAGACATTTCCTTTTTGGACGGCTTCAAATGAATAATTTCCGCCTTGTACTTGGTAAATGACTTGCGGGATGGACGTTAAATTTTTGAAATCTAAACAATTCGCTTTTAGTCGATTGACAATGACATTCCCAACCATAAGCATCCCCAATCGCCCTTCACCTTCGGCTTCTGCCCTCATCATCCGTGCCATTAAATCAACATCTTTGTCGGTATATTTAACTCTTGGCATTTTTTATCACCTCTAAAAGAATTGTATTAAAAAAGGACGGTAAACATGTTAACCGGTTTGGAATAAGGAGAGAAAACAAGAAAGAACATAAAAAGCTCAACGCTGTTTTTACATTAAAAAAGGTGCACAAGAAACACTAAAATGAGGTGTTGAAGGAATGAGAACATACATTGTTTTTATCATCTTATTTCTTTTTGTGGTCACTCCAAGTAAAGCTGCTGTTACTGACAAACTACAGATTGTGGGAAAGTTAAGTGAAGAAAATATTACCTTATATGCGAAAGAAAGGAATGGTTTATATTATGATTTTAAACTCGCTTTCAATGGGACGATTTACTCCAAACCTTTTTGGATAAGTACTGCTAATCCTACTTATCCACAAATGATTTATGAGGACATTAACAAAGATGAAAAGAACGAATTAACCATCATTTTAAACAAAGGATCCGGTACAGGTGTTTTGTTAGAAGAAGTTTATGTTTTTGATACAACTTACAATCGATATGAAACCAATCCTATGGACCCGTCATGAAAAAGTCATTGAATTTCCATGACGGAATCTCTTCTACTATGAGTTTACGTGCATGTAATTAAGTCAATTAAATTTAAATCAAAACCAGTCGGTTGCCACGAAAAGCCATTCCATATATACCCCGCGGCAGATCTTCCATCTACATAGTAAGGATAAAACCAAAACCCTTGCGCTCCTCCTGACGGCCATATATAAGAAATTCTATACATGCACTGATTAATAGAAATCGGCGGCACATATCCAAACGTACCTGGTGGAAGACCCGTCCCTGGTTTTTGCGGGATTTGAGCGGGTGGAGGCGAAGCAGGCGGAGGCGGCATAGCCCCGGAAGATGGTTGCTGCGGTGTTGGAGTTGGTGCCGGCATTGGTGTAGGTGTTGGCATAAACGGTCCTTGTTGTCCGGAACCAGGGGCAGGCGGCGGAGGCGGAACAAATATGTTGAACGGATTCATTCGTCCGTCATAAGAGGTTGCCGGATAATGATAATAAAACTGCACGGATATCACTTCTTTCTTTTTGGTTTGAATCATCTTCAATGATGTATGGTATGTATAGGAGGGCGGAACGGAAACTCGGCTATGCGCCTAATCCATTATAAAAAAGAATTGACAGATAGATGGACATTCTCTTATTCTTATATTAAACAGTCGAACACCTCCTAAAGGGGAGTAGCTTTTACAGCAAAGTCGTCATTTCGGAGCAATACTGCTCTCGGCTTTGTTGGCAACATTCCGTTGTTAGCAAGACCTTTACTGCACTGCGGTGAAGGTCTTTATTTGTATAAAACCTTTGCCGCACATGGTGAAGGTTTTTTTATTTCGTACTGTCGGTTTTTTACTAGTATTCAATTACACTTATAAGGAGAAACGATTTTAGTTGAAATCAGCGGCCATACGGAACCTGTTTTTCACGCTTGTATTACTGACAGTGATTGAAAGTCAAGTCTTTTCATCTGTCACTTTAGAGGTGAAGAATCCACCACGTCTTCACAACAGTATTGTCTTAACCATTCAACATTTAAATGTTCATGCTATTAAACCTTAAATTTCTAAGAAAAGGTGATTGGGTTGCTTAAATTTATGAAGAGACTAAAATTTATGTTAAAATTTTGGAGATTCATTCCGTTTTTAAAGGATTTCTTTACTTCACGAGAAGTAAAGTCACATCATAAAGCGCTCGGGGTTCTTGGAATCTTGACATACGCCTTCTTTCCATTTGATCTCATTCCAGACTTTTTATCGTTCTTTGGAATTGTGGACGATGTTGTCATTGCCACATTTATTTTGGAAAGACTGGTTAAAATAGCGCCACCATCTCTCAGAGACAAATATGATCTTATTTAAAAAGTTTTTTCTAGAAGGAGTATAGAAATGGAAAATTGGATTACCGATATTATTGAACAATACGGATACATGGGCGTTCTTTTATTAATTGCGCTTGAGAACGTATTCCCCCCGATTCCGTCAGAAGTCATTTTAACGTTTGGAGGCTTTATCACCACAACAACTGACTTAAGTATTGGAGGTGTCATTGTTTCTTCCACTATTGGTTCTGTCATCGGGGCGGTTATTCTATATGGGATCGGTTCACTTATCGATATGGAGCGATTGGAAAAAGTAGTGGATAAATGGGGATACATCTTGAGACTTTCCAGAAAAGACCTTCATCATGCACAAACGTGGTTTTCCAAATATGGCATATGGACTGTATTTTTCTGCCGGTTTATCCCGTTAATTAGAAGCTTAATCTCGATTCCAGCAGGTATGTCACGCATCCATTTCGGTCTCTTTTTGTTATTAACGACACTTGGGACGTTCATCTGGAATGCGGTTCTCATTAACATAGGAGCAGCCGTTGGGGCATCATGGGAAAACATCGTACTTTATATGGACATGTACTCTAATATTGTGTACGCCTTACTCGGAGTGTTCTTTTTATTGTTGGTGGGACTGTTTATGAAAAAAAGAAAAAGGAATGTTCAATACGAAAAGAAATAATGGATCCATGTGCCTGCTTTAGCTTGTCAGCTGAGCGGGCTTTTTTATTTTCTCTACAGGAAAGGAGAATGTCGGTAAAATGAATGTGATGAAGTGAACGTAAGTATAAAGGAGAGCGAGAGGAGCTAAATCTATGAATAAAACGTATGTTGTTTTTGTGTACGGAACCCTTCGCAAAGACGAAGCCAATCACTATTTATTAGAGGATGCAGCATGTCTTGCGCGCGAGTGCTGGACGTACGGTATTCTTTATGACACAGGTTGCGGTTATCCAGCGATGGTCCAGGACAAAAATCAGAAAGTGTACGGGGAGTTATATGAAGTAAATGCAAATCAGCTAAGGAAGCTCGACTGGCTGGAAGGCTATGAAGGAGAAGGAATGTCTAATGATTACGAGCGAATTAGACAGAGCATTTACACAAATAGCGGCAGTGTTGAAGCTTATGTATATATTTATTCTTCTTATAAGGCGGCAAAGCTTACGAAAATAACAACTGGAGATTGGAAACAGCGCACTTAATCCATCTGTTTCATCGGAGGAAGTTTTTTATCCCGTTAACGCGGGAGGAAAAGTTAGAAAGCGCATTCATTTTTCTGTAGCGCAAATGACAAAGTAATAGTATAATTATTTAGAAAATTATCACATATAAAAAGAGGTTGATGAACGGTGTCAATGGATGCGATCGACTTAACGCTGAAAGAGCAAACGATTTTTAATCATGTTGGAAATAAAATTCAAACAGAAGATCGAGAAATTAAGATTGTGGCTAAATTAGAAGAACCGCTAATCGTTATTTTAGGGAATGTGTTAAGTGATGAAGAATGTGATGAACTCATACGTTTGTCCAAAAATAAACTGGATCGTTCGAAAATTGGCAATGCCCGTGAAATGCATGAACTTCGAACAAGCACAAGCATGTTTTTCGAGCAAGCGGAAAATGAGGTTGTGACAAAAATTGAAAAAAGAATAGCGTCAATTATGAATGTACCGATAGAACATGGAGAAGGTCTGCAAATTTTGAACTATCAAATGGGCCAAGAATATAAAGCGCATTTTGATTTTTTCTCATCAGCCAATGGACCAGTCACGAATCCACGGATTAGTACGCTTGTGATGTACTTGAATGATGTGGAACATGGCGGAGAAACGTTTTTCCCTAAGCTCAATTTTTCGGTTTCTCCGCAAAAAGGAATGGCTGTCTACTTCGAATATTTTTACAATGACCAGACGTTAAACGAACGGACCCTGCATGGCGGTGCTCCTGTCATGATTGGCGATAAGTGGGCTGCAACACAGTGGATGAGACGGAAAGCACTCACATAAATAATGGCAAGCACCCCTTAGCAAAATAGCTGAGCGGGTGTTTTTTAAATTTAAAAAAGAGGAAACTATCTATACGAGAGTAAAAAGAAGTTTTTATGGAAACTTCTAACAGGAAGACGGCATGGTCATTTCGAACTTTCACATGGAAATATTGACTTCCATTCGTTTTTTTAACCTTAAATAAAAGGAGACTGTATACATGAACTTTCGAATCGAAAAAGATACCATCGGTGAAATTCAAGTTCCAGCAGATAAATTATGGGGAGCGCAAACGGAGCGAAGTAGTCAAAACTTCAAAATTGGAACAGAACGAATGCCTAAAGAAGTGATCCAAGCTTTTGCTGTTTTGAAGAAAAGTGCGGCATTAGTAAACAAGAAATTAGGAAAACTTGATGATGTGAAAGCAGAAGCAATCGTCAACGCAGCAGATGAAATTTTAGCAGGGAAACTTGATGACCACTTTCCGCTTGTGGTTTGGCAAACCGGAAGCGGTACTCAATCCAATATGAATGTGAATGAAGTGATTGCAAATCGCTCGAATCAATTACTAGAGAATGCAACAGTTCATCCAAATGATGATGTTAATAAATCACAAAGCTCCAACGATACCTTTCCAACTGCCATGCATATAGCCGGTGTATGTGTGATTGAGGATGAAGTGCTGCCGGCGATTCAAAAGCTAAAAGCGACATTTGCTCAAAAAATAGAAGATTTTCAGGACGTGATTAAAATTGGACGCACTCACTTGCAAGATGCAACACCATTAACGTTAGGACAGGAAATGAGCGGCTGGCATCGAATGCTTGAAAAAACAGAAACGATGATTAAGACAAGTCTTAATCCGATGAGAGAATTGGCAATCGGTGGTACGGCCGTTGGCACAGGGATTAATGCACATCCGCAATATGGCGAGATGATGGCCGAGCAAATCAGTGAGCTGTTAGGAAAAGAATTTGTGACCGCAAGCAATAAATTTCATGCTTTAACAAGTCATGATGAAATCGTTTATACGCACGGCGCATTAAAGGCGCTCGCTGCTGATTTAATGAAAATAGCCAATGATGTGCGTTGGTTAGCAAGCGGCCCGCGCTGTGGGATTGGGGAATTAACCATTCCCGCTAATGAACCAGGAAGTTCCATCATGCCAGGTAAGGTTAACCCCACACAAAGCGAAGCGTTAACGATGGTTGTTTGCCAAGTCATGGGGAATGACACCACCATCAGTATGGCAGCAAGTCAAGGGAACTTTGAATTAAACGTCTTTAAACCCGTCATCATCCATAACTTCCTTCAATCGGCCAAATTATTAGCGGATGCGATGGTATCCTTTAACGATCATTGTGCAGCAGGCATTGAAGCCAATATAGAAACCATCCAAGAAAATCTTCAAAGATCGTTAATGCTCGTCACAGCACTGAATCCGCATATCGGTTATGAAAATGCGGCTCGTATTGCCAAGTTAGCGCATAAAGAAGGATTAACGTTAAAAGAAGCGACGCTGCAATTAAAATTGTTAACTGAAGAGCAGTTTGACCAATTTGTTCGTCCAGAGGACATGATTCATCCAAAAGAGTAAGAAGCCCGGAGACGGGATACCTTACAACGCTTTTCATTTCTTTTACAATACAATATGATAATTGTATAAAGAGTAAAGGGGAATCTAGTCATTGAATAAACATAGGATGATTTTTACAGTTATGCTGTCCTCAAGTCTTTTACTGACAGCATGTGGTCAAACAGAAGAAAGCAGTCAATCGACAACAGATCAGGAAGACATGAAACAAGAAGAGATGGTAACAGAAACCGTTGAAGAAAATGTAAGTGTAGAGGATGAAGTAAAAGAAACTCCGGAAGAAACGACAGAAGGTTCCAATGTCTCAGACGAAGGAGAATATGAACTAGCAAAAGAACTCTATAAAGAAAACAACATTACCATCTATTACCCTCAAATTAGCGGTCTAGCAAGTGAAGCAAAACAAATAGAACTTAATCAGCTATTATTTGATGAAGCGTACAAAGTAATGAACTTTTATCCTGAAACAGAAGGGTTAAACATGGAGATTGATTATACTATCTCTTTCCAACATCCAGCTTTTTTAAGTGTACAGTATTCAGGTGTTGCTTTTGTGGAAGGGACGGCCCATCCGAATAATATGTTTTATACAACAAATATTGATGTAACGAACGCAAAGAGGATGAAACTGACTGATGTGGTCATGGTTAATGAAGAATTCGTTGAGCTTTTTCAATCAGACGCTTTTCATGTAGTGAACCTAGAGCTTGAAGAAATCGCGGGTGACTTAAAGGGAAGTGTAACGGTCAGTGATTTTGAAAATGCCGATTCATTAGACAGCAGCGGAACAGAAAAGCACTCCGAAACTTTCACCTATTTTACAGAAGATGCTTTCAGAATCAGTATTCCGGCAATTCACGCGGTTGGAGGACATGCGGAGTTCGAACTAGGTTATGAGGATTTGCCTTCAAATCTTCGGGTTGAACATAAGATTTGGGAGATTTTTGATAGTGAAGAATAAGCTTTTGTCATAAATAAGAGCCAGCCCCTTATTGAATAAGTGACTGGCTCTTATTTGTTTACTGTTTGTTTACTTGTACAGGTGTGAATTCTTGTTCTTCTGCTGTTTGGTTATTTTTAATAAACCAAGCAATAATAAGACCTGCTAATGAAAGAACGGCGACAACGATACATGCGATATTCACGCCGTACATATCCGGATACGGAATATCAGGACGCTGTGCCGCGCTTTCCGCTGTTGTCGTCATAACTGTCACAAGAATAGCTGTACCAACTGATGCTGCGATCATTTTCATCGTATTATCCATTGCCGCTCCATGCGCAATTAAACGTTTTGGAAGCTGATTTAATGCAGCGGTTGAAACGGGCATCATCACCATTGCCAATCCAAGCATCCGCACGCTGTACGTAACCGTAATATAGAGAAAGGATGTAGAGGGTCCTAAGTTTGTAAAAGCGAATGAAGAGACGGACATAATGAGTAAACCAGTAATAACGAGCCATCTCGCACCAACTTTATCGAAAACTCGACCGATAATCGGTGACATTAACCCTGTAATTAAAGCTCCTGGTAACATCGCCAATCCAGCTTCAAAAGCTGTGAAATCACGCATATTTTGCATAAATAGCGGAATGATGGTTTCCATCCCGATTAAGCCAATAAAGGTAATCATTCCGATTATAATGGCTAGTGGAAAAATGGAATACTTAAAGACTCGGAATTCAAGCATTGGGTGCTCTAGACGTAATTGTCTTGTAATAAATAAAACAAGGGCTACCGCTCCTGCGCCTAAAGACAAGATGGTCATGTAATTCGTCCACCCATAGTTCCCTGCGCTTGTAAATCCGTAAAGCAAGCCGCCAAATCCAATTGTAGATAAAACAATGGAGATGACATCGATTTTCGGTTTTGTTACTTCTGTGACATTTTTCAGTGCAATAAAAGCAACAAGAATATCAATAAGGGCAATCGGCAAAATAATGAAAAACAAAACGCGCCAAGAATAGTGTTCGGTAACCCAACCCGATAAAGCCGGTCCGATAGCCGGAGCAAATGAAATCACAAGTCCGACTAATCCCATTGCCGCCCCGCGCTTATTGACGGGGAAAATCATAAGAAAAACTGTCTGCATGAGCGGGAGCATAACGCCGGCTCCGCTTGATTGAATGACTCGCCCAAGTAGTAATATTTCAAAGTTTGGCGCAAGCCCTGCAACTAACGTACCGACCGCAAAAATACTCATAGCTGAGATAAAGAGCTGTCTCGTTGAAAAACGCTCTAATAAAAAGGCGCTCACGGGAATCATAATTCCGTTCACGAGCATAAAAACTGTTGTCAGCCACTGTGCGCTGTTTGCGGTAATGTCCATTTCTTCCATCACCGGTGGTATCGCTGTAATCATTAACGTTTGATTCAATATGGCGATAAACGTACCAATAAGAAGAAGGGATACAATTGTAGAATGCTTAGTAGTTGATGTAGTCATTTCGATCGTTCAATTCCTTTCTTCATCTTAATTCGACATCAAACCATTTGAGTATAAAATAGTTTCCAAAATGACATCCTTTCGTATAGTACATGATTTCACATCAATTAGCTATGAATTTGCTTAATGATTTACAAATGTGAATGAATTGATTTTTTGGATGAATAAATTTAAGATTACGAGGACTAAAAGATTTTTTATATAATGAACAAAATGGATTACGAGAGAGATGAGGGATAAAAGATGGTTATTATGGAAAATGATTGGTTAAAAGTTGAAATCGCAAGCAGCGGAGCGGAAGTGCGGAAAGTCATGCATAAGAAAAATGGACTGGACTATATGTGGACAGGTGACAGTGCCTACTGGGGACGTGTCTCACCAGTGTTATTTCCGATTGTTGGTCGTTTAAAGGAAGATCGCTATGAACTTGATGGTCAAACGTACGAAATGTCACAGCACGGCTTTTTGCGTGACGTTGTATTTAATGTTCAGGAACAAACGACTACAAAGGCTTCGTTTCAGTTTCAGTCAGCTGGCCGTTTTAGCGATGTATATCCTTATGAATTTACAGCGTTTATTCATTATACCCTTCAAGAGGACTCGCTTACTGTGCAGTGGGAAATTGTGAATGAAAACAATGAAACGATGCATTTTTCCATCGGTGCGCATCCAGCATTTCATATTCCGCTTTTAGAAAATGAAAGTGTAGAGGACTATCTTGTCCATTTAACGCCTGCAGCAAATGAAAAAGTCACTCAATATGAATTAAAGAATTCGTTAATTCATGAAAAAGGAATTGTTCATGATTTTTCAGCCATTCCGCTTACAAATGATTTGTTTGCACATGACGCGCTCGTTTACAGCAACATCGATCAGGCTGCACTTGTATCGAGCAAATCGAATCACGGAGTAGAAGTATCGTTTGAAAAATTTCCGTTTGTCGGAATTTGGTCCAAATATATGGACGAAGATGGATCAATTGCTCCATTTGTCTGCATTGAGCCTTGGTATGGCATTGCCGATACACACGATACCACTGGAGACATGAAAGAGAAATTTGGCGTAAATACACTAGAAGTCGGACAAACATTCCGAGCGGAGTATACGATGACATTTAAATAATGGAGGAAACGGAATGAAAGAACTAAAAGAATTAACATCGTTGGACATGGTTGACCGTTTCATCAAGGAGCATCAACTAAGCTTCATCTATATATCAAAAACAAACTGCAGCGTCTGTCACGCCTTATTGCCCCAAGTGCGCGAATTACTCAATCAATTCCCGCTCATTCAATTAGGGCATATTAATGCAGACGATATAGAGGAAATAGCGGGCCATTTTTCAATTTTCACTGTTCCTGTTCTTCTTCTATTCGCAGATGGAAAAGAACTGTTAAGGGAAGCCAGATTCGTCCACTTACAGCAATTTGAGGATAAAATTAAGAAGATTTATGATTTATATACAAAGAGCTAAACGAATAAAAGCCGATTTTCCTCCGTGAAGGAATCATCGGCTTTTATTTTTTTATCGTATATGACCTTTTTGAGTTTTTCTTTAGTTGAAAGCTTTGAATTTCCTGAAATCTCGTTGGTCGTTTCAAAATTCTTTTCAAATAGGCGTTCTAGAGACACCTCTTGCTTATGAGAACCTCTGGAATCAAGTGAGTAGCAGCCTTTGACTTAATCTAGAATAATACTAGATGCTTTTGCTTGATCGGAGCGGGTCTATGACTGGACTTGAATAGGAAAAGTAATCTTTGTCATTACAACGGACGGGATGGAGAATGCCATTGAATTTGAATCATCAAGTTTGGAAAAGAAGGCAGAAATAAACCGAGGAATGAAGGAAGGAAACTGGCGATGCTCCAAGAAGGAACGCTTTTTCTTATTCTGTAAGGGAAGTCTTTTAGTATAATAAACATATCTGAAAATGAAATCTATACAAATGTAAAGGAATTATGTGGTTATATGAAAAGAGAGAAAACCTATATAAATGAAATTCTTGCTTATTTTTTTCCTGTCGGAAGCTGGGACATATGGACTGGTCCGTCTGGCTCTAATAATACAACTCGATTTTTAACAGTAGATGATGAACAATATGTCGTTCGGATTTACGAAACGCATCAAGATGAGCGAAAGGTGAGGTATGAACATGCTATACTACTTGCTGTAAAAGAATTGCCTCTTACCTTTAGCATCCCAGAACCTGTAACGACAAAGGATGGAAATACGATTGCGAGAACAAAGGATGGGAAGCTTGCCAGTGTATTTCACTTTTTGGATGGTAAAAACTCTCAGCTTATTGAATTAAATCAGCTTTACTCTTTCGGAAAGATAACGGGTCAATTAACAAATGCTCTTGCACGGACACAAACGAATGAGAGTCCAATTTATAGACCGTATTATGACATTGAACATACGCATCCTCACTGTTCGTTGCAAAAGTTAACGAATTTTTGCGAGAATCCGCCAATCGAATTTGCAGGACAGGAGGCGGAATTAAGTCATATTTCCAACCAAATTGACGCTTTTCAAAAGATAGCCCCAACATTAAAGCGGTTACCGCATCAGCTCGTTCATGGAGACTTGAACGCATCCAACATTCTCATAAACGAAGAAGGAACCGTTTCAGCGGTTTTAGACTTTGAATTTGTCACACACGATTTACGAGCAATGGAACTAGCAGTTTGTTTAGCAAACTTCATTCGCCCTGACGAGGAGGACGCTGTAATATGGGGGAAAATTGATGCTTTTCTTTCTGGATATGGCAGCGTGATGAAGCTCACGGAAGATGAAATCACGATTATTCCAACTCTTGTCCAACTTCGAGGATTAGATGTCTTTATCCACTTTTTAGGTCGCTATTGGGATAAGGTAGATTCAGTGGATCATGTTAAGAAACAACTACATAACAATGCGATTAGAGCGAGTTGGCTCACTTTTAATCAAGAGAGATTGATTCGTACATGTAGGGAGCGACTGTTATAGCATATTAACCATGTAAGGGTACTGAGAATGGGGCAAGAAGACAGAGATAAAATGATACGATCATGCATAAGTAGGTAAAAATGGAGGTGTTGTAAAATGGATATCATGACAACAATCGCCGAGGATAAAATAAAAGCGGCTATTCAATCTGGAGAAATGGATAACATTGCAGGGATGGGAAAACCGCTCGAATTGAAAGATGATTTGCCGGGTATGTCTCCTGAACTCAAGATGGGCTATCGTTTACTAAAGAACGCAGGCTTCGTCAATGAAGAATTAGAGCTAAAGAAAGAGATGCTGAGTCTTGAAGATTTAATTGCTTGCTGCCAAGATGACGCAGAAAAGATTCGATTAGAGAAAAAGCTAACGAAAAAAAGAATGCGTTTTAATGAAATAATGAAGAAAAGGCAGACTCATACCAATTCACGGTTTGGGTCATATGTTGAGAAGATTGATAAGTTGTTTGAGTAGCGTAAAATCCTCTTTAAACACTGCACGAAAGAACGTACGTTTGTATAATTAACGTATAGGTAATTTATGGAATAAAAGGAGAGGGGACAAATGCCAAGAAATCCAGGAATTACAGATGAGCTCATCATTGAATTGTACAAAAGCGGGATGCCATTTAAAGAAATGAAACCAATTATCGGTCTTTCAGATCGTGCTATTCGAGCGGTCGTGCATAAACATGGAGTAGAAATGAATCGAGAAAAGTCATCAGGGCGTCCGCGGAAGCATAAGGTGAATGAAGACTTCTTTAAAACTTGGACACATAAAATGGCATGGGTATTAGGTCTGTTCATAACAGATGGCTGTGTTCATCATCATAATCAGTGTATTACTTTTTCTCAAAAGGATGACTTTTGAACCATTATAAGCATCAAATTTCTCAAAATATACTGACCTTAGTTAAAGCGTATAAATAAAAGAGTAGTTATAAAATTTTATCTCAATAGCAGCAAGTCACTCAAATAATTAGTAATTACAACAAACCAGCGGGATTTATCGATTTCTAGGAGCGGGAGTATTCTTAAAGATATTTGATTATATTATAAGGAAACTTACTTACAGAATACATTTGAATCAGTTATCATCAATTTAGCAGTAATAATGGCTAGGTTAAAAGGAAGGGGCTGGGATGATAAAGATAAAATCTAATCCTTTTATTTTTTCATTTTTCTAGTTTACATAATATATATTATAGAACGTTAACTGAAATCAACTACATATCATATCAAAATACAAGTATACTTAGAATAATGAGATATTAGAAATAAAATGAGATTGCTTGCTATATATAATAAATCTGTAAATAAATTTCATATGTATATATAAATGGCTAATTCATAATTCAATTGCAATAAAATTCGCTTGTTGCTGTAAATGAATTTAGACATTTATGCGTACGATTAATTTAATGTTAATGATCACAAAAATGATTTCATTTCTTGTATTATTTTTCATTTAGCGCTATAGCTCGTCTATATAATATGGTTACGTGTTCCGAAGGTTTTCATCATTTTTCTAGTTTACATAATGTGTTACGTTGTTTTATTTTACCATCACTACTATGTATCTGATTGGCTGTTCTATGCTGCCAGATGTTCTAATAAATAAATTTTCTTTTTTGATCACCATTGGTTAAAAATGGTTATTTGTGAATATATATCCAAAATATAAGTTATAAGCCCCGCATATTTTGTACCAAAATGAATTATTTTGAATAAAAATTCATTTTTCTTTGTGTTGTTACAGCCGTAAAAAAAGAACGAGGGCATCTCCCCGTTCTTTTTTTATATAATTAACTCGCAATTCTTTCTTCTGGTTTTGTTTCTTCTTCCCAGCATGATGCGTTTGTTAAACCGTCGATGCTCTCTGCTTTAAATACAGGCTCCTTCCCTTCTTTTCGCTGTGATACATAGTCTTGTAAGACCGCAAAAGCCACTTTTCCTAATAAGAAGATCGCAATTAAGTTAATGAGTGTCATCAGTGCCATTGCTAAGTCTGCTAGGCTCCAAACGAATTCTAAGCTTGCCATAGTTCCGAAAGCAACCATGCCTAGAACCATTAAGCGGTATACAAGTAATGATGTTTTGCTTGATTTAATAAAATCAATGTTTGTTTCTCCGTAGTAGTAGCTTCCGATAATGGAACTGAAAGCGAATAAGAAGATAGAAATCGCTACGAATGTGTTTGCCCATGCGCCAACATGTGAAGCAAGTGCTGCCTGCAGCAATTCAATGCCGTTTAAATCTGTGTTTCCGTATTGATCTGATAATAGAATGATAAAAGCCGTTGCGCTACATACGATTAATGTATCGATGAATACGCCAAGTGTTTGGATTAACCCTTGTTTTGCTGGGTGTGTAACAGATGCCGTTGCAGCTGCGTTCGGTGCACTTCCCATACCAGCTTCATTTGAAAACAAACCACGTTTCACACCAAGCATGATGGCTGCCCCCATTGTTCCGCCTGCAAACTGTTCGAAACCGAATGCGCTTTTGAAGATTAAGCTGAAAACAGCTGGCATTTCACTAATGTTCATGATGACAACATATAAGCTGATGATTAAATAGAAAACAGCCATGATTGGTACGATAATTTCAGAGAATTTAGCAATGCGGTGAACGCCTCCGAAAATGATAGCAGCTGTTAAAGCTGTTAAAATAACGCCCATGACGATTTCATTTGTGCCGAATGCTATTTTGAACGCGCTTGAAATTGTGTTAGATTGTACAGAGTTGAAAATAAGGCCGAAACATAGCGCGATCAGAATAGCGAAAATAATGCCTAACCATCTTGCATTTAACCCTTTTTCCATGTAGTAAGCTGGGCCTCCGCGGAAGCCATTTTTATCTTTCACTTTATATACTTGTGCAAGTGTGCTCTCAATAAAACTTGTAGCTCCTCCGATAATTGCTACGAGCCACATCCAAAAAATTGATCCTGGCCCCCCTACTGCTAAGGCAATAGCAACCCCTGCCATGTTCCCTGTTCCGATACGAGTTGCTGCCCCAATAAAGAACGATTGAAGCGATGAAATATCTTTTTGACTGCTGCCTGATGAAGCGATTGATTTATCTCCTAATAAACGAAACATTTCTTTAATTAATCGAATTTGAACGAATTTTGTTCGAACTGTAAAGTAAATCCCCATTCCGATTAGTGCGGCAATTAATACGTATGACCATAAAACGTTGTTCAACGATGAAATAATGCCATTGAGCATTTCCATAATGTTCACTCTCCTAGATGCGTTGTTTGAAATTGGAATGAAGACCGGTCAATCTTTATCCTTTATCACTTTAAAGCTGATTCGCGTTTAAATGTGTGTGTAATTGAATTATATCTGCTCATTCGACAAAATTATACACTTTTTTCTCTTTTTTCTGAAAAATTAAATATATCAAAATATGGAATCTCATAAATTGTTATAATCTTACTCTTTCCATAACAGTAATTATCCAAAAAAGGTAATTATATGGGGAAAGCATCCCCTTTTACCCGCTCCTGTATTCCATACTTGGAAAAATGAAGTAAGACTCTTCCTTTCTTGCTCATGCTAAAATGAGATGAAGGATGTGATCATCATGGGGAAACGAATAAACATCATGATACGATTAGCTCTTTTTCTCTTTTTACCTATTCTCTTAAGTTTGGACTCTCCCGCTTATGATTCTAATTATCAAGCAAAATACACATCGCCTGAAGGAATTGCCTTTTTAAGCTATACAGACACGTGGGATGAGGAAAAGTTAAAAGGTTTATATGAAGAGTTATTGAAAAATAAGCATGGAAGTGAGATTTATATGTTGCAAGAAGTGCGGGTAAAAGCAGGTTCATATGCAGATTCCCGTGTGAAGGCTCATTTTCATGCATGGACGAATACGATTACGTTATATAATGGCGATCAATATACAGAACCTTCCGCTTATCGAGAAACATTGGCTCACGAATATGGGCATCATTTCGCCTATTATCATTTTATCTCTCACCATCTTCCCTTTTCGACAGGGGCAGATATAAGAGGATTAAACGATGAACCCGTACGCTGGGATGCGTTTTGGAATTACTCAGGGAATCATCATAAATGGTATCCTCAAGAAATTATGGCAGATGATTATGTGCTGTTGTATGGTGCTGTGGAGCCATCGGATCGCGAAGATGTTCATAGCAATGAAGCGTTCTATCGTCGAACAGAACACGAAAATCAAGATATTGAAAACGTATTTGATAATGAGGAGTTGCATCAATATTTAGAGGAAAAGACAGGGCTCGAAATAGATAAAAGCCGCTTGCTTAATACGCCGAGCTTCAGTCTGTTGAAGAAGATTCCCTTTTCTTTTCTATTGCCGAGAAAGAGGATGTGGCGTATCGATTAAATATATCAGTCTATGAACAAGAAAATGATGCTTATACAGAAGACGGGTATTATGAATGGACGGATATTACATCTGAAAATGATGGAAAAGAGCTCATGTTTTCACTTGATACGGTCTCTCTTCCTTCTGACGGATATTTAAAAGTAAATGTCGATGTGCTTGACTTAACAACATCGATTGGTTTTGAAACAGAAGCTTTTTTTATGAAGGTACAAGATGAGAACGTAACTGGTCCGCTTGCGTTAGATGACTTACCTGAAATTAAGTAGACTAAAAAATGTTGTCTAGCAAATAGACAACATTTTTTAGTCTTTATTGTGAAAACGATGAAGTTGTTCCAATAGATTTTCTGCTGTTAAAATTTCGATTTGTCGCTCGCCAAGCAAGTCGAAATGAGGATAATGGGAACGATGATGAATATAGCGTGAAGGAATGCCATATTGCTTGCCCCATTCTGCTAGACGCTCGATATCGGCACATCCGACTTTCGTGACGGTTTTCATGCCTGGAAAGCGTTCATCGATCCAATAATGTGTCAAAAAGGCGATTTCTCCGCTTCTCACTTTATCTTTCCAACGTTGTAATTCTTCTCGTTTAATGCCAAAAGCCATCCTGTCACCTCTTTCCTTCTTATCGTACCATAAGGAAAGAAAAACAGCGAAGAAGGAAGCATGTTCTGTTTATCGTTTGACTAAAATTTGGGATAATGGTTTTTTCGTAATATCTGGCACTTGGCAATCTTTTGCTGGATAGCCTACAGGAAGAACAACAATTGGCATTTCCTCTTTTGGTCTTTTTAATAAATCGCGCAAGAATGTCATCGGACTAGGTGTATGTGTTAAAGTACATAACCCAGCATGATGCAAGGCAGACATTAAAATACCGACAGCAATCCCCGTACTAATTAACGGCATCGTTTTTTCTTTTGAAGAAGAATCCTCTATTTTAAATGCTGCAATTACATACGGCGCATCTGTTAAATGCGGTTTTTGCCAATTCGTACCGAGCGGCTGTAGTACATCCCGCCATTCATCCGTAATTTTCTCCTCGTAAAACTTCTTTTCTTCACTTTCCGCTTGCTCCCGTATTTTCTTCTTTATTTCAAGATGACTCACAAGTACGAAACGAAAGGCTTGTGACTTTGTGAGTTTTGGAACGGCAGTGACCGCCTGAAAAGCTTGCTGAATAAGCGTCAAATCAATAGGCTCTGTTGAATAGTCACGAACATTGCGTCTTCGTTTTATAAAGTCATAATAGCGAGATGCCATGTTTAATTGTTCTTCATCAGATTGAAAAACAGGTTTCTTTAAGGGAGTCTCTTTTTCTGAAAAAGAGAGAGTGATATCAGCATCTACTAAACTTTCTAATGAAAATGGTTCTAACTCTTCTTGCACCTTTGCATACCCAACAGCAAACAACAAAAACGGCGTTTCATTGTCTGGTCGCTGAAGGAAGTCTTTCATGGCCTTGATCGGCCGATGAATTCGGTAATCCAGTCTGGCGTGCTTTAGAGCCGCAATAAAAAATCCGGCACAAATAGCCGTTGATTCATTCGGGTAGTAATGTTTCACTTTTTCGATTGAGCCGTCGTTTTTTCGTTCTAAGCCGTACTTTTGCTTAAATAGCGCAACGACATACGGAGCAGACTCCAAAAACGCTTTGTCTGTTTCAACGTTTTGCTTCCTCTCCCTCCCTTCTTCCTCAGCTGCCTTACGTAATTGTTTTTTCATGAGCGGATCTTTAATAAGTACAAACGTCCATGGCTGCTGATTAGCGCCTGACGGTGACGTACCCGCTGCATGGATGATTTTCTCCATCACATCTTCTGAAACAGGTCGTTCGGAAAATTGGCTTGCTTCATGAGAAGCGTGCATCGTATCAACGAATGCCTGTACACGTTGTTGCTGCTGCTGAGACTGTAGCCGCTCAAAATTTAATAAAATAGAACCGTTGCTGATTGCCATTTATTTTTCCTCCCTATGTATGCGGAACATTCTTCCCTTTTGATTTTACTATAGTTGGAAAAATGATAACTCGTCAATAATATTCAGACTACTCAAGAGTTTTTCGTATTGGTACAAAAAAGACTTGAAAGAATGTTAAACTAGTAATCATTAGTGATAAAAGAACCGTTTTGTTAATATACGTGTACAAAAGTGTAAAAGCGTTAAAAACTAACTTTTAAGGAGAACGATGTGAAAAAACAACATTCGCAAACGTTAGAACAAAAACTTATCCAGCATTCTTTCAAGGACGATGATTCTCAAGACTTAATTAGCGTTGAAATGAAAGGGCTGGCAAGCAATGAAGCTGAACTAAAGCTAAACGCACTTAAATTATTAATAAGCCGAATGGATCTTCAAGACGCTTGTGCTGGAAACGAAAGTATTTTTGAACTGATGATGGATCAAGTTTTATTAAGCACGGCGGAACAACTAGGTTATGAAGGCTGGTATGATTTTCTCCCAGAAGGATCTATTCCGTATAATCCTGAAACGAATGAAATGGAAGTATCAGAGCCAGTCAATTGGCTTTTGCTTAAACAGTATGTCGATAGAAAAGCCTCACAATGGACCGGTAAAAGTATGACCGAACATTAATCGACGAATCTTAGTTCAGGTAAAGAAAAGAGAGACACGAATTTGTGCCTCTCTTTTTTCTGTTCTGTTTATATTTGTTTTGAAAATTCCTCAACTAATCCGTTGAAAATGGTTAAGGCGTGCTCGATTGGTTCTTGTTTTGATAAATCAACGCCCGCTTTCTTTAATAATTCAAGCGGATAGTCGGAGCTGCCGCTTTTGAGGAAGTTTAAATAGGCTTCCTGTGCCGAGTGTTCACCCTTTAGTAACTGGTCTGCAAGGTGGATAGCAGAAGCAAAGCCTGTTGCGTATTTGTATACATAAAACGGACGGTAAAAATGAGGAATTCGTGTCCAGCCATATTTTACTTCCTCCTCAAAGACAATGTCGTCTCCGTTGTACTCACGAAACAGATTTTCATAAATACGACTGAATTCGGCGGCGTTGAGCGGTTCGCCCTTTTCTGCCTTTTCGTGCGTGATTTTTTCAAACTCCGCAAACATCACTTGCGTAAAGAATGTCCCTTTAAATTGATCGATAAAATGATTCAATAAATGCTGTTTCATTTGCGGGTCGTCTGTATGCTTTAATAAGTATTTGATAAGCAGCACTTCATTAACCGTTGATGCGACTTCAGCGACGAAAATGGAGTAACCGGCTTTAATTTGTGGCTGGTGCTTACTTGAATAATAGCTGTGCATCGCATGACCCATCTCATGTGTTAGCGTGAATAAACTGTTTAAATCGTCTTGATGATTTAACAGAACAAACGGATGAACACCGTAAAGACCTAAATTGTAAGCACCAGACCGTTTTCCAGGTGTTTCCCTTACGTCGATATAGCGCTTTTCCTTAAAGCTTCTCAGCGTCTCTACATAGTCCTCTCCGAGCGGCTTCAAGCTTTCTAGCATCGTGTCATACGCTTCCTCGTATGAAATTTCTTGCTTCATCCCGCTCACTAACGGAACACTTAAATCGTAAGCGCGTAATTCGTCGACTTTAAGTTGCTTTTTTCGGATACGCATATATTCGTGAAGCGGTTTAATGTTTTGCTTTGTCGTTTCAATTAAATTGTCATATACATCTATTGGAATCATGTCTGAAAACAGCGCCCGCTCTAACGCAGACGGATATTTCCTCATTTCTGACAGCGTTACATTATTTTTAATCGCCGAAGACAGTGTTGAGGCAATCGTGTTTTGAAGTTGAACGTACGGCTCATAGTATGCATGATACGCCTCTTTTCGTTTTTCACGATTTTCGTCTTCCATAAGCTTCGAATACATGCCTCTTGTAAGCGGAACTTGATTTCCGTTATCGTCTGTGACCGTTCCAAAGCGGATATCAGCATTGTTGATCATTCCAAACGTATTTTTTGGAGAAGAAAGTGCCTCGCCCATTTTAGACAGTACTTCTTCTTGTTCTTTACTTAAGACATGCTTTTTATAGCGGTATGATTCAAGTAAATCATCTTCAAAATAAGCAAGCTCCTGTACATCCTTTATGTATCCTTTTAACACGCTTTCCTCTAGGCTTAATAAAAATGGCATGAAAAACGAAGTTGCGCTGCTCATTTTTCGGCCAAGCTGTGCCGCACGGTCAAGTAAAGCCTGGGAATCAGACACACGTGTATCTGTATCCATCTGCAAATGCGCATAGACGTACAATTTGCTGTACAAATAGCGCGCGTTTTCCGTCAGCTGCAAATAATCACATAACGAGCGGGCATCTTGAATCGCACCGTCGAACGTTTTTAATGTTTCAACCATCTCTAGCACTTTCGCATACTCTGCTTCCCAAGCACTCATTTCTGGATAAATATCAGTTAAATCCCATTTTTCACTGTTTGGCACATCGTCTCTTGACGTATACGTTCTCATTGGCAAAACTCCTTTTCTGTTTTCTCTCTATTTATTTCCGGCTGTATTGCTCTTTCAGCATAAGGATACCTTCCTTACACACCCCGTACCGGAGCCATGAACAGCCTTTACAAAGGACGTCCAAATCATCCGGTTCCACTTGATTAGCGACCATCGCCACAAGCTCGCTTTTTTGATAAACGTCTCCGTGGCGAATCCCGAGATGTGTTGTTACATTCGTATCTAATCCAATAACATGTGTTTGAGATTGATTGCAAATGCCGTCTCCTTGATGCGGACAAAATGAACACGTTTCATCGAGCCCGACAACAACTTGAATCGGATAATCAAGTTGGTCGTCTCGTATATCTGTCACGATTTCGGTCATTTTCTCGACGAATTCTGGACTATAGCCCATTCCTCTGAAACCGTGGACGCACAATAAATGATGACCTCTTAATATGGTGTGTTTCATCGCGCATCCCCCCTTTTTAGTCTGTTCTTATAAATCTATTTCAAGAACAACAGGACAATGATCACTTCCCATCACTTGTGAATGAATTTGGGCATCTTGCAGTTGATCGTTCAAGCGGTCAGATACGATAAAATAATCGATGCGCCATCCGATGTTCCGCTCGCGGACTTTGTTCATATAAGACCACCAAGTGTAGGCCCCTTCTTGATCGGGATAAAAGTGACGGAAGGTGTCCATAAATCCTGACTCCAACAATGTTGTCATTTTCCCTCGTTCTTCTTCGGTGAAGCCTGAGTTTCCTCGATTTGGTTTTGGATTTTTTAAGTCGATTTCGGCATGCGCGACATTTAAATCACCGCAATAAACGACTGGTTTGACTTTATCGAGCGCTTGAAGATGCAGACGAAGTTTATCTTCCCAAGCCAACCTAAAATCAAGTCTGGCTAAATCCCGCTGAGCATTCGGTGTATAAACATTCACTAAATAAAAGTTTTCAAATTCTAGCGTTAAAATGCGGCCTTCCGCTTCTTCAGTTTCAAGGCCAACCCCATAGGAAACAGATAAAGGCTCGTGTTTCGTAAATACAGCCGTACCGGAATAGCCTTTTTTCTCTGCGTAATTCCAGTATTGAATATAACCTTCTAATTCCAGGTCAATTTGTCCTGCTTGCAGCTTCGTTTCCTGTATACAAAAAAGGTCGGCGTCCATTTCGTGAAAATAGTCGAGAAAGCCTTTTTTCACACAGGCTCTAATGCCGTTGACGTTCCAAGATATCAATTTCATAAAATGCTGGATTCTCCTTGCTTGTTAATCTTTATAACTCTGTAAAGTTTATCGTAAAAGTTGGTATTCATACAATAAAAAATACCACGACTAGTTCAATGAATAGTTGTGGTATTTTTTATGCTTCTTTATTTTTCTGCCAATACGTTAATGAACTCCCGCATATAATCCGGCAAATCAGGCGGACGGCGACTTGAAACGATGTGTCCGTCGACAACGACTGGTTCGTCATGCCAGTTCGCTCCTGCGTTCATCATGTCATCTTTAATGCCTGGTGTACTTGTAACGTTTCGTCCGTTTAAAATTTTAGCCGAGATTAATACCCAGCCGGCATGGCAAATTTGGCCAATCGGCTTTTCTTGTTGGTCCATTACTTGAACCATCGACAAAATCTCTTCATAGCGTCTTAGCTTATCAGGAGACCAGCCTCCCGGTACTAAGATGGCATCATACTCGTTTGGATCCACCTCTTTAAATGAGCAATCAGATGTAATCGGTACACCGTATTTTCCGATGTACGTTTCATTCGCTTTTTCCCCAGCGATATGAACGATAGCGCCCTCTTCTCGTAAGCGCAGTACTGGATACCAAAGCTCGAGATCTTCGAATTCATCACTAACAAGCTGGATGACTTTTTTTCCTTGCAACTTCATTATGTATTTCCTCCTTTGCCTTTCTTCACTTTTTATTCTGAAGGAAGGATTCGGTAAATGCAAATAAAAGAAAGCCCCGTTACGGGACTTTCCATAAAAAACGACTATTAACGTTGCTTTTCTAACGCGAGCTTTAAGCCGAAGCCGATAAGTACAAGGCCTGTCGCTTTCTCCATCCATTTTTGGACAGTTGGCGCCAGCAGCCATTCACGTAAGTGGGTAATGAAATAGACAAAAAGGACAAACCACGTAATGGAAAGGACTGTGTACGTAACCCCCATCGTGATCAATTGCTTCGTCGTGCCCGCTCCAGGAGTGACAAACTGCGGCAAAAAGGTTAAGAAAAACATCGCCACTTTCGGATTAAGCACATTGGAGAATAGTCCTTGCTGAAAAGAAGAGCCTTTTTCGCTTGACGGATGAGATTCTTGCTTTTTATTTTTAGCGAGAAGGGAAGAAACCCCGAGATAGAACAAATACACCGCTCCGACGTATTTAACGATTTCAAAAGCGAGTGCCGATTGCATTAAAATCGCAGAAAGCCCGAATGCCGCAGCAAACGTATGAACTAATGAGCCGACTGAAATACCTAATGCCATTTGAAACCCCGTTTTTCTTCCTGAAGCAATGGTCGTCTTCGTAATTAACGCGGTATCAATCCCTGGACTAATGACGACAAAAAGCGAAAGCAACAAAAATGTCAGAAATTCATTCATCTTTCTCTCCTCCTTCTGTACTTCCAAAAAACAATGAATTATAATTTAACAAATGTAAGAACAGTTTAACATGTTGAGTATAATTATGAAATGACATTTACGATTATAAAATGAGATTTCATATTTACATGAGGGAGTATAAGATGGAAAACATTGATATTGGTCAGAAAGTGGAAAAACATCGCAAACAGCAAGGGTTGAGTTTGAGGAAACTTGCTGAAATGGCAGATATTACACCGTCGATGTTAAGTCAAATTGAACGGGGGTTAGCGAACCCGTCCATTCAAACGCTCAAGTTAATAGCGAAAGCACTTGATGTTCCGACATTCAGCTTTTTGATGGAGGAAACGAATACGGCTGATTTAGTCGTCCGAGCAAAGGAACGTAGAAAAATGACGATCGATCATTTATCATATGAGCTGCTGTCACCTGATTTTACAGGAAATCTTGCAGCGGCCATCATGAAGGTCCCGCCCCATTCCAAGTCGTCAGAGAAACTGTTAGAGCATAAAGGCGAAGAAGTGGCGTTTATTTTAGAGGGGAAAATTACACTGTATCTTAACGAAGAAGCCATTATCTTAGAGACGGGAGACAGTATCAAAATCCCCGCTTATATGAAGCATAAATGGGAAAATGAATTTGAGGAACAAGCGGTTGTATTATTTGCTGTGACCCCTCCGTCTTTTTGATGACATTTCGTTTCTCTTCTAATATGAAAGGATGACCGCAATGATAAGAAAACCGCTTGGACGAAATATCCAAGCGGTTTTCTCTTATTCGTTTTTACCTGAACCCGGAATGTCGCATCCGTCTTCTGTACAAACGGTTCCGTCACCCTCTGATGGTGATAAGGATTGTAACACAGGTTGTCCGTTTTCTTCTTCCCACACTTTTTGAAGTGCACCAGCGAATACTTCTGACGGCTGTGCGCCAGATATCGCGTATTTATTGTTTAACACGAAGAAAGGAACTCCTTGTACACCAATTTGTCTTGCTTCTGCTTCTTCAGTTCGTACGGTTGTTTCGTAATCATTCCCTTTTAACACCGCTTCTGTTTCTGCACGGTCAAGTCCTGCTTCAACAGCTAAATCAAGCAAGGTTTCATGGTCAGCAAGATGCTTCGAGTCTGTAAAATACGCCTTCAGCAAGCGCTCCGTTACTTCCGCATCTTTTCCTTTTGCTTCCGCAAATTTTGCAAGGCGGTGTGCATCAAACGTATTGGTGCGAATTAATGTTTCAAATTGGAAGTCCAAGCCGACCGATGCCGCTTGCTGTACAATGCCGTCATTCATTTGTTTCGCTTGTTCAACAGACATGCCGTACTTTTTCGCGATAATCTCATGAATAGAGAGGTCTGTATCGCGGCTTGCATTCGGATCTAATTCGAAGCTTTTAAAGACGACTTCTACTTCATCTCGATTCGGAAACTGCTCAAGCGCTTCCTCTAAACGACGTTTTCCAATATAACAAAACGGGCAGGCAAAATCTGACCATACTTCAATTTTCATCGTGACACCTCATTTTTCTTTGTCATCTGTGCATATGATACCACATATTCCCGCATATTCCTTTTAATCTGCCTGCACGTTTTGCCGGCACGTTTCACACAGTCGGTCTGGCGTGTCCCATGAAACAGACTGACTGCATGCTTCACATGTCCGCTCGGCGATATTTATACTAGATTTTAGCCGGTCATGAATGTCGTTGCTGATGCCTTCTCGTACTCGCTCCCACTCAAGTGCTTCCTTCTTTTTGTTCAGTCTGTATAAAAATAGTAAATGAAGCCCCGCTGCTTGATACGACAATTCAAGCTCTTCTAACGTATCCTTTTGGAGAAATGGCTCTGGTACGTTCTTGTTGTACACAATCGCCATGACAGAATTCATCCATTGTTCCACAAGTTCTGGCTCATTTGCAGAAAACGGCAAATGTAAAAAGCGGTAAAGGCTGACTGGGGCAAGACGCTCTTCTAGCTTCGTATCCCGCACAAGGCGATATAGCTCTTGTTCGTCCACAAGAGGCGCTTTTTTCGTGCCAGGCGGATTTTCGAATTTTGCCCATAGTTCAAAGAAGGTCCCGAGCGTCTTTTTATAAGATTGAAACCGAAGTAGCATCTCGTTTGTCGGAGCAATCGTAAATGAAGAAACCGGTTCATCTTCTTGCTGAAGCAGCTCGGTCATGTGATCAATATCTTTCGTAAAAGCAACTTTTCCGACGGGATACATTCCTTTTCTTCCTGCACGTCCGGCAATTTGTTTCACTTCCTGTGACGTCAGTTCACGTCTTTTCAGTCCGTCAAATTTCTCATTTTCCAAAAAGACAATGCGGCGAATCGGTAAATTCAGCCCCATGCCGATGGCGTCTGTTGCGACAATGACGGACGTTTCTCCGTCAAGAAAACGGCGTATTTGTTTTTTTCTCGTTTCCGGCGGCATATTTCCGTAAATCATACTGACGGAATGTCCGTGCCGCTGCAAGCCTGAGGCGACTTCTAATACCCGTCTGCGTGAAAAACAAACGAGTGCATCTCCTGCTTTCGTATCGCTTAGGCGAAAGGCTTGTTCTTCTACTTGAAGCGGAATGTTTCGGCTGTATTCACGAACTTCGACGGTTTGCTGCTGAAGCAGTCCCGTCAGTAATGTTTTCACATTGCGGCTGCCGATAATATGAACTTCACGGGCATTCGCCTTCGTAATCGCTCGGTACCATGAAAAACCGCGTTCTTGATCGGCCATCATTTGTGCTTCATCGATGACGATTACGTCGTAATAATCGGTTTCATCAAACATTTCGACAGTAGACGCTTGATGAGCGGCTTCTAGTGATAAACGCTCTTCTTCCCCCGTTTTTAACGAGCATGGCACACCTTCTGCATTCAAACGATCATAAATTTCAAGTGCCAATAACCGAAGCGGTGCAAGATACAAACCGCTTGCCGCCTGTTTCATTCGCTGAATGGCTCCATATGTTTTTCCTGTATTCGTTTCTCCGATATGAAGAATGTAGCGAATATCGGGATTTGGCGCATGATGGTACTCTTGTCCAAACAACTCTTCTATCATCTTGGCTTCTTCCGCTTTTTTTCGGTCAATTTCCATTAACGCTTCTTCTTTCAGGCGTTCTCGCTCGGCCAAATCTTTTTCGTAAAGAAATTGCTGTTCTTCAAAGTCAAACGGAAGCTCGGCAAGGCGAAGAAGATGCGTAACATGTTCTGCTTGAAGGTGTTCCAAGTAATGGTTCACCTCGTCAAAAAGCGGCTCCAACAGCCATTCAGCCAGCTTCGCATCTGTCAGCGGTTTCCCGAAGCACTTATGAACATCGCTTAAAAGAGATGGAGAAAGCTGATCAATTGCCCATTTTGGCAGCCAATCACTTAAATAATAAGTAAGAAGCCGTTCATATTCATAATAAAGTGTTTCATACTCATAATGCCTTCGATCCCAGCCGCGCGCATGCTTCGGAGGTTCATGCAGAAAATCACCAACGGTATATTGAAGCGGAGGCGGCACCTCTTTTTTCTTTTTCGGCTGTTTGCTTTTCCAGTCAACGGCAAGTTGACTAGCGACATAATGCCTTACATGTATGTATAAAGTAGAAAAGCGGCGCTTCATAATTGTTAAAGCGGTATTAACTACCTTTTCCTTCACCCGCTCCCCTTTTTCCAAAAGTTTTTGTTCTTTTTCCTGTTCGTTCATTGAAAATCTCCTTCTTCTTCTACGCAAATATAGCTCCATTATACTTCAACTAAAAAACATTCTCCCAAGGAAGGAAAATGTTTTCGCATATTTTTTCATTTTATCCTCTGCGGTAAATCACTTCAACGGTTAGGTGCCGGCTGATATCTGGGTGTAAGCATTGTAAAAAAGACTCGGTCACGGCATGCTTGCATAAAGAAAGGACGGATTTTGGGTCTTGCCACATCGACGGTTTGACGAGCTGATTGGCGGTTTGTGCCGCCGCGACCGCACATTGGTCAAACAGCGGTGTCCATGTCGCTTCCGATAGGTACGGATAGCGGACAAGTAATGACAGACGATGCCTTCTTCTCCCATATAGATCAAGATGAGACACTAACAGCTTTTCATAGCTAATGTCATACATAAAGGGCTCTTCTTCCTGTCTTTGGACATAAACTGGCAGTCTATAAGGATAGCATGGATAACGACTTTGAACCATCGGATACCATACCCACGGTGGACAGCCGTACATCGTCTCACACTCCTTTTTCTTTCAACATATGAATGATAAGCCTGTCACATGTGGCGGCTAGAGAAACTTTTCTTGTCTTCCTAGTTATAAACTCTTATATATTGTCCCATAATGATAGAAAAAAAGGTTTTAGGAGGTTATAACGATGCCGATGCAGCGCACATTTATAATGGTCAAGCCCGATGGTGTTAAACGAGGCTTAGTTGGGAAGATTATGAAACGTTTTGAACAAAAAGGATTTGAGTTATTACATGCGGAGCTCATGATGGTAGATAGAGCGAAAGCGGAATATCACTATATGGAGCATGAAGATAAACCGTTTTTCGGCGAATTGGTGGAGTTTATTACATCAGGCCCTGTGTTTGCGATGGTATGGGAAGGCGAAAATATTATTGAAGTTTCTCGTCTAATGATCGGAAAAACGAGTCCTGCAGAAGCCATCCCTGGTACCATTCGCGGTGACTTCGCTTGTTCGAAAGCAGAAAATGTCATTCACGGCTCTGATTCGCTTTTAAGCGCGGAGCGGGAAATCGAAAATTTCTTTGCGCCGTTAAAAAAGCGGGCAGATGATGAGTATTTCGGAGAGAGAAAAAGTATGTAAAAGAAAGAAGCGACCACAACGGCCGCTTCTTTCTTTTTTTATGTGGTTATGACGGTTTTTGGTACGTCGAATAAATATTATGAACAAGTGTATTTAGCTCATGAACTAACGTTTCTAATGAGACTGTAATATGATTTAACGCATCTGAAGAAGCGGATTGCTGCTCGGCAGCGGATAAAATATGTTCGATATCTTTTGAAAAAGCCGATGTAATGTTAGAAGCTTGATCAATTAAATGATTTGTTTGTTCGGAGTGACTTAGCAACAGTTTAGAAGAGCTAGATACATCACTAATTTGATGGCTCACTTCCTTTGTTGAGTTGGAAATTTCATTAAATGCTTGCTGAATTTCTCCAATTTGCGTTAAACCTTTATCCACCTCCAGCAATCCTACTTTCATTTTTGCAGATACATGATCGATACGCTCTTGAATCGAATAGACGACCGACTGTATTTCAAATGCCGATTGATTAGATTGCTGTGCAAGCTTTCGAACTTCTTTTGCGACAACGGCAAAGCCTTTTCCTTGTTCTCCAGCACGTGCCGCTTCAATGGAAGCATTCAGTGCTAAAAGATTGGTTTGATCAGCAATCGTAGAAATCACTCCGACTAATTGGCCAATTTCCCCTGAATTTTGCGCAAGCTCTTTAATCGTCCGATTCGCTTCATTTACTGTTTCCGTAATAACTCGCATTTGTTCGGACATATTTTCAATCGTTTTACTTCCGAACGTTACTTGTTCAGAAGTATCTTTCGCATTTTCACTGACCATTTCCGCCTTTTCTTTTATTTGTTGAATTTGAATGAGCATTGCATGGATACTTTCTGCGCTTAACTGTAATTTCATCGTTTGTCCATCTGCTCCAACTGAAATGGTTTGAATGGATGAAGCAATTTCTTGGCTCGCACTTGTCAATTCCTCTGAGTCAGTCGTTAATTGGTTCACCGACTGCAAAACAGAGGAACTTGTTTTATTTAAACTTTCTAATACTTCGTTTAATGTTTGCTGCTGCAATGCAACGGTACGTTCATATTGTTCTGTATTTAGTTGCTTTGAGTAAATGAACCAAATTGTAGCCCCGCTAATTAAGAGTAAATAAAAAGCATGAATGAACAGTAACGTAAAGCGATAGTCTGACGTTCCACATATTAATTGCGGAAAGAAAAAATAGCCAATCACATGCTGTACAGCAAAAATGACCGTACTCCATATAATTAATTGGCGATTATCATAATACGCAATCATCGCAATCACTAAGAAAATTGAGAAATGATATTCAACTAAACCGTCGCCTCCAGCAATAATTGAAATACTGCTAAAAGTCATAGTTAACATCATCATCCACGGAAGAAGTGGAGAGGTATCGTTTACTTTATAAAGAATCCAACTGCCGATAAACAATAGAGCTGGAATAACAAGCAAAGTATTTTGTAAAAATAAAAGTCCACCTGATAAATCTCCAATTCCTTTCATAATTAAATAGGAATCTAACAGGTGCAGCGATCTATGTAAAAAATGAGTCGCCAATGATAAACATAAAATAATTCCAGATAAAATAAGCATGAGAGTATTTTTTTGCAAGTTCTTCACTGAATCTTCTCCTTTTGCTATTCTTAATTTGCTAGTAATAACTTTCCAATGTTTTCTATTACTTATTTAACATACATGGAAGGACTCACAAAATTCTCACAAAGATTGGTTAGAAAGGTTGTTTTATGTCTATTTATCGAATAAAAACAAGAAATGCTGTATTTATTAGTTTCATATTTCTATTAGGTTTTCTTTTATTCTACCAACTGTATGACCAAACAAATCCAGACAATGAAGCACCAACCGCTCAGCGAGGTGTTCTTGATTTGACGAATTGGGATTTAGCGCAACAAGGTTTTGTCAAACTAGACGGAGAATGGGCTTTTTATGACGGACAACTTTTATCTCCAGAAGATATACATAAAGGGCGTGATAAACAATATGTGCTTACCCCTTCTGTTCTACGAGGAAAAGGCAGTGGTACATACTATTTAAACGTTCAGTTGCCAAATACGGACTCGATTCTAGGGATGAAAATATCGAGCATTCGAATGGCGCACACTCTTTTTGTAAACGGACAACAGGTAGGAAACAGCGGTATTCCAGCTAGTGACAAGAAACAATCTACTTCTGGAAATACGCCGTATGCGACTTTTTTTCATGTGCAAGGAAATACCGTCGAGATTGTAATTCAAACAGCCAATCATAGCTTTGTCGACAGAGGCATTGTGCAAAGTATTTACTTTGGGAATCAACGTGATATTACGGTCGTTCAAAATGTGAAATTTGGCTTAAATCTAGGGCTAATCATTATGCTCCTTTTATTTAGCATTTATCACTTAACGATTGCGACTTTACGAAAACAAGATCGATTTTTCATTTATAGCGGCCTTTATTTTTTCATTTTGATGCTATCTATTTCACTCAGCGGGGAAAAAGTGCTATTGCAGTTGTACCCAGAGCTTCCTTTTACGATCGCTTATAAGATGAAGGATTTTTTGGGATTCACTACTGTCCCGTTTTTAATTTTGTTGCTGCAAAGTTTAGAACCATCTATTCTTTCTAAAAAAGCGGCTTTTTCATTGAACATTCCGGTTTGTGCTTATTTAATATTAATCCTCACCTTGCCTTATCATGTATATTCTCATTTGCAATACATTCTTTGGCTATATGTTGTAGCGTTAATTGGATTATTAGTAAGTCGAAGCTTTTATTTATGTATAAAGAAAAGAGAGATGTTAAGTGAAAAAAGCGAGCTGTTCTTTTTAACCATTGCTCTTTTTTCAGCTGGCAGTTATTTAATGATGGAAATCTTAAATTCTTTCATCCCCATCAATATTTTTCAGCAAGGTGGTATGGTGAGTTTTATATTGTTTGTGCTGATATTTCTCGCTGTTAAATTAGCCAATTTGATGACCTCTTATGAAGTAGCGAGAGATGAAGCATTAGATAACGAAATGTCTTATTTAAATTTGCAGATTAAACCACATTTTCTTTACAATGCGCTCAGCAATATCATTTCTCTATGTTATACAGATAATCGAAGAGCGGCTTATTTATTAAATAAATTAAGTACTTATTTGCGCCTTATTTTTGAAAATAATCATAAAAACCCGTCTATTCCACTTCGAAAGGAACTAGAACTTATTGAAGCCTATGTGGAAATTGAACGAGCTCGTTTCGGAGATTTGCTTAATGTTCACTTTGATATACAACATGGCTTGGAACAAATCCATATTCCGTCTTTAGTCATCCAGCCATTTGTTGAAAACGCAATTAAACATGGGATTTTTAATAAATCTTCCAGCGGTAAGGTTCATCTTTCTATTCAAAAAGAAGGTTCATTATTAAAAGTAGTCGTTCAAGACGATGGAGTTGGGATGAGTGAAGAGGTGTTGAATGAGGTAAAAAATGCAGAAGGTAAAAATAGAGGAATTGGTTTGTTAAATGTACGTAATCGACTGCGGAATATAAGTGGTGCTTCCATGAGAATTACTTCCAATCCAACAAGTGGCACAACGGTCATCCTTTACTTGCCCGTCACATAAAGAAATGATCTTAAGGGGGGATTCGCTTGTTAAAAGCTATTATCGTAGAAGATGAACGCAACATTTTGCGTATGATGGAAATGTTTCTTACAGAAAACCCGAAATATGAATTGCTTGCTGCCTTCTCTAATCCTATTGAGGCAATGGAAGCAATTCCTTCTTTAAATCCTGATGTGTTATTTATTGATATTGAAATGCCAGGATTAAATGGGCTTGATTTAGCAGCAAAAGTCAAAACAGACAGCAACCAAATTGTTTTTACAACAGCTTACAGTCAATACGCTGTCGATGCTTTTCGTGTTCAGGCAACAGACTATTTATTAAAGCCTGTTACACCAGAAGCGATTGATTCAGTAGTTGAACGTTTAGAAAAAACGAAACAGCTTATTAATGGACAAACCTCGGCTATGACAAGCTATGAAATGACTGTTCATGGCTTCGGTTCTTTTTATGTGGAAAATAAAGCTGGCCATATTGTAAAGTGGCCTACTAAAAAAACAGAGGAACTGTTTGCCATTTTTTTAGTCAAAAATCAGCAATGTATTAATAAATGGATACTTGCAGATCAAATGTGGCCTGAGATGGATGGCGAAAGAGCGATTCATAATGTTCATAACACAATATATCGATTAAAAAAAACGATTCAGCAATTCGATTTGCCGCTCGCTTTAGAAACAGCAAATGAAGGCTATATGATGCGCATAGTAGGAGAATGTTGGGTTGATTTTTATACATTTATGGATAAAGTCGAGCACCACTCCGATTCACTAAGCGATTTTCAATACTTATATGACATTTATAAAGGCCCATTGTTTTATGATAAAGACTATACATGGTCTACAGATTTAAAGGAAATGCTGGACATTCATCATATGCAGCATAGTAAATGGCTCATACACTATTTTATGGACCGCGATGAGAGTTTAGCTCAAGCTATGATGAAGAAATATATGAACGAATATCCTTTCGATGAAACATTAATGATGTATCAAGAGAAAGGAACATGAACCAACTATGTAATGAAAACAAAAAGGGAAAAGCGCGATGCTTCTCCCTTTTTTAGTAAGTATGAGTATTAAGCTTGCTTTAAAAATGCAAGAACTTCGTTTGGATCAAGACGATACGTGTAATCAGCATTGGCGCTCGCTTTTAAAATGGTGCCATCACGATCGATGACAAATGTCGCTGGAACTGGAAGTCTCCACGCTTTTTCCGCATCATTGAAGGTCGCTAAATCCAAATTAAATTTCTCTTTGTATGTGTCGACTAAGTAGTCAGGGAATTCAAACAGTACGTTGTAGTCACGCAATACTTCCTGTTCTGGATCACTTAAAACGTGGAACGTCAGCTCATTTTTCTCCTGAGTAGATAAAGATTGATCTGGGCGTTGCGGACTAATTGCCATAAGCTCCGCACCCGCTTCACGTAACTCATTCAGAATATTTTGGTATGCTTTCAGTTCAAGGTTGCAATAAGGGCACCAGCCGCCGCGGTAAAATGTTAAGACGACGCGGCCTTTTTTTAATTCTTCATATAAAGATATTTCTTTTCCAGCTGCGTTTGTTAGCGTGAAATCAGGAGCCTTTTCCCCTTCTTTTAACCCTGTCGCCATTTCGGACTCAAGTAGTTCTTTATTAGCTCTTACAATGTTTGTTGTAACGTCTTCAGGTGCTCTTTCAAAAAAGCTCTCCCTCACTTTGTTTAGTTCTTCAGTTAATGACATATTATTCCCCAATCCTTTCTATTATGAAAGCTTGAATACTTCGTCTAAATGACGAGCAAGTTCTGATGTGTATTTTTCGATATTTGGATTTTTGATGACATCATGGGCACCAAAGCTTTTAAGTGGCTCCATTCCTGTATATTTCTGCATGTTATGAAGGTGCTCAAGTGCTCTTTCAAGTCCTTCACCTTTAAACATCAAGTCCGGATCGTTTAAAGCATATTCAGGCGCATTCCATGTTGTTGAAAACATGTATTTTTTCCCTTTCATTAATCCGCCTTCTCCATATTTCTCTTCTGGACCACCAAAGAAAACACCGTATGCATACACTTCATCAATGTATTTTTTGAAAAGAGCTGGAAGTGAAAACCAGTACATTGGTGTTTGGTAAATAATTGCATCTGCCCATTTAAATTTTTCGTGCTCTTCTTCAATGTTGTATCCTTCCTGAACAACCGTTGTTTTTATTTCGTATTTGTCAGAAAGAGTTGTCACGATTTGATCAAAAAGGGTTTTGTTTAGTTGACCTTTTGCAAACTCATAATATTCATGACCATTAATAACTAAAATGTTTTTCATGTTCGTTCCTCCAAATAATTGTCTATAAATAGTTCTATAGTTCGAAAACCATCGAACTATTGGAATCATATCACCACATTGGATGAAGTGCAACTATTTTCTCTCAAATTAAAATGAATCCATTATTTTACTGATTATTCATGACTGTTCCTTCTAGGAGAAACTATCCAACTGTTAATAAAAGAGTTGTTTTTATGTTGAAGCTGACTGAAAGGGTGATTTCCCTTTCAGTCAGCTTTTTTAAATATCTTCTTCTTTAATTGCCGTCACCGTGCGAAGCAATCCGGGAAACTTCTCGTCAATTTCTTCTTGGCGCAGCGAGTAAATGTGCTCCTTCCCTTCAATTCTCGCTTGAATTAGCCCCGCTTCCCGGAGCACTTTAATATGGTGGGATACCGTTGATTTCGGTAGCATGAGTTTCATTGTATAGGCGGTACAATTATTTTGTCCGCTTTCGCTTAAACAGCGAACGATTTTTATACGATTTGGCTCGCTTAATGCATGCATTACTTTTGTAAATGAAATACTGTCAATAGGTGGATGATAAGGTGTTTTCATACGTATTATTGTAGGGGGAAATGGATGGATAAGCAACCCTTTGAGCTTAAGAAAACTTCCAAAAAAAGAAAACAGACTGTCAAAGCAGCCTGCTTTTCTTCTTTACATCGCATCTTCCACTGTTTTTTCAAGCTGTTTCGCTTCGCTGTCTGATAGCTTCACAACGGAGAATCCGATGAGTGAAAATAAAATGGAGATGATTGGAACGGAAAAGTTTAAAATAGCATACGGCGCATAGGCGAATGCGGAAACCCCTAATGTACCGAAAATGAAAATGGCGCACGTATTCCATGGCACGAAGACCGATGTGATTGTACCGCCGTCCTCTAACGCCCTGGATAAGTTTTTCGGATGCAGGTTTCGTTCTTGGTACGCTTTCGAATACATGCGGGACGGAACGACAATGGATAAATATTGATCCGCTGATGCAATATTGGAGAAAAATGCAGTAACAACGGTTGAAGAAAGCAAGCCGCCGTCTGATTTAACAAGTTTTAAAATTTGGTTGACGATCGCTTCCAGCATACCTGTGCTTTCCATAACTCCGCCAAAGACCGCTGCAACGAGAATGAGAGAAATGGTGTACATCATTCCGTCAATCCCACCGCGGTTGAGCAACTGGTCGACCATGTCATTTCCAGATTCAAGACTAAAGCCGCCTTGAAGGGTTGTGAACGCTTCTGAAGCCGATCCTCCTTGTACAAGGACGTGAGCAAATGCCCCGAGAATGACCCCGACGATAAGCGCTGGGAGAGCCGGTACTTTACGAGCAACCAGTGCAATAACGAAAGCGGGAATCAATAACAACCATGGAGAAATTGAAAATTGTTCCTGAAGCGTTGATAAAACTGCTTCGATTTCCCCGCCGTCTACCGTCTCAGCTGTAAAGCGCATTCCTAAATACCAATAAACACTAAGAGCAATCAAAAGACCTGGAATCGTTGTGTACAGCATATGCCGGATATGATCAAATAAATTAGCATTGGACAACCCTGATGCTAACAGTGTCGTATCCGATAATGGTGACATTTTGTCTCCGAAATAAGAGCCAGAGATGACCGCACCGGCAATCATCGGTGCTGGAATGCCCATGCTCATCCCAATTCCCATACCGGCCACCCCAATTGTGGCCATCGTTGACCAAGAGCTTCCGATGGCAAGCGATACAACGGCACAAATCAATGTAATGGCCACTAAAAAATAAGTAGGAGATAAGAGCTTTAATCCGTAATAGGTCATCGATGCGATAATTCCGCCGCCAATCCATGAACCGATAATCATTCCGACGACAAGTAAAATAAGAACAGCCGGCAGTACTAAAAGAATTCCTTTATACATCCCGTCTTCGATTTGCTTCCAGCCGCTTCCGAGCCTCCAAGCGATAAAAGCCGCTACAATTGACCCGAGGATAAGCGGCACATGTGGACTGCCTTCAAACACAATAATCGTGACGGCCATCGTTGCCATCATAACTACTAAAGGTATTAATGCTAACCCAAACGAAACCTCTCTTTTTGTTGTGCTCAATCAATCGTCCCCCTCTTTGGAAAATTCAGTTTTTTTATGTTGTAATCGTACAACTAAGTCGCTGTTTATCACCACCTTTAAGTGAAACTGTTTTGGCCATCGTTTGCTGAATATAATTTAGTATATTGTTAGTATGATGTGCTGTAAAGAAAGAATCAAGAAGACTTGTTGACAAGCTAGAAATAGAAAAGCCGAGCAAAACAAGCATCAGCTAAAAGAATGAACAAAGCTCATCTCTTACGTATGCCTAGATTTGCCCAGCTATAATGAGACCATGAAAAGAGGTTATCTTTTCACTTCATTTCAGCTAAACGATTGATTTAAAATTTAAGTTTATAAAATGATAACGCTTTCAATGTTATTATAGTAATCTATTACCTTGTCGTCAATCTTAAATTTTAAATTTTCTAAAAATTACCTCTCGATATGTAAGGCCGACAGCCGTTGAATGACCGTTGCTAACAGCAATGTTCTTTCCACTAGCGAAGAGATTTCTAAATATTCTTTGTCACTGTGTGCATTTCCGCCGACAGGTCCTAATCCATCAAGCGTTGCAATTCCTAACGCAGATGTAAAAGATGCATCCGAACATCCGCCTGTTGCCGTATCTTCAATATCCAAACCGATTTCTTCTCCCACTTCTTTCACAATTTGAAGGAGCGAACGCGTTTTTTTATTTTTTTCCATTGGCGGACGATTAATTTCTCCATCTACCGTTACTTTTGTGCCGGGAACGTCGGTTGCTGAGCAAATTTCCTCAATTTTTTCTTCTAAAGGCTCTGCCTGTTCCATGTCTGTAATGCGAATATCAACATGAGCGACGGCATGGTCGGAAACGGTATTCGCAGAAGACCCTCCTTCAATAACGCCAACATTGACGCTAATGCCATTTTCGTGATCCGATAATTCGTGCAATTGAATCACTTTATACGCTAATTCTTCAATCGCACTTCTTCCTTTCTCTGGCTCAATTCCGGAATGAGCTGCTTTTCCGTGTACACTGACAGTATAATTCCCTTTTCCTCTTCGTGAAGAGACAACAGATCCGTCTTTGCGTGCTGGTTCCATTACTAACGCATATTTTTTCGTCACGGCATGTTTTTCAATAACTGGTCGAGATGTTAATGAACCAACTTCTTCATCGCTGTTTAATACAATTTGAACGTGTTTATAGCTATCATTTCCTTCATCCATTAATGCTTTCATCGCATACAAAATGGAAACAAGACTTGCTTTCATATCAATCACACCTGGTCCGTATGCCCGATCTCCATCAATGTGAAACGGACGCTCGGCTGCCGTTCCATCAGGGAAAACTGTATCCATATGGGCGATAATTAAAATGGAGGGGTCAACAGCGTCTTTATGCTGGATGACTAAATGATTGCCAAACTCTTCTTCTTTTGTAACGTTGATTTGAAATTGAAGCGAGGAGTATTGCTCTGTCAATATTCTCCCGATTTCATCTACCCCATGTTTATAATGGGAGCCGCTGTCAATATTGACAAGCTTCTCTAATAAATGAAGCATATTCCTTTGATTTTGTTGTAAAAACGTAAGCATATTTTCTCCTAACCTTTCCGGTACCCATTAGGCACTTATGATTTTTCTTTATTCTGCATATCCTTGTATGTTATGTATATGAAGATATGATGATCCGTGAGCACTTTTTATCCTGCATGAAAAAGGGAGTTTGACAAAACGAACGCTCCTCAATAGAAGAAAAGAGCGGCTAAGCGCTCGTTCATTCTATTGAGGAGCGTTCATAAACGGATTTCTCATCCGCTTAAGTTAAGTTTCGAACCCTTGCAATAATTTTAAGACAGCTGGACGGTAGATGTCTCGAAAGTCAGGTACCACATAGTCAATTCCTGCTTGTTCCACTGCTTTCTTTTGATACTCTGTTAATTCGGTCATCGGGTACATTCCTTGAGCTAATGCTAGCTGACTTCTAAAAAAGGCTTGAAGATCGCCTTCGGAAGCTTCTGGGAAGATTCCGTGCAATAACTGACAAGCTCGTTTTTGCATGTCCATTGATTCAACTTTAAATTTCGCAAGGGCTTCGACTGAAACATTTTTTTCGAGCACTGTAAGCAAAATCGACAGCAAATTAAGAAGACGTTTATGCTCATAAAGGTGATCTGTCCAGATGGTTGCAATTTCTTCTAACGAGTACGCTTTTCTTACATGAAACGCCTCTTCTAAGTTTTCCACCCACTTTTCAAAATCGCGGGCCAGTAGTTCAAGCAAAATCTCTTCTTTGCTTGAAAAATATATATATAAATTCGAGCGCGCAAATCCTGTTTCTTTGGCGATGGCTGCAAATGTAATGTCATCATATGGGACGGAATCATACAAGCGGGCCGTCGCTTTAACCACTTCTTCGATTCTTTGTCTTTTTTGTTCACTCGTTCGAGCGCGGGAAAAGCCCATATTATTCCCTCCTTCATTTATTATTGAGCTCACTTTATTGTAATGAAAGAAACGAATCTTGACAAATAGTATTCGTGGATTGTTCATCTGTACATATAAAAAGGAACAATTCTGTATGAGGGAATTGTTCCTTTTTATATTTATTCTTCAGCCGTGACATCCACTTGGATGATTTCAGAGCGGCTGCCAAGTCGTAAGGGAGGTCCCCAAAAACCGAAGCCTGAGGAGACGAACGCATGGAGCTGTCTTTTTTGTAAATAGCCCCAATCGAGTTCAAATATTCGTTTCGTAATGAAGTGATTAGGTGCCATTTGCCCGCGATGCGTATGACCTGAAAAAGAAAGATCGACGAAGGCATCAGCCGCTTTCGCGATGTCTGTCGGCTGATGATCTATTGAAATAATAGGATAATCTTTCGAAAGCGGCGCGACAAGGTCCTCATAAGATTTTCTCTGTCGATCGGTTTTATCTTTACGACCAACTAAATAAAAGCTATCATCAATGAACACCGTTTCGTCTGTCAAAATTCGAATGCCAATCCGGTTCATTTCCTCTATATATTCTGTCACTTGCCCTCCGTAATATTCGTGATTCCCTAATACGCCAAATATTCCTAATGGTGCATGTAACTCTTTTAATATGTCACCAAAATTCTTCTCGGTAAAAGGATCAAGTTCATCATCAATGACATCGCCCGCTAGTAAAATGATGTCTGGCTTCGTTGCGTTCACTTCACGCACAAGCCTTCTCGCATGTGTTCTTCCTGACAATCGTCCAAAATGCATGTCAGATGCCATCGTAATTCGAAGTGTTCTTCGATTTTGTAAGCTTTTTGGAATGGACACTTTATATTCCCGTACAACCGGATTATAGGCATTGTACATGCCAAGTCCAAAAATGAGAACGAAAATAAAGAGGGTGATGTTTCCTACCCAAAAGATTGCCGTCGCGCTCTCAACACCCGCAAGACGAGCAACCCAAACACTAATATTGGCCACTGGCAGCAGCATAATCGCGTATTGAATAAAGCCAATCATAAAGGATCCGAGAATACGAGAGAATGAGAGAAACGGCGATAGTCGATCTAGAAAATATGAATAGCCGAGAAAAAAGAATAAAATCCAAAAGATGGCCGGTGGGATTGATGAAAACGTGCTTAAGTATGCAAAGATATTCCAGCCGATATAGAAAAGAATGCCGTTAAATAGAAGTAATGTCAAAATAATTCTCATCCACAATGATGTTTTTTTCATGTATGCTTCCCTTCTTCAAATGAAAAATTAGAGGGGGATGCCGCCCTCTAATTTTTCGTTTATCTCGATGTATTAACTACCGAAAATTTGTTGTTTTATCGTAGCGATGAATTGGTCATCTCCTGCTGCTTCCCTTTGGTTCAGCCATTCTTCACAGTCAGCGCCTGCACGATAGCGAAGCTGATTTTTGCCATCTGTTGCGGCTTCATAAATAACTTCCGCTACAAGTTCTGGTTCACTCGCTTGATTTGTTGCTAATTCACTCATAGCATTCGTCATTTGGGCTAGCGCTTCATCGTAATCACGAATGGAGTCAGACTGAGCAAATACCATTGATCTTCCGCCGAAATCTGTGTTGATTGCACCTGGTTCAATGATTTTTGCACGAATGTTCAATTCGCCAAGTTCATATGAAAGCGACTCTGTTAAACCTTCTACCGCCCATTTAGTAGAATGATATAACGAAATGAACGGGAAAGCAACTCTTCCGCCAACAGAAGAAACGTTTAAAATGACTCCTTCCCTATTTTCACGAAAATGAGGTAAAAAGGCGCGTGTAACATCAATTAAGCCAAACACATTCACATCAAACTGATATCGAATTTGTTCTGTTGTCGCATGCTCCAGCGCACCCATTAATCCGTATCCTGCATTATTCAATAGTGCATCGACTTTTCCGAAATCGTTCAAAATTGCTTCTTTCGCCTTCTGAATGCTTTCTTGATCGGTTACATCTAATTTATATAGCTTTACTTGTTCACTTTGAACGAACTCTGTTTCTTTTTCAGGGTTTCTCATCGTTGCAGCGACGTTCCATCCTTTTTCAGCAAAAAATTTAGCTGTTGCTTTCCCAATTCCTGAAGAAGCACCTGTAATGACAATGGTTTTTACACTCATTTATAAACCCTCCAAAACAATAATTGACGACGTGTCGTCTATTAAAAATAATAATTGACAACGTGTCTTTTTGTCAATGAATTTAAACGTTCCATTTTAATAGTTTTCTAGAAGTCACTTCAAGTTGTCTGAAGTTATTGTTTATGTTAAATTTAATTTAACATCTATTAAATTCAACTTCCGGTTATTTCAATAGGAGGATTCATAATATGAAGCAGATAGAAAATATAGATATAGAACAATGGAAAGAGCGGGAGCCTTTGCTGCACAATCTTCTTGCATTAGAGGAAGTGTTTTGGAGTAACCCTCATCTTGAAGCATTTCAAACAGGCATCCAAAAATCGCCGCTTATAGAAGCAGATGTACTAGATGCAGAGGAACGACTGAAACGGTTTGCGCCATATATCGCCAAAGTGTTTCCTGAAACAGAAACGACAAATGGAATGATTGAATCTCCTTTAGTAGAGATTCCTTTGATGAAACAATCCTTACAGCTAGATAGTCCGCAGCCGATACGCGGTGAGTTATTATTAAAATGTGACAGTCACCTTCCGATTTCTGGGTCGATTAAAGCAAGAGGCGGCATTTACGAAGTGTTAAAACATGCGGAAAAATTAGCTCTTCAACATGGCTTGTTAACGCTTCAAGATGACTACTCCATAATAGACAGCGATCCGTTTCGGACCTTCTTTTCCCAATACTCCATTGCAGTAGGCTCGACTGGTAATTTAGGACTTAGTATCGGGATTATGAGTGCCCAATTAGGTTTTAACGTGACTGTTCATATGTCAGCAGATGCGAAGCAATGGAAAAAAGATTTGCTTCGCAGTAAGCGCGTTCAAGTTATTGAATATGAAGCTGATTATAGCAAAGCAGTGGAAGAAGGTCGGCGCCAAGCAGAGGAAGATCCGTCCTGTTATTTTATTGATGATGAAAATTCACATGACCTCTTTTTAGGTTATGCGGTGGCGGCATCCCGCTTAAAAAAGCAGTTGGACAAGTTAAACATTACCGTAGATAAACAGCATCCATTGTTTGTATATCTTCCGTGCGGAGTTGGTGGCGGTCCAGGAGGTGTAGCGTTCGGTTTAAAGCTGCTATTCCAAGATAACGTTCACTGTTTTTTCGCAGAACCAACCCACTCTCCGTGTATGCTTCTTGGTCTGATGACAGGACTGCATGATCGTATTTCCGTACAAGACGTTGGAATTGATAATATAACGGATGCGGATGGACTGGCAGTAGGTCGACCGTCTGGATTTGTTGGTAAAACGATGGAGCCTTTGTTAAGCGGGAGTTATACGGTCAGCGATGAGCGATTGTATAACTTGCTCAAAGAATTAGCTGATACAGAAAGCATTCATTTAGAACCGTCCGCGCTTGCGGGGATGATGGGACCTGTTAAGCTGTATAACGAGGGGCTTGACTACTTACAAAAGCATGAACTGACACACCACATGCAAAACAGCACGCATATTATTTGGGGGACTGGCGGCAGTATGGTTCCGAAAGAAATGATGAAACAGTATTATGAAAAAGGAGCCGCGTATACATTTAGGAAGCAAAACTCATCCGGCGCAATAGATAATACTTATCAAATGTAAACGAATATGGTATGATATAACTACAAACATGAATATACTAAAAAGACCGCAGTTAGCGGCTACTAACTACGGTCATACAATAGTCGTTCCTTCCGGGGATCGGCCTTAGAAATACGGATAGACCTTTCCTCATGAATGTGGCGTTCTCAAGGAAGGTCTATTTTTTATGGTTATGAAAAGCAAGTACCGCAATGATTAACATACTAAAGGAAATCATTAGGCTGATAGCTTCATATACCGACATGGCCTCACCCCCTTTCCATTCGGAAAACATAGATGGGAGTTAGCCGACCGCCCTTGAAAACAAACTAATGTATACTATCATTATACTATAAGTTGGAGGAAAAAGGTAGAACGTACGCTCTTATTCTTTTACAACTTTTAATAGGTAGGTTAACATATTTTTGCTTATTCTCTCCGCTCTTCCACAAGCTGCAGTGGTTCATTGTTCGGACCTCTAAATCGAATGGTTCGCCTGCCGTTCATGCCGCGTTTTGGTTCTTCTGTTCCAAAGACGATTCCATGTTCACGATAGTACGATATCGTTTCTTCCATATCATCGACGATAAATGCGATATGATTGACTAATCCGTTGTTCGAGTATGAAATCGTTGGCTGCAAATCACGAATAAGTTCAATTTCAAAGTCCGGCATCCCTTCGTGAGATAAAAACGCTAATTCCTTTCCGTTATTGATGAATCGAGTTGTCATTTTAAAGCCGAGAAACTGTTCATAAAAACGGATGGATTCATCCATATGTGACACTATAATGCCCACATGTTCAACTCTCTTAATCATCCTAGCCACCACCTGTAAGAAAATAGATTCAAAAGGTAGTTCAACAAAAAAAGCCAAATTCCTTTTCTAACTAGCGGGCCATTCTGTTTATTTTTCTTTGGCCGCATGAATGAGTTTAGGAAGCTCCTCGTAAATCGCAACAATATCATCTAGTTTCATTCGGACAAGTCCGCTCGATGAAGGAGCGACAAAGTCCAATGTGCCAGGAACCACTGGTTCTGGTTGAACTCCCCATGGAACGGACTTTCTTTTACTGTATTGCTCGTACACACCTTTTCCGACAAAACAAACAATTTTCGGTTTGTAGCGGGTAATTTTCTTTTTCAGTTCCTCCCGCCCTTCTTCGTATTCTTCTTTTGTAATATCTTGTGCCGCCTTCGTTGGTCTAGCAACAATGTTCGTCAGCCCATACCCTAACTCAAGCAAACTTCCGCCTTCTTCAGGCTTGTATTTTCGCGGAGTCAAACCCGCTCGATGTAAAATGGTCCAAAATCGGTTATTCGGATTGGCAAAATGATGCCCTGTTTCAGACGAGCGAATACTCGGATTAAATCCGACAAACAACAAGTCCAGCTGCTCTTTCACATAATCTTTGATTGGTTCCATCCACTCTCTCTCCTTTTGTATCACAGTCTTTAGTTTCTAGTTTATCATTTTAAGGGAAAAGACTCCCATTAAGAAAGACACCACTTGTATAAGTGATGCCCTTGTTTAGTTGATCGAGTATAGCAATCATTATTATTCCTCATGTTTGATCATACTGGTGTCTTGCCATCTTTGATAAATATAAATGATGACAGCCAACGTCATCATAAGCATAAAGATGCCAAAGTGCCCCATATTTTTCAGCTCATAAATTCCGAAAAATATTAATACTCTAAGACCGAGAAAAGCGTAAAGAGCATCTATTGCCGCATTTGAAAGGATATAAACGAAAAAAGACTTATGGAACGTGAAATGATAAATCCATATCGTACCAGGTATAAAAACCCCATATGTTAAAGGGACACTTGTAATAAATCCCCATGGGGCGATTGTCTCCTGTACGATCCACCAATTAAATGTATACCCCATTTCGAAAATAATGGTCACTAAAAGAGAAGCAAATATCGCCACAGGCATAAACCGTTTGACGGAATGTTTAGGTAAGAAAAATAATGATAACCAAGGAACAATCAGCATACTCCATAAAATAAATTGAGCCATTTGGACGCCCCCTTCAATTTTGTATCAGTATAGTGTTTGAAGTAAGGGGGAAATTATGCAACGAACATTAAAAAAAGTGCGGAACATCCATAACTTTACTCTTTCATTCCAACTACGCGTATTCTTTTATAGTCTGCGATCCATTGGCCGTTATGGAATAAAGTGTCTTTTAAGTTAGTTTCTACGCTTGTTATCACTTGTTCTTTAATTTCATCCGTAATTAATTGAACATTCCCTTTACCACCCAATTCTGCAACAAACCTTCCGCCTTGTTTTGGTGCTAATAATTCAATTAGACTATGTCCGTACTTGGAAACAAATGAGTGGCTTTAATCATATAAATTCGCATTCCAATTGTCTAATGTACTGTGTTTTTTCATTTTCAATCTCTCCCTTTATGATGGAATGGTAAATTTGAAAGAAGCTGTATAATTTTGTTAATTACATTATAATAGAGATAATTAATCATGAATATTAACAAAAGCGGATTCGCCAGCCATGGCCTTTGACCGAGCCACAAACTTCTGCTTTTCCCTCTTTAATAAAGACTCGTGAAATGGTACTGATGCCATGTTCATTTTGAGTTGATGACGCATACATAACATCTTCGTCAAAGCTTAAATCTAAATAGGAACGGACGGGTTGTGCACTGTGGCAGATATGCCATGCGGCCGAAGGTGTTTTGACCATTTCTTTCATTGAACAAAATTCAATTTTGCCGTTCCGCCCGCGGCATGACCCACCTGCGGCGATGAAGCAATCCTCATACACCGTCATAGTGGAAATCATATGATTTTTTTCTTTTTTCACTCGAACGATTTCCCCGCTTCGAAGATCAAGCAGCCAAATTCCTCCGTACTCTGAATGAATTTTTGTGCCGATAAATAATTGATCTTTATGTAAGTATAGTGAACGAATGGATGGTGCTTGATGATGAAAAAGTTGAAAAGGCTCAAGCGTTTTCCATGTGTCACCAAAGTCTGTAGAAATGTACAACTTTTTTTCACCATGTGCCACGACAAGACCTTGTACATTACTGCAAACATTCCAAATGGAACTAGCTGTTGGAAAGCGGCGAAGCGTCCAATCTTTTCCGCCGTTTAAACTCCGAAGAAACACTCCTTCGTCTCCAACTCCGTAAATGAAGTCTCCGTTGCTGTCTAAATCACGAATTTTTTTGTCACAACCTGCCCATAATGATTTCCACTCGTTTTCTTCTCGGATAAATAGTCCTTCATGAGTAGTCGCTAACAGCATCTTTCCATCTTCCAGTTTAGTGACAGCGGTTGCGCTCAATAACGTTTCCATTATGAAGCTCCTAATCGCTCAGCGAAAAATACCGCAAAATCCTTGCACGCTTCTACATCTTCCTCCGTTTCTGGCGATAGTTCAATTTTCAATCCTTTTTGGACAATTTCTGCTCCGCATTCTTCTAATCTCTTTTCAAATATCGAAACAGCTTCACAAAACTTTGGATAAGCAGTGTCTCCAGAACCAAATACAGCGGCTTTTTTTCCTGATAAATTAAAGTCTTCTAAGTCATCATAAAAATCTTCTGCTTCATAAGGAAGATCTCCATCTCCCCATGTGTAGCACCCAATCAAAATTCCGTCATAATCAACGAGTTCTTCTGAGGTAATTTCTTCTAGTTCCTTCATCATTACATCATGAGGGAATGTATTCAATGTATCTTTCAATATGTTTGCAATATCCTCTGTATTACCTGACATACTTGCATATGTGATTAAAATGTTTGCCATCGTCATTTGTCTCCTCTATAAGTTGATAACAATTATCATTATATTAATAATAATGATAATCATTGTCAATTACATTTATAGAAAAAATTCTACAAAGATTACTGAAGTTGTGCTAAAAACAAAAAAAGGCTGGCGCAAACGGTATTGTCCCCGTTTACACCAACCTCTTCTGCTGTTGATTATGCGTCTACTGCTTTCAGCAAGTTGGATAAAAACTGCCAGATTAATTCATAAGCGTCGCCAATGGACATCTCTTCTTGAAATCCTTCTGCATAATTTAAAGCAAAGTTTAAATCCCATAAGCCATCAGCTTGGTTGAACATCGCTCCAAATCGCAGCTCAGGTCCATTTAAATGTTCAGATAAATAAGCTTTCAATGCTTGGTCATATTTCTTTTGAAGCTTTAGTCCAAGCATAACATTGTAAAAACCGAACATATCATCAAGCTCGATTGAAATTGCATCTGTGCGAACAGATTCCAATGCACTGGATTCCATATAAATGAATTCCTGTTTATTTTTTGTTAAAAATTGAATTGATTCGTTCAAAAAAGAAACCGGTGCTTCCGCAACTAATTCATCTGTTTCTTTATGTACACGCTCAATATGGGCATCAAGGAAACGCGATTGATTCATTTCATGTTCTGTCATAGTTCAAATTCCTCCTATATGTATGCACCATTATATATTAGCATATCCTGATGCATCGTTAAAAATATTCTTTTACTTCCATATCCATTGCCTGCTCTTTTTGTTCATCAGATACGTGGGTATATTTTTGAGTTGTATTTAAATTGGTATGCCCTAGTAACTCTTGAACAGTTCGAATATCTTTTCCGTCACGGACAAGATGAGTAGCAAATGAATGTCGCAGTTTATGGCTGGAAATTCGTTTTAACCGCCACCCGTCATCGGATGAACTTTGTGCCAAACTTTCGCAAATCCGCTCGGTGATTTCTTGAATGCGCCGGCGTGAAATTCGTTTGCCGCGTCTTGAAATAAACACCGCATCTTCATGCCCTTTCATCGGATATTGTCTTACATTGTCAATGTAATCCATCAATTCATCAAACAAGGCGCGCGGAAGCGGAATGTATCTTGACTTATTCCCTTTTCCTAAAACGGTAATCCCTTTTTTCTCCATATGAATAGATGAGCGGTTTAAATGATGAATTTCTGTCACACGCAACCCAGCGAATGCCATCAGACCCATGATGATTTTATTTCGTTTAACGTGCTGCTTTTGTGACACGTTTTCAATTTGCTGGAAAAAAATTTTAAGTTCTTCTTTTTCTAAATAAGTCGGCAGCGTTCCTTTCGGTTCTTTCGCCGCTTCAAATTCGGCCGCTGGATTATGACTGACCCAGTCGTAACTCATTAAACATTTATAAAAAGAACGGATCGCCGTCAATCGTCTATTTCGAGTAACAGCCGAATTTCCTCTTTTCGTTTTCAGTTCATTCATAAATAATGTAATGTGCATTTTTTTCGTTTCTTCTAACTCTACTTTTTCTTGTTTTTTTCTAGTTAAATGCGCAAGGAAAAATAATACATCTCGTTTATAGTTTTCAATTGTAAAGGGTGAATAATCTTTATTATCCATATCGGTTTCAAAAATAAGCAACTCTTCTTCATATAAAGAGGTCAGCCATTTTTTAAACTCATTCATACTACCACCTAATTTCATCGATGTAGATTCGTTTCTTTCTATTATACTACGAATCTATGAAACCGCACATAAGAGATATTATGCGCGATAATGCTGAGACACGCTCTCTGACGAAATAAATTTCTTCTTTTCGGGTCAATGTTCATTTAATAAAATTTACATAATATAGAAATTTTGATAGAGATATGTAAATTGTAGTGAATAATCTAAATTCAAAGTCTGTTTTGAATTTTGTGTAAATTATGTTATAATGAACCATATTTTTAAAAGGAGATGATGTGGTTATCAGTAGTGCAACATTAGTGACGTTCATTGTGTATTTAGTGGGGATGCTGTTGATTGGATTGGTCGCTTATCGAAAAACGAATAATGTATCCGATTATTTACTTGGCGGGAGACAACTTGGTGGTTGGGTCGCAGCGATGAGTGCTGGTGCTTCTGACATGAGTAGCTGGTTGCTGTTAGGTTTGCCTGGTGCCTTTTATGCAGGTGGACTTGGAGAAATTTGGCTGCCGATTGGATTGGCAATTGGTATTTTTCTCAATTGGCAATTTGTCGCACCAAGACTTCGCAAATATACGGAAGTAGCCGGTGATTCGATTACGATTTCGGAGTTTTTAGAAAATCGTTTCCGTGATCGTTCAAAATCATTGCGAGTTATTTCCGCGATTGTTATCCTGTTATTTTTTGCTTTTTATACTTCCGCAGGATTAGTGGGCGGAGCGATTCTCTTTGAGAAGTCATTCGGGCTAACATATAGTACAGCGCTGCTGATTGGTGCTGCTGTGATTATTGCTTACACGTTTCTAGGAGGTTTCCTAGCTGTTAGTTGGACTGACTTCTTTCAAGGGATTCTCATGTTTTTGGCGCTTGTCATCGTTCCGATTGTCGCCATTGTCGAAATGGGTGGACTTGGAAACACATTGGAAGCGGTCAAATCCATTGATTCATCTTACTTAAATGTATTTGAAGGTGCAACGACTATCGGGGTTATTTCCTTGCTTGCATGGGGACTTGGTTATTCCGGTCAGCCGCATATCATTACACGCTTTATGGCCGTGAAAAATTTGAAGGAAGTGAAAAAAGGAAAAGTCATCGGGGTCTCTTGGACGATTTTATCGATGATTGGCGCAATGTTTACAGGTCTTGTCGGCATTGCTTACTTAGCTTCCAACCCCCTTGCGGATCCTGAAGCCGTCTTTTTAACTTTCACTCAAGTGTTATTTAATCCTTGGGTAGCTGGATTTTTACTTGCAGCGGTTTTGTCGGCCATTATGAGTACCATCGATTCCCAGCTTCTCGTGTCCTCAAGTTCCCTTGCCGAAGATTTTTACAAAGGCTTACTTCGTCAGGACGCGACAGAAAGAGAAGTATTATGGGTTAGCAGATTAGGAGTTTTAGTAATTGCCATTATTGCTATTTTATTAGCACAAAATCCAGAGAGTACCATCCTCGACCTTGTTGGATATGCATGGGCTGGACTTGGTGCTGCCTTCGGTCCTGTCATTATTCTTTCGCTATTTTGGAAGCAAATGACGAGAAACGGTGCACTCGCAGGCATGATTGTCGGCGGGCTGACGGTCATCATATGGGGAAATATGAGCGGTGGATTATTTGACTTATATGAACTAGCACCAGGCTTTTTATTCTCAGCCATCGCTGTCATCGTTACAAGCATGCTTGGTCAAAGTCCGTCACAGGAAATTGAAGAGGAATTTGAAAGAGCAACAGCTTAACAAAAAAGAAGGCTACCGGGAAGAATTCGTTTCCGAAGCCTTCTTTTTTTGTTTGAATATCGCTTCAAAATGGAATGTTAATCCGCTTTTCTTCCATTATATATGTAACATTTTGATGCTATTTCGACGATACCACCAAAAAGCGGACATGTTGATCGGAGAAGTTAAACCAGTAATGAGCTTTTCTAGCATCAAACATAAGCGATTGCTGTTGGTGAAGTTCTATTCTTTCTCCCTCGACCTCAACGGTTAACCTCCCTTCAATGACAAACAAAAATTCATGGCCGCTATGGGAAAACGCACTCCCTTTATTTTCACCTGGTTTTAACGTCACAAGAATAGGAGAAAAAACCGCATCATGAATGCCGTTTGCTAAATTTTGATAATGAAATTGTTCATGATTGGAACGGTCATGTTCTTCAGGGGAATCTTCCGAAAAAAAGAAACTTGGATTAACCTCTAATGTATCCGCAATTTTTTTTAAGGACTCTAATGTGACGCTACATTTGCCTCGTTCTACTTGTGATAAGAAGCTGATTGAAACGCCGGTTTGTTCAGCCAGACTTTTTAATGTTAGTTTTCTCTCTTTCCTCAATACTTTCATTTTGGCTCCGATTGAATTGAATGACATTTACACCCCTCCTTTTTTCCATCGTGTCTAGCTACATTATACATGACAAATTATTTACGTCACGATAATGTTGACAGAAAATTCTAAATTACTTAAAATGGAAGAAATGACAAATTGAAGTGACACTTCAATTTTAAAGGAGTGAGTCAAAATGGAAAAGAAACAAATGCGACGAGTCTTAATTGCAAGTTTAGTCGGAAGTTCAATTGAATGGTTTGATTACTTTCTATACGGAACCGTTGCAGCCCTTGTGTTTAACCAACTGTTCTTCGTAAATGAAGATCCGACCATCGGATTGCTGCTTTCCTATGCTTCCTTTGCGCTAGCTTTCTTCATCCGTCCCTTTGGTGGAATAATCTTTAGTCATATCGGGGACCGGATTGGCAGAAAGAAAACGCTTGTTTTAACCCTTAGTTTAATGGGGCTCGCAACATTTGGTATGGGACTTCTCCCGACCTATCAAGCCGTTGGTATTTGGGCACCTATTTTGTTAATCACCTTGCGCTTAGTTCAAGGTTTAGGCATTGGCGGCGAATGGGGCGGTGCCCTTTTATTGGCGGTTGAATATGCTCCCGCTGAAAAACGAGGATTGTTCGGAGCAATTCCGCAAATGGGTGTTACAATTGGCATGTTGCTTGGAACGATTGCCTTATCGATTATGACACTTCTTCCAGAAAACGCATTCATGACTTGGGGATGGCGTGTTCCCTTCATTTTTAGTGCTTTGCTTGTATTTTTTGGCCTATGGATTCGCAAAGGAATTGACGAAACCCCGTCTTTCAAAAAAGTGCAGGAATCTGGAGAAGTTCCAAAGCTACCAATTGTAGAAACACTTAAAAATTATTGGCGTGAAGTGCTGATTGCTGTAGGAGCTAAAGTAGTAGAAACGGCACCATTTTATATTTTTAGTACCTTTGTTGTCTCTTACGCTACTTCCAATCTCGGTTTCTCAAGAACCGCTACCTTAACTGCCGTGATGATTGCAACTATTGTGACGACCATCTTAATCCCGTTCATGGGAATGTTATCGGACAACATTGGCCGCAAAAAACTGTTTATCGGCGGAGCCATAGCAATGGCACTGTTTGCATTCCCATACTTCTGGATGCTGCAGCAACAATCGGTCCTTCTATTAGTGATCGCAACTGTTATCGGTTTAGGAATCATTTGGGCACCTATTACAGCTGTTCTTGGGACGATGTTCTCGGAAATTTTCGATGCAAAAATTCGTTATACAGGCATCACTCTTGGATATCAAATTGGTGCGGCTTTGGCAGGTGGAACGGCCCCGCTAGTAGCGACCGCTTTACTGAATCGTTTTAATAACTCCTATGTTCCAGTCGCTATTTATATTATTTTTGCATCAGTTCTGTCACTTGCAGCCATTTGGGCAGTAAAGGATCGCAGTAAGCAACTATTAGACGAAACGAATAAGAGCGCAGCGATGTAATCGATGGCTCTTTCACTTCAAGGAGGATTATGAAATGTTAATTATAAACGAAAAGGAAATCGAACAATTATATAAGATGAAGGACGCTATGACGGATTTAAAAGCGGTATTATACGCATATGGCACTGACAAAATAAACAATCCTCACCGTACTGTTCTCTCTTTTTCGAAATATGAAGCATCGGCCCTTTACATGCCAAGTGCTGATTTATCGGAAGAAGTTTCAGCCGTCAAAATTGTCAGCATTTTCCCAGAAAATCCTTCAAGGGGAATGGCAACGACACAAGGAGTGATTCTATTATCTGACGCAGAAAATGGTGAACATTTAGCGTTGATGAATGCCTCCTATTTAACGCGCCTTAGAACAGGTGCCTTAAGCGGCATTGCTACAGACTTTCTTGCACGTAAAGATGCGAAGGTGCTTACAATGATTGGGACAGGTGCTATGGCCTTTGAACAAGCAATCGCTGTACTAGCAGTAAGGAATATCGAGCGTATTGTATTAGTAAATCGAACAAAAGAAAAAGCGGAGAAATTCGGGGAAAAGCTACGGTCATTTGGAGTGACCGTTCCTTTTGAAGTGCTTGAAGATGTTTCAACGGCCGTGCGTCAAGCAGATATTATTTGTTGTGCCACCCGCTCAAATGAGTCTGTATTCAATGGACAAGACTTAAAGCCAGGCACACATATTAACGGAGTTGGCTCTTATTTGCCTCATATGAAAGAAGTCGATTATACTACGGTTACACGCGCTGCTAAAATTATGGTGGACGATTTAGAAGGCGCGAAACAAGAAGCAGGAGAACTCATCCATGCGTCTAATCATGGAAACTGGTCGTTTAACGATATTCACGGACAACTTTATGAACTTGTCACATTGGATAAAACAGGAAGAGAACATGAAGAAGAGATTACTTTCTTTAAATCCGTCGGCGCTGCTTACTTTGACCTCGCCGTAGCAAAAGGTGTTTATTTTCAATCGAAAGAACGTGGCGTTGGGATGAATGTTGAAATATAAATCATATAGGCATTTCCTAAGTGGAAAAACACCGTTTGAATTCAAGCGGTGTTTTTTATGGTTTGCTGGAATGTGGGTGTACACGTCAATAAATTTTCCCTGTCTTCAATGTTAATTATCATCGAAGACACATAATGCTCTTTTAGTTTTTCCATATTACTCTCGTATATACGCAATTTGTGAAACGAATAATTCCCATATATCCAAGACATTCTAGAACTAGTAAATGTTGTTCGGGAGGATTATTGCCATGAAGACGCGGCTACGAAAACTGCCAAGACGGCTTAAAGACAAGCCCCTCATTCAGGAGCCTATAATAGAATCTGAAGATCAAGCCGTTACGAATGACATTGACCAAAATGAAACGTTCATAAAGCTTGCATTTCAACAATGTTCGGATGTCATATATCGTGAAATTCGTCTTCAAGAGGATACCGACAAGCAACTTCTTATTTACATCGGAACATTAGTGGATGACAAGAAAGTGAGTGAGCAGATTGTTAGACCTCTTGCTTCTAAGCAAGACAGTCAGATTATTAATAAAAAAATCATAACTTCTAAATGGGAAGAGATTATCCAGCTTATTCTCCATGGATATGCCGCCGTACTTACAAATAAACAGGACTATGCAGTTTGTTATGAAGTAAAGGGAAGCATTGAAAGATCCATTGAAGAGCCTTTTTCAGAACCGGTCATTCGAGGGCCAAAAGAAGGCTTTATTGAGAGGCAGTCCGTCAATGTTGGGTTGCTTCGCCACTATATTCGTACACCACACCTAAAAATGGAAGAATTTATCGTAGGTAAGATGACAGAAACAAAAGTAATGGTTTCTTATATTGAAGGGCTTGCTGATGAAGTCGTCCTTAATCAAATACGTGATAAAGTCAATTCAATCGAAATTGATGGCGTATTGGAAACAGCTGCAATTGAAGAATTGATTGTAGATGATCCGTTCCCTATTTTCCCTCATGTGCTGGCAACGGAACGACCTGATGTCGTTGCAGGAAGCTTACTAGAAGGAAGAATTGCGATTCTAGTCGACAATACCCCTTTCGTACTCGTTGTACCCGCCACGTTTTGGACTGGTTTTCAAGGAAGTGAAGATTACAATCTCAGTTACCCTGTCGCCACGTTCATTAGACTGATTCGTTTAATCTTTTTGTTCGTGGCCGTTTTTGCTCCTTCCTTCTTCGTAGCGGTAACATCTTTTCATCAAGAAATGATTCCGACGAGCTTGTTGCTAAGCATTGCCTCCGCCCGGGAACCTGTGCCATTTCCAATTATGATTGAAGCATTATTAATGGAAATTATGTTTGAGGCACTGCGAGAAGCTGGAGTTCGCATACCGCAGACGATGGGACAAACAGTGAGCATCGTCGGAGGTCTTGTGATTGGTCAGGCAGCTGTTCAGGCGGGTCTTATTTCAACACCTATTGTTATTGTTGTATCGACTACAGGGATCGCAACCCTTCTCATCCCCCGTTTCACTTTTGCGAACGGTATTCGATTGCTGCGCTTTCCAATTATTTTTTTGGCGGGTTCACTTGGATTGTATGGAATTTCGCTCGGTTTTGTTGGAATTCTACTCTATGTTGTTCATTTAAAATCATTCGGTGTTCCCTATTTCACACCAATCGCTCCTTTTTCATTCAGAGCTTTGAAGGATGTTTGGGTTCGGGCACCGAGAAAAAATGGTCGTAACTTATCGCTTCCCTCTCAAGAGAGTGCAGTGAAAGCAGAGAAACAGAAAGGAGGAAAGTAGTTGAAGTGGTGGATGCTCATAGGAATGCTCCTTTCCCTGCTAATTAGTACAGGGTGTTGGGATCGTAAAGAAATCAACGATATTGGTTTTGTCATGGGGACTGGCTTGGATCTAGCTGATAACGGTGAGATAAAAGTAACACTTCAAATCGCTGTCCCAGCACCATCCTTAGTAGCCGGAGCACCGAGTGATACAGATAAGTTCTTTTTAATTTCAGCGGTTGGAAAAAATATACTTGAACTTGACCAAAAACTTCAACAAAAAATGTCTAGAACGCTATTTTTTGCACATCGCAGTATTATTCTCATTGGAGAAGATTTGGCTAAAAAAGGATTGAAAGATATTTTAGATGCATTCAACCGCAATCCGCGAAATCGCTTAAAAACATATATGCTTGTTGTCAAAGGTAAGAGTGCAGAAGATATGCTTCATGTTAATTACCCTTTTGAACTAGCTCCTTCAGAAGCATTGAAGGAAATGGAAATGTTGCGGGGAAAAGGAATGGCTGTCACACTGCGCGATTTTTTAATTGCATCGGTCAGTGAAGGCGTCTATCCGACGACAGGGGTTTTAGAACCAGCGATTTATAAGCTCCCTGATAAGCAAGAGGCTAGTCCGCTATTTCGTATAAACGGAACGGCTATCTTCAAATCAGGTCAGCTAGTCGATTTTTTGAATAACGAAGAAACACACCAGTTCCTTTGGTTTAAGAACAATAAAAAGACAGATAAAATCTCTGTCAATATCCCTGAAGGTGACGGAAATGTTGGCTTTTTCATTACGACGAGCAACTATGCAATTAATACGGATGCAACAAAGGATCCTATCAAATTTAATGTTAACCTAAAAGCCAATGGGAATCTATTTGAAAACACTTCTTCTCTAGATGTATCGGACCCAAACAATCTAGCCATGATAAAAAAGCGACTTGAGAATCAAGTGAAACAAGATATGGAAGCATTTATCGCGCAAATACAAACCCAATATAAAACCGACATTGTTGGCTTTGGCCAACAATTGCAACGGGATAATCCGAAAAAATGGCGTACGGTGGAAGAAAAATGGGATGAGCATTTTGTAGATGCTAATATTTCTGTATCAGTAAATCTCACTATAAGCAATACAGGAGCAATTGGTCCACCGCTACAATTGAAAGATAAGGAGATTAGAAAATAATGTTTATACGTTCAGCTGCCTATATCCTCTCTCTTGGCATTCTTACTTCCATCCAGGTTCGCCATCTATGGAGCAGGAACGAGAAACGAGAAGCATGGGTCTATGCATCATCAATGACTGTCTCCGCTGTCGTTGGTGTACTGCTAATTGCAGACATAGAAGTGCCGACCCTTGTCCTCCCTTTCGAAATGGTATTTAAATCTATTGGAAAATCGATTTTGTCTCATTAACGCTTGAACATTTTTGTTTTACTAATGTGTACGATAAGTAACAGCAACGGGAGCAAGCTTTGGGTAAAAAGAGCTAACATTGGATATGTGAACGTAATCCACGCTTCAAATTCGGCAGCGTTTTTAAAAATCCAAACAGAACCGACTGCCGACAGTACAGTGATGGGTACGACAGTTCTCCGATAATTTTTCGCTCCGAAAAGTTGGGTTGCACTTATACAAAACATATAGAGCAGCATCGTCACTTTAATAAAAATGCCAAGAATCCAAATCATAATTGCGAGCGCTTCTAGTCTTTCTAAAGGTCCAATAATATCGGTGTATTTAACAACATTCAAAAACGCGAATTTCAACCTAGGAGTTATTGGACCAAACACCATAATTGTCAGTAAGTCAATGACCATGATAAGTACAACGATGACACCGAGTGTCGACAGTAATTTTTTGCGGACCTGCTTTGGTTTTTCGTTCATATGTGGGAGAAACCACCCTAAAAAATAAAACTGACTCATCCAAGCGGACGGAACGATGGAGCCTTGAATAACTGGACCGATCCCCTCTGCGAGTACAGGAGTCAATAGAGCAGGATCGGCATGCTGGAGCGAAAAGATGAAAATGGGAATAAGTAAAATCACAATGATCATTACAATCACTTCATTGCATCTGCCTATCGTTTCTACTCCTGCCAATACCGCTAGACCACAAAAAAATAACAATGTTGTCATCAAGACAATTGGAGGCGTTTGGATTAAAAGATTCGTATTTAGAAATTTGGCATGTTCGTTTACAGTACTGGAAATAAAGAAAAACAAATAATAAGTGAAAAAAAAACCGAAAAGTTTACCGACCCATTTCCCGCAAATTGTGATCGCATACTCCATAATTGACTGATTAGGATAGTGCTTTGCCAAAGCGGTCATCACATAGATGCTGATAACTCCTGGTATGGCAGCAGGAATAATAGACAGCCAAGCATCTTGTTTAGCAAAAGACACCATGATTCCCGGAACGGACAAAATGAGGGTAGACACGATAAAAGTAAAAAACAGCAAGCTAATCTGATAGCCTGAAATTTTATCGTTGGAGTGCATGTTTTTTCTCCCCTCTCTGTACATTCTCCCTTCTTGCATTCTCTCCCAATTTCTTTTCGTTTAAACCCTCTTTTCCGCGTTGTCCATCGTGAGGCAAATGTTTCATTCTGCACAACAAAAAGAGGAAAGCCCATGAATTAACCTTTCCCCTCTTCTTAGCATCTTTTCGGATTATAAATCCATGGACAAGCGAATCATATCTCGGCACTGGATGCCATTTTCGAAAATAGCGTCGTTATAATTTCTGGTGAAGAAATCTTTGTCAATCCCAGTTATTCTAAATCCGCACTTTTGATAAAGCGCTAGCTGTCCAATACTTGAATTTCCAGTTCCCACTTCTATCGTTTTATAGCTTTGTGATCGAGCGTGCTGAATAGCATGGAGAACGAGCTTTTTTCCTATCCCTTTCCCATGCTCATTTTCAGCTACTGCGATATTAACGAGTTCTACTGTATTTGGATTCGTGGGCAATAATGCATAAACACCGATGATTTGCTCGTTTTGTTCCGCGATAACACACTCACTTCTATGTATATAGGTCTCTATCATTTTGACAGAAGGATCAGCTAACAGTAGCAAATGTAGCGGCGGGTGTTCGTTTATATGTAATGGTCGAATATTCATGTTTGTCTCCAACTTTCAAGTTAACATAATGATGTTATAGTAAATCATCTTCCACTTAAAATTATGATAACGTACATAATGACATAAACAATGTACAAAGGAAAGGTGGTAATTTTTAATCGTTCACATATCGTTTTCAGGTAAGCAGCAAGCTTTTTGCTTTTGAAAATTTTTAAGATTATCGCAACAAAGACTAATCCTAAAATAACTTGAAATACGATGCTACTTGCAAAGCTCTCAAGGAACGGAAGAAGTCTAAATATAAGTGTAAGTGCTACAAAAATTAAGAAATGTTCAATTGATCGATGAAATGAATTTTCTGTTTTTTGTTGTAAGTATGGCAATCCTGACTCCCCTTTACTCGCTGCTATATGATCGATGAAAATGAAACTTGCATTTCTCCTGTTAAAACCCCTACTAAAAGAACAACGATGACGATTGCTGCTATAGACAATATTAGTCGATAAACTAGCCAAATCGGTTGAAGCTGCTTTTTGAACTTGCTGTAAAGAGTGATGCTTGGAAACAGGATAGCTGCTCCAATTATAATGGCGATGAAGTCAGTGAAAGTGAATGGTTTACTAATATACGGGTCTAAGTAAAAATTCGTCAAAAACAGCACACCAAATAAGCTACATTGTAAACTGAAATATTTCAAAAAATTCATATCGCACACTCTCTTTCTCTCTATATCGATCTATGAAACCGGACATAGCCAATTTCATATTAGGTGAACCGCTACAAACACTTCCTAACTTTAACATAATATTTTGTCATTTCATATAACGCCATAGTGACTCTACGGGGAGCGTTCATCAAACTGAATATTTTTCCAATATCGAACCATACTATATAGAAAAAATTGGGGTGGGAGGAACAGTTTATGAAAGAATTAATGAAAACAGAAAAACAAGATGATAAAGCTGTTCTTTCAGCTGATTTGTCCGCCAATTTAGAGTGTCTTATACATGATTTCGGTAATAGTACAGACTTGGTTATTAGAAAATTTCGGGCATTGAATCGGCAAATTGCGATCGTTCATATCGATGGACTTATTGAAAAGCAATCTTTGCAGGAGTCTATTATTAAGCCGCTTCTTATTTGCGGTACACAAGTGATTGATGATGAGCAACTCATACCATACATTTGTGAGGAAGTGCTTTCAATTGGTGGTTTAGCATCCATGCGAGAGCGGAGTCAAATTTATGTCGCTTTATTTTCGGGTCATACGGTTCTCTTTTTAGATGGACAAAGTGAAGCGATTAGCTGCAGTACGGAAGGCTGGGAATCAAGAGGTGTCACAGAATCCACTTCAGAGGTTGTCGTTAGAGGGCCAAAAGAATCGTTTACCGAGACGTTGCGAACAAATACCGCCTTAATCCGAAAGCGTATTAAAAGTCCGAATTTGAGAGTAGATGCGTACAGTATGGGAAGCATTAGCAAAACAAATGTGGCGATGCTGTATTTAGAAGAAGTGGTCAATCCCGCTACGTTACAAAAAGTGAAGGACAGACTATCTCACATTGAAACAGAGGCTGTGTTTGATACCGGAATGCTTGAAGAATACATTGAAGAACATGCACATACGCTGTTCCCGACTATTATGAATACTGAGCGTCCGGACGTAGTCGCTGCTAATATTGTGGAAGGAAGAATTGGACTCATTGTGGATGGCTCACCCTTTGTTTTGATTTTACCGATTTCCTTCATGCAATATTTGCATTCATCCGAAGACTACTCGCATCGTGCAGATATTTCGTCGTTAATTCGATTACTTCGCTATCTCTTTTTTTTAATTTCTATCTTTTTGCCCTCTATTTATGTAGCGGCTATTATGTATCATCAAGAGATGATTCCAACGAAGCTAATGATTAGTGTCGCCGCTCAGCGGGAAGGAGTCCCCTTTCCTGCCATCGTCGAAGCGTTCATGATGGAAGTGACATTTGAAGTGCTCCGTGAAGCAGGAATTCGAATGCCGCGTGCGATTGGTCAAGCTGTTTCCATCGTTGGCGCGCTCGTTCTTGGTGAAGCAGCTGTTCAAGCAGGTCTTGTTTCCCCTGCTATGGTCATTATCGTATCCGTGACGGCCATTTCGAATTTTACGACACCTGGGTTTAATCTAGGGATTACTGCACGTATGCTCCGCTTTATTTTTTTAGCTCTAGCTGGATTCATGGGGATTTATGGGATTGTATTAGGGAGTTTAGTGCTCGTTGCGCATATGGTAACGCTGGAGTCATTCGGGGTTCCTTACATGAGCCCGATGGCCCCTTTCAACCTTTCTGACCAAAAAGATAATATAGTCCGTTTGCCGACAAAGCTGTTGACATTTCGTCCTGCTTTTTTAAGAAACATTCCGAACAAGAGGAAATCATGAGTATGATGAACATGTCAGGAAAGTGGCTCGCCTGCATGAGTTTTCTCCTCTTTTTGACAGGCTGCTGGGATGCAAAGGAATTGTCAGATGTAGGCGTTGTCGTGGCGATGGGAATTGATCAAGGCGAGAATGAAGAAGAACTCGTATTATCGTTTCAAGTCGTGAATCCTGCCATTATTGCCGGTGAAGTAACAAGTCCCTCCAGTCCCATTTCGATTGTGACGGATAAAGGGAACAACATGTTTGAAGCAACTCGAAAAGCATCACGGGAAATTTCACGGGAGCTTTATTTCTCTCACCTTATGTTGATTGTCATTGAAGAAGGAGTAGCGAAAGAGGGCATCTCTGATTTGTTAGATATGGTGGAGCGGGACCATGAATTTCGACTGACACCGGTTATGTTCATTGCAAAAGAAACGACAGCAGCAAAAGTCATCAGTACGTTAACACCGTTAGAACAGCTTCCAGCCAGTAAAATTTTGCAGTCCCTTCAAGCGACGACGAAAAAGTTAGCTCAATCGAATATAACCGAAATTTATTCGGCGATGGAAAAGATTTCAGCAGAAGGAGCCGAGCTCACCGCTCCTGGAATTAAGGTGAGCCCAAGCACAGACCTCGGATATAAAATGGGAAACTTGGAGCGTTCCGCTAAATTTGACGTTATTAAAATAGACGGTCTCGCTCTTTTTAAAGATGATAAGTTTTCGTCGTGGATGGAAGAAGAACTTGCACACGGAGTCGTATTGGTCGTTGGGAAAAATATCAACCCGGTTATCACCTTTGAGTGTGAAGGTAAAAAAGGCGGTGTGACGATTGAAACATTGAATCTTAAGCAAAACATTCAGGCAAAAATGAAACAAGGTAATCCAACTTTTACGATTCAAGTAAACGGAGATGCTCAAGTTGGAGAACTGAAATGCGCGATTGACGTAGGAAAATCAAAAGAACTGAAAGCGTTAGAAAAGCAGGCAGAAGAAAAAATTAAGCAAGAAATTGAAGAAGCTCTTGCGTTTGCGCAAGAACAAAAGAGTGATGTGTTCGGAATGGGCGAAGCGTTGCGACGTGCCGATCCTGAAGCATGGAAAAAAATTAAAAAAGATTGGGATACGGTTTTTTCAGACATCGCCCCGGACATCGATGTTCAATTGACCATTATGAGAACCGGAAAACGAATTAAGCCTTTACAGAAAGGCGACAACGGAGGATAAAGGATATGGAAAAGACATCCATCACTCCATTCCAGCTATTTTGTATGGTCGTTTTTTTTGAATTAGGAAGTGCTATCGTCGTCCCTTTAGGATTGGATGCGAAGCAAGATGCGTGGCTCGCTATTTTATTCGGTCTTGTCGGAGGAATTGCTCTTTTTTTCTTGTACTATTTTTTATACAAATTGTATCCGAATGATACGATTATTACGTATATGAAAAAAGTGTTTGGAACCTATTTAGGAAGCCTTGTCGGAATGGCTTATGTAGCGTACTTCATTTATATTGCCGCTAGGGTTTTAAGAGATTTCAGCAGTTTACTTGGTGCGTATACGTATATTTTCACGCCGATGAAAGTGACAAGCTTAATGATGATTCTCGTCATTATGTATGTCGTTCATAAAGGAATTGTCGCGATATCAAGAACCTCGGAAATTTATATTTGGGTGCTCGCAATTATTGGGCTGCTAGGCAATATCTTTATTTTAACTTCGAATATTATTGATGTTCAGCGAATTACCCCCATTTTGGAACGAGGATGGGAACCGCTCCTTAAAACCGTTTTCCCGTTAACCATTACCGTTCCTTTTGGAGAGATGATTGTGTTTACGATGATTTTTCCGTACTTAAAAAAACCGGAACATGTCATGAAAGCGGGTCTTGGGGGTGTAGTGTTTTCTGGTATATTGCTTGCTTGGACGATTGCCCTCTACATATTGGTGCTTGGAGTAGATGTAGCATCCCGTTCTCCGTTTCCGTTATTGCAGCTAGTCGGGAGAATTTCCGTTGGAGATTTTATTCAGCGGCTCGATGTTTTAGCACTGTTGACGTTATTCATGGGGATTTTCTTTAAAGTCACGACCTTTTTTTATGCGGCTACAGTCGGAACATCAGAGCTTTTTCCCATTAAGTCAAAGTCACTGATCGTTCTGATTTTAGGGGCGGTGATTTACATTTCTTCATTGGAAATGGCTGAAAGCTTTTCCGAACATATTGAAGAAGGCTTGCAGCTTGTTCCGAAGTTTTTACATATTCCAATTCAAATCCTCATCCCTCTGTTCATTTTGATGATCGCCAAATTAAAAGAGATTCGAAAGAAAAACAAGATGCGTTCCACTGGAGAGTGATTGTTGTCTTAGTGTCAAATGCCAAAAGGTGTGCCCGCATCACTTTGCGTCAGCACACCTTTTGCCCCTAAAAGCAGATTAGTTATTAATATAGCGCTCAAATACATCACTAAAATCTTTAACACTGTATTTTTTCTTCGCTTCCATTAACCAGGAGAACGCTGATTCATTTAGCTTATTAAATTGTTCCGCAAAGTCGTTCGTACTGCTTGTCACACGGCTTAATGTTGTTGAAGCCAAGTCCAAGCTTTGTTTCGCATACTGCAAAGACTGTTCATTCTCTCGTGAAATTTCAGCAATCGCCAGCAACGCTTTATATAAGTCTTTCAGTTCTTCAATATGTTTTTTATGTACGTCAATGGAATAAGGGACAGCACCCATCGTAAACTTGATTTCGACATCCAAATCGACCGTTCCAGCTGTTTCCAGTACGACATTAGAGATGATATGCTCGTAATAATTATAACGGCGCAATGTCCGCTTTTTACTGACAGCGCTCGTGCCATCTAAATGAATGAGTGCTTTATTTGTAAAACAATACTCGTCCGTTTTAGACTTAATTAAAAAGTAGATTTTCTCATCATCTTCATGCATCACATAATCATCTGCATCGACTTTATCATAATCGATTGGTTTGATTACACTTCCGACATCGCTCAATCCAAGAACATCTGAGGCTACTTTTTTAAACATACTTTCCATCCCCTCTTTCGCTTTTTCCTTCTTTTTCATTGTAACATGAATAAAGAAAAAATCTGTACATCTTTACAATGTATGGGAAAAAACGAGCTTCTATTCCTGTCTCTTGCGCTTAATATTTTGGACCATAAAAATAGACCGTTACGAACACCTTCGTAGCGGTCTATTGACTGAAGCATTAATAACGGAATTTATTGATTTCTTGTTTTAAGCCGCTAATTAAATCGTTGAGCTCGTTTGCAGAATCTGTTACGACACTAATCGCTTTGACTTGCTCGTCCATACTGGAGGTAATTTCCTCGGTCGATGCAGCAGATTGCTCGCTGACGGCCGCAATATTTTCAACTGATGACGAGACATGATCTTTCAATGTAACAAGCAATTGAATGTTTGTATTAACCTCTTGAATAATGTCGCTGATTCCTTTAATCGACTGATCAATCACATCAAATGATTTTTCCGTTTGAAGTACAGCGTTTGTTTGCTCTTTCGCCAAATCTTGTGTTTTCTTCATTTCAGTATTCGCTTTGTCTGTCTCTGAAATGATGCCTGTTAAGGTTTGACGCACTTTTTCTGTCGCTTCAGATGTTTGTTCAGCGAGCTTTCTTACTTCACTTGCTACAACGGCAAATCCTTTTCCGTGATCTCCCGCACGCGCAGCTTCAATCGAGGCATTAAGCGCAAGCAAGTTCGTTTGTTCTGAAATTTGATTAATTGTTCCGATGATGACTTCAATTTCTTTCACTTTGTTCGTCAATGCTTCTGTCACAACTTGGGCCTGTTGGACGGAGTAATCTGTTTCTTGCGATTTTTGCCGTAACATTTTCACACTGTCCATGCCTGATTTATTGGACTGGTCAACCTCGTTAGAAGCATGCTTCATTCGCTCTGTTTTCACAAAAAGCGATTGAATCTGTTCGGCTAACTTCATTGTGTTTTGGTTGGTGTCATCTGCCTCACTCGCTTGCTGGACGGCTCCTTGAGAAATTTCTTCGATTGCTCTGCCAACTTCTTCACTAGAAGCCGTCGTTTCTTCTGCCACTGCACTCAAATTTTGAGAAGTGTTCGTGATTTCTTCAATGGAATGCTGAACCTTCCCGATTAATCCTCTTAGCCCATCGGCCATCTCATTAAAACCGCTTACAAGTTCGCCAATTTCATCGTTTCGCTTCAAAGTTTGCGCCTCTACCGCCAAGTTTCCTTTCGCGATTTCTTTAACATGCTCGGTAATTGAAACAATTGGATTAGAAATGCGTTTTGAGAAGAAAAAGGCAACCAATCCGCCAACGATAATCGCTGCTATAAGGGTAATCATAAGACTTTTCAACACTTCATTTGCCCCTGCATTAAAGTCGGATTTATACGTTCCAGCTGAAATGATCCATCCCCAGTTCGGATCTAACTGGTTGTAGCTAATTTTTTCAGCAATTACTTCTTCGTTATTAGGCAATGTCCATTGATATGTAATAAAGCCGCCGCCCGCTTGAGCTGCCTTTATCTGTTCTTGAACAAACAGTTTCCCATCTACATCTTGTACATCCCAAACATTTTGCCCTTCAATGCTTGGATGTGCCACTTCGAGTCCATTTTCATCATACACGACAAAATAGCCGTTTTCCCCTAAATCAATTGGATTGGAAATGGTACGCTTGCCGTCGCTGCCCATTTCGCCAATTAAATAATTTTTAGCTTGTGCTTGCGCCTCTTCTAAAGATAAATCCCCTGATACGACTTGTTTATTCATGGAATCAATGAGTTGCAAGGCTGCTTCGACGCCATTTTTTAATGTTGTTTCTCCTAAATTTTCCAAATGGTTTTTTGCGATAACATAACCAACGGATCCGATTACTACACTCGGAATAATTAAAATAACTAGCATCATCGTAATCAATTTATGATGAATACGCATGAAATCCCCTCTTTCTATAAAAATTATCAATGAACATAAAGTGCCTTACTTAACCCGACTAAATGGTTGAGTGCATTAAGCGAGAATATGAGGCATTGGAAATTATTATACTATATTAGTTATTTATTACATATATTAAATTTTTAGTGTTCTCATTGTTTAAGTGAGTTTTTAGATGTTTTATTAAAAAATCTAATACAATCGCAAACAAAAACGAGCAGTTCCTTTCGGAATCCGCTCGCTTTTGTGTATCTTTACGATCTTTGCTCAATAAGTTTGACTACTTCGTTCAAGCTTCGTTCAGCCATAGAAGAAAGTCGAAGGTGATGTCCTTCAAAAGGAAGAAACTCGGTAACTGGATTTGGCACGATGACACAGCTTAATCCAGCCGCAAGCGCAGCTTTGGACCCGTTTAAGGAATCTTCAAAGGCTAAGGCCTCTGAAGGCTGAACATGTAATAGGTTCATCGCTTTTATATATAAATCCGGTGCAGGCTTTACCTTTTCAACCATGTCCCCTGTCACGATGACTTCAAAATAATGCAGGAGCCCAAGTTGCTCCAAGTAAGAAGTGACCCACTCTTTCCTAGAGCTTGAAGCAAGTCCAATTTGCAGTCCTAATTCTTTTGCTTCTTCTAAATACTCTTTTACTCCTTCGCGCGCTTCCATTTTCTCCATTTGAATCGTATGTAAGCTTTTAGCCTTCGCTTCAATTTCTGCGAGATTGCAGCGCTCCCCTAGCTGTGCATGAAAGAACTCATGAAGAACGGTATCATCTGTGCCGACACATTGACTGAACAGTTCAAGAGGTAATTCACAGTCATACGTTTTCATGGTTTCGTTAAAGGCATGGTACCAGGCGGTTTCTGTATCAATAATTAATCCGTCAAAATCAAAAATAATTGCTTTTATCAACGTTTTTCCCCTCTTTTTCATTAAAATTTTTAAACCGTTCCCCGCTCAATAAGTTTATGTGGCAACACAAGCTGAGAAACCGGTGTTTGTGTGAGACATTGCTGAAAAGCTTTCTGTCCCATTGCTCGAAGCGGCAATTCCATCGAAGTAATGTTTAAAGCTTTCGCAATTGGCTCATTGTCAAAGCCGATAATAGCTAAGTCATTCGGAATCTGAATCCCTCGCTTTTGGCATTCAATCACAATTCCTGATGCGACCGAATCGTTCGTCACAAGCAGAGCGTCCGGTCTTGACTGAAGGCTCGCCCACTCTTTCGCGACCCGCTCGCCATCTTCAATAGATAAGCAGTCTGTAAAAATCCATTCTTCTCTCAGCGGTTCGTTAATTTGCTTTAATGTATCGACATAAGCTTCGCGCCGTTTTAAACTACTTTTGCTTTCAGGACGGTTAACACAGTAGCCGATATGACGATATCCTTTGGTCAATAAAGCATTCATCGCATCTTTAAATGCTTGATAATGATTGATACAGACCGAAGAAATAGGCAAATTATCCGTTTCTTCGCATAATACAATCGGTCCGTATGCCATATAGGTTTTAATGACTTCAATTGAGCTTTGACGTGATGTAATAAGGATTCCGTCTACTTGTTTATATTTAAGCATATCGAGCGCTTCGACTTCTTTATTTGCTTCATAATTTGTTTGCAAAATCATTAATTTGTACTCATGCATATGGGCTTCTTGAGCAATTCCTTCAAGCAGCACGCTGAAATAATGGTGATGAATATGAGGAGTCACCACCCCGATGACATTTGTTTTTCCTTTAGACAAATGAACCGCACTCATATTTCTTTGATAATTCATTTTCTCGATGGCCTGCCAAACAGCTTCTCGTTTCTCTTGTGATACGTACGGATGGTTATTGAGCACCCTTGATACGGTCGTGACCGAAACGTTAGCCAAGCTGGCGATGTCACGTATATTGCTCATAACGGCCTCCTCTTTACTACATTCATTTTTAGTGCTTGCGTTGAAACGCATTTCACACTTTATAGTATAGATGGAGCTCCTATCTTTTGGAAACAAAAAATCTGGATATCGTGATATAAGATTAAGCGAAGGAGGATGGAAATGATGGAATGGCTAGTACTTCCGTTTCTTTGTTTCATCGAGTTGGCGTTTGTCTATATAGCCGTAAAAGATCAGGGCATGTCGCTTGACCTGGAGGATTTTGAGCAATTTTACGATAGTTGATTATAACGTGTGATAACTAAAGGTCTGTCTAAAAAGAGTTGTATTCCACTTTAGACAGACCTTCTGAAAATCAGCGTCTGTTTACCATGGTTGCGCACCATATGGCACAGGGTATGGATATGGGTAAGGATACGGATATGGTGCGTACATAGGAACTGGGTAGGCGGATGGAGAAGCAGCGGCCCCAACAGCTAGACCGGTGACGGCACCTGCCGCAAAGCCTGGATGATAGCCTCCCCAACCATGATACCCTCCGTGACCCCAAGTAGCATGCCCATGGCCGTGTCCCCAACTTGCATGCCCGCCTCCGTGTACTGGTCGATAATGTCCATATACGTGATTCATCATAATCACCTTTCCCTTCATCAATAATTGACTCTGTTTTATCATATGACGCTTTTATGGAAGTGGGCTCTCTTTTTTAGAAAAGGGAAATATCTCACCAGTATGAGCTTAATTGCATATCGTGTATGCGTAGGCATTTTTAAAATGAAAAATAATGGAGGAACAATATCGTGGCATATGAAATGAAAAAAGCGAAAATTAAATGTGAATTTACAAATGATTTTTCCCTTGCTCCAGATGCTTCGGCGGAAAAAGCTTTACGGACGATTTTGAATGCGATTAAAAAAGGAGAAACTGCTGAAATGAAAATGGCGGTTGAATATATGGATGGAACAGAGGCAGATTTTGAATTTGCAGATGAAGAGTTGGAAGACGAAGATGAAGATGAAGATGAATGACAAATCAGCCAGGGCTACCCTGGCTGATTTGTGTTTTCATGGTTGGATGGCTTTCGAAATGATTTAACGGATAGTACAATCACTGTCCAAAACAATGCACCGAAAATAAAAAAAGCTTTGAGCCAAATGTGGTCAACTACAAAGATAGCCGAAAAGCCAAATGACAGCCATACGGTCCCAATCGCCATCAGTTTTACTTTGAGCGGAATGGCTTTTCCGGAGCGGAAGCTTTGAATATATAAGCCGAGAACTTTATGGGTAATTAACCATTGATAAAGCTTTTCAGAGCTTTTAATATAACAAGCGGCGGAAAGCAGTAAAAATGGTGTTGTCGGCAATAAAGGCACGACAATCCCTAACACACCTAAAGCGAGGGAAATCGATCCAATAATAATTAATAACGTTTTGACGAATGGTTTCATCTAATCACACCGTTACAGTTAATGGTTGGACTCTCCATCTAAAAGAGAGCAGTATAACGCCCTAAATATACAGCGATTATACGGTTGTGTCAACAACATAACATTGCCATGCCATTTGTTGCTTACATAAAAAATGGAAAGACGGCTTTATAATGGCCGTCCTTCCATAAGAGTACATCTCATCAATGAATAATTTTACTCGATTTTGCCATTTCAGTTACACGCTTTGTCGATTTGCTGAGCGGTCCTTTTAAGACGACACCGAGTAAAAAAGCACCTGCGAGAAACAGCAATAAACAGACGATATCACGAATGACAATATCCGCTAGCATTCCTCCTACTGTTTCGCGCATTAAGCTAATCGCATACGTGAACGGTAAAAACGGATGAACAGCTTGGAAAAACGGTGGTGTGACTTGCACCGGAAACGTGCCGCCGGATGCAGATAACTGCAAGACAAGCATAATAATGGCAAATGCTTTTCCAATGTTCCCAAACACCGACACGAATGTGTACACGATAGTCATAAATACAAGACTAATCAATATCCCAAATAACACAAAGAAAAATGGGTCAGCCACATATGCTCCAAGTATTACCATATCCCCGATTGTTACAATAAGTGCTTGAAAAAATCCAATTGTCCAAAAGGTAAACAGGCGCCCAAAATAAATGTGATGGCTTTTATAGGCCTCTTCTGGATTTTCTACATCAAACCGCAGTAAGGACACAAGCAAAAGAGCGCCTACCCATAAGGATAATGTTGTGTAAAACGGTGACATAGCTGATCCGTAGTTTGGAATCGGAAATTTCTTGTTTTCTTTTAAGTGAACAGGATTAGCTAAAAAATCACTTTCGTTTTGAATATCATTTTTCAGCAGTGCAATTATGTCATCCAAATCTTGTGACTGTTCAAATTGCCGAATTTTATCAGCTGCCTTTCTCACCGAGTCTTCTAATTCTGGTAAATCGGTACGAACAAGGTCCGCTAATCTATGCACACTTTCTTCGATTTCGGGCAGCTTTTGCTGAATAAAATCAGCCAATTGATGAATTTCTTCTTCAGCCTTTGGCAAATCGGTACGAACAAACTCTGCAGCTTCGCGAATTTTCGGTTCCAACTGCGGCCAATCTTGCTTCATGAAAGCGGCGGCTTGATTCACGGCTTCTGTCAGCTGATCCATTTTTCCTTGAATCGTTTCAGCCGCTTCATGCAAGTTGGTTCTAATAGCCGGCAATTCATTTTTTAGCCGGGCTAATTCTTCCTGACCATAGTCCACCCCTTTTGCCGCATCATCTAATATAGCTTCTATATCTGGCAGACGTGTTTGAGCCATTTCTAATACGTCAGCGGCGTTTTGAGCTGATGATTTCAAATTGGCTAGTGCTTCTTGAATGGATGGAACAATTTCTGTGTCATAGCGTTCTAAAATATCGCCAAGTGTGCGGCTGGCATTCTTTGATAAACTATTCAAATTGTTAATCGCTGTTTTGACCGGCTGCTCTCCTCGCTCAATAACCGTTTGAATGCTTTTCATCGTTTCGGTTTGTTGCTCGAAATTTGTTTGCACATCGTTTAAACGCTGAGTGACATGGTCAAGCGGTTGGGTGGGCAAATAGGCGTTCAGCTTTGTAAACAAATCAGCTGTTCGCCCTGCAATGGTTGCCCCTGAAGCAAGACGTTCTTGTAAAAAGGCTAAAGCGTCAAGCGTCGGTTCTGGATCAATCTTTTCTTGTTTCAGCATATCTGTCAGTTGAGTCACAGCATCAGCTGTTTGTTGAAGAAGACTTATATTTTGCTTCATCACAGGTGCAATCGCCGCAAACGCTCCGTCATTTTGCTGTAAAAAATCATTTAAGCTAGCAGTGAACGCCCCTCCATCTTTGGCGATTTTCTCTACTTTCGGCAAAGCTTCTTGTGCCTCACGAATAATTACATCCGCTTTTTCCGCATTCTCTATCGCTTTATTCAACGCTTCTTCTACTTTGTAAAAGTTTTGATCAATTTCGACAATCCGGTCCGCCGCTTTTTGGATGTCTGGTAGCTTTTGCTGAATAACGATGATTTCATTTCCAACTTCCTCTATTTTGGGGAGGGACTCTTCAAGCTTCAAAATATAGTCGCCCGCTTGCATAATTTCCGGGATTTTCTTCTCAAGCTCGACGATTTTTTCGCCTTTTTCCCGAATCTCCGGTAGTTTTTGTTCGAAGGCTAATGCTTTTTTCCCTGCTTCTTCAATAGCTGGAAGACGCTTTTCCAGCTCGAACACACGCTGTTCCATATGCCGGATTGTTGGCAATTCTTTTTCAAGTTCAAGTCCAATTTTATTGAACTCTGTAAATAGCGCCTCACTGACCGTTTTCACAAAATTTTTGTTCACTTCTTCAATAATGCTTGTGGCTCCTTTTGCCGTAATTTTCGGAGCAATGGCATTAATTTTTTCATTAACGCTGTACTGAATTTCTGGATGTTCAGGCTTTTCTTCTAAAATCGTCGCAAGCTGAGCAGAAAAATCATTCGGAATGAAAATACTTGCATAATAGTCGCCGTGATTCACTCCTCGCTCCGCTTCTTCCGTACTGACAAATGTCCAGCCGAGCACGGGATTGTCTTTTAAGCTTTTAACAACCTCTTCGCCCACCTTTATTTCTTTCTTTATACCTTGATGATCAATAACCGCTCCCTCGTCTTCGTTCGTAACAGCAATCGCAATCCCTGAAGTATCTCCGTACGGATCCCATGCCGCTTTTAAATTGAACCATGCGTAAAGAGATGGAAGAATCATTAATCCAACAATTAAAAATAGAGCGATTGGCACTTTGAAAATATTTCGCCAATCTGTCACGTAAATGTGAAACATCTTTTTCATCTATTGTCCAAGTCCCTTCTCTTGCCTTACATATGTTAGGCACAATGAATATGGTGGAAGTGTATCTCAAATCCTTCTTGTCATTCAAGTCATTTGCCGTCGCGTGAAAAATAGACTTTCTCATAACGTTTCCTTCTTTGGTCAAAACAAAACACAACCACCGTACGTTATAACGTTCATAAAGAAAACTCCCCGTGAATGCACAAGGAGTTTCAAAAGGTAGTTATTCGTTGTCAATCTCATCCGCAATCGCTTTAGCAAAATGTCCAAGTGTACCATGTGCATAGGAACGGACGACCCCAGGAACAAGTGACAGCAGCACTCGTTTTTCATAATCACCTGAGTGACCGGCTTGTCGCAGTGCCTTTTCAATTTCTTTTGCTGCTTTAATCGCATGAAAGGTAGCGATGCGGTTCACGCTTTCAACCGAAGCTTCACTGTCTATTATGACGCGGCCGATGGACGAAAACAGTTCCATAGCGGCCGTCTTTTCATCCGCTTCCGTGACAAAAAGTCCATGCCCGTTTTCTTTTAAATCATCCGCTTGCCCGACAAACTTCATACCGATCCATTCAATATGTGGGTACTGCTGCTTTAAATCGGATGTATAAGCGGCGGTGGCCATATTTACGAAAATCGTTTCATGAAACGACATATTGAGTGTCTCTATAAATGGTTCAATTTGTTTCGCTGGGAGCGCCAAAATGATACCACCAGCTTTAGGGAGTTCTTCCTTTTTCACAGCGTAATGAAGAGAGTACTGCGCTGCACATGCTTTTGCCTTCTTCATATTCGGGTGGAAAATGCCTGCTTGAATGCCCTCTTTTTCTAATTGTGTCAATAACGCGGTTCCTAGTTTTCCTATGCCGACAACGGTCCATTTACATATAGTCAACCTCATCTCTCCCTTTTTTATGAAAAAAGCCAGAACAGATTGCTTCTGCTCAGGCTCTTTCTTCTTCACTATTGTGTTGAGCGGTTCTCACTTCGACAGTGAGTGTCCCATTTTCTTTATCCATCTTTGTTTGCAGTAAAATCGGATATTCTTTATCATTCATAAACTTAAAGTCAGGTCCTCCCCATGCAACAGTTGCATCTCGACCTTCTGGCACGTAGCCAACTGCCTTCGAATGATGTGTAATGGCGGTGATGGTCACACCGGTTTGATCGATGGCGTTATACAACGTTGAGGATGTTTGACAAATTCCGCCGCCTATCCCCATTACGAGCTCCTTGTTAAGAATTTCTGGAGCTGGCTGGTAGCCCGTTTCTTCTGTTCTTGGTCCAACGACTTCATTGTAAGAAAAATAATCGCCAGGGCCAAGGATCACGTTGTTGATCGCTGCAGCAGATAATTCAATGTTGCGGTTTCTCCCTGTATCAGTTGTTCGGAAATTGGTTGTGTAAGAACCGATGACTTTTTCTTCAAGGCCGTTAATGTCTTCTTTTGTAACGTTCGGCTGCATTTCATAAATAGGAACTGTCACAGTTAATTCATTGTCAATTTCTAAATGTTTTAAATTCTCCACGAGCTCTTTTTCATTCAACACAATCCGCTTTGTTCCTTCAATTAAACGACCTTGTTCATCTAATTTTGCATTTCTCATCGGTGTGTCAATCTCATTCGCCATGCGCTTCGCTAATTTTTTAATTTCTTTCTCGTAAACTTCTGTTTCGCTATAATGAATAGGTTGATATTCTGCGAGAAGTTCCCCTGTTCTTGAATCTATTAATTTATAAATAAAATAATCTGGCTTAATTTCTCTTTCCTCAAATCCGGAGGCTTTCACTACATGTTCATTTATTTCTTCCACTTCAATTGCAGGTATTTCGTTTGCTTGTTCACTGCCGCATCCTGTCAGTCCTAAAACCAATCCTGCCGCTATTAACCAATTTTTCATTTGCGCTCCAACCTTTTTCCTGTTGTTTATTTAATTTTGTTTTGAGTGTACAAAGATTATATACAATTTCCTCTTCTTTTTTAAGCATTTTTCACTAGTTATTTCATCTTATTTTTTCTTTCAACCGGTTAGCCTATTTCCTCTGTGCACTTTATCATCTATATGTTGACCATGTTTTGTCTTATCACGGTAAAATTTTCGCATTTTCGATATATAATTACTCTTTTTGATTATAAATATTTCCCTGAATAAGGTAAATGTTTTTGACCAAAAATTTCCTCCTTATTCGCGATAATTTATTTTGCGCTTCTTTATAGTATTTAACGGAATGGGACTTCTTTAAGTTTCCAATTATAAGGTTTGACTTAATAAATACAAAAAAGCCTCTTTACATCCGAGGCTTTTTTGCTGCATTATTTTTTTCTTTTTGGGATTTGGCCAATCCCTAGTTCTCTCGATTCTTTATATAACGATTTGACAAGGCTGATGGTCATCAGTGCCATGATGATGGAAAACGGCAAAGCGGCCGCAATCATCGTGTTTTGGAGTGCTTGTAGCCCGCCAGAATATAATAAAACAAGCGCGATAGCCGACAGCATAATTCCCCATGTTAATTTGATTTTGTTTCCAGGTGTATGAGACCCGTTTGTCGTCATCATCCCAAGTACGTATGTTCCAGAATCGGCGGATGTAATGAAGAAAGTACCAATTAAAATAATGGCAATAATGGACAGAAACGATCCGAATGGATAGTAGGAAAATACGCCGAACAGTGATTCTTCCATTGCCAATTCAGAAATAGCAGCAACTCCTTCATGCTCTAATAAGATGGCAGATCCGCCGAATGTGGAGAACCATAAAAAGCCGATCACAGACGGCACAAGTAGAACGCTGAATACAAACTCCCGAATGCTTCGTCCTCTTGACACACGGGCGATGAAGATCCCAACAAACGGTGACCAAGCAATCCACCATGCCCAATAGAAAATGGTCCAACCATTGATCCATGAACGCGTCTCTTCATTTAAAGGAGCAATTCGGAAACTCATTTGCGGTAAATTTTGTAAATATGTACCAATTGTATTTGTGAACAAATTTAAAATAAATAAGGTCGGCCCAAGTATAAACATTAGTAAAAATAGAAGTGCGGCAAGACCCATGTTCGCGTTACTTAAAATTTTAATGCCTTTTCCTAATCCAGACCAAGCGGAAATCATGAAAAGGACCGTCACGATCGCAATGATAATAAACTGAATTAAAATGGTTGACGGGATACCAAATAAGTAGGATAATCCCCCGTTGATTTGAACGGCTCCAAATCCGAGTGTCGTCGCGACCCCAATGACAGTTGCGAGTACAGCGACAATATCAATTAATTGACCGATTGGTCCGGTCACCCTGTCACCAAAGATGGGTCTTAACGTCGCACTAATGAGGCCTGGCTGATCATGACGGAAATTGAAATAGGCGAGTACTAACGCGACAATTCCGTAAATGGCCCATGCGTGGACGCCCCAGTGGAAAAACGTAAAGCGAAGCGAATCTTTAATCGCCTGTGCCGTCCCCACTTCTCCTGTCGGGGAGCTGACCGCGTAATGACTAATTGGCTCGGCTGTTCCCCAAAACACGAGTCCAATCCCCATTCCGGCACTAAACAGCATCGCCAGCCAAGTAGGTCTTGAAAATTCTGGCTCATCATCCGGTTTTCCAAGCTTGATGCGGCCAATAGGACTGATGAGGAAATAGAGGCACACAATTAAAATGAGTGTGACAAGGATAAGATAGTACCAGCCAAATGCATTGGAAATGAAAACTTGAATATTGCTTGTCATACGTTCTAATGCATCTGGCATTAGGGCACCAATTGTAACAAGCAAGGCAAGCAGCACAACTGATACATAAAATACAGTATAACTCTTCTTCATACATAATCTCCCTTTCATGACAACGGCAGTGAAACTGTTGAAACAGTGTCTAGTATACCGATGCTCTCTTGACAATATTGTCTGACGGAACGGTTTGAAATATGTGAATAGATTTTGTTTCAATCACCTTCCTTTCTAAAGAACCCTCATAACTATTTAGTCACGTTAAAAATCATACCATAGTTGTTACCGGCATTAAAAATATTCCCAGCGAGACCGGTAGCAGCCGTCGCAAATTCCGTGAATGGCATTCCACGGCAGCGGTTTGCGGCACGACGAACACTTTCTTCCGTATTGTTTAATTTTTGTCGTTAACAATCGGTGAATTTCTTTTGATACTCTTCGCCGTTCACTGTCTACCCACGAGTAATCAAGCTGGAGCTGAAACGCTTTGGAAAAGGAATAATACAAGTCGAGCGCCTTAAAGTACGTTTCGAGTGATACAAGGTCATTTCCTCGCGGATATGGCTTTGATACAGCTGGTTCATGCTCTGACAACTCTTCCAAGTAGTGCAACCATTGGGAGACGAGCGCTTCATTTCGTTCAGGGAATGGAATATGAATCGCTTTATAAAGTTGCTCATGTGTTAACACATTTTCAAAACTTTTCGCATACACAAGCAAATCAAGCTGCGTGCTAATGTCCGTTTTTTCAAAATAAGCAACCTCGATTTCATAATCGCTCCAAGCTCGAAGCCGTTCTTCAAGCGTCCCGAACGGAAGCTGTAAAATCGTTTCTTCCATCGGAGCTAAATAAGCAGATGAAAGAGGTGTTTCCTCTTTTGTCAGCGCTGATTTGACGAGCGTTCGTTTTGTATAAGTGTTCACAAACCCTTCGTCATACATGCCTTTTCGTCCCGCCCGTCCGGCAATTTGTTTAATTTCCTGGACACGAAGCGGACGATGTTTTTCGCCATCAAATTTTGCCGCTTCTAAAAAGACGATCCGCTTAATCGGCAAATTCAGTCCCATTCCAATCGCATCTGTAGCAACGACGACATCGGTTTCTCCAGTTAAAAAACGTTCGACCTGTCTTCGTCTCGTCTCCGGCGGTAAATTGCCGTAAATAATGCTTGCTTTCATTTTTTTATCAGCGAGCGCCGCGGCTACTTGAAGCACCATTTTGCGAGAAAAGACGATGAATGCATCCCCTTTTTGTGCATCACGCGGAAAACGGAACACCTTATCCTCAAATTGGAGCGGCGTTTGCCGTTCATGTTGTTCAATCACATATTCATCTTCGCAATCGTCCAACAGGCGCTGAATGACGGGCAGTGCAATAGGCGAGCAGCATACGTGGATTTCCTTTGCCCGAATACCTAATAACGCTTTCGTCCACGCATTTCCTCTTTGGGCATCGCCAATCATTTGAGCTTCATCAATAACAACTGTATCGTAAATGCGGGAAAAGTCCGCTTTTTCAATTGTACATGCGGTATGGCGAATGCTCGGTCGGCTAATTTCCTCTTCCCCTGTCAGCAAATTACAGCGAACACCTTCCTCATTCAACCGTTCAAACACTTCAAGTGCCAATAATCGAAGTGGAGCAAGGTAAAGTCCATTTTCTGCCCGTTTCAACTGTTCAAGTGCATGAAACGTTTTTCCTGAATTCGTTGGGCCGACATGGAGGACGAAATACCGCTTTAGCCTTCTTGTTTCCGGAAATTCATCTTTTGGATGTGTGGGAAGAATGGTGCTTAATTCCCGATGAAACAGATGATTTAGCAGCTTCTTTCGTTTAATGGTAGACATAAGCCCTTCTGAGTAATAAAAGTTTTCGTCACCTTCCATAATTTCTTCCAACGTAAAAGTTGTTCGATAATGATGGTTGAATTCCTTCAACATCCCGATCGAGACGTGCTTCATTCGTTCCTTTATGCGCTCAGCCAGCTTATGTCCATCTTCGCGCCAGCTCTCTGTTTCAGGGTCTTGTGCCATTTTGGTAATGGTTCCTTTTAACTGCTGCAGTAAGGTACGAAGCGTCTGTTCCTGGTCTAAAGCCGTATGAAATTTGTCGGCCTCAAGTGAATTCAATAAATTGAACCGTTCTTCAATTCGCTGAATCTTTTTGTGCGGTTTTGCATTTGGATACATAACATCACTCCACCTTGTTCAATATGTTTGTCTACCTCTTATTTTCCGCTCTTTTTCAATAGGATACAATGAAAAATGTGCTTTATAAGGAAAATTTTTGATAGACGAACACTTTTCTGTCAGCTATAATCAATGAGTTTCCTTTCCCAAAATCAACAAAAGGCGCTATAATAAGCGTGTGTTCAGAAAAAATGGAGGAATTTTTGATGAATGATTTCACGAGAAATCTAATGGATTTTTTCAAAATAGACTGGGATTCAGTCCAAAATTATTTTGTATCGCTTTTTTTGACGGCTGCTTCTGCTTACATCATTTTTGTCGTTCTGCGCTTTTTGCTACACCAGCTTTTTAAGCGGACGCACCTTCTCGATGAGAAAAAAGAACAAACCATCGAGAGCGTCGTTAAAAATACAGCGAATTACGTCATATTTATCGTCATACTAGTAGCCGCCATCAAACCATTCGTCGGCGATTTAAAGGACTTGATTCTTGCCGGGGGTATTATTGCGGCAGTCATTGGATTTGGTGCACAAAAGCTCATTAACGATTTATTGAGCGGAATGTTTATGATTTTTGAACAAACGATCCAAAAAGGCGATTTCGTAAATATCAACGGAGAACCGGAAGCAGGAACCGTTGAGGAACTTGGCTTTCGGGTCGTGAAAATCCGACTAATCAATGGAAAGCTTGTGACGATCCCAAATGGAGAAATCCGAAAAATGGTCAATGGGTCCGTGGAAAAACGCCGCGTATTTGAAAGCATCGTTGTTTCCTTTAATGAAAATCCGCGCCGCGTAAAGGAGTTACTTGAAGAAGTATGTCAAGAACTGAATGAACTTCATAAAGACTATTTAAAAACCGATAAACTGACAGGCGAAATCATTGAACCTTATCAATTGTACGGCCTGCATTCCCTTGATGTCAGCCCAATCGGCTATAAGTTTTCCATTACGGCAACGGTAAACGATACAGATTATTTAGCAGCATCACAAGGGACGAAAGAATTGCTGGCACAAAAAATATACGACCATGGTCTATTAATGCCAGCCCAGCAAATCGTGCTTCAAAACGATAAACAAAAACAAGTCTTATAGAAAAACTGTCTGCTCGCAGACAACCTCAACAACATGGCTCGTTAAAAGCCCAATCAATGGTTTTCTTAACGAGCCATGTTGTGTGAGATAGGAAAAAATCTACAAAGATGTGATCACTTCGATTTTTCCACCTTAAAATGATAGATGAGAAGTATGAATAGGTAGCTCATTGCAGATAGCCATATATTCTAGCTTCCCCCCTTAATCGCTCCCCTTTTTCATTAAAAATTCTACTAATCTCACAATCTCCCCCTTATTATATACCATTATTTACCGCAAACTAAACCTCGCAATCGTTTTTCAAATAACAATCTCTCTCCATTCAAAGTTTTCATCATAGTTTTTCAAATCACTGATATACATATATATATATTCTATTTGATAACTCGACACAGCTTCATTGGATTCAAGAACATGTCCAATGGTTATTCAGACTACTCGAATTCTCTAGATTGATTTATATAGTAATAAGACTGTTTGGAAGGATGTGAGAGCGTGTTCCAAATAAGGGACTTCCCGGAGTTTTCCTGGTCTCATTCTCGCCATCGAACATGGATGGAATGTCCGCGAAAATATGCTTATATGTACTATGTTTCCCATAATGGCTGGCTACATAATGCTCCCGACTCCTCGAAGTATGCCTATCGACTTAAAAAGCTCGTAACACTTCCGATCTTGTTTGGACAAGTTGTTCATGATGTGATTGACCAAACGATCGATCAATATAGAAAATCAGGCCGCATTCCAGACGAGAAGGAACTGGAGCATCGTGTACGCGCCCGCCTTCGCACTGCTTTTCTTGATTCAAGAGACCGCGGGGAACAATGGTTTCGAAACCCTAATCGTTATACAATGCTGTTTGATATGTATTATGAAGGGCAACTATCTGAACAAGACATTCAAGACACTCATAATCGCCTTAACACTTGCCTGCAAAACTTCCTGCACAGCAAATCATTCCGTGACATGACATCAAGTTCAAAAATCTCAATAGCGGCATCTGAAGCTTTTCGCTCGATTGAGATGAATGGAATAAAAGTATATGCGGCCATCGATACTATTTATCAGCACTTGCAAGACGGCCGATGGGTCATTGTTGATTGGAAAACGGGAAAACACACCGCTGACGATATTAGTCAGCTCGCCGTTTATGCTTTGTACGCGATGAAAAAATGGGGAGTTCCACTTGCGAAAATCACTGTACGCAATGAATATTTACAGACAGGAAGCAGTCATACGTACGCTTTGACCGCCAATGATATTGCGGCAATGACTGAACAAATGAACGAAAGTGTACAAGCGATGAAGCAATACCAACAACATGAAACACTGAACAAACCGGTCCCTCTGGAGCAATTCGAACCCACTACACAAACTTTTCGATGTCAGCGCTGCAACTTCAAAGAAATATGTCTTGAGCGCATAGAAGATGATGCACTCTCATATAAATGTGCAACATAATAGTAAACAAAAAAAGCTTCTTTACGAACAAGAAGCTTTTTTATATTGGACTAGCAGCAACTATTATCCACGCCTAGCAGGACAAAGCCTGCCCCTTCAGGTCCTTCTTGATGATCGAGTGTTACTCCTTCTGTCATGGAGAGTACTTTTTCATCAATCGCAACACGAATTCCATTGATCGTTTGAACAACATCTTTTTCTTCTGGAGCATCTAGCGACAAGCCAATTTGTGGCCCGCAACACCCCGCTCCTTCAAAATAAAAGCGAACTCCATCTGCCCCGTTATGTTGAAATGCATTCTCTAACACTTGTTTCGCTGCTTCTGTAATTTTCATTGTTTTTCTCCCCTCGTTTTTTCACAGTTAACCGTTAAATGTAATCTTTCACTTTACCATAGCCAATCTTCTCTTCTGGCTGCCAAGGAATGATAGCACAGTAAGAAGTGAAGTCTTGCTGAACTTTTAAAATCCATGATTTCTCTGCATTAGCTCTTCCTTTTAATACAGGGTCAGACGTTTCAGTCGCGTAAAGACTTTGGTTAATCACCCACCATGTGGGCTTAATGCCGGCCCGCTTTAAATCTTCCTGTAAACGTCCAGCTTCCAATACTGGTGTCGCTTCAGCTAATGTGACAATTACAACACTCGTCTCTTGCGGGTTACGCAAGCGAGGAAGCAATGTCATCACATTCTCTGGCACTTCTCCCGTCGAACGCGCAAGCTCCTTTTGGTATGATTGAGCGGCATCTAATAAAAGTAATGTATGCCCAGTCGGGGCTGTATCAATAATGACCATTTCTTCATCTGATTTGGCGACAACATCTGCAAAAGCTCGGAACACCGCAATTTCCTCTGTACAAGGAGATTTCAAATCCTCTTCTAAATACGTAACGCTGTCTTCATCGAGCTCTTCTTCCGCTTTTGATAATACCTCTTTCGTATAAGCTTCCACTTCAGCCTTCGGATCAATTTTACTAATCGTTAGAAGCTCTTTTGTCTCATGATGTTGGAAGATAAAATCTAAATGAGCGGCAGGGTCTGTTGTTGTTAAATGAACACGGTGTCCTTTTTCCGCTAACCCAACTGCAATGGCGGCAGCTGTCGTTGTTTTGCCAACTCCCCCTTTCCCCATTGTCAAGATGACTTTTGGTTGTTTCTCGGAAAAGTCTTCAATGACCGCTTTAAACGAATGGATATCCTCTTTCGATAAATGAACCTCTTCTTGACTCTCACTAGCTGGCAGTGTGTATGTTTTGAACAAGTAACGAAGGGGATTTATGCCTGTTAAGGAATACGACACAAACGGCAATGAGTAGATGACCATTTGCTTTAATCCTTTTGGCATGGCTGCTAGTGCTTTTTGCTGTTTTTCATAAAAAGCGGTGGACACCACATCATTTTCTACATGCTGCTGCAGTAAACCATTGATAATTAAGCGCTGGTTTTGCATGCCAATCGCTTTTAATTCTGTCGCCGCTCGATTCGCTTCCTGTAAAGAAGAAAGGTCAGGGCGCGCAACAAGTAATAAAGTTGTTTGGTCAGAATTCGCTAAAGCGTTCATCGTTTTTGCATACAATCCTTTTTTCTCATTCAAGCCAGACAGAGGACCTAAACAAGAGGCGCCATGTGTACTTTCCTCTAAAAATCCCGTCCACGCTGTTGGCAGCTGAAGCAGTCGGAGTGTGTGCCCTGTTGGAGCGGTATCGAAGATAATATGGTCAAATTCACGCACTATCTCTTCGTTTGCTAGTAAGTTCGTAAACTCATCAAAGGCAGCAATTTCGACTGTACAAGCTCCTGACAACTGTTCTTCCATAGTCGCTACAACGGAGTCTGGAAGCTTTCCGCGATAAGGACCGACTACTTTTTCACGGTAGGCTCTTGCTGCTTCTTCTGGATCGAGGTTACATGCAAACAGATTGTGGACATTCGGAATGGAGGTTGGCTTCGTACCTAACTCAATTTCAAAGACGTCCTGTAAATTAGAAGCTGGATCTGTACTTACGATTAACACTTTTTTCCCTGCATCCGCCAATGCTACAGCTGTTGCACAAGCCGTTGATGTTTTTCCTACCCCGCCTTTTCCAGTGAAAAATAGAAAAGGGGTTTGGACTGTATGTTCAGGATGAAAAGGTTGAAACATCCCTTTTTCCTCCTTTATTTTAGGTTATTAATGTTTAATTTTAAGCGAACGCGCGGTTTCTCAGCTTTCAGCTCTTCTACACTTACCCCAAACCACGTTGCAAGCTCTTCGTTCGTCGGATAAGTACCGACTTTTACTACTTCTCCATCTTTTAAAACAACAGGAAGTGCATCCGGTCCTTGCTCATGAAGGACTTTGTTCACCTGTGCATTGTCGGCAAACTGATCTGGTTCGTTTGCTAAATTGTAGCGGGTAATATCAAACCCTTTCTTTTCTAACGAGAAAACGGCTGATGCTACTCTTGTTAATTCAGGGTCTACACTCGGTCCACAAACACCTGTAGGACAGCACATCGCTGGGTCAAATAATTGAACTTTTGTCATTTTTTCCTCTCCTAACCATCAGATATAACTATATATTTATAGTTTCTAAAAAGCCGAGGGGTGATTCCCTTCTCGGCTTCTGTCGTTTTAATGATTATTCACCTGTTTTTGCGAAACGCTCAATACGTTCCCCGATTTCATCACGTACACGTTGGAAAAATGCCCATTTCTCTTCTTCTGTGCCTTCTGCTTTAGCCGGGTCATCAAAACCCCAATGAACACGTTTCACGTGAGGCGGTGTTACTGGGCAATGATCCGCTGCATGGCCGCATAATGTCACAACTAAATCTGCTCGATTTAAAATGTCTGAATCGATAACATCCGATGTTTGGTTGGAAATATCAATGCCTGCTTCTTTCATCGCTTTTACGGCATTCGGATTTAATCCGTGTGCTTCAAGGCCAGCACTGCGAACATCCCATTCATCACCTAAATGATGTTTCGCCCATCCTTCTGCCATTTGGCTGCGGCAAGAGTTTCCTGTACATAAGAAGTAGATAGTTTTTTTCTCCATGTTAGCTGTCTCCTTTAGAAAAAAGTTCGATATGTCCTAGTGGAAAATGAAAATTAATCACACGTAATACGCAATCCTTGTTTTTCCAGTTCTTTTAAATGTTCTTCTTGACTTGGAAGATAATCTAGAAGGCTTTGTACAAAATCATGATAATCACTTTCTCTATTCATGGAATAATGAATCCATTGACCTCTACGGGTTTCTTTCACTAATCCCGCATCTTTTAGCTTACGTAAGTGTTGACTAATTGCAGGCTGACTTGTTTTGAAAATACTAACAAATTCACATACACAATATTCATTGTCTTGAAGCATTTTCATCATCGTTAGCCGCGTTTTGTCACCGAGTAGCTTTAAGATGCTCGCCACTTTTTCTAGTTCAATCACTGATGTTATCTTCACCTTTAGTCCACCTCCTAGTCAAGAATTATTATATAATAATTCACTTATATAAGCAAAAGATTTAGTTTTTCGCTTTCATTAGTATCTACGAAATCTATCCACATATTGATGAAACCATTCCGGCTTCTTCCCTTTTCTTAATCCAATGATGGAAAAAAGAAGAATGAGTACAAGAAATATGCCAATGGGAACGAGCTGTAAAATATTTAACATACGCGTCAACTCCTTATTGTTGCGGACATAATTGTTGAGGCGGATTGCACCAGATTTTTGTTTTTAATTTAAAGCAAGGAATGTTCAATATTGTAGTTAATTCCTCCATGTAAGACTCCGTTGGCTAGACCGTGCTTTCTTCTGTTTGCTTCATAAACGAGACTGTTGTTTGCTAGTTGTTCAATCGAAAGACCTGCTTTTACTCGATATTCTTGAATAAATCCTCCATAGTCCTTGCATGGTGTGTATAACATATTGTTTCCTCCTTTTTTATATTAGCATATAACACAATACTTATATAATACTTTGCTTATATTTGATTTGTGTTAATGAATTATTAATTTTTTGTAAATTACCACGACAATAAACGCGATTACAGACAAAAAAACCGAACTCCTCTTCAGAGCTCGGTTTTTTTGATTATTTACTCATTACTTAACCCATTTCACAACGTCGTTCATGTTTTGACGAGATTTCGGGCGTGGCTCGTTGATACGGTAGCCAAATCCAGCTAACACCGCTACTTTAAAGTTTCCGCCTTCTAGTACGCCTGCTTCTTCAAGAATAGCATGAACTTTTTCTTGATCGAATCCTTCGATTGGGCAAGAGTCAATGCCGATTTGAGCCGCTGCAGTCAGCATGTTTCCAAGTGCGATATACACTTGTTTGCTTGCCCAGTCAAACATTGCGCGTTTGCTTTCTAAAAGATTGAAATCAGATTCTTGGAATGTTTTGTAGAAGCCGCTGATCATTCCTTGAACTTCTTCTGGAAGCTGATGAACATTTTGCATCATATGTTGGATGTAATCTGAGCTGTAAATCATATCATCCGCTGTACGAGCAAGCATTACAACAAAATGACTCGCTGTATCTAATTGTTTTTGCGCTCCCCATGCAACTGGTTTAAGCTGTTCGCGCAATTCTGGGTTTTGAACAACCACAAAACGCCAAGGCTCGAAACCAAATGAACTTGGAGATAAACGTCCAGTTTCAAGGATAAATTCGAAATCTGCGTCTGAAATCTTTTTGTTTGGATCAAATTCTTTTGTTGCATGTCTAAAGCGGTAAGCATCTAAAATTTCTTGTTTTTTTGTTTCTGCATTCATGTATCATTCTCCTCCATTATCGCACACAACTATCGTTGGCATGACCATGATGCAATGGGAAAAATCACATCATTTGTAGTTGTGGTTTATGTTTTATAAGTAGTAGTAGTTATTGTTCACACGATTTATTATAAAAGTAATTTCAGAAATGAAAAGTACGCACATTTTTGTGTGATAGTATCATTTTTTATACTAATGGAGGAGGGAGAATATAGATTGTCGAGCTTTTAATAACGAATTTACTTCTAAAGCGAGGGCATAAGAGGCATCTCCATGAGATAAGTTCTCTCCTTAGTTTCTTTGTTCTCATTGATTTGAACTACGAGCCATTACAGATTTTCCGAACGAGAAAGCCCATTAAGGTTCGATAGCCTAAACTCACGCTATCGGTAAAACTATATGTGTCGTCACGCAAAAGACGTTAAAACATATACGAACCAACATCTGTACGGTATGGTAACAGTACCGTAGCCCACGAACCTATATGGTCTGTCGTGGGAGTGTCAAGATAACCCCCTCGGCCATAACATTATCATTACACCGATTAAACAAATTAATCCTCCAATCCAATCGTGGAGATCGGGGGTTTTTTGATCCACCCACCAGCCCCAAAATAAGCTCATGACAATAAATACGCCACCATACGCAGCATATACACGACCAAAGTTAGGGAATACTTGCCACGTCGCGATTACACCATATAAAAATAAAAGGATTCCCCCTATCAAACCTAGCCATCCTGACTTTTCTTCACGTAACCATTGCCAAATCAAATATCCCCCGCCAATTTCACCTAATCCAGCGAGAATAAATACGACGATTGCTTTTAACATTGACTAACACTCCATCTGTAACTCATTCACTATCATACTGATGTGGAATGAACTAATTTAATATTTCTCTAGCATTAAAAAGGGCACAGATTACCCCTCTTTTTCTTCTAATTCTTTTATCCTTTTTTCTAGCCTCTTAATTCTTGTTGCACAATCCACATAAGCTCCTACGGCAATCGACATGGCTAACCAAGAAAATAACGAGTCCATCAGTCCCCCTCCTTCTTTGAATGACTTGTTTCCAGTTACCACTAGTCTATCGTGAGGTGACAGCTTTCTAATCAACAAAAAAAACGCTCTTTTGATGGCTGTCAAAAGAACGCTTTTAAGTGAAAAGATTCGTATAGAATTATTGGTCAAATCGTTTTAATGATAACGGAGCGGCCAATAGTTTTTCCGCATTTCCAATAAACTCAACGAAGTGCGGCGCTTGACTATGAATATCAATTGCTTCTTGGTCTTCCCATTCTTCTAGCATCACAAAGTGATTAGAGTTTTCCGCTTCTTCAAATAAAGCATAACTGATGTTTCCCTTTTCAGCGCGAGAACCTTGGATAAGCGGTTGAACTTTTTCTAAAAATTCATCTCGAAATTCAGGTTTCACTTGCATATAAGCTTGTAACGCAATCATGTACGACGCCTCCATTGCAATTATTTAAAATTGGCCATATCTGGTTGATATTACAATATCACTGTAGATAGGATGAAGACAATTTTTCTGCTTCATGCTTTGTCTGTTTGCACTTTGTCATGAATGACTTCTAAGAAATGTTTTAAAATGCGGGCCGTTAAGCCCCAAATCACTTTATCTTCAAAGAAATAAAAATACTCGTCCGCTGTTCGTGTTTGCCAGTTATAGTTCGTCCCTCCGGCAATCAAATGGAATGGGAAATTTTGTTCCGGCTCGATTTTAAAATCGATTGTATATCGTTCTGGCTCTGTTTTCTCGAAAAAAGAAAGAGGAACGGTGAACACCTCAGCCACTTCATCTGGATTAGGGCGGATGGTGTCTGCTTTAGAGATGACACCAACATACGGATGGATGATGGTTCCAAATGGAGAAATCATATAATCGAGCGGAGCCACGTCGAGTACGTCCTTTTCCTCAATCCCAAGCTCTTCTGACGTTTCGCGGATAGCGGTATGCTGTTCGTTCCGATCTGTTTCATCCACTTTTCCTCCTGGAAAACAGATTTCTCCAGGCTGTCTTCTCATATCGAACGAACGCACTTCAAATAAAATGTGAATCTCTCCATCTTTTTCGATTAGCGGCAGCAATACCGCAAATTTCGAGAATGTTTCCCCTCCTAAAATGCCGGGGGTACGGTTACTGAGCGTAGCTGTTAGTTTTTCTATATTCATTTCATCTCCCCCTCATAATCGTTTGCTTATTTTCCTGCTTTTAGCAATGACAGTTCTTATATCATTGTACACGATTTTTCAATTGGCTATGATACAAGCTGGAATAAGTTCCTTGTTTTTGCAGTAGTTGTGCATGTGTTCCATTTTCAATAATACGCCCCTTGTCCACCACGATGATTTGATCGGCTTGTTGGATTGTATTAAGACGATGGGCAATGACAAAGCTTGTACGGTTTTTCATTAACTGTTGCAACGCCTCTTGTATATGGAGCTCGGTAATGGTATCAATGCTGCTTGTCGCTTCATCTAAAATCAAGATGGACGGATTGGCTAGCAACGCTTTGGCAATGGATAGAAGCTGCTTTTGACCTTGACTAATGCCGCTCCCATCTTGTTGTAATAATGTATCATATTGTTTAGGAAGCTTCGCAATAAATGAATGTGCATTCGCAAGCTGTGCCGCTTCTTCTACTTCTTCATCAGTTGCATCTAATCTTCCATAACGGATATTTTCACGAATGGTTCCTTCAAATAGAAAAGGGTCTTGCAAGACAAATCCCATATGGCTGCGTAGATGCTTCCGTTTGATATTGCGGATATCGTGACCATCAATAAAAATGCTCCCGCCGTCTAGTTCATAAAAACGAGCAAGCAATTGGATAATGGTCGTTTTTCCAGCTCCTGTTTCTCCAACAAATGCGACGCTTTCACCGGGCTGAACGTGAAAACTAATATCCGTAAGCGTTTTTTGGTCTTGTTCATAAGAAAACGACACATGGCGAAATTCTACCTCTCCTTTTAGAGAAGGAAGAAAGGCCGCTTCCCCACCTTTTTCTTCTACTTGTTCGTCTAATAGTTCAAATACCCTTTCTGCTCCCGCAACAGCCGAAAGCAATGTATTGAATTGATTGGCCAAATCATTAAGTGGACGGGTAAATTGTCTCGAATACTCCGTAAAGACTACAATTGTCCCGATGGAAATCATCCCTTTCAATGCCAACACCCCTCCAGCTCCGGCAATAATGGCAAAACTTGCATTGTTGAGTACATTCATCAGCTTTGGGATAAAGCCCGCATATGTTTGTGCCCAATATCCGGATTGCTTCAACTGTTGGTTCCTCGTCAGAAAATCAGCGATTACTCTATCTTCCTGTGAAAATGTTTTGACGATTCGCTGGCCGGAAATCGTTTCTTCAATAAAGCCGTTCAAATCTCCAAGATTCCGCTGCTGTTGTTTATACAACACCCCTGTCCGTTTCGTAATCCATTTCATGCCGGCAAACATGGCCGGAATAATGGAAAGCGCCAAAAGTGTCAGAATGGGACTTAACCAAAACATAAGTACAACCGTTCCAATGAGCGTAAGTACACTTGAAACGATTTGGGTGACAGAGCTGTTTAATGTGGAGCTGACATTCTCAATGTCGTTCGTGACTCTACTCATCAATTCCCCGTGCTGGCGCCGCTCAAAAAAAGAAAGCGGCAGCCGGTGTAAATGGCGAAATAAATCGATTCGCATGGCATAGACCGTTTTTTGAGAAATTGTGACCATGCCGAAATTTTGAATAAGGAGGGAGATGACATACATGAAATAAGTGAAAGCCAACCCGGTCAACAGCGTAAGTAAACCCGTTTCATCTTTTGTCACGATATAGTCATCAATCGCTTTTCCGACTAAAAACGGGCCGAGCAGCGCTAAAACAGAACTAACCGCAACCATTAAAAAGATGAAGGCTAAGAGCCAGCGCTGCTGTGACAAATAACGGCTCAACCGTTTTATCGTTTTTAGAGAATCCTTCGCCCTTTGAGGTGTTCCTTTTTCTGGCGAGGATTCAGGCCGGGCTAAGTTTGGACGCGTATAGCGGAAAGGCTCTCTCATTTGTTTAAGCATGATGAGATTCCTCCTTTCCGAGCTGAGAGTCGAAAATGGTTTTGTAAAGCGTAGAATGCCTTAATAGCTCTTCATGACTTCCTTGAGCAAGGAGCTCGCCATCTTCCAGAAGCAGAATATGGTCTGCTGCCATAGCTGTACTGATTTTTTGAGTAATAATCATACTTGTACAAGGGTAAGAATCGATGGCTCGGAGTAAATTTGCCTCCGTTTTCATATCCAATGCACTTGTACTATCATCCATCAGCAAAATTTTCGGATTGCGGATAAGTGCCCTTGCAATGGACAACCGCTGTTTTTGACCACCAGAAAGATTGACGCCTTTTTGCCCAAGCCTTGTTTTATATTGCTTTGGCAAGCCTAAAATCGTTTCATGAATTTGGGCTGCTTTTGCGGCTTTCTCGATTTCTTCCATGGATGCATCTTCTTTTCCCCATCTGAGGTTGTCTTCAATCGTCCCCGAAAACAAAAAAGATTCTTGCGGCACAAAGCCAATCATTTTTCGAAGTGTTTGGAGCTTGATTGTATGGACGGGGTATCCATCAATAACCACCATCCCCTCTGTTGCATCATAGAGCCGGGGAATGAGCTGAAATAACGACGATTTTCCTGATCCGGTAGCACCTAACAGAGCGGTTGTCGTCCCAGCAGGAACCGTAAACGAAAGATTCTGCAAAACGGGGACTGTACTGCCTGGATAAGAAAATGACACCCGATCAAATTCAATCATGCCAGGCATATCCTCTGTTGACGAATGAGTGGACTCTTCCTCACGCATGCCTTCTCGGGTTTCTAATACTTCTACTATACGGGAAGAAGACGCTCTTGCACGTGAAAACGCCATGATGAGGAAGGAAAGAATGGAAAAAGCAGACGTAATGCGAAAAGCATAATTGACAATGGCGACAACTTCCCCCACTTGTCCGTTTCCATCGTGAATCTCTTTGCTGCCAAACCAGAGAATAGCGAGAATACTTACATTTAGAATGAAAAGCAGGACGGGCATTGTAATTTCCATTACTCTCAAAGCAGCCATGCTCTTGTTCCTTAAGTGCTCGCTCGCTTTTGTGAACCGTTTCACTTCATGGTCGCTCCGAAAAAACGCCTGAATGACTCGCATCCCCGTTAAGTTTTCCCGCATGACCCCATTGACGCGATCTACAGCTTGCTGAACTTGTTGAAATAACAACCTGCTTCGTTTCAGCGCCCATATAAGCAAGAGAAAAATGACAGGAATGGTCACAACAAGGGCGAGGGCGAGCTTGGCATGAATAATTAATGCCATCACCATGCCCCCTATTATAAGGAGCGGGGCTCGAAGCATAATTCTTAGTCCCATGAAAACGGTCTGCTGAACTTGCGTAACATCGTTGGTCATTCTCGTAATTAGTGATGCTGTTGAAAAATTGTTGAAAGTCGAAAAAGAGAAGGCTTGAATTTTTTTAAATAATGTTTGCCTTACGTCATATCCAAAACTTTGGCTGACATGAGCCGCATAAAAAGAATTAACCACTCCAACGACCAATGCAAGCAAGGAGAGTGCCATCATTATGCCTCCCCATTTCAACACGACATCCAAATCTCCATTCATGATCCCTTCGTCGATGATTTTGGCCATAAGTAACGGCTGAAGCAGTTCTACGGTCAATTCAATCATCATTAAAGAGAGCGCGAGGGCGACCGAAAATCGATAAGGCTTAAGAAAACCCATCATTTTGACCATACACACCCCTCCTAAACAGCGGTTGGGCCTTTGTTGAATATATTGCTAGTTTTCATCGATTTTATCATAATCTGTTTGCAAATATGAAAAAGAGGCTCACGACCCGGATGGTGTGCGAACAAAAGGAATTTCTAAATGTATATGGACTTAGAAAATCCGACATGACCTAAGCGGATGTTCATTCAGAAGGTCGGAAGAACCTTTTGTAAACGCCTCTCCCATAAATAAAACGATGCTGAATGATTAAGTAACATGTATATATGTTATTTGGTTTAACATGGATAATATTTTGTTTGAACTCTCTTCATTTTTCATATACTATTTTAAGAGAATTTATACAGCTTAGAGTTTTAGAAGGAGAACAAGATTGTGAAATGGTTAATCATTTTGGGACCAATTTTAGAAGTGCTTTTTTATGCCGTATTTGCTCGTTTTTGGGGAAATGAGTATAAAGAAATCAAGCCTATCATTATACTGCAAATCGTTCTTTATACCGTCCTTATCATGCCGATACTCATATGGAAAGTCATTCTTAATCATTAATAGTTTTATAGGATAATATTTACACAGTACATATGGAAGATCATTGACAAAAAAAGGTTCAGAACAAGTGCGTTCAGAACCCTTTTTTATTCATTTATTTTCACAGAACTACTATTAGGTTCTTAGGCTGATTGACTATTACCATCAACCACAGGTGCATATCTGATATTCATAGCACCTACTAAATCACGATGTTTTTCAAAGCCACATGTACATTTATATTTGCGATCTTGTGCTTTGTTCTTTTCAGAACACTTAGGGCATGTTTAGCTTGTATAAGCAGGATTCACATATTCAACTTTAATACCTTCTAAATTCGCCTTATATTCAATGAAATGGGATAGGCGATAGAATGACCATGTATGCAGATTCTTTTCGTTTTTACGGCTTGTTCTTGCCGTCTGTCTGATGTTCGCAAGTTTCTCTAGGCGAATGACAGAAATTTTATTTCTCTTAGCAAAATTTACAATTGCACGACTTATCTTATGGTCTTGGTCTTTCATCCAAAGCTGTTCTTTATCTTTTGAATTACGAATGGCATTTAGTTTTTTCTTCTTACCTAACGCTTTGCGTTCAGAACGAAACTTACGCTTCATATATTTGTTCTGCCTACCGTTGCCAAAGAAATGGACACGTTCATCATCTGTGACTGCAACAGCAGGAACTTTCAGACCTAAATCGACACCCATAACTTTTAGACCTGTTCCCTCAACAGTCGGGATCGTGACAGAAATTTGGGCAATCCATTTATCTGCTTTCTGCGTGATTCGAAGCGTACCTAACTTATATTTCAACAAATCAAAGTTTCGGTTGTCTTTATCACATTCAAGAGCAACAATTTGTATTTGCATCTCCTCACACACTTCATGCACTAATTCTTTGAAACGTTGTTCTCCTCTGTTTGAAGAAAAATCTTTCTTCTGTATCGAGGACAGAACACAAAATGATAATTCAATAAAATTAGTATATACAGGATAACTATAACAAATAGTTGAGCAATTAGGGGAAAATCAGCTCCGTTATAAGGATGGCCTACTTTCACCGCGCACAGTGCTCTAAGTAAAAATATGCTGCTAATTTTTTCCCCCTTCTAAAATACTTCGAATGATATGTTTTGAATCATATTCATTATGTGAAAGGTTCACAATCATTGGTACTTTAGAAAACAGTTCCGCATTTATTTCATCAGTGGTATGTCCTTTTTTATACAAGTCGTGTACTTGTTCACTCAGCTCTTCTAGATAGTGAAGCTTCTCCTTCATGGCTAGTTTTCCATTTTGTATATAACCTGCATGTTGGCAAAACATTTCTTGGAAATCAAGTTGAAGTACTTTTTTGATTGACTGAATCATAATAGGAACGGACTCATCATTCATAATGACCTTCGGCTTTGGGTATAAGAACAGGTCCCCAGAAAACAGTCGCCCTCGTTCCTCATCGTATAAAGACATATGATTCTTCTCGTGTCCTGGAGTATGTATTAGTCTATATGAATGACGCTCAGACTGGATGGTTTCACCATATGGTAAAGGTGAGAATGGCTCTCGCACTCCCCATAATTTTTCCCTGTATAACGGTAGATTCGCTTTATTCTCACATTCAGGAATGGCTTCTTTTTTAATGTATACAGGAAGACCTAATGTATTTTGAAGCCATCTCGCCGTCCCTGTGTGATCTTCATGGGAATGGGTCAGGCTAACAAATTCAATCGGGACTTCCTTATAGAAAGGCATAAAATCTTCAAGCATCTTCGTAGCACCCGTGTCCACCAACATCCCATCCACATAAAATATATAAACGGACATAGCAAAATCCCCATAGCTCACTTCCCCCAACACAGAGGTTACTTCTCCATGCTGATTAACTTTCATTTTAACTCCCCCTGTTTACGACTTTTTTATTCTGCCAGTAAATGTATTTATCGAATGTTCCTCAACATATGTTTTCCGCGAAATATTGGCGAGACTCCTAAATGAGCTAAGGAGGAACTTAATAGCAATATGTTTTCTTAACCTTCTTTTTTCTTCGTAATCGCTGTAATGAATGAGTATCCAAATATTATCTCCATCGGAATTCCCATGTGTAAAAAGAAAAGTGGTACAGGAAACTTGAAATAAAAAGCACCGATTGGATAAATACTTATGATAAAAGACGGTAGCGCCAAAAATAACATTTTTTCTAGATTAAATGTCCACAAACCGGGCTCTTTTCTTCTTGCAAGTAATGTAGGTATTCCAAGCAATATACCTAAAACGATATATCTTAAAAGAAAATAATAAGCAAACGGAGGAAAAAACATAGGCTGATAGGTTTGTTGTGAAATTTCTTCAAGTCGATCTTCCATTACATCCGTAGCCAACCAATAAGAAATAATACCAACTAAATATAATAAGTATTTAAAAGAATTTTTAATGATTATAAATCCCTCCCTTACAATCCCAACTTTATCTTGCAATTTTTCTCTAAATAGGGAAAATGATTTTTAAAATTAATTATTCTAATCTTCTTTTTTTTCTTGAGTTAATTCTAATAAAGTTACTGACACAACTTCTTCTTTATCGGTATCACGGGAAGTCACAATTTCTACTGTTTGTCCTTTAATATCTTCCGTTACTTGCTCTTCGGATTCCTTATTGGCACTACATCCAGCTAACAAAATCGTCCCAAGTAAAACACCTGTGCAAAGATATTTTTTCAATATTCTCACTTCTTGATAACATTATCTTACCATAAATAACCAAATATTGTTCAGCTAAGAAAAAATTCAAGAAAAATGGTAAAATAAAGAAAAGTTTTAGGAGTGATTTTGTGATTAGTCTATTCTTTAGCTATTTTATTATCTTTTTTGTTATCGCGAGATTAGTTAGCTTATTAGGTAATTTCGTACATTCGGTAAAATAAAAATCCGCCCTCTTCAAAGCGATCTCTCCTCTCTTCTCCAATCCAAAGAGATTGGGTATCCGAAAGACGACCAACCTCTTTTCGTTGACATAAGTGACCTTATTAAGAAGCAAACTTACTTTTCTCTGGCTTTCTTATTTTTTTCAAGTTTTTCACTAAAATACAACCAGTATCCAATTGCAATAAAACCAGCAATACCGGCTAAAGCTAAAATGACCTCTATGAAAAGATACATTCTTTGCCTCCTTTTAGTCACCATAATTGCGAATTATAGAAAATACCTATGATCTCTTTAGGAAATATAGCTTTTGGAACGCCTTTTTTGCATCCACTCTTAACTGTTCTTCTGATATTTCAAAATCTGTTTCTTCCCCTGGTTTACATTCGTGCCAATAACAATCTACTGATTCAAATAGGGCATTTAAAATAATAAATGGTTTGCCATCTAACTCTTCAGTTTCGTCTTTAAAAGTTCTTAAGTATCTCTGTTCAAATTCTTCAACATTTATCTCATTCTTTAAAAAAGATTCAATTAGCTTTATATACTTATCAAGTACTTTATATTTCATAAGCTAAACCCTCCGCCAAAATCAGTCTCCCACTTGCCCAGGTTTCCATAGCCTTCGTACTTGCCACTCAAAAAGCCTTTGGTTTTATAGAATCAAAGGCTTTTCAATACAACATTTCTCATTTTATTAATCCAAAAGATTGTTTTCTTCTAGCATTTGAGAACACTCACTTAGAAGGTTCCTTACTCCCCAAAAGCACCTTATTGTTGAAGATTATTTTTTATGGAAAGACCACGTTGAGCATTTTTAATGTTATATCGTTAAAGAATCCTCTTTAACAATTATCTCAGATGGTTGCTTTTTAATTACTATTACAAATAAACTTGCTAACAAACAAAATATTCCTGCCAAGAAAAATGCCCAAGTGTAAGAATTGAATATTTTATAGATCAGCCCACCACCAAAAGCTGCTACTGCTGCACCAGCCTGATGCGAAGCAAAAATCCATCCATATATTATTCCACTTTTTTCAACTCCAAAAATTCTCCTTGATATTCCAATCGTTGGTGGTACGGTTGCAATCCAGTCTAATCCGTAAAATACAGCAAAAATAACAAGTAAAGTGTAAGAACCTTCCGATAACGCTAAAGGAAGTAAAACAAGCGATGCACCTCTTAAGCCATAGTACCAAAATAATAACCATCGATTATCGAAACGATCTGACAACCAACCAGAAAGGGTTGTTCCTACTAGATCAAAAACTCCCATAAATGAAAGTAGCGTTGCGGCTGTCACCAAAGGTATACCAAAGCTGATGCAATAAGAAACAAAGTGGGTACCAATTAATCCACTTGTTGAAAGTCCACAAATAAAGAAACTACCAGCTAACAACCAAAATTCTTTCACTTTTACTGCCTCAAATAAACCGTTGAAAGCAATGATAATAGGATTCTTTTTCGGTTTATCCATATTATCTTCTTTTTCTTTTTCAAGACCATAAGGAAGAATACCAACTTCTTTTGGGGAGTTTTTCATAAATAATAAAATGATTACTAGCATAATTACACTAAGTATCATAATTAAGGCAATCGCCCAATACCACGAATATTTATCTATCATCATCGCTAAGATGGGAAGCAGTATTAACTGACCAGTTGCTGTACTTGCTGTTAATATTCCTGTTGCCAATCCCCTTCTTTTTTCAAACCATTGATTCGCTACATATGGACTTAGCACAGTTAAAAATAACCCTGAACCTAATCCTATAATAATGCCCCAAATGATAATGAGTTGCCACGACTGTTGCATAATAAAAGTAAGCAAAGTACCTGTCAACAAGGTTGCCATTGATAACGCCATTATCCTCTTTAAACCGAACACTTCAATTAAGGCAGCCATAAAAGGACCTGATATACCATATAAAAATAAACCAACAGCAAAAGCTAGTGAAATAACTGAACGATCCCAGCCAAATTCCTTTTCGAAAGGTTCTATGAAGACCCCTGAAGATGATCTTACAATTCCAGCCACAATAATCGAGAAGAAAGAAATGATTAAAATAATCCAACTATAATGAATACGATTCCGATTCAAAATTCTCACCCACAATTTCAGTAATAGTGTTTAAATTATTATAATGAACAAAACGAACAATATATTAATTTATTGTATTGTACAATATGGATATTATAATGTTCAAGAGGAGGTTTTTAAGTTTGGAAAAAATTCAGGGCATAATATCAAATAATTTAAGTGTAATTAGAAAAAAAAGAAAATTGAGTTTGGATGATTTATCGATAATAACTGGAGTGAGTAAAAGTCTTTTAAGGCAAATTGAAAAAGAAGAGTCTAACCCTACTATAACCACACTGTGGAAAATTGCTGATGGATTAAAAATACCGTTTACCTCTCTAATGAAGTACGAAATGCCTGACGCTGAAATTGTTAGAAAAGAAAATATTGACCCACTATCAGAAGATAATGGGTTGTATCGTCTTTTTCCTTACTTTAGTTTCGAGGACCAAAAGCCTTTTGAAATGTACTCTGTTGAAATGGAACCTTCAGCTAGTTTGAAAGCAAATCCTCATAATTCAGGGGCCATAGAGTGTGTAACAGTTTTTAGTGGGACTCTTTGTCTGACTGTTAATGACAAGGAACATATTTTACAAACAGGTGATTCCATTAAGTTCAAGGCAGACAACCCGCATTCCTATTCAAATCCAAGTAATGAACTTACAAGATTAAGTATGATTCTTTACTATCCAGAATCATAAAAGAGGTTGTCTAATGAATCCCACCTCTTTTCGTTAGCATAGACCCCCACTAGTGGAAGTTAATTTAAATAAAATGAACTACTAGAATAATCGCTGAAAGAACGAAACTTACATACAAATCTAGTTAACATAAACATTCTTAGAAGAAGTTAGCATCATGAAAACCCCTTGGTAGATTTTGTCTAACTATTGGGGTGCAGTTCACATCCAAGGGGTTTTCACATGTCCGAATTTATCGTTTATGCAAGATTTTATAAAATTAGAATCTTTTTCAATACAATATAATCGTCCTTATGCTGCATTCAGTTATTATCAAAAATAGGTATCATCTATATTTTTTTGAAATGATAAACTGTACTATAGGTAATGTAATCATAGAAGCACATAAAGCTAACATTAATGGTGTATTAGAGAAGTTTTGGTTATGAGGTCCCGCTAATATTTCCACAGCTCCTAGAATACCTAAAATAATCATCATCAGGGCGAAATAGGCAATTTTACTACTCTCTCTTACAATATGCTCTTCTAATTCATCTGTTTTTTTCTCTTCTCTAGAATCTCCACCCAGATAAGTAATTTTTCCAAATGTGCTCAATTCAAATAAAGAAGCAATAAACAGGCTAATCACAAAGAAAGCATAAGGATTTATACGTTGGTTGCTGAAAAATTGATATAACATATGGCCAATAACAGCCAGAATTCCTAACCAGAGTATAGATACCATCAACTTCTTCTGATTGTTAGACATTGCTCTCCTCCTCACTAAATAAGAATATGGATAGGCTACACTGAGTTGGACAGAAAACTTAAGGTCAAGTAGACTACAGATAATATACTTGAGGAGAATCTACGATGACTAAAAAAGCACGTCGAACATTTACAGATGAGTTTAAGCAACAAATTGTGCAGCTGTATCAAAGCGGTAAACCTAGAAAGGACATTATTCGTGAATATGACCTGACGCCGTCTTCCCTGGATAAGTGGGTGAGGCAAAGTGAGAATAATGGCTCCTTTAAAGAAAAAGATCAGTTAACGCCTGAACAAAAAGAATTAATTGAACTTCGTAAACGAAATAAGCAGTTAGAGATGGAGAACGATATTTTAAAGCAAGCCGCGCTGATACTAGGACAAAAGTAAATGTCATCAAGAATAATCAACATAAATACTCGATATCAGCAATGTGCAAAGTCCTACAATTACCTAGAAGCACGTACTATTATGAAGCCAAAGAAAGAGCAGCAGTGGATGATATCACGTCAGATGTGATCGAAATATTCCGCGCCAGCCGTCAAAATTATGGAACACGTAAAATTAAAATTGAATTAAAAAAACGGGGACTCATCGTGTCTAGACGGAGAATTGGGCGTATTATGCAAGAGCAGGGCCTTGTCTCTGCTTACACAGTAGCTCAGTTTAAGCCGCATGTAAAATCCTGTAATGAATCCGAACAGAAGAATGAACTAAACCGCGAGTTCCACCAGGAAGAAGTGCTGACAACGATCGTCAGCGATTTAACATACGTAAGAGTCAAACAAAAATGGCATTATGTATGTGTATTTGTCGATCTCTTTAATCGGGAAATTGTGGGGTACAGCGCCGGGCCAAATAAGGATGCGTTACTCGTCTATCGTGCGTTCGCCTCGATCAAAGCCGACCTTCGTAAAATCCAACTGTTTCATACGGATCGTGGGAATGAGTTTAAAAATAAGCTAATGGACGATGCATTAGAGACATTTAACATTCAACGTTCTTTAAGTATGAAAGGCTGCCCATATGACAATGCCGTCGCTGAAGCAACGTTTAAAATCATTAAAACAGAGTTTGTGAAAGGTCAACATTTTGAGAGTTTAGAAGAATTAACAAGGGAATTACATGACTATGTCCACTGGTTTAATCACATCCGAATTCACGGGACACTTGGTTATGTAAGTCCAATTAATTATAAACTTGAACACCTTAAAAAATCTGTCTAGTTTAGTGTTGACATACCAATAACTCATCTACTTTAACCTCAACAAAAACTTTTTACACTTCAATCAATAAAACTACAGGTTGTTAATCTGTAACCACTCTTTTAAGAACCTGAACACAACAACCCATCAATATGAAACTACCTCGTTGAAGAAAAAGTTCTTATCATTATAAAAAGTATATTAGCCCCGCGATGCCTAATGACATTGCTCCTGTAAGACCAGAGTATAATGCAATTTGGGTTCTAAAATTCCTATGTTTGACTGTTTCTGAATGAAAATTTGCTCTCTGCTGTTGTCCATCCGTCCACGCCCCGATAAAAATTCCCGATATAACAATACCGACTACGCCAATGATAAGAAACACCTGAATCATCTATATCCATCTCCTTCCATCCCTTAATGAATTTACGTTTTTATAACTCATTTTGTTTCATTAACATAGATAAGTTCCTCTTCCTACTTTAGTTTTTTGAACTAACTCATCCACGTTCAACAAGGATAAAAGCCTCCTTCACAGAGCTTAGGCAATGTAAAGAAATAAAAAAGCAGAGTATAGGAAATTTCCCATACTCTGCTTTTATTGTTCTCCACATTAGGTCAAACCTGTGGCTTTCTTACAGATCTCATGTGCTTAAAACGGCTTGATGGCTTTCTCGTTTTTACCCATCTGAGGCTGATTTTCAATACTTCTTTCTTCCGTTTCCTTAGGAATTTCTTTAAGGTGTTTATTTACTTCTTCTACTTGATTAGTCGTTCTCATTTCATCCATTTTCAAAAACCTCAATTCATTAAAATATTTTGATAAGCATAGTATGCAGCAATAACGAAGATTTTATGTCCGCTAAGTCAGATTTATATCTCTCTTTTCAAATGAAAAACTAAATAAATTTATAATAAATAACTGTCGCATCTAATTCACAATTCGAAAGAAGTGATACCCTACAACCAACAAAGCCTCAAATCCTTGGAATTTGAGGCTTTCACGTAAAAATAAGAGTATAAAAGCTAAATATTTAGGCAGCTATATTTTTGGTGCTCGTTTCATTAAAATAAAATGTATAAGAAATTAAATGATCCTGTTTTCTCTTAGCCACTTTTCAAATTTTAGTGAGCCTTCTTCGTATGTTAATTCTTGTGAGTGCACAACTAATATTTTATAGCCGAAATAAGGCATATAATTACCTTCCTTAGCTATTGGTAGATTATATTGATCTGAGTCAAAGTAAATATCCCAAGTATGTATCCCTTTTCTCTTAAAGGCTATAGCTTCTAAATCATACCCTTCTTGGTAATAGCCTAAATGTAAGTGTACATCTTCATAAAGATTATCCATGGTCTCATTCCTTAAAACTTGTTATTAGAAGTCCATTTACTTTATTGAGTTCCTCATCATGAGCTAAAATACCTGCCCCTAGTATGCTAAAGTTTCATCGTACTGGGGGCAGGCACCTATTGTTGGGTATGAAATAGAAAAACAGTTATCTTCTAAAGCATGTGGAACGTGTTAAACAGCTCCAAGTGTTTCGCTTGTTGTTTTGGCTTGCATGTGAAGAATTAGATAGTCGGGACCTCCTGCCTTCGAGTCTGTTCCTGACATGTTAAACCCGCCAAACGGATGGTATCCAACAATCGCTCCCGTACAACCACGATTAAAATAAAGATTTCCGACGTGGAATTCCTCTTTTGCCCGCTCAATATGATCACGATTATTTGAAAGTAATGCCCCTGTCAAACCGTAGTCTGTGTTGTTTGCAATTTCCATCATATGATCAAAATCACGGGCTTTACAGAAGGCCACAACAGGGCCAAAAATTTCTTCTTGCATGAGGCGTGCTTTTTCATCAAGATCTGCAAAAATCGTTGGTTGAATAAAGTAGCCTTTGGAATCGTCTCCTTCTCCACCTGTCATCAATTTGCCTTCTTTTTTACCAATTTCGATATATTTCATAATTTTATCGTAGGAAGCTTGACTAATAACAGGACCCATATAAGTAGTTACATCTTCAGGGCTGCCAACTGTTAACGTTTTTGTTAATGCCACTGCTTTTTCAAGTACTTCGTCATATACATCTTGGTGTACTACTGCGCGAGAACCAGCTGAACATTTTTGGCCAGAGAAACCAAAAGCAGAGTAAACAATGGACGATGCTGCCACGTCTAAATCGGCATCTTTATCTACAACAACTGTGTCTTTTCCACCCATTTCAGCAATGACACGCTTTAACCAAATTTGACCCGGATGTACTTTTGCCGCACGCTCGTAAATACGGCAGCCGACTTCACGGGAACCCGTGAAAGAGATGAAGCGGGTTTGTGGATGGTCGACAAGGTAATCGCCTATTTCCGCCCCATCTCCTGGAACATAGTTCAGCACACCCTGTGGAAGACCAGCCTCTTCCATCACCTCCACAAATTTCGCTGCCACTACCGGCGTGTTATCGGATGGTTTTAGAAGAATCGTGTTTCCAGCTACAATCGCTGCAGCAGCCGTTCCGGCCATAATTGCTAATGGGAAGTTGAATGGAGAGATGATAATCCCCACCCCAAGCGGGATATAATTAAAATTGTTTATTTCCCCTTTACGGCTTTGTACAGGTACTCCGTCTTTTAATTTCATCATTTGGCGGGCATAGAATTCTAGAAAATCAATGGCTTCTGCTGTATCTGCGTCCGCTTCTTTCCATGGTTTTCCAGCTTCTTTAACTAAATAACCTGAAAACTCATGTTTTCTACGGCGAATAATATCGGCTGCACGAAATAGGATGTTCGCACGTACTTCAGGAACTTCTTTTTTCCACGTATTAAACGCAAATAGTGCTTCCTGCATTGCTTTTTCAGCTAATAGTTTATTGGCTTTAGAAACACGGCCAATAATTTCTTTCTTATTAGCTGGATTGATTGATATAGTTTGTTCATCAGTTGTAATCAATTCTTCTCCAATAACAAGTGGATAGTTTTTTCCGAGCTCTGATCTTACAACTTCTAAAGCTTTTTCAAATTCTCTTTTATTTTCCTCAAGTGTAAAATCGGTAAATGGTTCATGCTTATATGCTATCATGTCCGTATTTTGTGTTTTAGTCATCTTACTCTCCCCTTTTAATGAATAACAGACTTTAGGTATATAAAAAGTAGGGTATGAATTCCCTTGGATGACAGATTATGGTACTTGTGTGTAGGTAATCAGCTTACAGGCTGTGTATGGTAAGCTTCTTCAAGAATTTGCAGATAGTCAGCCGCTGTAACTGTCCGAACATTGCTTGGTGTTGAGCCGTTCTGTACCGCCAATTCTACAATGCTCGGAAAATCTTCTTCCCGTACACCAGGCAAGTCTTTCAACTTGGGAATTTCGAGAGCCTCTGTGAAAGCCGTAATCCCTTCTATGAGCTTTTCGATAGCTCTTTCGTCCGTGTCTGATTCCTTCGCAAATCTCATATATCGCGCAATTGTAGCGTGCATTTGTTTGTTTTCCGATGCGTTGAATCGTAACACATGCGGTAAGAAGACAGCATTTGCGACACCATGAGGCGTGTCGTACAGTCCACCAAGTGCTTCTGCTAAACAATGGACAGCTGCCACATCCGCGGAACCCAAACAGAGACCAGCCAACAAGCTACCTTCTAACATCTCTTGACGTGCTACCTCATTTTGCCCATCACGGAAAACGATCGGTAATGCAGAAATAATCGTTTGCATCGCTCTAGCACCAAGTGCTTGTGAGATTGGGTTTGTTACTTTACATGTATATCCTTCGATGGCGTGAACCAATGCGTCCACACCGGTAGCAGCAGTGACAAAAGGTGGAACACTGAATGTTAATTCAGGATCCAGAACAGCCAAAGTTGGTCGCAATGAGGCATGTTTGAGAGTCATTTTCCGATGTGTGGCTGCCTCGGTAATAACAGCTGAGCGAGTGACCTCAGACCCCGTTCCTGCTGTGGTGGGGATGCAAATAATTGGTGCAATGTTTATGTATGGACGTCGACCGTCTGCATAATCAGATGGTGCCCCGCCATTCGGCCCACATAGTGCGATAGCTTTACCTGTATCCATTGCGCTTCCACCGCCGATGGCAACAACAGCATCTGCCTGAAAGTCACGAAATTGTTCAGCCCCAGCTAAGCACTCTGTATCCCTAGGATTAGGAGAAAGCGAATCGAATAACGATACTTGAAATCCGGATTTCTCCAGTGCAGCTTTGATTGGGTTAACTAATCCCGCACGAACGACACCTGGGTCACTTACAAGTAAGATAGATGAGTCAACTTGTAAGGATTTCAACATGTCTGGTAGCTTTCTTGCTTTTCCTATTCCCATCTCAATTTGGGTGGCGCAAAAATAGTTATAGGACTTCATAGATTAATCCCCCTGTTTTATAAAATATGGCCTACTAGTATATGTATCTAGGCCGAACCCCTTACGTACATGATACAAGCAATATACTAATCATTACAGACGAATATTCCGATTTGTTTAATCTAAAAAAACGATTTAGAGATTCACTTTACAAAATTGAATTGACTGAAGAATGTTTCTAAACGTAGTGTTCAAATGGTTGATGGGTGAACTTCACTTGATGTTGGATAGATCTATTCAGTAAAGTAAGTTGCCTTTTTACTATATATTGTTGGTTTCAGAGATATTTGATATTTTGACTTACAAGTATCGTACGAGAAATGTTACACTTTTTTTATTGGAACATTCTGATCATTTTTATCTATAAAACCGATTTAGAGGTGTTTATTATGGAACTAAAACAGTTAATGATTTTTCAAATTGCCGCTCAAGAGCTGAATTTTACACGAACTGCTGAAATTCTTTGTTTTGCTCAATCTAGTATAACAGCTCAAATTAAGTCACTTGAGGAAGAAATTGGTGTTCCGCTGTTCGAACGATTAGGAAAACGTGTAATTTTAAGTGAAGCAGGTCACCGTCTTAAGCCGTATGCTGATAGAATACTTAATCTAGCTGAAGAGGCAAAGGTAACCGTTGGTGGAAACATCGAGCCAAGTGGAAAACTTACAATTTGCGCTTCAGAAACTCAATGTACATACCGCTTACCATTACTGTTACACCAATTTCAAACTAGTTTTCCAAAAGTGCAGCTTGTTTTTCGTCCGGGAATAGCGGAAGCGGACCTCGAGGGACTTCTTGCTAAAGGCCTCATAGATGCCGTCTTAATATCAATGACTCCAATCACTTCAGATAATTTAATTGTTGAACCACTTCTTCCAGAACCTATTGTTATCGTGAGTCATCCAGATCATTTTTTAGCCTCTAAGTCTGAGGTAAGACCTGTGGATCTCGATAATCAGTCATTACTTGTTACGGAGGAATGTGATTACCGTCGTATATTTGAAGAATCCCTCACAGAGGCAGGTGTTCAACCGTTAAACAAACTTGAACTTGGTGATGTAGAAGCCATCAAGAAATGTGTAATAGCAGGAATCGGAATAGCTGCGCTGCCAAAAATTGCTGTAGAGACAGAAATAGCTCAAGGTGATTTAACGGTACTGAAATGGGTTGGGCCTGACTTTCCTATCGTAACTCAATTAGTTTGGCATAAAGACAAATGGATGTCCCCAGCTTTAAAGGCTTTTTTAGAAGTAACACGGGAAGTTGTACTAACAAAGTAATCTTCAAATTGACCACAGGCTCGTATTGATACCAACTGTTTCCCATCAAATGAGAGGACTCTTGTAGGATAGGCATTCAAACGAAACACATCTATTTTTTCAAAGTCCTCTTATTGACATAGGATAATACTACACTTGCTCCCATTTTGATTTTTGTATGGCGATAAATTTAACGTTCATAAAGATTTTTCCTCCTTAAGCCTGGTTTTTTATGTTAGAAGATTGCTTGTCAGGCTCCCAACACTCAACGCCTTTTAGTCCAGGGATACTGGTATTGTAGAATATTGGATCTATTCCTGATCTGCGCTGCCGGATGTAATCGTCTAGTGCTGCAAAGGCAAACTTTCCTAAAATTGCAATGACAATAAGATTGATGACTGCCATAACAGCCATAGACAAATCGGCTAAGTTCCAAACAATTTGAAGATTGGCTACAGCTCCAAACATAATCATAATTAATACGGCAATTCGGTATATCAATAAGGCTAATGCACTATTATGAATAAAGTCTAGATTTGCTTCTCCATAATAATACCCTCCTACAATTGAACTAAATGCAAAAGTAAATATCGCAAACGTTAAAAAGATACTTGCCCATGAGCCAAAATGCTGAGTCATAGCCGCTTGGGTAATTGCAATACCAGATAAACCACTAGTCATCTCTGCTTTTGATAGCATGATAATAAATGCAGTACAGCTGCAAATAATTAAAGTATCAAAAAATACCCCTAGTAATTGAACAAACCCTTAATACGTATAATGACGAGGATAATCGTACAATGGTCGCAAAATTCAAAACACATGAACTAAACCTTGTTGGAATAGGATTACGAGGCAAGAAAAATCAAGTAGATAGATTACTAAAGGGTTTTGAATTGCATAAATGAAGGCGCAAATAATAAAAAAGGGTCAGACGCTTGTAAAACCTTAACAAACGTCTGACTTCTTTATTCCCCTATAAGGGGTCCAAAGCAAAAAACGCGAATTTTGTACGCTAAGCAAACTTCAACATAAATATAGCTGATATTCTGTACGCTAATGGAATATCGGCTATATTATTGTCACTACACAATTATTTCATTTTTTGGAATATACAATCCTGATTTTTCATAGAAACAGCTAACCCTCTGTAGTTCTACCCTTATAAGCGTCTTTCCGTTTGTTATTTTTACAAAAAACGGCATTATAACTCTCTTATAATATTTAAAAAGCTCTATTATTTTTTTAAGAGGTCTGTTGCTAATTGACTTTTGCCCCTTAAAATACATTTATTGTAAAAAAAGGAGGAATTTTGTAATTTAAAAAGAATTATAGAAGCTGAAAGTAAATTTTAATTTAGGAGTGTTGAAGAGTAATGAGTAAATTAGTTAGAGTTTTGATTTGTAGCCTGCTAGCCTTTGGATTTTTATTTAATGCTGTAAGTTTAAATGTTAAAGCAGAATCAGATCCTTTCTCCACTGTAGAACAACTTACTAAGTACGAGAATGCAAAACAATGGTTAAATATTCCAAGTCTATGGAGTCTAGACCAAAACAATATCCTAAAAGACTTCTTATCTAATAAAGATAATGAGTTAGAACATCTCGGTCTGTTTAATATTAAAAAAGCTAAGATTGTACAATCAAAGGTTATAGATAATGAATTTAAGTATCTTTTCCCCTATTTAAAAGAGGATTCAATACTATATTACTATGCTGTAGATTACCAAGTTCACAGAGAAGATAAATATCATATGAACGGTATTAATTACTATCTGGTTGAGTTAGTTAAAGAGAACAGCGAATGGAAAATTTCTCAACTAATGAATGCTCCTGTGGATATCATTAGTACATATAACCTTGGCTTTAATACTGAAGATGAAAAAGAAATGATAAAAACAATCAAAAAACGATACAAAGGGATATTTACTAATAGAGAAAATAAGATACTAGAAACAAATAGGATAAGTGATAGTGAGTTATTAGCCAAACGAAGCAAAGGTCTTAAGAATATAGAACAACTTTCTTCTAATAACTCTTTATCAAAAGCAGAATCTAGCATAAGTAGTGACGTCTCCATCTTAACAACAGCTGATCACGTAGAACCAAGTAGTATAGATGTTTATATTACGTCTGACCATAACTATAACTACTATAAGTGTAGAAACTGCGTTAAAGATGTTGGATTTACTTATTATGTTAAAAATGTCCTGCCAAATGAATGGGTATCGTCATGGCATAGTAATTCTTTAAAAACTGGTGCAGCTTGCGTTAAAATGTATGGATGGTATGCTGTATATTATCCTCTTGCTTCGTCAGTAAATGCCGATTTATATGACTCTACACGTGATCAAGTTTATAAGATTAATTCTGAACTTACGAGTACGAATAATGCAGTAAATGGAATGGATGGAATAGGGGTTCATCGAAAAGACAATCAAAGCTTATTTCTCACCCAATATATAGCCGGAACTCAAGGGAGTACTGGAACAAAGGCTTCCGGAAAAGTTGAACAATGGGGTTCAAAGCTCCTTGCTGAACAAGGTAAATATGTCAATGAAATACTCGGATATTACTATAACGGATCAAGTAAAGTTGGCGGATCTGGAAAAGTTTTTGAATACTTTGTTTATTAATAAAAATAAGGGATTAAAGACAATATGTCTTTAGTCCCTTATTTTTATTCGCAAGTTATAACATTAAATGGAATATCTGAGATTTCCTCCCCTTTATCATTTGTAGCAGTTATTTCTATATGATTTAGAATGTTTCTTGATCGATGTTTCCATAATATAGACCACCCATCTTTTCCATCCCGATCTATACCCAATAATTTTCTATGTTTATAAGTACCTGTTCCTGTGGGGATAATCCAAAAAGACATTTCTTGTACATTTTTTGCATCAACAATAATTTTTAACGTTCCTTCTTTTGGGGGAATGCATATCCAATTTCCAATGCGTGGATAATTAGGTTCGGTTTTGTAACCCATAATTTGTGGTAAATTGCTAATTTTGTCATGATTTGAGCTAGAAGCAGAAATAACATTGTATTTAAAACAAAAAACAATTGCCAATAAGATAAAAAAAGTTGTTTTCTTCATTTTAGTCCCCTTGCAGTTAATTTAAGGTGATATCATGAGAAATCTCCTTAATAATTTATCCCCTAAATTACAATCTATACTAAATGAAATTGATTTAACAAAAAAGTTCTGAAAACGGTCGTTTTTGGAACTTGAAATAATGACCTATAAAACTACCATAAAACCTATATAATTTAAGTACCAAAAACCATGACCAAAAACAAAGTTTCTTTATTCATGGATTTATTCGTTTATGGTACTATAAATGATGATTTTGGTATTTTTGGAGGTTGGATAAATGAATTTTGGATATGCCCGTGTAAGTACAGAGGAACAAAATTTAGATATGCAGTTAGATGCTTTAAAACATTATGGAGTAAACAAAATTTACCAGGAGAAGCTTACAGGTAAAAAAAAGGATCGTCCGCAGCTTGAAGAACTGCTCAAAGTATTACGTAAGGGAGATAAAGTTGTTGTATATAAATTGGATCGAATTTCTCGATCAACCAAACACCTCATCGAGTTGAGTGATCTTTTTGCTGAAATTGGAGTAGATTTCGTTTCTATTAGAGATAGTATCGATACCTCAACTGCAATGGGGAAATTCTTTTTTCGAACAATGGCAAGCATTGCGGAACTGGAAAGAGATATTATCAGCGAACGAACAAAGTCCGGATTAGAAGCCGCAAGAGTAAGAGGAAGAAAAGGGGGAAGACCACGAAAAAAATCAAACAAAGTTCAAATGGCATTAAAGATGTATGACAGTAAGGAATACAGTATTAAACAAATCACTGAAGCAACGGGTCTGAGTAAGACCACCCTTTATCGTTATATTTATAGAAGATAAAAAATTATTAGAGATAGTAAAGGTGGGAGAATCTTGCGAGGAAGAGAATTGCTATCGGTCGAACAACGGAATGAGTTATTACGATTAGTATTGTCAAATACAGAAGAATTAGCCATGTATTATACCTTTTCAGAATATGATATCGAAGTCATTAATCGTCATCGTAGAGATCATAACCGATTGGGTTTTGCTATTCAGTTATGCACTTTAAGACATCCAGGATGTTCATTAGTTGATTTACCAGAAAAGGTTCCGGAGATGCTTGTACGATTTGTAGCTAAACAAATTGGAGTGGACCCTACTGTTTTTAATATATATGCCAAACGTGATCCGACTCGCCGTGAACATTTAGAGGAAATACGAAAAGAGTACGGTTATCGCAGTTTTCAGTTAAATGACTATCGGATAATTTCCTCCACTTTATTGCAACATGCTTTAGAAAATGGCAATACCATGTATCTAATTCAAACTACGATTAATCTTCTGCGTAAAAGAAAAATCATTATACCGGCTCTTCCAACCATAGAACGTCTAGTATGGGAAACCCGTAAACGAGCAGAGAAAAAAATATTTATGACACTTACAAATTCTTTATCTGACTGGCAAAAAAGAAAATTAGACGAGCTAATTGCTTCATCAATAGATAATAAAAAAACTCTCCTTGCATGGCTTAAAGAGATTCCGGGGCAATCATCACCAGACGCATTTTTAAAAGTAATAAAGCGATGGGAATACGTCCGCGATTTAAAATTATCAATTAATATAAGAGAAATACATCCCAACCGCCTTCTTCAATTGGCCCGGATTGGTGCACGATATGACGCTTATTCTTTTCGTAGTTTTAAGGATAGCAATAAAAGATATGCTATATTAGTGGCCTTCCTTTTAACACTTGGTCAGGATTTAATCGATCAAGCTATTGAAATACACGATCGGCAAATGTTAATTCTCCAATCCAAAGGTCGAAAACAACAGGAAGAAATTCAAAAACAGAACGGAAAATTAATTAATGAAAAAGTGGTTCAATTTGCAGACATCGGATCCGCTTTAATAAAGGCAAAAGAAGAAGGGCTGAATCCATTTGAAATATTAGAAAGTATTATGCCTTGGGAAAAGATTGTGGAATCTGTTGAAGAAGCCAAGCGCTGATTACAGCCATAGAAATGTACCACCATTGACATAGTTCTTACCACTGAATGACAAAGAATGTACCAGTAAACGACAGACTGTTTACCAGTTAGTCTTCTGTATAAATAACGAGCTGTATATTGTAATTACTAATAATGTTTTTGTCAGTCTCATAATGGTTAATGATGTATAATTGTATGAAGGTTAATTTGTATGTAAATTAATATTTATACACTGGCAATGGGAAATCCTATTGAACAAACGGGGCAGTTTAGTTGAAGAAGGATGATATAATAAAAAACGGAAAATAAAATTATATAGAGGAGAAAATTAAACTTGAACAAAACTCAAGTAATGGTTTACTTCAGCTTATATGGAGATGAGTTTCCAATAGATGGCGTAACGGAAAAGTTAGAAATAACACCTACTAAAACTTATAAAAAAGGTGATTTAATTCCAAACCGTTCAACTGTTCTTTACAGAAAAGAGACAAGTTGGGATTTAGGAACAGGCTACCAGGTCTCGTTTGATGTAAATAACCAACTCCAACAAATTATAGGTAAACTACAAAATAAGTCGTCAATCATTAACCAAATAAAAGAGGCTTACTCCGTGGAGTGTAAATTCTTTATCGTCGTTAAAATAGAAGAGGGAAATACCCCTGCTTTATATCTAGATAAAGACATCATAAAGTTTGTTGCAAGCATTGAAGCTGAATTTGATATAGATTTGTACGCTAATCCTTATGAAGATGATTTTAGCGATTAAAAGATACAAATTTTCTTCAACGAACGGGTGCTTTACTTCAATAAGGAGCATTCCTGTTAGAAGGATTTTCGGGGACTTGTACAAAAAGAGCCCTCTTGGTATGATGCGGGGTGTCAAATCGTAGCGCGAAATGACCCCTAATTTGATAACCAAGGAGGACTCCATATGGATTTTAAACAAAATCAAAAAATAAATCAAGTCACGGAAAAAACACTCGTTGTCGGGATTGACATTGCCAAGCGTACACACTTCGCTTGTTTTGTCGATGATCGTGGGCGGGTGCTCCGAAAATCATTTTCCGTTTCGCAGTCGCGAGAAGGATTCGAGCGTTTCTATCAACTCATCCTAAATGCGCTGAAAGAACACGGAAAAACCGAAGTCCTAGTTGGGATTGAACCGACTGGACACTATTGGCTGAACCTAGCCTATTTTCTTGAAGAACGAGGCATTCCACTCGTTATGGCGAATCCGATGCATGTCAAACGTTCCAAGGAGTTGGATGACAATCTTCCAACAAAACATGACCGTAAAGATGCGCTTGTGATTGCCAGACTCTTGAAAGATGGACGCTTCAGTTATCCACGAATTTTAAAAGGTGTGGAAGCTGAACTTCGCGTCGGATCAACATTTAGAAGTAGATTGACGGAGGAACTAGGTGCGGTCAAAAATCAGATGATTCGCTGGTTAGATCGCTATTTTCCTGAATTTACTCAGGTCTTTCCGTCATTCGGAAAGATGGCGTTGGCCGTACTTGAATGTACGCCATTTCCGAGTGATCTTCACCAGAAACAGCCCGATGAAGTACTATCCCTTTATCGAGAGGTTGAGGGGCTCAAATCACCCCAGAGACCGAAAGCTACACGTCTGATTGAAGTCGCAGCTCACTCTATCGGAGTAACAGAAGGACGCGAGATGGCCCGTTATGAAATCGCCACATTGGTCCGTCGTTACCACCAGTTAGAACAAGAAATCGAAGACATTACTCAACGCTTAGTTGAGCTTGTCCAAACATCTTTAGAATACAAATGGCTGTCAACGGTTCAAGGACTTGGAGATACGACGATTGTCGACCTGTTAGCTGAAATCGGAAGCTTTTCACATTACGAAGATCCACGCCAACTCATCAAACTTGCGGGATTAACGTTACGTGAAAACTCCTCCGGTCAGCACAAAGGTCAAAAACGCATCTCTAAACGAGGCAGAAGGAAGCTGCGTGCCCTCCTGTTCCGAGTCATGATGCCGATGATTCGCCACAACAAGGCTTTTCGAACATTGCATGAGTACTACACCACTCGTACGGTAAATCCGTTACGCAAGAAGCAGTCCATCGTGGTTTTATGCGGAAAACTATTAAAAGTGTTACATGGAATTAGCACGAAGCACCAAGCGTTTGACGCACAGCGAATGATGAAGGACATCCCTAGTCTCGCAGAGGCTATGTAACGTCTACATCCCCTTGAAAGACCTAGACAACAGGATGACACGGAGAAGCTGGCATTATACCATCCATTCGACCTCGAGTCCCTTAAGGAGCTTCGCTAGCCTCTGCCTTATGACTAGACCGAACGAAGGAATGTAGGCACACAGATGCCCAGAGACATGGGAGGGTACGTCATCATAAGTTACGCAGAGATCCATGGTGCATCGAATAAATCCACCACACTGCTTACCATATTTTCCTAGTAGTGACCGCGTAGCGTACCCACTGACTGTTAAAGAATCACATATTTTAAAAATACTGTTAGGAATCGTGTTGAAAAATATTTTTTTGACACCCCATCAACGGGTTAAAACGTTGATAAATCAATATTTATAGAGGGAGTAAGGCTTTTTTGTTGGACCAACGAGACAGGATAGTTGAACAAGGAGGCTTTTGAAAATCAATTTTTGTTGCTAGAATTCAATTAGATATTCTCAGGTAGAGGGTGGTCAAGTATGGCGGGCAGGAAGTTTCTTGTTGAGAACGGTACTGTTAAAATTCAAGGGGAAAGAATTGCTGAATACATTAATTTTATAAACGAACATAATTATAAAAGTGTTGAGATTATGAGTCATAGATATAAACTAGCTGATATTCACTTTCTAAAGGAATGTCCTCAGATAGAGGAGTTATTTATCAATAGCCCCTACATTACGGATTTCTCAGGTCTTTATAAATTGAAAAATTTAAGAACCATATCGCTGGTTGAAATTGCTGACATTCACTTTTTGAATGAATGCCCTCAGATAGAGGAATTATCTATTTCTAACCCTTATATTACAGACTTCTCGGTTCTTTATAAATTAGAAAATCTAACGTTTTTAGGGTTGACTGAGCCTGAAATAAAGATAGATTTTACAAAGTTAAATAGCTTTAGCAGATTGGAAAGTCTTTCTATGGATTGGAATAAAAATGTGAAAGGTTTCGAACAGTGTTGTAATCTGAAAGAACTTTCATTGTGGAAATATAAGCCAAAAACTAAGAGCCTTGAAGAACTAGCGTTGCTCACTAACCTTGAAAAATTAGATATAACACAAGGAAATATTAATTCGCTAAAAGGTTGCGGAGCATTTCCTAAGCTCACTAAATTAGAAACACATTACTTGAGAAACCTTGAATATATTGATGAGATTGAAAAGAACTCGTTTCTAACATATCTTGAATTCGAAAATTGCAGCAAAATAAAAAACCATAATGTCATTGCTTGCTTAAAAGAGTTAGAAACCCTTATTCTTTCTAATTGTGGAGATATACAAAATTTGCGGTTTGTTAAAGAAATCCCAAAATTAAAGCACTTGAGTTTTGAAGGCTCAAACATTGTAGATGGTGATATTACTCCCTGCATTGGAATAGACTTCGTGGGATTCAACAACAAAAGGCATTATAGCCATAAGTTTGAAGAATTGAATCCAGAGCTTGCTGAGCGTCTTTCCCGTTTTAAATAGTTAGTATGCCTTGTTGAACTATTATAAATAATTTGTGAAGTAATGTACTTAAAGTAACGGGTGCGATAGTAAAACAACCTTAAATCTCACTGAAGCCAAAGCATGCATTATTTTATTCACTCATGTGCATATTTTGGCTTCTTAATTCTTAATATCCTGTTGAGCTTTTATTCATTGGTAAATATATTGGCGATGTGTGGTAAGTCCCTTGGCGTACATTGGTAAAAAAGATGGCAAGGGTGGTAAAATCTTGTGGCGGTAATCAAGCGCTTAGCTCGTCCTATGAATTATGACTATCTTGACCTTTTAAGCACCCGGTTTGCTTACCTTAGAAAATATACACCTACACTTCTTAAAGTATTGGAATTTCGTTCTTCAAAGGCTTCTAAGCCTTTACTACAGGCTTTAAATACAATTAATGAAATGAATGAAACAGGGAAACGTAAAGTACCTGATGGTGCTCCGTTAGATTTTGTTCCAAAACGATGGCAAAAGTATGTTTATGATGAAGACGGAAATATAAATAGGAAGTATTATGAGTTAGCTACGTTGACTGAATTGAAAAATCATATCCGTTCAGGGGATGTTTGGGTAGTTGGAAGCCGATTACATAAAGATTTCGAGGAGTATCTAGTTCCAAAAGAAGAATGGAATAAAGCACGTATAGAAGGAAATAGATTAGCTGTTAGTGTATCAGCTGAAGATTATATTAAAGAACAAACTACAGTGCTACATAAACGACTTAACTGGATTACGAATAACCTTGATTCTTTAGAAAGTATAAACCTTGAAAAATCTAGAATTCAAGTGGAACGCTTAGATAAAAGTACCCCAGAGGAAGCCAAATCCTTTAGTTTGTCTCTTTACAATGTGTTACCCCGTATTAAACTTACAGATTTATTAATTGAGGTTGCAAATTGGACAGGTTTTGATGAACAATTTATTCATGCTTCGACAAACCGGCCGCCAAAAGGAGAAGAAAAAGCTGTACTAATGGCAACTCTAATGGCGATGGGAACAAATATCGGCCTAACTAAAATGGCTGAAGCAACTCCTGGTATTTCCTATTCTCAAATGATAAATGCCATGCAGTGGAGATTACATGAAGATGCTTTAACTAGAGCACAGGCAACCCTTGTTAATTTTCAGCATAGGCTCAGTTTAGCATCTTACTGGGGAGATGGAACAACTTCTTCTTCTGATGGGATGAGGGTACCGATCGGTGTTTCTTCTTTGCATGCCGATTCCAATCCGCATTATGGAACCGGGAAAGGATCTACAATCTATCGTTTTACAAGTGATCAATTTTCGTCATTCTACACAAAAGTGATTAATACGAATGCGAGAGATGCTGTACATGTGATCGATGGCTTACTTCATCATGAATCGGATCTTTGTATTGAAGAGCATTACACTGATACAGCTGGTTATACAGATCAAGTCTTTGGATTAAGTCATATACTTGGTTTTCGTTTTGCACCTCGATTGCGTGATTTAGCCGATTCAAAACTTTATTTTATCGGTCAGTCAAGTGATTTTCCAAGATTAGAAGGTATTTTACGAGGAAAAATCAATACAAAAATTATTCAAGAAAATTACGATGATGTTTTAAGATTAGCTCATTCGATTCGGGAAGGAAAAGTATCTGGTTCGCTTATTATGGGAAAATTAGGCTCATATGCGCGTCAGAATAAGGTAGCTACTGCACTTCGCGAAATAGGAAGAATTGAAAAAACTATTTTCATCCTTGATTATATTTCAAATGAAGCATTGCGCAGGAGAATACAACGGGGATTAAACAAAGGTGAATCTATGAATAGTTTAGCCAGGGCGTTGTTCTTTGGAAAACGTGGAGAATTACGGGAACGCAGACTGCGTGACCAGCTTCAACGTGCTAGTGCTTTGAATATTTTGATCAATGCTATCAGTGTATGGAACACGGTATATCTTACAGAAGCAACAAAAATGTTAAAAGAAAAAGGAATACTTAGGGAAGATTTGTTGCAGCATGTTTCTCCATTAGGGTGGGAGCATATTAATTTCCTTGGTGAATATAAGTTTGATTTAAGACGAAATTCTACAATAAATTCCTTACGACCTCTAAATCAGTAAATAAACGAAGCCGGTATTCCTTAGCGTACAGAATATCGGCTATCTGTATGTTGAAGTTTGCTTACCGTACAAAATTCGCGTTTTTTGCTTTGGACCCCTACGTGCGCTAATTTCTCTTCGTTACGACCATGCAGCAATACCTCATGACCTTGTGCCACTAACATCCTCACCGTCGCTAACCCAATACCATCCGTAGCACCAGTAACTAAAATTTTCATCTTAACCCCTCCTATTAAAAAAATCTTCTATTCTACTTGGCAGATTCACCAATTGACTTCATATGAATCGGATTTATATCCGCAATTGCTTCTTTTCATTACAAAATAATCGTAGCATATAACCTCGACTGATATAAGTATGCACATTTTTGATACTTGGTATTAAAAATGATACGTTCCTCATCTTTCATAACCATTAGTAAAAGGAGGACACTTCCCTTGATTGCCAGTGATGGTTATATTATACTGTGGGACGGAAGCATTCTTTCTAATACTATAGTGAGGTTATTGCCCATGATTTTTGAATCAGCTGTTTTTCATATTAAAAAAGGGAAAGAGCAAGAGTTTGAGTCTGCTTTTAAAGAAGCAGTTTCGTTAATTGCGTCTGTTGACGGCTACATTTCCCACTCTCTGAATAAAAGTATTGAAGACGAAAGCAGCTATATGGTCATTGTCGTCTGGGACAGTGTGGAAAGCCATATGGAAGGCTTTGTACAGTCAGAGCTGTTTGAGCAGTGGAAAGAAAAAATGGATCCTTTCTTTGAACCGAATATTTGGATGAATCATTTCCAGACCGTTCAATCTTCTAAGTAAAAAAACAGCTTGAAGCATAGCTTCAAGCTGTTTTTCTTTATGATGGTTTCGTTTCTTTCCAAATGGACACGACGCTTCCGGCTTCGTCCTGATCAAGGACGAACGAGCCGTTGCTGTAGCGGTCATTTGGCCGCAGAGCAGAAGAATCGATTTGTTCGGTGACCATTTTCTCGGTCTGTATCCAAATGAGGTCTTCTTTTGAATGGATAACAATTCCGGCGACTTCATGCGGATTTGTTTTTACTTCGCGAATCATGACTAAACCGCGTTTTGCTCTTGTCATGCGCTCAAATTCTTGGATGTTCATTTTCTTCACGGCACCGCGCTGTGTGACCATGACAACGGCTGTCTTTTCTCCTTCAGGGAAGATTTTCCCGTTGACGACATAATCTCCGTCTTTTAAGTTAATACCTTTCACACCAGCCGCACGTGCACCGACGATGTTCACTTCTTCTTCGGGGAACCATAAGCCATATCCTTGTCTTGTCGCTAAGAATACGTCTTGTTTTCCATCTGTGAGATGGACATCGACGACTTCATCATCGCCTTTTAAGTTAATCGCAACAAGCGGTCGTGAATAACGCTGGGCTTTATAGTTGCCTAGCTCCGATTTTTTCACCATCCCATTTTTCGTGATGAATAAAAGGAATTTCGCTTCTTCGAAATTGGATACTGGGATAGCTTCTATAATCATTTCCTCTTTATCAATCGGCACGATGTTTGTGACGTGTTGACCCATGTCTTTCCAGCGGATGTCCGGCAGTTCGTGGATCGGCATAAATAAATAATTGCCTTTGTTCGTAAAGAGAAGAAGCGTATCGGTTGTGTTAATTTCTAGCTTGGCAATCAAGCGGTCTGTATCCTTCATCCCGAAATCTTGCCCGTTTGAAGCTGCATAAGAGCGAAGGCTCGTGCGTTTCACATATCCGTCTTTTGTGACTGTTACCATCACATCTTCGGAAGGAACCATTACTTCCAAATTAATTTTAATTTCTTCGATCTCCGCTTCAATGTTTGTGCGGCGCTCGTCGTAATACTGCTTTTTCACTTTGCGTAAATCCGTTTTAATAACATTCAATAGCTTCTTTTCACTGTTTAAAATGGACTCAAGCTCGGCAATTTTCTGTTCCAGCTCAGCCGCTTCTGCCTGTAGAGCTGTCACATCGGTATTTGTTAAGCGGTAAAGTTGCAAGGACACAATCGCTTCCGCTTGTTCTTCTGTGAACTCAAAGCTGGCGATTAAGTTATCTTTTGCATCACGCTTATCTTTCGATGCACGGATCGCGGCAATGACTTCATCTAAAATGGATAAAGCTTTAATGAGCCCTTCTACGATGTGCTCGCGTTCACGCGCTTTATTTAGTTCATATTGCGAGCGGTTTGTGACAACTTCGCGCTGATGCTCGATGTACGCATCTAAAATAGCTGGGAGGCTCATTAGCTTAGGACGTTTACGTGAAATAGCCACCATGTTAAAGCTATATGGTACTTGCAGGTCGGTGTTTTTATATAAATAATTCAATACCCCTTCTGCATGAGCATCCTTTTTCAGTTCAACAACAAGGCGCAATCCTGTTCGGTCTGTTTCATCTCGCACTTCAGCGATGCCTTCTACTTTACGGTCAAGGCGCAGCTCATCCATTTTTTTCACTAAGTTTGCTTTGTTTACTTCAAATGGAATTTCCGTGATGACGATTTGCTGTTTACCGCCGCGAATGTCTTCAATCTCCGCTTTTCCGCGAATAATAATTTTTCCTTTTCCGGTTTCATATGCTTTCTTAATGCCGTCGATTCCTTGAATCGTGCCACCTGTCGGGAATTCTGGCCCTTTCAGTACGGTCATAAGGTCATCGACTGTGCATGTCGGCTTATCCATACGCATAATCGCAGCATCAATAACTTCCCCTAAATGGTGCGGCGGGATTTCCGTTGCATATCCCGCGGAAATTCCCGTCGAGCCGTTCACAAGCAAGTTCGGGAACATGGCTGGCAAGACGACAGGTTCTTTACTCGTATCATCGAAATTCGGGACGAACTCAACTGTCTGTTTATCGATATCCCGTAAAAGCTCGGAAGCAATCGCCGATAAGCGCGCCTCCGTATAACGCATCGCTGCTGGTGGATCGCCGTCGATGCTTCCGTTATTTCCGTGCATTTCAATGAGCAGGTTACGCAGCTTCCAATCTTGGCTCATCCGCACCATCGCATCATACACGGACGAGTCTCCGTGCGGGTGATAGTTACCGATAACGTTACCAACTGTTTTCGCTGATTTACGGAAACCTTTCTCCTGTGTGTTGCCGTCAACGTGCATGGCGTATAAAATACGGCGCTGTACCGGCTTTAATCCGTCGCGAGCATCTGGGAGCGCCCGTTCTTGAATGATGTACTTACTATATCGTCCGAAGCGGTCGCCCAGTACCTCTTCAAGAGGCAAGTCTAAAAAGCGTTCTGTTTGGGTCATCTTATTCTTCCTCCTTTGCGACCGTTACGTTTTCGTTATCTAAGATGTTCGGGTCTTCTTCAAGGCCGAAGGCGACATTGTTTTCAATCCATTTGCGGCGCGGTTCAACTTTATCACCCATTAGTGTCGTCACACGGCGGTCTGCACGAGCCGCATCATCAATGCGAACACGAATAAGCGTCCGTGTCTCTGGATTCATCGTCGTTTCCCAAAGCTGGTCAGCATTCATCTCTCCAAGACCTTTGTAGCGCTGAATCATATAGCCGCGCCCTACTTTTTTGACTGCATCCTTCAGTTCATCTTCATTCCACGCATATTCAATCACTTCTTTTTTCCCTGTTCCTTTGCTTACCTTATAAAGAGGCGGCAAGGCAATGAACACTTTTCCGGCTTCGACAAGTGATTTCATGTAACGGTAGAAGAACGTAAGAAGTAAGACTTGAATATGCGCTCCATCTGTATCGGCATCTGTCATAATAACGATTTTGTCGTAGTTGACATCGTCGATAGCAAATTCAGTTCCGACTCCGGCACCAATGGCATGAATAATCGTATTAATTTCTTCATTTTTAAAAATATCCGAGAGCTTCGCTTTTTCGGTATTAATAACTTTTCCGCGCAAAGGCAGAACCGCTTGGAAACGGCGATCTCGTCCTTGCTTTGCTGATCCGCCTGCCGAGTCTCCCTCGACGAGGTACAGCTCATTTTTTTGCGGATTGCGCGATTGTGCTGGTGTTAACTTTCCACTTAAAATCGTTTCTTTTCGGCTTCGCTTTTTCCCGCTCCGCGCTTCTTCTCTCGCTTTTCGAGCCGCTTCACGTGCTTGTGCAGCTTTAATCGCTTTTTTCACAAGCAAGGAGCTGACATCTGGGTTTTCTTCAAGGAAATATGCAAGCTTTTCCGAGACGACTGCATCAACGGAAGAACGTGCTTCACTCGTTCCAAGCTTTCCTTTCGTTTGCCCTTCAAATTCAGCAGCTCTTCTGGTATACGAACAGATACAATCGCAGCTAATCCTTCGCGAATATCCGCGCCTTCAAGGTTTTTATCGCGTTCTTTGAGCAAGCCTGTTTTACGGGCATACTCGTTGAAAATACGGGTCATCGCGCTTTTCGAGCCTGCTTCATGTGTTCCGCCGTCTTTCGTACGGACATTGTTAACGAATGATAAAATTGTTTCAGAATAGCCGTCATTGAATTGGAAAGAAAATTCTACTTCAATGTTGTTTTGCTCTCCTTCGAAAAACAGCACAGGATGAAGCGGATCTTTTCCTTCATTCAAATAAGAAACGAAAGCTTCAATTCCATTTTCATAATGAAACGTATCGCGTTGATCGAAGCGTTCATCGATTAAGTCAATCTTTAGTCCCTTCAATAAGAAAGCGGATTCGCGCAAACGCTCACTCAACGTGTCATAATTGTACGTCGTCGCGCTGAAGATGCTTCCATCTGGTTTGAAATGAATTTTTGTTCCGGTTTCACGTGTTTTTCCGATTTTTTCAAGCGTCGTCACCGGCTTCCCGCCGTTTTCAAAGCGTTGCTCGTACACAATTCCGTCACGCTTAATCGTCACAACAAGCCATTCGGATAAGGCATTCACGACAGATGCCCCCACTCCGTGAAGACCTCCACTCGTTTTATAGCCGCCCTGTCCGAACTTTCCTCCGGCATGTAGAACGGTTAAAATGACTTCCGGCGTCGGTTTGCCGAGTTTATGCATACCTGTTGGCATTCCGCGCCCTTTATCTTGTACAGAAATGGAATTATCTTTATGTATGGTTACTTTAATCTCGTTGCCGTAGCCTGCCAGTGCTTCATCAACCGAGTTATCCACAATCTCATAGACGAGATGGTGCAAACCGCGGCTGTCTGTACTTCCAATGTACATGCCCGGACGTTTTCGGACCGCGTCAAGTCCTTCCAGAACTTGAATCGCATCATCATTGTACTCAAAAACTTGTTTCTTGCCCAAAAATACATACCCCTTTCAATTACACACATTCCACTATCTCTCTAAATGTGTAGTGTCGCACAACACGATCCAACTCATTCAATTGAAGAGATACAGTCTTTCTTCCTCAAATACAGGAATATCTTTTTCATTCTTATAAATTAGAACGTATGTTTGATTTTAGCACAACTTTTTTATTTTTGGAATATGGTCCCTCATTTTCATCGTTTCTTATGCATAGAGGTTTCTTTATATCATACATATCTTAGCACTATTTTAGCGGCAAATGGCAAATCCTAAAACTAAAATTATTGAAAAGCAAAGAAAATCCTTGGATTCAACAAGGATTTTCCAGAAAATCGGTTATTTTGTTAAAGCATGCTCCACTTTAATGCATCGATCCATGACAACGGTATGGCCATTTTCCTTCAATAATTTGTAAGCTTCTTCATTTACAAGACCAAGCTGCGCCCAATAGACGTCAGCATCGATTTCCAAAAATTCCTTCGCCACATCAAGTAAGTGCTCTGAACGGCGGAACACGTTGACAATGTCAATATGACCGTCGATGTCTTTTAACGATTTAACCGCCTTCACACCTAATATTGTATCGGCATTTGGATTTACCGGGATAATGTCATAGCCAGCGTCTTGCATCGCTTTTGATACCATGTATGACGTTTTTTCAGGATTGTCGGACAGTCCAACTACTGCAATTCGCTTACTTTTTTTCAAGATGGTCCCGAGCTCTTGGCGGGATGGGATGTCAATATTCATGTCGTTCTCTCCTTTTTCAACAAATTGAATGGTTACTTTCTTCTGTATGTATACCCTAATTCCTGCTTTTCATAGCCATTTTCTTTTAAAAGAATACATATAATGAAACAAACGCGCAACATCAGAATGGAGTTTTTATCGATTACAGGTTGTTGTTTTGTTCAGTTCTTGTTAAAATCCTCTATGTCTGCCAAAAGGAATTTGCATAGGCAACTGCGAATGTAAGAAACAGATGGAGTTTTAGCGGACTCATGATAAAATGAAGAAAAAAGGAGACAAACATATGGCATTTATTTTATTAATTATCGCGTATCTTCTCGGTTCGATCCCGTTTGGCCTCATTGTCGGCAAAGTCGGATACGGAATTGATATACGTCAGCATGGCAGCGGAAATCTCGGCGGAACAAACACGTTTCGGACGTTAGGAGTCAAAGCCGGACTCATTGTAACAATTGCCGATATTTTAAAAGGAACGCTCGCCGCTTCTTTACCTTTATGGTTTATGACGGGTTTGCATCCGTTATTTGTCGGAATGTTTGCCGTTATCGGGCATGTGTATCCAATATTTGCGAAGTTTAAAGGTGGAAAAGCAGTCGCAACATCTGCCGGCGTCCTGTTATTTTATAATCCGCTCTTATTTATCGCGATGCTTGCTTGCTTTTTTATTACTTTGTACATATCGAAATACGTATCGCTTTCCTCGATTATAACCGGCATTTTCACATTTATTTTCACACTCTTCACCGGAGATCTTCCACTTATTATCGTTGTCGGCTTTTTAGCAGGATTCGTCATTTGGCGGCACCGTGCAAACATTAAACGAATCCAAGACAAAACAGAGCCGAAAGTTAAGTGGCTGTAAGAACCTACACTTTGCATGTCATGTTTTAGCACTTATAAATGAGAAAGAGGCAACCCTCAAAATGAAAGGTTGCCTCTTTCTTTGTATTAATTTAACTATCTTCTACCTCAAAATCAAATTCCTCGGGTTTGTCTAGTGAGTTTACTGTAATAATCCAATTATCCGATTTTGTATCATATTTTATCTCTTTGACAATTACTATCTCACTCTCAGTCATTTTCATGTTAAGTAGAACTTTACGGAGAGCTTGAGCTTCCGATAAATCTGCCCCACTAGGCTTTTTACTACTAATGATCGAGACCTTTTTAGCATTTAAAGTCTCTTTTTATATGTATAAAGAAGGTAGCTGCCGTGCTACCCTCTTGTTCATTTAGCCTATTTACATAATTGAATGTCGGTGCTTTTTGCTTACTCCCCTGCTTCCTCAATATAAATCGTCCAGCCGAATTTTTGCTCGATTTCTTGCTTTAAACGTGTGGTCGTTGCGATTCCTTTGAATGTTCCCGTTACAATCCGGAAATCGGACGGATTAAACGCTTGGTTAAATGAATCATAAAGAAGCCAGTTGTATTCATCCTGTAAGCGTTTTTTTCCTTTTACATACTCTTCCAAAGAGGAAAAGGATCCCGTTTTTAAACGATAGAACTGATCATCGTCAGGAATAGTCGGAGTCGACGTATTTGGCACATACGTAACAGAAAAATAGTCGCATAAACCTTTCGCCAATTCGACAGCACATTCTTTTCGATATGCTTCACTTCTCAACAAATCGGCCTCTCGTCTATTTGTCATGAAGCCGCATTCCACTAAAGCAGTCGGCATATTCGTGCGCTTGACAATATATAACCAAGACCCATCCTTTACACCGCGGTCTTTCAAGTTCGTTCCTTGAATTAAATAACGATGAAGAATTTGGGCTGCCTGTTTGGAAGCATTACTTGTTCCAGCATATGTTTCAATTCCTTCCGCACTGCTCCATCCACTTCCTGCCGCATTCGCATGCACTGATAAATAAAAATCGGCATTTGCGTTGTTCGCTCTGTCGACACGTGTGCTAAGAGGCGTATCTTCATCTGTTGGCGCCACAAGTAATGTTCGGAAACCACATCGTTTCAGTTCGATATCAAGCAAAGCGACCACGCGGCGATTGAATTCATTTTCTTTCATGACGCCGCCATCAGGAAAAGATGGGGTGCGCTTTCCTGGCGTATTCATACCATGTCCGTCGTCTAAGGCGATGAGTTTGCTCATAATTGGTTCACCTCCTTTTGAAAAGTCACTTATTAAATAGAGAAAAATCAAGCGTAAAGGGATGACTATTTTCTTTTTTTGCTCACAATAGCGTATGGCGTGCGCATTTAATAGGTGACATGCTTGTTTTTTAATCGTTAACGAGAAAATTTGAACATATTAGAAGGAGAGAGTAAGCTTTCGCCTAAAACTTCTTGGTAACTATGTTTTATTTATTAATTTTCATTTAGAACATAGTTTTATTCGATAGACTCAGTTGAATCACGGCTCCCAATCGGGATGGTCATTCATTCCTTGTCCCTTCGTTGCATAAAAATTTGTACAAAGAGAATGTTTACTTTCTATTGCATCGGGAAATCCATCTATGTTATTTTTTATGGGAAAGGAGTTGTTAACAAATGGAATTATATTTCCAATCAAATTGTTGGAAGTACCTTATGATTGGCAGTACCGCAGGAATGATCCTTGGATTAATTGCGAGCTGCTTCACTTAGCCTCGGTTCTCGAGGCTTTTTTTTGCTTAAATTTGTTGACCTATAATCGTTTTTGAACGCTTTTTGAATGGACCGCTCAATCGTTTTGCATGACTTCACAGAAAAAGCTGCTATGAATGTAGATAACTTTCCCTTCCCAGTGAATGGCTTGAAATGTGTAGTAACGACTAAATGGATGCTGCAATGGGAGCTTTGTTCCGGCAGGGATATAGCCTCCTCCACTAATCGGAAAATCTTCGCATAATGTCAGAAAATCCATCATTCTTACACCCCAGATGTTTCTTAATTCTATACAGTATCTTACGCTCGGCACATGATTTTCGTTTGAGACAGGTGAACTAAAATGCATATTTTTTGTTAAATTTGTATACAGAACGATTCCGACTTGCTTCGTTCATCATAAAAGATGGACGGTTATTCCATTTTTCTATTTTGACTATGCAGCTAAGATAATAGCTTAATGTAAACTATTTCTTTATAATAAAAGAGGATGCTTTACAAAAAGGGAGATGTAAACAATGAACATTACAGTATCAAAAGAAGCCCTTCAATGGTATAAAGAAGAATTGGAGATTAGCAACGGAGATATGGTGAAATTTTTTGTCCGTTACGGCGGATGCAGTACCGTGCAACGTGGTTTTTCACTTGGGGTAGCCAAACAGCAGCCTGTATTAATCGGTGCTGAAACGAACATCGATGGCATTACGTTTTATATTGAAGACCAAGATTTATGGTATTTCGAAAATAATGATCTGAATGTGACATTTGATGAAGAAAAGGACGAACCAGCCTTTACAATAACACAATAAGCAATAACCAAAAGAGCCTGTCTTCATCATACTAGGATGGAAAGACAGGCTCTTTTGGTCAAACATTTACTGCAGATTAATATCGATTACTAACCGTCCCACCAATTGGGGAAATTGTATTTTTTCCTTCTTCTACTAACTTCGCCATCGTCCCTACGGTTTCTTCAATCGGTGTATTCGGATCGACACGATGTAAATAATATAAGTCAATGTAGTCTGTACCTAGTCTTCTTAAACTCGCTTCACATGCTTCTTTCACATATTGAGGAGAACCGTTGTATCCAAGAAGCTGCGTTTGATTACGAAGTGCTCCGATTAACCCTTATTGTACATCAGGCTGTTTTTTCGCGTTTTCATATGCCTCATGCCAATCTGGATAACGTTTTCGAATCGAAATAGGGCGGAAGGTTTCCTTTTTCACGCAAACATGTGACGAAGTAGCACTTACAGCCAATTCTCCATCTTGCGTAAAAATGTCATAGCCATACACGACCCGTAAGCCGTCATATAATTCAATCCACGTATGAACCGTTGCTTTATCACCGTAACGAAGCGGCTTTTTATAGGACACTTGTACATCTGTAACCGGTGATAAAATGCCGTCCTCCTCCATTTTTGCATAGCTGAAGCCGAGATCTTGAATAAGACTCGTGCGCCCCACTTCCATCCATACTAAATAGTTGGCGTGGTAAACGACCCCCATTTGATCGGTTTCTGCATAGCGTACTTCAATTTCTTTTTTACTAATAAACATGATCTTTCCCCTGCCGTTCTTTCAAAAAATTATGTATCCGCTATAATTTTAGCATATTTTGCCGTTCTTTTCGGGGGAAACGGGAAAAACCAGAGAAAACTCTCTGGTTCGGCGGTTATTCGTATTTTTGCTGGCTTTCAGCATACCCGCTTTCACGGTCGGCCGCCTCTTCTTGAATTTCATTACGCATTGCTTGGATGCTTTCTTCACGGCGATGATTTTTTTCTTTAATTTGCTGGCGCTGTTCTTCCGATTCAGCAAACGCCAAGCTTTCTTCTGCTTCTTCAATATTTTCAAGGGTGTTTTGCACCATTGATTGTAATTTTTCTACATTGTCACTGCGGTCATCTGGATTTGGACGTTTCCATGCCATTGTTTATTCCTCCTTGGAGTGTAGTGATGCTACATGAGTAGTATGTGAAATGGCCATCGGAATATTGATGGTAAAGTTTGTGACTCGCTCTTTTTACAACCATAATATTATTATGTAAACTTATAGTTAGATTTACGATGATAAATCAAAAGAACTTATCGAGGATTTCTCTTTTTAGTTGATACAAAATGGACCGTTGATAAAAACTCTTTTTATGGCTAAGTTTTCATTACAGTCCATTTTGCAGTAACTATCTGAAAAGGAATAAAGTTCTCTTTTCAGACACTCTCTACTCCCCTTTTGTTTGAATCACTTGCGGGTGCTGACCTGATTTATCTTGCATTTGCTTGCCTTTATTTCCTCCAGCTGCCTGTGGCTGTGTACCAAGGTGATTTGGAACGAAATGCTTGCGACTCCCTTTTGGATTACTCATTGCTCATCGCCTCCTCACCTATACTTTAACCGTTTTTGAAGCCGGTTATGTTGGCAGTTTATAGTGGAAACACATCATGTATGATTCCTTTCAGCAACATAGCACGCATAGCGAATCATTTGCTTTGCAACATCGATTTCTAATGAAAATGTTGGGGGTGTTCCCGGTCTCCAGTTCACTTCAAAAACCCAAAGCTTGTTGTTGGAATCAATGCCGACATCAATGCCTAATTCATCCAGACAATGGCCGTAAAGGCTATCAAAATGCTTAGCAAATGAAACAGCAAAATGTTCAACATATCGTTTCATATTATAATACTCATGTCCAAACTCTTGTTTTAAAAAATCATCAAACATAATGGTATAGCCGTCACTATTTAAATTCGCGACAATGCCTTTAAGCGTAACGCACGGAAAAACGGTCGTCAGTCCCCATGTTCCTTTGTCATCTTTTTGGACATGCAGCCGCAAATTGTACGAAAACCCTTGCATGGTTTTAGATGAAATGTACGCTTGTGTTAAATACCGCCCTTTCTTCAGCTTTCCTATAAAGGCTTCTAATTGTACTCTGTTCATCACATACGTTCGGTCACTTCGAACGATAAAAGAGTCGCGCTGTTTTTGAACAAACATCACGTCTTCTCCTTTATGCCCGTTGACCGGCTTAATAACAATTCGTCCATAGCGATCGAGAAATGGAAAAATCTCTTCCCCTGTCATAATAGGTGCGTATGGAATCAAATAAGGAGAAAAAAGTTTCGCTCCTTTAATTTTTTGATACACATTCATTTTGTTTCCGATGGAATGACTTGTAAACGGAATCATCTCACTGAGTCGATCCATCGTTTTTTGCTGCTTTGTCGTCATAGGGGGGCTGGCATTATAAATGACATCGGGAAACGACATGGTTCGTTCCTGCCATTCGCCCTCTTCATATACCCATCCTACAATCGTTTTCTCTTTAAAGTTAACACGGCCTGGGGAAAAGAAATAAAAATTAACGCCTTCCATTTTAGCTGCTGCCGCGTAAGCATATGATTTAAATACTGTTTTCGGGTGCTTTCGGTGTGACATCATCCCTACTGTAACCAATATGCTGTCACCTCCATTCGCCATGAACAGGCTGTAAGTGAAACTGAATTTCATCTGCGGCGTTTTCCGCAATCGCTTTCGCTTCCTTCAGCGTGTCTGCCGCTGCCAGCACGTAACCGTAGCGATGTCCCATCGAAAAAGGCGGCGTAAGAATCATGCCTTTTCGCGGTTTAATGTAGACTTCCTCGACACCGTCCACACGCAGCGCCTGCTGTTTTCCGGTCACTTTTTCCAATCTTCCTTTTGAATCAACCGTTATATAATGCGCGTAAGCAAATTGTTCTCGCCGTCGACGAAGGTCTGGTTCCTTTCCGAGATACAACTTAATGGTCTCCTCCACAAGGTTAATGCCAAAACCAGTTTCAATTAACCGATTCATCACCCCACCAGAAATACGCGGATTTACTTCGATTACTTTCCATTCTTTCTCTATTTGCTTTAATTCAATATGACAGGCTCCGTTTTGAATGTGAAAAGCTTGAACCACCAGTTTTACTGCTTCTAGAAGGCTTTTTTCCATTTCTTCTTCTAGTTCCGCTAATAATCCGTAGCCCGTTACGATAAAACGATCTTGTTTGGAGATTTTTTGTTTAATTACTGCTACGAGATGGACACGACCGTTTTGAACTAATACTTCCGCTAAATATTGAGGACCTTGCATATATTCTTCAATGAGAATCGGTTGATTCGGATAGATGTTGGAAAGGGTTTGAAGAGAGGTTTTCAGCTCATGCCGCGTTTCGGCTAATAAAACATCTTTCGAGCCTGTCGATACAGGAGATTTTACGATTAACGGGAGTTTCTGTTCATATTGAGCTAAAAACTGCCCGAATCTTTCTTTATGTTCACGATGAAATACAGTATAAAATGGTGAAAGAGTGTAGTCTTTTAAGGCCATTCTTGTTCGTATCTTGTCCTCCATTTTCTTAATGGAAATGGCATTTACACGACCAGAGGAAAACTCTTCCGATAATCGAGCCGCTATGTGTACAAAGGGATCAATAAAGCTTAAAACCGCCATAATTTGTTTGCTTTGCCCTTTCAAAAAGCGGATTTTTTGCCGTAGCTGTTCCATCTCCATGTCATCTACGTAGTACATTTGATGAACATCTGGAAACTCGGTTCGCTGCTTTAAAAAATTTTTTCGATTAGTTAAAAGCACAGTTAAATAACCAAGACGTTCAGCTGCCTTGATGGCTTCCCTGCTAGAACCAGATTTATTCGTTTCAATAAATACAATTGTTTGCATAACGATGCCAACTCCTGTTGCATAGTCGTAATACATGAATACGGTTGTCGTTGCTGAGCGAATATACTGACATATCTTCCTAATAGTTCCCGCTCACCACTATAGTTTCAAATCATCTATTTAAATTATGGTTCAAACAAACGAAATGAGCCAGTCCATGGAAATCTTTCCAAGGACTGGCTCGTCATATAAAATTCCGTCATTATTCTGCTTTTTCAATCATTCTGGCCTCTAGACGTTCTTCAATTTTGGCGAGTGCTTCTTCATCTTTTAATAGTTGCTTTTTATTTTCTAACACTAATTCAGCAAACGTTCGTTTTCTCATTTTTCTCATCGTTGATCTACCTCTTTCTATATCGTTTAAAAGAATGAATTTTCTAATATCTTTTGTTTTCTATTTTCATCTTTCCCATTTTCAAATCAAAATAATCCTTTTTTTCAGATTCTTTCAAACTAACGGAAAAATAAAGACGCAAAAAACCGGAAAGAAATGACTTCTCTCCGGTTTGGCGCATCCTTATTTGGCTGTCACAAAGCTCTCCATTTGAGCAAAGTTCATCGGTCCGTTAATGCGTTGAACGATGACCCCTTTTTCATCAATAAAATAGGAGGTAGGAATGGTTAACACACCGTATTGTTTCGTTCCAACAACATCTTGTTCATCTAACAACACAGGGAATGTGAAGCCTTCTTCTTGTAAAAAGGCTTGCACTCGGTCTCGATTGGCTTCTGTGCTCGTTAAATTAACCGCTAAGATGACAATATCTTCTCCATATTGTTCATGAATTTTTTGCATTTCCGGCATTTCTGCTTTACAAGGCGGACACCACGTCGCCCAGAAATTCAGCAACACCTTTTTTCCGTGAAAATCCGCTAATGAAGTGTTCTTTCCATCAATCGAAGGCAATGTAAAATTAGGTGCTTCTTGATTTTGTGCAACTCCGGAAACCGGGATGTCCTGCACATCTGCTGATCCGTCTACATAGCCTTCTAGTTCATGTTCGACCGTTTCTGTCGCAACCTCGTTTGGAAGAAGCGCTTGCCATAGGGCATAGCCGACCAGTCCAAGAAGCAGCGCGGATGCTACTAATTTTTTCACCATACGAATCTCTCCTTTCGGCATCATTACTTAAATAACATAATGTGATGAATGGCATACGTTCCCGCTCCCGATAACATGGCTACAAACAGGACATCCATATAAGGAATCAATGGAAGCCCTTTCTTTCGATATGTTCGAATGAAATAAAACAAAACGACCGCCCCTGCCAGCACTCCTCCAACCGTTCCGCCAGTGAAGTACAGAAGGCCGTATAAATTATGTATAAGCATTTCGGGATTCGTTAAAATTATACTACATTTCCAAACGACGAAAGCTAAAAACACACTATTGTAAAAAATTTGTACCATCTCTTCTTTTAGCTCCGGGTACTTTTCCAGTCGAACACGCATCATCACATACGCACAAATTAAGGAATACACGATGGCGATCCAGCCATATTTAATGAGTAAAGGACCGACATGTATAGCTTCATGAAACACGTATTCCCCTCCTTATCATCTGCTATCTTTAGTTAAACATACAGATGCAGACATAATCAATTCGAAAGCTTATCTACTTCAAAAAAGCCTCCCTCCAAAATCGGAGGAAGGCTTCCTTCATTAAGCTAACGTTTTTGAATTTAATTTTTCACGAAGTACCATTTGTAAAATACCGCCATGACGGTAGTAGTCAATTTCAACTTCACTATCGAAGCGAACCAGTACTTCAAATTCTTTCTTTTCGCCAGCTTCATTTGTTGCTGTTACTTTCACATAGTCACGAGGTTTGACAGTTTCGTCAACGTGAACCTCAATCGTTTCTGTGCCTGTTAAGCCTAATGTTTCAGCGCTATCGCCAGCTTTAAATTGAAGTGGTAATACACCCATCAATACAAGGTTTGAACGGTGGATACGCTCAAAGCTTTCTGCGATAACTGTCTTAATGCCTAAAAGGTTTGTTCCTTTTGCTGCCCAGTCACGGGAGCTTCCCATACCGTAATCTTTTCCTGCCAATACGACAAGACCTGTGTTTGTTTCTTTATATTTCATGCATGCATCGTAAATGCTCATCACTTCGCCAGTTGGCCAGTATGTCGTCCAACCGCCTTCTGTACCAGGAGCGACTTGGTTGCGGATACGGATGTTAGCAAATGTACCGCGCATCATCACTTCATGGTTACCACGGCGAGAACCGTAAGAGTTGAAATCTTTTTGCTCGACGCCTTTTTCTAGCAAGTAAAGACCTGCAGGAGACGTTTTCGCAATAGAACCAGCTGGTGAAATGTGGTCTGTTGTAACAGAATCCCCGAACTTCGCTACGACGCGCAATCCTTCTAATGGAGCTACTTCACCCGCATCAGCCGTTAATCCTTCAAAGAACGGAGGATTTTGGATATACGTGGACTCATTATCCCATGTATAAAGCGCTTCTTCGCTTGTTTCAATTTCGTTCCAACGCTCATTCGCATCAAACACGCTCTCATATTCTTTACGGAATAATTCCGGTGTTACCGTTTGTTTTACTACTTCTTTAATTTCCTCTGCTGACGGCCAAATGTCCGCGAAGAACACTTCGTTTCCGTCTTTGTCAACACCAAGTGCATCGCTTTGAAGATCGATGTTCACTGTTCCTGCTAGTGCGTATGCCACAACTAACGGCGGTGATGCTAAGTAGTTTCCTTTTACAAGCGGATGGATACGTCCTTCAAAGTTACGGTTACCAGAAAGAACAGATGTCACGAGTAAATCGCTTTCTGCTACCGCTTTTTCAATTTCAGGAGCTAGTGGACCTGAGTTTCCGATACATGTCGCACAGCCGTAGCCGACAATGTTGAAGCCTAATTGATCTAAATATGGCTGTAAGCCAGACTCTTGCAAGTAGCCTGTAACAACTTTAGAACCAGGAGCTAAAGATGTTTTGACATATTTCGGCACTTCCAACCCTTTTTCAACCGCTTTTTTCGCCACTAACCCTGCGCCGACTAATACGTATGGATTGGATGTGTTCGTACAGCTCGTAATCGATGCAATAGCAATAGCACCTGTTTTCATTTTCGTTTGGTCACCGTTTGCGAATTCAACCGTAATTTCCTTCGCAATGTCATCCGCCGTTAAACCGAAGCCTTGGTTGCCCATTGGAGCAGCAAGTGCTTGTTGGAATTCAGGTTTCATTTGAGAAAGCGGAATTAAGTCTTGTGGACGCTTTGGACCAGATAAGTTCGCTTCGATTTCAGAAAGATCGATTTCGACTATATCTGTAAACGTTGGATCTACTGCATCAGGTGTGTAGAATAAGCCGTTTGCTTTGCTGTACTCTTCAACTAGTTTCACTTGATGCTCGTCGCGTCCTGTTAAACGCAAGTATTCTAAAGACTCGCCGTCAACTGGGAAGAATCCGCATGTTGCCCCATATTCAGGAGCCATGTTCGCAATTGTCGCACGGTCTGCTAATGGAAGCTTCGATACGCCTGGACCGAAGAATTCAACGAATTTTCCGACAACCCCTTTTTGACGAAGCACTTGTGTTACTTTCAGCGCTAAGTCTGTCGCTGTCGTGCCGTTTGGCAATTCACCTGTTAATTTAACCCCGATTACTTCTGGAACTGGGAAGTATGAAGGCTGACCAAGCATCCCTGCTTCTGCTTCAATCCCACCAACGCCCCATCCGAGAACGCCGATTCCATTGATCATTGTTGTATGAGAGTCTGTACCGACTAACGTATCTGGAAATGCTTCAAACTGTCCTGCTTCTGTTTCCACTGCATGAACAACGTTCGCCAAATACTCAAGGTTTACTTGGTGAACAATTCCTGTTGCTGGTGGAACCGCACGGTAGTTATTGAATGATTTTTGAGCCCAATTTAAGAAGTTGTAACGCTCTGTATTACGCTCAAATTCCAAGTCCATGTTGAAGTTCAAGGAATCTGGCGTACCTGCTTTATCAATTTGTACAGAGTGGTCAATAACGAGGTCCACAGGAATTTCTGGATTGATTTTATCTGGATCGCCGCCCATATCTGCCATTGCTTTGCGAAGAGATGCTAAGTCGACGACAGCTGGAACACCTGTGAAGTCTTGAAGAATAACACGAGATGGTTTGAAAGGTACATCAACGTCTTGAACGTCTGCTGTTCCCCATTTCGCCAGGTTTTCAACATGCTCTTTTTTAATAACGCGTCCGTCTACCTGACGAAGAACGGATTCTAATAATACTTTAATTGAGTATGGAAGTTTGCTCACATTGCCGATGCCAGCATCCTCTAATGCTTGTAGACGGTAGTAATCATATGTTTTCCCATCCACTTGGAAAGATGAACGTGCATTGAATAAGTCTTGCTTTGCCATCATATTACCCCCTTAAAACGTATGTACAACCGATGGAAAAGTCCATCCAAAATATTCTCTACATCATCTATCTTAATATAACGTTATACATAAGTAAATAAAAAGAATGTTATTAAATACGATAAGATTTTCTTATATCATTTCTGTTAATCCCTTACTTTTTCTAATAATTCATAAATATCGGATTGTTGGGGATATTAATCATCGGAGGTGAACAACAATGGCAAAACGTAAAGCAAACCACGTCATTCCTGGGATGAACGCGGCAAGCGGACAAGGAACAGGAACAGGCTACAACGAAGAATTTTCGAATGAGCCACTAACCGAGCAGCAAAAACAAAACAATAAAAAACGTAAAAAAAATCAGTAATGCATCAAAAGTAAAAGACGCTTCTCTCTGTTCATACGTCGCTCTTTCTCTTCGAAAAGGCCAAACAATGACCGCAGAGAAGCGAAAGCAAACGGCCTATTTCTAGTTTGCTCGTGAGAAACCGGAATCGATGACATACATCTGTCTTCCATTCCGGTTTTCTTTGTCATGCACAAAATGAAACACGGGCGTTTTTTGCCCGCGTCCATTCTCTAATCAAGATTGACTTCATTGACGATTGACTGAAGATCTTGCTGAAATTGCTCCAATTGTTGACGCTGCGTTTCTGTGGCAACTTCGAGAGCATTTTCGATTTGTGCATACGTTTCATTAACCTCTTCTTTTACATGTTTCAGTTGTTTCCCATATGATGCCTCTTCTTTCACAAGCTGAGAATACGCATAAGCGTCCATCGTTTGTTTATGTCCTTGCTGAGCGGCCTGAAACGCTTGTTGTTTGTTTTTATGATATGGCATGCTGTGACAGCTCCTTTCACATGTTCTGTTGGTAGTGTTCCTTGTTAGGCATGTTTTCATGCGAAGCACGGATGAATAAAAAAGTGAAAATGTTTCACGCTAAGAAGGACAGATTCGTCTGTTCAATCCGCAGCGGAAAAAGGAGAATGAATGATGACAAACAAAAATAACAGCAAAGATATGCACAAAAATGCGCCAAAAGGCGATAATCCAGGACAGCCGGCCCCTTTAAGCGGATCCCATAAAGTAAAAAACCGCAATCATACGCGCCAAAAACATAATAAAGGGCATGATATGTAACAGGCTATTTAATACGTCCTGAAATTTTTAGAAATGATGGTTTTTCTTTTAAGCAAACTAGACCGTTTATCAATCCTTTCGTATTACTAGGTTTGGTAACGGTCCAGTTTGCGGGTCTGTCTGACAAGAGGGAAATAACCTCTTGTCAGACAGACCTTATTGCTTTCGTCTCGCTTCTTCTTCACGTCTCATTTCTTCTAATTCCTCTGTTGCCGCTCCAATAACAGGTGCCGCATCCCGATTAACGGGCACGAGCGCCGCTCCTGTTAAAATTTCCGTTGTGTATCCTTTTTCTTTTGGCTGTTCGATGTCTCGGTCCATGGTATTCCACCTCCTATTTGTATTATGTGAAAGTTCAGCTGTTTCATTAATAGAATGGTGTAATATTTCCTCTTTTTAGTTAGCTTGATGGGATAGAAAACAAAGGCGCCGTTTTGTTGTTTCGGCGCCTTTGTTATTTTAAATTGATTATTTAGAACATAGTTTTGTTAAATTACTAGAGAAGGTTTGCTCCTTTTTGGGCTGATTCTAACTCAAAACATAAAAAAAACCTTTTAACGCTTTTTGTAAAAAGCGTTAAAAGGTTTCTACCGTAAACGTCCCTTTTTGAGCCGTCGGTGTTAAAATGCCATATTGCGTCGGTAACATAATGTATTGCGCAACTTGATTATTTTCTACAAATACAATGAGATTAACATCGTCCGTTTTATCGATTTTCGTTGATTTTGCCTCAAACCATGAGAAGCCTAATGTGTCTTCAATCGCTGCAAGTTCGGTACCTGCCGAGAAGACATGGACTTCATCCCACTTGAAATCAAACAATTGGCGAAGATCAATCGTTGATACGCCATGTTGCTGTTTTTCGATTTCGTCAATTAATACTTGCTGGCTTACTTCTTGATTATGCTTGCTGTAAGAACGATCGATAAAAAAGACGGTCAATAACGCAACGAGTGTGATAACAAGAATTCTCTTCAAGACCGGTATACCCTCCACCAAAATTGATATTGCCATCATTATAGCATGTTTTCCGATACTTGAAATCGACATTTTTCCGCTTTTTCTTGAAATATTAATGAAAATTTGACTAATTCCCCTTGTTATTTCCATTTCTTTTCACTTTCGCCCAAACGATGGCAAACCCATTATGCTATACTAAAGGGAAAATCATCCAAATAAGGTAGAAGAAAGTAGGTTTCAGTATGTCAACGCAATGGCTGGAATGGGCGAAAAAAATTCAAGCACTATCTCAAGCTGGACTTGAATACTCAAAAGATGTATACGATTTGGAACGTTTTGAAGAACTGCGGAAAATTAGCGGTGAAATTATGATGGAGTATACGAATATTAAAGATTTCCAAACGATTGAACAATTGTTTTTTAACGAACAAGGCTACCAAACACCAAAAGTCGATGTTCGCGGTGTCGTGTTTCAAAATGACAAACTTCTGCTCGTCAAGGAAACACATGATGGGTGTTGGTCACTGCCTGGCGGCTGGGCAGATATTGGCTTAACTCCCTCTGAAAATGTTGTGAAAGAAATTTGGGAGGAAGCAGGATTAGAAGCGAAAGCCAAACAAATCATCGCTGTCTGGAACCGAAGCAGCCATCCACATCCTCCTTCCCCTTATGAAATTTATAAAATCTTCATCGATTGCGACATCATCGGCGGTGAAATGAAAAGCGGCGTTGAAACAGAAGCAGTCGGCTTCTTTCGTGAACACGACCTTCCCCCACTATCAACGGGACGAATTACTGAATCACAAATTCAGACATTGTTCGCTTATCACCGAGGAGAAGTGACACACACATTATTTGATTAATTATGTTTACCCCTTTGCTATATCGGGTAAAAGTAAACTATCAACATCAAGCTTCTCCCCCTTTGAAAAAGGCCGGCATTTGCCGGCTTTTTTTCTGTCCTTTATAAAAGGTTACTTACTGTGGAACGCTTGCTTTGCTAAATTCATAATCGTCATATCATCCATCGGGGGGTTATGAAGCCCTGCCCGAACGTCGCGGTAATATCGTTGGAGCGGATTCGAGCGCTGTAAGCTTTTCGCACCGACAATACGCATCGCTTTATCCACCACAGAAATGGCGGTGTTGGTCACAACGTGCTTTACTCCGGCTAACTCCCCTTGCATGTTTTCACGTTGTTCGCTTTCATCCCATTTTTGAGCCACTCCATACATAAAGTGACGAGCACTCATCAATTCAAGCTCCATTTCTCCCATGAGACGTTGAACATTTGGCAAATCTTTAATGGTTCCTGTAATGCTGTTGGGAGAATACGTGGACGCAAAATTGACCGCGTAATTTCTCGCCGCTAGCGCAATTCCTATATAGCATGCTGGAATATGAAGAAGCCAGCCGTTCGGTTTTTGTTTTTGGGCTGCTGTCAATGTTTCCGCTAACGCTTCGTCGGCAAGTGTGACCTCATGTAAAAGAAGATCATGACTTCCCGTCCCGCGCATCGCCATCATATCCCACGTCTCTTCGATGGACACACCGTCTGTCTTTCGTGGAACAATGAAATTCCCGACTTCTTCGCTTCCTTCGATAGAAGCCTTCACTAAGAAATAATCAAGGGCAGGTGACATTGTCGTAAAGGTTTTTCGACCATTAAGCACCCAGCCTGCTGATGTTTTCCTTGCGGTCGTATGCGGTTTCCCGCCGCGTGTAGGACTGCCGGTTTGCGGTTCGGTTGCTGCACTATTGACGAGCGCTCCGCCGGCAACCTCTTTCATGAGCCAAGTTAAGGCCGATTCATTCCAATTCTTTTTTTCCCACACATCCATCACCACACCAAGATGCCAGCCGATGCAAAGGGCCGTTGAAGCGTCCCCTTGCGCCAATCGTTCTTGATAAAGGAGCATTTCATGTAAAGAAATCTCTTCCCCGCCAAATAGTCGGGATAACGTCCATTTCGGATAGCCAGACTGCTTCAACTTCTCCATGTTTTCATGAGGAAAACGTCCCTGTTCGTCAATTTCTTCAGCCCTCTCGGCAAATTCATTGGCCAGCTCAGCTACTAAATTGTAGCGCTGCTGCTGTTCGTTTGTTTGAATAAATGAAATGGTCATCGCACGCACACCTTCACTTTTTAGTTAATGAAAGTGTAGCCGATTCTCCTATATTTTTCAAAGAAAATGCCGCTTGTTCCCTTATTCTTTACCAAATCGGAATCAAGCTGTAAAATATCTGTAATAGGTTTTATATGAAACGAATGGATTCGTACATCTGCGATTGGGCGCATGAACCCTGCCGCATGCAAAATACATCCACGAGCAAAAGAGGAGTGAACATATTGAAAGGAATCGGTCATTTCCCCTTCGAGCTGAACAGTCAGCTCATGTTAGAAGGGATTCAAGAAACCATTATGGTCGCCGACTTAGATTATCGCATCCAGTGGTTAAACTCTACGGCTGTTAAGCAGCTAGGACCTTTATTTAAACTGTACGGTGTAACACAGCCTGAGAACGCTATCGGCATGAGCATGGATATGTTTCATACTTCCCCTGCCCATCAACAGCGTCTTATGTCAGCATTAGAAACGACACATCGAGCGCGCATTACGATTAAAGACCAATACGTAGCGGAAACCATTATTCATCCTATTTACGAAGATGGAAAAAAGCGTGGGTACTTACTCATGCTGCTTGATGTGACCACTCAAGCGAATGCCGAAAAAGAACGTGAAAAAATTATTGAAGAACTGTCTACTCCTATTTTAAAAATATGGGATTCTGTATTGGCTGTTCCCATCGTCGGTAAGATCGATGAACTACGTGGAAAGAAGCTAACGGAAAAAGTGTTGGAGGAATGTGTGAAAGAGCGGGCGCGTCATTTTTTAATTGACTTATCTTCCTTAAAAGAAATGAATGATCATATCGCTTATCATATTAATAATATTCACGAGGCACTCCGGCTAATCGGAACAAAATGCGTCATCGTCGGCATTTCCGCCGAAATGGCTCTCTCCCTCGTCAACTACGATTACCATTGGAAAACGTTCGCAAGCGTCCGTCAATCCATTGCCTATATTTTAAAAGAAGAAGGAAAAGAAATTACGGATGTAAACTAAATGAGGGGACTCATCTATAAACGGAAGGTGTTTGAGAAGGAATGATTTTTTCTTTTCAAATACCTTCTTTCTTTTACCACACACCATCACACATAGGCTGAATGAACCGATAGGCCGCTATCCGCATATACTGAATTATCAATTTGCCCGTTCTACGTTTTCTGGCTTTTCTCTTCATACCATTAAGGTGAAAGGATGAACACGATGTTTCCATTTGGAAAGCTGCCGCAACATAACCATATGGAGCAATTTTTGAAACAAATGAATACAAGTGGCGTGGAAGAATACGTCCAAAAAACGATGTCTTCCATTTTCTCCGGCTCCATGCCTGATTTTTTTAAAGATCAAGATGTTCTTCAATCATTTGCCCCAAACAGCACTCCTTCTCCTCCTTCAAAATTAGAGACAAAGGTATTTGAAACGTTTGATGATTGCATTGTTCAAGTGAAGCTTCCAGACCGCTCACTTCTTCGTCAATTAAAAGTGTTCCACACACCTTATCAATGTATTTTGGAGTGGACAGACGGCGAGATACACCGAGAGGAAATTCAGCTTCCAAGCTCTGTTCGCCGGAAAGGAACAACCGCTGTGTACCGAAATGGACTGCTCGAAATTAAAATGCCGAAGCATTCCCATATACCGATATCTGAAATTGACGTTCATGATCACGACTGACATGAACGTCTTTTTATTTTGGTGGTAATCATCGGCGGAAGTCTTACTGCCTGTTAATGCGGGATAAAAGAAGAAAGTTTGACGCACAATAAAGCGAAACGGAACATCGAAGAGGAGTGAAAAACATGCAGCAAATTCGTTGCAACGTGTCAAACTGCAACTTTTATGGAGAGGGAAACTTCTGCCAGGCAAATGAAATTATTGTCCAAGCTTCTCCCTATTCATACGATGATCAAGTCAATAATGCTTACACAAGCGCTATTTTAAACGGAGAGGTGCAAACAAGTGCTGGCCAAAGTGTAGAAACCTTTTGCCAAACTTTTCAATCGAAGTATTAATGTTTGAATGAACACAAAAAAGAGGGTGAAACTCCACCCTCCATTTTTTCATTTAGATCAATGTGCTACTTTTTTCGTTAGAAAACTTACAACTACAAACGCAATGAATGACAACAATACTGGAAGCACGACGGTGTGCATGCCAAACGGATTTGGCATAAACAAATGGATGAGCATATAGCTCGCCATCCCCGTAACCATCGACGCGATCGCCCCGTATTTATTCCCAGTGCTCCAATATAGGCCTAACACAATGGGCCAAATAAAGACCGCTTCTAAGCCACCGAATGAGAATAAGTTAAACCAAATTAACAATTCCGGCGGATTAATCGCAAATAAAAAGACGAGAATACCGACAGAGGCTGTCGCAGCTAAGCTCCATCGTCTTACTTGCTGTTCGTTTGCTTTTGGATTCACGTAATTTAAGTAAATGTCCTTCACAAGGGCCGAGCTGACGAGCAGTAAAATGGAATCGACCGTCGACATAATCGCAGCCATTGGAGCGGCCAATACAATTCCTGCAAGCCATGCTGGCAACACTTTCATCGCTAAAAGCGGCATAACCGTATCTCCAACTTCCACCCCTGGCATGACCGCACGAGCGAAAACACCCGTCAAATGCATACCAAGCATAATGACCCCGACGACAGCCGTTCCGATAATCATCGCTCGGTGCATCGCTTTTGAGTCACGATAAGACATCGCACGAACCGCAATTTGCGGCAAGCCGACAACCCCAACTCCAACTAAAATCCAGAAAGAAGATAAATAAAGCGGCGTCAGCGAGCCGTCTGCACCAAACGGTGTAATTAATCTTGGGTTTTCCTGAACAAGCTCCTGCATAATTGCGTCAATGCCCCCACCGGCAATGATTGTGCCAATTAACAGAACCGACGTCCCAAACAACATCACCATTCCTTGCACTGTATCGGTAATCACAACAGCACGAAACCCTCCGATTGCTACATAGACGAGAACCGAAACCGCAAAGATTGAGAGTGCAGCTTGATACGAAATACCGACAAGCGACTCAATTAATCGAGCTCCGCCCACCCACTGGGCCGCAAGTGACGCGAATAAAAAGATAATAATGCTTGCCGCTGATAAAATGACGACGACTGGACTACCGTAGCGATGTTTTAAGAAGTCGACAAGCGTGACCGCCTTCATTTTCCGCGACATAATCGCAAACTTTTTCCCAAGTATGGTTAGAACGAAGTACCCCGTCACCACTTGAATGACCGACAAGAGCACCCAGCCAAGCCCCATTTGGTAAGCGATACCGGGACCGCCGATAAAACTGCTTGCGCTTCCATATGTCGCGATCATCGTCATCGCTAAAATGAAGCCGCCAAGCTCACGGCCGCCTAAAAAATATTCTTCCACAAAATTGTTAGAAGTTCGTACCTTTTTAGACGTCATCCATCCGATGAAATAGACGATTACAAGAAAGAGAAGAAGCGGAATTATAACAGCTGTATTCACAATTGTCCACCTTCTTTCTCTTCGTCTTCAAACGGCAACTCGGTAAAATAGCGACGAACGACGAACACAACGAGTGTCACCATGACAATGAGCCCGCCGATGCAGCTGTAAAAAAACCAAGCGGGAAAGCCAAATATGTATGTATAGTCCTCTACCGGCCCGCTCCCCATTCCATAGGCAAAGCCAAACCACCAAAGAAAGTGAAAGAGCGCCAAGGCAATGCCCATTTTCGCTTCTCGATGCGCGATGAAAAAGCGCCGGTCCTTGCCTTTTTGTTTATCTTGTTTTGTCATGAACTTGCTCCTTTCTGTCTTTACGATGATTGTCTATTGAACAAGCATCATTTTGCTAAATAAAAGACAAGACGTGTTTTATTTTACATAATTTCCATGCTAGGAGAAACCTTTTTCTTTTCTATTAAAAGAAACAATTTGCATCAATGATTCGTTAATTGATTAAAAGGGAAAAAAACGTTCAAATGAACCATCTTTTTAGCTTTTCCATTATCTTCCCAAAATTTGAACGGGTCATGGTAAAATAACAAAGAATGTTGAAAAATCGGGGTGATTCGTATGAAAAAGAAGATTGGGTGGGGCGTAGCGATGGCTGCCGGTTTGTACATACTGACTGTTTCTTCTTTCATGTATGCCACTGCACATGATGCCCCTCCGAAAAACGCGGAATATTTAATCGTTCTCGGGGCAAAAGTCGACGGAACAGAAATGTCACTTAGTCTCTACAACCGAGCGGAAGCCGCGCTTCGTTATTTGGAGGAAAATCCCGATACAAAAGTGGTTGTCACAGGTGGACAAGGACCTGGTGAAGACATTACTGAAGCCGAAGCGCTGGAAACGTATTTTTTAGAAGCCAACATTTCACCAAATCGGATTTTAAAAGAAGATCAATCCACCTCTACCTTTGAAAATTTTTTATTTACAAAAGAGCTAATCGATGACTTGGACGCAAACATTGTCATCGTCAGCAATGATTTTCATTTATTTCGCGCGCACATGATTGCGAAACGACTAGGCTACGAAAATATCCATGCACTAGCTGCTCCTACTCCGAAAGTCGTTCAGGCCCAAACATATACACGTGAATATGCGGCAGTGTTGAAATCCTACATTTTAGACCGACCGTAAGGAGGAACAGTGATGAATCCAAACTCAAAAAGAAAGCTGTACATAACTTGGGGAATTGTCACGATGCTGTTAATAGCGCCCCTCTTATCTTGGGTAATCGGTATTCTGTACGGGGTCAGCGTTTCAGACGGGTTTGCTGGTGGGGGATTGATGGTCATACTCTTCCCCATTATTTTTGTTATCGGGATTCTTATTTTCATTAAAGGCCTTAAAGAGCCAAAATAACGATAGCCTTTTAAAGGAATACGTACATTTGCACAAAAAAGGTTGGGTTTTTTACATTTCCCCAACCTTTTTTCGCTATTAACGCTATGGAATAGCTGTTTGCTCTACGCAATCGAAACTGCCTTCTTTTTTAATGCTCGTAAATCATTTTTCGTGTCATGCCGCCATCAACGACAAGATTAATACCTGTGACAAAGTCATTTCCTTTCGCAGATAAATATACGCAAGCTTTCGCAATATCTTCTGGTTTGCCAACACGTTGTGACGGGTGCTGTGTATGGTCAATGGAACGCAGCTCTTCGTAATCATTCGTTTCGATCCAACCTGGCGAAATCGCATTAACCGTAATCTTGTCTTCGCCTAAAGAGACTGCAAGTGCATGTGTAAGAGAAAGAATGCCGCCTTTTGTCGCCGCATACGCTTCTGAATTCGGCTCTGACATGGACGCTCTCGTCGACGCAATGTTAATAATAGCGCCCCCACCACTTTCTTTCATGTAGCGAGCCGCTTCACGGGAACAAAGAAACACACTGCGAAGATTCGTATTTAATACATCATCCCATTCATCAATCGTCAATTCGTACGGCGATTTCCATCTTGAGACACCTGCATTATTAATCATCACATCAATGCGGCCATATGTATGAACGGCTGTTTCCATTAAACGAACAACGTCTTCTTCTTTTCGCACATCTGTCTGAACGAACAGCCCGGTTCCGTATCGTTCCTTCAGCTCGGACACCGTTTGCTGTCCTTTCTCTTCTGATACATCGGCAATGACGACGATGGCCCCTTTTTCAGCATAAGCAGATGCCAGCCCTTTGCCGATTCCGTTCGCACCGCCCGTAATAATGACCACTTGATCTTGAAATTCCATCCTGTCTCCTCCTTTTTGCATTACGCAATAATAGTAAAACTATATACGATTTCAAAGAAAACTGAAAACAAAAAGCGCCCTTATGTACGCTATGACAAAAATACGCCTCCGTAAAGCAACGCTCCGGCAATGACGAGTGCTGGATGAATCTTTAAACGTTGAAGCGTCACATAACTAGCCAATGTCAGTAAGACGAGCTGAAACATGCCGCTGCTTTCCAAAGCTGTTAAAAAAAATTGGTACGCCATCACTCCAAGCAAGACGGCAATAATCGGTTGGACAGACTTTGTCATAAGCTTTACTTTCGGAGAATCTTTAAATAAACTGACGAATTTAAACAACAGAATAACGGCAATCGCAGACGGCATAATCGTCGCTGCAAGCGCAAGCACGGCCCCCCATGTCCCAGCTACATTATAGCCGATAAACCCCGCCATTTTTGTGGCGATTGGACCTGGCAACGCATTGGCGATAGCCAGAACGTCTCCAAATTCAGACAGTGTCATCCAATTATAACGATTGACAACTTCGTTTTGAATTAAAGGAATGGTGGACGGACCCCCTCCGTACCCTAAAAGATTTGAAATAAAAAAAGCCCAAAAAACGTCCCAGTAAATCATTCGTTTCCTCCCTTCTCTTTCATCGTCCCGCTTCTTTCCGCCTTTTCTCTACGGGCAGCGATCATAAAAGCAGATGCTAAAAAGATGGCAATTAAAATGCCTGGATGAACACCAAAAAACTGAATGAACGCTAATGAAATACTAGACAAAGTGACCATTTTGGACAGACCGAATGCTTTACGTCCATTTTCAAAAAAACGATACGCCATTTCTGCCAGCATGTATCCGATAACTGGCGTCACCCCTTGAACCATACCACTGACAATAGGCGATGTTCGAAATGCATAAAGAAGGCTTAACAAGCCGAGCATGGCCACAATCGATGGCAAGACGTGAGCAAGAATCGCCGTCGTCGCTCCCATCCCACCCTTTACTTTATAACCGATGTATGCAGCCATCTTCGTTGCGATGGGCCCAGGCAATGTATTAGCAAGCGCTAAAATTTCCCCAAACTCTTCTTCTGTCATCCACTTATAGTTTTGAACCGCTTCATATTCAATGAGCGGAATCGTTGACGGTCCGCCACCGTAGCCCGTAACACCTGTACGGGCAAATCCCGCCGCAAGATCTACATAATCTTTCACTAACATCTCCCTCTTCCTTCAGCAAGCTGGACACTTCCCTATTTCCCTTCTGCCAACTCTCATTTTAACGTAGTGGAAATCATTCGTCATCTCTCTATAATAGATGCGTTTATTCTTAAACAAAGAACAGAGCGAAGGGCTGTCTGAAAAGAGAAACCCCACTTCTTTTCAGACAGCCCTTTCTTCATTTATATTTACTCAACACTTTCCTACATCCCTAAACGATCAAGAATTCTGGAACAGCTGTGACTGTACAAACAATTCAAATGTCTCTTTCGTCAGCGAGCAGCCCGCTGCCTTCGGGTGTCCGCCTCCTCCAAGCGGAGATACGACATCAAGTAAGTTTAAATCTTCCTTTGTCGTACGGAACCCGATTTTCTGTCTGCCCATATCAACCATCGCCGAAAAATCAATTTCCTCGTCTTCCAGGCAAAGCGCATTGCCGAGTTCGGATTGATATGTTTCCGCAAATACAATGCCTGCTTTCCATTCTTTTCCGCCAATTGAAAGAACGGCCTTCAGCATTTGTTTTTGCTTTTCGCGAATGTATTTCTCAATTTTTTTCTCTTCTACTTCCAGCAATGTTTGATGGCGCTCGGAAAAGGCAAAGCTTCCTTCTGCATTTCGTAAAATAGGCAAAATTGCTTCTTCAAACTCATGACGGCTAATTAAATAAAATAAATGATTCAGCTGTTTCGCCGTTTCATTTTTATTGGCAAACCAGTCCCATGTGTCAAATTGGCGGACAAGTTCCACATATTCATCGACAATCGCCGTTTTTTTCAAATATCCTTGCTCGATTAAATAATCATAAAACAACGTCGTCGCCGCTGTTTTCGTTCCGTCTGCGTAAGTAGGCTGAACATGGGCCCACTCATATTTTTCGCCAAGCGCCAGCGCCGAAGCATGGTGGTCAATTAAAACGACCTTTTGGCCTTTTTGAACTCGCTTTTGCAGCATAGCTGCCACTTCTTCGTTCACGCTAATATCTGTTATGTATAAATCGATTCCTGTGTCTTGATGTTCCTCCAAAAACTCGGTAATGACTTGGTCAATTCGAGCAATCCCGACACAAGAGTATTCAAATTTTTCTCCCCCAAAAGCCATTTTCCCTAACAATGCCGGACTGAACCCGTCTAAATCGTTATGAGAAAACAAATGAACATTGTTCAATGAAACTCCTCCTTTTTTTACACAAGAGTATTGTTAGTATACCCTATGAAATTTCGCAATAAAACGGTTGACATTTTCTCCAAATATAATATTTTTACCGCTTCGCAACAATAATTGGCTGTTACAATGGTTATATATAATATAACTTCATACAAAAAGGAGGAGGACAGATGATCGTCATAAATGGATTAACGAAGCAGTTTTCAAATGGAAAAGGAATTTTCGATATCAGCTTTTCCGTGTCTCCGAGAGAAGTCGTCGGATTTTTAGGTCCAAACGGTGCCGGCAAATCTACAACCATCCGCCATCTCATGGGGTTTATGAAACCAAAAAAAGGGAGAGCTACCCTTTTCGACCTCGATGCATGGGAACATGCTGCCGCTATCCAACAAAGAGTCGGGTATTTACCAGGAGAGATTTCTTTTTTGGACGGAATGAACGGCATGGAGTTTTTACAGCTTCTTGGTCGAATGCGCCGCATGAAGGATGTGACGTACCGGGATGAACTAATTGAGCGGTTACAGTTTGATGCCGCTGTTCCTATTCGCAAAATGTCAAAAGGAATGAAACAAAAAATCGGCATTACAGCTGCCTTCATGCATCGGCCGGATGTCCTCGTTTTAGATGAACCAACCTCTGGATTAGACCCGCTCATGCAGCAAATTTTTCTTGATTTAGTCATTGAAGAAAAGAAACGAGGTGCCGCAATATTAATGTCCTCTCATAGTTTCGTTGAAGTGGAACGAGCTTGCGACAAAGTAGTCATCATTAAAGATGGAAAAGTAATCGCCCATGAAAAAATGGAAGAGCTTCAACGAAAACAACGTAAAGTATTTGAACTTACCATCATACACAAAGCCGATATTCAAACACTTTTATCAAGCAGCTATGAAACAGAACAAATTTCCGAACATGAAGTGCGAGTGGCGATGCATGGCGACTATCAAACATTCTTCGCTTTCCTTGCCACGCTCCACATTCAACATGTCAACGTCCACACTCAAAATCTTGAAGACCTTTTTATGAACTTCTATGACCAAGGAGGGCACTCGTTATGAACATGGTTCTTTATCGTGCAATGCTCAAAATGTACAGGAAGTCCATCATCAACTATGCTATTGGATCCGCTCTTTATTTATGGCTCATTATGGCCATTTATCCTTCCATCGCTAATGCCAAGGGATTAAACGAGCTAATGCAGTCATTGCCTGAAAGTTTTTTAAAAGCATTTGATATGGAAGCGGGCTTTCAATCGTTGGGTGATTTTATCGCCGGAAAGTATTACGGCTCCCTTTTCATCATCATTTTAGCGATTTTCTGCTTACTAACCGCAAGTCAACTCATCGCAAAACTAGTCGAGCGAGGTTCGATGGCCTATTTGCTGACAACTCCGAATTCACGCCGCACCATCGCGATTTCTATGGCAGGTGTTCTTATCACTGGTCTTATCATTATTGTCGGAGCGACCACCATTACAGGGCTTCTTGTCGGGATGTATGGAGCTAGTGAACTACATTTTCACGCCGCCGATTTTTTAAAATTAAATTTTGTTGTCTTTCTCCTCTTTTTCGTCGTATCCGGATATGCCTTTTTATTTTCCTGTTTGCTGAATGATGAAAAACAAGCGCTGAGTCTCGCCGCTGTCGCCACCTTGCTGTTTTACGCGGCCGATTTCATCGGTAAACTAAGCGAAGAATTCGAGTGGCTGCGAGCTCTCTCCTTATTTTCCTTATTTGACCCCGTTAACATTGCGAATGGAGCGACCGGCATCGCTGGCATTTCCTTTCTTTTCACCATCATTGGCTTTCTTCTTTACGGGACATCCATCTTCTTGTTTCAAAAAAGAGATTTACCGTTATAACGGTACTGCTAAAGAGCGTACAGAAAGTTTAAGATTGGCTGTTTCCTTCCACGATAAAAGAAGAAGGAGGTGTCTAAAAAGAGACAAACTACCTCTTTTCAGACACCCCCTGCCAAATAAAATGGACCGTTACAAAAAACCAGGAGTATTACAGGTTTTGATAAACGGTCCATTTTGCATAAAAAGAAAAACAATCGTTTCCTCGAAAATATTAAGACTTATGGAAAAGCCCCTTCTTCTTTCACTTTTTCTCCGTTATCGTACTTCTTTCCGATGCTCCCGCTGTGATTCTTGATACAGTTCAGCAATCAAAAAGCTGACACTGTAAAATAAAAGGAGCGGAACCATCGAATTTGTAATCATGTACAAAGCCGCCAAAAATGCACCGACGAACAGAGTTTGAGCGCTTAAGCGATCTTTTTGAAACGCAAGGTGGCTCATTGTATATAATAGCGCTGCGCCAAGCACAATCAAATACGCATTGCCAACTACAAGCAGCTGCCCCACAAAGTAAACGAAAAACGGGATGTACACGATAGCTTCTGCTAAAAAAGCGAAAATCGAGTACAGAACCCACCAACGATATTCTGTTTTGTTATGCGGAAATATCGCTTCAATGGAAGGAGGAAGCTCGTCTGCTTCAAACACTTGCTCTCCGCTTTCTTTCATCCACTGAATCGCAAAACAAAATAACACATAAAGCACATAGCCAATTAACAATAAATAATTGATGACTTTCGGAAAATAGACGGATTCGTTCACCGTTTCCAAAAAAGCACCATTCCACCCGAACATCGATAACGGAATTTCATAAAAAGCGATCATAGCTCCAAAAAACATAAAGATGATGATGGAAAAAAACATCTGTTCTTTGTAAAAGCGAATGCGCTTTGCCTCCGTCCCTAAGCGCGGGATGGCGACGCTCTCAAAATAAGGCCGGATGACCGTTAAAAACAATAGAAAAAATGTAAACCAAATCATTGATGATGTCATCCACCTTTAGAAGTGTTAGACCGCTTTCCTCTATAAAACGGCCGAATACTGCGTAAATTATTGTTCCTTTCCATTATATCGGTTGAGAAGAAAAAGGGGAAGGCGCAATCTCCCCTTGTCATCATCGTCTCATTACCGCACGCGCCACATTCATGCCGCTAATGACGACCATTGGTGACCCTCCCCCTGGATGCGTCGTACCGCCAGCAAAATACAAATTGGAAATGTCTTTTGACACATTGCCTGGGCGTAAAAAACTATCCATTTTTCGATTGGAGCTAATTCCGTACAACGCTCCTTTATAAGCAGAAAACATAGAGGCAATATCCTTTGGAGTCACGACTTGTTCGACTTCCAGACGCGACGGGATATCGACCCCGAACCGCTTCAGCTTATCATAAATAACTTGTTTATATTCCTCCGCTCTCGTCTGATCGGAACTCGTAACAGCAGGGGCATTCACTAAAATAAATAAATTGTCCCCAGGGGCGGCAGAAGGGTCGGTATACGATGAATTACAAATATAAATGGTCGGGTCATCTGGCAGACGCTTTTCATGAAAAAGCTGGTGAAACTCTGCTTCGTAATCTTCAGCAAAATAGACTTGATGGTGAATGAACTTTGAGCTTCGCCCCTTCAGTCCCGCCATAATGACAAAGGCGGAAATGGATGGTTCGTATCGCTCCACTTTTCCGTCTTTAAAGTGCGGTCGGTGCTTTTCTTCTACTAAAGCTGGATACGCAGACAGCAAATCCCCATTCACAATAACAATGTCTCCAGCAATCGTCTTTCCATTTTCCAACTGAATCGCCGTTGCCCGTTTTTGCTCCACTTCGACTTTCGTCACTTTCATATTTTTGTACAGCTTCCCTCCGAGCTTTTCTAGTACGTGGGCAAACACTTCAGCAATTTTCGTATTGCCGCCTTTTACGTAATACACCCCTTCATTTAATTCAAGATGACCAATTAAACTAAACGTCGCCGGGGAGGTAAAAGGTGATGAACCTATGTAAGTCGCATAACGGTTAAACGCATGGCGGACATAATCATTTCGAAAAAATTGACGGTGAAAATGGTCCATCGTTTCAAACGGACGAACGGACAGCAATGCTTGAAAAAGAGATGGATCGACATAATCTGTCCACGATGAAAACGTTCGGTAAAAAAACTGTTTTTCTGCCGTTTCGTACAGCATTTTCACTTCTTCCAAGTAGTCGTAATAGCTAATTTCCGCATGCACATCGAGGCGCTCGAATTGCTCGATCATTTCATTTCGATCTGTCGTCATATATAAAGACGTTCCATCTGGAAAATGGTTGGCTGTATGAGTATTGAGCTTAATAAATTCAAGGTGGTCGTCTGGACGTTCTCCCGCTTCTTTCAATACTTCGCAAAACACATGGGGCATCGTGATTGTATTCGGCCCAAAATCAAAGGAATATTCACCGAGTCGAACAGGCATCATTTTCCCGCCAAAATGTTCATTTTGCTCAAAAATCGAAACATCATAGCCGTTTGCTTGAAGTTGAATGCCAGCAGCCAGTCCTCCGAGTCCTCCTCCTACAATTAATACTCGTTTCATTCATATCGCCTCCCTTTCCACTCGTATCCCCGCTTTAAAAGCGCGGTTATCATTGAATAGTTCATCATCGCTACAAGTGCCAGTGCCGCTGCTGGCATGAACAACGCCAAGCGCCGTTGCTGATGAACATGCATATCGACTAAAAATCGCTGCACACATACGATGATAAATGGCCATAGCCATGCTCCGTTTCCTGCAACAAGTCCGCTGAAAAACAGCGGCAGCGGATAGACGTAAAAAACCATATAATAACTTGTCAGCAACAGCACCCGAACCGGTGACCTTCCTAGTCCTGTATAAATGTTTTTAGCAAAACCGTTCCATACTTCCTGATTCGTTTCATACATAAAGCAAGTGACATGTGACGCAATATTAACAAGCAGAACGCGAAAGCCATTTTCCTTTAATATCCTTGCCAAATGGACATCTTCAATAAGAGACGATTTCACCGCTTTATGGCCGCCAGACGCTTCATACGCACTTCGCTCAAAAAACATGAATGCTCCGTGAGCGGCTGTTGCTGCCTTCCATCTCGTTCCATTTGCTAACATAATCGGCAAATGAAAATAAACGAGCGCATGCTGCATCGGTACAAGAAGCTTTTCCAGCCATGTTTTCACAGGAAATTTCGGAAAGCCTGTTAATAAGCCAGCACCGGTCTTTCGCTGAAGCCCAACCATTCGTTCGATCGTATCACTTTTCAGGCGTACATCTGCATCCATAAATAAAAAATAATCCCCTTGCGCTTCTTTCACGAGCTGATGACACGCATGTACCTTTCCCACCCATCCTTCTGGCAGCGGCATCCCACGCAGCACCCGAATGCGAGAATCGTTGCTTGCATACCGCTTGAGCATGTCGCCGGTAGCGTCGGTCGATTGGTCATCAAGAATGAGAATTTCTACATTTGGATACGTAAGATGTTGAATAGATTCCATCAATCCATGAACATTTCGCTCTTCATTGCGCATCGGCACTAAAAGTGACACGAGCGGTGCTGGTGTACTTCCATCGTCATCACCCTCTGTTAAATTGGGAAAAAAGACGATATTGACGATGGTGTAAAGAAGAAAACCGAGCAGTAGTAAAATGTATACACTCATTTTGTTAGCGTCTCCTTCCACCAAGTGAACCATTCACTAATGGTTCGATATCCGCACAACGCGGTTTTGTAGCGGTTCGTCTGTTCTTGAATAACGGATTGCTTCACATCATCAAGCTCAAATGTTAGCTTCTGTTCTAAATGATTTGTTATTTGTTCCCGTGACAACTGTTGAAAGCTGTCCCCTTCTATCGCCTTACCGAACGAAATGAACAGCTCTGGCCGCTGGTCATGGCGAAACGTATAGTAAAATGCAACCGGGATGATTTGGATATCTGATACTTCCTGCACTAAATAGGAAGCACCCGGAGCAAAAGACAGCGGGCGCTTTTCTAAATGTTCTTCTTTTCCTTGCGGGAATAGCCATACCGCTTTGTTTGTTTCGAGTAGTTTCTTCGCAAAACGCAGTGAGCGCAACACATGCTTCGGTGAAATTGGATTAACCGAAAAAGCGCCTATTTTTTTAAAAAACGGGAAATTCTTCATCCCTTGTTCTGACATCATCGCATAGCTGTCATAGTCTACAAATGTTCTCGTTAAATAAAAGCAAACAAGACCATCCCACCAGCTTGAATGATTAACAAGCAACAAGGTCGGTCGTCCTTTTGCCAGCGGCTGATGTGAGTAGACATAGACGCGGTAAAACTGTTTTTTTAACAGATGGCGAACAAAAGGAAAAAAGAACGATTGAAATCGTTCATCCTTATGCGGCTTTATCATCGTTCCAGCCTCCTTTTCATAACAAAAGTCAGCCCGAGGACGACTGCCGTTATACTAATTGCTAAGTATAGTCCGTTCGTCAAACACATTAAGGCAAACATCGATAAAATTAAAAAATAGAGCTGTTTCATTCTTTGTTCCCATAACACATCTTCTTTTCCTTTGTTTCCTTGCCAAGCATAAAATAGAAGCTGCAAGCAAAATGAAACGATGAACCATCCGGAAAAGTTTTTCAGCGGAATGCTGTAATAAAAACTGTCGCCTTCCCATATCCAATATTGTTTCACAACAAATGAAACCGGATCAATCAGCAAATCCATAATAACGGCAAATAACGCACTGACCGTCGCATAGACGACTGCATTGAGGACGGTTCGTTTTTGATGAATCACCTTTTTAGTGAGTACATGTCCTGTCACGATGACCATCAACCAAGCAAAACCGATCGTCAGCGGCACACCGAACAGCTGAAGGCCAAAATCCTTTTCATAGCGATATGTACCGAAAATAAGACCGTATTCTACCCCAAGCCATTCAGAAAACATCGATACTGCCATAATCAGAACAGACAGGAAAACCGCTAGTTTCGTTCCTCTCGTACGCTGCAAATAAAGATAAGCAAGAAGACCGCTTGCATATAAAAAGACGGCATTCGCCCATTCAAGCCAAGGTGGCAGCAAGTCGAATGTAAGCAGCACGACCCCGCACACATACCAAACGAGAAAAAAACGATAGACGCCGTTTGCGATATTCATATCATTCTCCTTTCTAGCTCCCGTTCGTAGACGAGCCAATATTTACGATTACTTCCATCATGTAAAATGAAGACACTCACATTATAAAACGACTCACTTTTTATACATAATTTTAATGTGTTCTTATCATTTCCTTCATTATATTTACGGTAAATTTACATGCGTGTGATACACTACATGAGATTATATGTCGAATGTAATGTCGTAATGAAAGCAAGACTAAACTAGCTTATGTGAGGTGATTATCTTTGAATGAATTCGGATGGGTAGCCGCCATTGGGTTTACTGTCCTCTTCTGTTTGACTGTATTGATGTACAAAAGAAATAAAAAGCGGCCTTTCGTGAAATACATCCCGTCTCTGCTTGTCTTTTCTCTCTCATTTCTCGGCATTTTAGCTGGCACATTCTGGACGATGGAAGGAGATGGCAGCTATTTAAGCTTTTGGAGCACAGCTATGAATGTCGCTAGTTTAATGAACATCGTCGTATCGGTCTTTGTCGATTTGCTTGCCGAAGCACATGAAGATTATCCATCTATATAAAAAGATGTGACTCATCATGAATCACATCTTTTCATTCAAACTATATAGCCCGATCATTCAATCTTGTACATGGACATTCCCTTTGTCGTCAATCTCGACATTATATGAAAGACTGTTCAGCTTGTTTAATAGTTGCTTACTCTCCGTTGGATTCATCAACACGGGCTGATGGGCTTCAATTTTTAATGGCGTGACGCTGCTGGAGATTTTCCCATTATCAAGCTGAAGATGAGCGATGACCGTTTCATTTCCTTTCGGGACCGATGATTTCGTAAAAATGAAATTGCCGAGGCTGTAATAGATGGGGGCTCCTTTGTAATACTCAATTCCCATTAATGAATGGCTATGTGAGCCAATGATGGCTGAAACACCAGCATCGATAAGCTCCCTTGCCAGCTCTTTCGCGTAATCTTCTGGATAATCTGCTAATTCCTTATTCCAATGAATCATTACAATCGTGTAGTCCGACGATTGAACCGCTTTTTTCACATAGTCCATCATCGGCTCTTCCCGATACGCATTTGCAATGCCAGCACGATCCTCTGTCGCAAACCACGAAACTGCTGGCAGCACTCTGCTTAAACCGAGAATGGCGATTTTTTTCCCTTTAATGATTTCGTAATGGGCAGCAAACGCCTCTTCTTCGTTTTTCCCTGCCCCTGTATAACCAATCCGAGCTTTTTTCAAATAAGTCAGCGTATCCATTAATGCCTCTTCACCATAGTCGAGCGTATGATTGTTAGCAAGAGAGACGACATCAATGCCTGCATCTCCGACTCCCTTCAATGTGTCAGGGTGAGAGCGGAACGTAAAGCTTTTTGGAAAAGGTGTCCCTCTCGTTGACACAGGTGTTTCTAAATTAACAGCCGCTAAGTCTGCTTCCGATAGCAGCGAGGCAACGTGCTCGAACGGATAGGAAACACCATGCTTTGCGATATCTTCCCCGACTCCTGATCCAAGAAGCACATCTCCTCCGAAAGAAAGATGAATCGGATCATGCGAATCTTCCGACTCAATGATCATTTTCGGATCGAGATAATTTTCTTTTTCCGGCATTTCACCTTCTATCATTATTTGTTTTACTACAGGTTGCGACACCGTCTCTTCACGCTGTCCCCATTCCCGTCCATTCATAAAAAGCAAGAGAGCAAGCAAACTTAAAAGAGCCGTTAACAACCGCCGAAACTGCTTTTCCTTTCGTCTCCTCTTGCGTTGTCGATTTCGAAGTGTATCCACGCTGTTTCCCCTTTAATTCATTATCTATATAAGTCGAGTTATTAAGTGCAATATATATATTGGACTTGCGTTTCAGATTTTCTCTATCGCTTTATCATTCTATGTATTTATTACGACATTATTAAATTATATCACATTCATAAAAATAAGGAGATTTTTTCAAGTATTCCCTTCTTATAAATCGATTACGAAAATAGGCCATGCGCCTAAAAGCGGTGATGCAAAAACCCCGCAAGAAAAGCAGCCGGAACACGACCATTTTTCTTGCGGGGTTTCTTTTGTTGTCGTTCAGCGTACGGTTCTTTTCCTACACAAAATCCATTGAAGCACCCATCCTACGGTAACACCTGGGATAACAAACAGCATCGGAAGCCAAATAGGACCAAGTAACACGCCGCCAATTTTCAGCTTCGTGGAATACATCACTCCAACCGTCACAAAATAGGCGGAGAAAACAAACGGTAAAAATGAATAAGGCGATACAGAACCCGTTTCTTTCACCGCGTCCCACATCGCAAAAAAGTAGAGACAAGGATAAAACATAATCCATTGAAAATTAAGGACGAAGATGGATTGATCAATGTCACCGACAAAACTAAGTAAAATGGCTTCATTGAAATTAGACTGGGAATTGATTAAAAATTCAAGCAAGACAAACAGGACGCCTTTTATGTACTGTTTCTGAAGGAGTTGACCGAACCCCGGCAAGGCAATGCTCCATAACAGCGCCTCCAGTTTTGTCACGAATCGTTATTCCTTTGCATGATAGAGTGGTGGTACTGCTTGAAAGAACGGCCTGCTGCCGGTAAACATATGCGTTGTTTGCCCATACGGTTCATCCTTCATTTTTTCTTTGTTTAAGGCTCTGCAAAACCATGTTGCAAATGACTAAAAAAATCTACTCAGAGCGTTAGCATATCCTTATTTTAACAACTAAACGCGATTTTTATACCGACGTTCATTTTTTCAAGTGTTCGCAACGCAAATATTTGAATAAATGCCTTCATCAGTTACACACTAATGACGTAAAGGAAGGTGACGAATATGGAGGCAGAACGTGCACAGCAAATTGCTGAATCCGCTAATGAGGTGAGTGTAACCTATTTAGGCCATCCCGTTATCATTCAGCATGTAGATACCGAAAGCGGAACAGCCCGCATTTATGAAAAACAACATCCTGATGTTGAAAAAACCGTACCGTTGACAAGCTTGCATGAATCAGTTTGACAGAGCAGAAACTGAAAATAAAGCGCTGCTCACAATACTCGGACAACAGGCTCCGCCCGATTGCTGCCCGTTGTCCGCCTTCTTGTCCGGTCAACTATTTCCCTGACTTCACACTCCATGAAGAAGCAGTCGCAGATAAGGTATGACGGCGACGGTTTGTAGCAATAATATACACGGCCGCACACCCAATCCCAAGGACAATGAAGGAGCCGAGATTAAAGAGGCCCTTTTGTCCATACCAGACAATTGAATAGCCAATAGCTCCTGTCAACAGCGCATAGTAAGTGAACGGAAACAATGTTTTTCGAATGACAGCTCCTTCTTTCCCAACGAGTCCGACAACGGCTGATGCGGCGACGACGTTATGCACACAAATCATATTTCCCGCTGCTCCCCCGACAGCCTGAAGAGCGACAATCCACGTCGGATCCACTCCAATTTGAGAACCTACATCGTATTGGAACAATGAAAACATCATATTGCTCACCGTGTTGCTGCCTGCAATAAACGCTCCTAATCCCCCGATAAAGGTGGAAAACAGCGGCCAGTAGTCCCCGGCTAATGCGGCCACGCCGTTCGCCAGCTCAATTGGCATTTTGTCAAACCCAGCTGCCCCGCCGCCTGAATTTAAAAACACTTGCACCATCGGAACGGTAAACACAAGCGCTGTCGATGCGGCAATCATCGTTTTAGAGGATTGATTCCACGCACGTTTGTATGCGCTTCCATTCATTCCGTGAAGAAAGAAGGTAATTAGCGACACGACAATAAAAATCGTCCCTGGCAAATATAGCGGCTGAAAACTAGCTGTAATTTCTGTTCCAAACATGTTCGGAATCGAAATGCTCCACGCTTTCATCCATGCATTAAATGGAAGAAAAGTAAGTCTTGTTAAAACAAGCAACAAGCCAACGAGAATATACGGCGACCATGCCCGCACCATGCTCATACTTCCGCTTTTATGAGCAATGTCTTTAATTTCAATTTTTCCGCTCCATTCTGGATCCCATTTCGACTTTTCCTCGAAATCCCATGTCTCTTCTTTCGGAGGCATTAAAAATCCTTTTTTCGCAGCCGAAATCACAATCGCTAACCCGACAAGCCCGCCAATCATGGACGGAAATTCTGGTCCGAGTACGTTAGCGACGATAATATAAGGAATTGTCATCGCAAAAGCGGAAAATAAAGCAAACTTCCATACTTTAATTCCTTCTGAAAAAGATTTGTTTTTCCCAAAGAAACGAGTCATTAAGGCGACAACGAAAAGCGGGATCAGTGTACCGGCAATAAGATGCAGCAATGCCACTTTCGTTCCAATCATCGTCACCAATGACAGGAAGTCACCCGTAATGCTCTGGTCAGCTGATAACCCGGTCTGCACCCCTACTAACATCGGTGTTCCTACCGCCCCAAAGGAAACGGGTGTACTTTGAATCATCATTCCAGCAATAACAGCAGCCATCGCTGGAAAGCCTAAGCCCACCATGAGCGGAACCGCCACAGCAGCTGGTGTCCCAAATCCAGCTGAGCCTTCAATGAAAGAGCCGAACAGCCAAGCAACAATAATAACTTGAATGCGGCGGTCAGCGGAAATATCGGTAAAACCTTGACGAATCGTTTTCAAACCTCCGCTTTCTTGCAAGGTGTTCAGTAGTAAAATCGCCCCGAAAATAATGTACAGCAACGTCACAGCGACGACAAGCCCGTTCACTGAAGCAGCGGCGACGTTGGCGCCAGGCACCTTCCAGACGAACAGAGCTAATACAATCGCAACAACATACGAAATTGGCATTGCCTTACTCGCTGGCCATCTAAGCCCGACAAGAAATACCCCTACTGCGATAATCGGAAGAAGTGACAAAAATGCTAACATCCCTGTACCCATACCATAACTCCCCCTTTGTTTCATAATACAAAACTATTGATCGTTTCGTTTCGCATGACGCTCTATTGTTATATAACTATTTTGTTTTGTTATATAACAAATGGTTGACTCAAATCCTATTATACAGGCTATTTGTTTAATTTCAATAATTTTCTAATTATTACAATAATTAGATACAAAAAATGATCCAGTCTTTTTCTTTCCCAAAAAAGACTGGATCATGGCTGCCATATATTATGGAGTTTCTGACTCAAAAATTAGAAACATCGCTCTCGCCTTTCTTATAACCAAGTCGGCGAGAAATTTGTTTGCCGATACTCTTCATCGTTGACTGAAGCTGTTCAAGTCGCTCCTCTGTCATTCGAATGGTCGGCCCTGAAATGCTGACAGCGGCTGTCACTTTTCCGGAATGATCGAAAATCGGGACGGCAATGCATGTAATCCCATATTCGTTTTCCTCTAAATCAAGCGCATAGCCCCTTTGTTTTACTTGAATGAGCTCTTTTAAAAATGCCTCTTTTTCCGTAATCGTTTTATCCGTATGCATCGGCATGCCTTTACGCTCCAAAATCTCTAGCACGACGCTAGACGGCAAATGGGCGAGTATGGCTTTCCCAACGGACGTACAATGCATCGGCGCTCGTTTTCCCACTTTCGAATGCATCCGAAGCGTTTCGTTTCCTTCTAATTTTTCAATGTATACGACTTCTCCTTGGTCGTACACAACAAGATGGATCACTTCATTTGTTTGGCTCTCTAATTCCTGCAAATACGGTTTTGCCTCCGTCCGCAAATCAATCGATTCAAGGAGTCGCGAGCTAATTTCTAAAAATTTATAGCCGAGCTTATAGCGACCTGTCTCAGCATCTTGCTCAATATAACCATATTGAACCATCGTCGATAAAATGCGATAAACAGAGCTTTTGTTAATATCCATTTGGTTCGCGATTTCCGTGACGCCTAAGCCGTCCTTTTTTAACCCGACAATTCCGATAATATCGAGCGCCCGGCTTACCGATTTCACCATGTTTTCTCTTTCCAATCTTGCTCACCTCTGATGTCTTACATACTTGTTTTCATTTGCCGTTCCATGATTACGAAATGCTAGCTTTCTCCTTTGCCTTTACAAAGGTGTTGCGAAGCGTTCCGATTTCATGGATCGTGCAGTCAATTACATCGCCCGCTCCGACCATTTCCGCCCCGACAGGACTGCCTGTTAAAATGACATCGCCTGGCTTCAATGTCATCACTTTCGACAAGTAGGAAATCATCTTCTCAATGGAAATAATCATTAAGTCCGTCCCGCTGTTTTGTTTTTCAGTACCATTTAAGCTTGCTTCCACCCGAATGCGGGACAAATCAAGCTCGGTTTCAATAACCGGACCAAGCGGGGTAAACGTATCAAATGATTTCCCAATCGTCCAATGACCGTCTTCACGAAAAAATTGCGGCGCCGTTACATCGTTTCCGACAGTATAACCGAACACATAATCAAGCACTTCTGACTCTGGCACATGTCTCGCTTCTTTTCCAATTACAACAGCGAGCTCCGATTCAAATTTCACTTGTTCAATGTCTTCTGGAATGACAATTTCCTTTTCTGGTCCAATGACAGATGAAACCGGTTTGAAGAAAAAGACCGGAATTTCCGGCCATTCACGTGGCAGCTCGTCTAGTTTTGCGACATAGTTCGCGCCAATGCCAATCACTTGATTCGGTACAAGCGGTGCTAACAATGTCGCTTCATCTATCGGGAACACCGCTCCTGTATAAGACCACTCTCCAAACATATTTCCATGAATCTCTCTCAATGTACTGCCTTCGATTACACCTGTATGTACCATTTCATTGAATGTAAATCTAGCAAACTTCATTCTCCCACACCCTTTTCTTTTTTATATACATTTCACTTAATAACTCGACACAGCTTGAGTTTTCCCTCTTAGGTCTAGCAAATGATAAATCGTGATTAGGAGAACCCGCCGCTAAATCCTTTGTTTGATTGGATAGTTGCGACGGGTTCTTTTTCGTCATTCGTTTGTTCTATGATTGGTTGACAGTAAATTTCGCTTTCGCTTCAAGGCGGCGGCGGTGAAGAATTGGCTCCGTATAGCCGTTCGGCTGATCATAGCCTTCAAAGACAAGCTCGCATGCTGCTTGAAATGCGACAGAATCATCATAGTTTGTCGCCATCGGACGATATTCCGGATCGCCCGCATTTTGCTCATCAACGACTTTCGCCATTCGTTTCATCGTTTCAAGCACTTGGTTTTTCGTGCAAACACCGTGGTGAAGCCAGTTCGCCATATGCTGGCTTGAAATGCGCAATGTCGCACGGTCTTCCATCAGTCCGATGTTGTTGATGTCCGGCACTTTCGAGCAGCCGATTCCTTGCTCGACCCAGCGAACCACATAGCCTAAAATGCCTTGTGCATTATTATCTAATTCTTGTTGAATGGCTTCAGGACTCCACTGCGGATTTTGTTCTACTGGAAATTGTAAAATATCATCTTTCCAATCATTCACTTCTGCGAGCTTCTCGTTTTGAACATTTGTCACATTGACTTCATGGTAATGAAGCGCATGCAGCGTTGCCGCCGTGGGTGATGGTACCCACGCTGTATTAGCACCTGTTTTCAGCTGAGCTACTTTTTGCGTCATCATTTCTGCCATCATATCAGGCATTGCCCACATTCCTTTTCCAATTTGGGCACGACCTTGGAAGCCGATGGCAAGACCTGTGCTCACATTGGACTGCTCATAGCCTTGAAGCCATGTTGATGCTTTCATCTCATTTTTGCGAATCATCGGACCTGCTTCCATTGATGTATGCATTTCATCTCCTGTCCGGTCGAGGAATCCTGTATTAATGAAGACAACGCGGTCTTTTACTTCACGAATGCATGCCTTCAAATTAAGTGTCGTGCGGCGCTCTTCATCCATCACACCAATTTTCAGCGTATTCCGCTTCAATTCAAGCAAATCTTCCACTCGGTCAAATAACTCATTAGCAAATGCCACTTCTGCCGAACCGTGCATTTTCGGTTTTACGATGTAAATCGAATGTTTAGAGGAATTTTGATACACCGCGTTTTCTGACAATGTATGCTTCGCCAATAAGCTTGTAATGACAGTGTCTAAAATTCCTTCATGCACTTCTTCACCATGTTTATCTAATACAGCACTGTTTGTCATTAAATGACCGACATTTCGAACAAACATAAGCGAACGTCCCGACAATGTGAGCGTTTCGCCAGTTGGCGACGTATAAAGACGGTCGGCGTTTAGCTTTCGTGTCAGCTCCTTGCTTCCTTTTGTAAACTTTGCCGTTAAGTCCCCTTTCATCAACCCAAGCCAATTCCGATATACAAGCACCTTGTCTTCTGCATCAACTGCTGCGACAGAATCTTCACAATCCATAATCGTCGTTAGGGCTGCTTCCATTAAAATGTCCTTCACACCAGCATCGTCTGTCTTGCCAATTGGATGGGAGCGATCGATTTGGATTTCAAAATGCAACCCGTTATTTTTCAGCAGTACAGCTGTCGGCGCATCTGCTTCTCCTTGGTAGCCCGCCAGCTTGGAAGCCTCTTTTAAATAAGCGATTTTACCGTTATTCAGTGACACTGCTAATGCCCCATCCACAATCGCATAATGAACGGCTTCATTATGCGAGGCGTCTGTTAATGGTGCTGCTTTATCAAGAAACACTTTAGCAAACGAAATCACCTTTTCTCCGCGAATCGGATTGTACACCTCTTTTCGCTCGGCTCCTCCTTCTTCGCTAATTGCATCTGTTCCGTAAAGCGCATCATAAAGACTGCCCCAGCGAGCATTGGCAGCATTGATTGCATAGCGGGCATTATTAACTGGCACGACTAATTGAGGTCCTGCCTGAACCGCAATTTCATCATCCACCGCTTCTGTCGTAATTTGAAAATCTGTTGCTTCCGGCTCTAAATAACCAATTTTCTGTAAAAATGATTTATATTCGTTAAAGTCAAACGATTGACTATGATTTCGATGCCATTCATTGATTTTGTGCTGAAGTTCATCACGTCGTGCTAGCAGTTCTTTATTTTTCGGCGTTAAATCGTGAATAATGGCTTCAAATCCAGTCCAAAACTGCTCACTTGTTAACCCGCTGCCTGGAATAGCTTCTGAATTAATAAACTCATACAAAGCGGATGCGACTTGTAGCTGACCTGTTTTTACATACCCTTCCATTACGATTCCTCCTTCAATATGCACCTTGACGAAAACGCTACCAAATCTTACGGCGTCCTCTTTTTGTTTCTTATTACAAAACAATGTTTCGTAATTTCTCTAACTTGATGATAGCATGGCATTTATTGGATTTCAATTATTTTTGTGAAAATTCTCATTTTGTTCACGAGGTGGCTTCCTGCCGCTCTTTTTTTATTTCCACACAGCGCCCTGGTGTCGGAAACAACTTCCCGGCATTCAGCAAATTATCCGGATTAAACACTTCGCGAATATCCGTTTGAGCCGCAATTTCTTCATCTGTAAAAATAAAACGCATTTCTTCCTTTTTCTCAATGCCAACTCCATGCTCCCCCGTAATCGAACCGCCAACATCGGCACATGCTTGAAGGCAGGCACTTCCGGCTTTCAGCGCTTTTTCTGTTTCTCCAGGCTTTCGAGCATCAAACAGGACGAGCGGATGAAGATTACCATCTCCCGCATGGAAAATATTCGCGATGCGCAAGCCATATTGCGTGCTAATTTCCTGAATGCGCTGAAGCACTTCAGGCAAGCGGCTTCTCGGAATGACCCCGTCCTGTACTAAATAGTCAGGAGAAATCGCTCCCATCGCGCCAAACCCCGTTTTTCGGTTCGCCCACCATCTGGCGCGCTCTTGTTCATCCTGTGCCACTTTCACTTCTCTAACATTTCGATTTCGGCAAACGGCTAAAATTTGTTCAATTTGCTCATCAATTCCAGCTGAAATGCCGTCCACTTCAATAAGTAAAAGCGCTTCGATGTCTTTTGGATGACCGACCGGAAACGCGGCTGCTTCTACTCCTTCAATCGCCGTTTGATCCATCATCTCCAGCGCTGCAGGTACAATTCCGGCCGAAATAATGTCTGAAACGGCCTGACTTCCGTCTGACACTCGATCAAAGTAGGCAAGCACCGTCTGTTTCGCTTCGGGGTTTTTCAAAATGCGAACCGTTATTTTCGTCACAATGCCTAATGTGCCTTCAGAGCCTGTCAATAAGCCAAGTAAATCATATCCTGGGGCATCCGCAATCCCATTTTGGCCAATGTTAATAATCTCTCCATTCGGCAGTACAACTTCGAGTCCGAGAATATGATTCGTTGTCACCCCATATTTTAAACAGTGCGCTCCGCCAGCATTTTCCGCAACATTGCCGCCAATGGTACAGCAATATTGGCTCGACGGGTCTGGCGCATAATAATAGCCTTTATCCGAAATCGAATTTGTCAGCTTCAAGTTCACAAAACCAGGTTCGACTACCGCACGCCTATTCTCAAGGTCGACACTTAATAAGCGCTTCATCCTCGCAAGACTGATAATCACCTCGCCATTGAGTGGAATCGCTCCGCCGCTTAAGCCCGTTCCAGCTCCCCTTGCGAGAAATGGCAAGCCATGTTCGGCACAATATTTGACAACCTTCGCTACTTCCTCTGTATTTTTCGGAAAAACGACAGCCTTTGGTAAATGCTGATGAATCGTAAAGCCATCACAGTCATATGCGGTCAAATCTTCACGGTGATATAAAATCGAACGCGGGCCGCTAACGAGCTTCGCCAATTGTCGAATATGCGGGTCGGTTGTTTTCACATCGTTTCCTCTCATCATTTCCCCTCCAAGCCGTCTTCTTTTTGATAAGCCCAATCAAGCAACTGAATTGTATGAACGACCTTCTGATTTCGTCCGTACTTTTGAACCCCCATCGCCATTTGCAGCATACAGCCAGGGTTCCCCATTGAAATCATGTCGACTTCTTCTGGGACGTTTTCCATTTTGCTTTCCAGCACCGCGTTCGCCATTTCCGGATTCGTAATATTGTAAATGCCCGCACTGCCGCAGCAACGATCAGCATTTGGCATATGCACCATCTCGACACCGGGAATATTCAGCAGCAAATCGCGCGGCTCTTGGCGAATCCCTTGGCCATGTGCCAAATGACAAGCATCGTGGTACGTAATCGTTGTGTTCAACTCTGCTTTCGGCACATCATAACCCGTATCATGAAGATATTTTGAAATATCCTGCACTTTGTCTGAAAACTGTTCGGCTCGCTCCCGCCACTCAGGCTCTTCACGGAATAGTTCGGCATATTCCTTCAGCATACATCCACAGCCGGCGGCATTAACGATGACCGTGTCGAAATCTTGAAACGCTTCAATGTTTTGTTTAGCGAGCTTTCGACCTGTTTCCCGATCACCTGCATGCACGTGAAGAGCGCCGCAGCACGTTTGCTTTTTCGGGATGACGACATCATTTCCGTTTCGGGTAAGTACATTAATCGTTGCTTCATTAATATCACTGAACATCACATCCATCACACAGCCAGTCAAAAAGGAGACTTCATGCTTTGTTTCTCCTTTTGCCTTCACGACGTTTTCATCTTTATATTTTTTGCGCACAGGCTCCTTCACTTCCGGCATGATTGCTTCCATCTCCACTAAATGCTTTGGCATCATGTTAATGAGACCAGATGTACGAACGATTTTTTGCATACCGCTCTTTTGATATACTTTTAATAAGCTCCCTAATGAGTTCAACCGCTTTTGGTGTGGAAACAATCCTTGCAGAAATATTTTGCTGACCATTCCTTTCCATCCGGTCAACGGCATGGCTTGCCGAACTTGACCGCGCGCTTCTTCAATTAAACCGCCCACATCCACATCAGCTGGACAAGCCGTCGTACATGCTCGGCAGTCGAGGCACGTAAAGACGGGATCCATAAATTGCTCGTTCACGTGAAACTTTCCTTCTGCCACTGATTTAATTAAATACACACGCCCTCTTGGTGAATGCTGCTCTTGACCTGTCAGCTCGTACGTTGGACAAGATTCAAGACACATGCCGCAATGCACACAGTCTGCCCATTTCGTTTCATCCGGCGCATCACTCCATAAATAATTGCTTAAGCTATTTGCTGTACATGCCGGGTCTTGTTTCACATTTGTACTCACGCTTAAATCCCTCCCACGAATCGTCTATGATTTAAGACATTCTTCGGGTCCACCTTTTCTTTAATCCCTTTAAATAGGAAGAAAGTCGGCGGCGTTTCCCCCCACACACTGATTTGCTGGCGAAGTTCGAGCGGTAAATGCTTCACAATGACATAGCCGCCAAGCTGTGTAACCGCTGCTCTTATTTCATGAATGGCTGCCAAAATGTCTTCACTCGCTCCTTGCAAATAAATGGAACCCAAACCATGACCGAGTCCTCCGTGCGCTTCTACTGCTAGATGATGTACATCTTGCAATAGCTCGCTTTCTTTCAGCACATGAATCATATCTAAATTCACGACACCAACTTTTAGCAGCGCTGTCGTTTGATCGTTCGATGGAGCGAGCTTATAAAAAGACGTCCAAAAAGTGTGCGCTTCTTCTTTTGGCAACATCGTCATAAAGGTATCGGTCGGTTGAAGCGTTTTCAAAAATTGTTCTTGATAGTGAACCGATCTTTCTACATCTTCAAAGCTGACAGCTAGCGTATAATGGTTAACATGAATTAGTCGCTCGGCTAAAGACGGACTCAACAATTCAAGCGCAGACGGCTCCAGCGCTGAATCAAGCAGCTTGACCGCAAACGACCGAACTTCTTCTAGCTTGCCTTCTGGAAACGATAAGAGAATGAGACTTTCATATTTTGGAAGAGGACGGAGCTTCAGCGTGACTTCGGACAGAACCCCAAGCGTGCCCATCGAACCGATAAACAGCTTATTCATATCATAACCGGCGACATTTTTAACAACTTTGCCTCCAGTGCGAATCACCTTCCCATCTGGGTAAACGATTCGCATGCCAATGACCGCATCTCTTGCTGAACCATAGCCAAGGCGCTTCGGTCCGCTTTCATTTGCTGCAACAATACCGCCAATGGTCGCCCGTTCTGGCTGTGATGGATCAAGGGCAACTTTTTGGTTGTAGCTGGCCAAATATTCCTGTAATTCATGAAACGGCGTGCCGGCTCTCACCGTTACCGTCATATCACCAGGTGTGTGCTCGACAATCCCTTTATAAGTAGACAGCGACAGCAAAAAATCAGCCTGATCTGTCAAACCGCCGAACCCCCGCTTCGTGCCGGCTCCTGCCACTGATATGCTTTTGCCCGTTTCATTGGCATAACGTAAAATAGCTGCGATGTCGTTCTCTGCTGTCGGATACATGATGACTTGTCCCCCATTCCCAAGCGGATGGGTTTTTCCTTCTCGCATGTTTACTTCAGGTAAAACAGCTCTTAACTCTGTTAACAGTTGGGCTGTAACCAATTCCGACACCTCTTTCGTTTTGTAATACGAAACATCGTTTCTAAATATAAGCATAAATTATGCCCACCGCGCATACGACAGTACGATGCACACACGCGCAACACTCAACTATCCATCATCCTTTCGTATGTAATCTATTTACCATTATTAAATCATTGCTGGTATTTTTTTGCAATAAATTTAAAGAATATTCAAAATATAAAATTCGACATTTCTCTTCCACCAACAAAAAAAGGCGAGCTCCGACCGCCGCCTTTTTTGTGACTGTTTATCCACCGAATGCATCCAGAACGTCTTCCACTTCGGTTAAATCTACTGATTGACGAACGACAGGAAGAGCGGTAGGAAAAGCCGATTCACCCACTTCTTTCGGTATATACCCTTGTGCAAGCATTCGTTTTATTTCCGACAGCTCCTGTAAAATGGCCTCGTTTCCTGCAATGCGATTCCGTGGTTTTAAGTATTGATGGAGAGCAGAAAAAAGAAAATGAGGCAATGTGCCGTTATTCGTATGGTATTGAATTTGTTCTTCTACTTTCGAAGAAATTGGACGGGATACCCCTGTTTTGACATCAATGAATTGTTCCGGGACGGTCAAGGCAATTTTATTCGCATAGTCTGTATACGTTCTGGGCATAACGGTCACCCTTTAGTCGAAACAAGCTCGTCAGCATGATCGCGCTTATGTTTCATATGATTCATTTTGGCTAAAATCATCAAACCGAGAACATTCAGCTTTTCCAAATGCTCCGGAAACATGAGCTCAATTGGGCGTCCTCTTTCCGCCCACTTCACAGCCGCCTCTTGAAGTTGTCTTTGTGCAAGTTTTACCGCTCCTCCAACCGCAATGTAACGAACCGCTCCTTTAATTTCATTGGAACCACTTCGCACTCGGTCGAAATGCTCTAAATATTTCATCGCCATGGACCTTAGCTGTGGAATGACGTATTTGCTAATGTCTTTTTTGACACCGGCAAACGGTTCGACATACCACTCTGACGGGCCCGCCGCTAGTTTTTCTTCCAACTCGGACCGTGAGTCAAATTTGTACAGCTCGTTCTTACTCACCTTTTGAATAATCTGATCAAGAAATTGATTAATTCCAAACGGTTCTCCTTCTACAGATGCAACAGGCTTGTTATATTTAATTCCAACAAAATCAACCGAATCTCCACCTAAATCTCCAATGATAATTCCTTTTGCAGACTCTTTCACGAGCAATTCATCTTTAACGGCCAGCGTCTCCTGGTCACGCGTCATTCCTAAATAAGCGCAAGCCCCTTCCGCTCCCACAATAACATGATGAATTCGAAGTTTCACAGCCACTTCTTTCGGTTCTTTCACACCTGGAATTTTATGCAAAATAATTGTATGTGTACCAGTTAAACGCTCTTTAAATCGCTCTTTTTTCTCTTTATATTGTGTCGTCGGCAGTGAAACCGCTAGCTGATTGACCTCATATACGAGCTCGGTTTCTTCATGATTTAATGACAGTGCATGATAGGCAGCAAGTGAAAAAAGTAACATATACGTACGGTCTTCTTCCACTTTCTGATTGTTAAAAGACGTTAAGCTGACATTTCGTTGTCTCGCCGCTGCTTTTCCGATATAGTAAATTTCCCGTTTATCGACAATCGCCTGACTTTTCACCTCAGCAATAAGGTTTTCCTCCAATACGAGATCCTCTTCGTCATAAGGCTTTTCGTAATATTGCTCATCAAACAGCGCCAGCGCATTCGGCATTTGATACTCACTCATCACTCCGTTATCACAAGCAAGCATTTTGTACCAGCTATTCCCGATATCAACAGCAAGAAAATGATCGTTTTCCACCTTACCCACCTCCTGTTGAAGTTTATGCACAGAACTCTTCCACTCGTGCACGTACTAAACGATTTTCACAGGGAGAAAACAGATTTTCCCTTGTTCATATGCCTTAAAATCCGCATTCTTCCTGCTTCATTTATCTATGCTAAAAATTTTTATTCGCATAGGATAAACTGTACCTTAAATTAAAAAGGAGGAATTTTTTAAGATGAGCAAAGATAAAAAGTGTGTTAACTTTGATACATCTGCCACTGTGGAACAATGTATGAGCAACTCCACAAGATTCCCAGCACGTGCCAACGCTTTTATAAATGCTCCTGTCATTTTAGCTCAACTAAATGTTAATACAAATATGGTGGCTAACATCCATTTTCCAGAGCCAGTTTTAGAAATTAAAGATATTAAAAAAACGGTTAAAATTATCCAATGTCGCTTGTTACTTCCAACAAACCGTTTGTATTTAAAAGGATTCGTCCGCAAAAACATCCAATACGCTACTCCTTGCCCTGGCTCTTCCAGCTCATGTGTTTCATCTGAAATGCGCTCCCTAACGGTTGATGTGCCTTTCGAATGCGTAACGATTATTGACAACTTCATTACACCACCGCTGCCTACATTTAGAAACTTTAGAAGTGAATTCGACTTCTTCCATGCACAAGATTTAGGTCCAGGCTTCCCAGAGAAAGATCAGTTGTTATCGAATGACCTTTCCCAATTCCATCAAGTGAGCACACAATTTTACAATCAGCTGCCTTACTGTGAAATTTTAAGAAGTCGCATTGCTGAGTGGGATGAATCGACAGACCGACAACCTTTACCTGGTCATGCTCCGTTCGAAGAAGGTTATTTCCAGCATATCGTTGAGAAAATGTTCGTATCCTTCACTATTCGTGTTCTACAAAATCAACCTGTACGCGTTGGCAATCCGCAATTCCCTGACGGCACGCTTGACGAAAATGAAGACAACAATCTTTTTGAGTAAAATCTTTGTTACTCTCTAAGAAATGTAAAAGCATTACTATGACTGTTTCCTTATCGGACACATGCTCATGATAATGCTTTTTTCATTTACACACACTATATATGTTCACTTTCATCCCCCATTAACGGGCAATAAACTCCACTTCCGATCTATACATGTTTACTTGTTTAAATAGAAGAAGAACTGTCCAGTGAAGAATGAAGAGAACTACTCACGGATGGAAGTTTTTTTATCCTATTTTTCTCTCCTTTATATGTTTATGCCGCTGAGGTTCATGTGACCGCTTATTTTTTCAAGAAAGCAGATTAGACTCTTTCACTTTCCGTAAATGTCCCTGGGCATTCGCCCATACATAGTCATTTATCCCACATATGATGAACCATCTTGATTTTTTAGGAGGAACATGGATGTCTAATTCATATAAACATAAAAAAGGAAAACAAGATGTCAGCAATTCCCTTCATTCTTGTGATAATACACCGCATTGTCCACATGTATCCATTGGAAAAATCGTCGCAAAAGTTCCTGTCGTGCTAGCTGAAGTGACAGTTCAAATTAATATGGACGCGATGATTGACTTCCCAGAACCCGTACTGGAAATTAAAGACATTAAAAAGCGGGTAAAATTGACTCAATGTCGCCTCCTTTTACCGACAAACAAGTTATTCATAAAAGGCTTTGTCCGGAAAAACATTCAGTACGCAAGTCCAAGTAAAGAAATTGAACCAAGCACTTCTGCATCAATTGCTTCTGATCTTCATTCTTTTACGATTGACATTCCCTTTCAATGCGTCACCGAAATAAAGAAATTTTTAACGAAACCGACTATGCCCGAAACGAACCACCGTGAAGAATTTGACTTTTTCGTATCAAAACCGCTATCTTCCGGTTTTCCTGAAAAAGATGAACTACTGACAAGCGATTTATCACAATTCCATCAGACGAGTACTCAGTTTTATAACGAGCTGCCTTTCTGTGAGCTTGTATCGAGCCATATTATCGAATGGGATGAAGCAGTAGACCGCACCCCTCTCCCTCATTCATCTCCTGTCGGCGAAGGACACTTTTCCACCCTTGAGGAAAAAATGGTGCTTGATTTAACAGTTAAAGTCCTTCAAAACCAGCAAGTTCGCGTCTCTTCTACCACAAATGATGATTACGACGGTTATGATGACTTTGATGATTATGATGACTATGATGACTGTAAATGAGGAATGCCTTGATGAATGTGGGGATATACTGACATCGTTTAGTAGTATCCCTTTCTTTTTGTGAGCGTTCTACAAACAAGTCATTGATGGAACGTTGTACAAATAGATGAAAAACACATGAAAGGAGGGCGGCGGAAAGGATGCTTGAATAAACAGCTCCTTCCATTCCAAAATGAACCATATGAAAAAAGAGCCTTCAAATTCATTTTCAGTCAATGTTCCTGCCCCCTTGATGTTTCCTCCGCCAAAAGTAAACAGCTCTCACCATACAAATATAGAGCAGCATAACGAAGAACAAAAGGAGGATGAAACATTACAACAACAAGTACACTCCTCCAAGCAAAAAGAGGACCAACGAAAAAATATGTTAACACATGAAGAGTGCTTCGTTTATCAACCCCAAAATAGAAATGAAGCCTTTTTTTATGTAGAGACAAATGACGAAGAATACGAAGAAGAAATGACTACAAGTCAGGAGAACGAAACTACAAACGATTACCTTTTATTATTAGAAAAGCCACATGAGGCTGACTTTACTACTCTTGATTCTGAACAATTATCAAACTCTCATGAGGATGCTTCTTCTGACCACGATCCATTGCTTACCGCTGAGGAAACAGACGCTCCTTTTCCTTTAACCTTCGAAAGCGAGTTGAGCACTCTTGATTCTGAACAATTATCAAACTCTCATGAGGATGCTTCTTCTGACCACGATCCATTGCTTACCGCTGAGGAAACAGACGCTCCTTTTCCTTTAACCTTCGAAAGCGAGTTGAGCACTCTTGATTCTGAACAATCGTCAAGCTCTCATGAGGACACTTCTTCTAACCACGATCCATTGCTTGACATTGAGGAAACAGAACCTTCTCCTCCTTTAACGCTCGAAGACGACCTTTCAATAATAAATGAGGATAAAGACGAATGTGCTGTGGATGAGGTAAAACGAAGCGATGAAATAGAGGACTCCTCTCTTGATGCCAACGGTATATGTGGAGAAAACGCTCCTCCATCATCACAGCTGGAAGAGAAAAAACCAGTCTGTACGTATCAAAGCGGAACCCGATCCAATCACTCTCTGATTGTTAAACTTCCTGTCTTACTGGCTACGGTTGAATTGGATTTCGAGTTTTTTGATTCCTTTATTTTACCCCCGTCTACAGGGAGCGTTACGAACATTCATTGGAACATTCATTCTGTACAAGGTCATGTACCCACTACTTCCGATACACTCTTTATAAAAGGCATATTATGTGCCACTATCGATTTATGTAACGATGCAAAACAGTCGCTTCACGCGATGACTGTTGATATACCATGGAACAAAACAAAGAAGATTGAATGGATGCATAACCCTATTATTGGCGGAAGTGCGGATGCTGAATATATGTTCCACTCCTTAGATGGGGAGCCAATTGCCCATCACCAGCATAACGAACAGTTAACCGAGCCAATTCAGTTTGAACTGGGGGAACTCCATCATACATGGAGCGAGCAGCTCGAAACGAAAGATGGAACTAGTCAACTTTGTGTACAAAGTAATGTTTGCTTATCTATTCATCTATTACAAGCGCAATATGTGCAACTTCAATAAGAAAACTAGCATTCTTTTCCTTAATCAATAGGGTGTCTCAAATGAGAGGCACCCTACCATCATTTTTATTCATTTTTTATTTACTTTAATTTCTGGAAACTCGTTGAACTTGTAACAGCGTAAAGAATAACAATACTTCCATCTTCTCTGTTACTCTTTCAAATTGGCCAAATCGGTTGAAATCCTTAAAAAGATCTAGTTCATTGATGACTGCTGAATCTAACTCACATTTAATCGGCTCATTGAAAAGCTCCCAATGTAATGACCCTGTTGTACAACGATCTGCCCCATGACCATTATCTGCAAGCTCTCTTCTTTCAAACACAGAATTTTTCACACTTAATCCTTGCGCTTCTAATGGAAGTGCTACATTTGGAATATCTGGGAATTGAAGCGCCTCAAAAATTGGAACCGTTTGATTACATTTAAATTCCACATCTACGCTGTAATCACGGACAAAGCCTGTGCACTCTTCGACGTATTGAATGTTTTTGTGTACAATCCCTGTAACGTACAATTTAACCAGAGCAGCGGCACCACTTGGCGGAGACAAAAGTGACGGAATTGCTTTACATTGTTTCAATGACACGTTTTTACGGATATGTTTAATTTCTCTTGCTGGTGTCGGAAGATGAATCTCTGCTTCCACATCCGCTTCTAACGTAACATTGGCAAGCGGAACAGGAACTTTGATAACAGTTGGATTGGCCCCTACAACTACATCAGCAGAACGAGTTACGCAATCGACGCGGTCTGCAGGAACAACGTCACAACTTTGAGCAGGAGGACAGCCATGATTGTCGTTACATCCTGTATTTTTCTTCATTTAATCCACTCCTTTATATAATTAAATCAAAGACAGTCCACAGCAATTATCGTCAATAAATTGGCTGCTTCTTTGTTTTGACTTACTATTTTTATATGCTTTAAACTGCTTCTTTGCATGGACAGTTGTCGTTAGACATACGCATATTTTTACTGATGAGAGTTGATGATGTCCACCTTCTTTCACGCCTTATAAATTACCTGCAGTAACAATAGTCGTTCCCTTCTCTCAAAAGCAAGAATAAACAGGAAAAATAGAATAAATGATAGACCTTAATAGTGTATTTAAACTATATGTAGGGTTTTACGTAACACTTAAAAACAGGAAAAATCTTACCTATCAACTGACAGATAAGATTGAAAGGAAACTGACATTCCCATTTCTCATTAAATAGTATAGCGCGGAGTAAGACAGATTTGGCCAGATGTAGCACGAAACGGTGTCTGTGGAAGAAAAGCGCGAATCGTATCAAAGCGCGCAACCACAAATGTAAAGCAACCGCCTTCTGGTACATCTACTTGTCGAACAAGTGTCGTTCCTCTTAAAAATTGCACACGAAGTATATTCGGCCCACAGTTTTTAATGGTACCTGGTGCTACAAGATTTTCACACGACACTGCTGCATCCGTAGCATAAATGACTGTAGCTGTAGCTGCACTTACAGCCGTTTCAGGCACAGTAAAATCACAGCACAGTTTATCTTGAACAAGCTCCTTTTCTTCACAGCAACTAAAGCAGCAGTCATCGCCATGTTTTCTTTTCCATGAACTCATATATTTATCCCCCATTCATTTTATGTTAGGCAACTATACTATTAAATTCTATAACGCGGAGTGAGGCAAAGTTCACCACTTGTTGGATTTGAAGAAGACGTGCCAGCTGCGCCAAATGCACGAATCGTGTCAAAACGCGCAACTGTAAACAAGGCGCAACCACCAGGCGGGATGACTAATGTTCTCACGATAGTCCCACCTAGCCCCGTTTCAATGCTCGCTCCTCTCACGAACTGAACCGTTAAAGTACCGGGCCCACAGTTTTTAATGGTACCGGATGCCACTAAATTTTCACATGACACGGTAACATCTGTCGCGAAAAGAGTGTTAAACGGTTGTGTTCCAGATGTGACTGCTGCTGCTGTCACCGTAAAATCACAACAAAGCTTATCCTGCACACTTTCTTTCTCAAAGCAACAACTAAAACAGCAGTCGCCTCCATGCTTTTTGCCTTTGCATGAACATGAGCTCATATAAAAAACCTCCATCGTCTTTTATTGTTAGACAGCCGTAACAACCTGCCTAACAATAGTAAATGCAGGACAGCTCATCCATGTATAGGTAATCGCTCATTTGTTCCGGCCCATTTTCCTCCTTTCTTTTTAACCCTTCCCGGAAAAAGGCGTGCTTGTTCACGTACCAACTAGGCAATGCACACATAAGATAAAGAAGTACGCTCTCGTTTATAGTTAGTCGAGCCTGTGATTAACCGTAATGCGAGATTGAAACGGAACGATGTCCGAAAGGAGTGAATCAATATGCTGTCAGAGGATGTGATGGCCGCTCATTGCGTGCGGGTCCCTAAAATATTTGACTGGGTCAATCGGACGACGCTAATCAAATTGAAGGAAGACATTCAGCTTGACCAAAAGAAGGAAACGGACTTTTTATGTTGTGATTTTCATGTCCCATGCGGATTAGAAGAACGGACTACGTTATGGACCTCATTTGGGGTTGAGCATATCGGTGGATCGATTTGCATTGAATTTAAACAAGGGTGCGGATTACCACTTCAAGTGTTTATTAATGGAAACAAAGCGGCTTCTGTTGAAGAAGGAAGTTCATTTTCAGGCAGTTTTTCACGACTGCGATCGGTCGAAGTGCGGTGTGAAGGAGAAAAGGCTGCAGACCTCTTTTGTGTCGGAACATTTAAAATCAACCTTCATTTTGATCCAGAAGGTCACTGTAAGCTCCGTTCTTTTCGCGATATTGGAGCGACGAAGTGCTTTTTATCCGATTGCCACGGCCATCCTGTATCTCTTCAAAATCGGTGTGTGCTCACTTGTAAAGAGCTAACCTCACCGGAAGACCGGACAGAAGTTCATACTGTCACTCCAGAAGGAAAAAAAGTTACTTTGCAGCGGGTCGATTTACTGAAGCAAGGATTTGTCACTGTGCAATTTTTCAATCGAAAACGGCAGCTCTGTCTCCAGTGTGTGTTTCCGTTTTCCGAAGTCGAAACCATCCTTCTCTGTGCTCCGCCTGGCACGGAGATTGATTGTGAAATTACAGCAGCCGATTGCAAGGCATACCCGCTCCCGCCTATCGACAAATGTTCTTTATGCCTTGATGTGGCGATCAGTCTGTTAATATGCCAAAGCATTGTTTCAATCGCAGATGTCAAAATTGAAATTCCAGCCGTCAACTGTACACCGCGTGAGGAAACGGTTATGAATTGCGTCTCTCCTCCCCCTCCGGAAGATTGTCCCGTTTTCCCTGAAGAGGCCCCTTACTCATAAAAACGGTCATGACAAAGAGGAGCTGTTACAATGTTTAATAAAATGATTGTTTATGAAAATCCGTAATATTCCTGAGCGTTTGTCACGGTTCATTTTGCGGGGGTGTATGACCAGAGATGGTTTTTCTCTTTTCGGACACCCCATCTTACTTTTCATCACTCAAAATGAATACTGTGCATCCAGTTCCTTTTTACGCTGTTCAAGCTGGTGCTTCAGCTTTCGTTCCTGTTCTTTTCGGTAGTCAACCGCTTTTTCGTATTGCTTTTTCATTTTTTGGGCACGCTCCACATCTTGCGGGATTACATCGCCCCTTTGCAAATAAACGGCGAAATCAGAATATGCATCCTCATATTGCAGCTCAAGCGCTACATTCATCCAATGCATGCCGTCTTTCACATTGTTTATACTCATATAGTAACTGCCGAGACTGAAAGCGGCGGAACCATTTTGGCAGACAGCCGCTTCCTTATAGTAACGGAGAGCTAACTCCATATCTCCCTCATCTTCAAGTAAATAAGCAAGCCAGCACTGTGCTTCCCCATGTCCTTTTTCAGCAGCACGCTCAAGCATCGCCTTAATTGCAGCAGTACTTAATCCATTCTTCTCTCCCATTAGGGCAAATACATATTGGACGTGCGGGTCTTCTTTGGAAAATAAGGAAGCTAATTCGTTTAAAGGGGTGTTGACTCGAAAAAGATTAACAAGTATCTTTTCATCCCCTCCGTTATAATCAGGCTTTATACGGTTGAGCAGCTCTTTTACATATGCCACGTCACGAAGCCATGTGAGTCTTTCTCGAATTTGCTTTGTTTTATGTACATCTTTATATTTCTTGCTTTCTGCAAAAAAGCGACCGATATATTTGAGCTCATCCACCTCTATGTCCGGATTATGAAGCGCAGTATAATAAAGATGGTTCACTGCTTCAAAGTTATCGTCTTCTGACCGTTCGAATCGGATAAGCGCTTCTTTATAATATCCTTGCCTCATGCAGTAAACAGCACTTCCATTCCAATGTTTTCGGTCATCAAATTCTTTAATTTTGTATTCATTTCTCCATTCCACCCATTTTGGATTCCCGCTTCGTTCCATCTGACGGCAAATACGCAAAATGGACGTATACTTTTTAGCGACTTCATAGCACTCGATCGCTTCATCATACAGCTTTGCTTGTTCAAATAATATTCCTGCCTGTTCATAATCGGCTTGCTGCTTGATGAGATGAGCGCGGCAAACTAATAGACGCTGCTCAACAGCGGCATTAGACGGTAAGCGTACATAACAGTTTGCAGCCTGCTCGTATAAGCCGCGCTTAAAGAAGATATCCCCTTGCTCCTTCCAATCCTCCACGGAAAAGACCGTTTCTCCCTGAACGTCTATTTCTTCAATCGTGGTTTGAACATTGAGCTGCTTTTTAACACGTTCCATCTCCCATACGTCAGAAGCAGTAACCCCGTCATAAATGAGGCATTCTTTCATCCCTCGCGTTACCGCTACATAAAGCAAGCTTGCCTCGTAGCGAATAAATCGCTGCATAACCGCATTCCCCTCAAAATGGAAAAGCTCGTCTCGGCGAATAATGTTAGCAATCTTTTTCCACTGTTTATACTCTTCCAACTGTTCATGAATGACTTTCCACAGCAACACTCTTCGGAATTCGAGCCCTTTCGCTTCATTAATGGTAAACAAGAGCGGAATCGACTGTGAGCGCTTCTCCATTTTTTTCAAAAAGTCTGACTTCTCCTCCTCGCTTCGAACGAGCACCGCATCATATGGACCAAAATGACGAAGCAGCGGCAATAAAGCCGACTCTTCCATTCCTTTCAACAGCTTTGGCATTTCACCGAAATGAAAAGGAACGGCTTGATCGGTTTTATATTTAAAATCAGTATAATTTTTTTGTAATAGGTTAATTTCTCTCGCAAGAGCGGCAATTCGTCCTGTATTGCGGAAGTTTTTCGACAAAGAATGAATATCAGCTACTCGCTCACCGAAAGCATCGTAAAAAGCATTTTTTACATTTTCCCACCGAAACCCGCTATGGTGAACAACTTGATGGTCATCCCCTGACAGGACAAGACGTGACGGGTCATTTTGAGCCAATTGAAACAATAGTGTAAGATGACGCATCGTCAAGTCTTGTATTTCATCACATAGTACAAGTTCGTATGATGGCAGTTCTCCCTGCAGCAACTGCGCGAGCAAATCTTGCTCATCAATGAGAAAGTGCTGTGCTAAATATTGCTCGTAAGACAAAAAAAGACTGTACAGCTGTTCTCGCTTCTTATAAAAATTCGGCGCTTCATTGCCGCTTAACGCAAGGTATTCGTCTTTCGTTAAATAAGCATTCGTAGAATGAAAGGTGCCCCCTTTAATGATTCCGCGAATTTCTTCCCAAACCATTAATGCCGGGAAATCTTTCTCAATTCGGCGACCTCTTGCTATATTTTTATAATAACGAATAAAATGCTCTTTCGTCGCAATCGTCTGGAAGCGCTCAGACATATGTTCCTTCATAAAGTCTTTAAACGTTAAAAAAGTCGTCTGCCGCCGATACTCTTCTTCTTCATCAAGCCCTTTTACAAGACTTACAAACTGCTTTTCTGCTTCATCTCTCAACTGTTTCGTTGACGTAATATAGAGCTTCCGAACCGCCGGTGACTCTAGCATTTTATGAATTAAAATGGTTGTTTTCCCGCTTCCGGCTGTCCCACTAATGAGCAAAGGGAGTGGCTTTGTTAATAATGCCCGCTGTTCGCCAGTAAGCCGCAACTTCATTTCCCAAAATTCTCCCGCATCCTCTTCTTGCTTCATTAAAAAGCGGGTCAGCGTTTCATCATCAATTTCATACGCTTTCAATTGCTGGAACTGTTGGAACACATAATCTGCTTTCCATAATGGTGCTTGACTATCAGCAAATTCACGGAATGACTCTCCAGCAATCAGCTCTTCTTTCTCATACAAAACAAAGTCAATATCATCGTCTAAAATGGTGCGGGCTGTGCGGATAACATCATCATGATGCAAGGAAAGTCTGAACACGAGAACAACCGTCTCATCAAGTTCAACATCGTAAAAAAGCGTAAACAGCATACGGTTTCCTTTATCAATTCTCGCTTCAAATAGATTGATTTGCTTTTGGACTGCTCGAAGCTTTTTCACTCGCGTTCCATTTTTCCAATGTCCTTGCCGAAGCATATGAAGCCTTTTATCAATTAAACTCACTTCATCTACTGACATGGTTTCGAATTCTTCTTTTGCCTGTGGATGAAGACAAATCGTATACATCGTACTCTCCTCTTCCATCGTTCATTTTTGCATGCTTTTACCAAACTACGACTATTATACTATAAGAATATCCTAAAATAAGTCAAAACCCGCCCTTTTATTATAACGGACGGGTTTTAATTTATAACAGTTAACATGTTCTTTTATGCTTAGACTTTGAACTTCACTACCTCCCCCTGTAAATTTGTCACGCTGTCTTTTGATTTGGATATTTGTTTTATCACTTCATTCGACATATGGCTCGCATCTGCTACTCGATTGGCTATATGAGCGGTTCCGATCGCCCCTTCACCAGATGCTGAAGCGACGCCGTCAATAGACTCTAACACCGTTTGAATGGACGCTAAAAGCTGTTCGGACGTAGCGCTGAACTCCGTCACAAGTTCATCTACAAACTCCGCATCACTGCTGTATTTGCTTGCTACATCAAGCATGATCTTATAATCGTTATTGACATCCACTGACATGAATGTCAATAAATTATTTGTCCCTGTCGAAAGATTCTCAACAGAATTGGTTACTTTCGATGTAACATCCTGGATTTTCAGTACGGTATCTTTTGACTGCTCCGCGAGCTTTCTTATTTCATCTGCTACAACTGAAAACCCTCTTCCCGCTTCGCCTGCTCTCGCAGCTTCAATCGCCGCATTCAATGCGAGCAGATTCGTTTGTTCTGTTATTTGCATAATGGTTGCAGAGAAAATATGTATTTGCTCGACCACTTTCGAATCTTGAAGTGCCTTTTCCAGTTCGTTTTTCGTCGCTGAAAAGATGTCCATCGCTTTCTGTTGAGCTGCATGTACATCTTTTCTTGTGCTTTCCGCTCGTTTGCTTATTTCACCCGCTGCCGCCGCTCCTTCTTGCGACCTTTGGGCAATGGACTGAACGGCTCTTTCAATTTCTTTAGAGCTTGCAGTCATCTCCTCTGATGAAGCAGATGTTTCTTCCATGCTCGCCGCCAACTGTTCGATCGTAGCTGTTATTTCTTCTAAGTGACTGTTCAACAAATACACGGTGTTTGTTACATGCCCTACTTCCTTTTCAATAGCGACGGATTCATTTTGGATGCTGTAAAGTAAACCTTTCAACGAGTTTTTCATATTATTGACACCATTCGCAATCGTCCCGATTTCATCTTTCCTTGATAAATATTTTTGTTCCATTTCTCCGGAAAAATCGCCTTTAGCCAACTCTTCTAAATGCTTAGACACCTTCACAATTGGATTGGTCATTCGCTTTGTACTGATGATGATTAAAATACTTGTCAGCACAAGCATGACAGCGGAAACGACGACAATGCTGAGCACGATTTTTTCAGCCCCTGCAATTAATTCCTTCTCCGCCATGAAAGAGGCTAAAATCCAATCTGTTCCTTCCACCTTGTATGAATTGACCATATATTGATGATCGTCCATCATAATTTCGAATGATTTCGTCTCATTTGACAAGAGTTTTTCCAAGCCTTTTATGTTGATTTCTTCTAATTTTTTAAAATTATTATCCGGATTATGCCCATCTGCCATAACTACACCTGTATTATGCACAATCATTGAAAAACCTGTCTCACCGCTTTTCATTTTGCTTAACATATCACTGATGGCCGTTTGTTGCACATCAATACCTATTACTCCGATACGCTCTCCCTCTGCATTCGTAACAGTTCGCACATTACTCGTCACGAAAGATTGAGTCGTGCTGTCTACATACGGGGCTGTTCTTGCAATATTGCCATCATTGTTTACAGCTAGCGGGTAAAACGGGCGTTTTGTAGGGTCGTAGTTTTTCGATATGTCAGCTTCCGGCCATTGAATGTACCCGCCTTCCTCTGTTCCCAAATAAATGTATAATGTCCCTTCATGCGAATCTCCGTAATGCTTGAATGCCTCAAAAATCTTTTGCTCCACCCCCCCATTTTGTGAAGGAGTCATGGGCAGCTGTTCTGAACGGTCTTTATAACTTGTAATACTCTCATCTGCCTGCATGACGAGCGGGTGATTTGCCATCATATGAATATCTTTATCTAATTGATCATAAAAAATGTTGATGGAATCGGCGACAATTTTCATTTGCCCGTTAGAATTAGCAATATAGTCATTTCTCGCCTGCTTAGTTACTTGATATCCGACTATTCCACCAACGGTTATTAACGTAATGAGAATGACAATGACTGATAATGCTAAAAATTTTGTTTGTATGTTATGAAAACGCTTACTAAACATATTACTCCCTCCACTCTCCTCAATCGGTCTAGCATCTGTTTCTTCATAATAAACATGACAAGCTATCGTTAAACAAACGCTCTCTTTCAGTCCCCTTTCGCTTTTTTAAATACTTAGAATAATATTACAGAATCTGACGAATTTCGTCATTATTTTTCTAAGAAAATATTCCTAAATATTTTGATGATAAATAGGAATATTTTCTCACTCATAAAAATGTTTCCCCCATTCTTCTAACACCTTCAGAACAAAATATTTCTCTTGCGTTTCTTTTTCATTTGTATTAAAATCTACTTAAATCGTAATTATTACGTTTTATAGGGGCGTTGGTATAAATCAGACACTTATCCCTTCAAACACACATGCTTTTCATCTACATAATGTTTATTGCCCCTTCTCATACGAAACGCCCCTTCTTCGCATAAGAAGGGGCGTTTCGTATTATGTATAATGATCGCTGCTTCATCAATGTTGATGGCCGCTGTCTTCTTCCATCTCTTCGTGATTCATTTCTTTCGGTTCTTCATTCATCGTGACCTTGTCCCCAACTTGAATGTGCATGCTTGGCATTGTATGCATGCTTTTCGCGTTCGTATGGGCAATTACTTCATATGTCCCCTCTTCAGTAAACGCTTTCTTTATGCCGTACATCCCTTTTCCTTGTCCCTCTGCTTCAATCCGCTCTTTCTGTTCGCCATTAATGAGTTCAAAGGTCACTTCTGCATCGTCGACTAGTTCATCACCGTATGTCACTTTTGCCTCAATCGATGTTTCTTCATTCATTTCGACTTTTTCAGGAGCAACTATTTCCACTTCGACTATTTTCACTTCCGGCTCTGCTTCTTGCTGGCCGCATGCTGTGATGATGGTCCCCATGCCAAGCAGCAACGCAATCATCCATTTCTTCATGACATCTTCCCCTTTCCCTGTTGTGCTTCCATTTAAATGGTACCATATAATTGTGAGAACTTTGTGAAGCGATGAAAGTTCACGCTTTCATCACAATTATAGTCTATAATAAAATGAACTTGAAGGAGGAGGAACTGTTGAAAAAAACTGCTTTATCCGTTTTAACCTGCTTATGGCTGCTTGCGGGCTGTTCATCTGCCGAACAGCTCCCTCTCATCCCTTTGCAGGACGATTACGTGATTACTGTCAATATTCAAGACCATTCCCTTTCATTCATTGATCCACAATCCTATGAGAAAACAACATGGACACTTCCTTTTGCGTTCGAGCGGGCGTTATTGTTGGAAGCTGACCAACTTTTGCTTTATGGAAAAGAACTTCATCGCGCCTATGTGTACGAGCTTTCTACTGGACAAAAGGTCGATGAGTGGAAAACAGGAAGCGGCATTGGCCATATGGTGCTCTCCATGGACGGTTCGCTCGTTTATGCTGCTGACCAAGAGAAAAACGCGTTGCGTATTTTTTCTGTGGATGGCACCGTTCGTCATGAAGTGCCGCTAAAAAGCGCCCCATTTACGATATTGGAAAGCCGCGATAAACTGTATGTAAACAGCTATGAAGAGGAACGCATGAATGTGATTGCGAAATCGTCATGGCAAAAAATTGATGAATTCCCTACGCCGTCCCGAACAGTCGGCGGATGGATTGATGAAGAAAAAGAAGAGCTTTGGCTCGGGGGACACGGCTCTGGAGAATACATTCAAGATGATATTTACGTTTACTCGCTTGCCGATGGACAATTGAAAGAAAAAATTCATACGCCTGTCATGCCAATTGATTTTGTCCGTTCCGACGACCTTATGTATGTGTTAAGCCATGGGTCGAATGATTTATGGAAAATTGACTATGACACGAAACAACCGCAAGAAAAAATTGAAACTGGCTCCAATCCGTTTTCGATGAAACAGTTTCAGCAGAAGTTATACATTGCAAGCTATGACAGCAATAAAGTGCAAGTCATTGATTTAACATCCTTTGAAACGATTCAACAAATTCCTGTTGGCACCGGACCGTTTCAAGTATTAGTAAGAGAGGAAGATCCTGCATGAATGATGTGACAATTTTAATTGTTGATGATGAAGCAGATATGCGACAGCTTATTAGATTGTATTTGGAACAAGAAGGCTTCCGCTGCATGGAAGCAGAAAACGGGCAAGAAGCGCTCGACCTTTTACATACATATGAACCGCAACTTATTTTGCTTGATGTGATGATGCCGAAAATGGACGGCTTTACAGTAGCCGCCAACATTCGAAACACAAAGCAAATTCCGATCATATTCTTAACGGCACGTGCCGATGAATGGGACCGCATTCATGGTTTGAACCTCGGCGCAGACGATTATATGATGAAGCCCTTTAGCTTCGGCGAGCTGATCGCCCGTGTTCAAGCTGTTCTCCGCCGCACCCAGCCTGCTTTTAGTCCATCAGAGACGATCCAAATCGGTCCATTGTCCATCCATAAAAAAGGGCGGCAAGTACTTTGCGGCGGCAAGCCTGTTTCTCTCACCTTGAAAGAATACGAACTTCTTCAGTTCCTTTGCGAGTATAAAGGACATGTCTTTTCAAGAGAGCAGCTGCTCGAAAAAATATGGGGCTATGATTATGAAGGAAGTGAGCGAACGGTCGATACTCATATTAAAACGCTTCGCTTAAAACTGAAAGAGGGCGCCAACATCATCCATACCGTTTGGGGTGTCGGCTATAAGGTTGAGGTGTAGCAAGTGAAGTGGAATTCCTTTTCGTTTCAGGCCCGCTTTCGCCTCATGGTGAGCGCCATCATCTGCCTGACCATCGCCTTTTCGTTTTTATTTATCCATTTTTTATATCGCGATCTTTACGTAAAAGATGTGGAACGCTCTTTGTTGCAGGAAGGAAAAAATATCGCCGGACAATACTTAGGCGGTGACATCTCCGAACAACTGAAGCAAAATGTCGCTTGGCATAATGCAATCTCGGAATCGGAAATTTTACTTATTGATAACCCGCGCGATTTAAGTGCTTGCCTTCCTTTTGAAATGAATCATGAAGCGCTCGTCAGCGAGGATGAACGGCGAACATTGCTTGAGGGAAACCATTTAATTAAAACAGGGTATGAAGAACGATTCGCCCGTGACATTATGGGCGTCATCATCCCCCTTTTAGATGAAGAACGATTAATGGGCATCATTTATTTATACTTACCTTTATCTCCAATTCAAGAAGTATTTAATAAAGCAACCCCCATTTTAGCGGCTACAGGCGTCTTATTTTTCCTATTTATGGTCATCTTCGGCAATAAACTCGTTCGCTCGCTTGTCACCCCGATTCGCGAAATGGAAGCTTTCTCGCAGCATATTGCGAGCGGCGATTTATCAGTCCGGCTTCCAGTTCAATCAAAAGACGAGCTTGGGCATTTGGCACAGGCGTTCAACAACATGACTGAAGCGCTTGAAAATCAAGACCAGCAAAAGAAAGAATTTCTCGCGAACGTCTCTCATGAGCTTCGCACTCCGTTAAGCTATATTAAAGGATATAGCGAAGTGTTAAAGAGCGATATGTACCATAATAAAGAAGAAGCGCTCAAATATATGAATCTTATCCACCGGGAATCGGACCGGATGCATCGCCTCGTTCAAGATTTGCTGGATTTAGCCCAACTAGAAGCAGACATGTATCCGATGAAAAAAGAACCGCTCGTTCTCGCTCAAGTGTTAGAAGACACAATCGAACAGCTCATGCCTGTTTGTCAACAAAAACAGCTTGTCTGCCACGTTCAGCTTGATTCTGATATTATTATGAACGGCGATCACGACAGGCTGTCACAAGTGTTTTACAATTTAATTGACAACGCTGTGAAATATAATCGCGACAGTGGCCATCTGTCTGTTTCCCTGACAGCGGTTGATGAACAAATTGTCATTCAAATTGAAGACGGCGGCATCGGCATTGCAGAAGAAGACATTACAAGACTTGGCGAACGCTTTTTCCGTGCGGATAAAGCACGGACACGCACAAAAGGCGGCACCGGTCTTGGATTAGCTATCGTTAAACAAATTGTCCAGCGCCATGAAGGGACAATGGAGATTACCAGTATTCCGAATGAAGGCACTGTCGTTACACTTCGCTTTCCACTTGAGCATTTTGAATAATGTGCAAATATGGTAAAATGGAAGAAACATTGATTTCGAGATAAGAAGGGATTTTTCCGATGAAAGACGAACAAATGAAAAATGTGAGCGAGTCTTTAGATGAAGAAACATTATTTATGGTCAGCCAGACGTTTAAGGCACTGTCCGACCCTACCCGCCTGCGCATTTTATATTTACTGTTTCAAGGGGAACATTCAGTCAATGAAATTGCTGAGCGACTCGGTCTGCTGCAATCGACCGTTTCCCATCAGCTTCGCTTCCTGAAAAACTTACGGCTCGTCACCTTCCGCCGGGAAGGCACATCCCTTTATTATTCCCATGACGACGAACATGTGATGGACTTATTAAAACAATCCATTGAGCACGCGAGGCACCATTGATACATGATTGGAAAAGGAGCTGCCAAAATAAGCGCAGCTCCTTTTTTTGATTGACCTATCAAAATTTTCAGTGATTGTATGTTCATTTCCGCTTTTTTCCTTTATACTATTAATGAGTTAAATAACTAAAGGATGTGACAGAAATGGAAATTAGCTTACTATCAGTATTAGCACTAGGACTCGTACTTGGCATTAAACATGCGATTGAACCGGACCATATTATCGCGGTCTCCACTCTCGCAAGTGAAAGCAACAAGCTTTGGCGCTCGTCATTAGCTGGCGTGTTTTGGGGCATCGGTCATACGCTCACCTTATTTGTCGTCGGGATGGTCTTAATTGTACTCAAAGACGACATACCGGAAGCATGGGCAATGTCACTTGAATTTTCCGTCGGCATCATGCTCGTCTACCTCGGCCTCTCCTCCTTTTTCACGTGGAAACAGGCATCTAAAGAACAGACGCCCCCTCGCCGTTCGTACATCAAATCAATGATCATCGGATTTATTCACGGACTTGCGGGCAGTGCGGCGATGGTATTGCTGACGATGAGTACTGTTGAACACCCATGGCAAGGCGCTATTTATATTATCGTGTTCGGAATTGGAACATGTATCGGCATGCTTGCCTTCACAACCATTCTCGGGATTCCATTTACTGCCTCGAAAAATAAAAAGGTGGTCAATCAATCGTTAACCCGCTTCGCTGGAGCTGTTAGTACTTTATTCGGACTTTATTATATGTACAACTTAGGGGTGACAGAAGGTTTGTTTTCCATTTGGTTCCGCTAAGTCTCCGCTATACATAGGAAGGACCCGTCGCTGTTAAAGCGAGCGGGCCTTTTTTAATACTTTCGGTAATGAACAGACGGCTGGCGTAATAGCTGCTCTCGAATGAAGTTTTCATATGTCGTAAAAATGGCTTCAATTACTTGCGTGCGATTCGCGAGCACTCTGACAACCGCTCCTCCTGCTGCCGAAATAGACACTCCAATCCGCGCTTCTTGTTCATACGGCTGCGCCGCCTCTTCTAATAACCTCATCATGTCCGCATCGAGCCCATCATGCAGAAATAAAAGCGAACCGAAATGCGTGTATCCTTCCATCAACAACATCGATGAAAGCTGTTCTTTCATATTTAAATAAAGATGATCCAATAACATAAGACGGCCTTCTCGATAGACCTTCACTTTCGAACGAATACTGTCATAAGTAAACAACTCTCCGCTTTCTGACCAGCCTGGTGTCAATATGTCTGTCATCAGCAAAGACGCTCCTTGCTCAAGGTGAATCGTCGCCGTTTGGACATATTGGGCATGCTCATATAAAATAAGCGGATCTTGAACGAGCGATAAAAAGCTGTCTTTTTTTAACGTTATGTTCATCTCTTGTCTGGCCGGGGTTGCTAATGTTTTGTATACTTTCGCTGCTGATTGAGTCGTAAGCGAAAGTTTCGCTCCTTCTTCCAATGTGAAGGAATAGTTGTATACATCGCCGCCGACATAGCCTCCGCCAATATGCATTAAATAAAAGGTCGGATGATCGTCCGCTAAATAGACGGGACGGGAAACTTTCAACGCCCCGTCGTAATAGCACTCATGTAAAACCGTGCGGCCATTTTTTATTTTGGCCGCCATCGAAAGCGTCCCTGTCGCCGTCATTTTTCCAGCCCGGCTAGCAGCGCTTCTGACTTAATCCACTCCACCACTTCCGGCAGCCCTGTTTCATCTTTTAAATTTGTAAAAAAGAACGGTTTGCGTCCCCGCGTCGCAATCGTGTCTTGCTCCATAATGTCAAGGCTCGCGCCAACATACGGAGCTAAATCGATTTTATTAATAATGAATAAGTCCGATTTAATCATCCCTTGTCCGCCTTTACGAGGGATTTTTTCCCCTTGGGCCACGTCGATAATATAGATTGAGAAATCAACAAGTTCTGGGCTGAATGTCGCCGCTAAATTGTCGCCGCCGCTTTCTACGAAAATGATATCTAACTGTTGATGACGTTCCTTTAGTTCATCAATAGCTGCAAAATTCATGGAAGCATCTTCGCGAATGGCTGTATGCGGGCAACCGCCTGTTTCGACGCCAATAATGCGATTTTCAGGAAGCACCCCGTTCTTCATTAAAAACTTGGCATCTTCTTTCGTGTAAATATCATTCGTCACAACCGCCATACTGAACTTGTCATTCATCACCCTTGTTAATTTTTCCACAAGCATCGTCTTGCCGGCTCCAACCGGCCCCCCAATTCCAATACGTACAGGTTCTTTCATTCATGACACTCTCACTTTCAATAAGTGAAAGCTTCCTCCCTTCTAACTTGTAATTTTTTCAATGCCTTTATTAACTCATAAACAGGCGAACATGCAATTGTTCGTGACGCATTTGAGCGATTTCAAGCCCTGGAAGCGACCTTCCTAAGTCGTCTTCATGCAGCGACTGAATGAACGGAATACGTTCTTTTAAAATCGCTTGGCTATGTAATAATAGCTTCTGTCCATCTGTTTGCCCGAGCGGAATGCCGCGGACCGCGTTTTGAATGAGTGACGATACAGTCGCATAAAGACATGCTCCGATCGCTTCTTGTACCTCTATATTCAAATGATGAGACACAAGGGCAAAAACAATGGCCGGATGACCGAAGCTTCGTTTTTGACGAATTCTCGCATGATACAGCGCTAACGTATCATCCTCATACAAAGTGGCGCAAAGTTTCGTCATTTGTTCCCCAATTCGTTTCGTTCCTTCTCTCGTTTCACGGGCGAGGCTTAAAGCAAACAGCTCTTCATCCAGCTCCCATAGCCGCTCGAACTGACCTTTCTCCACATATTCGTAAGCAAGCCGGCAACCGAGCCCTTCCGTATAAACAAGTTGCTCCTTCATATAAATATCCAGCACGGTTTGAAAAGATGCCGTATTTGTGATGACGCCTTCTTGAATGTATGTCTCGATGCCAAATGAATGAGAAAAAGCACCAGACGGAAAATTGGAATCACATAGCTGCAGGAGCGGCAGCAATGTTTCAATCATGACTATGCCCGATATGACGAAACGCCTGCTTCACCTTCCGCTTTTCTCGGCGGAACGGAATATTCAGCTGCTGAAGCAATTCCTCGACTAAATAGTCGTATTGAACAAGCATTTCATCGCCTTCAAATTGAGCTGGCAAGTGGCGGTTCCCAAGCTGATGAGCGATTTCTCCCATTTGCTGAATCGAAGTTGGGCAAATCGTTAAAATGTCATCTGCCAGCACTTGAACGACAATCATGTTTCGGTCATCCATAAATAAAACATCGCCGTCTGCCAGTTCCACATTTCCTTTCAAACGAATGCCAATTTCATTGCCGTGGTCTGTCACAACCCGCTGTATCCGCTTCAGCAACGCATCGCTTTCCATATAAACACGCTCAATATGCGGAGCCTTCTTTTCCATTACTGCTACATTTCCAACTACTTTTTCAATAATCATTTGTCCTCACCTCAAAATAAGAAATATCGTTGAGCCATCGGCAGCACATCTGCCGGTTCACATGTGATTAACTCACCATCTACTTTCACTTCATACGTTTGCGGATCCACCTCAATCGCGGGTGTTTCACCATTGAAAATCATATCTTCCTTTTTCAGCTGCCGGATGCCTGCCACTGGCTTCACCATTTTTTCTAAACGGAGCTGTTCATGAACACCTTTTTCAATCGCCGCTTTTGATAAAAACGTCATGCACGTTTTGGCGACGGCTTTTCCGAAGCTCCCGAACATCGGGCGGTACAATACCGGCTGCGGCGTCGGGATGGAAGCATTTGGATCACCCATAATGCTGTGGGCAATCATCCCGCCTTTAACAATTACATCTGGTTTCACGCCGAAAAATGCTGGGTCCCACACGACTAAGTCAGCCAATTTCCCCACTTCCACTGATCCGACATAATTGGAAACACCGTGAGTGATAGCTGGATTAATCGTATATTTCGCCACATAGCGCTTTACGCGGAAATTATCGCCAATCCCTTGATCTTCTTGCAACTTGCCGCGTTGCTTTTTCATCTTATCCGCCGTTTGCCACGTTCGCGCAATCACCTCTCCAACACGTCCCATCGCCTGAGAATCGGAGCTAATCATACTGAAGACACCAAGGTCATGCAAAATGTCTTCCGCCGCAATCGTTTCTTTTCGAATACGGGAATCGGCAAAAGCGATATCTTCTGGTACGGATGGGTCTAAATGATGGCAAACCATCAACATATCCAAATGTTCTTCTAACGTATTGACGGTATACGGTCTTGTCGGATTTGTGGAAGACGGCAAAATATTAGAGAAACTGGCCGCTTTCATAATATCCGGCGCATGGCCGCCCCCTGCTCCTTCCGTATGATACGTATGAATTACCCGACCGCCAATCGCGTTCAATGTATCTTCAACAAACCCGCCTTCATTCAACGTATCGGTATGAATCGCAATTTGGATGTCATATTTGTCCGCGACACGTAAGCTTGTATCAATCGCCGCCGCTGTCGTTCCCCAATCTTCATGAAGCTTCAAGCCGATAGCGCCTGCTTCCACTTGTTCGGCAAGCGGCTCCTCTGCCGATGCATTTCCTTTTCCTAAAAACCCGAGGTTCATCGGAAAAGATTCTGCCGCTTCAAGCATCCGGTGAATGTTCCATGCTCCCGGCGTACATGTCGTCGCATTTGTTCCTGTTGCTGGACCTGTTCCTCCGCCAATCATCGTCGTCACACCAGAGGCAAGGGCTGTTTCGATTTGCTGCGGACAAATGAAGTGAATGTGGGCATCAATTCCGCCTGCTGTTACAATCATTCCTTCCGCCGCAATAATTTCTGTCGCCGCTCCAATGACGATATTCACTCCGTCCATAAGAAGTGGATTTCCCGCTTTGCCGATAGCGGCGATGAACCCGTCCTTCACGCCAATGTCCGCCTTGTAAATACCGGTATAATCAAGGATCACCGCATTCGTGAGTACAAGATCCATCGCTTCATCTCTTGCCGCAAGCGGATGCTGCCCCATCCCGTCGCGAATAACTTTTCCACCGCCAAATTTCACTTCATCTCCATATGTCGTCAAGTCTTCTTCAATTTCAATGAACAGCTCTGTATCCGCTAAACGAATCGCATCGCCTGTCGTCGGACCGAACATATCTGCATACTGTTTGCGTGACATTTGAAAACCCATTTGCTTCCTCCTTCACGTGCTTCACGACCGCTCGAGCGGTCCGTTCGTCGCGTTATTTAATCCGTACACACGGCGCTCGCCTGAAAACGAAACGAGCTCTACTTCTTTCGCATCTCCAGGTTCAAATCGAACCGCAGTTCCTGCCGGAATATTTAAGTGCAACCCGAATGCTTGCTGCCGCTCAAATTCAAGCTCAGCATTCACTTCGAAAAAATGAAAGTGCGAACCAACTTGAACAGGACGGTCCCCGCGATTAATGACGGTTAGCTTTATCGCTTCTTTTCCTGCATTACATTCAATTGGCTCTTGTTTTAACACATACTCTCCAGGCTTCATCTCTCATCCTCCTTTTCTAGCGAATAGGGTCATGAACGGTCACAAGCTTCGTTCCATCTGGAAAGGTCGCTTCTACTTGAATATCATGAATCATCTCCGCAACCCCTTCCATTACATCTTCTGTTGACAAAATCGTCGTGCCGTATTGCATTAATTCTGCCACGCTTTTCCCGTCGCGGGCTCCTTCAAGAATTTCATATGTAATAATGGCGACTGCTTCCGGATAATTAAGTTTTAGCCCTCTTTCTTGGCGGCGGCGAGCCAAATCGGCCGCCACGACCACCATCAGCTTTTCTTGCTCCCTTGCTGTTAAGCGCATCGCACTCTTCCTTTCTCTTTATCTTTTCATCTATACTACTAAATGCTTCTCCAGTTCCTGAACATTGAACGAAGAAGTTTCTCCCTGTGCGACAATCGTTCCTCTGTCCATTACGTATACATAATCAGCACATTCAAGCGCCAAATCGACATTATGCTCCACAAGCAGCATTCCTGTATGCTTTTGCTTCGCAATTTTAACGATGACTTCCTGAATGAGCTGCACAATGGATGGCTGAATTCCTTCCATCGGCTCATCGAGGCAAATGAGCTGCGGATCGCTGACGAGCACTCTAGCAATCGCAAGCTGCTGCTGTTGTCCGCCGCTTAAATCACCTCCTTTCCGGTGCAGCATCTCTTTCAGCACCGGAAACCATTCAAACACTTCCTCTGATACCCTTCTTTTTTTTGTAAAACGAGGAAGAGCCTCTAATCCGAGCAGTAAATTTTCCTCAACTGTCAGCGTTGAAAAAATGTCCCGCCCTTGAGGAACGTAGCCAATCCCCCGCTTCGCTCGCTCATCAGGCCGCCATTCCGTTAAATCTACCCCATCCCATTCAATGCTTCCGCTTTTTTGCTTTAACAGCCCAACAATCGTTTTCACAAGCGTCGTTTTTCCAACACCGTTACGTCCTAATAGTGCGACCACTTGCCCTTGCTTCACTTGGCAGTTCACATTTTGGAGAATGATGCTGTCATCATAGCCTACGGATAATGACGAAACGTTTAACATGCGCGCTCCCTCCTTCCTAAATACACTTCAGCGACCGTTTCGTTTTGCTGAATGTCCTCCATCGATCCTTCACAAAGGACGCTTCCTTCATGCATGACCGTTACTTGTTTCGAAAAAGTACGGACAAAATCCATATCATGCTCGACAACAAGAACGGAGCACGTTTCTGAAATATGATGAATGAGCTCACCAGTTTTTTCTCGCTCCGCTCCCGACATCCCAGCGATTGGTTCATCTAAAAGGAGAACATTCGGTTCTTGCATAAGCTGCATCCCAATCTCTAACCACTGCTTTTGCCCATGTGCAAGCGAGCCTGCTTGTTTTTCCATCAAAGACTCCAAGCCAATCGTCACAAGCACTTCCTCAATTTTTTGTTTTGTTTCTCCCGTCATTTTCGCCGTTAGCATTGACCAGACGTGGCGCTTTTGTTTGAAAGATAATTCCAAATTTTCAAACACTGTGAGCTGTGAAAAAATAGAAGGAGATTGAAATTTTCTCGCAATACCTGCTGTCGCAATTTCATGTTCCTTCAGTTTGACAATATTGGCATGCGATCCGAAGGCAACTTCTCCCTCAGACGGCTTTGTCTTTCCACAAATCACGTCTAACACGGTCGTTTTTCCCGCACCGTTTGGCCCAATTAAAAACCGGACTTCCTGCTCATGAATATCGAGGTTTACCCCTTTTAGCGCTTTAAACCCATCAAAATCGACCATCACATTACGACACGACAGTATCGGTTTCATTCGCTTTCTCCTCGCTTTCCACTTGTTTTGTCCGAACAAATTTTTGCTTTAATGATTGAAACAGGCCGACAAGCCCATTTGGCATGAACAGAACGACAATGATGAACAACGCCCCAAGGAAAAACTGCCAAATATCTGGGTACGTTTCACTAAAATAGCTTTTCGCACTGTTCGTCAACAAAGCGCCAATGACCGCACCGATAATGGAATGTCTCCCTCCAACAGCCGCCCATAACACCATTTCAATCGACGGGACAATGCCCATCATCGCCGGTGAAATGATGCCAACTTGCAGAACGAAAAGACCGCCCGCCACTCCAGCAAATGCCGCGGATATGCAATAAATGAACACTTTGTACGTCGTTGGATTATACCCGAGAAATCGCACGCGGTTTTCACCGTCACGAATCGCAACAAGCACGCGCCCGAACCGACTTTTCGCCATCCAAACGGAAAAGACAATCACCGCCGCAAGCACGGCTACTGTCACAAAATAAAGGACCATTTGCATCATTGGCGACATTAACGGCAGATGAAACACCGTCGAAAAATTCGTTAAACCATTCGTCCCTCCCGTCCATTCCTGCTTGCCGATGAACAACGTGACAAACACGACGACGACCGCTTGTGAAATGAGGGAAAAATAAACGCCTTTAATGCGATTTTTAAACGTAAAATAACCTAGAAACGCCGCAAGCAACACTGGAACGAAAATAGTGGCTGTTAACGCAAACACTGGGTTCGCAAACGGCTTCCATAAGAGAGGAAGTTCTGTTACCCCGCTCCACTCCATAAAATCAGGCAATCCTCCAGGCGAGCCTTCCAGCTTTAAATACATCGCTGTACAGTAGGCGCCAAGTCCAAAAAATACCCCATGCCCAAGACTTAAAATACCGGTATAACCCCAAATTAAACAAATCCCGACCGCCACAATTGCAAAGCAAAGAAATTTAGCAAGCAGCCCTAGCCGAAACTCATGTAAAAACAGCGGAGCGGCAAGCAATAACGCAAACAGCACATAATAGCTAATGACCGATGTTTTTCCCATCCTGTCCCTCCTTAATCAAGCGCTCTCGTCCGAACGGTGACGAGGCCTGATGGTTTCCATTGTAAAAAGGCAATGATCAGTGCAAATACGAGCACTTTTGCCATCGTTGCGCTTGTGCTGTATTCGACGAACGTACTAACAAGACCGATACCGACTGCACCGATAATCGTTCCTTTCAGCTTTCCAACGCCTCCGAGAATAACAACCATAAACGCATCGACAATGTAATTTGTGCCGATAGCCGGCCCAATTGGTCCAAGCAGTGTTAAAGCAGAACCAGCAATCCCCGCAAGACCAGAGCCGAGTGCAAACGCAGACGAATCGACTTTTCGTGTAGAAATGCCAAGGCATGAAGCCATTTGACGGTTCAGTGTGACCGCATTCATCCGGCGCCCCGCCGCTGTATGGTATAAATAGAGATGCAGGCAGACAACAGAAAGAATGACCAGTAAAATAATGAACATTCGTTTATAAGGAAAAATCATTCCGGCTATTTCCATTCCTCCGTCCAACCATGAAGGAGCTTTCACCGCCACATTCGGTGCACCGAAAATAGAGCGTGCCGCTTGCTGAAGCATGAGGCTCACTCCCCATGTCGCTAACAAGCTATCAAGCGGGCGACTATACAAAAAGCGAATCATCGTTTTTTCCAATATCCAGCCAAGCAAACCCGCTGTTAAAAAAGCAAGCGGAATGGCAAATAAGAAGTAATAATCAAACAAGCTAGCCGGTAAATACCAAGCAGCCATCTGCTGGACGACATATGTGACATACGCCCCGACCATCATAATTTCCCCGTGAGCCATATTAATAACATTCATAAGTCCAAACGTGATTGCGAGCCCAAGCGCAATCAGCAAAAGAATGGAACCGAGACTAATTCCGTTAAACAATTGACCGAGTATGACCGACATTTTCCCGCCCCTTTCAACGTCCTGTTCTATTGTCTCACAATGAAAATAGGGGGAATGGTGCTACCCCCTATTTGTTTGTTCGTCCTTATTGATTGCTTAATCCTTTCGCCCAGTCATATCCTTCTAAATACGGATCAGGCTTAATTGGTTCACCAGAATTCCACAGCTCGCTAATTTGTCCGTCGCTTTGAATTGCTCCAATGCGAACGGTTTTCCACGTATGCTGGTTCTCCCCTTCAATCTTCACCGTACCGCCTGGCGCGTTAAACTCGATGCCACCGGCTGCCTTTTTCACATCATCGACATTGAATGACCCTGCTTTTTCCACCGCTTCTGCCCATAAGTGAACAGCGAAATAAGCCGCTTCAATTGGATCATCCGTCACACGGTCTTCTCCGTATGCCGCTTTATATTTTTCAACAAATGTTTTATTTTCTGGTGTATCCGTTGTTTGGAAATAGTTCCAAACAGCAAGGTGACCTTCTAAAATGTCGCCGCCAATGCCGCGAATTTCTTCTTCGGCAATGCTGACAGACATAACTGGAATATCGTCTGGCGTAATACCCGCATCTTTTAACTGTTTAAAGAAGGCAACATTGCTGTCTCCGTTCAGCGTGTTAAAGATAACATCCGGTTTTGCGCTTTTAATTTTACTGATAAGCGTACTATAATCTGTATGACCAAGCGGCGTGTACTCTTCTGCCACCAATTCTCCGCCTTCTGCTTCTAGCTGTGCCTTAATAATTTTATTGGCAGTGCGCGGAAACACATAATCAGAACCGATTAAGAAGAAACTTTTCCCTTTATTTTCAAGAAGCCAACTAACAGCAGGAACAATTTGCTGATTCGTTGTCGCCCCTGTGTAGAAAATGTTCGGGGATGCTTCCATTCCTTCATATTGAACAGGGTACCAAAGCAGGCCGTTGTTTTGTTCCACGACTGGAAGCATAGCTTTTCGGCTTGCAGAAGTCCAGCCTCCGAAAATCGTTGCCACTTCATCATTTTGCAGCAGCTTTTCGCCTTTTCTGCAAATGTCGGCCAATCCGACGCCCCGTCTTCAATAATTGGTTCAATCTGTTTGCCAAGCACACCGCCTGCTTCATTAATTTCTTCGATCGCCAGTAACTCTGCATCACGAAGCGACACTTCACTAATGGACATCGTTCCGCTTAAAGAATGAAGAACCCCAACTTTTACCGTATCGCCTGAAGCTGTTTCTTTCTCACCCGCATCTGCTGGTTCTGTCGTCTGACTGGCGGCACATCCGCCTAATAATAAAGATAAGCTCGCTGCCACAAGCATCCATTGTTTTTTCCATCTCATCTTTTTCCCATTCAAAAACGCAGTCTTCATCTTAACACCCCTTATCAGATTCTAATTACCTATGCTATAATTAGAATCAGGCATATGTATACGGACAAATTTATGCCTGTTCTACGAACGTTTCTCACTGCCATGAGAAACGTTTTTTTCTTTCCTCATTCCCTCCTTCCAAAAAGATGACATCAAATGTCAAATCTTCTAACATTTCACGATAGTTAAATTATATAAAATTTTCTGACAAAATCAAGGGTTTCAGGGATATTTATCCATGATTTTTTATGTAAACGTTAACATTAAGAGGTTTTTATTCAATGAACATTCGGACCCGCATACTTTTTTCAATGTCACCTATTAAAAAAAGAAACGTTGGCCGGCGTGAGAAATGTTAACACGATAACCTTGAACGTTTCACACTCACATGCGTATCTCATTTTTTACATAGGTACATCGTCCCTTTCATCGCTCTCCCTCATTGACGATGCATCGTTTGTCCCCTACAATTTTCTTAGGAGAGGTGAAAATATGACAAAGAAACCGCTTATTTACAGTATTGGCTGTTCCATCCTCATGAGCCCGTTATTTTCTAGTCCTTCTGGTACTTTTGCTGCTTTTCAGGAGCACGCCGTTGTAACGGCCGATGCGCTCAATGTACGTTCCTATCCAAGTACCGGAAGCAGCATCATCGGCAAACTGACGAAAAATACGAAAGTGACCATTTTGGAAGAACAAAATGGCTGGACAAAAATTACATACGGAAACAAACAAGGCTGGGTCGCCTCCAGCTATATTCAAAAAGGACAAAATACGACAACTGCCCCCGCTCCTTCTCAAGGGACAGAAGCGTTCGTAAAAGCAACGTCATTAAACGTCCGTTCCGATCCGAATACGAACGGAAGCATTCTCAGTTCTTTGCCAAACGGCACGAAAGTAACCGTATTAGCGGCAAAAGGAGATTGGTCACAAATAAAAACGAGTGATAACAAAACAGGCTGGGTCGCGAGCCAATATTTAACGAAAACAAGCTCGTCCACTCCAAATCCGAACTATACAACAAAACCAACACCATCTGTTCCCGCTGCCAGTAGCAAAACTGGAACAGTAAATGCAAGTAGGCTAAATGTACGCACGGCGGCTGATTTAAATAGCGCAATCGTCACATCGTTACCGAAAAACACGAAAGTGGCAGTACTAGCCGCTCAAGGAAACTGGGTGCAAGTGAAGCTTGATAACGGAAAAACAGGCTGGGTCGCAAGCTCATATTTAACAATGTCTGAAACCGTTAACGCACCCGCAAAGCCAGTCGAAATACCGGCGGCGCCAACGCTCGGATCAACCAAAAGCGGGACGGTCAACGTCAGCAGCTTGAATTTGCGCTCGATGCCAAGTACATCCGGGCAAGTGCTCGCTTCCTTACCGCGAAATACGGTTGTGACTGTGCTCCAAATCCAAACAGGCTGGGCGCAAGTAAAAACGTCTGCCAATCAAACAGGCTGGGTGGCCTCTCCTTATTTGACAATGAAGGATGAAAACAAAACACCAAATCAACCAGCAACACCCACTCAATCCGTTACACTCCAATCGAACGCTAATTTGCGCAAGGGACCTGGAACAAACTTTGCGATCGTCGGAAGCGGACAAGCTGGGAATACATATACACTACTAAAAGAACAAAACGACTGGGTACATGTGAAACTCGCGAACGGACAAGAAGCATGGATTGCCGGATGGCTCGTGACAAAGGGGAATACCGTCCCTTCTGCTCCAACCACGCCGCCTGCTTCTCCTTCCTCGATTTTAAAAGGGAAACGAATCGTCATTGATGCTGGCCACGGCGGAAAAGACAGCGGAACGGTCGGACAAAAAGGGGCATTAGAAAAAACATTGGCATTGAATACATCTCAGCTTGTTGCCTCATTATTAAAAAGCGCAGGTGCAAATGTTGTCATGACAAGGGACGATGATACATTTATTAGCCTTTCTGGACGCGTGACCGTAAGCCATGAGCATAATGCCGATGCTTTCATCAGTATTCATTATAATGCCGCTTCTCCAAGCGCCAACGGGATTATGTCGTTTTATTACAGCGCCGAAAAAGAGCGCCAATTAGCGAAAGCCATTCAAGAAAGCCTCATCCAGCATACAAGTAGGAAAGATATGGGCGTACGCTTTGGCAACTTCCATGTAATCCGGGAAAACAAAAAACCAGCCGTCTTACTGGAGCTTGGCTTCCTCTCCAATCCAGCCGAAGAACAACACGTAAAATCGGACGCTTTCCAGCAAAGTGCTGCGAAGGCGATTTATGAAGGGATTGCGCGTTATTTCGAGCAATTGTGAGCATCGTATTATAACGATTAAAAGAAGAAGGACCCGTCATTTAATTCCCACAAATTAAATGACGGGTCCTTTCATTAAAACAGACTTCTTGATTTGTTATGAAGACTTTCCTTAGCATCCCTATAATAACATAGGTTTTAGCTGATTCTCCCATATCCATTGAGGGCTATAACGTTGCCGTGTCGCTGTTTTGGCATGAATCACTTGATTTTCGCGCATTAAATTGACAATAATTTCCCCATGCTCCTTTAAATACGCTTCCTCGGACGGATGGTATTTTTCATGAGTGTTATATCCGAAGTTCCTTGCATCCCATCTCATAAAATAAGCATTCAACTGTTTTCCAAGTTCCTCCAAAGCAGGAACTCTTTCGTTCAATACAATAAAATTCCCTTTACTGGCAGCTTCTAATACTGTTAATCCAAATGATTCAGAAAACGATGGACATATAAACAGATTGGAAAGCGAAAAGAGCTCTAAAACCCCTTTTCGAGGAAATCCATTTTCGAACGCTTTCATATTTGAAGTAAAGACCATATCGCTAGCTTCTAAACCGAATGACATTCCCTGTGACCTAATTAACGTTTTATATTGCTTCGGAGCAATATCAGCACTTGGAAAGTCACAAAATATAACCTTTACTGTTTTTTCCGTATTTTTTTTAATAGCCCCGCATAATGCTGCAACTTTTTCAAACTTCTTTCCAGGTGTCAATCTTCCAGGATATACGACGAGTATGTCAGGTGAGAATAAGTCCACTTCCTGCGCAAGCAATTTGACTTCATCACTCATATAATTCAGCAAATCAAGACTGTTATTCACAGCTCTGCAGTAACCTTCTGCTACATTGTACTGTTTGGAAAGCGCAGAAATCCCTGATTGAGTAGGATACACATATAAAGTTTTTGGCATAGATGTATATCGTGCAGAAAATGGCCATTTCGGATTGGGCGGTCGATTCACAGGAGCAGAATGGGTAAACGCAATAAACTTTACATTCGGCAGTTTTTCCTGCGCTTTTCTCACCGCCACATTATGAACTAAATGCCACCCTTGATAATGAATATCATGCATTATACATACATCTACATCAGATAATTTTGCGACCAAATCATCTGCTATCACATCCGCTTCCTGAAAAAACGTTTCATGCACTTTCCCGCTACCTTGTGTATAATCTCTCCAATGTATTTGCTTATCGTTCAAGGAGTTTATAATGGTTCTCCATTCTATCCGTTCATCCAGAAAAATTCCGTACCGTTCATCCATCGGACAATTTTCACTTACGAGCATAATTGGCTGTTCCCTATCATCCAGCAACATTCGTATTTGTTCCGCGGCAACATTTACGAGTGAATACGTGCTATCTAAACCATTAAACATCGTGAGAAGCGCAACTTTCATGAGTCAAGCCCCCTTTTACAACCCCGTTGTTAAAAATGTCTACCTTAAAATTTATATGAATGTTTGGGAGGATTATACCGGGGGACTAATAATCCTTATTGCAATGAGGATATACAATTGATTAGACATAAGTGATGAATAAATAAATCATCACTGGAAAAATTTTGTTATTCCCTACTTCAATATTATTTAATTTCATATTCATATAAACGACAAAAATTTTCCAACTCCACTACGATATCCTTATGACAATTTTCTTTTATAAAAGAGAAAGTTAGGTCAGGATGATTTCTAGCGTTTACTTTATTTCCTATTTTTTCAAATGATAGCAACGACTCTTTATTTTCAAACCTTTTTAGAAAATAAAATAATTTTTCTTCGGGGTTTTTATCTATACAAACTATTAGATTAGGTCTTTGTAATTCTATTTTTTTATACCAATCGAGAACACTCTTCACAGCTACCTCAACCCTATTTAGCCCTTCCAAATTCAAATGTTTTTTTCGATAGTCCAGACTTACCTTTGATGGATTTTCTGTAAAATAACTGCTGCTGATAATATCAAGCGGATTCCTCAAATTCATAATGATGTAATCAAAGGTGAAATCTTTTCGGTTCAGAGTTGTATCCGTATATACTTGATAATCATCTACGACGAACATCCAACTGCTGATTCCGTCCTTCCCCATAATTTCATGTCCCACTTGATATCCTAATTGTCGAAACAACTTCACCATAAACCCAGTGCCACTTCTCGGATGTCCTAAAACTAAAAATTTCTTACTCTCCATTTTAGTTCCACCTTTCATAAGTAATTTATGAACAAATGAAATGAAAATCTTCTTTTCTAATATCCCTTAAGTTATTCTAAGTAACATAAACTACAGTCCTATTGAATAGGAAAAAGTTGTTTGGATTTTAAAGCGATAAACAAACAATATTCTCTAATCATTTTTACATCTAAATGATTGGTACTTAAATCATCATATTTTCCGTCCGTAAATTGAAACTTTGAAAATATATTATTTGTATGCCAACAATGTATGTGAGGATGATTGTCGATTGATTCTGTTGAGGAGCTACCATAATCAAGTTTTTTTGAATCTATTGTAATTTTATCTACAAAGTGGTTAGCTGCAATTTCACATCCATACATTGATGCAACTCCCCGATACCAACTAGGCCATTTTCCCTCATCGCCCTTGAATTCCTCTGTTAAAATGTAAGCTGTAATAGTTGTTGCTAGTTTACAAACATCCCTTACCAACCTAGCATTACCGTAATGAGTCGATCCTAAATTATGGAACCCTTGATGACGTAAGTGAAATTCCGATGAAATTCTTTTTAAATTGGAACGTGTTTTTTCATCGTTTACGTAACCACCCTGCCCTACAGTATAGAAAGCAGGATAAAAGGAATTCCATGCAGGGGTTAAGAATGTATCTGCATCAGTTCTTAAAATATAATCGTAATGGTCTAAAAAGTCAGCGTTCTCTCCTGCTAAACAACTAATGGAATTAATAAATCGATAACGGAGAAACTCAGGAGGATTATTCGCTAACCCACATTCAACTTTTATACAGTCATCAGGAATTTTTTCTAATGCCTCTTTTGTTCCAAATACAACAAGGTCAGTATCATTTGATTTTATATATTTTAAAGAGGTATATAAGCAACCCAATTGAAGTAATAGATGCGACTTATCCTCTACAAACACTACAACAGCTCTTCGCATTTTACACACCCTTTTTACATTAATGTATAGACGAGATATGACTAAAGATTTGCTGGAAGTTACGTTAAAATGTTTCTAACTCCATTTATATGAAGTTAGAAATAGAAGGGTGTAAAAATCAAATATGAATCCTGCTCCTCTAAATTACCTTGATTACGCAATAGAACACTACTGTATGAGGAGATAATTCCATTGTTAAACATTACATCTATTAGTAGTTAAAATCGAGTATTCTATAGAGTTTCTTCTCCTCATATTGATCCAAATATCTTTCAGTTATCATTCTCTTAACAACTGGAAAGACCATTTGAAAAAAGTATTTGACAATCATATGAGGATTCGTCATCACCACCAGAGATGCCCTCGAACTATATACGCGCTTTCTTTGTTGTGTTCATTTTCATTAGTGGAATGAAGCTAGTTTTTAATAAAACAAACCATGAAAATTAAATAAATCATCCACACATAATGAATTCATCTAAACCATTATTCAACTAAAGGCATAGTATATTTTGGAAAAGAGGAGAAATTTGCGAAATATCGAGTTTTTCCTTTTTCACATTTAAATTTATTGAAAAGGAGTGAAAATCTTATATGCCAGTAGTTGCAACTATTGATGGAACAGGTCCAAACGGTGAGATATTAAGGGCTACCGTTACTGTGACACAAGATGGTAATTGTGTCACAATGGAAATATTTAATCATTTTGCCAGTGAAGGATTTATTGGTGCGTTCTGTTTGGAGACAGATAACGCTGGTCCACTCGTAAAAGTTTCTGGACCAGGCACGGACAATATAGTATTACCTGCTACAGGTTGCCCAGGTGCAGGTGGTTGTATTGATATGGTAGACGCTGTTGACAGAACTTTTTCAGAACAAGGGGAGCGGATCTTACCAGGTAATACTGGTATCTTTACAATATGTTCTAATACTCCACCACTATTAGAATCTGAATTCAATACGATAGCCTTGCATTTCCAAGGTATTGGTCCTAATGACGAGAGTCAATGTCTGGCATCTGACTTCGTTCCTGTAACTACAACCACTACTACTACTACTACTACTACTACTACTACCACAACTACAACTACTACCACAACTACTACCACTACAACTACTACTACTACTACTACCACTACCACTACCACTACCACTACTACTACTACTACTACTACTACTACTACTACTACTACTACTACTACTACCACTACTACTACTACTACTACTACTACTACCACTACTACTACTACTACTACTACTACTACTACTACTACAACTACAACTACTACTACTACTACTACTACAACTACTACTACTACTACTACTACTACTACTACTACTTCCACAACATCTACTACCACTACGACAACTCAATGTCCAATTCCAAATCCGCAAACATGCTGCCAGGTAGCGGTTGAGTTTAAGACACAGCTTGTTCCGCCTGCGCTTGCTTCAGCAGATGTTATAACAGACGTTTTCTTTACCCAAGCGCCTGTTGTAGAAGATGTATGTCCAGAAAAAGTTATTATTTGCGGTACAGTCGCGAAACAAATTACGTATACAGCCGTCGATGAACAAGGGAACCTATGCGAGAAAGTCATTTGTGATGAAAGACCGTTCCAATGCATCATCGATCGTGAGGATGCAAATGAAGGCGACACATTTGAAATTTGCGGGTTTGCCATTTTATGTGAAGGAACACCACGACTGCAAAATCGTGGCACACGCCCTTCACTTAACGGAACAGGTACAGTTGATGTGTTTTGGAGAATGACAGAAAAGGATATTGTGAAAGTTTGTATTAGAAAAGATAATTGCGATAACTGTGAACCTCTTCCTCCGTCTTGCTAATAATTTTGCGATAGAAAAACGCCCTTAAGAAGTTTCATTCTTAGGGCGTTTTCTATGATCCAAGCGATATAAATTTGCCAACATATTCTCTATAATAGGAGAATTCTCTCTGATGGTTATACAAGTTCAAGCACATTTTTCTCTCCATTCATAAACATCCGCCTATACCGAAACGCCCGATTGTTCATATTGTATGTCAATAGGAATTTTAGGATAGAAAGAGCTTTACTGCCTACTCTCCCTTAATTCCTTCTTCTCATATTTATGATACAAGGAGGATTAGAAAATTGCTGAATGTCCCGTTCCAAACCCGCAAACATGCTGTCAGGTAGCGGTTGAGTTTAAGACACAGCTCGTTCCGCCTGCATTGGCTTCAGCAGATGTTATAACAGACGTATTTTTCACCCAAGCACCTGTCATTGAAGATGTATGTCCGGAAAAAGTCATCATTTGCGGTACGGTCGCAAAACAAATCACCTACACTTCCGTGGATGAGCAAGGCAATCAATGTCCAAAAGTCATTTGTGACGAAAGGCCGTTCCAATGCATTATTGATCGTGAAGATGCGAACGAAGGCGACCCTTTCGACATTTGTGGATTTGCTGTTTTGTGCGAAGGTACCCCACGTCTGCAAAATCGCGGCACACGTCCAGCACTTGGTGAAACAGGCACTGTCAATGTGTTTTGGCGTATGACTGAAAAAGATATCGTTAAAGTATGCATTAGAAAATCCTCTTGTGACGAATGCGAACCGCTCTCGCCACCTTGTTAATGTCAAGGTAAGTTGAAATAACATTTTTTCTGCTTCATACAAAATGGATCACTAATGAAAACCTTTCGCATTTCTGAGTTTTTATAACTGTCCATTTTTTAGGGCTGACTGAAAAGAGAAAAATTACCTCTTTTCAGTCAGCCTCCTCTTTTTTATCGTTTTATTCCCGTTTACTTCTCATTTCTGCAGCTTTCTTTTTCAGCCGCGCCCAGACCTCCTCTTTTCTTTGTCTTCGGAATTGAAGATGATGAAGACCCCGATACGACGGGCTTTTGTCCTTTTATTATTTTCATGCTCCACACCTCCTTCTTTATCTTTTACTAGTTTATGAAACAAGAGTAAAAACGTCTCATCACGACTCAAAAACAGGCTTCCGTCAACACTCGAAAACATGACGTATAAAGGGCCCAAAATGGGTTGTATTATGCACATTTTATAGGTCAATATAATTTACTATATAGTAGTACATTCAAATCGAAAGCTGGTGAAAGGATGGGAACGAATCGCCCTAATATTGTGAATCCTGTTCCTTTAACATTTACTTGTCTCACACCTTGTCCGCCTCCTCAACCGAAAATATCTTGCTGCACTTTTATATTAGAACATAAAACTCAACTCGTTCCTCCGGCGAAAAAAGGTACGACGAAAGTCAAAAAGGAACTATTTGCGGAAATTGAGAAAGTATGTGAGGATGTTATCGTCATTTGCGGATTTCTCCGTAAAACGATTACGTATACCGCTGTTGAACATCATTGCGACATCGAAAACTATACAATCGTTGATGAAGTTCCGTTTCAATGTTTAATAGAAAATGTCAAGGTAAAAAAAGACGAAAAGGTCAAAATCGTAGAGAAAGAGATTGTTTGTGAAGTGTACGGAGAAGAAATGAATTTCGGAAAAGATCAAAACGGGGATTTAAATTTAGCCTTCCGTTATAAAGAAAAAGACATCATTAAAATTTGTGTAAAACAAAAAAAGAAGAAAAAGAAAAAACATTGTTAATTATCATCCATCACTGAAATATAGAAAAAACGAAAAAGGAGGAAAGAAAACGCGATGGAGAAAATATGCATCAAAGTACCGGAAATTTTCGACTGGGTCAGAAAACGAATCGAATTGCCCGTCATCTGCTTTGATGAGCTTGGTCACGATCAACACTCACATTCTGACCATCATGGTTGTTGCGTGACAGACGATCCATGTCGATTGCTGCAAAACGGCAAAGCAATGGTGGAATGTTTATTGACCGATGCAAAAGGTCGGCCGCTAAATCCAACGAAAACAGATTCCTTTCTTTGTTCAGCAGACATAGTGGAAGGTAAAGACGTCATCGGTATACTACCTTCTGGCGAAAAGACAAAACTACGTAAAGTAAAAATAACCATTCAAGGGTTTATCGTCATCGAAATTTTAAATCTATTCGGCTTTCCCCTTTGCACGTCAGATCCGATTCCTTTTTCCGTCACAGAAAGCTTTTTTGTCTGTGCCCCTCAAGGAACAGAAGGTGTATGTGAAGTGACCTTTTTTAAGTGTGAAGCACATTTAGTTTGTTCAGAAGATCAATGCTTTGAGCGCTTGGACATTGCCATTGTTCTTTGCACAGACGTCTACACAACCGCCATGACTAAAGTAGAGCTAGAAGCAGAGCTTTGTGAAATTCGTGAAGATATCCCGCCTGAACTGCTTGAATGTCCTCCTATTGAACCACCCTCTCCATGTTCAGCGCTATTTCCCCTTAAGAAAACACCTCCGTTGCTGGATGAATAACTCCTTTCTACGTTAATAAAAAACCCTGCCGCTCAATCCGTACTGTTACCGGATAGTCATGACAGGGTCTTTTTTGTTAATCAGAATTTACTTTCATTAAGCGCAGACTGTTTAAAATCACGATGAGTGCTGCTCCTGTATCGCTTAGTACAGCCATCCATAATGTGAGCCAGCCTGGGAAAATCAGCAGTAAAGCAATTGCCTTAATGATAAGAGAAAACCAAACGTTTTGCTTAATGATTGTTAATGCTCGTTTACTTAAATGAATCGTATAAGGAAGCTTTTCGAGATTGTCAGCCATTAAGACGATGTCAGCTGTCTCCATTGCTGTATCAGTTCCCGCTCCGCCCATGGCAATGCCGAGGTCCGCTGTCGCCAATGCTGGGGCATCATTAATGCCGTCCCCGACCATCGCCGTTTTGTAGCCTTCTTGCTGCAGCTGCTTTACCGCCCTTACTTTGTCTTCTGGCAACAGTTCAGCGAAGTAACGGTTCACTCCGGCTTCAGCAGCAATTCGTTTCGCTGTGCCTTCATTATCTCCTGTCAGCATCACCATTTGTTCCACCCCGGCCTTTTGCAGACGGCTAAGCGCAGAAACGGCAGCTGGTCTAATCGCATCTGCTACGCCGATGACACCGAATATTTCTTTGGCGGTTCCGATGATAATAATTGTTTTCCCTTCCGCTTGGAGACGCTCAATTTCGGAAAGTGACTCGCCAAATGGCGTGCCGATTTCTTTAAATAACTTCATGTTTCCTGCATAGTGAACGTTGTCGGCAATGACCGCCTGCACTCCTTTACCGGTTATGCTTTTAAAGTCATCTCCCGCTAAAGAAGGAATACGCTTTTCTTGTGCGTATTGCACGATTGATTTTGCAATGGGATGGGTTGAATATTCTTCTAATGTAGCCGCTATCGAAATAAGGCGCTCTTCTGAAATAGTCAATGGCAATACGTCTGAAACAGCTGGTTTTCCTTCTGTCAGTGTCCCCGTTTTATCAAAGGCAACCGCTTTAATTCGTCCTGCCGCTTCTAAAAACGTTCCGCCTTTAATGAGAACGCCGTTTTTCGCTGCATTTCCGATCGCGGATACGATCGCAACAGGTGTGGAAATGACAAGGGCACAAGGACACGCAATGACAAGCAGCTCTAGTCCTTTATAAAACCATTCGCCCCATTCACCAAGGCCAAGCAACGGCGGTACTATCATCATAAGAAGCGCAACGACGAACACAATCGGTGTGTAAATCGCGGCAAATTTATCGACGAACGCCTCTGTCGGCGCTTTCTTTTCTTGCGCTTCTTCCACTAAATGAATAATTTTTGAAATCGTCGTATCTTCTACTAGCTTCGTTACTTTTACTTCCAGTGACCCCTGTTCATTAATCGTTCCGGCGTAAACAGCATCACCGACTTCTTTATCAACGGGAATAGACTCCCCGGTAATCGGCGCTTGATTTACACTCGATTGCCCAGCTATAATCTCACCGTCCAACGGAATTTTCTCCCCAGGCTTAATGACCATCATTTGTCCGACTGTCACGTCTTCGACCGCTTTTTTGACGAGTTTTCCGTCTACTTTAATCCACGCTTCTGGCGGTGCCAGATCCATTAAATTTCGGATGGATTTTCGAGTTTGTTCGATGGACCTTGTTTGAAGGGCCGCTCCTAATGAGAACAGCCAAACAACGGTCGCCCCTTCGAGCCATTCTCCAATCAGAGCCGCCCCAATCGCTGCCATCGTCATCAGTACATTCATGTCAAGTGACCGGCTTTTCACCGCATAATACGCACTTTTCGCCGGCTTATAACCGCTAATGATGATAGCAAAAGCATAAAGAAGGGTTGTTACGGCTTCTGAAATTCCTGCATACGTCCCCAAAAATCCAAGGGCAATCGCTACTCCTGATGCGATAAGCGAATTATACGCTCCCGACTGTTTCTCCGTCTTCACTGCTTGTCTTGGACTTGAAATGAATGTCGCTTTATAGCCAGCTTTTTCAACTTCTTTTTGAATGTCTTCCACACTATTATCATGCTCAATGTGCATTTTTCCTGTTGAAAAGCTAACATTAACTGCTTCGACGCTCGATACATTCCGCAAATGGTTCTCAAGTGACTTCGCACAAGCCCCGCAATCCATTCCTTCGATAATATACGTTTTCGCCTTTTTGCTTGTTTGTACCATCGGCTCTTCCGTTTTTTCGTGATTCGTACTGCAGCAGCTTGTTTTCTCATTGTGACTAGTATCTTTTATTTCAGTGGAAGAGCAGCAACTTTTCTCTTCACTTTGGCTATTGTCTTTTACTTCAATTGAGGAACAACAGCTTTTTTCTTCGCTTTGGCTGTTTTCCTTCACTTCCGTTGAGGAACAGTATATCCCTTTCCTCGGTTCCGTTTTAACATCTGCTCTTTGACTCACAACATTCAACTCCTCATGCAATCCCAACGTAGCTTTGCTTCGTTCAGCTTCTCGTTTCGACTTCTTTTTGATGAATAAAAGCAAGCTCAATTAACTGTTCTACATGCTCGTCATCGAGTGAATAAAAGGCAAGCTTTCCTTCTTTCCGATATTTGGCGATGCCCATGTTTCTTAGAAGGCGCAAATGATGGGAAGTCGTTGCAGTTGTAGCACCGACAATATTAGCAACATCACATACGCATAGCTCTTCTCCTTTATAAAGAGCAAAGACGATTTTCATCCGCGTTTCGTCCGCCAACGCTTTTAACATTTTGGTCACACGCTGTATTTCTTCCATATCAATTAATGGCTTAATGCGGTCAACCTTTTCTTCATTAAAACAGTATACATCACAACGATCTTTTGCCATGTCATCCTCCTTCAACCGTACATTCAAATAATTGTTTGATTATAATAATATGATAAATCGACAAAACGGTCAAATAATTGTTTGAATATTATTGTATTCACTCACCGGTTTTTACGTTACAAAAAAAGCCTAGACAGATAAACCATTTCACAGTTTATCCATCCAGACTTCATGACAGTCATCAAAAAAAGAAGAAATATAGTTTGATGATAAATAACCCAAGCAGAGCCGTTCCAGTAAATCGCAGGAAGTTCAGTTCACGAAGCGATTTCCATAACATATCATTAATGGTGACATAGCCAAATGTTCCAATCGCGGTTCCTGCCAGCAAGGCATTCAGCTTAACGGACTCAACTTGTAGTTCATGTCCTGCCAGCATGCTGATTCCGAGTGTTGCGGCTAATAATAGTGCAATAAGAAGAAACAACCATTCATTCCATTTCCCCGCCGACAGAGATACCATCAGCGCAACCCCTTCCGGTACTTGATGAATGATGAGCGCCATTAAAAATGAGGACGTTAAAAACGAACTGTATCCCATCGTCACGCCAATATTTAATCCAGACGGAATGGTATGCAGCGCAAGAGCGATAAAAAGAAGAAATGGCCATAGCCGTTCATGAGCAGCCGTGTGTTTATGTAAATAAGACTCTAGCAACACCATGAATAAATACCCGTTCACCATGCCAACAGCTACTCCTGTTAAATGGTAATAATGGAGAGAATGCGGGATAATCTCAAAGCAAAGCAAGCCAAACAGCATCCCCCCACAGCAGCTATAGACGTAATGAATGCCTCCTTTGCATACGGTACAAACTAATTTGCCAATCATTCCCCCAGCGCCTAATCCTAACAATGAAGCCGTCATTAACCAGACGGTAAATCCCATTGCTCCCGACACACCATATCCCCCCGCTCTTTTTTCCTATCTTTATATGTATTCAAGAGCGGACAGAGAGATACATAGCTTGTCACATGTTCATACCACTTTAGTCTATTAAGAGCTTCTCCATTTTTTCAAAAACGGAATGAGCAAAACAACGGCGAACGCAAGCAGGACGATTTTTCCTTGCCACGTCCAGTTCAACACTTGATAAACCGAGTACGCCTCCAACAACACTGCTGGCAGCTTCCCGACGGCATTAGCAAGCAGAAAAGTAAGGCCCCCCACATTGCCGACAGCGGCCCCAAACGTCACAAACCCAGACGGCACAAACGGCATGAGGCGAAAAGCGACAATAAGAGAAAAGGCTTCTTTTCCTGTCGCTGCCAACAATCGATGCAGCTTCGGGTAGTTGTTGAGTTTCTCCTGTGATCTGCCTCTTAGTCCTTTTCGATATAAATAAAAGGCGACACCCGCTCCGATGACTTCACCTGTAAAAGAGATGAAGGTCCCTTTTACAAATCCAAAAAACGCCAAGTTGGCCGCTGTTAAAAAGGCACTTGGAATAACACCAAAAATGCTAATAATGATATTTATTCCAAGGCTGATGATGACTGCCAACTGACTATACTCGTTAAACCATTCTATGACAACTTCTTGCATGATTCATCCACCTGTCTATTCCATGCCCGCTGTACACAGCGCACACTCTCTAATTATTGTTGAGCTTTTTCACCACCATTTTCCGGTACATTCCGTTCAACATTACAGCTTTATCCCGCATTAACAAGCAGTAAGAGACCCTCACTTCCTACAGGATGCATAAGCAAAGACGTTGCGTTTAGTCTTTGTTCCTTGTTTAAGTCAGTGATAAAAGCCCGATAAGTCAACTAACCATCGGTCGCCCTCCACCAATGGAAGTTTCCTTTATCATCCGTAATCCTTCATTTGTTGTCAACTGGTTCATACATTTTATGAAAGGATCGGCCCATATCTGTTCCAAGAGCCTTCACACTTCATATTAAACTAACGCCGACCACATCGAATGATTCGTTGCATTGTTCTTCATTCTCCTCCTCGTCTAAAAGAGGCTGTCTAATAAGTATCAAAATTTTCGACGAAACGATCGTTTTTCTTTTTATGCAAAATAGACCGTTTATCAAAATTCGTAATACTCCTCGGTTTGGGTAACGGTCTATTTTGCAGAGGGTGTCTGAAAAGAGGTGGTGTTTCTCCTTTCAGCCCCCCCTCATTCATAGCAGTTCACACAGCTTGAATCGCTTTTATCAATTTGAATCGTCGTATGGTCCAGATGAAACCGATCGTGAAGAATTTTTTTCGCAGATAAAAGCACTTCATCATAGTCTGCTTCTTCATTCACAACTAAATGGCAGCTGAAGGCTGGAAAATCAGACGTAATGGACCATGCATGCAAATCATGGACAGCATTTACTTGCTTCATAGACAACAGCGCTTCTTTTATTTCCGTTAAATCGAGACTAGCGGGCACTCCTTCCATAAGTACATGAAACGAGTCTTTCGTCACCCGCCAGCCGCTGATGACAATTAATAGCGCAACAATCACACTGGCAATCGGATCAGCAATATCCAAGCCAAAAAACATAATCAGCAATGCGGCAATGATAGCGCCGAACGACCCGAGCATATCCCCAAGCACATGTAAAAAGGCACTGCGGACATTTAAGTTGCCGCTCGTATCACCTTTCATCAGAATAAAAGCGGCTGCAATATTGACTATTAAGCCGATGATTGAAATAACGAGCATTCCAGAGCTAATAACACCAGGCGGCTCCATTAAACGGTGATACGCTTCGAAAAAAATATAAATCGAGATCACGATCAGTGTTATCCCATTAATGAAGGCAGCTAAAATTTCAAAACGCTTATAGCCGAACGTTTTCGTCAGCGTCGCTTTTTTCTCGCCAAACGTGAGCGCAAGATAGCTTAATCCGAGCGCAGCCGCATCACTAAGCATATGGCCTGCATCGCTCAAAAGGGCGAGACTGTTTGTAAGAAGTCCGCCGATGACCTCCACTATCATATACGTAGCAATTAATATAAACGATAGCCGTAATGCTTTCTTATTTCCTGTACCATGATGATGGTGGCCATGGGAATGGTCGTGATGGTGAGAATGCCCCATACAGTAGACCTCCTTCAAATTATTTTACAACTAATATATGAACATATATTCATATATACATTATGGAACAAAGTTGAGAAACGTGCAACAGCTTCTTTTATGTTTATTCCCGTTTTCACCACTTTAACACATCCCATAAAAAAACAGCCAAAAAGGCTGCTTTATGGAATGGCAAGCTCTCCTCCCTCATAAAACTCGTACACATACGGTGTAGCAGGCGGGTCGATTCGTTCCACTTCGGTAATATGAATATATGGCAGACGGATCGAGTTATACTCAGTCACAGCCATCGTTCCTTTAATGTTCACCCATTGGTCAACACCGAGCGTTGCTGCTTCTTCCGCCTCTCCAAGCATGCCGTAAACGGACGCATCCGCTACACAGCAGGAAAGACCGAAGCGGGCTATTACAAACTGATTCTCTTCAAAATCCGGTTCCCGGTAGACAAAACCTGTCAACTCAATCTCTTTCCCGATAAAGGCTGCTGGGTTTCGGTCAAATATGTTCATAAGCGGAATAAACGTTTCATCAGGTACCGTAATCTTCTCTTTTTTCATAAACTGTGCTTCAAGCTGCTCATAAAAGCCGTCTGGCGGGTCTTGAATTTGAAATCCTTCTTCATGCGTTAAAGGAAGGTCGCCTTCTTGTCCTGCTTCTTCCTGCACACGCCGTTCGAGTTCTTCCATATATTTTTCGGGATCTTCCAAATACAATTCGGCTTCGGCATTCCCTTGTTCGATAAGCTCCTGACGTTCTTCTGGCTCAGGACGGGCCGTTGCATTCACGCCGAATTTCATCCCCCGCTTCTCCGCAACCGAGCTATCCAAAATGTTGTTGGAAAATAAAAAGCCTGTCATGACAGGAAGTACGAATAAGCTGTAAATGAACAGACTTGTCAATGAACGCTTCGGCGGATGATGACTGCATCCGCAATCAACATGTACGTCTTCCTTTGAACCGCTTCGCCAAATTTGCAGTACACCGAGCATAAAAAAGGTCAGTGCTGCGAAATAAATGAACGGCATCATTCTTGGGGCGATAAACAGTTGAATATCTCCAGAGAGTATTAATTTAAACATCAATAGAGAGAAGCCTGTTAAGATGACTCCACGAATAAATGCGTGATTGGATGGTTGCTCCATGTTTTTTCCTCTCCTTTATGAATCCTTTATAGCACGAACCACGTCTGGAACAGCAAAATCGCAATATAAACCGAAATCGTCACAATAACGATAAAGGCAATGGTAAATCTCACTTTGAACACCGACAGCATCATGAGCGTGTTTTTCACATCAATCATCGGGCCATATACTAAAAACGCCAATAATGAGCCTGTCGAAAAGGTATTAGTGAACGAAGCCGCGACAAATGCATCTGCTTCCGAGCAAAGTGAAAGCACATACGCAAACGTCATCATGACGAGCGGAGATACGTATTCACTCGACCCAAGACCCACTAAAGCATTTCGGTCTAAAAACGTCTGAAACAAACTGGCGACAAACGCACCCATAATTAAATATTTTCCCATGTCAAAAAACTCGTCGCTCGCATGAAAAAGCATTTGCTTCAAGCGATTTCCACTGTGATGGTGATGGTGGACATGATGGTTCTCTTCTTCCCGCAGCTGATTGCGATTTCGGAATAAAAGATATACGAACAATCCAATGGCGATACAAAGCACGAAAGCTAGTCCCATTCGGCCAAACACAATCGTTTTATTTGACGTGAACGCATAGTATGTAGAAGCGAATACAATTGGATTTAAAATTGGCGCTCCCACAAGCAAAACAATCCCGACATGAAGCGGCATTCCTTTTTTCAGTAGCCTTCTAACAACTGGAATGATGGCACACTCACAAACTGGCAGCAAAGCGCTCATAATCGCCGCTGGAAGCAAAGCTGCAATTGGATGCTTCGGAATAAAGCGCTGAATCAGTCGTTCCGATACAAAAATTTGAATAAAGGAAGAAACAAAGACCCCAAGTAAAATAAATGGGATAGCTTCCAGCACGATGCTTAAAAAAATCGAATTCACATTCATCCAATCGCTTGGAAGAGAAAACGCCACATTCTTTGGATCAATCACAAAAAAACAATAAAGAAATAAAACTAATAAACTATAACCAATCAATTCTTGCCTCATTTTTTGAAAGCTTGTCCTCATGAAAACCCTCCATACTCTATTTCTTCTCCATTATCTCTAAACGTTATCATTACGATTTATATGACAAAAAAAGAAACTTATTCCTGCCGCCATTCATTTTAACATGAAATAGACTTAGTGGTTTAAAAAAACGAGCTTTTTTTAATAAAACTTATAATAACAGCCGCCATTTTTTCCTGTTTAGTGGATTAAATGGCAGCTTTGCTTCAAACTTTTAAACATGCTTCTTCAATGACAATTCCATATTGTCAACAGGTGTCACGACCGCATATACGTAGTCGTTTGAGTGGTTAATATTATCGTTTACAATTTTGTAGTGCGGCATATGTCGAATTTCAGCCATAAATTGGTCAAACGTCCCTTCTTCTTGCATCTGTTGTGTTTTTTCATTTTTGATCACGATGTCCATCCTCCAGCAATCTTATTTCCTACAAAGCTCAATATATTCACAAAAACGAAAATGGATACAAAAAATTGGTCCAAATCATTCGACATCGTTTTTTACCATGATGTCCGCTGACAAACCAAAAAAGACCCTCTACTGAAGGTCTTTTTGCCTGAAAAGCATGTGTACGAAAAAGGAGGGAAAGCCGTTAAATGTACAGCTTCGGAATGGAAGCTCTTGATTCGTTTACCCTTCTTTTCGGCTCGATGTGTCTGGTTGGTAGACGATGCTCTTCCTCTTCCTCTTCAACTTCTACTGCAATTTCCGATTCTGCTGCGGGTGGTGCTTCCGCTACCAGTTGCGCGCTGTTTTCTTCTTCATCGCTATCGAGATTGTTCAATTCCTTCATTAGTCTCATCATCGCCGGAAGGTTTTTTACCATCGGCCCATATTGCTGAACCATTGGAGCGGCACTTTCTGCCAATCTCAGCATACCTTGAACATTTTGGAGCGCTCCCATGATACTAGAACCACCTTGGGCACCTGATCCACCCGCACCTGACAACAGCTTTTGCAAAAATCCTCCGGATGATGCCATCGGCTGTGTCGGAATTCCTGGCGAGAATAACCCTCCGAGACCTCTTGGCCCAAATCCTGTCGGGCCCGCTCCGCCAATGCCTCTAAATCCGAAACCTCCCGGACCTGGCGGCATGGGTGGCCCAAAATTAAAAGGCTGCTGAAACCCTCCTGGTCCCCTTTGTTTGTTAAAAAGAGTCTGCAATAGTTGGCGCATTTCCTTCCCTCCTTTCTCTCCCCTTTTTAAAACAAAAGAGAAATCAATCTGTGCTTTTATATCGTATTCTTTTCATAGCGTAAGCGTATAGGCGATTGCACGGGAAAAAGGAAAATCAAAAAAAGATCACCGCAGCGATCTTTTTGAACAAACTTAATAAAAAAAAGGGAAAAAGAAACCGCGAATCCCGAAAAACGGAAACCTGAAGCGGCGAAACCTCCGGAATCTGCGCGGGAATCGATATCCACCATACCCGCTATAGCCCCCGTATCCACCATATCCACCATAACGTGACTGAGTACCTTCCGTGCCCACTCCTTCATCTTCCATCGGAAGCAACATATATACTTGACCGTTTTCGACTTTATCAATGATGCCGTCATATACATTTCCGTCATGTGTCTCCATCATGACATAGTGATATTTGTATTTCTTGCAAAAGTCATGCATCTTCTTTTCATGATTGTAGTCTTCCATCATCTTCTCGTTCATAGGCTGATTGTTTCCATACATATTCATGTCATATCCGTGTTGCATACATTTTATCCCCCTTAACATTTTCACTGTTATTATATTCAGCCTATGGACGTTTGCCACAAAGAGGCAGCGTCACTAAAACATCCTCGTGACAGCATTGTAGGAAACTTGGTCCATACGGGCATATGCCCAAACACATCTTTCGTTTGTGCATATGTTATTAACAGGTAATTGCAATTGAACAATTACCGATATCAAAAGGAGGTCGAAGTTACATGCCATTTGGATTCGGTGGTTATGGGTACGGATATGGCTGCGGATGCGGCGGTTATGGTTATGGTGGCGGATACGGAGGCGGTTACGGCTGTGGGAGCGGCTTTGCGTTAATCGTTGTCTTGTTTATTCTATTAATTATTGTTGGTGCGGTAGGCTTTAAATATTAATTTGCGTTCACACTTGCTCACCTTCATCTTACATGTTCAAAAGAACTTCCATTCGTGAATAAAGACTATCATCTCTAGAAGGAGGTGTATGTAAATGTCTGAAAAATATGGATACGGCGCAGGATTTGCGTTAATCGTTGTATTATTCATCCTGTTAATCATCGTCGGCACAGCTTATGTTGGCGGCAGCGGTGGTTATGGTTACGGATACTAATATTGGGTGGCTTGCTGATATTTTCTGCAGCAAGCCTTTTTCGTTCTATTCAAAAAAAGAGGTGGGGCATACGAACGTCATATGCCCCACCTCTTTTTGCTTTATGAAAATTCTGTTTGAGAGCCTTTTGCAATCACTTCAAGCTGATATGATATTCCATTCGATTGACTTCCTCTTCAAAAGGCTTTATTTCTTATAGCTCCGCCATCATTTTTCTGCGTTTCCACTTTTTCATCACAATGCCGTGTGTTGGCGAGAAGAATAATGCGAGTAAAAACAACATCCCTGCTACTGTAATCATACAGCCGGCAATGGACGCATCATATAAATAAGCCATGTAATAACCAAGTACTGAGCTGATGATACCGATGATCATGCTGATGCCGATCATGACGCTCAATTTTTCCGTCAGCAAGTAAGCTGTTGCCGCTGGTACAATTAACATACCCACAACTAAAATCGCTCCTACACTTTCAAACGATGCTACCGTTGTGAACGAAACAAGCGCCATTAAAAGATAGTGAAACAGCATAACCGGTATGCCGACAGCGGCTGCCATGGCTGGGTCAAAGGCAGTGATTTTAAACTGTTTGTAAAACAAGCCAATAACCATTAAGTTTAATAGAAAAGTAGCCCCGACTCCCCATACTGCTTTCGGTCCGATGTCCACTCCGCCAACTGTCAGTGTATTCCACGGTGCATAAGCAATTTCACCGTACAAGACGCAATCAAGGTCTAAATCCACTTGGCGTGTGTACAAGCTGACGAGCACCACACCGATGGCAAACAGTGCCGTAAACACAACACCGATGGACGCATCCGATTGTACCCCGCTTTGATGAAACAGTTGAATTAAAAAGACCGTAATTAACCCAAGTGCCGCCGCTCCCATCATCATAAAGATAGAATCGCGTGACCCGCTCACTAAAAAGGCAATGACGATTCCCGGCAGTACCGAGTGGCTAATCGCATCCCCAATCATCGACATTTTGCGAAGAACGAGAAAACAACCGACGACACTGCAAGAGCAGGCAACAAGCGCCCCGATTAAAATAATCCAAAAATCGTTCATGATGTTTCTCCTTCCCTTACTTTCTTCACATACGACTGTTTCGTTAACTCATTTTTCACCGATATTCTCAACCATGCTTTTGCGACCAATCCGCGTTTCGGTGCAAAGAATACGGAGAAAACGAATAAACATGTGGCCGCTAAAACGGTCAGCGGCCCTGTCGGTAAGTTGCTGACCATCGTGCTCACAAGCGTTCCAGCCATACCGCTTAACACTCCGAATAATCCAGACACAGCAACCATCACATGCAGCTTTTCCGTCCAATATCTAGCGGCAACGGCTGGTGTAATTAACAATGCTGCCATAAGTACGACACCTACCGCTTGAATACCAACGACAACGGCAACGACGACAAGAAGCATAATGAACTGATCCAAAAAGACGACTGGAAGTCCAATTCCTTTCGCAAAACCCGGATCAAACGAAAGCAGTTTAAACTCCTTGAAAAACAATACGCAAACACCGACGAGGATAGCTGAAATAATCGCCATCGTGTATACATCGCTTTGAATCATGGAAGCCGCTTGCCCGAACAAAAATTTATCAAGGCCGCTTTGATTGCCGGCGTCGCTATGTTGAATTTGCGTCAATAACACAATGCCAATACCGAAAAAGACGGTCAAAATAATGCCTAATGCTGAATCTTGTTTAATGCGGGTATTCCTCGTAATATAACTGATGAGAAACGTCGCCAACAATCCGGCAATAAGCGCCCCGATTAAAAAGTAAAAAATCGACTTTGAACCTGTAATCATGAAAGCTAAGCAAACGCCAGGTAGTGCCGCATGAGCAAGCGCATCCCCCATAAGAGACTGCTTACGCAAATATGCAAAGCTGCCGATGACCCCACTGCTCAATCCTAAAAGCATCGAGCCAAATAAAATCCACTGTGTGTTCGGATCTTGGAAAATCTCTAGCCAATTCATAGTTTCACCTCAATTAATGATGAAAGAAGATTCTCTTTCAGAATCAAACATCGTTAATTTCCCGCCGTACGTTTTTTGTAAATAGTCTTTCGTAAAGATATCCTCTGTCTTGCCAATTCCAATCAGCTCTACATTTAAGAAAATGAGTGAATCAAAATATTCTTTCACGGTATTTAAGTCATGATGAACGACCAAGACCGTTTTTCCTTGTTGCTTTAAGTTGTTTAATAACGTAATAATCGCTTTTTCCGTCGCCGCATCCACTCCGACAAACGGTTCATCCATAAAATACAGCTGAGCATCTTGCGCGAGCGCTCTCGCTAGAAATACGCGTTGTTGCTGGCCGCCTGACAGCTGGCTAATTTGACGGTCAGCAAAGTCTTCCATCCCGACTTGACGAAGACATTCCATGGCAAATTCTTTTTCTTTGCTGCTAGGTCGTTTGAACCAGCCAAGATGGCCGTAGCGCCCCATCGTTACTACATCAAGCGCATTCGTCGGAAAATCCCAATCAACCGATTCTCGCTGCGGCACATAGCCAATCAGTTTGCGCTGTTCTTTGTATGGTTTACCGTAAATTTCAACTTCTCCTGCTACTCGTGGAATAAGCCCGAGAATGGATTTAATGAGTGTTGATTTCCCCGCTCCGTTCGGTCCAACAATGCCAATTAATTCTCCTTCCGGCACTTCAAACGAAATATTTTGCAACACGGGCTTCTTCTGGTAGGCAACCGTTAAGTTTTTTACTGTTAATGGTGCAATCATCGTCTTCTCTCCTTCAGTTCTCTTATCGTCTAGACGACAGTACCCCGCTTTAAAAGCAGGGTCTGCTTGAAAAATTTTATTTTAATGCGTTCACAATTGTATCAACGTTGTGACGAACCATACCAATATATGTTCCTTCTTCTGTTCCGGTTTCACCCATCGCATCAGAGAATAGCTCGCCGCCAATCGTCACTTCATGACCTTTTTCCTTCGCACCTTCAACAACTGCTTCAATCGCCTTTTTCGGTACGCTCGATTCAACGAAAACGGCTTTAATTTTGTTTTCAACTAAATAATCACGAAGGTTGCTGACATCCTTTGAACCGTATTCAGCTGCTGTGCTTAATCCTTGAAGCCCCATTACTTTAATGCCGTATGCATCTCCGAAATATCCGAACGCATCATGTGCCGTGACAAGCACGCGACCTTCTTCTGGAATCGAGGCAATTTGCTCTTTCGCATAAGCATCAAGCTCTTGCAGCTTCGCAATATACGCATCGGCATTCGCCTTATAGGCATCCGCATTGTCCGGGTCTTGTTCCACCAATACATCCCGAATAGTTTCCGTTACCGTGATCCAGTGCTGAACATTAAACCATACGTGCGGGTCATGACCAGCCGTGCCGTCGTCAGCTGACTTCAATTCGCTTTCTTCAATATCGCGAGTCACTGCCACAACCGGCTTATCTTTTTCCATCTTTTCGAAAATTTCACCCATTTTTCCTTCCAAATGCAAGCCGTTATATAAAATAAGTTCCGCATCACTTAATTTTTTAATATCCCCTTGAGAAGCTTTGTACAAATGCGGGTCAACTCCTGTTTTCATTAACCCTGTCACTTCCACATGCTCACCACCGACATTTTGTGTTACATCTGTAATCATGCCAATGGTCGCTGTAATCTTTAATTTCCCGTCTCCAGTAGCTGTTGTTGTCTCTTGGCTGGCACACCCTGCCATTACAAACAAAGCAAGCACAAACAGAAGCATTCCAGTTGAAAATCTTTTCATACGCGAATAAATCATGTACATCTCCACTCCTTTTTCCTTTTCTTAAAAATATTTACCAAAGGAAACTTTTTGCCCAAAAAAAACCATATCCATCCGAAAACATAACTCGATACAGAGTATGGATTTACTAAAAAAACGTGACAAAAGACTATTTTGCAACAAGTAACGTTTTTTAACTGAACAAAAATGTTTTTCCTTGAGTCAACTTTTTGATTATTATAAACTACATTTTTTTTTTGTTCAATACCGTTTTTATTAAAATTATGTAAATAACGAGTAAAGTAGAATCATAATAACTGAAACTGTCCTTCAAAAATTCACCTAAGCGGACATGACTGCTCTTTCATCATGTCCGCTGTGCTAGATCAATCTAACTTAATTTCAATTCGGCAATTAAATCTTCTAATCTTTCTTTTTGCGCTACTAATTCTTCTAATGAAGGCTGCTGGGCGCCTGCTTGTGGACGAAAGCCTTGTGCTGGCTGAAGAAGCTTTTGCAACTGCCCTGAATTTTGCTCATATAAGCGATAACCTACCGCTCCCACTACCGTTCCTGATACAAACCCTAATAAAAAATCTTGATTAAATGCCATCTTTATTCTCTCCTTTTATAGTAAAATCGGACTTTTGTTCGTCCGTTTAATATCATGTAAAATTTCCAATACGTTAACCGCCCATGTAACCATGCACACATGAAGCAAATTACCTGCCCCCAGCGAAAATAAACTAATAATACCTGTTAAGATGTCTGGATGGCGATAACGATTTGTGCCGCCATGTGTCAAGACCGTATGTGCGGTGGAAATAACAACAAGATAGTCGAATACGTCAATCCTGCTTGTATATCGTTTTTTCACAAACGCCACCATTAATAAAAAACCCGTCACAAGTGAACGGAAAATCGCTTTTCGGATACCTGGCGTGACATTCACCATAATGGGATCAAGTGGATCTAATGATTCATGATGGAAAAACAGAGAAATATACTGAAAAATTTTCTGTTTCGTCATTTCTCCTTCTTCATACATAATGACCATTGTCTGAATGATTGGTTCGATTCTGACCGCACGGATACCTTTAATTGCCATAAAAAACATCTCAATTTCTTTAAACGAGGAGTGGTTCCGCAGCATTGGCACTTGCAGCCGGATTCTCCCTGGGATATCGTGAAGAACCGTATACAAAGGAGTCACCTTCCTTCTCTCCCTTCGCTAAAATTTTCATGCTATTGAGGACCACCCCAATTGTGGCCAAATTATGGACGGCTGCGCCCGCTATCGGAGAGATGATACCAAATGCGCCGAGCACAATTGCTCCTCCGTTGACAAATAAAGTAGCCACCACGTTTTGTTTCACGGTGCGCAATGTCTTTTTGGACAATCCGACCAAATCTGCGAGAACGTACGGATCATCTTTGGAAATGACAATATCGCTCGCTTCGACGGCCAAATCGGTTCGTTTTCCTCCAAGCGTAATGCCGATATCGGCTTTCGTTAGGGCAGGAGCATCATTCATCCCATCACCAACCATTGCAATGACGGTTCGTTTTTTCTCCTGTTCCACATAGCGGACTTTTTCCTCTGGCAGCATATGTGCCCAATACTCATCAAGTTTCAGTTTTTCGGCTACTTTTTTGGCATTTTGCTGCTCATCTCCTGTCAGCATGACGACCTTTTGCACGCCAGTTGCCCGCAGCTGTTGAATTGTATGCTCCATCCCCGGCCTTATGCGGTCTTGAATGAAAAAGGCTCCCGCTAGACAACCATCGATTCCGACGTAAACGGAGTATGTTAAAGACACGTCCACATGATGTTCCGTCATAATTCCTTCTTCCTCCAAATATCGCAAACTGCCAATATGAACTATTTTTCCTTCAACCTTCCCGAAAAGCCCTTTTCCTGTGACGACAGAAACTTTTTCATCAGCAAGCCTTGCCGAAAGGGGCAGACGTCGTTTTTTCGCTTCTTCGATAATCGCATGGGCGAGCGGATGGGAAGACGTTTGCTCTAAGGTGGCGGCTGTTTGCAGCACCTCTTCCTCTGTGAAATCATAGAAACATTCGATTTGCTCGATGTACGGCTTTCCTTCCGTCACCGTGCCGGTTTTGTCAAACACAACCGTTTCAACATTGGCTAGCCGTTCGACATAGCTGCCGTTTTTAATAAGAATGCCTTTTTGAGCGGCTTTGCCGATGGCTGCAGAAAAGGCCGCGGCTGTTGAAAGCTTGATGCCGCATACAAAATCAATGACAAGCATACCAAGTGCTCTGTGTAAATCTTTTGTGAACACATATGTCAGAAACGTAAGGCCGAAAGAGACGCCCACCATTTTTTCTGCTATTTGATTCGCATACTCTTGTGTCGGCGCCTTTGAAGAATATGCCTCTTCAATGAGTTGAATCATTCTTCCAAGTGCCGTTTCTCTGCCTGTTCTTGTTACACATATGATTAGTTCCCCGTTTTGACAAATGCTCCCCGCATACACGTCGTCCTGCATCATTTTCTCTTTCGGCATATATTCACCTGTAATGGCCGATTCATCAATGAAAGCGTGACCATTTACGATAACTCCGTCGACTGGGATCCGCTCCCCGTCATATATTTTAATCATGTCCGCCACAGCCACTTGCTCAACACTCACTTTGCTCACTGTATCATCTTGAAGTACTTTCCATGCATAGGGTGCTTCAAGATGAAGCAGTGATTGCAAGTGCGCCTTCGTTCTGACGGTCGTCATGTCTGTCAGAACTTCACTTGCCGTTGACATCATATAAATGATAAGAGCTGACGCTGGCTGCTTTAAGTAAAGACAGGCAAAGAGCGAGCACATCGTCAAAAAGTCCGGATTAAATTTCCGCTCTTTCACTACTCCCTTTATGCCATTTTGAATAGTAGAAGCAGATAGAAGCAAAACGACTGCACCAATGACCTTGTTCAATAACGCCATATAAAAGAACGAAGCTGCTTTTTTCGTCATGAGCCAATGAATGCCATACATAACGGCACAAAGGCCGATTAAATATACCCTTTTTCGAACGGAAGACCTGTACTCCTCATTCTTTGTTTGCTTCCGTGTTTGCAGCACCGCCCAAAGCTGTTTCCAATCCAAATGTTCCTTATAATAAAGGAGTAAGCTTTTCGTAGCAGGTGTATAAACAGCCGAGTAAACGCCTGGAACTTCCCGGAATTGCGCTTCAATGTTAGCCTGTGGCAAATTTGTTTTCAAACGAAGGCGCAATCGTCCGGGCAAAGAGTGGAGAACCTCGATATTAGCGATTACTGTCTCCCCCTTTCTCCGCACTATTTTTCAGCACCGTATACGCCCAATAAAATAAACTGCTTGCAAAGGCTGGGTTGGCTGGGAAACTTCGAATCCCCTGAAAGACGAAATAAACGAGCAGTAAACTGTCCACGCTCGCATAGCCATTGGTCGTCTTTTTCACGTTGCCGTTCACCCGTTCAAATGTTCCTCTCACACTATTCATCAGCTTATCATTGGTGACAGCAAAGCTTTCAACGGTCACATCTGTCACAAGCTGAAAAATAGCATCAAGCTCCTCCTGCTGTAAATATAGAGTAGAAAATTCAAGTACAAGACTGCCTGTAATTGGTGACACACGGCATGCCTGAATAAGAGGGTGAGCGACTAGCGCCTTTTCTATGTATAACGCCGCTTGTTCGTTCTTCCAGCGCTCGTTTTGTAGCCGCAAACGCCCCGGTGTTGCATGAATAACTTGTATCTTTTGTTCCCGCAGTTTCCCGAGTAGCTTAGGAGCAATTATGTACGCACCGAGCCCCAGTAATGTTGACCACACTGACATCGCTCCTTTTTACTTATTCGTAATCGCTTGAGTACTTACTAATCGATCCACCCACTGCTCAATTTGTTCCGCAGGTGGATTTTCCTTTAACACAAATTCAATGACCATACTACCTGTAATGGTGACGTACTCCACCGTTTGAACGTACGGTTCGTTTTTAATAACATTCATCAACTCTTGAAGTAGCCCTTCATTTTGTTTCCATAAGTCGCTCTTCAAACGAATTCTCCCTGGAATAAAGTGGGCAATGTAAATATGATGCTTATTTAAACGACGTTCATATTTTTTTAACTGATGCAAATACGCAACTTGTTTTAACATGAGCACCTCTATAAATATAGTATTTTTTTACATTTTTGTTAGTTTATTATAAATTTATTGTTAAGTTTTGTAAATATTCACTTTACATTTACTCTCCCTTTAAACATACAAAAAAAGACATGATTGCCTTTCGCTTCTCATGTCTTTACTATCCTAGCTATATACATTTCACTTAATGCATCAAAGCGGATGGCGCCAACCATGCAAGGGCGGTCATGCCAAATTTTCTAGCTCGATTTATAAATTATAATTTTAAAATATCCAATTCCTTCCACACACCATCACGAGTTACTAATACAGGTGTAATCACTTCTCCCGCTTTTTCCTTAATTTCTTTTGCAACGTAAGGCTCCTGCAAAAGATTGATTTCCTGAAAGTTTATCTCTCGCTTTTGCAAATGCTTGCGAGCTAAAAAACATTTATGGCACCCATCTATTGTATATAAAATTGACTCCACGATTTTATTCCCCCTTACCATGCTTATCATACTCAATATTTGCAACATTTTTCTGTAAGATACATTACGGTGCCCCAACATGGTAAAATGACGATAACAACCTAGACAAATAACGAAACCATACTCGGGGGAATAGACAGTGGATAAAATATTTTTACTTTCTCAAATTAGCTTATTTGATGAATTGCCGATGGATGATTTAAAACAAATCGATATGATGAGCGAAATGAAGCCGGTGAAAAAAGGAACACTGATTGTGACACCAGACCATCCGATTGAAGCCCTTTTCCTTCTCAAACAAGGACAAGTACGCTTATTCCGCATGAATCAAAACGGCAAACAATTTACAGTTGATATTTTAGTCGACGGGAATATTTTCGGTGAAACTTCAACACTCTCTTTAACCGATGACCAAATTTATGCAGAAGCCATGGTCGATACATACTTATGTACCATCAGCCGCGAGCAGTTCGAACAGTTTATCGAGAAAAATCCGAAAATCGCCCTTAAGTTTATTACCATTTTATCAACACGCTTAAAAGAACTGTACAGCTTGAGCGAAAAAATTGCCTTAAGCGATGTTCGTTACCGCGTTTTATATTTGTTGTTAAAGCTTAGTGAAAAAACAGGCAAACGAAAAAATGAATGGCAAACGATTGAAATGAAAGTTACTCATCAAGATTTAGCGAATATGATTGGCTCAACACGGGAAACAACAAGTGCTGTCATTAGCAAGCTGAAAAAAGAAGGTTACATTAAACGAGGCTTGAAGCTGTGGATTAACGTGGAAAAAGCGAAAGAAATTTTAGAAGAAATTTAATCATTGTTCAGCTTTCAATGGCATAAGAAAAACCGGCATGTGCTTCCATTGCATGCCGGTTTTTCTCTCATCTCCCTTACTGTTCAGGGATGAATGCTAATTGTTCTATATCATACTGTAAGTGAACCTCTTCACCAATTACAACAGATGATGCCATTTCTCCGCGATCAACGACATCAAAAAGGCGGGAGGCTACTTGCACCTTCATGTAATAAAAGCCTTGCCTAAACGAAAGATCCTTCACTATTCCCGTTAAATAATATGACCGTTCTTCTTTTGGAGCAGACGCGGCTTTCACAACTTGTAAAATTTCCGGACGAACGACGAGCCAGCCATCCTGGTCTTTCATTGAGCCTACTTCCAGTTCGACAGCATCAGAAAGAAAACGACCATGACGGATTGTGCCGTGCAGTACATTTTTTGCACCTAAAAAGGTCGCTACTTCTGGAGCGTTTGGCTGTTCGTATAGTTGTCGAGGTGTACCTGTTTGCAGTAATACGCCTTCTTTCATCACACCGATGCGGTCAGACAGCTGAAAGGCCTCGTCCCGGTCGTGCGTGACAAACAAAATTGTCAAACGAAGCTCTTGATGAATGTGATGGACAAGCTCGCGCATTTCTTCACGAAGCTCTGGGTCGAGTGCACTAAACGGTTCATCCATCAGCAAAAGGCGCGGCTTTAATACGAGGGCGCGGGCAAGGGAGACACGTTCCTGCTACCGCCGCTTAAAGCGGATGGATAGCGGGAGCCGTACCCTTCTAGTCCGACTTTCTCCAGCATGTTTCGGGCTTGCTTAAGCCGCTCCTTTTTCCCTACTCCTTGCATCTTCAAGCCAAAGGCGACATTTTCCTCCACCGTCATATGCGGAAATAGCAGTGCCTGCTGAAATACCATGCCGAACCCTCTTCGCTCAGGAGGTAAGAAGGTAATCGTGTTCTCTCCAAGGGACACCTCTCCGCTGTCCGGTTGCAGCAAACCCGCCACAAGCTTCAAAAGAGTTGTTTTTCCGCAGCCGGACGGGCCAAGCAACGAAAAAAATTCCCCCGCTCGAATGGTTAAATGAACGGGTTTTAACGCAAACTGTGCATCCCCTCCATAATGCTTTTCCATACCGATAATTTGTAAATCTTCCATTGATGCTTTCCGCTCCCTTTCGCTGTATTACATATGCACACGCATTTTTTGGCTGTAATGTTTCTTCAGCACCCCATCCATCACAGCAAGAAGCACAATCGCCATCATCGCAAATAAAATCGTATAAGCGGAACCAATCGCCTGATCGCCGCCGCTAATGAATGGGAATAAAAGAAGCGGCAATGTCATCACTTGTCCGCTTCCGACGAGAAACGTAATTAAATATTGACTGAGTGAAATCAATATACTTAAGCTGGAACCAGCAATAATGCCAGGTAAAAGATGTGGCAGCACAACATGGACAAAGCGCTGAACCGTCCCTGCTCCCAGCATTCGGGCTTGCTCTTCCCATTGAAATCCTAATGTGCGATAACTGACCGAAAGCGCACGCACCATGTACGGCAATGTTGGAACGATATGCGCGAGTACGACACCGGTTATGGTTCCCGTTAACCCGAGCCGAATAAACGTGACATGCATCCCCATGACCGCCACAAAAGGCGGGATGATAATCGGGGCGTAAATGATGGCTTCCAACAGCCATTTTCCTTTTAGCTTCATTCGCGCTAACGCATTGGCGGCCGGAACTGCCAGTAAAACATTAATAATTGTCACTATAATAGCGATGACTAAGCTAGTACTAACAGCCGCCCACGTCCCAGCACTTTCAGATGCGACATAAGACCATGCTCTAAAGCTGAAGGAATCCGGGATGACGTTTGGCCAGCTCCAACCAGAAGAAACGCTTGATAAAACGAGCGGCACAAACGGAATAAGTGTGAACAGTACAATTAAAAGCAAAAACAATCGCTGCAGCCAGCCTATTGCTTTGTTCATCATTCCCATCCCCCTTCTTCTCCTGCACTCCAACGTTTGCTTAATCGATAAGCAATGAGGCCCAGCACCGCTGTTATAATCGCAATTAAAACGTTCACCGCTAACGCTTCAGGGCGGTCAACAAGCCCCCCGCTCGTATAAAGCTGAAACGAATAGACCGGCAGCAATCTCGGATAGGTCACTCCAAGTAAATACGGCACTTCAAAAGCAGAAAATGTAAAAGCAAAGACGATGAACGTCGCTGAAATCCATGCTGGCATCACAAGCGGAAGCACGATGTTCCGGATAAATCTCCAATCGTTCGCTCCGAATACGCGAGCGGCTTCTCTCCATGAACCATGAATCCTTACAAGTACAGGATAAACCATGAGCGACACGAACGGCGCCTCTTTCCAGACGTATGCCAGGATGATGCCAATGCCTCCACATTCATTGATTAGAACGGGGAAATCCGTTATTTCTTCAATCAACCCGAGCGAGGCTGAAATACTGGACAGCCAGCCGCTTTGCATAAATAAAAGCACCATTAAATACGCACCGACTAAATGCGGAATGGTTAACGGCCATTGATACATACGATGAAGCAGCCGACTTTTGACCGATTGCCCTAACAGGAGGAAACCAATTGCGATAACAAGGCCAAGCACTCCCGCTAGACAAGACGAAATCGCCGCGACCCGCAGCGTCAGCCATAAGGAATCCCAAAAATCCTCTGAATGCAGCAGACGCTCATAAGCCCCAGCATGAAATTCGTATTGGCCCGCTGCTGGAAAATAGCCAAAGCTGTGCAGCAAACCTTCAAAAAGCCCCCCGCAAAATAGGAGCACAATGACTCCTATTGTCGGAAGGACGAGTACGTACGGTTTAACGTTTGGCCACATGTTCCAACCAGCCTTTTTCAATAAAGTCAACATAAGAAGACGGAATTTCCGGCAGACGATGCGCTGCTAATACATCAACCGGCAGCGTTGCAGCCCCCATGTCGATGTCTGCTATCTTCTGTTGATCTTCTTCTAATAATTTTTCCGGATCAATTGCCATCAAATCACCCCATTGAGCCGGATCGAGCTTTGCCATTTGCGCATCAGGTGAAAGCAATTCATTAATCGCCACCATCGCCCCCGCTTTATGAGAAGCGTTAAACGGAATCGATAAATAATGGGTATTCGATAACGTTCCACCATCTAACACGAACGTGCGCGTTGTGTCTGGAAACATGCCTTTTTTCACTTCAGCAGCTGGGCGAACTGGATCATAGCCCATGGTCATCCATACTTCCCCATTGGCATAAAGCTGATCGAGCTTTGCCAAACTTTCTGGATACGTCTCACCTTTACGCCATAAGTACGGCTCGATGTCATTTAAAAAGTCCCAAACCGGCGCCATGGTCTGTTCAATGTTCGTTTGTTCTTCAAGCGGATGTAAATATTGCTCGTAACCGCCCGTTGTTTCATATAAAGCGTGACGCACGAAAGCACTTCCTGTAAAGTCAGGCAAAGCTGGGTAGGTGAATTTCCCTGGATGTTCTTTCACCCACTGCTTCAATTCTTCCATTGATTTCGGCGGATTTTCTACCTTGCTTTCATCATAAGTAAAAACAAACTGCGCTTTCCCCCAAGGAGCCTCTAAACCGGCTACCTCTTCGCCGAAGTCATTGGCTGTGTCCGGCGCATTTTGATCGACATATTCATTAGCATTTGGCAACTTTCCAGCAAACGCGCCCCATAAAAGTTCCTGCTCTTTCGCCGTTTTAAAGTTTTCGCCGTTCACCCACATAATGTCTACACTTCCATCTTGTTTCCCTACTTGCTTTTCATCAAGCAGCTGATTAATCACATCTTTCGTATCGTTAATCGGAATGCGCTTTAACGTAATACCGGCCTGCTCTTTCAAGCGCGGCGCTGCCCATTCATCCATGTAGCGGTTAATCGTCTCACTTCCGCCCCACATATACATGTTCACCGTCTGGCCTTCCGCCTCAGCCAACACTTCTTCCCAATTGGCCGTCAGTAAATCCGCAGACCCTGACTTCGATGGATCTGCCCCCGAACAACCAGCAACAACAAAAGAAACGCTTAACAATAAAACGATCATTTTATATACGTTGTGTTTCATATTGGTCTTTTCTCTCCTCTCTTATCAATCTCTTTTTCTCTAACGGTTTGTCAACTCTTCCATCTTATCATGGTCTATTCGGTTTTACACCGTTCTACCATCTTGAATGTGCTCTCAAAGATTTTCACATATGCATAACGAGTTTAGACGGGTGCCTTATCCCCATCCAAACTCGTTACGTTAGTTCACCTAAACCACTGAATGTATTTTTTGGCGAGCGTTGGAATCCAGCCGTCAAACAGCTTTTTGCGCCAATATTGGTCTGCTGCTTGCTGGACAGCCGCTCCGTGTGTCGGATATGGATGAATTACATTTGAAATATCGCCGATTTTATGGCCGTGCGCTTTCGCAAATACGATTTCCTGCATCCAATCTCCTGCATTTTTCCCAACCGCATGAGCACCAAGGATCACGCCCTTTTTATTTGTAATGACTTTCACAAGCCCTTTGTCATCACGGTCTGCCACGAAGCGGTCAACATCTCTAACATTCACTTTAAACACTTGAATGTCGTCTCCTGCTTTTTCGCGCGCTTCTTTTTCTGTCATGCCAAGATGGAACACTTCTGGCTCGGTGTACGTCACCCACGGCACGTGGTCATAGTTCACTTTTCCTTTTATACCAAATACCGCATTTCGGACGGCCACTTTTCCTTCCATCCCTGCCGCATGCGTGAACGGAAATTGGCCATTCGTATCGCCAATCGCATAAATATGAGGCACGGTTGTCTGTAAATAGTCATTGACGACAATATGGCCTTTGTTATGCTGAACGCCAATTTGGTCTAACTGTAATTGATCCGTATTTGGCGTTCTTCCTGCCGACAGCAAAATTTCATCTACGACTATTTCTTCTAGCTGGCCATTTTGTTCAATCGTCACGACTTTTTCATTTTGTCTAACTTCTACTTTTTTCGTTAAGGCATTAAAGCGGAATGTCAGTTCTTTTTCGAGTTCTTCTAATATAATCGGAATTAGTTCTTCATCTTCACGCCCGAAAATCGTCGGATTCGATTCTACGACAGTCACTTTTGAACCGAAACGAGCAAACGACTGCGCCATTTCAAGACCAATCGGACCGCCGCCGACAACGAGGAGACGCTTCGGTGCTTCTTTTACTTGAAAAATCGTTTCATTTGTTAAAAAGCCTGCCTCACGAATGCCTTCAATCGGAGGGATGTTCGGTCTTGAACCTGTCGCAATAACGATTCGCTTCCCTTCGATTGTTTCTTTTTGGTCAATTTGAACATGGTGTTTGTTCTGAAAAGACCCTTTCCCCTCATAAAGATCAACACCAAGCTTTTCAAATCGCTCTTTACTATCATGTTCTTGAATGTGGGCAATCGCCTCCTTCACCCGGTTCATCGCATCAGCAATATTGGCTTTCCCCTCCATGTTTAAACCAAATTGACGCGCCGTTGTAAAAGCGTGATGAACCTCTTTTGCCGCGGTGATGAGCGCCTTAGATGGAACGCATCCGTAATGGAGACAATCTCCGCCGAGTTCTTTATTTTTTTCAATTAAAGCTACCTTCGCTCCAAGACTGGCCGCACCTGCCGCTACCGTTAAACCTCCGGCACCGCCGCCAATCACAATTACATCATATTTTTTCATCATTTCTCCCTCGCTTCAACTAATATCTTACTCTATTACCCGACATCTTTCGTTTTATTCAATCGCTTTCGTATGAAAATCGGAATAATGGTTAAAAGGGCAAAGACCGCGACCGCCGCTCCGATCATCGCTGGATTGCCGCTAATGATGCTGCTGCCTAAAAAATTATAGGCGAATGTCCCAGGGATAATCCCAATCAATGTCCCGAAAAAGAAAGCGGATAAGCGAACTTTCGATACTCCAGCTAAATAGCTGATTAAATCAAAATTCAATACAGGAATGAAGCGGAACAGTAACACATAAAGAAAACCGTTTTCCTCCATCTGTGTCTGAATTTTTTGAGCGTTTCCTTTCCATTCCTTGTTGGCGATATTTTTCCCAAGCTTTCTGGCTGCCATAAAGGAAACGACCGCACCGAGCGTTGCTCCGATAATGGTATAAACCGTCCCCATCATCGCCCCAAACGCCAGCCCTCCTGCAATTGACAAAACCGAGGCTGGGAAGAAAATAAGCGGACGTACAGTATAAAGAACAATATAGACCACGGGTGAAAGCCATCCAAATGATAAAATCCAGTCACGAATGTCATGTGTGTCAAATTGTAAATACGATCGGCTGAACCAAACTGCTAGTACGACAAAGGCGAGAAGAATCGCTGCCTTTATCTTGTTGTTTACTTTGTTCATCTCTTTGCCTCACTTCACTTTCCATTCAAATTTGCTCTTTTTAGACGGTTAAAAGCAACTTAAGTTAATTTGTATTATAAAGCTTTTACCTTTGATGTGATGTAAGGCATCTTACATCCCATCACTTTATGCGAAAAAAGGAGATTGTCCCATTAATAATGTAAGAAGCATTACATACGACGGTTTTAACGTTATTATAGAATGGGAATATACCGTAAACGGAAGGTGAGAAATATGTTAGATACACATGCAAGAAAATATGTACAGCCAAACATTGAACGCGCGGCGGATGTGCTGTTAAAAATGGGCTTACGTGCCAACCACGTCACATTCCTTGCCTTTATCATCGGAAGTTCTTCCGGATTGCTGATTTACTTTGATCATCCTTTTTGGGCGGTGTATATGCTGTGGCTATCAGGATTCCTTGATGCTGTGGACGGAACGATGGCTCGCAAAACAAAGCCGTCTTCCTGGGGTACGTTACTTGATATTAGCTTTGACCGACTTGTCGAAATTAGCGTCATCCTCGGATTGGCCTTTCGCTTTCCAGACTCAATGTGGGCACTTCTTTTACTCAGCGTCTCGATTATTTATGCGATGACCATCTTCCTCACCGTCGGAGCTGTATCTGAAAAACAAGGAGTCAAATCCTTTTACTATCAGGCAGGACTGGCAGAACGAACAGAAGGCTTTATTTTATTTAGCCTCATGATTATTTTTTCCGACTATTTAACGGCGCTAACGCTACTGTTTCTCGCCGCTGAGCTATTTACAACATTCCAGCGATTGCGGGAAGCAAAAAAATTGTTAACGTAAAAAGGAACATGGGGCCTATTCCATGTTCCTTTTTGCTCCCTTGTGATGAAACAAACGAGAATACTTGCCTTGAAATGCCGATTGTCGGCGGGACAGTCGCAATCCAATCTAAGCCGTAAAAGACGGCAAACACAAGAAGTAACACGAACGAGCCTTCCGCTAAAGCAAATGGAAGCAACACAAGCGATCCCCCTCTTAAACCGTAATACCAAAATAAAAGCCATCTGTTGTCAAAACAATCAGATAACCAGCCTGACATCGTTATTTCCGATTCGCAAACGTAAAAAAAGACGACGAAAAAAGAACTTTTTCGTCGTCTTTTTAAATGAGCTTAATAAATATCCCTTTTCGTAAACACAAAAAACGAAATAAACAGCCCGACAGCCGCCCATACAGCAAGGACACTCATTGAAAAACCAAGAGTCATCCCGTCAATCGGTGGCGCCATTCCTCTTATATAATCCGTCAGTCGTAAATTCACCATAAAGAAATATTTAGCCGATTCCCATGAAGAAACCATATTAGCTAAAATCGCACCGGAAATTAAGGCCGCTAGCATCACACCCATAACAGCTGCGGTACTTCTCATTAAAACGGACAACATAAAAGTCAGTGTCCCGACAACGATGGCCACAAACCATACAAGCCCTAGCTCCATTAAAATGTATTGCCATTGATCAACTAAATGAACATTGTCGGTTATAAGTTCTTCTCCTTGAACGATGAAGCCCGTCAGCACTGGCATTGTCCATCCTCCGTATCCGAGTACCAAACCAGAGATTAAGTAAGACAATAGCCCGATGGCCAACGTAATAAAGGAAATCGATAAAATGAGCGCAATATATTTACTCAATAAAATTTTCCACCGTTTAATTGGCCTTGAGAGCAAGAGCTTAATCGTCCCGCCGCTCGCTTCCGAAGAGACAAGGTCCGCCGCGACGACCATCACCATTAACGGCAGCAGCAAGTCAATCGAGTTTTCGATGAACATCCGCATAAATGTCGGCGCACCTGGAGCCGTTGGATTAATGTCATTGTCTAAGTAGTATTGTTGCTGGCTTAAACGAATTTTTAAATATTTTTGCCATTCCTCGGATATCCCACTTGAACTGAGACGGTTTTGCGTATCGATAATTTCTTGTTGAAGCTGAGTACGCCAGTCCGTCGTTCCGAGCTGTTCTTGCAACGATTTCAGTTCCTTCATTTGCGCATATGTAAAGAGCGACACAAGAACGGCAATAATCGCAATAATAATAAATAACCGTTTTTTTCGAACAATTTTCAGCATTTCATTATAAACTAAGTTAATCAATCGTCTCACCTCCGGTCAGCTCAATGAACAAGTCTTCCAGTGTCGGAAGCTTTGTTTGAATTTCGCTCACCTTCACGCCTGCTTGCACGAGTTTTTCATTCCATAAAGAAATGTTGTCTTTCTCATAATGCGTCACTAACATGCCTTCTTTTTCACCGAGCACAGTCGTTTCTTTCTCTAGCAGCTCTCTTCCTTTTTCGAGCGGCTCGACTTTCCAAAGAACCCGTTCTTGTTCGGCTAAAAGGGTCTCAACTGAATCAATGCGGATAATGCTTCCTTTTGAAACGATAGCCACTCGGTCGCACATCAGCTGGATTTCACTAAGCAAATGCGAGGACACAAGAACACTCAGCCCTTCTTTTTCAGCAAGAAAACGAATAAATTCCCGCATCTCTCGAATTCCAACTGGGTCAAGCCCATTTGTCGGCTCGTCCAAAATTAACACTTTCGGCTTGCCGATTAATGCTTGAGCAATTCCGAGGCGCTGGCGCATCCCTAATGAATATGTGCTCACTCGGTCATGAATACGGTTTTGAAGTCCGACAAGCTCAACGACTTCTTGAATTCGTTCTTTCGGAACATCTGGAACCATCCGCCAAAAATATTCGAGATTTTCCCATCCGCTCAAATACGGATACAGCTCTGGATTTTCGACGATGCAGCCGATGTTTCGAATCGCTTTTGAAAATTCTTTCTGCAAATCATGGCCGCCAAGATAAATATGGCCGGCTGTCGGCTTAATGAGTCCAACAAGCATCCGAATCGTCGTCGTTTTCCCTGCACCGTTTGGCCCTAAAAAGCCGAACACTTCCCCTTCTTTCAATTCAAACGATAAACCTTTAATAATTTCTTTTTTTCCAATTTTCTTTCGCAAGTCTTGGACGACCAGCGTTTTATTCGAGTTATTCACCGTTGTCCGCCTCCTCGCTAAATGTAATAAGAGACGACACGCGGTCTGCAATGAGCACATAGCCATCTGCATTTGGATGGAATTTGTCGCTGTACAAATAATCGTTCACATGAAGTTCAAACAAATCGTACGTCGGAACAGATACGATCTTTTCATAAGCGGCCGCTGCTTCAGCTGAGTCAAAATTCCACTCTCGCACAATTTTAGATGTTGTTTTGGCATCCTCAAGGTCATTGAACGGATCGTAAAGCCCGATATGAAACACAACAGCCTCTGAATTCAATGCGCGGACGTCTCGGAAAATTTCATTGAGCGTTTCCAAATAACTTGCTTTCACTTCGTTAATCGTTTCTTCTGACAAACTGTCCAGTATTTCACCGCTTTGAAATAAATCGTTTCCTCCGATTGTCATGACAATCACGTCAGCTTGCTGAATTTGCCGTTGAATTTCCGGCTCTTGAAGCTGTTTGGCAAGTTGAGGCGCGCGCTGTCCTTTGATCGCAAGATTGGATAAAACAATCGGTTCGTCTGTTTTGTTTTCCAGCTCGTCCACTAAGTAGCCGACATAGCCTTTTCCAGACTGGTCCCCTGTTCCTCTCGTCAATGAATCGCCAAGTGCGACGATACGAAATCCTTCTGTTTCTTCCGCCGTTTCCACTGCTGATGACGGAGAGTCTGCTTTTTCAGCGGACGGTTTGCTAAAAAACTGGTCGTTCATCGTCCACCCTAATCCAATGAGCCATAATCCGCCTGCCAAAACAGAAAGAATGGCAATAAAATTAACGGTCTTGCCTTTCACGGTATCATCCTTTCCATACACATAATCAAGCAAAAGGAACCGATTTTTCTATTCCCGTTCCGCTTGCCTGTAAACACCCTGCCCTGTATGAACAGAGTGAGTATACACCGAAAAATGACAGCTTACTGTAATCTTCCTTACAACAGACTATCAATCTATTCATATCTTAATCGTATCCGGTCGAAAAAGAAAGAAACTTGTCTCATTAAATGTGTCACAAATAAAAAAACGACCATATTCCCCTTTTTCAGGTATGACCGTTTCCTTTCCAACATTTAGTTTTTCTCCTTAAACTTCCTTGCTTCATCTCAGCCAGTACGCGGTCTTCCCTAGAAAGAATCTCGTCTATTTTTTGTCGTCCATCATGTTTGTGATGTTCGATAAATCTTTCGGTACTTTATTATTTAAAACGGCTTGAATAATTCTCTCTTCTTTTTCTTTTGAAACGGGCTTATTTGCAAGACGGGACACTTTTTGGATTACTTGCCGCAATGTTTTTTCATCTTGCAGATTGGCACGTTGCAATGATTCAGCAAGCTTAACGACCTCATCCATTTTCACGCCTGTTTTCTTCTCCATATTTTGAAAAAATCGATTTAACAACCTGTCTTCCCCCTTTCCACACATCGTGCATGTAGCATCGTATGCAAGAGAAGTACATGTTGTATAGTCGGATATCTCGAAAAGCGGCTGCCTGCCTTGAGAAAAACGACCTCTTTTCGAGCAGCGACTTTCAAAAAAGCTACTAGAAAAACAGGCAGCTGCACCGGCAGATAATTTGCGTTTGTATCAAGAAAAAATAGTGGTTCCAAATAAAAAAGAAAGCTGGGCCGTCATCTTACTCGCCGCGTTTTTGGTTATCCTTTCCGTCTTTTTTCCAAACTGGACGCTTTCCGAACGAATAACGGCGGCGGTGGCAGGGTGGACCTTTATACTAAACGCTCCTGTTGTATGCATGGGATGCGGACAACCGTGAATCGGCTTGGACCGGCTCCTTACGTCTTATTAATTGTCCCGCCTGTGATTTTATGGCTGGTTAATTACGTGCATCTATGGATACTTCTAATCCTTCCGCGATAATTTCACGGTTTTTTGAGATTGAGAGGCTTAAGCTGTTTGCCTCTCGGCTCATTTTTTCGATCTTGCTTGTCACTTGGCCAAGTTCTTCTTTTTGTGTCGCTACCCCTTCAACTGATTGACGAATAAGCGAGAACAGTTGCTCCGTTTCCTTTGCCCGCTGAATCCCAGAATCCGTTTGTTTATTTTCCAGTTGAGTCGTCGTCTTAATTTCATCAATTTCTCCTAAAATAGAGCTAATAGATGTTTGGGCTTGTTTCGTTGCCTCTGCGCTTTCTTCAGACAGCTTTCGAATTTCTTTTGCTACTACATCAAAACCTCTTCCAGCTGCTCCAGCACGAGCTGCTTCAATAGAAGCATTAAGGGCTAAAAGATTCGTCTGCCTTGAAATGTTTTGCAGTGATTGAATCATTTTCACCAATTCACTCGATAAGTTTGACAACTTTTCTACCTTGTTCATTAAATGAACAGAAGATTCTTGAATGCCGTCCATCTCTTTCATTAATTCATTCATTGAAGCCTTTCCGCTTTCCGAATGAACGGCTGCTTCGCTAATCCCCATGTTAATCACGCCAGACAATGCTGACAATTCTTTTGAAGCATCTACAATTTGTTCGGCATTCTCAAGAAAGGCATTCATTTCATGTTTTTGAACATCCATTGTTTTTTTCGCTTTTAACACTTTGTCCATCGTTGCATTTCTCATGGTCTCATATTCTCCTACTGTTTTTTATAGAGGTTCGCCTTTAACATTCGGCATAGCCCTTTCCTCTTTCACAAGATGTATAATCCTCATTTTACGATAGCAATTCCATCATGAGCTGTAAGCAACCTTACAGTATCCATGTTCAATCACTGTTATAATAGAAGCAACTTTCATCAGCAAGGTTTTTCTTTCTTCTCTTCCTTGCGTTTTCACGTTGGGTCTTAAGAAATGATTGCTTGTTGAAACGCTATACAGAGCACCTACTTAACATATCGGATAGTTTGAGCGAATTGTTTCGTGTAAAACGCCGGCTCTCCTTAAAATTTTTGCCAAAGGGCATATTGGTAGAGCTCGCTTTAATTTTTCTATACAATGAGAAAAACAAGCACATCGATTACCATACTCGAACAACGTCATTGAAGGAGAACAACAGATGAAAACGATTATACTCATTGGCGGCGGTCACGCTCATTTACACTGTATCCGCCAGCTTTCACAGGAAATGACTTCAGCGTACCGCGTGATCCTCATTTCCCCTTCTGCTTTTCAATATTATTCCGGCATGTTCTCTGGATTTACAGAAGGTCTTTATACAGAAGAACAGATTCGAGCTGATTTACGAAAGCTATGTGCCAAGGCAGGAGCAGAATTTGTGGAAGACTTAGTTGTCAACATACAGCCTGCGAGCCGGGAACTTGTAACCTCAGGCGGAATGACGTTCCATTACGACGCTATTTCCTTTGATATTGGCTCGCAAATGAACGTTCCAGACGCTTTTAAACCGTATGTATTAAACATTAAACCGAACTTTCATTTTGCAGACAGCATTCGCTCCTTTCGCGCCTCCTCCCATCCAGTCATCGTTGGCGGCGGGGCATCGGGAGTTGAGCTTGCCCTTTCGATTCTTTCATGGCGCAAGAAACAGCAACTTGACCAAAATGTGACATTAATTAGCAGCTCTCCGCTACTTGCTTCATACGGGAAGGCTGCTTCCGCTAAACTGAAACACATCGCTTCCAAAAACGGGCTTATTTACTACGAAAATGAAACGGTCGAGCGAATGGACGAACAAACCGTTTGGACCAACAGCGGACGCAATTTGCCGCATTCTGGCGTTCTTTCGTTAACAGGACCTGCTGCTTCTCCGCTTTTTCAACAAGCGAACATCGCGCATGATCGCTCCGGCTTTTTAACGGTGAACGATTGCCTGCAAAGCATTGAGTATCCCAACATGTTTGGAGCGGGCGACTGTGTGACGATGCAAGCCTTCCCTTCGCTTCCGAAAAACGGGGTGTATGCGGTGAGACAAGGGCCTGTGCTCTGGGAAAACATGAAAAAGTTTCTTGCCGGAGAACCGCTTCGTCCATTTCAGCCGCAAAAACGGTTTTTATCGATTTTATCAACCGGCGATCATGAAGGGTTGCTGAGCTATGGAACATGGATTATGCACGGACGGCTACCGTGGACCATTAAGCACTTTATTGACAAACGATTCATGGCGAACTATCAACAATAGACCATTGGTTTCAAACAAGTGTTTGTCGGCTATATATGGAAAGAGAACAACAGAAACGATAAAGGAGTATGATATATGAGTACACCGATTAAAGCTTTTGTATTTGATGTATATGGGACACTGTTTGATGTCCATTCTGTGAAAGAAGAATGTGAACGATTATATACTGGAAAAGGAGAAGCGCTGAGTCAATCGTGGCGCAAAAAACAGGTTGAATATTCGTTTTTACGACAGCTAATGGGTACATATGAAACCTTTCATCATGTCACGAAGGACGCTCTTCGCTATGCCGCCGCGGAAAATGGCGTGTCATTAAGCGAACAAAATGAAACACAGCTGTTAGAAGCGTATTTGCACTTAACGCCGTTTCCAGAAGTCCCTGATGTATTAAAACAGCTTTCGGGCAAAACATTGGCGGTTTTTTCGAACGGATCACATGATATGCTTGATCCTCTTATTACGCAGTCTGGGCTTGCTCCATTTTTCCATCATCTCATTAGTGTTGATGACATTAAACAATATAAGCCTGTGCCCGCTTCGTATCAGCACGCTCTTGACACGCTCGGCTTAAAAAAAGAGGAAGTATTGTTTATGTCTTCAAACGGCTGGGATATCTCCGGTGCCACACAGTTTGGGTTTCAAACCGCTTGGATTAATCGCGGCGGCTTGCCTGTCGAACAATTAAATGTAACGCCTAATCACATCTATAGCGATTTGACCGGAATTTTACAATGGGCGAAATAAAAAAAAGAGACTGGGCACTGCCCGTCTCTTCTCTTATGGTCATTATTGAGATTGATAAACCGCTCGCTCTACCGCAGCGGCCACTTTTTCGTGAACCGTTAAATCCAATGGATGTGGAACTAAATCACCAGGTTTTGTTTCTTCTGCAATAGCTTGCGCTGCGGCTACAAGCATTTCGTGCGTAATGTTGCGTGAGCCTGCATTCAGCACCCCGCGGAAAATGCCTGGGAATCCAAGCACATTGTTGACCGAACGGCCGTCTGCCGCATAAGCCGCTCCAGCTTGCAGCGCCTCTTCTGGTTCAATTTCCGGCTTTGGATTTGATAACGCTAAAATGATTTGCCCTTCACGTACCCACTCTTTTTTAATAAGGCCAGGAACGCCTGTTGTTGCAATGACAATATCAGATTTCTCCATTAGCTCTTCAAGGCTTTCAACAGGCGTGCCGCCATAGCCTTTCAAACGCTCCTTCGCATCCGCTGATTTGTCCGCTCCAAACACATTTGGAACACCGTAAGCCATAAACATACGGCAAATGGCTAGACCCGCCGCTCCGAGACCAATTTGGCCAACCGTTGCCGTTTCTAAGTTCACACCTGCACTTTTACAAGCTGACAGCACCGCCGCAAGCGTCACCACCGCTGTTCCGTGCTGGTCGTCATGCATAACCGGAATGGGCAAGTCGCGCTTTAGACGCTCTTCTACTTCAAAGCAATGCGGCGAACCAATATCTTCAAGCAAAATGCCGCCAAATCCAGGTGCAATGTTTTTAACCGTTTGCACAATTTCATCCGGATCTTTTGTATTTAATAAAATTGGAATACCATTAATGCCAGCAAGCTGGTCAAATAACGCAGCCTTCCCTTCCATTACCGGCATACCTGCAACTGGACCGATATCACCTAAACCAAGAATCGCCGTTCCATCCGTCACAATCGCAACGGTATTGCTAATATTCGTATAAATTTTCGCCTTTTCCGGCTCTTTCTCGATCACACGGCAAACGTTTGCTACGCCTGGAGTGTACACGCGTCTTAAATCAGCAAGCGATTGAATCGGCATTTTACTTTTCATCTGAATCTTCCCGCCTTCATGGGCACGAAGAACGTCATCTGATACCGTATGTAAGCGAATGCCGCCACCAAGACTATGAATCGCTTCCAATAAAGCGGCCAACTTTTCTTCATTCTCGACTTGCACGGTAATGCTGCGCTTCGTATAGTTGGCGCCCACTTGCACCGTTTCAATCTCACCGATGTCTCCGCCGGCAAGCCCGATAGCTGTAGCTACTTTCCCTAAATTTCCTGGAGAGGATGGAGTTTGTACAAGCAATGTTCGAATGATATGTTTATTAATCATAACTAAATTCCTCCAAATACTTTTCATCGTTGCTGGTCGTTCAGGCAAAACCATCTTTTACTAAAAAAACATCCTTGTCCATTTTACAATGTCAGCGCTTTTAAATAAAGCGTTTCCACTCAATAATCTTTCCGTAACGGACAATAACTTTTTTTCCATGCTTGCAGAAACGTACTGCGACATGAGCCAACGCCTTGCTTTTTTTTGAAAAAGCCCGTCATGATGACTCAATGACGGGCCCTACACCTTATCCTTATAACCGGTCAAAAAGGGCATTGCCTGCGATGCCGGGGTTTGTCATTTCATATGGATTTAAAATTAAATCTAACTCTTCTTCTGTTAAAACATCATACTGAAGGCAAAGCTCGCGCACCGATTTTCCCGTCAAAATCGCTTCACGTGCAATACGCGCCACCGCTTCATAACCAAGATGCGGATTGACAGCCGTAATAATGCCAACACTTTTTTCCACATATTCTTTCATGCGATCTTCATTCGCTTCAATCCCCGCTAAACAATGGTCTGTAAAGCTGCGGAACGCATTGTTCATAATGCTGAGCGATTGAAGAAGGTTAAAGACGAGCACTGGCTCCATTACGTTCAATTCAAGCTGCCCTGCTTCGGATGCTAAACAAATCGTATGGTCATTTCCGATGACTTGAAAAGCAACCTGATTAATAAGTTCAGGCATAACCGGATTGACTTTCCCCGGCATAATGGAAGAGCCTGGTTGACGGGCAGGAAGGACGATTTCCCCAAGCCCCGCGCGTGGACCTGATGCCATTAGGCGCAAATCGTTCGCAATTTTAGACATGTTAATCATACAGACTTTCAATGCAGCAGATACTTCTGTATACGCATCTGTATTTTGCGTAGCATCTACAAGATGGTCTGCGCCAACAAGCGGCAAACCGCTAATATCAGCAAGATGCTTCACCACATTTTCAATATAGCGCGGGTCTGCATTTAAGCCTGTCCCGACTGCCGTTGCCCCCATGTTCACTTCGTATAAATGAGCTCGTGTTTGCGAAATTCGTTTAATATCACGTTCCACCACTCGGCTGTACGCTTCAAATTCTTGACCTAGACGAATCGGCACCGCATCTTGAAGATGAGTTCGCCCCATTTTAATGACATGGTCAAACTGTTGCGCTTTTTCTTTAAACACTTTTAGCATGCTTGTCATCGTTTCAAGCAGCTTTTCGACTAAGTTCAACGTAGAAATGTGAATCGCAGTTGGAAAAACGTCATTCGTCGATTGCGACATATTCACATGACTGTTCGGGCTCGCATGAGCGTAATCGCCTTTTGAATGTCCCATCAGCTCAAGTGCACGATTTGCAATGACTTCATTCGCATTCATGTTAATGGATGTGCCCGCTCCCCCTTGAATCGGGTCCACGATAAAATGTTCATGCCATTGCCCTGCAATGATCTCGTCTGACGCTTGAACAATCGCTTCACCAATTCCTTCATACAGACGTTTTACATCCATATTGGCAAGAGCTGCCGCCTTTTTCACCATTGCCACTGCTTTAATCATTTCTTCATGCAGCTTATACCCTGTAATCGGGAAGTTTTCTACTGCTCGGAGTGTTTGAATTCCGTAGTATGCATTTGCGTCAATTTCCTTTTCACCAAGGAAATCTTTTTCTAAGCGGTATGCTTTTGTTTGTTCCATGGTGTCACCTGCTTTCTTCATCATATTGAATCGTTATATCATCGGCAATTGGAGTTTCCATCATCTTTTTTGCCTCTTGTGGACTGTTCGTTTGACCAAGCACCCACATTAATTTAGGGACGATTGCTTCGGTGTTCATATTTCGCGAGCGAATAATGATGCTTTGATCTACTTTTCGCCCCACCTCATAGATAGTCATATCTTCCCCTTCTTCTAAACATTGAGTCGTAATCACGACAGAAACGCCGCTTGCCGTCAGCTCATTTAGCTTCGTTAAAATGTCTCTTCCTTGAAACGGAACACCTCCGCTTCCGTAGCTTTCAATGACAATTCCCCGGTATAAACCTTTTAAGTGGTCGAACAGTTCTGGCTTCATTCCCGGATAGAGCTTCATTAAAAACACATCTGTGCAAAGGGCAGTATTTAACTCAATCGGTTGTTCAGGTTCACGATTAACTGGCTTATTATACTCAATACGCTCATCTGTAATCGAGGCAATATAAGGATAATTAATGCTTTCAAATGCATCATAGCTTTTCGTTCTTAGCTTAATCGCTCTCGTTCCTTGAATGACTCTGCCGTCAAACACGACATAGACACCGCCAGGCCCTTCACATGCAAACCGAATCGCATCGGACACGTTTTTCTTCGCATCTGTTTTCTGATAGATGATCGGAATTTGAGAACCTGTCACGACAACCGGCTTCCCCACATTTTGCAGCATGTAAGAAAGAGCCGCTGACGTATACGCCATCGTATCTGTCCCATGGGTAATTACAAACCCATCATAGTGATTATACTCTTTATAAATCATCTCAGCCATCTGAACCCAATGTTCTGGCTGCATATTTGTACTGTCAATGTTCATTAATGAAATTGCATCAACGGTATAGCTCTCATTCAGTCCCTTTACGTGACGTAAAAGCTCATCTACGTCCACTCCGGGAGAGAGACCATTTTCCCCTTGTACAGAAGCAATCGTTCCGCCAGTTGTAAGCAGCAGCAGCTTTTTCATTCATTCCCCTCCTGATAAAAACAGCGTTGTCCTATATTATGAGTCGAAACATTCCTATGTAACATACGCTTTTCGCGTACTTTCCACCGTTATTATAGTCACGAAACGAGCAGAAATCAAGAAAATATTATTCAATACGCGTACATTTTATTTTCAGATGATGTTATAATAACTTCGAGTAAAGGAGCGTTGAACGATGATTTTAAGTAGATTAACTGCCTTGCGCAAACAGAAAAAATGGTCTCTCCAAGATGTCGCTGATCAGCTTGGAATTGCCAAAAGTACATATGCCGGATATGAATCTGGTTACCGCCGCCCTTCATTAGAAGCGATGAAGCTCATGGCCGACTTATTCGACACGTCCATCGACTACCTGATTGGCAGAACAGACGATCCGGCGGTTTTCACTGCATCTCCCGATGTGGTCGAAATTACCGAAAACGAGGCAGAACAGTGGTCCATTGACGGAATCCCACTTTCATCGGAGGAAGTTCGGCAATTTATCGCTTTCATTCGCGCAAAGCGGGCAATAGAGAATGAGTAGTCGAGAGCTGCCCGCTTCCAAAAACGCAACAAGGAGACCGACCCAAATAAAGTTTGGGCCCATCTCCTTGTTCATTGCCGTAACACCGCAAAGATATTAATTTGATTTTAAATTTTTCCCAATGTATTGAACAACTTTTCGCAGCTCCGTCGCACTCGGACGTCCGAACGGGCTTGTCTGCTTTTGCTGGTAAAGCAAACGACCTTTTTCATCGACAAGGAAATAAGCTGGTTCCCCGTGCGCACCATGGTCTTCATAAGGCGCATCTTCTCCGTGATAAAACACATCGAAAGCTTTTAACGCCGTCAATTCTTCATCCGCCAATACTGGGAAAGAAAGCTGATGCTCTTGCGCCATTTCTTTTAAGCTATCGAGCTTGTCTGTTGAAATGGTAATGATATGCACATTTTTCCCTTCAAAGAAGCTCTTGCTCTCTTCTAGTTCCTTCAAGTCCTGAACACAAACCGGGCACCATGATCCTCTAAAAAAGATAATGAGATGCCATTTTTGATGCTCACTTTGATGTGCCTCTAATGAAAATTGCTCACCAGACACAGATGGTAACGTAAAAGTTGGAATGTTGTCGCCTAGTTTAAAATTAGCCATGCTTTTTTCCTCCTTGTATATGTAATGATGAAACACTTTTATATTATCGTGTGCTTAAAAAAATATATGTAACGTATCTTACAAAAAAGAAAGAATACCGAGAATGCTTGCTCGTAAAAGCATCCCCGGCCTGTTCATTTAGTGTCTTTCTTAAAGGAAAAACCATCCCGTACAAGCTCCGCCAAATTCGGAAGTGAAAAGAAAAAAAGATTGGACATCCACACTGCACGTTCATTTTTCTCCTCTTGTTTTTGCCATGCCGCAAGCATCGCTGAAAGCCCGAGAGCCCCAGCTCCGCCCCCTCCGCTGACAAGAACGAGCCACATATAATCGCCTACCGACTGTGAAAGCGTTATCATAAATAAAGACATTAAAATTCCGCAAAAAAGACCCATTTTCATGCTTATCCCCTCCATTCGTCCTATTGTACAAGTCGCCATAATTGTTGTTTGATTTTCGATTATTACTACTATATGTACGAAATCGATAAGACGACCTTTCTTTTTACCTAGAAAAGCAAAAAAAGAACCTTTCACTTTGTCAAATTTGTGAAAGGTCATTTCCACTGAGGATTTTTTCGTCTCATTAAAAAATAAGACACACCAATCGCCTGGCAAATGGTTACATAATGAAGCAACATTAACAATAAAATACCCGTGTTCATCCCCATAATGACACCGACCATCCCAAAGCCGTTTTGAGAGCCAAAATAATAAATCATGGAAAATGAAATAATATGGGACCAGACCGTATGGTACAAGGCGTCTTTCACTAAACCTAGCCCAATTAAATACGCTTGAAGCGGGACGGCAAAAAAATGAAACAAAAAGTACGGCCATAAGGCGTGGACGTAAAAGACCGCTTCTGGTGAACGGAAAAACAAATTCGTGAGCGGTTCTGCGAACACGTACATAATGATAATCGCTGGCAATCCATATAAAAAGGTGAGCTGCATCGATTGCTGAAGCAATTGCTGCAATTTTTCCGTGTCTTGCTTCGCGTACGCTTCTGAAACGGATGGAATAAGAGCGACAAGCAGTGAATGGGCGAAAAAGGCCGGAAAAAAGCCAATCGACATCGCCACTCCTGCCATTAACCCGAAGTGCTGATTGGCAAGACTTGCCGTCAATCCTGACAAAACAAGTGCCTTTTTAATTAAAAACGGCTGAATGGCATTGGCGACGGAATTGAAAATGCGCAGACCCGTGGTCGGAAGCGACACCGATAATAATTTTCGGCGCACATCTTTTGCATTCATTTCGTGATGATTCGTTTTCGGAATGCGATGCAGCTGCAACACATAGATGACAAGTAAATATAAAAGAACGACTCCTTCGCTCGCAATAAGAGTGCAAATCGCCGCAAACAAGGCCACTTCCGTTGTGACGAAATGAAAGGCTTGAAATAAGACAAATAAAATGGTCAACTGAATCGCTTTTCGAATGAAGTTGGAGACGGCAATGGCTGACATATGATGGACCCCCATAAAGTAGCCACGCAGCACAGCCGAATATGAAATAATCGGAATAAATCCGATGACGACCCATTTAATCAGTGGGTGATGTTCATGAAAGATTGGGATGTAGGGAAATAAAAATAACCCGATCACCATCAACACCGCAGCAAGCATCGTCACGAACGAAAGCGCATGCCCAAGCATATGCCGGTGCTCCTTGCGGTCGTGCTCTGTCAAAAATTTCGAAACCGAGACGGGTAACTCCAAATTCGCAATGGTCACAATCAAAAAAATCGTCGGCAAAATGGACATGTAAATGCCCATCCCTTCTTTCCCAAGTTCCCGGGCCAATACCATGTTCACTAAAAACTCCACCAACTCTGACACAAAAGCGGCTCCGGCTAAAATGAACGTTCCCTTTAAAAAAGTGTTCATGCGTCAAACTCCTCTATCATCATATCCTTTCTTTCATATATATGTAGACAAGCCGCAAGTCATCACCAATTTGAGCGGAACGCGAAGCAGTTCCGCTCAAATTGATGATGCAAAAGAGGCTGGAGAATTCCCCAGCCTCTTTTGCCAACACTTTTTACGTTCATTATTCATTGCGGTAAACATATGGGTCGGACGGTTCGCTAATGTTTTGCCAGCCTGTTACCTTTAAAATAGGAATGGTTTTTTTGAATGGCTGATAATACATTGTGCTAATGGTTCCTTGCACACTTACCCATTCATCTTGTTCAAACTTCGTCCCTTCTGGAAATTCGACAAGCATCCCGAACACGCCGGAATCAGCCACACAGTGAATCACACCAAAGCGGAAAATGAAATATTGATGATCTTGCATTTCGTCTGTATGGAACGTAAATCCTTTGAACTCAATCGTTTTATCCATAAACTGACTCGTATGGTTATACAAAATTTCCATCCCCGTCAAAAAGTTATCATCATGAAGGGTGACTGTTTCTTTCCCTGTATATTTTGGAAGCTGTTCATTCATAAGCTCCTCGTAACCTTCTTTTCCGTAATAGACGCTCGTATCCGGCTGCAAAAATTGATGCTGTTCATAGGGACTCGCATTATCGTACATCGGAAAATGAAACCCTTTTGCTTCTACAATGCTGGAATCCAATGTGGCTACCGGAAAGAAAAGAGCCGTCACCACCGGAAACAAATAAATCGGATACGAAAGAAAGCGCAACCACGCTCGCTTCGGCTGATGGTCATGACAGCCATCACACCCGCAGTCATGATTGTGGTCATGGTTATCGTCTTCCTTCATATAAAAATACAAGGAAGCAATCGTTAAAAAGAACAGCAAAAAAATTGTACTAAAAGAAATCCACGAATATCTCATATTCACATATTTTGCAATATTACCTGTCGCATGCAAATGCATAAAAACGAACGTAAACCCAAGTAAAATAATAACTCGAAACATACGGACTATTCCCCCCTTCTATTAAATGAGCAAGATGGAGCCGATAAACACAAAGACGGTGACATACACAAACAAATAGAACACAAATTTCGCTTTGAAGTGTCCAAGCATCATCAATGTATTTTTAATATCAAACATCGGCCCGAACACAAGGAAAGCGGTAATGGAACCTTCCGAAAACGTACTGCGAAACGATGACGCAATAAAGGCATCTGCCTCTGAACATAATGACAGCACGTAAGCAAGCCCCATCATGACAAGCGTCGAAGAATATTCTCCGCTCCCCACATTCAGCAATGTTGATGTTTTAATAAACGTTTGCATAGACGCCGCTACAAATGCCCCGAGAATGAGAAATTTTCCAACTGAAAAAAATTCATCAATCGTATGTTTAATCGTCCCTACTAGTTTCGTTTTTAAATTGCCACTATGATGATGGTGATGGACATGCGTGTCCGATTTCACTTGGGAATCCTTAAACTGTCGCGCTAAAATTAAGCCAACAAACAACGCCACAAGCAAGGCAAGCCCTCCCCTGTTCCACATCATCCCCCAATCATTGCCGAATGCTACATAGGTAGAAAACAACACAACCGGGTTAATGACAGGGCCCGTCAACATGAACGGAATGGCCGCATGAAGCGGTACCCCTTTTGCCATTAATCGGCGCGTAATCGGTACAATCCCGCATTCACATGCCGGAAAAAGGGCCCCGAGAAAAGACGCCCATACCACCGATAAAATTTTATTTTTCGGAATCGCCTTGGCCATCATTTCTTCGGTCACAAACATTTGAATAATTCCCGACACGATGACACCGATGAGGACAAACGGCAATGATTCAATTAATAAACTAATAAAAATCGTATTTAACTGTAAAAAAGATTCGTACGTCATAAAACTCCTCGCCTAGCCTATCTTTTTATTCTCTTAACCTACCTATTTTAACGAAAGAAACAAGTTTATGCAAAACAGACAAAAAGGGTGCCTAAAAAGGGAAAAAACACCTCTTTTCAGACAACCTCAATAAAAATTTTCAATCTTATTATTGACACTTCAGTTAATCATTCGACACTGCTTTACTTCGCGGAAGAACGTTCACAAGAGGTTCTTTAGACCTCCTGAATCATCCGCTTAGGTCTAGAAAATGGGGCATAACCGCCTTTTGGTCATGCCCCATTTTCTAAATCAATCTATTAATTTGTTTCTGGATTTTTGTTATCAAGCTCGTCCTTTTTCTCGCCATCGCTAATGCCGTTATCTTGATCGATACCATCACCGATGCCGTTCTCTTCCATTTCTTGCTCCAGTTCATTTACTTCTTGTTCCGCTTCTTCCATTTGCTGTTCTGCTTCTTGTTCCATCTCATTCATTTCATCATTCATAGGATTGTCAGTATCTAGTTGGTCCTTTTGCTCACCATCACTGATGCCGTTATCTTGATCCACTCCATCACCGCATGCAGCCAATCCTCCAAGTGTTAACGTAGCAGCCATTGTTCCAATCATCAGTTTGTTGTTCAAAAGTGATTTCATTCGTAGTTCCTCCTTTTAGTTCATACAAAGTAAGTATTTGTAGAGGAAATACCCCGTCTTTTTTTTCTTTAAACATAGGAAAACGATTATTTTTCAAAAATAAAGGGGGGTCCGAAAAGAGGACCGTTACAAAAGCCTAGGAATATTCCGGGTTTTCATAAACGGTCCATTTTGCATAAACAGAAAAACGATCATTTCCCTAAACATTTTAAGACTTATTGGACAGCCCCATCTCACTTCATACAACTACAGCAATCACTCGTTATTTTCTCTCATCTTCTGTTCTTATTCCATTCATCTTTAATTAATAGTAGCTATGACCGTGGTGATGACCTTGGTCATGTTTCGGCCAATGTTGGTCGTGCTTCGGCCAATGGTGTCCGTGTCCTCCATGTTGCGGCCACGGCCATTGTTGCCCATGTCCTCCATGTTGCGGCCATGGCCATTGTTGCCCATGTCCTCCATGTTGTGGCCATGGCCATTGTTGCCCATGTCCTCCATGTTGCGGCCATGGCCATTGTTGCCCATGTCCTCCGTGTTGCGGCCATGGCCATTGTTGCCCGTGCCCTCCGTGTTGCGGCTGTCCACCTTGATAATATGAATAAGGGTTATTCATGCTTTCCTCTCCTTTAAAGGGGTAGTAAACTCTAGACTACATTATGCACCTTCCTATAAGCATGTTCCCTTAAAAGAACCCTTACCTAAAAAAGGGCTTATTTATGGACCGACCAAAAAAGAGACGGTTTGAACAGGAAGATTCCCATGTTCAAACCGTCTCTTTTTGTTATATCAGCCCGTATTGCGAAGCCCTGCCGCAATGCCGTTAATCGTTAGAAGTACTTCTCTTAATAAGCTGACGGCTGCTTCATCGTGCTCAGCTTTGCCGCGCAGCTCAGAAATCAGCTGAACTTGAAGGAAGTTCAATGGATCCACATACGGGTTGCGAAGTTTAACCGACTCTTTAATATTCGGAATATGGTCGAGTAAATCCGCTTGTTCCGTAATATTCAATACCATTTCTTTCGTTTGTTCGTATTCATTCATGATCGTGTCAAAAATGCGTTTTTCAACTGCATCATCTTCTACCATCGCCGCATATTCCTTCGCCGTTGTCACATCTGCCTTTGTAAGAGCCATTTGCAGATTGTCAATCGTCGAGCGGAAAAACGGCCAATTACGGTACATCTGTTGCAACAGCTTCAAGCCGCCTTTTTTCTCCGCAACTTGCTTCAAACCAGTTCCAGCCGCAAACCATGCCGGAAGAAGCTGACGACTTTGCGTCCAAGCAAATACCCACGGAATCGCACGTAAATCTTCAAAACGCCCGCTTCCTTTTCGGCTCATGGGTCTTGAACCGATATTTAGCGCGCCAAGCTCTAAAAGCGGTGTCGCTTGTTTAAAATACGTTAAGAAGTCTGGGTCTTTAAACACGAGCGACTGGTATTTTTGCAGAGCAGCAGCAGAAATCTCATCCATTGCCTGCTCCCAGTCTGCAGAACGTGAATCATTTTGCTCCGCTTCCTTTGATACGTGAGCAATCGCCGTGAGAAGGGTCGATGTCGCCTGCTCTAAACTGCGGTATGCGATATCTGGAAGCAAATAACGGGACGAAAGCACTTCCCCTTGCTCCGTAATTTTGACGCCGTCCCCTAATGTTTCAGATGGCTGTGATAATAAGCTTCGCGTTAACGGTCCGCCTCCTCGTCCGAGCGACCCACCTCGTCCGTGGAAAAACTTCAAGCGAACATCATACGTTTTCGCCATATCGTGAATTTCCTGCTGAGCTTTATACAGCTTCCAATTCGCCGTGAGCGTTCCGCCGTCTTTGCTGCTGTCGGAATAGCCAAGCATAATTTCCTGCAAATCGCCACGCACTGCTAAATGTTTGCGGTACAAGTCCATTTGGAATAATTGCTCCATCATTTTTGGACCGAACGTTAAATCGTCAATCGTTTCAAGAAGCGGCGCCACATGAAGCTTACTTGTTACTGTTCCGTCTTCATATACTCGATATAGCCCAACTTCTTTCGCTAATACGAGTACTTCGAGAAGATCACTTGCCGCTTGTGTCATACTAATTAAATATACTTCAATAGCGCGCTCGCCAAATTCTGCATGCGCTCGTCGAATCATTCGGAATACTTCAATGATTTCCTGTGTTTCCGGCGAGAACACATCGAAAATCGAGATAAGTGGTCTGCGATCTTGAAGAACCTTTGTCAGCACTTCCACTTTTTCTTCTTCTGTCAATGCTTTATAATCAGCCGCAATGTTCACATTGCGGAAAATTTCAGCAATCGCCGCTTCATGCTCCCCGCTATGGTTACGAATATCAAGAGACGCTAAATGGAAACCGAACAGCTCCACTTGACGAATGACTTTTTGCAGAAGCTTTAACGTATATCCGTTCGGATGATGTGTTTCCATGCTCGTCCGAATCATGTGCAAATCAGCAAGAAGCTCTTCTGCCGACTGATAGCCACCTTCCTCTTTGCCAACACGTTCTAACTTTTCCAGCATAATCGTCACTTTGCAGCGATACACTTCATCTTCGTTTCGCCATTTTTCTTTTCCTTCAAGCAGTCCTTTTTCTTGCTCGATGGATGCCAGCAATTCATCACTTACTTTTACACGTGATGTCGATTGGCTCAAGCGTGTTTGTAGCTCTTGAAGCCCTTCTTTATATTTGCTTAATGCTAAATGACGATGTTTGCGCAATGTTTTCCAAGTCGTTTCAGCCGTCACGTTCGGATTGCCGTCGCGGTCGCCTCCAATCCATGAGCCGAATCGTAAAAACGTCGGAACATGCCACTTTTCATTGTATTGTTCAAACAACAACTGCTCTAAGTCTTGATGAATTTGCGGAAGTACGTCGAATAACGTTTCATCAAAATAGTATAAGCCGTTGGCTACTTCATTCATCACTGTCAGTTTCTTATCTCGCAGTTCATCCGTTTGCCATAAAGCGGTAATTTCGTTGAATAAGCTTTCTTCAAGCGCTTGCTTTTCCCGTTTCGAACAAGGCTGGTCAAGCTGAAGTAAAAGCCTCGCAATACGCTGATGGATTTGCAGTACCGTTCTTCTTGTCGCTTCTGTCGGATGCGCTGTGATAATTAATTCAAGAGACAATTTCTCCAGCACATCTGTGACGACATCTGGAGTAATGTTGTTTTCCGCTAACGAAACAACCCCTGCTTCAAGTGAGCCTGGCTGAACAGCCTCTTCCTCCAAATACTGATATTCACGACGACGACGGATACGGTGATTTTGCTCCGCTACGTTCACAAGCTGAAGATAAATGGAAAAGAAGCGAATCACTTGTTGCCTTACCGGCGGTTCAAGCTGGTTCATCTCTTCTTTTAGTTGCTCATAAGTGGACGCATCCTTTTCGTCACGCAATGATTTAGTCATCGTCCGAATTTTTTCGATTTTGTTGATTAATGCTTCTCCACCTTCATGAAGGAGAACTTGATCAAGTAATTGTCCAAGAAATGCGGCATCTTGCGCTAATGGGTTCGTGTATGTTTCGTGCTTTTCTGATAATTTTACTGTCATAAATTCCCCTGCCCTTTCAATATCATGCTTTAGCCGTATCTTCTATATTGTAATCGATAGAAGATATCGTCATTCATCAAAGGGACATCAAACGTCCCGACAGGACTGATTTTGTCCCTATTAAGGAAAAGCCCTCGCTTTCCTTTCATTTTTCTCTATTCTACCAGTATTGAACTTTTTTCACAATAAATTATTTTATTTTTTAGAATTTTAATATTATTACCCACATATTTCCTGCCCTAAAATTCGAACTGCGTTTCCTTCCAGCGCGCTTATGGTATAATATAGCGGAGATTACGCCCGTCGTTTCGGGACAACTGAATTTGAGAGGAGTATATAAACATGACCAACAACGCTTTGTTTACCGGCTATGTCGGTACATACACAAAAGGCGATAGCCAAGGCATCTACACCTTCACTCTTCATACAGAAGAAGGAAGCATTACAAATGTGAAGGAAGCAGCCAAACTTGAAAACCCTACATATGTTACGATTAGTCAAGACAATCAATATCTTTATTCCGTCATTAAAAAGGGCGAAAAAGGCGGAGTAGCCGCTTATGCTATCCACCCTGACACGAAAGAGCTGACAGCATTAAATGAACAGCTGTCAGAAGGCGCGTCTCCATGTCATGTGAGTGTAGATAGCGAAAACCGCGTTGTCGTGACCGCGAACTACCATAAAGGAACCATTGAAGCATATGTCGTCAACGAACAAGACGGCAGCGTCCAGCCTGCTTCTTCTATTATGCAGCACGAAGGCACTGGCCCAAATGAAGAACGACAAGAAAAGCCACATGCCCATTATGCAGGATTCACACCTGATGAAAAATATGTAGTTGCCGTCGATTTAGGGACAGATGAACTCATTACATACAAAGTAGACGGAGGCACGCTGACGAAAGCCCATACGTTATCCATGAAGCCTGGAAGCGGTCCGCGTCACTTAGCTTTTCATCCGAACGGAAAATATGCCTACATTATGACAGAGCTCAGCTCAGAAGTTGTGGCGCTTACGTATCATCCAGAAGATGGGCGTTTTACTGAGCTTCAATCTATTTCAACAATCCCAGCAGACTTCACGGAAAACAATCAAGGAAGCGCCATCCACCTCTCGTCTGACGGACGCTTCGTGTATGCTGGCAACCGCGGACACGACAGCATCGCTGTATTCCGTGTCGATGAACAGACAGGAACGCTTGAATTTATTGAGCATACATCCACAGAAGGAAACTGGCCACGCGACTTCGTGCTTGATCCGACTGAAAAATTCTTAATTGCTTCCAATCAGGAGTCTCATAATCTTGTATTATTTTCACGAGATGCCGCTTCTGGAACGTTAACTCTTGTACAATCCGATGTAACTGTTCCATATCCAGTGTGCATTAAGTTTTTAAACGCATAATAACGAAAGAGGAGGTGTCTAAAAAGAGACAACCCACCTCTTTTCAGACACCCCCTGCAAAATGGACCGTTACAAAAACCTAGGAGTATTACGGGTTTTGATAAACGGTCCATTTTGCATAAAAAGAAAAACGATCGTTTCCTCGAAAATTTTAAGACTTATTGGACAGCCCTTTTCTTCATATGAGAGACGCTTCATCATTCGGTATGCAGGTTGCTTCCATCAGTACGTAAATTTCACCTAGGGGGGATGGCGTTCACGTTGATTGCAGCCATTCATAGCCATTGATTAAACACTCTCGTCTCCTCTATTATTTTTCACCTAAATATTCATTTAATTTCGCCATTTTCGCTTCGACCGTTTCTTTTGTAATGACCTCTGCTCCTGAATCAATACGTTTTTCTACTGCCTCGCCTTTCGCATGCTTATACGCACTCTCTACACTTAAGTAACCAATCATATAAGGGTCTTGGGCAATTGTAGCTGTTAAACCATCATTTTTAATCGATTCTAACCCTTCAGGCGTTCCGTCAAAACCGATAACAAAAATCCCTTTGTTTTTATCCTGAACGGTACGCAAAGCACCTAGAGCCATCTCTTCACTCGTTGCGTAGACAGCTGTCACATTTGGATTTGCTGTCAAAATATTTTCCATGACATTCGCCGCTTTCGCACGATCTGAGTCAGCAGGCTGAACCACTACTTCAATCCCTTGCTCTTTCAACACTTCTTCTGCTCCTTTTGTCCGATCATCATGCGTGTTATCACCTTTTGCTCCTCGAATAATTGCAACGGTGTCACCCTTTTTCACTTGCTTTGCGATAAACTCTCCGCCTAAACGGCCTGCTTCATAGTTACCCGTTCCGATAAATGACACCTTTTCTTCAAAGTCAGCATCAGTATCGAGCAATAAAACAGGGATGCCAGAAGCTTGTGCTTGTTCAAAAACAGGCTGTGCAGAAGCAGGCTGACTCGGAGCAGCAAGAAGCGCATCCACACCTTGAGTTAATTGGTCTTCCATCATCGATACTTGTTCCATAAACTGTGTTTCAGCCGGTGGCCCAAGAACATTTACCTTCACGCCATATTCTTCCCCAGCCGCTTTCGCACCCGCTTCGACAAATTTCCAGTAATCACTGTTTAGCGCTTTCAAAATCACACCTACTTCTAGATCTCCGCCATCAGAATTAGCATTGCCGCCTTCCGAACCGGTTTCCGTGCTTCCACATCCAACTAATGCCATGAAACTAAGAAGTAAAACGAACGAAATACTCCATATTTTTTTCATCTCAAAACCCTTCCTCATATCATTTACGATTCTTAATAGTTCAGCAATAAGGTAACCGGTTAATCTAATTCATTTCGTTAGACTATAAGTTTTACTAGAAAATATTAAAAGTGTTAGCTTAAAAATCATGAAAATTGCCTTAAATAGTATGAAAACACCACCTAACATATGTAATCTGAATGATAGAAAAAAGGAAACCGGTTACTTTCTTAAAAAGAGTGTATATTATTTTTAAAGCGTTTTCAATAATAAATTCAGAAAATATTTTAATTTCTAACATTTACTTCATTTTTTTCTAAAAGACTTTCATCTATTAGCATGAATATTTCTTCTATCATCCCACAACAAACAAAAAGAAGATGACTTTTATCAAGCGTAAAGCCCGGTCAGTCATCTTCTTTTTGTTTAGTTTTTTCCGTCTTCTATCCTCATTGTCGATTGACGAATCACAAGGTCTGGCAGCAGTACAACTCGGTGTGTGGTTTTGCTCTTCCCTTCGATCTTTTGGGTGAGTAGATTCACAACGTGATGACCAATATCTTTCAGCGGTTGCTGTACGGTCGTTAAAGAAGGGTCGACTACTTTAGATAGCTCCGTATTATCAAATCCAACGATCGATAAATCATTTGGAATCGTTAAATCTCGGTCGCGCGCAGCTTGCATTACACCGATCGCTAATAAATCATTACAGCCAAAAATAGCGCTAGGACGCCGCTCTAAATCAAGCAAAGCCCCAGCTTGTAATCTCGCACACGCCCTTGTTGACTCACTGCATACTTTGATTAACGCTTCATCCACTTCTACTTCTGCATCGATGAAGGCTTGTTTATACCCTCTAATCCGTTCTTGACTGCTTATATCGCCCTCCGCAATTACACCAATGCGTCGATGACCTAGTGAAAGCAAATATTCCGTCACTTGATAACCACCTAAATAGTCATCGACCGTCACCGTATCAATGGGCATTGCAGGTAAATCTTGAGCAATGAGGGCGAGCGGAAACTGCTCTTTAATTAAACCTTTTAACAGTTTAATATTTTTAAACCTAGCCGCGACGATGATTCCATCCACTTGTTTTTGTTTTAAAAGCGAAATGTATTTCAGTTCCTTATCTGGGTTGAAGTCTGTATTACACATGATGACGGTAAATCCAAGTTCTTGCCCTCTTTCTTCTATGTATTTCGCATACTCGGCAAAAATGGGATTTGCAAAATCCGGAATAAGCAGCCCGATTGTATGTGTATGTTTGCTTTTTAATGCCGAAGCAATCATACTTGGCTGATAGTGTAATTCATCCATTATTTGTTGAACTTTTCGCTTCGTTTTCTCACTAATTGAGCCTGTATTGTTAATGACTTTTGAAACAGTAGCCGTTGAAACACCAGCCTTTTTCGCGACGTCATAAATGGTGATTTTCATTTTTTAACCTACTCTCAACATGTATTGGTTGTTTGCATGAAAGAATTAAGGTAACCGATTACTTTTGTTTTTATTATATTGAGATTTAGTATGAAAATAAAGTCTTTTCTGTAAATTGAACGTGAGAAATCAACGATCGCTTTTCCGTTTCTTTCGCCATTTTTCTCATACAAAAGGAAAAGACTGTAGATAAACTCGATGGCGCCAAGTTTGTCTACAGTCTAACAATCAGCGGGTTATTAGATCCAAGAGAAGCCTCCGCGGCGGTCTCTCCGATGACAACGGTGCTTTTTTCTATCGTCCTCATCCACAATAATCACTTCATCAGCGCGAATAATGACTTGATCCACATCCAGCACTCGTCTTCTCCGGTGATTGTCACCAATTCCTGCTACATCATCATTATCCCAGTAGCGGTGACATCTTTTATCATCTTCTTCAAACACAATTACTTCATCAGCACGAACAAGAAGTCGGTCAAGATCGTCACGGCGGCGGTCACTGATACCTGCCACATCATTATCACGACGTCTTCTATCAGACATGTACTCTCCCCCCTTTCCTCTATTTACTATATGCTATGCCGATAGAGAGGAAATGAATAGACGAGAGTACAGGGTATTTGTCCATTTTTCATTATTGTACCGATTTTTTATTACAGGCTGTTGACGATGCGTTCCGCCGCCTGGCGCGCCCCAGAAATGTTACGGGCGATTGGTCCGACTTCAAGCTCCGCTAATGCACCTGTAGTGTAGAGATTAGGTCCCCACTGCAAAGATTCTGACACAATCGGATAACCGCATTCAGCACAACGCAACGAATGTTTATGTATCATCGGCGTGAGCCATTCTGCTCCTGGAAGTGACGGTTTAAAGCCTGTCGCTAATAAAAGCGTCCCAGTTTCCTGAATCAGCTCATTGTGGTGATCGTACAATCGAATCGTTCCATCTACGCACAACGCCTGTTCAATGCATCCATCTTCTACATGCAATACTCCTTGCTGAAGACGACGAAGCACTTTCAAATGCAAATCCCGAGGAATGGAACCTTTATGACGGGCCTCTTTAATTTGCGCACGCCGCGTTTCATAGCTTTTTAGCTTGCGGAACGTGGTTTGATTTTTCGGTCCAAGCCAAGCCGGATCACTGTCGAAATCATAAACACGAAACGGATGGCGCTTCAATAATGTTACTTCGCCCGGAAACAGCGTGCTCAGTTTTAAGGCGAGATGAATAGACGTAATGCCGCCACCGACAATTGTCAAAGGACGAGGCAACGTATGAAAATCAGGCTGCTCTTCCTCAAACACATGATAGACAGCTGCTTCTCCGCCTGCTTTCAGCTCTTGCGCCCAGTTCGGCCAAAACGGCTGCTCTCCGATACCAATCGCCAATACTAGGTTTTGCCCCATCACTTCTCTTCCATCTTCCAATTGTACAGTCCATCCCTCTTCCATCCGGTCCGCACCGGTCACTCTTCCTTGAATCCACGCCTTTTTTAAAGATAAATCCGCAGCGATATGGTCACAATGCTCATTGAATGCTTGGAGGGACGGGCGTTTGTACTGTCCGTAAAAGGCCGTTTTTCCATCATATGAACGCTCCTTTACAAACCCTTGCAAGCCAAATGGATCCACATCAAGATGATGAACGGACGGAGACCGCAAATAAGGCATGGAAATAGTGCTTGTGCAGCGTTTCCAGTTTGCGAGCGGTTCCGTATGCCGGTCGATAATGGCCAGTTTCTCAATGGTCGTTTTCTTTTTCTTCAATAAAAATGTTGCCATGGTCGTTCCTTGAATGCCTCCCCCGACAATAATCCATTCATACATCATACGTAACATCCTCCTTGTTGAACATAATGATAATTATCCAGCCGAAATGCTAGCATCCGGCTCTTTCGTTTCTCCATAAGGGAACAGTTTTCTACTTAATGCTGGGACATACATCGTCAAAAAGAACGAACGCCCAAAGCTGAACACAATAAAGGCTAGCCATAAACCGTGATTACCTAAAAGTGGTACAACTGTAAACTGCATCACGACATAGGCGATTAACGCTAATAACATGGAATTGCGGACAGGTGCAGCTTCTGTTGCCCCTGTAAATGCCCCGTACAAAATAAGGCCGAAGCTCGCGGTAAACGGAAACAGCAAGAGCCATGTTCCGTATGAATGAGCCAAGTCGATGACAGCCGGTATCGTTGTAAACAACCTAATCATCTTTTCTCCGAACAAATAGTACATGCCGGAAACGAACAACGAACCAAGAAATGCCCACTGACATGATAGTTTGAGTGTTTTTTTATATAAGGACGCATCCTTCGCTCCAATTGCTTTTCCTGTTAAAATGCTCGTAGCATTGGCAAATCCGTCAAACAAATACGCCATAATGTAATGAATTTGAATAAGCACCGCATTCGCTGCCAGCATTTCCGTCCCAAAGGAAGCCCCTTTTGCCGTAAATAAGTTGAACACGGTTAATAAACAAACTGTGCGGATGAATAAATCACGGTTCACGTTCATCATCTTTTTCAACGAAGCAACATCCAAAATTTCTTTCATTGGCGGAAGTGTCACCCGGACAGGCGATGCCTTCCAAATAATAATGACACCAATGACAAAGGCGGTTACTTCTGATAAAAGAGTCGCCATTGCTACTCCAGATACCGCCATAGAAAAGACGTGAACAAACAACAAATCAAGCACGATGTTCATGACATTCATGAACACTTGCAGCATGAGCGAAATTTTAATCATGGACATGCCCATTAACCAGCCGAGAATGACATAATTCAGCAATGTAAACGGAACACCCCATATTCGAATGCCAAAATAATCCGAGACAAATGCCTGAACATCCGATGCCGGATTAATTAAAGCTAACGCAGCATGCTCAATCGGCGCTTGAAGAAGAATAAACATGAATCCAACTGCAATCGCCAGAAAAAATGGCCTCGCTAGCACGAGCACACCTTGACGAGAATCATTCGCTCCTTGTGCTTGAGCAGCAAAACCAGATGTGCTGACACGTAAAAAGCCAAACAGCCAATACATCGTATTAAAAATCATCGTCCCAACCGCGACTGCTCCAATGTAAGCAGGGTCAGGCAGCTGACCGACAACGGCCGTATCAACCGCTCCAAGAAGCGGTGTCGTTATCGTCGAAATAATAAGAGGAATGGCTAAAGCAAGATAAGCTCGATGGTTCAATCATTTCCCCTCCTTACGACTCAAAAACTTCGATCAATTCTTTCGTATACGGATGGCGATTGTCTGAAAACAAGTCTTGCTTCAAACATTCGTCAATCATCCGGCCTTGCTGCATAACCATAATCCGGTCACTCATAAAGTTGACAGCTGCAAGGTCATGCGAAATAAACAAATAAGAAAGACCGAGCTCTTCTTGCAAATCTTTTAATAAGTTCAAAATTTTCGCCTGAATGGACACATCCAGACTGGCTGTCGGCTCATCTAAAATGATAAGAGATGGCTCCGTGCTGATCGCTCTGGCAATGCTGACCCGCTGTTTTTGTCCGCCGCTTAAATGATGTGGATAAACCTCCAGAAGATGCGGCTCAAGACCCACCATCTCCAATAGTTTTTCCGCCGCTTTTCGCCGGTCATGGCGCACCTCTTTCAAAAAAGAAGGGACCGCCGATTTTTGCACATCGAGCGGCTCCATTAAAGAATCGATCATTTTCAAGCGTGGATTTAAGGAAGCGGCTGGATTTTGAAAAACGACTTGCATGTTCTTTCTCTCGCTTTTCGAGCGTTGCTGAAGCACATTTCCGTTCAGGCGAATTTCTCCTTCATCAATCGTTTCCAGCATAAGCAAACATCTCGCTAACGTACTTTTGCCGCTGCCGCTCTCTCCGACCAACCCTACACACTCTCCTTGTTGAATGGAAAGTGATACTTCATCCACCGCTTTATGGCCGCATGAATATTGTTTTGTTACATTAACAGCTTGTAAAATCGGTTGCTTCAACATAGACGCTTTCTCCTTTCTTACTCAAGTGTGGCTTCTCATTCGTAGACCGACAGCAACCGTGACGGTGTTTCTCTTAAAGGAGGAACGGCGGCAAATAACTGCTTTGTATACGAATGATTCGGGTGTGCAAAAACCGCATCCTTTTCACCCGCTTCTACAATTTCACCTTTCCTCATCACCGCAAGCTTATTTGCATATTTCCGAACATGCCGCAAATCGTGAGTAATGAATAAAACTGCACAATCTGTTTCTTCTTTCACATTGTGAATGAGCTTTAGCACACTGGCAGCCGTCATGCTGTCAAGAGCGGTCGTTGGCTCATCGGCAATGAGCAATTTTGGTTTCAGCATCATCGCCATCGCAATGGCTGCGCGTTGCAGCTGTCCTCCGCTCAACTGAAACGGATAGCTCGCGTACACCCGTTCTTCAGGAAGGCGTACATTTTTTAAAGCGTGAAGTGCACATTCTTTCCGCTCGCTTTTAGACATATCCGTATGTGTGCGAAGCATTTCATCAAACTGCTTGCCAACTCGGATAAACGGGGTAAACGCCCCTTGATAATCTTGAAACACATAAGCAATGTCTTTTCCGCGAAGTGGTTGAAGTTCTTTTTCTTTCAATGTGCGCACATTGATTCCATCTAATAATATCTCACCCGCTGAAACAGATAAGCCTGTTTGCAGCAATCCACCGATAGCCGAAGCAGTCACGCTTTTACCGCTCCCGCTTTCGCCGACCAATGCAAGCCATTCGCCTTTGCCAATCGTAAAACTAATATTATCGACAATCGTCCCGCCTCTATGCTGAACCGTCAAGCCGGAAACATTTAAAATGGTCATGCTGCGTCCTCCTTCTCCTGTTTCACATCAAAACGGTCGCGTAAAAAATCACCTAATAAATTAGATAAAAGCACGACAAACATAATCGCCAGTCCCGGTATAATCATTAAATGCGGCGCATGATAGAAGTAAGCTCTTCCTTCGTTCAGCATTGCTCCCCATTCTGGAGTCGGCGGCTGGGCGCCCAGTCCTATGTAAGAAAGGGATGCAATCATTATAATAACCTTTCCAATATCCATTGCCGCCAGCACCATCACATTTCCCGCTACGTGTGGAAGCATATGTTTGCGCAAAATGGCAAACGAACTAAGACCGTTTAATTTAGCTAAAATGATATACTCTTTTTGTTTTTCCGCTAAAACAGTACTTCGAGCTAGTCGCGCGTACCCAACCCATTTCACAACAACAATCGCAAACACGAGGTTTACGATGCCAGGTCCGAGTAAGCCGCTCAAAATAATAGCCGCAATATAGTCAGGAAACGTTAAAAACGCATCCGCTATCCTCATGAATAACCGGTCTACTCTGCCCCCAATATAACCGGACAAAAGACCGACGGGTACACCGATGCATAATGAGACGGCCAGCACAAGCAAGCTTGTGCCGACCGTTGTTTGTGCCCCCATTAAAATACGAGAAAACATGTCTCTTCCTAAATGATCCGTTCCTAATAAGTGATGAAAGCTTGCTGGTTCGAGCCGTTCACTCATGTTCACATGTTCATGATCAAACGGTACGATGAACTGCGCAAACAACATTATCATTACGACGAGAGTCATTAAGATGATAAGATAGCCGGATGGACGGAATCTCAAGCCCCATTTTTTCATCATCGGCGCTCTACCTCCTTCAACCGAATCTCTGGATTTAAATAGCGGTACGAAACATCGACCGCTGTATTAATGACAACCATCGCAACACCCATGAGTAAAATGTAGCCTTGTATAATAGGATAATCTCTTCGCACGATGGCTTCCACGACAAGCTTGCCGACGCCTGGATAGGCGAATAACACTTCAATGATGACCGTTCCACCAAGCAAGGACCCTAGACTGACACCTAAAATGGTAATAACAGGACTAAGGGCGTGACGAAAGGCATGTAAGAAAAAAATTCTTTTCGTGCTCAGTCCCCTTGCTTTCGCTGAACGGATAAAATCCTGCCCTAAGCTTTCTAGCAAGCTCGAGCGCAACAGTCTAATATATAACGCTGACATCGCCAGCCCCAATGTTAAAGATGGAAGAATTAAATGCAAAATGGTTCCCTTTCCCATTGACGGCAATAAGCCAAGCTTCACCGAAAATAACTGGATGAAAAGTAGCCCAAGCCAAAAGCTTGGAATGGCAGCGCCGGCTACGGAAAAGAGCCGGCTTAGCCGGTCCACCCATCGACCTTTATATAAAGCAGAGAGTGTTCCAAGTGGAACAGCAATGATTGTCATAATAAAAAGGGATGCCGCCGTCAACGCAAGCGTCGCCGGCACCCTCTCCATCAACTCTTCAAGCACGGGTTGATTGGTCATATAGGAATTGCCTAGGTCAAACTGAAAGAAGCGCTGAAGCCAGTTCCAATATTGAACATAAACTGGCTGGTCAAATCCAAGCTCTTGTCTCAATTCGTCGATTTGCTCCTGTGAAATCGCTACGTCATCGATTTTTAAAATATAGCGAACCGGGTCACCCGGCGCTGCCTTCATAAACACGAAACTAATAAATGAAAGCAGCAGCAAAAACAGAGCAAGTTCAATAAATCTTTTACCTAATTGCTTCATTTTGTCTTCACATCAAGGTCTTTCGTCAGCATATAAAACTCACTTTTACTTGTTACCCACCCTTGTACATCTGCTTTATAGGCAACGAAATTGTTCGGGTGGACAATGAACGAATGAAGAATTTCATCTTCAATGATGCTTGTTGCGCTTTTCGCTAATTCTGTACGTTTTTCTTCATCGATGGTGCGGTTTAATTCCTCCACCATGGTATTCATCGGCTCATTGTTAATATGGCCATAGTTCATAGCCCCATCTGGCATATACACGGCGTTTAAGAAATAGCTAGCATCTCCTCGAGGTGCCGTTAGTAAGCTGTATGTTGCTAAATCCCACTGTTGATCGCCCACTAAATATTCATCGATGTTCTCTACTTGCTGAATGTCAATCGTAATGCCAAGTTCTTTCGCCTTCGATTGTAAAAGTTGCGCCATTAACGGCAGTTCTGGACGATGAGCGTAAGTCAAAATGGTAAGAGAAAGAGCTTTTCCATCTTTCACGGCTTGACCGTCTTTCATTTCATATCCAGCTTCCGCTAAATATTTTTTAGCCACATCAATGCCATATGCTTTTTCTTCATAAGAAGGAGAAAATGAAAAGTCTGGTAAAAATGGGCCAGCGGCTGGAGCGGCTTGCCCAGCCATGATGCTGTCTGCCACTTCTTGGCGGTCCATTAGGACATCAAATACTTTTCTTACATTTGGGTCGCTTAATGCCTCTGTTTTCGTATTATACATAATGAAATGTGTCCGCAAGCTTGAAACAACATCCGTTTTCAATGATGAGTCTGCTTGTAAGCTTTCAAGACTTTCAACAGCTGGGCGATAAACAATATCCGCGTCCCCTGATTGCAACGCTAACGTTCGTGCATTAGCATCCTCGTTAAACGTAAACGTCGCACCGTCAAGATTCGCTTTTCCATCCCAATAGTCTTCATAGCGTTCTAATTCAAGCTGACTGTTCGCTTCAAATGAAACAGCTGTAAATGGTTCTGTTCCAACGGGCTTTTCTTCCACATTTTCTTCCGTTACATCAATAATGGCTGTATTCGGATGAACAAGCTCCGATGGGAAGTGTGGCATTGGCTCTTCTAACGTAATCGTCACCGTTTGTCCGTTTGCTTCTACCGCTTGAATTTTCAATGCGCTTTTCATCGATTCACTCACATCGATGTTTCGTTCAAGCGATACTTTTACCGCTTCTCCATCTACTTTCTTTCCGTTTTGGAATGTCACGTCATCTTGAATCGTGAACGTCCATACTTGCCCGCTCTCATCACTGCTCCACTCTTTCGCAAGCCACGGTTCAAGCTTCAGTTCTTCATTAATTTTAATTAACGTTTCCGCCACACCCGCTCGTACCGGCGTCCAGTTTAAATGCGGATCCAATGTTTCACTCGGAAAATTGGAGAGAAACGTTACTTCCTTTTTTTCTTGTTGATCCGTTGACGTTGAATCTTGTGAAGACGTGCATGCAGCGAGAAGCAATGCCATCGAACTTGCCATGACGCCCATTTTTAATTTACTCCCTAACATCTTTGTTCCTCCTAATTTGAAATGATTACGATTTATAATGTGTAAAAATTACTTCTCCCTTGCGTATGTATCATAAAGCAACAGTTTTTGTTAAATCAGAATGTTTCCGATTAATGCATTAAAAAAATACTCTTTATCACAAAAAGTGATAAAGAAATGGCTTTGGCAAAACAGAAAAGAAATCGTTATGATTCTTACTGAAACTTTTTCTATCTACTAAAAAATCGTAACAATTACGATTAACAAAATGTAGAATACCACCTTATCCTATCAGCGTCAATCATTATTTTACGCTTTTAAAAAAATAAATGAGCTGAACATGACTCTTTCTTTCAGGAAGCATCACCACTAGCTAGTCATGCTTCCTGAAAGAACACTTAGCTTACTTTAAGCGGCTTTTCCTTTTTTAAAGGTCTTCCGCTATGTGAAGAAGATGGTTTTGCCAATGCAAGCAATAAAATCATTCCAATGATGCAAGCTGTCCCTATCCATTGAAACAAGCCGAACGGTTCTTTCAGCCAAAAAACGGTCGTTAACACCGCCGCAAGAGGTTCCACACTGCCAAGAAGGCTCGATTCTTTCGGCGTAAGACTTTGCAAGCTTTCAATATAAAACCAAAAAGCTAGCATCGTGCCAAAAATGATAACAAATAATAAGTACATATATGTTTCTACTGTTAAGCCCATAATGTCGATTCGCCATGGAGGATGGATGAAACTTAAAGCAAAGCCTCCAATGACCATCGCCCAGCCGACAATCACTAGCGAGTCATATTGCTTCAATAAAGGAACAGCATACAGCGTATAAAAGGCTAGCGCCACTCCTGATAAAACACCCCAAATAACGGCAAGGGCAGGAACAGACAGCTCTGAAACCGAACCGTTCGTCAGCAAGAAAAAGCAGCCAACTAAAGCAAGAGATACTGTCACGACATCTTGCCGTGTGAAAACAGACTGTTTCCGCAGGAAAGTATACATAATAATCATCACCGGCGCTAAATATTGTAACAGCGTGGCGACTGCGGCATTTCCATGCTTAATGGAGGCCATATACGTGTACTGAACGGCAAGCATGCCCGCCAATCCGAAAATAATTAACGGCCAAGCCGTTTGTCTATTTTTCCAAACCCCCACTATTTGCGAGCAGTCTTTTCTAAAAAATTGAACCGCTAATAGTAAAAAACCAGCCACAAGCAACCGTGTTGTCACAAGCCAATTCACGTCGATGCCAGATTGCTGAAAAAGTTTTTGGGCAACCGTACCGCCAACACCCCAAAATATCGCGCCCGTCATTACGAGCATCAGCCCTATTTTTCTCGTATGTTTATTCATAAGCCACTCTCCACCTCAACTATCATAATAGTGCTATAATAAGTGAGAATTTGCGAAAAAAATACTTAAATGTTATGAAAAAATATCACAATATTGAGGTGATGTGATGCAACTGAAAAATTTCATCATCGATCAACATTTAAAAGAGCTGACTGAACATCGCACGGTCGTGCTGCCAATTGCCTGCTATGAAACGACGATTCACCAAAATATAAATGGCTATATCCCGCTTCATTGGCATGAAGAACTTCAATTTATGTTCATTCTAAAAGGAGAAGCTCTCTTTCAACTGAATGGAGAAAAGTTGGTCGTAGGAGAAGGAAACGGACTGTTTATTAACAGCGGCTGCCTGCATATGGCGGAGGACAAAAACCAGTCGAACTGTGTATATGTTTGTTTAAATGTATCCCCCCATTTCGTTTTATCGCACGAACTGTATCCAACGTATGTCTCGCCTTACATTCAAGCCACAAATTTACCGTACGTCTACTTAGATGCACGTGAACATTGGGCTCACAACATATTGGAAGCCATCCAACATGTACATGAGCGGCTTAAAAAAAAGACACCGTACTATGAAATTGACATTTCTGTAAAGCTAACATTAATGTGGCAAAACTTAATTATGAATGGCTTTCCGTTAGAATACGATCAAACAGAAATGGTGAAAAATGAACGAATAAAACAGATGCTACACTGGATTCATGTTCATTATGCAGAAAAGATTACGTTAGAAGACATCGCCAAAGCCGGGCAATTGAGCCGCTCTGAATGCTGTCGCTATTTTAAGCGCGTGTTAAAGCAGACACCGCTCCACTACGTCACCGACTATCGCATTCAAAAAAGTCTATCTCTCTTGCAGGAAGCGGACTCCACCGTCACCGACGTTGCCTATCAAGTAGGGTTCAACAGTACGAGCTACTTCATCAGCCAATTTCGAAAATCCATGAACATGACCCCATTGGCTTATAAAAAATGGAAGCAGCGCTAATCGTTCGATAATAAATAAAGGGTATCTGAAAAGAAAAAAATCCTCTCTTTTCAGATACCCTCAAAAATGGGCCGTCACAAAAACCGAGAAATATTAAGAGCTTTGATAAACGGTCGATTTTGCACAAAACAGAAAGTTAACTATCTTTCTAAGTTATTGGATAACTCCGTATTTATTACACAGGTTGACGATTAATGACCCATCCAAACGGATCGGCAAATGTTTCCCAATTTTTCTGTAATTCGTCTTCGGTCATTAAGCACGCATCAAGGGAGTCGATGATCGACTCTTTATCCAAATCGATCCCAATTAATACAAGCTCTGTTTTGCGATCACCGTATACCGGGTCCCACTCATCAAGTAAATGAGGATTGGCTCGCAAAATCTGCTGCTTTTCCGCTTCTGGAAGAGAGGCAACCCAGTAAGAAACCGGTTCAAAAGAAATGGATGGACCTGCTTGCGATAAAAGAAGAGATACATCGTTTCTTGTCGCACACCACGCAATCCCCTTTGCACGCACAACTTCTTCTGGAAAATCATCAAGCCACTGATGAAAGCGTTCTGAATGGAATGGTATGCGACTTCGATAAACAAATGAGCCAATCCCGTATTCTTCTGTTTCAGGCGTATGCTCCCCTTCTGCTTCCAACTCGCGCAGCCACCCTGCTGCCATGCTTGCCTTATCAAAATCAAATAATCCAGTATCCAAAATATCAGATGGATTCACCTTTCCGTTTACAGTACGAATGAAACGAGCTTCTGGTTGAAGTTTACGTAATACATTTTCAAGTTGATCAAGTTTTTCCGGTTCAAGCATATCGCACTTATTGAGTACAAGCACATCACAAAACTCAATTTGGTCAATTAATAAATCGGCTACCTCTCTCACATCTTCTTCCCCTAATGCCTGTGCACGATCAAGCAAGCTTTCTCCTGATGAAAAATCGTGCCAGAATCGATTAGCATCTACAACTGTGACCATTGTATCCAAGCGACAGTATTTCGTTAAATCAATTCCCAATTCTTCGTCTATGTATGAAAAAGTTTGTGCGACCGGAACCGGTTCACTAATGCCAGTAGATTCAATTAAAATATAATCAATATCTCCTTTTAAAGCGAGTTTCTCCACTTCTACAAGCAAATCCTCCCGCAATGTACAGCAAATACAGCCATTAGACATCTCGACTAATTTTTCATCCGTTCTAGATATACCGCCACCTTGCTGTACTAATTCAGCGTCTATATTTATTTCACTCATATCATTAACGATGACTGCCACTTTTAATCCATCACGGTTATTCAACACATGGTTCAGCATCGTCGTTTTACCTGCTCCTAAATATCCACTCAATACGGTAACAGGAATTTTTTGATTTTTCATAGCTACACCCCTTAAATCGTAATCGTTACGATTTAATCATAGCAATAATCTTCTTTTTTGTAAATCAATCATTTGCAGAAAAGTTGTAAACGAAAAAGACTCTTGTTTTTTACAGTCATATGCTATAGTATCGAATACAAAACGTAATTGTTACGTTTTGTATTCGATACTATTATACATATAAGGATTAAGTACTGTTGCCGAGAGGAGAATATATGATGAAACATTTACCGTCTAAAGCTGAAAGATTACAATTGTTTGGCTCCGTCAAACCTGGCATGAAAACAAAACCGACAGAAAAAGAAAACATGCCCGATTTGCAAAATATGAAAAAAGACTTTTTATTTTCAATTCATGCAGTTGGCATTACAAATGTGAAAAGTCCTGTAACAGTGACATCCACACTAAGCCCAAACGTCCAAACAACCATTGGATCCTTTACGCTCACTTCTTCCATTCCACACGATGCAAAAGGAACAAATATGAGTCGTTTCACAGAGCAGCTGGAGTTATACCGTAAACAAGGTTTTTCATTAACGTTTTCTACCTTGCGGGATTTTACTAAAGAACTAGCAGAACGGCTAAATCAGCAAGATGCTACGGTCGAGGTCGATTTCCCATGGTTTTATGAACAACAAGCGCCTGCTTCTTCTTTAACAGGATTAAATCATGCCGAAGCAAAAATAAAAATGGTCTACCAACACGGTCGTGTGTCCGCACCAGTTGTGCAACTAACATGTGCCGTTACAACCCTTTGTCCTTGTTCAAAAGAAATTAGCGAATACAGCGCCCATAATCAGCGCGGTTACATTACAATGAATATAACACTAACAGATGATTATAATGAAGAAATGGATTGGAAAGCCATTCTATTAGACGCTGCTCAATCGAATGCAAGTGCCGCTATTCATCCCATTTTAAAGCGCCCTGACGAAAAAATGGTAACAGAACAAGCTTACGAAAACCCGCGTTTCGTCGAAGATATGGTTCGTCTTGTCGCAGCCGATTTATATGAACATCCGTTTGTACAAGCATTTACAGTGGAATGCCGAAATGAAGAATCGATTCATCTTCACGATGCCTTTGCGTCGCTTTCCTATGATAAAAAGTTACAGGATTAAAAATGGAGTCCGATTCACTTTTTCTTCATTTCTACTGAACCAGCCGCACAGACGACAAAAATGGTCTGTGCGGCTAGTTTCAATTCGCGGTTTTCTTTCTCACAAGCTGTCTGCTGGCATTGTACTCCAATTGCATTAATTCCTCTTTAATAACGGTTTTCTGCAGATTTTCACCAATGAACACTAAGTTTTTAGGAAATTTCATAGGTTGAGGAAGCAAAAATGGAACCCCATAAGAATATTGGAATAAATACGTGTGCTCTTCCTCTCCTTGAAATTGAACAAAGCCTTTTATTCGGTAAATCGAATCTGGCATCTCTTGTAACCACTCATTAAATTCTTCTTTAATCACAGGAACCTGAAATTGATACGTCGTTGTTTGGATATGCAAGTGATGATGTACGTGCAACTCTTTACGGTCATCAGCCGATAATGAAGAGACGCTGTCCATTTCCTCAATTGAAAAATGGGAATAGTTCGTCCGCTTTACCTTCGCTGCTGGGTTGATGGCGGTAATCTCCGCTTCAATATGCTCTAGTGCTTCTTCTGAAACGGAGTCTACTTTATTCATTAATACATGATTGGCATATTTCACTTGCTCTTCCAGCAAGTTTCTCACCTGTAAACTAAGGTTACTTCTGTTTAACCATCGTTTCGAATCTACAACGGTCACGATTCCTTTAATGTCTGTATTCCGCGCCAAAACTGGGGATAAACAAGCATCGAGCACCTCAATAGGATGAGCGACTCCAGTCGTTTCAATGTAGATAACATCAGGTTGATGCTGCTGGTAAAGGGATAATAGCTCAATTTCAAGCTCATCTTTCATCGTACAGCAAATACACCCATTTAAAAGCTCTTTTAACGGCGTTTCCCTCCCAATAATGTCTGTATCGACAGAATGCTGACCGAGTTCATTCAACAAGACGGCTACTTTCCTCGTTTTTTTCTTCTCTGCTTGCAAAAAGTTTTGTAACAAAGTAGTTTTCCCGCTTCCGAGAAAACCACTTAATATATAAATCTCCAGCTTTTTCATCTATAATCACCCATTCTCAAGTAATGTCTTGAATTTGTTTGCTTTTTTAATTGCGCATTCATCCTGCCGTTTTTATGATAATAGTAATCATTACGATTTAATAACTGTATTAAATACAGAATGTATCTTTTTATATTCCCTTTCAAGCTCACTTAACGGAAGTTCATACAATTGTTGGTTGAATAATTTATATATCCCGTGTTTAAGCAATTTATTGATAAGCAACTCCCTTCGCTTCTCGACCATTTCCCGGAGATGTGTTGACATGCTATCCCCTCCTCCCGTTCATTGAATACCCATCTTTATGATAAAATAAACCATTAATCGTAATCATTACTTTTTATGAATCGCATCTTACCATATCATTTTTCACTTGTAAAGCAACAACACCAAAAAAATAAAAAGCAGATGTTCCTCCCCGTTTTTAAACGATGGTTCAATCCGCTTTTTTCATTGTATGCTTTTTAGTATTTATTTTGGCAAATGTTCGTAAACAAGGCGTAAAGCACTGCAAGTCCCTCACACCTTATACATTTCCATCTCTTCTTTAATGGCTTTCATCTTATGATCTAAATAATGTACCATGTCTGCAGCCATCTTTAACTCAGCTAGTAAGTGCTCTGGCACATCCTTTTGAAATTTATAGTAAATTTTATGTTCCAGGCTTGCCCAAAAGTCCATTGCAATTGTTCGAATTTGTACTTCTACTACAACTCGTTCCGTTCGGTCTGTAAGAAAGACGGGGATTTCAATAATTAAATGCAAACTTTGGTAGCCGTTCGACTTCGGTGTTTGAATATAATCCTTTACCTTCACAACGTGAATATCATCTTGCTTGCGGATCATCTCATAAATTTCGTAAATGTCCGAAACGAATGAGCATGTAACCCGTATTCCTGCAATATCTTGAATATGTTCCCTTGCATGTTCAATGGTCGGTTCATATCCTTTTCTTTTCAACTTTTCCATAATACTTTGCGGTTCTTTGATCCGTGTTTTCAAATGCTCAATCGGATTATGGTCATGAATTAGCTGAAACTCCTCATTTAAAATCCGCAGCTTTGTATTCATTTCATCTAATGCAAATTTATAAACCATCATGAAACTTTTCCAGTCTCTTACCTCGTTGTTTGTCAGTAGCACGTTCCATTCTCCTTTAAATGAATGAGACGGTTTCAGTAAGCCCATCACTTTCCGTTACTCTTCTCATTGTCTATATCAATCGTCGTGGTTTCAATAATATGATCAAGCTTCTGAAAAAGTTTCAGAAACGTCGAAAGCTCTTCCGCCGTGAAATGAGAAAAATATTGCCCCATCATCTTTCGATGGGAATCAATCATTTTTTCCAGTTCTTCATGCCCATGGGGACTGAGTTCCACCATCACGACACGGCGATCAACTTCAGAATGCGATCGTTTTACTAAGTCTCTTTCTATCAGGCGGTCCATAATGACCGTAATAGCACTCGGCTTTACATTCATCACATCCGCTAAATGAGTGACACGTGAAGCCCCTTCCTGCTTCAGCGCCATCAACATATAAAATTGCGGCGGAGTAATGCCATATGGCTGCACATTTTTCTCAATAATGGGACGCAGCTTTTGTTTCATTGAAACCATAATCATTTGAATCTGATCTAAAAACTCATTCTCCCGGTCTGTCATCATACACATCCTATTCAACTAAAGTATTTAACTTATTTAAATATTATCTATTTAAAATTTAATTGTCAAACCCCATTTATTTACTTTCTATCATAATACTCCACTCGATAAACAGACAACGCTTCCTATAATCGAAAGGTACTCATAACAGTTTCTTCAGACCTCTCGAATGCACTCTCAAAGGTTCACCTAAGCGGATGACAGTCCTTTCGTCATGCCCAGTAGTCTAGATTGATTCATATATTTTCATTGCTTAAATATTAATAAGGTGATATATTCTATTTACTTAACAATTACAAATAACCACTTTATCACTTCATAAGTGAAGCCAAAAGCGATACAGCTTTTGGTTCTTTTTTTGTTCTAAAAACAACATAAAGCGTATTTCTTGATGGGGCCAATACAGCACGGTATAATGTATCAATCTTATAGAAGGAGACGAATTTATTATGGAGCTCGTTCAGTGTAAACAAAATGTATTAAAAAAACTAAAACATGACTTTATTGAAGTATATCCTCCTGTCATTTTATTTAAAAAAGGACATCTCTATCCTACTTATCAAGACATTCATCACAACTGGCTCGCAACAGATGAACAAGGAGAAGAGCATATCATCGCCGAAAATGTTGTGAGCCCTTCCTCCGATTATTGGTTTAACACCCATTTTGAAATGAAGTCGTGAAAAATATAAAAGACCCCGTCTCGCCAACTCTCCTTCCTTGGAGGCTGCAAGATGGGGTCTTCTAAAAAAAGAAACCAAAAGCATATACACTATCACTTAAAAACTGAAACTCAACTTATACACACTACTAATTCGCCTGTTGGAACACAAGATCTGTGAGCGCTTGTTTTAAATTAACTTTCATCATTACGTTATCGAAATTGATTCCTAAACTTACAATCGTCTGAGCAATTTCAGGTCTAATACCCGTTAAAATCGTGCTGACACCAATGAGTTCAAGCGCAGAAATGACTTTAAACAACTGGTCAGCAACCATCGTATCCACGACTATCACACCCGATAAATCTAAAATAAGAGAAGAAAGCTTTAATTCCACTGCTGACTTTAACGTTTCTTGCATAATTAATCTTGCCCGCTCCGTATCAATATCTCCTACAAGCGGTAACACAGCAACAGCATCGGATAATGGTACAACGGGAACCGATAGTTCAAGAAAGGCCGTTTTCGCAGCTTCCAGTGCCTTTTTATTCATATCCACATACGTTAAACTAAAACAATAAACAGCATGATCAAGTAAAGGATCAATAATTCTCATCACCTGAAACACTTCAGCCACCGACATGTTCCGTATCGTCATTTCTTCTTCAATAACTTCGCTCAAAAGTCTTCGATAATAGCTTGTATCCTTCATCGCTTCATCCAGTGGAATGCCTAAACTATAAGAGAACTCTCCTGTCGTCTTTCCCCACTTCTCCATATCCTTATGCACTCTTTCCATGTTGGAATCTCTCTTAAGTGCTTCTCCGAAAAGAGCAATAAGTTGCGTTCTTGCACGGATAATTTGTTCTTCTTCTACTCGAGCAAGGCGCTGTTTCAAATCATCACTCGCTTCAGCCATCCGAATGTTGTGTACTTTTCTTGCCATCTCAAGCTTTTTCTCTATTATTTTCTCCCCAAGTAAAGTCAATTCATACTCCATGGCTTCCTCCAACGATTATGTATAATTTCTGGTAAATTTGCTAATATAGTGTTATTCACTTTTTAATTGAATTATAAACCACTATACTCTCTTCTAATAGCATTTCATTTAAATAATATGAAAGTGAACGCCTAATTTTACATCAGGCATTCTAAGGAATCCTATTTTATGGTATAGTATTATTAGTTTTAAAATTAGAATAACTACCTATAATGTAACATAGTATATAAAATATCCTTAGGAGTGTCAGAAATGAAGACAGACAATGAACAAGCAGTCGCTTCCAAACCTTTTTTAAATCGTTATTCTTGTCCAGTAGAAGGGACGGTTGATGTTATTGGCGGGAAGTGGAAGAGCGTCATCATCTATCATTTACTTGATGGCGAAAAAAGGTTTAATGAGCTGAAGAAATTGAATAATGGCATTACGCAAAGAATGTTAACACTTCAGTTAAGAGAATTAGAATCGGATGGAATTGTACATCGCAAAGTATACCCGGTTGTTCCTCCAAAAGTAGAATATTCCTTAACAGACTTCGGCCAATCATTAGCTCCGATTATCCGCTTAATGCGTGAATGGGGCACAGAAAATATGGAAAAGGTTTTAACAAATCGCGAACAATATGAAGAATAATCGCGATTCTATGAAAGAATGAAGAACATGCTAAGAAAAAAGCCTCGTCACGAAATCCTTCGTTTACTGGATTTACATGACGAGGCTTTTTCACATTTTTTCTAATGACATGTATATCGTTGCTTACTCAACCCACTCCACGATATCTTCCATAGGCTGTCTCGTTTTAGCAAACATTGGCGCACCTTTACGGTATCCGAATGCCACCATTACAGACAATCCTAAGTTATCACCTTTAACAATGCCTTCTTCTTTCAAGATTGCTTCTACCTTTTCTTTGTCGAAGCCTTCAATTGGGCAAGAATCAATACCAATTTGAGCTGCACATGACATCATATTCCCTAAAGCAATATAAGACTGTCGTGATGCCCAATCAAATACCGCTCGATCAGACTCTAGCAATTTAAAATCCGTTTCTTGGAATTTTTTATAGAATTCATGGCGCATTTTTTGACCTTCGCTTGGAATTCCCATAATGTCATTCATCATATGTTTAATATAGTCTGCATCATAATGCATATCTTTTACGTTTCTTGAAAGAACAAGTACAAAGTGACTCGCTGTCTTTAATTGTCCTTGCGCTCCCCAAGCAACAGGAAGTAACTTTTCTCTTAACTCTTTATTTTGTACAACGACAAATTTCCACGGCTCATATCCAAATGAAGAAGGAGACATGCGACCTGTTTCTAAAATAAATTTAAAATCACTGTCAGAGATTTTTTTATCTGCATCAAATTCTTTACAAGCATGTCTGAAATTAAACGCCTCTAAAATTTCTTGTTTTCTTGTTTCGTTTGCTGTGATTGTCATTTTTCAACGTTCCTTTCTCGACTGTAAAATGTATCGTTAATCGTAATCATTAACTACAATGAAATCATACATCGACAGAACATTCTTGAAAAGTACGCACATTTTTGTTGTATAGTACCAAAAAATATACTAAAGGGAGTATCAACTCGACAATGATGTCACGTTACCCAACAAAAAAGCTGGATTAAAAGAGCTCCCTCTTTTAATCCAGCCTCGTATGCAAGATTGTTCATAAAATACTGTTGCTTCACTGATCACAGTAGTTTTAACCTCTCATCGCGCAGTCACGATCGCGTTACATTCCCCTCGTTTACTTTTTCGTAATCACTAATGATAACTTATAACTGACATGAGTACTTAAATTTGTCAAAAACTCGTCCAGCTCGGCATTGGAAGGGAAACGACATTCAAGCAAATAGCAGGCGTCTCCGCTAACTTTGTAGTTATGGATCACATACTGTTTTTGCTTATCAACAAAGGATAAAAATGGCGTATGATGAGTGCTTTTCGTATAAATATCGATAAAAGCATGGATGGGATACCCCGCTTTCGCTTGATTCAACTGAACGGTATACCCTTCAATGACCCCTTCTTCCTCCAGTTTGATGACCCTGGCCGAAGTTGCCTGACCGGTCAAATGAACTTTCGCCCCTAACTCTTTCATCGTAATCCGGCCGTTTTTTGCAAGTTCTTCGAGAATTTTTTTATCTGTATGATCCAGCATCACCGTAACTCCTTTCACAAATCAAGTTTTCATCAAAAACACTTGATTTTTTTTATGTATGTACCCTCTTGAAAATTTTATACTATAGGAGAAGTTTATTAAAGGAGGAAACGATAAATGAACATTAGACAAATACGTAATGCGACCATCGTGTTACATTACGGCGGACAAACCTTTTTAATTGATCCGTTTTTAGCGGAAAAAGGAGCCTATCCTCCATTCCCAAATACACCAAACCAAGACCAATCCAATCCGACAGTCGACTTGAACGTTCCTATTGAAGAGATTATTAAAGCAGATGCCGTCATCGTCACTCACCTGCATCCAGATCATTTTGATCCAGCGGCAATGGCTGCCTTGCCAAAAGACATCCACATTCTCGCACAGTCAGAGGAAGATGCAGAAACGATTAAAAAAGAAGGATTCCAACATGTAGAGTCCTTAACGAATGTGTCTAGCATCGGAAGCGTCAGTCTAACGAAAACGAGCGGCCAACACGGAAAAGGCGAACTTGCCGTGCAGATGGGGCCAGTATCAGGCGTTGTTTTCAAGCATCACGACGAAAAAACATTGTACATCGCCGGCGATACTGTATGGTGTGACGATGTCCAACAAGCGATTACAACACATGAACCAGATGTAATCATTGTGAACGGAGGCGCTGCCCAATTTTTACAAGGCGATCCGATTACCATGTCCAAAGAGGACATTTACGAAACGTACATGGCCGCTCCAAAAGCAACCGTCATTGTGTCCCATATGGAATCATTGAATCACTGCGTATTAACGCGTGACGAACTAAAACAATTTATTGAAGAAAAAGAAGCGACAAGCCGCATTTTCGTACCAAACGATGGCGAATCCTTGGCGTTTTAACCAGAAGTCAGGCCCTCTTGAAACGAGGGTCTTCTTTTGATTATGAGGCGCTTAGTGGTTGGTTTGTTAGGATATGATTGTTCATTGAAACAACTGATCGATTTCTTTACGATCATAATCTAAAATCCAAGTATTATAGTTTTCATAAAGAAACCTTAGCGCTTCTTTATCTCCTGCCACCATGTCACAGCCACGATCGTCATAAAGATGGTAAATAATGTTTTTTGAACGGTTGATAAAGTAAATGTCATAGCCGTGCTGCGGCTTGTTCTTTAAGATTGTGGACGGGTGACAAAAATCCTCATAGATGATGGCTTGTAAAAGCTGCGCATATTTCAGCTCGCTTTTTCGACAAGGCAGCACAAAGCGATGGGTGACAAGCGGCTCATCTTCTTCTTCCTCGAAAAGATTTCGTACTTGTTCGTGTTGCAGCTTATACAACGTTTGTTTATTTTTTATGTACTTTAAATAGACATTTAACGGCTGTTGCTGAAGAAAACGGTCTCTTTTCACCGTATGCACATCTGTCACAACCAACATGTCATCATGTTCTTCAAACACTTCATGAAACAAGGCGATGGACCGCTCAAATGTCTGCTTTACATTTTTAGGATCATCATATGAAAGACATGGGTGTGAAATTTCAAAGCGAATGCCGTATTTCCAGTGATAGAATAGCGGAGGCCTTAAAGTCAGTCCGTTAAAATGTTGATTCAACCATTCATATAACGCTTGTATCATTTCTTTTTGTCCTTCCTTTCAATTGCCGCCGTCACAAGAACAATCAATAACAACAGCACACTTAAAATATTCTGCAACATTTCCTCCAGTGGCAAAAAACGTTTAATGAGCATAAACAAACCAACTGAAATGTAAATCTTCCATGCATTTTTTGCGATTTTCTCCATATAGTCTCCTCTTTTTGAAGCAAGGCGGAATGCCCCGCCTTGCCCTTTCCTCTATGAATGTTTGATCGGAATCATCAAAAAGTCTTTTCATACACCGCTATTTTTTGGATGATGGTTCCGGCGGTCCAATAATGACACCGCTCGTCCCTTCAATCGGTTTCAAAGCCTTTTCCATTGCTTTCGGGTCAATATTGTATGCTTGTTGATAGATTTCAAGCGGCGTTCTAGTCAATGTTGTTGAACCTTCTTGAGACTGAAATTGATCATTATTGAAAAACAATAGAAGCTCTGTATTATCGGAATCTGCCGCAATCCAATGCCAATACCCCATCGGAATAAACACAGTCTCTCCTCTTTTCTTAAGCTTAAAAGTTTGAAGACGGTTCGTTGTGGGATCTAGCACACCAACAGTCGCTGAGCCTGATATAAGATAATCCAATTCCCAAGCATTCGGGTGCCAATGCGGCTCACGAATAAACCCCTTTGACAGCCTTAACTCAGCAATCGCACCGCCAATCATGGCCGGCATTTGAGTAGAAGTTAATTGAAAAGCGATATTTTCCGGATTTCTCTCAAACAACACACTATTTTCTATATCATAGAATAGATTTGGCGTTCCTTTTCCCGTTAAATTTCGGTTATCAGTAATGTAGCCAGACGTTGGAGTTGTCATTCAATGCATCCTCCTTTCATCTATTGTTGATTCTATCATATGAAACTGTAAGGAAACCCGTGCAGAAAAAGAGAATCCATTTTTTCTAAACTATGATATATAAATCAATAGACAAAGAAGCTGACCAATAATTTAGTCTGCTTATTTATTACTTATTCACTCTGAACGTTTCATCAATAACCCGCGCTAAGAAAGTAGAAAATTGTGCTCTATTTACAATGTTATTAGGTTTAAATGTTCCATCAGGATAAATAGCCGTAATTCCGCTTCCTGCCAATGATTTAACATTTGTTAACAATGGTTCTGAAACATCTGTAATCTGCCCATCATATGTAGTTGTTAAATTATGCGAATGAGTCAACACATAAGCCATTTCCCCGCGTTTCAAACCTTCATTCGGTCTAAAGTTGACTTCTTTAGGAAAAATCCCCTCATCTATAACTGTGGCGATGATATCATAACCATATTGACCTTTAGTCACATCTGCTAACTGAGGATCAGGTCTATTGGTTGTATCGAGCTTTAAAGCCCTAACAATCATAGTGGCTGCTTGTATTCTGGAAACGTTATTATTAGGTTTAAATGTTCCATCAGGATAACCTTTAATAATTCCTGTATAACTTAAGTATTCAATTTCTTTTTGAGCCCAAAAAGTTTCCGGTACATCTTTAAATTTATGATAATGATATCCATCACATAAACCTTTTTCTATAGATGTTTCCGAACAATTATGACCACCATTTTTATCTAAGTTACCAGGATGTGCACTAACACTTGGACTAAGTGCCAATAATGCTGTTAGCGTAGTCATGAAAATTTTTTGTTTCATTGTACTCTCCCCTTAGTTAAAACTGTATATTTTACCCAAATACCATTATACCTAAAAATTATTTTATTGGGTATTTTTTCTATTACATCATATGGTTATTTTCCCTCTTCAACCGATAGGCATTTTTATTCAATGAGAAAATCCACTATAATAGATATCATACATACAAGTAGGAGGCGGATAAGAATGGATAAAGTAGCAACTTTTTTAATGTTTCAAGATGGTAATGCAGAAGAAGCGATGAATTTTTACACATCGATCATTGAGGACTCTCAAATTACAAGCATGGTGAAATATGGGGCTAACGAAGCTGGACCAGAAGGAACTGTCATGCAAGCTAGTTTTACTTTAAAAGGGCAAGAATTTATGTGTGTCGATAGCTATATCAAACACTCCTTCACTTTTACACCTTCTTTCTCCATCTTTGTTACTTGTGATAGTGAAGAAGAACTGGATCATCTGTACGGGAAATTGAGTGAAGGTGGACAAGAGCTTATGCCTTTAAACAATTATGGCTTCAGCAAAAAATTCGGATGGGTAAATGACCGTTTCGGCGTGTCGTGGCAACTAAATCTTCCTTTTTAAAGGTTTTAGGTATTCACTACATGAAATAATAGGGTATTCTGCACTACGTTAATAACTTCCACAATCGCTTAAAAGGGCATTTCAAGATTGCTATCGTTTTAGTTGGTATGTTGTTAATCGTTCACATTACAAGAAAATGAATACCCTAAAGCCCAGAAGTCTTTTTCAACTATTGGCACTCCGCCTATTTCGTAACACCTCTCGCTTGCGAATTTAATTTCTTTATGATGAAAATATAATTGCGTTCCATACAAGAACACTACCATTAGAAGAGATAAAGTTCCAATTGCTATAAACGCTTTCGTTCGAGCTTTCATTACATATGGCCTCCTTCTAACATATTTAGTCTAACACATTCTCCTGTAATTTTAAGGTTGAATTTGTACTTCCTGTTTGAACGCTTGATTTCATCGTAATGTTCAAACAAGGTACATTTCGTTTCATCAAAACAACTATCTTTAAGAAAACAGCTTTATTGATAACTATTCATACATAGAGGTATGTTATAGACTATACGGCAATGAAAGGTGATTTACAGATATATAGATTAAGAGGAGGATTTGCCTTGTATTTGATCATATCCATTATTTTATCTGCTATATTAGGTTGTGTCTTACTTATGATGGGCCCTATAGTTGGCGGTTTACTTGCTTTTGGCATCGTTTTGGGTACTTTGTTTAGAGTCTTATACCTTTTAAATGACATCCACAAATGGTTGTTACAAGCGGCTCCAAAAGCAGATAAAGTAACAGAGGCTTATGAACACTATTTGAAAGAGAAAGAAAATAAAAGTTAAAGACCACTTTTGTCATTTATAATCAATAATAAAAAACGAGTCCCTTTCAAGACCCGTTTTTCCATTTCATATTAACGGACTTCTCTTAACGTCAAATCCTTACGACGGTACACACTTAAGACGACTCCCATTAAAACCGCGTTGAGCAAAACTGGCATGAGCCCGTAGCTAATGAATGGTAAAGACATGGCTGTCGGGGGAAAGAAGCCACATGCCATGGCGATGTTGGAGACGAGCTGAACGGTATATATAGCTGCCGCTCCGACGAGAAGAAGCCGACCGTACGAATCGCGAATGTTTCGACTAACGATGACGATTCTTGCAGCAAGCAAGGCAAGAATGCACACGAGAAACAGCGCCAACCCCCACCCGTAATGGTAAGTGAAGCTGACGAAAACGAAATTAGTGTGAGCATCTGGAATGACTTTTTCACCAATAGAACCTCCAAACCAGCCAGCACTTGCCATCAGTTCCTTTACATACAAGACTGTATAACTTGATGGGTCTTTCTCAGGATTCAGAAATCCGATGATTCGTTCTTTTTGATAAGGACGAAGAAATGGCCAAACAGCCACCCCATAGACAGCGATCAGACCCATTCCCGCTCCTGTCACCGCCGCTTTTACTTTGGCGCTCCATTTGCTCCACCAAAGCATGAGCGCTACCATCACCCCGTAAATATAAAGAGTTGAAACACTCGGAATGCGCATGAACAAGAAGCAAGAAAACGCAAATAGCAACAGAAATTGCCAAACTTTGAACTGACGGCTATGAAAGAACGAAGCCCATGCAAGAAAAAAGAATGGGAGAACCATTAAGCTTTCAATCGTGAGCGGCCCGATTTTTACAATCGTCACTCCATTAATCAAGCTGTTGGGACCAAACTGAATGAACAATAACAGCAACACACCTGTTCCATAAAACAACAAGCCATGTTTTTGCCATTTCCGGTAATCCACCAACATCATTCCCCATGCCGCCGCTCCACCAATTAGGACCATTACGGCTTTACGGGCTGTATCCACGCCGTCTAAGGCGAAAAGCGGCAAGAAGCCGAGAAAGAACGTCGCTGTGAGAAGCATGACCATCAACCAATCAACTTTTGGACGATGAATTTTGTTTAACTGTTGTCCAAGCTGAACAGGGCTGCCCATTTGTGCAATTGCTCTTGCTTCTGCTTCTTCTTCTGAAAGCCCCTTCTTCACCCACGCCTGTTTCGCTTCTCGCACATGATAATCTAATTCCTTTGATACATAGTGCTTCGCCTCTTTTGAAGCGATTTGACCGATTACTTCATTTAAAAATTTTTTGCGATGTTGCATGTTTTTCACCCTTCCAGCAGCTCTTTGAAACGAAACGACTTCTTCGAACAGCTTTTTTCCGCCTTCTTCAACGCCTTTCGTCCTTTATCGTCCAATTCATAATATTTCACGCTTTGTTCATCCCAGCTCGATTGCAAATAGCCTGTCTGTTCCAAACGGTGGAGCAATGTATATAAAAAACCTTCATTGTCTTCAAATTTGCGAATACCTCGACTCCGTATTTGCTGTGTCAGCTCATAGCCGGTTTTTCGCTGAACAAGCAGCTGCAAGATGGCAAGTAACACACCTTCCTCACTTTCATCTTGCCGACTTATTTTTTTTCGGATTTCTGTCTGCTGCTCCTCTGAAAAACGCCATTCATTAAATACCGTTTCATCCATCGTCTTTTTCAACCGTTTTAAACGATCTTCCATCACGATTCCTCCAATCGTTCCTTCAGCAATTCTTTTGCGCGTCTCAGTCTCGTTTTAACCGTATTGCTGCCTGTTTCCGTCAGCACGGCAATTTCTTTAATCGGCAGCTCTTCATAATAAAAAAGATAAATCACTTCTCGGTATTTAATCGGCAGCGTCATAATCGCCGCAATAAGTTCGTCATCCTCTTCTTTTTGAATAACTGCTTCTTCCACAACTTCTTTTTTCGTCCTGCTGTCAACAGATTCTTCTCCTGTGATAACTACATTCTTTTTGTACCAGCTTTTCAAAAAGTCTTTGCAATGATTAATAGCGATTCGCCATAACCACGTTTTCAGCTTCGATTTTCCGTTATATGTATGAAGTGATTTATAACATTTTACAAAAATATCTTGCGTTAAGTCCTCCGCTGTTTGTTTGTCGTTGACGTAAGAGTATACAAGCTGAAGGATTTCCTGTCCGTACCGGTTCATGACCTCATCGATGAGAAAGTCTTTATCTTCTGTCTCCCACACTTCCGCTGTCCATTCTTTCACTATCGTCCCTCCTTCCACCTATTTAGACGACACACTCTTAGTGAAAGTTTTCAAAAACAGAAAAAATAACCCACTAAAAAAACGGCGGTTCAAGACTAACCCGTTCCGTTTTAGGAAAGAAAAATATAAATAACTACCTTATTAGCATTGAATTTAACAAATAATTCGTAATATAAATCGCATACAAAAACGCTCAGCATTTACTCTGAGCGTTTTTGTAATTGACTATCTCCATTTAACTGAAATACTTATTTTAAATTTAAGCAACTTACTCAATAACAACATTTCCTAAATATTGAGCACTACCTGCTGGACTACTAAATTCAACTTCTAAAATATAATTCCCTTTGTATGTTGGAAATTTGAACTCTTTGGAATCATCTAATGCAAGTTCGGTTCGTTTGCCATCTTTTAATAGGATAACAGTTATCTTAGGGTCAGTCCAAATATCTCCACCGTTTTCTTCGTTTTCTTTAAATTCTAAAAACACTCTTTGACCGGAAAAAACCTTTATTTTATCAAGTGATGATGCGTATTTTTCGACGTCTTTAATTTTTTTCTGTACATCTTCACTTGCTGTATCTCAACTAATATTTGCTTCTGTTAATTGAACAGATGAACTATCGAAATTTAAATGCGCAGTTGGAACTCCCACATCATAGTCTTCGCCAATACACCCTGTTAGTGTAAAAGCAAAGAGTATTCCTATAAATAATTTAAAAAATAATTTCATATCACACCTCATTGGCTTAGTTTAACAGCCTCTTTAAGTTCCAAATCTGTCTTCAAATTATTAATGATATCTTTACTTATCTAATTTTTCCAGCAGTTCAATAATTCGGTCATTTTGCTTTCTGATCGCCTTAAAATTTTTCTCTACCATTCCAATTCCTAAAAATAGTAAAATAAAAATAAATATTTCAACCATTGAATCACCCCTATAAAAACCTTATATTTCCATTCTACTACAAAAATAAAGGATAGAATACAAGCTTTTTGAAACAGAGCGACTTAACACGACTCCCTAATGTATAGATGACCTGTAAATGTTTTGACGACACGTTTCATCTCATAATCACCATTCAGACATTCTATCATTGTTTTAGCTGCCTCCATGCCGACTTCCATAATTGGAATAGAAATGGTCGTGATGGTCGGAGTCGTTACTTGGCAAATGCTTTGATTGTCATAACCGATCACAGCCAAATCGGTTGGTATTATCCAGCCATGATTAAATGCCGCTTTAATCATACCGGCAGCAACTTGATCATTGCCGGTAAAAATGGCAGTAGGCCGGTCAGTTAACGCTATTATTTCTTCAAAGATTCGAAAGCCATCTTCAATCTTCATTGCCCCTTCAAACATCCACTCTGTTTGGATTGGCAAGCAGGCTTCCTTTAATGCATCGATGTATCCTTTTCGGCGTAATTGCTGCGCTTTGCTATGAAGAACGTCGCAACAAAAACCGATTTTTTCGTGGCGTTGCTGAATCAGGTGATTCACCGCTTCATAAGCCACTCTGTACTCGTCATAGCAAAAAATTGGAATTGGCGCATTTTCATCATACTCGTTACAAAGGATAATCGGTCCCCAGTTTAAAAACGGTTCTACCTCTTCCCATTTATTTTCTAAAGAAGTGAGAATCACTCCGTCGATTTCTTTGTATTTTAAAAGTTGCAGCGTTTCGAGTTCAATATCCTTCCGATAAGAAGTTAGAACGATTGATGGTTTATATCCTTTTTCCATTAAAGTATGGGACATGCTTTGAATGAGCTGGCTGAAAAAAGGATGCTGAGCATCTGGCACTAAAATGGCGATGACCCTTGTCGATTTGGCTCTTAGTTGCCTCGCAATCGCGTTAGGTGTGTAATTAAGTTCTTGTATCGCCTGCATGACGGCCAAACGTTTCGGTTCGGACACGTACGGATGATGATTTAGCACACGCGAAACGGTCGAACGAGAAACCCCGCTTTTTTTGGCAATTTCATCTATTGTTGGCATATTCCTTCTCCTTCTCCAAAAACCTTTGACATGAAATCGATTTCATCACTTATTATAACGTAAATAACATTCACATCCTTTAAAGGAGGTTATCTTGATGTCTTTTATCCCACTACCGAAACGAGAGAAAACGGCCTTCATCGTCTTTTGCGACTTCGATGAAACGTATTTTCCTCATCACTATGACGAAGAACTAACAAAAAACATCCATCAGCTGGAGGAGTTTATTCGTAAACAAAGCGAAGAACATGGCTTGCGGTTAGGTTTCGTAACAGGAAGCGGCCTTGATTCTGTTTTCAGCAAAATGAAAAAAGCCGGTATGCGCTATCTCCCCCATTTCATCGCCAGCGATTTAGGGACCGAAATCACCTATTTCCACGAAGACGGGACTGTACATACCGATGAAGAATGGGTGTCGCAAATAAACAGTGAACACTTTCATGAAAGGACGATTCATGCTATCCGCTCTCTTTTAGAACAGCAAAGCGGCATTGTACTGGAACCGCAAACACAAATGGGCGCCTCTAAGTATAAGCATAATTTTTACTATTATTCAAAAGGTGACGATCAAGAAGCATTGGAAACCATCCGACAAACGGCTGCTTCTCATCAGATTGGCATAAACATCAATCGATGCAATCCTTTAGCAGGAGACCCTGAAGACGCATATGATGTTGACTTCATCCCGCTCGGAACAGGAAAAAGCGAAATTGTCCGCTACATACTGCAAAAACACGACTTATCCGAACAGCAGGCCGCAGCTTTTGGAGATAGCGGCAATGACTTAACTATGCTAAAGAGCGTAAAATTCGGTTATTTGCTGGCAAATGCCACAGAAGAAGCGAAAGCACAACATGCAAACATCACCGCTGACCGGTATGCAAAAGGCATTTTAACGACCTTACAGCACATCTTCATTTGATTCAAGAACATTTACAATGGTTACTCACGACACTTGAATTGATTCGCTTTATATAGTCTTTAATTTACAATTTTCATTTACTTTTGGAGGCATTAAATGCATATAGTAGATATACTTAAAAACAAAAAAGTTAAGGTAATCGAAATACCAAAATGGGGGCCGTATTTACGGAAGCAATAAAGATAGAAAATGAACCATTTTTTTCACCAAACACATAACAAAAGGCCAATCCTAAACGGACTGGCCTTTTCATAAGCGGTAATTAGTTGACCGCTTTTAAAATATTTTGGATTTGAAGCTCTCTTACTTTACGTGGTAAGAAGCTGCGGATTTCATCATCGTTAAAGCCGATTTGAACGCGTTTTTCGTCTAAAATAATCGGTCTTTTTAAAATTCCAGGTTGCTCGATGATAAGTTTGTACAGCTCGCTTAATGTTAAATCATCTAAGTCGATGTTTAATTGTTGGAACACTTTTGAACGCTCAGAGATAATTTCTTTTGTTCCCTCTTCTGTTAAACGGATGATTGATTTAATTTCGTCTACTGTAAATGGGTCTTTGAAAATGTTTCGCTCCACATATTCAAGTTCGTGCTTTTCTAACCATGCTTTCGCCTTACGGCATGATGTACAACTTGGTGAAGTATATAACGTAATCATTCTATTCACTCCTTTAAATAGTCCGCTCTACTATATTTTGATTCATTTAATGACTCTCGAATTCGAGATAAATTTTATAAAAAAAGCTGTTTAGTTGATTATTTACTTTTATTTATGTTATCTTGAAGAAAATTATCTTTAATTTAATGTAATTATAAAATACCCTTCATGGTTTGTCAATGGGGTTTTTTATTGTGCAAGCCAAGTGTGTTCATCTCAACATTAAGCCTGTTTTTCTCCATAACAAACAAAAAAAGACGTCCCAAACCTACTATGAGCTGGCACGTCACTTTTTCTCTAAAACGATACTTTTAGCGTGTTTCTTCCTATTATAATGGTTCTACTTGTTGGGGAATTGTCTTTTTATAAGTCATTCTCCTTTGTTGCTGCATTAAAAAGAAAAAGACTCCTAACAGCACAAGCAAGCCGCCGACAATTTGCCAGCCAACGAGACGCTCCCCAAGCAGCATGACCGCTAAAGCTGTTGCTCCGACCGGTTCCCCTAAAATACTCATCGAGATGGTCGTCGCATTCACATAATTTAAAAGCCAGTTGTTGATAAGGTGCGATAACGTCGGCACCGTTGCCAACAAGAAGAAAATGCCCCATTCGCGCGCTTCATAACCACCAAGCGCAACACCCATGCCGAGATTATACAGCGTCAGCACAATGGAGGCCGACAGAAATACACAAAAGCTGTAAATCCAATGAGACACCTTTTTCACCGTACTTTGCCCGATTAATAAATAGCCGACAACTGCGATGACACTTAAAAAGGATAGAATATCGCCAAGAATCGCTTCTTGACTTAACCCGAAATCTCCCCAGCCGATCATGACCGCTCCTACAATGGCAATCCCCATCGTCATCAAAGCCGGGAATGTGGTTCGTTCTTTATACAATAAAAAACCGCCCGCTAGCGAGACGATTGGCTGAAGCGCAAGAATGATGGTCGAACTTGCGACCGTTGTCAACTTCAAAGACCCGAACCAAAGTAAAAAATGAAGTGCTAAAAAAAAACCGGAACAAAATAAAAAGAGCCCGTCTTTTTTCGTTATTTTTCGGAATTCCTCCCGTTTTGCCCATACAATCGGCAACATAAGCAAGCTGGCGAGCCATAAGCGATACATACTTAAAATCGATGCCGGTGCATCCGACCACTTAACAAAAATAGCCGAAAACGAGATGGCAATAATCGAGATCACTAATGGCAAGCCAATTGATTTTCCGTTTTCACCTTGCTGCACATTTCTCCCACCTTTTCTCTGTTCCTGCCATTATTATAATCCTTCCTCCATATTCTGTCATGCCTTATTTCAAGAGGAAAGCAGGCAGCAGGCGGGACATCTCTTTAAGAAAGAGAAGGTTCTCTAAAGTTTTTTTGCCCCATAACGTAATACACGTCTTGGCGGCTGCTCAAAATGAAAGAAGGACCTGGTTTTCCTCTCTTAGCGCGGTGACCAGCTAAGTGTACTTCACTCGTTTCCCATCCTTTCCAAGCCTCTTCTGATTCCCAGCGAATCATGATGATTACTTCTTCCTCCCCTTTTCGCTGCTTTTTCTTCATCACACTTAAGTCGATAAAGCCTGGCTGTTCTTCAATAATCCCTTCTCCTGCAAAGCGTTCGACCATTTGATCCGCGTATCCTTCTTCGACAGAAATCGTCTTCATTTGAATAAACATTGTCCATTCCTCCATTGCTATGATGTATAGTACACATTATAGATGATAGTGATTCTCAATATCAACTAATAACTATCCAAATTTAAACAATTTTTCCACATCGACCTATTGAAGCATTTGCCGCACTAATTCCTTATTTCGTTTTTTGAACACAGCATTATGAGAAGACACCATCGCACTTTTGCTCGCGTCCGGCTCAATAAATTGCTTCGCTTTATTGACCGCGTTAGCCGCATCTTGAAACGCTCCGGCAATTAAATTTAACTTTCCGTGATGCTTTAAAATATCGCCCGCCGCATAAAGCCCCGCAACCGACGACTCGCTGTTCGCATTTCCGGCAATGTAATAGGCGTCTGCAACGACGATATTTAGCTCACTGTTTTCCAACAACGCCGCATCGCGTTCATATCCATGATTAATGACGACTTCATCGACTGAAACATACGAAACCTCTCCTGTTTCATGGTTGGTCAGCTCGACTTGCTCAACCGCTTCATGATCCGCACTCGCCACAAGCTTCGTAATAGAGGTGTGAAACAAACACTCGACCGAGCTGTTCAACAGCTGCGTAATTTGTGCTTCATGTCCTGATAAAGCCCTTTTTCGATGCGTTACATAAACACGTTTCGCGACAGGCTCCAATTCATTCGCCCAGTCAATCGCTGAGTTGCCCCCACCTGAAATGATGACCGTTTTATCTTTAAAATGTTTTAACGACTGAACGGTATAATGTAAATTTGACACTTCAAAGCGTTCTGCCCCTTCAATGTCAAGCTTTTGCGGCTTCAATATCCCGCTTCCGACCGCAACGATGACCGTTTTGGAAAAATGGATTTGACCAGAAGCCGCCTTTAATTGAAACAGCCCTTCTTCGTCTCGGGCAATGGACTCGATTTTTTCGTTTAAGACGACCGTCGGGTTAAATGTCAACCCTTGTTGGACAAGCTGTTGGATTAATATCGCTCCTGGGATAGGAGGCTGACCGCCAATATCCCAAATCATTTTCTCTGGATAAACATGAATTTTCCCGCCTAGCTGCGGCTGATATTCAATTAGCTTCGTTTTCATTTCCCGTAGTCCGCTGTAAAAAGCAGAATAAAGCCCAGCAGGCCCTCCCCCGATAATAGTTACATCAAATATTTCCTTCTTATTCATCTATGTTCACTCCTTATCAAACAAACGAAAACGATTCTCATTATCAACAAATTATACGCTCTCTTTTCCACTTTGGCAATATAAAGAACTATTGACAATGAAAACAGCGGGCTTTATAGTATGTAATGAGTCGATACTGATAATCATTATCATATATATTTGTAAACAACCAACATGGAGGTGGCAAAATGGTCCGTCTATACACGGAAAACTTACATATTGGCTATGATGAGCACCTCATCGTGAAAGATTTAAGTGTAGAAATTCCCGACAAAAAAATTACGACCATTATTGGATCAAATGGATGTGGAAAATCAACGTTGCTGAAGGCCATCACAAGGCTTATCCCCCACCAAGGTGGAACCGTCATTTTAGATGGAGAAAATATCGCCAAGGAAAACACGAAATTACTCGCCAAAAAAATGGCGATTTTACCGCAAACACCGGAAGCAGTCAGCGGTTTAACCGTTGGCGAGCTCGTATCGTATGGCCGCTTTCCTTATCAAAAAGGATTCGGTCGACTCACCAAAAAAGATTATGAAGTGATTGACTGGGCACTCGAAGTGACCGGAACGAAGGACTTTAAATTCCGAACGGTCGATGCCTTATCGGGCGGTCAGCGCCAACGTGTGTGGATTGCGATGGCGCTCGCGCAGGAAACCGACATCATTTTCCTTGACGAACCGACGACCTATTTAGACATGGCGCATCAGCTGGAAGTGCTGGAGTTACTGCAAAAATTGAATGTTGAACAACAGCGAACCATTATTATGGTGCTTCATGATTTGAACCAAGCAGCCCGCTTCGCTGACTACATGATCGCCATGAAAGCTGGAGAGATTATCAAAGCTGGAAGCTGCGAAGAAGTCATGACCCATGACGTGCTGAAAAAAGTGTTTCATATTGATGCTGAAATTGGCCGTGATCCAAGAACGAACAAGCCGATGTGCATCACTTACAACTTATTAAAAGGAGAACAACAACATGAAAAAACTACTAGTTCCATTCCTGCTGCTGTTGGTGCTCATTATTAGCGCTTGCGGAAACACGGAAAAAGAAAACGCAACTCCAACCGAAAACATAGCTGAAACCATTACATACGAATCAGAAAACGGACCGATTGAAGTGCCCGCAAATCCTGAGCGTGTGGTTGTGCTTTCTTCATTTAACTCAGGCAGTGTAATGGCTTTAGGGGTTAATATCGTTGGAATTGATACTTGGTCTAAAAGTAACCCTCGTTATGAGGAATATATTAAAGATGCCGTAGAAGTATCCGATGAAAGCCTTGAGAAAATCATTGAGTTAGAGCCTGATTTAATTATCGCGACACCAGATAGCAAAAACCTTGATAAGCTAAAAGAAATCGCTCCTACTGTCACGTATACGTACGGAAAAGTCGATTATTTAACACAGCATTTAGAAATGGGGAAACTTTTAAATAAAGAGAAAGAAGCGCAAGCGTGGATTGATGACTTCAAAACACGTGCTGCAAACGCTGGTGAAGACATTAAAGCAAAAATCGGCGAAGATGCAACCGTTTCAGTCATTGAAAACTTTGATAAGCAGCTTTATGTATACGGTGATAACTGGGGCCGCGGCACAGAGATTCTATATCAAGAAATGAAATTAGCTATGCCTGAAAAAGTGAAAGAAACAGCTTTAAAAGACGGCTATTATGCGTTGTCTGTAGAGGCTCTTCCTGAGTTTGCAGGAGACTATATCATTTTTAGTAAAGACTCTGACACTGACAACTCATTCCAGGAAACAGAAACCTATAAAAATATTCCTGCCGTCCAAAACAATCGAGTATTTGAGGCTAATGCTAAAGAATTTTTCTATAACGATCCGTTAACGTTAGATTTCCAACTAGACTTTTTTGTTGAAAATTTTCTTGGAAACTAATTCTTTAAAGCTAAAGCTTCACTCTAGCTAGTTTCCTTCATTAACCTCTTAGGAAAAAGGCTCCGTTACGAAAATCTGCACATTTAGTAGATTTTCATGACGGAGCCTTTCACATGGCATTCCGCCACTTTAACCATTTTGACCACTTTACGTTAATTAACATCAATAAAAAAGATGGGAGACTGCTGATGAAACGAAATCACCCTTCCTTTCCATTTGTTTATAAACTTTTTGGAGGACTACTTGTATTTAGTTGTATGTTCATTGCCGCCTGTGTATTTGGAGCCGCTGACACGACGGTCAAAGATGTATGGCTTGCGCTTACTTCAAACACTTCCAGTGATGAAATTTTAATTATTCGCGAAATCCGTCTGCCACGCGAAATAGGTGCTGTTGTAGTAGGAGCTGCTCTTTCAGTTGCTGGTGCGATTATGCAAGGGCTAACGAGAAATCCCCTTGCTGATCCCGGCTTGCTAGGTTTAACAGCTGGAGCGAATGCTGCTTTAGCTATCACATTGGCACTCATTCCTACTGTCAATTATTACGGCATTATGGTTGCTTGCTTTATCGGGGCGGCTACGGGGGCCATTATAGTTTTTGGAATTAGTACATTAAAAAAAGGTGGATTTTCACCTCTTCGTATTGTCCTAGCGGGTGCCGCCGTATCTGCTTTCTTATTTGCTATCGCAGATGGTGTTGGGCTCTACTTTAAAATTTCAAAAAATGTATCTATGTGGACTGCAGGTGGATTGATTGGAACGAATTGGAATCAACTTCAAGTACTTGTTCCATTTGTTCTAACTGGCATTATAATTTCACTTTTATGTTCCAGACAGCTGACCATCCTCAGCTTAAGTGAAGAAATTGCCGTTGGACTCGGTCAAAAAATAATGGTCGTAAAAACCATTCTTTTTATAGTGATTATTCTGCTCTCAGCAACTTCTGTCGCACTTGTCGGAAATATTGCCTTTGTCGGACTGCTTGTTCCGCATATCGTTCGAATAATCGTCGGGACAGATTACCGCTTCATTTTACCGATGTCAGCCATTGTCGGGGCAAGTTTTATGTTGTTTGCCGATACGGTCGCACGCATGATTCATGCACCATATGAAACACCGATTGTCGCCATTGCGGCGGTCATCGGCTTGCCGTTCTTCCTAATCATTGTCCGTAAAGGAGGGAAAGCATTCTCATGATCGAGCCAGCTTTGCTAAAAAAACAGCGAATGTTATTCATTTCCTTACTTCTGTTGATTGTCTTAACGATTGTCACTGGAATGGGACTAGGCTATGCCTCCCTCTCTTATGACAGGCTGATCCCTACCTTGCTCGGTCAAGGAACGTTTAAAGAAGAGTTCGTTTTATTTTCGATTCGCTTGCCGCGTATTTTCATTACCCTGCTCGCTGGAATGGCTCTTGCTTTATCAGGGGCCATTTTACAAGGAATCACCCGAAATGACCTCGCCGACCCCGGAATTATTGGGATTAACTCCGGGGCAGGTGTCGCTATTGCCGTTTTCTTTTTATTTTTTCCGATTGATGCAGGCACATTCGTTTATATGTTGCCGCTCATCGGGTTTATTGGGGCACTCATTACGGCTGGCCTCATTTATACCGTGTCATACAACAAACGAGCAGGCCTTCAGCCCGTCCGCCTTATCCTAGCAGGCGTCGGCTTTTCCATTGCGCTGTCTGGGTTAATGATGGTGCTTATTTCAGGGGCAAAACGAGAGAAAGTGGACTTCATCGCCAAATGGCTTGCCGGAAACATTTGGGGCACTGACTGGCCTTTTGTGCTCGCTCTCATTCCGTGGTTAGTGCTTCTCATTCCATTCACATTATATAAAGCAAATCGCTTAAATTTGCTTGGACTGAGCGAACCTGTCGCTATCGGAGTTGGTGTTTCTCTTGAAAAAGAACGGGCGGTGCTCACCTTAGCAGCCGTCGCCCTTGCCGCTTCGGCCGTTTCCGTAACCGGAGGCATCACCTTCATCGGACTGATGGCCCCACATCTCGCCAAAGCATTAGTCGGACCGAGAAATCAGTTGTTCATCCCGATTGCCATTTTACTCGGTGGCTGGCTCCTATTGTTTGCCGATACAATTGGCCGGAACATCGGTGAAATCCCTGCCGGCATCGTGGTGGCAGGGATTGGTGCTCCGTATTTTATGTATTTGTTGTGGAAGAAGTGAATTTGTTGGAAAACGAAACCGCCCCTTGATAAGTACATCAAGGGGCGGTTTCGTTACAAATTCGTCAAAAACATCGAGAGCGGTGGAAAATACGTAATGATAAGCAAGTCGCATACCATGATGAGAATGAACGGGGCAACTGCCCGAACGAGCTTGTCGTAAGAGACATCGGCAATCCCTTTGACGATGAATAAATCCAGTCCGACCGGAGGTGTAATGAGGCCGATGGATAAATTGACCACCATCACGACCCCGAAGAAAATTGGGTCAATCCCTACTCCCATTGCAATTGGCAGTAAAAGCGGCGTTAAAATCGTAATTGCCGCAGAAGCGTTCAAAAAGCAGCCGGCAATGAAAAAGACAATGTTAAACATGAGCAAAATTAAATATTTATTATCCGAAAAGCTCGTTACAAGCATAGCAAGTTGCTTCGGAATTTGCTCTGCTGTAAGAAGCCAGCCGAACAAGTTCGCAGCCGCAATGATGAACACGACCATCGCCGTCATTTTGCCGGCATTGAGAAAAGCCGCCGGAATGTCTTTCCATTCCATATCTTTGTAGACGAATTTATTAATAATAAACGCATAGGCAGCAGCTACCGCCCCTGCTTCTGTTGGGGTAAAAATGCCTCCTCTAATCCCGATAATGATAATTAAAGGCAAAATGAGCGCCAAAATTCCTTCCAAAAAAGTTCGCTTAAACGAAGTAAACTCAAATTTTCCTACTTCTTCCGAGTAGCTGTGCTTTTTCGTCAGCCAATAGTTGAGCGTCATAATAGACAGTCCGATTAAAATGCCTGGGACAATGCCTGCTGTAAACAAATCACCGATTGACACGCCTGCTGTAACCCCATACACAATCATCGGGATAGATGGCGGAATGACGACAGCAATGGTACCGGCACTCGCTACCGTCGCAGCAGCAAACCCTTTGTCATATCCCTTTTCTTCCATCATCGGAATCATCATTTTTCCAACCGCGGCTGTATCAGCAGCTCCGGAACCGGAAATCCCCGCAAAAAACATGCTCGTGAGCGTTGACACTTGAGCGAGACCTGCCCTAATCCAGCCTACGGTCGCAAAGGCAAAACCAGCAATCCGCCGCCCCATGCTTCCAGACATCATAAATTCACCTGTCAGCATGAAAAACGGAATCGCTAACAGCGGAAACGAATCGACAGATGTAAGAATCCTTTGGGGCACGACTTCCAGCGGAATATAATAAATACTTGACAAAAATCCCGCCACAGATGCCCAAATGAGCGAAATGGCAATCGGAACACCAAGCAACATTAACAGAAACAGCACTATTAAGACGACAACCGCTACTGTCATTCAATTTCCTCCTTTTTTATCCTATCGTAGTCTTTTCACTAGGAATCTCAACTGTCAAAATCTCGTTTGTTACAGATTTTTCTTGTGGGGATGTTAGTTCAAACAAATGGACAGTCGCATGAAGAAGACAAATGAGGGAAGAAATAAGCACCGTCCCATAGATAAGGGTCATATTCAGTCCCATCGCAGGGGAAATTTGCTGGCTCGTAAACTGTAATATCCTCCAGCCATAGACCATTAAGAAAAGAAACAGAGCGGAATTAGAAATTTCAATAAATATGAGTAGTTTCTTTTTTACGTTTTCAGATAGATAGTGATGAAGAATTTCTACTTGGGCGTGGCCCTTACTTTTGTAAACAATCCCGATTCCTAAAAAAACAATCCAAACGAATAAATAACGAATTAGCTCTTCAATCCACGTCAAGTTAAAAACAGAGAAATCAATCATTGGTATTAGTTGCTTCATAACGGGACTTTGGAGAACGAAGCGTGAAAATACTTGATAAACGGTAGACAAGAAAGCGATAACAAAAAATAGAATCAAAACAAACCGGCTTGCTCGATCGACTTTTTCACTCAAATTCCCAATTAACAACCTCATGGTAAAGCCACCTCCACACTTTATTTCATACTTTTAATTTTATCCAGAAGCTCTTTTCCAAGAGATGGTTCAAATTCCTCGTAGACGGGGCTCACTGCTTCTTTGAACGATTCAATATCTGGGTTTTCTTCAATTTGAATGCCTGTTTTTCTCAACTCTTCGAGCAAGAGCTGCTCATCCTTCAGCGCGACCTTTCTCTCGTAATCTACCGCTTCCTTCGCCGCACCTTTAATGACTTTCTGCAAATCTTCTGGCAATGTATCAAACGTCGTTTTACTCATAATGAATACGGCGGCATCGTAGTTGTGAGCAGTCAAGGTGAGATGCTGTTGAACCTCTTGAAACTTATTTAAGTAAATTTGGGCAAGTGGATTTTCTTGACCATCTACTACCTTTTGCTCTAAAGCAGTGTAAAGTTCTCCGAATGGTACTGGTACGGGTGTCGATCCAAGTGCCTTCACAAAGGAAATATACGGCGGCGATTCTTGAACACGCAACTTCAAGCCAGCCGCATCTGCGCTCGTTTGAATCGGCTTTTTATTGTTCGTCATATGCCTCCAGCCATTTTCCATATAGCCTAAATTGATTAATCCCCGATTTTCTAAGTCGGAAGCAATTTCCTGTCCAATGTCTCCGTCCAATACTTTAAAGGCATGCTCACGACTTTCAAATAAATACGGTAAATTCAAAAGATTAAATTTCGGAGCGAAATTGGTGACGGGGGCAACAGAACCGATATGAAAATGGATGGAACCAATTTGTGCCCCTTCAATTTGATCTCGCCCATTCCCAAGTTGACTGCTTGGAAAAATGTCAATTTGAATGCGCCCATCAGACTGTTTCTCAACCAATTCTTTAAATCGTAACGCCCCTTTTTGATATGGATGAGTCTCTGTCTGCAAATGACCGAGCCGTAAAACATACTCCGCATCCGACTTGCTTTCTGTAGCCGCACTGGAACAGCCCGCAACCAACAATAACACCATAACCGCTAAAATGGAGATGTACCTCTTCATTAAACACCCTCCCAAATCAGATGTAAGCACTTACATTTTTGTGTATAATGTTTCATGCAGCGGGATCTGGTTGCCGTCAAAACGGGAATCTTCTTTACCAAAAAGAAAGGACAGATGGTAAATGCTCTCCCTTTATTAACCTTTTTCTCCACTATGGTAATTCCGCACTGACTGATTCGATTCCTGTCTCCTAACGCTGTTTATCCTACGTTTTCTTTTTCTCTTTTTACACGATCCCCCTTCTAATTTTTACTGTCCCCCTTCATCACCATCTTGGTTCAGTCACCCAACCAATAATTTTATTTTATTTTCAATTTTCAAAAAAATCAACCTTTTATTTTTAACTTTCAAAAGAAAAACGGTTGATGGATGAATGGAAAAGTGTTTAAATAAAGGTATAGTGGTTGGGTCACTTAGCCAATTTTTATTTTTGAGGGGGTATAAACTTGAATAATGCAGGAGCAACTAATGTGAAAGAAGAACATGCCATTCCGCTTCACGCCCACCGGAAATCCCAATTTTTACAGAAGCATAAAGGATGGATTAAAGGCGTTGTGTTAACCATTGTACTCGCCCTTATTGCCGGAACAATCGCCACACTTCCCTTTTTCTCCATTATGGGCGTGATGATTTTATCCATCTTGCTCGGAATGAGTTGGAAAGGGCTGATGGACGTTCCGACAGATGCCGCAGCAGGCATTACCTTTAGCAGCAAAATCCTTCTTCGAGCGGGCATCATCCTCATGGGGTTACGATTAAACATCGAGCAAATCTTATCCGCCGGTTTCTCCATTCTCTTCATTGATATCATCGTCATCGCATTTACCCTTATTGTCATGATGTATATGGGAAAAGCATTGGGCATCGACCGTCACCTGTCCGCATTAATCGCAGTCGGAACAGCTGTGTGCGGAGCAGCGGCCATCGTCGCCGTCGCCCCTCTCATTGGAGCGAAAAAAGAATCGACGGCCATTTCCGTCGCCTTTATTGCCATCATGGGAACAATTGTTACAGTGTTCTACACGTTTTTGTATCCGGTTCTCGGGTTGGACCCGTACGATTACGGTGTACTCACAGGATCCACCCTTCATGAGCTCGCCCACGTCATCGCAGCCGCTGCACCTGGAGGCGATGTCAGCAGCGACACTGCTATTCTCGTCAAATTGGGCCGTGTCGTGCTTTTAATTCCAGCTGCCCTCATTTTAGGACTCCTCTTCAATAAAGCCCCTGCTGGAAAAAGAAAGTGGAAAGACTTGCCTGTTCCATGGTTCATCTTTGGCTTTTTGGTTATGTGTCTCATCAACACGGTCGGTGTGCTTTCCGAAGGACTGACTCAAATGCTAATCGCCTTAAGCATTTTCCTGCTGTCAATGGCAATGGCGGGACTTGGATTGAGCGTCAATTTCTCCGAATTTAAAAAATTGAGCGGAAAAGTGTTGTTTACTGGTGCAGCCGGTTCTGTGGCCTTGATTGTCCTCGGTTTTTTATTTACGAAAATGTAAAGGATTGAGATTGTTTGAAAAAGGGAAATTTGCCCCTTTTCAGGCAATCTCTTTCTCCATCTGCAATTATTTTGTTGATAAGGAATGTTTGGAAATGATTTAATGAAAGAAGAGGTTGGGTCAATGGTACACATATAACATAACATCACTACATCTTCCATTTTAATGGACGAGATTGGAGCGATCATATGCAACTAAATCGAAAAGGAATTTCTGAACAAGTAGCCGACAGTATTAAAAAGAAAATTCAAGAGGGCGAATATAAAGTCGGCGAAAAAATATTAGGGGAACGTGAGATGAGCCTTGAGCTATCCGTCAGCCGAAATACAGTACGAGAAGCCTATAAAATTTTAGAAGCATACGGTTATCTCACTGCCAAGCACGGAACCGGTGTGTTTGTCGCCTCACCAGAACACCAAATCCAAAAAATGACCGAAGCGTTTTTCGTATCATCTGATCAAGTAAAAGACTTTTTCTCTGTTCGTAAAATATTAGAAGAGTGGACTGTCAAATGGGCCATTGAAAATTCAAACGACGACCAGTTCCACGAATTAGAGCAAATTTTGACAGAAGCGAATGATATTATTGCGAGCAACATCGATTATGACCACCTGGCAGAATTGGACCATAAATTTCATATGACACTCGCCAACAACTCGAAAAATGTTGTGCTTATCCGGATCATGAATTACTTAATTGATTTGCTGTCGGAGTCCAGACGAAAATCAATCCAAATTCCAGGGCGGGCCCTACAATCCGTTCAAGAGCATACGAAAATATTAGAAGCCATTAAACAAAAAGACATTCATCTCGCACAGCAATATATGAAAGAACATATCGACAGCGTCGAGCAATCCATTACGGAAAATGCAATATAATCACGGATAAAGGGGGCATGAGCGAAATACTCATGCCCCCTTCTTTTTCAACGATGTCTATGGTAACACCGCAGAGCTGGCTTCTTGTATCGAGAGTGGAGCTGGAAATTCTACCCCGTACGCACTCCCGACGGCGACTAATTCTTCGATAACGCTCGGTGAAAGCTGCACCCCGTCCTGCAAACGGCTTTCCCGCTCGCGCTTCCTTCTTTCCCCTGGATAGCGTATTTCGCTCGTCCCTGGCGTGGTCGGAACGTCCTTCATTTCCGCTAGTAAATGTTTCATAGATTCAAAGAATGTGTGCATATTCATGAATTTCTCAATATCAAGCAAAATAAAGAAATGACCGACATTAGCCGGTTCTGTTTCCCCGTCATCGTAAATATTTTTTACGTGAGGACCGAATGCCGCGCCAGACAACACTCCTGTCAGCACTTCGACAGCGAGCGCGAGCGCAGATCCTTTCGCTCCGCCAAGCGGCAGCACAGAGCCTTGTAAAGCCGCTTTTGGATCAGTCGTCGGCTGTCCATTTTTATCAATCGCCCAGCCTTCTGGAATAGGATTGCCTTGCGTAGCGGCAAGAATGATTTTTCCTCTTGCGACGATGCTTGTTGATAAGTCGATAATGACGGGCTGATCATCTCCTGTCGGAAAGCCAAACGCAATCGGATTTGTCCCGAAAAAGGCATGCTTCCCTCCCCACGGGGCAATGCCTGGAGGCGAATTAGTGAAACCGATACATGCAAGATTTTGTTCACAGGCGAGCTGGCAGAAATATGAAGCGGTCCCAAAATGATTGCTGTTTTTTATCGCAATAGCCGCCACCCCACTCCCTTTCGCCATCTCAATTCCTTTTTGGATCGACCTGTAGCTGACAACGTGACCAAGACCATTGTCTCCATCTGCGACAAGCACAGATGAACTCTTCTCAATCAGTTGAATATCAGGATTCAGTTTGATGCGCTGATCGATAAACCGCTTGGCGTAAATTGGCAACCGGCTAATTCCGTGACTGTCGACCCCTTCGAGATTTGCCTTAACGAGTGAATCTGCGACAATAGCCGAATCTTGTGCGTTCATTCCAATTTCCTTCAATACCGTTTCACAAAACTGCTGCAAACCCGCTCCCGTGTAAGTATTCATCCTTTCATACACCCCTCGTTATTTAGTCCCCGTGGCATGTGCATCTTTCAATCCCAAAAAATAATGACTCAAAAGGATGCTAAACATACCTTTTGAGTCATCCTGCTGAAAACACCCGCCGCCATGCTGGATGCTTTCCTTTCAAACTTCTTTTACGCGCTTCGATATAGTTTTGTCATGACGAATTCACGATGCCCTAACGCTTCAGCGCTCGTCAAGCGGCCATTAACGGTGCGGCAAATGATGTCCATTAATTTATCACCTGCTTCTTCCAGTGAAATTTGACGCGACAGCAAACCTTGCACATCCACATCGATATGCTCGCTCATCGTGCCAGCTGTAATCGGGTTGGCCGTAATCTTCACAACCGGTTCAATCGGATTGCCGATAATGTTTCCTTGACCTGTCGGGAATAAGTGAAGAACTGCTCCACCTGCTGCCATCAAAGTGATACATTCTGCTGCCGCAGACGATGTATCCATGAAGTAAAGACCATTGCCATTCATCGGTTTTTCCGCCGGATCAAGCACCCCAATTACTTCTTTCGTTCCCGTTTTCGCAATATTTCCGAGCGCCTTTTCTTCAATGGTCGACAAACCGCCGGCAATGTTTCCTTGCGTCGGCTGCGATCCTAAAAGATCAACACCCTTCGATTCAATTTCACCCACATAGTCATTGTAGATGGCCATAAATTTTTCTTTCAGCTCCGGTGTTGCCATTCGCTCGCGAATTAAGTGTTCACCGCCTGTCAATTCAGACGTTTCGCCGAAAAAGACGGTTGCGCCGGCATTCACTAAACGATCAACTGCTTGAGAAACAGTCGGGCAAGAACCGAGCCCTGTCGTCGTATCAGACTCGCCGCATTTAATGCTGATTGTCAAGTCTTTCAATTCAATTGGCTCGCGTTGCAATTCAGATGCCCACTGCACATATTCCTTCGCTTTCCATGAAGCTTGGCGAATTGTTTCTAAATCGCCGTTTCCTTCGATGGAGAAGTAAGAGACTGGTTTACCTGTTTCGGCAATGCCCTCGGCAATTTTCTTTGACCAGTTTTCTTCAATCCCGATAACGATAACAGCGGCTACGTTAGGATTGGAGCCTGTACCAATCATCGTTCTGAAGTGAAGATCTAAATCAGGACCGTATTGAAGACGGCCATATGCATGTGGAAGGGCCAATGTGCCTTGTACTTGTCTTGCTACTGCTTCACAAGCCGCGTTAGAAATATCATCAACTGGTAAAATAATGACATGATTACGAATGCCGACTTTCCCGTTTTCTCTACGATATCCAAAAAGTTGTTGTTCCATTTTTACCACCTCGCCGTTTTAATGTTATGAGTGTGAACATAATCGCCAACTTGCCATTCTGTCGTCGTCAAACCGATTTGGATGCCATATTTCAACACAGGCTCACCTTCGTTGAGAGACACTAACGAAATTTTGTGGCCAAGCGGAATGTCCCCGTTCGAAACTACTTCCACTTCTGAATTATCATCCATATAAATACCTACAACTTTTTCGCCTTCCTTAATAGGACTTGTCGCTACCCCAACATGATCGCCCTTATGATGAATTAAAAACTTATGAGTGCTTGTTGTGTTTAAATCTTCGGAGCTCTTTTCGGTAATCGTGCTTGTTTGACTGTTATTAACCATTTTAAAGCCTCCTTTATTGGTTGAGTGACCCAACCACCTCTTATATACTTATTAAATCACCGTTTCCTCTTTATGTCAATGGTGTTGTTTAAATTTTCTGATATTTTTTCTTTATACAGCGCAAAGGGACATTTCACCTTTTAGTACTTTTCCGACCTCTTTGGCCACAAGCAGCGATGTCCGTATTTGAGATTCTTCCGTCAACCCGGCAATATGAGGTGTTATGACAGCGTTTTCACAAAATAACAGAGGATTTGACTCTATAATTGGCTCGACTTCCAGCACATCTAAAAAGGCCTGGGCAATCGTTCCACTATTCAAGGCTACTGAAAGAGCAGGTTCATCAATGATGCCTCCGCGCGATGTATTAATAATCGATGCCGTCTTCTTCATTGACGCTAATTCACGACTGGAAACTAAATGCTTCGTCGCAGGTGTGAGCGGGACATGAAGGGACACAAAATCAGCCTTTGCCAACACTTCATCTAAAGATTCCTTCACTTCTACACCCGTTTCCGCTAAAATGTGGTCGTATTCGGTAATGAACGGATCGTAGCCGATGACTTTCATTCCGAACGCATTCGCTCTTTTCGCCACCCGATGAGAAATTTCTCCAAGGCCAATTAGCCCAATTGTTTTTTGATACAATTCTGATCCCGTGTACGTCTTTCGGTCCCAATTTCCTTTCCGAATGTCCGCATCAGCTAAATGGAGCGGGCGGCTTGTGCTCAGCATTGCCGTCATTACATATTCCGCAACCGATGTTGCATTCGCATGGCGGGCATAGACAACTTTCACACCCCTTTGCTTTGCAGCTGCAAGATCGATGTTATCCAATCCGACCCCTAGGCGGCCAACTACTTGTAAACGCGGACCTGCATCTAAAAGCGCTTCATCCACTTGCGTTTGATTCCTAACAATAAGCGCATCGTAATGTTTCACCTTTTCCATTAATGCATCCCGGTTTTTCCACAAACTGTCATCATAATCGACTTCCCACCCTTGCCTCATAAGCTCCTCAATGCCCTCTTGCCAAATGATCTCAGTAATCAATACCTTCATAACGACACTCCTTCCCCTTGTTTAAATACGCGGTTCCCCCTCCTGCTGTTCATAAGCTGTCACTCCACCAACTGGTTAGGTGACCCAACCAATTTCTACTTCTATTAAACCACTCGCATTCTCTTTAGTCAATATTTTTGGAATATTCAACCTTTTAATTCTACAAAAATAGGAAAAAGACCTTTAAGGCGTGAAGGGATGTATGGAGGAAATTTTTAATGACGAAACTTGAACACAAAAAAGCTGGATCGATCGTCCAGCTTTAGACTCATTTAACTACGTTTAGACGAACTAGAAAATCTATTGTTTGAAGTGATGAAGCATATGAGTTTTTATCCCACTACGTTCAGTTGAACTTCCCCCACTTTACCACCGATATGCTAATTAAAGTGAGAGATTCCTAAGTAATAAGATTCTATTGAATCCTAATTGATTAGGCTATCCCTGTCGTTCCAACAGTTAGAAGTCTTATAGCCTCATTTTTAAGATTGTGCCCTGCGTTAATATCCCTGTCATGGTGTGCACCGCAGGAAGGACAATCCCACTCACGAAGGTTTAGGTTCTTAACGTCTTTATTTCGATAGCCACAGCATGAACACAGTTGAGAACTTGCAAAGGTTTTAGATACAACCACTACATCTTTTCCATACCATTTTGCCTTGTACTCAAGCATTGTTCTAAACTTTGACCACGACACTTCACTTATGGCTTTGGCTAATTTATGATTTTTCATCATATTTGACACTTGCAAATCCTCAACCCCTATAACATCGTGGTTTTTGATGATGTGAGTAGAGATTTTTTGCAAATAATCTGTTCTTGCATTGGTGATACGTTCGTAGATCTTGGCAACCTTCATACGCTGTTTATTCCAATTTGAAGATCCTTTTGCACGTCTAGAAAGGATACGTTTTGCTTTTGCTAATTTTTCTTCTAATTGGACAAACCATTTCGGATTACGAAATACTTCTCCTGTACTCAACACAGCGAAATCTTTTAATCCAACATCCACCCCAACAGAAGAACCTGTTTTCGGTAATGGCTGCACTTCGGTTTCTGTAAGAATCGACACAAAATATTTTCCACTTGGATTTCGTCTAATCGTCGCATTCAAAATGCGCCCTTCTATTTCACGACTTTTTGCAAAACGAACAAGACCGAGTTTTGGCAATTTAACTTTATTGCCTACGATGGCAATATTCCCCTTCGTTTGCTTAGTTATATAGGACTGCACTCGATTTTTTTCGACTTAAATTTTGGTGCTTTGTTTTGCTTTTTAAAGAATCGAGTATACGAATCAGCCAAGTTTTTAAGTGATGATTGAATAGCAATGCTGTCAACTTCTTTTAACCAGACTAACTCTTTCTTTAATTGTGTTAATTGAAAAGAACAACTGTTATAAGTTAATCCTTTGCCCGTTTCTGTGTAAGTATTCCTCCACTTTGCAAGAAAGTAATTGAATACAAAACGTGAACAACCAATTGTTTTAGCAATGAATACTTCTTGTTGTTTGTTTGGATAGATTCGAAACTTATATGCTTTTTTGACTAACAATGATTTTCACCTCACTTCACGCCTTAATATATATCGTTTTTTCAATCTCTCTTTAGAAAACATTTCACTTCAGTTTCTACAACTTTATACGAACATATATTCTTCCACACTATTAAAATAACATAAAATTTACCATAAACAAACCCCCTTTACCATATTTAGTAAAGGGGGACGTTCATATTATTACACCTGCAACGATTGCTCTAACACCAATTTTTCACGGTATAGCTTGGCTGCCTGCACCATGACGCGGAGGGCGGCGATGGTTTCGTCGACTCCTCTCGTTTTTAGTCCGCAGTCGGGGTTTACCCAGAATAGGCGGTAATCGAGCGCTTGTAAGGCACGGTCAATGTTGTCAGTAAGTTCGTCTAATGTTGGGACGCGCGGGCTATGAATGTCATATACGCCGAGGCCGATTCCTTTTTCGTATTGGTAGTTTTCAAAGGAAGAAATAAGCTCGCCGTGGCTTCTTGATGTTTCGATTGAAATCACATCGGCATCAAGAGCGTCGATCGCTTCAATAATATCTTCAAAGCTCGAATAGCACATATGTGTATGAATTTGCGTTTCTTCTTTCACTGATGATGTGGACAGCTTAAAGGCTTGAACAGCTGCTTTCAAGTAAGCTTCGACTTTTTCTTCTTTTAATGGCAAGCCTTCTCGCAATGCTGGCTCATCTACTTGAATCATCGTAATGCCGCTCGTTTCCAATGCTTCGACTTCTTGACGAATCGCAAGCGCCAGTTGGTTCAATACGTCGACACGATCAATGTCACTGCGAACGAACGACCAATTTAAAATGGTCACAGGTCCTGTCAGCATCCCTTTCACAGGCTTCGTCGTCAATCCTTGAGCGTAAATCGTTTCTTTGACCGTCATCGCTTCTTCAAGGAATACGTCTCCAAAAATGACAGGCGGTCTGACACAACGAGAGCCGTATGATTGTACCCAGCCGAACGTCGTAATGGCGATACCGCCAAGCTTCTCTCCGAAAAATTCAACCATGTCCGTCCGTTCAAATTCGCCGTGGACCAGTACATCTAATCCGATTTCTTCTTGAATATCGATCCATTTTTTAATTTCAGCTTGAATGTACTGCTCGTATTGCTCTGTCGTTTGTTCACCTTTCCGCCATTTTAAGCGCTGCTGACGCACTTCTTTCGTCTGCGGGAAGCTCCCGATTGTCGTCGTTGACAGCAGCGGCAGACGCCAGTGGGCTTTTCGCTTTGAAGCTTCTACGCGAGATGTCGAGTAGCTCGCCAAATTAGCGAGAGCCTCTTTCACTGCCGGCACATTGCGAAGCGAAGAATCATTCAATAGATGAACAGCTTCATCATGTTTGGCCAACTGTTCGCGTGCAGCCGTCCCATTAGAAAATTTCGTGAGCAACACAATTTCATCGAGCTTTTCATCCGCAAACGATAACGCTTGTTTAACCGCTGGCTCAAGGTTCTCTTCATTTTTCACCGTCACGGGTACATGAAGCAGACTGCAAGATGGCTGAACGATAAGTCGCTCGCTGCCGACGATGTTTGTCAACGTGTGAATGAGTTCGGCTTTTTCTTCAAGACCGGCTTTCCACACATTTCTACCATCAATAATACCCGCTGCGAGTACTTTATCTTCTGGAAAACCAACTGTTTGAAGCTTTTGTAAGTTGCGGCCAGCATCATGAACAAAGTCAAGGCCGATAGCGGCAACAGGCAACTGAACAACCGCTTCATATTGGTCGACACTTTCATAGTACGTTTGCAAAATCACTTTAATCGTTGGAACTGCTTGTTGGATCGCTATGTACACTTCTTGAAACTCCTGTAAAAGCTCGTTGCTTACGTTTTTCACTAAAATCGGTTCATCGATTTGAACCCACTCTGCTCCCGCTTCCGCTAACTGCTTCAATACTTCAATGTAAAGCGGGACAAGCGCTTGCACCCACTGTGAACGTTTCGAGTCGTTGCTTCCTTTTGACAGTTCCAAAAACGTAATCGGCCCAAGAATGACCGGCTTTCCGTTAATGCCTAACTTTTCTTTTGCTTCTTTATATAAAGCTAAAGGACGGTTTTCGACTAACTCAGGTGTTACATCTTCCAATTCAGGTACGATGTAGTGATAGTTCGTATTGAACCATTTCGTCATCTCGGATGCGACTTTTCCTTTGCTGCCGCGTGCGACTTCAAAATAGCGTTGAAGCGGCTTTTCATCTGTTTGGAATCGTTTTGGAAGAAGGCCGAACATAGCCGCCGTATCCAACACGTGATCATAATAGCTGAAGTCGCCGACTGGAATTAAGTCAATTCCTTTTTCCTGTTGCTTTTTCAAATGTGACAAGCGGATTTTCTCCATCTGGCTATTGAATTGTTCTTCCGTAATTTCTCCTGCCCAAAACGTTTCCAATGTTTTTTTCCATTCACGATTTTCACCAATTCGCGGATATCCTAGATTTGAACTTTTAATATGCATGCTGATGCCTCCTAATTTGTATTGTGTCGTCTCCATGAAAAAAGCCTCCCTTTTCTTAAAAGAGAGACTGATGATAGACATAGTTAACTAGAGTCGAAACAACTAAAAGGCTGCGACATATGGCCATCACTCCTCCCTATTTCGCGTAGGTAATAAGCGCATACAACAGGCAGGTCTCCTGACTTAAGTTCACCGCTCTCCATCCCTTCCCGCTTCATGACAATATCCATAACGCAGTGGTTCATAATGGATTGCTCCCTCTTACAGTGGCGCGACCGTGCCGGATTTACACCGGACTTCCCTTTTCAGTTAAAAGCAGGGGTTTCCCGTTTTAACACCTATTGCTTGAACGTTATTTTATTTTTAGAATATTCCCAATAGAATATCGATTGAGATTAAGAGTATACTATCTTTCCTATTTTTGCAAGTTTTTTCGTGAATAATTTTCAGATGTTTTTTTGTAAGCCCTCTCATTCTTTTTCTAAAACCAATCTCATCCCAATCACTTTCATCATCGTTAGCGCTGCCAAAAAATAGACCAAACTATCAGTCGGTTTGTCCCTTTCAAACATGCTGCTTTTTTCATATACATAATGAACTTTGAGAATCTGTTCAACAAGAATGTTAACAGAGGCTACTTTTACAAGGAGGCTGTATTCTTTATGGCAAATGTTCTGCTTCTCACAACAGGTCTGATGAAAGTCCCTGGAAAGATAACGGGTGACTCAGTCGGAGGTCCCCCTGATGTCATTCACATTCTAATGAAAAATCCGACTGATACTGATATTTCTATACAATTATTTGCCGAAGTGTGTGACAGTACAGGAGTTGAGACTATGTTTCCAGATACTGTACAACCCATCCCTCAAAACAGCACTTTAACAAAAACATTTTCGCTTTCTTCAGTCGCTAAGCCTGGGGATACGCTTCGCTTTTTTGCGAAAGGAAATCTTGATGAACAGATGGAAAGACTTGAATTATCATTTGTCGGTCAACGGTCGTGTGATGAGATGAATGAACCGACCTTGCTTTTCCGTAATGCCGACCTGATCGAAATTGAAATTCAGCAAGATCTCCTCACTGCTTCCAAAGTCAATCCTTGGTCCAATTAAAAAACGAAGCCCATCACTTTTTGAAAAAGCAATGGGCTTCGTTTCATCTTATTCCATATAAAAATTAAAGAACGTTCAGTGTCACTTCCATATTGCCTCTTGTTGCTTTGGAATATGGGCATACTTGATGGGCAGCTTCTGCAAGCTCTTGTGCTTCTTCTTTGCTGACACCTTCTACTTTTACATCTAATACAGCTGCTAAACCGAAACCGCCGTCTGTATCTTTTCCGATTGAAACGTGTGCTGTTACGCTTGTTCCTTCTACTTTTACACGTTTTTGGCGAATCACAAGGTTTAAGGCACTATCAAAGCATGCTGAATATCCAGCTGCAAATAGCTGCTCAGGGTTTGTTGCTGCTTCTCCGCTTCCGCCTAGTGCTTTTGGCATTTTGACATCTAAATTGATAATGCCGTCTTCTGATTGTACTTTCCCGTTACGTCCACCTGTTGCGGTTACTGTCGCTGTGTATAATGTTTCCATTGTTCATTCTCCCTTTCGTAATTGAGTTGTAATTGCATTGAGTTGCGTAAGTAATTGTAGATAATCCTCTTTCGTAATGCCAAACGACGGCGCAATCGCTTTTGGGATGCATGCGGCCTGTTCCTTTAACGACTTTCCTTTATCTGTTAAAGAAATGGCTACTTTCCGCTCATCCTCTTTTAAACGAACTCGCTGAACGAAGCCGGTTTGCTCCATTCGTTTCAGCATCGGTGTGAGCGTCCCTGAATCTAAGTACAGCTTCTCGCCAAGCTCAGATACGGTCCGCTCATCCTTTTCCCAAAGAACGAGCATCACTAAGTATTGGGGAAAAGTTAATTCCAACTCTTCCAAATGATCGCGGTACAATTTCGTAATTTCTTTTGAGCAAGCATAGACCGCAAAACATAGCTGATTCTCCAGCTTTAAATATTGTTCTTCATCCATTAAGGTGGCCATCCTTTTTCTTTTTAAGTTGTGCACAATTTAATTTTAAACAATTAATAGAAAAAGTCAACTTTTATCCCTTATTAACGGATAGTAAGAACCTATCGATGAAAGTTTCCCTTATCTCTCGCCCTCTCTTACGATGTACCCATCTGGAAGTAACTATTCAAACAAGAATTTTTTTCCTATTTTGTGAAAACTTTTTGAACAAAATGTTGCAACTTTGTGAACATTATGATATATTTAACTCATAAGAAAAAAGGGGATGATCAAATGAAACGCTTAAACGGTCAAACAAACCATATGACGGAAATGTGCAGATCCATCGCAACGGTTCAGCTCATCATCGGCGGAGTATTATTTCTATTAAGTTTTCTTGTAAGCGATTACAACCGCGATTTCTTCCTCACTATGTTAAGCCTAGGCGTCATGGGATCAGCCATGGTCATGTTCGGATTCGGACTATTCATGGGACTCCTCGAAGAACACAGCGTTGTTGCCGAAAAAAACACTTACTACTGACTAATATAAATAAAAGGCCGCGGATTATACTCCGCGGTCTTTTTGGTTGTGTTTTTTCAAAATTAGATCGATTTCATTAACCTACTAAAACATCTGAAAAACACCAAAAAGAAACGCCCGAACATTCACATTCAAGCGTTTCTTTTTCAACTTGGATTGAATTATTTCTGTATGGGTTTACTGGCTATGATACGCGTTAACTCTCTTATGCTTTGCAGTTCTTCTACGTGATGAACCGCATGGAAAAGTTCATGAGCCGTCTGTTCCCCAATCAATGGAGCGGTGAGCCAAAAGAACTTTTCTTTCTTTTCTTCTGCTGTTAATGGATAATCGTAATCTCCCCTTGCCTGCATGACAGGTGATTGGTAGTGTTGACCATCTGTTGTAACAATTTGAACGATGCTGAGCGCTTTTTTCGGGAAAGCTTCATTGAGCGCTGGATCAATGACCACTTCCATTTTATCCATCATCTTTAAGACAGCTGGGTCATCCAAGCGCTGTAAGACTTGTTCTGGCCCTACTTCACCATACACGAGATAAGCGGCTGGCGGAAAAAATAAGTTGTACTGTGCCTCTTCTGTCGTGTTTGGATAGTCTTGTAATAAAGCGGCGGATTCTGTGAATGTATGAATGATGATTTTTTCAATTTGATCACTGACAAGCGAATGTGACGCTTTTATCGCTTTTACTCCTTCAATTGCCGGCTGTGCCCAACGGCAACAAGCATGCGGCTTATAATAAAGCTCCTTGACACGATAATGATGACCGAGCTCTTCTGTTAATGTAGATGCTTCATCCATCGTAAATAATGATGGGATACCCGTGTAACCAGCTTTAGCTAAGTAAGTAGCACTGACACCTGTCATACACCCCCAGTTAATGCCATCTTTAAGCATTGAAGGATGTTCAATGCAGCGCATCATCGGAGAGTAAGTTCCAAAATACTCAGCATTTCCAAGTGCGTGTTCTGTCTCAGAATGTGACAAGCTTAAAATGCGTGAAACACCTGCGGCTGCTCCAATAGCTCCCCATGACCCTGTACAATGGTATTCAGGGCGCAGTTCATGTGCTAACATGCCGGCGCGAATTCCTGTTTCATAGCCGACAAGCAACGCATCGAGAAACACTTTTCCGCTTGTATCCTCTTCTTCCGCAGCCGCAAGCACAGCGGGAACTATGACTGCGCTCGGATGTCCTTTCGTTAAGCGATGGCCGTCATCTAAATCGAGTTCGTTCGCCATCGTCGCATTAACAAAGGCCGCCCCTGAAACCGATAACGTTTCAGGAAACAGAAAGAGTGAACTTCTTCCTGTCCCCCACTGGGATACCGCAAAGGTTCGTGCAATGTCCGCCGCCTCTGTATTTTTTCCGGCAATCGTACAAGCAATTACATCAGCAAGCGCTTCTTTTACTGCTGTTAATGTACCTTCGTCTACATGGTCGATGGATTCAGACTGAATGTAAGACGTTAATGCGGTATTTTCTTTCATCTTACTTCAACAACCCTTCTGCCGTCAGCCATTCTCTTGCCACTTCATTGACATCTTCATGCTCCACGTCCACGCGGTAATTTAACTCTTTCATCGTTTCTCCATCTAAGCGGTCCGCCATTTCGTTGAGCAGCTCGCCCACTTCGGGATGTGCTTGCAATGTTTCCTCACGCACAACCGGTACGCCGTTATAAGCAGGGAAAAATTGCTGGTCATCTTCTAAAGCAATTAAGTTAAATCCTTTAATTCGTCCATCTGTCGCGAACCCAACCGTCACGTCCACTTGGCTTTCCTTTAACGAATTATATAAAAGACCTGTATCCATCTTTACAATATTTTTAGAGGGAAACGAAAACCCGTATTTTTTCTCAAGTGCTTTCATTCCATCTTCACGGGCGTAAAATTCAGAGTTAGTTCCAAACTTTATCTTGCTAGAATCCTTGTTTATTAGCTCCGCAAGATCGGTAATAGATTTAATCCCTAATTCTTTCGCATAGTCGTCACGCATTAAAATCGCATAAGTGTTGTTAAATTCTGCTTTATTTAACCATGTGAGTCCATTTTCTTTATCCATTTCTTTTACTTTTTCATAGGCTATTGCTGGATCTGTTTCAACAGGCTCCTTCAAGTACACCATTAAAGCCGTACCTGTGTACTCCCAATAAACGTCAAGCTGACCATTTTCAAGCGCTGAACGAGCAACCGTACTTCCCATGCTGCTTGCTTCGTCAACCTCATAACCTTTTTCTTTTAAATAAATAGACGTCATTTTCGTTAAAATATGCTGTTCCGTAAAATCTTTCCCACCGACAGTAATCTTGCCTTTTCCTTCTGCTCCCCCCGTTGATTCTGAACCACATGCCGCAAGAAGCGTCATTGCCAGTACGGTTAACATAGCTATCATCCATTTTTTCATCATTTCTCCCCCTTATCACTTTTCTATGAAACAAACTAGAACGTCTCCGCTTTTCGTTGTAAACCTTTTGGGATTACAATTTTCTCAACACCGCCTAATAGAAAATCAATGGTTACCGCAAGCATAATAACTGGTAAGGCGCCTGCAAGCATGATGCCCGTATCATAAAGAGAAATTCCCGTAAAAATCAGATCACCTAAACCGCCGCCGCCAATTAAAAACGCAAGGGCTGCCGTTCCGACATTAATAACCGTCGCTGTACGAATTCCAGCTAAAATGGCGTATGAAGCATTCGGAAGTTCAAGCTTCCAAAGGATGAACCGTGGTGTCATCCCCATCCCTTTCCCGGCATCAATAATGGCTGGATGAACAGAATGAATACCAGCAATTGTGTTGCGTAAAATGGGGAGAAGTGAGCTGAACCATAATGCAAACACCGCTGTTTGCCACCCCAATCCTAAATAACTCATCACAAGAGCTAAAATCGCAATACTTGGGACGGTTTGCCCGACATTGGCAAAGTTGACGACAAGAAACTCAAGTTTTTGAAACTGTGGTCTCGTAATGAAAATACCGAGCGGAACGGCACAAGCGATGGCTGCCAGTGATGAAATCGCTACCATTTTCAAATGCTGACCCGCGAGATAGATGAGATCTCCAGGATTTTCGACAATAAATTGAAAGGCACCAGATGTAAAGGCGTACGCTACTAACGCGATAATGACAACAAACAGTCCTGCACGAATGATGATTTCCACTTTATTTTTTCTTTCCATTTCATCACCACCTTCATTGAACAATCGTTTTTAATTTAGACGGGTGTATGCCTGCTAATAGTTCAAAGTCCGCAATTGTCATAATGCCATGCGGCTGCTCCTTTTGGTCGATAATGATTGCTTCACCCGTTGGAGAAGATAATAACGCGGATAATGCAGTGCGCAAATCGGTATCAATCTTTATAGGTATAGGGTTCCCTTCTGTAGAAGCCATTGGTTTACGGTTCATTTTTTTCATTTTGTTCAGCAAATCTTTGACGGTCAGTAACGTCAAGCGCTTAATCTCACGGTCACTTCCAATAAAATTTTCCACAAATTCATTCGTCGGATTAGACAAAATGTCATCAGGTGTTCCGTACTGCATAAGTTGTCCTCCGTGAAAAATGGCAATTTTATCACCTAACCGAATCGCTTCATCAATATCATGGCTGACAAACAAAATCGTTTTTTGAACATCCTTTTGAATCCGCAAAAATTCATTTTGCAAATGGTCGCGAATGATAGGGTCCAACGCTCCAAAGGGTTCATCCATCAGCATAACGGGCGGGTCTGCCGCCATGGCTCGAGCCACTCCAATTCGCTGTTGCTGCCCGCCTGATAGTTCCCATGGATAGCGTTTTCGATATTCTTCTGGGTTCAACCCCATCATGTCCATCAATTCGGCATATCTTTTTTTCATTTTGTCTTCATCCCAACCGAGCATTTTCGGGACAACTTTAATGTTTTCTTCAATCGTCATATTTGGAAACAGTCCATTTTGCTGAATAACATAGCCAATGGATCGCCTTAGCTCAATTGGATTTAAGGAATATATATCTTTTCCACCAATTTCAATTGTCCCTTCTGTAATGGGAACAAGCCGGTTCACCATACGAAGGAGTGTCGTTTTCCCACAGCCGGATGGTCCTAAAAAGACACAAATTTCGCCTTTTTCCACTGTCATGTTAATATTATCAACCGCTTTTACTTGTTTGTCAGCACTTTCATACACTTTTGATACATGGTTAAACGTAATCATTCAAACACCATCTCCTTTCTTATTTTGAATGGGCTGTTTTTGGGGAAACACGTTTTTGCACCACTCCGAGTGCATAATCAGCCACAATGGCTAAAAGTGAAACCGAAACCGCTCCTGCTTGAACCATGGCAGTATAGCTTGTTGAAATACCGCGGGCGATATAAACGCCGAGCCCACCTGCACCGATATAAGCGGCAATGGCTCCAATCCCAATTGTTAATACCACTGCCATGCGAATTCCCGCCATAATGACTGGGAGAGCGATCGGAATTTCCACTTTTCGCAGCCGTTGCCATGTTGTCATCCCCATTCCAATTGCCGCATCACGCATATTCGGGTCTACATTTTTGACGGCAATAAATGTGTTCCGGATAATTGGCAATTGGGAATACAAGACGAGCGCAATAAAAGCGGGCAAAAAACCAATCCCTTGATTGATAACCGATAAAATCGGTATCATAATGCCAAACAGCGCAATACTTGGAATTGTCATCATAATACCGGCAACCGTCAGTACGAGATTGGACAATGTTTCATGCTGAGTAATATAAATACCAAACGGCACGCCGATGAGAATCGCTGTACTGACTGCCAACCCGACTAGTTGAATATGCTCCCCTGTCATCATTAATATCTCGTTCCAGTTTGAAGAAATAAACTCGAAAAATTCCATTCTTGATAGCCCCCTTTCTTTTCTTCACCATGTTTTATACGGTTCACTTATTTATCTTGCAAGTATCGTGCCAATATGAAGGTGAACCATATTTCTACTTTTCTCTACACATACATTTGAAAATTCAGAAATTTCGTTAAATATTTTTCTATTGTCGTTAAAAAATTTTAACAACCAGTCAAACTATCCCTTCATTGAATTCCGCATGCTTCCGCCAGTACTTCGACGATATGGACAGCTTCCACTTCCTCTCCTAAGCCGCTCCGTTCGACACCAAGCCGCATTTGCAGTAAACAGCCTGGGTTTGTCGTTACAATCGTTTTCGCTTTTGTTTGCTTCGCATCGTTCATCTTTTCATCTAAAATGGCCATTGATTCATCAAAATGAAGAAGGTTGTAAATACCGCCTGATGCACAGCAGCGATCGCTTCCGTGCATTTCCACGTATGTCGCCCCAGGAATGGACTGAAGCAATGTTCGCGGCTCGTTGACAACCCCTTGTACATTCCGTAAATGACAAGAGTCTTGATACGTAATCAACCCGCTCCATTGTTTTGAAAATGGCAGCGGTCCAAATTGTACGAAAAGTTCTGTCACATCGCGCGTTTTTTTTACGAATGCTTCTGCTCGTTCTTTCCATTCTGGCATTTCTTCAAACAGATGGTTATATTCACGAAGCATCGCCCCGCAGCCACCCGCATTATTCACATAGTAATCAGCACCAGATGCTTCAAATGCGGCAATGTTTGCTTTCGCCAGTTCCCTTGCTTCATTTGTTAAACCTTGATGGGCATGAAGGGCCCCGCAGCAGTTTTGCTGTTTCGGAATGACAACTTCACAGTCTGCCGCTTGCAACAATTCAATGGTCAAGCGGTTAATTTTAGACATCATCGCGTCCATAATGCATCCAGGAAAAAAGGCGACAACGGCTTTTTTCTCCCCTTTAGAAGGAAAAGTTTGACCGTACCGATATCGTTTAAGCGGTGTTTCCAATGTTGGCAAAACGGCTTCAAATTGTGCCATTGGCTTTGCGACTTTACTGAGCACCTTTGTTTTTCGGACAAGCTTATTTAAGCCTGTTTTTTGATACAACCATGTTGCATTGCCTAATAAGCGTAAACGGTTTTGATATGGAAATAGATGGTTTAATGTCACACCACGTACCATTGTCGGCAGCGGCGTACTGCTTTTCTTCTCTTCCTCATGCTGACGTTCCGTAATCACTTCTTTTGCCGCTTCATAAATACGGCCGTATGGTACATTAACTGGGCATGCCACTTCACATGCCCGGCAACCAAGACATAAATCAATGGATTCAGCGAGGTCACGCTGAATATCGATTTTCCCTTCTGCCGCCATTTTCACCAAGTTGATTCTGCCGCGCGGCGACTGTGATTCCCGCCCCATCGATTCATATGTCGGACAAGCTGGTAAACAATAGCCGCACTGTACGCATTGATTGGCGGCATCATAAGAAAACGTTCGAAGCTTTTCCGCATATCGGTCCGTCAGCAAGCGCTCTTTTTCCAATGTTGTTCCACTCATGTTAGCACCACCTTTGTCTGTCCAGGCTGCGGAAAGATCTTCCCTGGGTTTAAAATATTGTTCGGGTCCCATGCCTCTTTAATTTTTCTCATCATGAACAACCCTTCTTTTCCAAGCTCCATCTCCATATATGGTGCTTTCAGCGTGCCGATTCCATGCTCCCCTGACAATGTGCCGCCAAGCTCGACGGCCGCTTCAAAAATATCGCTGACTGCCTCTTCGACCCGCTTCATCTCCTCCATGTTTCGTTTATCGGTAATAATATTCGGATGCAAATTCCCGTCACCCGCATGACCGAATACAACTAAATTCAAGTCGTATTTCTCGCGAATGCGATGAAGTTTTTCCATCATCACCGGAATTTGGCTTCTTGGAACGGTCGCATCTTCTGAAATTTTCGTCGGCCCCATTTGGGTGATCGCCGGAGACACCATTTTACGCGCTTTCCAAATGTCATCACGCTCAGCATCCGTTTTCGCCACTGTCACCTTTGTCGCTCCCTGTATCCGGCAAATATCCTCACATTTTTGAATTTCTTCTTCAATGGCGGCAGGATGACCGTCGACTTCAATAATGACAATGGCCTCAGCATCGATTGGAAGACCACTCGGCTTATAATTTTCGACAGCGCGAATGCACGCATTGTCCATCAGTTCCATGGCGCTCGGCAAAATTCCGGATGACAAAATGTTTGTAATAGCATGACCAGAGTCAACAAGACGTTGAAAAGATGCTAGCAGTGTCTTTCTCGCAAGCGGCTTCGGGATAAGTCGTAAAATCGCTTCTGTAACAATGCCAAGCGTTCCTTCAGATCCAACGATAAGCCTTGTTAAATCATAGCCTGTCACATTTTTGACCGTCCGTCCTCCTGTGCGAATAATCTCACCTGTCGGGGTCACGACTTCTAAGCCGATGACATACTCTTTTGTTGTGCCATATTTTAATCCTTTCGGCCCGCTTGAGTTTTCAAGCAAGTTTCCGCCAATTGTTGAAACGTGGGAGCTGCTTGGATCTGGCGGATAAAATAGCCCCACTTCTTCTGCTTGCTTATGAATATCCCCTGTAATGACACTTGGAGAGACAATGGCAAGCAAGTTTTCTCGATCGATCACAAGCTTCTTTTCGAATTGTGACAAATCCAGCAACATGCCGCCTTCAACTGCCAAGGAGCCTCCGCTCAAGGAGGTAGCTGCTCCCCGTGGATAAACGGGCACTTTGTATTCGTTTGCCAGTTTAACAAGCCCGGCAATTTCTTCGGCATTTTTCGGCTGAATGACGATATCGGGCAAATACTCCCCAAATGAGGCATCATAGCTATACGAATATCGTTCTGCCAAATCGGTTAAAACGCGCTGTGTCGGAATAAGTGTTTGAATGTCCATCAAGAGTTGCTGTTTCATCATGTTTCACCTCCGCTTTTAAATGCCAAGAAGCGCCCTTGGATTGTGAAGAATCATCGTTTCTACTTCCCGTTCCGTTATCCCCACCTCTAGCATCTCGCTAACGAATCGGCTTAACGCTTCAATCGGCGGAATGTTGTGTTCTTGCCCGTAATCGGTCACAAGTACACATGACTCAGCCCCAATCTCCCGAATCGTTTCTGCCATTTTGGCTACTGATAAATCTTGAAAATCTTCGCTGCAAGCTAAATAGCACTTCTCAAGAATGGCACCTTTTTTCGCAAACTCCTTTTGCATATCAAGAGGCACGGGGGCAATGCCTAAATCGACATGCTGAATCACTATTTTTTCAATGCGATGCTCTTTTGCCGCATCGATTAGCACTGCCACTTCCTCTGCTGACAAATGTCCTGTCGCTAGCGCTATATCGGCTTCGCCAATAAGCGCTAAAATTTCATGAACTTCTCGTTTAATTTGCTTTTCCTCATTCCAAATCGTCAACCCTTGCTCTTCATTTTGAATCGGGCGTTCACTATTAAAAAAACGGGTTTTCTTTTTACCAAAGTGGCAGCAATGCTGATTAGCTGAAATGGTTGGCATCCAAATGATTTTCGCTCCTTGCCGAATCGCGGCATCGACTGCTTTCGGTGATAATCCTCCCGTAAATTCGTTTAATACAAGACCGCCATATACATGAAGACCAGGTTCCTTAAGTCGAATTAGTGAAGCACGGTCAACCGTCGATGCTTCATGTGCTTTTAATACAACACCCGCCATCTTCGCTTTTTTCACATCTTCCACTAGCTCCCAATCATTTTGCTTTCTTGGAAAAATACTCGGATAACTATGGCAATGTAATTCAATGGATCCTTCTAATAATGAATGGTACGTCATTTCATTCTCTCCCTTTCATGCTTTCTTTTTCTTAAACTAAGATGCAAGAACTATGCCAAGTAGGAATGCCCCTATTTTTCCTGTTCACACCGGCAACTAACGAGAAGCTGTCAAAAATTTTTTCCAGCTTGAAAAGATTTTTAACGTCATCCATTTTGTACAGACCATCAAAAAAGACCTGTCACAAGAACCTTCTTTTTACAGGATTCTCGTGACAGGCCCTTTTAAAAAGAGGAATCCATTGAGATACTGCTGCTCTCTTTTCCGTCCTCTTCTTTTGGCTGTTCAAGATATTTATTCAATTTATAAAACAGTCTTTGTCGTGAAACACCGAGCTCTCGGGCAGCGGCAGCGATTTGGCCATGATGCTCCTCGATCGCCGTTAAAATCAACTGCCTTTCAATTTCTTCTAATTTTTCAGGAAGCGTTTTTCCGTTTTCTTCTGAAAGCACCTCGAAAGCCGTATTCACTTCGCGGACATTCTGGATTTCACGCGGGAAGTCGCGAATGGATAACTCTTCACCTTTACAAAGCACAACCGCACGCTCAATCGCATTTTGAAGCTCTCTGACATTCCCTGGCCATTCATAGCTGACTAGAATGTTCATTAACTGAGCGGAGACGTTGTACTGTTTGTTCATTTTTTGACGATGCTTTTCTAAAAATTCTTCAATGAGAAGCGGAATATCATCTTTCCGCTCCTTTAAAGATGGAATATGTATATCGACAATGTTGAGACGGTAATAAAGGTCTTCACGAAACGTACCCTCTTTGACCATTTGCTTTAAATTTCGATTCGTCGCGGAAACGATTCGGACATCTACTTGCTTTATTTGGCTGCTACCGAGGCGCATAAATGCTTTTTCTTGAACGACTTGAAGAAGCTTTGCCTGAAGCGGCATCGATACTTCACCAATTTCATCTAAAAAAATCGTCCCTGTATGTGCTGCTTCAAATTTCCCCGCTCTGCTAGCTGTCGCTCCTGTGAATGCTCCTTTTTCATAGCCGAACAACTCGCTTTCTAGCAATTGCTCTGGAATGGCGGCACAGTTAACCGCAATAAACGGGGCCTTCTTTCTGTCGCTTATATTATGGATCATCTTCGCAATCATGCTTTTTCCCGTTCCGCTTTCCCCGTGTAGTAAAACCGTCGCATCTGTTGCCGCTACCCGCTCAATGAGTTCATATATTTCCTGCATCTCAGGACTTGTGCTAATAAAGCCGTTCGATGATTCGAGCTGCTTTATTTGTTCTTTTAAATGAAGATTTTCTTCTTTCATACCAAGCCAATTGTAAGCCTTTTCAATAACCAATTCAATTTCATCGAGCTTCGCTGGTTTCACGATATAATCAAACGCACCTGCCTTCATCGCCGACACTGCGCTTTCCACATCACCGTAAGCGGTCATAATAATAAACACTTTTTGAGGATAAAGCGAAATAAATTCTTCTAATAGCTTTAAACCGTTGACATCTGGTAAGTTTAAGTCAAGGAACACAATCTCTGCATTTTGTTCCATTATTTTCTTTCGAGCTTCTTGTCCATTCGCTGCAATGGTTACGTCATAATTCTTTTTTCGAAAAGATAGTGATAAAGCACGTAAAAGTCTAATTTCATCGTCAACAAACAAGAGACTCTTTCTCATCGTTTTCCCCCTTTGGCAATTGAATATGAATGATTGTTCCTTCACCTCCCTTGCTTTCAGCCCATATTTTCCCGCCATGGTTTGTCATAATTTCATGGGCAATAGATAGTCCAAGTCCTGTTCCTTCCGACTTTGTCGAGTAAAAAGGATTAAAAATCCATTTCAGCTTCGATGGCGCGATGCCTTCTCCCGTATCCGCAACAGCCAAATTCCAACATCCAGCTCCCTCTGTCAATTCAATATGAACGTCTCCGCCATTTTCCATCGCTTGTAAGCTATTTAATAACACATTTAATAAGACTTGCGTCAATTGATGCTTATCCCCAAGCACAAACGCTTCTTCCACCTCGTAACGACTCGTCACCTTGACGTTGTACTCATTACATTGTCTGCGTAATAAATGCAGCAGTTCATTTGTCAACGGAATTAAATCTGTCAACACCTTCGCTTCATGCACATCATTTTTAGCAAACTTCAAGAAATCTGTTAGCAACTTGTTCATGCGCTCTGAAGATATTAAAATATCATCTGTCAGTTCCTCCACAATCTCTTTTTCTTCCATTTCATCATTAATCTGCAGCCGGATTGTTTCAGCCGCGACTTGAATGATGCTTAGTGGATTTTTAATTTCGTGCGCAATACCTGCCGTCAGCTGCCCGAGGGAAGCAAGCCGCTCACTTTGCTTCACATACTCTTCAAGCTTTTTAATCTCACTCACATCACGAATCACAAGAAGGGAACCTAGATGCTCGTTTTGCTCCCCTTTAAAAAGTGAAGCGTAAATACGTACATCGTGCATATTCTTATCTTTATCGACAATATAGCTCTCCGCTTCTTCAAACGCTTTTCCTTCCTTCAGCGTTCTTAACACGATAAACTCTTGAATGTCATGTTTAATGGGAAGTTCAAAAATCAGCTTTCCGACGACCTCTTCACGCGTATAACCCATTAATGTTTCTGCCCCTTTGTTAAACGTCATAATCCGACCGTCTTGATCGGTTGTAATGACACCGTAAGGGATGGATTCTAAAATATAAAATAAATTCCGTTCTTTTTCACGAAGATCTGTCGCCATATCTGACAAGACAAACGAAAGGTCTTCTATCTCATCATTTGTTTGAATGCTGTCGAACACTTTACGCCTTCCCTCCTTATACTCCTTCACTTGCTGAATGAGCATCATGACAGGTCGAATTACTCTCCACGAGCTAAAAATGGCAAGACCTAGTGCGATAACCGCTACGATAATAACGCCTTGAAACAGCAAGAGCGTCACTGACCTTGCAGGACTCAATGCTTGATAGAGGGTTTCCCCTACGATTAGTCCCATGCTTCCAAGCAACAGGGGCCGGTAAGAAACGACCATGTTTTCATCAAAAATGACCCCGTCCCATAGACCGAACCGTTCTTTTTTTAAATGAAAGCCGACTTCATGCTGTTCGATGGATGTGCCGATGTACTGTTTATCCGTATGGGCAATGATGGTCCCATTCCGGTCTAAAACAGCATTCATCCCTTCACCGCCAATAACGAATTTATCTAATTGGTTCGATAAAATACTTAAATTCAAATAAGCAATGATGGTCCCTGCGTACCTTTCCTGTTCATCAAATGCTGGGTAAGCGATTGCGACCGTCTTTCGCCCGTCCGGAAGGGAAATCAGATTGGAAATATAGCTTGTTTGACTCCATGACAACCGATGCAAAATTGGCTCTATTTGTACAGAGTGTGAAAAAGAAATGTCAGGAATGCGTAGCACTTGCTTATCTTCTTGATACACTTCAATGAATAAATAAAGCGCATTTTGTGAAATGATTCTTTCAATTTCCATCTCATAAGAGCTTTTCACACTGCCACCAAGCTCGCTCACAACAGGCGACACTTGTCTCATATCAGCAATGGCATGCTGCAAAATTACTTCAATTTGTGCTCCGAGCGTTTTGGCAATGAGGCCATCGCGATATTCCATTTGCTGGCGCACTGACTTATTCATAACATTTACCGCTACGAAATAAAGAGAGGTCAGCACAAATAAAATCACGACAAGCACCGTAATAACGTAACGTTTCGTCAGCCTTGAATGAAAAACTTTCATCCATACCCCCTCAAATCTATGAATCAATTGATAAGAAAGAAAGTACTTCGTTCCGATAACAGAACGAAGTACTTTATACTATTAGCTAAACAATAGCCGTTTTCCTTCTATTTCCCCTTATTTCGGCATATTTCATCATGAGCGGTTGATAATGGTGAATGCGTCGCGACAATAGAAGCTTCTCCTGTGTAAGCCACCAATCACGGTTATAATTTGGAATCGTAACAAGCCGCGCCTCCTCTTCATAAGAAGCAGCCACAACCGGAATAGGTCCACCGTAAATCGGATCAGGCGTATAAAGAGCACTTCCCCCTTTATAGCCGAGACTTGTACCGACGAAATTGGCGACAAGTGTGTTTGTCTGTGAAAGTCGAGCTGTGATATCCCACGTAATCATCGCATTTTCCGGGAATTTTTGTTCCATCATCTTTTCATGGAGCGACAATGTCCCGCCAAATTCACCATGCCAACTTGATGGAATAATAATGATTTCAGCATGTTTAACAGCCATGACTCCAGCTGTTTCAGGAAATGCGGCATCATACCCGACCATCATCCCGACACGACCGATTGTCTCAATATGGGTCACAGCAATGTCTTCACCTGCATGTGCCCACCGTTTATCGCTTTGCGTTAAATGAATTTTACGTGCCTTCGCGGCAATAAGGCCATTTGACGAAAGCAGACAAACGGTATTATAAAGCTGCGCTCCTGCCCGTTCAATCATTCCGAAGACGAGATGGACACCGTACTCATGAGCGAGTGCTTTCATGTCTGCCACGGTTTCACCTTCCATTGTTTCACTGAGCTTCTCAATTTCTTCTATCGATAAACTCTCTACTGGCCCTGTTAACGAAAGCTCAGGGCAAACGACGAGAGATAAAGCACATTCCTTTTTCTTCGCTGTGTCAGAGGCTTTCGCAAGAAGCGCTTTGATTTTGTTTACATTCGCCTTTTTATCAGCGATTGCTGGTGTATATTGGAGTAGCGCGGCCGTCGTCTGACTGCTATTACTGGCCCATTTTGCATATTCCCACGGTCCATCATAGAGGAGAAGCTCATGATATACATACGGTTTCCGCTCCTTTAACCGCTGTTTGGCCTCATTGTCATATTCAAAAGGGTCAATATCAGCATACAAAATGGCGCCCTCTTTCTTCGCATCCTCTTTTTTCACATACGAAGTTTCCCCAAGCTTTTTGCCCGTCGGAGACCAAATCGCACTCGCCCCGATCATATGGTAGTCCTCTTCTGTATTGGAACGGTTTGCCCCTACAATATACATCCCGTTCATTTCCGCCCATCCTTGCAGCATGGAAAGAGAACCTCCCGTTGAATTCGTCGGAAAACAAAGAATATCAGCTCCGCTAATAGCAGCGATTCTGGCTGGTTCAAAATAAGTCGAATCCATGCAAATAATCATCGCAATGTTCCCGATGGCTGTTTCATAAACAGGAATGCCCATATTGCCCCAGCTCGCCCACCCGTCTTCTGCTGCCCATTGATGTGTTTTGCGATATTTTCCAATATAGCCGTCAGGACCAATGAGAGCAGATGAATTGTAATAAAGTCCATTTTCTTCATCGACTTCTGCCATTCCAATGACAATGTGAGTTTCATAGCGTCTAGCTACTGCCTCGAACGCCCTTGTCGTTTTCCCTGGAATCGTATCGACGAACGGACGGATGTCCGACCGGCTTCCGTAATAATAGCCAGTTGTCGCCATCTCTGGTGTGACAATAAGCTTTGCTCCATTTTCCGCCGCTTCTGTTACAACTTCCAGTAACTCTTCAATGTTTTTGTTTAGCTCCTTTAAATAAGGATTGAATTCAATACTCGCTGCTTTAAATGAATGTTTAAGCATGCACACAACCCCTCCTTTTATGAAAACCTTGAAAAAACAGATGGCATTCAATATGCCACCTGTTTTTTTGCTTTATTTATACTTGAACGGCTCTTTTCGCCGCTTTACTTCCAATATGAATTTGAAAAAAAGTTTTCAATTGGACGATTAACTCTTGAAACACTTCATGCTCATGGTACATAAAGTCATTATGCTTGCCGTCAATCACGTAAAGCTGTTTTGGTTCGTTCGCCGCATGATATAGTTCCGATGACTCTTCAAACGGATGCAGTAAATTGTCTTTTCCGTGTGCAATAAAGAGTGGAACCGTTACATCTTTCACCTCTTTTTCAGCATTCATTCCGATAATAGAGTCTGTAAACTGAAGAACTGTTTGCTTTCCAAATGGCGATAGGACTGCAAGCTCTTTATCGACATAATCAGCTGTCGCTGGATCAAGCGGGTAATGAATGAACGGATCGGCCAGCTTTGATTGTCCGGTTAGTACACGTTGCTTTCGGTCTTCTTCGACCATTCGTAAAAGGTTGTTCCATTCTACATAAGAATGGATGGAGCGCAGCCATCTTTCCCCATTGTAAAAGCCATTTAATCCAGCAACAGCCCGAACACGCTTGTCTCTTGCCGCGACACGAACAACATTGGAAGCACCCATGCCCCAGCCAATTAATCCGATGTTGTCTGCATCCACTTCTTCTTGCAGTGAAAGGAACGTAATCGCATTTTGAATATCTTCCACTTGCTCATTTAAAATTACCCGACCTTCTTCTCCTTCGCTTTTCGCGAAACTGCGATAATCGAACCCTAAGCAAATATAGCCTGCTTCCGTTAAATTGCGGGCAAATAATTTCGGATAAAATTCATTGAACCCTTGGTAGCCCGAGTTCGGAATAATGGCAGGGCGTTTTTCCCCCTGTTTGTAATCATCCGGAAAATACAATGTCCCATCTAGTTTATATCCTTCACTATAAAATTGAATGTGGCGCTCGATCATCTTTTTCTCCTCCAATATCATAAAAAATGAATTTCACTATTACATTCTTGCAAGGAGTGTGCCAACTTCTAAACTTAAGTGAACCTTTGAGGGATTAAGGGGGAAAGAACTGCTTGTGAACGCCCTTCCATTAAATAAAATGATGTCAAATAATGAAGTAAAATATATAGAAAAAGCGGAGAAAATTCCGTTTTATAGAATACAAAACAGAAATAAGATGGAATAAATTAGATTAGTTGTCAAAATTTTTTGACTAAAGTTTCGAATATTTTGACAACATTACATCCTCAATAAAACATTATGAAAAAGAAGCACTAATCCCCCTTCCCGTTTTTTGTTAAAATAGACTCAAGGAGGGTTTGTAATTATGCATATCTTTTTTCGGATTTGGAGGAAGTTGAGCAAATTGAGCTTTGCGACGATTTTGCTCCTTTCGGCGGCTATCATTTCCTTTGGAACATTTTCCATTCATCTGTTGGAGCCTGAAACGTTTCCGACGCTGTTTGAAGGGTTATGGTGGACAATGACAACGTTAACGACAGTTGGATATGGGGATTATTATCCGCAGACAACAGCAGGAAGGCTTGTCGGGATGTTTCTATTTTTATTTGGAATCGGGATTATCGGACTTTTGTTGTCGAGATTAGTTGACTCAATTTCAACATACAATCGATTGAAAACGGAGGGAAAATTAGTGTACAAACGCCGAGATCATTACATTTACATCGGATGGTCAAACAAGACGAAAGATGCCATCAAAGAAGTGCTCGCCACAGAGCCAGAGGCGGAAATCGTCCTCATTGACACCCTTCCATCCGTGCCGTACGAACATGAACAAGTTTTTTACGTTCAAGGGGACCCGTCAGATGAATCGACGTTATTAAAAAGCAATATTTTGCATGCGAAAAGAGTGTGTATTTTTTCTGATTCATCCATTGACAATTCCACTCTCGCAGACGGCAAAACATTGCTTATTGCGGCAGCGGTTGAAGGGATTTCGCATACATATGAACAAAGTATCCATACCATTGTGGAGATTAGCAAAGAGAGTCATATTACGAAGTTCAAACATATTAAAGTCGATGATTTCATTTTATCGAATGATTCCGTTTCCCGCTTAATGGCTAAGGCTACGCTTCATCCAGGAACGACAAACATTTTCCGTCAGCTGCTTAGTAAAAAATACGGCAGCAACATTCACGAAATTCGCCCGCAGTCAGAATGGAAAACCGTACGCGATGCTTATTTAGCGCTGTTCGAACAAGGAGTTGTTCTTATTTCCATTAATGAGGATATGAATTTTTTAAGCGACAAAGAACGACCTTTGCGACAAGAGGATACACTGTTTATCGTTTGCGAGGATAAAACGGCGGCTGGATTAGTGTAACAGCCCTATCATCGCTCATTTTTCAAATAACAATGTAAGAACATAAAAGGAGAACACAACATGAAAAGCATGCCTGCTGCTTTAAAGCAAAAGCTCAAACAGTATGACAAAGCAAACCAAAAAGCGAAAGAGCTTCATCACGAAATTTCCATGATGATGGATCAATACGGTGTCCCTTATGAACACCTAACTGGAATGCACGAACTAGGGTGCTACGAACCGACTACGGAAGCCCTGACGTTTATTCATAACTGTGAAGGTGACATAGAAGAGAACATTAAAGAAATTGAAAAAGTCTTTTTATATTTTGCGAATAAAGAGAATGAATAGGTTGATGTTTAAGTGAGGACCTCAAAAAGACAGACCAAAATTGAAATTTAGTCTGTCTTTTTAGTGTTTAACCCTCACATATTTAATGCGGGACTTCTCCCCTTTGAAACTGCTGATGCACGAGCATGCGATAAAAGTCATGTGTGTTCATCAGTTGTTCATGTGTGCCGATTCCAGTCACTGTGCCGTCTTGCATGACGACGATTTGGTCAGCTTTTAAAATCGTTGACAGTCGGTGTGCGATAACAAAGGACGTTCTTCCCTTCATGACGGTGTCTAACGATTGCTGGACGAGCTTTTCGGATTCACTGTCGAGGCTTGCGGTCGCTTCGTCAAGCAGCAAAAACTGTGGGTTGCGTAAAATCGCTCGGGCAATCGCAATTCTTTGGCGCTGGCCGCCAGATAAATTAATCCCCCGCTCCCCGACCATCGTGTCATATTTTTGCGGAAAGGCGTCAATGAAAGTATGCGCGTTAGCAAGCGTCGCTGCTTCTTCCACTTCTTCATCTGTCGCTTCTCGGTTCAAACCGTACGTAATGTTTTCCCGAATCGTTCCCGCTAGCACCGGAGAGTCTTGCGGCACATAGCTAAACAGCTCTCGCCACGTCCGAAGCTGAATGTGTTCGCTTTTTGTGCCATTCAATAAAATTGCCCCGTCTGTCGGCTCATAAAATCGCTCCATCAAAGCAAACAGCGTTGATTTACCAACACCGCTTGGACCAACAAAGGCGGTTACTTTGCCTGGTTCTGCGGTAAAATCAACATTTCGCAAAATTGGACGATCTTCTTCGTAGCCAAAGCTGACGTTTTGAAAGGCGAGCACACCAGCAGATACATCTGTTTTCCCCGTTTCGTACTCTTCTTCTTGTTCATCTAAAATATGAAAAATACGTTCTGTTGCCCCTTTCGTCGTTTGAAAGCTTGTGACGAAACGACTTAAAGAACCGACTGGAACCATAATTTGAAACAAATACAGCACAAAAGCAACAAGCTCCCCTGCCGTAATATCTCCCTGACTGACACGAAATGCCCCGAAGCCGACGATGGTCACGAGCAGCCCCGTCATCGTCGCGCTCATTAATGGCGATAAAATCGCTTCAATTTTCGCTTTTTGAAGCCCGAATTGAAACAGCTTCGCAAACGATTCTTTTCCTTTTTCAAATTCGGTTTGTTCTGTATTGTATGCTTTAATGAGTCTAATTTCACTGAGCATTTGCGCCAAAAAGGCAGTCAGTTTCGACATTTGATCTTGCTGATTTCGCGATACTTTGTAAATTTTCCGCCCCATTGGCATCACAATAAACACCATCACCGGAATGGCCAGCAATAAGATGAGCGTCATCGGCACGTCTAACGTGAACAAAATGCCGACCGCAATCGTAATCGACAGCAAATTCGTAATAAGATCAATCATTTCTGTCGACAGTAAATTCATCACGATGGTTGTGTCATTTGTAATCCGGCTCACCATTTCACCAGAACGGTTACGGTCATAGTAAGAAATCGGCAATCGGATGAATTTTTGCCAAACGGCGGTACGGAGCCGCTCAACGACTGTTTGACCGATTTGCGCCAATAAATAAAGCGAAAAGGCGCTTGTAACAATTTGAATAATAAATAGGCCGATCACCTTCCAAATAAGATCGGACGGTAAACCGTTGGAAAAGGAATCGAGCAATTGCCGCATGAACAGCGGAATCGTAAGCGAAATACCTGTATTCACTAACGATAATAACAGCGCCGTCAAAAATAGACCCCTCGGCGGATTCGTCAATGCCCAAAGCCTTCGAAATGGAAAAGTTGGGTTCTTCTTCATCTGTAACTCCTTTGTCTGAAACATCAGTAGCTTTCATTCTATCCTACTTATTGTTCCCATCGCAAAAAAGAAGCATCGTGTTTTTTGAAGTATAGATATTCTACTTAATCACTCAACACAACTTCATTTGATTCAAAAACATTGACAATGGGTATTCAGACCACTTGAAGGGGCACCTAAGCGGATGCCATATAAAAACGCTTAGAGAAATCTCCAAGCGCTTTTTTCCTTCTGTTCTTATCCACTTACTCCTCTACCCTCGCTCAATGATTTTCAGGGTTGATTAATGACACCATATTTTTCTCTTTTTCAAACAGGCGGTTCTACAAGATTAGTATTTATTTACTTGCATGTTCAGCTTGACAGATGCCCGGTCATCTTCCCATTGCACTGATACCGGATGTTCAAAAAAACCGGAAAGCGGCTCTTCCTTTAGCACCTCTTTCGTATCTCCCGTCTTGTATACTTCTCCACGGCGAAGAAGCAATGTCTTTGTAAACACCGGCATAATTTCTTCTAAATGGTGTGTAACATAAATAAGCGTTGGACCATCGGGTTGCTTGGCTAATTCGTTAACACTTTCGAGCAGCTTTTCTCTTGAGAACAAATCAAGTCCGTTACATGGCTCGTCCAATATTAAAATAGCCGGTTCCGCCATGAGTGCTCTTGCAATGAGTAGCTTTTGTTTTTCTCCCTGTGAACACGATGCATACGTACGATTAACTAAATGGCTGCATTCCATAATATCCATCAGAGAGAGCGCCCTTTTCAACTCTTCTTGCCTAACCTGTTCATACAAGCCGATGGATGCATGCTTCCCACTGATGACGACTTCTTGCGCTAAATCATGTCCATAAAGCTTTTCTTGCAAAGATGAACTGACCCACCCGATAGATTTCCTCAGTTCTGGCAAATTAGCTCTACCAAAACGTTGGCCAAGAACTTGAACGTGTCCCTTTGTCGGCCAAATATATCCGTTAATAATATTTAATAATGTCGTTTTTCCCGATCCATTCAAGCCGAGAAGCGCCCAATGTTCGCTCCTTTTCACTTGCCAACTGACATTATTAAGCAAATAAGCTTCTTCTCGTTTCAACGATATTTTTTCTATATCAATTACATCTTCCACAGCACGAATCCCCCTGTTTTCTACCCTTTTCAAGTAGACTAAAAATTTAAAATCTTCCATTTTATATACATTATTATATGTAAAATTAACTTTTAAAGGAAGGATTTCGCTTTAGCAACCAGGGAAAACGTTAAAAGAGCGGCTAATTCACATAACAACAAGCCCCCCTTTTAAAAAGGAAGGCTTGTTAGTTAAAGTATATCTATCGTTAGGTTTATCTCATATTAGGCTTCTGGAAATAAACGTTTTAACGCCTCTTTCATTTCCGGCTTCACGTTAATTTTACTGCGTGCTGCCTTTGCTTTTTCTTCTGCTTCTTCTAACGTTTTTGCTTCTCCAAGCGCAAGCAATGTTCCGATGGCTACTGTGCCTGTGCGGTTGCTTCCGCCAGCACAATGGAAATAAACCTTTTGGCCATTTTCATATGCTTTCACGACTTCGTTTACCGCTTTTTGAATGGATTCATCTTGCTGTTTTGCATCATCGACAATCGGTACGTGAATGCGCAGTTCAGGTGCTTGGTGCTCCATTTCTTCGGCACGCAAGTCAAAAATAACTTCCGCTTGTTCCTTTTCCATCATGTTACTTACAGCGTCTGCTCCACCAATGAAAATGCGATCTTTAATTAATGCTTGATAGTTATTGTTTTCCATCGATTACTCTCCTGTTTTCGCGAAGCGCTCAATACGCTCGTTAATTTCATCACGTACACGTTGGAAAAATGCCCATTTCTCTTCTTCTGTGCCTTCTGCTTTAGCCGGGTCATCAAAGCCCCAATGAACACGTTTCACATATGGCGGTGTTACTGGGCAATGATCCGCTGCATGGCCACATAATGTGACAACTAAATCTGCACGATTTAAAATGTCTTGGTCAATGACATCCGATGTTTGATTGGAAATATCGATGCCTGCTTCTTTCATCGCTTTTACGGCATTTGGATTTAATCCGTGTGCTTCAAGACCAGCACTGCGCACTTCCCACTCATCGCCTAAATGATGTTTCGCCCAACCTTCTGCCATTTGGCTGCGGCAAGAGTTTCCTGTACATAAGAAGTAGATAGTTTTTTTCTCCATGTTGTTGATCTCCTTTTATGAAAAATTTACATATATTATGCGATTAACAATAACCAAATGTATAGCCCTAAAAGGGTGATAAATAACGTTGGAATCGTTAAAATAATTCCTGTTTTAAAGTACGTCCCCCAGGAGATTTTTACTCCTTTTAATGAGAGAACGTGTAGCCATAATAAAGTGGCCAATGAGCCGATTGGCGTAATTTTCGGTCCTAAATCTGACCCGATGACGTTTGCGTAAATTAACGCTTCCTTCATCGTCCCTGTCGCATTTGTTGCTTCAATCGCTAAAGCGTCAATCATAACTGTCGGCATGTTGTTCATGACCGATGACAAAATAGCGGCGATAAAGCCCATTGCCATCGTTCCAACAAACAATCCTTGGTCGACAGCCATTTGAATGACATCTGCTAAAACATTCGTTAAACCGACGTTACGCAAACCGTATACGACGACATACATTCCGATGGAGAAAAAGACGATGGCCCACGGTGCACCTTTTAGCACTTTGTTTGTATGTACCGCAGGGCTTTTTCTTGCCATAAGCAAGAAGAAAATCGAAACGATACCCGCAATAATGGAAACTGGAATGTTCAAAAATTCACTTACAAAATAACCCATAAGCAAAATACCTAGAACCATCCATGATAAGCGAAACATTTTTTCATCGCGAATCGCTTCTGCAGGCTTTTTCAACTGAGTTAAATCATACTTCGTTGGAATATCCTTACGGAAGTATAAATAAAGAACGATAATACTCGCTAAAAGCGAGAAGAAGTTCGGCACAATCATGCGCGAAGCAAATTCAGAAAAGCCAATGCCAAAGAAGTCTGCTGATACGATGTTTACTAAGTTACTGACTACTAATGGCAATGACGTTGTATCGGCAATAAATCCACTCGCAATAATAAACGGAAAAACTTTCGCTTCTTCCAGCTTCAATGCCCGAACCATCGCTAGAACGATTGGAGTCAAAATTAACGCAGCTCCGTCATTCGCAAAAAAGGCTGCCACAAGCGCCCCAAGAATGGATACATAAACAAACATGCGGACACCATTCCCACCAGCCGCTCTCGCCATATGAAGCGCGGACCATTCGAAAAAGCCAATTTCATCTAAAATTAATGAGATGATAATAATGGCGATAAATGTTAACGTCGCATTCCATACAATTTGTGTTACCGTTACTACATCATGAAAGTCCACAACACCGAGCAATAAGGCGAGCAGCGCCCCGCCGCAAGCAGACCAGCCAATTGATAAATTTTTAGGCTGCCAAATGACGAGCGTAAGTGTCACTAAGAAAATCAATGATGCTAAAATGATAGATGTCAATGTACAAACCTCCACTACAATTAATCACATGTAATACGCAATCCTTGTCTTTTCAATTCTTCTAAACGTTCTTCTTGACTTGGGAGATAATCTAGCAGGCTTTGTACAAAATCATAATGTTCACTTTCTCGATTCATGGAATAGTGAATCCACTGCCCTCTCCGGGTTTCTTTCACCAGCCCCGCATCCTTCAGTTTGCGTACATGCTGGCTAATGGCCGGCTGACTCGTCTGAAAAATAGCGACAAATTCACATACACAATATTCGTTGTTTTGCAGCAGCTTCATCATCGTCAATCGAGTTTTATCACCAAGCAGCTTTAAAATTCCTGCCGCTTTTTCCATTTCAATCTTTGATTTGACTGTCACCTTTCGCTCACCTCCTAATCCATCATGATTATATAACAATACACTTATATAAGCAAACATTTATTTCAGACAACATTTTATACAAAAATTTGAATTTCCACCATTTTACCTAATGACAAATGTTGTCTAAAAGGGTAGAATCCTTTTGTTGATAAATATTTTAGTAGTTTTCGAGAGGAGAAACGCTGTGAAAAAATTTCGTGTCTTTTTAGCAGGACTTGTGACTGCCACTTTACTTCCTTTTAACGCTGCTTTTGCTGCGGAAAAAACATTGGATATGTACATTCCGGAAGATGTTGATTCAGAATTAGTTCCATTTGCTTACGAGGAAATGGATGATTTTATGTCGGCTGATATCATTGATGGAACCGTTGATGAAGAAGGCTATGTATATGTAAAACCTTACGACAATATTACACGTGCCCAGTTCGTGAAAATGCTCGTCAATGCACTTCAATTAGAAAGTAACGGAACGGCTAAAACGTTCTCTGATGTGAAAGCAACAGACTGGTTTGCCCCTTATGTAGATATTGCAAGCAGTCTTGGCATCGTCAATGGACACAACGGCGAATTTCAACCATACGCAAAGATTAAACGTAATCAAATGGCCGCTTTTATTCACCGCGCGGTAAAAGCAGACGTGACGTTCAATCCGATTGGCAAAACGTTTACCGATGTACCAAAGGACGAATTTTACACGCCGATTCATGAAGCAGCCGCAAATGGAATCATTAATGGCTATGGCGATACATTCAAACCTTATGCTTTAGCAACTCGCGCTCAAGGGATTTTGATGATCCACCGCGCAATGAACCAACAAACATCGGACCTTCCGAACGAAGAAGAGCTGGAAAGCTTTTTACGCAACCATATTCTTGCTGAAAATAACGCAGCAGAAATGATGGATATCCCTGAACTAACAAAGCTATATAACGATCACACAACAGGTTACTACCGTGCATTAGGCCTTGATTCCCTCACAATGTATGAAGACATCTATGGGGAAGAAATGAGCATGACGCCAGATGAAGAGTTCAATGTTGAGATGATTTCCATGAGCAATCATTATGCAAAAGTAGAAGTGACCGATATTCAGTATTATATGGAAATGACATTCGGTACAGACCGCTTTACGATGGATATTGACATGTCTGGTGTGTATTCTTTAAAGAAAACGAAAGACGGCCAATGGAAAATTTATAACTTCATTCCTTACGATGAAGATGTAGAAGACATCCCATTTTTAGCTGTTAACTAACACAACGAGAGCACAAATCGCTTACATGCGGTCTGTGCTCTTTTTTTGTCCTTCTCTCCACTCTTTCCTTATACAAGCTCTTGCTCCCACGCATATACTAAAGCGTACAAGGGAGGTGAACAGAAATGGTCTTTATTTTCGGCTCTGTGAAAATTGGCAAAGTGGAACGAGGCGGGATTGTCAACTTCGGGAACTGTTCTTCCATCCCTTTGCAAGCAGACAGCTCTTCCGCCCATTCTGACACGCCAACACTGTCTCTAATCCCACCGCCTTCAGCCAGTGCCTCCGCCCCGCTCATTTTTCCTTCAGAATGATTGACGTCCTCTAAAAAACAGCTTCCGTACGTCAAGAAGCTGTTTTCATAATTCCCCACGGCGTCTTAATTTATATTCAAGGAATATCCGCTCTAAAAACTGGTTCAGCTGCCGTTCGATTTGTTCCCGCTCAGTTGGACTTGCTGCTTGCATGATTTTCTTTTTAAGTTCTTTTACATACTCCTTTTGTTCTTTTGTCAAATGTTGTGACAGCATCATTCCGCTCCACCCCTTTTTCTCTTATTGAACCAATGAAACGAAAAAGAAGCAAAGGAATTGTTAGCTTTCCTGACACACAATTATGAAATAAATGGGAAAAAGGCTAACTTACCCTTTACATCTGAGACATTGGTGGAACCGTATCATGTACATATGGAGGGGCTGGCGCAAGCTTTGGCTTTTGACCGTACGGACCTGGCTGATCGACATAACGGAACATTGAACGCCCATCCATACTTTGACCGTTTGCCCAGCGGCCTGTACTGCTCGCCTCTCCTCTTGATAAATTATACAAATCATAGGAAACCGCTTGTTTTTCAAACTGGCGCGGGAAAGTCGTCGGCACGACAATATCCCCTTCCCGCTGTTCAAGTTCAGCAATTGCTGCTGCCCACTGGTTTTGGTGAGCCGTATCACGGGCAATTAAAAAAGAGAGCATATCTTTTACACCTGGATCATCTGACATTTCATACAATCTGACCACTTGAAGGCGACCTTGCGATTCCGCGTTTAAATTAGCCCGAAAGTCAGCGAGCAAGTTGCCGCTTGCGATCGTATACTTTCCGTTCCAAGGATTCCCTACACTGTCAGCAGGAAGCGCACCAAGTCCAGCGACGATGAAATGCTGTGGATTCATGCCGCCCATAACCGCTGCTAATGCAGGGTCACTTGCATACGCTTCTTCCTGCATGTTCACTGGTGCTCCCTCAAGCAAACGGGCAATCATCGTCGCCAGCATTTCGACATGCGCAATTTCCTCTGTACCGATGTCATAAAGCAAATCTCGGTATTTAGCATCTGCCCGACAATTAAATGCTTGAAACAAGTACTGCATCATGACCGATATTTCTCCGTATTGGCCGCCGAGCACCTCCTGAAGCTTTTTCGCATACAACGGGTTCGGACATTGGGGCTTAGCAGGATATTGCAGTTCTTTTATATGATAAAACATGCGTTTTCCTCCTTTAAATAGGCCTACGTTGAACATCATATTCAGCTCCCTACCAAAAGAGCCTGCTTTTATGACTGAACTATTTTTAATCATTGTACGAAAGACAGCACGTTGAAATGTATATAATGAAGATTTTCACGATTGCCTTATCACCTTGTATATCTTTAAGCTTGATGAACAAAATACAATTTGACATTTCCACCTATACTAAATTAAAATGTAACCATTAAAGTTACAGGTTGACGACACCGCACACTTTAAAGGAGGAATAAACATGATTTATAACATTACAGCTGCTACGGGGCAATTAGGTACGTTCATTACAGAAGAAGCGCTCAAACATATCCAACCAGAAGAACTCGTTCTTTCTGTTCGTAATCCTGAAAAAGCCGAGAGTTTTCGTGCAAAAGGTGTGACCGTTAAAAAGGCAGACTATCAGTCAGAACAAGAATTAACCGAAGCCTTTACAGATACTGATATCCTCATTTACATCCCTAGCATTACGTTTCCGAATTTGCCGAAATTAGAAGAATTTGAAAATGCGGTTAACGCTGCTGAAAAAGCGAAAGTGAAGCATTTTATATCCCCTTGCCCCTTATATACCAGAATTAGTCGAAAGAAAACGACTCGTTTACCCTGCAAGTGACGGGACAATGTCTTTCACTTCAAGAGAAGATCTCGCCAAAGCTATCGTGCAAATTGCTATAAAAGAAGAATTGCACGGTCAGCGCTACACACTAACAGGCACGAAAGCTTATTCGATGGAAGAGCTCGCCCATGTGATAAGCAGCGTAAGTGGAGAAAAAGTTGTATATGATCCGATGAGTGTCGAGGAATTTGCTGAAACGTATGACCAGCCTAAGGGCTTTGGCACTGTGCTTGTTTCTTTATATGTTGCTGCCGCTCAGCATCTTATGGGAGAAGTCACGAGTGATTTCAAACACATTACAGGAGCCGATTCAGAAGAATTAGAGCATTATTTAAATCGAACATACAAAAAGTAACAAAAGACGGTCTGAAAAAATCCCTTTTTTTCAGACCGTCTTAATGAAATGAGCCCTTCCGCTCAAGAAACCGAACAAGTCGCTCGAAAAACACGACATTAATCCACATAATCATTGTATAAAATAGACCTGAATAGTATAATTTCCATCCTTTATACGTAAACAAATGAAAATATACCGAGATAGCCTCCAGCACGATTAACAAAATCGAACAACCGACGATGAACCATACTTTATTCGGCTTGAACGTTTTATACACATGCATAAGAAATAACACAAATCCGGGATAAACAAGATTTTGCAGCAAAATATCGGCCGCTTCCCCGCTATTTCGATCCACCGTATCATAAAAATCATACGGCGGCATCGCTAAAAAATAGTCTCCGATGGTTGTCAGCTGTAAATTAAAAAGCGAGATACAAATCATTTCTGTCCAAAGAAACGTTCTATGTTTCACCGTAACATAATAAACACATACACAAACAATCACGGTAATGGCTAAGGTAAACCATTCATTTTCGTCAAATTGCTTCGGCAAAATTGGTTGAATGGCATCTTCATATATATTCCTCATTCTTTAATCATCTTTTCTTTTCGCAGAATGTGTGGCACTCGCTCGACAAACAGCAGCGAGCATGACAACACTATCATCGCAAACACAAAATCGATCGATGGATACCAGCTCTTTCCTTCTGACTCCAATAGCCCCGTTAAAAGCAAGATTTTCTCAATCCCCACTCCGCCTGCTACCCATAAAAAACAAACACTGACTTTCGCAGACAACGCATGAGAGCCGCGCATGAAATAAAACACCCACATCAAAAGGACAGGAAAAATGATGCCATACTGCAACCTGACCGCCCAAAACGGCAAATGCTCCTCCACCACTTTTAAACGTTGATACGGCGAAGAAAGCATAAAAAAGAATTGCTGGACAATATAAGAAGTGAAAAGGAAGTAAATAAAAATTTCTAATGAATCAAAACGACGCCTTAGTAGACTTAACGACGCAAGCAAGACTATCGTCAATAAGCCTATTACGAAAAAAATCATGAATGCATGTCACCTGCCATCATTTTTAATCATCTCCATGGCCTTTCTCCCAAAACAGGCAGCTTTACCAATAACGTGTGCTATTTTTCATTAATCTATCCCGTCACGAGAAAACTCAGCCACTTTAGCGCAACAAAAAAAGATTAAGGATGGTCCCTAATCTCTCGTGCGACAAAAGCTTCAACTTAGTCCACTAACAGTTGGTTTTCTTTTGCTTTCAGCGCAGATTTTTGCTTGTACATCTCTATATCGGCCGCCTCAATCATCTCATCCAACGTCACGTTCACTCCAGATTGATATGGATACAATCCATAGCTGACCGAAATACGATACGGTTTATCGGAAGAGTGATTTCGTTGTTCAAACATTTCTGTTATGTTCGTCCATATTTTTTGAACATCGGAAAGTTGTTTATGGAAGAAGACCACCATAAACTCATCTCCGCCAAACCGGAAGAAAACATCATGTTCGTCAACGTGCTGTTGAAGAACCTCACAGGCTGCTTTAATTAACTCATCCCCTTCAGCATGACCGAACGTATCATTGACTTGCTTCAAATTATTAACATCGATAAAACATAACACAAACTCCATATCGTGTGTTTTCGCCATTGTTAATGCATTGTCCAACATCTCGATTCCGCTTCTTCTATTCATAAGCCCTGTCAGCATATCCGTCAAAGCGTATTCTCTAAGGTCTTCCTCTATTTTTTTGAAATCCGTGATATCGGTTATCCCCGTCAAAATATGCTTTTCATCGGCATAATCAATTAATTCACAATTAATCGAAATCCATATTCGTTCACCTGAAGCAGTTTTTTGCTCCATAATATGATTTCGAATGCTTTTCGTTTGCAACAGTTGTTCTATAAGAGTACGTCGCTCTTCTGGCTTTTTATAGAAAAGTGCCGCTTCAAAATCATCCATTCCCTCAAACACAGGCTGATATAATTCTTTTGCCTGTCGATTCATTAACACTAGCTTCCCTTCCTTTATCGTTGTAAGAAACAAAGGATAGGGGTTAACGTCAAACAGTCTCCGAAAGTTTTCTTCGCTTTCTCTCAGTTTTAGTTTATTCATGAAATCATTTTTTCGATAAGAGAAAAAAGCGAGCACCAGTAAGAATGCGACGATTACGGTGAAAGTTGTATTAATTTGCTTGGTCAGAAGTGTATACGCATCTTGACTCATAATGGAAAGTCCTACAAGAAAAATCGTATGATTCAGTAAAAAAATAACTAATAAATGCTTTGGACGAACGTGAAAAATGACCGCCGTACAAATTAAAATAATAACATATGCATCGATATTCCCCGTTAACCGCTGACTGTTAACAGAAGCAAGTGCCCCCGATAAAATATAGAAGGTAACATATGCATTAATCACAAAAACAGACGAGCTCGAACTCCAAACAACCTGCTTTCTTGTCGTGATATAGTGCAAGCCTAAATATAAAACCGATACTAAAAAGCCCGCTAAATGAATCGCTGTCAATGTCCACCAAAATAGACGATCATCAATGTCGGGCAAAACGATAAAGTCGATGTAAAAATAGTATGGATATAAACACACTAAAAAAATGGATACCATTTTAATTCGATGCAGTAATATACGATTATTTTCCGTATAAAAATCACTGCTATTGCCTGACTCACTTAGTTTGAATAGATTGATCAAGCGATTCGACAGTTGCGGAAATCGATAAGCAAGAGCACGCAAAAAAATCCAACCTTTACATTATTCTTTTTGTCATTTTAGCATGATATTTCCAAAAAGAATATCTTTATTTCCACGTGCTCTCTTCATCTCTTGACAGGCAATTTGTTTACAAATGTTACTACTTTCTCCTTTTTTAAGCTGGATGGAAAGTTGGCATCAAACTTACACTAACAGTACTAACAATTTGTCTCGCTTAAGAAAGGAGGTTTCGCCTTGACTTTTATCGATGAACTATATGAAGCGTATAAGCATCAACTGTCCGGGCAAGCGATTGACGCCGAGCTTTTAGCTGCATCCGTGCTTGATGAACTGAATCGCGAAGATATCTTAGACTTGCTTCGTGAGTTGAAAGATGAAGAGTTATTCGGTTTATTCGGTCTGTATTTAATCGACAGCCTCAAACGAAAAATGCGTAAGGACAAAGTAAGCCGACAGCCCTTTTACGATGATTATACTCCGAAAACCATTCATTAAACTGATGGAAAGGGTGTTTGACACGAGGTTGTTTCCCTCGTGTCAAACACCCTCCTTTGCTTACTTCTCGTAGCCCTTTTGCGGAATGTGCAATTCTTTGTCCCCTTCTAATTGAACGATTCCGTCACTTGATCCTGCCATGTATACGTCGCTTACTTGCTCTTCTGTTACATTCATATGGCCAGTAGCCTCTTCATTGTGCGACAGATGCCCTGCTTTTTCATTGTTCATCGGCATATTCGCTTTCTTGTTTTTCATGTTCCTTTCCACCTTTCATAAATGATTACAATATGTAGGATTGGTTAAATTGAACGCTTTTATGTTGAAAACCATTTCTTCACTAAATAATAACTGTATATAAAAAAAGTCGTCGCCCATACTATTTGCGTATGACCAACAACGATGTGGAGAGGATGACATTCATGCAAAACAATCAACCGATGAACAATGGCCAAACACATACGAATATGCACACAGGGCAAGTACCACAACAGATGAACCATGGCGGTCATGAAATGTTTGACGTTCACGAGCTTTTAGCTGGAACGATTAATACACTCGATCAATATATGATGTTCCGCCAATATGTTCAAGACCCCGAGCTCCTGGACATTTTAGATCGCCAATATGAGTTTATTCAAACGGAATATAATACGATGGTAGAGGCATTTACGACTGGTCAAAAGCCAACCGTCTCCACGAAAGTTTATATGATGAAACAAAGCAATGATTTCGTGTACGGCTTAAAACCGTCTCAACCAAAGAAGCCAAATCAATCGCTTGCTGATATTAAAGACCAAGGTATTTCCGGCCATATGCTCGGACTTATGAAATCAAGTGCTGGATTAAAAGCGATGACTGCCTGTGAGATGACCAACCCCGTCATGCGACGCGTCGTCGCAGATTCCATTCCGAACTGCATTGAAATGGCGTATGAAATTTCGTTGTATCAAAACAAACGTCATTATTACCAAGTACCACAGCTTGCCCAACAAGATATGCAGCAAATGCTGAATGCCTTCGCTCCTGCCCAAGGACAGCCGCAAATGCCGCAACCGAACAAAAATACGATGCATTAACGTACAAAGGGAGTGTCTGAAAAGAGAAACACCACCTCTTTTCAGACACCCCCATCTTCTTTACTTTTCTAACGATTTATGGACCGCTTCCACAGCATGAATCAAAGCAGTATCAAACAAAGGAATTGACACATCTTCTTGTTTAATTAATAACCCAATTTCTGTACAACCTAAAATGATGCAGCACTTTATGCATCGTATTCGTACAAATCACAATAAAGTCAGCCCCTGCTTTTTCTAAAGAAGATGCCGCTTCTCCTAATTGTTTACCGGCACTTTCCCAATCTCCTTCAGCTTGATGCCGTTCAATCTCGCTAAAGTCCACACTATATAAGAGGCATTTCGCAGAATGCAAGCCGCCTAATTGTTTTTTCACTTCTTCGTTCACTATTCGGTAATACTCCGCTGAAGACTCCCAGCTCATTCCACCTATAAGACCAATCGTTTTCATTCATCTAAAACTCCCTTTGATTTTTGAAACTATCATACTTTCTTTTACCTATAAAAATCAATCTAGAACATTCAAGTTGTCTCAATCAATGATTGGGATGCTTTTCGAGGGAATGTATACTCTCTCTTGGGGAGCATGTTTTTATACTATACATTTTCATTTAGAACATAGTTTAATTTAAACGAATAAATTTTTACACTGTTATGTCGTTGCAGTTTCTTCCGATATCCACATATTAACTAAAAATATAATGAAAAGCGTTCGGTGTCACTGCCCATTTGTTCAAAAAAAAAGAGGTGCCGCAGCTACCTCCACTATTAGACTCACATCCCTGTTCATGCAACAAATGTGGCCTCTATTATCCTTGAATGTCTTCATCACTTTTGTATTCTAAAATATCTCCAGGCTGACATTCCAAAGCCTTACAAATCGCCTCTAAAGTGGATAATCGAATTGCTTTTGCCTTTCCATTTTTCAATATAGAAAGATTAGCCATCGTGATCCCAACCTTCTCCGAAAGTTCCGTCACGCTCATTTTTCTTTTAGCTAACATGACATCAATATTTATTATAATGGCCATTGTTTCCACCTCACACAGTTAAATCATTTTCTGATTTTATATCAATTGCTTCTTTTAAAAGCTTTTGAAGAACAGCAGCAAACACTGCGATTACCATAGAAGCAAAAGCAGGAACTAACCCGATAATGATTGCGCCTGGGGCATCGTCTAGTTCCGCTATGAGAAAAACAAATGGCTCAATTACGATATATACGATACTAATTGTAATGGCACATTTCTTTATAGCCTTTAAAGCTTTTACCGATAATTCCGAAAAAGCTTCATGTTGGTCAATATAAATCAAAAGCTTAAAAGCATGATACAATGCAATAAAAAATGGGATTGATGAAATGTACATACCAATCACAATTGGATACAGTATATAGGTATAATTAGGATTTATTGGATGATTAAGTAACCAATACAACCCAATTATACCTAAAGCAAGAACCGGCGTTCCAATAAGAAAAACAGCTATCTTTAAAAATAATGTTGTTCCTCTTTTCATAAAAAGCACCTCACTGATTTATTCTCACTTTGAATCTAACATGAAATTTATCGTTTTACAATAAAAAATTATTCTTTTGAATTATTTTATTATCGTTATAAAATTGTTATTTTTATTTCAGGCAACATAAAGCCTCAAATCCTTTTCATGATAAATGATTCAACCAACCAGCCTTTTCGCTTTCAAACACTCCTTCTCATCAAGAATATACTGATTGATTTTTACCCTCTGTTAAAATTATTGTCATGAAAAAAATCGAGATGCTGAGTGAATTACCCTTTTGAAACCTATAGACAACACGAAAAAGGACATGGATGCCCATGCCCCTTTCCTGTTATTTTAATTGAGCTGTTCTCGTTAAAAACAGTGCAAATTGACCTCTTGTTACTTGATCACCTGGTTTGAAATAGTCTGTAGCAATCGTCACTTTGTTGTTAGCCAGCATATTGATGCTGTCGTAAAACTCACTCGACTTGCTGACGTCTTTAAACGCATAATTCGTGACAGACGGCTTGTACCATTTTGCATAAGAGCGCGTCAACACTGCCGCCATTTGCTGTCTCGTTAAAGATTCATATGGACGGAAGGCTCCGCCTTTCCCCATGATTCCGTTCGCTTCCAAAATGACCATCTGCTCATAAAATTCATCGTTCGGATCAAGGTCTGTCGACTGTACCTTATATCCTTCTGGCTTCGTTAATCCAAGCTCATTTACAAGAAGTTTAGCTGCCTGGCGTCTCGTCAGCGAGCCTGCGGCTTATACGTCCCGTCCGGGTATCCATTTAGCACGCCTTTCGACTGAAGGTACGTAACCGCAGACGTCTGTTCTTCGCCCGCTTTCAAATCAGAAAACACACTCACATCCCCTTTTCTTACATTTGAAGACGCGATATACCCTTCCACGCCATTCCCCTTTACTTTATACATCGAGTAATGGTTCGATTGGCCGTTTTGTTCTTTCTCGTAAGGTCCACTAACAATTTCAACCGGCGTGTAATGCGGTACCGTTGTCGTCACATTTCCATCGACACCATCCCGTACGTTCGAGTAAGAGGCTTGATGATTAGTCGTATAGACAACATCCCCCGCTTTATACACTTGAGTTGACGGTGTATTCAACTCAGGCCATTCATAATTCAGCTTGTCTTTTGGAAAGCTCATTAAATATGGCTTGTCCGGATTTGGATATTCCACCACGAACCCCGGAAAGTCTTTTACATCGCTAAAGCTTCTATCTTTAATGTGCTGAAACACTCGATCTTGATACGTTTGGTCGCTCAACTGCGGGTCATTTTTTTGTGACAATCCGTTATATGCCATCACCGCAAAATACCAGTTTTCAAGAATCATAGGATCGGCATCATTAACTTTGGGAATGTGACTGTAATTCCATTTGCTCTTTAAAATTCTTGCCCCAACATCGATATTGTATGCCGTATCATATTTTAACCGCTCAATATCCGCTCGTTCTTTCAGCATTTCAGCCAAATCCTCTGCCGATGCGGTAATTTGCATCATCCCAATGCCGCCATCTCCCGTCACAAGCGGTGTACCATCCTCATTAAATTGCATCATTTTCGTCTCAGCCATCGCAATAGCTTTTAAAATTTCAGGAGGAATCCCATATTTAATCGCTGTTTGCGTCAATAATTCTTTTTTCTTCACATATGAAAGTTCCTCACCAACAGACTGCTCAGCTGAAGAAACGGCCTCGGCCTGTGCATTCGTGCTTGTTGGAACCGAAACAATCGTCCCCATCCAAACACTCGCTGCCAATAAAGAAATCGCTGTTTTTTTCATGATTTACCTCTCCTTTCCCACCCTATCATTCTACCATAAACTGTTAGAATCACTAAATACCAGCCTACCAATCTAGCATAATCAGGAAAAAAGCCCTGTCCAGAATACCTCTCCCTAAGCGAATCGCACCTCCCCCACAAAGGAGGTATCTCTGTTTACGTTTTGAAAAATTGACATCACCAGCTTTTCATCTGTTCAATCTCTTCATCTTCCACTCCATAACGCCCTCATCCCCATCTCATAAAAAAACGTTCACAATCGGTTATCCAGACCTCTCGACTCCACCCCTAAAGGTTCACCTAAGCAAATGGGACATGACGGCTCTTTCGTCATGTCCCATTTTCTAGATCGATCTATCCTTAGTGGCATTGCATGATGAGCCATGATTGAGTAAAATCTGTTGCCTCCAGCCCCTTCTTCGGTACACAGTAATACAACATCCCCACATCGCCCCAAAGCATATTCAAATTCTCCTCATCCGTATCCACTTGAAACAAAAGCGTCCACTCTTCTTTGTTTCCGGAATAATACTCGCACTCTTCCAGCACATCATTTTGCACTTCCCACGGAATACCGCCCATTTGATGATGCGGGTTGTAGCCATTAAACTCCGTCAGCAAATCATCAAGCCGGTCATATAATGCATCATCTTCTGGCTCAATGTCGACATAAGCGAGGCGTTCTCTTCGCTTAAATGTAATCTGGCATTGCGTATACACATCTGGTGCCTGTACAGTAGAAGGCGTAAGCTCCTCTATTTGTCCGTCAAAATAAAGAACGCGCCAGCCATCTTTTTGCTCCTTCTCTCCCCAAATAATCGCGTTATCCTCTTCTGTATCATCCGCATTATCATAATAAAAGAAATACAGCATCCCGCTCATTGGCAGAGAAAACTGCTCTTTCCATTCCGGCTGCAGTTCCGTTAAATTCCATTGTCCAATAAAATTTAACGGATAGCCGTGATACATCGGATACTCCCAGCCGCTCGGCAAGTCAGGATTTCCCCCCATCTTTGACGTCCCGACCGGCAAGGAAGGCGCCGGAGTTGGCATTATCGCTACACACGAATACAAACTTGATTCGATCTCGCGTTGAAATGCCTGCAATCCATATTTCTCCACTAATTCATGTAATATTGCTGTCATCATTATCACCCCAACTATGTAAAAAGAACATTTGTTCCACCTTTATATTAGTCTAGTTCCATTTCTTTGTCACGTCTTTTCGATTCATCGACAGCAAAAAAAAAGAATGCCGCATGAACAACTACCTGTCCATACGGCCTTCCTTATTAGAAATGTATGACGAAATTAGTCTTCTTCGTCGCCGAAGAAATCGTCAAAAAATCCGCCTTCTTCTTCTCCTTCTACTTCGCCGAATGCCTCGTCGACGCCGTCCATCATTTCATCCATCATTTCCGCTACGAGCATCCCGCCGAATAATCCAGCCGCCATGCCGCCAATTGCTCCACCTAACCCGCTCTTATGATGGCCGTGATGACCGTGACCAAGACTCATGCGGTGTGATTGATATAAATGCGCTTGATCAAGCGTTTCTTCCATAATTTGCTTCAATGTATCCGCCAGTTTTTCCACATCTTCCATCAATGTGTTGGACAAGAAAATTTCACGCTTTAGCTCGACTTCTCTACCGAATGACGGCACATCAAGCTCCAATAAAATTCGAATACCGTCTTGTTCAATCGCCGCTTCAAATTCTACTTCCTGCACGCGTCCAGCTAAAAAGCTTGTCGGGAACCATTCAAATTCCTGCTTATAGCCGTCAAAATCTCCAGAACCGTGCTTTTCACGGAAGCCGAGACGACTGAATGCATCAAATAGCGTATAAAAATGAGCCGGTGCTAAAATGCGGATGGTATCATGGTCAGCACTGTCAACACCGCCAGCAATATCTAAATGTGTTTTAAAATGATACGACACATTGCCTGCTGAAATCGGCAATCCTTCTGGAAGCTTATATGTAAACGGAAATTCTTTCGTTTCATTCGCATGAATAACGAACGGCTGGACAACGGGAATCGTTGCAAGCTTATGTGTGTATGTTTGCCCTTTTTTAGACACAACTTGAAGCCAAAGCTCAACCGCAATGCTGTTCATCTCCTGCTCGACCGTACCACCTTGCACACGAATCGTACCGTGGACAATTTCATTCATCGTATATTCCGGATTTGGCAGCATTAAATCTACCTTTGCAGAACCGACACCAAGTTTTGCCATAAATTTTTTAAACATGTTTTCTCCTCCATTTTTACAACAAAATGATTTCTATTTCATTATACGAGATACTAAGACTTTTGTTTCATTTTCTTCTATAATAAATTGATCTGGCAAATTCGACATAACCAAAGAGCGGTCATGCTGGATTTGCTAAATAAGAAAAAAGACAGATTAGTCGAGTCTCCACTTTTCAAGGAGAAGCGTTCGAACAGCCTGTCTTTTTTCTTTAATGTTAAAGACCGATTGATTGCTTTGTCCGCTTTTTCATATAGGACGGCTTCACTTCTGCAATTAAGATGGCGGTCATAATGAGTATAGCTCCAACAACCATGCGGGCAGTGAGTACTTCGTGTAAAAACAGAACAGACAGCACCATCCCGAAAAACGATTCAGTTGATAAAAGAATGGCTGCCTTTGCAGCGGTTGTGTATTGATGGGCCGTATTTTGCAGTAAATAAGCGATTGCGGTAGAAAAAACAGCTAAATACACAATCGAATACACCGCTTCTTTTTCGATCGCTGACGGGATGTCACCTTGAATGAGCACGACCGCTGCACTAATGAAAGCGGCAGTAAGAAATTGAACAATCGTCAATGAAATCGCGTCTTCTTTTTGAACAAATAAATTTGTATAAAAAATATCAAAGGCAAAACCAACTGCACAGGCAAGTGTCAACAAATCCCCGATGTTGAGCGTCATTGAGCCTTGTAAGGATAAAAAGCCAATGCCGACAATCGCTACCACTGCTCCTATCATTTCATACCGGTCAATTCGGCGTTTGTAAAGAAGATACGCAATAATTGGTACAATAACCACATTCACCGCTGTTAAAAAGGCGTTTTTCGATGGAGTCGTATATTCCAACCCAACTGTTTGCAGTGCAAAGGCTATGTATAAAATCGCTCCTAAAATCGCCCCTTTCCACACGACCGATTTTTTAAAGGTTTTGATTTTATAGCCAAATAACGCGGTCAAAATACATGTTGCTAACACAAACCTTCCTGCCATCACTTGGTAGGCTGTTAAATACTCTAAGGCAATGGCGGTGACAACAAAACCGCTTCCCCAAATAACCGCTGTGATAAGCAGCATGGCGTCACCCATATATGTTTTCATTTCGTTTCCCTCCTGACTACAATAAGAATAGCACGGGCGAAACGACTATAATTTAATAACAATTCCAAACTTTTATACTTATTTTTGGACGGATTCCAAAACACCGCCCGTTCCTTCTAATTCTTTATGCAGCAAATACAGCTTCACTGCTGCGGATAAATGTGCATAAAATAAAAGCTCATTGCTGCTTGGCTCGATTAATTGACGAATTTTCGCGAGACGATAACGAATGGTATTTGGATGACAATAATGCGTAACAGCCACTTCCTTCACATTGCCTTGTTTGAGCACAAACGTGACAGCGGTATGCAGTAAATCTTCATCGACCTTTTCGTCTAAAAGCGGCCCTAAATATGTATTCACATAACGATAAGCAAATCCGGCATCCTTCCGGTAAAGCTCCATAAGCAGCTTATCTGAGGCAAGCTGTTCATAGCGGCAAGTTCCTACACCGGTTATTCCTGCCATCACCCGCGCATAATAAGCTTCCCGCACCGCCAAATGCAGTTCTGTATGTGTCATATACCCTTCACTATACCCAATTGTCCACTCATCTGCAGACATTCCATAAAGGGCCATCCATTCTTTGACAAGCTGTTCAACTGGAAAGGATTCCGATGAATCGGTGACCAACATGAACACACTTTGCTTATAGGCACAAACGAGCCCGCACTTTGGAAAAGAATGAAACCGGAAAAATACATCCATCCATTCAGAATCATGACATCCTTTCCTTTGAATGTTCACCGCTGTTACATATTTCTCAAACGGCTCATTCAATTCATGCAAAAACGAAAGAAGGTCTTTTTCTGACACTTCCTCTTCAATGAAAGCTTTCATCGCCTTTTCGAAAAAAAGCTCCCGATCGCTTTGTCTAATCCGGTTCATCACTTCAAAAATAACTTCCTCAAAAAATTCATCCCCGCCAAAGCATAAAATCGGGAAACGGTGCTCATTGGCCAATGCGAGAACTTCTTGTGGCAACTGTTGAAAAATAACTGGTTTATATGCTAACGCGCTAACCTTTAGTTCAATCAGCTTTTGTACCATATCGATTAAGCTTTCCGGCTTTTCTTTCGCAAATAATAAGCTGCTGAGGACAAGGCTATGAGGATTGAAGGCAATGTCTCTCACTTGTTGAATGCCTGCTGCAAATTCAAAATCTAAAATTTCAATGCTTTGAATGTTATTGTTTAATGCGCGGCTGCCGGCTACAACGGAAAACTCTTTTAACGCAGGCAGCTCTAACACACTCTTTACGGTCAATCCCATAAACATAACCCTTTCTAAACCTATCGATCTCGTCGTTTTGCTTCTCTATACTGAAAAGCCTTTCATTTCAGTTGCTCTTTTATTTCGTCAATTGTAAAGCCTTGCTCCTTCAATTGCTGAATAAGAGCCAAACGCTCCAGCGACTGTATTTGATGATAGCGTCTCGTCAAACGCGCCTCCTCTTGCACAAATGGGAGAAGGCCTTGTTCCGTATAATATTTCAGCGTACTGTAACGCATGTCTGACAGCCGGGCAAGCTCGCTAATCATCACGTACTCCGACGCCAAAATTTTCTCGATGCTTCTTCTTCTCGACATATTGAACTCCTCTTGTTACACCATGACCGCAATGAAGACGGCATCCATTTCAGAAATGAGCTGCTGGATACGCTTAATCGTTCTCCATTCTTCCTCGTAGACTACTTGCAGCTCTTTCAGCCGGCTTTTCAGCTGGTTTTGTTCATAGTTCGAAAAATAATGTTTAAGCATTTTCGCTTTTTCCAGCAAAAAGCAAAGAGCCGCCGTTTCCTTTGTGACCGTTCCCTCTTCTAGCAACTCGGCCCGAATTTTTTGTACGATTGGGTCTTGAGCATCCTGTATGACGATTGGCTTGCGGCTTTTAAACAGGCCGAGGGTACGTTTTTCCTTTATTTCGAGCAAACGATGCTTCATTAAAGATGCCGTGACCGCTTCATATACATAGCTTCGCTTCTTCCTATCATTATAAAAAACAGTCATCCACTTCTTGAACTTTTGCGGCTTTTTACTTTCTTTAATGAGCCGAAGTAAGCGGTCTGCCGCTTCATTTTCCAAAGGCGCTTCTTCCTTGATTGTAACGGCATCCTTCTCATCCAGCTCAATTTTTCCCTGCAAGCTTAAATCAATGAATAAGGCACCAATACTGAACAATTGAATTGTTTTTTCCTTCCCGGCAAAATTTCCGGGCGATTGATTATATTTCCAGGCAGTTAGTGAAAACTCTTCGGCAATCGTTAAATCAGGCAGCATAGCACATCCCTCACTTTGTGAATTTTTCACATTCAAGTTACTACTTATCACTTACTATTTAGATTGTATACTGAATGTGAAAAAAAGGGCAACAAAAAAAGCACCGGTCTTGTTCAAACAACCAGTGCCTCCCTTTTTATAATAAGCTAATAACAGAACCGCCAATTGCTGCTACTACAACGACAATCCACGGTGCAATTTTCCAATACACAAGCAACGTGAACGCTCCAAGTGCCAGCGCAAAATCAGCTGGTCCCTTAACCGCACTTGTCCAAACCGGATCATAAAGAGCGGCTAATAAAATCCCGACAACTGCCGCATTAATGCCCATTAATGCCGCTTGGAAAGCAGGTCTTCGTCTTAATGCATTCCAAAATGGAAGCGTTCCGAGAACGAGTAGAAATGACGGAAAGAACATGGCGATCGTTGCGACAATTGCCCCTTGCCAGCCTGACATAATCGTTCCTAAATAGCCGGCAAATGTAAAGAGCGGGCCTGGCACCGCTTGTGTTGCCCCGTAACCAGCAAGAAATTCTGCTTCGGTCACCCAACCTGACGGAACAACCTCACGCTCCATCATCGGCAAGACCACATGTCCGCCGCCAAATACGATTGAGCCGACGCGATAAAACGTATCAATCATCGCGATCCATAAAGACGGTGCTACTTGGCGTAAAAGCGGCAAACCTGCAAGCAAAGCAAAAAACAGCACCCATGCTATAATACCTGTTGATTTGCGAATCGTAATCGCCATATCTTCTACTGGTTTCATCTCCGTCTGTCTGTACAGAACATAACCAATGATACCAGCGGCGACAATCGTTAAAATTTGGCCGAGAGCACTCGGATAAAATAATGTAACGAAAGCGGCGATAACCGCCATTGTAATTCTCGTGCGGTCAGGCGTCAAGTTTTTCCCCATGCCAAGCAATGCTTGCGCAACAACCGCTACCGCCACGATTTTTAATCCATGAATCCAACCGGCATCTGCCGCGTCAAATCCTTGTAACACGTAAGCAAAAATAATAAGTGCAATAACAGAAGGCATCGTAAAGCCAATCCATGATAAAACTCCGCCCATAATGCCACCGCGTACCATTCCGATGGAAATGCCGACCTGACTGCTTGCAGGTCCAGGCAAAAATTGGCATAGCGCCACTAAATCCGCATAGCTTCGGTCATCCAGCCAGTTCCTTTTCTTCACATATTCATCACGGAAGTAACCGAGATGGGCAACAGGTCCGCCGAATGACGTTAACCCGAGCTTCGTGGATACAAATAAAATCTCAATCCACCTTCTCCATAGTGATGTCGATTCATTCATGTTCTGTTTCCTCCTCTTCCTTCAATACTTCTTTTGCCAGCTCACGGATTTGCCGCTTCGCTCCTTCGAGCACTTCACAGCCTTTTTCCGTCGCCCTATAATACTTTCTTACTTTGCCGTCCACCACTTGCTCCGTCTTCACTAACAGCCCTTCTTTTTCAAGCTGATGAAGCGTCGGATAAATCGTGCCCGGACTAATTTTATACCCGTGAGAGGCGAGTTCCTCCATCATATACGCCCCGTAAATCGGCTCGATTTTCGCGTGGTATAAAATATGAATTTTAATCGACCCTAAAAAAAATTCCCGCAGCACCCTCTATACCTCCTCCTGATATCAATTTCTGATATCGGATAATGATATTATAGCAAAAATTTCCCCTCCTTTTTGTAAAGTGTTTGTTAACTTTCCTTTCGTTATCCACGAAAGGAAAGTTGAGCCATCAATAAGGCTACGTATGCGCGGCAGCCTCATTTTTCTTCCCGACGAATGGCCGGATTAAGTTCAAGCAAGGTGTCAATGAACCGTTCTTTTTCTTTCGGTGATATGATAATCGCATAGCCGCCCACCCCTTCCTTGCGATACGTAATTTGCAACCGATTGATAGACAGCGCCGGACTTGAAACAGGATTCCGTGTCGGCTTAATAGACTCGATATCCGCCACAGGAATTCGCCACCTAAACGATCCTGCCTTCACTATTAGTATCCCCTCTTCCACACTATATGAAGTGGTCGCGACGATCCATATTAAAAACACATTCACGGCCAGTAAAACAAAACCGCTGAAGATGTCACCTTCCTCCACGATTCTTTCCACACTTGATGCGATCATTAGCACAAAAGTAACCGTGATGATGCCCATTAATATAGGTCCTTTTTTCGATGGAAACTTCATTCTTCTCCTCTCCTTTCGTCGTATTCTTTCTATTAATATATACGAAGGAAAAGAAGAAATGTTTCACTCCATTGTCTTACCTCTTTACTGTTCAGTAAGCCATTCGTTCATCATATGAATGATGAGATTTTGCTGGGCTTTGGCAGAGATGGTTGCTTGGTTATCCCCTTTTTGAGGGCCATACATGCCAAATTGCGCATGATTGCCGCCTTTGACTTCATAGAGAACCGTTTTCTTCGATAATAAAGATTCCGCTTCTTCTATTTTCGCCACTGTGGACAAACCGTCGTTCTCGGCAAAAATAGATAAAATCGGAATATCGGTTTGGGCAAAATTTGTACGATTGCTCGGATAGGACGCTAACAAAATGAGTCCATCAACCGTTGAACGGTTTTCATATACAAAAGAAGCCGCTACAACGCCTCCTAATGAATGGCCACCGACATACCACGTTTCAATCGAAGGATATTCGTTAATCATTTCCCACGCTTTATCCGCCTCAAACATCGGCAAATTAAATCTCATCTTCGGAATCCCGACGAAATATCCTTGACTTGCAAGCTGTTCACCAAGATAGCTGTAAGCTTCCGGATTAACCTTCGCGCCCGGATACAAAATGATCCCTACTGCCTTGCTTTCTGTCGGCTGAAAAACAAGCCAATCTTCTTCATAAGAAACGTCATGTACTAAACGATTCAACTCTTCAGACGGCTCATATGTTTGCTGTGACCAAATCCAAAACGCGGCACAGCCGATGATTACAAGTGCCATCACACCCACAAGTCCGTATTTCATAAATTTTCTCACGTCAAGCCTCCTAGCGCTTCCTGACAAGCTCATTTTTTTAGTATTTACCTTCCTACTAAAAAAATCAACCGTTTAGAACTGAAGGAGCTATCTTGGAAATTCCAACCCCTTTAACGAATCGCTGTTTTTTATTTCAGACAAAATGGACCGTTTCTGAAAACGAGTCGTATTCCTCGGTTTTCGTAACGGTCCATTTTAAGGAGCTGTCTGAAATCTCGTTTCAGCAGCACCGCTGCCTATTCATTAGCGTAATTGAGCTGGCATGCCTTTTAATGCACCCATGAATTCGTTGAATTCTGGAATGTTCATTTGCTGAGCAGAGTCGGACAATGCGACAGCTGGATCTGGATGAACTTCTGCCATTACACCGTCTGCACCAATCGCAATCGCCGCTTTCGCGCATGGAAGCAATAAGTCTTTTCGGCCTGTTGAGTGTGTCACATCGACCATAACTGGTAAATGCGTTTCTTTCTTTAAAATCGGTACAGCTGAAATGTCTAATGTGTTGCGCGTTGCACGCTCGTATGTGCGGATACCGCGCTCACAAAGGATGATGTTGTTGTTTCCACGTGACATAATGTACTCAGCTGCATTAATGAATTCTTCAATCGTTGCCGCTAACCCGCGTTTTAATAAAATCGGCTTATTAACTGAACCGGCTGCTTTCAACAGCTCGAAGTTTTGCATGTTGCGTGCTCCAATTTGAATGACATCTACATATTGCAGGGCTGTTTCAATATCTTGCGGTGTGACGATTTCACTGATGATGGCTAAATCCAACTCATCTGCTACTTGGCGTAAAATTTGCAACCCTTCCTCACCTAGTCCTTGGAAATCGTACGGAGATGTACGAGGCTTGAACGCACCGCCGCGCATTAATTTAATGCCTTGTTCTTTCAAGGCTAAACCAACTTGCTTCACTTGCTCGTAGCTTTCTACTGCACAAGGCCCCATTACGAAATGAAGGGTGCCATCGCCGACTTTTTCACCCTTAATGTCGACAATGGTGTCTTCCGCTTTTTTCTTACGAGATACAAGCAATGCTTTACGGTGGTCATCTTCTTGCAGCTCTAAGCTTGCTTTGAAGATTTCTTTGAAAATATGCTGAATCGTTGATGTTTCGAATGGACCGTCATGATGCTGAGCAATCATATCTAAGGATTCGCGCTCACGAACAGGGTCAAAGCGTTTCGTGCCTTGCGTTTCTTTTAATTGCCCGATTTGCTGAGCAATCTTTCCGCGCTCATTCAATAGCGCTAAAATTTGTAAGTTTACCTCGTCAATTTGTTTACGTAATGTTTGTAATGTTTGGTTTTCCATGTGATTCATCCTCCTAAATTGTCAATGATAATAAAAAAGTCCCTACTGGTTGTTGCCAGTAGGGACGAATTTCTTCGCGGTACCACCCTAATTATGAACCATTATTTGTCCATTAGATTGATCCCGAAAAAAACAAAACGCCCCTACTGTTAACCAGTAGGGACGAGATTTCTCGCGGTACCACCCTAAATTATGAACATATGTTCATCGCTCTTTCAACATAACGGCTGTTGACCGTCTTTTTCCCCGCGTTCCTACGCTTCGAAAAAGATGCTCAAGGGGTGAATTTCATGCTCCTTTTTGTACTGATTCGCACCAACCATCAGCTCTCTGAATACAGGGAAAGTTACACTACTAACGTCCTATCATCGCTTAGCTATTTAAATTTTCATTTTTTTCGAATTATATTGTCTTTCTTGTTTTGTATTATAGTGCGGAAACAAATGGCAAGTCAATAGATTTTTAGAAAAAATTTTTTGTAAACGTTTTATTATTCAGTAAATTCTTTTCGGCTATGCACAAGTTTATTTTATTAAGGGGGTGTGAAACGTGGAATCCCCTCTTTTTTCGTTATTGCATTTTCAATTGAACCGCTTTTAGCTTTCCTTCCATCGAATGAACTTTATCACGACGGTCATCGATGCGAATATTTGTGCACACGCGCTGTAAGCCATGTTGAAACGGCACTTCATGGATTTCTTGAACAATTTCCAATAAATCTTTTAAATCCCCTTCAATGAGCGTACTCATAGGCGTCAATTGATATTTAATGCGCCCTTCATGCTTTTGAAGCACAGTATGTATTTCCGCTACGTACTCGCTCATGCCCGGCGTACTTGTACCGAGCGGGATAACGGTAATATCGATAATAGCCATTTGTTTTCCCTCCGCTGATCATCTTTATGCCCCCATGCCGTTTTACTAAAAACCGCACAAAACACTTATTTATCATACCATACAAAAAAGAATCGGTTCCATTGGCCTTAGAACCGATTCTTTTTTGTATGTTGCGTTTATCTAGCCGAAAATGGGGAATAGACTTCTACACCCCTTTTTTCGTTAGCCTTCACCAATATGCTTGAATGGCTGAAGGCTAATTTAACATAGATTCGTTGCCTCGTATTTTTGCAATGAGACGCCATTATACAAAGCTTTTGCTACCGATGTAACGCTCCGACCAATAAGAGCTGCTCATTGAGGCAACACTTACCCCTTTTGACGAAGAACTGTGGATGAATTTACCGTCTCCAATGTAAATGCCGGCATGTGAAGGGCCTTTTTTATATGTTTGGAAAAAGACAATATCCCCAACTTCCGGTTTGCTCACCTTTGTTCCTTGCTTGTAAATCCCTTCAACCGTTCGAGCTAAATCTACACCCGCTGCTTTTTCATATACATGGTTTAAATACCCGCTGCAATCAAAGCCTTTCGGTGTCGTTCCCCCCCATTTGTAAGGTGTTCCCGCATATTTTTTTGCTTCTTTGACTACTTCAGCACTTTTATTGACAGTAGCAGAGCCTAATAACCGAAAAACGGTTTTTCCCGCAATGCCGTCAGCAGGCAGCTTGTTCGCTTTTTCAAAACGGTATACCGCATCTTTCGTGATATTCCCGTAATATGTAGTCGTATTTCCCTTAAAAAATCCTTTTTGCTTTAATGCTTCCTGAAGCTGTTTTACATCAGCATGGTTCATACCTGGCTTTAATGTCATGTCACCCATTTTCGCATGGCCGATCGTCGGCAATAGCGTCAGCGATGAACATAATGCCAAGGAATATATCAACTTTTTCATGAAAAATTTCCTCCAAAACTAGAATCTGCTAAACAAGAACGCTTTCATTCTATCAATGAAATGTTACAGTGAAAGAACGGTTATATTACAGAAATGTTACAAAATTCGACATATTTCTATGTACCCACAACGGAAAATAGGCAAAGGTCGCGGGTTTTTGTTAATAAATGAAAAAAGGGTATGGGAAAAGAGGAAAATCACCCTTTTCACATACCCTTTTTAATCTTTTTTTCATTTCTTAAATAATGCCGAGAACATCAAGGAATACGATGATGATCGCGATTGGTGCCACAAACTTCAAGGTTAAAAGCCATAGTGAGAACCATGATTGAACACTACCTGCTCCCTGCTCTAATTCATTCATAAGCAGCTTCTTGTCCATTTTCAACGGAATGAACAGCGCAATTAATAGCGCACCAACTGGCAATAAAATATTACTTACAAGAAAATCGGCTAAGTCAAAAATGTTTTTTCCAAACATCGTCACTTCGCCTAAGATTCCAAAAGAAAGAGCAGATGGAATTCCGACTACAAAAATAAGCAATCCAGACATCCATGACAATTTCTTTCGTTTTTGCTGCTCGCCTTTTGCCAGCGATGCAACGATGATTTCAAGCATAGAGAATGCCGATGTTAATGTTGCGAATAAGAAAAGTGCTAAAAATAGCGTTAAAAACAAGCCGCCAAACGGAATTTGGCTAAAAATCGACGGTAAGACGATGAATAAAAGTCCAGGTCCTGCTGTTGGCTCCACACCAAGTGCGAACACAGCTGGAAAAATCGCCAAACCGGCAAGCAATGAAATGATAATATTCAAAGCAGCAATTGACACCGCTGATTTTGGCAAGTTTTGATTTTTATCTAAATAGGAGCTGTACGTGACCATTACAGACACCCCAACACTCAATGAGAAGAAGGACTGTCCGAGCGCAAATAACACCGTTTCCGATGTAATCGCCGAGAAGTCAGGCTTTAAGAAGAAAGCCACACCTTCCATCGCATTATCAAGCGTTAATGAACGAACGATAATCGCAATAAAAATAACAAACAATGCTGGCATTAAATATTTATTCGCTGCTTCAATCCCGTTTTGAATACCGCGGGCTACAACGACAATCGTAATGATGATGAATAAAAATTGAGCACCTACCGCTACTCCTGGATTAGAGATCGTTTGTCCAAATAACGTCTCATAATCGGACGTACCAGCTAATTTACCTGTCAGGCTGAAAAACAAGTATTGTAAAATCCAGCCCCCAACTACACTATAGAACGATAAAAGAATAAAGGACGCAACAACACCTAAATGGCCGGTAAACGATAAAATCGATTTCGGCGCGATCGCTTGATATGCGCGAATCGCTTCTTTTTGGGTACTTCGTCCAATGACAAATTCACCGATTAAAAGTGGTAATCCAAGTAATACGGTAAACAAAATGAACAGTAGGAAGAAAGCCCCTCCTCCGCTCGTTCCCGCCACATACGGGAGTTTCCAGATGGCGCCGATTCCAATGGCAGAACCGGCTGAAGCTAAAATAAAGCCCAGTTTCGAGGTCCATTGTTCTGATTGATTCATATGCATTTCCCCATCTCTATATTTTAAATATTGTTCCATCTTATACTAGATTGTTTTATTAGAAAAGAGGGAAAGTTAGATTTTTTTCACTTTTCGGTTTACATAATATTATTACGTTTAACTATTTGGCTGTCCGCTTGTAGTCTGTCGCTTGCGCAAATTCATCCTTTGTTCCGACGAAAAAATTTTCTTCCCCGGGATTGGTTTTACTTTCACGACCTTCTGTCGCTCCGTGAATCATTTCTCCCGGCGTTAGCTCTTTCCGCTCTCCGACTTCTGTCACATAATAATATTTGTTCGTTGCCCACCCTTCGTGGGTCACCGTCGATTTCACTCTACTTTCCCCGTTTTCATTCACCTTAATGACCGTATAACCGTCTTCTGTTGCTGTTTCAGCTCCAGCGTCTTTATCAAATTCCACTCTCACCCATCCTGTATAACCTTCTGGAATTAAATAAAGATTTGGCGCTACAGCATCATCCCCGCTGCATCCTGTCATCCAAAACATAAAGCAAACCGCCCATAAATAAAACAGCTTCTTCAATGTATGATCTCCCCTTCATCTAAGCTAATACGTTTATTGTTCAGCCTAAAGATGAAATCTATACGATAAGAAGCGCCTTTACTTTAAGAAGGCTGAACGAAAAAGGAGTAGTTTTTCCCTTTTTCGTCCAGCCTCGTCTATTTATCCCCTATTACCGGGCAGTAAGACCGCCATTGGTGGAAGTTTTTTATTATGCTTCCGTCACCGCGAATCTTTGAATACGAACGATAATGCCTGTAATAAGAATTACAACTAACACGGGTACAAGCCACCCAAGTCCTTGGCTGTATAATGGCAATGTTTTTTCATAAAACGATACAATCGACTGCATCCAAGTGAAATACGCAATGCCAAATAAATCACAAAACGTTTTGAGTCCGTCAATTGTACTAATCATCAATGTCACAACAATTGCCGACATATACACAACACGTGAATGATTAAACAACGGTGATAAAAACGTTAAAATCATTAACGCAATCGCAAGCGGATAAAGGAACATTAACACTGGAATGGAGTACATAATAATGTTCGATAATCCGAAGTTAGCAATCACAAATGAAAAGACCGAAAAGAAAATAACAAACACTTTATAGCTTACTTTCGGTAATAGCGTGTGGAAATACTCCCCGCAAGCTGTAATTAAGCCAATGCTTGTCGTTAAACAAGCAAGGATGATAATAACGGATAAAATGACCGTTCCAAGGCTGCCGAAATAGTGTGACGATGCATTGCTCAATACAGCGCCGCCTGTCTCAAAAATCCCAAATGCTTCTGTGCTTGTTGCGCCTAAATACGCAATCCCAACATAAATAATCGCAAGCAGCGAAATCGCGACAAGTCCTGATTTAATCGTTGCAGACAAGACTTCTGCTTTCGACGTCACGCCCATCGCACGAACAGCATTAATGACGATAATTCCGAATACAAGTGATGCAAGAGCATCCATTGTGTTATACCCTTCAAGGAAGCCTTTCGCAAACGCCCCGCTTGTGTACGCTTCTTGAGGTGCTTGAATGGCTCCCATCGGTTTCACAATGACCATAATTAATAAGATTGCAAGAAGAAGAATGATCCCTGGCGATAAAAACTTTCCGACACGGTCGACAATTTTCGCAGGATTGAGAGAGAACCACATTGTCACACCGAAAAATACTAGTGTGAAAATAAACAAACCAACCTGAGAAGCTCCGCCTCCGATTAATGGCGCAATCCCAATATCATACGCAACAGTCCCTGTACGAGGTGTTGCAAAAAATGGTCCAATGGTTAAATAAAGCAAGGATGTAAAAACAATCGCATAAACTGGATGAACGCGACTCGCAAGTTGCTGTAAGTTTGAACTCCCCGAAAAGCCCATCGCTAAAATACCAAGAAACGGCAAGCCTACTCCTGTAATTAAAAAGCCAATGATGGCAGGCCAGAAGTTTGTTCCTGCATTTTGACCGAGCTGCGCTGGGAAAATAAGATTTCCTGCTCCGAAAAATAGAGCAAACAACATAACTCCTATAACAAGATAAGACGAAAATGATAATTTAGTCTTCATAACCCAATTTGTTCCTCCTAAGAAGTGAGATCTAATTTCGTTCAATAAAACAATCGCTCTATATGCAATATGTCACTTGAATCCTTTCACTCGCACTATATTACTCCTATTGTGACGAAATTTCAATATATTATCATAAAATATTTTGAAAATTTAAAAGTGACAGAAATTGCCTACAAAACTCCTAAAAAAGAGAATACTAGTTACACTAAGGGTTTAGCTAAATGAAGGCATTTTCATAAATTCGAAAAGTATTTTTCTGAAATACAAGAATATTAAAATAACAAAAAGACACCGAAGTAATGAACTCCGATGTCTTTTTATTCTCTCTTAGTACGTTAAGCTTCCCGCGACGACAAGGCCGACAACGATACCGGCAGCAAACAAGCTGAAGCCGATGGCCGTATTGCCTTGTTCCACTTGTTTCGCCAAACTGGTTTTCGGTGTGAGCACAAATTCAATAATCCAGTACGCCACTACTTGTGTCACGATTCCGATTAAGCCCCAAATGAACGCATCAAGTAAATTCACACTACTTCCCCACACCGTATACAACACGATGCCAAGACCAATCATTTTTCCCCATAGCTTCAGGGCGACAGCGATATTGCCCTCTTTAATCAGTTCACGCTCCGAAAACTTCGTTGTCATCATAAACACAGTAAGTCCAAGCAAAATAAGAACAACACCTGTCCCGACATGCGCTAAAAAATTAAAAAAACTTGCTGAAGAAATAAACTGCATCACTGTTCCTCCTCTTTATACGTGCCTACCGGCAAAAAATACGATTCATTATCGGTAATTTGTCTTCCGGCTCGAATGCCGATGGCGCTCGCTTCGCCGTTCACATAAAAGCATCCGTACATGTAGCGGACACGCTTTTCGCCCGCTTCCGTTCGGATCATCGTTTCCGGCAACTCGATAAACTGCTGGTACACAGGAAGTGCTTCCTCGTACGTTTTATGAGCATCTTCATCGATTTTTTCGCCCGTCGCTTCGTAAATTTCCACGGTATCCCCTTCGCGTCCGAACGATGGTTTTTTCACGTAATCCATGCCTCGCTGTAAAAAAACATCTTCATCTAAATACGTTGGCAAAAAATACGTCTGTATCCAAGCATGTTCTTCTTCCGTGTAAAACGGATGCTGCTCTTCATGTAACCCCCAAATAAGCGCCATGACTGCTTTTGATTGCAGCAAAAACGCAGACGGTGGGTTTAAAACGGCCAGCTCTTTTTCTTCCACAAACTCCATGAGCCATTGCCCGACCTTTTCCTTCGTGTTCGGGTCTTCATCATGAATAAGATGCTCAATCGGATATGTCTGTCGGTATAACACGTCAATTTTGTCACCATTTTGGTCATAAAGCCCACGCGCTGCTATCATCTGCCCGTTTTCCACAACCGGTTCGTTCACAATACGCAGCTGATCGAGACTCATATATTGGCTGTGTTCTCCGTACAGCTTCTGCAAATACATCGTCGTCAGCCGATCTTCATCATGATCGCCATGTGAAGCAAAAACGATGTTCGGTACCTTTCGTTTTCCAAGTGACTGAAATGCACGGTAAACCGCTTGGCGAACGGCTTTTGCCAGCGCCTGTTCACACCCTTCATTCGGATCCTCCAAACCGAACGCCTCACATACCTTTCCGTTGACGAAAAAGGTTTCCTTAATGAACGTTGGAGTATCCGCATTTAATTCAAGAAGCTTCACCTCATCCGCTGTGACAACTAAATCCAAACGGGCAATGACGCTTTCAAACGGGAGCGTATAAAGGCGAATAAAGCGCAAGGACTCCGACGGAAAGCCTAATTGAAGCAACGTCTCGTCATCAAGTTGCCGCAGCAGCGGTGCCGTTTTCGTAAAAAGGTGCCCGATGCGATTTGCTGCCTTCCGGATACGGGCCACTTCACTTCGATGTTCCTGCTTCACATCCCACAGCGCATACTCCATTCCATACAAGTCATGCCAAAATTGATCTATCTTTTGATAAAATTGCTGTCTTTGTTCTCGATGCGTGTTCATTTAGCCACCGAACCCGCCTTTTGTTCCACTGCCAATACCTGATTTATATTGGCTCGAATAGGATTGATACAGAGAACTGCTTTTTAACGATTGTTTATTGGAGTAAATGCTTCCCCCATAATAGTAACCGCCATGGTAGGACGAACGGCTATCATCACAGTAATACGTTCCTGTGTCACGATCCCAATCCCAGTCATCACACTCATACCCGGTCGGTTCAGGCGGGCGGTTTTGCCCGCAAGCCGTCAGTGATGCAGCGAGAGCGGCCGTCAGCACACCTGTCATCATTTTCTTAGTTTTGTTCACGGTGAAATCCCCTCTCCCTCTATTCAAATCATATAACCGGTCGGTGTCACATAAAGCACATATACTTTTCGGTCTTCATCAATTTCCGCTGAGTCCCGCTCCCATTCTTTTCCGTGCTCATATGTATAAACACTGCCAATCATACTGAGCACATCAAGGTGGTTATGCATAAGCTTTGACGCAATGAGTGGATGACTTTTTGAAGCATTGAGCTCGCGTATTTCCAGCTTAATCCCGTTCGTCCGCTCTTCTTGTTCTTGGATGCCGTCTTCAAATACTTCCACATAAATGATAAACAGTTGATCTTCAATCGCGGATGAAAGCTGCTTATATGTAACGCCGTCTTTCACAAAAAACTCGCATTCCCGCCGCGCTAAAATTTGCTCAAGCTCAATATCTGGATAATGATAAATGGGAACGAATTGTTCCGCTCCTTTTTGGAGGCGATACTCCAATACAGCAGATCGAAATCTCATAGCTCTCTCCCTTTTCTGTATGTTTCTAACAATATGTACGATGCATAGGGCGAAAATGTTTCATATTTTTGTCAAATGCGGGGCATTATTCCATCTTCTAGTTTACCATATTCCTCCTAATCAGCACGACGACAAAAAGACCGTTTACGAAAACCCTTCATATTCCAGAATTTTCGTAACGGTCCATTTTGTGAAGTTATTTTAGTTTTCTACCGGAAACCAGCCCGGTGTATTCATAATCGCGTTCCATAAATAGTCCGGAACGACGAGCGTGTCTTTGTCATCTTTTGAAAGCGTTGTGCGAATTGTCTCTTCTTCGCCATTTTTCACTTTTTCTACCCAATTTGGTTCCATAATTAGTTCACGTCCGAGTGCCACTAGCGGCACACCTGTTTCCATCGCTTTAACGACATCATTCGGTGTGTGAAGTGAACCAACGCCGATGATTGGCACAAGATGGCCGACACGCTCTTGAATGATCGTTACACGGGAAGCTGAATCACCTTCATCACGAATCGAACCTTTCCAGAAATCTTGAACCGATACGTGAAGGTAATCAAGTTCCTGCTCAGCGAGTCTGTCAACAAGCGCAAGCGTATCCTCCATTGTAATCCCTGGGTTCTCCGTCTCTTCCGGAGAAAAACGATAACCGATTAAAAACGGCTCTTTCGCATGCTGCTCGACCGTTTTCTTTACAACATCAATGATTGCAAGCGGAAATGCCATTCGTTTTTCAAGCGTTCCGCCCCATTTGTCTGTACGACGGTTGGAGTGCGGAGAGAAAAATTGTTGAATTAAGTATGTGTTGGCACCATGAATTTCTACTCCGTCAAACCCTGCCTCAATGGCACGGCGCGTGGCGTCACCAAAAGCGGCGATAATATGCTCAACTTCTTCTCCTGTCAATTCTCTCGGTGTGACCGCTCCGTTTCGCTCAGGCGCAACGGCACTGGCACTGACCGGTTGACCGTCCGACAATTCTTCCGGTGGGCACATTCGGCCGCCGTGGAAAATTTGCAAAATCGCTTTCGCTCCTTCTCCTTGAATCGTTTTCGCTAAACGTGCCAAACTTGGGATCATCGCATCAGAGTCCGCCCCGAACTCCCCATGAAATCCTTTCCCATCTCTCGTTACGTAAGCACAAGCTGTAATAACTGCCCCTACACCGCCAGATCGCTCACGGTAGTACGCGAGTTCCTCATCGGACACTTCGCCATTTTCATGTGAAGCAAAGTTTGTCATTGGCGCCATCATCACACGGTTCGAAAGTTCAACGCCGCGCTTGAACGCAAACGATTGAAACATCGGTTGAAATTGCTCGTTCATCGTCATTCCTCCAAATTGTCGTTTTCAACTGCCACATTAGTGTAAAAAAGAATCATCCTACTTTCAAATTATTTGCCTTAAAAATATTTTTCGGACACAACCAGACACCTCTATCACTTCGGACAATCTAGTTTTTCCGTCTTCCATTCGAACAATTCCCGTTGTTTCTTCTTGCTAATCTCATTTTGAACCATTTTCTATCTCCTAGCTTGTACGACAAAAACCTCTCATCGTTCGTTAGGCTTACTGCTCGTTAAGGCGATAAAAAAACAGACAAGCCGATGCTTGCCTGCTGCTAGTCTTCCTTCTTTTTCCCTACTCTTCCCTCACGTTTCGCCGCTTCCTTCAGCAAAAACTCGATATGACCATTGACGCTTCGAAACTCATCTTGTGCCCACCGCTCAATGATTTTGTAAAGTTCCGGATCGATCCGCAAAGGGAAGCTTTTTTTCTTGGCCATTGTTAATACAGACTTCCTGTATTAATGACCGGCTGTGTCCCGCGGTCAGAAATGATGGACACCATAATGTTGTTAACCATGTTCACCTTGCGCTCATCATCGAGTTCAAGTGTACCGTCACGCTCTAGCTGCTCGACGGCCATTTGTGCCATGGTTACCGCACCTTCAACGATTTTTTTCCGTGCAGACAAAATTGCCGTTGCCTGTTGACGCTGCAACATCGCACTCGCAATTTCAGTCGAGTACGCCAAATGGGTCAGGCGCGCCTCTATCACTTCCACACCGGCGACTTGAAGACGGTCTTGCAACTCGCGTGTCAATTCATTCGCCACTTCATCCGCATTTCCCCTCAATGTTAGCTCAACGTCCTCAAACGTATCGTACGGGTATTTCGTGGCGACATGGCGAACAGCGGTCTCGCTTTGAATTTCCACAAATTCTTCATAATGGTCAACATCAAAAATCGCTTTCGCTGAATCGACAACTTTAAACACAATGACAGCGGCGATTTCAATTGGATTTCCTTCTACATCGTTCACCTTCAGCTTTTTACTGTTAAAATTGCGGACGCGCAGAGAAACCGTTTTACGAAGCGCAAACGGCGTTGTTAAAAACATGCCGCTATCGCGAATGGTCCCTAAATACCGGCCAAAAAAGATAACGGCCTTTGCTTGATTCGGTTGGACGATGGTAATACCACTTCCAAGAATGACAGCTGCCAAAAGAAAAGGAATACCGAGACTAAACTGCTGCTCGGTGAAAAAAAAGACCCCTGCCCCCACTGAAAGAAGGACAGCAATAATCCCAACAAACCCGTTCACATACCATGCCTTTCGTTCTTTCATAATACGCACCTCGTTTTCATATTAGTTTTATATCATTATGATATCACTTTTGTATATAAATGGAAAATTTTTAGGTGAAGTGGGCACAAAAAAAGAACGCAAAACTGCGTCCTTTTCATCAAGAGGTTAACGTTCGTTTATTTGTCCTGTCATATGACAAGTAAAAACATACCCCACCATTGATTGCCGAAAAACCAACAAGCAGCATCACAAGAAAAGCGACATCAGGAGCAAAAAGTTGAATCGTATGCCATGGAGTTTGGACGGAACATAACAGAAGGGGAATCCACGCTACAGCTAATAGGAGAAAAAGTACGCCTGCCACTCGCCAGCTTTTTTGGCGCTGCACTCCTAGTCCTGCCTTCGCTTTTTTTAATAAATAAAGTAAAAGAAGAGCCAAAATAAAGAGAACGATTAAAGTAATAAGCTGGATATATGGCACGGACCGAGAAACTTCAGCTGGCACTTCCCCGTTTAACATGCTAATGATGCCTTTTGTCAAATAAGACAGCGCCGCTTCTTCCATAATGTGATTTTTATTCGTTAAAATAACGCCTCCAAAGCCACTTTCAGGTAAGTAAAACATTTCCGAACGGGAATCAGGAGTTGAGCCTGAATGCCAAATCATCGGTTCCAAAAAGTCCGTTTGCGAAATGCGCCAGCCAAAGCCATATTGCTTCTCTCCATCTGTTGATGCGAGAGGTGACAAAAAAGCGCGGCGCTCTCTTCTTGAAGCAAGACATTTCCCTTTTGACCGCCAAGCAGCTTCAAAAATTCAGCCATATCCTTTGCACTTGCCGCTATATAACCGTACGGGGCACCGCCATTATCATATGGTACGCTACTTGCCCGCGGAATCCCAAACCATGACTGATAGCCAGGTTGATACCCTTTTTTCTCAACCGTTTCATAATTAGCGGCGGCGTGCTTCATTCCCAATGGGCTGAAGATGTTTTCTTCCATAAAGCGGGAAAAGGGCTGGCCGGACACTTCTTCGATAAGCGCCCCTAACATTAAGTAATTGGCATCACTGTATTGATACTTCGTTCCAGGAGCGGCTGTCAATTCTACATTCGAGAGCTTTTCTACACTTTTTCGAATGGCATCTCGATCTTTCGAGCCTTGATCTGCTACCAGTAAGCCTGAAGCTGTGCTAAATCCGCTTCGATGGGACAGCAGCTGTTTAATAGTCATGTCGGCTGCAGCTTTCTCGTCCTTCAGTGTAAACCAAGGGAGATACTCGTTTACGCGACCGTCCAACTCAAGCTTGTTCGCTTCTATCAATTTCACGACGGCAAGCCCGGTAAACGATTTGCTTAAAGAGCCAAGCAAAAAAGGAGTCTCGGTCGATACAACCTTTTTCTCTCCGCCTGTAACTCCCCAGCTCTTCGAATAAAAAAGACCGTCCGGCGACAAAAGTACCACCGCCATCCCTGGAATGCGATGTTCGTTCTTATATGACTCGATGTATTGCTCGATGCTCGCTTTCGTTTGTTGATTAGCGAACACGGAAGGCGCAGAATAGACAAGCGTCACACCGTATACAACTATGAGCAAGATCCACTTCATAACATATTTCATACTTTCTCCAGCCTTTCTTTTGAATACAGTGCGTATTCTATCGCATCTTCTTCACCTTCCATATGAAAACAGCCGGAATTGATAGTAAAAAGAGGAGCGGCAACCATGTCGTAAAGAGATCTGTCCAATGAAACGGCGTTTTGTGGATGTAGACCGCTTTTACCCATTCTCCTTCTTTTGCTTCGACGGCAATGACCAAGTGGCTCTCTATACCTTTCAACTCATAATATTTCGTGCCTTTTTTATAAAAGTTGGAAGCGTCACCATAATAGTCACCTGTCTGATCGTCAGCAGTCCGTTCGACTTCGCCTATCACTTCGCCGAGGTCTGTTTCCTTCACCTGCTCCTCGGTCACTTTATATACATGCCCGTTCCAAGAAACAAACGGATAGGCCCAGCTTAGCGCCTCGGCACGCCCTCCCCCGATGCATACAAGCAATAAACAGAGCGATATAATCTTCTTCATGCCAATTCCTCCATCTGTTGATGCACAAAAAAGAATCGTCACCTCCTCCCATTTTCATGATAGAGATGACGCTCCTTCTTTGTTCAGGCTTTCTATTTCACTTCGCCTATTATTTTCGCAAGGCGAATATTGGACACCGCGATATCAGCTAATGTTACTTCATGCTTCGGTGCGAAAACACCGTCTTTCGCTTCAAGCAAGCCGAACTTTTCAGCAAGAGCTACATAGCCTTTATACGATGCGTCGACTTCGGCTGCATCTTTGAATGGCAATGTATAAATATCGCTATGCTTAGCAGCTAAATCTAAGCCGAGTGCACGAACATACCAATAAGCAAGCTCTTCATTGGTCATTTTTTCATCTACTAAAAACGTATCTTTCGTCGTATCAATAATATGTTGCTGGGCTGCCAATTCGACGACAGAATATAACGGATGGTCTTTCGAAATGTTCGTAAACGTCGCGTTCTCTCTATATTCGGCATGTTCAAGCTCGTAATAATTGGCGATGGATTTCATGAGTACCTCGAGCGCTTCCCCTTTCGTCAGCGGGGTATCGGCATTAAAGCTGTCTGGATCGTCGACTTCAATAATGCCCATTTGAATGAGGTAGTTCAATTCTTTTTCAGCTGTTGGATGGGAAATCTCTACTCCCACTCCGCCTTGTCTCAGATCGTCACTTTGTGTCTCCCACTCGCCGGTCACGGCATTGTAATAATGGAACTGGTGGTCAAGGTCACGGGAATAAACGAGAGAATACATGCTCTCTTCCTGATTTGGATTCATATAGACAAGGTTGACCTTTAACGCATCTAAATAATCTTGCATTGCTTGTTCCTTTGAAACAGCCGTTTCGACGTTCGGCCACTCTGTGACGTTCGGTGAATGAACGCTATATTGCGAGATAGACCCATCGTTTTTCACAAACACATTCACTGCATCCCCAATGACTGGAAGACCGTTTTTCACTCTCGGGAACGAGAAGTGGAAGCCATCTTCGCGCGTCTGCTTGTCTTCACTGCTGATTGGATACGAATATTCATGAACCACAGACGGTGAATACTTTTTCATAAACGCGACCGCTTTTTCCATTGCCACGCTAGCTGTGACCTTTTTATCCTCTTTTTTCACCGGCCCGAACACATCTTCGGAAATGTCATAGAAATTGATGACTTCCCCTGTATTTTTATCAATTTCGATGCTGGACCCATGGCCTGAGTTACGGCTATGATACATGTAGTGCACGGAATAAACCGTTTTGCCAAGCATGTCATCTTCTCGTTCCGACACTTCTTCAATTTGCAGTTTGATATCATCATTTCCTGGCTTTAACAGCTTTTCAGCAATGGCCTTCGCCTCTTTTTCTGTAATTGGCTTCGCCGTGTCTTTCACCGGTGAAGCGGCAACCATTTTCACACTGCCCTTTTGAGGAAGTTTGTTCGTAAATTCCCCGTCAATGAGCCATTTTCCATTTTTCGCATGGATCGTGTTAATTGGCTTGTCTACTCCATACACAAGTTTGACTTGTGGTTCATTGTTTCGGAAGCTGTAGTCAACAACATATTGCAATGTGACGTCAAACTGCTTTTTCATTTGTTCGAGAGCTGCATCCGCACTCAATAAATCACGTTTTTCTTCATACGTCATTTTCTTTTCCGACGGTTCCCCACCGTAAAATTCCACAATCTCGCCGTTCCCAAGGACGCTAATGCTAACACTTTGTCCCATCACAGGAAGATCATTATGTAGTTTTTCAAACATGAAATGGTAACGAACCGGCTCTGTTAAATTCATGGACCCTTGATGATAACGTCCATTGTCAGTCATGACTCGATACGAACGATCTGGCGCATGTGCTTTTATAAATGCTTCCGCCGTTTGAAGTGCCTCTTTTTCTGTTACTTTTGCTGGAAAAAGAGCGTCTTTCGTATCAGCTGGAGAGTAATAAAACGATTGAAGCTCTAAATCTTCCCCGATGAACTCAGCACCGCCGTATTCTGTTTTGCTTCCAGACTCTTTATGAAATGAAAGATGATAACGGACGACTCCTTCCTCATCTTCCATATAACGATGCCCTGTATCAAAATAGAAATCTTGACTCACTAAATGGTCAAACTTGCCTGGAAACCATTTTTTTAGCTTTTGGATTAGCATTTCTTTCGTAACTTCTGACTCTGTGCTTGCCACCATAAACATCGGCTTATCCTGTGCCTGCAAGTTCATCTCATTCGCCAACGCTTCCGTCGAAAAACCTCCGAATGCTAAAGCTGCAGATAACGATATAACACCTATTTTCTTACTCTTCACTTGATTTCCCCCTCTTTCTTTCTTTACACACTAAATGGTAACATATCCCATAATTAAAATACCATTTTTTTCTATAAATTTGAAAGAAAAATAGAACAAAAGGTCTCTTTATTCCGCTACATGCAACTATTAATCTAGGAATTTCGACATGATGATTGAATAAAAGATAAAAGCGTTCAAAACGAGAAATGAATATCCACTTCCTGTTTCGAACGCTTTTATCAAGTTGCTATTTATACACTATATATACTTAATAGAAAAACGTCACAAGAGGTTCTTTATCCCTCCTAAATGATCATTCAAAGGTTAGAAAATTCGGCATCACCACCCTTTGGTCATACCGAATTTTCTAAATCGATTTATATAGCAGCCGTTTCATATTTCAAAGGCTGCAAAACAAGCTCTAACATGTCAATATGAGGTTTGACTACAAAATCCGCGGCACCAAGTTCAATGGCATCCACAATAATTGACTGTTGGTAAAAAGCCGAATAAATAATGACATTAGCTAACGGATTCATCGTTTTAATTTCTTTTAGTACCATTAATCCGTCCACTTGCGGCAAAATAAGGTCGAGTATGACGAGATGTGGAGCAGATTGCTTATAGTATTCGATGGCTTCTTCTCCATTACTAGCTTCCAAAATTGTGTAGTATCCATTATTCCATAATATATCTTTTAATCTCTTTCTCACAGGTAAACAATAATCACAAATAAGTACTGATTTGTTCAAAACATACTACTTCCCTTTCTTCATAAATTAGGCAAATGAGAACGGAGTCATATTGTTCACGTAACAAAATGGCGAAAAAAATTCCTCCATTTCGGCAACCCGGCCACCATGGTAATCGACATTACTTTAGGTCCGTGGCTTTGCGTCTCCCACTTTCGTGAAATTTGCCCTAGTAGTATATTATCATAAAAATGTAAAAAGATGTCGAAAAATGTATACCAGAGGAAATATTGTCAGATTTAATCCATTTATGTATAGTTAAGCAATTAATCTAAGCATACGTAATAGACAATACTGTGTAAAGCCAATATGAGTATATAAGCAAAAAGAGCTCCTAGATGTCCCGAAAAAAGAAGGCTAGAAACAGTCGTCATTTTCTTCCCTTCTTTTTTCAGATTTGATTAGGCCGCTCTGTTCAACTGAAAAGATTATTCAGCTTTCTTCTCCTGTTCTGATTGTTCTTTCTCACCCTCACAACCACTCGCTTGCTCATCGGTTAATGCAACTTCTTCAAATACAACGTCGCAGCAATCTTTTTTAGGCTTTGAGAATAAATTTTTAATTGTACTCATTTTATTGATCATTGGTTTCACCTCCTTTTAAAGAACTGTTTGTACGATAAATCCAGTTGTCATCGCCACCATTAAAATGGACACTACAAATGCAGCCACTAACTTTGGTTTAAACAATTTGTTCAATAACACAACTTCAGGTATACTCGCTCCCGCTCCTCCTATCAGAAGGGCGATAATAGCTCCAATTCCCATCCCTTTACTGACTAATGCATCCGCTATCGGTAAAATGGCTTCAGCGCGAATATACATCGGGATACCAAGCACAGCCGCAATCGGAATCGTCCATAAATGGTCTCCTCCAGCGTATTGGACAATGACATCTTGCGGAACAAAATCATAAATAAACGCTCCGATGAAGACGCCAATTAGTAAGAAGGGCAACACAGGATAAAAGAATGACCATGCATCTTTAATGGCTACCTTCCATTTCGGTACGTTTACATGATGACTTTCGTTGTGCCCTTTTCTCACCCTTACATCTCTCACAGAGTTTTTAAATCCTAAAGCATCCCATACAACGCCAATCAACATTGAAAATAGTGCAATGATTACTATGTAATAAAGCATCAATTTCCACCCAAGCAACGTCCATAACAAAATGACAATAACAGGATTTAATAATGGAGAAGCAATTAAAAATGACATCGATGGTCCAAACGGCGCTTTCGATGATAATAGCCCTGCCAAAATCGGAATGGTCGAGCAAGAACAAAACGGGGTTAAAGCACCAAGTCCTGTCCCATAAAGATAACCGCTCCATCTATTAGGCCGCTCAAGAACCCGTTTAATTTTGTCCTCTGTTACCTTTTGCTGCAGTAAACTCACTAAAAAGCTAATCACTATAAACAGCGCCGTGAGTTCTAGAAATAGGATGAGAAATGTTTTGAAAAAATCTAAAAAAGTACTCATTGATTTCCTCTCCTTCTTTATATCAACTTTTTTTGATTTAATAGATAAAATTTTTTCCCCTCAATCTCTAGGGTAAAAAATACAGCACAACTCTGGTGAAAGCATTGCTTTTACCTCTGTATCGTTTAGCTCATAATAACTCCAGGTGCCAACCTTTTCTCGTTGAATCAATCCTGCATCTAAAAGGATTTTAAGATGATACGATAATTTCGACTGAGGTAATTCGGTAAGGTCGATTAAATCACAAACACACGTTTTTCCTCGCTGATTGAGTATATACAAAATCTTTAAGCGAAGTTGATCTGCTAATGCTTTAAACTTCATCTCATAAGCGTCAAATGAAATTGACTCCCCTTTATCTGGTGTAAAATAAACCGTCCTCATAAACGTCTCCTCTCTTACATCAATTTTTTTTGATTTAAAAATCACTACAACCCCACATTCGAGGTGCGGTTAATACATCAACTTTTTTTGATGTAAACTCATTATATTCCTCGTTATCTAAAACGTCAATCAATAAATCAACTTTTTTTGATTTATTGATTCTTCTATTTAAAGAACTGTTGAAAAAGGCCGTAACTAATCAACATGATGCCAATGACACATAAAAGATAGGTTACTCCCATCAATGGATAACCGAAAATCTCTAAAAATGGATGGCTTTCTTTAATGGCATTGATTGGCGTAATAATTTAAAATGAAAACACTCCTCTCGCCAGTTGCAAAAAGAGTTTATATTCATGAGGCTATTGAAAGAAAGCAGTCCAAATTACGGCGATGACGATAATGCCTACTACAATGGCGCCGCCGATAGTGGGACTGCCGTATAGGGAACGATTAGAAAGATCATCTGTTTCAATCGCACTTTTCTCCTCTTCTTTATCGCTCATCCTTTCCCCTCCTTAGCCAGACATCTATTCTTAGTTTTTCCTTTCGCTCTCTTGATTCTCCATAACTTTATCCAGTTTATCTTCAATCCTTTTTAAAGCTTCATTTCGATCAAATTGATTCTTTAATAGCCTTCTAACAAACAAAAACAACGACAGAAAAAACAAAAATATTAATGAAAGCATCATCAATTGAACGACTACATCACCAACATACATCATCATCACCTCATCTACTGACAGACAACACTCTGCTGTTATACAAATTTTACCACAACATACTTTCCAAGTTAAGCCATTTACGCATGCACTCAAAAATTCCCCGTTAAACACCCACAAAGAAAAAGCCGTCCAGAACACCGCTTATCTCCAGACCGCCTTTTATCAAGCTTACGTTCATTTCTCTCAGACTAAATTCCCCGTAAAACTTACCTTATTTCTTCTCGCATTACACCAACTTCTCTTTACACCGTAACCCTTCGCTTCCGCATCCAAGCGATAAACAGCAGCAGCAGCGGAATGATCGTTTGCATGAAAACGCCGTAAAAGGGAAAGACCACCACATCATAGCGCCCAGCTTCCATCGCGCTCGGAAACGACCAAAAACTGAACTCGACAATTAAAATGCCGATTGGCCACACCATAAGCCGGTAATCTGAAAGATTGAGCCATTGAGCGGTGCTTAAAACAGATGCATAATAAAAAACAGACAGTTTGACAAACACGCCTAATATCCAAGCAGCCATAATAAGAGATTCTAAATGTTCAAAGAAATCAGCGAGACTCACATAGCGCGTCACGTTCATGAGCGGATACACTTTTGTAGCTGTCGTTGTTCCGAGTACAAACAAAACGGCCATATTGATTATCATTAATGTCATCATAATAGCAAAAACCGTTTTATTCCCAGCCATTCTTCCTTTTTTTCTATTTGTGATAAAGGGAAGCAGAAACGTCATGAGAAAAATTTCGCTAAACCAACCGGAAGGCACGATGGCTCCTTTCAAAGAAGGACCAAGCCCATCCTCCATGATTGGCAATACATTGTTGACCTCAAAATCCGGCATCAGTAAGAAAATAATGATGATAACAGGAATGAGAAAAAACGGTAAAAGCAATTCAGCCATTCTTCCTAATACTTCTACCCCTCCGCGAACGACAAAGGAACAAAGAAAGATCATAGATCCCATAATGACACTAACGGGTGTATGAACTAAAAAGGAGTCCACTACAAATTCTCCGTAGCTTCTGAGAATTTGCCCTGTAACTGGAATAAGAAAAATTAAATATAAAAAACCGAGCACTTTTCCTGCAAATCGGCCGATAATATGCTCGCTGAACTCGATGATGGTCTTGTTCGGATAAAGCTTATGCAATTCATACACAATATACACCGTTATATAGCCGAAGACGGAAGCCCAAATCGGCGACAGCCATAAATCATTTTGCGCATATTTCGCTGTAATGCTCGGCACACCGAGAATGGCTGTAGCGACAATAGCAGGGTAAATCATCACAGCCATTTGAAGGGAAGAAATTTTGCCATTTTCCATCATCTTTCTCCTTTCCACAACTCTGATAGAAGACGATATCATTTTTCCATAAACTGCCCAAATGGCTTGAAAATCGCTTCAATTAAGGTCACAGGTCCCGGCATATGCGGAAGGTCGAATATAGACAGGGCCAAACCGATAAAAAGCAGCGTCACAAATGCGGCTTTGTCTTTTTTAGCTTGTTGTTTCATTTTCGGCCATTCATATAAAAAAATGAAAGCAACAATAATCGTTGTACCAGTAAAAGCACCCCATCTCATTTTTCCTTCACCTCGTCTTCAGGCAATCCGCCCGGTGTGTTTATATACCCTTGCCTGCGAACATGTGCCTCAACATCAATCGTCACTTCGACTGTCGGAAACACTTCATCCCAATGATCCTTCACTTCTTTCCACTGTTTCGGGTACTTGCGATGAAAGGCTTCGCCAAAACCAACAACGTCCACTTTCATTTCATGCTGTACTCGTGTAAGAGCGAGCTCAATTCGTTCTTTAATGCTTTTTTCATACGCTTTTTCTACCTGCTTAATAATTGGTGGACGATTAAGGTTTAAATTCGTTCCATTTTGAACAACGGCTCCTTCTGTATTCACCTTCACAAGCACCTTCCATTGTTCACCTTGAATGCGTGGCTCCATTTGTACATGGGCAGATACGGGATTTAACGAGATGCTTCCTTTCACATCTTCAGGCTCAACGGTTACGGTATACGCTTGCATTTCATTTCGCAACCATAAAATCCCCCTTGTTTCCCGTTCACTAATCTTTCCAATCATTTGATCCTTTTTCAACACCGCTGTGCCAACAATATAAGGAATCGTTTCTTCTTCCTTCTTCCCTTCCTGCGGCGGTAACGGTTTAATAAATGGAAGCATGGCAGCTTCGACATCACCTATTAGCATTTCCTCCAAATCCTGCAGAGTCACCTGCATCCCAATGTGTAAATCGGACAGCTCGCGAATGACCTCTGCCGAATGACGCTCAAGTGGCGGGATTAAATGAAGAATCTTTTTGCCTGTTCCTTCGCTCACATATATATATGCCCGTTCTCTTGGCTGTGGATGCCGCAGTAAAAAATCAATCTGCTCTTGTATGCCTTCTTTTGCCAGTTCCTCACCAACGATAAACACCTTGCACTGTCCCCAAAAAATTTTGCGCGGAAGCTTACTTTGCAGCTTGGATAGGGCATCCGCTATATTCTCTCCCTGCTGAAACCGAACTAATGTAATATCCCCTCCACCGGCAGGACCACCTTGTCCGCCGCCGCTGCTTAATACTTTCGGGATAAACACTTGAATCGACAGTTCAATTTGATCATCCTCTTTTTTATCGATCGCCGCTGCGGTGACAATTCCTAAATCATTAAGCTCGACTCGATCCCAGCACCCGCCCGTTAGAAACAGCATGCATCCAAAACAAAGAAAGTGCAGCCATTTTTTCACGATGTTTCGCCCCCTTTTGAAGGATCCGGCCCTTGCCCTTTCGACTGACGGTGTACATTAACTTCTCCTGTAAGGTGAGGACGGGTATCCATCATCCACCAAGGCGCTCTCCATAATACATCCTTCAGCTCGCGGCCTTTTAATGGAGCAAGCGGTGTTAAATACGGCACACCGAAGGAACGTAAGCTGCATAAATGAATAGCAATGGCAATCACTCCCATCATAATGCCAAGCAAACCTAATGTACTCGCAAACAGCATGATCGGAAAACGGAGGACTCGAATAGAAATGCCCGCAATATAATGAGGAACCATAAAGGAAGCAATTCCGGTAATCGCCACCACAATGACCATCGGCGCGGAAACAAGCCCTGCTTGAACAGCAGCCTGGCCAATGACGAGCGCTCCGACAATGCTGACAGCTGCCCCTACTTGCTTTGGCAATCGAACCCCTGCTTCGCGAAGCGCTTCAAAGGCGATTTCCATAATTAGGGCCTCGACGATAGCGGGAAACGGAACGGCTTCTCGGGCAGAGGCAATGCTCAGCAACAAAGAAGCGGGAACCATCTCGTGATGAAAAGTTAAAACAGCGATGTAAAAGGATGGAAGTATTAACGAGATGACGAGAAACGAATAACGCAGCCAACGAATAAACGACCCAATCATAAATCGCTGATAATAGTCCTCATGTGATTGAAACAGCGAAAAGAAAGAAGTTGGCGCAATTAACACAAACGGTGTTCCTTCGACCAAAATGGCTGCCCGCCCTTCCAACATATTAGAACAAACCACATCAGGCCTTTCCGTTGATAAAATTTGCGGAAACGGGGAATACGGATTATCTTCAATCATCTCTTCGATGTACCCGCTCTCTAAAATGCCGTCTATGTCAATGCGCTTTAGCCGGTTCATGATCTCATCAATGAGTGTTTGATTAGCCATTCCTTCAATATAGGTCACGACAACAGCCGTTTTCGTATAGCGGCCGATGTTCATGGATTTCGTTTTAAGAGAAGGGCTTTTAATGATGCGGCGCAATTGAGCGATGCTTACTCGTAAGCATTCGTTAAAACCTTCCCGCGAGCCCCTAATTCCCGCTTCTGCCGCCGGCTCTTCAATGGCCCGCTTTTCCCATTTAGCAAGCCCTAAGGAAACAGCGGATTCTGCTCCTTCATATAAAAGAATCGGATTCCCCGATAAAATCGAATCAATACAAGCTGTTAATGTATTCACGTTTTCTATTTTGGAAATGGGCAGCTTTTGATCGAGCCATTCGTTTAGGGGCTCCGGTTTTTCTACCGTCTCCTGCATAAGCGGAGCCAGCACAAATGTCTCCATCCCTTCTGTATCTGAAAGACCTTCCATATAAATCAGCACCGCTCGTATTTTTCCGAAAATCAAAAATGAGCGGAACACAATATCTGAACAATGCTCATAAACAGACCGAAGCTTTGCGACATTCTCATCAAAATGAATCGAAAGGGAAGGCTGCTGCGGATGAAGGTCCGGCAATTCACTTTGCAAAGGCTCATTCTTTTGCTTTCTTTTTCTTAACCATCTCTGTCCATTGCGAATCAAGCCAAGCCCCTCCTTTTTTTACAGCTTCTTTCCTTTTTTCTATATTTTTCTACTTTTAGATGCTTTATACGAAAAGAAGAAAACATTCCTGACAATTAGCAGAAGAAGCGATGATTAAGAAGTACGATAATCGCTTGAATTCCTCTAAAGCACACCACACGTTCTATTAAATCGCTCTAGGATAACGTCAGCTTTCCCGCTCTTTGGAAAGTTGTCATTCGTTGTATACAATTAATTCAAGTCTTTCTGCTTTACTGAAAGGCCGTTTAGGTGAACTAAAAAAGTTTTTTCATAGAACTGCACGATATGATCGTTGTAAATCGTATTAAGATTGAAAGGAGGAATACGATTGAATCACTTATTTGCCGGCAAGAAAACGATTCAAGCTGTAGTCCATGATTATTCCGATATGCTCATAAGAATTGCTTTTCAAAATCTGAAAAGTTTAAGCGATGCTGAAGATATCGTTCAGGAAACGTATATAAAGCTCATTAATAGTGAGATCCATTTCAATGATGAAGAGCATTTAAAAGCCTGGTTAATTCGAGTAACCATTAATAAATGCAAAGACCAATTCAAGTCCTTAAGGTTTAGACAGACTACATCAATGACCAAAAACATGGATTTTTTTGCACCCGAAGAAAAAGAGATGATGGAAGAAATATTTAGTCTGAAGAAAAACTATAGAAACGTCATTTATCTCTATTATTATGAAGGTTATTCCATTAAAGAAATTGCGAGTATTCTTGACAAAAAGGAAAATACAATCAGTTCTTTGTTACAAAGAGCTAGAAAAAAATTAAAAACGATTATTCTAGAGGAGGAGAAAAACTTATGAGCAAAGACAACTATAAAAGTGCTGTAGATAAGGTGATAGCTTCAGAGTCGTTCAAAAAAGAAACTCTCCTTTTATTAGAAAAAGAAATGGATAAGAAAAAGAAAGGAAACGGACTTCGTATGATGAATAAACCACTTATAGCAGTGACAGCATGTGCCATTTTAGGATTATCTGCCTTAACATGGACGTCTCAAACTCCAAATGAGGATTATACAACTGGTTCCATTGATACTGAACAACAAGGGGAGATTATGGTCAGTGTAGCAGTTAATATAGAAGGGATTATTACAGAAGTAGCTGAAGATGGAAAAAGTTTTCAATTAGATAATGGTTTGTGGGTAGATATAACCGATGAAACTGAGCTAGGAATAAATGGCCCTACGGCCGCTCCAAAGGATGAACAGTTTTTTGAAGATACATTTAGAGTCGGAAATTCAATCGCAGGTTTTACTGAAAATGAGTTAAGCAGCGATAGAGTCACTGCTTATGCCATATATACGAACTGGAATTGGGATAATCCGATTGAAAAATAACAAAATTTTCTACGATACGACGTCACTAGCCCATTTTTAAGACATAACCGGTCCCAATCTAACTAATCTCATAACATGAATGAAAAAGCGGTCTTATCTCCAGACCGCTTTTTCATTGATTGACGCAAACATTTAATCAATGTGCGCTAGTTCATTCTTGGCTCATAAATGCTTCCATAATAACGTAAGCTTTCCCGCCTTTCGTAAAACGTACGTTTGTTTCCCTTAGACCAAATTTCTCGTAAAAACTTACCTTATTTTTTCTCGCATTACACCAAACTCTCTTTACGCCGTAACTTTTCGCTTCCTTTAATACGTCGTGTAACAAGGCGCTTCCGTATCCTATCCCTTGTTCTTCTTGAAGCGTAGCAAACTTTCGAAATTGCGCTTCTTCATTCGCTATAAAAAGGGAAACAACAGAAATTAATTTATTTTCTTTAAAAAGACCAAAATGAATACCAACATCATCATCTTCTAATTTGATATAATCAAACGGTCTATCCGGCCACATAACTTGATGTCTTAATTTCCACACTTGTTCTTTCTCTACTTTTTTAATCACGGTTTTCATGTTTCACCCCTTCGTACATCACAATGGTTCAATCACGACATTTTCTGCTACTATTGAAATCTCTGTAAGTGGACAATCAAACAATACATGCAGCTCAAAATGTTCATAGTTACGATAAACTTCATTATAAAGCCACCAAGCGCCTTCAAATTTTTCAGGCATTGTTAGCTTCCTTACACCTGTAAATGTTAGTTTTATATTTGTAAAATAGTGAAAACCCCCGCTGCAATCTAAAATCATCGTAAATGTCCCATTAGAGTCATTTTCAACTGACTTTACATTAGCATCGTGTAATGAATTTTCATGTAGTGTAACGACATTTTTAGGAAGCTGACTTTTTATAGACTCATAATGGGTGTTGTATTTATTTGCTATTTCAATCGATTTTTCATGGTATTCTGCCACCCACTGTTCAGCCATTTTTCTTAATTCAGGTAAAGGAAACTCTGAATTGATTGTTCCATTATGAATATAAGGATGAAATGGTTCAGGAAGGAATTTCAGTAGATCACTTTTTCGAGATTCCAAATCTTCTTTAGCGTTCTTTTTATAATCAATTCCCTCTTCTTCATAATAGCGAATCATCTCTTCCCACTCTTCTTTAGAATCAGGCAATGCTAAAAACCCACATATTTGCATTTCGTTATACCATTCTTTCGAGAAATATCTCAAAATCTGTTCCCCCGTATGAGTTATTAGTGTTTATTTACATTATAATTTACCACAAAAATCCAACAAGAGAACGATGTTTTTCTTTTTTATGCAAGATGGACCGTTTCTCAAAACCATTGGTATTCCTTAGTTTTGTAACGGTCCATCTGATTATATCTCTCATTTTTTTAAAAAACTTCATATTTGGTTAAATCCAACAATCACTACGTTTACACACGTTCAATAATTTCTGATTTATCTAATCTTGATTTTGGTAAAGTTGCGGAACTACTGCTACATTATTTGTTAGCACTGTTCACCTTATAATATAGTTGTGCAAACTGGCCAAACCGTTTCATATCCACTAACTTTAAATCGACTTGCGGATTTTTCCCTTTAAATAAAGGAATACCCGCACCTAATATGTGAGGCGTGACCGTAATGATATACTCGTCAATTAAATGTTCTTTTAGGAAAGCGTCGATAATCCCGCCTCCACCGACCATCCATATTTTAGAGCCTTCTTGTGCCTTTAATTTTTTTGTAAACTGGACGACATCTTCATTCACAAATTCCACATGTTCATTCGACCCTTTTTCAGAAGTCGTGAACACATAGCACTTTTTATCAGGGTATGGAAAGGCTTCTGTATGGTTTACGACATAATCATACGTCTTCTTCCCCATAATGACAGTATCAATTGATTCATACAACTCCCCGTACCCAGCGTCACCTTCCCCTTCTGTTTCTTCTAACCACTGCAAATCATCGTCCTCTTTAGCAATAAATCCATCTAAACTTGCCGCAATATATAAAATAACTTCACGTGACATCGATTTCTCTCCTTTTAGTTGATAGAATTCCCCTTATTGCAAAAATCATAAGGTATCACCTATACTAACGATAAAACATGACAAGTATTGTCATAATTAAATAAAAAAGGTGAGAAAAATGGCCAAAGCGAAACGTTTATTAGATATTCTTCTATTTGTCACTACTAAAAAAACATTTACAGCGCAAGAAATAGCCGATGAATTTCATATATCTGTTCGTACTGTACATCGATACATCGTAGATTTATGTGATATGGGATTGCCCATTTATGCGGAACAAGGACGAAATGGAGGGTATACCGTATTAACAAGCAGACTTCTTCCCCCTATTTTATTTACAGAAGAAGAAGCTGTTTCTATTTTCTTTGCCTTTCAATCACTCAATTATTACCGCAGCTTACCTTTTGATGCCGAAATTACGTCCGTTGCGCACAAATTGTATAGCTCCCTTCCAAATGACGCGCAAACAAAGGTCGATAAAATTCGTTCCCGGATTGCTTTTTGGAACCCGAAGAGAACCATCGATGCACCATTTTTGAAAGATATTTTAGCGTACTCGATTGAAAATCGAAATGTACATATTGAATATGAATCAAAAACCGGCACGAAAAAGAAACACATTCGCCCTATCGGTGTGTATGCGCATGATGGGTTATGGTACTTACCGGCGTACGATTATGATAAGGACAAAATATTGCTGTTTCGTGTAGATCGCATTCTTTCTGTCATCTCAGCGGAAAAAAGTGAAGAGGAATTCATGAATTTAGAAGAATGGTTCGACTTTCACGAAGTAAAAGAACCAATTCGATTGTACGTACATTTAACAGCGGAAGGCGTACGGCAATGTAAAAGCGTTCCTTATTTTGATGGCGCTGTCGTCACAAAAGAAGATGGAACTGGATACATAGATACGACCATCGATAAGGGTGAACTTCATTTTATCACCCCGCTTTTTTTACGACTCGGAAGCCATGCCCGAATTTCAGAACCGGAAGAATTAATAGACGGACTGCGTACACAAGCGGCAAACATTTTAAAGATGTATGAAAAAGACAACTAACGCATACGAAAAAGCTCAACAGCTTCGATTAGCTGTTGAGTTTCTGATCTAGCTGACCTTAAGGTTTTTCAATTCTTCTTTATCTGTGGGGTTCAAATTGCAAAACCTCAGCGACATTATAATTTTTCAAACTTTCTTCCTCGTCAACATCAGAATGAACTTTAATAGCTATTGAACTGAACGCCTTTCTTATATCATTTTCATTTAATCCTCTTGAGTAAAAAACAAACTCGACATGATAGCTATCGTGACTTTCTTCATAGCTTCCGTACCAATACCGTGTTTGATCATCAAGTGAATTGAGCGTTTGTTTCCAAATTTGATGTTCAGGCAACATCACTTTTTGGTTCTCTTTTAATGATGGTTCATTTTTCACATTCAACGTAAATTTCCGAAAATCATCTTTTGAAGCATGGTCCACTTCACTTGTCCCCACGTCATCAAATTGTTCATCCGTTAATGTTGAAACTATCGCTTCCACCTTTATACGAGGTTCTTGACTCATATGACAAGCAGCCAAAAATAAAATGGAAAATCCAAATGAAATCAAGAGTCTTTTCACAACACTCCCCCTTTCAAACTATTAAAATTCTAATTATATAGGTTCGCTTTAATCATTTTAACATAAATATCCAATTAAACAGTTTCATTTAAGGCAAAATACTACTAACGACATTTCTTTTACATCCTCTCTCGTTTCCGTCATCCGAACATCATTCCATCGATTGCTCCCTCTTCATTTCTACTATAAAAAATAATAAGAGCTGCCTAACAAGAGACGGTATTCTCTTTTCCAGGCAGCTCCTTGAAATTTGGGCATTAGTCTACAGTGTGCTGAGTTATCTACTAGTTAAGTTATAACGTTACAATAATCGGACCTTTTTTCGTTAAAATAATGGTATGCTCATATTGGGCGACATAGCTATTTTTCGTAGCAAGCGTCCAGCCGTCATCTTTTTTAAACACTTCTTCTTCAAGAGTAGAAATAAATGGTTCAAATGCAATGACCATGCCATCCTTTAATAATTCATCGTCCCATGTATCGTTGTAATTATAAATATGGTCTGGCGCCTCATGAATCGTGCGTCCAATCCCATGACCCGTTAAGTTTTTAATAACGGTGAATCCATGCTTTTTCGCCGTTTGGAAAACGGCTTTGCCGATGCCGCTTTTTTTCGAACCAGGCTTCGCTTTTTTCAAACCGGCTTCAAACACCTGTTTGACAACATCACACATTTTCATTAACCTTTCGTCTCCTTGCCCCACAACAAATGAAATACCTGTATCAGCAAAATAGCCGTTTTTCGAGCCGGAAACATCGATATTGACTAAATCTCCCTCTTTAATGACACGCTCTCCTGGAATACCATGTGCGACTTCATCATTCACGCTAATACAAGTAAAGCCCGGAAAATCATATTCACTTTTCGGAGCCGAAACTGCCCCTGCTTTTTCAAAAAGCTCTCCGGCATAATCATCCAATTCTTTCGTTGTAACACCCGGAACGGTTTTTTGAACTAATTCATCTCTGATGGCTGCCACAATCTTGCCAATCTCTTTCAATCCATTAAAATCTTCTGCTGTCTTTGCAATCATCGTTCTTCCCTACTTACATTTGTTTTTTTAGATTATATTATTCCTATGTAGTGCATTGTACCTTTTCTCAAGCAAAAAATCCAAGCTTTCCTTCTCTGCTCTATAATTGACCAATACAGCAAGGGGGATGATCGGTTTGTGATAGGTTGATTTTTTGTAAATAATTGATCGTTCATCGTTTTTTACGTTCCAGATCAAACGACACTCATCACAAAACAATATTCTCGAATAGCCCATACTAAACAAAAAATCCTGCATCTTCATGCAGGACTTCTGTTACAAAATTGGCGACAATAGCCGCGAAATGGATTCTTTAAATTTAATCATCCGCTTTCTATGGTTGTACATGTCTTTTGTCATTTCGATTGATTTTTCCATATCTTCTTCAAACGTATGCTTTAGACGTCCGGCCACTTCGGTATCAAAAATAAAGGCATTTACTTCAAAATTCAATTTGAAGCTGCGGACGTCAAAATTGGCGGTACCGACAGAGGCCACTTTTCCGTCGACGACAATCATTTTTGCATGAATAAAGCCATTGTCATAAATGTAGCACTTCACGCCAACATCAAGCAGTTCACCAATGTATGAATATGTCGCCCAGTAGACAAACATATGATCCGGCTTGTTCGGAATCATGATGCGAATGTCGACACCGGAAAGCGCGGCGATTTTTAACGCATTCATGACACTTTCATCTGGAACGAAATATGGGGTTTGAATTTCAATGCTTTCTTTAGCAGCATAAATCATCCGCAGCATCCCATCACGGATTTGCTGCCATTCAGAATCAGGGCCGCTTGAAATAATTTGAAGGCCGGTACGCCCCGCCGGTTCTTTTTTCGGAAAGTAATGCTTGTCCATATCCACCTTTTCATGTGAAGCATGATTCCAATCAAGGAAAAAACGGACTTGAAGAGCATCGACCGCGCTTCCTCTCACCATTAAATGTGTATCCCGCCAGTAGCCGAATTTTTTCGATAAGCCTAAATATTCATCGCCGATGTTAAACCCGCCGATAAAGCCGACTTTTCCATCAATGACGACGATTTTTCGGTGGTTGCGGTAATTGACGCGAATGTTTAAAAACGGAAAAATGCGCGACGGGAAAAAGGCCGCAACCTCGCCTCCCGCTTCCTTCAACGGTGCAAAAAAACGCTTTCCGGTCGTAGATGAGCCCATATCATCATACAACACCTTCACTTCTACCCCTTCTTTCGCTTTTTCTACAAGCGCCTGAAGGATGCCTTGTCCGATACTGTCCTTTTTAAAAATAAAATAGACAAGATGAATATGATGCTTCGCTTCTCGGATTTGCTTTAAAAGGGCATCAAATTTCGCATGGCCATCTGTGAAAATGTCCACTTCATTATCTTGAGTGTACAAGCCATAAGCATTGAGCACATTCATGTAAATCAATGATTGATATTGATTCATGGACGGGTCGTTGTAGCGCAAACTGCGTTCTTCAAGCATATGCTTTTGCTTTTCAAGCTCCGCGCTTACTTTCTTTTTCCGCTTACCCGTCAGTTTGAAAATTTTCCGTTTGCTTAAATTTTGCCCGAAAATAATATAAAGGAAAAAGCCCGCAATCGGGATGAAAAACAGAACGAGCAGCCATGCCCATGTTGCGGCGACATGCCGTCTTTCAAGAAAAATAATCGTAATCGCAAACAAAAGGTTCAAAACCGCAAAAATTGATAATAAGTACACAATAATATCCGTTGTATTCATCGTTAATCCTCTGCTTCTTTCCACATTTATAGACATTTCACCACATCATTCAACATCGCTTTATTGAATCCAAGGGCGTTCACCTACGCGGATGGCGCCAACCCCGCAAGGGGGGACAGCCGCTTAGGTCTAGCAAATTGGGTATGACCGCTCTTTGGTCATATCGAATTTGCTAGATCGATTTATATAGCTTTTTCCTTTATTATACCAACAAAACTCTCGTCTTTTCTCGTTTTCTACGAAAAAGAAATAGAGTCTCTTCCTCTCTATTTAACCCTCTTTCTGCTCGATGAAACACTTTAGAGAAAACAGGCATGACAAGCCCGCTTCATTTATATGTTGTATTACAGGGACGTTTTCATTTGGAGGGGATCATCATGTCATGGCTTGAAGCATTTATTTTAGGCATCATCCAAGGATTAACAGAATTTTTGCCGATTAGTAGCACAGGGCATTTATATTTAGGGCGGCATATGTTCGGCTTAGATGAAGCTGGCTTGTTTTTAGATACGATGCTGCATATCGGGACATTGCTGGCGGTATTCGTTTTCTATCAAGAAGAATTGTTTCGCATGCTGAAAAATCCGTTTGGCAAGCTCACCTTTTTACTAATTGTCGGTACGATTCCAGCTGTCGTTATCGGCCTTTCCTTCAAAGACTATTTTGAGGAAATTTCGAAAACAGGTGTGACGATTGGCTGGGAGTTTCTTGTGACAGGCTTGTTTTTATGGTTTTCTGATTCGATTCGCAACGGACGAAAGAAAATGGACGATATTTCGTATACCGATGCTTTCATTATCGGTACATTCCAAGCAGCTCGCCATTTTCCCTGCCGTTTCCCGCTCCGGCTTAACGATTGCCGCGGCGCTTATGCGAAAGCTTGACCGGGAAACAGCCGCCTATTTTTCCTTTTTGCTGTCAACTCCCGCCATTTTAGGGGCAGTCGTCTTGCAGCTTAGCGATGTATTGGGCGGACAAACAGAGCCGATTTCCTTTATGTCGTTGTTTATCGGCACGCTCTCTTCGGCTTTATTCGGCTATGCGGCTGTCAAATGGATGATTGCTTTTTTAAAGAAGCGGTCATTGAAAGTATTCGCTGTCTATGTATGGGCACTGGGCGCTATCGTACTCGCAGGGCAATACACTGGCATGTTTTAAAAACCACTAGAACCATCCTGTCATCCATATCGCTACAGAAGATGACGGGACGGTTCTTGCTTATTTCACAAATGACTCCTTCTCTAATCCAGCTCTTCTTAATCTCGTCTGAACAGTCACCTGCACATCCGCTTCTTGAAAATATTCCGGCCACTCGTGTTCCATTTCCTTGAATTTATGCGGTTCTGCAATGCCAAGCTTCTCTCCAAATCCAAATATGTCTGTCTTTTCTTCCTGCGTTTTTCGAATCGTTTCCGTCAGTTCTCGTTCAATAAAAGCTGAAATTTTTTCTTCGTATTCTTCATAGATGGAAAAGTTACTCAAATCCCCCTTACAAGATGACGATTCTAAATACGAATCGGTCATAAGTTCGACATCAATCACCGGTTTTTCCTCTTCCATTTTCACCTTTGACTCGACGTTAATGACGTAAATTCGAATGCCAAGCTCCCCGCTTTCCTCCTCTTCACCGCATGGAACGGCATACACCGTTGTGTGAATATTATCCGTAATCATCGAGTAATTGCGCACATCGCTAATGGATAAATAGCCAACAAGCTTGTCGTTGCGAAAAAGAGCTGCTCCTTCAGCTTCCACGATCGCATCAGGTATGACCGTCTGCATATTCGTCATCTTCTCGCCTTTCGCTGAATCGCCTTTTATTTTGACCGATTCGATAATCGCATCTCGTGCATCTGACTGAATGGCATGACGCACATCTTGAAGCCGAATGCCAGGATCTCCACCCCACTCTTTTTTTAATGAATTGAGCTGGGCATTTAGCTTCAAGCTTGACACTTTTTGAAGCTGATATGTGATGGATAAGATGTCTTTCGCCTCTCCTTCTTTCGCTACAATAATATTAAAATCGTTTCGAATTTCACGGTTCCGCACTAAAAAGTCCATCAATTCATCAATGCCGTTTTCTGCTATTTCTTCTGAAAGAACGATGACTCGCATATGTGAAAAAATGATTTTTCGTGATAATCCGATGTTAAGCTTCTTAACAATTTCAGAAAGATTGTCTCCTTCCAAACTATAGAGGGCCGCTGGAGCTGTACCGCCGCTTTTTTGGGGACCAAGCTCGGCTGCGTTAATACTTTCAACGGTTATTTTATACTTTTGATTTTCCCCGACATCGACTGCCATCCCGCCGACAACCGACAGTTCATTCAATTCGACAAGGTCCCAGCACCCCGTCAATAAAACGGTTAATCCACATATGAGCATAGCTTTAAGACGAGCCATTCTCTTCCCTCCTTTTTGGAGGAGACGGTCGCTTCGCGTTTGGCTGTTTCACCGGCTGCTTTGTTTTTAAAAAGCTCGGCCGTCCCTTCATCGCCCATGCTGGAAAACGGAAGAAATTGTCCTTTTGCTCATTCACCCTGTAATTCGTTACCGTTGCTAAATATTCCACACCGAACGAACGGAGAGCGCTCAAATGGCACACCATAATCATCAATGCCAGCATAACGCCGTATAAACCGGTCGAAGCGGCAATGAACATAAACAGAAAGCGAAGCAAACGAGCGGCCATTGAAAAGGAATAGACCGGGCTGACAAAACCGGCAATCGCGGTTAACGACACGACAATCACCATAATATTCGAGATCAGTCCGGCTTCCACCGCGGCCTGTCCAATCACAAGACCTCCGACGACCGACACGGTCATCCCAATCGCCCGTGGCATTCGTACGCCCGCTTCTCGTAAAATTTCAAACGTTAATTCCATAATGAGCGCCTCGACAATAGTCGGAAACGGAATCCCTTCCCTTTGGGCGATAATACTAATAAGCAGCGGTGTCGGAATCAGTTCATGATGATAAGTAATAATGGCGACATAAGCAGATGGCAAGACGAGCGAAAGCATAAATGCGGCGTACCGAATAAAGCGAATGAGCGTCACCATCATAAACGGCTGGGCATAATCTTCCGTTACACGAAAAAAATCGCTGAACACGACGGGAACGAGCAGCACAAACGGATTCTCCTCCACAATGATGGCAATTTTCCCTTCAATAACACCGGCTGCAATCGTATCTGGTCTTTCTGTATGAAAAATGAGCGGAAACGGTGTAAACGTTTTATCGGTAATGAATTCCTCCAGCACGCCTGAATCATAAACTGCATTCATATGAGCTTTTTGAAGTCGCGTTCTTACCTCTTGAACCGTGTCGCTGTTGGCAACATTATGTAAGTAGCCAATGTACACACTGGACGGGGCATCCGTTCCGATTTCAAAAGATTCGAAGCGAAGGGATGGATTTTTAATGCGCCGACGAATGAGACTAATGTTCATATCCGCTGACTCGGTAAACACATCTTTCGGCCCTCGGATGGTCGTTTGGGCTGTCGGTTCCGTAATCGAGCGGTATTCGATGTTTTGAATTTTTAACGCGATGGCTTCTTCGTATTCTTCCATATATAAAAGGCAATAGCCCTTGATCATGAGTTCCACCGCTTTTGACTGCGTCGTGACTAGCTCTTTCGTCACTCCTGTAAAGACACAGTCCATAAAGCGGTACATTCCCTGTTCTTCAAGAATATAGTTAGACGAATGGTTATGAAGGTGAAGCGGATGTAAAATATCATCGGCAATTAAGCTTGAATTCGTCATCGAATCTAAATAACAAAGCAACCCAGACTTACGTTCCACCGAGATGCGATTAATCGAAAAATCGACCGTTTCACCGAATGCCGCTTTCAGTTCGGCTTCAATTTTATCTAAATCAGCCGCCACTTCCACTTCTTCCAAGTCATTTGACAACTCGATTCCTTCCGTCTCTTTCAGCTGTTTTTTTCGTTTTCGCTGTTCGATCCATTCATCAAGCTTCATGCTGCTTCCCTCCCCACTTTTGTTTAATCGATAAAGACAAAAATAGTAACAGCGGTATCCCATATTGAAGCGGCAGATGCAAATAATACGGCACAAATCGCAGACCTTCTTGCAGATGTTCCGCATAATTATCAGCAATGAGCGTCATAAACAAAGACAACATGCCTCCAAACGGAAGGATAAAAAAGCGGTACGGAATGGAAGAAAGATACTCCACTCCTTTTAACGCACCGAGCGTGAATAGAAACACTTTAATAAAAATGCCGATTAAAATGACAAACACAACGAGCGCATCTAATCGCTCTAAAAAATTGGCAATGGAAATCGTCCGAATCGCAGATAATAAAGGAAACGAAGCACTCGCGGCATGTTCAACCCCTAACACCGCCAACTTCAGCATCGTAAAAAACGAGAGCACGACCCCTGACAACAGCACCGCCATGCCCGTTGTTTTAAACAGGTACTTCTTTTGTTTCACGAAAGACATTAAGCAAAGAAACACAATCGATTCACCGAAAGGAAATGTGATCAAGCCTGGATAAATGGCCGTAGCAACCGGTGTAAATCCATGAGCTAAGACCGGACGGATGTTTTCCAGGTTAACACTGCCGTTAATCCATAAAAGCAGGACAATCGCCACCAAAAAACCGATTAAATATGGCATAAAAATCAGGATAGAGCGAGCAGACGCTTCTATTCCGTGATACAAGTAATACATAATAGCAAGCAAAAATAAAATGGCAATCACTTCAATCGGCGTATTCGGATAAATGACGGTATTAACAAGCTCACAAAAATCACGAAGCACACGGGTTGCAATATAAAGAAAGTAGACGACATACAAAAATACAATCCCTTTGCCAACGGGCTTTCCAAGTAACGAAATAAGCGCACTATATAAGCAGTTTTGTGAAGAAAGCTCTAAAATCTTGACGTACAAAAACATGAGTGCAACACCAATCATGGAAGCAGCCAGCACAGCAAGCCACGCATCTTGCTTCGCATCATCTCCAATCCCGACGACAACCGCTGAACCGATTTGAAACAAGTGGATTAAAATAAATAATTGAATAGACGAAATATACTCCGGCTGCCTTCCTCCCATCACGCTGTTTTCACTCCCTTTCGTGCCGCCTTCATTTTTTCGTTCTATACAAATCCAACGCAACCGTTCCTAAAAACATCATGAAGAAAAATGAATAGGCGTATGTCTTCCCTGTTGTGTTATTTCGCATGAGAATGTCCGTTAATGCGGCACCCATGCTGTCTTGATATAAAAAAACATCCACTCCCGCTATAAGAACGAGCAAGCAACAAGCCGTAACGAAAGAGTAAAACAAAATCATGCGGACGCCCCCTCACGAAAACAAGTTTTGCTTATTTTTTCCTGTACTAGCAGTGATTTATTCGTATTATTTAAGAAGGGGGACAAACACCATCAATTGTGTGAAACAAAAAAAGCCCTCTTCGCCTCATTTGGGCGAAAAGAGCTTTTAACGGCTTTTCACTAATAATTGGATTGCTTCCTCAACAATTTTGGATGTATCTTCTCCTGCTTCTTGCTTTTCAAGAAGGCATTGTTCGAGATTGAGCGCAACAATTTGAGCAATCGTACGATCTACGGCGCTTCTGACAGCAGATAGCTGTGTGACAACGTCTTTACAGTTTTTATCTTCTTCCATCATGCGAAGCACACCGCGAACTTGGCCTTCAATGCGCTTCAGGCGGTTTTTCGTTTGATCAGTATAGTTCATCCCATTCATCCTTTCTCTCTATTTTCTCTTTTCTTTACACCGATGCTTTCGCATACCGAACCGCATCATGTGCACACCAATATCCTTTTACATCATAACCGTGCTTTTTTAACTGACGGATGCTTAAATTTCGTAAAATGCGATCTGAAACGACGACGACCACTTCTTTTTTCGGAATATCGTGATGCTGCCTCGCGAGATAGGCGAGTGGAATGTGAACAGCGGACTCCATCGGCAAATGATTCGCTTCATGAAAATCACGGACATCAACAAGCACCGCTTCACAGCCTTCATGGAACGTTGAAATCCGTTTCGTTCCCATCACTGGCACGTATCGTCTATATAAAAGCGGCAGTACAAAACTTAACACCACTGCGATCACAAAGATCATTTTTTAAATTCTCCCCTCGTAAAATGCCTCTATGGAGCATTCAAGGATTTATCCTGTTTCATTATACCAACTTGGGTATTGTAAAATCAAAAGTTTTGTTTAACGGTACGCGCCCATTCCTCCAGAAACATTCGTGACTTCATAGCCGCTTTTCTTCAACACCGCGCAGGCGCGTGAGCTTCTCATCCCGCTCTGACAAATAACCACAATCTCTTTGTTTTTTGGAATTTTATCAAGCTTAGCCGGAAGCTGATTTAGCGGAATATTGACAAACCCCGGAATGGAACGCATATTAAACTCAGCCGGTGTACGGACATCTAAAAAATATTTATCTTTTTTATTTTTCAAGTAATCATTTTTTAATGTATGGGTCGAAATAGACGATGTGCGAAATTTTTTGAACCAACTAAACATGTTGTTCACCTCTCGTTTTTACTTATACCTGTATGGGTATAATACAACAGAAAGAAGAAACTTGTCAAGCACTTGAACCCTTTCGTATTCCTATTCTGACACGTAAAGTTAAAAAAGCCCGCTCCTCCATCTCTTTGAAGAGATGAAGGAACAGAGCCTTTGTCAGTTTTTGCTTTCTGAAGGGTCTTGATTCGCTTTGTAAATTAAGCTCAGCGCTCCAAGCATGAGGATTATCGCCACGACCCGCTTCCAGTCGAGCGGGATTTGTATACCTCCAAACCAACCGAAATGGTCAATTAACAGTCCTGTTACGAGCTGACCAATCACAGTCGCAATGTTGGCAGCGATAACCCCGATTTTTGGCACAGCCAAAATCGTCAAAAATAAATACGCTACCCCAAACCAAACGGCACTTAACTGCCATTTCGGCGCTTCTAAAATGGCCATAAAATTCCCTTGTCCAAAAAACAACACGGCCACCGCTAATATCATGGCCCCTGTTATAAACGTTAAAAATGTACTTTCATACGTACCGGCACGTTTGCTGAATGCTCCGTTAATCGACGACTGAGCACTTAACAAGGCACCGCCCATGACAGATGCGATTAAAATGAAAACAGACATATTTACACCCTCCTCTTAAAAAATAAGTAATAAGGAAATCGCCATGAAGACAACGGCCATCACTTTTTCTTTTTTTACCTTTGTTGCTTTGCTTCCGAGCCATCCTTTATGCTCAATCACAACACTCATCGCCATTTGACCAACAATGACGCTAATCATCGCCAAACCTACCCCCACAAGCGGAATACTAATCACTAAAATCGTTAAATAAATGACCCCAAGCAAGCCGCCAGTTAGCTGCCATTTCGGTGCTTTGAACGTATAAGATAAAGACCCTTTTCCTAAAAATAACAGCACAAGACCGATAATAATTGAACCGACTGCAAAATTATAAAAGCTGCTTTCTAACTTTCCAATCGATTTCCCAAGTTCTCCATAAATGGCTCCCTCGACACTCAATGAAACACCTGCCAGTAGTGCCAATATATAGATCCATACTTTCATAGTCACTCCACCTCTCATCTTCATATCGAGAAATATCGATGTGTTAAGGCAAAAAAAAGAACTTAAAGCTCTTTTTTTATGAAATTCGCCAGTTCTTCAATGCGCGCTTCATTGCGGCGGTAATACGTCCACTTCCCGTGGCGTTCCGATTCCAAGAGTCCAATTCGCTGCAGCATAGACAAATAATGTGAAGTGGTCGATTGTGACAGATTTGCTCTCTCTTGAATGTCACCGACACAAACGCCTCCTTTTTCACTTATATTTTTTGAGAGATGCGCGGTTGGTTTATCAAAATGCGCTTCTGGGTCTTTCAGCCACTTCAGCATGTCTAGTCTCGTTTCATTGCCTAACACTTTGAATATTTCTACTAAATTATCCATGCACTTATACTAATCGATATTTCTCGATATGTAAAGTTTTACTTCTCGAACGTTCTCTTCTCTTTGTTTTTCTCCACCCTCATCGCAGTAAACGCATAGATTCCAAAACAAACCGGCACTACAATTCCACTCAAGATTAATTTCGTGTTTTCTTGAAAGCTAAATTGATTAATCACCATTTCCGGTACAAATAGAATAAGCGGGAGAATAATGGAAACCCACGTTTTACTCCAAATCGCAATGCCAACGAACACTAGAACAGAAAGCCCAACAGCAATAAACGTGCCCCTAGCCCCAAACTGAATCGTTGGTGTATCATAAAGCCGATCGAGAAACATGAGTGCTATAAATAAAGCTAGCTGTGCCGAACCAACGATCCAAAAGATTAGCCATTCTTTCCTTTTTGAAATTTTGTTGCTTGCCACATATTTAAATAGTACAGATGTAAACAACAACGAACATAAGAAGATAAATGGATAACCGATTATATCGATTAATGAGTAGGCCAACTCCCCTCGTATAGCATCCCCCATTAAAATATAAGAAAAGGCACCTATAACGATAATCGGGATATATTTTAATAATCCTTTCAGATCAATCGGCATTTCGTTTGCGATTTGTTCCATATACGCTTTCGGTGTTTGGCCAATTATATCTTCTACATTTTTGCCATTTTGTTCAGCCTCATATAAATGGTCTTCTAATTCCTCAATCATTTCTTCGATTTCTTTTTCATTTTTGCCGCTTGAAAATAAATACAACCTTAAATTTCCTAAAAAATCGCGGCTTTCGCGTGATAGTTTCATCCATTCCCTTCCTCCCCCAATAATGTATTTACACTGTTGGCAATATCCCCCCATCGCTTCTTAAACTCTTCCAGCTCCTCGTTTCCTTTTGCGGTTAAGGAATAATATTTTCTCTTTGGACCTCCCGACGGAAGTTCTTTTTGACTCGTCGTGACAAGCCCTTCTTTTTTCATCCGAAGCAATAAAGGATAAATACTGCCCTCACTTACCATTGTAAATCCATAGCTCTTTAACTTTTCCATCATTTCATACCCATAAGTTTCTCCTTTAGAAATAATGGACAAGAGACACCCTTCTAAAATGCCTTTTAAAATTTGACTGGAAGACAATCGACTCCCTCCCTTTTATCATACTATATTGTTATACAAGTTAGTTATACAAAAAAAAGGGTGCAACTACTTTGCAATACAAGTTAGTTACACCGTAGCATAAAACGATTTTCCGTTCAAGTGCTGTTTCATTCTTCCCTTCGTTTGTTATAATAAAACATATTAACATCATCGCACTCGAAAAAGAGCAAACCAACTAATCATGACGCAGACGACAAAAGGCCCCGTTCAACACCTTCAGTTGAACGAGGCCTTCTCTTTTACTTTCCTGTAAATACAGACGAATACAGCTTGTAACCGCCGTCGAGGTTTTTCACTTTAAAGCCGTTTTCTGTTAAGATGCGCGCTGCTAAATAACCGCGCAAACCAACTTGGCACGTAATGTAAAGCTCTCGATCTGTCGGCACTTCATCGAGACGTTCACGAAGGTCGTTCACCGGAATGTTAATAGAGCCGGAAATGGCACCACGGGCCACCTCTCCTGGGTCGCGAACATCGATTAAATAGCCTCCGTTTGCCACAAGTTCATCAATTTCATGCCATTGCACCGTTTCGACCATTCCATCCACAATGTTGGCCGCTACGTATCCAGCCATATTGACCGGATCTTTTGCCGATGAAAATGGGGGAGCATACGCCAACTCCAAATCTGGTAGATCCTGCACAGTCAAGCCACCTTTAATCGCTGTCGCAATAACGTCAATGCGTTTGTCGACACCGTCTTTTCCAACCGCCTGTGCCCCGTAAATCTCGCCTGTTTCTTGATTAAACAGAAGCTTTAGCGTCATTTGCGATGCACCTGGATAATACCCGGCATGGTTATTCGGATGCACGTGCACCACTTCATACGGTACGCCGATGCGTTTTAATGTTTTTTCGTTGTTGCCTGTTGCCGCTACCGTTAAGTCAAATAATTTAACGATCGATGTGCCCATCGTGCCTTTGTACTCAGCATTTTTCCCATTAATATGGTCCGCTGCCAAACGTCCTTGGCGATTCGCAGGCCACGCAAGCGGAACGAACGTTTCAAAGCCGTTCACATAGTCTTTCACCTCAACAGCGTCCCCTACTGCATAAATGAATGGATCCGACGTCTGCAAATGTTTGTTCACTTTAACAGTGTCGCGAATGCCAAGCTCGAGTCCGGCTTCTTTTGCCAGTGTACTTTCAGGTTGAACACCAATTGCAAGCACAATCATATCGGTTTCAATTTCTTTTCCGCTGTTTAAGCGAACGATTTTCCCTTGTTTGTCAAACGCTTCAACGCCATCTTCCAGCACAAGCTCAACACCGTGCTCACGCATATGCGTATGAGCAATTTGGGCCATTTCAAAATCAATCGGTGCCATAATTTGATTGGCCATTTCAATGAGCGTCACGTCTACATTTCGCTCTCTTAAATTTTCTGCCATTTCTACACCGATAAACCCGCCGCCGATGACAACCGCATGCTTTGGCTTTTGTTCATCAACATACTGCTTAATTCGGTCTGTATCTGGCACATTGCGCAGCGTAAAGAGCGCTGACGCTTCTTCAATGCCTGGAATTGGCGGTTGAATGGGCTTGGAACCAGGCGATAAAATAAGGACATCGTACGACTCTTCATACTCTTCACCTGTTAACACACGGCGTGCCGTCACCGTTTTTTCGTCACGGTTAATGCGGACAATTTCCGTTAAATTGCGAATGTCGATGCGAAAGCGGTTCGACATTGCTTCTACTGTCTGCACGAGAAGTTTGCTTCGTTCTTCAATCACTTCCCCGATATAATATGGCAATCCGCAGTTTGCGAATGAAATGTATTCTCCACGTTCAAACATCACGATTTGGTCTTGTTCACTTAAACGACGTAAGCGAGCTGCTGCTGAAGCGCCCCCAGCTACTCCGCCGACAATAACGATTTTTTTCATTGTATTTGCCTCCTTTTATACCTATATGGGTATTATAGCGAATTACGAGGAAAAGGGAAAGTTTTTAACCTTCCTTTCACGCATTCGTCACATTTCATGTGAGACAGCTATATGCCTATTCTTTTTATTCCCCATGCTCGACAGGAAAAACCTCTCTTGAACGCAAGTAAATCCATCTTCTCTCATAACGAAAGGCCCTTCCATGAAATTCCAATTCCATGACAGGGCCTTCTGGCGATGTACTTACATTTCCCGTACCCAATAATTTATTTTCTCGGTCAATTGTTCAGCGATCTCGGATGACACTTTCTGTTCAAGAGAAGCTTGGATGCGCTGTTTGAATGCTGGAATGTCTTCTTCATAGCTCATCATGACAGACCATTCCAGCTGAGGGACGGCAATGAGTGTTTGCTGCTGTTTTTTATCTTCGTATACATATACGTTTTCAATCAGCATGTCTTCATGGCGTACATTCGCTTTTCTAATTTTCATGATTGATTCCACCTTTCATCCGGTTCAGTGATGTACATGTATCATAATAGCGTGATTAGATCAAAATCGCCATCATTTTATACACGTTTCGCACTGGCAGATGAACGGCATTCATTATTCCGTTACTGGCGTCAGTTTTTCCGGTTCCGGCTCAGCGTCTCGTTTAATTTTGCTGTCACCAACGAATAAGGCAACGACAATTCCAATTGCCACAAACAGTAATCCAGCTAAAAAGACCGTTGAAAACGAATTCGACCATACACGTTGAATCACCATGATGACTGCCGTTTTCAGTTCGGCTGGCAGCGGCAATATATCTGGATTGATAAGCAAGCTGAAAAGGCCGTCTGTTTGAGTGCTCAACTCATCAAGCGTTTCCGCAAGCATCGGATTGGTTTCGCTCGCTGCGGAATCCGCCATTTTTTGTTTTAAGGTTTGGTTCATGACGACATTAAGTACCGTCACCCCAATTGTTCCTCCGATGGAACGGAAAAATGTCGAGGCAGAAGTAACGGTTCCAAGCTGTGACTTCGGAAACTCATTTTGGATGGCAATCATTAATGTTGGCATGACAAGCCCCATCCCTAAACCGAGCACAATCATGTACATATAGGCAGTAAATTGAGTTGAACCGATGCCCATCGTGCTCATTAAATAAAACCCGACGGTCGCCATTAACATACCTGTCGTCAACACCGTTCGAAAACGAAAGCGAAGAAGGAGACGCCCGCCAATCACACTGGCTAAAATCATCGCAATCATCATTGGTGTCATCGTCGACCCAGCTTCTGTCGGCGATACACCTAAAATTCCTTGCATGAACATCGGCACGAACATAATTGCCCCGAACATACCAAGTCCAAGTAAAAAGCCTAGGGCATTCGTTGCCGCAAAGACGCGGTTTTTAAAGAGCGAAAAATCCAAGATGGGGTCTTTTGCTTTCGTTTCAATCAGCCCAAATAACACTAAAAATACAATGGCTCCCACCAACATAAGCCCGCTTGTCAGCGATAGCCACTCAAATCGATCACCTGCAAATGTTAGCCATAAAAGCAATAACACAAGCCCTGGAACAAATGTCGCAATTCCGAGGTAATCAATATGAACATCCTCTTTCGGCTTGACAACTTCTTGTTTCATTCCAACGAAAATGACGATGGCTGACAGCAAACCAAATGGCACATTAATTAAGAAAATCCAATGCCAGCTAATTTGATCAACAATGAAACCACCGATAAACGGACCGATGACGGAGCTTAAACCGAATATAGCGCCAAACACCCCTTGCCATTTCGCCCGCTGCTCCGCTGTGAAAATGTCTCCGACAATCGTTTGAGAGAGCGGCATAATCATTCCTCCACCAATCCCTTGCAGACCGCGATACAACACGAGCTGCTCCATAGAATCAGCCGTCGCGCAAAGACCTGAACCGATAATGAAAATAATGGTTCCAAGTAAATAAAGAAGACGGCGTCCATATAAATCCGACAGCTTACCAACAATCGGCACGACCGTCGTTGATGTAATTAAATACGCGGTTGTCACCCACGCAAAAATCGAAAAACCGTTCAGTTCCCCAACAATCGTCGGCATCGCCGTTCCGACAATCGTTTGCTCGAGGGCACTGAAAAACATTCCGATGATCAGTCCCGTTAAGACGAGGTTTTTATTAATGGTTGGTTGTATGTTTGTCATTACATATCTCCTTCGTGTTCATTTTCTCTAAAAGTTCACTTTTCCATTCGTATTTTTTCACCCATTCGGTTATAATTGAGATGACCAGTCAGTCATATTGTAGTTTGTGAATGGCGTTCGGTCAAAGAAAATATCTTACTTGGGGGGATTTACCTCTATGAAACGTGTGACAAATGAACAAAAAAAGGGTAAAAAAATAGCATTAGTGGAAAAGTTGAAGCAAAGCGGCGTCAAAATTGAATTAACGAAACCACGCTCTGCTCTTTCTCCGCTTCTTTTCAAAATGAACCCAGCGTAAGAAGCGGACATTTTTTATAATAAAGGAACGAATAATTTGAATAATATCTTCATCTACGCACATTTTTGTGTAAAATGAAGGGTAATAAGTTTTTTCATAAGGACGTGACAATGAATGAGCGAGAAACAAACAAAAATTATCGAAACAGCAATGAAACTCTTCTCCCAAAAAGGGTATCATTCCACTTCCATACAGGAGATTGCCGAAAACAGCGGCATCGCCAAAGGATCTATTTACAATTATTTTTCATCAAAAGAAGATTTGTTCATGTCCATCTTCAAACATTACCATGAGCGCCTCTTCAATCGTGTTTCACAAATTGAAAAAGACGGAACATTATCCGAACGCGATATGTTTATCAAACAGCTACATATTCAATTCCAGCAATTTTTATCGCAAAAGGATTTCATTCATATGCAGATGCGCCAGCAAATCATTCAAGTCAATGATGAAATTCGCCACTACATGTTTAAAGTACGGGCCGAGCTGTTCAACTGGTATTGCCAGCGAATCCGCCAAATTTACGGACCAAAAACGGAGAAGTTCGTGTTTGATTTAGCCACGATTTTATCCGGCATGATGAGAGAGTATATGTTTTACATTATCGTGGAAGACAAGAACATTAACTTAGAGCAGTTAGCGAAGTACATTATTTCCAGACTGGAAGATATTATTGACGGGTTAGAGAAAAATGAAGAGGTGCTGCTCGACTGTGGCATGATGGAAAACTACATCCATCTTCAAGACCACCAAAGAAAGCAAGCCACTATACAGCTGCACCATATTCTTGAACAAATGAGCACACTGGCCGAAGAAGCAGCATTGGATGACGAGCAAAAGACAAAAGCTTTCTCTTCGTTGGATGCATTAAAAGAAGAAATTAAAGACAATCTCGCAGAACCGAAGCTTGTTGTGATTGAAAGTCTTCTGTTCTTTTTGCGCCACTTAAACATTCCAGAAGCAGAACGCCATTTGGATGCATTTTCAAACATTATTAATACCCATCTGACGAAGTGACTATTCGGTCAGATGGGCTTACTTCGCGTTTCTTAATGCAAGATGTCGAACCAGATTTTAATGGATGTCGCCATAATAAGGAGCGCTAAAATCATCTGAAGTGATTTTGTATTCGTTTTTTTTCCAATGATAGCACCGAGCGGCGAAGCAACCATGCTGGCAAGCACGATACAAAGGGCAGGTACCCACAATACTTGTTCAGTCGCGACTTTTCCAATCGTTGTACCGATGGAAGATAAAAGGGTAATCGCTAAAGAGCTGGCAATCGTGACACGTGTTGGAATTTTTAAGACGATCATCATAATCGGCACGAGTAAAAAGGCGCCCCCTGCCCCGACAATGCCGGCACTAATTCCAACTAAAAACGCCAACAAGGACGTTCGAAAGATCGGAAACGTAATCTCATCGAGCGGCATGTCCTCTACTCCCTTCTTCGGGAAAAACATGAGCACCGTTGCCGCTGTCGCCAAAAAGGCGTAAATAACATTGATGGTCCATTCCGAAAACATAGACGAAAGCGAGCTTCCAATCACGCCTCCGATGAGGACGCTTGTCCCCATATAAACGATGAGCGGCTTATGCAAAAAACCGCCGCGCCGATAAGCGAGAACGCCTGCACTAGACGCAACGAGTGCTTGAATGGCACCAATTCCCGCTACGTCATGGGCTTCAAATCCGATAAACCCAAACGCCGGAGGAACAAATAATAAAAGAGGATACAACACAATGGACCCTCCGATTCCAAGCATTCCGGATAAAAAAGAACTAATGAGTCCGAGTGAAAAAACCGTTAATAAAAAAGGCAGTGTCACAACGTCACTTCTTTCTATGATAGAGTTAGATGAACTTTGCAAGCTTATAATGTGGATTATGAATACTTGCCTTCCTCTCTATCATACATTATCTCACTCCAGGCTCAAACCTTCTTTACATACCTTTTACAAACGAAACATCCCGCCTCAGCACCCGAAAAAAATGAACGGGTGGAAGCGGGATGTTCTTTATTTCTATTTTGCTTTTCGTCAGCTCAACACAGCTTGGCGGACATGCTGTTGGATGAATTGGCGGCAGCGTGTGGCAATCCATTCTTTCTCATAATCCATTGAGGCGACATGATAGGAATGATAAAGAGACACGAGTTCTTTTCTTGATGAACCAATTTGTTCGAAAATGTAATCTGTATTTTCTGCTGGCACAACGTGATCATCAATTGATTTGAAGCATAAAGCAGGAGTCTTAATCGCTGGAAGCAATGGCGGAGTGCATTTCATGATGGCCTGCAGTTGATGAATCGCTTTTAACGGAGCTTTGTCATATGTAATTTCATACACATCTTCCATTTTAATATCTGGCGAGCCTTCTTCTACGAAGCGTGGCTCGCTTTTTCCTTCTAAATAATCAAAAGCGGGAACGCTCAACGCGGCATTAATGAGCATAATTCCTTTAATGTCCGGATATTTATGGGCAAGATGCAACGTAAGCGTGCCCCCCATCGACTGACCAATAACAAAAATATCGGTACAGCGCAGTGCTAGCCACTCATACCCTTCTTCCAAGCTTTCAAACCATTCCTCATAGCGGCAATTCTCTAAATCATTCTCATGTGTTCCATGACCTTTCAAACGAGGAGCATACACTGTATATCCGTACTCCGCGAGCGTTTCGCCTAAAAAATGCACGCTTTGAGGCGTCCCCATAAAACCGTGGGAAATGAGCACCCCTACTTCATTTCCTTCCCAATAAAAAGAATCGGCACCAGCTATCACATGATACGTTGTCACGATGTAACTCCCTCCTTCAATCCCTCTACACTTATTATTCCTATAAATATACTATGAATTAAACCGAAAGGAAAGTATTATTTTCTCATAATTCAAATATTTTTTATGAACGCATAAGAAATGGAGCATGAAGATGACTCATGCTCCGTCTCGTGAAAGGCTGTATATTAGTTTCCGACCGTTTCATTTTGATTTTTCTGAATATAAATGGACTTCCGAACGGAAACGACGATGGAACAGGCCCATAGCACGAAAAGCGTTCCGTAAATGAACGGGTGCAGCGAAGCATCTTCCACCCATGTCAGCAGCAATGTCCGTGCATTGACGACAATGATAAATCCGCCAACAAGTACGCCCATAAGGTGCGGCGGAAGCAAACGCACAAGCCATGCAGCAATCGGTGCCGCCACAACCCCACCAAGCATGAGAGCCGCTACCCAGAGCCAGTTCACTTGCTCCCAGCCAAGCACTAAAATGAACCCAATGCTGGCAGAAAGCGCAATCGCAAATTCGCTTGTATCAACCGTCCCTACTACTTTTCGCGCAGTCATTCCTTTTTTAGAAAGTAACACTGGAGTCGCAATCGGTCCCCAGCCCCCTCCACCTGTCGCATCAGCAAACCCGGCAATAAATCCGAGTGGAACGGACTGTTTTAACGTAAGCGGCTTTACCTCCTGCTCTTCTTGTTGTTCATATTTAAAGAGAAAACGGAAAATAACATACACACCTAACAACAGTAAAAACATGGAGATGTACGGTTTCACAAGCTCGCCTGGCAAATTGCTTAAAAAACAGGCGCCTAAAAAAGCTCCGACAGAACCAGGAATAATGAGCTGATACACCATTTTCTTATCCACATTTCCAAATTTAATATGAGAAACGCCCGAGGCGGCGGTCGTCACCACTTCTGATACGTGAACGGAAGCAGACGCCACCGCTGGCGCAATGCCGAATGTGAGCAATAAGGTCGATGAGCTGACCCCATATGCCATCCCAAGCGCCCCATCAATAAGTTGAGCAAAAAAACCGATAAATGCCAGCACAAATAATTTCTTCATTATGTCCCTCCTTCTCGCTTTGCGCAAATGCTGCCAAACAAAGAAGGCTCCTACTCTTCAAAAGAGCAGGAGCCTTCAGTTTATCTGATCAGCCATATACATATGCAATGAGTATTTAATTACCTTCATTTTAAATACACTTTTCCTACCTGTCAACTATGAATTTAAAATAATGACAATATACGGAAAATTCCGCGACATCTACAGAAAAACGGACGGCCAACGTGCTTCATGTGACCATCCGCTTTCTATTTACGATAAAAGATCGAGCCATATTTTAATGGACGTCGCGACAATAAGACCTGCCAGTAAAAACTGAAGCACTTTCGTGTTAACCTTTTGACCAACCTTCGCGCCAAGAGGAGAGGCGATAATACTGGCCACGACCATGACAGCTGCCGGTAAGTAGTCCACTTGCCCTGTCGTGATTTTGCCAATTGTCGCACCGATGGACGAAATAAACGTAATCGCAAGTGACGTCGCAATCGTCATACGCGTCGGAATTTTTAACACGACAAGCATAATTGGCACTAAAATAAAGGCCCCTGCTGCCCCGACAATGCCGGCACTAATTCCGACTAAAAAGGCGGATAATGTGGCAATTCCTTTATTGAACGTTACTTCTTCAAGCGGGATATTATCGAGATTTTTCTTCGGAATGAACATCATCACAGCCGCAATTGTCGCCAACACCGCATACACAATGTTAATGGCTTCTTCACTCAGCATTTTTGAACCGTAGCCGCCGATAAAGCTTCCAACTAATATACTCGCGCCCATATATAGAATTAATGTTTTATTTAAATAGCCGCCTTTTCGGTATGCCCATACCCCTGCAATGGTGGCGAAAAATACTTGGATGGCAGAAATACCTGACACTTCATGAGCGGTAAAAGCTGCAAACCCAAGCATTGGTGGAATGTACAAAAGCATAGGATATTTAATGATCGATCCGCCGATTCCAACCATTCCCGAAATAAAGGAACCAACAAAACCAATGATCAATATCGTCACCATAAAGCCGATATCCATGTTGTCACCTCTTTTTCATCAACTTTTTTTGATGAAATGATTTTTCATCTGCTGCGTGCATGTCGTTTGTTCAGAGAAAACAGTGAAAGGGATGTCACCCATCCCTTTCTCCTCCTGCTTCCTTACGCTTTTTTAATCCAAAATTTGAATACGCCGTTTTCTTCAGCATCTTTCACTAATTCATGACCCGTTGATTTTGCCCATGCCGTTAAATCGCTTTTAGACCCTTTATCTGTCGCATGAATTTCTAAAATATCACCGCTATTGATTTCATCAATCGCCTTTTTCGTACGAACGATTGGCATCGGACAAGCTAATCCTTTTGCATCTAATACTTTTGTTGATTCCATGTTTGAAGACCTCCAGTAATTTTTTTTAGTTGTTGGCTGTTAGCTGTTAGCTGTTAGCCGTTAGCCGTTAGCTGTTAGGCTTTGAGTTCCTAGTGGCTAGTGGCTTTTGGCTTTTAGCTTTTAGCTTTTAGCTTTTAGCTGTTAGCCGTTAGCTTTTAGCTTTTAGGCTTTGAGTTCCTAGTGGCTAGTGGCTTTTGGCTTTTGGCTTTTAGCTGTTAGCTGTTAGCCGTTAGCTTTTAGCTTTTAGGCTTTGAGTTCCTAGTGGCTAGTGGCTAGTCGCTAGTGGCTAGTCGCTAGTCGCTAATGGCTAATCGCTAATCGTTACTAACCATGAACAGCACAGCGGTTTGGACCGATTTCCATGTTGCGTTGCTCGTCTTCGGATGGGGTAATTTTCCCCATGTTTGTTTGGCGAATTTCTTGGTAGCTGTTTGGCTGCGGCGGTAAGTTTTCCGTTACCGTTTTGCGGAAGGTCGCTTCATCTTCAATATTCAAGCCAGGATTTTGAGCAAATAAATCCCCGAGTTTTGCCGCAACTTCGCCGTTCTCGCCAAGCTCGGAAATAAAACCGAAGTGCGCCGGTAGAACGATTAACTCATTTGATAACTCTTTATAGCGACTGTACAGCGTGTTGCGAAGATCACTGACCCAGTCTTCCGCTTTTCCAGCTAAGTCAGGACGACCGATCGACTCGATAAATAAAATATCACCTGTCATGAAATATTGGTCATCAATGATTAAAGAGGTGCTGCCAATCGTATGACCAGGAGAGTACAATGGCTGAATCGCAATCTTCGTTGTGCCGATGGTGATGTCTTTTCCTTCTTCAAGCTTGTTGTATTTGAATGTTACTTCACCAGCATCTTTTTCTGGCAAATAATAGCGGGCTCCTGTTTTTTCCGCCAGCTTGCGTCCGCCTGAAATGTGGTCAGCATGCAGATGTGTGTCAATCGTTGCGACGATTTTGGCATTGCGTTCGTTCGCAAAGTTCTCAAACACATCAATGGTTCGCACTGTATCAATAATTGCTGCTTCTCCGTTTGACTCCACATAGTAAGATAAACAGCCTTTTCCGATACGGACAAACTGGAACACTTCTCCGCCATCTTTTAAGTCCCCAATTTTCACTGGTTCTAGATGCTCACTCCACGCTCTCATCCCACCTTGCAAGTAAGAAACGTTTGGAACACCTGCTTCCACAAGCATATCGCCGACCATAATGGATGATCCTTCCTTTGCACAAACGACGACAACCTCTTCGTCCTTCGGAAACTGATCTAAAATGCCTTCTACTCCATCTAGTAAATCAAAGTACGGAACATTCAAAATGTCCACGCCTTCTCCTTCCACTTTCCAATCATCAAAATCGCCTTTATTACGAACATCCAAAATAAATGTCTTTTCTTTGTTAATCACTTTTTTTGTCAATTCACCTGGTGTAAGTGCTCGAAGTGTCATATGAATTCCCTCCTGTTTTATTTTTCTGTTGGGCCGGTCCAGTCACGCATACCTGGCACAACATTGATTAATGTTTGAAAACCTTGTTTTCTCATCATTTGAGCAGCTGTTTCACTTCGGCGCCCTGAATAGCAAATAATATAAATTTCATCTTCTTTTTTCAGCTCGCCTGAACGCTGTTCTACCTCACCAAGCGGAATGTGAATAACACCTGGAATGTGGGCTTCTTCATATTCTTCCACTTCGCGGACATCTAAAATAGTCATGTTTTCGCCGCTTTCAACTTTTCGTTGAAACTCTGCAAGCGCGATTTCCGGGATAGCTGGTTCAGCCGCTGCTGCTCCACCTTTTCGAAGGAAATGATGCAGCACACCGCCTTGTTCTTCTGTCCCAATATATTGATGGCCCGTATTGCTTGCCCATGCTTGCAAGTCAGCCGTTGATCCTTTATCTGTCGCCTGCACTTCTAACACTTGACCGTCTTCCATTTCCCCGATTGCCTTTTTCGTTCGAACAATCGGCATCGGGCAAGCAAGCCCTTTTGCATCCAATACTTTATGTGCTGTTACATTCATCATTAATTCCCCCTTATTCAAAATCGCCAGTCCAGCTCATCATGCCGCCTGTCATGTTTTTTACTTTAAATCCTTTACTTGTTAACCATTCGCAAGCAAGACTGCTGCGATTTCCGCTTCGGCATACGACAATGTATTCCGTCGTTGGATTCAATTCATGCGTACGTGTCAGCACTTGACCAAGCGGAATAGGTTTCGCACCGGGAATTTTCCCTGTCACAATCTCTTCTGCCTCACGTACATCAAGGATAGGTAGCTGTGGATTTTCTTTTAATGCTTCTTCAACTTCCTTTGGTAAAATATCAGGAAACATCGTCCAACCTCCTCACGATTACTTTATACCCTGTAAGGTATATTTAAAACTAAAAAAATAAATCCCGATTGTTACATTAAATGAACAAGTTCACATTTCCGTCTGACGCTTCCCCGAGGTACGTTGCTACGCCGCCAAGTTCCACGCCATCGAGTAATTCTTCTTCTTTAATACCTAATAAATCCATCGTCATCGTACAAGCGACAAGCTTCACATCTTGTTCTTGCGCCATTTCAATTAACTGTGGCAAGGAAAGAGCATTATGCTTTTTAATGACGCTTTTAATCATTTTCGGTCCCATGCCCATCATGTTCATGTTTGATAACGGCAGTTTGTCTGCACTTTTTGGCATCATCCAGCCGAACATCTTTTCAACAAAACTTTTGGATACCGGTGCATTCACCGTTTCTTTTTTCAATGTGTTCAATCCCCAAAACGTAAAGAAAATGGTTACGTCGTGGTCATAAGCGGCCGCTCCGTTAGCAATAATGAACGCTGCCATTGCTTTATCATAATCACCACTAAATAGGATGATATTCGTTGATTTCTTTTCCATTTCATCCACCTCTTTTTATACTGTTAGGGGTATTCATCTTTTTTAATAATACCCTGTACCGTAACCCCTATACGTATAGTAATATACCCTGTTAGGTATGTCAACACCTTTTACTTAAAAAATCTTTCCCTCCTGTATGGATTCCAACAGACTGCTGAATAATAAAAGAAAACAACACTCGTCAAACTCCCGCATGATGTGATGGAAAGGACATGAATCGATGAACAAAATAGCCCTGTTATTCATAATGCTAGTTTTTCTTCCAACGCTTTCTGCCGCAGCACAGGATGAAAATGTGAGCGGCTATGATGAGCATGAACATGTATATGTCTTTTTGGAAATGACCGAACAAGAATATGATACGTTATGGAAGAAAGGAAAAAGTATGGTGGAAATTGCGGAAACGAAAGGAATATCGGAGCAAGAGCTGCTTCGCTACTTGCTTCATCAAGAAGTGGAATCGATGCGCTCTGCACTGAACAGCGGGGAATTGTCACACGTTCAATACATTCAAAATATTTTACGCTTAAAACAAACCCTTCTTCGGAAAATCCATGGCAACCCGCATGAACCGCTTGAAACCGAAAAGGTGTCAAATGAAGAAAGCTGAAGAACGGGAACCTTCTCCCTTCCTTCAGCTTTTTTCTTATACTTCTTTCTTCTTGAGCGTGGAGACCGGATTTTTACTGTCCATTAAAGCTGAATAAAACGAAAAGGACGTTCTCGGGGGGCATACTTCCGCCTTTACTCCTTTACGTTTTAACTGTTCAATAAACTCTCTACTCACAGCCATTGTCAATAACCTCGCCTTTTTATTTTTCTATGTATATGGACTTTATGCTTCATGATTGATTTCTTATTATCTTCCCATACAAATAGACGTTGAAACGAATGAAACGTTACAATTTTTTTGAAAGTAGAATCAGAAGTGAATTTGATGTCATTCATGGGGCGATACTTGTTGAACAAGGAGGAAATGAGGATGGTCCGAAAGAAGGGAGCACCCTCTCTCAGACCGCCTTCATTAGAGTGAATTACTTTATTCCATCGTTACGGGCTTCCGTCTTTTTTCCCGTTTGGCCTGTCCTCTAAAGAACAGTTCATACATGACCGGAATGATGATTAACGTCAACAGTGTAGCAGACGTCAAGCCACCGATGACGGTAATGGCCAAGCCTTTTGAAATGAGCGTACCGGAAGATTCCGTGAACGCCAATGGAATGAGGGCAGCAATCGTAGCAAACGCCGTCATTAAAATCGGACGCAAACGCGTTTTCCCCGCTTCCATTAACGAATCGCGAATGAGCATTCCTTTTTCGTCACGATTTTGCCCAATTCGGTCGACTAGTACGATCGCATTCGTTGTCACAATCCCGATTAACATCAGCAGTCCAATCATCACACTCACCGACATCGGCTCCCCTGCTAAAAACAAGCCCAGCAACGAACCAATCGGCACGAAAATGAGCGAAGAAAGGATGATAAACGGAATACGTGCCTTTCCGAACGTAATAAGCATGGTAATGTAGACAAGACCGACGGCCACGGCAATCGCCAGTCCTAGTTCTTTGAATGTGTTAACCGTCTCGTCACTGCCGCCTCCACCTTCAATCGATACCCCTTCTGGTAAATTCATCGCCTCTACATCCTCTTTTACTTCGGATGTAACTTGCTGAATATTGTCCGCTTTAATTTGACCAGACACCCGAGCGAACACTTTACCATCCAGCTTTTGAATCGACGTGAACGTGTCAGCTTCCGTTACCTCCGCAAGTTCGGTAACAGGCACGGGCCCGCGCTGTGTAAAAATGGAGATTTCCTTCATTTCATTAAGAGAGGACAGCTGCTCGTCATATGAAAGCTGAACATTGCGGTTCGTCCCGTCAAGCCTTAGCTCCCCGACTGAGACCGGCTTTGTTTGATCAGCAATCGTTCCTAAAATTTGAAAGCCTGATACCCCGTATGCTGTTGTTTTTTCCGGATTGATATCAACGACGACTTGCTTTTGTTTTTCCGAAAAGTTATTGGATACATATTTTAAATCATCGCGGCCATTCATATAGGCTTCTACTTGCTTCGCCGCCTCCTGCAGCAAGTTTAAGTCGTTTGAGTACAAGTCGATGTTCACATCATTGTTCGACGGCGGCCCGCCTGTTGATTGCTCTTGTACACCCAGTTTTGCTTCTGGTGCCTGCTCGTCAGCAATTGCCGTCATCTTTCGTTCGAGCTGTGCAATAAATTCAGAGACGTTGACATCTTCCTTTAATGTAAGAAAATAGTTCGCCTGATTTTCTCGCTTCAATCCTGTACGAAAATCGCGGCTCCCGACCCCTGTCGTCACTTCTTTAATTTCATTTTGCTCCGCAAACATCCTCTCCATCTCAAGTGACACCTCATTCGTCTTGCTTAACGACGTAGAAGATGGAAGTTCAATGGACGCGACAAGCGTTTTTTGCTCTTCATTCGGAATGAACGTAAAGCCAAGCGCCGGCACAATAGCAAAAGAACCGAGCAATAACGCGACAGAAAGCAAAAGAACCGTTACTTTATGATTGAGCGACCAGGCAATCGATTTCCCGTAAAAGCGCTGTAACGCTCCCTCTTTTTCTTCTGCTGGAATCTTTTTGAAGGAAAAACGGGCTAAAATCGGGACAATCGTAACGGCGACAATAAGAGACGCAAGCAATGAAAAAACAATCGTCAAGGCAAACGGCAGGAAAAACTCGCCCGTCACACCGCCAACAAAGCCGAGCGGCAAAAACACAACGACTGTCGTAATGGTCGATGAAGTAATCGCCTTTAAAATTTCCCTTGTAGACATTTCAATAAGATCATTGGAGATTCCTTCTTTCGATTTGCGAACACGACGGAAAATATTTTCAATGACAACAATGCTGTCATCCACGACACGCCCGACCGCTACTGCCATTCCGCCAAGCGTCATAATATTTAACGAAATGTCGAGCTGATTTAAGAAAATGGACGCTGTCAAAAGCGACAATGGAATCGAGATGATGGCGATAATGGTCGCACGGAAGTTGCGTAAAAAGACAAGGACAGCGACAGAGGCAAATAAGGCCCCAAGCAACCCTTCCCGCACGAGAGTCTCAACCGATTTTTTAATGCCTTCAGCTGAATCAAAACCAATTTTGTATTCCAGTTGGTCCGTATAGCGATTTAACACTTCAACGACACGGTCTGCTACCTCTACCGTATTGGCATCCTGCTTTTTAGTAATCGCCATCGACAGCGATTCTTTTAAATTATAGCGGGTCAATTCTGGCTGATCGGTTACTTCTTCAATGTTGGCAATGTCTTTTAACTTCACAGAAGGCGCGTTTGGGATAGCGTTTGATTGAAGCGCCAAATTTTCAAGCTCTTGAATCGCCTCTACCTTTTCCTGAACCCGAATCGGAATCTCCACATCAGACGTGGAGATACTGCCAGCCGGAAAGGAGACATTTTTCGCTGTAATGGCTTCTTTAATCTCATTTAAACTAAGCCCAAGCTTTTGTGCCTTTTCTTGATCGACCGTTATTTGCAGCAACTCTTCCTTCATCCCTCCGACCGAGATGCTGTTAATGCCGTTCATTTTATTCAGCTCCGGATTCACTTCTTCGTCAAGCAATGCTTGAAGGTCTGTATCTCCCTTCGCGAAGAGTGAGATGTTATAAATCGGGAAGGTCCCGAAGGAAAAACGATTCACCTTCGTCTCGACATTATCAGGAAGTTGCGTCTCCTTTATAAAGCTCTCCACTTGCTGCTCAACATCATCCATATTGGTGTTGAACGGAAATTCCAAATTGATAATAGCAACACTTTCAAACGAGGAACTTTGCACCTTTTTCACGCCTTCGATGCCTTTCAACCGATCCTCTAATTTTGACGTCACTTGCTCATTCACATCGTCTGGAGCAGCCCCTGGATAAACAGCTTCAATCGACAGTTGTGGAAATTCAATGTTTGGCAGCAAATCTACCTTCAACTGTGAAAAGGAGAAAAGGCCGCCGATAATGAGTAAAAACGAAATAATAAAAACAGCAACGGCATTCGTTAAGCTAAATTTTGTCAAAAAATTCATTGTTGTGCACATCCTCTCTAATAGACTGACCGCTCCCATAAAGGAAACTTCCATCGGTAGGGGGCTTTATCTCCACTAATGGTTAGTTAACGTATCGGACTTTTACGGGCCGTTAATACGGGATAAAAATGGATTCCTTCCTATATTCCCCATCCATCCCACATAAAAAACGAAAAATATACAACCGCACCTCGATTTTAGCTCGCGAATGCAATTTATTACGATGACGAGTTTGCTTACAGTTAATCCTGATGCAGTCTATTATTTAACGGCCTATTTTATCGCGAGACAGCTCCGAGCCATCGATTCGAGGCCGATTGTTCGGCATTCAAAGCTTCTATGCGCGTTTAGGTTATTTGGCCGGCTTTTTGTTCACACCGTTTGTCACACAAGCGTTTTCCGTCCATCTTGCGGTCATTGCTGCACAAGCCATCTTAGCGGTCATGATTTTTTCCCTTTTTATCGTTTACCGACGATTTAGTCCTAGCTAACGAAAACAAAACACGCCAGCATCAATGCCGGCGTGTTTTAGTGTTCATTCTTTTTTTGAAAGACGAGTCCTTTTTGCTCCATTAAATATTCAAGAGCCGACCGGAAATTCGCATACACTTTAATTCCTTGCAAATCAATTTGAGCTTTAATCATTTCTTGCGCAATGGCCGGTGAAAACCCGACATAATATGTATGAACCCCCATGAGCTTTAACGAAGCGGTTAACTGCTCAATATGAATGCTCAGCTCCCGTAAATCTAACGTGCCAATTTCCTTTTGGCCAATCGCTGTAAAGTCAATGATGGCGCTATCTACTTCCGATTCTATACTTTGCAAAATATGCGTTCGAATGCCTTCAAAACGTTCTGTCGACAAAACCCCTGTAATGGGAACGAGGATCGTCTGAGGGATGATCGAAGGAATAATTGGCGCCAAAAAAGCCGCCACCATCGTTTCATACTCGTTTATTTTTTGCTGAAGTTCTTTAATTTCTTCTTCCAGCTTTTCTACTTTCTTTTCCACCGACATAGTCTCTCCTCTTTTCCTTTCATACTTTAAAGGATATCATCGTTATGCATATGTACGCAACTTTATAGGTTATGCGAAAAAACTCTGTTTAGTCTCTACACTGCTCGTTTACGTATGATAAAGTGAAAATTCGTGAAATTTAAGCAACACACATGCTATACTATGAAAGAGTCATATTTTGTTGAAGGAGCTGGAACGATGCAAGGTGAAATCATTGTCAAACAAGGCTTCTCCGTCATGGGATTTGCCAAAAACCATTCCCATCGTGACCTGCATGATGCTGTTCTTTGGACGAAATTCGAACAGCGGAAACGTGAAATCCAAAACGCTGTCAACCAACATACGTTAACCGGCATTTCCTTACCGCCGAAAAGCACCCATTGTTTTTATATTGCGGGTGTAGAAGTGCAAAACGGTCAACATATACCAGAAGGCATGAGTGTCCACACGTTTCCAACTTATACATATATTCGCTACCGGCATAAAGGACCTGCTTCCCGCTTTGCCGATACGTATAAAAAAATTTGGGAAGAATGGCTTCCTGCTTCCGGCTACTCCTACATCCAAGAAGGACCCGAGCTTGAAGTCATCGATAGCCGCTCTTGTTCCAATCCAGATTCGGAAGATTATAAGGTTGATATTTACATCCCCATTAAGCTAGGAACATTTTAAAAGAAACGGCATGACTGCTCTTTAGCCATGCCGTTTCTTTTAAATCTTTGAGAGTTTATTCAAGTAGTTTAAAAAACTTTTATTTAACAAACAGCAAATATTTACGGTAAATTCCGCAGCGGTCTTCGTGCTGCGGCTGGTAGGCATGAGCGACGAAACCATTTGGAATGTTTAAAGTGACAAAGCCTTTACGAATGCCGAGCGTGTATTTGCCTTCCACTGCTGGATATTCCTTCACAACCCATTCCGCACCTTCTACGTGTTGAAGGATAACTTCTCCAAAATAAACACCCATCGCCCGCTCAAATTCTTCCTCTGTTGTCCCAATTTCTTCAAACGCTTCGTATGCACATAATTCAAAGTATACGTCTTCCATTGCCAACAAACTTTCCGGCGTGAAATCGAACAGAAACAAGTGCTGTTTTTGACAAAGCGTTTCAAAACGTGTAAGCATTTCCCGTCGATAGTCATAGTAATAAACATTTGCTTGAAACTGATTTTCAAAGGATAATAACTCTTCACCATATCGCTCCGCCAATACTAACCCATGCACCATTTGATCTCCTCCCAAAAAGAAAAGAGAGGCGAATGATTCGTCCCTCTCCTTTTCTATCAATAATGCAAGTATAGCATCGCGGCTAACTCGTATCTACCACTTACAGAAAACACACATTCTTGCCGCATATTGGAAATCAAAAGATTTTATGCATTATAACGTGGCTCTTATTCACCTTATACCCACACCGTTCGTAAAAAGCTTCAGCAGGGCTGTCCGTCATCGTCAGTAAGGTTGCCTTGGAATAATCATTCCCATCCGCCCCTTTTCTTTCATCCTTCTACCGCTGCTTATTGTATCCCTTTTTCTTTAATTTTACAGCTTTTCACGAAACTTCTATCCCCCTCTTTTCGTCCTATGTATGATAAGGGGGAATACGTTTGAAAATAGGATTATGTTTTGCCTTATTCATTCCATACACTTTTTTAAGTATGTACATCGATTATACGCATCACTTGATAATTGGGTATTTAGGTACAGTTTGCCTATGCTCTTTTTCAGGATGGCTTCTTTACCGGACCCGTTTTTGGCTCGGTTGGTGCACAGCCAACCTTTGTTCGATCTTGTTTTCTTTTCAATTAAGCGGGCACTTTCTCAAAGAAGAACAAGCTGGTTATTTTTTCAAGCCTTTCTCCATTAGTACCCTCATCTATGCTGAAAGTGCTCTGTTCATCTTTGTACAGCTCCTCGTGTTCTTTTTGTTGAAACAACAACATACGAAAAAATCACACAGTATAAAAACTACCCTGTGATTTTTCCGTAGAAGCATTGAAGGGCAAGACATGAGCATGTTTAAGCTGACAGTCGCCTCCGCTTTCTTTCTGTCTAGCTCCGCAAGCTACATCCTACGGTCATTTCGCTTCTTCCTACGGAGCCAAAAAGCGGCTTCTTCTCAGAAGTTCCAATGTCCTATGGATGTAAACGGGCTTGCTCCGCTTTTCTATGTTTGTTTCATTTGTTCCGGGATTTTTTCAATGGAGGTGATGAGTGTATCGAGCTTCGATTCGATGCGATGAAGCAAATACAAGGTCACGACAATCGGAAAACCGACATCGGAAACAAATGTCATCCATTCTTCCACCAATTTCAGCTCCTTTTATGAAAAAGCCCCTGCATCCTTATGGATGGAGGGACTTTTCGGATTTACAGCTCGATGTCGTCCACGTTGCGTTCAACAACGTAAGCGCCTTTTTTCGAAACGAGCTCTCCGCCTGATGTGATGAACACATTCGCTGCAATAATTTGATCCATAACAGCATTCACCTTCACCGGATCAACCGGCTCAATCGGATTTTCAATGGATAGATTAGACGTTTTGTTCGTTGTGTTCACAAATTGCATAACGAGTGTTTTAGCCATTATAAGCCTCCTTTATTAGTTTCGAGATACTAATTGAGAATCGTTTTGTTCCACTTGTACAAGCGGCAACGTTTGTAAGCTAGCGATTGCTTCGGCAACATCTAATAAAGCATCAGCCGTTGCTGTCAGCTTAATGTTGTTAAAGTTTTTGTTTTTGAACTTCGGGTTGCCTTTTTCATCGACGCCTACTTCCAACACAAGACGCAATTGACGATCTTGAATCATTACATCTGCCATTCTCTCACCCCCCTTCACCTCTTATATAGGCCCTTCACTAAAAAAGGGGGAGAATTTATACAAAAAAAGCCTTGAAACTTTTCCATACAGCAAAAGTTTCAAGGCACTTTTTTTAGAACAATGCATGAACCTTCTCGGCTACTTGTGCAAGCATTTCTTTTCTCGTCTCATCGTCTACTGACGGTACTGCCCCAAAGTAAAGGTGATCAACAGACTCAATTCCTGTGAAGCCGAAAATCCCTTGGTCAGATGTTTGTTTTAACGAGTTCATCATTCCGTTCGCCTCATAAACTTCAGAAGGCGTTCCGTGTGTGCTAATCGCAAATCCTTTTTTCCCTTTTAATAGTGAAACTAATCCATTCTCATCATACGCGTAGGCAAAGCCGTAAGAGAAGACGCGGTCCACATATCCTTTCAACATAGCTGGAAGACCCGTCCACCAAATCGGATAAATGAATGTTACAACATCTGCTTCTGCCACATAGTTTTGCTCTGTTTTAATATCAGCTGGGACTTCACCTTGTTGGAACGCGATGAAATCTTCAGATTTTAACACGGGGTCAAAGTTAAGCGCATATAAATCACGTACGACCACTTCATGCCCTTTGGTCTCAAGTGCTGCGACAGTCTGTTCAAGAATCGCATGATTAAAGCTCTTTTCGTTTGGATGTGCATACACAATTACATGTTTCATTTCTTTTTCCTCCTAAATAGTTTGATATCTAACTATTGGTATGAAAAGACTGGACGGCTTTAAAAGCTGTCCAATACTTTTTTTAATATTCGTTCGAGCTCTTGCTGTTCCGATGAATCTAGCTGTCCATACACAACGCTGTTTAACAAGTTGGACACCTCGTTAAAAATCGGTTCCAAGTCTCTCCCTTTTTCTGTCAACGAAATATACGTAATTCGCTGATCGACAAGGTCTTTTTGACGGACGACTAAATCAGCAGCCAACAATTTATTAACGAGCGTCGTCACGGTCGGTTTTGTTCGATCGATGCTTTGGGCAATTTCATTCATCGTCATTCGTTCACGTCGGAACAATGCGACCAATATGCCCCCATGCGATGGTGACAATTCCTCGATACCGCGGGCTTTCAACTCTTCGATAATTAAACGATTCGCTCGTTCTCGAATTTTCCCGATAAGTGAAATAGCATTATATTGAATCATATATCAAATATACTTCGATATCTAATTAGTTGCAACTATTTTCTCTTCTACATGAATAGTAAAAAAAGAATATGTCCAATTACTTAACAGCTGTTGTTTGTTGTGCTTCTTTTCCTTTGAATAATAAGTGATCAAGTGCGTAAGCTTTTGAACCGCTAATCGCTAAAGATAACGCCATTCCTAAAAAGGCTAAGTCTAATTCAAAACCAGACATTTGTCCGTTCCCCATAAATCCTGCCGAAATTTTCACCGTAAAGATAGCTCCAAACATAATGATAACAAATAAACCTGCGGCAATACGTGTGCCAAATCCGACAACCATCGCAATTCCACCAACTAATTCAATAAACGCTACAACATACGCCAAAAAGCTTGGAATTCCAATGCTGTCAAACCAACCCGCTGTATTGACCAAGCCACCTTGGAATTTAGCAAGTCCATGCAAGAAAAAGCTAACTCCTAAAATCACTCGTAAAATTAGCGCACTTACTTCGTATTTATTTTCCATATTTATCCTCCTCTTTTTTGTGATGGTGTGAATAACACATCACTTACATTTCGTAACTAAGTGTACGATAGTAATTTATATACGTCAAGTACATTATTATAAAAAGTATATTAATTTATGTTTACCATCAATTTTTGGTATAATAGCTATTAAAGAGGTGTTACTATGAATCAATCTACACTTTGTCCAACCGTTGAAAAAGCGATGCAATTAATGGGAAAACGATGGACAGGGTTAATTATTTATCAATTGCTTTCCGGCCAGCAACGATTTTGCGCTATCCAGGCTGCGCTACCGATTAGCGGAAGGCTCCTGTCAGAAAGACTAAAAGAATTAGAAGATGAAGGAATTGTCAATCGGCATGTTTACCCGGAAGTGCCTGTACGGGTCGAATATTCTTTAACTGATAAAGGGGCAGCACTAGAGCCCGTTATCCGGAATATCGAACAATGGGCTTACACGTGGAATACTTAATTTTCCTTCACAAACCGAGAAAAGACAGAACGGACCGTCTGTCTTTTTTTCTTTTTCTGAAGAAAGCACCTTCAGCACGTCATAATGACTAATGGGGGCGCGGTCAAAAAAGGGAACAGGTTGGCGGCATCCCGTTCCATCGCTTTCCACTCTTCTGTTGTCATAACTGCTTCACATTCCTCAGGGCTTTCAAATTCAATTTCGGACATGACATAGAAATCGAGCTCCGCTTCATTTGTTTTCGCCACTTGATGAATTGAAAACCGCTTGATATGCGGTACTTTATTGGCTAAAGCCGTATGGGTCCCGAAATAATGGTCATCAAACCGCTCTTTCTCCTTCGGTTTTTGATATAAAATCATGATTTTGGCCATTTCTCTCCTCCTCACCTGTCTGCCACGTAAGTTAGATTATCCAAAATCCTTTTATTCACACCTACTGAAGTAAAAAAGCTTTCTGAAACCGCACACCGCTGTTTCAGAAAGCTTAGATCCATTGATTATGAGCGAACTTCTGTCGCTTTAACTTCTTCAAAATAATAAATGTCGTCAATCTTTTCCCGCACTTGTACACGCTCGCCGATAATTGCTTCCCCTTTTTTCCGGCCTGTTACCTTTAAACCGTTTTCCAGCTCGACAACAATGACGGTATAGGGGGCATCATGCTGAAATTCAGCTGAAGCAATATGAATAGTGGAAAATGAGTAAATCGTTCCTTCGCCGGATACATTCGCCTCCGTCAATTGCTCATGATGGCAACTTCGGCAAAGAAGCCGCTTTTGCAAGGACGGCTGCCCGCATTGTTCGCATACAAAAATGGTCATTTCCATCGTTACACACCCGCCTTTTCCAAAATATGAACGGTCGAATACGCACCGGTTCCGCCTAAATTTTGCGCAAGTCCGATTTTCGCTCCATGCACTTGGTTTGGTGCCTCTCCGCGCAGCTGTAGAACGATTTGGATAATTTGCGCCAAGCCTGTCGCTCCGATTGGATGACCGCGTGACAGTAGCCAGCCGCTCGTATTGACCGGCACTTTTCCGCCATGCTTCGTTTCTCCATCTTCGACCGCTTTCCAGCCCATCCCTTTTTCCGCAAATCCAAGCTCTTCGATCGCAATAATTTCCGTCATAGAAAAACAATCATGAAGCTCCACGACGTCAATATCTTCAGGTGTGAGACCTGCCTGTTCGTACGCAAGACGCGCCGATTCACGAATAGCCGGAATCGCGGTCAAGCTTTCAATGTATTCAATTTGTGTCGGCCCTGATGCTTGACTTGATGCGATAATTTTCACACCGTTTTCTCCTTTGGAAAGAACAACAGCTGCCGCTCCGTCCGTCGCCGGTGAACAGTCAAATAAGCCAAGCGGCTCGGTGATAAGCCTTGCGTTCAAAATTTCTTCGACAGATGTTTCTTTTCGGAACTGGGCATTCGGATTATTTAACGCATATTCACGGTTTTTCAGCGCCACCATTGCCAAATGCTTTTTGCTTGCGCCTGTTTCGTAAAAATAACGGTTCGCCACAAGCCCAAAAAAGGCCGGAAAAGTCAAGCCTGCTTGCTTATCACTTGAAGCGTTATCCATCGCCGCATTGATTGCTTTTGTCACCTCTTGTGTCGGCGCATGCTTCATTTTTTCGACTCCTGCAACTAATACATGGTCATACACGCCGTTTTCAATCATTAAATACGCTTGGCGAAAGGCGATGCCAGCAGACGCGCACGCCCCTTCCACTTTCGCAGTCGGAACCGGTCCGAGTCCTAGTTCATTCGCGATGATCGAGCCGAGCACCTCTTGATTGTTGACCATCCCTGACATGAAATTTCCGACATACACCGCATCAATTTTCGGAAACCCCGCATCTTTCCATGCTTGAACGCTCGCTTGAAGCACAAGCTCTTTTGCACTCGCTTCCTCATGCGTCCCAAACTTCGTCAATCCCACTCCTGATACGACTACACCGCTCATTGCTTAACCCCCTTATACTGTTCGCGAAGTGCTCGCTTTAAAATTTTTCCGTACGGACTTTTCGGCAAGTTTTCGACCATATATACTTCTTTCGGTTTTTTAAAGTTCGCCAAATGTTCACCGCACAGTGTCATTAATTGCTGTTCATCTACTTGAATGTTGCCATTTTGGACAACATAAGCAATGACTCGCTCTCCCCACCGTTCATCAGGAACACCGATGACACACGTTTCCTTAACACCGTCATGCTTATTGAGCACTTCCTCAATTTCTCGAGGATAAATGTTCATTCCCCCGCTAATGACGACATCTTTTTTTCGATCTACTAAGTGAAGATACCCTTCTTCATCCATCCAGCCAATATCACCGGTATGAAGCCAACCGTTTTTAATCGTCTCAAGCGTCGCACTTGGATTATTCCAATACCCTTTCATTACGAGTGAACCCTTGCAGACGACTTCGCCCGCTGTTCCGGTCTTTGCTTCTTCGCCGTTTTCATCGACAATTTTTACCTCAACGAATGGTCCTGATTTTCCGCATGATTCGAGACGAACAGCAAGTTCCTGCCGCGGCATGATTGTCACAGCCATCGGCGCTTCTACTTGTCCATATGTTTGAACGAGCTTCGGCCCTAATAAGTCGAGCGCCTTTTTCAGCTTCGCGGCCGCCATCGATGAACCCGCCATATTAATAGATTTGACATGCTGGAGCTTCACTGGATGAAACTCACGCTCTTGAATCATTAAATTAATCATCGTCGGCACAAGAAATAGAACCGTTACTTTCTCTTTCGCCACATCATCAAGAAACTCCTTTGGATCAAATTGATTGAACACTACTTGTGTCAGTCCAAATAACCAAGCAATATGGGATAGAAAATTGCTACCGTGCGTCAATGGCGCCACGTGGCCGATTGTATCGTCCGCTGTCACTTCACAAGCAAGGGCCAGGGATAATGCACCTGCAATCATGTTGCGATGCGACAGCATCCCTCCTTTCGGCCGTCCAGTCGTCCCTGATGTATACATAATCGAAAATACATCATCTTCCTGTACTTCACATCTCGGATAATCGTCGCTTTGGCGAAGCAACCACGCTTCATATTTCTCCCCGACTTCAAGCTTTGGAATGTCCACATCAATCTTATGAATCAGCTCTTTTTCACCAATCAACAGCTTCGCCCCTGAGTTTTCAATCATATAAGAGAGTTCTTTCGGATGAAGGCGATAATTGAGCGGCACTTTAATGAAACCGCCAAGCGCGGCCGCACAGTCCGACTCTATCTGCTCCGGACGATTGGACATGAGCACCGCGACTCTGTCGCTCCTTTTTAAATGATAGCTTCGAATGCCGTTCGCAAGCTGACACGACCGAATGCGCAGCTCATCATACGTCATCGTTTCACCGTAAAATTTAATTGCGATTTTATTCGGATAAGTCCGAAACGCTTTTTTCATATAGGATCCGAGTGTTTCCATGCTATTCCCCCTCGTACGGCTTCAGCGTCAATAGCCGAAACCCTTCTTGTTCATCATAGGCGCGGATGACACCGGCTCGGACAGCTTGCACTGAAAATTCAATGGTGACCGCAACGGGATTTTCTCCTTTTAGAAAATGTCCTCCGGAAATGGCGCCTCCTTCCTTGACGACTAGGGCATGCATATGCAAATCAAGGCGTCCGCATTCCATTTTCGATAAAAAACCTGTTGCAGAAAGCACTTCAACGAGACCATTCCATTCGACCGGACTAGAATAAGCAGGTTTTCTATTTTGGATGGACGGCTGCGCAAAGACCGCTTTACTTAATGAACCAATGCCTGTCACCGTACCAGCCGACAGGCGATGTTTTTCACATTCCGCCACAATTCCTTCCAAGAAGTCTGTACCTTTTGCGAGCGTTCCGATTAAGATGCCGCGCTGCTCGTCATATACAGAATGAGACATGTGTGCCACCATTTCACCTTCTTTCTGTTTCCTTTACTCCGCTTTCTAAATGTTTGAGCATATGGATGATTGTTCATTCAATTTCTTTATCCGATTGCTGAACCGCCGCATACTTTCAATACCTGTCCGGTCGTGTAGCCTGAAGCGGGTGAAGCAAAATAAAAGACCGCCTCGGCAATATCTTCCGGCGTTCCGGGACGTTTAATCGATTGCAAGCCAAGGTTATAGTTAAAGCCGCTTGTCATCTCTGTTTCCACAGGACCTGGAGCAACACTGTTGACACAAATGCCGAGCGGACCGACTTCTTTTGCGACCCATTTAGAAAAGGCGATGACCCCGCCTTTTGAGGCAGCATAAGCTGGACCTGAGCGCCCTTTCATCGAACCGTCTGTCGTCGACGAATACCCGCCGATAAGACCAGATACTGAACTGACGTTGACAATCCTTCCGTACCCTTGCTGCTTCATATATGGATAAATAGCTAGCTGGGTAAACAAAAAAGTCCCTCTTAAATTCGTATTCATGTCCCGTTCCCATATGTCATCCGTCATCTCTTCCAAATCAATCCGTCCGCACGTTCCCGCATTGTTGACGACAATGTCAATCCGCCCGAACTCGGCAGCCGTTGCATCGATAATGTTCTGCACTTCGGCACGTTCACGAATATCCGCTTCATAAGAGCGAACTTGTCTAGTTGGAGCCGTTTGTACAACCTTATTCATCGTATCTTCACTTGATAACAAATCGACTAGAACAACATGAGCGCCTTCTTGTGCGAGCTTGAGGGCACAGGCGGCGCCAATTCCTCGTGCCGCCCCTGTCACTATGGCTGTTTGACCTGACAATTTCATTCCTTATTTCACCCCTAATACATCCGGCAGCCATGTGCTGAAGGATGGAATGTATGTCACTAAAATTAAAACAATAAAGGAAGCGACCAAATAGGGAACCGTCGCTTTCGAAATAGACTTCAGCGGTACATTGGCAATGCCGCACGCCACATAAAGATTCACGCCTACTGGCGGTGTAAACAAACCAATTGCCAAGTTAACCGTCATAAACAAACCAAATACGGTCGGGTCCACCCCGAAATGCAGCATAATCGGGAGTAAGATCGGGACAAAAATGTAGTATGCGGAAATGGCATCGATGAACATCCCCGCAACGAGTAAAATGACATTCACCAGCAGCAAAATCATATATTTATTGTCGCTGAACGCAAGCAACATGTCTGACACTTGCTGGGCGATTTGTTCGGTTGTGACGACATAGCCGAACAAAGATGCCGCACTGACGATAAACATCACGACTGCTGTTTGAATAGACGAATCAACAAGCACTTTTGAAATGTTGGTGAGCTTCAAATCCCGGTAGACGAACAAGCCGATGATAAGTCCGTAAAAGACTGCTACAACTGCCGCTTCTGTCGGCGTAAATACCCCGCCGTATATACCGCCTAAAATAATGACAGGGATTAACAACCCCCAAATCGCCTCTTTAAACGCAACCCATATTTCTTTTCCGCTCGCCCGTTCTCTTGCAGCTGATAGTTCCAGTGCTGCCTCACTTGTCGATACTTTCGCCGCCGCCTTCTTTTTGACATACATAGCGGCCAGCGCCAAACCCACACCAAGCATCACACCTGGAATGATTCCGGCGATAAATAACCGAGCGATAGACACTGGAACTTGATCTCCCGCTACAACGCCAAACACGATAAACGCAATGCTCGGCGGAATAATAATGCCGATTGAGCCAGAGCTTGATAGAAGGGCTGCCGCCGACGCTTTCGGCACACCGTTTTTCGCCAGCGCCGGAATTAAAATCCCGCCTATAGCAGCAACTGTCGCGGGGCCTGAACCAGAAATCGCCGCAAAGAAAATCGCTGTGAGAACGGTAACAAAAATGATGCCGTTTTTCCGATGTCCAACACATACATCCGCAAACTGAATTAGTCGTTTTGAAATACCTGCCTGTTCCATAATGACCCCTGCTAAAATGAAGAACGGAATGGCTAACAGCGTGAACTTAGCAATGCTTGTATACATAATGTCGGCAATTAAAGAAAGCGAGGAGATGCCGCTTGAATACAGAAGGCTTCCAATCGCACCTGCTGCAAGGGCTACAGCAATTGGTATCCGAACAAGCAGCAGGGCAATGAACGTCCCAAATAAAAGAAAGACGGTCATACGTGTTCCCCTCCTTTTTGATGCAATCCTTTCCATTCCTTCACTGTCGCTTCAACTGTTCGCACTAAGCAAAGCAGACTTCCAAAAGGCAAGGACAAAGAAAACATCCATTGCGGCCATCCTAATGCCGGTGTCGTTTGCTTCACCATCATCTGAAACTGAACCATCTCGATGCCGTAGTAAGTAAATAAAGCGAAAATCATGGCCATTATGAAACCTGTAACTACCGTCAGCCGTTTTTGAAGCGGCAAGCTGGACTTTTCAAACAGCAGCGTAAAGCCTAAATGAGCATGTCTACGCAATCCAGCCGCTGCCCCGACAAACGTTAACAGCACAAATAAATTAATCGTCAGTTCTTCTGTAAATGCGAGCGAATGATTTAAAAAATAGCGGGTCATTACATTCATAAACGCAATCACGGCCATGACTGCGGCCGTCATTGTTAAAATGATGTGTTCGATTCGTTCGAGCAGCCGTGACATAAAAAACATTCCTTTCCAAACAAATTGTAAGCAAATTTAGACCGTTACTGGAACGCCTTCAGCAAATCAGCTCCCCATTTTTCTTTATATGTTTCATAAATCGGCTCAGCTGCCGCTTTAAATGCGGCCATTTGCTCAGGTGTCGGCTCATAAAATTCCATTCCTGCGTCTTTCAATGCTTGAATTTGTTCGGCTTCTTTTTCACGTGCCATTTGGATTTGCGCAACATTCGCATTGTTCGCTGCTTCTTGAATGACCTTTTGATCATCTGGATGCAGGGAATCGAATTTCTTTTTGTTCATTCCTAAAATCAGCGGATCATAAGAATAGTTCCACATTGTAATGTATGTTTGCACTTCGTTTAATTTAGCGGAGTAAATAACATCAATCGGATTTTCCTGTCCATCAATTGTATTTTGCTGCAAAGCGGTAAAAACTTCTGAGAAAGTCATCGTCGCTGGGTCCGCACCGAATTCTCTCCACAGGTCTGTATACATTTTAATGCCAGGGATACGTACTTTTAATCCAGCTAAATCTTCAGGTGATTGAATCGGTTTCACTGAGTTTGTCACTTGACGGAAACCGTTTTGCCCAAAGCCAAGCGGTTCAATTCCCTTTTCACGAAGCAACTCTTTAATCGCCTCTCCACCTTCCCCGCTGAATTTCTCATCGACCGCTTCTAAACTATCAAACAAAAATGGGGCACTCGCAACACCGAAGCGCTCATCCAAAATGGAATAAATAATGGTAGAATGGTAACTCAAATCCGTTGAACCTTTTAACAACATCTCGACACCTTTACCGGAATCTCCCCCCGATAACTGCTCATTTGGATATACATTAATCGTAATACGGCCGTCTGTTTTTTCGTTCACCTCTTTGGCAAATTGCTCAGCTGCCAAAAACCATGTCGATGTTTCCCCTACTGTAACCGACATTTTTAAATCAAGCTTTTCTCCCGGTTCTGACGAGGTACCAGCACTCTCCGATTTTCCACACGCTGATAAAATAAGCGTAAAGATAACGCTTACAATCATTAAACTTGTCATCTTCTTTTTCATCATAACTCTCCCTTTTTTTCGATTTCATTTGTTTGATGTGTCACTACAGGGGAAAGTGATCTCTATCCCCTAACTGGAACGAACTCTCATCGACGATGGTCCTCGCTTGCTGGCGGATGTTCTCTATTTGTTCATCCGTAAAATGATAGCTGGCTCGAGTCTGACGGCTTGTACGGTAGTCACTTCCATCGTCACACTTGATGCAAGCTGAAATGCAAATGGATTGTTCTTCACAGATGTGAGCGATTCTAAGGTGGACAAGAAACGGTGAATCGTGGCGGTGTTGCGGTTCATGAGGAAAATCAATTCGTTGAAAGAGCGAGACCATTTTACTAGCTGCTCCATGAGGTAAAAAGCTTTTTCAACGGTTTTTCAGTTTTGAATTGCTAGACATGGCCCCCTTCTCTATGAAACTATCGTTTCGTTTGCTTAAAGTATATATATTCCATTTTTATTAGTCAAATAATTTTAAATTTTAAAATAATTATTGTTTCACTTCCTAAAAAAATCCTTTAATAATTTAATTATAAAAGAATCTTCTATCAATAGCGGTTCCCTCATCCCCCACTCAAACTTCTCCAATTACTCTAAGTTTGGGAGGAAAACTTACGGCTCGTTCATACGAGATAAAAAACAGACCAACATGTTTACTTGGTCTGCTCATTCATTTCTTTTTTTAGATCCGTGACTTAACTGTACTATGATTATAAAAGGATAATTAGTTCAATATATGAGGGAGCACCATTTCCTCTCTTGTTCAAGTAAAGGACCCGATTCTTGAGTAATTTATTGTGGAAATTATAGGGTTTTGAAATAATGGTTGTTAAGTTAAAGGGCGGTATGGAGGAAGAAAAATGAAGATAATAGAACTACCAATTGAATTTGAATTTAATGGACAAAAAACTGTATTTATCCTAGCATGATTATCTTGAATAATGAACTAACTTTGGTCGATACACGGTACACCAATTTTTTACCTTTAATCGAAAATGAAATTTTGAAAAATGGGTATGAGATGACAATCATATAAGTTCCTTATATGATTTCAAAGAAAAGTATCCTTGGATTAACATTATAGCTAGTGAAATTGAAGCAAAATACATTAGTGGTGAAATGAAATCAGAAAGATTACTTCAAGCCGAAGAAATGCTAGAAAATATACCAAAAGAAGAAATGGAATTTGGAAAGTGGTTTATACAGCAATTAAAGAATTTGAAGCATGTTTCAATTGATGAAAAGGTACGTGACGGTGATATAATTTTAGATAACAAATGTAGAGTAATCGCAACACCAGGGCATACGTCAGGGCATATTTCATTATACTTTCCAAGTTTAACATTCTTTTATAATACAATAGCTCTTCTGCAATCGAGGTAAAAACGGAAAACCGTTATGTATGTCTTTCAGATGATCTCGATATTGAGTTTTCCAGAAAAGGGCGCGATTGTGGCACAAGAAGGAAAAGGAGAGAAACAGATTAGTCATGACTAATCTGTTTCTCTCCTTTCGATTTAGGTCTAAATAAATTTTAAAAGATCGCCTGCTTATCCTTCAGTCAAGTCGGTAATGTCCACAGTCGTTCGTTGTTCAAGCGGCCCTCTTAAATGAACGGTTGCCGTTCTTCCATCTTCACTTAATTCATCAATCCAAATGGAAGCACCATTAAATTTTACTTCAATATCAGCAGATGAGGACAAAATTTGCTTTACCCGTTTAACATCCATTGTGTTCACTCCTTTAATCTATTCACCATAGTGTTTGAACAAATCCAATTTTTATGCAAAGGAAGAGAATGCGCCTCCCCATCATGTTCGCTTCCGCAAGCTCATATACTAATGTCAAAGACTACGGAAACGAGGTGATTACACATGAACGTGTTTGTCCGAAAAGGAGATTCACTTTGGTATTACAGTCAACTCTTTGCCATCCCTGTTCAGCTTATTGTCGATTCCAACCCATCTGTTGATCCAACTGAGCTGACCATTGGGCAAAAGATTCGAATTCCGGGCTTTGTCACGACGGCTTATACGATTAAAAGCGGCGATACGTTATGGAATGTAGCTCGCAGCCGTAATTTGCCGCTTGATGCGCTACTAGTGGCGAATTCGTCCGTCAATCCGAACGCCCTACAAATTGGCGACACCATTCAAGTACCGCTCCGCATTACGTGGCGGCTCGTCAATGGAAAGCAGCGTTATACTTACGATCAAATGGTCAACGATTTAAACAGGCTCGTCCGCGTTTACCCATTTTTGCGGCGACGCTCTATCGGAGATTCCGTGTTAGGTGAATCGATTCCTGAGCTCTTAATCGGCAAAGGGACGAAGCAAGTTCATTATAATGCCGCCTTTCATGCGAATGAATGGATTACAACCCCTGTCATGATGACTTTTATAAACGATTATGCACTTGCTTTAACAAATTCTGGCTCCATTCGCGGGTTATCGGTTCTCCCGCTTTATAGCCAAACTACTTTATCGCTCGTTCCAATGGTGAATCCAGATGGCGTGAATCTTGTGCTGAACGGTCCTCCCGCTCAGTCTCCGTGGAAAGAGGACGTGGTCCAAATTAACGGTGGCAGTCGTGATTTTACCGGCTGGAAAGCCAACATTCGAGGAGTGGACTTAAACGATCAATTTCCGGCTAAATGGGAAGAAGAGCGGGAACGAAACCCGAAAAAGCCGTCGCCAAGAGATTACGGCGGCGAAAAGCCCCTTACTGAACCCGAAGCGATTGCGATGGCCGAGTTAACGAAAAGCCGAAATTTTGAGCGGGTTCTCGCTTTTCATACACAAGGAGAAGTGATTTATTGGGGATTTGAAAAGATGGAGCCGCCAGAAGCGAAAAGGATTGTTGAAGAATTTGGACGAGTGAGCGGCTATGAACCAGTACAAACCATTGAAAGTTATGCAGGCTATAAAGACTGGTTTATTCAAGATTGGAAAAAACCAGGTTACACCGTTGAATTAGGAAAAGGCATCAATCCGCTTCCACTCAGCCAATTCGAGGAAATTTACGAGGAAACGCTCGGCATTTTTTTAGCCGGACTATATATGTAAAGTTGCATCTCCAACGGGACGTTTCCCTTACGTCCCGTTGGATTTAGGGGGTTCTTCTTCGGAAAGCTCTCTCGCTTCCTCAATATTCGTTTTCTGTCCCCTCATATGGACCGAGCCGCCTGACAAACCTTCATTAATCATCCGGTCAATGTCTAAATACGCCTCATCTCTTCCTTCATACTGCAAATCCTGTTTTTCCTTCATCGCTAACCCTCCCGCTTTTTATGCCACTGTCCTTATTGTGTGGAATAAGCGAGAAAATATGAGTCGATGGAGAAAGAACGGCGGTTATTCCTCTTGCCCTGCTGTTTTAAATACCGATTTAGCGTAAAACTCGATAATTTCTCTTCGTCTAATGATGCCGATAAAAGTTCCGTGGTCATCAATGACGGGGACAAAGTTTTGTTCTGTGGCCTGCAATAAAATACTGCTCATTTCGGCATAGATGGAAATGGCTTTATTGTCCTGGCGTCTTGGGACGTTCTTCAATTTCATATCTTCTAAATCCTGCAAATTCATTTTCCCTTCTTTTTTTAAAAACCAAAGAAGGTCACCTTCTGTCAGTGTACCTTTATATTTCCCTTTTTCATCGATAAGCGGAACGGATGTATATTGATGATGCTCCATCTTTTCCAGTGCTTGGCGTACAGTAGATTCAATTTCAATTGTTGCAACTTCATGCTTTGGAATAAGAAAAAATGCAATGTTCATACGTTTTTTAGCTCCTTTTTCACTTACCTAAAATGAGCCGATTCCTGTACGTTTTTATTTAAACGCTTCCATGAATCGAATATCCTCATATCCATAATTATATAGTAATAATATCGTTTAGGTGAAGGAGAACCATCAAAATTGAACAAAATTTACTTATTTGGAAAACTCATTTCTCTTTTTTTCGTGAACTTGATACAATGAATCGTAGACATTACACATGAAAGGAAGAGGAAAATGAGCGCTTGGGGCACCGGGATTTTTGAAGATGATTTAACATGTGACATACAAGACGAATTTAATGAGATGATGGATGACGGCTTATCTGTTGCAGAGGCAACTGGACATATTTTAGAAGAGTTTTTAGAGGAGCTTGATGATTTGGAAGACGAGGAAGAACGATTGGCAGAAGAAGCCCTCGTTTACATCGCTCTTGCTCAATTGCAGCTTCGCCATCAATCCCTTCAGGAATCGGTTCGCACAAAAACAATTGAACTAATTGACAAAGGGGCCGACCTTCCGTTTTGGGAAGAAGCTGACCGAAAAGACTGCCTTGAGCGCAAGGAAGTACTTGAGCAGCTAAAACAAAAGCTAGCAGAGAGCGAAACCGTCTCTTAAGCTTGTATTTACGAAAAATGCCTGATATCCGCATTGGACATCAGGCGTTTTTTATGACTCATTCTGCCTCTTATAAGGCTGCCTCTGTTTCTTCTTTTACTTCCGATTCCACAGTTGCCGGATACACTTCAATTCGTTTAATGTGGTGTTCTTCCATCTCCAATACGGTAAACTCATACCCGCCAAAGATTAAAGATTGACCTTTTTCCAAATCAAAGTTTTGGGTTAACATCCAACCACCAATTGTATCCATGTCTTCTTCTTCAATCTCTGTTCCTAGTAAATCATTCACTTCATCAATTAATACTTTCGAATCAAAGATGTAGTGCTGTTCGTTTACTTTTTGAACTTCAGATATTTCATCGGCATCAAATTCATCACGAATATCGCCAACAATTTCTTCCAAAATATCTTCCACTGTTACAAGTCCGGCGGTTCCACCGTACTCATCTACTAAAATAGCCATATGAATGTGGTCCTTTTGGAATTTAAGCAATAAATCATGAATCGGAATTGACTCGATTACTTGAATAATCGGTTTTGTATACGATTCAATCGTTTTTTGTGACATATCCATTCCATGAACGTAATCTGTTAATATTTCTTTCAAGTTAACCATTCCGATAATTTGGTCTTTGTCGCCATCAAGTGCAACTGGATAACGCGTATATTTTTCAACCTTTGCGACTTTCAAGAAGTCTTCAATGGTATCCGTCTGCGAGGTACCCACAATTTCAGTACGGGGGACCATAATTTCTTTCGCAACGCGATCATCGAAGGCAAAAATGTTGCTGACATAGTTATATTCAGACTGATTGATTTCACCGCTCTCATAGCTTTCTGAAAGAATGATGCGAAGCTCTTCTTCACTGTGCGCCACTTCATGTTCTGAAGCTGGCTTTAACCCGAATAACCCTGTTAAGAAACGAGCCGATCCGTTTAACACCCAAATGAACGGATACATGATTTTATAGAAGAAAATAATTGGGCGGGCAAACAACAAGGTCACAGCTTCCGCTTTTTGAATCGCGAATGTCTTTGGCGCTAATTCTCCAACTACTACGTGCAAAAATGTCACCGACGCAAAAGCGATAGCAAACGAAAGAAGGCTCACAATCGACTCGCCTAATGCTAATCGTTCAAATAAAGGATGCAATAATCGTTCAACGGTCGGTTCCCCGAGCCACCCTAATCCAAGAGCTGTTACGGTAATTCCTAATTGGCAAGCTGATAAATATTCATCCAAGTTGGAAATGACTTTTCTAGCCGCAATGGCGTTTTTATTTCCTTCTGCTACCAACTGGTCAATACGGGTACTGCGAACTTTAACGACAGCAAACTCTGTTGCTACAAAGAATCCGGTCATCGCAATTAACACGGCGATTAATAGTAAGTTAATAATGTCCAAATATGATCCTTAGCTCGTTTTGACGAAACGAGTAAGGGTCCACCTCCTAAAGATAGAAAAATAATAGTCATGTTTTATTGTATTTTCGTAAAAAACATTCCGTACTTGGCAGCCGATGTCGGACTGCTCTCTAATAGTCATGTTTCTTACATTCTCCATCGCTGTAAGTGCGACAACTCGGTATCTCCCAGTCCCATCGAACCACCTCCTTTAAGTGAAAAACCCCAACATCAGTTCGGTCAACATTCCTTGTAATGATAGTTTTACGTTTTACGATTTCAATAGGTTTCATTTTTTTAGTTCACATTGTACATTTTTTATTATTTTACCATTTTTAAAGAAAGAGGACATGGGAAAATGCCCCATGCCCTACTTTTTACAATCCAAGCGAAATATATTTGACTTCTAAATATTCCTCAATGCCGTAATGCCCGCCTTCACGTCCAAGACCGCTTTCTTTAAAGCCGCCGAACGGTGCTTGAGCAACAGACGGCAAACCATCGTTTAAGCCGACAATGCCGTATTCAAGTCCTTCTGAAATTTCCAGTGCTTCGCTTATATGTTCACTAAATACATACGCCGCTAAGCCGTACGGCGAGTTGTTGGCACGCTCAATGACTTCTTCTGTTGTTTGAAATGTCGTAATGGGTGCAACCGGACCGAATGTTTCTTCTTTCATGCAAAGCATATCATCTGTCACATTCGTCAACACCGTCGGTTCAATGAAAAAGCCTTCTTGGTCATCAAGCTTGCGACCACCAATTACCACCTTCGCACCTTTTTCCGTCGCATCTTTCAATTGTGCAACTACTTTCTCGACCGCACGCTCATCAATTAAAGGGCCAATATCGACTCCTTCTTCCAACCCGTTTCCGACTTTGAATTCAGCGACCGCTTTTGTAAAAGCATCAACGAACGAATCGACGACCGACTCATGAACATACACACGGTTCGCGCAGACGCACGTTTGGCCTGCATTGCGATATTTTGACCCGATGAGACCTTTTGCCGCTTTTTCAATATCCGCATGTTTCGTGACGATAAACGGCGCGTGTCCGCCAAGCTCTAGCGACACTTTCTTCACCGTATGTGCTGCTTGGCGCATGAGCAACTTTCCAACCTCTGTCGAACCAGTAAAGGAAATCTTGCGCACACGCCCATCTTTCATCCACGTTTCACCAATTGCCTTCGCATCGCCTGTGACGATGTTAATGACACCTTTCGGAATGCCCGCTTCTTCTGCCAGCTCGACTAATCTTAAGGCCGTCAGCGGCGTTAGCTCCGCAGGTTTAATAATAGCCGTGCAGCCAGCCGCCAATGCCGGTGCTACTTTTCTCGTAATCATCGCTGCTGGGAAGTTCCACGGCGTAATAGCTGCCATGACCCCGACAGGCTGTTTTTGAACGAAAAGGCGCTTTTTCGGATCAGAGGCCGGTATCGTTTCGCCATAAATGCGTTTTCCTTCCTCTGCGTACCATGAAATAAAGCTGTTTGCATATCCAACTTCCCCAATTGCTTCTTTTAGCGGCTTTCCTTGTTCCTTCGTCATGAGCTCGCCAATTTCTTCTTTCGCTTCTTCAATGAGCGCGTGCCACTTCATTAAATAGGCGCTTCGTTCCGCGGCCGTTTTCTTTGACCAGCTTTTGAACGCTTCATGTGCAGCATCCACCGCTTGTTTCGCTTCCTTTTCCCCGCCGTTTGGCACGGTTGCAATAACATCCTTCGTCGCTGGATTTATCACGTCAATTTTGTCGTTTGTATCAATCCATGTTCCATCAATATACATTTTCCACTGTTTCATTGTCTGCACTCTCCTTTGCCTTATGTAGTTCGCTTTCTTTATTTTCGATATGTCCATTATATTTTCCTCTGTTCATTTGATAGAAGAAATAGGCTCCAATCGTTGTCCAACCCGCCACCATGATCCATTCATACGGCCAAATGAGTGCAGCTGGCATTCCTGGCATGTACAACACGATAAAACCAAAGCTTAACACAAGGGCAATCCACCCGATGGCACTTCCTTTTCCTGCTTTAAACGGTCGAGCCATATTCGGTTCATTTTTACGTAAAAGAATGAAAGATAATGCCACTAAAAAGTAGGCAATCACAATGCCTAAGCCTCCTGCATCAACAATCCACACTAATGCTGGTCTTCCTAATAATGGGGCTAGTACGGCTAACGTCCCAAGAAATATTACCGCGTTCGAAGGCGTTTTATATTTCGGGTGCAAATAAGCAAACCATTTCGGAAGCATGCCTGAAATAGCCATCGCGTAAATAACACGGCTTCCTCCAATAATAAAAGCATTCCAGCTTGTAACAATCCCACAAATCCCGCCGACAATTAAAATATTCGCAAAAAGTTCTGAGTTAAAAACGGTTGCCATCGCATCAGCTGTCGCTAATTGCGTAATGCTTAACGCTTCTTTGCTTAACGCCATTGATACACCAAACGCAATCGCTAAATAAAAGATAACGGCACATCCAACCGAAAAAATTAAAATTTTTCCGATATCTCTTGGCGGAATATTCGCTTCCTCGGCAACTTGCGGAATGACGTCAAAGCCGACAAACAAGAATGGCACCATAATAAGAACCGCCATTATACCGCCTGCCCCGCCTTCAAAGAACGGTGCTAAATTTTTTGTTTCCCCATTTGTCACAGAACCAAACACAAGCAATAAACCAATTCCGACAATCGCAATTGTTAACACTACCTGCATGAAAGCAGCAGGCTTTAATCCAAAATAGTTAAGAGCCGTCAATAATACCGCCCCAACCGATCCAATCAACACCCACGTAATATAAACATCCCAGCCGCCAATCGTCCATAAATAACCGACTTGATAGTTTGGAATTAAATAATCAATGACCGTCGGCAAAGCAACGGCTTCAAACGTGACGACCGATACATATCCGAGCGTAATCGCCCACGAAACAACAAAGGCAGCTTTATGCCCCATTGCCCGCTCGACATAATGGTGCTCGCCCCCTACAGCTGGCATAGCAGAAGCAAGTTCTGCATACGTCAACCCAACAAACGTAACGAGCAAACCGCCAATTACAAAAGCAACGATCGCCCCCATCGAACCAGCGGACACAATCCAGTTTCCAGAAAGAACGACCCAGCCCCAGCCAAGCATCGCTCCAATTGCTAAAAATAATACATCAACCCGTGATAAAACCTTTTTTAATTTCTTCTCTTCGCCTTCCATCCCCTTCAGCCCTTTCGATATATTTCCTCACTTTTCGCATGGCTGACGATTGGCTAATGCCAAGCGCTTCAGCTATTTTATAGGTGGATTCATATTTTTCATATGCTTGCTGCACGACTCTTTTTTCCACTTCCTCCAAAATTTCAGGCAATGTGTCGCCTTTTGGCGCAAACTCTGTATGCAGCATTTCTGACGGAAGATCGTCTACCATGACGATTTCGTCATTTGTAACGACAAGCCGCTCGACAATATTTTCAAGTTCACGAATATTCCCTTTCCATTCATGATGAATGAACGCCTCCAACACTTTGGGCGAAAAACGAACCGCTTGCTCGTACACATTATTAAAATGATCCAAAAAATGATACACAAGCGGAATGATATCTTCTTTTCGCTGCCGAAGCGGCGGAATGTGAATGGGTACGACATTTAAGCGGTAATATAAATCACGCCGAAATGTTCCTTCCTCCACCATTTGAGCCAAATCTTTGTTCGTGGCAGCAATAATGCGAATATCAAGGGTAATCGGTTTTTGCCCTCCAACAGGACGAATTTGTTTTTCCTGCAAAACGTGAAGAAGCTTGCTTTGCGCTTGCAGCGATAGCTCCCCGACTTCATCTAAAAATAATGTTCCGCCATTCGAGAGCTCAATAAGTCCTTTTTTTCCTTCCCGAAACGCTCCTGTAAAAGTTCCACCTTCATAACCAAATAATTCAGACTCAATGAGCTGTTCCGGCAAGGCTGCACAGTTGATGTCATTGAATATTCGGTCTTTTCTTGGACTTAATTGATGAATCGCACGAACAATTTTGCTTTTTCCGACTCCCGTTTCCCCTAGTAATAGCACCGTTGTATTTACTTTTGCGACTTTTCTAACAGTAGCTAAAACACGTTCCATGCTCGGACTTTTTGAAACGAGCCCCTCCACTTCGAGTGGCTCGCTCCATTCCTTTTTATAGGAGGCTAATTGATCTTCCATTTCTTCGAGCTTATGCCGCAAATGCATCAGTTCCGTTAAATCGCGCGAATAACTGATGACACTTTTCAATTCCCCTCGTTCGTTAAACACCGGCTGTGTGCGTACATGAAGATACCTGCCCGAGTTCGTCGTTTGAAATAATTCAAGCGACTGTTTTTTTTCAATTACCTTTAACGTCGCAGACGGATAAAAAATGCCCATTTTCTCTAAATCTTTCACATGCTTACCAACAAGCTGACTCGAAGGCATACCATAATTTCGTTCACATGCAGAATTGACGAGAACGACAATTCCATCTGCATTCGTTAAAAATATTTCATCGAACGATGATTCAAAAATGTCAAGTAGCTCTTCTGCAACAGGACCTAATGATGAATTCATGACAAGCTTCCTCCTGAACATAATATTATTCATATTATATCAGAAAATTCTTTCAACATAGAGAAGCTTGTAAGATTTTGTCACATCGTTCACACAGCGGCCATTTCAGCAGCAAGCGCCGCTTTCAGCGATTGTTCAATAATGTCGAGCCCTTCTGCTAATTGTTCTTCTGTTATAACGAGCGGCATTAAAATACGAAGAACGTTTCCATAGGCCCCAGCACTTAACAACAGCAATCCACGCTTATTCGCTTCCTGAACGATGCGATTTGTCAATTCTTTATTCGGCTCTTTCGTGTCAAGGTCTTTCACAAGCTCCATCGCACACATCGCTCCAAGTCCGCGCACATCTCCAATTACCTCATACGTTTCTGCCAACTGATGGAAACGGTCCATTACGATTGCCCCAAGCTTTTCTCCGCGCTCATTTAACTTTTCTTCTTCGATAATATCGAGTACAGCAAGGGCTGCCGCGCATCCGAGTGGACTGCCGCTATATGTGCCTCCAAGCTCACCTGGGGCTGCCGCATTCATAATTTCTTTTCTGCCAATCACTCCGCTAATTGGTACACCGGCACCCATTGATTTCGAAACCGTAATAAGATCTGGTACGACATCAAAATGCTCAATGCCGAAATAACGACCTGTTCGCCCAAAACCTGCTTGAATTTCATCCGATACGAATAAAATGCCATGCTTTTGGCACTCTTCGTATACTGCTTGAACAAATTTCTTAGACGGAACGATAAAGCCCCCTTCTCCTTGCACGGGCTCCATCACAACAGCAGCAATTGTTTCCGGTGCCACCTCGTTAATGAACAGCTCACGGAACTGCTGGATGATGCTCTCTTCGTATTCCGCTTCCGATAAGTTGCCAGGACGGCGGTATGTGTATGGATATGGCGCTTTGTATACTTCCGGTGCAAACGGCCCGAACTCGAATTTATATGGCTTCACTTTGCTTGTCATTGTCATCGTCATTAACGTCCGGCCGTGAAACCCTCGTGTAAAAGAAATAATGCCAGGGCGTTTTGTATATTTACGAGCGATTTTTACGGCATTTTCCACCGCTTCCGCTCCGCTGTTTAATAACAAAACTTGCTTCTCATGCTCGCCAGGCGCAATCGCCGCTAATCTTTCAGCAAGCTCGATATATGGTTCATACATCACAACATTAAAGCCTGTATGAATGTATTGATCAATTTGGTCATGAAGTGCCTGCTTCACTTTCGGGTGACAATGTCCTACGTTAACCGTTCCGATAGCCCCTACGAAATCGATATACGAATTGCCGTCCACATCATGAACAATGGCTCCTTCTGCCGATTGAACAAAGGTTGGAATTCCGTTGCTTACCCCTTTTGGCACAATTTGATTTCTTCTTTCAAGCAACTGTTTTGCTTGATCTCCTGGTAAGTTTGTTGTCACATTCGCGTATGTTTTCGTCATCTTTTCTCTCCCCTTCTCCAAATAATCAGTCATCTATCTAAAATGCAAGAAGCGTGCCAATTTTAAAAAGGCGAAAAATTGCTTTTTTTCTGTCAAATATATATCCTTTCTAAGTCTAAATTGACTTAATTGAGTCACATTCAACTTATTAAGAGAATAAAAAAATCAGTAAAACGATAGACGATGAACACCTCTCTTCGCTTTACTGATTTCTAGTTCGTTATTTAGTTCATACTCTTCACATAAAATGTGCGTGTTCTCGGCCCGTCAAACTCGCAAAAATAAATGCCTTGCCATGTTCCAAGAAGAAGCTTGCCGTTTGTGACGATAATATGCTGGGAAGCGCCCACCGTACTTGCCTTCATATGTGCTGCTGTATTTCCTTCCATATGGCGGTCAAGCTTATGGTGCCACGGATACACTTCATCAAAGCGGCGTATCATATCTTTTTTCACGTCCGGATCGGCATTTTCATTAATGGTCATGCCGGCCGTTGTATGCGGACAATAGACAATGACCGCCCCTTCTTCGATTCCATGTTCTCGAACGAAAGACTGCACTTCGTCTGTAACGTCTATCATTTCGTCTCGTTGATTCGTTTGTACTGTAAATCGTTTCAGCATCGTATTCTCCCTTTCTTTCATATGTACTTACTTTCATATTACACTATCACGGAAACTAACCTCAAAAAAAAGAGAAACCAAACGGCTCCTCTTTTTAATAGTAAGGCGAAATCATTAAATATACAATCACACCGGTAAAGCTCACATACAGCCAAATAGGCATGCTCCAGCGCACAATTTTTTTATGCTTTGTAACTTGGTTCGTCACGCCCCAAATGAGCGAGAACAATGCAAGCGGAACGATAATGGCTGCTAATACACTGTGCGTAATTAAGATGAAGAAATAAAGAGAGCGTAAAAACCCTTCTCCGCCATAACGCGTCGTTTCAACAGATAAATAATGGTACGAAAGATACGAAACACAGAATAAAAGTGTCGTCGTAAACGCAGCGAAAATGAAGCGTTTATGGACCGTAATGTTTCGTTTTTTAATCGCATATAATGCTGCGCATAAGAAAATAAATGTAAAACTGTTCAGTACGGCATTAATTCTTGGGAAAATTGTTAAATCAAACGTCACTTCCCCACGGTAGCCAATCGGCGAGAAAAATAATAATAAAATAACAGCGTTCACTACAATGGAAAGACCGACAACAAGAGGCGTATAGTTTCGATTATTGTTCGGCGTTTCAGATATGTTGTTCATCTATGAAACCTCCTTCATTCTCCTGAAAACTCCACATATGTCCATCATAGTAGGTTGCAGCCGATTGTACAATCATTTTCCCTCAATTGAAACAAGATGTTCACAAACTCTCTTTTTCTTTATGCTCGCTTTTTTTGACACAAAAATCGTACGCTTTGCGCCACCAAGTTTTTTTGTCGTCCCCATTACCGTACGCAGCTAACGTTTCGCTATCCATTGTATGCTTCATAAAAAAGTCCCACATAAGCCGACTCGCGTCCGGACCTTTCGGGTCAGTATAGCTCCCATCCAAGCTGCCTCCAGACCATGCATGCCCCATTCCGGTCACGATGAACTTTTCCATAAGCACTTTTCCATCGTCATTTTCATACATAAACTGTTCGTATTCCAGTCCTTCTGGTACACGATCTTTTCTGACAGCATCTGCCTCGTTATCGAGCCAGCCTGTCAATTGACCATCTTGTGCCAAATCATTCGTAACGGCCCATTGGGTAATAAGCTGATCGGCATTTTTCAGGCCAACAGTACCATCATGGTCGCCATGGAAGACAATAATCGGGATCACTGCCGCATGGACCCCCATTTCTTCATACGCTTTCCTTCCTTGTTTGACAGGATTCGGTCCACCCTTTGACATCGCCGTATATGCGCCAATGACATTTCGCGCCGCTCGGTATTCTAGTCCTGCACACACACCGATTCCAGAAAATAAATCAGGATACGTAACTCCCATAATGACACTCATCGCTCCGCCTGCTGACAGTCCCGCTACAAAAATCCGTTTTCCATCAATCGCATAACGCTCTTGAATCTGCTCAACCATTCCGGCAATAATCGCCGGTTCCCCCATTCCTCTTTGCTGATTCGCAGAGCGAAACCAATTCCAACATTTATGATAATTTCCGGCAAACGATTGCTCCGGGTATAATACAATAAAAGTTTGTTCTTCTGCCAACTCATTCATTTTCGTACCAGCCGCAAAATCATCCGCATCTTGCGTACACCCATGCAGCATAACCACTAACGGCACAGGGCAATTAGGATGATAGCCGCTCGGCACATACCATTTATAACTTTTTCCTTGATGAACATCCTTCAAAAAGCTTCCTCTTATCTCATCCTTTTTTTCCATCTTCTGTCCATTGGCTTGTTCTACGTTTTTATGGCTGTGGGAAAAAACAGATAGCCCCATGTTGTTCCTCCTTTAACAAACCGCTGAAAACACCTCTTTCCTTCAGCGTATGCAACACGCACGCAAGTGATGAAAGGGCATTCATAAAATGTGTATGAAGATATATACTTTACCACCTTGAGGGGGTGGTAAAACATTTTTTGGCGAAATGAATGATCGTTCTAATGTAAAAAGGCATGCCTGCGACGCAGACATGCCTTTTTACCTTTTCTTCTATCGCTGGAAGTTTTTTTATTCTACTTCACTGATAAAAGTTTCTTTCCCTTCATCCATATTGAATTTATGTTTTCTTGCCGCTTCTTCGATTTCTCTAAATGCCCAATGATCTTTCGGTACATCTGTAAATGTCGGCTCAATGTCGCCTAAAAGCGGCCCTCGGTCAAACAATCGATTTAATACTTTAATTGCTTGGGCTCTCGTTAACTTTCCTTCTGGATTAAACGTACCGTTTTCATAGCCTTCCATGATTTTCGTTTGCTGAATGGCTAAGATTGCGTCTGATGCCCAATGCTGATTGGAAACATCCGTATACGTCATATTTCCAGTTTCTCCGAAAGTCGAACAGTATGCACGAGAAGCCGGATTATGTTCACATTCGCTTTTCACCCATCGGTAGGCAATCGTCGCCATTTGGGCACGTGTAATGTTTCCATTTGGGTTGAAAAGCTCTTCGTTTCCAAGCATGATCCCATATTTCTTTGCAGTCATAATTTCATTGAATGCCCAGTGTGAAGCAAGAACATCCTCGTAGTTTGCTTGTGTGCCGAATTCCTGTTCTACGCCTAGATTCCTAGCTAAAATGGCCGCCATTTGCGCTCTTGTAACAGGTGCATTCGGTCGAAACGTGTTATCCGGGTAGCCATTAATATACGCATCATGAACGTTTTCGTTCAACCCTTCCAAGTATACCATCGTAAACGTACTGAACTTATCAATTTCAAATTCCATACCTAAGGTGTCATCTTGATAAGTCACTACTTTCCCTGTTACCAACTCTGTCGTGTCGTCACTATGTTCAACGAAAATGACGACATTTCGTAAATACGCCTGTCTTTCTTGTTCATTTTGCGGCAATTCCTCTGCATTTACTGGCAATACAACGGTAACAGGCTGACTTTGCATGTTCGTATCAATATCTGCCGGTCTTCCTACTATTTCAATATTGCCTCCGTCTGCAAGTTCTTCTAGCACTTGTACTTTTTTCATTCTTTCCATTACTTTTTCTTTATCCTCTGGAGCTCTGATTGGAACAATTCTGAAATAAATATCTTCATCGAATTGAGATAATGTACTATTTAAAATCGCAAGCTTCGCATTCGCAGTTTCAACTTCTAAATCAATCTTTCCGCTGTTCAGTTCCGTTAATGCGATTTTTGGAATGGAAATATTGACTTCAGACACTTCATCTTTTGTATCAGGGATGATGACTCGCGCTGTATTATCGCCTTGCTCTGAAAGTTTTTTAATCGTTTCAGCAGCGCTTTTTTCTGTTAATACAACGGCATCCTTTATTTTCCCGTCTGTTTCTTTCGTTCTTGTAATTACCGTTTTTGATATAGCCGTTCCCTCTTTGCCGCTTTTAACATCTACGGTAATTTCTGTTTTCGTTCCAGAGCCTGAAGAGGAGTTATTACTACCACCACTGCTTCCGCCGCCTCCTGTGCTCCTCGCCTCCACAACGAACGTATCCGAAGCAACATCCTCTTCTTGTCCAACCACTACTTTATACGTCCCGTACATAGCATCTTCTGCCAACGTAAAGGAATTGGAGAACGTCCCATTATCTCCAACCGGAATGACATTAACATAGAAAATATGATTAGCAGGATTGTAAACTTTTACAATCACTTCCGCAGAGGAGCTTGTACCAGAAATAGTCACTTCGCTCCCTCTATACTTATTAGTAATATCTGATAATTCAACACTACTGGATGCTTTAACGACAGAATAAGGATGAAACAAGATTGCCGCCAAAACTATTAAGAAAAAGAATGGTTTTATTTTCATCATAAACTTCCCCTTCATTTTATATGTTCTTTTTTTACGATGACCGAGACTTCTTTTAAGGTCGGAAGGTAAGCGTATTCGAATCAGCTAAACTGATACCTACATCCGTTTGATGACTTAACTCTTGATCTAGTACATTAACGATAACAGAGTAATCTGAACCTGCCACATCGAAGTTAACAGATACATTTTCCGTTGTTTGCAATGTCTTTTCGACCACCTTCACACTAACCGGTGTCGTCCCCTTCATTAGCTGGAACACTACATAAGTCAATCCAGACGCTGGAACCGCATGATCTTTAAGGGAAATAGTGGCTGTGGCTTTCAGACCATTTTCAATTGTGAGGACACCTGTGATTTCATACGGTTTATCGTATTGTTCATAAACATGGATGATGAAAGCTGCTTCATCTGAATAATCCACTCCATCATATCCACTCACTTTTATCGTCGTACTGCCAGACCAATTTTCATCGGGCACAAACTGCAACTGACTAAATTGTTCTTTTGAAATTTCCTCGTTTGCTGTCACAATCGTTTCATTCGTTCCATCTACTAATTTAAGTGAGCCGTTAGCAGGAAGTTCTGTAATTTTGATTTTTTCTAATGAATGGCTATCAACATCTGTAAAGGCATCTGTAAAAAAAGATGATGTAAAGGAATAGGTTTCATTTATGCCAATTAAACTCGTTCCAAAGTTTAACGTTGGCTTTACGTTAAATTTAACCGGACCAACATAAGCACTTTGTACACTTGTCCCATTTCCACCTGCATCTGCAGGAATTACTTCAAAGCTAATGTACTTTCCATCATCATTTGCATCCAGCACGTATGTCTTATCAACAGCACCCGAGATGGCCGTCTGATTCGTTCCATTTGCATCATCTGCCCGATACCATTGATACGTTGTGTTCGTTTCTACATCCCCATCAACATCCAAGAACGTATAGGAAGCCGTTAACGTTGTCGTAATTAAGGTTGTTCCCGTTATCGCTGCATTTGCCGCTGTCGGTGCATCATTCACCGCATTCACTGTTAGATGAACGGTTGCACTGTTTGGTGTGTAATCGATGCCGTCTGATGCTTGCCACGTAAAACTTGTATTTCCGTTCCAGTTTGCATCAGGAGTGAACGTCAAGTTCGCTAAATCACTCACGGCAATTTCTTGTCCCGCCGTTACAGTTATATCATTTAGCTTTAATTGACCATTTGCGGGCAAGGTCTCCACCTTGATTTTAGCAAGCGATTCTCCATCCGCATCATTCACTTTAGCGGAAAAATCAGTTCCACTAAACGTTACAGATGTATCTTCCCCCATACTTTTATTAATCTCGCTCTCTTGGACGAATGTTGGCGTATCTTGAACAGACGCTACTTTTATGATCACAGAAGCTGCAATCTCTGAGTAATCGACCCCGTCCGAAGCCTTCCATTCGAAGCTTGTCCCAGTTGCTTCATCGTTCCAATCAGCATTTGGCACGAAAGATAGCTTCCCAATATCAGTCGCAGCAATTTCTTTCGGAAGATCACTTGCTAATAATGTTGTCCCATCAAATGTTAACACGCCATTTGCAGGAAGAGAGGTAATTTGGATGCTTGCCATTGCTTCGCTTTCCGTTTCCGTATATTGACTAGAGAAATCCGTTGCCGTGAAGATTAATGGCATATCTTCATTTATTGTCTTTGAAATATTTACAACGGTTGGTTTGATATTGGCTAAAACCGTTACTTTTCCAACTGTTAAATTAGCAGCAAGATTCGTTTGATCACTAGCCGTTAATTCTAAGTTTCCAGCTATATTCTTATTAAGGGTTAACTGTGCATCGCCGGTTGCTGCACCATCTTTTACTTTAAATCTCACATTAAACAAAGTAGAATCATCAGTAATTGGTTGATCTCCTCCTGTCGAGTCTACCCAAGCAGCACCGAACCAACCTTCCGTATTGTTAAAGTTCGACTCAAATTCCTCCGGAGTTCCGTGGCTTTGTGTAATACTGATTACTTCTAATTTTGACGGATCAAATTCAATTTTTTGGGCTCCGTACGCTGAAAGACCTAAAGATAAGTTCGCAATCGAAACAGGTACATCCACCTCTTGACCTGCCTTGGCTGTGGCTGTGCCGATGGAGAATGTGTTTGATTCGTTTACGGTTACAACCCCTGAAATAAGACTTACTTCTAGCCTGTTATTATTACTTCCGCCAAATATGGCTGAATTAGTGGAATCTATCGAAACTGAAGTATCTCCAACTGACGCTGACTCTAAAATTTCAAACTGTAAAACGAATAATTCTCCTGAAGTACTAACTCGTGCATCATCATTATAATCATCAAACATATATAGACCCTGACCAAAATCCATTGCCATAAAACCAACACTATTTCTTTTATCCTCTGCACTTATAAATCTCAACTTTGTACTATCAAAATCTATCTCTAACCCATAATTATCTATGTCCATGCTTGGAGTATCAATCGACACCGGAACATAAACGATATCCCCAGGATTCCCCGACACACTGCCAACCGATACCGTAACATCCGTTGGCATCGCCTCTGCATCAGTTGGGAGAACAGTTGTTATTGGGATAGCGCCTAACGTTGCACCTAGCATCATCAAGACACCTTTTTTGCTCAGTGGAATTTTGCTTATACTGTTATTCGAATTTCTTTTTTTCACCGTACAGCCCTCACATTCTTAAATGTTTTGTATTTTAAACGGGGCAGACAACATAACAGCTGATGATGGAAAATGTTCATTTTATGTGAAACACTTTCCATCCTTCGTCCCCAAATTTTATTAAACTCACTAAATATGAAACTACTTGATCCGCCGTTTCTTTATTTCGATAAAATACTTCGAGATTACAACGAAAAATCGACTCTTCTCCTTCTGTGACAAACACATCATTTTTCATGGAAAAGCCTTTTTCATAATGTTTCGAATCCAATATGTATTTGGGAGTGTATTCCTTCATATATTGGTCCACTTGCTGAATGATGTGCAGTTGCTCTTGCCATGTAATCGTTGCGATGCTTTGGGTGATTTCTTCTTGCTGAGGTTGTTCCGGTTGTTGGATAACCTCTTCTTCCCTATAAAATAATGGCGTGCGAAGGCGATTCCATAATGTATGCACGTTTTCACCTTCTTCCTTCTTTTACATAATTGTTACAATCCTAAGTAAGCTTTCATAATGAGGCTAACATCCATTGCATCTAAATCCTGGTCATCATCCATATCTAAAGCCAGCTTCTGCATAGCAGTCAATGTCACTTTCCCGCTTATATACTGCTGAACTAAAAAGGCATCAGCTGGAGTAATGATGCCATCACCATTTCCATCACCTAATTTCACCCAAGCAGCATACAAGGTGACATTCCCTGCGCCCATTGTGAATGCTTCTCCCTCCATATAATGAGTTCCCGTTCCATTTGCTAACGTATTCCACCCGACAAACTTACTGCCTGATTTGCTTAGATCCGCCTTCCCTAAAACCGTTGTTGAATCTCCCTCGTTATAAAAGTCAGAGTCCACAGGAGCATTTCCTCCCGTGTTTCCATTTCCGTCATAAGTAACGGCAAATCCACTAATCAGCCCGAAATCTTCTGATGTTCCTGTTAGACTGCTAATTTCTCGCAAACTATGATGCAGCATTGCCACCATAAAATTGCCGTTGGAGTCAACTAAAAATGTCCGCTCATTTAAAGTGAAATCTTGAGCTAGAGCTGGGATTACTGTTTTATTTCCAACAATCCATCCGTTGCCGTTATTGGCCATGGCAAAAAAATAGTTGTTGGACCTATCAACTTTTCGTGAATCCATCAATAAGTAAACCGTTGAATTTACCACATAAGCCCCTACAGGCACAGTCTCCCTTTCATTATCGAAATAAATCTGTTCTCGCTGCCAGCTTCCTGACGCATTTGAGAAAAAGTAGGAAGTGCTGGATACAGTGCTTGGGTTACTTGTACGAATGACTTCACTAAACGTAACATACACCTTACCGGAATCATCTACGACAAACGGAGAATACTTAAAAGATTTGTTTTCCGAAACAGCATCGATTAATTTAGTTGCTGAAGGAAAATTCGCGTCCGTCAATCCTTTTTTCGCATAATAATAATTACCGTAATAACTATTTTGATTGTCTTCCCTTACATAGGCAATGTGAATGGTACCATTTCCGTCTATTCCAATACGTGGATTATGCAATTCATCTTGACCTCCAGCGCCGGAATCAATTGTTTGAACAGCCCATGATCCTGAAGAATTTGTAGCGTATTTTACATAGTCTCCGGTAGAATCAGCGTAATTGTACAGTAAATGCGCCTTACCACTTGAATCTACGGCTATCGTAGGGTCATCAAAATTTCGGCCTCCTTGAGGATGGCTATAAGCTTCTATTTCTTCGAACGTCCAAGTATTCCCATCGTAAAACCCATACTTTACACCTCTATGACTAGTAACCCCTGTTCCATCAGAATGCCTGAAAGCCAAATGCAAATTTCCCTGTGCATCGACAACTAAATGTAAATCATCACTAAAACTTGTATCTCCGGCTAAAGCAGTCGTGACGCTTGGGAGAGACACCCAGCTACTGCCATCCCAACGCTTCACAGCAATTTCGATACCGTTTACTTTATGAGCGAGATAAATATCACCATTTGGACTCACAGCTAGTGAATTCCAAGCCCACGTATTATCACTATACGTATGGATTGAATGTTCCGATATGGCTGCAGAAGTGGTGGTAGCACCACTTCCATTGAAAATCATGACCAATACCATAAAAAGGGATAAAACATAAGTCCTCTTCTTATTCATCATTTTGTCACTCCTCTTTGTTTATTTAGAAACACACTGCCCTTTCCTGAATAATGAAACATTGGCTTATTTCCCCCTACATCCCCATCTATCTCCTCCTTTCATCATCGTTTTTTGTCTCTCTTTCTCTAAATCTATAAAAGTAATTCCATCACATCACCTTTGATAATTTGGTGCCTGTATGTCTTTTAAAGCATGAAACAATGCGTCTCGAACATAGTGCTCCATAGACGTATAAAGCTTCCACGCCTCATCATGAAAAATCAAAATGGGGTCCCGCTGTTCATAAATGCGAGCATGAAGACTTTGTTTTAAATGGTGCAACATGTGCAAATGATTGGCCCAGCCTTCATCCAGTATGGTCATATATGTTTGAAGAAGCTTCTGCCTTTGCCATGCGGTCAGTTCGTTTATGCGCTGTTGCCAATCTAGAAGAGCCTGCTGATTAGCTGCCTCTTCTTCAAGGTCTTCATCGTCTGCTTCCGCCTTGTACATCATGCTTACATGAGAGGATACATGCTTTTGTAGCGTTTTCAAAAACGACTCTCCGTCTAGCATTTGCTGTCGATGTTGGTAAAAAAGTGTTCGCTGGTCGTGCACGACAGAATCTAGCAAATACACAATGGTCCGAATGGCATAGTTTTGCTGTTCAACTTCATATTGAATGCTTTCAAACAGTTCGTTTTTAAGCGACTGATGTCGCCATTTCTCCAGCCTTTCCCCCGCAAACCGAACGATGAGTTCATCTTCGAGCGAAAGGAAAAACCGCGTTTTCCCAGGATCGCCTTGGCGCCCCGCTCGACCTCTCAGCTGCCGGTCAATGCGTCTGCTTTCATGTTTTTCTGTTCCAATGACATACAATCCGCCAAGCTCCGCAACCCCTTCACCTAAACGGATATCTGTTCCGCGTCCTGCCATGTTTGTCGCAATGGTCACCATCGCTTTCTCGCCTGCTTTCGCAATCATGTTCGCCTCTTCTTTTTCTGTTTTCGCATTAAGCAGCTGGAGCGGAACCTTTTCCTTATGAAGCAGTTGGGCTAACCGTTCCGATTGCCCAACAGATGTTGTGCCAACTAATACAGGCTGTCCGCGCTGGAAGCTCGCTTTGATTTCAGCCATAATCGCCTCTTCTTTTTCTCTTCTCGACGAAAAAAGGACGTCCGCGACATCTTCACGTATGACAGGCTTATGTGTTGGAACGACCGTTGTTTTAATGCCGTATAATTCATAAATTTCTTGTTGCTCTGTTTGGATGGTCCCTGTCATGCCAACGACTGTTTCATATAGGCTGAACAGCTTTTGAATCGTAATCGTTGCCTTCACCCGATTTTCTTCACTTAGCGGCAAACCTTCTTTCGCTTCAATCGCTTGATGCAGTCCGTCATTGTATTGCCTGCCTTCTAACATTCGTCCTGTAAACGCATCAATTAATTGCACTTCTCCGTTTTTCACTATGTAGTGGTCATCTTTTTTCATCAACACATTCGCTCGAAGGCATTGCAATAAAAAATGAAAGAGGGGCGCATGCTTGCCGTCATATAAGTTATCAATCATTAACACTATTTCAAGTTTGCGAATTGACGATTCCGTAAAAAAAACTTGATTTGTTTGCAAGTCAATCTCGTAGTCGCGCCCTTCCTGCATTGTTGACACAAGTTTGAAACAAACCGCGTACACATCAGGCGGCGTTTTTTGCTTTTCGGAAATGATAAGGGGTGTTTTGGCCTCATCAATTAAAATGCTGTCAATTTCATCAACGATGACAACGTCAAGCGACGACTGAACGATATTTATCTTTTCCCGTACTAGATGGTCTTTTAAATAATCAAAGCCGAACTCGCTGCACACCCCATATGTCACATCTTGCTTGTAGGCATGCTTTTTTTCCGTTCCTGTCATCTTGGCGAGATTCAATCCGACGGTGACACCTAAAAAGCGAAATATTTTTCCCATTTCCTCAAAATCACGCTTTGCTAGGTATTCATTCACCGTCATCATATGAACGTTTTTACCAAGCACCGTATACCAGCAAGCCGGAAGAACAGACATGAGCGTTTTCCCTTCTCCTGTTGCCATTTCAGCAATTTTCCCGTCCGCAAGCACCCATCCTGCTATGACTTGTTCACGATGAAGGACGATTTGATACACACGTTGCACCGCCTCTTTGACTAAAGCAAATACATGGCACCGAACATTCTCATCAAATGGAGAGCTTTTTTTCAACTGCATAAAAGAATGTTTCAGCTCTTGATCGGTACAATTCACGTACTTCTCCTGTAATGCATCAATCATTTGAACATACCGCTCCAACCGTCCAAGTTCCTTCTTTACGATGAAGGAGTTCATTATTTTCTCCATTGCCAGCTTCCTTTCTCCTTCATGTGAACCGATACTTATGGCACGTTCTCATATAGCTCCATCTTTGGTTGTTCACTCCACCTGTTTTTATAACTATTCGATATAGATAAAGCTAGTAAAATGTTCATAAATAAAAAGACCTATTCTATTTCTCATATTACAACTATCGACAATTTTTTCATAGCCTTTTTAAAATATTATGATTTATTTTTCATATAAAAAAGGATGTGTGAAGAGCTTATTGACAGTAGCTCTTCACACATCCTTGTTCTGTTCATAATTGAAAACTTACTTCACTGCCTCCGGAACTAAGCCCGTATAAATAGATTTCGGGCGGTAAATACGATTGTCTGTGGACTGTTCGAGTACATGAGCCGTCCAGCCGACCATACGACTTGCGGTAAATGTCGGTGTGAATAAGTCAGCAGGCAAATCAATTGATTTCATAACAGCAGCAGCAAAATATTCGACATTCGTATAAATTTTTCGTCCTGGCTTATATTCTTCTAATAGCTGTAATGTCGTGCTTTCAATCTTTAAAATGAGATTGAACCAGTCGTCACTGCCGGCAATTTGCTGTGACACGACTTTTAAAGCTTCTGCGCGCGGGTCATGTGTTTTATACACACGGTGGCCAAAGCCCATAATTTTTTCTTTTGCCTCTAATTTGGCTCGTACCCATGGCTCGATGTTTTCCTCTGAACCGATTTCTTCCAACATGGTAATAACACCGGACGGCGCACCGCCATGAAGCGGGCCTTTCATCGCTCCAATCGCTGCACAAATGGCTGACACCATATCAGATTCCGTCGATGAAACAACTCGAGACGAGAACGTAGAGGCATTCATACCGTGTTCAATCGTTAACACAAAATACGCGCTTAACGCCTTAATGGAGTTGGCACTCGGAATTTCTCCTGTAATCATATACATATAGTTCGCTACATGATCAAGTTCTTCATGTGGCTCAATATAATCCAATCCGCTTTGTTTGCGGAACCAGTAAGCAATAATCGTCGGCGTAATCGCCGTTAACTTAATCGCCTGATCGATTGTTGGCGGCCATGAATAAGAAGCATCACCTAATGCGGAAATGCACGTTCTTAAAACACTCATCGTTTCCGTCTTAGTTGGAAGGTGCTCCATAATGGCCAGAAGATGCGGCGGCAATGTACGTTCTTGCTTCATTCGCTCCTTTAACTGTGCCAGTTCTTGATGATTTGGCAAGCTGTCATGCCAAATCAGATGAGCAACTTCCTCGAACGTATAATGAATGGCCAAATCTTTCGCCCAATGTCCTCGATAAATAAGCAAGCCTTGTTCTCCATCAACGCGACCAACCTTCGTTTCTGCTGCTACTACCCCTTCTAACCCCTTTGCATACGTCATTTCTTTCTCCCCTTTTCAATTATCTATTTCACTGATTATTCATCTCATCGTACAGAAAAAGCCTTGCACATTCACTGTTTATTAACATTCAAAACAATCGTGCAAGGCCGTTTCATTCCATGAAGTTGTGAAAAGTAAAATTAGTAGGCTTCTAGTTTAACATCGTCTGTGACAAGAAGGTCAGCTTCTGTTGCATTTACCACTTCTTCCACCGTATAACCTTGTGCCACTTCAACAAGCTTTAGCCCTTCGTCTGTCACATCAATTACCGCCATGTCGGTAATAATGCGGTTGACGACCCCTTTTCCTGTGAGCGGAAGTGTACATGCTTTTAAAATTTTGGATTCCCCGTTTTTATTCGTATGATCCATAATGACGATAATTTTGCGGGCACCGTGAACAAGGTCCATCGCCCCGCCCATCCCTTTAATCATTTTTCCAGGAATCATCCAGTTCGCTAAGTCGCCGTTTTCAGACACTTCCATGCCGCCTAAAATGGCAATGTCAATATGGCCGCCGCGAATCATCCCGAACGATTCAGCACTATCAAAATAAGCCGCTCCCGGAATAGCTGTTACCGTTTCTTTTCCCGCATTGATTAAATCAGCATCGACTTCTTCCTGCAACGGATACGGACCAATTCCAAGCAGCCCGTTTTCAGATTGCAGCACCACTTGCTTGTTTTCGCTAATATAGTTCGCCACAAGTGTTGGAATCCCAATTCCTAAATTAACATAAAAGCCGTCTTGAATTTCCTTTTCTGCCCGCATGGCAATTTTTTGTCTTACAAGTGCTTTATCATTCACTTTTGCTGACATTTATCTCACCCCTGCTTCCCGAGTTGTTACACGCTCGATTTTTTTCTGTTGGTCGCCTTGGATTAAACGTTGAACATACACGCTTGGCGTATGAACAGATTGCGGATCTATCGCGCCGATTTCCACTAATTCTTCAACTTCGGCGATCGTAACGGTTCCAGCTGCAGCCATCATTGGATTGAAGTTTTGAGCGGTTTTATTGTAAATAAGATTGCCCATTTTATCGCCCGTCTCAGCACGAACTAAACTGAAATCTGCTTTTAATGCGCGTTCAAGCACATACTCTTTTCCGTCAAATGTGCGGACTTCCTTGCCTTCTGCAATCGGTGTTCCAACGCCAGCCGGTGTATAGAAGGCGGGAATGCCAGCGCCGCCGGCACGAATCTTTTCTGCTAATGTTCCTTGAGGTACAAGCTCTACTTCTAGTTCCCCTTCAAGTACTTGGCGCTCAAATTCTTTGTTTTCACCGACATAAGAGCTAATCATCTTTTTAATTTGCTTGTTTTTCAGCAACAACCCAAGACCCCAATCATCAACGCCGCAGTTGTTAGAGATGACCGTTAAATCTTTAACGCCCGTTTCCACCAATGCGAGGATCAAGTTTTCCGGGATGCCGCATAATCCGAAGCCCCCTACCATAATTGTCGCCCCATCTTGAATGTCTTTGACTGCTTCCACATAAGACGTATACACTGTCTTCATTGAAATCCCCTTTCTTTCTTCTAAATTGGTCATCTATTAAAATAAAAGTGTTAACGCTTACAATCATGATTGTTAAAAAGAATTTTCGCTGCGAAAATATTCGTTTTGCTTATGTATTGCTTACTTAAGAGTTTACAGAACTTTCTAATATAAGTAAAATGAATAAAAGGAATCTATTATATAAATACAATTCATACATATTTCTCCATCTGACTGGGAATTGGAAATAGAAAGGGTTTTCACATGGATATTCGAGATTTACGAAATTTTATGGAAGTAGCGAACAAAAGAAATTTTACGAAAGCTTCCTCGGCGATTCATTTATCACAGCCTGCTTTAAGCAAAGCGGTAAAAAGATTGGAGGAAGAACTCGGGGTTGAGCTATTCGACCGCTCCGGCCGTGAGCTAAAGCTGACGGACGCTGGAAAAATTGTATATGCGCAAAGCGGGAAAGTATTTAGCACACTGCAAGATTTAAACGCGTTGCTCGATGATTTAATGAACCTTCCGACAGGGGACATTAAAATCGGCATTCCGCCATTGATCGGAACATTGTTTTTCCCTCTCATTGCCAAGGAATTTCATGAACAATACCCAAATGTTTCGTTAGAATTAGTGGAACATGGCGCAAAGGAAATTACGACCGCAGTCGAAGAAGGAAAAGTGGATTTGGGCATCATTGTTCTTCCTGCCGATGAACAAAAATTTACTGTTTATCCATTTATAGAGGAGGAATTTGTCCTTTATGTAAACCGCAACCACCCTCTTTCCGAACGCGATTGTATTTCGTTACACGAATTGCATGAACAATCTTTTATTTTGTTCAGCAATAGTTTCGCACTGCATGACCGCATTATTCAAGAATGCCACAATGCCGGATTTGATCCGAAAGTCGCTTACAAAAGTTCGCAATGGGATTTAATTATTGAACTTGTCGCAGAAGATTTAGGCATTACCATTCTTCCGAAGTCGATTTATAATAAGCTCAATCATAGTAATATTAAAGCCATTCCATTCGTTGAGACGATTCCGATGTGGAAACTTGGACTTATTACAAAGCGCGAAGGATATGTCTCATTTGCGGTCAAGAAGTTGTTAGAAGTGCTAACATCCATCCCTTCACGAGACCATGTCAAATAACGGTTGTTTTGTTTAAAAATTCAGAAAATATTTCCCGGTAAATAACGGAGGCTTGCATTGAAGAAAGACGAGGAATACACATTTAAATTTCACATCTTAGATCATTACCCGGTTTCCCTCGATGAAGCGGGAACGAAGGAGATTCGGGTCACAGCTGTTGTTCGTCGTCAAACCGACATTCTGTTTGACGGCCCAATTCGCGTTCAATTCAATCAGTTCGGGATTTTCCCATCCATAGCAGATGTAGCGGAAGCTGTCTCGAACACGGCTGTTCGCCGCTTACTCATCGTTGAATTAAAGCGCTATGTCAAACCACACCGAAAATTTTTATAAACAAAATGAGACGACCGGTTCTATCGTTCCAGTCGTCTCATTTTTTTATTTATTCCGGCTGAAGACAGAATAATCGTCCACCACCTGCCCATGTTTCAAAAAAGCGGTCACACCCTCTGCAGGCAATGGCTTGCTGAAATAATAGCCTTGTCCAACAAAACAGCCATTGTTCAGCAAAAAGTGAACTTGTTCTTCCTGTTCAATCCCTTCTGCAACTACTTTAAACTGTAAGTTATGAGCCATATCAATAATCGCTTTTACGATGGAACCGCGATTGGTACTCTCTAAAATATCATCTACGAATGATTTATCAATTTTAATGCTATGAAGCGGGAGATGTTTTAAATAGCTTAACGATGAATAGCCTTTCCCAAAGTCATCAATGGATAAGTTAATGCCAAGCTGTTTTAATTCATTTAAAATAATCGTCGATTTTTCAATGTTTTGCATAATGCTTTCCGTAATTTCAAGCTCGAGGGACGAAGAGGCAAGTCCAGTTTCTTTTAACACTTGCTCCACATCAGCGACAAACCCGTCATCTTGAATTTGACGAACGGACGTATTAACGGCAACGGGAATTGGTCCGAATCCTTCCTCTTGCCATCTTTTACTTTGCTGACACGCTTCCCTTAAAATCCATTTCCCGATTGGTACAATCAGCCCGGTTTCTTCCGCGAGCGGAATAAATTCATTTGGCGGAATCACTCCAAGTTGTGGATGCTTCCAGCGAATTAACGCTTCTACTCCCATCAGCTTCCCGGTTTCCAATTCCACTTTCGGCTGATAATGAAGCACAAATTGCTGTTCTTCCAACGCTTTTCGCAATCCATTTTCCAGCTCCATCTTGCGTGAGGCCAATAAATCAAGACTAGACGTGTAAAACTGAAAATTGTTTTTCCCCCGCTCCTTCGCCAAATACATGGCCGTATCGGCATGTTTAATTAGCATTTCATGATCTGTTCCATCATGCGGATACATGCTGATGCCAATGCTCGTTGTGACAAAAAACTCATCGCCATTAAGGTCAATGGGTTTAGAAAATGAGGATAGGATGCGGGCAGAAATATGTGCGGCTTTCTCTTTTTCACAATTCTCCAATAAAATGATAAACTCGTCTCCGCTCTGACGGGAAACTAACCCATCCTTTTGAACGGCTTCCTGCAAACGATCGGCTACTTTTTGCAGCAGCAAATCGCCAACGGTATGTCCTTTTGTATCATTAATAATTTTAAACCGATCTAAATCTAAAAATAAAACAGCAAGCGTGGATTGTTCCGCTTTGCTTAATACGCGGTCGACATGCTTTCGGAACATATTTCGGTTAGGAAGCCCTGTCAACGCATCATAATAGGCCATGTAGTTAATCGTCTTTTCTGTTTTTTTCCGTTCTGTAATATCTCGTCCGACAACTTGCCATGCTGTTCTTCCTTCATATAAAATTGGCATCGTTGCCATTTCAATATCAATTGTTTGACCGTCAAGCCGCTTCACTGGCAGCTCGAGCAGACTCTGTTCTCTCTCCCGTGTTTTCCACTCCTGTTGCAAATGTTCCACTGTATCTGGAGAAATAAACATAGAAACGGGCTTTCCAATGAGTTCACTCGCCCCCGCCACTCCGAATAACCGGCTTCCTGTCTCATTAATATAGTCAATTTGTCCTTGACTCACGACGGCGATAATATCTGGAGACAGTTCGACTAAACTGCGGTAACGGTCTTCACTTTCCTTTCGATCGGTAATATCAAATAGCACGCTCGTAAAGTCGACAAACTGGCCTTTTTCGTCATAAACTGGAATGCCTCGATCTTGAATCCAACGCACTTCCCCGTCCGGACGAATAATGCGATAAATACTTGTTGCCGTCTCTCCTGCCGCCAGTTTCTCATTTCGTTCATTTAAAACGTGCAAATCCTCTGAAAAGATGACTTTTTTCCATAAATCATGATCGCGGTAAAACTCGTCCAACGACCGGCCATACAACTTTTCAATCCCTGGCGTAATGAGCAACACATTTGTTTTTAAGTCATGTGACCAAATCGCGACATCTAATGTATCGAAAATATTATTTAACTTTTGATTGCTTTTTCTCAGCTCTTCCGTTGTTTTCGAAATGCTAAGCAGTAACACAAACAATAAAAGAATGGTCCAAAAGCTGAGCACAAAATGCGTGATTTGAAAAAAAGGTTCGTTCGTTGCCAACAGCAGCGGTCCCATTTTTTCAAACAGCTCCGAAAGGATAACGGAAAGGCCTAGTATAATCATCCATCTGCGTTTCGTATGGTCATTAGTGATCTTCATTTTCTATCTCCCATTGTTCGTGCATACGTTATCATTTTCTATTTCATGAACAAAGCATGTTGCTTAAACAATTCAAAAAAATGTGTATATTAATAAATGTAACATTTTCGTCATAATGTTTACAATATGCATTTAGGAGAAATAGGCGGTAATATTACCCAATCATCCTTCCCCCTTTCAACTAGTGATAATTTTCCCTAATGAAAAAGAAGAGGAACGTCCAATCTAGATGTCAAAGGTTGAAGTCATAATCATTAGCTTTCCGTCTATGCGGAGCTCTCATATACTACCAATAGTATACATGAATCGCCCCCCATAATAAAAAGAATGTTGAAAAAAAGCGGTTCACAATGGCTTTTTTCAACATTCTTCCTACCATATTTATTCTGTAGTAACATCCTCACTTCCGAAAGCGAAGACATGATTTTAGTCTTTGTGTCTCGTAAAGGCCTCATAAGTGAACTAACCATTGATGAGAGATGAAAGAAACCCCTTACTGATGGAAGTTTCCCTTATCCGATTGGTGTTCCGTCTGCTACTTCGTTATCTGGGCTTAACAGGACAACATCCCCTTTTTCCGGGATGCCGCCGATGACTAATACTTCCGATTGGAAGCCGGCAATACGTCTTGGCGGAAAATTCACGACCGCTGCTACTTGTTTGCCAATCATCATCTCAGGTGTATATCTTTTCGTAATTTGAGCACTTGAACGTTTCGTTCCAACTTCAGGACCGAAGTCAATTTCCAGCTTAATCGCCGGCACACGTGCTCCTTCCAGCGGCTCAGCCTGCTTCACCGTCCCTATTCGAATATCCAATTTTAAAAAATCATCAATTGTTGCCATCATGCTCTCTCCTTTTCTACCATCTTCTTCACTTCCCAAAAGCCTCCAGCTTCGGTGATGTTAAGTCTTTTCGTTTACGCGGAGCAAATGAAAGGACCATGATGGAAAGAAGCAATAAACCAATGCCAAACCATGATGTCACCGTTAACGCTTCGCCGATTAAAAACGCCCCAAGCAAGGCGGCCGTCAGCGGTTCGGCCAGCGAAAGTGTAACCGCCGTTGAAGCCGGAAGCTTCACAAGCCCTTTGGCAAAAAGCAAATAGGCTAAGCCTGTCGCAAACACACCTAAATATAAGCTCGCCGCCACACCGCTAGTCTGCTGTAGCCATGAAAGGTCAAATAGAAATAAAAGCGGAGCAAGCATGCACGCACTAAGTGTAAACACAACAGCTGTCACCGCATTCGAGCTTTGCGTTTCTAACAGCTTCTTGCTGACAAGCGTATAAGCGGCAAATGAGGCTCCTGCACCAAGCGCCCATACTAATCCGAGTGGCTCGATGACAGTCGAACCTTTATTGGCAAACAACAGCATACAGCCAAAAATGGCCGTAAATGTAGCGGCCCACCACGTTTTCGCAGGTTTTTGCCTGAACACCGCCCATTCCATCAATCCAGCTAAAATGGGGGCACTTCCAATCGCCACCACTGTTCCGACAGCAATGCCCGTCATTTTCACCGCCGAGAAAAAAAACGGCTGATAGCAAGCCATACTAACAGACGCCAGCAGCATTTGTTTGAGCGGCCACCCTTTTACGCGCAGTTGCCCTTGCAAGCCGACAATAAGTAAAAGCGTCGCCCCCCCAATGGCCAGCCTCATTGCTCCGAAAGAAATGGGATTCGTCTCTTCTGGCGCTAAACTTTGAACCGTTCCTGTCGTTCCCCATAACATCGCGGCCATAAGCGCCCAAAGCATTGGCAGTTGATTTTTCATCGCAATCCTCTCCATCATTTGTTCATATATAGACACAGTATAACCGTTTTCCCGATAAGAGAGGCAGCCATTTTTAAGCCGTTTTTTATCCTATTTCAAGGTGCTTCGATAGGCATTTGGTGTCATGCCTTCATAGCGAAGAAACAATCGTGTTAACGACGACGCATGTTCATACCCGACTTCATGGGCAATAGCCGTGATCGTCCATCCTGTTTCTTGAAGGAGACGTTTTGCTTCTTTTAATCGGAGCTGATGAAGGTATTCAAGCGGCGTTCGTCCCGTTTTCGCTTTAAACCAAGACGAATAATAGGCCGGATGATAATGCTCCACCTTCGCCAGTTCATCAATGGTCATCGACTCGCGGTAGTGTGTATGCATATATGCTATCGACGGGTGCTCCCATTGAGTTAATTTTTGACTCATATATTGAACGAGCGGCACGACAGCGGTCGAGGAGCCATTTTGAGACACTTCCTCCAATAATAAAAAGCGCAATGCGGACCACTGTTCATCAAGCTTCATGTACATGCCTGACTCACTGCCTGACTCACTTAAGTAATGAATAGGAATATCCAGCACTAAAAATTCATTGCGATCCAAAGAATGAAATTGATGGCGGCATTGCGGCGGTAAATATAAGCAGTGCTGACCGTCCAGCTTTACGAGTTGCTGCCCTGCTTCAATCTCCATCGACCCTTGTAGCGGAAACAAAAATTGACCGTAACTGTGCTCGTGAGTGTCGACTTTATATGAATATGTGCGCTTTTCACACTGAACATGCTTTAATGTTTCCATCACTCTCTCTCCATCCGTTTCGAACTCATCGATAGACAGCAGCCAAGCTCATTGGCTCCGCCGCTGTCTATCAAATTTTCTTCATTATATCACGGGTCACATTGAAACCGCATTGGAATTCCCTTTTCCTGCATAGGCATCCGTCAAACTGATGGTTCTGCGCCTATTTTTCGAATCCAGCCCATTACGCCTCTAATCAACAACATCACTAAAAGCGTACTCCCAAACGTATACCCCCATGTCCACGTATGGTATTCAATTAAATCTGTATGTTTTTCCAACAATACCTCGACGGCTGTTAACGTTCCGCAATAAAGGAAAGCTTGACCGATAATCGCCAAAAAAGGTGAACGATAGGTCGTTTGATAAAAATAGACACACACAACAGGAAATAGTAAGTATTCAAATAAAAGGCTCGAATCAAAAAAGTCGGGTAAAAATTTTATAGGATATTCCAGCATTTTGTGCTCGACAACTAAGACACCGATGAAAACGGAAATATAAGCATTCAAAAGAAACGTAAGTAGCCATTGCGTGATGGGCGGTTTGCGTAAACTAAAAACAAGTAAGATGATTCCAAGCAACAATAAGCTCCAAAGCATATATGTTTCCATACATAATATTTCCCCTAAAACAGCGCCGCCTATTCGATGAGAGGAACGCTTTCGTTATAGCGAAACCGTTACGACTTTTGCCGATACACTTCCGCATTAATTAATCCGCCTGTCAGCAGCACGACAGCGGTTAAATAAAACCAGGTCATCAGCACGATTATGCTGCCCAGCTGGCCGTAAAGCTTTGAATAGTTGCCTAACGTCACATAATACGAAAAGATGACCGAAACCCCTTGCCAGCCCAATGTCGCAAAAACGGCTCCAGGCAAAACCTTCAGCCACGACAATTTCACACTTGGCACAATTCTATATAATAGTAGAAAGAACACGAATAAAAACGAGGTTCCAAGCCCCCATTTCACAACTTGCCATAATTCCCCCCAAAACACGGGAAGCTCCGTCCTTGTGACGACAAACGTGTAAACAATTTGTTCGATAATCGGGACAAACAATGTAGCAGATAAAATAATCATAAAGCCCGCCGTCAAGAAAAGATCATTCAAAAGTGCTTCTAAAAAAGGCTGCTCACGCTGAAATTGATAAGCATGATTTAAGGAACGAACGAGCGACTGGACAGCCATCGAGGAAAGCCAAAAAGCCGCAAGCAAGCTCAGTGGCAGCCATTCTCCTTGCCCGTCATAAAACATGCTGTATAACGTCGACTGAATGATGCCATATGTATTGGCAGGGGCAAACGGTTCAATGACAAGTAAGACATTGTCAGCCTGAAATGGCAAAAAACTAATAAGCAAAAACACAAAAATTAAAAACGGAATCATCGACAGCATGAAATAATACGCCATTTGCGCACTGAGGTCGTAAAAGCGATCAGCAAAAAAGCGGTACACAATATTTTTCGCACTTGAAAGCACCCCGCTCCTCACCTCCTTGCTTTAGTTTATATTTTTAGGCGTGTTGTCATGCAAAGGAAAACACTTCTGAATAAACCATCTATTGGCTGTTGTAAATGATGTTTCAATTATATATATTTCATTTAATGATTCAACACAGCTTTATTTAATGGAAAGCGTTCACCAAAGGTTCTAAATCGGTCTATATAGTATGGGACAAACCATGATTTTTTATATGAATTGATGAGTTTGTCCATGGCAAATCTTTCTTTAAAAACATAGATTGATAGTACGATGTATTTATTTTTTTGAAAGGAGGTGAGAACTTTGGCCTTACAGCTTATGAAACTTCTCGTCACAGCCACTACGACAACCAATGTCGATCCGACACCTGCAAAGTTTTTCTATGTCACAACAGCTGAAACTGTTGCTGGAACTACCCTCAATATAGACGCAGCCGACTTTTTCTTGGATGATGGTACAGCCGCGACTGCCCTTCCGCCCCTTGCTACAGATAACAGTTATTTTAATGTGTATATTAACGGAGTGTTGCAAATGGAAGGAAACTCAACGTATACACCTGGGGCAACTGCCGTTGGGTCCCTTGCCTTTTCCGTCCCTGCAGGGGGAGACCCGATTTTACAAAACTCACCCGTTGTATTAGAAGTCGTCAACTATACCCCAACTTCCCTTACAACCGTCACAACATAAAGAAAATCAAAAAGCAGGAAAACCCGTAAGATGTTCTGGTTTTTCCTGCTTTTTGATTTTGACGTCCTGATGTTCACTCCTATTGCAGCTATGATCCATAAATTATGATAAATTGAAGAATAATAGGTACCTCCTTCTTCGGAATGTCTTGTGACGTTAGAACAAGGATACCTTCCTGTACTTTATAAAGAGTAGGAGGCTGCAGCATCCCATTAACGAAAAGATTGACATATGATACAGAAGCAGGATCAAGAATATTCGTATTTCCATATCCGCTTACACCGTCTTGATTTGTATATATTCTTTTTATGCCATCAGACAGCGCGACATACTGCAAGGTGTTCGCCTTTAAAATATTCGGTGTCATCGGTTTTTCTTTTCGTGGATAAATGTCTGGGCAGCTACTTGGTGCAGTTGGTGGAAAACAAAACCGTGCTTCCCTTAAAGATTGGCTTTGTAGACGGTGAAAATTGGCCAATTTCCTATTCATTACAGCTCCCCCTTTCTTCGGTTGGCACATAGTGAACCTGCCCTGTAAAAATGATGAAGAAACAGGCAAGTAGGTGTCTTATGTATGGAATCCTCAGCCAAGGCTCGGTAGAATACTACTATCTCTCTTACCTTCATCATTCAATGTAGAAAGAGAGAGAGATAGTAGCATTATATGCACGTTATAATCAGCATGTTTGAGGCAAAAGTCTTCTTTTTAAAAAAGGGCAATCGTATCATTTGCTAATTTAAAAAATAGAATCACCACTATTAAAGAATCCTTCCATTTCATTGTTCTAACCTATTGATTATCCCTACTGACTACGGTCTTTTATTTGCTGGATGATATCCTTTTGAAATGTCTCAAACGAAACATACTCGGACTGCTGACTTCCATATTTTCGCACATTGACAGCGCCTTCCTTCGCTTCACTGTCTCCTAATACGAGTGTGTACGGAATCTTTTGTATTTGTGCTTCTCTTATTTTGTATCCGAGCTTTTCATTGCTGTTGTCCACTTTCACTCTCACCCCTAACCCCTTCAACTCCGACTGGATGTTTAAACAGTAGTCGAGATGAACATGCGAAACAGGAATAATTTGAACTTGTGTCGGGGCAAGCCACACTGGAAAAACACCAGCAAAATGTTCAATTAAAATCCCCAAAAAACGGTCAATTGATCCGAAAACAGCACGATGAATAACGACAGGGCGAACCTTTTCATTTTGTTCATTAATATAAGTAAGGTCGAATTTTTCCGGCATTTGAAAATCTAGCTGAATTGTTGCACATTGATGACTCCGCTTTAATGCATCCTTAATGTGAAAATCAATTTTCGGTCCGTAAAACGCTCCGTCCCCTTCGTTTAAGCAGTAATGAATCTCTAACTGTTCAAGCACATTTTGTAACGCTCGCTCCGAAGCATTCCAAAGATGGTCATCCCCTAACGAATTCTCAGGCCTAGTGGAAAGCTCTACGGAGTACTCAAAACCAAATGTACGGTACACTTTGTCGATAAGATGGAACACCGCTTTTATTTCACTTTCGATTTGGTCTTCTCGCACAAAAATATGAGCATCATCCTGACAAAATGTACGAACGCGAAGCATGCCATTTAATGCACCGCTATATTCATGGCGATGTACTTGACCGAACTCTGCCATCCGAATAGGTAAATCGCGATAAGAATATAAGTGATTTTTGAAAATGAGCATATGTCCAGGGCAGTTCATCGGTTTCATTGCAAATTTCGTATCATCAACTTCAGAAAAATACATATTTTCATGGTAATGATCCCAATGACCCGACTGTTCCCATAGTCGTTGATTCATCATAAACGGCGTACGGACTTCGTCGTATTCGGCGCTGTTTTGAAGTTCACGCGAAAATTGTTCTAACTCATTTCTCACAATTTGTCCTTTTGGCAAATAAAAGGGCATACCCGGTGCTTCCTCTGAAAACATAAACAGCTCCAGTTGTTTGCCTAACTTGCGATGGTCTCGCTTCGCCGCTTCTTCCAATAAGTTGAAGTATTCTTTTAAATCTTTGTTCTTTTTAAAAGCCGTCCCATACACTCGCTGAAGAACTTCTTTTTCACTATCTCCGCGCCAATAAGCACCTGATACACGAGTTAATTTGAACGCTTTAATAAAGCCAGTAGCCGGAAGATGCGGTCCGCGGCAAAGATCGATAAATTCGCCTTGCTCATAAAGAGTAATCACTTCATCCTTCGGAAGCTCCTTTAAAATTTCCAGCTTGAACGACTCGCCTTTTTCTTCAAACAGTTTTACTGCTTCTTCATACGAAACTTCTCTTCGTTTAATTTCCAAATTCTCATTGATAATGTGTTCCATCTCTTTTTCAATCGCTCGCAAATCACCTGAAGTTAAGCTATGTTCCAGTTTCAAATCGTAATAGAACCCGTTTTCAATGACCGGACCGATTCCTAATTTTACATGGCGATAAAGTCTTTTGACAGCTTGCGCCAATACGTGTGCAGCTGAATGCCTCAATATATGCAATCCTTCCTCCGAATCGAGCGTCACAATGGAAAGCTGGACATCATGCTCCAGTCTCCAACTTACATCAACGAGCTGGTCATTTATTTTCCCCGCTACTGCCTGTTTCCGTAAACTTGAACCGATAGACCTTGCCACCTCTTCGACCGTCGTGCCTTTCAAAAACTCTTTCACATGTCCATCTGGCAATTGAATGTTTATCATGTTTCCACTCATTCTCAACACTCCTTTTTCGTGATAAATAAAAAAACACACTCATCCCTCACTACGAGGGACGAGCGCGTTTAACCCGTGGTTCCACCCAATTTCCCATAAGTCCTCCATCACACTTATGGCTTTGGTGCTGTAACGTCGCATCAACGGTATTGGATACTTTAGTTCCCCAATACAGCTCAAAGGTGGTAAATGATTCTCCTAAGTTAGGAAGTTCGCACCTATCCTTCCCTCTCTGAAAACCGTAAAAATCATTCATGTCCTGTTCATCGCATATGCATATTCAATTAACCAAAACAAAAACGCACTCATCCCTCATGCAAGGGACGAGCGCGTTTAACCCGTGGTTCCACCCAATTTCCCATAAGTCCTCCATCACACTTATGGCTTTGGTGCTGTAACGTCGCATCAACGGTATTGGATACTTTAGTTCCCCAATACAGCTCAAAGGTGGTAAATGATTCTCCTAAGTTAGGAAGTTCGCACCTACCCTTCCCTCTCTGAAAACCGTAAAAATCATTCATGTCCTTATCCGTGCTTTTTATGGTGAGCTTTGTTTTTTACATCCTACAACAAATTACTAAAAATGTAAATATTTTTAAATGAATCAATTTCATAATAGTTTCTTTTCCTTAGTTGGAAGGACAGAATTTTAGTCGTTTCTTTTTTTAATGCTAAGCGGCTTGACTCATTTCTTTCATTTGTCGATTGATTCGATCTACGGCCAATTTCGAGGCATTATAAACAAGCGTTACCAGATCGAAATGAACTTTTGCTCGTTTTCCAGATCGATATCGGACGTTTTTCAATTGAAAGAATTCTTTTAAATAGGCGTTCACTCGTTCAACGGCACTCCTCTGATGGTAAAGCTTCTTCCAAGCTTCTGACCCACGGCCTGGGGCGCTATATTTCCGAATATCTGTCTCCATCTTGATTTTATAGACCTTTTGACAAAGGGAATCGTGAGCTAACGGACAGGTTTTACATTCGTTTGGCTGCGTATATTTCAGAGTCTGATACTTCTCATCAAAACTATCATAGCGATACGAGTGTTCTCGTACGCAAGTGGGCGCGAAATGTTCATCAAAACCAAGGGGTTCTCCTTCGTTTCGCTTATTATAAGCAATAATGGCTTTGGCTTTCATACGATGAAGCTGCGTATAAATCGCTTCGTAATCATAGCCTGCATCGAATACTCCGTACTGAACGGTCAACGAAGAAAGCCGTTTTTGAAGACCCTTTAACAGAGGAATCGCGGCTTTTCCATCATTCAAACTGGCCGATGACATGAGAGATTGAAGAATATATTGGCTCTTGGATCCAACCGCCAAATGGGCTTTGAATCCAAACCAAAAGGCGTTCTTTCCTTCACTATTTTTCTTGATCCCCCAGTTTGGGTGTAAAGGTACATCTGTCCGTAGGGTTTCAAGACTGACATATAGTTGATCTTCTATCGTTTTCTCGTAAATAGTTTTTTGATCATCTCGCTCTTGTTTTTCTTGTTGATAGGCTTCTTGTTCAGCCTTCGGTTTACGGCCACGCTTTTTTGGTTCGGTCTTTGGCTTCTTTTCTTGTGGCGTAGCCCGGTCTCGAGACTCGAAATGTGTCGCATCAAACGAGACCACATCATCGTCAATAAACCCTTCTTGAATGGCCTGAAGAAGAACGGTTTCTTGAACCGTTTCTAGTGCCTTCGATTCGCTTAACTTTTGAGTGAACCGAGAAAAAGAAGCCTCAGAAGGGATACGATCAGAAAAAAGAAACCCACATTCAAGGTGGAACATAAAATCGTTTCGTAACCGTTTGACGAGATCTTTGATGGTGGGAATTCGTTCCACAATACGAGCAACGAGGGCGTAGATCATCGCTGGATAATTTAATTCAGTAGGAGCGCCGTACACCGTCTTTTTAGACACGGCAAATAATAATGGCTCTATATTCAGTGTCGAAAAAATGGCTTCAAATCGTTTTGTTGGTTCTAATTCATATAAATCCTGCATGCCAAACAGGCTTCCTTGTCGTATAATAGACATAGGGAGTCACCTTCCATTCTTGTGTTGTTTTAGTGTGGTTACTAAACAGTATACAAGAATTTAGGGAGGTACTCCTTTTTTAAGTTCTTAAAAGCCTTGGGCGACAAAGGCTTTAAAATATGAAATTGATTCAAATAACTATTGGCCGTTTCCCATCCCATACTTCAAAAAATCAATCATTTGCTCTGCTAGCTTTTCAATATAAACAGCCATTGGGCCATTTTCTTCCTTGAAGCCTTCAACCGCTAAGTTGGAGGATAAAAGGTAGATCGAGCGCGCAAGGAATTTGACGTCCAGTTCCGGGCGAATTTCTCCTGCCTCCATGCCCTTTTTAATCATCGTCTCATATATACTTGTTACGTCTTGCGCGGCATCTCCGAGAAGCTCGGTCATTCGTTTTTTGTTTTCAACCATTTTGTTGGCGAGCTTCTCATATTCCGGATGATTCGCCGCAAACGCGGCTCCCGCTTTCATCAGCTCTTTGAACTGTTCAAAAAAGCTCGCCCAAGCTCGCTCCATGACAGGCGCCATATACTTCGTTTTCTCAGCTTGAACGAGGGATAAAATGTGCTTGTACATATCCTCTTTATCTTCAAAGTAATCATAAAAGCTGCTTCTTGGCACTTTCGCTTTTTTAATAATCGTCGAAATTTTCACTTCTTCAAAAGTATTTTCGGCAAATTCATGAATGGCGGCATCCATTACCTGACTTTGTTTTTCTTTTGGCAAATTAAAAAATGTGGCAGTCGGCATTACATTTCCTCCCTTTTTTCCATATATGCTTCAATATAGTTAACCGCTTGAGCAAGTCCATTTTCTGACTCAATGATTCCTTTCATTTCGTTCGCCTTCGCGATGACTGTTTCGTTCTCCATTTCTCGAAGTGCCTCTATTAAATCAACTGTCTTCAATGTTTTCTCTCTTAATGGCCGAATCGTATAGCCTTTTGCATAAAGTCTAGCCGCCCAAAATGGCTGGTCAACCGTAAACGGCATTACAAGCTGTGGCACCCCGCTTAACAGTGCTTCGGACATTGTCCCGACTCCGCCGTGATGAATAATTCCTTTCGCCCGTTTGAAGATGAGACGATGCGGCGCCTTTTCCACTGCGATTAGATCGTCTTCGTCTTCAAACGTCATCCCGCTCGTTCCTGTTAACACCACCGCACGATTGCCGGTTTCCTTCACTGCTTGCACAAACTTTTGCTTGAATGCAGCGGGGTTTTCAAGCGGCATTGAGCTAAACGACACGACCATCGGCTTTTCACCAGCCGAAAGAAATGCTTCTAGCTGTTCATCCAGCGCTTCGTCTCCAAGATCTAAAAAGAAAAAGCCAGATAAATAGACACGATCCTTCCAGCTGTTCACGTCTTTAAATAAATGCGGACTAATCGGATATATAATAGGAATCGGTTTTCCAGCCATTTCCCATAACATACTGCCGGTCTTTCGTTTCGGCAAGTTTAGCGACTTTTCACGAAAATCGTTAATATGCTTCATATACGGTCGTTCACTAAACTCAATTACTTTATATGACCATTTATTCAGTAACGGTCCGAAGCTTTTATCCGGTGACAGCTGAAAATTAGGAAATTCCGTAATCGGGTACATAATGGGAACAGGCGGCATACAGATGCATGGAATATCCAAGTAAAAAGCGATATCGACCGCACTTAATGCTTTCGGATGATAAATAATTAAATCCGCTCCCCTTGAAGCCGCTAAAAAATCATCCATGCTCTTTCGGTAAGCCGGGGTAATGACCTTGTTCGCAAACTGAAACATCTTCCACCAATTGTAGTTGCCACCGTTAAATACTTTTCTTCCTTCTTCACTTTCCATCATCGCCATTAAATCAGCCGATGCTTCATAAAAAGCAATTCCGTTTTTTTCAATAAATGGTTGATAAGTAGCCCCTGTGCAAATACACGCTTCATGCCCTTTTTTTATAAGCTCTTTTGCTAATGCTACATATGGCTGTACATCGCCTCTGCTTCCGAGCGTTAAAAATGTAACCTTCATCCATACCACCGCCTATGCGTTATTAAGGTGAATGATACCATTACACCGACACTGTCGTCGGATTGCGCCTATTATCTCATCTCCATTCCTCCCCGTCAAACTAGGTGCTACAATAAAACAGCCGAAAGGACTCGCGGTGTCCTTCCGGCTGTTACATTTACCTACTTTTATACAAATTCGGCGCGCTTCGTATCAGCGTCCTTTTCCAATGAAGAAACTTGATTCGTCAGCGATTCCGTCACACCTTTTAAGCTTTCTGTAATGGCATTGATTTCATCAAAAGCAGCGAGTTGCTCTTGAGAAGCTTCAGAAATGCTTTCAATATTTGTTTTGTACGTTTCAGATACAACGGTCATTTCTTCAACGGTACGATACACGCCGCTCATTCGTTCTCCAATAGAATGGACGATGGCAGATGATTTGTTCACATGCTCATGAACGTTGGAGATTTCTTCTACAATTCGCTCGAACACGCGCCCTGTTTGCTGAACTTGTTCGATGCCTTTTTCGACTTGTGCTTGATTAACTTCCATCACTTGAGCAATTCGTGATGTTTCATAAAGGAATTCTTGAAGTGTCTGCCCGATTTGCTCGGCATACACTCTCGATTGATCTGCGAGCTTCCGCACCTCTTCGGCTACGACAGCAAATCCTTTCCCAGACTCGCCCGCTCTCGCCGCTTCAATTGCCGCATTCAATGCTAGCAAATTCGTTTGAGCCGCGATGTCTGACATATGCGACAACGTTTCCCGAATGTTGGTAGACCGGTCCTGCAAACGTGTCACCACTTCATCCATTTGATCAACCGTTTGCACGATGGCACTCATTTTTTGCTCGGTCCCGCTCATACTATCTTTCCCTTCTATCGCCTGTTCCATCGCCATAGAGGAAGACTCAGCAGAGCGGTTCGCCTGCGCCATCACCGCTTGAATTTCTGTTTTCATTTGGTCAAGTACGTGTTTGCTTTCTTGTGACGAATAAAGTTGCTCTTCCGCTCCTTTCACCATTTCCTCCATCGAAAATGCCACCTCATTTGTCACACTTGTTGATTCCTTTATCCCCCATTCAAGCTGTGACACATTCGATAACACATTTTGAGAGGTAGAAGCGATGCTATCAATCAATTGGTCAATGATTTCCTTCTGTTTTCTTTCTTGTTCCTTCGTTTCTGCTACATACTTCTGTCTCGATACAATTTGAATGATAATAACCGTACTCGTAAAAATAAGAAACAACGCATGAATAAGTAAAAGGGCAAACGGATAGGTTTCCATGCCGCAAATTAATTCAGGAAATGTGACATAACCAACTAAATGTTGGAAAGCAAAAATTACAGTACTAATAAGAACGAGTTTAACACTTTCAAAATAAGCAAGGCTCGCCAATACCATAAAGATTGAAAAATGATATTCAACCATGCCATCGCCGCCAGCAATAATTGAAATACTGCTGAACGTTAACGAAAGCATAATGAATAACGGAATCCACGGATGAACTTGTTTTTTCACATATATATAGAATGCAGCAAGCAACAGTACAATCGGCACGATGAGTAATACATTTAATATGAATGATAGACTAGATGTATGCCCACTCAATATGTCAAATAAAATGAGATATTCATCTAGCCACCCAACTCGACGGTGCATCACATGTACGAAAATCGATAGCACCACTACAAATAAAGAAAAACGAAGCATCATTACATTTTTACGTTTGTCCATACCCTACCCTCTCTTTTCTCCCACTGTTAAAATGTATCAGGCAGAAAAATTTGGCATAAAAAAAGCTAATGAAATGAGTTCATTTCATTAGCCGGTTGCGCTACTCGCTCCAAACTATCCAAGCGCCCATGTACAGATAGTTCTTCAAAGCTGCTAGTTTTATTCACCATTTTCACTACCGTCGTAGTGAATATATCGTCTGCTTTTTAGAAAAGTTTATCTTTTTTTCGAGCGGTCGTGTAATAATATTTCCTTGATAAACAAAAAAAGACAGATTGGACTATTTTCGTTACAAACGTTCACGCTTACGATATTCGTTCGGAGATAGGCCGTATGTATGTTTAAATGTTCTTGAGAAATGGCTATTGTCGTTGAAACCAAGCTCAAGAGCAATAGCTGTAATGGTGTCACTCGTTGTTTTCAGTCTGTGTTTAGCTTCTTCCATATTTATTAAGTAAACACCAACAGGACAGCGGTTTTTGGCTGTCCTGTTGGTGTTTATAAACCTTTCATCTCATTTGCAATGAACTCGACATCCGTGCCGATGATGACTTGGAGGTCGGTTTTGTTGAGCTTGATGACACCTTTTGCCCCGAGCTGTTTTAAAGCCGCTTCATCAATGGCATTCATGTCTTTTACTTGAAGGCGCAGACGCGTCACACAATTATCCAGATTAGCGAGATTATCTTTCCCTCCAAGCGCCGCTAAATATTGTTTAGCAAGTTCCACATGTTGAACGCTTCCGTTGCCGCCTTCCGCTCCTGTATCCACATCCTCACGTCCAGGCGTTTTAATGTCTAGTTTGACAATTAAGAAATAGAAGAGTACAAAATAAACAGCTGCATAAATTATACCGATAAACGCAAGTAGAAGCGGTTTTTGTGCAATACCGAAGTTCAACAAGTAATCGATGGCACCAGCAGAAAATCCGAAGCCGTGATGAATATCAAGCGCAACTGAAAGCGCCAGCGAGATACCTGTCAACAAGGCGTGAATGCCGTATAAAACTGGTGCGATGAACATGAACAAAAATTCAATTGGTTCGGTAATACCTGTTAAGAAAGACGTAAACGCAAGACCAATCAGCATCCCCGCCACTGCTTTTCTTCTTTCTTTTTTCGCCGCCGCAATCATGGCCATCGCAGCTGCCGGTAAGCCGAACATCATTACAGGGAAGAACCCGGTCATGAACGCACCGGCAGTCGGATCGCCCGCAAAGAAACGGTTCAAGTCTCCTGTCGCCCCGTTATACTCACCGAATACGAACCAAACTAAACTGTTTAATACATGATGTAAGCCAATTGGAATGAGCAAGCGGTTCAAAAAGCCAAACACCCCAGCCCCTAATGCACCGGCACCAGTAATCCAATTACCGACACTGTTAATGCCATCTTGAATCGGCGGCCAAATAACCCCGAAAACCCCCGCCAATATAAGCATCGCTACAGATGTGATAATCGGCACAAACCGTTTTCCCGCAAAAAATCCGAGCCATTCTGGCATCTTGATCGCATGAAAGCGGTTATATAATACACCAGCCACGATTCCTGAAATAATTCCACCAAGAATCGCCATATTGATGTTTTCATCAATCGCCGCTGTTCCTTTCGTCAGTACGAAGTAGCCAACCGCTCCGGCTAATCCGGCGGCTCCATTCCCATCTTTCGCTAATCCAACTGCAATCCCGATGGCAAACAGTAGCGCTAAATTGGCAAATACCGCTTCTCCCGCCGCTGCCATAAATGGAATTTTTAATAAATCATCTTGACCTAAACGCAGCAATAACGCTGCTGCTGGCAATACGGCAATCGGCAGCATGAGCGCTTTTCCGATTCGTTGTAAAAATCCTATCATTGTCAAACTCCCCCTCATTCTGTTTTTCTCTAGTTGTTCATGCTGAAAAATAAAGTAACCGCTTTCTTTATGTGCCCGTCTGCTTGTTGCAAATAACGGGCAGCCTCTTCAAGCGGAGCATCGGTCAACGCCATAAAAAGCGCTTCTTTCAGCTGAAACCCGCTTTGCTGTAAAAGCGCTGACGCTTCTTGTTCGGAAACACCAGCAATGGTTTCGATCATGTGCGCAGCACGTCCAACGAGTTTTTGATTCATAAGCTTCATATCGGCCATTTCGTTGTTGTACACTTTTCCGAGGCGCACCATGACCGCTGTTGATAACATGTTCAAGACGATTTTTTGAGCGGTTCCTGCCTTTAACCTCGTTGACCCGCGAATGACTTCTGGACCGACAACTGCTTCAATGGCGACATCGCTGACAAAAGAAACCGGTGTACCTTCATTATTCGTCACAGCGACTGTTAATGCGCCTAACTGTTTCGCCAGGCGCAAACCAGCGAGGACAAACGGCGTGCTTCCGCTTGCCGTTATGCCAATGACAGTATCGTATGCTGTCATTTCTTTACTTTTCAGCTTTGCTTCAATGACCGTTTCATCATCCTCCGTCTCCTCTAACGGCTGCCACATCGCTTCATTGCCGCCGGCGACAATCGCCGTCCAACGGCTGCTTTCAACAGAAAACGTAGGCCCGAGCTCGACTGCATCAAGCATCCCAATTCGCCCGCTCGTTCCGGCACCGATCACAAAAACCCGCCCTCCCTTTTTCCAACGGGTGACGATTTCATCAACCGCTTTGGCAATCTTTGACACATGCGGTGAAATGCCTGCCGCAATATGCTGATCTTCCTCAAGCATAGCAACTACGATTTCAGATGATGTCATGCGATCTAAATGGAAGGTCCGTATATTTGATTGCTCTGTTTGTCTTTCCATCGTTACCGTCTCTCCATCTCGATTTTAAATTTATAGCGGTCTCCACGGTAAACAGATTGAACGAATTCCACCGGCGTTCCATCTTCCATATAGCTCGTCCGTTCAATCAGCAGGACAGATGCCCCTTCCTTGATTTGTAAAATGGAGGCTTCATTTTTTCGGGCAATGGAGGCTTCAAGCACTTGCTCCCCTTTGGCAATCTGGATGTTTTGCGTTTTTTCCATATAGTCATAAATAGAGGAACTAAGCGTTTCTTCCTTTAAACCCGGCACAAGACGTTCGGACATATAAAGCATTTCATACGCCATCGGAATGTCGTCTGCATGCCTTACTCGTTTAATCTCGTATACAGATTCGCCTTCCGTGAGCTTCAACTTCGAAGCGATAAGCACGGATGCCGGCACAACATTAAATTCCAATAATTTCGAGCTTGGCGTCATCCCTCTTGCCCGCATGTCTTCGGAGAAGCTCGTCAACCCTTGCAAGCCTTGCTCAATTTTGCTGTCAGCAACAAACGTTCCCTTGCCGCGCTGTCTTACTAAATAGCCATCATTGACTAAATTACTAATTGCCTGCCTAACAGTCATCCGGCTCACATCGTACCGTTCAGACAGCTCTCGCTCGGACGGGACGAGATCCCCTGGCTTCAGCGCTTCTCTTGCAATCAGCTCTTTTATCCCCTCTTCAATTTGATAATAAATCGGCAACAGCGACTCTTTGTCTACTTTAAACATTTCGCCCCACCTCTTTACGTTCATTTCTCCATACACTTAACGCATCTTCATCCGCAATGATGGTCACATTCGGATGACTTTTTAACGCGGTGGCGGGAATGTCTTCGGTCGGATGGGAAGTAAGAAGCTTATTCACAATTTCGGCCTTTCCTTTTCCAGAGACAAGAAGTAAAATTCGTTTGCTGTTTAAAATCGTGCCAATCCCCATCGTCATCGCATGTGTCGGGACATCTTCCATTCGCTCAAAGTAACGGGCGTTCGCCTTGCGTGTAAGTGCCGTTAATTCGACGACATGTGTGGTTGAATGAAACGAAGTCCCTGGTTCATTGAACCCAATATGACCGTTATGGCCAATCCCTAATAGTTGTAAATCCACTCCACCTAACGCTTCGATCGTCTTTTCATAGCGAAGGCATTCCGCCTCTGTATCGTTCGCTTTCCCATCTGGGATGTGACGATGACTTACCGGCAAATCAATATGCTGAAATAAATGATGATTCATATACGTATGGTAGCTTTGTTCATGACCTCGTTCGATGCCAATGTATTCATCTAAGTTAACCGTATGCGCTTTTGCGTAACTCGTCCCATTTGTCTTAACATCTTGAACGAGCCATTGATACGTCCCAATGGCTGTACCGCCTGTTGCCATGCCGAACACGGCATCAGGCTTCGTTTTGACCATTTCGATTATCAAGGCTGCCGCCTTTTTGCTCATCTCTTCATAATTTTTCACTTCAATGATGTTCACTCGAATCCCTCCTGTGCTGTGTAGGTAATGCGGCCGCGGCAAATCGTCATAAAAATATCATCGTTTTCATCCAAAACGACGACATCAGCGTCCTTCCCTTTTTCAAGGCTGCCTTTTCGGTCATATACGTTCAGCTGCTTCGCCGGATTGACACTTGCCATTTCAATCACCGCTTCCAAGCCGCACCCTGTATATTGGCGTATGTTTTTAGCCGCTTCGCTTAAAGTAAGAATGCTTCCTGCCAGCGTTCCATCTTTTAATGTCGCTTTTCCTTCTGCTACCGTCACATCTTGACCGCCAAGCTCATATGTTCCTTCGCCAAGACATTTGGCACGCATCGCATCAGTAATCAAAATGAGTCCTTCTTTTCGTTTATTGTTGTAGGCGAGGCGAACCATCTCGGGTCGTGAATGAACCCCATCAGCGATGATTTCACATTTGATGTCGTCATGAAGCAGCACTGCACCGACGACCCCAGGCTCACGATGGTGAAGCGGTCTCATTTGATTGAATAAATGGGTAGCATGCGTCACTCCTGCTTCCATGCTTTCCACGACTTCTTCATACGTCGCGTCTGAATGTCCAATTGAAGCGGTGACTCCTTCGTCCTTCAAATGCCGGACAAGCGCCAAGCCGTTCGGCTGTTCCGGGGCGAGCGTTACAAGTTTAATATGCCCATTTGCTAACTCCTGCCATTTACGGAACAACTCGACACTCGGCGGCACGACATAGTCGGGGTGTTGGGCACCAATTCTGTTCGGTGAAATAAACGGTCCTTCTAAATGAATGCCAAGCACTTCCGCCGCTGCGTCTGTTCCTTGATTATTTATATAAGAAGCGGCATTTTGCAGCGCTCGTTCAATCTCACTTTGATCAACGGTCATCGTTGTGGCCAAAAAGCTTGTCGTCCCTTCCGCAGGCAGTGCCGCAGCCATCGTCCTCAACGCCTCCTCCGTTCCATCCATCACATCCGCTCCGGCTGCTCCGTGAATGTGAAGATCGATGAATCCGGGGATTAGTTTGTATTGATTAGACAATTCTATCGTTGTGTACGAAGAATCAAGCTCTGGGCACATCTCCATTTTCCCGGCATCAGCGATTACCTCATTACAAATAATAAGGTAACCGTTATCAATTAACTCATCACCGATGTATACTTGTACATTTTTAATGAGTGCTTTCATGCTGAACTCTCATCCTTTCTTCCTTACTATCTCATGTTATCATATAGAAAACTAGTTGTCTATACCACCTATAAACTATTTTTCTATTCATTCATTGAAAGCGTTTTGATTGACATTCTCTCCCCTTTTCTGTTTAATCTAATCTTGAGGTGATATACATATGGAAAGAATTCAAATTGCAGAGGATTTATCATTCTCTCGAATCGTTCACGGCTTATGGCGTTTATCTGATTGGAATCAAACAAAAGAGCAAACGCTTGCCTTAATTGAACATTGCTTAGAAAAAGGGATTACAACCTTTGACCATGCGGATATTTACGGTAGCTACACATGTGAAAAATTGTTCGGGGAAGCACTTGCATTAAAACCTGAGCTTCGCGAAAAAATGGAAATCGTTACAAAGTGCGGCATCGTGCTTAAATCGCCGAATCGCCCTGAACATCAATCCCATCACTACAACACAAGCAAAGAGCACATTTTAAAATCCGTTAACCAGTCACTAGAAAACTTGCAGACGGATTATATTGATGTGCTATTAATCCACCGTCCAGATCCGTTTATGGACCCTGCCCAAGTGGCGGAAGCGTTCACACAGTTAAAAGAAGAAGGAAAAGTACGCTACTTCGGTGTATCCAACTTCAAACAGCACCAATACAATATGCTGCAATCGTATTTGGACTTCCCGCTTGTGACGAACCAAATCGAGCTTTCTGCTTATCATTTAGAAAACTTCGAAGACGGTACGTTGAATTTATGCCTTGAAAAACGCATTGCTCCAATGGCTTGGTCTCCCCTTGCCGGCGGCGACATTTTCTCTGCTGACAACGAAAAAGCAGCTCGCCTTCGTACAACACTTGAAAAAGTAGCGGGTGAAATTGGCGCACCTGGCATTGACGCTGTTTTATATGCATGGCTGTTAAATCATCCAGCCAACATCATGCCCATCGTTGGTTCAGGTAAAACAGAACGCATCGACGCTGCCATTGATGCCTTGCAATATAAACTGTCGCTTGATCAATGGTTTGAAATTTTACAAAGCTCCATGGGTCACGACATTCCATAAGAAAAAGAGTCAGCTGCAGCTGACTCTTTTGTCTATTTGGCGGTGCGTTCAAGCTCCTGCATCGTTACATCAAATTTCGCTTGAGTATCCACGACAATGCTTTGCAGCGCCTCTGTTATACGGTTTACTCTTTCTACTTCTTCTGTAATATTTTCCACACTCACATTCACATTTTTAATTGCCTCATCTACACTTCCGGCTAATTTTCGCACTTCGTCCGCCACAACTTTGAAGCCTCGTCCTTGTTCGCCGACGCGGGCCGCTTCAATGGCTGCATTTAGTGCCAATACATTCGTTTGCGAAGAAATGTTGCGAATTGTTTTAGAAATATTCGTAATGATTTCCGTTTGTTTTTTTAACGATTCAACAGCTTCCATTTTTTCTTTCGAGTTCGCAAAAACTAAGTTGCCAAGTTCCACCGGCATTTCCTTCAATTTTGAAATGACCTCTGTTGTATGTGTTTCACGTTCTGTAATGTCTGTGGCAATTTTTAAGACGGACTGAACGTTTTTCTGTTCATCAAGAATCGGGATATAAGTCGCTTCAAGCAATAATAACTTCCCCATTTTATCAAGCCGTTGAATTTTCCCTTGAGATTGTTCTCCACTCCGAAGTTTTTCCCATAACTGCTCATACTCGCGACTATTTTTGAACTCTTCTGTGCAAAATTGTCTATGGATCATGTTTATCATTTCACTTGCGTCATATTTCAACGTACGGGCAAAATTCTCATTAACCCATATGACTCTCCCTGTCGTATCAAATTGGATCATCGCTAAATTGTAGTCGAGCGCAACTAAGATCGCTTTTTCATCTAATAAATGCTTTTGTTGAACAGTTGATGGCATTGTTCAGAAAACTCCCCTTTAATAGTCATGTCTACTTTTCTCTTTCTATTATATAGGATTTTTCTCCTAGCTGTGTATCTCTTTCTTCATTTTTCAAATTATTCAAGCATATCATTTCTAATGTGACATAACCATATGCTATAATCATTTTATGTTACATTAAAAGGAGTATGAATCATGAAAACTGTTGAAGCCATTAAAGACGAACAACAACTTTTGGCGATGAAAACCTTTTTACAGGCACGTTCACCGCGCGACTATTGTTTATTATTGCTTGGCATCAATACCGGCATCCGCGTCCATGATTTGCTGCATCTTCATGTTCAAGATGTGGCGGACGAATACGGGCAAATCCTCCACTACTTGCAATCCTCTACTTATACAGATCCACCCGTTTATTTAAATCATCCTGTTCGCGAATCGCTGCGCGCATGTATTGAAGAAGGAAAACTCAGTGGCAACGATTTTTTATTTAAATCTCGAAAAACAAAGGAACCGATTACGCGCCAGCAAGCATACCGCATTATTAATGAAGCGGCGAAGCAAGCCGGCATTAGCGAACCGATTGGTACTCATACGTTACGAAAAACATTCGGCTACCATGCATACGCAAAAGGAATTGCCATTTCCCTTATTCAAAAAAGGTTGCAGCACACGACCCCTTCGGAAACACGGCAATACATTGGGGCAGCCAATATAACATCGTCTCATATGAAGCTTGACGTACATTTATAGAAAGCGAGTTGATTACATGTTTACGAATATTTTGCACACAGATACATTTGTTTTACTAACAGCCATTTTGTTTATTGCGGGCGTATTAACAACGAAGTTTTCCGCCAGACTTGGCGTACCATCCCTCGTTCTGTTCATCATGGTCGGAATGGTCATGGGAAGCGATGTATTAGGGATTATTTATTTTGATAGTGCAAGCACGGCTCAAATGATTGGCGTATTCGCCCTTGTTGTCATTTTGTTTGAAGGTGGACTGCAAACGAAATGGAGTACACTGCGCCCAGTCATCCTTCCCTCCCTTTCACTTGCCACCATCGGGGTTTTATTTACATCCGGCATCGTCGCCATTGCCGCTAAGCTTATTCTCGATGTCGATTGGCTCACGGCCATGCTGTTTGGTGCGATTGTCGGCTCGACCGATGCGGCAGCTGTCTTTGCTGTATTAAAAGGGCAAAACATTCATGAACGCATTGGGACAACGCTCGAAGCTGAATCAGGGTCAAATGATCCGATGGCCGTCTTTTTGACGATTGCGATGATTGAACTCATTACGGTACCGAGTGCCAGCCTCGTAAAATTGATTGGGTCATTTTTCCTCCAAATGGGACTTGGACTGATTCTCGGGTTGCTTTTCGGGAAATTAGCCGTATGGGCATTGAACCGGATTAACCTTGACTCAAGTGGACTTTATCCAATTTTCGCCATCGCGTTTGCCCTTTTAACATACGGTTTGACGGCATTTATGCAAGGAAGCGGACTTCTTGCTGTATATGTGCTGGCTATCATTATCGGCAACGCAGAAATTGCTTATCGCCATTCGATTTTTCGCTTTTCCGAAGGATTTGCTTGGATGATGCAAATTTTAATGTTCGTCATTTTAGGTTTACTCGTTTTCCCATCCGACCTCTTTACGTGGGATGTTTTCTTGAAAGGCATTATTCTTTCTCTCATTTTAATATTCGTAGCCAGACCGGTAGCTGTGTATCTTTCAACGATTAAAACATGCTATACAAACAACGAAAAGCTGTTTCTTTCATGGGCTGGATTAAAAGGAGCTGTACCGATTGTCCTTGCTACCTTCCCGATGCTAGCAGGTATTGAAGACAGTCAGTTAATTTTTAATGTCGTCTTTTTCGTTGTCCTAACAAGCTGCCTTATTCAAGGGGCGACCATTACAAATTTAGCGGATAAACTCGGACTAACAGGACCTGTGAAAGCCGCTCCTATGCACTCGCTTGAGCTCGTTTCCCTCGGAAAAGCTCAAGCCGAAATGATTGAGTACGAAATGGAAGCAGACGCGGCTATTGTCGGACAGCCGCTGCTTCACATTCCATTTCCAGACGGTGCACTTGTGAATGCCATTATTCGAAACGACTCGCTCATCACACCAGATGGCAGTACCGTCATTGAACCAGGCGATTTTCTATACATTTTGACATCGAAGAAAAGCAAGCTGCAACTGACTCAACTATTAAAAGAGAAAAAAAGCACGATTGCACCAGAGATGAACGATTCGTCCTCTCAATCCGTTTAAAAAAGCGGCTAGTTAAAAAGGAGCCATTCCTCTTTAACTAGCCGCTTTTCACTATTTACTCACTTAGAAGAACTTTCTCGAAATCCATCATTGGACGACGCCCATTCAAGAAGCTGTAAAATCCCGGTAGAGTTATGACAACTCGTACCCGAATCTGACATGTTATTTAATGTGTACCGTAACAGGGGTAATATCTAAAAGAACTTTTTCCATTGAATAATCATCTTTTTGGCCATCTGTATACGCCCAGTAGCCATTCGTTTCAGCACCTTTGCGGAAAGTCAGCTCAAAGCCTTTTCCACTAGCGAAGCTGTAACTTTTCACCGCTTCTTCCCCGCTATTGTCCACCAAATCATACGCGATAAATTTGCTTAACAACCCGTGGGCATTCAACACACCCGCATGTGGGGCGACTTTTTGGTCACTGTATTCATAGCCCTTCGTCTCGATTTTTGCTTCAGCCACCGTCATTTCCTTCGTTGCCAAATCAACCGTATCACCAGGAGCCATCCATGAAAGGGCGATATTTCGATAGTTGCTGCTTGGTAGCTGCGGATCCGTTGACACATTCGACATGTCCACTAAAGTCACACCACCCCTTCCGACAACTTTAGCCGTCTGTTCGGCATTGTTCACAACAAGCGCCGTATCTTCATCGATACCGTAAGCAAGCTGTTGCTGATCACCTTTTTCATAAGCAGTGGCAATGAGGCGCCCCAATCTCGCTTTATTGTCAAAATGCTGATCAACGATGCCGTACCGGAAGAAGCCAAGTCCGCGCTCAAGGTAACCCGCTCCACCTTCTTGCTGGGTCATGCCGTCATACGTATCTGTAAAACCATTCAGCAGCGTGCCATAGCTGTCTCCGCCCGCAAGCATGACATCACTCATAATTGCCGCACCGGCACTTGTACCACCAATGACCGCACCATTTCTGTAAATGTTCCAAATGGCCTTCAACACACTTGAATTAGTCCCATCTTCGTTCAACAATGATCCTGTGATGAGCGTTTGATCACCTCCGACAAACCAAATGCCGGAAAGTTCTTCGACTTGTTGAACGATTTCTTCTTTGTTCATATTACCCTTCCATGCTGACTCATCTTCTTCCGTCTTTTTGAAATCATGATTGGAAATCGGCAAAATATGAATGTTTTCTTCTTTTACCCCATAGAAAGTCAAATCCTTCTTAAAACTTTCCGAAGAGGACAATCTTGAGCTAGCTGCCGGAATGATCCCGATTTTCGCGTTGTCTTTTCCACCGGCTGCTTCAATAAAGCTTTCGTAGACAGCACGGTTACTACTACCAAGGGCTCCTCCAACCATCACAAGACTTCCTTTAATCTCCTCGTTTCGGTCCACGTTCGGAAGTTCGAGCTTGGACGGTTCATATTCCGCAAACGGCTTAGATGCCTCCTTGAAAGAAACGGAAACAGGCTTAATGTCCATCACAACATGAACAACCGAATAGTCATCCTTTTGCCCATCCGCATATCCCCAATAGCCATTCGTTCGCTCCGTTTCACGGAAATTCAGTTCATATCCATCTCCGTTTTTGTCATACAAATAACTTGTTACTTCGTTGGTAGCTGCATTATCAACGAGCGAGTAGGCTAAATAATGCTTCAACCTGCCGTACGGTGTGAAAACCCCTGTTGCTGGAAGTGGTTGGAATTCGTAATATTCATAGCCTTTTGTCTCACTTTTCGTTGCTGGAAACTCAAAAGTACGCTCATCAAGATGAATGCGGTCCCCTGCTGATAAATAACTGATATCCACATTTTCTAAGTGAGTCTTCGGATTGGACTTCCGCTTCGTCTTGCTGACATCAACAACGGCTACACCGGAACGTCCGACCACTTCCGCTGTTTTTTCCTTATTATAAACAACGAGGGCAGTATCTTCATCGACTCCGTAAGCAAATCGCTCTTTTTTACGCTTCTCATATGCATGTGCCGTCAGTGCAAGCCTTCCTAATCTTCCTCTTTCATCAAAATGCTGATCGACGATGCCATATTCGAAAAAGCCGAGTCCTTTTTGAACATAAACAGGTGCATATTCTTTATCTGAATTAGACACGTCAGTAGGGGTGAACCCTTCTTTTAGCGCCCCTAAACTGTCCCCTCCTGTAATCATTACGTCGCTCATAATTGCCGCACCAGCACTTGTCCCGCCAACGACTGCTCCTTTTCGGTAAATGTCCCAAATAGCGTCAAGCACCTTTGAGTTCTTTCCTTTTTCCGTGCGAAGCGTGCTCGTAATACGAAGTTGGTCACCTCCGACAAACCAAATGGCCGTCAAGTCCTTCACTTTCTCCGCCATTTCGGGGTCGTTCACATTGTCTTTCCAGCTTGATTCATCCACTTGCTTCGTATCGGAAAAATCATGGTTGGACAATGGAAGGATCGTAATATCCGCTTCCTTCACTCCATACGCTACTAAATCACGTTTAAATTCTTCCGAAGATTTCAGTTTTCCGCTTGCAGCCGGAATAATCCCGATTTTGGCATTTGTTTTCCCTCCGGCAAGCTCAATAAACTTTTCATATACCTCTTTATTGCTGCTGCCGAGCGCTCCGCCGGCAATGACCAAGTTCCCCTCGATTTCTTCTTTCCCCTTTGCTTCGGTCACACTCGGATTGACCATCGCTGCCAGCATCGCCAAGCTGACAAACGATGAAACAATTTGCTTTTTCATCTACTCTCCCCTTCTTTCCCCTTTATTTTTCCAATCACTGCGCTTACTCGAATGTTCCTTTGACGACTGGAACCCCGTCATACATCATCAACACACCTTTTGCCAAGACACTCTGAATGTTCAGCATCTCCTTATCAAGCAGGACGACATCGGCATCTTTACCTGCCCCAATCATTCCTTTTTGGGTGAGTTTCAGCACTTGAGCCGGATTAGACGTAATGACACGGAGCGCCGTTTCCAATGGAATTCCTTCTTCCAACACCGCATCCTTCACTTCTTTATATAGAGACGATACTTTGCCAACTTGCAGTCCTGCATATTCTCCATCTTCATGAAAAAATGGCAAGCTCGCCTGGCCATCGGAGGAAAACGTGATGCTGCCAATGGCAACACCTCTGTCCAGCATCGTGCGCAATCCTTTGCTGCATTTCACTTCGCCTTCTTCTAAAAACTGCGGAATCGTACTTGTTGTAAGGTCTACATATCCTCCTTTCAAAGCATAGTGAATGCCTGCTTCAAATAGTTCTTCATTCCGATTAATATGAGTGGGATGAAAATGGCGAATCGGGATGTTCGTTTTTTCGGCAAGCTGTTCAAGCAAGGATAGCTTTTCCTTCCCGTCCCCAACATGAATTTCGAGAACGCCTGCCTTCCCTGATAAAATCCCCCCGTTTCGGGCAGCAGCCGCAATTTTCGCCATCTCCTCAAACGTCGGTTCAGAGGAACGGTGATCCGAAATGGCAATTTCCCCGACACCGATAATTTTATCAATCAAAATAATGTCATCTTCAATTTTCTCAAGCAGTGTTTTCACCGGTACTTGATAAGAGCCTGTATGGATGTAACATGTAATCCCTTCCTCCTCCAATGCACGGGCTTTGGCGAGTAAGCTTTCCATTCGTCTTGTTGTTCCATCTGTTCCAAGCAATCCGATTAGTGTAGTCACACCCGCTGTCGTCGCATCTGTCAGCATAAGTTCTGGTGTTCTCGTTTTAAAACCACCTTCACCTCCACCCCCAATGATATGGACATGGGAATCGATGAACCCAGGCACGACGAGCTGACCGGATGCATCTACCACATTTACAGGAACCGTATTGACAGGCAAATCGATTTCATCAGCGATATGAATAATTTTTCCCCCTGCAATTAAAATGTCTTTACGGCCCACATAGTTCGGGGTATACACTTCTCCATTTTTGATGACTGTCAGCATGGTTGTTTCCTCCTGTTTTTCCAAAGGTTGTATTTTTTGTTACCAAATTTTCAAAAAGGACCATAGCGAATCATATGCGCAATGACAACGGCAATCAATCCGATTAAATATTGGATAAATACGAGCGGGAAAATCCATTTCGCCCATTTCGTCCACGGAATGCCTGCAATTGCCAATCCTGCCATTAATGTTCCCGCCGTTGGGAAAATGATATTGCCAATGCCATCGGCGAAAGAAAAAGATAAAACGGCCGTTTGTCTTGTAATATCAAGCAAGTCCGCAAGCGGTGTCATAATTGGCATGGTAAGCATCGCATGGCCGCTTCCAGATGCTAAAATAAAGTGGATGAGCGCTTGAAAATTGTACATACCAATGACGCTTAAATATGAAGGAACATGCTTCAGCGCCTCTGACATTTCATGTAACATCGGGTCGACAATATGACCTTCATTTAAAACGACGAGCGTCGCACGAGACAAACCGATTACAAGTGCTCCCCCAATCAAGGCTGCAGAGCCGTCAGTGAACGATTTAACCGCTGCATCCACCGGAATTTTAGCAATAATGGCGATGACAATAGTCAAAATAATAAACAAAGCCGCGATTTCTGTAATGTACCATTGAAATTTAATAACGCCGAAAGCAAGGACAACATAGTTGATGAGAAACGCGCCAAGAATCCATTTATGCTTCTTCGTTAATGTCGCCGTTGAATTCAGTAAAGTATTCGCTTCCGCTTTGTCATATTTTCCGTAAAAGCCAATCGATGGATTTTTCTTTACTTTCATCGCATAGCGATAGACGAAAATGACAGACACTGCATACACGACAACAAATAATACGAGACGAAAACCCATGCCGGAAAACAACGGCAGTTCCGCAATTCCTTGTGCAATCCCCACCGTAAATGGGTTCATTACCGCTGTCGTAAAACCTGCCGAAGCACCAACAAGCACAATCGCTGTCCCTGTCAGCGCATCAAATCCTAACGCCATAGCAAGCGGAATAAGTAACGGAATATACGCAAGCGTTTCTTCTGCCATTCCCATTAGGGAGCCGCCAATGGCAAAAAACAGCATCATGATCGGAATTAATAATTTCTCCCGTTTTGCCAGCTTTTTAGCCATTGTGGTAATGAGTACATCGATTGTGCCAGTAGCACTTAAAACCCCAAAAAAGCCGCCAATAATGAGCACAAAGAAAATGATACCTGAAGCCTCTACCATTCCTGTATGAATAGCTTTCACCATATGAAACGGATCAACAGGCGAACGGTCAATCCATTGAAATGAATCCGGATCAACAACTGTTCGACCATCCACCTCTACTCGTTCATATTCCCCCGCAGGCATGATGTACGTCAACAACGTCGAAATCGCCAAAATACTTAAAAGCAGTGCAAACACATTTATTTTTTTCCCCTTTTTCGTTTCGTTTGGCTCTAAATACGAAACCTTCTTTTTTGCTTGATTCATCCAATCTCCTCCACCCACTATCATTTCGAAACGTTTCACTTTTCTATATTGCAAGATTTGTGCCAATCCATACTATCTAAATGGATCTAGAAAATTCGACATGACCAAAGAGTGATCATGTCGAATTTTCTAGACCTAAGCGGCTGTCACCCGCTTAAATGAACCACTTGTGAACGCCTTTTCATCAAATAAAGCGGGAACAATTTATGAAGTAGATATAGCTAGTCTTTTAATGGGTGAAAAAACATGGTAAATTGGGTGAATAGAAACCCTAAAATACCCAAAAAGGAGGCTATTTATGAAACGACCAAAGGAACTCATTTTGCTTGCGGGCACGAAACAAACAAGAAAAGCGCTAGCGGCCCAGCTTCACGAAATCTTGGGAACATTCATCAACATTCAGAGTTATTCGGTGGAAGAAGGACTTCCTTCTCTCATTGAAAATCGTTTAATCATTTTATCTTCCTATCTCATTAAAGAAGAGGTGCAGCATGTAATCGGCGAAAGATGTCAGTCCATCATCGCCAATCGAACGGTCAACTATGAATATATTGATCAGCTTTTCTTTATTGCCAAAGGCACAAAAGCGCTATATGTAAACGACGTTACACAAACCGCAGCAGATGCCGTTCACACACTGATCCGACTCGGCATTGACCATATCGACTATTATCCGTACTCACCAGGTGACCAGCTGCCGGCGATGACTAATATCGCCATTACCCCAGGGGAAGTGGCACTCGTTCCCCCAACTGTTTCCCGTACGGTAAACATCGGTGTTCGCCTCATCGACATTACTACCATCCATGACATATTGAACCGGCTGCACATGACAGAGCGCTTAGGAAAAACCGTTTCGGATCAATACATTCGTAAAATGATCGACTTAAGTCAAAAGCTTGCCCACACTAACCAAACGATGAACGAGCTGAACCATCATTTGAAAAAAGTCGTGGACGGAGTCAATGATGGGATTTTAGCTATCAATAAAGAAGGGAACGTATTCATTTTCAATGAAGTATTAGCGAATATGACCGGTATTTCTTCCCGCTACGCTATCGGGAAACATGTTCGGCATGTATTGAAGCACGAAGAAATCACTGCTTTTTTATTGAATGATACAGACACAAACGACCATGCCTTCACACTCGATGATACAGACGTGCTCATTCACCGTTTCCCTTTACGAAAAGAACAATCCATTGTGGCAACCTTTAAAAGTGTGAGCGACACGATGGCACTTGAAAAAGCAGCGAGAAGAGAACTGATGAAAAAAGGCTATATCGCCAAATACGCATTTGACGACATCATCGGTAAAAGTTCATCATTAGTGCAAACAAAAGAAATTGCCCGCAAGCTCGCCTCCTCTGATTTAGCTGTGCTCATTCAAGGAGAAAGCGGAACAGGAAAGGAATTGTTCGCAAGCGCCATGCACCGTACATCTCCGCGAAGCAACGGTCCTTTTTTAGCCGTCAATTTCAGCGCCCTTCCGGAAGATTTACTGGAAAGCGAGCTGTTCGGCTATGAAGAAGGTGCCTTTACCGGTGCACGGAAAGGCGGAAAAAAAGGAATTTTTGAACAAGCGGACGGCGGCACGATTTTCCTGGATGAAATTGGTGACATTAGCTCAAAGCTACAAGCACGACTTCTGCGTGTATTGCAAGAGAAAGAAATTCGGCGTGTAGGCGGTGCCAAAAACATTGCCATTGATGTGCGTGTCATCGCGGCGACCAATCGTGACTTACAGCACATGATTCAAGAAGGAACGTTTCGCCGCGACCTTTATCACCGATTAAAAGTATTATTTATAGCCCTTCCTCCCCTTCGTGAGCGCATTGGTGACATCCCGCTTTTGATAGAAGCCTTTATCGGGGAGCAAAACATTTTAGTCGATGCAGATGTCATAGAAAAACTCTCTCGCTATAAGTGGTACGGAAACGTAAGAGAGCTGAAAAACACGATTGAGTATATGCTCGCGGTTTGTGACGGCCAACGCCTGACATTGAGCGACATTCCACATGACCAATTTTTTGAAGAAAACGAGGAGAAGGATGTATTTACGAAAGAATACGAACTAGAGGATATGGAAGAGCAGCGACTTCTTCAATGGATTTATGATTTGCATGAACAAGGAATAACGGTGAGCCGCCAGCGTTTAACGAATCTTTCTGCCTCCAGTTCCCTTCGACTGACAGAGCAGCAAATTCGTACACGGCTTGACCGGCTTGCAAAAAAAGGGTATGTAACAAAAGGAAAAGGCCGCGGCGGCACAAGACTGACAGAGTTTGGATACGAGCAGGCGAAAAAGATCACACGATGAACCGACCTTCACTCTCCTTTTCACCCTTTGCTTATGGCACTTTTTCCCGTAAATACCTCCGTCTCCTTTGGAAACTATAATGGACAAAAGGCTAACGAAAGGAGGGTCCTTATTGACAAACGCATTTGAATCCATTGCCGCCCTCTTCAAAAACGTGATGGACCCCGAGCCAGAACCGCCTCTTCATGTCGGGGAGGTCATGAGCTTATGGACAGCTTTAACCGCCTTCCAAGAATCCCGGGCGTTATACCAAGCCGGGCTTAACACAACAACAGATCCTGAGTTAAAACACGCCTTAGAAAACGCTCTAGAATCGTCTACTAGAGATTACAACCGACTGAAGAAAATTTTGATTGATGAAGGGGTGCCGCTCCCCTCCATTAATGAAGACAAACCGAAATCCAATCCGGTCGATGTACCGGAAGGAGTGAAACTGACAGATGATGAAATCGCCAATTTAATCGGGGTAAAAGTTGCCGCCTCCATTACCTTTTGCGCCCAAGCCATGTCACAATCTGTTCGCACAGATGTCGGGCTTACTTTTTTCCAAATTCAAATTGAATTAATGAAATACGCGGCCGTTTTAAAAACGTTAATGAGAAAACGTGGATGGCTCAAATCTCCTCCTAACTATTTGCCGCCGGGCACGCCTCATAAGGGACGGGGATAGAACGGAGATGCAATACGAACAGCGAGGTGAATACATGTGGATTTAGATTGGATTTGGAAAGCCGTGTTAATTATCGGAGCAGGTGTGATGCTGTTACGAACGGCAGGGCGGCGTTCCATCTCACAAATGACGATTTCACAAACAGTCATTATGATTTCCATCGGAACGTTGCTCATTCAGCCAGTAAGCGGAAAAAATATTTGGATCACCCTCGCAACAGCTGCCTTGCTTATTTTAACCCTTCTTTTTTTGGAATACATCCAAATTAAATGGGATGTGGCTGAATCTTTTTTAACAGGACGAGCAAAAATTGTGATTGAAAATGGCGTCATTCACCAGCAAAATTTAAAAAAATTAAAGCTTTCCATCGATAAACTGGAAATGCGGTTGCGCCAAAGCGGCATTGAAAACATTCACGATGTGCGCTGGGCGACCATCGAGCCGAGCGGACAAATTGGCTATACATTAACAGAGTCAAAAAAGGCGGCGACAAAGGAAGATATCGAGCAATTAAGAAGAGCCATTCAAAGTATGGCGATGCAACTGAATCTTTCACTGCCTCCTTCTCCTCCAAAACAGCCGCCTGCAGGAACGAATCTCTTTTCTGAAGTACAGCAAGAACAAAATATTCCTACACCGCCAAACTATTTACAATGAAGGAAAATGCCTTGAGGGTGTCTGAAAAGAGGTGGTGTTTCTCTTTTCAGACACCCGACCATTTATTCACACATTTACAACTTCTCCTGCCTGCCAACCTCTTTCCTTCCCTTTCTTCACATATATCTACTATAATGGAACAATAAGACGGCTCTCACTCTATTCTTCCCCGTCCTCTTGACGGTTTTAGCATCGAATAGAGCCATCGGACTAAAGAAGGTGAAAACATGAAAGACATCATTTTATTTCTTGCAGAAGTAGTCAACAACATTCACGATGGACTGATCGCCGTCACCAACACATTGGGACTTGAACTGACCGATAAAGATTTGCATTTTTGGATTATCGGCATTGTGGGGATGTTGACGTTTTGGCCAGTTTATCTTCTCTTTAACCTATTATCAAAATGGCGTTGGAACATTACGGCCATGTCGTTTATCTACACCTTTACCGTAATGACCGTCTTAGTATTTGCCATCGAAATCCAACAAGCGATTACAGACAGAGGGCATATGGAATTTTCCGATGCAGTCATCGGACTGTGGGGTTTTCTTGTATTTTTCGCCGTCTATGCAGCTCTCGCTCTTGTGGCCATAGGCATACAGAAAGTATGGAAACGAAAAAAACAAAGCCGTGACGATGACCGTTACCGCTCCATGTAACCTCTCGACTTTAACGATGGTACATGAAATTACAGAGATTGAAAGGAAGACATCACTTCATGTACGGAAAACAGAAACTCACGTTTGATATATTGCTTCATCTACTGCTTGGAGGGGGGAGCACGTACTTGCTACTGACAGCTTTGCCGACTGTCCTCCCTGCTTATAAAATTGCCTATACATTAATCATTGCCGCTATTTTATTGTTTGATGGCTACTTAATTTGGTCGAAAAAAACAGAATATCTAAACATAACAAAAATGGTGTTGTTTTATTTATGCTTTTTTGTTTTTATTATTTTTTTCGTCTTTTATGCAACAAAATTTCTTGTATTAACAGATGTGTACGGAGTGGAACACATTTTGCTGGCCAATGAATCGGCAGCAAAATGGATCTTTTTTCTCATTTGCTTTGCTCAACCAATTGTCCTTCCCCTTCCTGAAGCCATCACGATTGCAGCTGGAAGCGCGGTATTCGGTCCTTTTACAGCGGCTGTTTTAGGGTTTCTCGGCACGATGTCAGGCATTTTGCTAATGTTTTTCATTACACGCTCAGGCGGGCAAAAATTTGTTTTAAAATTTGTGAAGAAAAAACATTTACAAAAATATCAGGCATATGTTGGTCAAAATGAAACAGCTATTCTTGCCCTTTTATTTATTATTCCGATTTTGCCTGATGAAATCATTTGTATCGGAGCGGGACTTGGAGGCGTGTCGTTCAAGCGATTTTTCATTATCGCTTCCATTTCTAAAGCGGTCACCTCCTCCCTTTTAGCGTATTCGGTTCAACTGGCGAAGCTGCTTCCTTTAACAAGCTCACAGCTCATCCTCGCTTGTTCAGCGACCGTAGTACTCGTTTGGATTGTGTCCTTATTCGTAAAAAAAGCACTACAAAAGAAAAAGAAACGGGCGGCTTAACTAATAAAGCTGCCCGTTTTTTCTTTTCCCACCCATTCCTCCTGTCCGCTTTTTTCCTGTATAACAAATCCCTATTTAACCAAACAATACAGATGTTAACTTGAAATAAGGGGGATGTGCCTATGCCACACTTTGTTCGTCATGAAGTAAAGCAATCTGGACATGACTGTACCATTTATTTATATATAAACAAATCAAATACCGAGTTTTCAGAAGAGTTGGGAACCAACAGCAAACAAAGTGAAGAACAGCTGAAAAAAAGCGCCTGCTCCTACGTATCCAAAAACTTTCCGCATTTAAAAAAAGGAACGATTAAAATTATGCTAGGGTCCATGCTTGTTGGTACAACCGCATTTGGCGCGAGCGGAGCGATGGCGAATACACCTGAAACGGAGACCACCAACCCAGATACAACGGTGCAAACGACTGAAGATACCGAAACGCCTCCAAACGAAACAACCGTGGACGATACGACGACAGACATAGGTGATGACACGACTGCCGGAACAGAGGAAGAGACTGTTCCCGATACGACCGAGGATGAGGTTGTGGTCAATCCAGAGGACGAAGCTGTGGCCGAAACCGAGGATGACACCGTTACTGACACGACAGATGAAGACGCTGTGGAAACCGAGGATGAGGCTGTTATGGATCCAGAAGATGAAGAGACTGACGATCTCGATGATGTTGTGACAGACGAGGACGAAGATGCTGTACCAGTGCTTGTCCCGAAAAATGTGGCAGATTTTAAAGACCTCGATGAAACTCATGAATTTTATCCATTTATTAAAAATTTGGCCGATCGCGGGATTATTAAAGGCATTGCCGAAGATCGCTTTGGGGTCAATAACACGATCACTCGTGCACAAGCGGCGAAAATTATCGCCTTAACAGCCGGGTTCGATGTGACAAACATCGCTGAAAATCCGCAATTTAAAGATGTCGTGAAAAACGGAACCGAAAAAGAATATGGCTGGGCTTACCCGTATGTCGCGGCATTAGAAAATGCAGGAGTCATTAAAGGCTATGAAAATGCGGATGGAACGAAAGAATTCCGTCCAAACGAACGAATTACACGTGAGCAAATGGCGAAAATGTTAGTCAATGCATTTGAACTAGCAGATATCACGGAAACGAATAATGCCGCTAATTGGTCAGATGGTTATATTCAAGTTTTAATTGACGAAGGTATTACAAGTAAAACCTCGATTGACACGTTCGGAAAAGCAAATAGCACAACGCGCGGTCATCTTGCGAAATTCGCTTATCAGTCCGAACAAGCAGCCTTAAATTTAGCAGAAGTCGATCCGACGGATACGGAAACCGTTCCGGCTGACGACACTACAACCGAGACCGAAACCGTTCCAGCTAATGAGACCACAACCGAGACTGAAACCGTTCCAGCTGACGAGACCACAACCGAGGCCGAAACCGTTCCAGCTAATGAGACGACAACTGATCCAGACGACGAAACAACTACAACTCCTTAAAACCGCTATAAGAAAAAGGTGCCCTCACCCATCCCGAGGACACCTTTTTCTATATAGACCGTTAAGCTAATTCAACTGGCCATAAATTTGGGTTTTCAATTAATTGTTTAAAGCGATTCGTAAACGCAACCGCTGTTGCCCCGTCTGCGACACGATGATCAAATGCCATAGAGATGTTCATCATTGAACGGATAACAATTTCATCTTCCTCTGTCACGACCGGCATTTTTTTCGTTTTATGAAACGCAATCAAGCCGGTTTCGGGGTGGTTAATAATCGGCGTTGCCCCGATGCTTCCTAGCGGCCCGACATTGCTAATGGTAAACGTTCCGCCTTTCATATCAGCTGGCGTGAGTTTACCTTCTTGCGCTTTTTTCGTCAACCCTTTCAATTTCTCATGAATGTCGCGCACCGATAGTTGATCGGCATGGTGAATAACCGGCACAATGAGACCCTCTTCCGTATCGGTCGCAATTCCGATGTTGTATTCTTTTTCAAGACGAATTACTTCATTCACTTCATCAAGTTTTGCATTAAATACTGGGAATTGCTTGAGTGAGGCGGTAATCGCCTTAATAAAGAAAGCGGCTACGGAAACATTCACACCCATTTCCTTTAAATCTTTTCGGTAAGCAAGCAAGTTCGTCATATCAATTTCTTCAAAATGCGTCACATGCGGAATCGTAAAAAGGGATTTCGTCATTTTATTCGCAATTTGTTTACGCCGGCCTCTGAATGGAAGAACGTCCGCCTCTCCTACCGGCTGAACCACTTCCCGTTTTGGAGCTTCTATTTCTTGTGACGCCCTCTGTGGAGAGCCTACTTTCGTCTCACTCGTTTCCTTCATTCCGTCACGCTGTTTTACAAATTTATAAATATCTTCAACTGTAATACGCCCCAACGTTCCTGTTCCAGTCACTTCATGAATATCGACTTGGAATTCACGGGCAATTTTGCGTGTATACGGGGCTGCGATGATGGCTTTCTTTTCTTTCGGACGTTCCATCGTTTGAACAGCGGCCGGCACAGACTCTGTCTTTACAGGTGCGGCCTCTGTTTTCGTTTCCACCGAACGTTCGATACGTTTGTTGCTGTTCCCTGCTTCTAGAACAAGAAGCGTAGTGCCAACCGACACCGTTGTTCCTCTATCAATGACGATGTCTTTTACCGTTCCAGCTGCCGGTGAAGGAAGTTCTGCTACCATCTTATCTGTTTGCACTTCCACAAGCGGCTGGTCGACTTTTACTGTATCCCCTACTTTGACGAAATAATGAATAATTTCTCCCTCGGTCATTCCTTCACCGATGTCATGAAGCTTTACTTCCACCACTTTCTTCCCCTCCTAGAAATGAATCACTTTTTCGATTGCTTTATAAACACGCTGCGGCGTTGGCAAATAATGCTCCTCCAGTGCAAACAGCGGAACTGGCACATCAAAGCCCGTTGCCCGCTCGATTGGCGATTTCAAATACAAAAAGGATGTATCATTAATGATCGATACGATGTCATTTCCAACTCCGCCTGTTTCATGTGCTTCATGAACAATGACGGCACGCCCTGTCTTTTGAACCGATTCGGCAATGATATCTTTATCAATTGGATATAATGTGCGCAAATCAATGACATCACATGTCACACCATTCTTCTCCGCTTGCTCCGCTGCCTTCATCGCAACAGGAACCATCGCTCCCCAAGCAATGATTGTCACATCATCTCCGTCTTTCAGCTTTTTCCCTTTTCCAATTTCAACTGTATATTTTCCTTCCGGCACTTCTTCACGATTCGCACGGTAAATGCGCATCGACTCTAAAAATAAGACCGGGTCTGGGTCTTCAATGGCCGCAATTAAAAGACCTTTCGCATCGTACGGCGAGGACGGACAAACGACTTTAATGCCAGGCATGTGCGTAAACAATGCTTCTACACTGTCAGAATGGACTTCCGGGGCACGAATGCCAGCCCCGTACGGCGCGCGAATGACCATCGGAACGGTAAAGTGCCCCATCGTGCGCATCCGAATTCGCGACACATGTGTCATAATTTGCTCATACGCTGGATAAATAAAGCCTAAAAACTGCATCTCAGCAATCGGCTTAAATCCATTGACGGCCATGCCAACAGAAGCCCCGATAATACCGGCTTCACTTAACGGTGTATCTATAACACGGTCTTCGCCGAATTGTTCCTGCAACCCGTCTGTCGCTCGGAACACTCCGCCGTTTTTCCCGATATCCTCTCCAAGCAGCAGCACCTTTTCATCTTCTTTTAGCATCGTTCGCAACCCGTCTGTCACCGCTTGTACAAGGGTTAGTTGATTCGTTCTCGTCTCTGTGCCTGTTTTCATTTGTTCTGCACTCATGACCATCACCCCTCACCTCCGATTAATTGAAGATAGTGCTCTTTTTGTTTCGCAATCGTCCATGTCGGCGTCTCAAACACATGGTCGAATAAATCATGAACATTCGGCTTCGGAAAGCTTTCCATATCACGAACGGCCTGTTCAACTTCTTTCAACGTTTCGTCCCTCACGCTTTCAGCCCACGCTTCGTCCCAAAAGCCGTTCAGCTTCATATAACGCTCGATGCGAAGAAGCGGATCGCGAATGCGGCGAATTTCATCACTGTCAGATTGGTCGCGATATTTCGTCGGATCGTCAGCCGTTGTATGGGCGCCGTATCGCCATGTTAGCGCCTCAATTAATGTCGGCCCTTCACCGCTTCGACCGCGCTCAAGCCCTTCTTTCGTTTGGAAATACACCGCAAACACATCATTGCCATCCACTCGAACACCTGGCATATCATAAGCCACCGATTTTTGGGCAATTGTTTCTGAATTCATTTGCTTTTCAATGGGAACAGAAATCGCAAAGCCATTATTTTGGTTAAAAAACACAACCGGTGCTTGAAACACACTCGCAAAGTTCAAGCCTTCATGAAAATCTCCTTCCGATGTCGCCCCGTCACCAAAATAGGCAATGGCTGCATTTTTCGTTCCTTTTCGTTTTTCCGCCATCGCCGCTCCCGCTGCATGCGGAATTTGAGTCGCAATCGGTACAGCCGGCGGGAAAATTTTCTTTCCGCCCTGCGGTACACAGCCTTCCACTCGTCCGTTCCAATATAAATATGTGCGAACCATATCAGCACCGAATGTTAATGTCGCCCCATGGTCGCGATATGTAGGAAATACCCAGTCGTCTTTCTCCAGTGCCAATGCACTCCCGACTTGGGAAGCTTCTTGACCTTCAAACGGCGCATATGTTCCAAGTCTTCCTTGGCGCTGCAGACTGATCGCTTTTCGGTCAAACGTCCGAATACGAACCATGTTGTAATAAAATGATTTCACTAAGTCTTCCGTAATTTTTTCTTTATACTCTTCTTTTATTAATTGTCCGTTCTCATCTACAATTTGAAAGATCGAAAAATCAGTTGTCATGTTCATCACCTCATCCAATAATGCCGCCTTATAAGACGGTTCATTCCTCAAGCAGCCAGCAAGATTTTGCTTATGGCTATTGTCAACATACGCCACGATTCGCTTTTTTTACTTCCTAATGTCCCATTTCGGGCGAGTCGTATGTGAGAAAAAGCTGTTGCGCTTTTGGCGGTCCTCCAGCCGTTTTTCGCAAAGGCGATTAGCCGCTTGAACCGTTGTGATGTCGTCTAAATCTGATTGTTCATACACTTCCAGCAAAGAGGTATAAATGGACTTTGTTTTCGTCAGCACACGCTCTTGATTGTAGCCGTAAAGCTCGTCGGCTACTTGAATGAGCCCGCCTCCGTTTACAATATAATCCGGTGCGTACACAATGCCTTTTTGTTTCACCCTTTCACCATGCTTTTCCGTTAGAAGCTGATTATTCGCTGAACCGACAATCGCTTTTACGTTCAAAAGCTCAAGGGTATCATCGTTAATAATTCCCCCAAATGCACATGGCACAAAGACATCCGCTTCTGTTGAATACACGTCATTTCCTTTCACTACCCGCACCATTCCGCCTAGTTGTCTCGCTCGTTCTTGAATGGAAGCAATGGCTTGTTCGTTAATGTCTGTGACATACAAATCGGCACCAGCCTCAAGCAGCTGTTCTGCTACTTTAAAGCCAACTTTCCCAAGACCTTGAATCGCATATGATTGACCTGCTAAGTCATCGGTCCCGAATACAACTTTGTTCGTCGCTTGAATGCCATATATGACACCTAATGCGGTCGGAACAGATGAATCTCCTCCACCTCCGTAAGCTTCTGGAATACCGACGATGCAATTCGTTTCTTTCGCTGCATGGATAAAATCATCCGTCGATGTTCCCATATCTGTTCCTGTGTAGAAACGTCCGCTTAATGAGTCGACGAATTGACCAAATGCTCTAAACATCGCCGGGGTTTTATCTTTTGCCGGGTCACCGATAATAACCGACTTTCCTCCGCCAAAATCCACATCCGCCGCTGCACACTTGTATGTCATACCTTTTGACAAACGAAGAACGTCTTCCAACGCCTCATCCATCGTGCGGTACGGGTGCATACGACAGCCCCCAAGAGCCGGGCCAAGCGTTGTATTATGAATGGCAATAATGGCTTTAAGCCCCGTTGCCGGATCATTACAAAAAACAATTTGCTCATGTTCGTGCATTTTATCTAAAACCGTTTCTTCTACTTGCGCTGATCGTTTCATCACATTCATCACTATACCCCCATTATGACGACATCCATGTTAGTAAACGCTTTCAAATCAGATAATAGTTAACGACTACTTTATGGACTGACTTATCTTTTGTTCAATTTCTTTTTTCGGTAAAATGACTTGTTTGACTTCCCCTATCCCTATCACTGTTTCTTCGTTCCACGCTTCTACTTTTGTTACAACCACATTGTTGGACAACGCTGTGACCGTCGCTGTGACTGTAACCGTAGAGCCTTCTGTTGTAGGGGCAATATGCTTTAAAGACACCGCTGCCCCCATCCCCTCTTCCTCATCCTCTAAATATGGCAAAATGATTTTTCGTGATGCCCACTCCATATGGTAAACCATCGCGACCGTTGAATAAACAGGATGAACAACTTCACCATCAAATTGAGCGAACATTTCTGGTATGACACGCGCTGTGACGGAAGCCGTATCTCCAATTTGTATGCCGTCTTTCATTTTCCTCCCCCTTTAGAAAATAAAATCGCAGCCACTTTAATATAACAATTATCAAACATTCCGATATTATAACGTTATATTATTACAATTCTCAAATACTGTCAACGAAATCACTAGATTTTCCCATTGTTGTTACTTTGTCGCAACGACTACTTGCTTAATCGCATCAAGCAAGCCAAGAACATCTAAAAACACAATGACGATGACAATTGGCGCGACATAGCGGATTAATAAAAACCAAGCAGCGAACAAACGCTGGCCGACGGAAGCACCGCGCATCATCTCTTCTTGCAGCTTCACTTTGGAAATTTTCATCGGAACAAAAATCGCAATCAGCAAAGAACCGAGCGGAAGCAAAATGTTGCTGACTAAAAAGTCTGCGGCATCAAAAATGGATTTATTAAAAAGGGTTACCTCGCCCCAAATCCCAAAAGAGAGTGCAGAAGGAATACCGACAACGAAAATAGCCGCTCCAACTAACCATGAATAATTTTTTCGTTTTATCGGATCGCCTTTCGCCACAACAGCGACTAAAATTTCCAGCATTGAAAATGCCGATGTAAGCGTCGCAAACAAAAACAAGATCAAAAATGCAATAAGGAAAAGTTGACCAAACGGCATTTGATCGAAAACCGTTGGCAAGACGTTAAAGAGCAACACAGGACCAGCATCCGGTTTTAAGCCGAACGCAAACACTGCCGGAAAAATAGCCAAACCAGCAAGCACTGTGACTAATAAGTTCATGCCGACAATGGAAAAAGCCGAGCGCGGCAAGCTTTCATCTTTCGGTAGATAAGAACTGTACGTTACCATGACAGAGACCCCAACACTTAAGGCAAAAAAAGACTGTCCCATCGCAAATAAAATCGTTTCAGACGTTACTTTGGAGAAATCCGGATTTAAAAAGAATTTAACCCCTTCCATCGCCCCATCCAATGTTAACGAACGGAAAATTAACGCGATAAAAATAATAAATAAGGCCGGCATCATAATTTGATTTGCCTTTTCGATTCCATTTTGTACCCCTTTGGCCACAACAAACACCGTTACAGTTAAAAAAACAAATTGAGCAAACACTGATAAAAATGGACTAGAAATCGTCGCCCCGAATACTTGTCCGTATTCTTCTTGGCTTAAGCCGCTCAGCCCGCCAGTAATCGCTTTAAATACATATAAAACAACCCAGCCGCCGACCACACTGTAGTAGGACAATAAAATGAAGCTTGTGAGCATCCCGATTCGACCCACCCAGTGCCACGTTGTATTCGGTGCTATTTCTTTATATGATTCAATCGCATCTTTTTGCGTGCTTCTTCCAATAACAAATTCAGCTAATAATAACGGCAGCCCAACAAGTAATGTAAACGCAAGGAAAATTAAAAAAAATACACCGCCGCCGCTCGTTCCGGCAACATAAGGAAACTTCCAGATCGCGCCAAGCCCAATAGCTGAACCTGCCGCCGCTAAAATAAAGCCTAATTTTGAAGACCATTGTTCCTGCTGTTTCATATGTTTTCCACCTCTACTCCTTTGTTTTTGATCCCGCTTTTTTCTCCCTTTTAAATTAGAAAGCGCTTACAAATTTTCAGAAAATTCCACCTCCTCGACTAACATATATATAACGGTTTACAAACGTAATTTTATCAATCTGTCATACTATTCGTCAATGCAATTATCAGAAATATAATTATTTTAAGAATAAAACACCATTTTAGTTTACCATAATTTAATTATGTAATACATTACATATTCCTTACTCTAAAAAAAGCCGGTTAGCATATTTAGAATGCTAACCGGCCAATCGCCCCTACATGATTTATTATTTTGAATGCAGTTGTTTTGCCGCTTCTACTGTATTATTCAACAGCATTGTAATCGTCATCGGTCCGACACCGCCTGGAACTGGTGTAATATAGCCCGCTACTTCTTTCGCCGCTTCATAATCTACGTCTCCGACGATTTTTCCGTTCTCATCTGCCCCGTTTCCAACATCGATCACGATAGCACCTGGCTTAATGTCTTCTGCTTTCAAGAAGCGAGGGTTCCCGACAGCTGATACTAAAATGTCCGCCTGTTTTGTTAATGAAGGCAAGTCTTGTGTGCGAGAATGAGCAATAGTAACTGTCGCATTTTCCTGTAGCAACAATAAAGCTACTGGTTTACCAACGATGTTGCTTCGCCCAATAACGACTGCATGCTTGCCAGCAATGTCCTCACCAGAACGTTTAATAAGTTCGATAATGCCATACGGGGTACAAGGAAGCAGACATTCGTCGCCAATCACTAAATTTCCGACACTTACAGGGTGGAAGCCGTCCACATCTTTCTGTACGGAAATCCGATTTAACACTTCTTTTTCATTAATATGTTTTGGAAGTGGAAGCTGAACGAGAATTCCGTGAACGTTCGGATTTTCATTCAAACGGTCGATTTCAGCAAGGACTCTTCTTCCGTAATCGATGCATCGCGCTTAATGACTTCAGAGACGATCCCAATTTCTTCACACGCTTTCGCTTTTGCTTTCACATACGATTGAGAAGCTGGATTATCCCCAATTAAAATAACTGAAAGCCCCGGAGAAATGCCTTTTTCTTTTAAAGATGCTACCTCTTCTTTTAATGCAGCCCGCATTTCAGCCGCTACTTCTTTTCCTTTAATAATAGTTGCACTCATGATAAATACCTCTCTTTCTACATCTAAAAAACGAACATTATTACCACTTTTATTATAAAGGTTCGGAAAAATAAAATAAACCATTAATTACGAAAATGATGATTTTTTTATTTTAACATACTGTGTGTGAATCCGCCTAGCAACAGGTGTGTCTCATACAAGAACAAATGGGATGGTCCTTCGCTTTTGAAAAAGAAAATAAAGGAAGATAAAGACCGACTTCATTAAAATCGAACAAGTCAGGGTAACATAACGGAGTAATGCTATTACACACTGCAAGGAGGGAACGTATCATGATAAAGAAAGGGCTTCTCTTATTATTTTTAGCACTGGCCATTCCCGCCAAGGGAGCGTGGGCTCAAGGAACGACGACACATACGGTCGCTCCTGGTGACACGATGTGGAAAATTGCGGTGAGATACCAAATTGGTGTCACCGAAATTATTGAGGCTAACCCGCAAATTAGCAACCCAAATCTCATTTACCCTGGACAGAAGCTACATGTTCCGCTCATGGATGCGGTTAAACATCTTGAACATGAAGTCATTCAGTTGACCAATCAAGAACGGGCGAAATACGGCTTACCTGCTTTAACTCCTCATTGGGAGCTATCACGGGTAGCACGCTATAAATCAAATGATATGAGAGACCGCAATTACTTCTCTCATACATCTCCGACATATGGTTCACCGTTTACGATGATGAAAAACTTCGGCATTTCTTATTCAACAGCCGCAGAAAACATTGCTGCTGGACAAAGAACACCGCGTGAAGTTGTGCAGTCATGGATGAATAGCGAAGGGCACCGTAAAAACATTTTAAGCCCAAATGTCACCCATATTGGTGTCGGCTATTCAAAAGGCGGATCATATGGTCATTACTGGACACAAATGTTTATTAAATAACATTTCATCAAAAACCGAAAGAGGGTTACTTTTCCTCTCTCGGTTTTTGGTCAATATGAAATTTGTATGTGTTTGTCGTACTCATATCAATGGAAACCTCCACCGACTTTAATGAATTTTCCTCTAAGTATGAATCAAGCGATGCCGTTTTCATAAACTTTTGGTAGTCCTGTTGATGATAGCGATACCACGGAATACCAAGCCTCAGCACGTCCACTTTCTTTTCAAGTCCATTGCGAAAGCTTTTTCTAATTTCTTCTTCAATTTCGGTTTTGATTTCCTTTTCAATAGTCGAATAAGATGTATCCCGTAATTCCTCCAATATCTCCACCTCTGCGGAAGCTTTTACTTCAAACGTTGGCTTCCCATCCTCATTGGTTTTAACCTTCACATCCATTTTAGACGCGATTACTCCAAGGACGGTATGGGGATTTTTTTCCCCACCTAACAAATACGTTCCTTGAATATCTTTTTCCTCAATCCATCTCATCGCTTCCACATCTTTCAGCTTAAAAAAACCTTTGTATGCTACATTTTGAAAAAAATAGCCGCCATCAATGTTCAACACCGGGTAATTCTCCTCCCCTGTTTTCCACGCTTTTTTGGCTATGTAGATTGAGGGAATAACCGCAGCGCCGACCGGTTCGTAATATTTTCCAACAAAATCTTTAATCCGCATCGGCTGAATCACATAATTATCACCGACCACATCAGCAGGTTTCATGAGTACCGAATACAACGGAGGATAATTGAAAAGCGCTTTTTGCTGAAAAATTTCCTCGATTGACTCGTTTGTTCCAAAAATGAAGATAGAATGCCGGACAGATCTGTTTCTCGGTAAATCTTTCATAATTTCCTTCAACTTATGCTTAATCGTCCCCTCTGAGAGCACTACCGTCTTCAAATGAGGAAAATATAGTGGTGGCTGACTTAATTCATATAGTTTAGAGACAGCGTGATTCAACGATTTTCCACTTGCTTTTGCCACCCAATTCGGGGCATCCGGCACCGAGCCAGTCCCTTCTTGTTTCGCAACATTCGTAAAATCAACCGCTTGCAAATGAACGATATATTCTTTTTCCTCGTCATCATAATCAATTCCGATGGCGACGACATACGTTAAATCTTCCATACTTTTTAAACCAAGACAGCCAGACAATAAACAAACGGCTACAATTATCATAACCATGAACCGCCAGCTCCGATTCATCCGCCATCACTCCTTTCGTGTATCGGAGTCTATCGGCTGATTGTTTGGATCGCGCTTCTTTCGATAAAAAAACGGAACTTTTAAAAATCCATTTATCCATTGACTAGCATTAAGAGAAACGATATTGCCCAAATACGGAATACCGAATGAAGTCATACCTGATAAATAGAGTACCGCCATTAAAAACCCGACAACGACCCCAAAGATTCCAAAAAACGTTGCTAAAAAAAGAATGACAAACCGCAAAATTGTAATACTGCTTGATAAAAGATGATTGACGAGCGTAAAGCCTGAAATGAACGTAATCGCCCCAATCACAAGCATCGACGGCGACGTCAAACCAGCCCGAATCGCCGCATCGCCGACAATTAATCCCCCAATCACCGCAATCGTTTGTCCCATTGCTTTTGGCAGACGGACGGCGGCTTCATTAAACAATTCAAATAAACCGAGCATAATAAACATTTCAAATGGCGTGGACAAAGGTAATCCTTTCCGCGAAACCGAAATTGTGGCAACGAGTAAAAAAGGAATTTGTTCAATGTTATTGGACGTCAGTGCCACCCATAATCCCGGAAGCAGCGTACTAATAAATAACGAACACATTCTGACGATTCGCTCAAAGGAAACGAAATAAAAGCTAAGCGTAGAGTCCTCTGGTGATTTTAAAAGAAGCGATAACGTCGACGGTGCGGCAGAGACCGTCGGATGCCCATCCAGCATTAACAGAAATCGGCCTTGATTTAAAGATTCAACCGCAAAATCCGGCCTCCCCGTATAATTATAAGTCGGAAACATCGACGTCGGCTGGTCCGCAAGCATCTCTTCTAATTGCTGCACGCTACTGACAATATCAATATCAAGCTTGGCAATACGAGCTTGCACTTCCTTTAAAATAGAAGGATTGATGACATCGTCTAAATATATAAGGACCATTTCTGTGTTGCTTCGCTTTCCAATCACATACTGCTCCACAATTAAAGTGGGCGTATTTAAGCGCTTTCGAATTAACCCTACGTTCGTACTTAAATCTTCCACAAATCCGTCGCGTGGTCCACGAACCGATGTTTCCGTTGCTGGTTCTTCTGGATTTCGCTGTGGCAGCTTTTGCAACTCAAACCCGAGCACATCCCCTGTATCGGTAAAAAACAGCATAAAACCGTTATATATGTAATAAGGCAGTTTTTCTTTCGGCTTCTCCGTAAAATCTTCTAAGCTTAAAATACTTGTCAACCGTTGCTTCATCGCACCAGATTCTTGCGACGAATCGTGCAGTCTTGCATATACCACCTCATCAATATAAGCGGTATCGACCACACTTTCACAATACACCAACACGAGCGGTGTTCCAGCAAATTCATGCTCCGCAATCATTATGTCGAAGTTTTTCTCCAATTTAGCAATCAAATAATCTAACTGTTCACCGTACTTCGATGGCAGTGTTTCCGTCGATGTTTCCTTTTCTTCAGCTTCTGAAACTGAAGCACGGTCAAGTACTAGCTTTTTGGGTCTCCTTGTTGTCATTTGGCCGGCTCCTTTTTTGATGAATCAAAGTTAAGAGAAATAAGGCAATAGTCATTACGACAATGAACAAAACAAAAAATGGAAAGAAAACGTCATATAACAGTATGTAAAATTGATTTGTATTAATTGGATACAAACTAAGAGCGAACAAAAGAAAATACAAAAGCGACAAACGCCATTTTTTATTGTCCCGGTTCACAAAATCATGAACAATAAACATGAACAAACTGACGCGGATAATAAACCCGCTCATCCATTGATACATCGCTAAAAAATCGATTTGCGAAATAAATTCGCCAATGCGAAGCAGTCGCCATTGCTCATAAGCAGGATAACGCAAATTCCCCGCTTCAACTGGGCCATACTCCATAATGGATGCCGTAAGAGGACCGCTCATTAAACCGATAAAAACAAAGCCAAGAAGTAGTACATGCCGATAGCGAATTTGATCGTGAACATGCTGTTGGATAAGCAAAATGACAAAAATCTCCACAAGTCCCGCTCCAGCATAAATCATTCCTTTCATAAACGGACGATAGCCATCGGAGAAGAGTGGAAAGAGCAGGTCTATATCTTTCTCTGCCGTATTGACAAGCATGATGAAAAAACCGAGCGCCACGACAATCGGTAAAATAACAGTCGTCATAACGGTCATCGCTTTAATTCCTTTTTTTGTCGTCCAAAAGCAAATGAGCGTAAGGACGAATGAAATCACAGACCCTGGCATATCGCTCAAAAAATAAGTAGAAAGCCACATGCTTGTATCTTTGAGCGATATGTAACTAATCGTAAACGCGATAAACACGAGTGGCACCATAATGAAAAGTGCCAAACCTTTGCCGAATGTGTTCAAGCACCAATCATATAAATTCTCTTGTCCGGTTTTTTTCACAATGAAAAAAACAATCGTCATATATAAAAAAAACAACGGTATAATGGCCACAATGCTAAACCAACTGTCGCGCCCGGCCGCTTGCAAAATTGTAGGAATAATCATGACATGGTTTAATAAGCCAGTCGAGAGGACGAGCATGAGAAACATTCGCTTCGTTTTAAGAATGGTCGGCTGAAGCATGGATATCACCTATTCTAATAATTAGCGAGGTTCAAATAGGCAATGCCCACTTTTAAACCATCGCATTGAGTTTATCATGCACTAAAATGTTAAAACTATGTACAATTGGAAAGAAAACAAAATGCGTCGCACACGGATAAAAAAGAGCGTTTGGCATACGATAAAACCGTTGTTTTGATTTACCTTTTTCAAAGGAGTACATGAATGAACATTTCTTCATTAGGGAGGATATTTATGGGCATTTTAAGCGGAAATCCACAACATGAACCGATGCATTATGGCGAAGTATCAAGCACATGGGCTTATTTAATGACGGCACAAGGAATGGTTGCCGGTTATCAAGTATTGATGAATCACACTGGAGATAGTGAATTAAAATCCTTTTTAGAAGATGTGATTAAAAATGGATTAAAACCGGAAGTACAAGCACTGCAAGAATTATTAAAAGCAAATGGGGTCGCACTGCCACCTGCGCCTCCGGAACGTCCGTCAGCAACCATTGAAAGCATCCCGCCAGGAGCTCGAATTAATGACCCTGAAGTAGCAGCTAAAGTATCTGCCGACATCGCTGCTGGACTTGTATCGTGCAGTACGATTATCGGTTCTTGCATTCGTGAAGATATCGCTACAATGTTTGGTCAATTTCATATGAAAAAAGCACAATTTGGAGCAACTTTACTACGGATGAATAAGGAAAAAGGCTGGCTCATTCCTCCACCGCTACACGTCCAGCAGTCCGAACAAGCCTAACACATTTCTCTAGTGTCTAAAGCAAGTGCCTGTACGGCTTGCTTTAGACCCCTTATCCCGCCTAAATAGGCAGAAACCCTCACATGCTTTTCAGTTATATGAAGTCCAATCAATAGACGAAAGCCCTCCCTTTTTGTATAATTATCCAAAAGACGTTTATTTATCACGATTCAACCTTTATGCCGATATTGTTCAATGGAACTGATTTTTGTGCAAATATCGAAAAGTTTGCGTGTTGAATTCCAAACATAAAGAGTGGATGCGCACCTTTTTAACAGATGGTTGATTATAAGAGAGCGGGGGAATGCGTTTGGAAGCGGTAGAACAACTACAGCAGCATCAAGTTGTCCATAAAAAATTATCTAAAAAACAAGTATTAAAACGTACATTGCTCATTACAATCGGAGCGGTACTAATGGCTATCGGACTGGAAATATTTTTAGTCCCGAATAACGTCATTGACGGCGGAGTTGTGGGCATTTCGATTATCCTCTCCCATTTAACAGGCTGGAAGCTCGGAGCCTTTATCTTCGTGTTAAACTTACCCTTCTTCTTTATCGGCTACAAGCAAATTGGTAAAACATTTGCCATCTCCACTTTATACGGCATTACGATTTTATCCATCGGAACGACCCTTCTTCATCCTGTACCTGAACTGACAGAAGACGTATTGTTGGCCACTGTCTTTGGCGGCATTGTTCTTGGCATTGGCGTAGGCATTGTCATTCGCTACGGCGGATCACTGGATGGAACAGAGATTTTAGCCATTTTAGTGAATAATAAAACTCCTTTTTCTGTCGGAGAAATTATTATGTTTTTTAATTTATTTATCTTAGGTAGTGCAGGGTTCGTCTTCGGCTGGGACCGGGCGATGTATTCGTTAATTGCCTATTTTATCGCCTTCAAAACGATTGATATTGTCATTGAAGGGGTTGAACAATCAAAATCAGCTTGGATTATTAGCGATAAACATACGCAAATCGGTGAAGCGATCCTTGCCCGCCTTGGTCGCGGAGTCACTTATTTTAATGGTGAAGGTGCCTACACAGGTGATGAGAAAAAAGTCATCTTTTGCGTCATTACTCGTCTGGAAGAAGCAAAGCTCAAATCCATCGTCGAAGAAATTGACCACGGAGCATTTCTTGCCGTTGCCGACATTGCTGAAGTACGTGGTGGAAGATTTAAAAAGAAAGGAATCCACTAACACAACAACAGAGCTGACCACCCACGGTCAGCTCTGTTGTTGTTCATACCACTCTTCATGTCGCTTTACAAGCTCTCGTAAGCGGAGCGATTCTGTCGACTGTATATGCCAGTCCGCTTTTTTCATCGCCTCATGTGGACCAACACCAACAGCAAACATCCCCGCTTTTTTAATTCCCATTAGCCCTGCTTCTCCGTCTTCAATTGCCGCGCACTGTTCATACGGAACACCAAGCTCAACCGCTGCTCTCATAAAAATTTCAGGGTCCGGTTTTCCCCGCTGAATCGTGTTCACATCAACAACAAAATCAAACAGCTCCGTCAGCTCCAGCTTGTTAAGTACAATCGCTGCATTCGAACTCGAAGAAGCGACAGCTGTTTGAACACGTTTCAACTTCAGCTCGTTCAACAGCTCACGAGTACCTGGCAGCACATCTTTCGGCGAAAGCTGCTGAATCAGCTGTTTATAATAATCATTTTTTTCCTCGGCTAGCTCGGCCAACGTTTCATCAGAAAACGAATGTGAACTTAGCTCTGCGATGCGTTGAACGGTTTTCAAACGACTAATCCCTTGAAGTTGCTGATTCAGCTCTCTCGTAAAAGGAGCCTCCAGCTTGTCTGCCACCTGTTTATTGGCCTGATAATAAAGCTCGACTGTGTCAGCCAGAACACCGTCCATATCAAAAATAACCGCTCGTAATTTCGACATATTCCCTTTCCTTTCTACATTTTGTTTTTCTATCAGATTGTTTCATGATAGAATAATAACGTATGTGATGGAGATTGCATATTGTATTAACAATACCCCTTTTCAATCATGTCATATGTTGTCAATCTAATTAGATAGAGAAAAAATTAAATTTATGGATGAAGGTGGTCATTTGGACAAACGAAAGCTTACTTCCTTTTTGATTGTATTGACTTTCGGCTACTCCGTACTTATGGGTCTCGCGGCCATTGGCAACTACATCAATTCGGAAAACACGATGTACTTTTATCTAGCTTGCTGTCTCATCTCCGGGTTTATCGGAATTACCAGCTTAGTAGAATACAAGAAAAATAATCATGAGAAGACTTAAACTCGCTTCCTATAGTTTAGGTCTTTTTTTATTAAATCGATCTAGAAAACTCGACATGACGAAAGAGTGGTCATGTCAAATTTTCTAGACTTTTGAAGGGTTATTCAGGAAGTTTAAAGGACCTTTTCTGAACACCTTTCCATTAGAGCGGTACCGAATAATTAAGTAATATAGAAAAGGGGGCTGACTAAAAAGGGTCAAAAAACAACCCTTTTTAGTCAGCCCCCTGAAAAGTCCCGACACGAAATCCTTGATTTTACTGGATTTACATGCCGGGACTTTTCAGTAAAAAATATTTTTTGTGATAAAAAAGAGACTTATTGGACAGCTCCCTTTTTAATTACACCGTTTTAGTGCATGTTTGCCATAACCCAAACCGTACCGTATACGATGACAATTCCGATAAAACCGGCAGATGCCATTTTACCAACTTGCCATGCACCTTCACCTTCTTTAATGTGCATGAACATAAATAACTGAATAATCGCTTGTAAAAATGCAAGACCGAAAATCAGAATAACAATGACTTGTAAAGATAGATTTGTATATAGAGCCAATCCAGCGGCTAACAGAGTTAGCGCGATGGAGAAAATTAACCCCATAATATGTCCCCACGGGAATCCATGATGAGTATTTGTTTTATTTGCCATTTATCCCACCATCCCTAATAGGTAAACACCAGTGTAAACGAAAATCCATACGAAGTCTAAGAAGTGCCAATATAAACTTGAAATAAACACTTTTTTAGCTGTATCTGGTGTTAAACCTCTTTTGAATACTTGGAAAAGAATTAAAATCATCCAACCGATACCAAGTGATACGTGAAGTCCATGCGTTCCAGTCAAGAAGTAGAAGGATGACCAGAAAGCGTTCGTTCCAAGAGTTGCCCCTTCATGAACAAGGTGAATGAACTCATTGATCTCAAGATAAAGGAAAGCTGCACCAAGCACTAACGTAATGACAAGCCATACGCTCATTGCTTTTACGTTTTGCTTTCTCATTTCATGAATGGCTAAACCACAAGTGAAACTACTTACTAAAAGGACAATTGTCATCACAAGCGTGTTGCCAAGCTCGAACAACTCACCAGGCATTGGAGCGCCATGACCAGCATGACCGGCATGACCTCCGCCCATCATTGCATTATAAATCGTAAAATATGTCGCAAAAATGGTAGCGAATAAAGCCACTTCCGCGCCCAAGAAAATCCAAAATCCAAAAATGTTCAGACGGCCTATTCCAGACTGATATTCTAAGGGCGTGTCAGGACTAATATGAGTATTTGTATCTGCCATAACTTACGCCTCCTTACGAAACGGTTGTTCCGTCTTAATGATTTCTTCTACGCTGACATAATAGCCTTCGTCTTCCTTATGTGAACGGAGAGAACGGAATACCATACATCCAAGTACACCTATACCGCCTAAAATAGCCATCCACCAGATTTTGAATACTAACGCAAACCCTACTACAAAGAAGAAAGCAGAAATAACGAACGGAGTGCCTGCATTGCTTGGCATATGAATCGGTTTGTATTCGATCTTCTCCGGTTTTTTCCCTTTTTGCTCTTCTTTCATTAACCAGAATGCGTCAATTCCTTTAACTTCAGGTACAACAGCGAAGTTGTAGTGAGGTGCAACAGCTGTTGTTGTCGCCCATTCAAGCGTACGGCCGTTGTTCCATACATCTCCTGTTGTTTCTCTTTCCGCATAACGGAAGCTGTAATACACGTTATATACAAGAACAAGGAATCCAATTCCCATTCCGATTGCTCCAATTGTAGACACAACGTTCAAACCAGTCCAACCAGATTCTGCACTGTACGTGTACACACGACGTGGCATACCGTCGAAACCTAAGAAGAACTGTGGCAAGAAGCAGACATTGAAACCGATCATGAATAACCAGAATGTCCATTTTCCAAGACGCTCGTTCATTTTATGTCCAAACATCTTCGGATACCAGAACACGAAACCTGCGAAACACGCAAATACTGTTCCAGCAATTAGCGTATAGTGGAAGTGAGCAACAAGGAAATAACCGTTATGGTATTGGAAATCGGCTGCTGCCATCCCTAACATAACACCTGTTACCCCACCAATTAAGAACGTTGGAATAAATCCAACAGACCAAAGCATTGGTACTGTAAATTCAATTTTCCCTTTATAAAGGGTAAGAAGCCAGTTAAAAATTTTCATTCCTGTTGGGATTGCGATGGCCATCGTTGTAATCGAGAACACCGAGTTAACCGCCGCACTTCCTCCCATTGTAAAGAAGTGATGCACCCAAACTAAGAAACTTAAGAATGAAATGGTTACGATTGAAATAACCATTGATTTGTAACCGAATAACGTTTTCTTAGCGAACGTTGAGATAATTTCAGAGAAAATACCGAACGCCGGTAAAATAACGATATATACTTCAGGATGTCCCCAAACCCAGAACAAGTTTGACCAAAGCATCGGCATCCCGCCATCAGCAAGCGTGAAGAAGTGAGTACCGAATAAACGGTCAAATGACATTAATGCAAGTGTAACTGTTAACACTGGGAACGCAAACACGATGATGAACGCCGTAATAAGCGATGTCCATGTGAACATTGGCATACGCATTAACGTCATACCAGGTGCACGCATTTTAATGATTGTAACGATAAAGTTGATACCTGTCATTAATGTCCCGATCCCTGAGATTTGCAGACCCCATAGATAGTAGTTAATTCCAGGGCCAGGGCTTCCCTCAATTGCTAGAGGAGCATAGTTCGTCCAACCTGCATCCGGTGATCCACCGAATACGAACGAGATGTTGAAAAGAATCGCTCCAAAGAAAAATGCCCAGAAGCTTAATGCATTCAAGTATGGGAACGCAACGTCTCTCGCTCCGATTTGAAGCGGAACCACCACGTTCATTAAACCCATAACAAACGGCATCGCCATAAAGATAATCATGACTGTACCGTGTGTTGTAAAGATTTCGTTATAGTGCTGTGATGTTAAAAAGTCATTATCTGGCACCGTAAGCTGTGCTCTCATCAAGAGCGCATCCACACCGCCACGGAAAAGCATTAAAATCGCAGCAATGATGTACATAACACCAATTTTTTTATGATCAACCGTTGTTAACCATTCTGTCCAAAGCCATTTCCACTTTTTGAAATAAGTAAGAACAAATACGATAGCAATCGTCGTTAATAAGATGGAAATGTTTGCTCCTAACAGTAATGGATCATTCAGGATCAAATTGTCCTTAATAAAATTAAACATTCAGGGTGCCTCCCTTCCTTAATGATGCGCGTGAGCATCGTCATGTGATTCTGACTCTGCCTCATGGCTATCTGATTCTAAGCCATGCGGATCAATTTTAACTCCATATTTTTCACGAATTTTCATCGCATACGTACCAGAATCTACTCCGTGATCCACAATGTCTAAATGAGTGTTTGAGAACGTCATTTCTTCTACTGTTTCAGGAAGCATTAATTTTTCATACGTTTCTTCCGTCAACTGTGGAGCTGTTTCTTGTGTTTCATTTACCCATGCGCTGTACTCTTCTTCCGTAACAGCAACAAAGTTAAATTCTTGGTGTGTCATGCCTCTACCAGTGAAGTTCGAGTTTCTTCCTTCATATTCACCTGGCTCATCTGCCTGAAGGTATAACTCATTCACCATACCAGGCATTCCGTACTCTTGACCACCAATTTGCGGTACCCAGAAAGAGCTCATGGAGTCCGCTGATGTAATTTTAAATAAAATTGGACGATCTTCCGGAACTTTTACGTAGTTTACTGTTTCAATGTTTTCTTCCGGATAGCTAAAAATCCATTTCCAGTCAGCTGAAGTCGCATGAATGACAACAGGCTCTTTATGCGCCGTCTCTTTCGGCGGCTCTTCCAATGCGTAAAGCACCTTAACCGTCGGAATGGACAAGGCGATAACGATGACTAAAGGAATAACGGTCCAAAGGATCTCCAGTTTTGTACTATGATGGAAACTTGGGTCATAGTCCTTCTCGTTAAAATCCTTGCGGTCGCGATATTTTACAATAACAAAGGTAAATAAGACATATACGACAACCATGATGAAAATCATGAAATAAATAGAATACATGATTAAATCACGCTGCGCTTCAGCCACAGGTCCTTTCGGATCTAAAATCGCAAGTTCACTGCACCCGCTTAGTAGAACCAAAAAAACAAGGCCTGCCATTAAACTCAAAAGTGGTTTAAACTTTTTCGTCACCTTTGTTCACCTTCCTTTCTGAATAACTGTTCATTAAGTAAGCTATTACTTTGTAAGATTAAGTGTTTATGTATCATATACTATCAAAAGCTGAAAAAAACGAAACACCTTCTCTGTGATTTTTGTCACATTTTGAACTTTTTTCGAAAAACCGACAAATTTTTTTCACATTTTCGTAACAAATTTGGAAATATTTTTATATATCGGGATAATAATAACTTTTTCTGTATCGATTCTAGGACAGCATTCATGACGAAGAACGGTCATGGATGATGTCCTAGCTCTAAGCATTTGGGCGATTATTCAAAATGAACTGATGGTGTATCAGATGGGCAGCTAGAAATATGTTCCCCTCACAAAATTTTTAAAACTAGGGATTTTTTTACTGTTTCTGTCCTAAGCCAAGTATAATAGAAGAAACAGCATTCACATCTATTAACTATATAGGGAATTAGTAAATGACAAAGCGTAAAGTGGAAAGACCAATTTGGCCATGGCTCGTGATCATTCCAGGGCTGCTACTTCCAATTATGCCGCTTTTTTTAGCTGACATCTCCACAAACTCCGGTACGACACCCCGTTATGTTCCAGCTCTTATAATTCAGGAGGTGTTAGAAACCTTTTATAAACACCCTTCCATTAACTAAATTAGAAAAAACTAGCCTAAATTATGATTCAAATACATGTACTCTAAGGAGAAGCAATTATGAAGGTAAATCGACGAACAATAGTTATTAATGAACAAGAAATTTCATACACACATATCGAAAATGATAATCCGTTTGTTTGTTTTATGCTTTCAGGGATGGGCTACACATACGAGAAGCCTTTATTTCATTATTCAACCATGACCATGCTTCAGAATCAGCATGATGTTGTTCACATTCATTACTCTTACGGAGCAGATATATTTCAGTTACCTCTAGAAGATATCACAACAATTATGTGCAACACGGTAAATCCCATCATTGCTGAGGTACTTCAAAATTACCACTATGAGAAAAAGGCTTTTTTAGGTAAATCACTCGGTACTATTCCTATTATCAATGGGTTTATGAAGAATCATATGTATACGAATTCTAAAATGATCTTGCTTACGCCATTATTAACATTTGATTCAATATTTGAGGCATTATTAACCAGCAATTATGCCACATTAATTGCTATTGGAGAGGCTGACACTCACTATGTCCCTAATAAAATTCAATTAATCGAAAATAAAACAAACATTAAAATTCAAAAAATCTCTAATGCGAATCATTCTTTAGATATAGAACCATTTGACACGTTAAAGTCAATTACCGCATTAGAAGCAGTAATGAAAAGATTAGATGAATTTTTAAATGAATAAGTCTTGCTGCTAGTAGACATTTTTATATTAAAGTTAATTACATTTTAAATATAAAAATAAAAATGACGTGCGAAAACTGATATCAGTTAGCACGTCATTTTTGCTTTTATTATTTAGTCACTTTGCGCCTTCCACTATTCATAGCGGTGCTTTTTACGGTTTCAAAATCATGAAGATAAATAAAACCGTTCCCATCCCTGTCGCCGCATATAACAGTCGGTTTATTTTCGTATAGTTCTCTTCTTGCTCGTGCGGTAAGGCTGTTACCATCACATTTTCCGGATTAAACAACCATGTGGTGAGCTTGGCGATTTGCGGATTGACGATTCCAATCATCACCACTTGGATGAATATGTATAATAGAAGCGACCCAATGAGCCATAGCTGGGTAAATGATCCGTAATCGCCGGCAAAATAAAGAATAAGACCACTAACGACCGCCAGCGTTCCCCCTACTTTCGGAAATATCTCCAGCTTTTTTCCAAGCAGCACCGCATATCGTAGTTCACTAATATCTTGATGCTTCCGAAACAGCACATGTAAAAAATACGTCGGACCGACTCCAATAATCGCTGATAATACATGTATCAGTATAAGGACTTTCATTAACTTCCCCCTTTTATCATCCACCTTCCTATCTATTCATTCATATGTCATCGCCTTCCCTTTTATCTCTGAAACTTCCCCCTCTTCACTCAAACGTCCTGCCAAAAGGAAAAAATGGCATGCATTCGACCTTAGATTATAGCGAGATGGAAAATTCTGTTTTTACATCCCACAAAATACGGCTATAATAGAACTTGTCGAAGCATGTAAGGAATGAAAGGATGAGCATATGTTAACCATTACAGGTCATACAGTCGAACTTTTGGAAGATCCATTCGGCATTTTATCGGGAGAACGTTACGAATTTATGCTGGAAGCTTCTGTTCCAGAAGATGATGAACTATATACAGAGCAAGGAATCGGCATTAAAGTCATTTACGTGGTAGAAGGCGAAGATGCTCGCATTAACCAATACCATGTTTTTGAAAAAGGCGAAAAAGGGGACATTAACGTCTTAGATATTTGGCTTGAAGAAGAAGAAGAAGCGCTCATTTCAGCATATTGCAAGGAAAACTTACCTGCATCTTAAATCGGAATAACAGGAGGATGGCGAAAAAGGGGAAACAGCCTTTTTTAGCCATCTTCTAAAATCGAAACATTTGTATCAAACATTCTCATTTAAAGTTATTAATAACTCCGAAATTATTAATCGTTACATTTGTTTTGATAGTTATTTCAGCTTGGGAGAATGCTTTCGGCCAAGCTTTTTCTATCTCTTTCCATTTTTCATATTCAAAGGCTCTTACATACTTGCCAAAACCAATTGGATCAAGTTCATTTTTTTGAAATTTTTTGACTAAATTTTCTATATTCTGATTCATTTCTTTTTCAATAAGCCTCTTTAGTTTTTTCGGATCTTCTCTTTTTTCATTTTTAGTATAAAATTCCTCTAAAGAAATATCCATGTCCATTTCTATTTTAAACGTTAGCTCATTATTATCATTGATAACGTCAAAATCATATTTCACCTTATCAATGTTCAATGAAGTTATATTTTTTGTTTCTGATTCATTAATTTCGAGCATAAAGGGAACTGGTTCATTCACTTGCTTTGTTAATAGCAATAATAATGCGCTATCATACTGATCTAAAGATGCAACATATTTTCCATCATTATCTAACAAAGCAATTCCTGATACTATTAATCCGTCTTTTTTCTTCTGGAGTTTTGCAATATATGGGGTGATGGTATTATCCCCTATTAACGTTTTAAAATTTAATAAAGAAGTGTTTGCGGTTGTTTCATTTTTAAAAGCGCTTTCCAATAAATTATTTAAAAATATTCCGAGCCTTGGCTTATCCTCTGTTTGTAATCGCATTAATTCATCTAAGGGTCCTTCATACATAGCGATTTTTGCATTTGAGCTACCTTTAGCATCTCGATAAAAAGAATCAATGATGGGCATTGGCGTTTCCTTCTCTAACATTTTTCTTGAAAATAAGATAACTTGAATTTTGCCAGTTACTACAGTGCCGTTACTCATTAAGTCAAAACCTTGCTTTGCTTCCCGAAAAGAATTCGCTTGAATCTCTAATATTTGATTTTTTTTCACTGCTTCAGCTGAAAAAACAGGGCTCGTTTGATAAAAGGTGTACTTCTTTTCTCCCTTACTTTCTTCAATTCCTACTACCACTGTTAAAGTAGTATCCTCGATCACTAACGTATCCCCACAACCATTTAAAAACGGAAAAAATAGGAACAAAAGAGAAATATAACATTTTTTCATCATCTTCACCTTTTCCAGCCCCTTCTTACATACATCAAAACCATTAATACCGGTGGAAAAATATATATTAACCCAAAACCTAAACCGGTCCATTTTTTTTCAATTGAAACCACTTCATAATAAGAAGGGCTAAAGAATATGGCCATGAAAATCAATAAGACAGCAAATATGTATAATATAATTCGATGATCTTTCCTTCCCAAAATGTTAGCAGCTCCGAATGTAGAAACGAATAAAAAAGGAATGGCTGTCGTTGAAATTTGAAACATATAGACCGATAAAAATATAATTTCCATTCTTTCTAAAAAAGGAAAAGAAATGGGTTTAAGCAGGCTAAGTGTAGGCCAAACCAACTGGCTTAAATCATTTATACTAAACACTAAAAAACTGGTCAGTGCTACTTGTAAAAGAACTATACAAGTGATGGTATTGGCTATAAAAGCTCCTAAGTAAGCACGTTCTTTATTTTTTAAAAAAGGATATAATATAAACGTAATTTCAAATCCTAAAAAAGAAAAAATAGTGGATTTAACACCATTAAAAATACCACTCCAATTATCTTGAACAATTGGTAGTAAGTTCAGCCATGAAGCATCTTTTAAAGGAATCAATAAAATGAATGGCATCCACAAAGTAATGAAAAAAACTAGCTGACAATACCTGCTAATTATTTTGATGCCATAACGAGTAATAAACACCCACGGAATCAGAATAAGCAGCACTAACAGGATATAAATGGTTTCAGGAAGTACCCAAACAAGTAAAATTTGAATCGTGTTAGTTAGGATAATAAAAAGCCCTATTGAAAAATAAATGACCCATATTAAAGAAATGGCCTTGCCTATCCATTTACCAAAATAACGAATTAAAATCTCAAAAATAGTATCCGTTGGATGTTTCTTCATAATGGAAATGATAACGAATGAACTAAAAATTGAAATTCCCCATCCTAAGAGGATAGAAATCCAGCCGGCTGTTCCTCCCGTGGAAGCAACGTTCCTTGGCAAAGTTAATATCCCTATTCCTACTTGAACACCATTTATAATAAGAATATATTGAAGAAGGGTAATCTGATTAAACACTAAGCGATTTATCCTGATCACCTACTTAATTTTTATTATTTTTCCTTACTATATGAGCAGCTGTTTTTGGCAAACGAAAAATAAAGTCCTTAAAGACATTAATCTTCGTTAAGTAAGTAGGGTTCCCATAAGGTTGTCCTAAAGATTCTAATGAAAGTAAATGTCCAAATAAAATCATCACACCGGCCATAACTCCAATCATTCCAAAGAATGAAGAGATCAGCATAAAAGGAAAGCGAAGAAGGCGTACTCCTGCTGCAAAATCTTGGTTTGGTAAAATAAAGGAAGAAATGGCAGTTAAGGCAACAACAATTACCATGATGTTACTTACTAATCCAGCTTCTACTGCCGCTTGTCCAATAACAATCCCCCCTACAATTCCCACTGTCTGTCCGATAGGTGCAGGGAGTCTAAGACCCGCTTCCCTTAATGTTTCTAATGTAATTTCCATGATCAGCGCTTCAAAAATTGGAGGTAAAGGCACCCTTTCTCTTGATTCAGCAACCGACAAATACAAATTAATAGGAATAACTTCATAATGAAATGACAATACAGCAATATAAACGGAGGGCAAGAGGAAAGAAAGAAAAAAAGCTCCATATCGTAATAGCCGAATGAATGATGCAATATTCCACCTGAGACTGTAGTCATCAATTGTATAAAAAAAGGAAGACAAATTCATAGGACCGACTAAAGCAGCTGAAGAATGATCGATCAATATAGCAACTCTCCCTTTTAATAAATGCAGGCCAACTGTATCAGGTCGTTCAGTTGTTAAAAATTGAGAAAAAAGTGAATAGGGATTATCCTCAATAAGTTCCTCAAGCCCGCCAAGGGTTAACAGTGTATCTACGTTGACTTTTTGCAGGCGATGTTCTAATTCTTTAATTACTTCTGGCTGAACAAGATCCTCTACATAAAGCATCGTCACAGTACATTTTTTTCTATGTCCGACTGTTGAGTCGCTAATTTTCAAACTAGGACCATCGACAAATTGCCGAATCATGGAAATGTTATCATTTCGAACTTCAATAAAACCTTGATGATTATTTTTCAACATAGATTCGGTATGTGGTTCTTCAATTGATCGTTTAAGAGCTACTGATGTATCAAATGAAAGTAATTTATTTATACCATTGATTAGTAACAGTGTATTGCCACTTAACAAAAGGTCATAAATTAAATCTGTGCTTATAACACTCATTTCATTTTGTGCATATAATTGTGCTAAAGGAGAAAATGATATTGAATTTCTCTTTTCTCCTTCACACATTAAAGGAGTCAAAATTTTGTCTTGAATTTGCAACTCATCTACTAGACCTTTAACATATAAAATTTCTGCCTCCACATTCTGTTGAATACTAAATCTTCTCTTCTCCATTAACGGTATTTTAAGGTTCTTTAGCAAAAACGAGAGATTATCATCTAATGAAAAAGTTAACTGAATAGGATTCATTTGTTGATTATTTTTTTGAAGGTGTAAATTAGGAGTTTTATTAAACCATTTTCTAAACATTTACAGTCCTCCCTCACTAACGACAACATATACTAATTATTTACAACCTGATTAATAATTATGAATTTAAATATATCGAATCATACTATCATAATCCCTACCTAACCAGTCTATATATAGTAGTAACAAGCAATTGTTTAGGAGGGAACACTGGATGATGCTGTATGATTTGCAAAACCGACTGTATTATAAAGTACTCAATACATCCGAACCAAAAATGGGAGGTTCCCATCAAGGGAGAACTTGGGGATACGTACAAAAACGACTAAACGGACAAGTTGTTAAATTTTGGCTTGATTATACATGGGGGCGCTACATGTATTTTCAATACGATAACAAATGGTACCGCGTTCAATATTTACAGTCCAACTATAAAAAAAGCAATCAGGATGTGTTTAACGGCGTGTTAATCAACCTCATCATCGACGGCCAAGATTTAAAGCTCATCCGCGGAAACCACGAAAAAAAGCGAATGCTTGCATAAATAGGAAAAGCGGAGGCGACTGGTTAGCTCGCGAAGGAAATAGGGATTGACCCATAAGGCGCTTTTTGCCTTATGAGGGCAAGCATCTTTTCCACAGCAAGCTAGGAGCCGGAGCTAGACAATAGGAAAAGCGGAGGCGACTGGTTAGCTCGCGAAGGAAATAGGGATTGACCCATAAGGCGCTTTTTGCCTTATGAGGGCAAGCATCTTTTCCACAGCAAGCTAGGAGCCGGAGCTAGACAATAGGAAAAGCGGAGGCGACTGGTTAGCTCGCGAAGGAAATAGGGATTGGCCCATAAGGCGCTTTTTGCCTTATGAGGGCAAGCATCTTTTCCACAGTGAGCTAGGAGGCGGAGTTAGACAATAAGAAAAGCGGAACAAGCCCGTTTAGCTCCATAGGGCATTGGAGCTCCTGACAAAGAAGCGTTCTTTGCTTCTGAAGGAAGGAGTGAAATGACCGTAGGAGCTGGCTTGTGAAGCTAGACAATGAAGGAACGAAGCCTAAGAGCGCAACGTCCTGTTGCAACGGCTTCATTTGCACATCCATGTACTTCAAGCGGCGGCGACTGTTGAACGGTTTGCACAAATATCACAAAAAAGCTGCGTAAAAAAACCAAAAATGGTATATACTATACTTGTCACCCTATCCTATCAATTCGCGATCGTTGCGGGACACTTAACCAGTACGGATTGGATGGGGTGGCACCTAAAAACATCGCAAATACATCTATCACTATTAAATCGAGACGTTCAAAACCGCTCTCTTACATAGAAAAACGCAGAGATTTTCATACTCTGCGTTTTTTTATCTTTTAGCAAATTCGTCTCGTTTTTCTCTATACATGCTCATGCAACGCCAAAATCCGCTCCGGTCGTGTATACACATTCAATGAGTCTCCACGAATAAATCCAACGGTCGTCATGCCTAACTGTTCGGCAAGCTCAAGAGCCAGTTCAGTCGGCGCTGATTTGGATAACACCATTTCACAGCCGATTTTTGCTACCTTTAATAAAATTTCCGACGACAGGCGGCCGCTGAATACTATTACTTTATCGTGAATGGAAATGTCATGCTTTACACAATGGCCATAAATTTTATCAAGCGCGTTATGACGACCAATATCCATTCGGCTCAGCACAATGCCCTCTTTATTACATAATGCCGCATTGTGCACCCCTCCTGTAGCCTGAAACGTCGCTGCCGCCTGCTGCATGTCATTCATAAGGCGAAAACAATCGTCCGGCGATAAGGTCACATGAATCGGTTCCATCGTTTTAACAGTCAGCGCATCATTCACAAATACAAAGCCTTGCCGGCTCATCCCGCAGCATGACGTAATGTAACGCTTGCTATGAAAATGGCGGTAATATGAATGATCGTTTTTCGTTTTTACATGAGCAAACCCGTTTTTATCGTCTATCCACAGTTCGTCAATCTGTTCATAATGGCGAATGATGCCTTCTGAGGCTAAAAAACCGATGACCATCTCTTCGATATATTCCGGTGTGCATATCATCGTCGCCAGCTCTTCCCCATTTAGTTTAATCGTTACTGGATATTCCGTGACAACAACATCTTCTACTACCCTCATGCATCCGCTTTCAAAACGATGCACCACTCTCTCTACTTTTACCGGCTTCATTCCCATCCCCCTCACATCATATTTACATGAAAACAGTCATCTCCATTTCTTGATAACTTCATGTTAAAGGAAAAAAACCAAAAAGAGTAGGAGAATTTTCCAGTCGCAACGAAAATAACGGATAAGCAGAGTTCATGTTGTACTACTTTCATGTAAGCGCTATAATAATAGATATATACTGAATGAATAGATAGGCAACACGCGCTAACGAACGATTCCACCATAAGAACAACAAGTCTTTCTACTGTTAGGTTTGTTTTTCTCATGGTGGTTTTTTTGTTACATATGGATTCAAAAGGAGGTTTCTCAATTGTCCTTCACATCTATTTATCTTAACGGCCAAGCCCTTACCGTAAAAAAAGGCGCTACCATTTTAGACGTGATTAACGAACAAACAATCCCTCATCCACAAGTGTGTTATGTCCCAGAGGTCGATCCACTTGAAACGTGTGACACATGCATAGTGGAAGTGGATGGAAAGCTCGTTCGGGCTTGTTCGACGAACGTACGAAACGGGATGAAAGTCGAATTGGCTTCTCCACGGGCAAAAGAAGCGCAAACAGAAGCGATGGACCGCCTTTTAGAAAATCACCTTTTGTACTGTACAGTCTGTGACAACAATAACGGAAACTGTACATTGCACAATACGGCAGACATGCTGAAGATTAAGCATCAAAAATATCCGTACAAGCCAAAAACGGCGGCAACCGACATCGACGCCTCCCACCCTTTCTACCGCTATGACCCAAACCAATGTATCACGTGCGGACAATGTGTGGAAGTGTGTCAAAACCTTCAAGTCAATGAAACGCTGTCGATTGACTGGGAGGCGGAGAGGCCGCGTGTAATATGGGATAACGGAGTAGCGATTAATGACTCCTCCTGTGTTGGTTGCGGACAATGTGTAACCGTCTGTCCGTGCAATGCTTTAATGGAAAAGTCCATGCTCGGGGAAGCCGGTTTTATGACGAGCTTAAAGCCGAACGTGCTTGAGCCTATGATTCAGTTTGTAAAAGAAGTCGAACCAGACTATGGCAGCATTTTCGCCCTTTCAGAAGTAGAAGCGGCTATGAGGGAAACGAGGACGAAAAAAACGAAAACCGTTTGTACCTTTTGCGGGGTTGGTTGTTCGTTTGAAGTATGGACAAAAGGCAGGCACATTTTAAAAGTACAGCCAACGTCGAAAGCCCCTGTCAATGCCATTTCCACTTGCATTAAAGGAAAATTTGGCTGGGATTTCGTCAACAGTGAAGAGCGACTAACAAAACCGTTAGTCCGTAAAGGGGATGCTTTTGTTGAAACATCATGGGAAGAGGCACTCCATTTGGTCGCAGAAAAGCTAGGCTCTATTCATAAACAATACGGAAAACATGCCGTCGGATTCATCTCTTCCTCTAAAATTACGAATGAAGAAAACTATGTAATTCAAAAACTGGCACGGCAAGTATTTAAAACGAATAACGTTGATAATTGCTCGCGCTACTGCCAATCACCGGCAACAGACGGCTTGTTCCGAACGGTCGGCATGGGCGGCGATGCCGGAACGATTCAAGATATCGCCAGCGCTGGCCTTGTTATAATTATTGGAGCAAATCCAACGGAAGGTCACCCCGTCTTGGCGACACGGGTGAAGCGCGCGCATAAGCTTCACGGCCAAAAACTCATTGTCGCAGATGTCCGCAAACATGAAATGGCGGAACGCGCCGACATTTTCATGAGCCCAAAACAAGGAACCGACCAAGTATGGCTCATGGCCGTGACGAAATATATGATTGACAAAGGATGGCACAATCAAGCGTTCATTGATGAAAATGTCCATTTCTTTGACGAATTTAAAGACGTTCTTGAAACATACACCCTTCAATATGCGGAAGAAACGACCGGCATTTCAAAAGAGACGCTTATCCGTACAGCGGAAATGATTCGTGATGCGGACGGCACGTGCATTCTTTGGGGCATGGGGGTAACGCAAAATACAGGTGGCTCTGATACGTCGGCGGCGATTTCGAACTTGCTGCTGGCGACTGGAAACTACCGACGTCCAGGAGCAGGTGCCTACCCCCTCCGCGGCCATAATAACGTACAAGGCGCTTGCGATATGGGCACACTGCCAGGCTGGCTTCCAGGCTATCAGCATGTGAGCGATGACAGCGCGCGTGCCAAATTCGAGCAAGCGTACGGCGTACCTATCGATGCTCAACCAGGGCTTGATCATATTGAAATGCTTCAAGCAATTGAAGACGGCACGATGAAGGCGATGTATCTCGTCGGCGAAGATATGGCACTTGTTGACGCAAACGCCAACCATGTACATGACGTATTATCCGCTCTCGATTTTTTCGTTGTTCAAGACATCTTTTTTTCGCGAACTGCTCAATATGCCGATGTCATTTTACCTGCCGCACCATCGCTTGAAAAAGAAGGAACCTTTACGAATACAGAGCGCCGCGTTCAACGCTTATATGAAGCATTGCCACCGCTCGGCGATTCCAAGCCCGATTGGTGGATTACGAAAGAAATCGCCAACCGTTTAGGAGCCGGCTGGGAGTATCAACATCCAAGCGACATTTTTGCCGAAATGACAAGCCTCTCCCCTTTATTTAAAGAAGCGAGTTATGATGAACTCAGCAATTGGAACAGCTTCTTTTGGGGCAGTTTGGACGGCGTGAGCACCCCGCTTCTTTATGCAGATGGTTTTAATTTTCCTGATAAAAAAGCTCGTTTTGCTTTATCACATTGGGTACGCCCAGTTGAATTTCCGGAACAATATGACCTGCACATGAATAATGGTCGAATGCTTGAACATTTTCACGAAGGAAACATGACCAATAAATCAAAAGGTCTACAAACGAAAGTACCGAACATTTTCGTTGAGGTATCACCAGAGCTCGCTAAAGCACGCGGTGTAAAAGATGGGTCGCTTGTCCGCCTCGTCTCTCCTTTCGGGGCTGTCAAATTGCCTGTGCTCATTACAGATCGCGTGAAAGCGAATGAGTTGTTCCTCCCGATGAATTCGACCGATAAAGAGTCTTCGATCAATTTTTTGACAGGTCCGGCGATGGATGACCGAACACATACACCTGCTTATAAGCAAACAAAAGTGTACATGCAAGTGCTAGAAACAGAGAACTGTGCCGTTCCACTTCCTGTCACAAATCCGCGGAACAAACAGCGGTACCCGCAAAACGGCGTTGAAGTCGAACGAAAATGGAACCGCCCTGGATACGTCCATTTGACCGATTAACTGTAAAAGGAGTTGAAAACATGGCAAAACCGATTTCTGCCATTCAAAAGCATGAACGGACAGAAGAGGAAGAGAAACAACGCAAATTAGACGAACTAACGTCTCTCCTCACCGACAATGATGCTGCTTTAAACGAAACACTCTCCATCGTTCGCGAGCTTCATGAAAGCGGAATGCTGGAAGCGGCAAGCTCAGCGTTGAAAGCAAGGGAGAAGATGACCGAGGTCGCTGTCGGTCAACTGTCTCGCGAACCTGTCACACAATTGATTAACCATGTAACAAGCACCGCCGAAGCTTTAGCCTCCATCGAGCCAGACACATCGAAAAAACTCGTTCACAGTATCATCGCTGGCTTGAATGAAGCGAATACACATGCTCAGCATGAAAAAAAGCTCAAGATGCTTGACCTCGTCAAAGCATTAAAAGACCCTGATATTAACCGTGCTGTTCAATTTGGATTACACGTTTTAAAAGGCATGGGAAAAGAGCTAAAATAGTAAAAAGAGGGGGGGGAAACAAACCATTGTCTGTTCACCCCCCTTCCACATATTCTTTTAGACCGTTTCTCTTAATACTTTCGATACATCCCAACAGACCGTGGTTCCGTATAGTCGAAGCCGAACTGTTTGTATAACTTATCTGCCGGAACGTCCGCGAGCAGACTGACATAGGCTCCCTCAAGGGTATGCTTCTCTAAATAAGCGGTCAATTCGGACATGATTATTTTCCCCAGTCCTTTCCCTTGATAAGCTGGGTTGACGGCAATATCCACAATTTGATAAAAACAGCCGCCGTCCCCGATAATTCTTCCCATTCCAATCAGTCTACCACCCTCTCGAAGCGTCACCGCAAAAAGCGAGTTTTTCAACCCTTTTTCAGCAGCCTCGAAACTTTTCGGACTCAGTCCCGCCTCTAGCCGCAGTTCAGCATACTCTTCTGCTGACGGTGCTATATAGACCATATCATACGATGATTCCATTTTTACGATTCTCCCTTCCATACAAAGAACCCTTACTTTTTCAATTAAATAGCCGCAATCCGTTCGTAAAGAAGACCCGCATTCGTTTCAATCGGGAGCTCATGTGTCCGCATCCATTGCAAAAACGCCGCTGCCAACTGGGGATCAAACTGGGTTCCAGCTGCTTTTTGGATTTCCTCATAGCCCTCTTCCCACGTAAGCGAAGAACGGTAAGGGCGAATTCCAGTCACCGCTTCTAATGTGTCCGCGAGTGCGAGCAAACGGCCGTTGAATGGGATGTCTTCTCCCTTCAAGCCAAGCGGATACCCCGCTCCGTCCCATCTTTCATGATGAAACAGCGCCATCTCTTTGACGACTTCTCCGAGCGCATAGTCTGCTAATACATCTGCTCCGTACAAAGGATGCTTTTTAATCTCCTCGTACTCTGCCTCTGAAAGCTTACTCGTTTTATTTAAAATGTCATCTGAAATTTGAATTTTTCCGATATCATGCAAAAGCCCTCCGAGTTCAATGAACTTGATTTGTTCTGGAGGGAGACGAAGAAACTTGGCAAACGAGACGGCAATTTCGGTTACACGATTCGAATGAAGAAAGGTGAGTTCATCCTTTAACCAAAGGTTCCGCATCAATAAACATAGCTCCATATTTATATGTATCGACATGTAGACACCTTCTATACCGATAATGATTTTCACTCTCATTAAATTATAAGCTCTTTCCTCCACTTCGTAAAGCCATTCATTCGAAAATGCCGCTATTCAATCACACCAGATTCCGTTACGTTCATTTTTATGTCCACCTTGATAGGAAGATCTGGGTACATTTCTTCCCACTTCTCTTTATCCCATTTTCTCGTGCGCGTTCGAATCTGTTCTCCGATACCGAGTGGGTCAATTTCGTGCTGCTGGAATTTTTGAATAATGTCATTCGCTGTTTTTTCTATCTTTTCTTTCATCGTATTTTCAATCGTTGTAATGACTTGTTTATTAACCCGATCACCAGAAAATTCTCGTAAAATGGCGTCAATTTCGACATGAATTAGAATATCCGGACGGGTGGATGCCTTGGAAATGTCGTACTTTCGTTTAGTGGAAATATTGTACACGGACGCATACTCTTTCTGATTTTGATTAAGACTCACATTAAAAGATGCCTCACTTGAATATTTTTCCAACATAGTCTTAAACACGAACGATTCGTTTTCTCCTAAATAATCAACATATTGATCCTGATCAAACAACGCAATACCTTTTATATTCACCTTTCCTTCTTTTTCTTCTAACAGCGGTAAAATAGGGTCTGCCCCTTCTGAATAATAAGCATGGAAAAACTCATGCAAATTCGTTTCTGGCAGCAATCCTTGTTGAATGTTTTGCTCAATCAAATTAGATAAATAAATACCATTATCTAAGTTTCCATATTGTTTTGTAAGCAATTGTTTCGTGCTTCCCTCTACTAACGCTAAATGAAGGTTAGAACCGATGGCAGGGTCGCGCTGTAATGTATCTAAAATGTCGACAAGTCCACGTTTAGCCAGCTCTTTGCTGTAGAGCGTTATTTCCAGCTTTCCGCTCACAAAAGGTTTGTTAGATTGGCGGTCGATTTTCTCCCTCACTTCTTTACTAAGCTCTGACACAGCCTGAAAGGTTTCATTTTTAACTGTTTTATCAGGCTGGTAGTTCGGGAAAACCACCGTCGCTTCAACAGCATTCTCGCCTATTGTATCATAGCCCATAGCTGTCGAAATTTGCACATCGTCCAATATTCTTTTTTCAGCATTCATACATCCTGTCAGCAACAAACTGAGCAGCACCCCAACGTACTTAACGATTTTCATGACGTTTCTTCCTTATCAAAGTTACTATACTCCATACAGCGTAAAGAAACGGGATATAAAAGAAGTTCAACATTAAACCAATTTTCCCCATCCCATCGGTTACAAAATTGACTTGATCTCTTCCTTCAATGATGACACAAATTGCGTAGGCAACAGCGAGAAGAACGATGAGCACCTTATTTTGTTTCACAGCCACTAAGCTTGTCACTCCTTTGGCAGCTGCCCAAATGAATAAGCAAATGTTCGGAAGAATGACCAGAATCCAGGATGTAATGCCAATATATTCGAATCGTTCCACAAACGGCATTTCAACAATTTTCCACATACCTAACGTTGCCCACACTTGCCTGCTTAGCTGATGCTCACTGTAATAAGCCGTTGTAATGATCATTAATAGTGTATAAAGCAGCACGGTAATCCAATGACCCGCTTGCGCCCATTTTTTCGACGTTCGCGGATGTTTAATAAACGGATAATACATGAGTAAAGTTGAAAAGCCTAAATAACTAAACATCATATCTCTAGAGGCAACTCCGATTTCTTTAACAGAGTGATTCCAAATGGGCAGCAAATTCCGAAATTCTGTATGCTCAAGCGGAAAGAAAAAGGTCAAAACCAAATAAAACGGGATGACAACACCAAGGAAGCAAATGCCCGCCACCACTCGAAAACCAGCCGATACGCCGTAATAGACGAGAAACAGAAAAATGAGACTAAAAACATAAACATTAATTTTTGGAAACATCCATACTTGAACGATTTCAATGTAGTTTCGTAAGACAACGGCTCCCATCACCGTCCAATACGTAATCCAAACGAAGCTCATCATCCCGCCCGCCCATTTGCCGAAGAGGTCTTGATGAATGCCCATTAAATCTTTTCCTGTACTATCTAGAAGGTGATACATCAACAAAATAATGAGACTAACCGCTATCCCCGCTGCTAAAGCGGCAATCCATCCATCGTTTCCCGCTGTTTTGGCGATAATACGCTGATACCCGAGCACCCCCACGCCAATTTGGATTGAATGAATTAAAAAGAACACGAGAAACGGAGAAATTTGGACATTTTTATTTTCCACTTCACGAACTCCTTTCTTCTATCCATCCTCGATGCTTATTTCTTATTATCATGCGTTTCTTTCGCTTTTTGTGCATCAAACCGCATCGTATCCTCTGTCTGAAGCTGAATGGGACGCTTTGACTGAAAGGAAATCGGCATTCTAATGATGGCATCCTTCAAATCGGTTAAACGCGGAGGATATAAAGGTTCTAAAAATGGCCGGCCTAATGATGTTAAACGTAATAAATGAATGAGCAGGAAGCTAAAACAGATGGCTACCCCTAATAATCCAATATAATGCGCCAACAGCAAAAACGGAAAGCGGATTAAACGAATCGTATTGCCCATTTGATAAACAGGTGTCGTAAAGGAGGCTAAAGCGGCAAGAGCGACGATGATAAGCAAAACATTACTTGTCAGTCCCGCTTCGACCGATGCCGTTCCAATTACAATTCCTCCTACAATCCCGATTGTTTGTCCGACCTTCGTTGGCAGCCTCGCCCCTGCTTCCCGCAGCAACTCAATCGCCAACTCCAGCACAAGCGCCTCCAAAATAGGCGGAAGCGGAATCGCACTTCGTGACGTAACAAGAGCACTTACCAAATCTTTCGGAATCAATTCATAATGATAAGTGAGAACCGCCACATAAATCGGCGTAATTAATATGGAAAACAAAACGGCAAAAAAACGGATAATCCGGAAAAAGGACGCCACAAGCCAATTTAAAAAATAGTCTTCAAATGCCGAGAAAAATTCAACAAGATTCGTAGGACCAATCAAACCGTGCGGGGCTCCGTCAACAAGCACCGCCACCTTCCCTTCCACTAATGCCGCCGCAATGCGGTCCGGCCTTTCCGTATCGATAAGTTGAGGAAAGGGAGAATTATGGTTATCTTGAACTAACTGGGTAATCGTAGAACTGTCATTCACTTGGTCAATCTCCAAATCTTTCAGCCTTTGGGTTAACGTATTGACGTTTTCCATGTTTGTAATGCCTTCGATATAGAGAATCGATACTTTCGTTTTAGAAAGCTTTCCTACTGTCACATCGTCCACCATTAATTCTGGAAGCGGAAGTCTTCGGCGAATGAGATTAATATTAATATCAATTGATTCCACAAAAGATTCTTTCGGTCCGACAACACTGAACTCCACTTCCGGAGGCGAAACTTGCCTCGTTCTTTCAACACCCGCTTTTAAAAGAAGCGTTTTCTCTTCATCTGGTTCGTTGAAAATGACAACCGAACCTGTCAATAGCTGATCTTGTATCGACACCGGATCATTCGTTATCATAACCTCCTCTAGAGGCAAAACAGATGGAAGCTCCGAAATCGTTTTGACATTGGCTCGATGAATGTATGGAAACACATCTCGATGTAAAATTTCAGTATCAATTAACGATGTATAGTAGCCAACAGAAAATTTTTTCTTGCCAGCCCACATATCAAATGTAATAAAATCGCTTGATTGTTTCAGCTGTGCCAACAGCTCACGAAACGTTTCCTCCTTCTCTACACGGGCACTCGCTGTTTTCTGCCGCTTTCTCATATGAAACCACCTTATGAAATAAAATCATACATGTTTCTTATTATGGACAGATAAAAAGGAACGCAAACCATCACCGACGGAAAACGTTGGTTTTTGTCGATTTTTGTTGTAATAAATAATTATAAACACACCAAAAAGGACATAAATCTCTTCATGTCCTAATCAGGCTCCTCGACTTCTATCGCTTGAACCTGCGGTAAAGTCTATACATATGTCTTGTTGCATCAAGAAGCCAATACGGAATTCGCACTTTATATTTATAGATGAACGGGATGTACACACGGTGATAGGCCTTCACTAAGTCGCTCCATTTCCGGTCTTTTCCTTTCTTATAAAAATCGGAAACATCGACAACATAGCCTCTCCCCTTCTCCATCATAATGTTTTTTCCATGTACGTCCATCGGATTCAGCCCTCGTTTTCGGGCGTAATCAAGTGCTCTATGAATATCTTTCATGACGCTTTCATGAATGGGCTCTCCTTTATGAACTGCTTCATATAACGTCATGCCTCGAAGTCGTTTTAAAATCAAATACGTCGAACCGCTCGCCAACAGCTCTGAATAGGCGGGATGACGACCAAGCTTTCGATACACGTCTACTTCCTTCTCTACACTTTCATAGTCATGAGCGTACACTTTCACGACCCATTCTTCATAATCCTCATGTATAAATACAGCCGCATAGTTCCCTCTCCCAATACATATCCACCCATCCGGGACATTTTCAACAACAACTGGATTATGCATCATGGGGGTATGCAGACGTACATGCGGCAATAATTGTTGTTCCACCAGCTGCATTAATCGTTCTCGCATGTGACCATCCTTACCATTGTGATGCTTTTAGTTTAATAGATAACGAGCCATTTGGTAAGCATTACTTTTATGTTTTACGACAGTGGGAGACGGGTATAGACTTTTAAAGAAGTTTCAAAGGAGAGCCTGTATATGCAGCACTTAACAGACAAAACATTAATTGAATCATACTATAGAGCATTGCAACTAGACTTGAACGAAGAATTTCTTCAAATCTTATTAAAAGAAATTCAAACTCGAAAACTCGATTACTCATACTTTCCCGCATCTATTCGCTAGTCATCGCATCATCTCTCCTTGAACAAAACCGCCTTCCAAAGGGCGGTTTTGTGGTTAGCAGTCTATGTGTACGCCTCATGCTTTTGCCGTTTTTCGACAAATTCACAAATCCTTATCATTACAGTCAACATCCCTTGGCAGCATTCCGGCACGAAAAAATTATATGTTAGCAAATTTTCTTAACGTATTCATTACCGCTTCATTTTCATTTGTACGATGAAACCCTTCCTGTCTTGTTCTTGTCGACATATCTTCAATGACAATCCGAAACCCATTTTTATAAATAATATCAACCATATATTTATTGCTTCCATATTCAATGTAGCGGCGCTCGACATTCCAATATGCAGGGTTTCTCTGCATCTTAACACCTCCTTTTGTCTTATTTCGACAAAAGGAGACTTTTTCCTTCTTTTTCAGAAAATTCTTTATTTAACTTTTGATAAAAAGCTGTTAATGACATCCCTATGGAGAGACAAACTAGCATTGAAATCCATAGAAGTTGTCCAATAAGTTGACAACTTCTATTAGCTACTGAAGACAAAAAGAAACATGAACTCATGTTACCAGTTCATGTTTCTTTTTGTCTAAGCACCATTTTTTTAAGATAATTGAAAAATCAAGTTTATTTTATTAGTAATGATTGTTCGAGTATTATTTAGGGGAAAGTTCACTTTCTGTTACCCATTTATGATTAGTCACTTTTTCCCCACCGGTTGTTGGAGTGTAGTCAACCATATAAACAGTCGTTGGCTCGGCTGATTCAATTTCAGCAGTTGCCCCCTCCATTCCCTTCATATGGTCTGCCTGTACGATAACTTCCTCCCCTGATTCATAAGTTTTGTCACCAGCATCTTTAATCTCTTCGTGAATGACCCATTTATGATTGGTCACTCTTTCTCCACCCATTGTTGGATTATACGAGATCACATATGCTGTTGTATCATAAGCACCCACAATCGTTGCCTCAGCCCCATTCATGCCTTCCATGTGGTCTGCTTTCAAAATCGTTTTATCTCCAACTTTGTATGTAGGATTCTCGGCTTCTTTTAAACCTTCAGGAACTTCACCTGAACCGGAATGATCCATGCCTTCATGGCTCATCTCTTCGTCGTCCATGTTTTCATGGTTCTCGTTGCTTTCATTGTTTCCTTGTTCTGTTTTTGCTTCTCCATTCATATTTGCCTGTTCGCTCTCCTGGCTATCATTGGAACACGCTCCCAAAAATAAAGCCGTAATCATCGTAAGCAGAAATAGAGCCATACGTTTCATTTTCATAACCTTCTCCTCCTATAAACTTCATTTCCTCTTAATGGTATAACAAAAATATGCAGAAATTATGCAGGACAATCGCGAGTGACAAAAACAACCGAAACATCACAGGGCAATATCCGGCATTTTTGATTAATTTCCCCACTTTTTTGTCGACTAACCTTCAATTTTTGTGTTATTTAATTGGACTGCCCGTTGGAGATAAAAATCAATCACATTCTTTAACAGAGCTTAGTTCACTAATAGAGTCAGCCAATCTTTTTCCATGCAGGAAAAAGATTAGAGAGGAAAAAAAGGAAAGGAGTTGGTCACTCCTTTCCTTTTATAGCATGTTTTTTGCCCCTATGTAACGCTTAGACCAATAGCTATTATTCATCGAACTGATAGCTACGCCTTGAGAAGAAGAGCTATGGATGAATTTCCCCTCACCTATGTAAATACCAGCATGTGAAGCTCCTGGTTGATACGTTTCGAAAAAGACAAGATCTCCTACAGCTGGTTTTGCTACTTTCTCGCCTTTTTTGTAGATACCCGATACCGTCCTAGGCAATTGAACATCCGCACTTTCCTTGAATACATAATTTAAAAAGCCACTACAGTCGAACCCACTTGGAGTCGAGCCGCCCCACACATATTTTACTCCCTGATATTTCTGGGCTGCTTTAACGAGTCCTGTCGGGTCGTAAGCACTAATCCCTTTCACTTGGGTACTTTGAGTCATGATTCCTAACGCCTTAAATGTGCCTGGACCTGCAATCCCGTCTGCTGTTAGTCCGTTCTTTTTCTGAAAATTCATCACCGCTTGTTTGGTGTAAGAACCAAAGTAAGTAGTGGTGGTATGAGAAGTGAAGTAACCTTTTTTCTTTAATACTTCCTGCAATTCTTTTACATCGCCATGATTCATTCCCGGCTTCAACGTTTGATTTCCGAGTGCTGCGTTACTTACAATGGGGCTGCTTAATAAGGCGCCTGCCATTGCAAAGGTTGCGACTAATTTTTTCATAAAATTGAAACCTCCAGTGATTATTTCCTTATCGCTATGGTTAATTTTATCACCTTTCGACAACATTTTTATTTAAGAGTACGTTACAAAAGTGTGGAGAAAATATGGAGATTTCAAATTTTTGTAAAAACGGATTTCCTTAAAACTTAATGTTGATTCTCTTTACTCCACTACCTTCAGAATCAACTTTTATAAGAAAATCTACATTACTAATTCTAATAACGATTTAAACTGGTTTAATTGTTGTATTTTTGCATCTATTTCTTTGTATTTTTCTATGGAAAATTCACTCATTTTTCCTACATTAGAAATAATTACTCTCCATTATACAGAGATAATAGCTGTTTAATTTCCCAAAAGTCCTCTATAAATTGTGTAACCGTTCCACTAAAATCCGCCATGCCACTGATGTAGCACCAAAGATAATGGAATAACTACGTTTGCCCATAGAAGTTGAACAAGAAAAGAAATGGACACAATGATTGAACAAAGGCGCATCAAAAAGAACAAACCGATGTAGTGGTTTGTTCCTCCAGTTCGCACATTAAGATGTAACAAAGATTTTCCCTTCCATCCCCAACTCCTGATGCTTCGGTAAAGTGCAAATAAAACGATATTCACCACTTTCCTCAAATATCAATGAAATGGCATTCTCGCTTCCCGGCATGGCATGTAAATGGATAGTCCCCTGCATAGAATGGTGGTGCATCTGTGCATTTTCCACCTTGACTCCTTCTTGATTTAGAAACTCTATGTCATGCTCTACTTGTCCCTTGTTCATTAATTGTATATTGACCGACTCTCCTTTTTTTACCACGATTTTTTCAGGAGTATAGCGGTATTCTTCCGCCGTAATAGTCAGCGTTTTAGAGCTTTGAGTAGAGTTTTCATCTGAATGGTGGAGAGAACCCTGTTGATCATTCACTTGCATGACAGGACCGAGCTGATGAAAAAAATAAAAGAATGAGAACAAGGTGACAAACGAAAGCATTGGGTTTTTAAAGAGTGGGATTCCTTCAATTTTGTGCTTCCATATATACATTAAGATGATCGTATTCATGACAATATAAAAGGTAAAGATGATTTTAATTAAGATATCGACCTGGAATCCTGTCACCATTACACCTAACATTGCTCCCATCATCCCGCCCATTACTGCTGCCATAACCCCTTCTAAAACGGCTAATGTTCCAAAAGGAAAAGCTACGAGATATCCAGCAAACAATGCGATCCCCATACTTAAAATAGTGGAAAGGAACAGGTTTTCTTGAAAATACACTCCTAACGCTATTCCAGACAAGAGACCGAATAGCATGGCTACGCTCATGGCGATGGTCATTCCAGCCATCTTGTTTAATTGTCCTCTACATACATAATTGGAGATAACGGTAAAAGCAAAAAAACCTGCCACTACCACGGTCATCACAAGAAGGGAAATGGTCAATGTATTCACTCCTAAAAAATAAGTTTGTACATCTATATGTGTACAAACTTATTTTTAGTCTCTACCGATATATGCCTTTAGAACCAATACGTGAAAGTATCAAACAGTCCAATAAGAAAGGTAATGCCTCCTGCTAATCGCTGCACCAATAATCCCATTTGCCGACCCTTTTTATAGATTTTCCCCGCTAATCCTAAATAAAATAAGAGAAAAACACCAATAAGAACAGGCATCGACGTTCCAAACGCAAAGACGGTCGGCAACACAACTCCATAAGAACTGCTTAAAACAATGGGCATTAATGAAATGAAAAACAGGACAAACATGGTGGGACAGAATGCCAAAGATGTACTTAATCCCAGAAAGAAAGAACCTATGAAAGGCTCGTCTTTCCATTTATCCGGAATTCGCACAATGGTCATAGTTCGACGCATCTTAATGACTCCCCATAAATATAAACCAATCAATACATACATGGGACCGATTAATTTACGTATGTACGGAAAGTACAATGTAAGGAACCGTTGAAACTCCTGTCCAAGCAGCCACACTAAAAAACCTAAAAAGGAAAAAGCAATGATTTTGCCTGCCAAGTAGAAGCTGACGTCCTTCCATACGTTTCGCCCCTTTAGCGTCTCATTCGTATAGATGGTTAGCGCACCAAGGTTACCTGTGAATTGACAAGGTGCCATCCCCCCTACAACGCCTAGAAAAAAGGCTGCTAAAAAAGGAATATTCTCCGTTTCATAAGCCAGATTTCGGAAAGGTTGTCCCAATAAATAACTGATTGGCACCAACAATTCGTACAATAACATCTCCCTCTCTATTTACCGTTACTCTTTTCTATCTATTTCTTCACGGTCTTACCTTTTTCTACAATAGAACCCCAGCTTTGTCCTCCATCCCGTGTTAAAAAGATATCATTATGAATCGTAACCATTGTTATCTCTTTTTCATTGTGTGGATTCACACTAACATACACGATAAAGTTATCCTCGCTTATATCCGGAATGTTTATATCCTGCGTCTCTTTATTATTCAGTTCTTGTCTTTTCAACCTCATCTTTTGTCCATCAGCGATGGTGTAAAGCATATAGTCCTTTTGAATAGACAAAGAAGTCACATTTTCTTTGTCAGAAATGAGATGAAACGTATTTCCATAATCCTTGGATAGATAAATTCCTTCAGGCGTTGCGATCCCCAATGTCTCCGGACTTGTTGGATGAGCCGTTATCTGATTGGCGGAGGATGCCCGCATGTTACGAAGCTGCGATTGTTTCCACGTTTCACCTTTGTCTAAAGAGTAATAGAGTCCTTGTTCCATTTCAGAGTTGGGATGTTCATTCACCACATATATAGCATCACTCTTATAACCGGCTGCAACATAGTGAAAGTCACTTTCTCTGTAAAACCCAAGCTTTTTGAGCGATTTACCCCCATCAGAACTTTGAACGAGCCCTAAAGGATTTTTCAAACCACTTCCTTCTTCAGGATGACCACTTGCATAGAATCCATCTTGAACCGCTTGAAATCCCATATAGTCATGATTATTCCTAGTGGTTTCATACCACTTTCCATTTCGGTAAATTTTCAACCCGGAGTGAGTGGCTAGGTATAACTCTTCACCATTTCCCGGATACCCCGCACCATGAATGTGCTCGATGGTTCCCTCTTCAATTTCTTTAAGGAATGCTTTATTTGGTGGCGTCTCCTTCTCTTTAGCAGAACACGCACTTAAAATGACGGTTGCCATCGTAATAATAGCCAGCATACGTTTCATCATATCTTGCTCCTTCCATTCCATAACTTGTCTTTTCTATTTTATGAAGAAAATGTGCAGTTTTTATCAAGAAATGAAAATAGCCGGGAAAATATGATAAATAAAAATAAGCCCTCTCACTATAAAGAAAGGACTCCTGTTACTGATTCAAAAGATAGTTTAATAAAAAAGCACCTACTACAATCAACAGCCAAATCGTCAGGTACATCATTCGACTTTTTTGACTGGTATGTTTATTTTTCTTACCTCCGTTGCAGCACCCCATTGTTTCTCTCCTTTCCCTGGTGATCTGTTCTCTCGTTTATACATTCTTCAACAAACTTTTTACAGATAAGTTTCAATATTTACACTTTTATTAACTCCATACATTTTACAAATTTAGCTGATATCTTTCAATCTAAGCTTGTATCGTTGCATTTCCGTCTTTGCAAAAATGAAGAAGTAGGTGGGAAAAATGTGTGGTTATGTTGGTTATATAAAAAATCCTTCAAAAAAACCGGCAAACAGTTTAGATATAAAAGAAATGAATTCCGTTATTTTTCATCGAGGACCTGATAGCGATGGCTATTATCAGGATGAACATGTTTCTCTTGCTTTTCGTCGTTTAAGCATCATCGATATCGAGCATGGACATCAACCTCTTTCGTATGATGATGAAAATTATTGGATGGTGTTTAATGGAGAAATCTACAATTATGTAGAGCTGAGAGAATTTCTTATTTCGAAAGGACACTCCTTTAAGAGCCATTCAGACACTGAGATATTACTCGCATTATATGTCGAAGAAAAAGAAAGAGCATTAACACGGCTAAGAGGAATGTTTTCCTTCATCATTTGGGATAAAAAAGAGCAAACGCTGTTTGGCGCCCGCGATTATTTCGGAATCAAGCCGCTTTACTATTTACAACAGAAAGATCAGACTCTTTTCGCTTCCGAAAAGAAAAGCCTGTTAGTAGCCCGAGAGGGAATTTCGTTGAATAAACAAGCATTACAGCATTATTTAAGCTATCAGTATGTTCCTGAACCAGAAACCATGGATCGGAATATCAAAAAACTGCCCCCCGGTCATTATTTCATAAAGAAACTAAATCAAAGTTTAAGAATCAAACCTTATTGGCAGCCAAGGTTCTCTTTAACTAGTAAAGCGGAAGAAGCATATGTTGACGAGATACGGAATGCCTTACGAGAGTCGGTCAACCTTCACATGAGAAGCGATGTTCCTGTCGGAGCCTTTCTGTCAGGTGGAATTGACTCTACTTTAATTACTTCCATTGCTAAAGAGGTTCACCCTAACCTCAAGACCTTTTCTGTAGGATTTGAAGCAGAAGGATACAGTGAATTAGACGTCGCAAAAGAAACAGCGGACAAACTGGGGATTGAAAACATTTCATATACAGTTAAAGCTGATGAATTTGTAGAGGAATTACCAAAGATTGTTTGGCATTTGGACGATCCTTTAGCGGATCCGGCAGCCATTCCTCTTTATTTCGTGGCACGTGAAGCAAGAAAACATGTGACCGTTGTGCTTTCAGGGGAAGGGGCAGACGAATTATTTGGCGGATACAATATCTATAGGGAACCCTCAGCTTTGCAGGTTTTTAATATTCTTCCTGAGCCCCTCCATACTGCATTAAGAAAAATAAGTTATCTGATTCCAAACGGAATAAAGGGCAAAAGCTTTATCGAGAGAGGAACTACTCCGCTACAACAACGCTATATTGGCAATGCAAGGATTTTTAATGAGAAAGAAAAGAAGCCTTTAATCCAATCTTATAAGGAATCCGTCAAATACACAGATATTACGGCTCCTTATTATAAGCAAGCTCAAGACTACGATCCAGTAAGCCAGATGCAGTTTATCGATATACACACATGGCTCCGAGGAGATATTTTACTGAAAGCAGATAAAATGACTATGGCGAATTCGTTAGAATTAAAGGTACCGTTTTTGGATAAAAAGGTGTTTGAAGTGGCATCCAGGATTCCTTCCGATATGAAAATCGCCAACAAAACAACGAAATATATTTTACGTAAAGCTGCTGAAGGAATCGTCCCGGATCATGTGCTTCAAAGAAGAAAGCTAGGCTTTCCTGTCCCTATTAGAAAATGGCTGAAGGACGAGCTTTATGACTGGGCATTAGATTTAATCCAGGACAGCAGTACAGATTATTTATTTCACAAACAAGAAATCTTAAACCTGCTTGAACAGCATGTGACAGGTAAAGTCGATAACAGCCGAAAAATTTGGACCGTATTAATGTTCTTACTATGGCATGAGGTGTTTATAGAAGAAGTATATGATTTGGCATCAGCATATTCCTCAGAAAATCGGAGGCTTGTATTGGTTTAACACTCCCTATTCTATAATAAACAATATTGTACTTACTCTGCCAATGTTAATCGATTCTTTAAAGAGCCGCCTTTTTTTAAAGGTGGCTCTTTCTCTTTTTATAAATAAGCCTAGTTACCATCCCTCCAGGAGTCTCCCCGTTATTCGTTTGATGAAAGGATTTTGTTCCATTTATCGGGAATGTCCCCGGATTATTCGCTATAAATTCAACAGAGATTCTTTTTCCAGATGCTATGTTCACGGTATCATCCATCAAACCATAACGTGGAAAACCATCAACCTCTACTATTTGAAAATCATGCCCGTGTATATGCATACTGTGAGATGAACTAGATTTATTAATAAAGCGGATTCTAACTCGTTCTCCATAACTTGTCTGAAGAGGTGATGTATGAGGAAAAGACTTTCCATTAATCGTAAAAAAATTAGGATGAATATCAAATTTATTGGGTTTAAAAATCCCTGGAGTAACCTCTCCCAGACTGGGCTGTTCTAACTGCCACTGCTGTAACACCAAAATATAATCTCGATGAGGCGGATTATAATAATTACTTGTCCCTTCATTAGGCAAAACAATGAACGCCCCTAATAACCCTTGCGCTACCTGGGAAGGGTTGGAAGAATGGTAAAAAAACGTTCCACTTTGCCATGCGGTAAAGCGATAAACATAGGATTGTCCTGGCTGTATTAAAGGGGTAGGTTCAATTTCAGGAATACCATCTTGGGTCACAGGCTTGGACAGTCCATGAACATGCAACGCGGTTGGGTCATCCAAACGGTTTTCTACTTCTAACTGAACAACCTCTCCCTGTTTAAACACAAGAGCCGGTCCAGGCGTTCCACCATTATATCGTAACGTTGGACAAAATATTATGTTTAATTGGCTCCGCAATTAATTTGTAATATCTTGTATTTTCCCCTCTTTTATAAGTGGCTATTTGTCCATCAGGCATTGATAAAACATTCTCCCACATAGTTATAGTTAATGCCTCCCTTGAAAATAAGTTCTGTCTATAAGTATTCAAAGAGAGTATATTTATTCTTCTACTTCCATTCCTAATGGTTGTCCTTCTTCTCCGACAGCAAAAGAAATGACAAAAGTTGTTCCTTTTCCAAGTTCGCTTTGCACAGATATATTCCCCTCTAACACTTTCACAATCTGTTGAACGATCGCCAGCCCTAAACCGGTTCCACCCATTTTTCTTGACCTTGATTTCTCCACTCGATGAAACCGATCAAAGATAAACGGCAACTCGTTCTCAGGTATCCCAAGTCCTGTATCTTCTACAGAAATAAAAATGCGACTCTTTTGTTCCCATGCCTTTATCTTGATGTGCCCTTCTTCAGTATAATGGATCGCATTTTCAATTAGATTAAATAATACCTGCTCCACCCTCGAGCCATCGGACCAGATTAATGGAAGGCTGTTCTCCGCTTTATATTCGAGCTTCAGCCCTTTTTGTTTCGCCTTCAATTTCCCTTTTTGAACGGCTTGTTCAATCATATCTTCCACATCAATCCATTGAGGAAATAGCTGTATTCTCCCTTCCTCCATCTTCGATAACTCAAACAAATCTTGAATTAATTTAGTAAGCCTGTTTCCCTCGCTTTCAATAATTCCTGAATACAGCTCAAGCTCCTTCCTATTCTGATATTGATGATTCTTTAACACCTGAGCATAACCAATCAAATAGGAGATAGGCGTTCGCAGTTCATGTGAAATGTTGGCTAAAAATTCACTTCGGTTTGTTCGATAATGATTCAGTTCGGATCTAAGGTCGTTAATCGCATTCGCTAACGATCCAATCTCATCTTTAGAGTTAATGGTTACTTTTGATTGTAAATTTCCTTTGGCAATCTCTCTTGTAGCCCTCTCCATCTGTAAGAGCGGTTTCGCCATTTTCTTGGCTACAAACCAAGTGAAGGCTAGCGCTAATAAGATAGAACTGCATACAGCCAATATAATTCCGTTTCGAACGTTATGAAGGGATTGGTGGATTTCATCAATCGAAGAAAATACCAAGACTCCTCCCTCGAATGTCTCTCCCGTTCTCAAAGGTCTCCCCACCATAAAGAAATATCGGCCTGTCCTCGAATCTAAATAATCTTGGTGAATGATTTGTCCTTTTTTTAGAGTCTGTACGATATCTGGCTCGATCGTATCTCCCTTTTGAAATTCCCGCAATCGACCTGGAGAAATGACCTTTCCTTTTTGATTAAAGAGAACAATTTCTTTTTCGGTCAAGTTCCCCAAATCATCCAAATGGATACCGTTCAAATGCTTTTCTTCCCATGTTTGTGCCAGTTTCAATGATAATTCATCTAAAGACTGTTGCACCTCATGGTAATAGACATTGGAAAAAATACGATCCACCGCAAACCCAAAGGGAAGCAGCACAATAAGAAACAGCGCCATGATGGTGGCGCCTAATTTAAGAACGATACTATTTAATCTCATCATTGGCTTTCCTGGTTATGAAATTTATAACCAATCCCCCATACTGTTTTAATGACATTCATATGACTGTCCAGTTTTTTTAATTTGGTTCGAATGTTTTTCACATGCGTATCAACAATCCTTAAATCCCGTGACGCATGAATATCCCAAATTTGGTCTAAAAGGATTTCCCTTGTAAACACACGATGGGGTTGAGAAGCTAACAACCAAATTAAATCAAACTCCTTGGCTGTAAAATCACCTTCACGCAGATTCACTCTAATTTGCCGACTTTCATTATCAATGGTCATCTTTCCTTTAAAATAGACAAGCACATGACTTGGCTGGGATAAACGACTTTTTAATGTATCGTATCTTCTTAACAGTGCCTTGATTCTTGCTTTCAGTTCATCAAACTCGAACGGTTTAACGAGATAGTCATCCGCTCCTATCTCTAACCCCTTAACGCGATCCTGCAGTTCACTTCGGGCTGTCAACATAATAATTGGTGTGTCGCTTTTCTCCCTAACCTTTTCGCAAATGGTCCAGCCATTCACATAAGGAAGCATGATATCTAAAATAATCAAGTCGAAATCCTGCTTCTGAATGACTTCCAATGCTGTTCCTCCATCTTTTATTTCCATAATCTCATATTCTGATGAAAGATGAATTCGCATCAAATTTAACATGTAATCTTCGTCTTCTATAATCAGTATTTTTCTCATTACTTCATTCCCCCGGATAACAATCATGGTCTTTATTTCTTAAACCCACTTTTTTAATACAAGCCCGTCAATATTCCGTAATAATAATGGGTGTCCCCACCGTTAAGGTCGTTTTATCCTGTGAACTACGAACTGCAATTTGCATGTTCATTTTACGTTTTTTTCCCATCGTAAGATCATTTTTAATTCTCTTTAAATAGGCGGAAACAGACATGAATTGCTCTTCTTCTAATCCTTCCAATTTCTTGGCTGAAAAACGTTCCATAACTTTGTTGGTTAAAGATTTTATTTGTTCATGACCATATCTTGCTTTTTTTGAAGCGGTGACAGTGTAAAAATTTTTGGAAATTTGTACACCGTTTAACGTTAACCAAGAATTGATTTCATAGTCTTTTTTACTGGTTCCTCTAATATCTTGATTCACTGAAATACTGATTTTACCGTTTTGATATATCCCTAAAATCGCAAGATTCATCCTCACTCCATCCCTCTCTAATCCGCCGGTGACTTTGTAGTGATGATTTTCTACTTCTTCAATTTGCCAGTCCTTGATGGGGACATTCTTTTCCAATTCTCGAATAAAATCATGAAACTCTTCCAAGCTATTCACTATTCCTGCGTTACCCTTGCGATAAACCTTCCATTCATCTATTTGAAAATGACTATTTTCAAATAACGCGAAAAAATCGGTTAATTCCTGATTGACGGTTGAAACAGCAAACATATTCGTATATAAAACAACGGACATGATCATGCCTGCAAAAAGTTTGCTCATCTTCCTTCCCTCCCACATCTCAATCTTTAACAATTTGAAAGATTTATATACACGTAGAGGAAAGGAATACTCTATGGATCTAGCAATCTAATTTTTTCGTCGAATAAACAAATAACGGGATTCCTTAATTAACAAGAACCTTCACGATAGGTAAGAAGCCCACTTTTTCTAATGACTGCCGCTCTATTTCTTAAGAATCAGGACCGGAATCAGAAGAGTGATGGATAACCTCAACAGTAAATCTCCCATCATTCTTCCACCCACTTATACCCTACACCCCAGACCGTCTGTAAATGATTCTCCACTGGAAATCCCTCTTTCCGTAATTTGTCCCTAAGATTACGCATATGTGAGTCAATAGTTCGATCTTCTATGTCTGCATCACTTCCCCACACCATAATAAGTAAATCTTCTCGAGTCAAAACGCGATTTACATTTTTTAAAAATAAACCAATCATTTCAAATTCTTTGCGTGTTAATGAGATGGTCCTATGATTATAGCTCAGAATGCGATGCTCACGGTTCCATGCTAATCCCTTATAACAAATTTCCGTTTTTTCCTCCTTCACCCTTCTAAGCACTGCTTGAATACGCGCCATCAACTCGACTTCGTTAAACGGTTTAATTACATAATCGTCAGCTCCTATATTCAACCCTTTAACGATATCTACAGGCTGATTGCGTGCAGTGAGCATGATAATCGGCAGATTAGAGAATTCACGAATTTCTTGACAGACTTCCCATCCATCTTTTTCAGGCATCATCAAGTCTAAAAGTATTAAGTCTGCCTTCTCTCCTCTTTGCAGATATTGAATGGCTTGTTCACCTGACTCGAATTTTAAGCATTGAAATCCATTCGGAACTAAATATAATTCAAGTAAATCTAACATTCTTATTTCATCGTCAATCAATATAATCTTAGGCATGCACACTCTCCTCTTTTAATACCACGGTAAATACAGTTCCCTTTCCAAGTTCACTCTCCACTTGAATGGTCCCACCATGAGTTTCTATAATTTCTTTCACAATAGCGAGCCCCAAACCGGTACCGCCACTTTTACGAGACCTTGATTTTTCCACTCGATATAATCGATCAAAGATAAACGGCAAATCTTTCGATGGAATCCCGATTCCTTCATCCATCACTTTGATTAAAATGTTGCCGCTATCTTTTTTTACTACTTCCAACCGTACCTTTGTATGTGGTTCAGAATAACTTAAGGCGTTATCTAATAAGTTCATGATTACCTGCTTAAACCTTATTGTATCGACCTTTATTACCAAATCTTTCGGACAAGAAAAGGTTAGCTGAATATGCTGTCGGTCAAACATAGGTTGTATCTGTTGAACGATACCTTCTAAAAACTCCCCCATACAAACAGACTGCTTTTTAATCAAAAAAGCATTTTGATCTAATTGTGCCAGTTCAAATAAATTTTGAACAAGAGAAAAAAGCCTTTCTGCTTCTTCTTGAATAATCCCTAAATACTTCTTACGGTCGGCAGCTTCAATGTTAGAACGTCCGGCAAAGTCCGTGTACCCCTTGATATAGGTCAACGGTGTTCGTAACTCATGAGAAATACTGGCTAAGAACTCGTTTCGTTCCCTCTTTAAATACTGAAGTTCTTCTGCCAAGGATTCAATAGCATTTCCTAACTGCCCAAGCTCATCATGGGAACGGACATCCAGCTTAACTGAAAAGTTCCCTTCACTTAATTTTTCTGTCGCTTTCTTCATTCGGACAAGTGGTCTCGTAATGATTTTAGACAGAAGGAAAATAGTGATAACCGAAAAGAGAACCGAAATGCCGCTCACTACATAAAAATGATGCTTCAACCTCGCAATCATAGACCGAATGGAATCCGTATGTTGAAACATGTACACCGTTCCAACCTCTTTATCATTAATATAAATGGGACTAGCAGTTGCAATATAATTTTGATGGCTCCAATCCCCTTGAATAATAACCCCTCTATAAGGATCTTTTTTTTGAACATGTTCTTGTATAAGTTGTCTCATTTCTTTCCAGATAGGATTAGAATGACTAATGATTTCTCCTTCTTGATTGACAATTACTACCTCTGTTTCAGCTTCTGATTCCATTAAGCTGACGTGATGCAAGGTAGTGACATCAAAATTTTTTTCCAAAACATCACGATGACTATTTCCTCGTAAACGTAAGCTTTCCAACTCTTCGGTGATTCGGCTGTTAGCCAATTCATGATACAGATACATGAATAGCCCCGCCTCTAGGACGAGGACGAAAATCAAAAAATACACACCTAATTTAATCGAAATTCGATTCACAGTTGTTCATCCTTTACGGTTGCTTTTTTTAATGTATCAAAAAAATTTGCAGATTTTATGCAGTTTTTTATAATCTTACTATCTTAAACACTTCAAAAATGTAACACTTTCTGCAAACTATCTGCACATTTTTATTTTAAATTAGATTTATAGCATGATGGAGGTGTTACGATGAAAAAGTTTTTAGCGGTTTCAGTCATTAGTTTACTCGCTGTCATTTCTACAGCTTGCTCCAATTCAAAAGATAGTATGAGTCAAGAAGACATGGTCAATATGGAGCATAATAATACACAACAAAAACACACCACTAGTTCAGCAACAACGTCCAATGATTCTTCCCTTCCCAGCACCATCAAGACTGAAGTGAAAAGTGGCAATGAGTTTACTATTACGGCAAAAGAAGCCATCCACCGATTTAATTCAAAGATCACTCTTCCCGTATGGACGTTTGATGGCTCCGTCCCCGGCTCTCACATTCGGGTAAAAGAAGGAGAGAAAGTAAAAGTCAATCTTAACAACGAGCTTTCAGAACCTGTTACGATTCACTGGCATGGTGTCCCCGTTCCTAACGATCAAGATGGAATTCCAGGTATCACGATGAATGCCGTTCAACCAGGAGAAACATTCACCTATGAGTTTGTAGCATCCGTCCCTGGAACCTACTGGTATCATTCCCATCAAGATAGTGTGAATCAAATTGATAAGGGATTATACGGAACCTTCATCGTAGAAGCAAAAGACGAAAAAGTCGATAGAGATTACACTTTGGTGTTGGATGAGTGGGTTTCCTCTTCTGAAGAATCAGAAGAAAAAACCGAAGGAACAATGGAAGGCATGGATCACAGTAACATGGACCATGGTGGTTCTGAAGCCAACAACATGAAGGATATGAATCACTCTAATATGAACAGGCAAGGGCATGATATGAGCATGTATGATTTGTATACGATAAATGGACAAAGCGGCGAATCGATTGAATCATTAAACGTTTCCAAAGGGGAGAAAGTAAAAATCCGCTTAGTGAACGCTGGATACATGTCCCACAAAATTCATTTACATGGTCATGACTTTACCATCACTTCGACAGACGGTCAGCCTCTCCAAAGCCCTACTGTAATGAAAGATCAGCTTGTGACAATTGCTCCAGGCGAACGTTACGATTTGGAATTTACAGCGGATAACCCGGGTACTTGGTTTATCGAATCACATGACGAAAATGAGGCAGCTGAGAATATGGTCGCCAACATTGTCTACGATGATAGCGAGAACAAAGACGATAAACAAAACTATCAGGCAACATTACCGGAAGTGGATATGACAACATACGGAAAAAATGGCGGAGGTGCTTTCTCCCTCAACCAAAAATATGACGTAGAATATACGATGGATTTAGGAACAGGGATGAACAACGAAGGAATGGTTTACACCATCAATGGAAAAGCGTTCCCTGATACGGAGCCCGTCAACGTTAAAAACGATGATTTAGTGAAAGTAACCTTGAAAAATACATCACCAATGGATGAGCATCCAATGCATTTGCACGGACACTTTTTCCAAGTCTTAAGCAAAAACGGTCAGCCTCTCCAAGGTTCGCCGTTAATGAAGGATACTCTGAACCTTAAACCAGGTGAAGAGTATGTGGTCGCCTTTAAAGCAGATAACCTAGGTAATTGGATGTTCCATTGCCATGATTTGCATCACGCAGCAGCTGGAATGGTAACGAAATTGAAATATACAGATTATAAGTCCAATTTCACTCCTGACCCTAATGCAAATAATATGGCGGAGTAAAAAGATCTTACATTTTTTCTTAGTATAATCGTGTATTCAGTGGCTAAGTAACGCATCCCTAGATGGAGTATGGTATAGAAACTTTGTTTCTATACCATATTTGCGTAGTTGTCTTTCTCCACCTTCATAACAATGGAAAGATTTCGAATAGAATTTACTCATTGTTAGATGTTGTTGGATAGTTTTTCCATGTTATCAGAATGACTTAATACGTATCCACCTTACTCTTTTTCAGCTTATCAGAAACAACGTCCACACAAAAAGATGAACACCTATTAAAAAGATGTTGATATTTCACGACGAAGATGCCAAAATTGCTGCCAAGAAAAGCACTGCCGAGAATGTCAGACGGGTAATGGTGCCCTGTCCAAATACGGGAAAATCCGGTTATAATAGCTATTCCCCATAATAAACCTCCAAAGGTCTGTTTGCACAGAAATAAAGGAGTCGACACAGCAAAAGCGAGCATCGTATGCTGACTCGGGAACGAAGAGTTCATTTTTGAAGGAATTAAAATACCGATACGCCGTTTCATAAATGGTCTCGGCTTGTAATAGACAAGCTTAATGAGACTATTCGCTACACAAGCCAGTCCCGCAGCCTGCATGGCATATATCACTGTTCGCCGAGATGAGCGGTTTTGAAATGCTAGCCATATTAGCACAAACAAATACAAATAGCGCGCTTTATTGGCAATCGCAATCATAAAAGCATCTGCCAAACTAGAACGCCCTGCGAGCCGATTAATTTTTTTAAACCATTGTTCATCCATCGCAACCGTCTCCTTATGTTGAGTTATCTTTACTATTTCCCCTTCCTTTTAAAACATGTACCTTGTCCAAAGTGTGTTCCATTGTTTTTTTCCTTCTAAAAAGGGAAATCTAGTCGTAAACGAAACGAAAGAAGGGAACATCGATGTGGAGTGCACTGCTATGGGGCGGGGTTTCAGGTTCAGCTGCCTTCATCGGGGCTGTCATGGCTCTTCTTTTTCCAATTCCGAAAAAAGTAGTTGCTTATATTATGTCTTTTGGAACCGGTGTACTAATCGGAGCTGCTGCGTATGAATTGCTCGGACATTCAGTTCAAGAAGCCGGCATTCAAGCTACTTCCATTGGGTTTATTGCAGGAGCTGGCCTTTTCACACTCTTTGATATTGTCATTTCTAAACAAGGGGGCGAGAAACGGAAACGGTCAGGAGAGCATTCCTCTCATCATGCCGGCTTAGCTATTTTTGCCGGAACGGTAATGGATGCGATTCCAGAGTCCATTATGATTGGGGCAAGTTTACTTGAAAAACAAGCGGTCAACTGGCTTCTTGTTATTGCGATTTTTATTAGCAATATCCCTGAAGGCATTTCAAGTACAATTGGACTAAAAAAAGGTGGCTATTCAACGAAGAAAGTGCTCATACTTTGGCTGTTCGTTTTGGCCATTTCTGCTTTCAGTTCATGGGGCGGCTTCACGTTTCTTGAACAAGCTTCCCCGAATACGACCGCCTTAATTGCTTCTTTTGCCGGCGGAGCGATTATTTCAATGGTGGCATCAACGATGATGCCTGAAGCGTTCCAAGAAGGCGGACCTGCTGTCGGGATTGTGACAGCGCTCGGCTTGCTTACTTCTTTAATTTTAGATTCCTTGTCAGGATGACGCGCGCCCTTTTTTTCTTCTCGATTGATACGGAAAGGAAGCGTTTGGTATAATTTTACTTACAAAAATGAACTTAACGATAAGGATGGGAAAAAATCATGTGGAAATCCTATAAAGCAAAGATGGAAAACATCTATATTGCTAGAGATCATCAAACGTTTGTCAAAGAGCCAATCGCAAAAGCGGACCTTGAATATGGGGGGATTCCAGGGGATTTACATTTTGGGCTGACAAAGCTTGCAGGTGAACGGGAACCGATGTACCCTCGCCATACAGAAATTTTCAATCGGCGGCAAATTACCATCGTTTCCATCGAAGAATGTGCGGAAATCGCCGAATTGCTTGGCATTGAAACGGTTCGCCCTGAATGGCTTGGTGCAAATATGGTCATCAGCGGTTTTTTAGGTTTAACAGCCTTATCAGAAGGAAGTCGGATTGTGTTTCCGAGCGGGGCAGGATTAGTATGTGAAGGTGAAAACTTGCCTTGTAGTCAGCCTGGAGAGGTCCTCCAATCGATGTATCCTTCTGAACAAAAGCTTGCTTCGAGATTTGTGAAAGCCGCTTACGGCCGGCGAGGAATTATTTGTACAGTGGAATGCCGAGGTTCCATTGTTGCCCATGACTCCATTGAAATCTTCGCATATGATCCTCCACAGCTAAAAGTTGATGTACCGCTCAATATTACGTAACCTCCCTCTTTGTAAAGAAAGCTCGAACGACTGCCACTTCGGGCTTTCCTATGCATGGTTTGCCAAAAATTTTGTTGGATACGCATATTTTCCTTTTCCCTGTACATACTAACGAAAACTAGACAGAGAATGGAAGATGTATGTATGCTTGCTTGGATGACGACTTATATGTTGCACCCTTCTTTTTTTATAAGTCTCGGGGTCTCTATTATCGTTATTGCGATGATGACAGTTATGTTTTACGCGTTAATGAAAGCAGGAGACGAAAATATAGACTAATTTCTTACAGCGGCAGGACAATTTTAAATGTCGTGCCTTCTCCTACTATGCTTTCTACTTCTATCTTCCCCGCATGCGCTTCAATAATTTTAGCACATATAGCCAGTCCAATGCCCGTTCCTGTTGCTTTTGTCGTAAAAAATGGGACGAACAATCTCGGAATGTCCTCGGCTTCAATGCCCTTTCCACGTTCCTCTTTCGATGCCTCAAAGTGCTTACATGCCGCACAACAGTGAAATGGATTCAATAGACTCTCTCCTTTTTATTTTATTGTACATATGAATCTATGATAACATAGTTAAATAGAAGCATTAGGACAGGAGGAAAAACATGAGCCGATGCGCATGGGTGAATGAAGATCCGCTTTATATAGATTATCATGATCATGAATGGGGTGTTCCGATTTATGACGATCAACGACTGTTTGAATGCCTGAATTTAGAAGGCGCCCAAGCAGGGCTTAGCTGGTACACCATTTTGAAAAAAAGAGAGCATTACCGCAAAGTATTTGATGACTTTAATCCCGCTGCCATTATCACCTACGATGAAACTAAAATAAATGAGTTGCTGGCGGACAAAGGCATCGTACGAAATCGATTAAAAATTCAAGCCGTTATTACAAATGCCCATATGTATTTCGACATTGTGGAGGAATTTGGTTCGTTCTCTTCCTACATATGGTCTTTCGTTGGGGGCCAACCGATTCAAAATCATTTTCAGGATATTCAAGACGTCCCCGCTTCGACAGACATTAGTGACCGATTAAGCAAAGACTTAAAAAAGCGCGGCTTCAAGTTTGTCGGGACGAAAATTTGCTATGCATTTATGCAAGCAGCAGGTCTTGTTAATGACCATGTAACGACATGCCGCTGCTATCCGCTTTTAGCAGAAAAACAACAAACCATCTCAGAGTAACAAACAAAAACTCAGAGTCATAAAAACTCTGAGTTCTTGAACGTGCTTATTCGATTTAAATAAGTTCGGACATAAACATTGGTGTTGTTCCATTCTCTGTCTTAAAGCCCATTTTCCCATAGAACTCGACTACATCTGGATAAGCGATGAGCACTTTCGTTTGGTAGTCTTTATAGCGCTCTAGCATCATATCCATCATCACTTTACCAATCCCTTTTCCTTGGTAATTCGGGTTAACTAGCATGTAGTGAAAATAAGCAGTGAATATACCATCAGATAAAGCATTGATTAATCCAATTAATTGTTCGCCATCCCATGCCGTAATAACAGAGTGTGAACCGTTTATGGCCTTTAATAGTTCACTGGGAAATTTCCCAGACTCCCATTCTACCGAAAAAAACAAGTTTTGAAGATTTTCCTCTGTAATCATTTCACTATTGGTTTTATACGAAATATTCATTAAAACTCCTCTTTTAAACACTATTTTTCAAAAGGTGGCTTATTTTCTCAGGCTCTAGCGGACGGCTGAAATAGTAGCCTTGAATTTCATCACATTCCATGTCGTGTAACATATCCCGCTCCGCTTTCGTTTCCACACCTTCGGCAATAACTTGCAAATTCAAGTTTTTCGCCATATCAATAATCGTTTTTACAATGGCTTTTCCAGCTTCATTCGTATTCATGTCCCGCACGAAGGAATGATCAATTTTCAAATGATTAATAGGAAAGTCCTTTAAATAGTGAAGAGACGAATAACCTGTCCCAAAATCGTCGATGGAAATATGCACCCCCATCCTTCTTAACTGCTGAAGCACTTCAAGTGTCCGAGAACTATCTTCCATCGATGTGCTTTCCGTAATTTCTAATGTTAAATAATCGGCATCCATTTCCGTTTCTTTCATGATTTCTTCAATATTTTTCATTAAATCCTCATGCTTAAACTGGCGAGGAGAAAGATTGACCGACATTCGGACAGAACCGATTCCTTCTTCCTTCCACTTTCCAAACTGAGTGCATGCCTCCCGAATGATCCAGTCTCCTAGCGAATCAATCAACCCTGACTCCTCGGCAATCGGGATAAATTCCGCCGGCGAGATTAATCCTTGTTGAGGATGATTCCAGCGCAGCAACGCTTCTACACCGACCACTTTATTTGTTTGAAGATGTAGTTGCGGCTGATACACTAAAAACAGCTGTCCACCCACTTGAAGGGCGTGACGAAGGTCTTTTTGCAACTCCATTTTCTTTAAGTTGTTTGTGTTCATAGAAGATTCATAAAAATGAAAACTATTTTTCCCCTTATGCTTAGACACATACATCGCCATATCCGCATTTTTCAATAATGTTTTTCCAACTAAGCCATCGTCTGGTGCAATGCTGATGCCAATACTTGCTGTTACTAGCATTTCTTGCCCTCTAATATAAAACGGCTGCTTTAGCTCTTCCAAAATACGGGTACATAGCTTGCTAATTTCGATACGGCAGCTGCAACGGGGAACTAAAATGGTAAATTCGTCCCCTCCCATCCGACCGAGCGTGTCTTTTGACTGGATACATGTTTTTAAAAGCTCTGTCACCTGCATAAGCAGTTCATCGCCCGCTTCATGGCCCAGCGTGTCATTTACTTGTTTAAAATTGTCCAAATCAATAAACAAGACCGCCGTTTCTCCATTTTTCTCCTGCCTCAAAGTCTGTTCCAATAATTCATTAAAATACATTCGGTTTGGAAGACCAGTTAAAGCATCATGAAGCGCTAAGTGACGAATTTGTTCATCTGCTTTTACCCGATCCGTAATATCGACAACGTAACCGGCCAATTCGAGCACCGCATCAGGCTCCTCCATATCCATTACTGCTTTAATAACATTGTGATATACACGGTCTTCGTAAGAGAATACATAATCAGCCTGACCTGTTTCATAGGCACGGTTTAACACTCGCAGCATCCGTTCCGCTTCATCCGGTAACAAAATGTCTGTAATACTCCGTCCTTGAACATGTTCAGTGGTTAAGTCTCGCTCCACCATAAGAGTACCTTCACTATATAAAGCTGTATATGTCCCGTTATTCTCCCGCTTGCATTTGTAAATAGCACTCGGTAAAATTTCGATTGTCTGTTTAAATTGTTCCGCAATCATCAGACGCTCTCGCTCCACCTTTAGCAGCTTCAGCGGTTTTTTCATCGCTGCCTTTGAAAAAATAAAAATGACGACGATGGTAATCATAAAAATAAAGAGAAACAACATCGACAGACGGTTCATGAACCATTCCTGACCGGTTTTATTCATGACGACAACGAGCGCTCGTTGATCTGGTAAGGAAATGTACGTTTTTTCGAGCCCCGTTTCCCCTTGTTGAAATTCAACTTTTTTCGTTTCAGGTTCATGTAATAGCTGTTGAAACATTTCGTTATCTTCTGCCAGTATGGTTTCATGAGCTCCGTACAATACTGGAGTATCTGTTACTAACTCGACTACTTTATTGTCCTCCCCCTTTAAATAAGCAGGTATATTAAGGACCGCAATTTCATTTATATTGGCATAGTTGGTCTTCATTTCTTCAATAAGCTGCGTTGGGCCGCTCGTTTGCATAAATTCATAAATGTAATCCGCTTCTATATATGGGTTAATCACAAATTCGGTTGTGCCATCATAATAGTAGGCATATTTATGATGCTTATTTTCTACCGCCGATAACGATAGTGGGCCAACCCAATAGTTCGGTTCGGCATATCCTTTCTCAACCGAAACCTCTTTCCCTTCTAACAATTGCTGAATGGCGGTATACCAATATCCCCAGCTCGCCGCATTCAGTCCGATTTCTTTCGGATCGGATGCTTGTTCGACAATGATATCTCCATTTTGCTTCGGAACTAAAAGAGAAATTCCTGACAGCTCCCATTTCTCCTTAAGCTGTTCCAATTCTTCCATACTCGTTTCCTCAATGGTTTTGCCTTCCAATTCAGACGCAATCGCTTTAGAAATTGAATAAAGTCGCAGATCAATCAGACGTTTAAGTTCCTCAGTCGAAGCATGTGTACTTTCAATCGACTGCTTAATCATTTCCGTAACAGAAACAACTTCCTCTTCCGCCCGTTTTGTCATTTCCTTTTTCGTCACCAAATACACGGAGACAAATGAAATAACAAGACATATAAAAAAAATAAAGCCCATTCGAAGTAACACTTGTAAAATAGTGGTTCTCTGCGTAAAAATTGTTTTCATGCTGCCTCCCTGCGTCTGTCATCAAACATACACGTCAAAATAAAACGAGCTAAAACTTATTATTAGTTTACTATTATCCATAAACAAACACCATAGACCGGAATCGGTTTTTTTCGACACTTCTATTGTGTTCCCTACTCTTTTTTCTAAAAATGGAATCTTTTACTTTTAAACTAGAACGAACCCTTCTAAATAAGTTTATCGGTGAATGGACACATATCTTTACTGTTTCTTGGACATACTGTTTGCTGAGGGCGTTACTCATCATGTTTGAACAGCTTTGCGTTATAGCGCTCTCCCCTCTTTTAAAAGGCGGGAATCGTTTTCTTATACTGTGACAGTTCTTCCATAAGCTTTCGTTTTTCTTCTTCAAAATTAGCCGAACTCTTCTCTTCTTCCTTCCCTTCGTTTCGATGAATAAGCCACTTTGGAACAAGATCTTTCTTTTTTGCTTTCGGACGACCGAATGTGTTCGTGCCAACAGTGCGACTACTGGCTGCTATGCGTTCCCGTTTTAAATAAGCTTTTCTGAATATATGTTCTTTCACGTACGAAAAAGACCGAATTCCATCACCGGCATACTTCGGTTGATAAGCATCAAACGCCTCATGCAGCCACTTAACCGCTTCTTCATACGACACCCCACTTTTCACCACCTCTTGAATACCTTGCAAATCATTTGCACTCGGATATAGACCTCGCCCTCTCCGTTGAATGAAAAGCTGTTCCAATGCATCCGCATACTGTTCTTGTTCGCTTCGTTCTTTTTTCGTTTCGGCTATTTGCTGACAAAGTGCGGGCTCTTCCTCCTTTTTTTTCTGTATCGTTTTCTCTGTTGTATTCTCTTGTATTGAATTGTTCAAGTTGGACATGCTGGCTGACCAAGTTGAACTCCCCATTTGTTCAGATTGGACAGTCATTCCAGACGAATGCTCCCATTTTGAATAATCAATCCGGTACCATTTTGTCTGATTGTTTTGGCTGCTGTTAAATTGAGCGGTATAAATATAGCCGCCCGCCTCTAATTTTCCAATAATTCGGCGAATCGTACTAATAGACCAAAACGGAAATTGCTCATGCCATTTCTCATATGTATTATAAATCCATCGATAACCGTCCCGCTCATGCTGGCTCCCTTGCAACCAGTAATGAAGCTGTTGCAAAAAAATCGCTTCGTTTAATCCAATTTCCGCCGCAAGCGACGGCAATACAATTAACGGTTTGTCTTCAATTAATAATCGGCTCATGTTTTTCACCTTTCCTTTTAGCAAAGTATTCCTACTTATTAAATAGAAGAAAAAAGGAGTTACGGGGAGTCAATTTATCAATCAAGCTAGAAAATTGGACATAACCAAAGCGATGTCGAATCATTAGGTGACTATACATAAAAACAAGCCGAGAGACATGTTTCTCTCGACTTGTTAATGGTTGAAAAGCTTTTATGCAGATGGGTAACAGCACTCATCGTGTTCATTTTGTATTTCTTCTGAAGCATGCAAGAAAGCTTCATAGGAGATGTCTCCAAGATTTTCTTTTTCCGAGCCGAACAAACGCTGAAACGTGCGTTCTTTTGCTTGTTCCGGTGAACAGTTCATTGCATTCATGAGAAGCTTCATATAAGAAACAAAGTAGGCTTTGCTTAATACCCCCGCATGGTTAATCGTCATCACAGCTTCCCCTTTCATATGATTAGTGTGTGCAGCACCCTTCTGCTTTTACTACAATATTCCATTTATCCATTAAAAATCTCCTCCTTGTACATGGTTATCATTATATAAATCAAAAAAAATTGATTTATATAATGCATCAAAACTTTCCAAACAGTAAGTCCATTGCTCTTCATTTTTTAAATCAAATTTTCTTGATATATTAATCATATACAACACCCCTCCAAGTTGCAACTAATAAATCAAAAAAAATTGATTAACTATAAAGAGAGGCATTCTCAATATTTGAGAGATGATGAATTTGAAGAAAGACGGTACAATAAATAAAAAGAAGCATTCAATAGAAAGAGAGGATTTTAACTTGCTTGAAAAAAAGAGACAACTAGCCGCCATCCTCGATGTGGAGACGACCGGTTTAAGTGCCCGCGACTGTGAAATTATTGAAGCAGTCGTTATTTTATTTTCATATGATGCCACTACAGGGGAACTATTGGAAATCGTGGAAGAATATGCAGGGTTTAATATGCCCTCCTCCCCCATTAACCCTTACATTACACGGTTAACGGGCATTACAAATAAAATGGTTCAACATGAAACGCTGAATGACCGAAAAATAATGGACATGCTAAACAAAGCCGACGGCATTATCGCTCATAACGCTTCTTTCGACCGAAGTTTTCTAATGGCCCGTTACCCAGAGCTCGCCGAAAAACGATGGCACTGCTCGATGCGCACTGTAAAATGGAAAGAGTACGGCTTTGTCAATAAAAAACTGGACACATTGCTCGACGGACACGGCATTCAGCGAGAAAATGCCCACCGCGCCATGGATGATGTGAAAGCAACCTTACAACTATTGCAATTGAAAAACCCTCATGGTGAGCATTACTTGCTTGAAGTCATGAAAAAAGCGATGAGTAAGCCGAAGAACATTGTAAGTTCACCCGTCAGAAAATCGTATATGTAGTTCACTAGCATAAGGCTTGGCTTGTTCGTACAACGTCTCTTTCTTTGTACAAACGAGCCAAGCTTTCTACTTGCCGCCCCTGCACTACATAGCATCTACACGTGTTTCGCCTGGTTCTCTTACGATTCCGTCAAAGGCAGACTGATAAATGATCCTTATGTCTTCTTCTAGTAATGGCAGGGGGCTTCTTGCGAGTATCCTTTTTTGTTGAATGCCATCTTTCGTTAAACTTTCCAACGCAGACTCCGGTATATGGAATTCAGCTAACGTTTGTGGAATCCCTACATCTTGAACGAGTCGCTTCAGCTCATCTATACATTTATAAGAAGCTTCTTCTTCTGATAAATAGTGAGAATTTCCTCCTAAAGCGTTCAAAATATCCGCTAATCGTTTCGGACAGCTTCTCCGAATGTACCCCATCACATACGGCAATAACACCGCATTCGACTCACCGTGCGAAAGATGGAACTGGCCACCTAGCGGATAAGCAAGGGCGTGAACACCCGCAACACCGGCATTGAAAAAAGCTAAACCAGCTAAATAACTTCCATAGCTCATATCAATGCGAGCTTGTTTGTCCTGGCCATTTTCCACTGCCGTTCGCAATGAACGAGCAATTAATCGAATCGCTTGAAGCGCTAATCCATCGGATGCTGGACTTGCATTTACTGAAATGTACGCTTCTACTGCGTGTGTTAGCGCATCAATTCCGGTTGCTGCTGTGACGCCCGGCGGTACAGAAACCGTCAATTCGGGGGCGACAATCGCGACATCTGCTAAAAGATAATCGTGAGTAATTACATCCTTCGTCGTTTCTAAAGAAAGGACCGAAATATTCGTCACCTCTGAACCCGTTCCTGAAGTAGTCGGAATTAAAATTTTCGGCAACCCTTTTTTCTCCACCTTTTTTGTTCCTGATAGATTCAAATAATCGGAGACAGTCCCTTCATGAACCGCTAAAACCGCCGCCAGCTTTGCTAAATCTAGCGCACTTCCTCCACCAATGCCAATCACCAATTCAAACTGTCCTTCACGCGTAAACGAAACGAGGTTTTCTCCTATTTCTAATGGCGGCTCCGGCACAACATCTGTATAGACCGTTACGTCATATCCTTGCTGTTGAAGCGGACGCGTGATCCGCTCTGCCATGCCTATTTGCTTTAAAAATGGATCTGTAATAACAAGAACTTTGGAAGGCGAGTACCGCTTCACTTCCGGAAGCAGCTGTTCTAACGCCCCCCATCCAGTATAGCTAAGCGGAGCAAACATTAACTTTGCGACACTCATGGCGTTTTCCTCCATTGAAGGTTGTTTTTGATTAAGGTATCATTCTTTTTTCTGTTATAGCACCCAATGACGAATCGCCTGTGCGACGCCGTCTTCCGCATTTGTTCCTGTCACCCAGTCAGCAGCCTCTTTCACAATTGGCTGGGCATTCCCCATCGCCACACCGCAACCTGCTTGTTCAATCATCGCAATGTCATTCAAGCTGTCGCCCATGGCCATGACTTCATCCATCGTAATGCCTAATTTATTGCAAATCGTCACAAGTCCTCGTGCTTTGTTAATCCCAATTGCATTTACCTCGATGTTTGTTGGGCTGGAATTGGTAATTTCAAGCATTCCACTTTTCGCAAGCTCTGTGAGAATCGTTTCTCTCACGTTATCTTCGTCTACATCAAATCCAAACTTCAGCCATTCGTGTGATAATACGTCCTCTGGAAATTCCTCTCGCCATATTTGCTCGCTCGTGACAGCCCAAAATCGGGTGTTATGCGTATTTTTCAGCTCCCACATTTTTTGGATATGCTCCGCATCCAGCACCGTTCTTTCAACTAAATTACCGGCGCTGTCCCATATCTCACTTCCGTTCACCGTAACAAGATAAGAAGATAGTTTCAACGATTCAGCAAACGGGCGGCAACTTATAATGGAACGTCCGGTACTAAGCACAACGTGAATCCCTTTTGCCTGTGCCTCTTCAATTGCTTGGCGATTTCCCTCTGACACTTCCCCTTTTTCATTCAAAAGCGTTCCATCCATATCCAATGCAATGAGCTTAAACTGCTTTTTCACTTGAGTTGAATCTGTCACGAAACTTCCTCTCCTTTAACCGTTTGTTTTTGTTTTCGTCTTCTCTTTTCTTTGTTCATGCTATAATGAAAACATTCTATCTTTTCTCCTTACTTGACAGGGATATTTTACCACATTCGCTTTATTGATTTAAACGAAAACGATTAAGTCCATGAGCTCCCAAATTTTTTAAAAATTAAGTATTGCCATCTCCTTATGAATATAGTATTATCTAATCAAGACGTTAACGAAAACAAACTTACATAATGGGGGCTTAGCTCAGCTGGGAGAGCGCTTGCATGGCATGCAAGAGGTCGTCGGTTCGATCCCGATAGTCTCCATCCGAAATTAAAAGAAACACCGTTGAAAATCAACGGTGTTTCTTTTATGCTTTTTTACAAATCCCCTTCAATCACCCCCGCCGCCGTCAGATCCACCTGAATCACCATCACTGCTAGAGCTCCAATCCCAGCCCCAGCCGCCGTCGCCATCCGAGCTTCCTTCTGATGATTGTTTCTTCTTTTCTTCTGGAATTTCTTTTAACGTATCCGTTGTGTAGTCAATGATGAATGCAGCATCCGGCGCAAACAGCGGCGATGGATGAAGCGGAACGCCTTCCGAAAATTTTTGACGAAAGTTCTCCGCAAACGATTTTCCTACACCAAGCAAAATGGCGTGATGTATCATGATGAGTAGTCTATTTGAGTCACCTTCTATAGAATATCCGCCCTTTTTCAATGTTCTCCGTCGGGCGCGAACGGCTTCACGATAGACGGTCGCCTCCATAGACAATGTTACTTTCGGCAACAATGCGACTAACAGAAGCGAGATCATAAGGCTATTCATATATGCATTTACAACCGTTTCATCTTGAATTTGGGCACCGATAAAAAAACAGGTCACGAAATATAAAACCGACCATTTTTTCTTTGTATGATGCCTCGCCGCTATAAAGACACCGCCTCCAAGAACAACAGCTGTTCCTGTCAAGGCTAGCCATGATTTCGCATCTGCAATGTATAAATACATAATGCAGAAAAAGTGAAGCAGCACTAAAGGAATTATGATATATGTCAACCATTTCCCTCTAATGAACCACTGTTCTCGGCCGTATTTCTTTTCAGCTTCTTCCCTCCATTCATGAAAACGCGCATGAAAATTCCCGACATGACGATGGTATTTTTTCATCGCTTTTTTTTGGCGCCGCTCAGACTTTAAAGGACCTGCCATAGAACTAAGGGAGAATGTCCGATTTCCGCTGCTCGTTTTACGAAACAACCAGTCAATGAACCGTTTTTCCACATTCGCTTCCTGCTTTCGATTCCCTGTATAAATGAAGGTAAATGTCTCATTCGGTGCCAGTTCTTCTTCTTGAAACCGCACGCTCGCCCGCCGGCGCTCAACGGTTACAGTCCCCGCTTGTTCAAGCGCAAACAGCCCTGCTACAAAATCTTGAACTTTCAATGAGCCTTTCCGATATAGCATAGAAAGCAAAACAGGATGAAGCTGTTCCATGTCTTTTAACGACAGGAGGCGGGCTTGCTGTTTCGCAAGCAATGTTTTAACTGGAAGGAGGATGATAAGAAGTAAAGCACTTAACATATACAAAACGACAGACAGAAGCTGTTCTCCAAAAGCAAGCCGGCTTTCTCGCTTCTCATAGCTTTGCTGGCGCTCTGTTTCTTGTTTTACTTTCTCCGTCTTGCTTACAAGCGTTCTCTCTATCTTCATTTCTCCTAAATGATCGGAGGGAAATAAATAGTGAAGCGCGAGCGTTTCATACTCGGATATAAAATCGCTTTTATACACAATGGATTGCTCTTTAATATCCGTGAATTTTCCGCTATTTCGGTTGTAAGCAAACATTGAAACATCTGTTTGTTCAAACACTCTCGGCCAAAATGTTTCAATTGTGACATTGTGCAAATCGCTGTTTTGAAATACAAAGAAGTTCCAATCGAATTCTCCTCTATCCTCGAAACGCGCTGCGACCTCTTCAAGGCGGTATCGGTAATAAACCCGCATTTTTTCATTATCGGCACCGATTGACGTAAAATATGCGCTGTGCTTTTTGCTGTACGTTACGTCAAGCCGTTTTGCCTCTTCATACGAAAACTCCCCAAGTACTTTTCCTTCTGGTGGAATGTACGCTTCAAAAAACGATACCCCCTCATGCCCAAGCAACTCAAGGCTTCGTTCCATTCCTCCGTATTCCCCTTGAATGTCATACGTAAAAAGCTCTTCGATATAAACATCCCCATCTGGAAATATGTATGCCCGCACATCCACTTGTTCAACGGTATACGACGAATGAGAACAGCCGGCAAGCCACACCGCAACACTCATGATTAAAATAAAAAATACGTGTCTCATCTCCCACCTCACTCATGTTCAAGCATGTTTTCCTACATAACGACGTATGCCAAAACCATGCTTGACCACACTCTCTACTCACCACATTCCAATATAAAGGATTTTATTTCCATCGAACAGAACCATTTTTCCTAAAAGGAAAGACTGCCTCATTCGGCAGCCTTTTTCGTTATTGCTTATAGCGAATATAGTGATAATTAGACGTTGGAATCGTTTTTGTGACGTTTCCGGCTTCATCTTTGTAGATTTCATATTCACGGTATGTTTCCACGACATATCCATCTACGTTTTCTTCATAAACGAGTCGCTCCTGTAATTCAAATTGCTTCGTTTGGATAAGAAACGGATCCGCTTCTTCCACTTCTGCCATAGCCGGTTCATCTTCTCCTTCTTCTGCTGCCATCACAAACGGATTCGTTTCATCAAGCAGCTCCCTTGAAGCAGCGTCCATATACAAGGCTACAGCCATTAGCGTAATAAGAAGAGCTGGCAGCATATACTTACGAAATGGTTTTATCATCATTTTCCCCTCTTGTCCTAATGGTTTTGTATCATTTTATGCAGAAACTGATCATTCATGTTTCATGGAAACTAATTCATCACAAGCTCGTCTCATGTTAAAATGGTAAAAAACTAAAGGAACGGGTGGGTGGATATGGGAAAATGGATATCAACATCGGAAAAACGAGGGTTTTTAACATGGTTTTTGCAGCATCATCGGCTTAAGCGAACAGATGCCAGGAAAGTGCTTGAAACCCTTTTAAATAATCCCCATATTTTAGAGAAGGTGTCGTTTACAGAGAAAATTAAACTAAACGAAAAAACAATTGTCGTCTCAAGCGTCAACTCTGACGAACCCGGATTTGAATTTTATTATAATAAACGAAAAACGTCAGACCCGGCTCGTGCCATCGGCGAATTGGCAGGAGACCCGTCCGGCAACGTTAACATCATTCTTCACTTTTACGGAAAAATGCTGAACCACCGCTATTTACAGCTCATCGAAACAACTGTGGCGGATAACATTAAACAATATGAACGATATGAACGTCAGTCGAAAGCAGCAGACGCGGTCATTGAAAAACTAACGAAGGAAAAAGAACGGGAGCTTCTCAAAAAACAAATCGATGAGGCGTTGGACCAAAAGGATGAACAATTATTTAAACAGCTTGCTACAAAGCTTGGAGAATTAGAGCGCGCCCTAAGCTAAGGAATGCTTGAAAGCGGAGAAAACGAATTTCCCCCTCCGTTTTCAAGCATTATATTTTTAATCATCAAAAAAAATTGATAAAATACGGTACATGGCACATTATAAAACTGCCGTTATTTTGATGATTCCTTTTAAAGAAAGAAGATGAATATATGTCAAACAATCGTAACGGAAAACAGCTGAAGGATATTCGCTTTTCAGTATTGGATCTTGCCCCTGTTATTGTCGGTGCAACACCGGCGGATGCTTTTCGCAACACCGTCGATTTAGCACAGCACGCAGAAAAATGGGGCTACCACCGCTATTGGCTTGCGGAGCACCATAACATGCCGGGAATTGCTAGTTCAGCAACTTCCATCGTCATCGGTCATGTGGCAGCAAGCACGTCAACCATTCGTGTCGGCTCAGGCGGGATTATGCTTCCAAACCATGCCCCGCTCATCATTGCTGAACAGTTCGGCACGCTCGAATCACTGTTCCCTGGCCGAATTGATCTTGGGCTTGGACGTGCACCTGGAACAGACCAAATAACCGCCCATGCATTGCGACGCGACCGTAGAAGCGATGGACATGACTTCCCAGACCAGCTTGCAGAGCTGCGTGCGTATTTAAACCCGCCTTCTGACTTAGGCAGTATGCCGGTTCGCGCGTTTCCAGGAGAAGGATTGGACATTCCGATTTGGCTTCTTGGCTCAAGCAACTTCAGTGCACAGCTTGCGGGGCAGCTTGGCTTACCGTTCGCGTTTGCGAGCCATTTTTCTCCTGAAAATACATTGCCAGCATTAAATGTGTACCGTCGCTATTTCCAACCTTCAGAAGTGCTTGATAAACCTTATGCTATGGTTGGACTAAACGTGGTGGCTGCTGATACAGATGAAGAAGCACAGCGACTCGCTACGTCCATGCAACAGCAATTTTTAAGTTTAATCCGCAACACACCAGGTCAGCTCAAGCCGCCAGTCGACAGCATGGAAGGACTCTGGACCGAATATGAAAAAGTCATTGTCGAACGTCAGTTAAGTTCTTCTATTGTTGGAAGTGCAAAAACGGTAAAAGAAAAGCTACAGCAATTTTTAGAGGAAACGGAAGCAGATGAAATGATGATTCATACGCAAGTTTATGACCATCAAGCACGCCTCCACTCTTTTGAAATTATTGCAGATATTACGTCACGCAGCTAACAGAAGCATGCTTTCGTTTTCAGAAGACTGAACTCTATAAAAAAGAGGCGATGCCAGTTCAAATACTAGCATCGCCTCTTTTTTACCAAACAGCAATCACATAGGAAACGAGCGCAATAAGTGAACCAAACAGAACAATGACATAAATAGCGGTTAAGTTGATCGTATTCCGCTTTGTTGATTTTCCGTAGTTCGCCTCCACATTTTTTGCTACCAATATTGTACCAAGAAGTGAAACGATGCCGATTGCAATAACGAACATAAGGGCTATTTTCATTTGTTTCCCCCTCCAAACAAACGCACTTTCAATTGCTTACTATTGCCATCCATTATAGCATAGCCCACTTAGTTATCCGCACAAAAAAAGAGGCTTTTCTTCCATGAATTCCTCATGAAAAGGTTTTTGACAACTATTTTTCCACCTCAACACCATTTTACATGTTAAACTGATAGGGATTTTTCCCTAAATAAACGTTGAAAGGAAGTGAACTATGAAAAAAGTCTTACAAAATCCACCTTATTATGACAGAAGTGGACAACTTTCTATAAAAAGCGAGATGAATGAAACAGCTGTACGAAGCGACGTAAACATTACGAAAGAAGTTCGAAAATGTTTAAAGAGTAACCCTTACGTCATTCAAACATGATAAAATGTTCCCGAGTTAGGAAAACCGGATAAAGTCGTAATATGCTTTTTCAACTCCATCCATTTATTGGATAAATATGGTTAGTTTAACCGTTGCATAAAAGGGGTATAATTGACTATAATGTTTTGTAGTTAATTCTACTTACTGCGAGGTGTTTCAACAATGTTAACTGAAGAAGAGATCGCGATTTTTATTAAAGAGCTCGGCTTCTTACTCGAAGAATACCGAGCATGCGAAGATGACGAAGTGAAAAAGGCGATTTATGAAGATATTGTATTACTAGGTTCTGTTATTTGTCCGGCCCCACCGAAAAATAAATCCGCTTTTGCAGTTTAACCATCTCTCGGCCTGCAACGTGGATTTTTTTCTTTTCCTCTCCCCGTATAATCTTTACCTTTTCTAACTCTTTCGTTCGATTACTCAAGTTATTTTTCAATTAATCATTTGCCCAGTTCTTTTAAACTACTTGAATAAACCTTCTTATTAGGCATGGCCGTTCTTTGGCCATGCCTAATTTTTTAGATTGATTTATATAGAGGAAAATATATGAAATTTGTAGAAAAAAAGAAAAATTTACTAAAAGTGTGCTATGATTCTATTTTGTGAGCCCCTATTTTAATAAATAAGGCATTTTACCGATTGATACATATATGAGTCTCAATCAAGAACGACAGAGAGGAGGTGCCTCATTGAAAAAAATAGGTTTCATATTGCTAGTTTCTTTCTTCGTTGGAAGTATTCTATTCCCAACCGAGGGGATGACTGCTGAAACAGTGAGTACTAATAAATCAATTATGGGTACGTCCAGTTTAACAGCTGAACAAATGGCTACTTTTGTACGAGAAAAAAATCCGCAAAGTATTCGACTGCAAGGAATTTCTGTTGATCGATTAGCAGAATTATATCTTCGAATTGGCGCAGAAGAAGGTGTGCGTGGCGATGTCGCATTTGCTCAAGCGATTAAGGAAACAGGTTATTTCAAATTCGGCGGAGATGTCCTCCCGGAACAACATAACTTTTCCGGTATCGGTGCGACAGGAGGCGGCGCAAGAGGAAATTACTTTGCGACAGCTGAAAAAGGCGTATATGCTCAAATTCAGCATTTAAAAGCATATGCGTCAACAGAACCGTTAAACACGCCTTTAGAGGACCCTCGTTTTAAGTATGTAACGAGAGGGGTTGCTCCGACATGGCCTGACTTACATAAGCGCTGGGCAATGCAGACCTACAGGTAATTACGGTGAAGAGATTTTATCTATTTATGAAGAAATGAGTCAGACACCCCTTTTCGTCTCTGCTCCATTAGAACAAGTAAAATCTTTTCCTGATTTGTATCCAGTTGATATAAAGACAGGTTATTGGGCAGAAAAAGAGATTTTAACATTTTTAGATTTAAAGATTATGAACGGTGTTCAAAACGAATTAGGACAAACGCTCGTTAAGCCGAATGATATGATTACACGTGCACAGTTTGTGAAAATGCTTGTGAATGCATTTGAACTGAAACAAAGTGGACAAGCCCCTTCTTTTACAGATGTTCAATCTTCTGACTGGTTTGCTCCTTATGTAGATATTGCAGCAAGCTTAGGGATTACAACAGGCAATAACGGTGCGTTTAAGCCAAATGCTTATATTAAGCGCGATCAAATGGCAGCGATGATTATTCGAACGTTTGCTTTGCAAAAGGATATAGAAGATGAGTTAGTCTCTACTAAATCATTTACAGATGTTCCTGCAACTTATTGGGCATACCCTTCGATTTCTAGCGCATCAGCTTATGGCATTATTTCTGGTTATGAAGACGGAACTTTTAAACCAAATGCATACGCGACACGCGCACAAGGTATTGTCATTATTTATCGGGCAATGCAGCAAGTAACAGAAGAAATGTAAGGATCTTTTAAAGCTAAGACAGGATATCGCTTCTGTTTTAGTTTTTTCTTTTGGTCTTAATACCTACTACTAACACTTTTAACATTATTAAGACTTGGTACTAGTACCTCTCCATTTTTCTTATGTTTTCCTCTTTTATCCCTTCTTTTGTGTGTTTTACATAATTGTTTTTATTGTTTTTCCTTGTTTTTATTGTTTTCGGTACTGTAGAAAGCTTGATAGTTATAGGTTTTAGAGGCTAAAAGATAACAAAATTGGTGTTAATTATAACGTTTTTGGTGTGAACGATAACAAAATTGGTGTTAATTATAACAGCTTTGGTGCGTTTAAAATAACAAAATTGGTGTGAAAAATAACGTTTTTGGTGCGAGATATAACAGTTTTGGTGCAAAATATAACGCTTTTGGTGTAGAAACGATAACGTTTTTGGTGTCAACTATAACAAAATTGGTGCTTCTATAACAAAATTGGTGTAAAATATAACATTTTTGGTGCCCAACCATAACAAAATTGGTGCGAATGATAACATTTTTGGTGTCTAACGATAACAAAAATGGTGCGAAAAATAACATTTTTGGTGCCTTAAAAGAGTGTTCATCATGTAAAAATAGGGAACTTACATTTAAAGAATAGTATAATTCCAAATGGCAAAGTTCTTGATACACATTTCGCTTAATCATTCGCCTTATTTTATTTCATGGAAGGACGTTCACCATCGATTCTTCAGACCACTTGAATTTGCCCTCAAATGTTCTAGGTTGATATATATTGTCGGACTAATTCGACTATTAATCTGTAACAACAAATTCCTTTCGCTATAGTTGGAATTTTGTCATAATAATGGTAGCCATTAAGGAGGAATTTTCGTTGTATAAGACAGAAATCGTAGAAGCAAATACGAATAACCTCGTCACGAAATCCAATCTATTGATTGAAGCCAATTACAAACTTGGGGTGACTGAGCAAAAAATTATTCTTTGCATTGCCAGTAAAATTCAGCCGGATGATTCGGACTTTAAGACATATACGTTACCGATTAAAGAATTCAATAAATTGCTTGGATTAAAAGGTACGCCGAAATATACGGAACTTCGAAAAATTACGAAAGATCTTATGCAAAAAGTATTCGAGGTACGAATCGAAAATAAAGTGATTCAAGTGGCTTGGCTCTCGTACGTTGCCTACAATGTAACCGAAGGAACAATTGATATTCGCTTTGATCCATTCCTTCGCCCTTACTTGCTGCAGCTAAAGAAAGAGTTTACGAGCTATAAGCTCGACAACGTCGTGAAATTAAAAAGCTCCTATGCGATTCGAATTTATGAGCTTTTAAAGCAATATGAGCGGGTTCAAGAGCGAACGTTTAGTTTGGAACATTTGCGCCGCTTGCTTGGTGTAGAAGATTTATATCCTGCTTACGGAAATTTTAAGCAGCGTGTCCTCCTTCCCGCTCAAAAAGAGCTGGAAAAAAAGACGGACATTACTTTTGAATTAGAAGAGATAAAAGTTGGACGCCGTGTTGATAAAGTGAAGTTTGTTATTCGCTCAAGAAGAAAAGCGGCGAAACAACTAAACCTTTTTGACGATACATTTGATGCGTCAAAACAGCCGGCTCCATCTTCTTCCTATGAAAAATTAAAGACCATTGCGCTCTCTCAAGGTGTCAACTTAACTATAGAGACGTATCAAAAGTGGGTGGAAGCATATGGCGAAGTTCGAGTTAGCCAAGTTATCGAGGAAACGATGAACAAGCCGAACGTAAAAAATCCGATTGGGTACATCACGTACATGCTTCGTGAGTCGGGAGATGGCACGCTGCAAGCAGCAGCCGGCGATGCGGATCATGCCGAACAAGACCTCCTTCTTTATTTAGTTTCACGGTATCGAAATGCGCGGGAGAAATTGCCTTATTGGCTCATTGAAGAAAAAGCGGTGCAAGATATTGCCGAAAAACTTGGAGCTACTTCGGATGATGCCCTGTACATTTTTACGAAAGTAAAAGAAAAGTTTTTTGAGGCGCTTGGTTTTAAAGCAGAAGACCGCCCTTCCCCTATGCAGGAGGAAGAGTTTTTAAAAATGAGAGATGAACTACAGCAACAGCTGAAGGAATATAAAGGGAATTTCCAAGAGTAGGATGTTCTTTCAAGGGACCGTTAATGCGGAATAAACACGAATTATAACATTTTTGGTTATAGAAAAGGGAGGGCTGTCAGCCGTCCCTTTTCTCATGTCTGCTTTGTTTCAAGGCGGTCACCACCGACTGAACGGCAGGGTTATCTTTATTTTCCACTTTGTATGCGGCATAAATGGTATTTTCCACAAACAGCTCAGGAAAGACGATATGGACACGCTGTAACGCAACAGAATCTTCAATTAAATACGTCGGTAAGATGCTAATGCCCATTCCTTGTTCAATAGCTTCTAAAATGGCCCGTAAATCTGGCATAATATGAAACGCTTGCATGCTCGGGCGCTTGCCGAAATGCTGCCGCCAATATCGGCGGACAATCGGCAATTCTGCTCCATAGCTTAACCATCGCTGTTCATTCAGCCATTCTTCCACTTCAGCCATCTCTTCTATTTGCGGATAGCAATCGACCGGAGCGGTCACAACAAACGTTTCATCTTCGATTTTCGTATAGTCAACCCCAGGGAGTGCTACCTTTTGCGTTGTAATAATTAAATCAACCGCATCTTTTTGCAGCTCGTCCATGACATCATCGGCTACACCGAAGTGAGCAGAAAATCGCACATCCATGTTTTTAAGCTTTTGTAAAGCATTTTTTGTAAAATATTCTCTCGGAGTGCCTATGCGAATGAGCGGAGCACTTGATGTAATATGGCGAATTTCTTGTGTCACGCTTTCTAAGTTTTCAATAAGGGGAACAATCTTCGTGTAAAGCTCTTTTCCCCGATCGGTCGGAATCATTTTACGGGGGGCTCGAATGAACAATGGCTCTCCAATTTCCGCTTCTAGTGCCGCTAAATGCTGGCTCATTGCCGGCTGTGTTAAAATCCTCGCCTTTGCCGCTGCGGATACGGAACGATGCTTATAAATACTAATGAAACTGCGGTACCATTCAAAATCAATCATATCAAACCGTTCCTTTCTTCAAACAACTACTATCATTATATAATGTTCGTCGTTTGAAGCGAAAAAAACGGCTTATTCGTTCATACGCAAAAACCCCCTTTCATCAATCCGGCTTGTAACGGGGATGTATGAAAGGGGGTGAATGATTAGTTCATTTTGCGCAAACGATGAACCTCTCTTTTCTCAATCAATGGAGCTGCTTTTTCACGATATGCTTGATAGTGCTCCGTTTCAAGGTGAGCATGAAGAGCTTCTTCATCTTTCCACGTTTCGTAAAAGACGAAAACACCGTTATCTTCAAGTGATTCATGCAGCGTGTAGATGAGACAACCAGCTTCTGCGCGGGAAGGCTCGACTACTTTTTCAAGTTCTTTGCGTAAAAACGGAGCTTGTCCCGGCTTTGCGGTTAAAATCGCTGTAATCGTAATGGCAGACATCGCTTTCCCTTCTTTCCTTATAAAGAGTTTTGTAAAATGACTTTTACATCTTCTTTCTTTAATGGAATGTAATTGCCGATTGTTTCAGCAACCATTGCTCGTTCAGCCATTAAGTCAAGTTTTTGATCATCAATGTCGTAGTCAGCCAGCGATGAAGGTGCTCCAATCGATGTCCAGAACTGTCTTAATGCTTCAATTGTTTGCGCCGCTAATTCAGCCTCTGTTTGCCCTTCAGGCTGAAGGTCGAATACGCGCACCCCTAATTGTGCAACACGCTCTGGTTTTTGCGCCGCGACATATTCCATCCAGCGCGGGAAAAGAATAGCCAACCCGCCGCCATGCGGGATATCGTACACGGCAGATACTGCGTGTTCAATCATATGTGTCGCCCAGTCTGATTTTACCCCCATCGATAATGTTCCGTTTAACGCAAATGTTCCGTTCAGCATCATCACTTCACGATACTCATAGTTCTCTAAATCGTTGATTAACTTCGGTGCCGTCTCAATCACTGTACGTAAAATAGACTCGCCGATGCGCTCTTGAAGTGGAGCGTTTGTAGATGCATGGAAATATTGCTCGAATACGTGTGACATAATATCAACAATGCCGTAAACAGTTTGGTCAAGCGGAACAGAAAACGTAAGCTCAGGGTCTAAAATGCTGAATTTCGGATACGTATGAATGGACCCGAACGAACGCTTATCATTTTCTTCCCAGTTCGTAATAACCGCACCGCCATTCATTTCAGAACCGGTTGCCGCTAGCGTCAGTACCGTACCGATTGGAACAGCAGATGTTGGTACGACTTTCTTTGTCACGATGTCCCACACGTTTCCATCATAATGAGCACCAGCCGCAATGGCTTTTGCACAGTCAATCACACTGCCGCCTCCGACTGCTAAAATAAGGTCAAGGTCGTGTTCCTTAATCAGGTTAATTCCTTTATTGACCGTTGACAAACGCGGATTTGGTTCTACTCCGCTCAACTCAACGACATGTGCTCCGATCTCTTGAAGCGATGCGGTAACGTGATCATACAGACCGTTTTTCTTAATGCTACCGCCTCCGTATAATAATAGAACACGCTTGCCGTACACAGGAATTTCAGTTTTCAGTGCTGCTAGCTGCCCTTTTCCGAAAATTAGTTTAGTTGGATTGTGAAATTGAAAGTTTTCCATGATGTTGTCTCCTCTCGTTCGTTAAAATAGAAGACCTGCAAGTAGCGGCAATAGTTGCATACTTGCAGGTAAATGTATTAACCTAACTGTTTAATAACTTCTTTCGCCGCGCTAATTGTTGATTGCGGGTTTTGGCCTGTAATTAAGTGACCGTCAACTTGAATGTGATCTGCCCAGTTTGCCGCTCCTTCAAATTGAGCACCAAGTTCGCGCAAACGTGTTTCTAATAAAAATGGCATGAAGCGATCAAGCGTTGTTTCTCGTTCTTCGTCATCTGTGAAAGCTGTAACCGTTTTGCCAGCTACTAATGGCGTGCCGTCAGATAATTTTACACCTACTAATCCAGCCGGACCGTGGCATACAGCCGCTACAACTTTGTTTGCTTCATATAAATCACGGATTATTGCTTGAAGTTTTTCATTGTCTGGTAAATCGAACATGGTCCCATGTCCACCAGGAAGGAAAATCGCATCGAACTTGGATGCGTCCGTGATTTCGTCAAGTTTCACTGTGTTTTCTAAATGTTTTGCTGTATCTAGCACTTCTTGAGGTGTTTCTCCTTGTAAGCTTCTTTCGTCAACTGGTGCTTTTCCACCAAGTGGACTTGCCACTGTAATGTCATAACCTTTTTCTGCGAACTCTACATATGCTTCCCCAAACTCTGAAAGCCATAATCCTGTTTCATGTTCTTCGTTCATTTTGTCAGCCGTTGTGACGACCATTAATATATGTTTTGTCATTGTTTTTTCCTCCTCATGTTTTCGTTCGAGATTACACTTTGAATCTTACTCTTGTCACCGCCATAATACAAATTAGAAAAAAGCAGCGAATCTATAAATATATTTATCCAAATGAAACGAAACAAAACGTCAATTAAAAAATCCCTCTGCTTGTTCGCAAAGGGACTTGTCCATCGATTATTCAAAACGTTTAAAAATAAGGGTCGCATTATGGCCGCCGAATCCGAGCGAGTTGCTTAATACGACATTGACTTTTTGAGCTCTTGCTTCGTTCGCTACATAGTCGAGGTCAAGCTCAGGGTCAGGAGTTTCATAATTGATGGTTGGCGGCACAATGTTGTCTCGAATCGCCATGAGAGAAAAAATCGCTTCAATCGCTCCGGCTGCTCCTAACAAATGGCCGGTCATTGATTTAGTGGATGAAACAGCCAATTTGTAGGCGTGATTGCCAAATACACCTTTAATGGCTTGTGTTTCATATAAATCATTGTAATGTGTACTTGTTCCGTGGGCATTAATATAATCCACATCCGTTGTTTGCAACCCTGCATCTTGCAAGGCGAGCATCATAGAACGCTGTCCACCCTCTCCGTTCGGAGCTGGTGTTGTAATATGATAAGCATCCCCTGTTGCGCCGTATCCGACAATCTCACCGTAAATAGTTGCTCCGCGCGCTAACGCGTGCTCCAGTTCTTCCAAAATGAGGACGCCTGCTCCTTCCCCAATAACAAAGCCGTCGCGATGTTGGTCAAACGGTCTTGAGGCGGTGTTTGGGTCCGGATTCGTTGAAAGAGCCGTCATGTTTTGGAAGCCCGCGACCGTCATCGGTGTAATGGAAGCTTCAGTTCCGCCTGTAATCATCACATCTGCTTCACCGCGCTGAATCACTTTAAACGCATCACCGATCGAGTTTGCTCCGCTCGCACAGGCGGTTACGGTACAGGAGTTGATTCCTTTTGCCCCTAGTTCAATTGATACACGTCCAGCTGCTAAATCAGGGATGAGCATTGGAATGATGAACGGGCTTACCCTTCTGACACCTTTATTTAAAAAGTTTTTGTGCTGTTCTTCAAATTCGCCAAGCCCGCCGATCCCAGAGCCAATCCACACGCCCACTCGGTGTGCATTGGAATCATCAATCACAAGATTGGCATGGTCGACAGCCATCTTACTGGCAGCGACAGCAAACTGCGTAAACCGACCCATTCTTCTTGCTTCTTTTGTATCCATATATTCTTCCGGCTTGAACTCTTTTACTTCTGCTCCAACTTTTACTTGATAGATGTTTGCATCAACTTGCGTGAGCGGACCAATTCCACTTTTTCCTGCCTTAATGCCTTCCCATGTGCTTTCAGCTGTTAAACCAAGCGGCGTAATGGCCCCTACTCCGGTAATCACCACTCGTTTGTTCATCATCTCTTGTCTCCCCTTTTTTTATATTTTGTTATCGTCCATATTTAGACACTGACTCATGTTAAAAAAATCTTATCATTGTGATGGAAATGTGTCCATCAAAAGTCCATGAAAACAGCCTCGGTTTAGTGAACCAAGGCTTGTCTCCTACTTTTTACATGGATGGAGATTATGATTCTGTCACGACTCGTCCAACTACTTTCAACACGTCGGTTCTGCTCATTTTTTCTTTTCCTTTCATGAGCGCCTCCAATGTTCCGTGGGCAAGGGCGAGCGGAATTTTACAAAAATGAAGAATCGGACCTGGCTTAATATCTTTCAAGTACGCATCAGCTAACGTTAAATTACGGCGAGCATATGCGAACATATCGTCAAGCTCCCAGCCGTCCGGAAAAAAGCTTACTCCGCGCTCCCGATCTTCGATGCGGTTTCGTAAAATATTAACCGACTGCAACCCGCGGCCAAACGCAATCGCAAGCGATTCATCTGGTTCTACTTGATCATGCCATTTCCAAATGTCTGTCAGCATGACGCCGACTAAACCAGCCACATAAAAGGTATAGTCATTCAAATCTTCTTCTGTCGTAATTTTCCATTCTTTTAACGTCCAGTCGCCCATTCCTTTCGCCATGATGGAGGTCGCGTCTAAAATGTTATCGACAATAGCTGGCGGACATACTTTAATCCAATCCGCCAAACGCAATGTTACCTCAGGCAAAAGAGAAGCATGCGGCTGTAAAATCTGGGCAATTTCCTCGTCCTTAAAAGGCGTCTTTAACAGTGCACTGATGGCATATAATAAATCCGCTTTCACTTTATTTGGGAGTTCAGGATGGTCTTCGATTTCATCAATGGCCCGCATGCATAAATACGCAGACATCACCGCTTCTTGCAGTCCCGGTGATAAATGGCTGATTGGAATGAAAAATGTGCGGCTAGTCGCCTTCAACATTGCTTTTGCTTCTTTATGTAAATTCATCATTTCACTCATTTCATCCGGTCCCCTTTTATTCACGTCTTGAAAATTCTTTATCTTTGAATTCTATCATTATCTTCGTAATTAATAAAGAGAACTTCTATCGGTAAAAGTTTGCTCTCATTCCTAACTTCCATTTTCCCGATTAGTTCAATGGTTGAAATTGACAATCGCTTATTTTTTCAATATAATGCGGACATCAACTATTGACGAGGTATTAAGATGAAATTATCTTTACAAGACTATATTAGCATTTTTATTCATCAGACAGACTTGACGTTAACAAATTACATTAAAACGAAGTTAGACCCCTTTAATATTGCACCCGAACAAAATTTAATTATGATGTTGCTTTGGGAAAAAGACGGCATGACACAAAATGAAATTGCTGAAAAGCTGTATAAAGATAAAACGAACATCGCCAGAATGGCTTCTAATCTTGAAAACAAAGGATTCATCCAACGAGTGCCAAATCAAGAAGATCGCCGTTCGTTAAAATTATATTTGACCGCTAAAGGAAAAGAGCTTGGTCAGAGTGTTATCCCGATGGCGGAAGAATTCAATCAACAAGTGTGCAAAGGGATTACCGACGATGAATTAAAAGAATTAAGAAGGATTTTGGGGAAAATGCGTGATAACATGCAATAAGTTTTTTGCATTATCACGATTTATAGTTGCTATAGCAACTATGTGTATGGTAAGATGAAGAAGATTTCATGATTTTATATACCAAAAAGGTTGCTATAGCAACATTTTTCATTAGAGAAAATGGGGGAATTCATATGGCAAATGTACTATTTATTAAAGCAAACTCGCGTCCAGTCGAACAAGCGGTGAGCGTCAAGCTTTATGAAGCGTTTCTTGACAGCTATAAACAATCGCATCCAGAAGACAACATTACGGAGCTTGATTTGTTTAAAGAAAACTTGCCTTATTACGATACAGATAAAATTAACGGCATGTTTAAATTAGCAAAAGGCATGGAGTTAACAGCAAGTGAAAAAGAAGCAACAGATTTAGTGAACCGCTATTTAAATCAATTTTTATCAGCGGATAAAGTCGTATTTGCGTTTCCACTTTGGAACTTGACCGTTCCAGCTGTGCTGCACACGTACTTAGACTATTTAGGTCAAGCAGGCAAAACATTCCGTTATACAGCAGAAGGCCCTGTTGGCTTGCTTCATGAGAAGAAAGTGGCGCTTTTAAATGCAAGAGGCGGCGTATACTCAGAAGGGCCTGCCCAATCTATGGAAATGGCCGTTCAATATGTCCAAACAATTTTAAACTTCTGGGGTGTCCAAGATGTGACAACCGTCATTGTAGAAGGACATAACCAGTTCCCAGATAAAGCAGAAGAAATCATTAACGAAGGATTGAAAAAAGCGGCTGAAACAGCTGTTGCCTTCTAATTGAAAAAGTGAGAAAGCCGACATTCCTCTTTCCGGGAATGTCGGCTTTTTCTTCTTTTAACGTATTTGTCCGTTTCCGCTCATCATATACTTCACCGTTGTTAAAGCAGGAAGTCCCATCGGCCCTCTTGCATGAAGCTTTTGAGTAGAAATGCCGATTTCAGCACCGAATCCGAGCGCCCCTCCGTCTGTAAATCTAGTCGACGCATTATGATAGAGTGCTGCAGCATCAACAAGATTCATAAACTTTCTGGCCGTTTCTTTATTTTCAGTGACAATCGCTTCAGAATGTTTCGTTCCGTATCGTTCAATATGTTCAATCGCTTCATCGACATGCTGAACGGTCTTAATGGCGATATCGAGACTTAAATATTCATCGGTCCAATCTTTTTCCCTTGCCGGTATAGCCTCTGGAATAAGCTTCACAATAGTTGTGTCGCCGTGTACCGTAATATCGTGTTCTGCTAAAGCTTGAATGAGGGCATCTTTATGCTCATGCAACCATTCTTCATGGACAAGCAATGTCTCCGTCGCATTGCAAACAGCTGGGCGGTCCGTTTTCGCATTCACGAGAATGTTAATTGCTTTTATAACATCTGCTTCACGGTCGATATACAGGTGACAGTTTCCTACCCCTGTTTCCAATACGGGTACGGTTGCATTGTTTACGACTGCGTTAATTAATGACGCGCCACCGCGCGGAATTAAAACATCAATATGCTCTTTCATCGTAAACAACTGGGTCGTTGTTTCCCTGTCCGTACTAGAGATAAACTGAACCGCTTCTTTCGGAATGTTCGTCTTTTCCAGGGCTTGATGCATTACGTCCACAATGGCTTGATTGGAGGAAACAGCGGAGGAGCCTCCCTTTAAAATAATGGCATTACCTGATTTTAACGCAAGACCTGTCGCATCGACGGTTACATTCGGCCGCGCTTCGTAAATCATGCCGATCAACCCGAGCGGCACTCTTACTTGTTCGACAAGAAGACCGTTATCGAGAGTCCACTGTGATAAAACGTCCCCAATCGGGTCATCTAGCTTGACTACTTGGCGCAGCCCTTCTGCAAATTCAGCAATCCGTTCTTGTGTTAATGAAAGACGGTCCATAAATGCATCGGTGAACCCTTCGTTTCGGCCGTTTTGCAAATCAACGCCGTTCGCTTGTAAAATCGTATCTGCCTCACGTTCAAGTGCATCCGCAACGATAAGCAGCGCTTCGTTTTTTTCTTCTGTCGTCAGAAGACTAAGCCCCTTCGCCGCTTTTTTCGCTTGAATCGCTTGTTCCTCAACAGTCAATGGAATGTGGTTCATTAAATTCATCAAAAGCCTCCTCTATTATGTTCGGTTTCTCTTACTTACATCACATCGTATGTTATAAGCCCACTGGAATAGGAATTTCAATGCGGCAAACAAGGCCTTCACTTTCCACAATGGGCGGTTCATCGGTTAATTTAGTAGAAGCCGTCAGCTTTTTCACTTCTTCTGACGAATGATTGACTTCACCAAGACCGACTTCTTTTTTCTCCATATCGACAATGCGCACAACGGCTCCTTCTTCAAAATAGCCACTCACGTGTTGAATATGAGATGGGAGCAATGGTTCTTTTCGTTCCACAATGGCTGTTTTCGCGTCGTCATCAACGGTAATTTCCCCTTTTGGTCCAGAGTTGAAGGCGATCCATTGTTTTTTCTGATTTAAGTTCACCTTATTATCTTTTGATTCAAAATACGTCCCTTTCGCTGTTTGATTGACAGCATCAATTAAAATATTAGGCACACCTGACTTTCCTAAAAAGGCTGGAATGCCTGAAGCCATCGCAATTTTCACAGCATCAATTTTTGATTTCATGCCCCCTGTGCCAACCGAGCTGCCAGCGTCCCCAGCCCCCTGTTCAATTTCACGGGTAATAGCATGCACGCGTTGGAGCAGTTTCGCATTTGGATTTGTTCTCGGATTTGAATCGTACAGACCGTCAATATCTGAAAGAATAATTAGCAAATCTGCTTCAACAAGTCCAGCCACTTTCGCTGAGAGAGTATCATTGTCGCCAAACTTCAGACGATCAATCGTTACTGTGTCGTTTTCGTTTACAATTGGAACAATTCCGCGCTCCAACAGGACATTAATTGTATTGCGGGCATTGTTGTAGCGGTTTCCGTCGGAAAAGTCGTCTCTTGTAATTAAAATTTGGGAAGCGACATAGCCGTGTGATAAAAACAATTCTGAATAAGCTTCCATCAATAACCCTTGCCCAATGGAAGCAGCGGCTTGCTTTTCCGGCAAGGAACTCGGACGCTCTAAACAGCCAAGCTTGCGATAGCCAGCTGCGACCGCTCCTGATGATACAAGCAGCACTTCAAACCCTTCATCTTTTAATTGAACGACCTCATCGACAAGGCGTTCCAGCTTTCGGCGGCTAATTTCACCATGCAGGCTCGTCAGGGAGCTGCTTCCAATTTTAATCACAATTCTTTTCTTCCCGTTGTCGGGACTCATGTAATCACTCCTGTTTGTTTCGTTTGTTTACGGTTGATCAACCTTTTTCCGTAGAAAAAGCATATTTGGGCTATTTTTATACAGAGAAACCGTTTGTCATTCCTCCGGTCTGACCGAATGTTCATCTAAAGGAAGATAGCAAAACGTGTCACTATACCTGAACGCTATACGGTCAGTGCTTTCTTGCGAAGTTGTTGGCTCAATTCGTTTGAGCGCTTTGAGGCACTTTGAATGGCCTGAATCATCGCCTCACCGCCGCCATGTTTATGCAAAGCAGCTAAGCCAGCTGCCGTCGTCCCATTTGGTGAAGTCACGTTTTTGCGCAGCTCCGCAGGTGTTTCGTCTTGTTCCATCATCATCTTTGCTGCTCCTAAAATCGTTTGAGCACCAATTTGACGGGCAACTTCTGAATCGAGTCCTTCTGCTTTTGCTGCTTCTTCAATGTGTTCCATTAAGTAATAGAAATAGGCTGGACCGCTCCCAGCAATTCCAGTGAAAATATCCATTTTCGCTTCATCAATCATGTAGACTTCGCCGATGCAAGCGAGCAACTGTTGGGCGATGGAAATATGTTCCTCGCTGGCGTAACGGCCTGGTGACAGCGCTGTTGCAGACTCTCTCATCATGCTTGATGTATTGGGCATCGCCCGAATAATTGGCTGATTTTTATGCAAATGTTCTTCCATGAAGGAAGTGGTCATTCCGGCAAGTACCGAAAGAATGGTTTGATTGGGGGTAATGTTGTGTTTAATCGAGGATAGCGCCTTCTCGGCATCTTTTGGTTTCATCGCTAAAATGATTAAATCAGCTTCGCGCAGTTGTAACGCCTCTTGGGTGACGGTTTTCACGCCATACTTTTTTCGCAGTTCCTCCAAACGCGCTTGATTGCTTCGGTTTGTCACTATGATTTGGCTAGCTGAAATCTTCCCTGCATCCACAATTCCAGAAATCATCGCCTCTGCCATGGATCCTGCTCCTAAAAAAACAATGGTCTTATTTTGTAACATCCAATTCCTCCCTGCTTGTTCGCATTTCTGTTCGTTTTTTATAACGTTATCTATCGTAACATGCTGGTTTTTTATGTCAAGGAAGGGCAAGCCGCTGTTTACGTGGTTCTTCTGGCATGGCATTAACGTTGAAAGCGCTTCCTGAATTTTTATAATTTAATTTTTTCTTTCGATTTTTACGTCAGGCATCTCCTTGAAAATAATGACACGCCCTTATTCTTCGTTTCTTTTGCTTTATACTCTTTTACAAACGTGAACATCCTATGTATAATACATTTTAAAATGTAAGTGTTTAAAAATGCCATAGTATCAAAAAGTATACTAAATACATTCAAAAGCTTGGAGGAACATTGATGGGAAGAATGAATGAGAAAGTGTTTAATTGTGAAAAAGAGCTCACTCTGTCGGTTATTGGAGGAAAATGGAAAATGCTCGTATTATGGCACCTTGGAAAAGGAGGAACGAAGCGATTCGGAGAATTGAAGGCGCTCATTCCCGGGATTACACAGCGCATGCTCGTGAACCAGCTGCGTGAGCTGGAAGAAGACCAAATTGTTCATAGAGAAGTGTATCCTGTTGTCCCCCCGAAAGTGGAATATTCGCTAACGGAACAAGGAAAAAGCTTAATGCCCATACTTGATTCCATGTATGAATGGGGCAAAAATTATATCGACAATGTCCTTCAAGATAAAGTCGAAATTAAAGAATCCATCTATGAAAATTAAAAAATGGATTGTTTGAAACAGAGGGCATTCTCTCATTTCAGACAAGCATAGCAAAATGGACCAGTTATAACAGTCATAACTGGTCCATTTTTGCATCCATTCTTTTATTCTAAGTTGGCATGGTTTCCGTACATGGAAGCGGAATCCATCCCCTTTTTCTCCATAAACCTTAAAATAACCGCATCAAAAAATAAGAGAAGTGTTTGTTCAAATAAAGAGCCCATCGGCTGAATGGTGTGATGGACGCCGTTCGATCGGTCCTTTGTCGCTCCCGGTAATGGCACGACAATATCTGCTTGTTGTCCAATGGTCGACTGTGGGGCAATTGTCACAAGCGCGACCGTTGCTCCTAAGCTTTTCGCTTTTTCAGCCATGGATACAAGGCTTTTCGTTTCACCTGAACCAGAGCCAATAATAAGCAAATCCCCTCTTCCGAGACTTGGCGTGACCGTTTCACCGACAACATACGCCTCTAACCCGATGTGCATCATCCGCATCGCGAAAGATTTTGCCATAAAACCAGAGCGGCCCGCCCCAGCAACGAAAATTTTCTTTGCTTCCAAAATGCCATGAACAAATGTTTCCGCTTCGTCATCAGATAGGAAATCAATCGAACGCTTTAACTCTTCCAGAATTTCGGTGAAGTAATGTGTCGTTTGCATGACGCTTACCCTTCTTTAATCATGTTTTGCATTTGAGCAGCCGCCGCTTTTTTATCTTCTTGACTAGCGATGCCTCCCCCAACGATGACAAGGTCAGGTTGAACTTTAATTACTTCTGGAAGTGTTTCTAATTTAATGCCGCCTGCGATCGCTGTTTTCGCATTTTTTACAACGCTCTTGATGGTTTGCAAATCTTCAAATGAATTTTTCCCCACTGCTTGAAGGTCATAGCCTGTATGAACACAAATGTAGTCAACGCCAAGCTCGTCTACTTCTTTCGCACGTCCAGCTAAATCTTTCACCGCAATCATATCAACAAGAATTTTTTTGCCGCTTTTTTTCGCTTCTTCTACCGCGCCTTTAATGGACATATCTTCTGCTGCGCCAAGAATCGTCACGATATCTGCACCCGCTTCAGAAGCTTTCATGACTTCATAGCCAGCTGCATCCATAATTTTTAAGTCTGCAAGTACTTGTAAATGAGGGAACGCTTCTTTCATTGCCTTAACAGCATGAAGGCCTTCGTTAATGATAACCGGCGTACCGATTTCCACTATATCAATGTGCTCCTCAACTTCTTTCACTAATTCAATCGCTTGTGGGATATTAACAAGATCTAATGCTAATTGTAATTCCATAAATGGGTCACTCCTTATAGTTTATAATGATGTGTACAAGCATTTCTTTTAGTGGCTTCTTCCTTACCGAAGCCGTCACATTTACGCTCTGTCACTTGTACAAGCATGAGTATACTAACTGTTTTCAAACTTTAAAAGTACGCACTTTATTTTTACATAGTGCTTTAAAAAGTAAATAGTACCAAAAATTATACTATGTGAAACAAAAGTGCGTACTTGTGAAAAACAGCGGTATTTTGAATAATGACTATAGTACTCATTCTTATAGGATATGAGAAAAAGATTTTGTTTACTGACGCAAAAGGAGGCACCCATGAAATTACGAGTATCAGCCGTTCAATACCATCTTCATACAATTCAATCTTTTGATGAATTTGCTCACCGAGTGGAGCATTATATAAAAACAGCCCAGGAATTTGATGCCGATTTTATTTTATTCCCTGAGTTCTTTACAACACAGCTTCTATCAATTGGCAATGAACAAGGTGAGCCACTTAGCATCCAGCAGCTGCCGGATTTTACAGAGCAGTACCGCGACTTATTTATAAAGCTCGCGAAACAAACGAATATGCACATTATTGGAGGAACACACGTTATTCGAAAAGAAGATAAATTATATAACGTGGCCCACTTATTCTATCCAGATGGACGCGTGGCTGAACAAGCGAAGCTGCATATGACACCGACTGAAGTAGAAGAATGGAATATGAATCCAGGCAATAGTTTAGAAGTATTCGAAACAGATAAAGGAACCATTGCGATGCTTACGTGCTACGACATTGAGTTTCCTGAAATTGTTCGAATGGCGAAAGCAAAAGGAGCCGATGTCATTTTCTGCCCTTCTTGCACAGATGACCGTCACGGATTTCATCGCGTTCGCTACACGAGCCATGCGAGAGCGGTTGAAAACCAAGTGTATGTGGTGGGCGCAGGCACAGTCGGTTCTCTCCCTACTGTTGACTTTATGCGGGGGAACTTCGGTCAGGCCGTTGTCATTACACCAAATGATGTTCCCTTTCCTCCAAAAGGGATTTTAGTGGAAGGCGAACTGAATCATGACATGATCGTAACGGCTGACTTGGATTTAGAACTGTTGTACAAAGTGCGCGAGAGCGGTTCAGTCACAACATGGCGCGACCGACGCACAGACCTGTATCCAGATTGGTAGGAATGGACAAAGGAGATGTGGCGATGTATCGAAAAGAATTTTACGTATTCGACGGAGACCGTCCTGTACCGGCAGTAATCCGAAATTATGACGAAAATGATTTTTCCGAGCTGATTCACATCCAACAGGAATGTTTCCCACCCCCCTTTCCACCTGATTTATGGTGGAATGAAAGGCAGCTGCGCAACCATATCACCTTGTTTCCACAAGGGGCGCTCTGCATCGAAGTAGATGGAAAACTTGCAGGCTCTATGACCGGTCTGCTTGTACTATTTGATCCAGCTCACCCTGACCATACGTGGGAAGAGATAACCGATAACGGGTATATTCGCAATCATAACCCGAACGGTGATACGCTGTATGTTGTCGACATTAGTGTGCGCCCTTCCTACCGAAAGTTAGGGCTAGGAAAATGGCTCATGACCGCCATGTATGATGTTGTCATTCAGCATGGATTGACACGCTTATTAGGCGGAGGGAGAATGCCTGGCTATTACAAAAAAGCAAATGAGCTAACGGCAGAGGAATATCTTGAAGCCGTCGTTAAAGGAGAAGGGAAAGATCCTGTTATCACCTTTTTATTGCGCTGCGGCCGTACACCGGTCAAAGTGGTTCCTGACTACCTAGAAGATGAAGAGTCATGCCATTACGGGGCATTAATGGAATGGAAAAATCCATTTATCCGGCATTAATGGGGATAAGCCCGATAAGAACATTGTAAAAAAGGAGAATGAAAAAATGGACTATCATCGTATTACAACGATCCAAGACCCTTTGTTTTTAAAAATGCATCAATTAATGCAAGACGTATTCCCACCTGAAGAAGTGCTTGAATTCGATCTTTGGAAAGAGCCGCTTGAAGATCCTGGTATTCACGTATACGTGGCGGTTCATCATGGCGAGGTTGTTGGTGCTACTGAATATCGTTACTATGAAGACTTTAATGTAGCGATGACGGATTTCACCATTATCGGCCAAGCGGGACTCGGCATTGGGCCGTTTTTAGCAGAAAAAAGAGTGGAAGATTTACAAGCACTTGCTGCTGCTAATGGCAAGGAGCTATACGGGATGTTTGCCGAAATTTACGACCCTTATCGAATTGAGTACCATGAATTTGGCGGTGTAAAGCCAATGGATCCATTTGTCCGCCGTGAAGTGTTGGCTCACCTTGGGTATAAACGCCTCGACTTCCCATATGTTCATCCATCATGGAACAATGATGCGGAGGCAGTAACAGGACTGGACCTTTGCTTCCTGCCAATGGCAGAAGGGGTCACGGAATTACAAAGCGAATTGATTGTCGCCTTTTTAAGACGATACTACGCTGTCTTACCAAACAAACCGGCTTCATGGCACACGATGGTAGAAGAATTAGAAACAAAAGAGACGGTCGCATTATTGCCGATTTAAATGGAATGTGACAAAAGGCAGAGCTGTGAGCTTCTGCCTTTTTTTCATGATAGCTAAAATGCCGTCTATGTCATTACCTCCGCTAACCATCGATTGCGATGCATAACCCGGAGAAAGAAATGCATGATAAGAACGTAGTTGAATCTGATAAGAAAAGAAAGGAAGGTTTTAACAGATGGCAACCGTTCTTTACATTACTGCCCATCCGCATGATACTACGCAATCGTACAGCATGGCAGTCGGAAAAGCGTTTACAGACGCGTATCGTGAAGCACATTCCGGTGATGAAGTCGTTCATCTCGACTTATATAAGATGGATATTCCTCATATTGATGCGGATGTGTTCAGCGGTTGGGGCAAACTCCGCTCTGGTACAGCGTTCGAGCAACTATCCGCTGAGGAAAAAGCGAAAGTGAGTCGTCTTGCTGAATTAACAGAGCAATTTGTCGCAGCTGATAAATATGTATTTGTGACACCGATGTGGAATTTCTCGTTCCCTCCTATTATGAAAGCATATATCGATTCCATTTGTACCGCTGGAAAGACGTTCAACTATACGGAACAAGGTCCTGTCGGTTTGCTGACCGATAAAAAGGCGCTGCACATTCAAGCGCGAGGCGGCATTTATTCAGAAGGCCCTGCTGCTGGCATGGAAATGGGACACCGCTATTTAAGTGTCGTGATGCAGTTTCTCGGTGTTCCTTCCTTTGAAGGACTGTTTGTGGAAGGACACAATCAATTTCCTGACAAAGCCGAGGACATTAAGCAAAAAGCCATTGCCAAGGCAGAAGAACTGGCAAAATCTTTTTAATTATTTTAGGGCAGAAAGAGCTTTCTCCTTCTGTCTTTTTTTACCGTTGAACGGAAAACAGAAACCGAGACTGTTTCCAGGTCTTTTCATTTGGCATAAGAGACTGTTCCGTAAACGAAATACCTCCATTATGTGCCATCGTTAAAATGGTTGAAGCCCTCGTGCCATAGTCCGCACTTTCAATGAATAACGGTGATAAGCGCTTTTCCCACTCCTTCCCTACTCCCGTGTTTGGCAGTTCTTCATCAGCTGCTTCAGACGAATCAGACAACATCGCCAGCAATTCGTCTTCATTAATAGTGTGTTGCGAAACAGCTTGTTTCAATTGTTCGGTCCCTTTCTTCACTTTCGGCCACGGTGTATTTAGCACCGCATTGCTTAATCCGTGAATGCCGGGAGGAACGCGCTCAATTTCGTTTAGCGCAGGGCTGTAATAATAGAGGGCATCCATGTCTCCAACTAATAAGTTAAAGCCATTATACTTTTCACGCTCCTGCTGCACAGCTTGAAGGTAGGCTGTCGGTTCGCTTGTCCCAGTTAAATAATCGCTGACGAGAAACCCGCGGGATTTCATATTCGCACGATTTTGACCAGGGGCCCGGTAGTTCGTTAAAGCTGCAAACCGGCCAGTACGGGTCACCCCCATCCATGTTCCTCCTTTTTCTAAATCACGCCCTGCCAGCACATGCGGCTCGTCTTCCCAAAATGCCGCAGGAGCTGTCGGGCGCTCGTAAAATTCATCGCGATTAGCCGCAATGACGAGCGGATAATCCGGGTGAACTCCATAAGCGAATAAAATCAGACACATGTTATCCCCTCCTGTTCCATCGAATGTGATGTTATCTATTTTCTACGTATCGGTATGAAATCATTCCATCGATTACCTGAAAAGAGCCGCAGTATACACTGCGGCCCCTTTCTTTCTTATTTCACTTCGACAACCCAATTAAACGGATCTTCTACTGTTCCATTTTGAATGCCTGTTAATGTATCATATAGCTTTTTCGCTAACGGACCTGTTTCGCCTTTATTAAGGACGATCTGCTCGTTCTGCCAGAAAAATTCACCGATTGGAGAAATAACAGCCGCTGTTCCTGTACCAAACGCCTCTTCTAGTAAACCGTCAGCATAAGCTTGGCGGATTTCTTCCATGGAAATCTTCCGTTCAGAAACTGGAATATCCCAATGTTTCAACAATTCAATGATGGAGTTACGTGTAACTCCTTCTAAAATGCTGCCACTTAAAGCTGGTGTATGAACTTCGCCGTTAATTTTGAAGAAAATGTTCATGCTGCCAACTTCTTCAATGTATTTCTTTTCAACACCATCAAGCCACAATACTTGAGAATAGCCTTTGCTGCTAGCTACTTCTTGTGCTTTTAAACTGGCTGCATAGTTGCCGCCTGTCTTTGCGGTCCCTGTTCCGCCGGATACCGCGCGGACAAACTCGTTTTCAACGGCGATTTTTATAGGGCTGATTCCTTCTTTATAATACGAGCCTACTGGCGATAAAATAATGATAAATTGATAATTCTTCGCAGGTGCTACTCCTAAAAATGGTTCTGTCGCAATGACGAACGGACGGATGTAAAGAGATGTACCTTCAGCACTTGGAATCCAATCTTTATCAATCGTAATTAATTGCTTTAATGCTTCAATCGCAAACTCTTCATCGATTGGCGGGATGCATATCCGCTGATTGGAGCGATTCAAACGTTTCATATTACGGTCCGGTCGGAATAAAAGCACCTTTTCCTCTTTCGTTAAATAAGCCTTTAATCCTTCAAACACGGTTTGCCCGTAATGAAATACCATACATGCAGGGTCTAAAGACAATGGTTGATACGGAACGATGCGCGGATCATGCCACCCCTGTCCTTCCGTGTAATCCATAATAAACATATGGTCGGTAAAAATCCGGCCAAAGCCAAGCTGGTCAGATTGCGGCTTTTGTTTTTTCTCTTTTGTAAGCGTAACATTGATTGTCTGGTCTTTCATGTTTGTTATCTCCTTGTCCGTTTTGGTTTCAAATCATTCTATTAGTCTATTGTATACCTACGTGGAATAATATAACAACTAATATTAACTAAAAATTCGAAATTTATCTATTTCACAAAAATAATAACAGAAAAAATGAATTTTGAAAATATGAAATATTTTTGGTTCAAGTCACCTTCAACAATTATGAAGTAAAAAATAAAAACCACGGCTTAGGAAACCGTGGTTGAAGACATTATGGTTTCATGTCCATCCACCCATGAATGGAATGAATGGCAAAGCCGTCGAAGCTAGAGAATGATTGATAATGAGATTGGACGATGTCTAATTGGTTGAACATGTACGAGCTGCCTTCTTCATAAAATGAAACGAAATTCGCTTCAAGCGATTGAAGCGTTTCAACACCAATCGTTACCTTTTTATGATGAATGGCTGCATAATTCATTTCGTTTTTGACAAGCTCAATGATGCCGTTTGCTCCTGCTGCTCCGTCACGGTACGCCATAATTGTGACAGAGTCTGTATTGGAAATGACCCAATCAGATAATTTTCCTTTTCCGTTTCGGTTATTGTACGATTTTTCATCAAACCAAAACGGAATATCTGCCGTCAGTGGCAAGTTAAGCGCTGCAGACGATGCTTTTGCATCCATCAGAAGCGTTTGGTACGCTAATACTGTTTTGGCATATTGGCTCGTCCAGCCTGCATATAAATAAGGCTCTACATCTAAGTGAATACCGGAAAATTTTTCTCCGCTAGCCGCTTGTGATTGATAAGTTGCGACCCAAGAAAAGAAGTTACGAGCGGATTTTTGCCCTTGAGTGGAAACCCAATTTGGGGCACCGTCAAGTGCGTACACGGCAATACCTTTTGTCCCCGCTTTTTGAATGAATGTGCGATACGCTTGGACGGGAATGTGTTTGCTTACTTGAAGGAAAACACTCGTTACGTTCTTTTGCTCCATAAATGTAAGCAAGCGGTCTGTCTGTTGAACGATGGCACTTGTATCCCAAAGCCATGTGGAATAGCCACTAGTTTGTTGTGCGGCCTCTGCTTGTTGCTGTGTTCCCGCTACCCCTGTACCTTGCAGTATGCAGGCAATGATCATCAGCATCAAAACCTTTTTCATTCGTTTCATATATACCTCTCCTTTTTGAATGAGCCACGCCCTTTCAAAAAGGAGAATGGCAACCTGGCAACCGTACAGTAAAACTGGTTAGGCCCATGGCTTTGCGTCCTTGCCTTTCGACAAGTTTGCCTTTTCATTTTTTATGATTCTTACTGTTTATATCGGCTCTTCACATAGATTGTGAAGAGGTTGTTTCTGTTTGGACAAAAAAATTAAAAATTTCACACATTTCCAGCAAATTTGCCTTCATTTAATTGCATGATGACCCGCTCCAGCTCTACTTGCGGAAGAGGTCTGCTAATGTAATAGCCTTGAATTTCATCACATTTCAGTTTCTTCAGCAGTTCCATAACATCTTTTGTTTCAATGCCTTCAGCGACGACTTTTAAATTTAATTCGTGAGCTAAATACGTAATGGCTTTGACAATCGCTGTATCTTCCGTATACTCCGCTACTTCTTGAATGAAAGCTCGATCGATTTTCAGCGAGTTGATGGGAAACTTCCGTAAATAATTAAGGGACGAAAAACCTTTTCCAAAATCATCAATTGCAACAGACACATTCATTTCCCGCAGTCTTTTTAAACAGGCGATACATTCTTCTGTATTATCAATGAAGCTGTTTTCCGTAATTTCAATTTCCAGTAAGCTTGGATCGAGCTTTGTTTTCTTTAAAATTCGGTCAACGACATTTGAAAAGTTGGGGAGACGAAAATGAAGCGGTGAGATATTAACCGCCATTTTAATTGGAGAAGCAAAAGAATGACGATTCCATTCTTTATTTTGCTGACAGGCTTTTTCCAACACCCATTCATCCAGTTCAATAATGAGACCCGTATCTTCTGCAATTGGAATAAATTTAGCTGGCGAGACATTTCCTAATCGTGGACTATTCCACCGCAGCAACGCTTCGACACCATTCACTTGCTCTGTTCGTAAGTCTAATTTCGGCTGAAAATGAAGCTCCAACTCATTATTTTGAATGGCTTTTCGTAAGTGTTGTTCAATTAGCAGCGTTTCTTCATGGTGTTCATTCATCTTTCGCTCATATATGGCAAAAGTATTCCGTCCTTGTGCTTTTGCGACATACATCGCGGTATCCGCATTTTTTAACAATGTATCATAATTATCGCCATGGTCAGGGAAAATGCTGATGCCAATGCTCGGAGTCGTATGAATCTCTAATCCGTTATCCAATAAAAACGGTTTTTCATAGATAGCAAGAAGGTCTTTGGCGTACTGGGATACCGCCTTCTCTCCTTCGATGTTTGGGTACACAATAATAAATTCATCGCCTGCAAACCGGTAAATCGAGCCTTTCGCTGCGACAGCCACGTTCAATCGTTCTGCCACCTTTTGAATTAAATCATCGCCTACCGTATGTCCGAGTGAATCATTTACTTGTTTGAAACGGTCCAGGTCGAGAAAAAAGACGGCAAAGCGGTCTGAATGCTTCGAGGATGAAAGGTCGGCCATATCTTCATTAAACTTTCTGCGATTTGGTAAATTCGTCACAACATCATGGAAAGCCATAAAGTTTACTTCTTGTTGGGCATGATACAGCTCGGTAATATCGTTCACGCATCCAATCACCTCTTCAACTTTTTCATGGCGATAAATAGGAGACAGATAGGTTAAGAGATGCTTTCCTTTAAAGGAATACGTGTAATTAACCGCTTCTCCCGCAAACGCTCGTTCATAATGCTGTTCAAACATTTCCGCGAGCTCCAATGGGAACACTTCTTTTGGGGTCTTGCCGCCCATGTTTTCCCGCTGTAATCCTAACGTCGCTGCCAACTTTCCTTTATTCAACGTATAGACAAACTCGCCGCGTTCATCTTTTTCCGCTTTAAAAATGAGATTATTCATAGAATTGACAACGAACCGGAAATCGTTTTGTAAAGCCTCCACAAGCTGTTCCTGTGCAAATTTGCCTTCGGTAATATCTGTTCGAATTGCCATGTATGTAAGGGGAACTCCTGCTGAATCGTTAATGGGGACAATCGTTGTCTTAACCCAATAGAAAGTACCGTCTTTCGCTTTATTCTTAATTTCGCCTTCCCACACACGACCTTCCGTAATGGTGTTCCACATTTCGCGAAAAAACGCTTTGTCATGATAACCAGAATTAAGCAGTCGATGAGTGTTGCCGATTAGTTCCTCGCGGCTATATTTTGATATTTCACAAAATTTATCGTTAGCGTACAGTATGCGGCCGGCTGAGTCCGTAGCAGCTATAATGATGGAAGCATCCATCGCATGTTTCAAGTGTGAAAAGTATTCCAAGTTCTTCGTAATTTGGTGCGTATATATTTCCGTTTTCTGATAGCTGTCATCGTTCATCAGTTCTTTCAACAGCTGTTCAAACGTATGTACAAGTTGTTCTAAATTGTATGTTTTAAACATCTCATCCATTGCTCTCAATTGTGTAATATCTCCTCACTGTGCATAATGACATAATGTAAAGGACAAAGAGTTTGCCCAACTGGTAGTGAACGCCCTTTCACTAAATCAAGCGGTGTCCAATAATTAAGTGAAATGTATGGAAAATGGTGTCCAATTATAAAGTAGAATAACGGTTTAAGAGCTTTTTCGTTAAACAGAGATGTCAAGTTAATATCCGGAGTAGACGAAAATGCATCTATTCTCACGTAATATAGTTCTTTTTTATCATAATCTGTCAAGTAACACAATATACCGTATACTTTACATCATCAACAAGTTGTTATATGAATCAATCTAGAACATTGAGGGGGAACTCCAGTTGTCTGGATCAACCATTGTGATGCTTCTCACCCTATCAACATTTAAGGTTAACAGAGCGAAAAATAAAAAACGGCCGGACTTTTCATACCGAGTGTCCGACCGTTTTTTCATACTTTTAGAGGAGCTAAAGCCCTTCCAAAAGATTGTTCCATAATTATTCTCTTCGTAAGCGGGCATCGAGTACAAACGTACCAAAAGGCAGCAATGATGCAAGAAATGCGCCTGCAACGCGGAAAAAGGACCAGCGATGCTTAAACCATACGATGAGCAGGATTGCAATAAATAGAACAAATAACACACCGTGGGCCATGCCAAAAATCTGAACAAAAACAGGCATATCCGCAAAATATTTGAGCGGCATGGCAATAAAAAGCAAAATTAAATACGAAATTCCTTCAATAACACCAATTTTTCTCAGCAACCCAATAGCTGATGTCCCCATCTTGAAACCCTCTTTCTTGAAAGCACGTTCTATTCTATCTATTTTACATTCTATCCAACTATCTTTCAAACCCTATATGAATGGACGCTAGAAAGCCAGCCAGGACCGTTTTTCGGTCCTGGCTGGCTTTCTGGATCTACAGAAAAAGCTCCCGGTTGGGGTGAACCGGGAGTGAAGATGAAAAAGCTCTATTTTAAAGGGGAGCAGCTATGTATATGTTCTTCCCCGGGTTAGAACAAGGTAAACCTTTTTCGGCAAAAAGTTTGAAAAATATTTGTGGGGGGGGTGTGTTAACTGACTAGTTTTATTCGAAAGGATGTTTATTTTGTTTGATTTTCCCCTTTACTTTTTTGTACATATTTTGTATGATGTGATTAACAGAACAAACGTTCGTAATGTGTATTTTTAGAGAGAAAACTGGATTTAAGGGGTGTTTTGGAATGACAACAAGAAAAAGAAAGGCAAAATCGTCTGTGACGATTTCTAATACAGGATTTATCGGTGCGGCCTTTGCCGATCAGGCTGAGTGGATGAAATATGAATATTATTTTTCGCGAAAAAGCATGCAAATGACTCATCATGTACTTGAAGGACTGCTCCAAGATGTGAATGACGTATTTGCCGAGCATCATGTCCCTGCCTATCTTTCTTGTGTGTACCTTCCGAAGTATAAAAAGCTCGGTCTTGTACTCTCCTCCTGCTCCTTTAGGAAACGTGAAGGAATTGGCTATTTCATTAATTACTTAAAAGAAATCGGACAAATTGATCGAGATGAAAAAACGAAAGAGTATGAAATTCATAATACGGGCTTCATCGGTGTCGTTTTTGCTGATCTTGAAAAAATTGAACGCTATACATATGAAGAAGAACAGAAAATTTTGACCCAATTTGTTAAACAACTTGTGATTCCAGCTAAAGAGCTGTTTTTACAGCATCATGTGAAAGCATACATATCGGGAGTCGAATGCACAGACCAACAGAAAGTAGGATTCGTTCTGTCTGTGAAACCGTATGATGAGCGAAAAGAAGCTGAACTATATTTCAGAGAATATTTAAGAGAACAAGATGTCTACAAAGAAGAGGAAGAAGAATCCATTCCGATTCATACGAAATGGAGTTTATTCGCTTAATCCCCTTCGTCATAATGTGAACAGTTGGTTCACTTTGCGGGGCTGTTTGAAAAGAGGAAAATAATCTCTTTTCGGACAGCCCTGTTCTCTTTTCTCTTCCCTTTTACATGATTATTTAGGGGAAAAGATGGAAACGATAAGAAAAGAGTTTTCAATAGATGAAGGAGCGTTTTTTGTAGTGAAAACTGAAAAAATATCCCTGCAGCAGTTTGGGATTTTAACGTTTTTATATACGATTGGCAGCACGATTTTGCTTTCTCCTAGCGCGCTGGTAGCTTCCGCCAAACAAGACGGATGGTTGGCAGCCATTTTAGGCATTGGCATGGGCACTATTTTTATTTTTCTTTACAGTACGTTAAATCGCCTTTTTCCTGGCATGACCTTTGTCCAATATAGTGAAAAGATTGTTGGGAAATGGCTTGGGAAACTTCTCTCGTTGCTGTTTGTCTCTTTTGTTTTCACTGGTGCGTTCACTTTACTGTTTCATACAGGAAATTTCATCGTCACTCAAGTGATGCCGGAGACACCGATTCAAGCCATCAACTTTTCCTTTATGCTCGTCATTATTTTCGGGGCCCAGCTTGGAATTGAAGTATTTGCCCGCACCGCAGAAACCTTTCTTCCATGGGTCCTTTTTTTATTTTTATTTTTAATTTTGTCCGTCGCTCCGCAAATTGACTTTACCCATTTGCTGCCGGTGGCAGAAAACGGAGTAAAACCGATGTTGATGGCAAGTTTGCCTTTAATTAGCATTGCTTCTTTGCCGTGCATCGTATTTACAATGATTTTCCCGAATGTGGACAAACAGGAACACATTCGGCTCGTTTTTATATTGGCATCATGGGCGGGGGGATTGTTCATTGTCCTGATTACCTTTTCAGCGATTTCTGTTTTAGGTGTACATTTGACAGCAACAAGCACATTTCCAAGTTACGTATTGGCGAAAAAAATTAACATCGGTAATTTTTTGACGAGGATTGAAGTCATTGTTGCGATTCTGTGGCTTGTGACCATTTACTATAAAATTATGCTTTATTTTTATGCGTGTGTGCTCGGGATTGCTCAAATCTTTCAACTAAACAACTATCGACCTCTCCTCTTTCCGTTAGGAATGCTTACGGCGCTTTGCTCAATCATTGCCTATCCGAACACCGTCTATGCAGCCAAATGGGATTCGATCATCTGGATTCCGTACTCCTTAACCATTGCCTTTGTCATTCCACTTGTGTTGCTTATCATCGCCAAAATTCGATTTCGCTATGAACGGAAGTAAATCATGTTTAGCACCAGTGCAATCTTTTTAGCTAAAAGAGCTGTTGTTCCATGAAACGCTATTCATTCGTGTAAAAAACAGGAATTAGGTCATAATGATAAATACACTAGTTATTCACGCGTCTTTTTACCAAAACATCATGCATTAGAGGGTTAGTGATGAAAACAATTAAACAACTACTAAGTGAAAGCAAACGCAAAAAAGAAAGAGGACAGCAAGACTATATAAAAGAACAAACAAAAAAACTGGAAGAAGCACCTCCAGCTATGTTAAGCCCTTCGCTTGCTGAAAACATTTCCATCTTAAAGGAAAAAACGGGAAACAGCAGTGACATTGTCATTCGTCAATTTCCCATTGGAAAAGATGATGCTGTTAATATGGTCGTTGCTTATACAGACGGACTTTCTGATAAAACATTTGTCCAAGATTTCATTATTGAAACATTGATGATTGATATTCGAACAAGCTCATTAACTAAAAGGGTGTGGGAGAAAGAAGATTTGTTTAACCTTGTTCGAAACCATTCTGTTCCGGTAGCCGAAGTGACAGAAGTGTGCGATCAAAAAACCATGTTTTTCCACCTTCTGTCGGGGGATACGATTATCTTTATAGATGGATATCATAAGTGCATCGCTGCCTGTTCAAGAGGCTGGGCAGACCGCGGCATTCAAGAACCTTCCTCTCAAACGGTCGTTCGGGGACCGAAAGATGGGTTTAGCGAAACGTTACGCATCAACACCGCCCTTATTCGCAGAAGAATTAAAAATCCCGATTTATGGATTGAGATGAAACAAATTGGAGAAAAGACACAAACAGATGTGGCGGTCGTTTATTTAAATGGGGTTGTCAATCAAAAAATTGTTGAGGAAGTGCATGAGCGTCTCGATAAGATTGACATCGATTCCGTATTAGAAAGTGCCTATATTGAAGAATTGATTCAAGATGATACGTATACCCCCTTCCCAACGGTTTTGAATACGGAACGCCCCGATACGGCCGCTGGCGATTTTGGAAGGAAGAATTGTCATCATTGTCGACGGGACCCCTTTCGTCTTAATCGTTCCAGCCTTGTTTGCCCATTTCCTTCAATCAAGTGAGGACTACTATAACCGAGCGGACATCAGCATCGCTATCCGTTTTTTGCGCTATCTATCTTTTTTATTGACCTTGTTAGTTCCATCTGCCTATATCGCCGTTACGACCTTCCATCAGGAAATGCTCCCGACTTCTTTACTTGTCAGTCTTGCCGCCCAGCGGGAAGGCGTGCCTTTTCCAGCGATTGTCGAAGCGTTTTTAATGGAAATTACGTTTGAAATTTTGCGAGAGGCTGGTGTTCGAATGCCTCGCGCCGTCGGCTCAGCAATTTCTATTGTCGGGGCACTCGTACTCGGACAAGCGGCCGTAGAAGCTGGAATCGTCTCTTCCGCGATGGTCATCGTCGTTTCTTTCACGGCCATCAGTAGCTTTGTCGCTCCTTCCTCTAATATCGCTGTTTCAGTTCGGTTGCTTCGGTTTGTATTCATGATTTTAGCGGGTACACTCGGCTTGTTTGGTATTATTTTAGGGCTTTTAGTGATGCTTTTGCACTTGAACAGTTTGCGCTCTTTCGGTATTCCTTACATGGCACCGTTTTCCCCATTTATTTTAGCTGACCAAGCCGATGCCATTATCAGACTGCCGCGCTGGACCATGAAACAGAGACCCAAATTATTAAATAAAAATGATTTGATTCGAGCACGAACACCTGCACCGAAGCCGGAGACACAGGAGTCGAACGAATAAGAGATATTTTGATGACAAAAAGGAGACGTTGTATGAAAAAAATGAGCATCATTTCGTTCATTCTTTTTCTATGCTTTCCAATGTTAACAGGATGCTGGAGCAAAAATGAATTAAGTGATATTGCCATTGCAACTGCTTTAGGAATTGATAAAGCTGATGAGAAGTTTCGTGTTTCGGTTCAGCTTTTAAATCCTGGAGAAATCGCTTCAAAGACGCCGACAGATCGAACTCCTGTGTTCGTCCATTCTGTCGAAGCTGATACAATTTTTGAAGCGATGCGCAAACTAACAACATTGGCACCGCGAAAAATTTATTTATCGCATATTCGTCTTATCATTTTAGGGGAGGAATTGGCAAAAGAAGGAATATCCAAGCCGCTCGATTATTTATCGCGGGACCATGAAATGCGGACCGATTTTTTTGTGACCATTGCGAAAAATCATAGCGCTGAAGAGTTGGTCAGTGTACTTACTCCACTCGAAAAAATTCCCGCAAATCAAATATTTACAACATTGGAAATGTCGGAAAAAAACTGGGCACCGACAAGAGGTGTGAACTTAGATGAATTGATTAATAGTCTCTTGAGTGATGGCAAATCGCCTGTTTTAACCGGTATTTCTCTCCATGGTTCGGCAAAGACAGGGATGTCGATGGAAAGTGTGTCGACTGTTCAACCGGAAACAGAAATTCAAGTAACAACTCTCGGAGGATTTAAAGGAGATAAGCTTATCGGTTGGATGACAGAGAAGGAAAGCAAAGGCTTCAACTATATTACATCCAATATTGAAAATACAGTTGGCTCCTATCCTTGCCACGACCAAAAAACAGAGCGGATTACAATTGAAGTTATTCGCTCACAAGCCGAACTCATCGGACATATGAAAAATGGCAAACCCTCTATGACAGTCGAGATTACAGCAGAAGAAAACATTGGGGAAGTGCAATGTGATATCGATTTGACAAATCCGGACGTTATCAAAGAGCTTGAGAAGAAGGCTGAAGGTGAAGTGAAAGATATCGTTTATGCGTCCATTAAGCGGGCACAGGAAGACTTTCAATCAGATGTGTTCGGATTTGGAGAGGTCATTCATCGCCAACACCCGAAAAAATGGAAAACGTTGAAACAAGATTGGAATCAGCATTTTTCCGAAATGGACGTAACCGTGAAGGTTGATATTCATATTCGTCGTGTTGGAACAATTACAGAGTCTTTTCAAAAGAAAGCGAGGGAATAGGCTTTGATCACAAAACTCATCTTGCTTCTTGCAGGCACCTTCATTGTTATGTTTATTCAAATAAAGCGGCTCGCCCAGCAACAATTAAAGAGAGAAATATGGGGGTGTAGCTTTTTCTATCTTTTGGCGGTCGGACTGGCTGCCTCTATATTAATTGGCCTTTCGATTCCTACTCCCCTTAAATTACTTGAATGGATTTATGAGCCGCTTGTCACACCGTTGCTTTAAAGTACAATTGTTGTATACGAAGGAGCACGTCTTTTATGCCGAAAATTAGCTTAAGTCTCTTTCAATTATTTTCCTTGCTCGTCTTATTTGAGCTAGGGAGCGCTATTGTTGTTGGGATTGGATTGGATGCAAAAGCAGATGCGTGGCTGGCCGTCTTAGTTGGCCTTGCAATTTCCTTAGTGCTTCTTTTTTTCTTCGCCTTTTTATACGCCCATTATCCGAAAGAACCGCTGACGGTGTTTGTTCGGTCCATCATCGGAGACAAACTCGGCATCTTGCTTGCGGTTTTATATACATGTTATTTCATGTACATTGGTGCAAGGGTACTACGGGATTTTTCTTCGCTCATTATTATGGACTTGCTAAAGGAAACGCCTCCTATTATCATCCCTTTTTGCATGATGGCGGTCGTTTCTTACGGTTTGTATCTTGGCATGGAAGTCATTGCGCGAACAGGGGAGCTTTCTTTTCTCCTCACCCTCTTATTTTCAGCTCTTTTTCTAATCTTTGTATATATTTCTGGCGTTGTAAAAGCTGAGAATTTACAGCCAATGCTGGAAAATGGCTTTCTTCCGGTCTTAAAGGCGGCTGTTCCAGGCATCGTTACTTTTCCGTTCGGTGAATCGATCGTCTTTTTAATGTTTTTTTGTTTTGCAAATGAATCAAACAAACGAATCGTCATCCAAACAGGGGTTGGGGCTATTTTATTAAGCGGATGTTTAATCTGTTTGACGACGTTAACGAATACAGCGGTTCTTGGATCGTATATGGCGGGGCAATCTAGGTTTCCGTTGTTAGAAACCGTGTCAAGAATCAACATCGGAAACTTTCTCCAACGACTTGATCCCCTCATTATCGTCATTTTAGTCATCGGTGGCTTTTTTAAAATTGTTATGTTCACAGGTGCAGCGGTGCTAGGGCTTGCTTCCATCAATCCGAAGAAACAGGCAAATAAGTTTATTTTGCCTGTTTCCCTTATCATGATTATTTTATCTGTTGCCATGGCTGATAATTTGACGGAGCATTTGCAATTTGGATTGAACATCGTTCCTTGGATACACATCCCCTTCCAATTCGGGTTTCCTGCTCTTTTATGTATCATGGTGTTCATAAAAAAACGGCTAGCTCACAAAGAGCGTAATGCTTGAACATCTTCCCGCATTCTCGCTTTTTTGTATCAAAACGGTTTTCAGCACATAAAAAAAAGCAAAGCCTCCCATCACAAAGGCCTTGCTTTTAGAACAAGATCCGACCGTTTCATTTATCAGAAAGGGGACGGCGAATCATCCGTACTTTATTGTATGAAATACGAGAAAAGCTTGTCTCTGGCAAACGCCTTTTTTTACAAATAGACGTCCGAAATCTATGAAAAAGGCCGGGAATGCCCCGACCTTCTCATTCATAGGAAAACGATAATCGCTGTCGTCAAGATGATAATCGCGGTAACAAGTATTTTGAGTGACAGCGGCACGTCCTGTTTCCCTTTTGCATTAATCGCTTCTTCTTGTTGATTGACTACTTCCCGATATTTCGGATTGCAGCACCCCATTGTTATGCTACCTTTGAAATGTCTTCTTCAAGCGGCACTCCACTTTGTCGCGCTTTTTTGGCAGCCACAAAGAAGATGACGATGATGGCTGCTGTAATGATGCTTGCAGCGATATAAGACATGTTCAGAGAGAAACCGAAACCAATTGGTGCATTTAAAATGTACGTGAACGTCGCCATTGTCATAAACACACCTGGAATCATCGCAATCCAGTAGTTTTTCTTCGCAATGAACAAGTACATCGCTCCCACCCAAAGTGCAATGACAGCTGTCGATTGATTCGCCCATGAGAAGTAGCGCCATAATAATGTAAAGTCAATTTTCGTTAAGGCAAATGAAATGGCGAATAACGGAATAGCAATCCATAAGCGGCTCGCCACTTTCTTTTGCGAAATGTTTAAATAGTCGGCAATAATCATACGGGCACTGCGGAATGCTGTGTCACCAGATGTAATAGGTAGAATGATAACACCAAGAACGGCTAACGTACCGCCAATAGCGCCAAGCATTGCTGTGGAGACTTCGCTGACAACAGCTGCAGGACCGCCGTTTGCTAATAGTTCGTTCAACCCTTCTGAGCCATTAAATAAGCTCATCGCAGCAGCTGCCCAAATCATCGCGATAATCCCTTCCGCAATCATCATCCCGTAAAAAATAAAGCGGCCTTGACGTTCTGTTTCCGTCGTACGAGAAATGATAGGTGTTTGCGTTGCATGGAATCCAGAAAGTGCGCCGCAAGAAATTGTTAAGAATAATAATGGAAAGATTGGTGCATTATCTGGATGCATATTTTCAAGCGTTAATTCTGGAATTGGTGCACCTGTGAAAATAAGCGCTCCCCCTACCCCAATCGCAGAAATAAGAAGCAATGCACCGAATGCTGGGTAGAAACGACCGATAATTTTATCGATTGGCAATAAAGTAGCTAAAATATAGTAAACGAAAATGGCACCGATAATCATTCCCATCGTTGCCCAGTCCCCCATCAAGCCTTTTAATAATCCTGCAGGTGCCGTAACGAATACTGTTCCTACAAGAAGTAAAAGCAAGATGGCAAATCCATTAACAACATGTTTCATAAATTTCCCTAAAAAGCGGCCGGCAAGCTCTGGTAAGTGAGCTCCGCGATTGCGAATGGAGATCATGCCTGTCAAATAGTCATGGACAGCTCCGGCGAAAATACAACCAATTACAATCCAAATGAAGGCAACAGGTCCGTACAGAGCCCCCATGATTGGTCCAAAAATCGGTCCGACACCTGCAATGTTCAGCAGCTGAATTAATGAGTTTTTCTTTTGATTCATCGGTAAATAGTCGACACCGTCACTATGCGTGTAAGCAGGTGTCTTTCGCGCTTCGTTCACGCCAAATACTTTTTCAACAAATTTTCCGTACGTAAAATAACCGATAATTAATAAAATAATGCCTCCGATAAATGTAAGCATGTGTAAGCCTCCTTTATTGAATTCGCTTACACTCATTATAAATGAAAGCCTTTTCAAATGGTCATGAACATGTGTAACATGTTAAAAATGAGGCATAACATGCATAAAAGTCAGATTGACGGGTTATAGCCCGGCTTTTTTCACCGAATATGTCACATTGGGCTATAACTCAAGGCGGGATCGGAGTCCTTTCACATAATTGCGACTAACAGACAGCTTCTCCTCTTTTCCTTCAATTTCAAGGTGATAGGCACCGTTAAACCATGGAATCAGGCGCTTTACATAGTCAAGGTTCACAAGATAACTTTTATGAATCCGGTAAAAAGAAAATTCCTTCAGTCTCGCTTCCAAATCTTTTAACGCTGTTTTCGTTTCATATTCTTGCTGTTTTAGTACGACTCGCGTCACCCGTTCATCGCGATACACGTATAAAATATCCTTCGGTTCTAGGTAAACGATTTCTTCATCTCCCTCAATCGCTAGTTTAGACGGGTGGGTTCCTTCTTGTTTTTTGTTTCCTATTAGCAGCTTTTCCAGTCTCATCACGGTTTCATGAAGTCGCTCTTCATCAAACGGCTTTACTAAATAATCGACGGCTTCATGTCGGAACGCTTCAGCCGCAAAATTCGGGTATGCAGTGGCAAAGACAAGAAGCGGAACTTTTTTCAGCTCTTTCAGCATAGCAGCCGCTTCCATTCCGTTCATTTTCGGCATTTCAATATCTAAAAAAATGACATCTGGCTGGATTTGAAGTGCTTTTGTAATGCAGCTTTCCCCGGAATCTGCCTCTCCTGCTACTTCGATTTGTTCGTATTCATTGAGCAAATGTTTCATCTCATCACGGCTGTAGCGCTCATCATCGACGATTAACACTTTTATTTTACGTTTCATAGCATTTGTCTCTCTTTCTCCCAATTTTGAATGAATCTAGAAAATTTGAATGATCATTCAGGAGGTCTAAAAACCTCTTGTGAACACGAAATAAAGTCGTGCTCAATTATGAAGTACCATGTCTATCATACACGGAAGCGAGTTCTAGATTATGATAGTTGAAACGAGACGCGCGTTCCTTTGTCGGGTTCACTTTCGATGTGTAAACGAGCAGATTCGCCAAACATCATGACAAGGCGGCGGTTGACGTTGTATAATCCCATACCCGTCCCCTTTTCGGAATGAACGAGCTCGTTTCCTACTTTTTTTCGTCTCTCTTCTTCCATTCCTCTTCCGTTATCTTGAACAGATACACAGACGGTTTCGCCATCACGCTGAACGGTAATTTCAATTTCACAGTTGCGCTCTTTATCTTTAATGCCATGCTTGACCGCATTTTCTACAATGGGCTGTAAAATGAGTGGAGGGATTTTTTGCTGAAGAGCCGCCTCATCGACATGAAAATGAATTTCTAGCTTATCAATAAAGCGCGCTTCTTCAATAGATAAGTACGCTTTTACATGCTTTAATTCTTCTTCAAGCGATGTCCATTTAGCGGTCGTTCCCGTTAGATTTTGGCGCAAAAAATGAGAAAGGGCAATAAGCAGTTTCCGAGCTTGGCCAGGGTCTGTCCGAATGAGCGACACGATAATATTTAATGAGTTAAAAAGAAAATGCGGACTAATTTGTGCTTGCAATGCTTTAATTTCCGCTTCTTTTGCGAGCTGGTACGCCTTGTCTGCCTCAGCAACATCAAGCTGATTGCTTAATAGTGAACTCAGTCCCCTCACAAGCTGAATGACAACAGGTGTAATGTCTTTTTCAGATTGAAAGTAAAATTTGAGCGTCCCAATCGTTTTCTCCCTCTGCTTCAAAGGCGCAATGACAACCGCATTTAACGGACAGTCTTCGTGTATGCATTGAATGCCTTCATGAGAGGCGACGATCAAGTGTCCTTCCTTAATCACTTTTTTCGTCAAGTCTGTTTGAATCAAATTTCCGGCATGATGATGGTCTTCGGCAATTCCGACATGCGCCAAAATTTTTTCGTGGTCTGTAACAGCAATTGCGCTTGCCCCGACTTCACGAAATAAAATGAGACACGCCCCTCGTGCGGAGTCGCTGTTCAATCCTTTTCTTAAATAAGACAGCGTCAGTTCAGCAATGCGCAACGCCTTTTGTGCTTGGAGAGCCCCCATTTTCTCTTCTTCGCTCAACACACTGCGAATAATGACTAAAAAAAGTGCCGACCCAAGTCCATTCGCCATGATCATCGGTACACCAATACCTTGAACGAGGGCTAACGATTGAGAAAACGGCCTTGCAAGAAGGAGAATCATCATCATTTGAATGAACTCTGCGAAAGCTCCGAGCATAAAGGCGGTGGACAAAGAAACATGTCGGTTCTTCCGATGGAACGCCCCCGCAATAACACCTGCTACAACGGCCGACAGCCCGCAGGCAATATCAGTGAAGCCGCCGAGTGTAAAACGATGGATACCCGCAATCAACCCGGCCCCAATCCCTACTTTATACCCGCCAAGCAACCCTGCAATAATAACGCCAATTACTCTCGAGTTGGCAATGGCTTCATCATGCGCTAGACTTGATGCCCAACGGTTAAATTGGGAAGAATCCGGATGAAAAGTCAGTCCAGAATAAGTGCCGATAATGCCAAAGAAGCCAAAAAACAAAATGGCCATATACTGTTGTTTTCGTCCAAGCTCACCGTGGTGAATGAGCTGGCGAAAAAAGCGGAAGCGAGTTAGCACAAAGGCGATGGTCACAAGAATTCCTAGCCTCTCAATCATCGTCAGCATAAGTTCAAACATAGGATGTTCTTCCCTCCTCTTCCTTCCTTAACAGTTATTGTAGCAAATAACAGAAGCCAATTGCATCTACCTTCTGTGCGTTTGAGTGAGTGCCAATGCGTTATTTCAGGAGAGGAAGGTTGATGACAAACGTTGTGCCTTCATGTGATGTGGAAACCAGTTCGATGCTTCCGCCATGATTTTGAAGAATCGTTTGGACGATAGTCAACCCTAAGCCTGTGCCATTTTCTTTTGAAGTTGAGAACGGATTGTATAAAGAGGCGACCATCTCGTTTGGAATGCCGGTGCCGGTGTCTTTTATGTAAAGGTGATAAACGTCGTCCTCCATACGGGAATACATGGTGATGGTTCCTCGTTCCTTGATGGCATCTATGCTATTTCGAATCAAATTGTGAAGAACTTGTTTCAGCTGATTCGGATCCGCAGGGACGGCCAGTCTTTGTAAATCAACGATGAATTCAACATGCTTGTCATTTGGCAGCGAAGTTTGCTTCATTAATGGTAAAATTTCTTGAGTAATGTCTTCAATGAAGGTTTTTTGCAAAATAGGTGCAGCCGGCTTGGAAAGAAGCAGCATTTCTTCAATAATGGAGTTAATCCGTTCAATTTCTTTCATGACGAGCGGCAAATGGAACCGTTCACGTTCTAAGTCCGAAATGGATTGATTCATTAACGTTAAAAATCCTTGAATGACCGCTAGTGGATTTCGGATTTCATGGGCGGCCCCTGCCGCTAATTCTCCGACTAAGGCAAGCTTTTCTGATTGGTGAATTTTATGCTCAAGCTCTTGCGTTTTCGTAATATCGACGAAATAAAAAATTCTCCCGATGATGTCTTGTTCATCGTTTATCAGTTCGGATTGGGATACTAATAACTGATAACGCTTTTGATTAACTATGAACGGGACCTTTACGTTTTGGCAAATCGTCTTTGATAATAAAATCTCCCAAAATTCCTTGTTTTCGTCATACAAACTAGATTGTGTAACTGTTTTTAGAGTATTCAGCTGAAACAAGCTTTTAGCTGCCGTATTAAGCGAAAAGTGAGTCGTTTTGTCATCCACGGTTATAATGCCTACAGGCAAGGAATTCAAAATTTGTTCCCGATACTTTTTGTCAGCCAAAATTGTCTTAAACGACTCTTGCAGTCGAAGCGACATTTCATTGATGGACGTAGTTAAGTGCTGCAACTCCACTTGACTTGTTTCATCAAGTGTTAAACCATACTGTCCGTTGGCGATATGCTCAACTTTGTCCACCATTCGCTCAATCGGCTTCGTTAAGCTGCCGCTAATTCGATAAGAAACGTAAACGGATAATGCAATGACCACTAATGTGATAAAAAACAATAATAGCAAGGACTTTTCAATAATGGAGGGAAACTGATTGGAATGGTTCGTTAAAGAAGAGAGAGTCTCCTCCTCTAACGAACGCAATTCTTGCTGTAACTCTTCCATTTTCGGGAGGTATTCGTTTGTAATGTATTTTCTAGCCCCTTCATTGTCTCCATATTGAATGAGTCCATGCACATTGTTTAGCACAGAAAAATCAAGCAGCTCCATTTTGATGTGCATGTTTTTAAGCGGCTCGGTCACATTTGCTTCATGTTCCTGAGCATTATACGGTTCGACTGATTGATACATTTGAATAAACCCGTCTTTGGAATGAGTCGGGTCATACGTTTCCACCATGTATTTTTTAATCGCTAATTCTTCTTGCCACTTAGAAATCAGCATCAGCTCAGGAATGTGGTTGTTTTTAATTTTTTCGCTTACGTGACTGATTTCTTCAATAGATTGGACAAATAGAAGTGAAAAGCCGCTTAATAATATTGTATTCAAAAGGAGAATGACTAATATTTTACTGCGAAATGACATGCTCCAAAAACGTTTCTCCATAACACCATTCCTTATCCTCTATTATTCAAAGGATAAATCTTTCTTCTCTATCTCATTTATCTCTGAACGAATATATTGTTTTTCTTTTTCAGTAAACATGGGACCTAGTGGCGCCATTTTGTAAACGCCATCGGCTTCAGTCAAGATGACTTCTCCTGACGGGATGCCATCTTCGCTAAAAAAGTCTTTCATAATCGCGACGTATGCCATGGACATATCGTTTAATATACTCGTCAGAACATGGTTTTCTCCCATATAAGATTGATCGTCCAAATAGCCGATCACAAACACATTTCGTTCTTTCGCGTAATTAATCACATCACGATTATAACCATTTCCTTTAGAGAAAATGACATCCACACCACGATCAATCATTTCTTTCATTAACCCGACGGCCTTTTCGCCATCATCTCGACTATTTACAACTTTGTAGTCAAAGGACGCTTCCGGTTTATAGTGAGCGAGGCCTGTTTCAAATCCGGTAAATGTCTTTCTTAAATCATACGCATCTAATAAACCAACCTTGTTGTTTTTTGTTTTCAATGCAGCGGCTAACGCCGCAACATACTCTACTTTCTGCTGATTAAACGTGTAAACAGTTTGGTTCGGATGTGTCGCTGTACCGTGAATGGTAATAAAATGAACGTCTGGATATTTAGGCGCAAGCGCTGTAAACACGTCAGTAAATTCCACGCCGTGCCCGATGATGACTTCGGCTCCCCCGCTTACAGCATCCGTCACCGTGCTTTTCATTTGTTCATCTGTTTTAATCTCGCTGAACAGCTCAGCTGAAACTGGAAATTGATTCTCAATTTTCAGCTTTCCTTTATAAGCAAGACTTCCCCAACTTTGGTCTTCAATGACATCTGAAGTCAAAATGGTCACCTTCGTTTGTTCAGAATCAGAAACGACCGTTGGACTCCGCAAAACTCCATTTGTTTGCACAAATAAAATAAGTAAAAAAACAACCATAACAACAATGGCCATCATTAATATACGTCTAACTTGTTGCGATTGTTGCATATAAGCTCCTTTTAACTATGTAAAACCTATTTGTTTAACTTCTTCTTGTTCGTAAAAATGGTTTATCTCAAATAAACTACTTATATAATATCATACTTATCTACTACAATATTACAAAATATAACCAATTTCGATAGATTTTTTAACGCGACAAAAAACCCTCTCTTTCCCTCTAAACGAAAGCCTCACTTGACTTCACTATATACACAGCTTTTGCCGGTACCCAATCTTGTATATTTATAGTAAGATGGTAGAATACAGCCTCTCATAATGGGGCAAAGATTTAGTGCATTTGATATAACAATCTTTTTGTGATGTCAAATATGCTAGATTAATGTAGCTATAAGTATTCTACTTTATAGCTTGATATAATGGTATCTTCTTAAAAAATATTTGCGGTGTGCTCTTTCGTCACTTTGAATAAACCGACAAAGATTCACCTCATCCGATACGACTGTTTGTTAGTCATAGCGGATTGGCTAAATCAATTAATACATGGAAGGAATTGTGATGATGACATATAAAATGATTGTACTAGACTTAGATGACACCCTACTTCGCGATGACCAAACGATTTCTCCGCGTACGAAACAGGCGCTAATGGATGCACAAGAAGCGGGCATGAAGGTCGTATTAGCGTCAGGCCGACCAACATACGGCATGCGCAAAATTGCTGAGGAGTTACGTTTAAAAGAGTATGGAAGCTTTATCCTTTCTTTTAACGGCGCGAAAATTATTAACTGCCAAACGAATGAAGAATTATTCAGCAGTACATTGTCGCCGGAAACAGCCCACCGGTTGTATGAAATTAGCCAGCGCGAAGGTGTCGGCATTTTAACATACGTAGGTGATGAAATTGTGACGGAAACAGCAGCACCTTATGCTGAAATTGAAAGCAACTTAACAGGCATGCCCTTGAAGGAAGTGGAAAGCTTTGTCGATGCTGTACAAGAGCCGGTCGTAAAAACACTCATGCTGAAAGAAGCAGAGCGATTAGCGGAAGTCGAGAAAAAACTTCAAGAAGAATTACACGGTGAACTTAGTGTGATGCGTTCAAAGCCGTTCTTTTTAGAATTTACCGAAGTTGGCGTAACGAAAGGGACAAGCTTACACTATTTAATCGGTCAGCTTGGTATTCAGCGTGAAGAAGTGATTGCGGTCGGTGACAGTTATAATGACTTAGCCATGATTGAGTTTGCAGGTCTTGGTGTCGCGATGGGCAACGCTCCTGACGATATTAAAGCAAAAGCCGATTACGTAACTGACACGAACATGAACGACGGCGTCGCCAAAGTTGTTGAACAGTTTATGCTAAAAACGGCACCAACCGTTTAATCATTTTAAAGCATTTGTAAAAGGCTGATATGCGGCCCTTTTACAAATGCTTTTTTGTTGTCTAACAGGCATACGTCTAAAAAATACGATAATCATTCGACATTTTTTCTTCATTTCATGCATAACTTGTCTCTTCTTTGGGTAAAAACAAGTAACACCATGAATCATAAGGAGGTTACACTATATGTCATTAATATGGAGTTTAATTATTGGAGGTCTTATTGGATGGTTGGCTGGAATTATTACGAAGCGTGATATTCCAGGAGGCGTTATCGGAAACATTATCGCTGGTTTTCTAGGCGCATGGATCGGAACATGGATTCTTGGGGACCTCGGTCCTGAAATTGGAGGCTTCTCCATTATTCCAGCCATTATCGGAGCTGTTATTTTAGTGTTAGTTGTCAGCTTTTTATTAGGAAAAGTGAAGCATAATCGTGGTCATGGTCACGCCTAAAAAGAAAAGACGCCTATAAATAGGCGTCTTTGATGCGTTTTGAGGCGAGAGACCGTACGGCCACATCCATACGTTTAACCCGAAGGCTTGTCTGTCGACTTACACAAATTAGCTCATCGCTATGTAAATATAACATTGTTTCGCCACTATAGCAAGAAAAAGTTTTGATTTCATCCACCCCTTTCTTTCCCCTACTATTTTTCTTCTTCCGGTTCGATTATAATGAGAAAGCAATACACAAGTATCATGAAAACGTGTCATGGAAAAGGAGACTCATATAATGTCTGATTTAAATAAAGAGCAAGCAGCTCCCGAAAAAAAGAAAGTTAGCTTAGAAGAAGCGATTAAACAGAAACTCGCAAGTAAAAAACAAAACAAAGCGACGGGAAAAGCAGGTCAAGGTCCTGTGAAAACAGCTGGAAGCATGAAAAGCCAACAAACGAAAAAGCGCAACAATCAGCGCAAACGTACAGGCGTCTAACCATTCTCTTATGGGACAATAAAGGCTCTGCCGCTGAAGCTTGTCGTTTCAGCAGCAGAGCCTTTTGTCACCGTACCTCTACACGGATGGAGGTTTTCTTTATTATAAGGAGGAAAGCAATGTTTCCCGTTCTTCATCTGTCAAGTCACGCCATTGCCCTGTTTCTAGTTCAGCAAGTTCAATATTCATGATGCGGACACGCTCAAGCTTTGTAACGGTATAGCCGAAAAAGCGGCACATTCGGCGAATTTGGCGATTCAGCCCTTGCGTTAAGATAATTCGAAACACATCATCCTCGATTTGAACTACTTCGCACGGCTTCGTTTTCCCAACTAAAATGTCCACCCCTCCGGCCATTCCTTTTAAAAACTCGTCTGTCAACGGCTTGTTGACGGTTACGATGTATTCCTTTTCATGTTCGTGTTCTGAGCGCAAAATTTTATTGACGATGTCTCCGTCATTCGTCAATAAAATGAGCCCTTCTGATGCTTTATCGAGTCGTCCGACTGGGAAGATGCGGTGTGGATAATTGATAAAGTCCATAATATTTCCTTCTATATGCTTTCCCGCCGTACATGTAATGCCGATCGGTTTATTCAAGGCAATGTAAATCGGTTCAGTTTTACTCGGAATCGGTTTGTCGTCAATGAGTACGACGTCGCCAGCGTGAACATTATCCCCTTCTTCACAAATCCGTCCATTAATCGTAATTCGCTTTCCTTTAATAAGACGATCCGTTTCCCTCCGTGAGCAAAAACCGGTTTCACTTATATATTTATTAATGCGCATTCCATTCCTCTTCTCTCATGGATATGGTAAAAATCCGTCCTTCCATTCTACCTTATTTTATGTGGAAGGACGAGTTCAAGCGTATATGCACGAAAAAAGAAGCGGTTCCGTAGGGCTAAATGGGTTGAAAAATGATGATTTTTCTTTTATGCATCCCCTTCTTTACTCAAATACGATTGTTTGGCGCTCTTCATGGCCGTTCGCTGTTAGCCAAAACTCCATCGTATATGTTCCTTTAGGTAAATCGGCTACTTGCTCGGTGAATGAAAGCTCTTCTCCTTGTTTCAGTTGAATTTCTGATGTTGCCATCGTGAACATTCGAATAGCAGAATATGAATAGACGTGTTTTCCTTCTTCATACAGATTAAAATCAAGGCGTTGACCGCTTGGGAAGAAAAGGGTTTGTTCTCTCTCCGTCTGGTTTTTAAATGTGAAAGTAAATTCATAGCCACCTTCTTCCAGCTTCTTTACCGTCGCTTTTCGTTCGATGGAACCAGCCACGATGCCTTTTTCGCCCTTACTTTCTTTCCATTGATCAACAGCGTACGCGAGCTGGACAAAATCGGAACGTAGGGCTAGTGTACGATAGTCATCGGTTTGCGTTAACATTCCTTCTGTCAAGGCTGCCGCCACATAAGGTTTATATTCATCGGAAGCTGGTAATGAAGGGATAGAAGCATATGCGCCTTCATCCAGTTCAAGTGCTTTTACAAATGCCGTGGCTGCTTGTTCGAGCGGAACGTAGGCATTCGGTTCGAAATATCCGTCCTGCGCTACTGAAATCAAGCCGCCTTGCACAGCCGCTCCAATTTCTTTTTCTGCCCAATGACCGCTCGTATCTTGAAACGTCCGTGACTCATAGCGATCTGTTAAGGAAAACATCCGATTTAAGACAACCGCAAGCTGCGCTTTCGTCATCTTTTTCTCGAAGTTTGCTTGCCCGTCTTTTTGGCCGGTAAAAATCCCTTTTGCCTTTAACAACTCGAACTGTTCATCTAATGACACCCCTACTTCCAGACACGTCATCTCACCATGTCGGCAGTTTCCGTCAATGGCCGCTGATATAGACGGCGTTATTCCAAACAGCAAGACTGCCGCTATGAATGTTGTCCCTACTTTTTTCATAAACATCCCCTCCATATGATAGGACGGTACAAACAGGAAAAAGTTACATATTGATCGATGAAAAAAGAACCGGCCCCCCTCTTCATTTTTCGGAAAAATGCGATAAAATAAAATGATAAGGCAAGCATATAAAACAGAAGAAAGTCGGGTTGCATACGATGATGAAAGACTTATTGCTGCAAATTCTTATTATTTTAGTTCCTTCTCTCTTGTTTGTCGTTATTAAAAATAAGTTATCCACTTTACGAAACGATTCTAAAATCTACATCGGTATTACAAACAGTATTAGTGTTATTCTTTGCATGATGTTCCCTATTACATTAGGAAGCGGCATGTATTTTGACTTACGAACCGTTCCGTGGCTCCTTTCGTTTTTGTATGGAGGCAAAACGACCGGATTAGTCGTTACCTTCGTTTTATTCAGCTATCGCTTATATATGGGCGGTATCGGTATGTATCCGGTATTTATCGTTTTCCCACTCGTCATCCTCTTTCTTATATTCACGCTAAAAAACTATCAAACATATAGTCTGAAAGGAAAAATGATTTATTCATCCTCCTTGCTCGTCAGTCATTTGCTCCTTATTTTTGCAACGAACGATTTTTTCAGCCGAAGTATGCTGTTTGCTTCACCAGATTATCTTTCATTTTGCTTCTTCCATATTTTCGCCAACTTGCTGGCTCTTTGGCTCAGCCTTTCGTTAAAGGAAATGATTTCGGAAAATGAACGGTTGAATTACGAAGTACAGCGCGCAGAAAAAATGAATATTGTCGGTCAACTTGCAGCAAGTGTCGCACATGAAATTCGCAATCCGATGACATCTGTTAAAGGCTTTTTACAACTTTTAAAAGAAGATGATCTTAGTCAAGAGAAAAAACATACGTACATCGACCTTTCGTTGGAAGAACTGACTCGAACCGATACAATCATCAATAATTATTTGTCTTTAGCCAAACCGACTGATGAATTAAAAGTCGTCGAGATTCGAAAAGAAGTATGTTATGTAATGGAAACAATGGCGTCGTTTTCCTCCTTTCATAATGTGAAAATGACCGTCGATGCGGATGAAGAATCCTTGTTTATAAAGGGAAACAGTGAAAAATTGAGGCAAGTGTTGATTAACATTGTGAAAAATGGAATTGAAGCGGCCTCATCAAGCATCAACCCAACGATTCACATTCGCACATCCTCGTCCCAATCGAGTATTATCATTGAAATTGAAGACAATGGAAACGGTATGTCCGAAGAAGAGGTTAATCGATTAGGGATGCCGTTTTATTCCACTAAAGAATCCGGCACAGGACTTGGAATGATGGTATGCTATCGAATTATTAAAACAATGCAAGGAACTATTCATGTTGTCAGCCGCAAAGGAGAAGGCACTTGTTTTATGATTTCATTGCCAAAAGCAAAAATGCCACAGGAGAAATATCCTGTTCAAACGCCTTCCACTCCGCTATAAAGGTAGATGTTTTTGATCGTTCACCAAAAGTTCCCTTTTCTTTGTAAATTCAGCACATTTAGTTAACATAATGATTCTCATCAAGCGAAAAAAAAGATATAATAAATAAAAACTGAATGGGATGGTGCTGATCATGTCAAATAATCAAACAATCAAAAAAGACGTAAATGTTGGCGCGAAAGTATCGCTGAACGGGCTTGTCACTGCCGTTTTTGGCAATGTTGCCCATATTAAAATCGGCGGAAAAGTCATTGCGATCCATACGAAAGATTTGAATTTAAACGCGTGATCCACATTCCTTTACACATTCAGACGAAATGAGAAGTTTTCCTTTCTTTTTTCGGTCATACGACGAGAAGCCTCGTTACATTCATTCTGCAATAAAAAGGATGATGCAGCGGGGCTTTTTATTCAATGAACGATTAACCACTATGCTGATCTTCCCGTTGCGCGGGCTTTTTAGCAGCTGAACAAAATATGAAAAGAGCCCTTTCAGTAAGGACAGGGCTCTCTTTGTTACTCTGCGAAAGAACGGACAGACGTGCGTTCAATTAATGTTCCCGGAATGAGTACAGAGAATGGTTCTTCATTCGCTTCCTCTATTTCGCTCAGCAAAATGCGAATGGTTGTGGCAATCATTTCATCGACGGGCTGTTTCCATGTTGTCAGAGAATATGGAGGCCATGAAGCCATCGTAATATCGTCAAATCCGATAATTGATATGTCATTAGGAATGGACATTCCTAATGATTTGGCCGCATCCACCGCTCCTAATGCCATAATATCATTGGCGCAAAAAAGGGCCTCTGGCCTGTTCTCGTGCTTCAATAAGCGCAGGGCAGCTCTGTACGCTTCTTCATATGTATAATGCCCTTCTGCCACAATCGGCTCGATGCCATAGCGGTTCAATGCTTCACAGAAGCCGCGCTCGCGGTCGTGGCTCGTTGATGTATTTCGATGTCCTGCAATATACGCAACGTTCCGATGTCCCCGCTCCCATAAATATTCGCCAATTTGTTTGCCTGCATTGTAATTGTCACAGCAAACCGCATGGCACGGAAAATGTTGAATGTAGCGGTTAAACAAAATAACTGGAATATCATTTTCCGCCAGCTGGGAAACGACGTTAGACGAAAGCAGTGCGTCTGTGACAATCACGCCTTCTACGTTATATTCGAGAAACTGGGAAATCTCCTCTTGCTGAAGTTCATCGTTTTTCGTATGGACGAATAAAACATGATACCCCTTCTCTCCAAGTCCTTTCGTGAACTTATCTAAAATTTCCGGATAAAATGGATTGTGAATATTGCCCATGACGAGACCAATCATGTTTGTTTTATTCATAATTAAGCCTCTTGCAAGCGCATTCGGGCGATAACCGAGCTCTTTTGCCGCCTCTAGTACACGGCGGCGTGCTTTTTCTGATACATTGGCCCCTGGCGTGAACACGCGTGAAACGGTCGATTGTGAGACACCCGCCAGACGGGCGACCTCGGTAGCATTTGCTTGTTTTTTCTTCAATGCGGACTGAACCTCCTCACATTCACATGTTTTCCTTCATTTTACTCTTTTGAACGGAATTTGAATAGATTGGGTACAAATCGAAAAAAAGACTGCTGAATCAGGAAACCACTCCTTTTCAGACAGTCTTCGTAAAATCGTTTATAGTCCTAATGAAAATAATAGAATGGCTAGTACAACACCTAAAAGCGGAACGACGACCGTTAACGCACCGAACGCTGGATAAGCATCTTGATGTGTTTCTCCTGCGATGGCACGAATGGTTGTCACTACATACCCTCCGTGTGGGAGTGAATCAAGTGCACCGGAAGAAATGGACACGACTCTGTGCAGCGATTCCGGGTTGACACCAATGTCTAAATAGTGTGGTGCCAAAAGCGGCAAGGCAATCGATTGACCGCCAGAAGCAGACCCTGTTAGGCCAGCAATGACACAGACGGCCACCGCACTCCCAATGAGCGGACTCCCTGGAATGCTTGTCATCACTTCGACCGTATGGGCAAACGCTGGTGTTGCTTTGGCAACGCCGCCGAATCCAACTACAGCCGACGTATTGGCAATCGCAATGAGCGCTCCGATGGTTCCTTCTGATACCGCATTCCAAAAGTTGATAAAATATTTTCGATGAAGAAGGTAAGTGGCCATAACCCCTCCAAGTAAAGCAACAATTAAAGCAGATTGCGCCAAGGAATCATGGAAAATAAACGAAATGATCAAAACAACCACTAACGGAATTAAACTGACGTATGGATTAGGCAAATCTTTTCGCACAGTCGTTTTATCATCTGCTCTCGCAATAAAATGCTCCCCGCTTTGAACCGCTTTCATAATCATGCGCTTCAGCCACCAGTAGCCGAAAATCATCATAAAGACAGCGACTATCAAGCTCACTTCCCAGCCTGCATATGGTGTGGTATCTAAAAACTGAATTGGAATCCAGTTTTGAATTTCAGGTGACCCTGCCGATGTCATGGTGAAAGTAGTCGAACCGAACGCAAGTGCTGCTGGAATGAATCTTCTCGGCAAATTCGCCTCTTTAAACAAGCTAATCGCCATTGGATAGACAGAGAAAGCGACGACAAACAAACTCACCCCGCCGTACGTTAATACGGCGCATGCAATGACAATCGCTAAAGCGGCATTTTTCATGCCAATTTTTCCGATAATCCACTTTGATACACTATCAGCAGCCCCGCTATCTTCCATTAATTTACCAAATATTGCGCCGATTAAAAACATTAAATACCATGATGTAATAAATCCAGCGAAACCATTCATATAGTTTCCTAGAAAATTAGCTTCTCCTTCTGCCGCTAACTGCGGAAACAGTGGTAGCCCGTTTAATACAGCGACAAACAATGCGGAAATTGGCGCTACAATGAGCAAGTTCATCCCTCGCATTGTTAAAATAATAAGAAGTGCTAATCCTCCAATAAGCCCCATCATACTAATCAACTCGTTTTCCCCCTTTGCTTCTCCCATGTTGTCACGTTCTTTCTAATGGTTACTATTTGCAAACCTCTTCATTAGAAGGAACAAAATCATTTCTTTTCCGTAAAGAAAAGTTGAAATCATCGGGAGACAGACATCCCCCGATGACTTTATCATTTTTTCCCGTAACGGCGCACACGAAGCAGCGCTTGTTCCGCATGTCCTGCGAAGTTTTCAAGCTGGCAAAGTCGAGCCGCATATTCACCGATATAAGCGCTTGCTTCTTCTGTCACCTTTTGGTAGGTCACGGTTTTCAAGAACTTTCCAACCCAAAGTCCGCCTGTATAACGTGCGGCACCTTTTGTTGGGAGAGTGTGGTTTGTTCCAATTACTTTATCACCATACGCTACGTTTGTTTCTGGACCGAGGAACAAGCAGCCATAGTTTGTCATGTTGTTTAAGAAATAATCAGGGTCTTCCGTTAAAATTTCTACATGTTCGTACGCTAATTTATCTGCTTCGGCCAATGCTTCTTCTTTGCTGTCAACGAGGATAATCGTACCGTAATCTTCCCATGATACACGTGCTACATCTGCCGTTGGAAGCACTTGCAGCTGGCGTTCAATTTCCACTAATGTTTCCTCTGCCAGCTTTTCAGATGTTGTAATTAACGCACCTGGTGATGTTGGACCATGTTCCCCTTGACCTAAAAGATCTGTTGCAATCATTTCCGCATCTGCTGTTTCATCCGCTACAACTAACGTTTCCGTTGGGCCAGCAAACAAATCAATTCCGACACGACCGTACAATTGACGTTTCGCTTCTGCTACATAAGCATTACCAGGACCGACAAGCATATCCACTGCTTCAATCGTTTCCGTCCCAACAGCCATAGCAGCCATTGCTTGAATACCGCCAAGAATATAAATTTCATCGGCCCCAGCCATGTGCATCGCTGCAACGGTCGCTGCTGGAATTTCACCGCGGATTGGAGGTGTACAAGCGATAACACGCTTCACTCCTGCCACTTTTGCAGTAAGAACACTCATATGAGCAGATGCGACCATCGGATAACGACCACCGGGAATATAGCAGCCAACGCTGTTCACTGGGATATTTTTATGCCCAAGAATCACTCCTGGCAATGTTTCTACTTCAATGTCCTGCATCGATTTGCGCTGTTCTTCGGCAAACCGTCTCACATTGCTTTGAGCAAATTGAATGTCTTCAATTGTTTGCTCTGGCACTGTGCTGATAATCTCTTCAATTTGCTCTTGTGTCAGGCGGAATTGTTCCGGTGCCCATTTGTCAAACTGCTCGGATAGTTCTCTTACTGCCGCATCCCCTTCTTTTTCAATGCGGGCAATTGTCTGGCGTACAACCTCTGACACTTGCGCATCATTTTGTGCAATTTCTGCTTCTGTTTTTCCTTGTTTTAAAAATCTAGCCATTATTAATTCCCCCTTATAAATGTATGAATACGTATTCAAATATCTGAAAATAAAAACGACATTTCCATGTCATAAACGATAAAACAAAAATGAATACGTATGCAAATTTGTAAAATGAAAAAGAGATACTATAATCTCCTTCAACATAAAACATAAAAGGCTTACACAATCTGAATGTATAAATCAGATGTTGCCTTCCTTCTATTACTAGAATAGTAGAAGCATTTTCAATTGTCAAACATTTTTTTGAAAGGGTTTGCAAAAAAACCAAGCCAAAAGAAGCCCACCGCTCCTTTATTGACGCGATGGGCCTTTTCTTATGAAACGTGCTCCTGTTGTTTCTTGTCGTAGTCTCTTTCCCAAAAATCGGCGTTTTTAATGCCAAGCGCCTTCGGGTCAAATAGAGGATCAAGTCCCCGTTTTTTCTGATCTTCATAATCTTTTAATGTTGCTAATGCTGGCTTGGCGAGAATGACAATCGCAATAACATTCAGCCATACCATAATTCCTAAACCGACATCCCCTAACGCCCAAGCTAAGGAAGCGGTTTTAACTGATCCGTAAAATGTAGCCCCAAGTAAGACAAGCTTGACGACAAACATCGCTTTTTTCCCGCTTCGTCCTTGTGTTAGATAAGCAATATTTGTCTCGGCAATGTAATAGTAAGCCATGATTGTGGTAAAGGCGAAGAAAAACAACGCGACAGCGACAAAACCTGCTCCAAAACCTGGTATGACCGTTTCAATGGCTGCTTGTGTATAGCCAGGGCCAGGCTCTACTCCTTCTACATTTTGAACGATGAACGAACCGTCTGTTGCTTGTGTGTTGTACATACCTGTAAACAAAATCATAAACGCGGTTGCCGAACATACAAACAATGTATCAATATAAACGGAAAAAGCTTGAACTAACCCTTGTTTCGCCGGGTGGGACACTTCGGCCGCCGCTGCTGGATGAGGACCGGTTCCTTGCCCTGCTTCATTTGAGTAAATGCCGCGTTTGACTCCCCAAGAAATCGCCATCCCGATTAATCCGCCAAATGCTGAGTCTAACGCAAAAGCACTTTTAAAAATAAGGGCAAGTACGCCAGGAAGCTCTCCAATGTTCATTAATACAACGAGAACTGATACGAGGATATATCCAAGCGCCATAAAAGGAACAATAACTTGAGCGACACTGGCAATGCGTTTGACTCCGCCAAAAATGATAAATGCTAACAAACCAACAATAAGGGCACCTGTAATCATCGGATCAATTCCGAACGCATTTTCCATACCAGAAGCGATGGAATTTGATTGAATCCCAGGCATGAGGATGCTCATCGCAATTAAAGCTGCTACGGCAAAAAGAGCTGCAAACCATTTTGAACCCATTCCTTTTTCGATGTAATAAGCAGGGCCACCGCGGTATTGCCCATCTTGTTTCACTTTATAAATTTGCGCCAATGTGGATTCAATGAACGCACTGGATGCACCGATGAAGGCAATCATCCACATCCAAAAAACGGCCCCCGGTCCCCCGAACGCAATCGCCGTTGCCACCCCGGCAATATTCCCTGTTCCAACACGCCCCGATAACGCAATCGATAACGCCTGGAAAGAAGAAACGCCCGCTTCCGAGCTTTTTCCTTGAAACATGAGCTGAATCATATCTTTTAAAAGTCGAACTTGTAAAAAACGGGTTAAAATAGAAAAAATAAGACCTACCCCTAATAAAATATAAATAACCCACTTGCTCCACAACACTTCATTCATAGTTGCAATGACTTGTTCCAATCAAACTCCTCCTTTTGTTGTCTTTCCTGCTTCATTTTCATATTATCGTCGATGAACGCTCCTCTCACATTATCTTTGGCAGAGAAGCTGACAAAGTTTTCGAAGAAGTTTGATAATAGAGTTTCGTTTCAGCAGCTAAGGCAAAAGGATTCAGTAAGAATGTTACGTTCTTATTTTACTTTTGCTACTCCTAAGGCATAATGACTAAATAAAATATTCTCAACCATCTCTCCTTGGGAATCATCACAATCGACAATTACGATTATTTCAGAATGGGCCCCTTTTAACAGTCTGCGCTTTTTTTTAATAACTAGCTCTGTGAATAGGCGAATGGCCAAGCCAACTATAAACCCGACAAATGCCCCTATTAATCCCCAATAAATCGGTCCCCAAGCGAGCTTAAAACCTATACTAGCACCGATAACCGAAAATGCAGTCGCAAGGGCTGCTCCTATATCAATGAGAGAGGTACCGTCTGAACGATGGATATTATCAAAAACTTTCCTTTCCTCAGTACGATTATCAAGAGGAAGGATAAATATATTTTCTTTTTTTATACCCTTTTTCTGTAGAGTGGCAACGGCCATTTCCAGGAAAGCGGTATGTTCAAATGTTGAAAACAGCTGCATTTTATTTCTTCACCTTCGTCCCTTTTAACACTTTAAAAGATGGAGATTGATGATTTTTCTTAAAGAAACTTCGTTGTTCCATGTCATATAATTTATTGTTTTCAACCGTGTTCATATATGAATCGAAAACTGCAAAACCATATATAGAAGGAAAAAATAAGAGCCATTCAGGCTCTATAACAGACGTAGCCTTTTCTGTTTCTCCTAAAAACAACAGCGAAATAGCTTCGAGAGCATGAGAGTAATAAAAGAAGACAACCGTCCAGACAATAACAAAAAATGCTGTCACAATTCTATGTATATAGAGTTGGCCTAACCCAGGAACAAACATTGACCAAATGACAGCCATAACAGGATCTCTTTTATCTAAGTAATTAATTTCAAGTGCGCCTATGCTGAAGGAATTGAACCTGTGTTCCTCACGTTCTGCTAAAACAGAAAATTTATTCAAGTCTACAGTTGTACGATAACTATCCCAGATTCCGAATATATAGACTGGAATATAAATTAATAACCACCGTGTATCTAAAATCTCCTTTGTTTTCTCAATCTCTCCTTGAAATGAATAAATCATGGCCAAATTAACATTTGATTGGATATTAATGACTACTTCCCAAATGAATAAAACAAATCCGCGCAGATATTTGGATAAAAGGAGATGCCCAAATCCAGGAAAAGCAGCACTCCACCAAGCAATGATATACGGGTTTCTCAGATGAATTTGGGTTGTACCTAGAATACTGACGTGAGCTTTGTATCTTCTTGCTGTGTTGTCGTTACTATAATTGTTCATGATTTTTTCACCTTATGAATGTCTTTTTTATCATTTCTTACCTGATGACCCTTCTTTTATACAAATTTACACATTCGGCAAAATGAAAAAGCCGCCTAAATGGGCAGCTACATTTAGGCTTCTTATTTAACGTACCCGTTAGTTGAATTTTCTTTTTTGGAAATTTGACACAAAGAAAGCAATGTCATAATAAAAACAATCGAGATAATGAATAGTAAATCGACTCTCATGAAATCTTATGATACTGGAAACCATAAAGAAACTAAACCAATGAAGGTGAACACAATGAAAAAAGCGTTAATGACTCTAATCGTTTTATCTAACTTTATTCTCTGTTCTACTGTTTATCCAGCCAATTCATATTCTCCACCAAAAGGTTCAAAGGAAGAACTGTATCAAGATATCTTTATTAGCCTTCTCCTTCCTACAATTGACTTGAAAATCGAAGAGTTTTATAAGGATATATTAACGATTGATCCCACAGTATATCCCTATGACATTGTAGTAAGAGAAGTAACAAGAATAGGTGAGGGACGAACTTTTCAATTTTTAGTAACTCTACATGTACGCCCAGTAGTTGGCGCGCATAATGATGTAGGGCTTGATGAATTTGTATTCTATATTGATAGTAGTAAATTCAAACTAATGAGATTTACCCATTTAAAGACTGAAAAAAATCTCCCACCAAATTGGAAACATATTTTAAAGAATAACAAAAAATAAAAGCTGGATTTTATCATTCATTTTTGTTTTTCGTTCACATCACCCTCGAAATGGGCAGCTAATTTAATCTAACTTTTTTATCATTTTCGCAGGATTTCCTCCGACTACTACGTTATCGGGAACATCTTTTGTTACGACGGCTCCTGAAGCGATGACAGCATTATCTCCAATCGTAACACCTGGATTAATGACCGCTCGCCCTCCAATCCATACGTTATCACCAATTGTTACAGACTTTGTGTACTCAATTTCTGTAATTCGTTCTTCTGCATTTATCGGATGAGTATTTGTGTAAATATGTACACCTGGAGCCATCATACAGTTCTTCCCAATCGTAACTCGCCCTCCATCTAAAATGGTACAGTCAAAGTTGGCATAGAAATTCTCTCCTACATGAATGTTGTACCCATAGTCACAGCGAAAATTAGATTCAATATAGATTCGTTCTCCTGTTGAGCCAAATAGTTCTTTTAACAATGCTGTACGTTTTTCATAGTCTGTCTCATCTGTCAGATTGAACAAACGAACCAGTCTTCTTGACTTTTCTCTATCCCTTACTAGTTCTTGGTCTGCTGGAAAATAAAGATCACCATTCATCATTTTTTCTTTTTCAGTTTTCATTTATCTGTTCTCCCCTTTTTCGATGTTAACTTTATGCTTGAAATCTTTTACATTCTATCATGACAAAAACAATAAAGAATACACCTCTTTCTAATTTCAAGAGGCGTTCACCTATGTATAGATGCCCCTTAATCCATGGCTTGTTATGAAAATGACTTATGAACGAATCGTTAAATGGCTATACTGCTTGATAGATTAACTTTTAAAAAGGTTGCATACGATGATACGAATTACGAAAACTCAATTATTTTCACTCATGTTATTATATGAAATTGGCAGTACCACATTGTTTGCCTTAGGGATTGGCGCAAAGCAGGATGCTTGGATTGTCATCGCTATCGCTGCTGTTCTCAGTTTAGGTTTAGTTTGGGTTTATACGGAAATTCAAAAACGATATCCTAGTCAAAACTTAGTAGAAATTTTGCAAGATTTATTGGGAAAATGGCTTGCGCTTCCATTAATTCTCCTTTATGCTTTCTATTTTTATGTAGAGGCTAGCTTTAACTTTTATGAATTTGGAGAAATTGTTCGTACAACATTTTTAACGAATACACCACAAATCGTCATTTTAAGCGTATTTATGTTTACGATTATTTATATGATTGTATTAGGATTTGGAGTGGTTGCACGAACAGCTGAAATATTAATGCCTATCCTTATTATCTTTCTCCTCACAACTTATGTTTTAGCTATGATTTCAGGAGGGCTTGATGTTGAAGAGTTGTTTCCTATTGGAGGAAACGGCGTGAAACCTATTTTCAAAGAGGTGCTGCCTGTTATCAATTTTCCGTTTGGACAAACGCTCACCTTCCTTATGTATTGGCACTTTTTAGATAAACACGAGTCTGTTCGCAACATTTCATTTCTCGCCGTTGGCGTGACAGCCAGTTTACTTATTTTATCTACCTTTATCATGATCATGATGTTAGGCGCAGAACTTACTTCACAAACAGAAATTCCGTTGTTACGAGTTCTGTTTGATATTAATATTGCGAACTTCATTACAAATCTCGATATTATTGGGGTGGGCATGATTTTTATTGGAGGCTTTTATAAAACGCTTCTTAACTTTTATGGGGCTGTATTAGTAGTGACAACCTTATGTAAACAACGTAATCAAAAATGGATGACCATTGTAATGGGGATTGGTTTTATCGTATACGCAATGCTTTTTTTGCCAGATATCGCTTTCCATCGATGGATTGGAAACGAAGTGTACATGCCTTATGTTCACACTAATTTTCAAGCCCTCCCGATTTTTATTTTAGTACTTGCTTGGTTGAAAAGTAAAATGAAAAAGCCACATGAGAAACAAAGGTGAGGACCATGTTAAATATGCAAACATTATACGAAGCGGGGATTACGATGAGCATTCTTTATCTAGGAGGATTACTCTATCTTGTAATCCTCCTGTTACTCATTTTTTATTATGCGATTGTTTATCTCGTTAAACATGTTTTCGGTAAATGAAAAGGGAAATGTTACTCCGTTGACTTCAAAGGCTGTGTTAAAAGTTGTTGTGAGCCAATATGTGCTTTCACGTTCACATTGACTTCAGCATTGCGAAAGTAATCTTCCCATTCATCTTTTAATTCATTCCATTCCTTCGGATGTTTGCGATGCAATGTATTTCCAAATCCGAAAATATCTGTTTGTAATTCTTTTTGTGCAGTTTCAATGACGTTTTTCACTTCTTTTTCAACGAGCGTTTCCAGTTCTTTTTCTAGCTTCTTCAAGTAGTCAAACTGTTCTTTTCGACTCTTGAATTTTCCGGCTCCTTGCTCTTCAACGAGGAGACCGGATGTGTCAATATCGATACTAATAGAAACTTGTTTATTTTTTACTTTAGGCACGACTTTTGAACTTGCTTTTCTAATTTCAATCGAAACTAATTTTCCTTCTTCAAGTAAAGATGGAAGAGAAAGCACTCCATTTTTTACTCCCCCAATAATCCAGTTAAACCCTCTTGCCTCTCGTTCATTAAGAAATCCAATGAACTGATCTTCTTGAAATGCGGCACCGCCTGAAAGTTTTAGTTGGGGAGCTGCGTTTTCTACCGTTTCATCACTTGAAGGATTCGTTGGTTTGACGATTTTTAATACACCTGCAACAGGATGAATGCCGTTTTTAAGTGCTTGTTTATAATAATCATTCAATTGTAAAATAGTGGAATCGAAGTTGATGCTTTGGTTTTTAAGAATCCCTTCTAAATAATTGGCAGGCACTTGTTCCATTCCATCTGGTTTAAAATGAAGAATATCCCTCGCCTGCTGATCTTTTGCTATACAAAGCCATACATATCCCCTTGCTTCTCGTGCTCTCGTAATGCCATCAAGAATGGGCAATACGCCCTCTTTCGCTAGCTGTTCGCCAATAATCATGATTTTATTATGGGCGTAAAAATTTTGACGGTCGAACTGTTGATGAGCATTTCGAATCGCTTTGAAAACCGTATCGCCTGTTCCCGTCAAAATTTTAACAGGAGACTCTGCTCCTTGACCTTCCGGCTTGAATGAAGAGGGGTTTAGTACTTGCGCTGTAAAAATAATATCGCCTGTATCAACATCTCGATCTATTCCCATTGCGACAACAATTCCAACTTCTTTTATTTCCTTTTTATCCCAACATCCCGTTAACATTACTATACAGCAAATCATTAAAATAAAACGTTTCAATTTTCTTCACGCCCATCATGGTGCTTTGGTGTTTCCCAATGAATCGATTTCGGTCGCGCATTTAGTTTCCAAAGCGGCGCTCTTATTAATGTATCTTTCCATTCACGCCAAATAATGGGAGCATGTGGAGCTAAATAAGGCGATCCAAAAGAACGTAAGGAGCACATATGTGCAAGAACAATTAAAAAGCCGATTAAAACACCATATAACCCAAGCACACCTGCCAACAAGACAAAAAATAATCGGGAGATGACTACCGCGTCGTTTATAGCCGGAACGATAAAACCAGAAATTCCCGTTAATGCCATCGCAATAACCATTGGTGCACTAACAAATCCTGCTTGAACCGCTCCTTCGCCGATAATTAAAGCACCAACAATCGAAATCGCTGATCCAACTGGTCTTGGCAAACGAACGCCTGCTTCCCTTAATATTTCAAAAGCGGTGCCAATTAATAACGTCTCAAGCAAAATGGGGAAAGGGATCGCTTCTTCAGACTCTGCCATTGTTGATAACAAAACTGTTGGAATCATTGCATGATGGTACGTTGTCAGTGCGACATAAAGCGCTGGTGTCGTAACGGTAAGAAATAAAGCTAAAAGCCTCATTAACCTAATGAGCGATGCAAAATAAGGACGAGAATAATAATCTTCACTTACTTGTAAATTCTCAACAAACAAGTGTGGAATCGTTAATACAAATGGCGTACCATCACATAAAATAGCGACTCTTCCTTCTAATAATTTTGCCGCAACAATGTCGGGCTTTTCGCTGTTCCCTACTGTCGGAAAAATGGAATGAGGATGATCTTCAATCATTTGTTCGAGATAGCCGGATTCTAAAATGGAATCAAGGTCGATGTGTTGCAACCTCGTTTTCACTTCATCAACAAGCGTTTCGTCCGCGATGCCAGCGATGTAAGCGACCCGAACCTTTGTGGATGTTTGTTTTCCAATTATGAGTTTTTCAAAGATTAAATTCGCATTAATAATTTTTCTTCGAATTAATCCAGTATTCACTTCAATGTTTTCCGTAAAGCCTTCCCTCGGTCCTCTTACGACCGATTCTGTATCAGGTTCTGTAACATTTCGGGAGGCAAAGCCTTGTGCTTCAATTGTTAACACTTTGTCATATCCATCGATAAATAGCGCGGCTTGCCCTGATAAAATATTTGTTAACACATCGTCTATTGATGAAACCTCTGACATACTGCCGGCATCAAGCACATGCTCTTTCAACACTTGGAGCACGCTCTCATGGGAAGTAAATTGACTAAGGTTTGTCCTGAATAAAGGCTTTATCATATACTCGTTAATATACTCTCTGTTTGAAAGTGTGGACATGTAGCAAAGAAACACTTTGATTGGCTTGTCAATAACCGTTTCATATTCTCTAAACACAACATCCGTGTTTTTTTCAAGCCGCTCTTTTAGTAACGCAATATTTGCTTCAATGTTTTTCTCAATTGAATCATGCGCGTGATTGAATCCTACTTTTTGTCGGGTGCCAGCTTTTTTAGCTGCGGTTTTCTTGAAAAAGCGAAAGGGTTTGACCACTTTGACCACCTTCTAAAGCTAGTTTTCCTTGTAGTGTTTGTAAGAAATAGCGATTTTAACAAAAAAGGCAATTCATTTTCTTAGAAAAGGTGCGGCACATAAAAAAGGGATTCGGAATGCGTTCATTCCAAATCCCTTTTTGCTTTTTGATTGAATGTGAAGCGATTAAATATCTTTGCCCTCAAAGGTTCACCTAAGCGGATGACACCAACCCCGCAAGGGGAGTGTCATCCGCTTAGGTCTATGAAATTTGGCATGACCGCTCTTTGGTCATATCAAATTTCATAGATCGATTTATAGAGTTAATAGCGGGCTGTCACCATTTTTTTGCGTGTATAAAACTCTACTCCATCACGTCCATTTGCATGAAGGTCCCCGTAGAATGAGCTTTTATAACCTGAGAACGGGAAGAAAGCCATCGGTGCAGGAACGCCAAGGTTAATGCCGAGCATGCCTGCGTCAATATCCTCACGGAACTGGCGAACGGCTTTGGCGCTGTCTGTATATAAGCATGCCCCGTTTGCAAATTCTGACTGATTGACGATGTCAATCGCTTCTTCTAAGCTTTCCGCACGGACAATTGACAGAACAGGTGCAAAGATTTCATCTTGCCAAATTGTCATACCTGGTTTTACTTTGTCAAAAATAGTTGGTCCGACAAAATAGCCACTGCCATTTGTTGCTGCATCGTTACGGCCGTCGCGGACAAGAACCGCTCCTTCTTTCTCTCCAACTTCAATGTATTTTATTGTGCGTTCTTTATGGGAATCACGGATTACCGGCCCGAGGAACACACCCTCATCTAAACCATTGCCGATTTTAATGTCCTCTGCCGCTTTTTGTAACCGTGCGACGACTTCTTCTCCAATATCCCCAACGGTTACGACAACAGCACAAGCCATGCAGCGCTCACCGGCCGAACCGAAAGCGGCATTAATAATGTTGGAAATCGTATTATCTAAATCAGCATCTGGCATGACGATCGAGTGATTTTTGGCCCCAGCTAATGCTTGGACACGCTTCCCGTTAGCCGCTCCTGTTTTATAAACATATTCGGCAACAGGCTGAGAACCGACAAACGATACAGCTTTAATGTCGCGATGCTCTAAAATTCCATTCACGACATCGTGCGCACCGTGAACGATGTTTAAGACGCCATTTGGTAAGCCTGCTTCCGTGAATAATTCGGCGAGGCGGTTGGCCAATAATGGTGTACGCTCAGACGGTTTTAAAATGAACGTATTGCCGCATGCAATTGCAAGCGGGAACATCCAGCATGGAACCATCATCGGGAAATTAAACGGTGTAATGCCTCCGACAACCCCAATTGGGTAGCGATACATCCCAGACTCCACGCCTGTTGCAATGTCTGGAAGCTGACTGCCCATCATCAACGTTGGCGCACCGGCAGCAAACTCCACACACTCGATTCCACGTTGTACCTCTCCATAAGCTTCTTCATAACTTTTCCCATTTTCTAATGTGACAAGCTTCGCTAGTTCATCCCAATTTTCAATAAGAAGTTGTTGATAGCGGAATAAAATACGCGCACGACGAGGCACAGCCGTTTTGCTCCACGTTTTATAAGCTTCTTTCGCGACTTCTGCCGCATCATCTAAATCTTGGCGGTTGGAAATCGGAACATATGCTAGCGCTTCACCTGTCGCTGGATTTGGAACGACTTCTGTTTTTCCAGATGCTGATTCAATCCATTTTCCACCAATAAAGTTTTTTAACATTTGAACTTTTGCTTCTGTTGTCATCATTCATTTCCCCTTTCAATGTTAGAAAAATATAAGATTAGTAGTCTCAGTTTGTCGATGAAGCTTCTGCTTTTTCGCTAAAGGTGTATTCATAGCACGCTCGATAAAGCTGAACAATTTCCTCATGAGTCGGAACCCGTGGGTTATTTCCAGGACTTCCGCTTGCCAGTGCATCCTTAGCCATCTTTGGCAGCACATTTTCAAATGATTCTCTGTCAATTCCCCACGTTTTCATGTTTGGGATTTTTAAATGTAAGCATAATCTTTTTATGTCAGATACAGTTGCTTCGACTACTTCCTTATCCGAAAGCGCTGTTAGACCTGGGTTTATTAAACGGCCAATCACCGCTAAGCGCTCCTCTGCTTGCTCTTTTGTAAACTCGAGCACCGCCGGAAGAAGCATTGCATTGGATACACCGTGCGGCACATGGAACATGGCTCCAACTGGTCGGGACATGCCGTGCACTAACGTAACAGAAGCGTTAGAAAAGGCCATGCCCGCTAACATTGAACCTAGGGCCATATGATCTCTTGCCTCCATGTTCTTGCCATCTTCATACGCCGTTCGGATGTTGTCCACAATGAGTTTAATCGCTTTTAAAGCTAATGTGTCTGTCACAGGTTGTGCACGCTTTGAAATGAACGCTTCAATCGCATGGCATAAAGCATCGACACCTGTAGCAGCGGTCACAGACGGCGGGCAAGAAAGGGTTAGCACCGGATCTACAATCGCTGCTGAAGGCATCAACTCAGGCTGTTTGAGCATCATCTTAATGTCATGTACGCTATCGGTAATCACAGTTACCGCTGTTACTTCAGACCCCGTTCCAGCTGTAGTAGGAACCGCAACAAACGGCAGAGGTTTTTGATTGAAAGGTTTTTTACCGCCATAATAGTCTCGAATATAGCCGCCATTTGTTACGAGAACCGCGACGGCTTTAGCCGTATCAATGCAGCTTCCCCCACCGACTGCAATGACAACATCGCAATGCTCTTCCTGACAAATGGCAAGTGCTTCATTTACATGAATATCTGTCGGTTCAGAATCAACACCTAAGTATGTCGCATAAGGAATCTCTTTTTCTTGCAAATACTTTTCACACAACGCTACATTTCCGATTTGCGCCATAATCGGATCACTAATAATAAGTACCTTTTTTCCTAACTCTTTTGCTAACTTCCCTATTTCAGCAAAAGAATCCTTCCCGTACAAAATATTATTTGGCATAAGTAATTGATGAAAACTCATTTTGAACATCCCCCTTTGCTCATACGCTTATTTCATTCCCCTCGCCTATTTACTATTGCAAGTCTCATGCCAACCCTACACCTGTAAGCGATTCCAATCTTTTCAACTTTTTCCCCCTTAAAAAGTGTCGGATGAACCAACATTCACCCGACGCTTTTATACACTTTTTGTACAAATACTAGACATATCACTTCTCTATATTTCAATTGATAACTGGATATAGATTTCTAAATCTGTATAATCATTAAGTTTTTAACATTGATTTGGCTGTAATGCCTCTTTAAGATTTTGGGATTCTGTATTTTGAATAAGCGTTCAATTCTTTATATGGATTTATACTAATTTATATTTGTTCATTTTTTCGTAGAGAGTAGAGCGATGAATCCCTAATTTTCGGGCCACAGCTGCTTTATTTCCGCGCTCCTCAATGAGCGCTCTTTGAATGGCCATTTTTTCTTCATGAGCAATTACATCTCTCCAATGACTTTGGTCCTTCTGTTCTACCTTCTTGTCATGCTCTTTTTTATCCAACGCTGTTTGCGGTCCTTTATCCTCTAAGAATACGTCTGGCAAATGCCCCCTCTTTATAACGGGACCATCTACAAGGCCCATAAGCATTTCCAATGTGTTAACAAGCTCCCTTATGTTGCCTGGCCATGAATAGTTCATAAAAGCATCCATCGCTTCTTTTGAAAACTCTTTTTTTTCAACTTGAAATTTCCGGCAAATTTTTTCCATATGATAAGAGGTTAAATAAGGAATATCGCTCTTTCTTTCCCGCAAAGAAGGAATGTGAATGCGGATAATATTCAATCTAAAAAAGAGGTCTTCTCTAAATTGGCCGTTTTTGACCATTTTTTCTAAATCTTTATTTGTCGCAGCAATAATTCGGACGTCAACGGCTGTTGTCTTTAAGCCGCCTACTCGCTCGACAACTCTCTCTTCTAGCACTCTTAAAATTTTCGCCTGCATATAAAGGGGCATATCCCCGATTTCATCTAAAAACAATGTTCCGTGATGTGCCAACTCCACTTTGCCCATTTTCCCGCCTTTTTTAGCTCCGGTAAAAGACCCTTCTTCATACCCGAATAATTCCGCTTCTAATAAGTGCTCTGGAATGGCGGCACAGTTGACACTGACAAAATTTCCGTTGTTGTAAAGGCTCGCGCCGTGAATTGATTTTGAAAACACTTCTTTTCCTGTTCCGCTCTCGCCTGTAATTAAAACGGTGCTTGGTACCCTCGATGCTTTCGAGGCCAATCGTTTAATTTTTAATATTTCAGGGCTCCTCCCTATAATGCCGTCAAATGTAAATTCACTGACACGCGGAGAGGTTTCGGGCAGATAACGTTTCTTATCTACTGTTCGAGACATATCTTGAACTCGATTTAAGATATGGTACAGTTCCGAAACGCCTTGAAAAATAAGCATGCCAATCGCCCCTACCACTTTGCCGTCTCGCCAAATCGGAATACGATGAACAATCATGTTTTGCCCCATTATGTTTTGAATAGACCCTCTTTCCGGAATGCCGGTTTCGACTGTGACATGTAATTTCGTATTTTCAATGATTTCTGTTACATGTTTTCCAATTGCTTCTTCTCTTGTCACGCCGATAAACTGGCTGTACGCTTTATTAAAATCACGAATGATACCTTTTGAATCAATGACCGCGACTCCTTCGTATGCAGTGTCCAATACAATTTTTAATGTTTCCAGCATATGATTGGCTTCTTCGCTCGCTTTCTTGACTTCCTTTAACTCATAAGTTAACGCTTTCATTTTTTGCTCGTTTGTGACGATTCCTAACAGTCTTTGCTCGTTGTCAATGACAGGCAAAAATCCATATGGAAAATCCATCGGCACCTCTTCAATCGCTGTATCTTCTTGAATGCTCACCCAGTCTTTCTTCATGATCGTCGCGATGTTTGTTTGCCATGATACCTCGTGAATAAGGGCATCAATGACGTCATCTTTAGAAACCATCCCTTTTAGCTGATGTGAAGAGCTCACAACAGGTAAAGCATGGAACGAACTACTTGAAAGCCGTGATAGTACTTTTTGTAACGTTTCATTTTCATAGATGATAGAAGAAGCTTCCGACATCCAATCTTTTACGAATGACATTCTCTTATCCCCCTTACTGCTTGTATGAAAAAAGCACCCGGATGGATGCTTTTTTCATGTTGATGGTATGTATATGGACAAAAAAGGAACGGATTACTCCCCTATTGCTTCATAATATTTTCCTAGTTCAATAATCATGGCGCCCATTCGCTCTCGTTCTGGAACGACGAGACGCTCTACCCCTTCTTCCTCAAGCGCTTCGGCCGTTACTTTTCCGACAGCGGTTGCTACCGCTCTGCCTTTAAATGCCTGAAGCAGTTCCGTAACTACGTTTCGCTCGCGGGCAAAGTTAAAAAGAGAACGTACTTGGATAGCCGTTGTAAAGCACACAGCATCGACTTCTTCGTTTAGCAGTTCTTCCCATAACGTCTCAACTGCTTCTCGTTCTGGGGCGATATGCTGGTAAGGAAGGAGCGGTAATACAGATGCCCCTTGGTCTTCTAAAAATGTTAATAACGACGGGGCATTTTCGCCGTGAAGCTGCACCATGACGCGCTTTCCAGAAAAATCATACCCGTCAAGCGCACGGACAAGCCCTTTTGTTGTGCCATCTTCATCGACCGCAACGGGTTTAATGCCCATTTTTTTAAGGACGGCAAATGTTTTATAGCCGCGCGAAGCAACGTTTGCCTGACGGAGAGTCTGTAAAAATCGCTCCTCCATTCCCGCTTTTTTGGCTAAGTCCAGCAACGTTTCCGTTCCGATACCTGTCGTTAAAAGCACCCAGTCTGCTCCTTCTTCGACAAAACGCCGTAAATCTGGCTCCACTTCCTCTGCCGCTAAAAAGACGGTTCCTTGTAAAGAACGAACAGCCGGAAGTCCTCCTTGCTTTTCAATTAAAATGCTCATTTCATCTGTTTTGCGTGAAGCGGCAAGGACAATTCGCTTCCCTTCTAATGCTTTTCCCATTGGATTCCCTCTTTCTAACTCAAATTAATACTGGATGAACAAGTCACCTCATGTCATTCAGGCCATTGTTCCTTGAATTGTTAAAATTATCATACTATGAGAAGAGGATGATTTATGTCTATTTTTGTCGAAAGAGAAACCTATTTTATTTACATTTTTTTCGTTCCTAGTCCTAGTTCTTCTGCAAGAAGTCGATATGATTGAATTCGATCGCCAAAACGGTGGGTAATGGTGACAAGCATCATTTCATCTGCGCCGTACAATGTTTGCAATTCCATTAGCCTTTGTTTTACTTCTTTCGGGCTGCCGATGACTATTTTTTTCCGCATTGATGCCGACCGCTCTTTCTCTTCGTTGTCTCTAAAATATGTTTTCGCTTCTTCGATGGAAGGAACGCCCTTCCCCCCGTCACCTTTTTCCTGCTGGATGTTCCATAAAAACAGACTTAAAGCGATTTCCTCCGCTTTTTCCGTTGTTTCAGCACATATAACTGAAACAGCGACAATCGTTTCTGGCTTTGTATGCTTCTTCCTTTGCTTAAAGTGTTGCAGATAGTGCTGCATAATCTCTGGCCCATTCTTCTCACTCATAAAGTGGCCAAAAGCATAGGCAACCCCATTTTCCGCTGCCAGCTTCGCACTTTTTTCGCTTGTCCCAAGAACCCAAGGCTGTGGCGGGATGGATGGAACCGGGGCTGCCTGAAGATTTTGATAGGGGTGGTCCGCAGGAAAATCGTTATACAAGAAATGAAGGAGCTCTGTAAACGATTCAGGCATTTTCCATACTTGCTGTAAAAAGTTGTCTGAAAGAGCTGTTGTCGCCTCAGATGAACCACCTGGCGCTCTGCCAATTCCTACATCCATCCGGCTTGGAAACAAAGTGGCAAGCATGTTATACGTTTCAGCCACTTTGTACGGCTTATAATGTGGAAGCAGCACCGCCCCCGAACCGATTCGGATGGTTTTCGTTTGCGCACCGATGTAGCCAAGCATCACTTCAGGGGTGGAACAAGAGAGACCGGAAAAATCATGATGTTCAGCAATCCAATACCGAGCATACCCAAGCTCTTCACCGATTTGCGCAAGCTGGAGTGATTCCTGAAGAGCTTCCCCCGCTGTTTTCCCTGAAGACATCGGAGATTGATCTAAAATGCTGACTTTTATCACAAGATTTCTCCTTTCTTGTCCGTTTTGAGTTGATAGTTATGAACACGTGGTTATCTTTTCATCATATAACAGTTTCATCACTAATGAAAAAATTATGTTTAATTATCCATAAACAGGCAGGAAATCTTCGCGAATGGATGAATGTTTTACTATAACCACTATTAAAAATAAATTTTTAAAATAGTTTGATAGTTTTGACTATTTTAAAAATAAATTGTAAAATTTATGTAAGTCATCCAGTTAAATACATTTGAATGCACCATTTATTTTTTTACAAGGGGGAAGTAACATGGGAGAGAGTAAAAACAGATGGTTCATTGCTTTATCTGCGATTGCGATTCATCTTTCGATTGGCGGTGCGTACGCTTACAGTGTATATAAAAAACCGCTAGTTGAAACAATGGGGTGGTCTTTGACTGATGTAACGTTAGCTTTCACGATTATGATGGCGCTTGCAGGATCGTCTGCGGCCATATTTGGAAAATTCGTTGAACGAAACGGCCCAAGAAAATCGGCGATTGTTGCTGCTGTTTTGTTTGGATTAGGACAAGCTGGCTCTGGATTATCTGTCGCCATGGACTCCGTAGTACTATTTTGGCTTACATACGGGTTACTTAGCGGTCTCGGTCTTGGAATCGGTTACATTTCGCCTGTTTCTACACTTGTGAAATGGTTTCCAGATCGCCGCGGTTTAGCTACGGGGATGGCCGTGCTTGGCTTCGGAACAGGAGCGCTCATTACAGCACCTGTTGCGGCAGCACTTATGGAGGCCATCAGCATTCCAACGACCTTCTATCTATTAGGCGCAGCTTATTTTCTGTTCATGATTCTTGGCGCTTCTTACATCGCCCCACCGAAAGAGGGCTGGATGCCAGATGGAATGAAAAAAGACATCGCAACAGGCAAGAAGGAATTAAAAGAAGATTTGGCACAGCTGACAGCAAAAGAAGCGGTCAGAACAAGACATTTTTGGATGCTTTGGACGATGATGCTTATTAATACAAGTGCGGGGATTATGATGATTTCAGTCGCTTCTCCGATGGCGCAGGAAGTAGTCGGGTTATCGGCCGCTGCGGCCGCTGCGATGGTCGGTATCATGGGCATTTTTAATGGTGGAGGCCGACTTGGCTGGGCAGCTGCTTCTGACTATATTGGCCGCCCTACCGTTTTCATCATTTTCTTTATCATTCAAACAGCTGCGTTCTTTCTACTTCCAAGTGTCACCAATGCGCTTTTATTCCAAGTGCTGATTTTACTTGTAGTAAGCTGTTACGGCGGAGGGTTCTCCAACTTACCAGCCTTCATTGGTGATTTATTCGGAACGAAGCAGCTCGGGGCGATTCACGGTTATTTGTTAACAACATGGTCTTTAGGCGGTGTGTTCGGTCCGATGCTCGTTACACAAATTAAAGAAACGACAGGCAGCTACATTCCGGTTTTCTATGTGTTTAACGCACTCATTGTATTTGCCTTCATTTTATCCATTCTGCTTCGTCTTGACATTAAAAAAGCGAAACAAAAACGACAACAGCAAGGCGTTGCCTAATAAAACAATCGGCATGGTATAGCACCATGCCGATTGTTTTATTCCCACGTATTGCGAAGCACAATTTTTCCGACCGCTTTTCCCGATTGTAAATATTCATGGGCTTGTGCGGCTTCCTCAAATGTAAATACACGCGGATCGATTAGTGGGCGCAGCTTTCCTGCTTCCGCCACTTCAGCGACTTTCTTTAAAATGTCTCCATGATGGTGTCGCTTCTTTTCATTAATAATTTTCAGCAGCATGAACACAACATGGAACGAAAGTCCTTTCGCATGGAGCGGTGAAAGATCATGCGTTGAACGGGCGGCAATGGCTACAACTGTGCCATCGACTGCGGCTGCTTCAAAAGAACGGTCTAAATTTTCTCCGCCGACTGTGTCAAATACAATATCAAACCCGTTTCCGTCCGTATATGTTTGGACGTAATCTGGAACAGATTCTGTTCGGTAATTAATCGCAACATCTGCTCCTAAACGTTTCGCTATGGCGAGCTTGTCCTCCGAAGAAGCGGTCGTATAGACATGTGCTCCAGCCCATTTCGCCAGCTGAATCGCTACATGCCCGACACCGCCAGTCGCGGCGTGAACGAGAATATGTTGGTCAGCTTGAATATTGGCACGGTCAAATAGCGCTTCCCATGCAGTAATGGAAACGAGCGGCAACAGCAGCTTCTTCCATCGTTAAGTTTTTCGGCTTATGTGCAAGCAAGCGCGCATCGGCCAGCATCCACTCTGCTAACGCGCCACCGGTTCCTTTAAAACCGCCCGCACAGCCAAATACTTCATCCCCTACTTGAAATGTGGTCACACCTTCCCCTACTTCTACAACGACTCCTGCTACATCCCCGTGCAACACGGCTGGAAGCTCTGGCGCGACTCCTGGAACGGCTCCACTTCGAACTTTCGTATCAATCGGATTGACACTTGTTGCCTTCACATGAATTAACACATGTCCAGGCAAAACGTCTGGTTTGGTGATTTCCTCTACTTGAAACATCGATGGGTCTCCAAAAGACCGAATGATTTGTGCTTTCATTTTTTTCACTCCTTCCCCTCTTATTTTACTGAAAATTTTAATGATTTCCACCAAAATACTCTCTCTTTTTCCACACTTATGCTAGAATAGTGTCGGGATTGGAGGAATGGACGATGACCAAAAGAAAGCTTATTATTACCCATAATATTGAGCAAATCTACTGTGACAAAGTAAAAGCACTTCTACCAGATTGGGAAGTGATTGTCGGGAAAGACCGTGCAGTTTGGGAACCGCATGTAAAAGATGCGGAAATTATTGCAGGTTGGAAAAAAGACATGACTCCACTCATTAGCGAACAGGATACTGCTCTTCGGTGGGTGCAAACATGGAGTGCTGGCGTGAACAGCTTGCCTTTAAAATCATTGGAGGCGAAAGACATTATCGTGACAAGTGCGAACGGAGTTCACGCCTTTCCGATTTCGGAAACAATATTTGCACTCATGCTTGGATTGACGAGAAACATTCATACATACGTCAAAAACCAGCAAACGAAAAAATGGGATGGTTCGGACTTATCACTGGAAATACACGGAAAGACGCTAGGCATCATCGGTGTCGGCGCGATTGGAAAAGAAACAGCGAAAATTGCGAAAGCTTTCGGCATGCAAGTGCTTGGCATGCGCTACTCCGGTCAGCCAGCACCCTTTGTCGATCTCATGTACACAACCGAGCAGCTTCCCCTCATGCTCCCGCAATGTGACTATGTTGTCATTACGCTGCCTTTGACCGATTTAACACGCCATTTGTTCGGGCGAGAAGAATTTGGCATGATGAAGCCGTCTTCGTTTCTTATTAATATCGGGCGCGGAGAGATTATAAAAGAAGACGACTTAATTGAAGCGCTTCACCATCAGCGCATTGCCGGTGCCGGATTGGATGTATTCGCAACCGAGCCGTTGCCAACAGACAGCCCTTTATGGGCGTTTGATAATGTCATTATTACTCCTCACACTTCTGGTTCGACCGGGCAGTATGATCAGCGTGTAATCGAAGAAATTTTCATCCCAAATTTAAAAAACTATCTTGAAGGTAAAACACCTCATATTAACCTTGTAGACTATTTAAAAGGATATTAAGTGGGAAAATAGAAAAATGGGGCGACGTTTATGCGGGAGTGGTAGCCCGGTACTCGCTACTGTCGTTGCCATTATTTTAAACTTGTTAATCAATAATTAAAAAGCACCCCAATCGTTAGACGTAACTCTAATGATTGGGGTGTAGTTGTATCTTATAGTTCCTTTTTTAAACGTTTGAAAATTTTCTCCATCATGCTGAGCGGTTCCGGTTGAATGTCAGACATGTCGTTTGTGTAAAATTGATACGTATTCTTTCCATTATTTTTCGCCACATACATCGCCTTATCTGCTTTCACTATCAATGTTTCTTTCGTCTCACCGTCATTTGGATAAAGGCTAATGCCAATACTTGGAGAGACGAAGGCTTTCCGCCCATTAAGAGTATATGGAAGCGAAATGTCTTTAATAATCCGTTTGGCAATGTTCGCAGCTTCCTCTTCCCCGACTTCTTCAAGAACGATAATGAATTCATCGCCGCCAAGACGGGCAACAAAATCATCCTCCCTTACGAGACGATGAAGCCGATGGGCAACTTCTTTCAGCAGCTGGTCTCCTGCTTCATGTCCTAACGTATCATTCACCGCTTTGAAGCCATCCAAATCGATAAACATGACCGTTAATGTTTGATTGTGGCGTTTGGAACGGGCTAATGCTTTTTCAAGCGTGAGCTGTAGCATTTGCCGGTTCGGCAACGCTGTTAAACTATCATAAAAAGCGAGCGTCTTTAATTGACCTTCTCTTTCTTTTACCTTTGTTATATCAATAATGGTCCCATTCAATTGCACCGTCCGCCCAAGCCTGTCAACAATCGGCTGAACATCTGCAATCACCCACCTTGTCTCCCCGTCTGGAGTGACGAGACGGTGCTCATGCTGACCTCCTGTCCCCTCGCTCCATTTTTGCAGCTGTAGGTGGAAGTCTTCTCGGTCTTCAAGATGAACAAATTCCATCCAAAGAGACGATCCGCTCGTGAATAGGTCACTCGGTACATGGTATAAGCGTTCTACCGCTTTCGACATATGCATTTGCTCAGATGGTATATCATAGGAAAAAACGACAACATCAATAGTATGAAATAGCTGTTCAAGCTGCTCATTTTGCTTTTTTAAGCCGAGGTTTTTCTTCGTCATTTCCTGAGTTTTTATTAACGCTCTTTCATGAGCTCCACGGCTCTCTTTCAATTTTTTTTGAAGGAGGAAAATAAAAAGACAGCCGACAATCGCCATCATATACGACACATAAGGCTGCTTTATCCTTTCGCCGATGAAAGGTGACAACATCGTTATATACAAACCTATAAAAATAAACTGCGGGCTCTTCTTCATTCTGTTTCACCCCTAATAAAACCGCTTTACATTGGCGAAAGCGCTTTGCTATATTCGAAAATACTCGAATTTTGTCGAAACCTTTATAACTATGAATATAGAATATTATGAGCAGGAAAGCAACCGATTTTCCTTATGCTTGATGAAATTTCCTTTCAAATCTATACCTTGGTTCCTATTCAGTTGAAAAGTGCCATCTACTATTATTAATCACTTAGGAAATTCCGCTTCTTTTATCAGAAATAGGAAAAAACATGTAAGGAAAGCTGACAAATTTAATGCGAGTTTTTGTTCAACTTTGTATATTAAGCTCATATATTAATTAAAATCTTTTCTAGGGTTCCGTTTTTTCTATTGAAAAAAGACTGGTCCGAGAAAAGTGGTATGGTCTCATACCCCACTTGGGAGGAAAAGTCCGGTGAAGAATTTTTAATTCTTCCCGGACTTTTTTCTTTAGAGAACCCCTCGTTTTTATCATCTATTAAATTTGTCCATGTTAAGGAGTGAGCGAAATGTCAGAAACAAAACGTGATCAAGAATTTTCTTTACAACCTGTCCCGCTAGAAAGCCGTAATGGATTTTGGAAAATACTTGCTGTTATGCTTGGCTTCACCTTTTTCTCAGCAAGTATGTGGTCTGGCGGCGCTTTAGGTAACGGATTATCATTTTCGCAATTTATATGGATTGTACTACTCGGTAATTTAATTCTCGGACTTTATACAGGGGCATTAGCTTATATCGCAGCTAAAACAGGATTATCGACACATTTGCTGACGAAATATGCGTTTGGGGAAAAAGGCTCCTATTTATCTTCTCTTTTATTAGGCATAACACAAGTCGGATGGTTTGGTGTTGGTGTCGCGATGTTTGCTGTTCCTGTTCAAAAGGCGACGGGGTTAAACGTGTATTTGTTGATTGGCATTGCTGGAGTATTAATGACGATAACCGCCATTTATGGAATGAAAGCATTAGCGGTTTTAGGAATCGTTGCCGTCCCTTCTATTGCGACTTTAGGAAGTTATTCTGTTTTTGAAGCCACAGAAACGGTTGGTGGCATCGAAGGATTACTGGCCTATGAACCACAAGAAGCAATCGGAATCGCCACCGCTTTAACCATTTGTATTGGTTCCTTTATTAGTGGAGGTACATTAACAGCTGATTTTGCCCGGTTTGCCAAATCTTCTCGCTCAGCTGTTACCGCCACCGTCATGGCCTTCTTTCTCGGAAATTCACTAATGTTTTTATTTGGAGCTGTCGGTGCGATTGCTTATGGGTATGCAGATATATCAGATGTAATGTTTTTACAAGGATTAATTGTGCCCGCAATTATTGTACTGGGCTTAAACATTTGGACAACGAATGAAAATGCGCTGTATGCTTCAAGTTTAGGTTTTGTAAATGTGACTAAAATTTCTAAAAAGAAAATTGTCATCTTTAACGGGCTAGTCGGCACTATCGCATCCATGTGGCTATATAACAATTTTGTCGGTTTTTTATCCGTATTAGGATCGACCCTTCCCTCCATTGGGGTAATTATTTTAGCAGATTATTTCTTATTAAAACGAGGCGCCTATGAGAAATTTGAAACGATGACTTTTAAACGAGTTAATTGGATAGCGATATTTGCGTGGGCAGGGGGCGTAGCGATTGCCAATCTTGCACCAGGTATCCCTCCGATCAATGGACTTGTAGGTACGGCGGTCCTTTACGTTATTGGAATGAAATATCTGTCGCAATACGCAGGACATCACACAAATACAATATATCAAAAGGTGGACTAATGAATGATTATTAAAAATGCCAAGCTAAGAGGAAAAAAGGAACGATGGAATATTGTTATACATGATGGGAAAATCCGCAAAATCACGCAAGAGTGGAATGAAGGTGCTGAACATGTGATCGATGTCAAAGGTGCTCTCGTTCTTCCGCCTTTCGTTGAACCACATATTCATTTAGATACAACCTTAACTGCCGGTGAACCTGAATGGAATCAAAGCGGGACATTATTTGAAGGAATTCAAAGATGGGCACAAAGAAAAGAAACATTGACAGAAGAAGATGTTAAATTAAGAGCGAAAACCGCGTTACAGTGGCAAATTGCTCAAGGGATTCAACATGTTCGAACACATGTTGATGTCACCGACAAACATTTAACGGCCTTAAAAGCAATGCTCGACGTAAAACAAGAAATGGCTCCGTATGTTGACCTTCAAATTGTAGCTTTTCCACAAGAAGGCATTCTTTCTTATCCAAGCGGCGCATCGTTATTAGAAGAAGCGTTAAAAATGGGGGCTGATGTTGTCGGCGGTATTCCTCATTTTGAATTTACTCGTGAATATGGAGTGGAATCTTTAAAAATTGCTTTTGACCTTGCTGAAAAATATCATCGCTTAGTCGATATTCATTGTGATGAAATTGATGATGAACAGTCTCGATTTCTAGAAGTCGTTGCAACAGAAGCGTATGAGCGCGGAATGGGAAGTCGCACAACAGCAAGCCATACAACCGCAATGGGCTCTTATAATGATGCCTACACGTACAAACTATTTAGACTGTTGAAGCTTTCTTCAATTCATTTTGTATCAAATCCACTTGTCAATATTCATCTTCAAGGGAGATTTGATACTTATCCAAAAAGAAGAGGTCTTACACGCGTCAAAGAGCTCCAAGAGGCCGGGCTGAATGTCTGCTTTGGACATGATGATATTTTTGATCCTTGGTATCCGCTTGGAACAGGCAATATGCTTCAAGTATTGCATATGGGCATCCATGCTTCTCAATTAATGGGGTATGAACAAATCGTAAACTCTATTGATTTTATTACAAGCAACAGTGCGAAAGCATTACATCTTGAGGAAACATACGGAATAGAAGAAGGAAAACCAGCTAATTTCATTGTATTGTCCGCAGAAAATGAATATGAAGCGATACGCAAGCAGGCGACTGTTACATATTCTTTTCGCAATGGTAAGATAATTGCTGAAACAAAGCCAAGTGACACGACCATTATGTTAGGTGAATTGGAAAAGAAAATTCATTTCAATAAAGTGTAACCAGTTAGGGTTGTCTGAGAAACGGAACTCCCTCCTTTTTCAGATCGCTCTCTTCATTGAGTTCGTACTAGCAATCCATTTCAGTAAGCTAAATGCTATAAAAAATCCCCTACAGGAAGACTGTAACAGCCTGCCTGTAGGGGATAAAGTTGTAACGATATTTTATAGTTTCGATCTGCGAATCATTTGGTTAATGACCTCGGAAAATACGAGTCCCATGGCAATGGCGCCTGAAATCATGAACGCTTTAGCTGCAAGCTGAATGGCGGTGTTATAATCATTTTCCACAACCTTTCGCATCGCATCATAGGCAAGCCCTCCTGGGACTAACGGAATAATGCCGCCGACATTAAAAATGATGATCGGCGTTTTATAAAGTTTGGCGAACAATTGGCTAATTACAGCAACGAAAATTGAAGCAATTAGCGTCGCCCCAACGACATCTACATCATACATTACTAAAAGAATATACACTCCCCAGCCAACCATTCCAGCAAATCCGCACTTCCATAAAGATTTCCTTGGTGCATTAAAAATAATACCAAAAGCGGCCGCTGAAATGAAACTAGTCAAAAGCTGTTGTACAATCACATAATCCTCTCCACTAAAAAAATGAAATAACGACAGCAATCCCTGTCCCAATAGCAAAAGCTGTTAAAAAGGCCTCGGCGCCTTTTGATAGTCCCGATACGAGATGGCCAGCCATTAAATCACGCACTGCATTTGTAATAAGTAAGCCTGGGACAAGAGGCATGACCGATCCGATAATAATTTTATCAAGCTCACTGCCCATTCCTGATACAACAAAGATAAAAGACACTAGACCGATAATGAATGAAGAAAGAAACTCCGCAAAAAATTTAATTTGCACTAAATGATGGAAATAAAGAAGGGCAGCAAACCCGACTCCTCCTGATACGAGCGCAGGTAGGAAGTCATGCCAGCTTCCTTGAAACATAATTAAAAAACAGCCGCTTGCAATGGACGCCGCTGCTATTTGAATCGGAATTGGGTAAGCGAGATTTGCATCTTCAATTTCCTTCAACATCTGGTAGGCTTCTTTACATGAAATGCGACCCTCGCTAATGCTTCTGGAAATGCTGTTGACCATCGTGACCTTCTGTAAGTCGGTCGTCCGTTCCGAAATTCGAATTAATTTCGTCGGTTCTGTTCCGTCCGTCGAAAAAAAGATGCCCGTCGGCGTCACGTAGCTGTGAGATTCATGAATGCCATAAGAAACGGCAATTCGCATCATCGTATCTTCTACACGGTACGTTTCAGCCCCGTTTTGCAGCATGATTTTCCCGGCAAGTAAACATACTTCCATAATTTCATATGTATCTGTTGCTTGATTTTTCATTTATTTATGACCTCTCCAACCATCGTCAAACTTGCTCAGTTCACAATCTGAATATGTTACAGTTTAGCGGAAAGATAGGGTATTTATCAATCCATCACGCCCATTTTTTTTGAATATCTGAATTGTAAGCGGTAAAATGCGCTCTGACCCGCAAACATAACGGCACCTCTCGTGGTAGAGATGCCGTTATGTTTGTTGGTCATTTTCATTCATTCTGTTTGTCAGTCCTCTCCTTTCGGTCTATGGTGCTTGTTTATGAAAAACTCTTTAACTTTTCAGATAGCTCAAGAAATGCTTCTTTATTTCCATCAATTAACGATTGGTCGATTTCTTTTTGGATGTGCTTTTTTTGAAACTCGGCAATAACTTTATCCAAAAACATTTCAGCAACTAAAGAATCCATTACACTAACTTCCTGTTGAGGTGCATTTAATAAATTCTTTTCCATCAAAACCAACTCCCTTATCCTTTTTTCTATTATAACAGAAAATTCAGACAAATCAAATAAAAATTCTCAACTTTCAAAATCCTTTGTCCGATAATATGAGATCAATCTTAAACATTGCAGGAATTAGATGTTTTTTCATGCAAAATGGACCGTTACGAAAACCCTTCGTATTGCTAGGTTTTCGTAACGGTCCATTTTGTTGATCTTTCTGAAAAGAGGCAGTTTTCTCTTATCAGAAAGATCTCCTATGTTATTCTTTCGTCACCAATTTGAGCGGGACAGGAATTTGCTTTTCCACTTTCTTTCCTTGCAAGACATCAGCCGCTGCTTGTACCGCAAGCTCCCCAATTAAATCAGGCTGCTGAGCAATGGTAGCGGCCATCTTTCCGTCATTCACCGAGTTGATGGCATCTTCATTTCCGTCAAAGCCGACAACCAAAATCTCTCTTCCTGAGCTTTCGATCGCTTGGATAGCGCCGAGTGCCATTTCATCATTATGAGCAAAGACCGCTTCAATGTCTGGATTTCCTTGTAATAAGTTTTCCATGACGTTTAACCCTTTCGTTCGGTCAAAATGAGCAGACTGTTTTGTGACAACATCAAGCTGTTCATCAGCAACAAGATGGAAGCCTTCGCCGCGCTCACGTGTCGCAGAAGCACCTGGCACCCCTTCTAGCTCCGCTGTTTTGGCGTTTTCACCGAGCTGTTCGACAATGTATTGGCCGGCCATTTCGCCGCCTTTCACATTATCAGAAGCAACTAATGTTTCAACCTTCCCTTTTTCAGCAGAACGGTCCAACGTAATGACTGGTACGCCAATATTATTAGCCGATTGAACAGCAGTAGAGATCGCTGCTGAATCCGTCGGGTTTATTAACAAAGCGTCGACACCTTGCTGAAGCAAATCCTCGACATCGTTAATTTGCTTTGCTGAATCGTTTTGAGCATCGACAACAATCACTTCTATCCCATTTTGTTCCGCTTCCTTCACAACCCCGTCTTTTAATGAAACGAAAAAGGGATTATTTAATGTAGAAACAGATAAGCCGATTTTCATGTCTTCCACATTTTCTTTTTTAGCAGGCTTAGCCCATTCAGGCGGCTCTAACGAACAACCACCTAAAATGAGAAGTGACAGCGACATTAATACGAACAATATTTTTTTCATGCTGAAGCCCCCCTTATGCTGATTTTTTGCGGTCAATTAATACCGCGATTAAAATGACAATACCTTTAACCACCATTTGATAGAACGAAGACACACCAAGCAAGTTCAAACCGTTGTTTAATGTTCCGATAATCAGTGCTCCAATTAACGTACCGAAAATTCGTCCGCGTCCGCCAGAAAGGCTTGTTCCGCCTAATACGACTGCTGCGATCGCATCCAGTTCATAAGACGTTCCCGCTGTTGGCTGAGCGGAGTTTAACCGTGACGTTAAAATCGCACCGGCAAGCGCCGCAAGTAAACCAGCTAAAGAATAAATCATCACTTTTACACGTGGCACTTTAATCCCGGTGATAAGTGCCGCTTTTTCATTTCCCCCGATGGCATACGTTTGACGGCCAAACGGTGTTTTATGAAGAATGACCCATAAAACAGCAAATGATACCATCATTGTCACAGCCGGTACAGGAATACCTAAAAAGTACCCGCGTCCAAACAGTTGGAACAAATAGTTATCGCCAAGACCCGTAATCGGATTTCCTTCTGTGTAGACGAGCGTCAACCCTCGAAAAATCGTCATTGTTGCTAATGTCGCGATGAACGGTGCCATTTTTCCCTTTGTCACAAGCAAACCGTTTACCATTCCCATTAACGCCCCAAGAATACATCCAATGAGAACCGCTAAAATAGGATCCATCCCTGAAACAATCATGCCGGCCATTAACGCACTAGATAGCGCCAAAATCGAGCCGACCGACAAGTCAATGCCTCCTGTTAAAATGACGAACGTCATCCCATAGGCAATTAATGCATTAATCGCAACTTGTCTTAATAAATTTAAAATGTTTAAAGGTGCTAGAAAGCTAGGATTTAAGATGGAAACAATAACAATTAAAATCAACAAACCTAGTAACGGTCCGAGTTTTTGCATCGCATTTTCTACATAATGTAATCGTCCGGCAGCCTTCACTTCACTTTTTGTACTCATGTCACAGCCCCCCTGTTGCCAGTGTCATAATCTTTTCTTGCGTTGCTTCTTGCTTCGTCAATTCTCCGCTAATTTTTCCTTCATGGACGACAAGTACCCGATCGCTCATCCCTAAAATTTCCGGTAGCTCTGATGAAACCATAATGATGGCCACACCACGATCTGTTAGCTCGTTCATGAGCTGATAAATTTCCCGCTTCGCCCCAACGTCAACGCCCCGTGTCGGCTCGTCTAATATGAGCACTTTCGGACCGATGCCGATCCATTTGGCAATCACGACCTTCTGTTGATTGCCTCCTGACAAGTTCCCGGCATTCGTTTCGGACGACTCCGTTTTAATTGCCAGCCGCTTAATGAGCAAATCAACAAAATCTTGTTCCCCTTTTTGGTCAATTAACCCTTTTGGTGAAAAGCTTTTTAAATTTGGTAGCGCCATGTTTTCCCGAATTGAAAAATCAAGTACAAGTCCTTCATCTTTCCGGTCTTCTGTAATAAAACCGATTCCAAGCTTCACCGCTTCGTGCGGCGCTTTAATGATTTCCTTTTGACCGTTTATCCATATTTCGCCGCTGTCGAGCGGGTCTAAGCCGAAGATGGCACGCATCATTTCCGTGCGTCCTGCTCCCATTAATCCGGACACCCCGACAATTTCACCAGAGCGAACGGAAAAGCTGACTTGTTCGAATACGCCTTTTCGCGTTAACTGTTTTACTTCAAGTACCGTTTCTCCTGGGGACGGATGGCGTGCTGGAAAGCGGTCTGTTAATTCCCGTCCGACCATTTTTTTCACAACTTCATCAAAATTCGTTTCTGGAATGGGCTTTGTATCGACCGTTTTTCCATCTCTCATAACGGTGATGCGATCACACATGGCGAAAATTTCTTCCATTCGGTGCGAAATGTATACAATCGATACGCCTTCTTTTCTCAAAGCGTTCATAACATCAAACAGCTTTTCAATTTCCCTTTCTGTAAGCGCCGCGGTTGGTTCGTCCATAATGATGACTTTCGCCTTCGTCATAAGCGCCTTGGCGATTTCAATCATTTGCTGCTGACCGACCGAGCAGCTTCCTGCTTCGGCATCGAGCGGAATGGAGACGGCTAATCGTTCGAACTGCTCTTTTGCCAACGCTTTCATTTCTTTTTCTTTTAATAGCCCGAATGAAGAGCGCAATTCTTTTCCAATAAATAAATTTTCGAGAACGGTCATATCTGGCCATACATTTAATTCTTGATGAATAAACGCAACTCCGTTTTGTTCCGCTTCTTTCGGATTGGCAAAATACGTTTCCTTCCCGTCAATCATAATCGTTCCGGCATCCCGTTTATGCAGCCCTGTTAAAATATTCATTAATGTGGACTTTCCGGCGCCGTTTTCCCCCATTAGCGCATGAATTTCCCCTTCAAGCAATTCAAAGTCAACACCTGTTAACACCTGATTTTTTCCGAATGCTTTATGAATGCCGTGCATGGTTATATGCATGTTGTTCACCCCTTTTAGAAGATGACCCCCGCCTGCAAAATGCAGTTGGCGTAAGGTGTAGCTTCACCTGTCCGGATGACAGCTTTCGCTTTTTTCGTCTGCTCTTTAAACTGTTCATGTGAGATATATTCGATGGCTGTCTCTGGAAACGCTTGTTTCATCGATTGATGGGCTGTGTCATTCGCTTGAATGATTTCTTCAGCCAACACGATTTTTTCAATGACCATATCGTCTGCCACTGCTGAAACGACAGCTTGAAAGGACGGTACGCCAAGCGTTAACGCCAAATCAATTCTCGGGACGCCGTCAGGAATCGGAAGCCCCGCATCGGCAATGACGATACAGTCCGTGTGGCCAAGGTCTGTCAATATTTTCGCAATATGGCTGTTTAGCATTCCATGTTTTTTCATGTTACAGACTCCCTTCTACTTCTTGTCTCGTTGGCATCCCGCCTTGTGCTCCAAATTTCGTGACGGATAATGATGCAGCACGATTAGCAAAACGCAAGCTTTCTTCAAAACCTTTTCCTTCCGCTAAGGCGACGGCAAACGCCGCATTGAACGTATCGCCTGCTCCTGTTGTATCAACCGCTTCCACTTCATAGGATGGAACGAGCATTTCCTGTTCGCCGTTAAAATAACGAACGCCTTGTTTTCCTTCTGTAATAAACACTTTGTTCGGATAGCGTTTTAATGCTTCCTCACGGCTTAATCCGTTAAATAGCACCGCTGCTTCATGCTCATTTGGCGTAATATAGGTCGCCTTTTCGATGACTGTTTCGCTTAACGGACGAGCTGGAGCCGGATTCAGTAAAAGCGGCACTTGAAACTCAGCACATTTTTCCGCGACATACTCAACCGTTTCTTCCGGTACTTCTTGCTGAATGAGCACGATGTCTGCTTCTTTTATAACGGAAAGTGCCTTTTCCACATAAGCTGGTGTTACGTGATCGTTGGCTCCTTTGACGACGACAATGCTGTTGTCCCCTTCCGCTAAAATAATGTGAGCCGTTCCGCTTTCTGTATGTGTAACCGGTTCCACATTCGTTACACGAACATGATTCTCTTCGAAATTTTGTAAAATGGCTTTGCCGTAATGATCGTCACCGACACAGCCAATCATGTAAACATCTGCGCCAAGTCGAGCGGCCGCCACCGCCTGATTAGCCCCCTTACCGCCGGGAACCGTCTTGAAGGATTCTCCAAGAACCGTTTCTCCTGCTCCTGGACGTTTCGCTGACGTTACAACTAAATCCATTGATGAGCTTCCTACTACTGCTAATTTAATCATTACTCTTCCACCTTTCTCGTTGTCTGTCTTTCAATAAATGTGACCGGTAATTGAATATTCTTTTCGTTCACCGACTTTTTTTGAATGAAACGAATCAGCAGCTTCACCGCTTCTTTCCCCATCTCATAGGCAGGCTGTCGAATGGTCGATAAAGACGGAAACAGCAGGCTGCTTTGCGGGATATCGTCAAAGCCGATAATCTGCACGTCTTCTGGAATCAACTTCCCAAGACGCAGCGCTTCATGAAGCACGGCTGTTGCGACAATATCGTTGCTGGCAATGATGCCGTCTGTATCTGGGTATATATCGAACAGCTCTTTCGCTCGCTCTTTTGCATCTTGAAAAGAGAAGGAGTGTGTTGACATCACCGAAAAATCAACGTCAGACGCACTCAGCACTTCAAGTGCACCTTGAAAGCGTTCTTGAGCCGGTCGGATATCAGCAGGCCCTTTTAAAAGAGTCACCCGCTTGCTTCCTCTTTTCACAAGTTCAAGCGCTGCCAGTTTTCCGCCTTTTTTCCCGTCCGCATACACCGACGGATAATCATCTGCTGTTCGGTCTAAAAAGACGACGGGAATGGGGAGGTTTTCATAATTGGATTTGCTTCGATCGTTTGTCGCCGAAATGATGCCAACGACATTATTTTGAAGAAATGTATGAATGTAATCCATTTCTTTTTGAATGTTTTCATCACTGTTTCCGAAAAGCAAGCGAAATCCTTGCTCTTGCATTTCATCTTCCACACCGCGTGCGAGCTGCGGGAAGAAAGGGTTTGTAATATCAGGAAGAAGGAGGCCGATTAATTTTGATTCCTTCTTATACAATGATCGGGCCACTTCGTTTGGGCTGTAATTTAGTTTGTCGATTGCCTTCATCACCCGTTTTTTCGTGTCTTCATGAACATAACCTGTTTCATTCAGGACACGTGAAACCGTTGCAACGGACACGCCCGCTTCTTTCGCCACTTCTTTAATGGTAGCCATCGCCACCTCTCCTTCCATCATGTGTAACCGATTACACACCAAGAATATCATGAAAGCTCTTTCATGGCAACTATAATCTTTTCACGACATGAATGTCAACTAACGAAAAAGCCTCGTCCTATGCTGCTAGCATGCAGAAGCGAGGCTTTCCTGTAAAAAATATTTGTATCATTGAACACTAATTGCCTGCTCCATATAGGCCCAATTTTGTGGAAACGGAAAAGAAAGCTGCCAAAACGTAACCCCGAGAAGACCGTAAAGGTCCACAAGCTCGTATTTTGCCATGTAGCTTCGAATGTCTTCAAACCAGACGAGATGCTGATTGGATCCTTGCTGGTAAACATACGAAGGCGCACGGAATTGTGCATTATATTGAATAACAGCGCCCGATGTGATGGCATTGTTTTGGGCAGACAGCACGGAGCGAGCTTTGGCCATCTCGTTAGACGTATATGGAAGTTGCCAGTCATAGCCGTATAACGGCAAGGCTACTTGCAGCTTATTAGATGGAATGAGACTTGTGGCATACCGAATGACTTCTTCAAGCCAATTGGCGGGTGAAACGGGATTAGGCGGGCCTGTTGGGTAACCGTAATCCATAGTCATAATGGCGACAATGTCGGCCACTCGACCCATTTCTTCATAATCATAGGCTCCGATAATCGGATTTGTCGGGATGTCGACTGTTTTCGAATGAACATTCACGTGAAGGATTGCATCTCCTAATGCCTCTTTTAAATTACGAAGAAAAACGATAAATGCTTTTCGCCTCAACGGCGGGATAAATTCAAAGTCGATGCTCGCCCCGCTATATCCCTTCTCCTTCACTACCGCTGCGATTGCTTTGGCAAGCTGACTGCGCAATGCGGGATTGCCAAGTACAGCGCCTGCTAACTTCGCACTAAACTTTTCGTTCTCATAATTGCGAATGCATAGAAGCGGCGAAACATTCTGTTCTTGGCTTCGTTTTAAGACAGCATCATCATCTAATATGGCTTTTACTTCTCCTTTTTCCGTAAAGGTATAAGCAACAATAGCCGCATAGGTTAAATAAACCGCGACGTTGGAAAAAGACTCAAGAATCGACTTTGGGTCATACGGGACGATAAATCCTAAAGTCGTCGCTTTTAATTTGACTGGTGACGGAACGCGAAGGCGCTGTCCTGCATAGAGAATGTTTTCGTTTAGACCTGGATTGGCTGCCAAAATGCGGGCTGGACTTGTTTGAAACCGGCGTGCAATAGCAAATAATGTATCTCCCGGCTGCACTTCATAGTAACGGATTGGCAATTCCGTTGTTGGAACGTAAAGGGCAAGACCGGGAACAAGGCGACCCTCTGCTTGCAGTCCATTTATATCCATAATCTTTTCGGGCGATACACCGTATCTTCCCGCTATTGTCCATAGCGAATCTCCGGATCGAACGACATGTACGGGCATCAATCCACCTCCATCGATAATGACTCTTCATATCAATATATGGCATGTCCGTCCTAACTATGACGGAGAGGTTAAAATCAAAAAAAGAGAAAACCATTGAGGGCAATAAAGCCCACAGCGGTCTTCTCTTTATCTCGTCTTACAGTCCTCACGTCTTATGAATTCAGCTTTTGAACTTCTGCTAGTAAGTCAGCTGGTTCGACGCGGTCTTTGTAGTCTGCTTTCGTATATTCATAGGCAATCGTTCCGTCTTGGGCGATGACATATGTTGCGGCTACCGGCAATGTCCAAGAGTCGTCACCATTATGCTTCTCTACATCAAGCCCTCTTTCTTTATACAGGTCGATTAAATAGTCTGGAAGGCGGTACACAAGCTTGAACGCTTCCGCTGTCTTGTTGCCTTCATCACTTAATACGTGAAATTGAAGGTCATTTTTTTGTTTTGTTGATAAGGATTCATCAGGTGTTTGCGGGCTGATGGCAATTAGCTCTGCACCTGCACCGTGAATGTCCTCAATAATTTGTTGGTAAGCGCGAAGTTCCATGTTGCAATACGGGCACCATCCACCGCGGTAAAATGTTAAAATGACAGGACCATTTTGTAAAACGTCTGATAGGCGAACGGATTTCCCCGTTGCGTCAGGTAAAGTAAAATCAGGTGCTTTTTCCCCTGTTTTCAACCCTTTTCCTTCAGGTGAAGCTTCCAATTCAGCAATAGCACGTGCCATCTTTTCTTGAATGTCCGGCGATGCTTTCGCTTTGAACTGCTCAATGTATTCTTCGTACTCGCTGTGCATCGTTGTTTTGGTCATATCAATCCCATCCTTTTTTCGATAGTTTAGTTTTTATAATTCTGAGTAGTCTTAGGTGATATCAAGTATATAGTATCGCTTTTTCTTCCCATTTTCTATTATTTTGCTTTATGTAGATTAATCTCGAAACAGGGATATGACGAAAAATGGATTCTATCCCTGCTTAGGTGAACTTTTTTGGCATTTATTCTAAAGAAGCACAAAAACTGTCTTTCTTTAAAGCCATTTTTTACATTTCAGACTATGTTAATGTTGTTTTGACCCTAATAGTTTAAATATTCTTTTTGAATCTATCAAATTTTGTATTAGCGTACACTAAAAAAGTGATAAGTATTATTAGTAAAAGAAGACCCATCATCAACAAAACTTGGTTTTTTAACATCTCACTTAGCGCAAGTAGCAATATGCCAAAGCTAATACCATACATAATTTTACCTATAAACTTGCACAAGGCTATCTCATCGTATTTAGCCTTTTCGCTGTCAGGCATTGTATTGTAACCGGCAAGTATGGATGCTCCCTTACCTTTGGATAGTGTGACAGCAAAAATTAAGAAAAGTATTGAAATAATAAGAATCGCTGCTCCCAAACAAGTTACCTCCTTTTCTATTCAATTCTCTTTTGGTTCAACAATTGAGTGTTTAATAGTTAAACGTTCTTGATGAACTATAGGTTTCATTTAACTTTCATAATGTCATTCATTACAAACCACTCGAACTAATATTTTTACTACCATTACGGAACGCCTTTTTGTTTGGATCAAATAGCAATAGAGTTATTTAACAAAGCCATATCTTAAAAAAAACTTAACATTCACGATGGGGGAAAACCGTTATAATTTACTTATAAACACTTGTCGATTTTTGACATTTTTTGTATTTTGTACATATTAATTGACTGATGTATTACATAAAAAAGTATGGTTATGAGGAAATGACAACTAGAGCCCGTCTGCGTGTCGAAATGCATTGAAAAGCATTGTCATTATAGCCTAACAAAGCTCTTATTCACCACAGGAAGGGGAAACAGAATGAAAAGCCCGTTTCAATCTGCAAATGAAGCATGGGGGTTTTGTTTGCTTACGGTTTTTGCCTTTTTAGGTAACTACTTCTCTATACAGCTATTTTCAGGTGTAGATTTTATATTTGGCTCCATCTTTATTTTTATCATTATTCATTATTATGGAACAAAACATGCGGTAGCGGCTGTGGCCATTTCCGGTATCTATCTCTGGTTTTTATGGAATAGTCCGTACGGTTTTTTAACTGTTATTTTAGAAGCCTGGCTTGTAGGCTGTTACTATCACCGCATGAAGCGAAACTTAATGGCAGGTGGCATTTTATTTCTACTAGTGATTGGGATGCCCTTTTCCTTTTTTACAACAACGCTTCTTTTACAGCTTGACTTTCTAAATGCGATTCTCATTATGCTAAAACAAGGGGTTAACGCCCTCTTTAATGTGTTAATCGCCCATTTAGGGATTTTATTGTTCGACTCTGTTTTACGCTCAAAGTCCCGACTGCAAGTATCCTTTCGGGAAATTTTATTTAATTTGCTGTTGCTGTTCTTTTTAGTCCCCCTTCTCTCCTTTTTGGTTTTCATTGGAAATGAGGAGATTGAAAAAGTACAGGAAGACATTGAAGAGCGAATTGACGATACAGCCAATGCGCTTATCATTCAAATGAATAACTTATACCATCGTCATGCCGCGCCTCTTACAGGCATTGCCAACAGCCTTGGAGTCATGGAAAAACGAGATGCTAGTTCCCTTCAATCGGATTTAATGATGGTCCAGCAATCTTTTCCTTCTTTTAAAATTGTCTATGTAACAGACGAACATGGAGAAGTGATGAGTAAACAATCGCGTTATGCTTTGAGAGATTATCCACTTAACTCTTTGCTCTACCCGTTCAAGCAAACGATGAACGGCCCATTTTTATCGAATGTGTTTGCAGCTGACCCATCAGCTTCCACCCCATTTGTTGCTATAAGCGTGCCGATTGAAAAACAAGGCTTTTTTAAAGGGTATGTGGTCGGCTATATTAAGCCTGTTACTTTTTTACAGACGATTCAAGAAACGGTAAAAGGAAATACGAAAGTCACATTTGTCGACCAGCAGGGACATGTCATCGTCTCCAATGATCGACAACAAAAGACGGTAGCACCAATCATCCATTCAGATGATGTTCTTTCGTTCGATCGTCTTCATAGTATGTATACAGATGGCGGGATTCCAGATTTATGGGAGTGGACTGAATTTTCATACAGCCGGCAAGTTCTCATCGGCTCTGAAGTTCCGTGGAAAGTGTATATTGAAGTACCGGTAAGTGATTACAAAAAAGAATTGTACGAAAAATACATTGGCTTGTTGTTTGCGGCGTTTCTTTTCTCCACCATTGCGTTGCTTTGTTCGTACATGCTGAGCTACTGGATTCAAAAGTCGCTTAAAGAAGTAGCGGCGTTGACGACCAATTTACCGGAAAAAATTCAACGCAACGAGAAAATTGATTGGCCGCGTGCATTCATTGCGGAAATTACGAGCATTATTGAAAATTTTAAAAGCACAGAGAACAAACTACAAAACATGTTCACTGAAGTCGTGGAAGCACATAAGCACTTAGAATATTTAGCTCACTATGACCCATTGACCAATGTCCATAATCGCGCTTACGTATTAAGTGCTTTTGAGAAAATGGCGACCGCCTCTTCTGCTAATGCGAACATTGCTATCTTTTTTATTGACCTTGACCGTTTTAAAATTGTTAATGATACGCTTGGACATCAAGCAGGGGATGCTTTACTCATTGATGTCGCCGAACGTCTGAAAGCGGTCTGCGGGATGCCTCATATTATTTCCCGCCTTGGAGGCGATGAGTTCATGATTCTGATTCCAGAGCTGAACGATTCAAGCGAGGTGGAAGCTCTTGCGCAAAAAATGGTGGAGGCTCTTTCAAATCCGTACTATTTAACAGGCGGCGAATATCATTTAACAGCAAGTATTGGCATTAGCATGTATCCCGACGATGGAGAAGATATTCATACATTAATCAAAAATGCTGACTTAGCTATGTACGTGGCAAAGGATAAAGGGAAAAACAATTATCAGTTTTATGATCAATCCATTCAGCACTCTATGTTGAAAAAGGTGGAGATTGAAAATGAATTGCGTCACGCGATTGAACGTCAAGAGCTGCATTTATACTATCAGCCGCAAATCGACTTAAAAACAGGAGAAATCATTGGTGCTGAAGCTTTATTACGCTGGATTCACCCGACTCTCGGATTCGTTTCACCAGCTGATTTCATTCCCATCGCCGAAGAAACTGGACTAATTATCGATATCGGAGAATGGGTGTTAGAAACGGCCTGCCATGAAGCGAAAACATGGCATAATGCGGGATGGGATTCATTAAATGTGTCTGTCAATATTTCAATGAAGCAATTTATGCATGATAACTTAATCCCTTCGATTACGTCCGCCCTGCAAGCAAGCGGTTTGGATGCGCGTCATTTGAAAGTGGAAATTACAGAAAGTATTGCCATGTCACAACCGGAAATGGTTCAAGAAAAGCTTCGTCTGCTTAAAAAGTTTGGTGTTGAATTGGCGCTTGATGATTTTGGAACGGGTTATTCATCGCTTCATTACTTAAAGAATCTTCCGGTTGATTTCTTGAAAATTGACCGTTCTTTCATTCAAGATATTCATGCTAAACAAAATGATGTGGCCATTGTGAAGGCACTGGTAGACATGGCCCACAGTCTCGGAATGACCGTTGTCGCTGAAGGGGTCGAAAGTAAAGACCAACAACAGACCCTTCAAGATATTGCTTGTGATCAACTGCAAGGGTTTGTGTTCAGCAGACCGCTTCCAGGGTTGCAACTGCAGGCACTGTTTCAAGAAAATCTCTCGATGGTTTCATCAACCGCTTAAAGTAAAGCCGGCCGTCATGCCCCTAGGGTATAACGACCGGCTTTTATTAAACATTCGGATAGAAAAGAAGAAATTTGTATAAAATAATGTCATCATCTGTTTGTTCAAAGGATTGAGTGTATTGATGAATCAACATAACTTAATGAAAAGCGAAGATTTCTTAAAGAAGACGATTTCATTGCGTGAACGCCATTGGCAGGAAGAAGCGGTTTTTTCCTTTAGCTGGTGGTTTTTATTGTTTTCTTTTCTACTCTTACTAATTGTCTGGCTCAAGGTTGTAGACAAAAGCAAGCTTAGCAGAATCTTGCTGGTCGGGACATTTACGTTCATTATTGCCAGCTTTTTAGATATTTTAGGAGCCGAGTTTCTTTTATGGGACTATCCGGTCATGCTTTTTCCATGGGGACCGCGCCTATTAGCGGTCGATATTATGATTGCGGTTTTTTATATGCTCGTTTATCAGTTTTTTACAAGATGGCGTTTCTTTCTCATGGCCGCCTTTCTATTGTCCATGCTGTTTACATTTGTATTTGAGCCAATTGCCGAATGGTTGAACATCTATCATGTCATTGCTTGGAAAAAATGGTATTCCTTTTGTCTCTATATTGTCATTTTGGCACTCGTGAAAGCACTCGTCGATTGGATTTACAAGTTTCAAGCCCGTTTTTCCGAAGAGTGAACTCATTCGTTCAAGCGAAAAAGGGCGTCTATATCCCCTCTTTGATGATGAACATAAAAATAATCATTGCTAGTCGGGTCATATACATAATCGTTCTTCCATTGTTCAATCTGTTTGATAATTTGGTTCATTGCGTGGAGGAATCCATAGATTTCTTCATTCGTCATCGTTGGATGAAGAGAAAAGCGAATCCATCCAGGCTTTAAGGATAAATCCCCTTCGTCAATTTTATCCGTAATAATTTTCGAGTGCTGCTGGTCAAGATTGAAGAGGAAATGTCCGTACGTACCGGCACATGAGCATCCGCCCCGTACTTGATAGCCGAACCGATCATTTAAGAGTCGAACAATGAGATTGTAGTGAATGTTTTCCACACAAAACGAAACAATCCCTAACCGGTTGTGTTTCCTTTCTTCTAAGACGTGTATTCCGTGGATTGCCTTTAAACCTGAGAGAAGAATGTGAAGCAATTCTTTTTCCCGTTTGATTATGTTAGACACACCCATTTGTTCTTTTAATTTCACACATAATGCAGCTCGTATTCCTTGCAAAATGCCAGGTGTTCCCCCGTCTTCTTTTATTTCGATATTAGCTACATATTGATGCTCTCCCCATGGATTGGTCCATGTCACCGTTCCACCCCCTGGATGATCCGGTATTTGATTTTGATACATTCTCGAATCAAACACGAGGACGCCGCTTGAACCTGGTCCTCCTAAAAATTTATGGGGAGAAAAGAAAATACCGTCCAGCTTTTCCATCGGGTCTTTTGGATGCATATTAATGTCTACATATGGAGCAGATGCTGCAAAGTCGACAAAGCATAAGCCTCCATGTTCATGCATTTTTCTCGCTAATTGATGATAAGGGGACAAAATACCCGTCACGTTCGAACACGCGGAAAACGAGCCGATTTTCCATTTTCGATGCTGAAAGGCTTGAAGCTGTTCCTCCAGTTGTTCAATATCAACTTCTCCGTCATTTGGCTCGAGTATTACAACATCACCAATGGATTCAAGCCACGTCGTATGGTTCGAGTGATGTTCCATATGCGTAAGAAAAATAACCGGCCGCTCTTCCTCTGGCAATACAATAGTATTCTTCCATTTTTCTGGCAATCGAAACCCTAATATTCGAAGCAGCTTATTAATCGCCGATGTCATCCCGAACCCGTCGAGGATGATGACATCATGCTCATCAGCTTGAACATGGTTTTTAATAATGGTTTGTGCTTCTTTATACGCACAAGTCATGATGGAACTTGTGATGTTAGATTCGGTATGGGTGTTCGCCATGAACGGGCCAAATACTTCCGTTATTTTTCGTTCAATCGGAGCATACAACCGTCCGCTTGCTGTCCAGTCCGCATACATAATCGTTCGTTTTCCGTATGGAGAATCAAAGGATTGGCCGTTTCCAATAATTTGCTTTCGGAATGGCTGAAAATACGTTTCAAGATTACTCTCAAATTCGTATGTCCTGCTCCCGACACTTGCTTTAATCAACGCTCTCCCTCCTTTTCGTTCTTTTCCATGTATTATCATATGATGAAAAAAAGAGAGCGGTTATGCCGAACATTCTAGACCTTTGAAGGATGATTCAGGAGATTTAAAGAAAACAGCCCTACGTCATGAATGGCGTAAGGCTGTTTGAATGATTAATTGAGCGGTCTCTTTTGCTGAAGCAATGCCGTTAGGTGATAGATTCATTGAGTACGTCACTACGACTCCTTCATGCAGTACGAGTAGCAGTTCTCCTACTTGTTCCGCATTTTGAAGTTTTAATTCTGTTAAAAATGTAACAAACAGCTGTTTCAGCCATCTCTTCTCTTCCATAATGACTTCTCTTCCTGGATGAGACTCTTCTGATAGCTCCGCTAATGCATTTACAAAAGCACAGCCTCGCTGATTTTTCGTGATTAACCAATGCTCTAATGCATCAAACACACTTAAAATTTTTTGTAGCGGCTGATCATCCGGTATCCGGTTCAAATAGTCTTCTAATTGCGTTTTCCATTGCTGGTCCCGATTTTTCAAATAGGCGACGATTAACTGATCTTTCGAACCAAAGCGATCATATAACGTCTTTTTCGTCACACCAGCTTCATTAGCAATGGTTTCAACCCCAATGGAATGGATTCCCTTCCAATAAAACAAATGGGAGGCTGTTTCTAAAATTTTGACAGCCGCAGGGGTCATTTTTGTCTGTTCAGTCATCTACCTTCCCCCTCTTAACATCCTGTTTTCTTATGTCAATGGTTACGCTTGATCTATTCTGACGACCCATACACTTATTAAACATAATACCATGCCGACAATCGTTAAAAAACCAATTCGATCGCCGAACATAAGAAAAGTCCATAGCATTGTGACAGGAGGTGTTAAATAAATAAGACTGCTCACTCGTGTCACACTGCCTAATTTCAAATTTAACCAATAAAAGCCGTAGCCGCCGATGGTTGAAAAGCCTGCAAGCCATCCTACCGACAGCCAAAAACCTGTAGTATGAGGCGGAGTTGTATGGTTTGTCATGAAAGCAATACCTGTGAAAAGAACGGCGCTGATGAACGTTTGAATAAACAATGCATCACCGAGCGAGACAGATTGCTTTCGATTTTTTTCATATAAAGTGGCACATACTAAACTAATCATAGCGAAAAACGACAAAGCATACGCCCATAAAGGGACTTGAGCGGATGTGCCTAAATCTTCATAGACGACAAATAACACTCCGAAAATTCCTAACAGCAACCCTCCCCATTGCTTTCTCGTAGTTGTTTCTTTTAAAAGCGGACCTGCTAAGGCAGCAGCTGTAATTGGCTGAAGGGTCGTGATTAAGTTAGAAGTCCCCGCTGAAACCCCATGTTCAACAGATAAAAACACACAGTACAGATAGCCGCCTTGAGCAAAGAGACCAATCAGTGCTTGAGAAAGAATGCTCTTCAATGATAATCTTTTTCGTTGTGTCCAAACCCACCAAGTCCCTAAAATAACCGTGGCGACGATGAACCGCCACATTAATACGGTCATTGAATTCGCTTCAGCCGTCCCTAATCGTGCGCCAATAAATCCGGAACTCCACATCATCACAAATCCAACCGCCGCTAAGATGTTCACCTGTTTTGCCCCCATTTTTGATCTCCTCCAAAAGTAAACTGTTCGGTATAGTACGTTTCCATCTAACCATACCGGTCGGTTTACTGTCAATGATAAAACTTGAAGGATAACTCATATTTTGTGCCATTTTGCTTTTCCTTGATTGCATTAAAAAAAGCTATGCACCATTGCACAGCTTTTTCTCATACAGCTTAACTGCCATTTATAATAACTCCGCCATATACCGCTTCTTTGCCACAAAGTACGCCCATTCTTTAAAGCCAATTTCTTTCAGTCGCTGTTGAACAAGTTCGAATTCATCTCCAACCCGCTCTGGTGTATGAACATCGGAGCCAAATGTTACTTTTACCTTGTGAAAAAGCGCGCGCTCCAGTAAATCGTCTCCTCTTTAGAAGATAGATTCATTGAATGAAAGAAAACCCCCACCGATGGAAGTGTAGTTTCCTTTATTGGAATGTATCAATCGTACTTCGATCAACAATGACGGTTACATTTGGATGCTGATGTAACACAGATGCAGGAAAATTGATTGAAATCTCTTGTTGTAAGAATACTTTATAGGCTTCTGATTTTCCCTCTCCGGTCACCATTAAAATAATTTCCTTACTCTCCATCATAGTCCCTATCCCCATTGTAATAGCGGTTACAGGTACTTCACTCGAGGTTGGAAAATGACGGGCGTTCATTTGACGGGTTTCTTCGGTCAATTCGATAAGATGAGTGGTCGACTGAAAAGAGGTACCTGGTTCATTGAAGCCGATATGCCCATTATGACCAATTCCTAACAATAGCAAATCGATGGGGCCAACGTTTTTAATTACATGATCATAGCGCTCGCATTCATGGTAGGTATTACTTGCTAAACCATTTGGAATATGTATGTTTTCTCTTTTTATATCAATATGATTAAATAAATGGTGATTCATGTAATACATATAGCTATTAAAATCGTCTTTCCCTAACCCTACATATTCATCAATGTTAATTGATTGAACTTTTTCGTAAGATACTTTGCCTTGTTTAAAATCTTTGACCATTTCTTTATACGTACCAATTGGGGTACCTCCCGTTGGTAAACCAAGAACAAGATTTGCTTTTTGGTGGAGTCGCTGAAGCGTCAATTCCGCTGCTTTTTTACTCATTTCCTCATAGTTTACGGTTTCAATAAATTTCATTCTAATCACCCCGCTGATTTTCTAGACAATGTTCCATTTTAATGATGGTACTAATTTGAAAAAGGGAATCTTTTCGGAATCACTCCATATAGGATTCCCCTTTCGCTTTCTATAACGGGTACTCTCTTTTTCTTGTTAAAAATTCTTTATTTTACAGCATTCAAATCGGCTGCAATCACTTCAAGAATTTTAAAAGTTGGTTCATCCATATTTACGTTAAATACTTCCGAGATAACTTGTGTCCAGCCGTGGATAAAATAAATCCAGCCATCCTCAACATGGAGTTGATTTACATCACCCTGCTTAATGGCTTGATGCATAAATAATAGATCGCCGCGGTAATTTAATTCCCAGACAAGACTGTTTTTAGGGAAAAAGCCGTCATTTGTAAGCGGCGAACCAGGACGATCTTTTCCTAATCCTGTTGCATTAACCACAAAAGAATAGGGCTTTAAACCTTTTAATAGACGATCGTTTTCTTCAGTTGTTTCAGCAAGATGATATTCAATCGGTACTTCTGTGTTTACTTGTTCTATAATACGTTTCATCGAATCTAAACGAGGTTGACTGCGATTTGAAACATAAATTTTAGACGGTACATTGCGGCCATTTTTCTTATCAAGCAAATTGGAAGCAATTGCGATCGCACTGCCTCCAGCTCCCATAATGAACACTTCGCCGTTGTGCTGTTCCCAATAGTTTTCTGGTATGAATGCTTGCATAGCAAGTCCGCTTGAAATATGATCTTTTGCATGTCCAATCAACTTACCGTTACGTTTTGAAATACATGAAAGTTCTCCAAAAAGCTGGGCATACGAATCCAGTTCATCAAATAAATCTTTAGCTGCCTCATACAGATCGATTTTATGGGTTGTGACTAAAGCGCCCATTGACAGATCATCACTTTTTAAAAATTGTACAACTTCACGATATACACTGCGCTCGGCATGAATATCAATATCAATCCCTTTTATCACGACATCTTTTAACCCAAGCGCTTTTGCCCAAAGTGGAAATAGTTTCATAATGGATGATTGAGATGTTGTGACGCCAATAAAGTAAAATGTAGGTTGTACAGCAGCTTCAAATTTCATTTTCCAGTTCCCCCTTTGATTATGTAGCTGTTTGAACAGCTAATGCCCTTCCAGCATTCCAGTTTGTTAGTTTATGAATTGCTTGTTCATTAACACCTTGTTGATTTAACGTATAAAGGAAATCATCCAAAATATAATCAAGTCCTATTTCGCCGCCGTAGCTTTTTAAACGCTGTCTTGTCGTATCCAAACTGATTAATAATGAATCTTCATACCCTTGTTCAACCATGTGATAAATTAATTTTGCCTCTACTTCATCGCTATGATATTTCAATCTTCCAACCGTATCGTATTCAAGGAAAACGCCCGCTTGAGCAATTTCGCTATGCAGTTGATAATCATGGTGTGTTCGGTCAAGATGACATAAAATGATGCTTGTTGGAGAAATACCACGATCTGTCAAGAAGCGGATGACTTCAAATGGATCGGAGTTTTGTTCAATATGAACCATAATGGGCAGTCCTGTCTTCAAGGCAGCTTGGGCTGCTGCCTCGAACAAATTAATGTAATGACCCTTTATCCCGAATGAATCCACGGCAGTTTTAATCATCCCAGACTTCGCCTCAATTTTTCTTACCGGAAGATGACGATCACCATCTATATACATCCCATGTTCGATTTCTTCAATAAATAAGTCAGCTAATTGTTCCACTGAAAAATGATGAATCCAATGATTCTCCCAATAGAACATCAATTTATGAAAACCAGTGGAAGCGATAATGTTGAGATGGGTATCTACCGCTGCTCTCATGAGCCATTCAGCCATTCTTCCCGCTCCAATAGGCTGGGCATCGACAATGGTTTTTCCGCCTTTTTTCTTGAAGATCGAAAGCTCATCTACCGTTTTGTCATAATCGTTTATAGATAAGGCAGGATTCTTCTCTGTTGCAGCATTCACTGCAAGAAATAAATGTTCGTGGCATTGACAATGCCCAAGTAAATTCACATTTTGTTTTCCGAGCACGGTTTGTACATATCGTTCAGTTATCATGAATTTTTCTACATCCTTTTCTAAATTTCATGATTCTATTTTTTCTACTATGAGCGGCGTTTTTGAATTTGATCAAAGAACACAACCGCTAGTAATAAGAACCCGATAGCAATCTGCAACCAAAAAGGTTGGATTCCGAGAAGATTTCCGGCATTTCGAAGAGTCGACATAATAAACGCGCCAATGACTGTACCGATGATACTCCCTTGTGCCCCGAATAAACTTGCGCCACCAATAACCGCTGAGGCAATAGCATCAAGTTCGTACCCTTCACCGGCTGTCGGAATACCGCTCGCAAGGCGTGTCGTTAAAAGAAAACCAGCAATGGCTGATAAAATTCCCGCAATTCCATACGCACCATATGTCGTCATCCGAACATTTACACCGGATAGACGTGCTGATTCTTCACTACTTCCAATACTAAATAAATTTCGCCCAAACACGGTAAAACGAATCATTAATGCACCAAGAACGGCAATGATAATCATAACCATTAATAAAAATGGAATGCCAAGCACCGAGGATTCTGCAATTTTCGTTACTTCTTTAGGCAAACCGCTTATAATCCGTCCTTCGCTCGTTAACAGCGTAGCACCGCGTACAATCGTCATCGTTCCCAGTGTTGCGATAAACGGGGTGATTTTTGCCTCATAAATAAGGGCTCCATTTAGTGCACCAATTAACAAACCGACTAGCATCACAACAATGAACGTCACAAACAGCGAGTGCCCTGCGACAAGAAACTGTGCGGATACGACACTTGCAATTCCTAATGTCGCACCAACGGAAAGGTCAATTCCTTTTGTAATAATAACAAGAGTTTGAGCAATGGCTACAATTCCAATAATCGCAGTCTGCCTTCCAAGGTTGGATAAATTATCAATAGATAAAAAACGAGAATCTAAAATAAAGATAACGCCCCACATGGCAAGTAAAACGAGAGGCAATGAAAGTTTTGAAATTAACTCTTTCATATTTTTATTGTTTTTCAGCGGATAACTTTTTGCTGGTAACGAGACGTCTGTTTTTTGCATGTATTTTTCCCTCCAATCATTTCGGCACTTTACTTATAAGCAGCTCGCATGATTTCCATATCGTTGAAATCATCACGAGAAAATTCACCTGTTATTCGCCCATTGCTCATAACTAAAATGCGATCAGCCACTTCCATAATTTCTGGTAAATAAGAAGAACAATAAATAACCGATTTTCCTTCGTCTGCAAGTTGGCGAGAAATGCGGAATATATCACGTCTTGCCCCCACATCAATCCCTGCTGTTGGTTCATCTAAAAGCAAAACATCTGTCGTGTCATCAATCCACTTGGCTACCACCACTTTTTGCTGATTTCCGCCACTTAACCCGTCAATGTGCTGATTGAGACTGCTGTATTTAACATTAAAGCCTTCTAATAACTCAAGAGCATGTGCTTTTTCATGTTGTGGAGAAGTAAAGCCGGCTTTCGCAAAGTTGCGATAGGTCGCGATATTGGCATTGACAAAAATGGACATTCTTGGCAAGTAACCTTCTGTTGCACGATCTTCAGGTACAAAGCCAATCCCTTTTTTAATAGAATCGCGGGGGGATGTCGGTTTAAAGGCTTGACCCTTCAGATAAACTTCTCCAGATTGAGGTTTCATTTCACCAAAAATTCCTTTTAGCATTTCGCTTTTTCCGGCTCCGACAAGACCAAACAATCCCACCACTTCTCCCTGATTCACATGAAACGAAATATCTTTATAATAAGGTTTGTTCGTAAGGGTGTTGACACGAAGCGCTTCCCCTTTTAACTCAGCAGGATAATAGACATCATCATTTGTATGAACCTTCCCTGAAATGGCTTCAATTAGTTCTTCATTCGTTAATTGATCAACTGACTTTGTCCATATTTTGCTTCCATCTCGTAAAACTGTTGCACGATCACAAATGGCGAAAATTTCTTCTAATTTGTGAGAGATATAAATAATGGAGACGCCTTTAGCCACTAAATCTCGTAAAATCTTAAATAAACGCTGCACATCATCTTCTGCCAATAAAGCAGTTGGCTCATCTAAAATTAACACATTGGCGTTTTTTGATAAGGCTTTGGCGATAGCGACAATTTCTTGATCGGCAATTTTCAAATTGTTTAAGCGTGTCATCGGATCCAGTTCAATCCCCGCTTTTTCGAGGGCTTGATGAGTTAATTCCTTTGCTTTTTTGTAATTCACTACACCATATTTACGCGGCAAATTGCCCATTAAAATATTTTCCATTACCGTTACGCCAGGGGCCAGCTTTAAATCTTGATACACAACAGAAATTCCTAATGCATCTAGTTCATTTACTTGTATAAAAGAATGACTTTTATTGCTCACTACAATTTCACCGCCGTCCGGACGGTATGCCCCAGTCAAAATTTTGATTAACGTACTTTTTCCAGCGCCATTTTCTCCTAGCAAGGCATGGATTTCACCTGGTTGGACGTCAAAGTCTACTCCTTTTAACGCATACGTCCCTTTGAATGTTTTGACGATGTTTTTCATTTCAATCAATGACTGATTCAATTTCCAAGCCTCCTTTTACATAGATTCCTAGAAAGAAAATAGTTTCTAGGAATCTACAATCTGTAACACTCCTAGCGTTTTTCTGGATATAACAGTTTTTGAATTTCCTCTTCTTCGAAGTTCTCCTGCGTTACAATGGTCGCTCCCGTATCAATTTCTTTTTCCGTCGTTCCCCCTTCAATCGCTGTCACGACTGTATTGACACCTTCATAACCCATTCCAAACGGATCTTGAACAATTAGCGCATCAATTGCTCCCGATTTTAACGAATTGATTTCTTCTTCATCGCCGTCATACGCAATGACAGGCACTTTATCCGTCAACTTCCGCTCCGTAACTGCACGTGCCACACCAATTCCCGTGTGATTATTATCTGCAAAGAAGCCTAGTAAATCCGGTTTGCTTGTTAAAAGGTCTTCTGCTGCTCCCAATGCTTTTGTAATATCGTTGTCAACATAGCGAATTTCGAGCGGTTTAATATCCGGGGCGATTTCCTTTAATCGATCAATAAATCCATTGTCGCGGTCGATTAATACTTGCACACCGGCCATTGCACTAATAATCGCAACCTCTCCCTTTAATTCTTTTCCTTGTGCTTTTAATTCTTCTACAAACTGATCGGCACCTAATGCGCCGCCTTTTACATTATCAGTTGCCAAGAAACTGGCGAATTGGTCCGTATTGACACGATTGTCTACTAAAACGACCGGAATATCTGCGCCCATCGCTCTTTCAATTCCAGGAACGCTCGCATCAGAACTTGTTGATGCAATAACAATTCCATCCGGCTTTTGGGAAATGACATTTTCTAAAATGGCAATTTGATCATCGATGTCTGCTTCAGAAGGCGGGCCATATGTAGTAACATGAACTTTTCCTTCTGAATCCTTTGCTGCTTTTTCTGATCCTTGCAAAACAGTTTGCCAAAAATCGGAATCAGTTGCCTTTACGATAACAGCAATTTCATATGCGTCTTTGCCACCGTCTTCTTTCTTTCCTGAATTGCTGTCGCCTCCTGTTGATTGACTGCAAGCAGATGCAAAGACTAAAGGAAACGCCAAAGTGAATAATAACCCCCATTTTTTCATGTACAAATTCCCCCTGTGTTTTTTGTAATTGAACTCGCTTTTATAAGGAGGCACTCTCCCTCCTTTAATTGAATACGGCTTTCCCTCTTACAAATTCAACCTGTTGGATTAGCTGACGGGCATAAGCGGAAATTTTCGATTCATCCAAATCTTTCCCCCCGGCCTTTGCTAAATTGCTGCCGATTCCCACTGCCACCGCACCTGACTTGATCCATTCGGCAATGTTTTGTTCATCCACGCCTCCTGTTGGCATAACATTGACTTTTGGAAGCGGTCCTTTCATATTTTTAATATATGCTGGACTAGCCTGATCGCCTGGGAACAATTTCACGATGTCGCACCCCATCTCAAGAGCCTGAATCGTTTCATTGATGGTAAAGACCCCTGGCATAACTGGGATTTGATAGCGATTACAAACTTTAATAATCTCCGGATTAAAATATGGACTAACAATGAATTCTGCTCCCGCGTGAATGCCGTTGATAGCCGTTTCCGGATCAAGAACTGTTCCCAAACCGATTACGGCTTCCTCTGCCCACGGCTGCTGTTTCATTTCTTTTAATACATCAATCGCTCCAGGAACTGTCATCGTAATTTCAATTCCTCTAATCCCTCCGTGGAAAGCGGCTCTTGCGACTTTCAGAACTTCTTGTCGATTTCCTCTTAATACAGCCACAACACCTGATTCTACTAACGAAGAAATGGTTTGAATTTTATCCAACTGCCTTCTCTCCTTTTGAGTGTCGAAGTCGGAGGGGATCCCTCATGACCAATGACTAAGCTTTTTGAACGTTACTAAAATACTTCAAAACATTTTCGGTCGATTGCCTTGTCATCCTTTGCACGGCTTCAACGCTGGCTGAAGCATTATGTGGTGTTAAAATGACATTGTCGAGCTGGAATAACATTGAATGTTCCGGAGGTTCATGTTGGAAGACATCCAATGCCGCACCAGCAATCTCCCCATTTTTCAATGCTTTGTATAAAGCCTCTTCATCAATAATTCCCCCACGAGCTGTATTGATGAGTAAGCAGTTTTCTTTCATTTCGGTGAGCTCCGCCCCACTAATTAAATGTTTTGTGTCAGGGGTAAGTGGCAGATGCATGGTTATAACATCACTTTCTTTGAATACCGTTTCTAAATCAGCAAACGTAACCCCAGCCTGTTCAGCAAGTTGATAATTCGGATAAGGGTCATAAGCGACTACTTCCATATCAAACCCTTTTGCCCGTCTTGCCACCGCACTCCCGATTGCCCCCAGTCCGAGAATGCCAAGCTTCTTTCCGAACAGTTCCATCCCCACTGTTTTTTTCCATTTCCTGTTCATCACTAAGTCGCGATGGCTATTGGCAATATGTCTCGCTAATGACAGCATTAAACCAAAGGTATAATCGGCAACAGCTTCTGTATTGACACCAGGGGTATTCAGGATGGTAATGCCTTTTTGTTCAGCACATGCTCGATCAATATTATCCGTCCCAACTCCATACTTTGAAATTAGCTTTAATTGTTCTGCCTTTTCTAATATCCTTTTTGATATATGATCAGTACCTATCAATAAGGCATCTGCATCTTTCACAATGGCTATCAATTCCTCTTCAGAAAGTGGCCCCTCTTTTCTAATTACTTCCATGTCATTATTTTTCCACATATCCCAAACCTCTGGATCGAACATTCCGTACGATCGCGGTGTAATCACAACTTTTGGCATTTTCCTCACCCTTTTGTCTATTCCAATAAATTTAATAAATCCGTAAATGTATGAATATGGTAGTCTGCTTCTGCAATCTCTGATACATCTCCAAAGCCAAAATGACAACCAATCGTTTTTAGCCCATTTTTCTTTCCTGCTTCAATATCTGAAGTACGATCTCCAATCATGACGGCATCCTTCCCCGCTTCTTCTAGTAGCATGGAAACAAGCTCAACTTTATTTTTTGTTTGATGAAGCCCAGCACTATAAACTCCATTAAAATACGATTGTATTTCATAGCGTTCTAATACTCTTTGTACATAGAGAGCACCGCCGTTGCTAGCCACATATAAAGAATATCCCTTGTTCGCAAGTTCACTTAATGTCTCCTTAACATCAGGAAACAACTGTCCCTCTATGCCTAAAAGCTCTCCTTCGATTTGCTCTAACAAATAAAGGGCTTGTCTAATCGTATTTTCGGATGCCTTATCAAGTAATGATGTGAAGATGTCTTTACCAGTTAAACCAATTAAAGACTTGATTTGTTCATCCGTCCAACTTTGGTCGGAACAAATCCCTTCTTCTACTAATGCTTGCAATGTCTTTTTAAATGTTTGATAGGATAGTTGTTCACTGTCAAATAATGTGCCATCTACATCAAAAATCAATGTTCGTTCCTTTAACATGTGAGGGAACCTACCTTTTATTGAACGGTCTTGTAGCGAGGGTTATCGATTAGTTTGGCTTCGCCATTCTCTTCCACCGATAGTTTGACAAACCCTTCTGTTTCAATTCCGCCGTAATCATGACCCGCATCTCCTGGATACGCAGCAAAGAAGACAAATGGCTCATCACCTGTATTAACTGTGCGGTGTGCCCATTCTGGAGCAACATATGCAACAGTTCCCGGAATCATTTCAATCATGTCAAATTCACCGTCTTTTGTCTGTAAAATCAATTGCCCTTTTCCTTTCAAACAGAAATAAATTTCGGCACGATCTAAAATTTCATGATAATGTCCTTTTGTCATAAAATATTCGTCTCCGACTTTTCCCGGGTACAAAATGGTGACACAATGCTGAATATGCGCAATGGTTTCCGGCACTTCGACATTAAACACTTCATAAATGAGCGGGTCCTCTTTCAATAGTTGGTTAGCAGCGCTTTGATCTAAATACATCTCTGCCATGTGAGACAACTTACGTGTAATGATTTTTCCTTTCGGATCAAGTTCCCCTGTATCAAAGTTGTACATGGTTGCAAATGATTTATATTTGTTGTTTAATTTCGTCATGTTCTTCCACTCCTGTTAATGTAAATTGATTTAATTGTTGGTAAATTGGAACAAGCTGATGATAAGACTCTTCGAAATTATCGAAAAATTCTTTGTACTTCTCATGATTTCTTGGAATAGGTGTATGTACAGTTGCTCGTTTCACCCATTCTTTCCCTGAAGAGAAATCTTTTAATAATCCAACCCCTACACCGCCAGCAATCGCCGCTCCCATAGAAGTCGCTTCATCTAATTTTTGCGGCACATAAATATCAACGCCATATATATCCGCTAAAATTTGCCGCCACACGTCACTTTTTGCACCTCCTCCGAGAATCCACATGTGATGAATAGGCAAATTAGCCTTTAAAAAAGTATCAAGGACAATTTTTAAATTGAATCCGACCCCTTCCATTACAGCTCTGGTCATATCACCGCGTGTATGCTTCATATGAAGCCCGATAAACGCACCTCTAGCATCTGGACTCCATCTTGGTGATCGTTCACCTAACAAATACGGTAAATAAATCAATTTGTTGGCGCTTACATTGGATTCCATTGCTTCTTGATTCATGACTTCATATACGGAATGAGTTCCATATTCTTGCCTGTAAAATTGATCTCTAATCCATTGAAGTGATGCACCTCCAGCCTGCATCGTCCCATTTGGCGAATATTTCGTGCTATCTAAGTGAATCCATGTATACGTTTTCATTTCTGGGTCAAATACAGGTTCTTTGGAGGCTGCCGCTATCCAAGCAGACGAACCGATATAATTGAATGCCTCTCCCTCATCTATCACGCCTGCTCCAACTGCAGCACACACCCCATCACCGCCACCAATTACGACGGAAGTGCCAGGAAGTAACCCTGTTTCGATTGCTGCTTTCTCTGTCACTCCACCAACCACTTCTGTAGAGGAATAAAGCGAGGGAAGTTTTTGACGATCGATTCCCCATGCGTCAATAATTTCATCGGACCATTCTTTTTTAGTAATATCAAGTAGATTTGTGCCAGAAGCATCTGAATAATCGGTTGCAAATATCCCCGTCAGTTTGTAAACTAAGAAATCTTTTGCTTGTAGCATTTTATGTGCCCTTTTATATAGGTCTGGTTTATGATTTTTAATCCAGACCATCTTGGCTCCTGAATAAGACGAACTGATGCGATGACCTGTGATTTGATAGCCGCGTTTCATCCCGATAATTTCTAGTAAATCACGAGCTTCTTGTTCAGCTCGCATATCCGCCCATATAATGGCGTTTTGTAACGGCTCCCCTTGTTCATTTACTAGCACACACCCCATCATTTGACCACTAAAAGTTATACAAGCAATGTCGGCACTTGATATATCAGTTTTGGCTAATAATGATTTTGTTGATATACAAACCGCCTGCCACCAGTCATGTGGATTTTGTTCCGCCCATCCAACTTGTGGCAGTACTGTTTCATAGGCATAGAATGTGCTGGCAATAATATCGCCTTCCCTCGAGAACAATGTTGCTTTATTGCCTGTTGTTCCTATATCATGTGCCAAAATGACCGTTTTCCCCATTAAACATCCCCTCTTACCTCATTATTACTGACGTTTGTAAGCAACCCTTACTGTAAAATTACTAGTATCTCCCCGATATCTTGCAATTGAATATTCAAATAGTTGACCGTGTTGCAGAAAACCTTTTGTTCTAATTAATTGAAGAGCTGTCATTGGTTCAATGCCAAGATGATTGGCATCTTCTTCCGCTGAATTAACGGCTTCAATAATTCGATCTGCATAACCAATCTCAAAGTTGTATTTTTCTTCAAGGGTTTTGTAAAGAGAGTTCTTTTCAAAATCTTCGTCTAGTAAACCCTCTGCCATTTCACAAGGAATATAAGTTGTCACAATAACGTATGGTTCATTGTTTACATACCGCAAACGATCAAGACGATAATAGCGGTCATATTCATCCCCAAATACTTCTTTTAATGTCAAATTTGAACTAACGGTGCTTTTTTCTAACACCTTTGTACTATGTGGAACTCCTTTTTGGACCATCTCATCGGAAAAGCTTGTTAAGTTTTCTAAAAACCATTGGCTAATTTTTGGCTTTGCTACAAACGTGCCTTTGCCATGCTCTTTACGTAATAAGCCTTCTGAGACTAATTCATTAACGGCTTGTCTGACCGTCGGTCGGCTAATTTCATATTGTTCAACAAGTTCTCGTTCAGAAGGAATTAATTGCCCTGGCAACAACTCCCCTGATTCAATTGCTTTTTTTAAAATTTCTTTCAATTGGTAATATAAAGGAATTGGAATATCTTTTTGGATTGCTTGTATCACTCTAATCATCCACCTTATTTATTAGAATAGTTATCTCTATTCTAATAAAACTCCTCTATAATTTCACGCTTATTTGTTCACCTCACTTTATGTAGTAATGATATCATGTTGTCATTACCAGTTAGATTGCAAGTAATTGTTTTTCTTATAGTTGTTATGTTCATTAAACCATCAACTTCCAATAATGTCAATATACTCTTTAGAATTTTCTGATTATTATTTCCTCTATTTATTAAAGAACTAAACAAAGAAAAACCATGCAATTTTTCGCACGGTTTTTCTAACGTATGACTCTTCTACTATGAAGAATGGTTCATTCGCAAGTTGCCATGTTACAACTCCGCCATATACCGCTTCTTTGCCACAAAATACGCCCATTCTTTAAAGCCAATTTCTTTCAGCCGCTGTTGGACAAATTCGAATTCATCTCCGACCCGCTCCGGTGTATGAGCATCGGAGCCAAATGTTACTTTCACTCCGTGAAAAAGCGCACGCTCTAATAAATCATCGCTCGGATACCAGCCACCGCAATCCTTCGTTTTTCCAGATGTATTAATTTCAATGGCGATATCATGCTTCGCAATCGCTTGAAGGGTTGTTTCGACGATTTCTGTTTCAATTGTTGAAAATTCCGGATAAAACCCTTTCATTGCATCAATATGCCCGAGAATTTGAAACATCCCGCTCCGAGCCGATTGTTCAATCAGCTCGTAATATTGTTCTTTCGTCTGTACTTTCTCTTTTTGTGTGAGCCCTTCCCATCTTCCGCGCTTGAAAATACTCACATCCCCAACATAATGAACCGAACCGATAATATAATCGAACGGATACGCCTGAAACTCTTTTTCATAAATATGAGCATATTGTGGAAAGAAATCACTTTCCATCCCAAGAAGTACATGAATTTTCCCTTTGTACGCTTCTTTTAAACGCAGCACTTCCTGCACATAATGAGCGAGCTCGCTTTTCGCCATGGCGATTGTTGGGTACAGTCGGTCTTCGTCGCTGTAAAAATAAGGAGAGTGATCCGCGATGCCGATGTAGTCGAACCCCATTTCAACAGCTGTTTGTACATAATCTTCAATCGTTCCTATCGCATGCCCACAGCGCTCGTGATGGGTATGGAAATCAAATTTTATTGTTTGTTTCATGTTTTTCAGTCTCCTTTTCCCGATTATTGTAACCATATTGACGTATTTACACGCTGCCTGTCCGGCTGAAAGAAAAGCTCGATAACTATATCTTTGATTGTCATTTACTTATAGGTAGTCTTATAATGAAGATATTGTCATTCAACGACTATTATGTAAAAAAGGAGCTTTCACATGTCATTGAACACAAATTCTGAAGATAAACCCGCAATTGATGTATCAGGCATTCAATTCAAATGGGATATTGAAAAAGGCTTATTTAACTTTGAAGGCGATGATGCGGTTCTCTTTTGGATTTCCTCGGCAATGAAAACGTTTTTTGACACACTTGAAGAAGTGTCTGGAAGCGATGCGGCTGATGTTGTACTTGAAACGACTGGATTTCGTCAAGGCGCCGTCGTCAGTGAATTTTTTAAAAAAGGGAATTTAACGATCCAGGAAATCGCCGCTATCTTCCCGACTCTTTATGCTTCAGCTGGTTGGGGACAGTTTAAGTTCCAAGAAATGAATGAAGAACAAAAAACGGCGGTTATTCATATTCAAGACAGCTGGGAATATAAAATTAATAAAGCACAAGGAAAAACGTCATATGGCTCATTTCTTCCGGGTCATTTTGCTGGCTTATTGACTGGGCTTTTCGAAACGAATGTTTGGTACGAGGTGAAAAAGAGCCAAATTGAAGGAGACGAATTTTGTGAGTATCATTATTTTCCTTCTGAGATAACGGCTACTCATAACATTCACGATTTTGCGAGAAGAAAAGAAGCGAGCGAAATTCAAAAGCTTGAAGCCCTTGTTGATGAACGAACAAAAGAACTGCGCGAACTTGTCAAAGAAATTTCTTCCCCTATTATTCCAGTGCTAGAGGAAATTGTAGTCGTTCCCTTACTCGGAAAATATGATGAAGTGCGCTCGGAAGAATTAATTGAAAAAACGCTTCATAATCTTCCCGCTTATAAAGCCCGCTATCTTGTGCTCGATTTAACAGGGCTTGACCTACATATTAGCAGCTACACAATGATTTTTATTGAAAAATTAGGATCAGCTGCCGCATTGATTGGAACCGAAACCATTTTAGTTGGTATCTCCCCAGAGCTTGGAACAGCTATTTCTTCTTCCAACTTAAACTTTTCAAGATTTAACTGCTTCCAAACGTTGCAGCACGGCATTTACTTTGCTTTAGCACAGCGTGGTCGAAACATTGTCGGTTAAAACAGACCGTTCTCCAACATTACTGGAGGACGGCCTTTTCTTTACGCTAATATGTTATTTTGTTTGGTAAAAACGGTCTCGAATTCGTTTCAAGCGGGCATGGTACGTTAAAATGTCTAAGCGGGCTTTTTCTGCTTCTGGAGCAATTGGCCTCAGATTTTCGAGTTCCCAATATTCAACGATGACATCAAGCACTTGATCAAAATATTCAAGCGGCCCGTAATTTGCTTCTTTCGCAATAATCGCCATCCGGTCTTCAAAATCGGGCATGACGGTCCCTGGCATTTGGAAGTTTTTAATAACATGCCCAAGGTAATAACAATAATTCGGTTCCAATTGAAGATGAAACTTAATAACATCCCGATAAAAGGCATAATGCAAAATTTCGTCCTTCGCCAATCTCCGAAGCAATGTTGATAAATCTTTATCATGCTCGCTCGCTTTTTTCGCGACGTTATTATAAAACACCATCGTGGCGAGTTCTTGTAAAGACGTATACACCATCGTTTCAAACGGCGTATGGAAATCAGGCGACCAGCCTCCTTCCACAGTTTGTTTATGCAACTGGTGAAGTCGCTTCGGATCGACACTGCGTGTAATCAACAAATAGGTTTCTAGTAGATTAGAATGTTGATCTTCTTCCGCAGTCCATGTATGAACAAAATCTTTAATAACCGAAAGAGACCCTTTGAACGTTTGGTCAAGATGAGAGGTAAACCACGGTAAGTTCACTTCTGTTAAAAGCGCTGTCTCTACTGCCGTTACAAGCCCAGGTGGCAATGTCACTTGACTCGGGTCCCACGGTACTCTTCGGAAATCTTGCGCTTTATCCCACGGCAAAAAATCATGATAACCCCAATCAATTTTTTCTGATCTTACTTTATGTTCCTCATACAGTTCTTTCAATTTCGGTTCCAGTCGAAAATCTAAATGATTCGTAAGCAAAAGGGTTGTCCTCCTCTAAAACTTTTATCTCTATTATATTCTAAAAAATGATATATTTCTGATAATTTTAAGGAGAAGTTGTGAAAAATTAGTGATGACAAATTTTTATATGCACAGGCAATGTATGAACATGTGAACGGCAAGCTAAAACCCGCCATCAAGTTCGTGTTACATAACCGATTGATGGCGGGTTCCTTTATAGCTGGTCAGGATGATTCCAACGAACAGAATGCTAGTCAAGCAACGTGATGGTCAATGGAGTGACTCGTTGATTTTCGATACGGTAGCATCGAACAGTCGGAGCAGTAGATAGGAAGGATACGATAAAATAGTCCGTGTGAGGGTAATGAGCATGTCGAATATCCGCTTGGGAAGGAAATGGAATTGCGGTCGGATGGGAGTGATAAATCCCCGTCCATCGTTGTGCTTGCTGCTTCATCGAGCGGAAGGTCCGAGTCATTTGATCAAGGTCCATCGAAAAGGAAGTGGGGCTTCTTTCTATGTTTTCCATCTGCCAAATGGTTTCATGTATGTGACCTCTTCCCGACACAAGTCCGCACGCTTCATACGGCAATGTTTTCCGGCAATGGTCCATCATTTCATGGTAAGCAGATGTTTTCATATACACAACGGGTTGCTGAAAGGTTGTTGTCTTAGCGACCGCAGCAACTTCTTTTTTTCGTTTGAGTCGCTTTTGGGGCAGAGGGCTGGTAATATCGCTTTTTCGGTTCATTCGCTTCGAAAATAGCGGGTTGCTCACTTCGCTTCACTGGAAGCTTTTTATTCTTTTTCCCGTCTGCTTTTTTCCCTGCTGGTACGCTTTTTAATTTCGTATAGGTTTCTCTAAGCTGTTGAAATGTCATCACATTGCATCACTCCTACATAATAGATGATTTACACTTATTTGAATGGGTTAAAGGGAGACATCCGAGCTTGTGCTTGCGGATAGTAACGTTTTAGCATTTCTGTCGGAGTCCCCCTTTGTTCTTGTTCAAGTTGCCTCGCACCACTTATTAGCCGTCGTTGTTCTTGCTGATTCGTTGATTTGCTTCCCCTTGTCTGATTCAGCATATGTTGAAATTGTTCACGGTATTGTTTTTCTGGAAGACCTTGCTGCCTCTGTTGTCGTTGTGCTTGTTGTGTCTGCTGGGCTTGTTGGGATTGTTGACGTTTAAGCTGCTCAAACTTTGATTGATAGCTTTTCTCTCTTTCTTCCAGTTCTTTAATCGTTCCATTCATTTCTTCGATTTGCTGCTGATAAGAAAGATGCTGATTTTGATATTGCTTAATTTCTGTTTCTAGCTGTTTTAACTTGCTCATGTAAAGTTCTTCTTTTGCATGGAAATTTTTCAAATGTTCGTTAAGCTCTTTTATTTGCTGAAAATGTTGTTGTTCCTTTTCTTCATAACGTTGAACATACTCATTCATTTTGCTCCACTTTTGTTCATATTGCCCGATTTCTTGCTTTAACTCTTGTACGGTACTGCTCAATTGTTCCATTTTTTCAAGATATTCTTCATCTTGTTCTTTGCTCCATAAATTCCAAACCATTTGAAGCCAGCTCCCTCTTTTTATCGTATTCACTTCATGCTGCTTTTGCTTAGGCGACTCAACCCAATTATTACTCACATCTTCAACCTGCTGTGCCCTCTCAGTCGATTCGTATTTCTTGTTACATAGTTCTGTTGCCTCGTTTTGTAATGAGGCGACTAAGCTTTGCTCTTCTAATGTTTCATTGAAACATGATTCACGGTGTTCATAATATAATAGTGTTTGCCATTGCAATTGCGACAGTTCTTGACATTCAAATTGTTTTTCCATCAACACCTTTTCTAGAGCGTTCATCTTTTCTTCAGCATTTAATAATTGTTGTGTTTGCTGATCTACTATTTGGAAAAGCGTGTTCGTTTTTTGTTCTCGTATGTTCATTTCTTGCCGCAATTGTTCTTGTTCCTTTTTCAGCGCTAGTATGCTTTCTTTTTTTCTCTTCATTTCTTGTCTTACCTTAACTTCATGCCCTTGAGTGCTTTTTACAAAATGGCGTATGCGGTTCACAGATTCAGCTATTTGTGCCAGCTTTTCCTCTTGAACAGCACTCTCAGTGGAACATTCGGCTTTTTGGATACTTTCAAGTTGCTCCGTTATGTGAATATTCTCTACACTATCATGTTGTAAACCGAATTTTAATTGCTCAATATACTGTTTAGAGGTAAAAAGTTTTTGTTCAATTCCCTTCATTTTCAAGAAAACATCGTTAAATGGCTCTTCCTTATAAAAATGGATGGTTTTCTTCAACTATTTTACCCCCCCTTATTTATAGACGGCGCCCTTTTATTACTATATGCTGTTTTTTGTTCGACGTGAAATGAATTTGTTTTTGTTCAAGTTTTAGAGGTTTCCACAAAAAAAAAGAAGGGTTCCCCCTCCTTTGTAGCCCTCATAATATTAATGATATTAAATTAAGTCGCTGCTAATAACATCTGGGAAAGTAACACAGTCTTGAACAATTAACTCTTCGTCTGGTACAAATCCAGCACCTAAGCCTAGTGTAACTAATGGAGCGCCTGCTAAGTCTAATAATGTAATAGCGTAAACATCAAGGGCTGCTCCAGGATTTTCAACAAGTGTCATCGTAAACGTTACATCTCGGTTGCCTGTACCGGCATCTTCAAAGTTGACAATTCCTCGACCTGTAATGTTCATCGTTACAACACCCGTTACTGGAACGGCTGCACATGTCGGCATATTGATTTCAGTAGCTCTAAATGTAAAGCCTTGGTTAGCTGTTCCCGTTGGACCGAGGCCAAGGTCTTCAACAATCCACTCGATCGTGCTGCCTGTTAAGCTACAGTTGTCACAAATCTCTGCATTCAGCTCAGATGTATATGCTCCTGCTGTTAAAGCAAGTGGGAATAAAGTAGCGCCAAACGCGATATCTGTTAACGGAGATAATGCTGCTGTATCGGCAAATGCTTGACAATCACAGCTCGGACGTGGGAATACTTCTGATCCGCAGTTAGTTGGCCATTCAAATGTCGGGCAGATTCCGCCAATAGGAAGTTCAATGTCGTTTGGACGCGGGAAGCAGAATTTAGCGAGAACTTCTAATCTTACATCTGCTTCAACTTGAACTTCATAACAAATGTCAAGCGCAATTTGAAGCCCAAGATCTGGAACGGCTGTCTCGATAAAATCTCGGTTGCAGTTTAGCTCAATTAAACGGCAAGAAATGTTATCACTTGTGAATGGTTCTGGTGCGCAAACCGCTAAACGCTGGGATTTACCGATAGTTGGACGGAATTGGCAAATGGTAGCACCTGCGCTATCAAAGATGGTAACTAGTGGTCTGACAGTAAAGACAACTTGAATAACTGCCAAATCTGTTGTGACGCCATTGACCGGAACAGAGCGTCTTTCAATTCTGGACGAAACAGCACAGGATACATTATCATTCATGCTTGGCGTACCATCGATAGGGAAAAATCCTCCTACTTCAGGAACTTCACAAACAACTTCAAGCGGTGTTCTCCCTTCGGAAACAGCTAAATTGACAGCTGCAGCGCATTCTGGAGGTAATGTAATGGCTGAATTTGTATATGTTGCATCAAACACCCAGTCGTAAACTTTCGGTACACGAATGCATTCTTCTTGCAAGTTGTTAGGGGTCAACTGCGACCCTCTAATTGGTTTCAATATAATCATCCTTTCCAGCATGTGTTTTTACACTAGCATTGTATGGAATTCCACCCCATGTGGTTCTAATAAATAAGCCCTTTTTAAGGGAGCAGCTCATAAAATTTAAGTCTTTTCATATAAATGATACATATCCGACAAAAGCAAAAAAGGAGACACGATTTATGGATATTTCGATTTATATCGACGATGAGCGGCAGGCAGTCATTTCGTATTATTCTGTTGTCGGCTTCCGCATGTTTTGCAAAGAGCAAGGACTGTACACGACATGGAATCCCGAAGCCAAAAGAATTGACGTGTTTTCTTGGCCAAAGCAGCCACATCTCTCGCTATTTGCAGCTAACAATCATCCATTAAGTGTTGATATATTAGAAGAAGTCAATCAATTTCTAGCCGTCCATGGCATTGAAACAGCTTTGCAAAATGAACGCCATTCCATAGTAGGCTCCGAGCTTGAAATTCAGTTGGAAATGTTAGAAAACAATATGTCCGCACGAACATTTCTTTCGATTGAGTATGGTGGTCGTGTCAATGAGCGGCTTTGGAATATCGTTCTGAGCGAATTGAATGAATCAAAATGGGCTTTTGAGTTAAAAGAAGGTCCTATCTCCTCTTCCTCTGTCCCATGTTTGCACGTTACATGCAGTATCCCGAAAAGCGAGCATCCAGCTCTTTTAAAAGAAAAACTGGCCATGTCGTTAACAAGAGTCCTTCTTCAGTACGTTCAACCTTTATTGGAAAAAAGGCTTTTGTCGTATCTTCCGACAGAAATGCTGAAGAATTGGATTAAAAATATAACGCATTTTGACACACCTCCAAAAGAGACGAACGTTCATGAAAAAGAAGAAGTCGTTCATAAGGTGACGAAAGTGTCACCAGCGACAACCATTCTAGAGGAACGTAAGCCTATTTCTTTGACGAGAGCGGAGTTATTTTTTGATGTCACCATCCTTCCGCCTCAAGCTGATGATATGAAAGAATTTTTAATCAATGGCAGTCTATATATGAAAAATACTGGCACAAGCGTATTGCGCTCCCCTGTTATTTGTATAAAAGTAACCCCTGCAGAAAGTGCCGCACTTCAAGGTCAAATTATTCCGCCTAGACTCGTATCGGGATTATCAACAAAAAGCAACGGGGCAGAAAAAGGCTGGAAGTACGTGTATGAAGATTGGCGGGAAAGAATTCGTACAAAGGGAGAATATTGGATTACCCCTATTCAGCCATTAGAAATTCTTCCAAATGAAATCGCTGCTTTTAACAGTTTGAAAATTTCAATTGAAGAACCGGAAAAAAGCGGCTACGTTTTAGTGGAGGGATTTGCCTACTTTAACGAAGGACAGCATCAATTTAGTGCTCATAACCGAGTTTCTTTTTCGTTTTAAAGGTGAACGTAACAGGTACTTTCGTTATGAAGATCACGAAGGCTGGGAGGTTACAATGGAAGTAGACAACAAATGGCAAGTGAGCAGCTCGAATCCTTTCATGCTTGAACAAACGATTATTCATTTGAAATCAGAAGTAGCTAAACATAAAGCGAAAATTCAGGCGTATCAAAATGACTTTCATTATAGTCAGATTGAAGCGTTAAAGAAAGAAAATGGAGAATTACATGAATCACTCTTGAACTGCACACAACAATTGGAACAACTGAAAGAAGAAAAGCAGACGCAAGAAATGGAGTTTCAGCATAAAGAAAAGACTCATATTGAACAAGAACGAGCGCAGGCTGAAACTATCCGGCAACTGCAGCGCGATTATGAGAAACAAATGAACGAACTGACCAATTGGAAGCAGCTAGAAAGTCGCTTAACAGAAGAATTAAAGATGGTGAAGCGCTCGAATGTAGTGCTGGAGGAGCAGATTAAAAACAAAGACCGATCGATAGAGAGCTTGCAAAGTGAAGTAAAGAAATTGGAACAAAGTGTTGTCACATTGAAAGAGCAAAAACAAGAAAAAGACCAACTCCTGACGACTCTTCAAAGCACATATGAACAAGAAGCGGCGAAACAACAGCAATTAGTCGAGGAACGGCTTTCTGAACAGATGGCTCATAATGAATTGTTTGCACAAATAGAAGCCTTAAAGCAAGAAATAACAGTCATTGAAAGCGGTGAAACACCGCCTTCTTATATGCCCAAAAAAGAAGAACGTGAATTTCAGCATCAACTTGAACAGGCGCTTTTGCAAGTAAACGATTATGGAGAAAAACTTGCCGCAAGCATTTCACTTATTGTTCAGTTGGAGGAACATATTGATGAATTGACCGATGAAATGACACAATTAAAAAGCCTTCTATCTAGATGACTCTAGAAGCTTCCAGTTGGTTGGAGGAACGATGATGATGGTTCTCGATTAAGTGAAGATGTGCCAAATGTACAGTAAACCTACGATATGTTGGATATGTAAAAACGCCTCGTAAATTTCACGGGGCGTTTTTATACGTTTATGAACTCAACGAGAACTTGTCCAATTTGCGCTCTCCCATTTACATAATAAGGAAAATGATAATTGGTGGGTTACCGCGGGATAAAAGTTGTCAACCTTGTTTCTTTTCATAACGAACAAGCTAACCTTCTTTTTCACTGTTGCTTCTATGCATAGGACTATTTCCCTTCACATATACATGTAATTACAAAAGTAGGCATTACATTTGTTTTTATCTCATAAACGCCTACCTCACAGCATTTTGAAATCGGTTTTGATTATAAACGGCTTTACGAAAGGGAGGACGAAGAATGCTGACAGCTAGAGATTACAACATCATTAAAACGTTAACTCGTTTTCGCTGCCTTTCTCGCGATCAAATTGTGTCGCTTTTTTTTGGAGAATTGAAAAACCCAGTTACATCTGCCAATTATGTGCTTAAAAGACTAAGGCGTGAAGGGAATATTATCGCAAACACAGAATATAGTCCATATGTCTATTTTCCTAATCCCTCGCCCATTAAAATAGACTCGCAAAAAATTCCGCACTACTTGGCTATCGCGCATTTTTACATTAATTTATGCAAGCATGAAACGCCTCATATATTTATGGTTGAACCTCGTTATGGACCAGCATTTATGCAGCCAGACATTTTTATGGTGTGGAAAAACGAACCCTTTTTCGTAGAAATTCAAAACTCGATTTATTCATCAAACGTTATGAGAAAGAAAATGGACCGATATCAACATTATTACGAATCCGGCGAGTGGAAAAAACAAAGTGAGTTACAGAAAGAGCCTGTTTGCTTTCCATCTATTTGGATTGTCGCTAAAAACACGTATTCTTTCCCCTCTCATAACCTTCCAATCATCCAAACAAACGATGTGGAATCTTTCGTTCATTAACACTCCATATTCAGACCATATTTTTATATATGCAAGAAATTGGTTTTAGATACCAATTTCAAAATATTCTCTCCATATTTTCTTATTTTACCAATTATTTATTTATAAAGCATACTTTTAAAATTTTGAGTTTATAATAAAATTTGCACGTTTAAATAAACATATGGAGAGGGGGTCGCAAATGAAATACTATTCTAAAATAAAAGAAGTCAGAAAGAAAAATGGAGACACGTTGAAGGGATTAGCGGAAAAAGTTAACTACGATTACAGCAACTTGTCAAAAATTGAACGAGGATTATACGAACCGTCTTTATCTTTATTAAAAAAAATTGCAGAAGTTTACAATATAAGTGTCTCTTATTTGCTAAACGGTGATCAGCACAGCTCGGAAGAAGCAAGTTTTATGGAAAACTTAGACTTGTCGTCAAAAGAGCTCGGCAATAAGTATGACGTGTTGCTAGATGGTAAGAAATTATCAGAAAATGAGCTCGATCTTGTCGTGGAGGTCATTCGTAAGCTTCGCCAAGCAACTGATCATGCCAAGAAGGAATAATGACTTTTTCCATTTTTATATAGTTGTAAGTCATCAAACAATGCTCTTCTAAATTGAAAGGACATTTAATCCCTATCACTTTTTGTAGTGAGCAGACGGCATAATGACATGATTGAGCAAATGAAGATCATACTTTTGAAGCAGTTCAATATTTAAGGGAAAACATCTGCCTTCCCCCACCATTTCGCCCTCTTTTTGATTAACTGGATGCAAAAGCACCAATAGAAAGATGTTCTTGTTTTTTAAAGGAACTAAATAACAAAACGCCTCTTCTCCCTCCCATGCCTTGTTGAACATTTCAGTTAATTTCTCCATTTGCTCTTCATAATTGACCAATTCTTGCAATTGCTTTCCGTCCAGTTCAGAAGGAGACAGTTGCAATATATCCAAAATGTTAGCACTGACTTCTGTAATGACAAATGTTTCACCAGTTTTATGAAAGCAGAATCTCATCTCTTCATGAAAGATTTCATATTCATCTAACAACTTTCTGATAAATTTAAGAATGTTAATTTCCCCCATACAAACCCTTCCTTTTCACTGACAAATTGACGGTTCGATTTCCATTTAGAAAATTTGCGGGTTCAATTAGTCACCTAAAACTGCCGCCCTGTATGAAATCCTTTAGAAAATATACAGCATTTTCATGTTAATTTTTTACATTTATATTATATCGTAAATATGTGGATTTAGCACGTATATATATGGGAAACTTCTGTCGTTGGGGATTTTCTTTCATCTCCCACTTACATTTCTACGATCACGTCAAATTTTGAAGTGTGGGATAAATACGCGGCTTCTTCCCTTTGAATGTCCCCTTTTATTTGTTTCACATATACATATAGAGAATCCAATAAAAGGAGCCGTTCCATGACAATACCTACTTTCACCACTATTATATTCCCCGTCAAAAATGAAGGGGCGCAGGTTGAAAACACGGTAAACGCTTTGTTTTCTGTTCAAACATCAACTCCGTTTGAAGTTATTATCGTCAACGATGGGTCTATAGACGGGTGCTGCGACTTTCTTCAAACCTCTTTTTGGAAAGAGCGAATTCAATTGATTAACACCCCTGGCATCGGTCCGGCAAATGCGAGAAATGCAGGAGCGGAAAAAGCATCAGGGGCTTTCCTTCTTTTTTGTGATGCTCATTTGGAATTTGCGGACGGATGGATCGATCAGCTTATCGACACACTGTTGTCGGGAATCACTGATGCAGTGACTCCTGCCATTGGGGCGATCGGACATGAGACTTTTACTGGATATGGCCAAAGTTTAACATCCAAGCTTCGAGTGATCTGGAATACCAAAAAAGAGCATGTATTCGAAACAGCCGTCTTACCTGGGGGGTGTTTTGCTATTAAAAAAAGCGTATTTGAAGACGTTGGCGGCTTTGAAACAGGTTTTCCAACATGGGGCCATGAAGATGTAGAATTATCGATCAAACTTTGGCTTTTCGGTTATCGCTGCCATGTGCAGCCAAAAGCGAAGGTGTGGCATTTGTTTCGACATGTTCATCCATACGACATTCAACATCAAGACATTTACTACAATTTTTTAAGAATGGCTTACTTACACTTTACAGCAGCCCGTATTCAAAAGTGCAGAAAAATGATGCACAACGTGGACAGTCAAGCAATTGAAGAAACATTAGTTCAAACAGAGATTGTTCAGCAGCGCATTCATTATTTACAGAGGCGGAAGTATGATGATGACTGGTATTTTCAAAAGTTCAAAATAGACTTCTAATCTCCGCATCTATACAAGCATAAAGAGGTGCTAAGAATATATTATCGTATACTCATGAAGAAGGGAGGATAAAGAGTGGCTAAACTACTAGACTCTAAAACATCCCAAAACGCCAGCTATGCAAATTCTCTTTCTATTCCTGTTTCAACTACACCAGAGCTATTCGCGCGGCTTACATTGAATGCAGCCGAAGCGACCGGTACAGTCCGAACACAATTAGTCGGAACTGTTGCTGTCCAAGTACCTCTTTTGCCTGTCACGACTAATGTTACAGTAACCATTGTAAGAGGAACCACTTTGTCTGATTTAGTGATTTATACCGCACAGGAGAACTTAGATTTATCCGTTCTAGGACCGCAAGTGTTATCGTTTACCGCCTCGGATTTTAAAGTGCCAATCCCGTCTAATAATCAAGTTGTCTACACGGCTTTTATAAGTGCAGGTTTACTCGGAACAATCCGGGTTGGACCGGAAAGTCTTAATGCAACGATGTACTCCGATTAAGTAAAAACATTCATTTAGGAAGTGAACGAAAGCAGTGTCTTCATCCCCCTCTTTCGTTCACTTCTTCGTTCACGAGTTGTTTTTCGTTTTTCTTATTTGTTCTGCTAACAGCTGCTCCATCCTTCCTCTATGGCGTCTGATGACCAATTGGCGTTCCTTTTTAATAGCAGCTGCATATTTTTTTGACCCCATCTCGTTATGCACTCGGTAAAGCAGCAATGATTCGGGTACATAATGAACATCAAAATGTTGGATGATTCGAAGCCATAAATCATAATCATGAGTATAAGGAAGGGCTTCGTCAAACATGCCTATGCGCTCAAATACTGTTTTATGAATCATAACGGAACAGCCGTTAATAATATTTCCCATGCTCATTCTTTTAAGGAATTCAAGTCGATTGGCAGAACCCACTCCTAATGAAGAATGGATCATCGTTCCATTCTCGTCAATCGAAGAAAAATTTGTATAGCTAAAGGCCGCCTTCTTCTCTTTCATGAAGGCGACTTGAATGGCCGTTTTTTCACCTTCATATAAATCATCTGAACTGAGCCAGCAAATATAGTCCCCAGTTGCTTGCCGAATCCCTGTATTCAATGCGCTTGCTGTTCCGCCGTTTCTCTTTTCGATATATTGAATATGATGGGTGTACGGAGTAATTTTTTCCGAATGCTTCGTTGATCCGTCATTGACCACAATGATTTCTATTTCCTTGTATGTTTGATTAAGCAAACTGTCCAATGCCTGATTGATATACGGACAATTATAGAATGGAACAATAATGGAGACTTTTGACAAACTTCATCTTCCTTTCTGACATGGAAATGAACATCACGATTGTAACTATGAAAGAAACCACTTCTACACGTCTGTATCTGTATATATGTAGGTAATATATGCTAGAAACCGGGTTCCGGCACACTTCATAATAAAGGAAGAAACAACTGCGACTGTTTGGTTCGCAGAAAACATCCCCACCCATTTACACCATCGGTTTCATGATCAACATTTGAAAATCTGGAGGGATTGATTTTATGCATAGCAACACCTTTCTTGCCTTCAATGGACAGAGTACGATTACGACTGAACCATTATTGTTCACCAACATTCAAAATACGTTTACGATAGAATTTTGGGCAAAGCCTGAAGCCCCTTGTGGCATAGAGAGAGAGTCACCAACGGGAATTACGAACAGTCACCTTCATCGCTTTGCCGTAACACCTGTTTTCGGGGCATATGGAGATGGCGATCATTCAAGAGCGGGTGTAGGATTGTCGGTCGGAACAAATGGGGTTTCTGTTTATGAGCATACAACGAATCACCTCACGGCTACACTCGTAGCAAATACAGCTTTAGAAGATTGGACACATATTGCGGTCGTCTATGTGAATAAAATCCCTTCTCTTTATCTTAATGGCCAATTCATTAAGCGTGGGGTCAAGAGTGTGAAAGAAAAAGTCGTCCCTTCAGCTATGTTCGGAGGATTGTCTCCTTACGGGTTCTATATGGGAGGAATGAAGGAAATACGAGTATGGGATGTAGCGAGAACGGCCTCTGACCTTCAAGCACATATGCACGAAGAGCTTACCGGTCATGAACCAAATCTTTGTGCATATTGGAAATTGAACGAAGGTGCTGGAAATACGATTCAAGATTTGACGGTCCAGCAAATGAACGGAACACTTAAGGAGACTGAATGGAAAACAACGCAAGAAAATGCCGTTAATCAAGACATTCGCCTTCTTTTTACTTTTTTTGTTCCCAGCGGCGGAGTGGAAACATTAAACAGGCAGCGTTTTTATGCGTTACATCGAAATGGCGTAAGCTGTGATTTTTTATATACACAGCCGGGTACAGGCTTACAAAACCAAATTGATACATCTATTTTTGTGACGAAAGACGAAGAGGAAATAAAAAGGATTGTCCTAGCTGGAAAGTATGACGCGATTGTCGTTGGATCTGACTTACAATTATTACAAAAATTAAAGAAAATGGGGTATCAAGGTGCCCTCATCTATGAAATTCAAGGTCTTGGTTTTAATAAAGAATACGCAGAAGATTTCTTGAAAAATCATGCACACGCCATTATTGATGAATATTGTGATGCCATTTTATACCCTCAAACTCCGCATCTCATTGCAGCATTTCAAAAATATTTTCCTTCTAAGAAACAATACTGTTTTCATAATTGCTTTAATACAAATGACTTCCACTATCAACAACATCCTAAAACGAAATCCCCCATTATCGGATGGGTCGGAAGATTGGAAGAAAATAAAAATTGGCGTGATTTTCTGGCAATTGGAGCAGAACTAATTCGGGAAACCCCCTCCATTCAGCTTTGGATGTTTGAAGATAATACACTAAGCGAGAAATCAGAACGAATGGCGTTTGAACAAACTGTCCAACAATTAAATTTGCAAGAACATCTAACGGTTTATGCTAATCAGCCGCACCACAAAATGGCCGATTATTTTTCAATCATTGGCGATTCGGGAGGTTTTTTATGTTCAACATCAAAAGTAGAAGGCTTCGGATACGCTGTCCTTGAAGCGATGATATGTAGGTGCCCTGTTCTGTCAACAGACTCTGACGGAGTACGAAGCTTTATCCACCATAATGTGACAGGAAAGTTTTTTGATTTAGGAAATATTTCTCAAGCGGTTCGCGAGGGAAAAGAATTGTTAGTTGATGTACCTTTACGAGAAAAATTGAGAAACAAAGCCGTTGAACATATTGAAACACACTTTTCCTTAGAGACGTACCGAGAAAACTTTTTAAATATGATCGATAGTTTAAAAAATTAAAAAACAGGTCGCAACCCTTGCTTGCCTATCATTCAAAAAAGATATGCTGCAGGGGTTCACCTGTCTTTTCATTACCATAAATGGTCTTTTTCATAGTTGAACTGAATTAAAAAGTCTCCAGCTGTTTTTTTCATTGCTTGCTTATGCGCTTCCGTAAATTCTTCTCTCCACCCTCCAACAGTACCTTTACGAAACGTCCATGATTTTTCGGGATTGATGTTTTGCTTCATAAAATGAAATAGCCGCTCCTTCTCCACCTCTTCTATTTTCTTCTCCCATAAAAAATCAATGATACGATAAATAACTTCTCTTTGCGATTGTTCGCTAGCCATTAACTCCTCATAGCGCATACTGCATACCGATTTATCTTGTTGCCATCGATATATCCCTTCAAATTCTGCGAACACACCTGGATATCGCGTCATCCCCCAGCTATTGTTTCGTTCTTCTCCTATTAAATCAATGCCTTCAATGATCGCCATCAATTGTTCATCTTTCGTTAATAAGCGGTGTTGAAAAACAGGGAAAAGCGGGTGAGTTGGTAGTAAGCGATTGATAAAATGTCTTAATGACACCGTAACGTCCCGAATATCACGGTAAATAAAAACTTGTTTAATAGCTGAAGCATTCAGCCGTTCGGATAATTCATCTGTATAAACAAGATGACCCGTAGTATATTGCCCTGGCTGAAGTTGCAAAAAATCTTTTTCAGGAATTCTTATCATCCCAGGGATGCCTTCAATAATTTGCAGCAATAAGTTCGTTCCGCTTTTAGGAACGGAATTTAGAAGAATTTTTGGTAATACAGGTTCGTTCAAGTTCTTAACCTCCTATTTTGTATCGATGGCTCACGTATGGCCTGCTGATGTTATTGTCCGCTTCTATTGACCATTTCTCTTAATTGTTCAGTTCGATACAGCTCATTAAACAGCGGATCTCCCAGTTTAGTCGAATGAATGCGGAGGCCTATTGGTCCGTTGTTCGATTGAAACACCTTTTGATTAGCTGATGGTAGCGCACCGTTTAAGAAATAAGAAGAGACAACATTCATGGTAGCTACTTGTTCAGCCAAGTCTTCATGTGCAGCCATCAAATTCGCAAGGGCATCCAATGCTTTTGGAAAAGGAGCATCCCCGTATAAAAAGGTAAAAGGAGTATCAGCCATGGCGATTCCAATCTTTAATGCCTCATGCAAGCTTATATTTGGCATCGCATGGAGTGACACACGAGGGTCGGAAATTTTTTTTAATACGTGAGAGGCTATTTCTTTTTCAGATAAATCTAACACGATGAGCTTATAGTTACTGTAAGCTTGTTCCAGCATCTTTTCGTACTGTTCGATCACTTCACTCTGCACATGTTGAACAGGAAAAAGAACGGTCGTTTCAACAGGAACTCTTCTTCTCAGACGCGCTTGATGTTTAGCTAAATTGAACATATACCGCCAGCGTCGGTGTTGTGCGACAGAGCTCTGTAATTGAGCTGAAATGCTATGAATAGATGCGACGCGGTAATCCATCAATTCAATCGGGATATATTGAATGTCACAATGTTCGGTTAGACGAAGCCAATACTCGTAATCTTCTACCGGTTCCATAAAGTAGCCAGCAATCATTTCTGCATATTTCTTTTTATACATAAACGACGTTCCGATATAGCAAAAGTCTAATAATTTTTCTTTCGGCTTTTCCTGCATTTTGCGAAAAGCGGGCAAATTTTCATTTAAAATATGCTTTCCTCTTTCATCAATATGGCGAAAACTGCTATAAGCTAATCCGAGTTCATCCGACCCTTCCGCAAGTACCGCCCTTAATGTTTCAATGAAATGAGGGAAATAAATATTATCGCTCGACACCCAAGTAAAGTACTTCACTTCTTCAATCGACCGTAACGTGTCGAACCCTGTGTTAAGCGCTTTAGAGACGCCTTCATTTTTGTCTTTAAAAATGAGCTGTACGCGCCGATCTTCTTTCGTCATTTCTCGAATGATTGCATTCGTCTCCTCAGGCGCCCCATCAGACACAACGACAAAGTGATAATGCTCATAACTTTGTTTCAAGACCGATTGTAAAGCCAGTCTCAAATAATGAGGGTCTTGCTTATAAACCGGCATAACAATCCCAACATCCCTCATTTAAATTCCTCCGTATTGTTCATTTTCAATTTATTGATTGGCACGATAAAAATCGAGCGTATCTTTTAAAGAGGTGGCCAATGGAATGGCTCGTTTCCATCCAAGTTTTATTAATGGTTCAAGAGTGCTTTTCACAGGCTGTTCTCGATGATTAGGCATCTCTGTTCGAATTTCAAATTCAACAGCCGCAAGTGATTGGAAGTGATTCGTAATCTCCTTTAAAGAGCGGCTCTTACCTGAAGCAACTTCATAGGTCTCGCCTGACACTCCTTTTTGTAAAAGCAATTCATACGCACTTACAGCATCCCGAACATCCACGAAATCCCGCTGTGCCTGCAAATTGTTCACTTCAAGTATTTTTTCCGCTGTCCCCCGCTCCATATCGACGATTTTCTTTGCCAATATGGAACAGACACCGTTAGAAAAGCCAGGGCCGATTAAATTAAAAGGTTTAGCGATGACGATATGCATGTTATACAGTTTCTCCCAAGATTTCGACACGGTTACTTGAAGGGTTTTGCTTAAACTATAAGGATGAGTGAGAGTAGACATATCGTTTAGATGAAACTGAAGAGCAGAACCGACGATTACACTTTTACAGTCAGGGCAACTTGTTCGCAATGCTTCAAGTACATAAAGTGTGGACATCATATTGACTTCTATCGACTGAGAAGGATTCAGCCACGATTGACCAACATGGTTTTGACCTGCTAAATGGAGAAGATAGTGAGGTTGAATATGTTGAACTAATGTATTTACAGCTTCCTTATTGGTGAGATCGCACATCTCCATGCGAATGGAATCAGACAAGGAAGGCTTTCTTGATACGCCGATAACGTTAAATCCCTTTTGGAGAAAGTGGCAGCAGGCATGCCATCCAGTAAAGCCGGATGCTCCTGTAATCATTAATGTCGGCTGGTCGTTCATCGAGCTTGCATCCAATTTTTCAATTCCGATAACATTTGTTTATACGATGGCACTTCATAGCGAAAATCGGTTCTTGTGTTTTGAATTGTCCGGTCAAGTACGATAGTTGAATCAGGCATTATTTCTACGTCTGTTTTTTGAAAAACATCTTGCATTTGTTTCAGCAAATCATACTTTGATATCTTTTCGTCTGAACAAAGGTGATACAACCCTGTCACCTTTTGCTGAATCATGGCTTCAACCGCTTTCGCCAACTCAAGAGTGGTGACGCCATTCCAAAGCACTTTTTCATATCCCTTGATTTCACCAGATTGTTTCATAAACCATAAGAACAAGCCAATTCCGTTTTCTTTCAATTCCGGTCCAATAATGGATGTGCGAATGGTTAAATGTTTATCGTCTATGACCTCTCCCCAACGTTTGGAACGGGCATAGGCAGTGATGCCATCTGGAATGTCATGTTCGGTATAATTTCCTTTCATCCCTGAAAACACACAGTCTGTACTTATATGAATGAGCTTCCCGTTCTGACGTTCAAGTAACTTAGTAAGCTGATGCGGCAGTAAACTATTAACTTGAGTAGCAAGCATCGGATTGTTTTCCGCACGGTCGTTTAAAATACCGATGCAATTAATGGTAATATCCGGTTTCACGTACTCAATGATTTCCTCTAGTTTAGTAGAATTAGTGACATCTAAATACAGACCATTTTGATCATGTATATCCCTTGATGTGTAGAAAACGGTATATTCAGGACGTTGTTGAAAATAAGCTGCCATCACATGTCCAGCCATTCCTTTTCCACCAAGGATCAGCATGTTCATTTAAATAAACCTGCCTTTCTTTAAAATATCTTTAATCTCATCTTTGTTCATCAATCCTTTGCTGGAATTATAACTAATTAAATTGGCCGCTTTGTACGCTGCATAATGCTCTTTTAAACCATCAATGTGAATTTGCGGTAAAATGACAAAGTATTCCTCGTCATAAGCAATCGTCGTCGTGCTTTCATACTCGGAAAGAAGCAGTTCATGAATCTTTTCCCCTGGACGAATGCCGAGTATTTCCACTTCCACCTTTTCTTTATTGGACGCTTCCATTAATACATGAGCAAGGTCAAGAATTTTACATGCAGGCATTTTCATGACGAAAATCTCCCCACCTATGCTCTCGAACGTTGCTTTAAATACAAGTTTAATCGCTTCCTCAATAGTCAAGAAAAAGCGCGTCATTTCTAAGTCAGTAATGCCAATTTTCCCTTTTTCCTGAATTTGCTTTTTGAAGACATGAATCACGCTTCCATTTGTCCCAAGTACATTTCCGCCCCGTATACAAACAAATTTCGTCTCTGTTTTTAGCGTATTGGCGTGAATAATTAACCGCTCTCCCATCGCCTTTGACAGCCCATAAAAATTGGAGGGATTAGAAGCTTTATCTGTCGAAATATAAACAACTCGTTTAACACGACAGCTAACAGCCGCATCAATGACATTTTGTGTACCGATGACATTCGTCTTTAACGCTTCAATTGGCTGGTCTTCACAAACTGGGACATGCTTTAAAGCCGCTAAGTGGAAGATATAATCGACACCTTGGCATACTTCTAGCAATATATCTTTTTCCTTAATGTCTCCGATAATAAAATTTAGTTTCGGATGACTATCAAATTCTTGTTTCATTGTAAATTGATTGGATTCATTTCTTGAAAAAATGCGAATTTCTTTTGGATTATATGTTAGCAGCTGTCGAACAAGTTCATATCCCCATGAACCTGTTCCACCTGTTACTAAAATGGTTTGATTATTAAACAACTTCTAGCCCTCCTAGTAATATTTTAATGACTTTATCCGAAACATTCTCATCATGGTACCCTTCTGGATAAGACCAGTCTTTCGGCTGATTCACCATAATACGAACACAGTTTACAATTTGCATCGCGTTTATGCCTGATAGCATATTACTTCCACATGCAATAGTTTCAGGTCTTTCCGTTGTCTTGCGGATAGTGACGGTTGGAACATGAAACAAACAACATTCTTCCTGAACCGTTCCACTATCTGTTAATACACAAAAGGCATTTTTTTCTAGCTTAACAAAATCGAAAAATCCAAAGGGCTCATGGAATTCAACGAACGGATGAACTTCTAGGAACGACGTGCTTTCAATACGTGATCTAGTGCGAGGATGGATACTGCAAATGACTCTTTTTTGGAAAGTTTCCGCCACCATGTTAATGCCTTTCATAATTTCAAGTAAACGATCTTCGTGATCAACATTTTCCGCTCGATGAATCGTAGCTAAAAAATAACCTTCTTTTTCTACCTTTAGCTTTTGAAGAATAGGACTTTGCTCAATCTCTTTTTTATAATGCTCAAGAACTTCATAAATCGGGTTTCCAGATATAAAAATACGATTGCTTGGGATGCCTTCCTTCAGTAAGTTTTCTCTACTTTGAGGCGTGTATGGTAAATTAAAGCTCGAGATGGCATCAATCACTCTGCGGTTTTTTTCTTCTGGCACTTCGAGGTCAAAGCATCGGTTTCCAGCTTCCATATGAATAACCGGGATTCCCATTCTTTCCGCTAAAATTGCACTAAGGCCACTATTTGTGTCGCCTAGCACTAACACCTTATCTGGCTTCTCTTTTCGAAAAATAGTCTCTAAATTTACATAAATAGCCGCCAACTGTTCTCCGAGAGATTGCTGCTGCTTCAACAATACATAATCAGGCTGTCTAACGTTTAATTGTTGAAAGAACACTTCACTTAATGATGAGGTGAAATTTTGGCCCGTGTGTACTAAAATATGGGTTTGGGCATACTCGTCCAACTTCTCTATAATGAGACTTAAACGTATAATCTCAGGGCGAGTTCCTAAAATCGTTATGACTTTCATTGTGTGCGCTCCTTACTTAAGTTATTTCTGTTCAGCCAGATACTGCCCTCCTCTCCTTATACTGTATGCTCTCCCGTATCTGTTGCTATAGGCGAATCTATTAACTTTCCATTCTGACTAGATTCTCATAGCAGGCCTTTTCCATTACCCTCTTTCCTTCATCTCGTTATATATTTTTACAATCGTCTCCCCATAATCCTTTCCTGGAACGGCCCATTTTCCATTCAATGCTTCCCATGTTTTGGCGCTTCCACGTTTAACAAATTTGAACCGGGGATCAACAAGGGGCTCCCCTGAAGGTAATGGCATCGTTGTGGCATAGGCGAATAAATGCTGCAAATGGGCAAGCACCCCTTCTCTTTCCGTTTTGAAGCTTGCCCCCCTGTTTTCAGAACTGGTTGCTCCCAATCCGGCAAAATTATGTTGGGTTCTGTTTACGGTACCGGTAAAACGAAAGTAATTGGTTTCAAGCAGAGATTGGGCGAATGCAACATCTCCTCTAATCCCGTAAAGCTTGCCGAAATCGATATAATATTTCCCTACTAGTGGTGCATTAGGATTGATTCTCGTAACGAATTGATTCAATTGTTCAGCGGATAAGACAGAAGAACCTATAATGGAAATGTCTTGTGTGAATGGACTGACCACAGTAATAGGTTCTGGAATAATAGCTACGTCAAACCCAGCTTTCTTGGCCTGTTCTTGAAGCTTTTCTGCCCGTTGCTTATCTTGAAAGACCCCAATTTGGACACGATATTGATAAATTGGAAGCGGGTTCGGACCATTTGGAACTGGAGTTTCGTTCTCGTTCGCCTTCTTTGCCATTGCCTCGTTCAGCGCCTTTGTCGTTACAGGTCCAACAATCCCGTCGACCGTGATTTTCTTGTTTTGTTGAAACTGTCGAACTGCCTTTTCAGTTAGTGGTCCAAATATCCCATCGATTGCGCCATTGTAAAACTCTAACTCTTTTAAATCTTGCTGTAATTTAATAATGGTTTCCCTCCGCATATTGTCATACCTCCTGTCATATATACTAATCTATGAAAAGAGAAACAAAGGAGTATAGACGAATATGGGAGTAAGTGAAAATTGTTTATCATATGATGCCATTAGCTGAGGCAATCCGTTTATAAAATCATACTGTGATAATGAGGATTGAATCTTGGAGTGAAAGTCTTATTCTCGTTTGAATAAAGACTATCTTTTAATAAAGACAGGAGAAATAAGATGAGCATCGAGATTACCATCATGGGATTACTCGTCGGCTTTCTCGTAGGTCTGACAGGAGTCGGAGGAGCCGCACTATTAACCCCCGTATTAATATTCGCAGGGATTCAACCATCCATTGCGATAGGGACGGATTTTATCTACAATTCCATCACGAAGCTATTCGGAGTAGTGCAGCATTGGAGACAGAAAACGATTGATTTTCAATTAGTGAAATATTTGGCATTGGGAAGCATCCCGAGCTCTGTTTTGGCCATTGTTAGTTTGTACGCCTTTCCACTGTTCCAGCAACATCAAGAGCCCATTTTGAAGCATGTACTTGGATATGTATTGGTATTGGCAGCAACTTCCATTATCATTCAAGTTTTTTTCAATAAACGTTTCTTTTTTAATCGCTGGCAAATGCAGCCACTCTCTCAAAAGCGGGGATTGACAATCTTCATTGGGGCTGCATTTGGGTTTATTGTTGGGCTGACTTCTGTTGGGTCTGGATCGTTATTTGCCATTGCCATGTTGTATGTATATAAGATGAACCCTGTTCAATTAGTAGGCACTGACATTGCCCATGCGTTTCTTTTAGTGACTGTTGCAGGGCTGATAAATGCCGGACTTGGAACCGTTAATTATGTGCTAGCAGCTAATTTGCTGTTAGGGTCCATTCCCGGTGTCATTATAGGGAGTAAGCTATCTGCCAAGGTTCCAGCGAAACCGTTAAGACTAGCCGTGGCTGTGCTTATTTTCATGAGCGGATTCGGTCTCATTTTAAAATGAAAAGAACGTTACCGAAACCACATGAAAAAAGGAGCATTCTTGTGATAAGAAGCTCCTTTTTTTATGGATTTTTCTAATTATAATGCCCATACTTGATTGCGACCGTTTCGTTTCGCCTGGTAAAGGGCTTTGTCCGCTTGTTGGAAAATATCCTCCCCTTCTATTTTGACACTGCTAGGAAACGTTGCGGTTCCAATGGAAATCGTAATATGGATCGTTGACTGATCAGGCAAGATAAAGTCATGTATTTCGACTGCCTTGCGAATTCGTTCACCAATTTCTAACGCATGGGCGGCCGAACAATCAAGAAGCAGCACACTAAATTCTTCCCCGCCGTTTCTTGACACAATATCAAACGAGCGAGCAGTTCGAACGAGCACTTCTCCTAACTGTTTTAAGACTTCATCTCCACCAGGATGGCCGTATGTATCATTGACTTTTTTAAAATGGTCAATATCGATTAAGAGAAGTGATAGCTTTTCATCCTTCTCTTTCGACCGCCTTAAAGCCTCATTGTACAAGGCATCAAATTGGCGGACATTGTTCAAGTTCGTTAAGTAATCAGTCGTCGCACTTTTTTCGAGCTGCCAAAATAGTTCATTCGACTTTTCAATATATTCGGCCGTCATATAAATAAATAAACTGCCAATGAAGGAAATGCCGACTTGAATCGGAAAAATCTGCCACACTGTTTCTGCATCTAAATTAATGCTTAAGCCAATAAAAATGAATATTAAAGAAATAAAGCATAGGAGCATCATTCTCGGGAGCCTGTTCATCTGTAATCGTACCGCCAACGCACAAATCAGCCCTGTTGTTAAAATAATTGCCGCCCCAGTAATGGCCGATTGACTCATACCAAATAACGTAATCCGGGTAATCGCGATGACAATGCTCGAAAGAACCGCTGGAATCCATCCGACATAGGCTGCTGCGGTAATCGGAGCTAAGTGCCGTAAATCGACCCTCGTTTCCTCGTTGACCGAGATGGCAAAAAGCATGACAATGATGCCTAATACCCCGAACAACCCACCTGACCATACGGCATAGGCTTGACTATGTTTAATCGCTGTATATTTTTTCGACCAAATTCCTGCAAGAAAAAGGAACGTAATAAAAATGCATATATTGACAAAAAACTGGGCCAACATCCCGGCTTCCTCCTAAAAAGAGTCTCTTAATTTCTATATCTTTAGCTTAATTCATATATAAATTGATCTAGAAAATTCGACATAGTCAAAGAACGGTTATGCCAAATTTTCTAGACCTAAGCGGATGTCACACTCAAACATTCAAAGGGTACACGAACCGCTTCAAGATTTTTCTAAATGGATGGATCTAGTTGCTCCTTTTTCACCATATGGATGAAGCGATCAACTAAGTTGCGGTCATAACATGTTCCGGCTAAAGCCGTCAATTCTTTAAAAGCCTCTTCGCTTGTGAGCGCTTTAGAATACGGACGATCGCTCGTCATCGCCTCATAGCTGTCCACAATGCGCAGCATTTTGCAAAATAGCGGAAGTTGGTCATCTGTATATTTGTAAGGATACCCGGAGCCGTCTATGTTTTCGTGATGAAGTGACGCAAACGTTGCGTCCACACCACAATCGTCTAAAAATTTCTTGATTAAAACCTCTCCGTATAAAGGATGGTTCATCAACTCGCTCCATTCCTCTGTTGTCAGTTTCGTTTCCTTTTCTAAGATAGCAGAAGAAATGTAGAGTTTGCCAATATCATGAAGAAGGATAGAGTTAATCAATCCATTTCGAACTTCTGAAGAAATATGGAGATGTTTGGCAAATTGAAGAAACAGTACGGCGGTATTAACAGAATGAATATACGTATGAAAATCATGCTCCCTTAAGGCTTGTAGTAAAAAAGAGATTCGTTGATTCATAGAAAGAGTAGAAAGACGATGTTCCAGCATAAAAGCCGTTGTCATGGCAAGTTCCTCCTATACGAAAAGTAGTAGTGATTGAGGATTAGCCGGTTGCACCACTCGCTCCGCACAGCCTAAGTGCCCATTTAACGGCCTATGCATCAACGCTTTCTAATCTATAAATGTATTATCTTTTATATCGGAATAACGAGACATAATTAAAGCGTATTTAAAAACATATGATTCTTTAAATAATCTGTTATACAAAAATATTAAAAGAAAGCTCCTTAAATGTCCAATAAATCCCTCTTGATTTTCCTTCTTTTATTTATATAGGTTCCCTGTAATCATTCGACACCTCTTCAGTCCATCGAGAAGCAGCACCATCGTTGATCCAGCCCGTTCTTTTGGGTATGTCGAATTTTCTAGATCGATTTATATAGAAAAATCTAAACTGAAAATTTCAATTTTTCTTTTGAACTTGTAAGAAATCTTGGAAAAATATATAATTTTTTCTTGCAACTACCATCTTATGAGGAGGACTACTATGAAACGAAGTTTGCAAAAACAAATCCTTTACCCGGTTTTGGCTTTGCTTTTTATAACAGGCATCGTCTTAGCCGTCATTAACTATAAAATGAGTGTCGACCTATCTGTGGACCAATCGACCGAGCAGATGAAGACGGCATTAGATCAGGCCGACCAATTAGTCCGCATGTTTCTCGATGAACATGAGCGAGATTTATTACAATTAACGAGTATGGATACCATTGAAAACTATGGAAACAATCCGGCGGACTCGCAAGGAAACGTGCTGTCTCATTTTGAACGCTTCCATGAAGCCTCTCCTAATCTATTAAATAGCTATTTTGCAACCGAAAAAAACGACATGCTCCTTTACCCTGACACCGAGCTTCCAGAAGGATACAAGCCGACAGAAAAAGACTGGTATAAGCGTGCCGTTGCCAGCAATGGAGCTGTCATTTGGGAAGAACCATATACGGATATTGCCACAGGAAAAACCGTTATTACGGCACTTAAAGCGGTTATAACAAATGAACAAACAATTGGTGTAGTCGGCATTGACATTGAGATTAACCACCTCTTCGAATTAATTGAAAAAATCAAATTCGGAGACACCGGCTATGCGTTCATGGTTGATAAAAATGGTAATATGATGGCACATCCTGATTCATCCGTGCGCGGAAAAAGTGTATTAGATGAATCATACTATCAGCAAATGCAAAAAGCTGGCAAGGCAGGAGTCGTCTATTATACATATGAGGGAGATCAAAAGCTTTTAACGTTTAAAACGGATGAGAAAACCGGGTGGAAACTCGCGGGAACGGTGAAAATGGATGAATTTGAAGCAAGAGCGGAAAGTCTCTTGTCCCCGCTTGTCATCACTTTGCTTGTGATTGCCCTTCTTGCTTCTATTCTTTCCTACTTCTTCGTCCGAAAGATGATGAAACCGATTCGATCGCTTCAACATGCGATGGAAGAAGTTGAAAAAGGGAATTTGACGGCTCAAACAGACGATAGTCGTCAAGATGAAATTGGGCAGTTGGCAGCAAGCTTTGCCAATATGACAAATGAAATGAAAACATTAATTAGGCATATTCACAAGTCTTCTGAACATGTCACAGATGCATCGCAAACGCTCATGGCAAGTGTGCAGGAAAATACGGCCTCAGCGAATGAAGTGGCGGTGACGATGCAGCAAATTGCCAGCGGCGCTTCTAATCAATCAGAGCTGATGGAGTTAAACGGAGAAATGATGGCATCTTTAAGTGAAGAAGTGCAAAAGATTAAAGAGCAAAGTCATGATATACAGACAAAATCAATGGACATGATGCGCGTTGCCCAGTCAGGTATTCAAACAGTCGACTTACTCGATGAGCACTCTCAAAAAACGAGCAGCATGAATGAAAAAATGATGGAAGTCACAGCGAATTTAAGCAATCGTTCACAAGATGTTGGGAAAATTGTCAATACGATTAGCGGCATCGCCTCCCAAACGAATTTGTTAGCGTTAAATGCAGCAATTGAAGCAGCTCGTGCTGGTGAACATGGAAAAGGATTTGCCGTCGTAGCGGATGAGGTGCGAAAACTTGCAGAACAAACCGAGAATGCGCTACAAGAGATTGCCAATATTATTGAGCAAATTCAGCAAGAAACCGATATGACCTTCCGTTTAATGCAGGAAGCAAACGGTGTATTTCGTGAGCAAAGCGAAATAGTCGTTCAAACGGAACAAGCATTTACTATGGTAAACGAAACCATGCTTCGGAATAATGAACAGATTCAGCAAATTGTGGGCAACATTAACAGAATTGCTTCACAAAAGGAGCGAATCACATCGAACATGGCGCAGATGAATGCCATTAGTCAAGAAACAGCCGCTGGAACGGAACAAATATCGGCGTCCATTCAAGAACAAACCGCTTCGATGGAGCAGTTAAGCAAGCTTGCCTCAGAACTGGAGAAATCTTCTGCGAACATGGCCGAACAGCTTCATCGTTTTCACATTTAAGATAGAATGAAAAAAGGAGGAACCACAGCGGTCCCTCCTTTTTTTCATACACAAAGTTATCACAACCTACATTTTAAACTGCTTAACTGTCTGTTCTAAATCAGTGGCCAATTCGCTTAAATCTTGAATGGACTGGGTAATTTGTTCAATCGATGACAACTGCGTATACGCAGATTCAGCCACTTGGTTCGCGGCGGCAGAGGCTTCGCTTGCCATGCTTGCAGATTGTTCCACAGAGACTGTGACTTCCTCCGTACTAGCAGACATTTGTTGAGAAGTAGCCGCTACTTCTTGAATTTGGAACGTTACTTGTTCGATCGACATAAGAATATGTCCAAATGCTTCCTCTGCAGTGTTCACTACTTGCAGGCCGCTTGCCGCTTTTTCTTCTCCTTCTTTCATGACAGCAACAGCTTTATGTGTATCACTTTGTACAGCCATAATTAGCTCGGCAATTTGATGAGCGGATTGCTTCGAATCTTCTGCTAGCTTCCTTACTTCATCTGCTACCACCGCAAATCCGCGTCCATGCTCTCCCGCTCTTGCCGCTTCAATCGCTGCATTTAACGCAAGCAAATTCGTTTGCTCGGCAATTTGAGTAATGACCTCAATAATTTGGTCAATTTGTTGCGAATGATGTCCGAGGAGCTTTACAAGAGAACCACCTTCTTGTACAGAATGGCTAATTGATTGCATTTGTTCAATTACATCGTGTAAAACGGCCTGTCCTTCTTGCGCATTTTTCGACGCTGTAGAGGACGAATCAGATACGGAATTGGCGTTCTCTGCAATCCGCTGCACCCCTGTTGAAATTTCTTCCATCGCCCGTGCCGTTTCTTCCGCATTTGTTAGTTGTGTTTCGGAACCTGCTGCCACTTCTTGAATAGCCGCTGTTACTTCTTTCGTCGTTTGCGCCGTTTTCTCTGAATTCACTTGGAGCTGTTCAGCAGCATTGGTTAAGTGCTGTGCGGACTGATGAAGTTTACCTAAAAGCTCGCGAAGCGAATGCAGCATATCATTGAAACTTGTTCCTAATTGGCCAAGTTCGTCATTCGTCACAACTTGCACTTGTTTTGTTAAGTCCCCCTTGCTGACTTCTTCTGTCACGGCGGCCATTTGTCTAATTGGTTTCATAATAGAACGAATCACACCGTAGGCAAAGAAGGCGCTGATAATGGTCATAACAACTATGACAATGAGCATTAAGTTCAAAATTGGTTCTGCGGTCTCTTTCGCATCTGACTGATTCATCGTCCCTGCTACTATCCACCCCGTCGTCGGATTTGTCGCATATAGCACTTGCTTTAATGTACCGTCATGCTCATAGGAAACTTGTCCTTGATTGGCTGTTGTGAGAGAATTCACGATTTCAGAAGGCAAGTCACTGCCAGGTTCAGCTGTTGGGTGAAAAGCAATTTTGCGATTTGTATCCAAGACGAATGGATAACCGTTCTTTCCGATTTTCGCCGTTGAGATCGTGTCGTTCATGACATCCATTTCGAGGTCAAAAGCGACGACCCCGGCCTTATCTTTCAATGCAACGGCAACCGTGACAACATGTTTGCCAATCGAGTCATCGAAATAAGGTGACGTGATGACAGGCGTCCCGTTTGCCGCCATTGCTTGCTGGTACCACGGTCTTTCTCGCGGGTCATAATCATCTGGCATATCGGTCGCCGGTTCATCTGAAAACGTGCCATCTTCTCTACCGATATAAACAGAAAGCAATCCCGTCGTCGCACTGTAAAATTCACGTAAATGCAGGCGGAAATTCGTGGATGCATCTTCTTTCACTGCACCTTCATTTAATTCAGACGCCAAAAATACAGCCTGTTCTAGCTTTGGCTGAATGGTCGCATCAATTAAACGATTCAGGAAAAGAACGTTTTGTTCGGCACTGACTAAATTTTCTTGCTCTAAACTGCTTTTTGCACTTTGATAAGAAGCAACACCAATAAGAATGCTTGGAATGAGAAAAATGGTGGCAAATGATAGAATAAGCTTTTTTCTAAGAGACATCTTTCTTCGTATGTTTTGGTTCATCTTTATGTTGTTTTTCGTTCTCGTTCTCGCTTGCATATAACCCTCCAAGATGTTGTTCAATGTTTCATATACTAGTAATCCGCCTCTTTTTTCAGAGATAATGGGGAAAAGAAGCGTAAAATCCCTATTATCCTTGTAGCTTCGATAATTCCTCTTTCTTGACACGTACAGTCACATATTCATCGACCGGACCTGTCCCTCTTTGGCGATGTTGGATGACTTGCATCTCCTCACTTGCTCCTCTTTTCGGTTTCATAAAGAGAAAGCCGACAAAGGAAAGAACGGCTGCACAAAGAAAAGCAAATGTTAACTGAATCCAATATCGTACATATGTATTCGTTTCGAATGCTTCCATGACTTGTTGACCTGTTGTTTGATACGCAATGAGATAATTGCATATACTAACTAAAAATAATATGATCGACCCGCCTAACGAAATTAAAAAAATTAGGCTGAATAAATTTTTCATGTTGCTTTTTGCCCCTCTCTTTATGATAGTGAACGCATTAATTATACCACAAAAAATACCAACCCCTTTTTTAACATTTGCTTGTTTTCAAATTGAAAATGTGTTTTTTCCAAGCATATAAGGTTTTTTTCGGATAAATACTAAAAAGATTTCCAGCCTGTACATTTTTAGTTGAAACTTTATTGTTTTCGAAGTATAGTGTAATTGTCGGAGGTCAGACATCTTTAAGTCGAATGGAGAGCGAGTGGTTTCACTTTTCCCCTGATTTTGATGTCATTTTATGTAACCGTTATCAAACCAAATGGCGGATATTGATTCTAGATGAACGCTTATAGTACACTTTGTATACGGCTACATCGACCATCTAACATAGTGTGCAAGCTTTGAATGTCATTGTATGGATAACCTTTACGAACGGAGTGAATGACGTGACCTATCAAACGTTAATTAATGAAGCCATTGAGGCTCGCAAACAAGCTTATGCTCCTTATTCCACATTTCAAGTCGGCGCTGCTGTCTTAACAACAAGTGATACGATTTACCGTGGATGCAACATTGAAAATGCTTCATACGGATTAACAAACTGCGCGGAAAGAACCGCTTTGTTTACAGCTGTGGCAAATGGTGAAAAAGCGGTAAAAGCTATTGCCGTTGTCGGAGATACAGACGGTCCGATCTCTCCATGCGGCGCATGTCGTCAAGTCATGGCGGAGTTTTGTGACGAAGATACAACGGTGATTTTAGCTAACTTAAAAGGTGATGTACTCGAAACGACCATTAAAGATTTACTTCCAGGTTTTTTCTCGCCTCGTGATTTAAACGGCTGATGGCCCGTACTCGAAAAACAGCGGATTCACTAGTGAATCCGCTGTTTTTCTTTCTTCTGATAATTGTCCTTTATTCTCCTATATTGCCGATCAAAAGAATAAAAGCTAACACGACCAGCAAAAAGCCGCTCCCTGCAACGGTTGTAATGCTCCTTAACACCGCCCATTTATTATTAATTTCTTTAAATCCAGCCGTTCCCATAATGAACACGCATAATGTTAAAAACAACAGCGGCCAAAATGGATGAAACCCGCTGACTTGCATAGCCATGCTTTTCAGTGAAACTGATGTGGAAAAGGCATAGAATAGCAAAAAAGATACGAGCGACAGTCGGAAAGCCCATATGTTCATATCCATGCCCCATCCCCCTTTAAAAGAATTGACTTATTATAGCATAAAATTCTAACTATAATGAAGAGTTAAATTATTTATGCTCCCTCTTTCGGAATAGCCCCTAACCCTTCTAAGATGACTTTTGCATCCACATTTAAATAACCGATAACATCCTCTCTCAAAAACAAGGGTGCATGCTCTTTCAAAATCAATTTAATGTCCCTAATGTCAAACTTCATGGCATAAGAATTGACGGCACTGATGGTCGCCAGTTCCTGACGAGTAAGCGGTTCATAATTGGCGTTCAACCGTTCGGAAAGGAATTCAAATAATTCACGCGCATTTCCTTTTAAAACATGTTTATGTTCAACTAACAAAGATAAATTTTCTTCAATGTATCGTCTTGCCGTAGCAAAATCCAGTTCTTCGACACTTTTATTAATTTGGGCAATTAGTTCTCTAAGCTTCATAATATTCTCTTCTCCTCTTTCAACAATCATCTTTCTTACGTATTATCGGCTTCAAAGTGTTTCTCGTTACAAGGAAGGCGAGATTTTTACGAAGGTGGTGAATCTTTTGGCGGGAGCTCTTTTCGGATATAACTTCCCACGAGGAGGGCGAGCGGTAAAAGAATGCCAAACGTCATCGTGTATGGAACCCATGTATCTCTATCCCATGTTTGACTGTAGTCAAATGTCGGATAAACGATGAGGGATGAAATGATTAAAATAAGACCAAGTGGCAAAGCAAGTGGTCGAATTTCGCGCAAGTTAAAAATTTGACTGATGCCAATCATCAATGCATACATATAGATGACCAATCGGAAATAAAGCGAGATAAACCAAACGATGGCAATGACCGCTTCGATTCTTTGCAAAAAGTGACCGATGTTAATTTTTTTAGCAAGTACGTAAGTTGGATATAAATTTCGTGCTGTCAAATCTGGTCCAAGCACAAGGAGGCTCAAGATAATCGTCGTAAATAGTACAAGACCACCAAGCAAAGCGCCGAGCAACAACGCTTTTCCTGCCTGTTTAGCATTATGAACATAGGCGGGCGCAAGCATTATTAAAATAAAATCTGGTAAAAACGTGACACTAATAAACATGAGGGTTGCTGTTATAATCGGCTTTACTCCATTTGATAATACAGGTTGTAAATTTTTAACATCAACATCTGGGATGCTTAAACAAGAGAGAATGATAAAAAAGAGAAGAAACCATGGAAATAACAGTTCTGCTGTGCGGGCAATGGTTTCCAATCCGAACCGCATTCCCATAATCACAATTAAACTAAAAAGAAGATGGATTGCTTCAATGGGCGTATCATTTAAAATTTGTGTTCGCATAAAATCGCCTAAATAATAAACGACCGTTGCGGGACCGCCGAAAAATAATGTGACGAGAAAAAATAGACTGAGCGCTTTTCCAAGCCATTTTCCAAAAACCGTCTCCATCATCTCGACTAAATTGCGGTTGGGCAATCGTTTCGCAATTGCTATGTATAAAAAAATAAGAAGCACACCGATTCCGTTGCCGATGAGAGCTGCCAGCCACGCATCTTGTTTAGCGAGTTCGGCAAGACCCGATGTCACAATTAAGACAGCACTGCCGACTGTAAACAACGTTGTTAAAATCATGAGCTGACTTGCTGAAATTTTACCGCCCTCCATCTTTTTCCACCTCTTCATATCGTATCTTTCTATTCTAATAACCGAAACAGCCAGCTTCCGAACGGCTCGAACATGACAGACATTGCTTCAAGTGGTGTTGGAATCGAAACATGCAATGCTTTTGCGATACTTAGTGCGCTTCCGATTACAAGCAAGGTCAAAAAGGCGGCAATGTCTCGCCTCTGCTTTTTTTTTAGCAACGCAGGCAGTTCCAGGAACGCGATGAGTACCGCAACGAACAAGATGATGAGAGCCGCTACCACGTTATTCTTCCATTCCTTCCAACACTGAATTTTTTACTGTACCAATGCCTTCGATTTCTACCGTCACATCAATGCCGACTGGAAGGTCAACAAAGATGTCATTCCATTCCTTTTTTACTTTTTTCCAATAATCTGGGTCTTTCCGGTTTATCGCTTGTCCGAACCCAAAAATATCGGTTTGAAGCTCCTTCGCACGTTTAACGGCGGCCTCGCTGTTTTCTTTTAGCACTTGTTCCGCCTGTTTTTCCAATTCTTTCAATGCACCCGGTTTCATTAAATCTAGATTTGTACACTGAACCTCCCCTACTGTTCCTACAGCCTTGATAGTGACTTCCATCTTCGCTTCGTCCTTTTCGACGTTCCCCTTCATGTCTGATTTTGCCCTCAAAATCTCAATGCCAATTTTCCCCTTATCAGAGCAAGGCACTTCCACAATGGTGCTTTCCAGCTTATCGATAATGTCAATATAGCCTTTACTTTCCGTTTCATTCATCCAGCCGACGAGCCGATCTTTTTTAAAAACCGCAATGCCTTCATATTGCAGTCTTGTATCCGGATCAATTCGCCCTAAGTTCGTTCGTTCTTCTCCTTCTTCCTGTTTCCCAAGCACTTTCACCCCGGTCAACACTGGATTTTTCCCTTCTTGAATCAAACTGGCAATCATCTCATCCAATGTGACAGCAATCGTTGGTGCCCACGTTTGTTCCGATACTTCAAGCGATGAAAATAGCTTATTGGAAGGGATTTTCTCAAGCGGGAGTACTACTTTCAACACCTCTTCTGCTTTCGCATTGGAAGCAACGGCTAAATAAAAGTCGGTTCGGGTTTCATGTCCTCTTGACAATAAATCTAATACTTCGCCAATGCCTTCTTCTGCCACTTTTTCACCGATAATGACCATTCGAAGGTGGGCGACATAAATTTTCCGTGGTGAAAGAGTTGTCACTCTGCGGATCGCTTCAAAGAGGGTATCGCCTTTTTCCTTAAACATGACGGTTGACAAAGCCTTTCCTCCTACCATATTTGATGCCACTTCGCCAGGATTGACGACTTGAAAAGACACGACATATTCATCCCCTTCTTTATCAATGCCCATTCCAACAGCGATGGCGAGTGTATTTAATTCTCGGCGGTTCCAACAGCCCGTCGTCACTAGCAAAAAAATGACAACGATAATGAGAGCTTTTTGCTTCACGTCTCTACCTCCGCCTCCTCTCGTCTACTTTTGCTTGTTCGGTTTGGAAGGCGGTTTATTGTTCGCCTTCACCGAATCTCCTTTTGTCAAATAGTGAGGTCGCAGCGAACCTTTCCAAATCGGCAGTCGCAAAATCCCATCTTTTTGTTCAGATAGATGAAACGGTGCGAATGGACTCATGTAAGGCACACCAAATGAACGAAGACTACATAAATGAAGAAGCATGGCAATGATGCCGACAAGGATGCCGAACAAACCAAAAGCAGCCGCAAGCCCCATTAACAGAAAGCGTAAAAAACGGACAGTAATGGCAATATTGAATGAAGGCAGGACGAAATTAGAAATCGCTGTAATCGCCACGACGATAACCATCGCAGCTGAGACAATTCCTGCCTCTACTGCCGCTTGACCGATTACGAGCGCACCGACAATCGAAATGGCCTGTCCGACTGCCCGCGGCATACGAACTCCAGCTTCTCTTAAGATTTCAAAAATAACTTCCATCATAAGAGCTTCGACAAAAGCTGGAAACGGGGTTCCTTCCCGCTGAGCCGCTAAGCTGATGAGCAGCGGTGTTGGAAGCATTTCTTGATGATAGGTCGTAATCGCAATATATAGCGAAGGCGCCAATAAAGCGATAAAAAACGCAAGAAAACGCAACGCACGAAGAAGCCCAAAATCAGAACGATGATAATAATCTTCTGCAGCTTGGAAATATTGAACAAACAAGACGGGAACGACAAGAACAAATGGTGTTCCGTCCACTACAATCGCAATGCGCCCTTCTAAAAGAGATGCGGCCACGACATCAGGCCGTTCTGTATTGTAGACGGTCGGCCATGGTGAATATGGCTCATCTTGAATGAGCTCTTCAATATTTCCGCTTTCTAAAATGCCGTCAATGTCGATTCGGTCAAGCCGTGTATGCACTTCTTGGACGATTTTATCGTTGGCAATCCCTTTTATGTATACAATGGATACATTCGTTTTCGTTCGTTTCCCAATTTTTTTGCTTTCAATCCAAAGATGCTCGTCTTTAATTTTCCGACGAATGAGGGCCGTATTTGTTCGTAAATTTTCGGAAAACCCTTCTCGCGGACCGCGAATGACCGTTTCAGCCGCCGGCTCTGTTACCCCGCGATCTTCCCATTTCCGCAAAGAGATAGACAAGCCGCTTGAACAGCCCTCCACTAACAAAATGGTATGACCAGACAACAGGGCGGGAAACAACTCCTCATAGCCGTTCACCACTTGCGTATCGCTTGTAGAAAGAATATGTTCTTTTAAAATATGAAGAGGCTGCTCACCTGCCGCGAGCTTTTTTTCCCATTCTGTTTTTTTCTCATGAAGCATAAGCGGCTCCATGATGAATTCTTGAATGGCTTGTGTATCCGAAAGTCCGTCTGTATAAAAAAGGACGAGCTTGTCTAGTCCGAACGTCACTTCTTTCGAAATAATATCTTCACTGTAGCCTAATTGTGTTTTAATTTTTTGGATACTTTCAGGTAAATGCTTGTGTAACGGTTCGTTTGACTTTCCATTAGTTTCTTGGGTATTCTCGACATGCCTTGCTGTTTTTCGTTTCCTTTTGAAAAAGAACATCCGCTCCATACCCTCCGACATTACTTTTACATTTACTGCCATTATCGACGAGTTTGGCTGCTTCTAAACGATGGCGAGCCAATTTTTCTTTGAAACGCAGCGCCCCCATTCCTTAATTCTGACTGAATATCAACATCTGATTTTCGCAATGCTTGGCTAAAAAGTGACATCTTGTGTAATATTTCACGAATACTCTTGAGATTTGTATAGGGAGAGAGTTATCATAGAGAAAGAGGATTCATATGTCCTGTATATTAAGGAGCAATACTATCGAAGAGGAGAATGCAAAATGCCTGAAACATTGACTCAAACAAAACCTGAACAAGAATCGGTTACATTATCTGTTCGTCAAGAACAATTGGATATTCTTGATCAGTTACTAAAGCCTGAAGTACAAGAATCTTTAACGACTCTTGTTGAACAGCTTCCAAAATTGACAGAACTGGCAACCGTTCTAACGAAGTCATATGACTTTGCTCAATCAGTGGCTACGGATGAAGTCTTGAAAAATGACACAGTCAGCGCCATTAAAGAGATCGCTGAACCAGTAGCAGACACAGTGAAACAAATTGCAGCAACCGCGATTGAAGCGAAAGATCGCGCAGAGGAAAGCAATGAAGTAATCGGTCTTTTCGGTTTATTAAAAATGCTAAAAGACCCGCAAACACAAAAACTTTTCCGTTTCGTAAACGCTTACCTTGAAATTAGCGCTCGCAATAAATAACTAGATTTATAAGGTTCTAGTCAACTTAGTAAAAGACGGGGGAATAAACTATGTCAAAACATATTGTCATCTTAGGTGCAGGTTACGGCGGACTTTTAACCGCTTTAACGGCTCGTAAATACTTAACGAAAACAGACGCAAAAATTACGGTTATCAACCAATACCCGACACACCAAATCATCACAGAGTTACACCGTCTTGCGGGTGGAACGACGGCTGAAGGTGCTGTTTCTTTATCATTAGAAAAGCTTTTCAAAGGAAAAGATATTGACCTTAAAATCGCAAAAGTGGAGTCTTTCTCTGTAGACAGCAAAGAAGTGAAACTGGCGGACGGCTCTACTTTAACATATGATGCTCTTGTTGTCGGTTTAGGAAGCACAACCGCTTACTTCGGTATTCCAGGACTTGAAGAGCACAGCATGGTATTAAAATCTGTAAATGATGCAAACAAAATTTACAATCATATTGAAGCTCGCATTCGTGAATATGCGAAAACGAAAAATGAAGCAGATGCAACAATTCTCATCGGCGGCGGCGGCTTAACTGGCGTAGAATTAGTTGGTGAGATTGTCGACAACATGCCAAAAGTGGCGAAACAATACGGCGTCGATCCGAAAGAGTTGAAAATCATGCTTGTTGAAGCAGGTCCGAAAATTCTTCCAGTGCTGCCAGACCATTTAATTGAGCGTGCCACAGCAAGCTTAGAAAAACGCGGCGTTCAATTTTTAACAGGCCTTCCTGTCACCAATGTAAGCGGCAATGAAATTGACTTAAAAGACGGTCAAAAAATCGTTGCGAACACATTCGTTTGGACAGGCGGCGTTCAAGGGAACCCGCTCGTTGGTCAATCTGGTCTTGCTGTAGACCGCGGTCGTGCAACAGTTAATGAATACCTTCAATCAACTTCCCATCATGACGTATTTGTCGTTGGTGACAGTGCGGTGGCATTCCCTGAAGAAGGCGGCCGTCCATACGCACCGACTGCGCAAAACGCATGGCAAATGGGTGAACTTGTTGGCTACAACGTATTCGCATACTTACAAGATAAAACGTTTGAAAAGTTTGCACCAGTGAACTCTGGTACACTTGCAAGCTTAGGCCGTAAAGATGCTGTTGCAACAATCGGCGCAAACGAAACACCGCTTAAAGGCTTACCAGCAACGTTAATGAAAGAAGCAAGTAACGTTCGTTATTTGTCACACATTAAAGGGTTGTTCAGCCTCGTTGCTCATTAATTTAAATTGATAGAAAAAAGGAACGCAGTTCATCCCTCGCGTTCCTTTTTTTATGCGAATGTTATTGTACTTGCGAGTTGAATGTCATAATCCACAGTGAACCGGCAACGATGGTAATCACGAAAATCACTCCAAGCACTAATGCCATGACGTTATAACGCGGCTTTTCTCCGTCTTTTATATGCATGAAGAAAAACAGCTGGACGAAAAACTGAAGGACAGCCATTCCCATAATGATGGTCGTCAGCGGTCCTCTGCTGAATGTACCATTCACAACCATAATAAGTGGGATAATCGTCAAGACAATCGAAAAAATGAAGCCGGTGACATACGCTTTGAGCGAGCCGTGATGTTCTTGATGCGACATATTACATCACCCCCATCAAATACACAGCAGTATACAGGAAAATCCAGACAACATCCAGGAAGTGCCAATACAAGCTGATGATGGTAACTTTGCGCTTGGTCACATCCGTAATGCCGCGGCGTTTAAGTTGAACAATAATGGCTGTCATCCAAACTAAGCCGATCGATACGTGAATGCCGTGCGTGCTGACAAGTGTATAAAAGGCCGTCAAAAACGCACTTGTTGAAATGGTCGCTCCTTCATGGACCATCACGCGAAATTCATTGATTTCTAAACCGATGAACGCCAAGCCTAACAGAGCGGTTACAATAAGCCACCCTATTAAACTTTTCGTCTTCCCTTTTTGCATCGCAAGCACAGCTAAACCACTTGTAAAGCTGCTTGTCAATAAAATGAGCGTTTCAGCGACGAATCCAGGAATCTCAAACAATTCCTTGCCGGTCGGACCGCCTGCTGTATGATCCCAAAGGACCGCATATGTCGCAAACAGCGCCCCGAATAAAATACAGTCTGTAACAAGAAATAACCAAAAACCAAGCACTTTCATTGATTCATGATCTTCATGATGATGCTCGTCATGATGTACTGCAGCATGCGCCATTATACGACCCTCCCTAACGAAGCTTCTGTTCTTTTAATCTCGTCAACTGGTATATAGTAATCTGAATCATATTGGAATGAACGTGCAAGTAAGCACCCTCCTACTCCGATCAGTCCGAAAATCGCCATCCATACCCAATGGAAGGTTAAACCGAAACCCGCGATGAACCAAAAGACGGACATAATAAATGGAATGCCGGAGTTTTTCGGCATATGAATGGGCTGAAGGTCGGGTTGTTTCTGAACGCCATGCTCTTTCATCGTCCACCATGCATCTTGCCCTTTTCCTTCCGGCACAACCGCAAAGTTGTAGAGCGGCGGTGGTGACGGGATGGACCATTCTAACGTACGACCATTCCACGGGTCACCTGTTATGTCACGCTCCCCGTATTTAATACCGTGAAGAATTTGTGCAACTTGGAATAGGAAGCCAATGCCCATGAAAAACGCACCGACCGTAGAAATCACGTTTAGCGGCCCCCAGCCCATATCAAAATCATAAATGTAAATACGGCGAGTCATGCCCATGAACCCTAACGCATATTGCGGCATGAAGCATACATAAAACCCAATGTTCCATGTCCAAAACGCCCATTTTCCGAGGCGATCATTCAATTTGAAGCCAAACATTTTCGGCCACCAATAATAAAGACCTGCGAAGAAGCCGAACACCACTCCGCCGATTAACACTTGGTGGAAATGTGCAATTAAGAAATAGCTGTTATGGTATTGATAATCTGCTGGTGCGACGGCGAGCATCACCCCTGTTGCACCACCGACGAGGAAGCACGGAACGAAGGCAATCGTCCATAGCATCGGCTGCGTCATTTGAATGCGGCCGCGGAACATCGTAAACAGCCAATTAAATACTTTTACCCCTGTTGGAATCCCGATGGCCATTGTCGTAATCGCAAAGAATACGTTAACGTTGGCACCTGCTCCCATCGTAAAAAAGTGATGCACCCAAGTGAAATAAGAGAGCACGCTAATAATCATCATGGAAAAAACCATCGATTTATAGCCGAAAATTCGTTTTTTCGAGAACGTAGCCACTATTTCAGAGAAAATACCGAATGCAGGCAGCACAACGATGTATACTTCTGGATGTCCCCACATCCAAATTAAGTTGATGTACATCATCGGATTTCCGCCGCCAGTCATCGTAAATAAATGACCATCAAAGAAGCGGTCTACGAATAAAAGCGCAAGCGTGACGGTTAAGACTGGGAATGCGAAAATAATAATGATACAGCTTGCCAATACAGACCAAGTGAATAATGGCATATCCATCAGTTTCATGCCTGGTGCACGCATTTTTAAAATCGTGACGATAAAGTTAATCCCTGAAGCTAAACTTCCAATCCCGGAAATTTGAATGCCCCAAATGTAGAAGTCCTGACCAGGTCCTGGGCTGAACTCCATACCAGAAAGCGGCGGATAACTAAGCCAGCCCGCTGCCGGCGAACCGCCGATGACAAATGATAAGTTAAACAACATGGCCCCGAAGAAAAACAGCCAAAAACTGACCGCATTTAAAAACGGATAGGCAACGTCACGCGCTCCGATTTGAAGCGGAACGACGATGTTAAAAAAGGCGAACATAAGCGGCATTGCCATGAATAAAATCATAATCGTGCCATGTGTTGTGAAAATTTCATTGTAATGGTGGGAATCTAAAAACTCCCATTGTGGAAATGCAAGCTGAATCCTCATTAACAGGGCATCGACCCCGCCGCGGAACAGCATCAGCAGTGAAGAAAGCATATACATAATCCCAATTTTTTTATGGTCAACCGTTGTGAGCCACTCGCGCCACAGCCATTTCCATTTTTTAAAGTACGTTAACACAAAAATAATCCCGATGGTCGTTAATACAATCGCGACATCCGCTCCGTAAATGAGCGGTTCCCCCGTTACAAAAAATTCCGATGCAAACTCTTTCAATTGATTAAGCAAAGAGGACTCCTCCTTTCGTTCATTTCCGTTTATTTACTGTCAAAATCCGGTCCGTACCGCAGACCGCAAAGCGCCTCTAGCGCCGTTTTCGCGTTATGTTCCATATATTCCCCGCCGTTTTTCATGACAGTGTCGTAAAATAAAAGCGGTGGAATAGAAGAGAAAGATAGTTGTTCCGTCACGCCTGGTTTCGCTAATTCGGCATAGCCCATTTCTGTTAACGGCGGCGCTTCTTCTTTAACGCTTGCCACCCATTGATCGAACTCTTCCTGCGGCTTCGCAATGACTTTAAAATTCATATGCGCAAACCCTTCTCCTGTAAAGTTCGCTCCTGACCCGAAGTATTCACCCGGATGATCTGCTTGAAGCCAAAGCGGCATCGCCATCCCTGGCATTGTGTACACTTGGCCGCCAAGCTGCGGTACCCAAAAGGAATTCATCGGGGCATCTGACGTTAAAACAAATTGAACCGGCATATCTTCCGGAATTTCCACATAGTTGACGGTTGCAATTTTTTGTTCCGGATATTGGAACAGCCATTTCCAATCGAGTGACGTCACTTGAATCGTAATGGGCTTCACATCTTGGTTAGGCGGTTCCACGAGCTCATATGTCGTTTTGGCCGTGAAGAATCCGAGAATGCCAATAATAACAATTGGAATCCCCCACCAAATCACTTCAAGTGTTTTACTATCATCCCAATCTGGTGTGTATGGTGCTGTATTCCCCGGTTTATCCCGATAACGGAACACAATATAGACGAGAAGACCGAGGACAGGGATGACGACAATGGCACATAAAATAATGGAAAAAATAATAAGGTCATATTCTTTTTGCGCCACTGGTCCTTGCGGCTTCAAAATGAAATAGCGGTCATCACATCCTGCTAGCAAAAGCATCGTTAAGACGGCCGTTATCCATCGTTTGCTGTTATCAAGCAGCATTTGCTTTTTCAAAGCATTCCTCTCCTTTCTCACATCCCGCATTGTGTGCGGATACATTTTCATGGTTTCATCCATTACATCTGATTACCTGATGAATGATGTCTCCCATACTTCTCATAAATTATCATGATGTTTCATAAGACGATGTGACTTTTATCACATCTCCATCAAAAATGAAGGAGGTTTGTTATTTTTGACACAATTTATTCTTATTTTTGGAAAGGTCTGTTAAGTTTGAACGGAGCATAAAAAAACTACGTTCCGGAACAATAGGAACAAAAAAGTGATGAAAGGCGGAACAAGATGAAGCGGTTCACATGGGTGTGTATGATCGGGCTCTTGCTCTTATTTCCATTGCACGGAAATGCAGACGGGCATGTGCCCATTTTGGTTTACCATTCGATTGATGAATTTACAGGGAGCGGTTCTAAAGAGTTGTACGTCACCCCTGAAAGTTTTGAACGACAAATACGCTATTTAAAAGAAAACGGCTATACCCCGCTAACATTTGAACGATGGGAGGACATTGATAACGTACAAAAACCTGTATTCATTACAATTGATGACGGCTATGAAAACACTCTTAATGCGTTTCAAGTGTTCCAAAAACTGAAGGGTGACACGTTTCAGCCCACCGCCACCTTATTTGTCATTTCTGATTTTATCGGAGGGCCTGGGCGGCTATCGAAAACAACATTAAAAAGCTTGGCGGATTCTGGTTTTTTCTCCATTCAGTCACATACAGCCACTCATCCTGATTTAACGAAAAAGGCAGATTTTCCGTATGAGCTGAAACAATCAAAAGAAAAAATTGAAACCATTACCGGAAGACCCGTCATCGCTTTCGCTTATCCGTACGGAAATTTTAATGATCGGGCGGTTGCCGAAGCAAAAAAGTATTATCAGTTTGCCGTGACGACAACACCAGGAGCGTATGTACCAATGGGTATAAAAAATGAGCGATATGTGCTGCCGCGTATTTACGTCACATATTCGACTTCACTCGAGGAATTTGCCCGAGCGCTTCAGCCGAAATAAAAGGAACTTCCATCGGTAGAGACTTTCCTTCCTCTCCTACCGATGGTTCGTTGACTGATCTAACTTTTACGTTAAAAGGTGAACCGTTGCTAGATAGCGCTTTCTCCTCCACTTAAATTTCTCCGATTCCTCCAACTTTTCTACCTGCCCATTAATGTGAGCTACAGAAAAATGTACCCCTAGATCATGGTTTTGTTCAAACTTTCACGAATTGTTCAAAATTAAATGTAAACGCTTTCTAATTTTTGTGTATAATGAAGATAACACAAGAAAAAGAAGTAAATCATGAATGCTACTAGACTAACAAGTCCGTAAATAGACGATTTTATACACATTATTGTGACGAAAGGAGATTTCAACATGATTTTAAAAGCATTGCGTTCAACACTTCCGATTACTATTAACTATTATCAAAACGGATCGCTCCAAACATGTACAGGGCGTGTATGTAACCTTAATTTAAACGATCAAACGCTATCAGTAAAAGATGATAAAGAAAAAATCTTTTCCATCCGGTTAGCCGGCATTAAAGAAATTTACAGCTAACAGACGAAGGCCGCTTTCATGAGAAATGATAGCGGCCTTCTGTATATTACGAGAGAAACTTATGTTTGTATGCTGCCAGGACAAGCAGTCCCCATGCATCGTTTAAGCTAGGATAGTAGAAATACGCGTTGCCGGGAAGTCCTCCGCCTGTCGGGTACGTGTTCGTCCACTCCTCTTTTTGGAGTGATTGGATAACGTATTCTATTCCGCGCGTTAGTTCAGTTGTCGGTTTTTCTTCCAGTGCAATGAGCATCTCGAGTGCCCAAGCAGCTTGCGAAGGTGTACTCGCTCCAAGTGGAATGTATTCTTTCTTTACATCACTCATCGCCGACTCGCCCCATCCACCATCCTTATTTTGAATCCCCCGCATCCAGTTTTGTGCCTTTTTTATCGCCGGATCATTCTTCGGTACACCTGCTGCCAACAGCCCTAGAACGGCAGCGCTAGTGCCATGAATAAAGGAAATGCCCCATCTCCCAAACCATGACCCATCCCCCTTCTGTTGTCTTTTCAGCCATTTGACCGCTTTTTTGACAGCTGGATGGTCTTCTTTCAACGCAGCATCTGTTCCGAGAAATTGCAGCACTCTTCCTGTGAGGTCGGGCGTGGACGGATCAATGACAAAATCAGCAGCCCCTTCAAACGAAATGAAGGTCATCATTTTTTTATCCGTGTTTTTTTCGAACGCCGGCCATCCTCCGTCGTCATTTTGCATTGACAACAACCAGTCTAACCCGCGGTTCCATGCTTGCTCAGATGATCGCTGATTGTTTGCGGCTTTACTTAGCGCCCTTAGCGCCATCGCCGTACAATCTAAATCAGGATATTTTGTGTTCACATCAGAAAATCCCCATCCGCCTGGTTCTCCTTCGGGGTTATGGATACGCCAATCCGTTTTTTTATTTTGCTGGCGGGAGACTAAATAATGAACGGTCTTTTGCACAGTGGCATCTGTTGCTGGTACGCTTGCTTCTTGAAGCGCATAGCTAATTAACGCTGTATCCCAAACGGTTGATGTTGCCACTTGCAAGTGAACATGCCCGTCTCGTTTGCACAGCAATGTTTTGATCCCTTCGATCGCTTTTGCTACAACAGGCGACTCTTTCGTGTACCCGAGAGATAAGAGAGCGAAAATCATTAGCATCGTAGACGTGGAATATGTGAGCAGCGTGCCGTCCGGTTCAAGTCGTTTGAGCATGAACAACTCAGCTTTTCTGACTGCTTTTTTTTGCAAGCGGCGAGAAAGAAATGGAACGGTTTTCGCTAGTACCTTCCATGATTGAATAACGATGGAAAGCGGCGAAAATGACGGCTTTCGTTCTTTCTTTGACAAAAACAAGTCGGAAAGGTCTGGTGTGTGTTCATGTTTCAGTGAAAAATGTTGATGCGCAGCAATCATTAACGGAACGAGATGTACGCGGGCATGACCTGACAAGTCGAATAAATTAACGGGAAACCACGTAGGAAGGAGCATTACATCAATTGGAATGACATTTTTTTTAGGCCAAGGAAGCTGCCCTGTTAACACGAGAAGCGCCTCTGTTAATAAACCGGTCACGTTTTGCGCTCCGCCATGCTGTAAAATGAACTGCTTTGCTTTTTCCATCTTCGGATGTTCTTTTGAAAGATAACGAGAATATAAAAGAGCGTAATACGCCTCGACGGTTGCATTTAAATTTCCATTATCATCGTGAAATAATTTCCAAGCTCCGTTCTCCGCTTGAGTAGCAAGACCGGCTCCGCTAGTTTTTGAATGAGTGCCTCTTCTTCCATTTCAAGTGTCCTTAGCAGCACAATTGCATAAGCATCCGCCGTAGGACCGCTCTCCAAACAATATCGCCATGCCCCATCCACGCTTTGGTATTGACGAAATAAGTCAATAAGATGATGGATGGTGGCTTCCACCTTCTGTTTTCCTGCCAATTTCTCTCCCTCCTCTTGCTCCGTGACAATAAAACGTCTTTAACAGCCTATGTGTTATGCCTGAAAAATGTTCAAAAGTTGAAAAGAGAATATTAGCTGTACCGTGATACGTGTCCAACCCTTTTTATTTCTTTCGAATAAAATATATAAAGCCTTTATGGTTAAAGGTTTTACTGCTCATACTGGCAGGAAAATTATGATAATGGCAGGAGGGAAGAAAATGTCACAATTCTTTTTTGCTCGTTTAAAAGGGCGAAATGAGGTGCCTCCCGTTCGAACAGACGCATTTGGAGTGGCCAAATTCGTCACGAATAAACGGGGAACGAAGCTCAAGTTTTTCTTACAAGTAAATGACATTCGAAACTTTGTTCAAGCACACATTCATTTTGGCAAAGAAGATGAAAACGGCCCCATTCTTGCATTCTTATTTGGAGCAGATGCCGCTACATTAGCAGAACAAAACGGTATTACTACGCGAAAAGGTGTTGTTCAAGGCATCATTACAGATGCCGACATTGTAAAAAATAATGTCGGGGTTAAAAGTGTTGAAGACTTGATTAAACTGATGGAGTGCGGGAAAACGTATGTGAACGTTCATACGGAGCAAAACGTGAATGGAGAAATTCGCGGGCAAATTGAACTGTTGCTTCAAAAATAAAGTTTGAACATCAAATAAAGCGCACTGAATCTAGTATTAAAGGTTCCGTGCGCTTTATTGTCTATGAGTGATGGAGCGCTTTTTTCAAGTACGTTAAGCTGATATCGATGCTCTCGAACGGTGGGCGTTTGCATTCATCCTGCTCCACGATCCACCATTGAACATTGGACGCCTCCCCTTGTTTGAGGACGGCTTGAAGATCGACACCACCTGTTCCAAGCTCAGCAAAAAACTGCGATCCGTCTGTCGTCATATCTTTCAAATGGACTAACGGGGTTCTTCTTTTATAGCGTTCTAGCCATGTGACAGGATCTTCACCTGCACGTGTTAGCCAGTATACATCAAACTCTGCCTTCACCCATTCTGGATTCGTCTCATCTAAAATGGTTTCAAGCGCTGTTTTCCCATTAGAAAGACGGAGTAATTCAAAATCATGGTTATGATAACTTAAGGTGATGCCTTCTTTCTGGCATGCTTCGCCGGCTTCGTTCAATAAACGGATTAATTGAAAGTAGTCCGATTCTGTTCGTTTTTCCGGAAGCAAATACGGGCAAACAATATGCCGGCTTCCTATGGTATGCTGCTCATTGATGACAGCGTGTAAGTCTTGTTCCAGCCTGTCGAGTGAGATATGACTTGAAGCTGCTTGTAATCCAAGGTCATCCAGCACCTTCTTTACATCTGCAGGAGACAAATTCCCATATCCGGCAAATTCAACTCCTTGATACCCCAATGAAGCCACGTTTTGGAGTGTGCCGATAAAATCTTGTTCGCTCTCATTTCGTAATGTGTACATTTGAACTGCAATCGGAATCCCCATTAAATCTTCTCCCCTTTACCGGTTTCGTTAAAATGAAGCAAAAAAAGGAGGTTTCCTCCCCCCTCCTCTTTTACACGTTGTTGCTTAAACCCACCACATTTGTGACGGCGTTTCTTCAATTAAGACAGACTTCAAATTTGTGACCGCACGCTTAAAGCCTTCGTCAATTGACATGATTGGGTCTTCATGCTCAATGCTGACGACATAATCATAGCCATATGTGCGCAGGGCACTCATCATATCTGACCATTCCTGCAAGCTATGACCGCAGCCAACCGAACGGAATGTCCACGCTCTCGTTTGCACCTCGCCGTACGGCTGCATGTCCGTTAACCCGTACATATTCACATTATCTTGATCAATGTACGTGTCTTTGGCGTGGAAATGGTGGATTGCATTAGCTTTCGCTAAAATTTTAATAGCCCCAACTGGGTCGATTCCTTGCCACCATAAATGACTCGGATCTAAATTCGCTCCAATCGCCTCACATGTTTCTTCACGCAATTTTAACAGCGTGTACGGCGTATGAACGAGGAAACCGCCGTGAAGTTCGAGACCGATTTTTACGTTTTTCTCTTGGGCAAATTGGCCAACTTCTTTCCAATAAGGAATCAGTTTTTGTTCCCATTGCCATGTTAGCACATCGCCATACTCATTCGGCCATGGCGTCACAGGCCAGTTCGGATATTTCGCTCCTTCATGGTCGCCCGCTGTTCCAGAGAAACAGTTCACAACCGGTACGTTCATTAATGAAGCTAGTTCAATTGTTTTCATTAACGTCTCATGCGACTCTTTCGCAAACGCCGCTTCTGGTGAAATTGGGTTTCCGTGGCAACTGAAAGCGCTAATAATTAAGTTGCGATCCTCTAACTTTTGAAGATACTCTTTGCGCAATCCTTCGTTTTCCAATAATGCATCTAAGTCACAATGCTTGTTTCCAGGATAGCATCCTGTTCCAATTTCCACAGCATGAAGACCTGCCGCCTGAACTTTATCCAACATTTCGTCAAAAGATTTATCTGCAAACAATACAGTAAATACGCCTAATTTCATGTAAAACTCTCCCCTCGTTGTATTAGCTAGTAGCTGTTAGCTATCAGCTATTAGGTATTAGGTATTAGCTAGTGGCTAGTGGCTAGTGGCTAGCAGCTAGTGGCTAGTAGCTAGTAGCTAGTAGACTCATAAATTTGATCAATGATTTGCGATACTTGCAGAGCTTCTTGCGGTTTGACGACGAGTTCAGCTGTTCCGAGGCATGCTTCGACGAAGTTTTTTGCCTGTGGCAAGCCAGGATTGTCTTCGCCTTGAATCCAGCCCGCTTCTGTATTCAGCAGCATCCCGTTCTTTGTTGTATATAATTCAAATGGAAATACGCTAATGCCGCCTTCTGTGCCAGAAATACTCACATGCTCTTCATCGTCTTTCACATTTGCTGCCCATGACGTTTCAAGCAGTAACGACGCACCACCTTCAAACGTGATATATGCTGTTACATGGTCGTCTACATTAAACGTTTCATGATTAAATGAACCCCATTGGTTCACTTGATTCGGTGTTTTGCTTAGTGCGTTGTACGTACGGCCATTAACTGATACGTGATTCGGATTGCCCATAAGCCAAAGCGCCGTGTCTAAAAGATGGCATCCATAATCGATTAAGCTTCCGCCACCTTGCAGTTCCTTGTTTGTAAAAACGCCCCAGCCCGGCACTTTTCGGCGGCGCATCGCTTTTACTCGCACGACAAGGGGCTCCCCGACTTCAGTCATCATTTGCTTTGCTGCCTGCACTTCTTTCATAAAACGGTAGTGATAAGCAATTGCCAGCACCTTCTCCGCTTTTTCTGAAGCTGCGATCATCGCTTCACATTCCGCTGCGGAAAGAGCCATCGGCTTTTCACATAAAACATGAACGCCTGCTTCCATCGCCGCAATCGTAATTTCTGCATGAAATTTATTCGGTGTACAAATACAAACAGCATCGACTTCAGCAAATAAATCAGCATAGTGCTCAAATGCATGTGGAATGCCGTATGTATCAGCAACTTCCTTCGCTCGCTCTGCGTGAACATCACTCACGGCGGTGATTGTACATATATCGTGCAATTGTTGAAAAGCAGGGATGTGGCGACCTGTGGCAATGCCGCCCACCCCGATGATGCCTATTCGAAGCTTACTCATGATGACACCCCTTTTACACTCGTGTAATTTGTTTCGTTTCGTTTGATTCAAGTGCCGCTAAAATGACATTTAATGATTTCATTCCTTCTGCACCGTTTACTAAAGGCTCCTTGTCGTTTACGATGCAATCGATGAATTGTTCCACGACATGAGAGTTTTTCTGGCCGCCTTCATCGTTTGACTGAATTTTGCCAAGCTCATATTTCACGACTTCTCCGTTAGCATATTGAACAACTAATGAATAGTTCGGATCATCCTCTAAACGAAGAATCGCTTTCTCACCGTAAATAACCGTTGAATTGTCTTCGACTCCATTGTAAGCCCAGCTTGCGGCTAATGTACCGATAATCCCGCTTTCGGTTTTCAGTACACATACAGCGTTATCATCAACATTGCCAAAATCTTTTGCGCTTGTTTCAACAAACGCACCGACTTCCACCATTTCTTCACCGAGCACATAACGGAGAAGATCGGTTTTATGAACACCTAAATCACCCATTGCTCCGATGAAAGCTTCCTCTTTTTTGAAGAACCAGCTTTCCTTTCCGTCCACGCTCCAGCCTTCTGGTCCGCCGTGACCAAATGCTGTGCGGAAGCTGTAAATTTTGCCGACTTCGCCACTTTCGATTAGCTGGCGCGCCTTTTGATGGGATTTTACGAAGCGCTGATTATGGGCAATCATCAGCTTTTTGCCGCTTTCTTCTGCCGCTGCAATCATTGCCTCTGCTTCTTCTTTTGATGTCGCCATCGGTTTTTCACATAAAACGTGAACGCCTGCATGAAGCGCTGCAATTGAAATAGGTGCATGTAAATAGTTTGGTGTACATACGCTTACCGCATCCACTTCACCGCTTTGGACAAGCTCTTCATAGCTTGTATATGCTTTTACCCCGTATTTTTCCCCTACTTCATTTGCGCGAGCTTCATTCGAATCGCAAACAGCTGTCAATTCTACATGCTCATTCATTGCATACTCTGGTAAATGACGGTGCTGAGCAATACTTCCACACCCGATAACGCCTACTCGTACTTTTTTCATTTTCATTTCCCCCTTATAGTCACTGTTCATTTATATCTTTCACTCAATACTTTGACATCGTTTCATTTGATGAAAGGTGTTCATACTAAGTTTTTCAGACCTCTTAAATGAGCCCTCAAAAGTTCACATAGGCTGCTGGCAAGAACCCGCAAGGGCGCTTGCCGGCAGCTTATGCGTCACTCATGTAACATAATGTTACATGAGTGACGTGGATCTACTACTTCGCTGAAATCGTTTCGAGCGGCTTTGCGTTGCCGTACACTGGACGTTTCCGGTCAACCGGCTGTGCCCATTTCACGCTGTTAATGATCACGCGTTGAATGTCTTTATGGTGATAAGTCGGGTATGTTTCATGACCTGGTCTGAAGTAAAACACTTTCCCGTTTCCACGCTGATATGTGCAGCCGCTTCGGAACACTTCTCCGCCTTCAAACCAGCTTGTGAAAATAAGCTCGTCCGGTGCTGGGATATCAAAATGCTCACCATACATTTCCTCTTTTTCAAGCTCGATGTATTCACCGATGCCTTCTACAATTGGATGACTTGGTGCGACAACCCAAAGACGCTCTTTTTCATCGGCTTCACGCCATTTTAAATCGCAGCTTGTTCCCATTAATGTTTTGAAGATTTTGGAGAAGTGACCAGAGTGAAGAACAATCAGACCCATTCCATCTAACACGCGTTGCTGTACTTTTTGAACGATGTCGTCTTTTACTTCTCCGTGTGCAAGATGTCCCCACCAAATGAGAACATCGGTGTTGTTTAACACATCATCTGTTAATCCATGCTCCGGCTCATCAAGGGTTGCCGTTTTCACATCGAAGCCTTCTTCCTGTAAAAAACTTGCGATGGCACCGTGAATACCTTCTGGATAAATATCTCGGACAACCGGATTTTTTTGCTCGTGGCGATTTTCATTCCATACTGTTACTTTTAACATGTTCAACACCTGTCCTTTTCTTAATATGTAACACCTATTCTAGTTATCTATTATTTTTGAACCGGTTAACCCATTAGAGTTAACCGGTTAACTTACCAAATATCATACTCCAGTGATAGGATGAACCAAAAGATATCGTTTATACCTTTTGATTCATTTCTTTTGTTGAGTCTCGCACAACTAATTCTACAGGAAGTGTAATGGTTTCCATTGTTTGAATATGGCCTTCAATGGCATCAATGAGTGTTTGTGCCGCAATGGCCCCTTTATGGAAGACGTCCTGCCTAATCGTCGTTAAGCTTGGAGAGGCGTACGTACTAATGATCAAATCATCAAATCCAATGACTGAACAATCATGTGGTACCTCAATCCCACACTCTTTCAATGCTTTAATCATGCCCAATGCTAAAATATCCGAGCTTACAAATATCCCTGTCGTTTTAACAGACTGAGCGATATGAAGCCCAATTTCATATCCTTTTTCAAAGGAACTTTCGTTTGCTTCAATCATTTGTGCTGCATCTAATGATAGATTGGCTTCTTGCATTGCTCGCTTAAATCCACGTAAACGATTGCCATCAATGGAGCCTCCGAGAGCAGGAGCAATAAAGCTAAGAGATGTATGACCTAGTTCGATTAAATGTTTGGCGGCTAAATAGCCCCCTTGTTCATCATCGATGCGAACGTTGTGATATAAATCGGCATACGCTTCATACGTGTCAATTAAGGCAATTGGAATGGATAACGCTTTCATTTCGTCGAAAATCGTTTGCGGAAATGAGTTTAAAAAGAGAATTCCATCTAAATTACGCTTTGTAATCCAGTTTTTACAATCTTCTGGCTTTCCGATACCGGAAATAAGAAAATCGTACCCTCGTTTGCGTGACACATATTCAATGCCGCTAATCAATTCGCTATAATAATGATTTCCCTTAAAAACAGGGGCAAGTGAATCGTCCACTAAAGGAATCATCACACCAAGCATGCTCGACTTTCGTTTAGATAAGCTAATCGCCGTAAAATCAGGGTGGTAATTCAGCTCTTTAATAGCTTCCAGTACCCGCTCCTTCGTTTCAACAGACACTTTATTGACGCCGTTGATCACATAAGAGACAGTAGCTGCTGATACTCCTGCATATTTGGCGACATCGCGAATGGTGACTTTTTGCTTCATGTCTCCTCCAGTTAAACGGTTAACTTGATTTGAATTTAGTATATATGAAAACGGTTTCTCGGTCAATTGTTTTAAGAAAATATTTTCTAATTTCATTGTAAACGATTGGGATGAAGCGGGGAACCGTTCTCCAGCCTATGGTCTTGATGCCGATTCCCTTCTTCTACCTATTTTTCATCTTACCGCCGCAACTTTCCCGAATAATAAGTTTTGTTGGCAGGACCACCTGCATCGGAATCTCTCGCCCATTTAAGCGATCCATCAGCAAATTAACCGCCGTTTTTCCCATTTGTTCCGTATACACTTTCATCGTTGTTAAAGGCGGTGTGACAAATGCGGAAATTTCGATGTCATCAAATCCGACGATGGCGACATCTTGCGGAACTTTCCATCCTTGTTCATGAAGGGCGCGAATTGCTCCGATGGCAATGCGGTCGTTTGCAGCAAAAAAAGCACTTGGAAGATTCCCTTTTTGCAACGCTTTTTTCATCAATTCATAGCCGCTCATAATCGTCCAATCATCGACCCAAACGTGCTCAGGATTATAAAGGCCCCGCTCTTTCATGACTCGTTTGAACGTCTCTTTCCGTTTTTCAGGCAGCTCTTCACTCCGTTGAACTTTGAATTTCTCTAAAAACTCGCGGCCGCCGAGATAACCGATATGTTGATGCCCGAGTTCAAATAAATAGTCGAGCACCATCTCCGCCGACTGCTCTAGCTGAAAGATGACTGAATCATATTGCTGAATGTCCGGTGATGTATTAACAAACACAACTCGGTCGTTTTTAACGTTTAAATATTGAATTTCACCTGCATCAATCTTTCCGACAACAATTAATCCGTCAACATCTTGAAAGTCTACATCATCAGCATCGACATTCATTCTAACGACTTTTGTAATATCCGTGCCTAATTCCAAACATTGCTTTTCAATTCCTTGACGGATGGATAAATAGTACGGGTCATCGCTTTCGTATTCTTTGGAACACCATAAAAGCAGCCCGATTTTCGTTTCTTTCAGTTTATCCCCTTGCTTTTTTGCATTTCTTGTACGCGGTGGTACATATTGCAGTTTGTTGGCAATTGCATAAATCCGCTGGCGTGTTTCGTCCGTTACGGAAAGGGTTTGATCATTATTTAACACCCTTGATACTGTCGCAACCGAAACTTTAGCCAAAGCCGCAATCTCTTTAATCGTTGCCATTTCCTCACCTCAAACGATTCTTTATGTATGCAGCTCATTTTCTGTTTCATCATATGGGCTGAGTTTGCCGCAGTTGTTCGTTCGGCAGTATGTGTTATCTTCGTTATTATACAACAAAAGCTTTGTGAAAGCATGCCGTTCTTTCAGACTGCCTTTCATGCAACCGTACATGGCGGCAGTTTGAAATAATACGAACTGAACATGACCTCCAACAAAGCTCATGAAGGAGTTGATTCATATAACGCCTAACAATAGGTGGATCTGTACGTTGCCACTCGACATGTCTCAACCTGCTTTTCTTTTTTTGAGCGGCAACCTTGGCGATACAGAATCAAGGTTAAATTGATGACGGTGTACAAGTAAGAATAGTTGGAAGGCGACAACCGAAAGCATCGATTTTTTATAAGCTAAATATTTCGGCTCCCATTCATCCGCAAACTTTCCTTTGTATTCATGTAGTCCCCGAAATTTATAGAACGCGTCACCATGACGGAAAACGAAGCGAGCCACCTTTTCATAGAAAAAGGAAGAAGGATGAACACCGACATTCGCAAGCGGGGCCATGCCAAGACTACAGCGGTCATATCCGTTTTCTTTTGCCCAAAATAAAATGGAGATAAACAGCATATCCATTGTGCCATGCGGACGGTCTGCTGTATGCCTCATTAAGTCAATCGTCAGCAGCTGTTCGTCGTCCGTACGATCGCTTGCTAATGTAGCAAAGGCAATAATCTCCCCTGTTGGATTTTGAAGAATCGATACTGGAAACCGCGAGACGTATTGTTCATTAAAAAAGCTCACAGAAAAGCCTTTCTCTTTTCGGTTGCACAGCCATGAATCAGACACTTCCTTCAATTCATGAAGCAACTCTTCTGAATAAGGCGGCTGTAATACGTTAAATTGATAACCTTGTTTCACAAATTTATTTCGTCTCGTTCGTAAGCGAGCACCTTTTTTTCCTTCGAGTGTAAAATTAGCCAAATTGACAATTGCTTCTTCTCCAAGCTTGAAAAAACGATACCCCATATCATGATAATGGGACAAAAAATTAGCACTAATTTGATAATAAACCGGAATATGCCCAGATGATGCACTAAACATTTCGAATTCTTTTATAGCGTTTGCAAATTCATCTCTTTTTCCGATTGGATCTCCGAGCACGACAAATTTCTTTCCAATTTTTTGATAGGAAATGACCACTTGCCCTTCTGCTGCGATGTAAATTTTCTTATCTTTCAAAAAAATCAAATGGGCAACATGGCTTCCCCCATGCTCTTCCAAAATGGGCGCGATCGTCTCCAAATCTGCGTTTGAACAAGAAAGCTTTTTATCCACTATCATTGTTTCCCCCTATAAAGTTCTCCTGCTTTCAAGCATAACATGGAATGACATAGGGAAAAACCCTCAAAAATTAGGATACTTCCGAAATGACTTGATTTCCTCCTATTCAATCTGTCTAAAAAACCGTCATGTTGAATGGAATCTTCGTTAAAAAATCGAATTCCTTTCTTCTGCCAAGCCGATGTTGAGATTATGGTGTATGGAGAAAAGTCAAAACCGGGGCGTGAAGGACGAAAATGGATACATACGAGGAGCGAAACGCCAAAAGAACCGAACAAAACTATGATGGACTGTTGGTGCTAAACATCCGCCATGTCACCGACAGCCCTCACAGTTCATTAAAATTTTCTCAATTTCGGAAAAGAAATCAATCCGAGAAGATTGACATTGTTTTCTTTTCCTTTGGAACGAACCCGGTTGAAAAATGTGCCGAGAAATTCTTCCCAAATGGTCCCGACCATCTTTTTAGAGGCTGGATTGCTTCTTAAAGACTGGACGGTGACATTTAACGCCGTATCCAAATGGGACAGCGCTTGTTTTAAATGACTAATGACTTCGTTTTGCTGTTGTTCACTCACAACACTTACCTCCTGCCGAAACGTAATTTCCATGGCTTAATGGTAGCTTACGGCTTCTTTTACTTCTTCAATTTCTCCGTCATACTCAATAAGCATATCGTTATCCATCTGCTTTTTCATTCGCTCGAATTTTACTTCCGCTACGATGTCTTCAATGCCTTCTTTTGTTGAAACAATTAAGTATCTCATATTTCTTGACAGTCCCCGTACAACGGGCTGAAGTGTCTGTTTGGCAATCGGTAAAAGTGCGGTTGAGGCAATGATGATTGCGGAGCCGACAATGACTCTTTGTAATCCTCGTTCAATCATAATAATCCTCCTATGCTCGGTTTTTCATGAAGCGAAAAAGGGTATGGGAGGGGTTCACTTGTAACACTCGGCGAATCCCCCATTTGGCATTAGTATAGCCAATCCCTTTTTTCCAATACTAGGCAGCAGTCAAATAGGTTCCCGGAAGCGCTTCATGTCTTCTCGTTCGGTTTTCTAATACTTTCACCACTGCCTTCACGACAACAGCCGAGCTTGCGGCTACGGCAAGAATTGGGCCCCAACTGTAAAGTGGCAACGCAGTTGTTTTAAAGATACCTGTTAACGGCGGAATATAAATGGTGCTCAACAGCGCCAGCCATGATGCCCCTAATGCCCCAATAAGGAAGCGGTCTTTCGTCCAATCACGTATCGTTTCATCCGACTCATTTTGACGCCATGAGAACGTTTGAATAAGCTGACCTGCAACGAGCGATGCAAATACGGTCGTTTGAGCTGTGAGCAACGATGCACCGGACGCTAACGTGACAGCGAACAAGCCAAGAGAGCCGAGGCCGAGAATGGCCCCGCGTGAGATGACTTGTGTGTACAAGCCTTTATCCGCGATTTCCTGGCGTTTCGTTACTTTTGTTTTATTTCCTGGATTCATCGCCAGTACCATGGACGGGAGTGCATCTGTCAGTAAATTCATGACAAGAATTTGAATTGGCACAATGGGAAGCGGCAGTCCGGCAATAACAGCCGTGCTTGTGACGATAATTTCCGCCAAGTTTCCGCTAAGCAAACAGCCAAGTGCTTTCCGAATATTGCTAATGATGGTGCGCCCTTCTTTCACTCCTTCGACGATAGAACCGAAATGATCTTCTTTTAAAACGATGTCCGCTGTTTCTTTTGTTACTTGTGTTCCCGTTTGGCCCATCGCAATTCCGACATCCGCGCGTTTAATGGCAGGTGAATCGTTGACTCCATCACCTGTCATGGCCACAATCTCTCCTTGCTTTTGCAAAATCGAGACAATGCGCAGCTTATGTTCTGGTGTTACGCGGGCAAAAATACTCGCATGTTTTATTTTTTGTTCAAGTTCAGCATCATTTAAGGCATCAAGTTCTGTTCCTGTAATAACAAGGTCCGCCTCTTCACTTAAACCGATGCTTTTGGCAATTGCCAATGCCGTGACTGGATGATCGCCTGTAATCATAATGGGTTTAATCCCAAGCTGCTTTGCTTCATGAATGCTTGCCGCGACATCTTCCTTCGGCGGATCAATCATACCAGCCATTCCGACGTAAATTAAATCAGATTCATGCTGATCCGTGCAGGACTGATAATCGTCAATCGGGCGGTAAGCGAATGCTAATACTCGTAATGATTGCTCGGCATAATGTTCGTTTTGCTCAATAATGCTTTGGCGAATCTCAGCATTCAGCTTATATTTTTTCCCGTTTTTCTGGTAATGACTGCAATGATTTAATACTTTTTCAACGGAACCTTTCGTTAAAACGAAGCAATTTTTATCTTCTTCGCTTTCCCGACAAACGACAGTCATCATGCCTGTATTGGAGTCAAACGGAATTTCATGCATTCTTGTCCAATGAGCATGGTTGTCCATGGTCATTTGTCGTTTTGCGGCAGCTGTAACAAGCGCTCCTTCAGTTGGATCGCCTTTAATGGTCCACCGTCCGTCTGTTTGTTCCAATGTGGTGTTGCTGCATAATAAACCGATTCGTAACAAATGCTCCAAATCTGGCGATGTTGCTTCGTTGCCGTCTTGATCGGCAATATTTCCTTCTGGATGATAGCCATTGCCGGTGACAGTAAATTCTTTATTGATCGTAGCAATTTTTTGAACGGTCATTTCATTTTTCGTTAACGTTCCGGTTTTATCAGAACAGATGACCGTTACTCGTCCTAGCGTTTCAAGCGACGAAATTTTTCGCACTAACGCTTTTTGTTTCGCCATGCGGAAGATACCAGCTGTTAGTGCAACGGTAATCGTCACAGGAAGTCCCTCTGGAATGGCCGAAGCCGTTAATGCAAGCGATGAGGTCACCATTTGCGAGAGTGGTATGCCGCGAATTAACCCAGCGGCAAAAACGACCGCTCCTGCGGCTAATGCTCCCATCATAAATTTTTTACTGATGGACGCAATTTGTTTTTGCAACGGTGTTTGGTGATCAGTCTCTTCCGACAACAAACTGAGAAGATGGCCCATCTCTGTCGCATTTCCTGTTTGAACGACCACAGCCCGGACCTTTCCTCTTGTTACATGTGTGCCCATATACAACATATTCGCTCGTTCGGACAAAGCGGTTGTTTCATCAGAAGCGTCCGCATTTTTTGGAATCGGCAAAGATTCACCGGTAAGCGCCGATTCATTGACTTCTAAATTCCAGCCTTGAATGATGCGCAAATCAGCTGGTACGCGGTCGCCCGCTTCCAATTCTACGAGATCTCCTGGCAATAATTGTTCAGCTGAAATATCTACTTTTTCACCGTTGCGAATGACAACACAATGAGGTGGAATAAACTGTGTCATCGTTTCAACTGCTTGTTCCGCTTTCCGCTCTTGCAACGTGCTGATCGCTGCATTTGCAAGAAGAATAGCCGACATCGCCAAGCCATCAAACAAATGACCGGTTGCTAAACTTAACATCGCGGTTGTGCCTAAAATAATCGTCGGAAATTCCTTAAACTGACCAAGGTAGCTTTTCAGCCAATGAGGCTTTTCCTTTTGCTTTAATGCATTTTTTCCGTATGTTTCATATAAAGAAGAAAGCTGATGGTCGCCGAGTCCGAGTGCCGAGTCTGTATGTAGTACCTCCGTTACGTCGTTGACATTTAACGCATGCCACGGAAGACTGTCATGTTGACCAGCGTTGCTTGCTTCTTTTGCCGGCTTCAGCTTTTGTTCAGTCCATGTTTTAGACTTTGATAAAAATTTGAGTGTTAATGCGTCCGATACTAAATTAACAATGGGCGCACTAATGAATAATGGAATAGAAATAATCGTCCCCGCAACATTCCAAACGGAAGACACTTTGACATTCCTTTTCACCATCCGCTCTAGTTCTCCAGCAATGACATAGCTTTTTGTCAGCTCTTTTAGCTGTGAAATCGAAACAGACGGGTAATAAGAGACGATGTTTTGAACATGTGAAGGGTCGCTACTGTCTGTGACGAACAACACTTCTTCTCTTGATTTTGGGAAATCCTCATCAAGTTCTGTTACTTCAAGGTGATACGTTGTGCGCAAATGTTTACGAAGTTGCCCGATGTCTTCTTGTTCCTGATGCAAAAAGGCAAGCTTCGTTCCCGGGCGGATTTTTTGAAAAAAAGACACGCATTCTTCTTTTAATTCGCCGTTTTCCAACATAGATGACGCATGTGAAAAAACCATTCCCTTTAGTCGAGATAGTTGATACATCGAGCCGTTTTCTGGCAGGAATTGATGATTTTCTTTCGCTACATAATCGGCTTGCTTCCACGTATATTCAGTCGACGTCAGAACAGCACGTGGATTAGCCGCTAGTAAAACCGCTAACGGCGATAAGGGGTTTCTCGTTAGCAAAAAACTTGTTCCCGCTGCTGCTACCCCCCATGCTGTCGTTCGCTTGCAATATTTTTCAAGTTCTGGCGATACATAATCTTGGTCGAGCAGTGAAGCGGCACCGCTTTGCCGCCGTTTCCAATTTAAATATTGTAAAATGCTGATTCCTGCTAAGACGACGACATTTTCACGTATGAGAGCTAAACTTAAAGCGGCGGCACCAAACAATAAATCCATGTTCAATTTCCCCTGCTCTCCAAGCCGCTTCAGTCCCCTTCTCAGCATTGGATATCCAGTACCAATCGCTAAAAAACCGCTAATGAAAAAAGGGAGCGGATGGCGTGCTAATGCCGATCTCCCCCTGAATAATTGTTTCATACTAAGTACGCCAAGACCACCGACAGCGAGAGCTAGTCCGAAAGGAACCTGCTCTTTTTGCCTAGCATTAGCCGGCATCGCCTTCAGGAAAGCAGGGTTGAATGATGGAGAAAAAGCTTCCGATGCGGCCGCCGCTTCTGCATAGGCTTCTTCTACAACTTCGACTTGTTTTTTTGCCTCAGCATGTTCTTCAGCTTCACGGGAAGTTGTATCAATGGAAGTGCCTAACGTTTTCTTCCATAACACTTCTTCAAATTTTTGAATATACAAACACAGAACGTCCGGTTGGATTTGTTCTTCATTGTACATTAATAAAATATTTCCGGTATTCGCATTGGCTGACACGACTGTCACGCCTTCAATTGTTGAAAAAATTTGTTCAAACTTGCGGGCCGTTTCCGGATTTCCTTTTAATCCATACAGCTCAAGCCGAATCCTTCCCGGAATGATGTGGGAAAATCTCTCTTTGACTACAACTGTCTCCATTTCCCTCCCCCTTTCGGTCATGTCTTCCATAAATGTGTTTATTGGGTATAGGAGCTATTTTGAACGAGAAAACGGTATTTTATTCAAAGTGAGTTCTTTTTTGAAGGATAAAATAAGCAAGATTAGGTAAAAATGAATGTACATATCAAGGAGGTTTTGGATACATGTTAAAAAAAATATTTTCCCTCAGCAATCCAGTGGGGCTTGCGATTACATCTGCTACACTCATTCTCGCGCTATCACCTGAAGCTCGACGCGGGACAAAAAAATTGCTGGTCAAAGGAGCAGGAGCAGCCTTAGCGCTTGGAGATCAAATGAAAGGAATGACTTCAGGCATGCGTTTGCAACTCGGTTCTTTTATGGAAGAAGCACGGATTGAAAAAGAGCATATGCTTCTTTCAGACGAAGCTCAATCGCTTAGAGCCGGATTTGAAGAAGGAGTGGAAAAAGTTAAGGGAGCGAGTAAAAAAGCGGAACATACCTTCCGAAACATATTCGATGATGTCATTCCCTCTCAAGATACCCCAACACCGGAAGCAATGGCTCCCTACAACGTCTTAAATGACGAGACCGTTCGAAATAAACTGAATGAAATCGAAAACCAGCTTCACTAATGGAGCTGGTTCATCCATGAAGAAAGGCTCTGGCCCAACTTTCAATATTACGGTAGGACCATACGGTTGGAAACTTAGTGCTCACTTTTAGCCGCCAGCTTTAGCTGTGTACCGCCATGCCCTGTCAGTAATAACGGAGCTTGCTTAAAGACGATATTGCCAACTTGATATCCTGCATAGCTTCCGACACGATTGCCGACCATGAAGCCAAGGAAAGAACCGACAATTGTGCCAAGCCCAGGAAGAACGGCACTTCCTAATACCGCGCCATACTCCATACCTGCCATGATGCCAATGGCCCCTGTTACATTACGTGTCGTATGTACACTATAATCAGACGTCGTCAATTCCCTTTTCATATAAGATTGGGTATCCTCTAGTTGGGAAATTCCTCCCGATACAACACCTGACCAAAATGATGCGCCTCGATACATAAAGAAAACCTCCTTTTATTTTTAATAGGGTGCCCTAAAAGAAGAGTTCTATAACCGAATGAATCTTCCATGATAGACCCCCTTCTATATAAATCGATTTAGAAAGTTGTTTGCATCAATGATGGTAATGCTTCTCGCTTGAATGAAGATGTGCGGAATGAGTAAGGTGAACCTATATAAAAGCGGGATTACCAAAAAAACGAAACGCCAACCTCTATTGTAGAGAAATGGTCGTTTCGTTTTTGGCTGTGCGATTAGCGGGATGCTTTTGGCGGCTGACATACGTCACATTTACGCTGGTGATTATCTTTGAATTTCTTAAACGTTTTTTCAAAGTTACTTCCACATGAACATTTAAAAAGTAATTTTTGAGAAAAACCGTGATATTCCGTCGTTAATAACTTACTGTCTGAATTGTTTTCAACAAACTCTTTAATTTTACCGATTGTCCATCGTTTATTCATTTTGTTACACCTCCATATTCTCTAAGTCTGCGGAGGCTTTCTTCGGCATCCGTTCATTTAGAAATCATTCTAAAGCTCTTAATTATAACATGAGCCTATACACAATGAAACAGATGAGGGGAATGTCTGAAAAGAGAAAAAAACAACCTCTTTTCAGACATTCCCCTCAAAATGGATCGTGACGAAAATTCGTGAATACTGCAGGTTTTGATACGCGATCCATTTCATATGGAACAGAAAAAACTATTTGATGAAGGATTTAGGACTTATTGGACAGCTCTTTTTTTAGAAAAGCATAGGATTAAATTTTAAACTTGTTCACAAGGGCCTTTAATTCTTCTGCCATCGTGGCAAGCGATTGAGCCGATGCTTCAATTTCTTCCATCGATGCTAACTGCTCTTCTGTCGATGCAGCGACTTCTTCAGAACTGGATGCATTCATCTCCGCTAATCCTGAGATTTCAGACGCTGATTGTGACACCACTTGGAGGCTTGCTGACATTTGTTGAACCGTTGCCGTTACGTCTTCGATTTGTGGTGCTATCTTTCTTGTGCTGCCTAATATTTGAACAAATTTATTAGATGTTGCTTCTGATATTTCGACACCTTGCTTCGCATTTTCCATTACTTCATTCATAATTGCAACAGACTCTTCTGTATCTTTTTGCACGATGTTCACTAAGTCAGCGATGCTTTGAGCGGACTGCTGTGATTGCTCCGCCAGTTTTCTGACTTCATCCGCTACAACCGCAAAACCTTTTCCATGTTCGCCTGCTCTTGCCGCTTCAATCGCTGCATTTAAGGCCAATAAATTCGTTTGTGCGGCAATGTTGCTAATGACATCTAATATATAGCCGATTTCTTTCGAACGCTCAGATAAATTGGAAATCACTTCATTCGAACGGCTGACTGATTCATGGATAAATCGCATTTGTTCTAAATTTTTCTCGACAAATCGTCCGCCTTCTTCCGCTTCAACAGTTGTTTCGTTCGATAGACGGGCTACTTGATCAGAGCTTTGAGAAATTTGGACAATGCCTTCAAGCACTTCTTTCAGAGATTTGGAGTTTTCATCAAGTCTTAATGTCGTCGCTTCTGCCCCTCCAGCAATTTCTTGAATCGCCGCGGCCACAGTTTCGGCTGCTCGGTTGGACTGGCCGGCACTTGCATTTAATTGCTCCGCAGAAGCTGCCACTTGATCGGAATTAGCCGCAATTCCTCCAATCATCTCACGTAAATGCTCCGTCATTTGCTTGAATGATTCATTTAAATCATATAGCTCATCTTTCCCTTTAATACGCACCATTTCAACATTTAACTGACCTGCTGCTACTTTTTTCGTTACCTCATTCAACTTAATAATGGGGGTAGAAATTAAATGTGAGCTAATGAATCCATTGGCTATCGCTATTAATGAAGCGATGATGCTTAAAATCATCACTTGAGTTAACACATCAGCAGAATGCTCTTTCGTTTCCTCTACTCGCGGAATCATAATATCGTTTTTCAGCCAACTGCTCATCGACTCCGTGTTTTCTGTCAGTTCTTTGCTAATTGGGACAATTTCTTTTAACCCTTGAGCAACCGATTGTTCTTTATCGATTCCAGCTGTATCTATAGTGCGGTTAGTCGTTTCTCGGAATTCTTCATTCAATCCGCCGATAGCATTCAGCCGATCTCTTGTTTCTTGTAATGTAGCAATCTCGTTTCCTTTTTCAACTAACGCATCAATTACGGCGTTCGCTTCATTGAGCTTGTCTCGATATTCTTCCTCTTCATATAGCATATAGGCCCGGTAGTAACCGATTTGCAAAGCTGTATACGTATGAATTTCTTCTGCAATAGACCGCAACTCTGCCACTGTTCCTAATAAATAATCGTAAGACTCGTTCATCTCTTTCGCATTTTTATAAGAAAAAAAAGATGCCAAACTAAAAATAAGAGTGACGAGGAGGAAACTGCTAATGAGCTTTTTCTTGATTGTTAATTTCATCTTTTTATTACCTCCAAATACTTTTAAGTGGTGCCGACTTTTCAATGAACGCCCGTTATACTATTGCCTTTTATTGTGAGACCCCGCAGGACGTATTGCGATCCAATGACCGGGTGTTACGTTTGAACATAAAAAAACTGCTTCGTCCGTTAATGAGAGGCAGTTTAAAGGAATCTTTGTCAAAAGAGCAGCTGGCTGGCGTTGTCATTGAGACATTAGCCCCTGTAGCTTTGCGTCCTATCCTTTAAGATAGTTTGCCTATATTTAATTGTTCACTCAATCATTTTTCTCACTTATAGACTATTAGAATATTACTACAATAAGGCGTAGTTGTATAGAAATTAACGCTTTTCTTCCAAGTAGAAAATCTAATGTCCTATTTTTATAACAGAAAAAAGGACACAGGTCTCTTAACCTATGCCCTTCTTTCTACGAACTATATAGATCGATTTAGAAAATGATTATTTCAATCCTTCTAAATACTGCAGCTGAATCATGCCTTCAATGTTGTTGCTCGGAACATAACCTGCTTCTTGGCTAATATCAGCCATTTCTTGAATAACCTGTTCGTTCACGTCTGTTGTGACTTCTAAACGTGATAATGCTGCTGATACTTCTTCTTTGTTCAATTCTTTTCCAGTCAATTCTTTTAAGTGTTCCATCACAACCGTTTGACTTTCTTCTGGATTGCTTTGGATAAAGTCTACTGCTTTTTTATGTGCCTTTAAATACGCAGCGACATATTCTTCTTGTTCTTTAAACGCCTTACTTGCGGCTACAACGGTGTTCGTAGATTCTTTCCCCCAAGCAAACTCATCCCAGTTCAGCAAAAGCTTTCCTTTTGCTTGTGTTTCCAATACATAGCCCCACGGCTCTTGCGTTGCGGCTGCATCTACCGAGTTTTGAATGAATAGTGAAGTCGTATCAGCCGGAGCTGCTGCATAAAGTTCTACGGTGCCTCCATTGGTCGTTGGCTTTAAGTTCACGTCTTGAAGCGCTTTACGAAGCATAACGTCCTGTGTGCTTCCGATAACTGGAATGGCTACTTTTTTTCCGTCTAAATCTTTCAAATCGCTAATGTTGGCTGCTTCACTTGCTACGAGAACAGCTCCGCCGTTAACCGCTCCTGAGATTAAGTGGTACTCTGGATTTTTTACGTAAAAGTTTAATAGAGGACCAGGACCGACTGTTCCAACATCAATCGCTTTTGTCGCCATTGCTTCCATAAACAATCCGCCATTTGTGAACGTCTTTGTTTCAAGCTTTACCTCTTCTCCAAACTCCTCTGTAAAATAACCTTTTTCTAACGCTACGATTGTCGCAATATGAGTCAAGTTAGGAAAATAGCCGATTTTGACCGTTTTTTCTCCCGATGATTCTCCTTCTGTTCCTGACGATTGGGCGCATCCGCTCAAAATTCCAATAAATAAAGCGGATAAGAGCAGCGCAACTAATGATTTTTTCCCCATGTTTGTTTCTCCTTTTATATGACTATATTTTTTAACGTTGGCTAATCCCCCATTTTAATTGAACATTTCGTTCTAAACGGGAGAACACGACATTATCAACAATCGTTCCAATAACCGCGATGATGATCATGACAGAAATCACTAAGTCCATTTGTCCAAGTGATCTTCCCATTTCCAGCAGCTGACCAAGTCCGCCGCCCCCACCAAGCAATTCTCCGGCCATTAATGCACGCCAGGAAAAAGCCCAGGCAATTCGCAATCCGGAAATAATTTGTGGAACGGAAGCAGGTAAAATGACGGTACGGATAAAGTGAAAACCGCTTGAACCATATGTTTTGGCGACACGTTGATAGAGCTGCGGAACATTTTTAAACCCGCTTGTGGCATTAACGGTCATGGTCCACGTCGCCCCGATTGTGACGATGAATAAAATGGACAAATCATTCAGCCCAAACCAGATGATAGCGAGTGGAAACCAAACAATACTTGGAATAGACTGCAAAGCGGTGACGATAAATCCGAGTGTATCCTCGACCAGCTTATAACGCCAAATGAAATATCCGAGAATAAGACCTGTAATAATCGCAATCGCAAATCCAAGCACAATGCGTCCGAGACTTTTTAAAATGGCCCCTGTTATTTGGCCGCTGACGATACCGTTAAACAATGTTTCAAACACTTGAGTTAAGCTTGGAAACATAAATGACGGGAGACCTGAAAATTTAGATGTGGCTTCCCATATCGCCGCTATGATTGCGATGAAGATGATCCGTCTTAAAGCTGTAGTCATCCCCCATTTCCTCCTTCAGCACTTTTTCAATTTCTTCCTGTAAGATGGACAGCACTTTTTGCTCGGTATTAAGGGTAACGCTGTCCGGCATGACGCCATCTTTCGTCGACGGAACAGAAATGATTTGCTTAATTTTCCCTGGACGAGTCGCAAACACGACAATTTGCTCTGATAAAAGAACCGCCTCGCGAATATTGTGCGTAATGAAAAAAATCGTCACCTTCGTTTTCCGCCAAATATCCAGCAACTCTTTATGCAGTACCATTCTCGTCTGTTCATCAAGCGCAGAAAACGGTTCATCCATCAATAAAATATCCGGTTCCATCACGAGCGCTCGGGCGATTGATACCCTTTGCTTCATTCCGCCTGAAAGCTGATGCGGATATGCGTCTACATACTTGCTAAGATGAACCATTTTTAAGACATCGAGTGCTTTTGCTTTCGCTTCTTCTTTCGGCATCTTTTTCAATAAAAGTCCATACGTTACGTTTTCCAGTACTGTTAACCATGGAAACAAACCTGCTTCCTGAAACACGACGACCCGTTCTGGACCCGGCTTTGTCACCTTTTGACCAGCGACTCGTATTTCGCCTTGATCTGCTTTATCAAGTCCTGCAATTAAGTATAAGAGGGTCGATTTCCCACAGCCTGATGGGCCAACAATGGAGACGAAGCTGCCCTTTTCTACTGACAGGCTTATATGATCGAGTACCTTGACGCTCTCTTTTCGCTCATTGACAAAGCTCTTTTCAATGCCATCTATCGTTAAATACATGAATTCACCCCGCCATAATTCCGATTGGATTAATATACTTTATTCTTATTTACTAATAATGATTAATCCTACTGTTTTTGTCAACTATAAAAAAATAAAAATTCTAACTTTTTAAACAAAAATTTTTCAAGCTATGATCGAGACTGTCTTTGCGATGCGTTTTCTTCTTTTTTATGTTGGCAAATTTGAATACATGTATCGCTAACAATGGGCATGAAAAAAGAATTCATTCGAAAAGAAAACATATTCTTTCCTCTATTTCATGCTCATATGGTAAAATAGATATATATATTTCCTTGAAAGGATTTTGATACCATGCTTGCTCAAAGGAGCATCTGGCACAGGCAAGATTCATCGTATACGTAGCGTTTTTGTTGCTCATTCGACTGTAGTCAACAAAAACGAAAGTGGGCGACATTATGTTGGAACAACGACCTCGTTATTCCTTTTGCTATATATAGGGTGGTAGTTAGTTGATGAAACTAACTGCACATAAAAGGGCTTTCGCTCTTTGCTGTATATGGCGTAGTTAGTTTCCAAACGGAAAAGATCAAAAAAACTAACTACGAAAGAGGAATAACTATGACATGGATTCGTTGGCGAGAAACAGGTATCATTATTTTAGGTTCATTTATATTGGCGGCAGCCTTTTATCACATACATGTGCAAAACCATTTGGCTGAAGGGGGCTTTATCGGCATTGCTTTATTAGTGAAGCAACTCTTTAACATTTCCCCGTCTATCACGATGCTGCTGCTCGATATTCCGTTAATTTTACTCGGTTTTAAATTACTTGGAAAACGGCTTGTCATAAAAACGATCATTGGCGCAACTTCTTTCTCTGTTTTCTACGCATTAATGGAGCGTTATTCTCCGTTTGAAGTGAACTTGTCACAAAACTTGTTCATCGCAGCGGTCATTGGCGGTATTCTTGTAGGATTCGGTCTCGGATTGATTTTACGCCACGGCGGTGCCACGGGTGGAGATGACATTTTGTCTATCCTTATTAGTAAACTATCCCGTCTTTCAATTGGAAAAGTATATTTCCTATTTGATGGTATCGTTGTATCGATTTCACTTATTTACTTGAACTGGCATCAAGTTGCTTATACTGTTCTATCGATTGCAATCTGTGCCTATATAACAGATTTAATCATGACCTACCAAAAGAAAGATTCTGCTGAAAATGCAAACGCATATATATAAGAAAAAGTCCGCCATTTCGGTGGACTTTTTCTATTGGCGCTTTTCTTTTTGCAGTGCGGCGATGGCAAACAATAACAAATACCTCTCCTTCGGTGTTAATCTCAGCCATGCTTTCACTTTGTATAGCATAATAGCCCTCCCCTCCTTCTTAACTGCCTACATCCACCTCGTGAAACGATAAGAGTGGATGAACTATTGCGTTCTATCCATTTTTTTCCCGGTGCATACATCCCTAAACTTTTCTAAAAACATAATCGTTCGGCAAATTCCTCAGAAAACCGTTGATATGACTTTGTTTTCAAGAAAAGAACGACGGATTTTCTCGCATCATGTATAATATTAGAAGAAAATGAAGAAAAAGGTGTCTCATGTGGCTCATTCATCACTAGCATGCTGACACAAAAGTATGGAGGAGGGATTTCGTTGATTTGGCTATACATTGCGTTATTTATTACCGCTCTTATTATGGGCATACTGAACGTTTCTCAATCGATCATCATTGTTACTTTTATTGGATTTCTCATTCTTTCATTATGGCTTTCATTTTATCCAATTTTATTTGAAAAAGATGAAAAGAACATTATGAAATTTCTCGGCAAGTCGAAACAGGCACATTATCAATTTCTTTATCATTTTTTCAATGATGACATCCAAAAAGCGGAAGCGTCTCTTCAACGCATCCGTACTAAGCGTATGCAGCAAGCAGCCCAACTTCTCCTTTTCACCAAGAAAAAGCAATATGCAGAAGTAAAAGCGCTGCTTCTAGAAATGAAAGATGAAGATGTGAAATGGTATTACAGCGCGGTCGTTGCCTATGAAGAACAGGACAACTCTAGTTATGAGAAATATAAGGGGAAAATACGAGATCAAGATTATGTCACTTGGCTTGAGGTTACAGAACACGTTCAACAAGGCCACAAAACTGAGGCACTTGCGATGCTGGACGAACAACTTGGAAAACTAAAAGGTTTAAAACGGTTGTCTGCTGTTTATTATCGGAAGGAGATTGCCTAAAATGAAAAGAGAGGCTGCTCTTAGTCAACCTCTCTTTTTCTTATGCTAGTTCTGCTGTTTCAGTTAGGCGTTCAGCAGATTCTGTGACACCGGCAGTCGTATGGCCAATTTCCTTAATAGCCGCTACCAATTCGTCCATTTGATTTTTGACAAGGTTCATTTTTTGAACATTTTGATGAATGGATTGCGAAATGTGCTGGAACGACTCGCTTGTATAAATAGATGTTTCGTTCCCCATTCGAACAGTCTCATTAACCGTTATTAACGTTTCTCTTACATGCTCGGTATATGTATTGGATGCTTGTACAAGCTCTTGTATTTTTCCGACCGATTGTTTCGTTTCTTCCGCTAGTTTCCTTACTTCACTTGAGACGACGGCAAAGCCTTTTCCGTGCTCGCCAGCTCTTGCTGCTTCAATTGCTGAATTCAGTGCAAGTAAATTCGTCTGATCAGCGATACCTTGCACTATTTTCACGACAGATGTAATATGTGAGGAAGATTCGGATAGTTTTTTCACAGAAGCATTCATCTTTTCTATGCTATTGCTAATGATTTTTATATTTTGGACAAGTTCCTCGATTTTACTTTGTCCTCCCTTGACAAAAGTTTGCGCTCGCGTTGAATCTTCATTACTTTCAATAACCATTTGATTGACCGCATCACTGTTACCAATCAATGTTTCGACCGCTGCTTTTGACTGTTCTGCAAGAGACGTTAATTCAAGACTTGTATCTACGATTTTTCTTTTTATTTCTTGTTTGGCTGCCTCATATTGTTCATCACGCCTCTTTACATTTTCCCGTTCATATGCCTCGAGAACAATTTGTTGTTCTAAGTTTAATATTTTCGTGACAGCTGTTGTGAATCGAGCTGCTTCTTCTTTAGTATTAACTTCTCTAGCAATGATATGAATTAAAGAGTGCTGAACATTTTGAAAAGCGCCCATATACCAGGCCGGCTTTAGACCGATACGGTAATGAACTTGGGCAATTTTAAGGCGTTTAATTAAAAACTCTTCGTCAATCTCACCACCGAATAACTCTACTAAATGAACTTTTAACGTCTCTCTCAGCCGATCAATAGTAGAATGCTGGCCAATAATGTCTTTTAACTCACGTATTTCGGTAATCGTTTGATAAAAATCATCGACAAGGACGTGAATATGCTCCTTTACAACCGGTTGCATACATTTGGCCATTTGTAAATCCGCCTTACTCAATCGAATCATGTTTATTTTTTCGACTATTCCTTCATCTTGGATGTTCATCACCACATCCAATTGTTTCGCTTTTTGTTCCCATGTTTGTGGTTCTTTTTTTATAAGTCCAAACATCGCCATAAAATAAATCCTCCCACAATTTAGTTTTATGGTCGGTTGCGCTTCCAGCTCTTAACCACCCAAGCGCCCATATACAGGTGATTCCTCTTCGCTCCCATAGGTATAATTTCTCACAAAAAGATGTTTTTAGAACTAACTACTATTATTTTATAGTATATTATTACTATTCGGGAGTCTTTTTATAAAAATAATATAGCAAAACAAACCGCCGTTTTATGACCAGAAGGGAAAAACACCCCCTATCATGATTAATACAATGGCTAACAAACCTATCGACAAGATAATGTATAGCATTCCTACAATCAAATTTTCGGTCATGTTTTCCCCTCCATCAATGTTTTGGGCGGTCGACTCCTTTTAAATGATATGTATGGGAAACGACAAGAAGCGGCCTTGTCTATTCCAAGAGGAAGTACAAAGCCGCTTACATTATTTCTTCATTCATGATAAATGCTAACCCTTTCCGTACATCTATATTATAAGGAGGAACTCCCCATGGCAAGAGAGTATTTTAATGATGGCATTTCGGATACCCAGCAACTCATTCAGTTGCCTTCGCCTCACTCAAATCATTGGCATCACACCTTCCCTTTGTCCTTTTGTTGCTTTTGTTAGAGCTTCTCCACATCTCCCCTTTCGTCGTATAATTGGTGAGATTGTTGGTGGTGTATGTATGGTGTATCTTTATCATACAAGAAATCTGGGCACTTGTAAATACTAAATATTATAAATTTTCTGATTTTTAAAGAGGTGTATTAAAAAATTCTATTCTTCCTTATTTTATTAAAAAGAAGACCCGCAATGTGTACAAGTCTTCTTTTTAGTAAAATTATTCGTTATCGTCTTCTTCCCCTGTTCTTGTTGTTTGGAAAGGAAGCGTGTCCCAAAAGCTAGTGTCCGCGGATTCAATGGATCCATCCGCAATGGCTCTTACCGTTGCATCCAAGGTCGTAATGGTTTGCTTAATTAAATACCCGTTGCTTTTTTGCCCTAGTGCGTACGACTCAATATAGTGATCGGACATCCCACGCATTTCAAATAGAAGCGTAGAAATGTCATAACGAACGGCGATCCCGTTTCGTCCGATATTTTTACTAGAGCCACCATTGTATTTCCCTAAATGTCCCCAGCCTGTCTTTTCAAGCGCACCATATACAACAGCCCCGAGTTTTTTGGAGTCTTCTACTACTTCTTGTTTCACTTCACCACTTGTCGGGTAAAGGATGGAGCCAGACACAAGCTCACCTTCTGTTTCACTCATCGCCCCTTGATGATGTAAATCAATCATATAATCAATGTCATATTTGGCCAACACATTTTCGTGCAATGCTTTCGCTTCTGGTTCCATATCGCTAACAGACTTATCATGTTCCCGGTTTAAGTCTACCTCGTTTGCATTGTATCGTGTTAAATGACGATCGCCGTCTGCTAAGTAGTCATCAAGTGAAAAATCAACATCCCCCATTGCACCGTCCGCATTCAGCATCGGAATGACGAGTACGTTAACATTTTCTAAAACGCCTTTCGTTTTGTTCGTTCCTAAATGTTTAATGAATTCTAGTGCTCCTTCGGTCGTAAGCTGTTCGTTTCCGTGTTGCTGCGTTAAAAACAAAATTGTTGGATTAGTAGGATCCGATATGTATTTCGCCATGTAAATATCTCGCCCTTTTACCGTTTGTCCAATGACTTCAAGTTCCAGTGCGCTCTGTTTTGCATCTTGCTTTTGAAGATAATCAACCATGCTTTCATACGTATGCAATATTGACGTTTGAATGGAACCATGTCCAGGATTCGGCCCATTTCCCACTGCTCCTACTGGAACTGCAACTGCGGTCACTGCTCCAAATGCCATTAAACTAGATAACGAAACAGATAATACTTTGTTTTTCAAACTCATTAACGTTTCCCCCACCCTATTGTTGAATGTCATACTTCTCTATTATCCTGTTTTCTATTAATCGTGTTAATAGTGTATCTCGCCTATTCCCTCGACATATTTCGAGTAGCGAAAGATATGTCCATTGATACATATGTACAGTCTAAGTTGGAAAAAGCCGCGGCATGAGTTCAAACAATAAACGTGGCGAATTGACCTACAACTATCTTCTATTCGTCAGCTATTTCAGAAAAAAATGAAAAAACATAAAAAGAAGCGGAGCAAAATCATTCCTTTTTCTCCACTTCCTTTATCATAATCTTACATGAGACAAATCTACTTGACGTTCTTTCTGTTCTTCTCTTTTTTTATCGTGTCGTGCTAAAGCCTTTCTTTGTTCATCTATTAAATAAGCCGCGCGAATTTTAATCTCTCTTTCTTTTTTGCTCTTTTTCTTCAACTGAATCCCCTTCTCCATTCCACCATCCAATTGTTTTTATTTCACCATGGTCCATATAAATAACACCGTTTTTATCATCAAATCCATAAGAGGCAAAAATACAATTAAAGCGGTAACAAAAAGAACGAACATTATTTTGCGTTGTTTCGCTGTAAACTCGTCTAGAAATAACTCCTTTAGCTCATTAATTACATCAAGACCCATCCCTATGTCCTCCTCTAAAAGAATCATCCATTAGATAATTGTGTATAAAAAAGTTATTTGAGACTATTGATTTTCATTATGTATATATCAATTATAGTACTAATTGCTTATCAGTCAATAAAATGGCGTCATTTTTTGTCGGAATAACTCGAATATAGTCAACTTTCCAATAAAAAAACTTCTATTAGGGGGCGGTTTTCTTGCCCGATAATGCGGAATAAAACTGAAAATTTTTATCTCCCCCTCTACAACCTGTTTCACATATAGAAACAATTCTTCATTATTTGAAATTCTTTCTTCCACCAACTATGATTCAAAGTGTGCAAAGGAGGCACGGCTCATGAGTCAATATGAAATGTCAACGTTGAAAAAAGGTTTGCAAATCCTTGATCTCCTTCAAGAAAAAGGAGAAATGTCTCTGACGCAAGTGATGGAACATTTTCATTGGAATAAAACGAGTACTTTTCGGCTGTTATTTACATTAGAAACGATGGATTATATTCAAAAAACACAAAATGGCTTTCGTTTAGCGAATAAACTCTCAGGTCCGAGGCAGCCTCATAATCCAAAAGTGGATTGGGTCTCCGTTCCTTCACTTTATACGCTCAGCCAAGAGCTAGGTGAAACGCTCTACATTGGCCTTATCGATGGAACAGATGTGGTGACGACGCAAATTGTAGACGGTACACACTCGATGCGCATTCATTCACAAATTGGTGATCGTGACCCGGCCCATGGAAGTGCCTTAGGAAAAGCGATTCTTGCATTTATGGAGTCAGATCTACAACAGCGTTTTTTACAGCACTTGCACTATGAAAAGTCCACGGTGCACACGTTTGATGACCGGCAGCTCTTTCTTTATCATTTGAAAGCTATCAAAGAGCAAGGGTATGCGGTCGATGATGAAGAAACCGAAATAGGTGTTCGCTGCATTGCCGTCCCGATTTATGAGCATGGACGTGTAGTAGCAAGTGTCGCCATTTCAGGTCCGGCAAGCCGTCTGTCGAAAGATTTGGATAAAACAATCAGTAAGAAACTCAAACAATGCAGTCAACATATTACCACACAACTAGAACGACCATAAGGAGGTTATCTACTTGAAATCATTCACACCGAAAAGCTTGGTAGCACTCCTTTCCTTGGCGATTAGTGCTTTTGCTATCGGAACAACGGAGTTCGTCATCGTCGGATTGCTTCAAACCGTCGCAGCCGATTTATCCATTTCGGTGACCAAAGCTGGGACACTCGTTTCCGGTTATGCAGCCGCCATTGCGATTGGAACTCCCATTGTGACAGCTATGACAAGCAAACTTCCAAAGAAAGGATTTTTATTAAGTTTGCTCGCTCTGTTTATTTTTGGAAATATTTTGTCTTCCGTAGCGGATACGTACACACTACTTCTCTTATCACGAATTGTAACAGCAGTCGCCCATGGGGTATTCTTTGCAATTGCCGCAACCGTGGCAACCGAGATTGTCCCAAAAGACAGACAAGCACAAGCAATATCTATTATGTTTACTGGGTTAACGGTCGCGACAATTCTCGGCGTTCCGTTTGGCACGCTCATTGGCCAGCAATTCGGGTGGCCGGCGACCTTCCTTGCCGTAGCCGTTCTTGGCATCATCGGTTTGGCAGCCAACTTGTTCGCTCTCGACAAAATTGATCAAAATAAGGAGAGATTAACCGTTCAAGACATTGGAAGACTTATAGCCAACCCGAGAATTATTATGGCTTTACTCATGACATCTTTTGGCTTCGGCGGTACGTTCGCTTTATTTACGTACTTAACTCCGATTCTTGAACAAGTAAGTGGCATTTCTTCTAATGATATTTTCTGGATGCTGCTTCTTTACGGCATCGCGACAGCTGCGGGGAATATGATTGGTGGAAAAATCTCGAATCATCATCCAGTTCAGGCATTACGCTTTGTCTTTCTGTTCCAAATCATCGCCTTACTGCTGCAAATAGTGCTGTTGCCGAACAAATGGTTAAGCTACGTATCTGTCATACTGCTTGGTCTATTTGCTTTCATGATGTCCCCAGGTGTACAGGCCTATATGGTAGGACTTGCTGAAAAACTCGTACCGAGTGCGAAAGACCTTGCTTCCGCTTTAAATATTTCTGCCTTTAACATCGGCATTGCCGGTGGATCAGCGCTTGGGGGCTTGGCTATTGATTACATGAACTTGCTCGATACCGCTTGGATTGGTGCGATTATGGTTCTTGTTGCCTTTATTTTAGCGATCCTTAACTATCGATTAGATAAAAAACAACAACTTTATTAAAGGAGAATCCAAACATGAATACAGAACAATTACAACAATTAGAAGAAAGTTTAACATTTCCATCCTTCACAAACGAAGATGCTTTAAACTTAGGCTTAGAGCTCGTAACTCTCGCAAAGGAAAATGGTGTGAACATTGCCGTCCATATTGAGCGGAACCGTGTACCGTTGTTTACTCACTTAATGGACGGAACATCGGAAGAAAACGTGTACTGGCTGCACCGCAAAAAGCGTGTTGTCGACCATTACAATCGCAGCACTCAATTCATTGCGACCCGCTTTCAGGAAAATGGGTTAACACATGATGAACATTCCCTGTTGGACCCGCACCAATATCAAGCCATTGGCGGCTCTCTCCCGATTCGCGTTGCAGGAGCCGGAGTCATCGGAAGTGTTACTGTCGCTGGCCTTACCCCGCAATTAGATCACGACTATGCGGTCGCAGGTGTTCAACGTTTTTTAAATAAATAAAGCAATTGCCCCACTCTATCACTCCCGAATCCATAAAGAGTGAGAGAGTGGGGCCCCTCTTTTTGTTTATATTTGCTACTACATTCATCACTTTTTTCATCCTATCCACATACATAGCGATCTACTCGCAAAAATAAAGCGGTGTATGTTATATTAATACGTATGGAATGAATGTCCACTACACATTATGTTAGTATATACGGTATAAAAAGATTCTATGAAGGAGTGAAGGTACATTGAAGACGTATAATATTCCGGTAGAAGCCGCGTTGGAGGTTATTGGCGGAAAGTGGAAAGTTGTCATTCTTTGCCACCTGATTGATTACGGGACACTCCGTACGAGCGAACTAAAACGGCGAATGCCAAACATTACACAAAAAATGCTGACTCAGCAGCTTAGAGAGCTTGAGGCAGACGGGGTCATTAGACGAATCGTTTATAACCAAGTTCCCCCGAAAGTGGAATACGAACTGACCGAATATGGAACGTCCCTCACCCCTGCCTTGAAAATGCTTTGTACTTGGGGGGAGCAGCATATTGAAAAAACGGTTTCAGAAGGAGAAGACGTTTTAATTATTTCCACTTAAAACAGGTTATCAAAGCTTAAAAAAAGAATCTGTTTATTAAGTCCTAAAAAAGGATATCTCTATGTTTTATGCAAAATGGACCGATATGAAAATTCCGTAATATCACGAGTTTTCATATCGGTCCATTTTTCTGAGTGTGCTCGAAAAGGAATGATTTTTTCCTTTTTAGGCACACTCATTTCCTTTTTAACGATTAAAAAAATGGTGGCACAATTCTGCCAAGAGGGCGTGTGATGTTTCAAAGGATTCATCTTTTAACATGTCTTTTGTCGACTGTGTAAACATACTTGGTGTGGGTTCACCTTCATCTTCAATTAATTTTGTAACCATTTCCTTTGTAAATTCTAAATGAAACTGCATGCCTAATACATGTTCATTGTATAGAAATGCTTCGTTCTCCGTTAACGTGCCAAAACAATCTTCCCTCTCGTCCGCTCAGAGGCGCTTAGTTCATGGGCAGCTTTGACCCCTTCTAGCGTGAGTGGGAGTTCATGTCCGATAACGGGTTTGATTTTTCCCGCTTCGATGTATTGTGTTAAAATATCAAGCTGTTTGCCGTTCGGGTCTGTAAAAACATAACGGGTTGTAATGTTTTTCTTGTCCTTTCATTTGTCTCCCACCTTCATCGCTGGAAAATATGGAAGGACTTCTTGTCCTAGTTCATGAATCACTTCTTCTGCCGGTCTTTCACTGTCAAATAAGGCAAAGAAGAGATGGTTCACGCCAATTTCTTTATAAATGTTTAACAATTCCACCAACATATTTCGCCCTACTCGGAATCCTAATCGAATCGGAGTCGGCCTTTCATTCGGGTCTTCCGCTAAGTCTAAATGCATGGGCTGTGAAAACGGTTTGAACACACCAGGATGATATTGTTCCACAAGCGCTCGCCATTGTCGAATGCTCTCCGCTTGAAGGCGCGGCGATCTCGGATAATACATCCATCCGTCTCCATGTTTCGCAAACCAATCCATCGACTGCTGGGCATATCCCGTAATCATCGTTGGGATTCGCTTGATGGGCTTCGGAACTAAATTCACACCTTGAAGTGTTCCTAACGAAGAATAAATGGAAGGATATTCTTCATATAACGCTTTTTCCAAATAGTGAAAAGCTTCTACAAAACGTTCGCCTCGGTCGTTATGTGTCATATTCAACCCATAAAAATCCGCTCTTCGGTCTCCAGAAGACACTCCCATCATTAATCGCTCAGGAAACAGCTGGTCAAGTGTCGCCATTTCCTTTGCTACGCGCAGCGGGTGACGCAATGAAAGGACGACAGCGGACGTTCCTAATGCAATTTCTTTCGTTTGACTCGCTAAATAAGTCAAATAAATCATCATATCATATATTTGACCTACCGCCGGATCACCAAACGATGGATCCTCCAATAGAACATCCCGAAACCACAATCCGGTAAAGTCATACTTTTCCGCTAATTGCGCTAACTCCACTTGCTTTTCCATTGTCGGTGTATGAAAGCGGTAATTTTCTAACGGAATATGAAGCCCAAGCGTGAGCTCTCCTTCTCGATACATACGCTGATAACCACGGTGATTCGAAAACATGTTCATTGAACTCTCTCCTTTTCCTTATAGGAAAGAGAAGAGCTGCCACAGCCCTTCTCTTTTTCATGTCAAAATTAACTCGCTCTTCTTTCCAGCGCTCGACTCCAAGACGTTAATAACACTGCACCTAGAACCATCACACCGCCAATCCAAGGTGTATGAATGAGACCGATGGAGTCAACAATCAAGCCGCCGACAAAAGCCCCGATCGCAATTCCAAGGTTGAAGGCCGCAATGTTTAACGCAGATGCGACGTTGACAGCAGATGGAACGTGCTTTTCTGCCAAATTCACGACTAAAATTTGAAGACCTGGCACATTCATGAAGGCTAACAGTCCCATTAAAAAGATCGTAATAAGCCCAAGTACTTTAAATGGTGCGGTAAAAGTTAAAATGACTAAAACAATGGCTTGTACAAGGAACATCCACCAAAGCGCTTTTAATGGATTTTTGTTGGCTGCTTTTCCACCAACTGTGTTTCCGATTGCAACCGCAATTCCGTATACAAGTAAAATGATACTCACTACTTTTGGCGCAAAGCCTGTAATATCTTGTAAAATCGGTGTTAAATACGTGAAAGCAACAAATGTCCCACCATATCCTAACGCCGTAATCGCAAACGCCAATAATAACGGACCGTTTGTTAAAATCTTTAATTGATCACTAAACTTAGATGGCGGTGCATCTTTTAAATTATTTGGAACTAAAATGGCACTCGCAATAATCCCAATCACGCCAAGAGCCGCTACGCCCCAGAATGTCGCTCTCCAGCCGAATGACTGACCAATAAATGTCCCAAGCGGAACACCTGTCACGGTCGCAACCGTTAAGCCTGTAAACATAAACGCAATGGCACTTGCCCGCTTATGTTCCGGCACGAGATCCGCCGCGATCGTTGAACCGATCGAGAAAAACACCCCGTGTGAAAATGATGTAATAAAACGCGCAACGAGCAGTAAGCCGAAGCTTGATGACATGGCGGCCGTTAAGTTTCCGATAATAAAAATGACCATTAACGCCATCAACAGCGATTTGCGGCTCATTTTATTCGTCAAAGCCGTTAAAATCGGCGCACCTAAAGCGACCCCCATCGCATAGCCGGAAATTAACAATCCAGCTAATGTAATTGAAATATTTAAATCATCTGCAATCGACGACAATAAGCCCACTGGCACAAACTCGGTTGTCCCGATGCCGAAAGCACTAATCGCCAGCGCCATTAACGCGGGCGTGCCGCCTTTCTTTTCTTGAGCTTGGTTGTAAGCAACTGTACTCAATGATAACTCCTCCTAACCATTTTAATTCTTTTAACGCTCACCTGCCCTGATGGACAAACGTGAATGTCAAGTACAGTTGCTATTATGCTCTCATACATTCTAAAAGAAAAGTACGTACTTTTAAGTGATATAGGTACTAAAAAGTGCCTATATTCTCTATTAAACAATGAATCTTATTGGAAAAGCGTATTTCTTCATCCTATCTTTTGAACCCCACTATCCGCTAAATTTAATTAAGCAAAAATACCCGAACACAAGACTATCTTCTTAATTTTTTTATATTAAAGATGATTCATTTCCCTTATTTTGGGTAAATAAATGTTAAAAATAGGGTACACTTATGAATTTAGCTTTATAATGTATCCGTACTAACTAACGAAAAGGTTGTGAAAATCGTGGGGAAGAAAACCATATTATGGGCATCTGCCGTTTCTGCCGTGCTTCTCTTAGCAGCATGCGGAAATGAAGAAGAAGTCTCAGGGACACAAACAGAAGAGTCAGCACGGAAAACAGAGGAAACAAATGTTCAAACAGAAACAAACGAAGAAGCAACATCTGAACAAACAGCCGTAAAAGCAGAAAACGACATATTAAACCCGACTGTTGCTGAGGAATCAGAAGGCAATGTAGAAGTAATCTATACAAATAAAGAGCCTAACTACACCCATGATATGAATGGATTTACAGTGTCTGTCAATGAGTACCAAATTGTGAAAGTAACGGACATGAATGAATACTCTAAAATCTTATTTGATGATCAAATGGATGGCTACGTTGTCTCATCGAAAGTGACCATTGAAAACGGAACGGATAAACCCATGTATTATAACAACTACCATCGCATTCAATTAAGCAATGATCTAGATTTCATTCAGTCTGAATGGAAAAACTTCGTACCAGAAGATCAGCGAATTCATACAATCAAAAAAAATAAAGAAAGCTTTACGTTATTTGAAGCTGGTGAAAAAGTAACAGGTTTAGTGACCTTTACGTTAACGAATGATGAATTCGATAAACTGAAAACAGTGAAACCGAAGTACATAATTGAAGGAGGATTAGCGGACAACGACCAATACAAAAATAGTCTTCAAGAAAAATCACCAGCGTACGATTTTATTTTCAATGATGAACAAGCGAAGGAAACCGCCGGGCAGCCTCTCTTCTATCAAGATCGCCTGACGACAGATAATTGGGCAGATAAAACGATGATTTTTGAACAATCCGAAATTAACGAAAGGCAGCAAATCGGCGATGTGAAAGTAACACTTGAAGGGGTACAATACACAGAAGTCATTCCGACAGAAGGGAATAAAGAGATGTTCCGTGATTTTGGAGACAGCGGTGTTGTAGCGTTAACCGCCAGACTGTATATTGATAATCAATCAACTGAGCCGGTCACTCTGACAAACATCGGTACGATTCTAAATGTCGACGACAACCGGGCAAGAGTATTAAGTCAAGGAATGGCAGAGCCAAGAGATCCACGTGAAATCGCACCTGGGGAATATGGTGAAAAATTGCATGTCTTCCTATTCCGAAAAGATGAGTTTCAATTGTTCAAAACATTCACAATGGAATTTGGGCCGTTTGTTGCTGAAAACGGAGAACCTGCATTTAAAGGCCGACAAGCAACTTTTGTTTTACCTAGATAGTTTTAAAAAAGGCATTGTCTATTGGTACGAAGGACAATGCCTTTTTGTTTACTTTTTACCTATAGATTTTAAGCAGAAGAAAGATAGCATCATAGATTGTGCTTTCGGCGCTGTACTTAGTATGAAGATTTTGCTACCTGAACGTTAAATATCTCCATTTAAACAATCGTTCGTAATTCCCTTTATTCGCTTAAAAAAATTTGACGAAAGTTGACGGTTTTTATTTTCGAACTTAAAGGAATGTGTTATGATAAACGAGCAGAATTGATCGTATAGATTACTAACAGTCCGCTTTTTTTCGATATATTTATATCGTTATTTTTTTTGGCTTTATCCATCTTCATTTAAAGCATTATGGCACTGCCTATCCTTATACGATTTATGCAAAAAATGATAGATAACTAACTACATAGGAGTTGATTTGATTGAACAAAACGCTCTCTACAAAGACGATTGTCGCAATCGGGATTGGAACAGCCGTATTTTTAATTTTAGGCCGTTTCGCTTCTCTCCCATCAGGTATCCCAAATACAAACATTGAAACATCTTACGCGTTTTTAGCGTTAATGTCTGTCATTTATGGACCTGTTGCGGGTGCGCTTATCGGATTTATCGGCCATGCATTAAAAGATGCCATTATGTGGGGATCTGTTTGGTGGAGCTGGGTCATCGTGTCTGGTGTCATCGGTCTGCTGATTGGATTAGGTGCTCGCCGCATTAACATTAGTGCCGGCGAATTTGGGACGAAGCAAATTGTTACATTTAATATCGTTCAAGTAATTGCCCAAGCCATTGGCTGGTTCTTAGTAGCTCCAATGCTGGACATTTTGATTTATGCTGAACCTGCGAATAAAGTATTCACTCAAGGTGCAATCGCTGGGGTTTCCAACATGATAACGGTTGGGGTCATCGGTACGATTTTACTGACAGCTTATGCAAAAACACGCAGTAAAACAGGAAGCTTAAACGTAGAATAATGATTTACCATTTTAGCCGGAGGCAGTTGTTTCCGGCTCTTACATTTTTTGTATAGATTGACGGAGGAAACAGGATGTCAAAAACGATCTTAGAATTTAAAAACTTTTCGTTTAAATATCGCAGTCAAGCACAACCGACGTTACATGATATTAATCTAGCCATCCAAGAAGGAGAAAAAATTCTCATTGTCGGCCCTTCTGGATCAGGAAAAAGCACGTTAGGTCTTTGTATTAATGGATTAGTTCCTCATTCATACGAAGGCGAAATAACAGGTGAGCTTTTCATACACTCAGAAGATGCGACGAAGCATGATATTTTTACTCGTTCAAAAATGGTCGGAACGGTATTGCAAGATCCGGATGGACAATTTATCGGTTTAACAGTCGGTGAAGACATTGCATTTTCGTTAGAAAATGACTGTGTCGAACTAGACAGCATGAAGCAGCGCGTAAAAGATGTGGCAAAGTTAGTGGAGATGGACGACCATTTATCATACTCTCTTCACCACTTATCTGGCGGGCAAAAGCAGCGCGTCACCCTTGGCGGAGTAATGGTAGATGATGTCGACCTTTTATTGTTTGACGAACCATTAGCGAACCTCGACCCTGCAACAGGAAAATATGCGATTGAGCTTATTGATCGTATTCATAAAGAAACGAATAAAACAATCGTCATTATTGAGCACCGTCTTGAAGACGTATTGCATTGCGATGTCGACCGCATTATCGTTGTCGACAATGGCCGCATCGTCAGTGATAGTTCTCCTGCCGAGTTGCTTTCTTCCAATCTATTAGAAGAAACGAACTTGCGGGAGCCTTTATATGTAAGAGCGTTAAAATATGCAGGCTGTGACGTCACACCAGCTATGAATCCCGCTCATGTTTCTACCCTTTCCATTGAAGGATGCGAACAAAAACTAAAAAATTGGTATGAGTCAACAGCTAGTCAAGCGGACATTCAACCTTCCGCTCCATTATTAGAGCTGCAAAACATCTCCTTCCAATATCATAATGGAAAGAAAATATTCAATGACTTATCTTTAACGATTTCAAAAGGCGAAATGGTAAGCATTGTCGGAAGAAATGGTGCCGGAAAATCGACGTTAACGAAAATCATCTGCGGATTTGAACAAGCTCAAAGCGGGCGTATTTTATTTGACGGTCAAGATATCACGAACGACACGATTAAAGAACGCTCCCTTCGAATTGGCATGGTGATGCAAAACCCGAACCATATGATTTCAAAGCATATGATTTACGATGAAGTCGCATTAGGGCTTGTCGTACGAGGTGTCCCAGAAGACGTCATTAAAGAACGCGTTGAGAAAACGTTGAAAATTTGCGGATTATACCCATACCGAAACTGGCCGATTTCTGCGTTAAGCTTTGGACAAAAGAAGCGCGTTACGATTGCCTCTATTCTTGTGCTTGACCCAGAAATGATTATTTTAGACGAGCCAACAGCTGGTCAAGACTTTAAACATTACACCGAAATTATGGAGTTTTTAGTCGAATTAAACAAACAAGGCATTACGATTGTGATGATTACACATGATATGCACTTAATGCTTGAATATACACCACGAACAATAGTTATTGGCAACGGCGGAAAGATGGCGGATGATCAATCGGTTCAAATTTTAGCCAATCAAGCGATTCTTGATGAAGCGAATTTAAAAGAAACATCGTTATTTGATTTAGCGACTCTTTCCGGCATTGACGATCCCATTCAATTTGTTCAACGATTTATCAGCTATGATCGAGAGGTAAGAAAGATATGGCAGTAGAAATGCTATCTTATATAGAGCGTAAATCTCCCATCCATGCCTTAACGGGCGCGACCAAATTACTTTGTTTTGTTATTTGGTCATTTGCGGCGATGCTGACATATGATACGAGAATTTTAGTCTTCTTGCTCATTTTCAGTATGGCTGTATTTAAAATGTCCAAAGTGAAAATAAAGGAAGTATCGTTTGTTTTACTATTTATTCTCGTCTTTTTAATTATTAATAACATCGCGATTTACTTATTTTCACCACAGCAAGGTGTAGCCATTTATGGAACGAAGCATGTGTTACTTGGTTCTGGTCATTATGCGTTAACGGCCGAGCAGCTGTTTTATTTAGTCAACATTACGTTAAAATATTTTGTCGTTATTCCGATTGCCCTTCTTTTCATTGTGACGACAAATCCGAGCGAATTTGCTTCGTCTCTGAATCGACTTGGAATTAGCTATCGCGTAGCATTTGCCGTTTCATTAGCGCTTCGCTACATTCCAGATATTCAAAGAGAATATCGAACAATTTCCCTTTCCCAGCAAGCGCGCGGCATTGATATGTCGAAGAAAGAGAAGTTATTTAAGCGAATTAAAAACATGGTATCGATCATTACCCCGCTCATTTTTTCCAGCTTAGACCGCATTGAAGTTGTCAGCAACGTCATGGAACTTCGCGGCTTCGGAAAAAACAAAAAGCGGACATGGTATCATGCCCGCCCTTTCCAAAAAAGTGATATCATCGCGATTGCTTTACTCGTGCTCATTCTCGTCATTTCCTTAGTCGTGACATTTATCGATGGCAACCGTTTTTATAATCCTTTTCTATGAGTGAAGTAGACAAGCCGTGTTGGCTTGTCTTTTTTTATTGGTCACGATGGGGAAAACAATATAAATATTTTCATAATGTTCTCCTTCGTATCACCTAATATTTAATGAAAAAACGATAATCCCGTAATTCAACCTTACATTGTTTTGTACATTTTACTCCCTTATTTCTCTACTTGGCATCAAAAAAAACGCACTTAACTTACTTATGATACGGTTCACTTTAATAAGTCGCGACATCTTCGTTCAATTAAGAAACATCACAATCGTTGTTCTAAACAACTTGAATTTCCCCACCTAAGCGGATGGCACCAACCCCGTAAGGGGGGTGTCATCCGCTTAGGTCTAGAAAAGTGGACATGACCAAAGAGCGGTCATGTCCACTTTTCTAGATCGATTTATATAAATAACATTTCTATATTATTCCTTGAAAAATCATCTCAAATTGATATTTGTTTAATCTCACATTGAGATATATAATAAAAACAAGAAAAAGAAAACGCTTTCAAATATTTAACTAATTCATCACTTCTGATACGATAGGGAGGAATTAAGATGAGCCAAGCTGAACGAAATTCTAAAGTACAAAGCTTACTTGAGCAAAGCAAATTTAATGAAAAAGAAATTTCTAACATGACAGATGCACAGATTGAATATTATCACTGGCTCTATTTTGATGATTCTGTTTATGACTATATGTAACTCTTAATATAAAACATAAAAAGCGGGAAACCTTAATCACTCAAGGTTTCCCGCTTTTTATCGCTTCTAGAATTTTGTCCTTAGGAAAAGAAAAGTGGCCTCTAATACAACAACATACCCTATCGAGCAGATTTTTTGTATAGTCTACTCAATAGGGTATGTTGTTAATTTGCCACGTAGTTTTTTAGTAGTTGTTACCGTTAAAATAGCGGGTGGGGAGTATTTTCCGCTGTTTTAACTTTTAAACCGATCAAATCCCTGGAAGGATTGGGGCCAATAAGCTTAAAAGATAAACCGTTGCGAGTGCTGTTAAACCAGCTAGGAATCCGCCAATGGTCCATGCTTTAATGGTTTGTACAACCGTTAATTTCCCGAATTTGTTTACAACCCAGAATCCGGAATCATTCGGCAAGGATAATCCAATCCCCCCTGCACAAATCGCAAGGCCTAATAAAATTGGGGATACGCCTAAATCTGCTACTAATGGTCCCATAATACTTGATGTTGTTACAAGAGCCACAGTTGCTGAGCCTAAAGATGCACGTAAAATTTGAGAGAAGAGGAACGCTAACAGTAACGTTGGGATGCTTAGCCCTTGCATGGTTTCAATTAAATGCTCACTCATTCCGCTTGCCTTCATAACAGCTCCGAATGCTCCACCTGCACCAGTAATAAGCAAAATAATTCCTGCCGAGTTAATTGCTTCAGAGTAAAGCTGAGACTTTGGTGTTGAAATATAAGGCGATAATACAATAATGGCGATAATCACACTAATAAATAAAGCAATGTTTTTCTCGCCGACAAATCCAAAGAACGTGGAGAGCGCTGTATCTGGTGCCATAAGCTGTGTTGTCGTATTAGCTAAGATTAACAAAATTGGTAACGCTAACATAAACATCGACAGCCCTGTTGAAATTTCTTTTTTCGGTGCATCAATGGCTGCTGCGATTTCTTGTTCAGCACCTAAATCTTCTCCAGTTGGTGTTATGCGTTTTCCAATAAACATTCCATACATGTAACCGCCGACTAATGTTGCCGGAATCGCCACTAAAATACCGTAAAGAATGAATAATCCTAAATCCGCTCCTGTATTCTCCGCTACCACAAGCGGTCCAGGTGTTGGAGCAATCATGTTATGAGAAACAATTAACCCGACTCCTAATGCTGTAACGAATGAAAGAACTGTAATCCCTGTTTTCTTTGATAAAGTTTTAATCAACCCGCTTAAAATAACGAATGCCGCATCAAAAAATACTGGAATGGACACCACTGTACCTGTTAACGCTAACCCAGCAGGCGATTTTTTAATTCCGAATGCTTTTAACACCGCACCTGCAATTTTTTCTACTGCGCCTGAAGCGGCTAAAAATTGTCCAAAAATGACCCCTAAACCAATCAGAATTCCTACACCTGTTAAAGTGCCTCCAAATCCTTCACTCACCACTTTCGGAATATCAGCAGCTGGCATCCCGATCGCAATTGCCGTCCCAATCGCAACGGCAATTAACGATACAAATGGTTCCAGTTTTACTTTTAAAATAAGGACAAATAGAGCGACCAATGATAGAGCAAAAATAACTAATAGCATATTTCCTGTCACCATAATGTACAACCCCTTTTTTGTTTTAGGTTAAACGCTCGACAACTTCTTTTAACGTAGACACCTCTCCTACATTCCCTGGGAAGATGACATAAGGAATATAAGGGAATGTACTTTCTCCTTCTGTTTTCCAAACGGGGACTCCAGGCGCAATCTGACCAAGAACGGTTGCTCGTTTAACTCGTAATCCATTTGTTCCGATATCACTCGATGTAATCCCGCCTTTCCCAATAATAAAAGAAGGTCTATAAGCAAAGTCTCGAACAATACTCGTGACAGCATCAGAAATATCGACGGAAAGCTTCAATTCTTCCTCTTTCATTCCTTCACCAAGATCAAGGCGCTCTCTTCTCGTATAAATAACCGTGGTAACACCTTGCGACACTTTTTCTTCTGCTATCGCTCTTACTCTATTAATCTCCTCTTGGAAAGCTTGCTTGTCCAAAACGAGATGACAGTCTAATTCAATAAAATACAAATCTGTTAATGAACGAAGAGCCTCTAGCTGGTCGGTTGTTTTTTGCACATGTGACCCAACTACAATAAGTCCGCCATGTGTAGAGGTAGAATCTACACATTCTTTTTTTGTTAATAACGGGCGAGATGGAATATTGCCAATGATTTTTGTGAAAGTTGCTGCTGTGCGATAAAGGAAACGCTTACCTTTTTGCAATGCCGCAATCAATCCGATGGTAAATACTTTTACATCATCTTCATTCAGTGCATTAACCACAACTTTTTTATAATCTGTCACGTTCATCAACTTCTCGGTAATTGTCTCAATGGATAAGCTCCGCAGTTCATCTAATGAGATATACGCCGTATCTTCCTTACGATATTCACCGTTTGTTTTTTCTTCGATATATTCACCAAGATCACTCGATTGATAGCCGAATGTTCGGTCAAGCGCAAACTCTGTTTCACCTGCTGGTACAAGCTTCTCACCGTATTGCACATAATGAATGTTATCCACTGTTAAGCGTCCGCCTTCTTTAAAAAACGGCAGTAAAATCTCTCCGTCTATCATTGTCCCTTTTTCTTCTATCTTCTCTTTCATAACAGTTGTCTCGAGAGGATAATGACCACGAAGGGTAGAATCACCACGACTAATCAGTAAATATGGAATATTATGTTTGCGAGAAATGCTCTCTACTATCTCTGCAATATGAGCATGTACTTCCCTTGTCTCTTCCTCAGTAAAGGCTCTTGAATTCGTCAAAATAAAGAACATTTGATTTTCTTCTAAAAACCCAGTTTCAATTGTCTCTTCTTCCCAATCAGTATACACCGATACTCCATGTACGGTCTGCACTCCTGTCGGGTCATCATCAAGGACAATCACTTTATGATGGAAATGTTCTCTTGAACTTTCCCACGCTTTCTTGAGCTGTTCTTGATCATAAGTCGGATATTGTGACTGAACTAAAGCTAAATCACGTTCATTTCTCATACTGTAACACCTTTCTTTACCTCTACATTCGCAAGCTGTTCATAGTACTGAATCATTCCGCCATGATCATCTGCCCCTTTTCCAGCTACTTGTAAAGCATGATAGATTTCTAGAACTGAACTAGAGATTGGCAGTGGAACACCAATGCTGTGTGCTGTTTCCATCACATTTTTCAAATCTTTCATATTAATATCAATTCGGCCCCCAGCTACGAAGTTTCTTTCTAAAATCAGCGGAACTTTCGCATCAAGAACGGCACTTCCAGCAAGTCCGCCGCGAATGGCTTCGTACATTTTTTCAACATCGATCCCTGCTTTGGCAGCTAAAACGAGCGCCTCAGACATCGCTGCAATGTGAACGTTTACAAGAATTTGATTAGCAAGCTTAGCTGTGGTTCCACATCCATTCCCCCCTACAAGGGTAACGTCCTTACCTAAGCATGCAAATATAGGTTGTACTTTATTAAATACATCTTCCTTACCGCCAACCATAATCGCAAGCGTTCCATCGATTGCTTTTGGTTCTCCACCACTAACAGGAGCATCCAGCATCTCAATTCCCTTAGCCTCTAAAGCGTTGGCAATCTCTTTTGAAACAACAGGTGAAATGGAACTCATATCAACAACTACTGCCCCAGGCTTTGCACCATGGATGACTCCGTTCTCACCTAAAACGACGCTTTTCACATGTTCAGAATTCGGAAGCATCGTAATAATAACATCACTTGTTTGCGCTGCTTCTTTTGGAGAATGTCCAGCAGCAGCTCCACCATTCACAAGCTCTTTTACAGCGCTTTCATTTATATCAACAACCGTTAATTCATATCCATTTTTCATTAGATTCATTGCCATAGGTTTTCCCATAATACCTAAACCGATAAAAGTTACTTTCATCATTGAGTCCTCCCCTTTTTTAAACCGCTTTCATTTACAACTTCATTGTACACCATATAAATAATTTTGTATACAAAATTATTAAAATAGTATTCATTTTTGTGATGATGCATACAAAAAACTGTTTTTCTTTTTTAATTCCCCTAATTTTTCTAATGATTCTTTAAGCTGGAAATCGATCTTTTTGTTCCTACGATTCATAACTTTTCCCTGAATTACTCGACATTGCTTTATTTAATGAAAGGACGTTCATAAAAGGAGGTGTCACCCGCATAGGTTTAGAAGGTTCTTATCCCTTTATATAAATAAATCATTCATTCCTCTTATTGGAGTGCTAAAAAAAGTAAGCTATAATACTAAAGAAACTCCCTTTCATGGGAGCGGCCTGTGAGTACGGGGGTAACCTTGTTTTTGGAGATGAAAGGAGGAAAAGTTACTGCATGCCAGAACAAGATGAAAACGTAATACATAGTTGTAGTAGCTATTTGCTTTGAAAAGTCAACCATCTCGACTGAACTATATGGAAGCATACGAACGAATCCGTGATAAAATACTTAACGGTGAATTAGAAGGCGGCACAAAACTTGTAGAGGAGCGACTTGCAGAGGAATTTGGAGTAAGTCGAACACCTGTAAGAGAAGCCATTCGCAAACTTGAACAAGAAGGCCTTATTCAAAAAAAGAGAGTCGTCAGTCCGTCTGTTACAGATTTACGTCATTTGTTTCAAGTTCGAATTCTCCTCGAAGGAGATTCAGCTCGTTCTGCTGCCTCATTTATGTCAGCAGAAGAATTAGAGAAACTAAAAGGATGTATTGATAGAGCCAAAAATGGTGATGTGAACGAAATTATGAAGGCAAATGAAGAATTTCATAATATTATTGTAGCGGCCAGTCATAACCCTGTCATGATTGACATTATTAATCGAATGCAATCCATCATTTATCTATTTCGGAAAACTGTCGTCTATCAAAAACGGCCAAACCTTTTAAATGAACATGAAAAAATATACGAAGCCATTTGTCATCATGATGGCGATCTAGCCGAACAATTAATGAAAGAACATCTGCAAAAAGACCTGGAATTTTGTTTATACTTATTAAAATAAGAAAAAAAGTGGCCACGTAAAGGTTATTGAAACATAACTTTTACGTGGCCACTTCTCATGTCACACTTCCAAAAAACGCCAGTCAAAATGGAGATTTTTGGAATCTCCTTCTCTATTCCTCATCGTCTCGGTTAAACTAAATGCCCTGACTTCTTCACTTTCGTCTGCAAGTAATATTCATTGTACTCCGACTTGTCGCCCCATAGCGGTGTTCTTCCTGAGACGGGCAAGCCCGCTGCTTTTAAGGCTTCCAGTTTTTTCGGGTTATTCGTAATGAGCTTGACAGGCATAGAGCGCAATGCTTTTAATACCGCAATCGCTTCTTCATAATTTCGTGAGTCATCTGCGAAGCCAAGAGCTTCATTTGCTTCGACGGTATCATAGCCATTTTCCTGCAAAATATAAGCCATCGCTTTACTGAATAAGCCAATGCCTCGTCCTTCATGGTTCGCTAAATAAAATAATGCGCCGGCACCGTTCTCGACGATCATGTTCATGGACTGCTCTAGCTGATAGCCGCAGTCACAGCGCTTGCTTCCAAATATATCGCCCGTATGGCAGATGGAATGCATACGAATTAACGCATCCTCTCCATATTCAAAATCACCGTACGTTAGCACACTTGATTGCTGGTAATCAGCCAAGTTGGCAGATGATAATCGGTCAATCACTTCTTGATAATCTTCTACAGCTTCATCGGTCTTCAGCCAGCTATACCATTTAAATTCAACGGTTTTACCCGATAAATTCACCGGCAATTTAATCGGTCCGACTAAATAAATCGCACCTTCCCCTGTTTTTATCATCTGTATTTTATCTTCTAATACAGATAGAATGGTTGATTTTACTTGTAATTGTTCCAACACGGTTCCTCCTGCATATTTCACCGTCTCGACTAATGAGATAGCACAGCGAAATGTTCTTTATATGTTGCTTCTTTTATAAGTTGCTGCTCTTGCAGTGCTTCGACCGCTCCACGGCGCAGCTGTTCAAATTTTTTCAATTGAGCTGCACTGACATCTCCATGATGAAGAGCTTCAGCAATCACTTCACTTAACACATGTGCATCAGCTAAGCTGGCATTAATTCCATACGCACCAGTCGGACTCATTGTATGAGCGGCATCTCCGATAATCGCAAGACCATCTTTCACCCATGTTTCGCATTTTGTGCTATAAACTTTTAATAAAATAAAATCATGCCACGACTGGATATAATGGTCAACATTTTCGCTCAGTTCAGGAAATGCCTCCATGACCTGCTGGATAAACGGTTCAAATGACTGAGCTTTTAAGCGAGGATACGACTCCTCCTCAATATTCCATCCAATTTGGACATAGCCGCCAACTTGAGTAAATAACGCAACTTGCTTATCATTTACTAATGCCTGTTTAATGGTCGGTTGCCATCCTAACGGCGTCGGGATTTTTGCCCAAAGTAAGTCGTACCCGTGTTTTATAGTGGAAAACGGAATGCCTGCTAATTTTCGAATGGTAGAAAACCGGCCATCTGCCCCAACGACAACCGAGCTTTTAATGACGATTTCCTCATTGCCCTTTTTTGCTTTGACCCCTGTCACCGCACCATCCTCATTCATCAACAATGAGGTCACTCTCGTTCCCATCATCCGCTTATAATGAGGAAAGGCGTCAGCTGCACGAAGCAATACACTTAATAAATTCTTTTGCGGAACATGAATTCCGACATGCTGTTCGCCAACTGCAGGAGTGATTTCCTTAAACATATGGCCATCCTGCCAATATTCTACTCGTTCCATGAATAAAAGGCCTTCTTGCTCTACTTGTTCATACAGATTATGAGCGCGCAAAATGGCTTCCCCTTCTTGATTCAAATGCTCGCCGCGAAACTCCTTATCGATTCCTTCATGGCGCTCAAGAATAATGGTTGAAAAATTGTTTTTCGCAAGTAAATAGCCTAAAAGCGCCCCGCCAGGACCACCACCAACAATGCAAACATCTGCTTCAAGCTTCATTGTTAAACCACCTATTACTCTCCTAATAATAGAGAATACTTTCTTACATACTTAATTCGATTTTGTTCCCTGAAGGGTCTTCTGTCAATAAAGCTCCTTGCTGTTCCGTCACAGTTGCTCCCATTGCACTAATTCGCTCGATCGCTTCTTGGCGTGTCTCCTCATTTGGAAACACGATGGTATAGAAACTCATACCAGCACTGTTTTTAGCAGGAGCTGGAGCCCCGACACCATGCCATGTATTTAATCCAATATGATGGTGGTAACCGCCAGTCGAGATAAACAATGCTTGACCGCTATATCGAGATACAATGTCAAAGCCAAGACCTTCGCGATAAAACTGCTCGATTTTGTCTAATTCAGCGACATGCAAATGAATATGCCCCATAATTGTACGAGCGGGAAGACCTTCCCATGGTTGTCCGTCATCTTCTTTTACAATGCTCTCTACATCCATTGGCGCAGTCGCCATCTCAATTTTGTCTCCGTTCCACTTCCATGATGATGACGGACGGTCAGAGTAGATTTCAATGCCGTTTCCGTCGGGGTCAGCGAAATAAAGGGCTTCACTCACAAGATGATCGGAACCGCCTTGAAGTGGATAGTCGATTTTCATCATGTGTAACATAAACTTAGCTAAATCCGCACGGCTTGGCAGCAATAACGCATAATGGTAAAGCCCTGTTGTACGCCGCTGCTTCGGAAGCACATTTTCCGGCTGCTCTATTAGAACAAGCGGTGTTTTCCCATCTGCTGATAAGGAAGCTTTTCTTTCGGTTTGTTCCAATACTTTAAAACCAATGATGGTTTGATAAAATTCAAGTGAACGCTGTAAATCGGTCACGTTTAAATGTATGTGACTAACAAATGTATGTGGTTTTTCATGAAAAGTCATGTAGTTATCCTCCAACGATATCAGATTCATTTAGAAAATTCGAGGGCAAATTCAATTGTTTTTAATAATCCATTATAAATGTTCACCCATGTATAAAGCGAAAATATATAGTTCTTATTTTAAACGTTAGTTACTTTATATAACTAACTATATTTTCGTTATTTAGTTTTGTCAAATATATTGATAATCAAGTATTATTTATTGTGAACGTTTCTCAATGTTGATATAGTGACGTTACAACCTTCTCTAAAAAATTATATAGAAAAGAGCCGTGTGCGAGCTAAGCTGATGACGCTAAATTACAGCTTATTAATATTCAGAAAATTAAGTATTGTCAGATTAATGAAAGTGGTATATAATAAATGTAACCAGAACAAGAAACCATTCAGTACCACCTTCAAAGCGATTTAGTTGTTTTCCTACATATTTAAAAGAACCGTACGTTTGGAGATGCGTACGGTTCTTTTATGTCCTAAGCGGACGGTGCTACCATTCCTTTTAGTCTATATTTCAATGCTTGCTCCATTCTCCAAACTCTCTATAGTTATTAATTATCCACTAATTTATTCTGTGAAAAATATAATTCACTTCCTGGTAATCAATATGGCTCTACAATTGAAAAATCTCCAAATAAATAACATTCCTATATTATTTCTTGGAAAATCATCTCAAATTGATATTTGTTTAATCTCACATTGAGATATATAATAAAAATAAGAAAAAGAAAACGGTTTCAATCATTTAACTACTTCATCAATAGGGAGGATTTAAGATGAGCCAAGCTGAACGAAATTCTAAAGTACAGAGCTTACTTGAGCAAAGCAAATTTAATGAAAAAGAAATTTCTAACATGACAGATGCACAGATTGAATATTACCACTGGCTCTATTTGGATGATTCTGTTTATGACTATATGTAACTCTTAATATAAAACAAGAAAAAGCGGGAAACCTAATCACTCAAGGTTTCCCGCTTTTATGTTTCACATTAATGGATAGTAAGTCGTCCATTCTACGGAGTCGAACTCCACACCTCTGTCAGCACATACATCCCGTCGTTGCTCTGATTGGCTGTTTCGTCTCGGGCAGCCTTTTTATTTTATATTGTCGAGAAGAAAATAGTTTTGTGACTCAACACGAAAAACCTTTACCCTATTGCATATGGAGTAAAGGTTTTTTAGAGCTTATGAATGACTGTCTTTGCGCTCATTTGCGTAAAAAGTGGAATAACATTACACATTCATTCCACACGATTCCCGAACAACTAACGTAGGACTGATTTCAAGTTTTTGCTTCATCGATGACTCTGTTGAGTTTAATTTCTCGATTAATCGCTTACATGTTAGTGCAGCAATTTCTTTAGTCGGTTGATGGATAGTCGTTAAGTATGGTTTATAAAAGGTACATAATTCAATATCATCAAACCCTATAACGGCCATATCGTTCGGTACGTTAACACCCGCTTCCTTTAAAGCAAGCATCGCTCCCAATGCCATTAAGTCATTTTGCGCAAAAATAGCTGTAACATCGTTCAACATGTCTTGATGATCTTTGATCACCTGATACCCAGATTCAAAAGTAGTGTCTCCATAAAATAACATCTGATCATCATATGGAATATGATAATCATGTAGCGCTGCTTTAAATCCTTCCGTCCTTAACTCAAATTCTCCACCTGTATGGTTAGCTGAAATGCACATAATTTTTTGATGCCCTTGCTTAATAAGGTGGTCGACCGCTATATATCCTCCTTTAAATTGATCAACACATACAAAGTCGACATCCTTTGTTTTATAAAAAGAGGGAATGTATTTGCAGAAAATAAAAGGAACATCTGTTGTTTCTAATATCGTAATAGTCTCTTCATCTAAGTCTGGCTCTAAAATGATAAGGCCATCTACTTTTTTAGCTGTAATGAGCCGTTTAATATTATTTTGTTTTGTAAATCGATTCTCAAAAAAGGATACAATAACATCAAATTCTAATCGCTCTAAACTTTCTATTAACTCATTTTGCCAAGATCTAAAGTGCATCTCTCCTCCAAAAAAAGCTAAACTTTTCGGGAGAATGACACCAATTGTATAGGTTTTGTTGGCGCTTAAACTTCTGGCGTGAGCATTAAATTGAAAGCCGTGTTCTTGTGCAATTTTCAATACTTTTTTCTTTGTTTTCTCTGAAATCATCGGGCTGTCATTTAAACATCTCGATACTGTAGATTGGCTGACATTCGCCAGTTTCGCAATATCTTTTGTCGTAATCGCCATAATCGCTCCATGCCTCTTTTATTTTTTATTTTATGCATTCGTATGCGTTCTATCTTTTACCATCTTACAATATTGAGAATCGTTAATCAACGGTTATGTTCCCGCCTCATTTCTTCGTTGCTTATAAACTGAGGGTGTCTGAACAGGAGTGATTTTCCCCTTTTCAAACACCCTCGATGATCTTATGAAGATAGAAAACACGTTCTAAAAAGAGATTGGCAAATCGTTAATTTACAAGGTCATTAATTTTCGTAATCGCTTCTTCTACATTTTCCTTCGTAATAACCTTCGCACCAGAATCGATTCGTTGTTCTACCGCTTCGCCGTTCATCGCTTTAACCGCCGCTTCCACTCCTAAATAGCCAATGTTATATGGATCTTGTGCAACTTCCGCAATCAATCCGCCTGATTGGATAGACTTTAACCCTTCAGATGTTCCATCAAAGCCGACAATCATAATGTTTTTAGATTGCACTGCTCGCAAAGCACCTATTGCCATATCCTCACTTGATGAAAACACGGCTTTAATATCAGGATGTGATTGAAGAATGTTCTCCATGACGCTCATCGCTTTCACTCGATCACTATCCGCCGGCTGAACCGTGACCACATCAAGCCCTGCTGCTTCTAACGCTTCTTGTGCTCCGTTCGTGCGGTCATCATGTGTTTTGCTTCCTAACTGTCCACGAATAATGGCAACTTTGTCCCCTTTTTTCAATTGACTCGCAATGTATTCGCCACCCATTTTACCTGCATCAAAATTCTCAGTTCCTACAAAACTTACTTTCTCTGGATATTCTGCATCACTATCCGCTAAGACAACCGGAATGTTTTCATCTCTCGCTTGTTCAAGAACATTTAGGACCGCCGTTGGCTGACTAGGGGCTAATACTAAAGCACCCGCACCATTTGTAAGCTGATCTTGAATAATGGAAACTTGCTGTTCTACTTGCGTTTCATCAGCAGGCCCCATTACACTAACATCCACTCCATATTTTTTAGCCGCATCCTCTGCTCCTCGCTCTACTAACTTCCAATATTCACTATTCAATGATTTGAGAACAACCGCAACTTTAGTTGAACTAGAGTTCGAATCCCCTTCACTTGCACCTGACTCTGAACTGCTGCAACCGCTTAATAATACGCCAAGTCCTAGTGCACCAACTGCTAGAATGGAACTAAATTTCTTCATACCCCTTATCCCCCTAGTAAAATTAGTTATTTTATAAGATAATCTAAAATCAAACCATTGTAGATATGCCCTTTGCTTGAACAGAATGGGAATCAAATTCTCTCAGCATGGTTTCTTTCAATACTTTAGTCGATTTTTTGACAGAAGTAAGCTGATCCATGTTCAAGTCTTCATTTTCAAGACTTACAGGTCCGTCATACCTAACCATACTGAGGACGGAAAAGAACTCGCCCCACCAAGTGCTGTCATGTCCATATCCCATCGCTACATAATTCCATGAGCGCTCGGAAAAACGATCGATTGTTTTCGTATCAAGAACCCCATCTGTTCCCACTAAGCCTCGTTCAATTCGTACGTCTTTTGCATGAACATGATAAATGGCTTTTCCTAAATGTCTTGCAGCTAAAATCGGATCTCCGCCCATCCAAAACAAATGACTTGGGTCAAGGTTCATCCCGACCATTTCGCCTACATGGTTTCTTAATTTGAAGAGAGTTTCTGGATTATACACTAATTGACATCCGTGATTTTCCAACGCAATTTTTTCAATTCCATAGTCTTTCGCTTGTTTGACCGTTTTTTCCCAATACGGGAATGCCACTTCATTCCATTGCCAATTTAAAATTTCTGTCACGATCGGCGGCCAGCTTGTTGTAATCCAGTTAGGCGTTTTATCCCCCGGTCCTCCCCCAGGAAGTCCAGACATCATGACAATCTTTTGAACACCTAATAGCTCCGCTAGCCTAAAGGTTTTTTCTACTACTTCTTGATGCGCTCTTCCCTCTTCATTTGGGGCTAATTGATTGCCTGAACAATTGAGTGCTTCAATCTCAAGCCCTTGCTTTTTAATAGCGCTTACAAAATTCTCTCGCTTTAAAGAACTCTCCAATAGTTCATCTAAATTAACATGGGGAGCTTTTGACCAGTTACCACACGCAAACTCTAGCGATTCATACCCTAGCGATGCGGCTGCCGTCATCATTTCTTCAAATCCCATGTTCCCTAAAGAATCTGTCACAAGACATAAACGCATAATGATCACTCCTTCTTCATTAAATGATTGTTTTTCCACCAGCAATCGTTAAGGAAACACCTGTAATATAATTCGCTTTCTCACTGCTTAAAAACAGCATAAATTCCGCTATTTCCTCAGGCTCTGCCAATCTATTCATCGGGACTTGACTTGTTAATCTTTTTTCATATTCTTCCGGTGTCATCCCTTCAATAGGCCCCCGCTCTTGGAACACTTTTTGAATCATTTCCGTGTTTACATAGCCTGGGCAAACCGCATTCACCGCAATTCCATGCTCCGCTAACTCTAGTCCGAGTATTTGAGTTAATGAATTGACGCCTGCTTTTGACACACAATATGGTCCATTTCCAAGTTCTCCAATTTTTGAAGCTTGCGAAGAAATAGAAACAATCTTCCCATTTTTCACATCGTGTTCAATCATATTTTTAGCGACCCGTTTGCTGAGTAAATACACAGACTTTAAATTCACATTAAACACTTTATCCCATTCATCCTCTTCAACATCTAGAATCAATCCAGAAGTAGAGATGCCCGCACAGTTTGCTAGAATATCAACTTTTTCGTATCGCGCTTCAATCTCCTCCAATGCAGCATTAATCTCCTGTGAAGAAGTCACATCTACCGCAAGAGGTAACACTTGTACTCCTAAAGCTTCAATGTCTTGAGCCGCTAATTCTAAACTTTCTTTATTAAGGTCCATAAGTACAACATTGGCTCCGTGTTCCGCATACTTCACCGCTACTGCCTTCCCAATTCCTCTCGCAGCCCCTGTAACAATACAAAGTTTTCCTTCTAGTAACTTTTCCATATAAAACAAACACCTCTCCCATTGAGTTTAATGACTTATTTTTACGCATCCGTATGCGTATAAGTAAAAAAAGAAAATTCTTTTTAAAAAAGACTTAATTTACGCATACGCTTGCGAAATGCGATGAAAATAATAACCTGCTTCTACTTGTGAAGCAAACAATAAGATTGCTTATGTATCGTCATGACATGTTGTTAAAAAAATGATTCGGCACACTCATCTTCTGTTCTTTTCATGCACTTTTTGCTTTAAAGAGCAGTCAATACAGTTGCGTTATAACTTAAAATTTTCACACCTCCATGTTCATCGTTATGGACAACTAAATAAATCGCTTACATTTTCTTTCATCTTGTAAGGTGATACATTTTTCACGCATACGCTTGCGTTGTTAGTGTTATTGTAAAACATATCTATTTTCTTGTAAATGATTATTTTAAATATTCTATCTTTTTAGAGCGATTCAACTCCACTTGCTTATTAATTCTTCTAGGCTCTATTAAAGTGCCAGTCCCCCAGCACTATCCGCACTGGGGGACTGCGAAATTGAACAGTTAAACGGTCTCAAGCGCTGCTTTTGATTGTGCGATGACCTTTTCCATCCCCTCTTTATTTACAGGTGTTAAACCATTTTCGTCCGGCGCTTTTTGTTCGAATAAATGCGTATTTAAAAGCGCGATAACGATATGTACAAATTTAATCGTCGTATCAAGTAGGGTTACTTCATTTTCAGTGAATTGCTCGAAGTCCGCTTTTTTCTCTACTACCTCTGACAAGTCAAACACGACTTCCCAAAATACTTCTTCCACTGCTTGCAATGATTCGCTAAACATGCCAGCGATTAAAGAGAACTCTTGCAAGTAGCTATTTACTGTTTTCATGTTGTCAATGCAGGCGTTGACTTCTTTTACTGCATGATCAAGCTTGTTTCCAAGTGCTTTTTCCCGAAATTTTAAGATGGCTGCAAAAATTGGCGAGCGCATAAGACCAGCTATAACTCCTGCATCCTCATCATAAATTTTTAATAAATAGGAGTCGAATAAGGAAAAATCTGAATCCATGCTGGAGTGACGAAATAATTCGTCGAAAGTCATCTCACGCCCATCTAATGAAAGGTTGTAAGTAGGTCGGTTATGAATTTGTTCCAATACTTTCGAGAAAAATTCAAGCTGTTTATGCATTAATGCTTTTGCCTTTGCAATGTCCTCTAGATGTGATTGTAGTGTTTCGCTAAATTGCTGCCCTTCGGACTGATAGCTTTGCAGTGCGTGAATGCGTGTGTTCAAAGAATCATTTTTCTCCTGCACTTTACTCGCAGAGTCTTTCCCCACAGTCGACATGAGCACCTTGAGAGGAATTTGTGCAGGGAAAAGTATATTCGTTGTCAGTTCCACTACATCTGCTTTCGATTGAATGCGAACTTTTTCCGTCATAAATTCTTTTGCATCAACTGCTTTATCACTGACAAAGTCTTTCACCTCTTCTGCCTTGTCTTCAATAAACCAGCGCGCATCAAACGCTTTATCACTCACAAAATCTTTTGTATCAACTGCTTTATCAATAAGAAAATCCTTTGTGTCAGCTGCTTTATCGGTGACATAATAAGCGGTATCCTCTACTAAATCCTTGACATCATGTGCCTTTTCTTTCACAAAATCTTTTGCATCTTCCGCCTTATCGGCAACAAAATATTTGACGTCATCGAGCTTATAGCTCGCGGCATCTTTTACATCACGAAGTTTATCCAAAAATCCCATCATTCGCTCCTAACCGAAATGTAACGTGACAGATCGATCGCGCATCATTGCCTTTAAGCCATCTCGGTCTTCATAAGGCACGTCCAAGCGCATTTTTTTCATAACCTGTGTTACAATTTCATTTTTCTCATTGATGGTTGCGGCATTCGTCCAACTTGACGACAGTTCGCGAACCATTTTCATTTGTTCGTTTAGTTCCTCTAGTGAAAGCATAGAAATTTCCTTCACCTTTTCCGTTAAATCATCATGTAATTCAGCATAAAATGCCTGTTGCTGTTTAATTCGATCTTCCCATTTATTAAGGAAGCGCACGAGCTCAGCCACCTGTTGTGAGTGGTCAATGAAATAGAGAAGAGAAATACTCAATATTCCAGTTGTAAATCCACTCATAAAAATCGTCAGCGCCTCACCGATCACAGGCATCTGTGCAACGGGAAGTTTACTGAATGCTTCTCCTAAGAAGGTTCCGGCTGCAACCGATGCTGCCATCACAATAATTTTTGAAATAGCACGCATTAACTCGCCTGGAGGTAAATTGTCGCGATTCAATATAAGCAAGCTGAAAATTTCTGTTATGCTGCCCCAAAACTCACGAATAAGCTTGACCACGCTTTTCGCTGTACCAGTGAAAAAGTTAATAAAAAAAGTAGATAAAGACGCGATAATCCCAGAAAGGACTCCGTCGGCAAAATTTTTAATCAACGTTTTGAATTTTTTTCCTACCATTTCAAACGCTTCCTTAAAGGTTTCACCTACCTCTTTCAAAAAGACTTTCAGAGAAAAACTTTCCTTCATGTCCGCAACAAGTCGCGGAAATTTTTTGCGGACAATCATCCACACCTCGGCAAGAAGCACACCAAGCACTTGACGAAGCCCCATTTTCATCCCTTGCGCTGCTGCATCCTTTTTCAATTTTGTCCATGTTTCTTGATTGTTTAAGTAAGCCGTTCGAACCGTTTGTTCGTATTCTTTTCGTGCCTTTTTATCCGCTTCAGTCATCATATCCGTATTGGCTTTACTTAAATTCTCCAGCTTTTTCAGCTCCCCACGCTCACGATCGGAAAGAGTGTCTTTTCTTTTTAGTTCATTCATCCTTCTTTCATTTGCAGCTTGTTTTGCTTTAAGCTCTTGAATGAACTGCTTCATATCCTTTTGTTTTTTGGAGCGATTGATTGAGTAATTGGTATGATTTAAGTTTGTGTTCGCATTCGCTAAATCAACACCGTTCAAATTGGTTAAATATACAGCTGGGTCATCATGAATAGTTTTGGCAGCAATCGTATGATCAAGGTCTTGCGCTTCATTTCTTGGAATGTTTTGACCTGTATATGAATCTCTTAAATTCCCCGCCTTACGTGCATCTGTTGCTTCAGCATTTCGATTTTTATAGTTTGCATGTTGGTGATACATGCCTTTTTTATCCTTATATTCTCCACGATTTTCATAACGGGCCTTCGCATTCTCGTCTTTCAATCCATACTTTCGGGCGGTGACTGGCGTATCAATATTTCCCCCGTCCTGATCCTGGAACATGAAATCGAGTGCAAATGAGCGCAGTAATGTTGTCACAATCATCTTCTCATACTGCTGCAATAACGATTGTGAAGGAGGCAGTTCTCCACTCACCGGTATTTCTTCTGCTAAATTTACTGTCATCGCTGTCGTCATTCATAAGCACCTACTTTAATAGAAAGATAGTTACATTATACTAGAAAAATTGGAAAAATATATGATGGATTGAGATTGTTTACAAAGACAAAAAAAGTGCCAGTCCCTGCCTTCATACCGCAGGAAACTGGCACTTTTTATTTGACTCTTATAGTCTTCATTCGGCACATCTTCATTCAATCAAGAAGCATCACCATCATTGATTCCAACAGCTTATGTTTCCTCTCAAATCCTCTCGGTTGATACATATAAACCTCTCTCACTTCAACAACTTCCGCTGATATTCTAATTCAGCTAATGGCTTTGATATATACCCTTCTGCTTCTAGCTGATAAATTATCGCCATTCCGACATATAAACTGATGTTGCGATCGTCATATACGTATTTTTTTAATGCCGCCACGGTAACACTATCCTCAAATATTTCCCCTCTTTTTGCGACCACAACTGGATACAAATCTTCCGCTATTCGTTTCGCTGATTCTATCTTCATCGCTACCGCCTCCTATTCTACAATAAGAATATGCGGACGATGACCTTCTCATGAGTTCGTTTTTATACGGTAACGCTTCCAACGTTCGACAAATCTCCTCTTTTTCTTTGTTTGGTAATCGGCTGTCACAAACCACTCAAATGATTATTTATCCTATATCGTTTTTTTTAATCGATATATATTTCTTGCCATTTGAAACTATATCGATTAATATTTATCGTAATAAAAAATCAATGATAGGAGGTTGCCTATGTCCGCTTTTAAAAAACAGGACCTTTTAACCGTCCTGACACATATAAATCGGAAAGCGATGCGCAAAGAAGAGCTACTTAATGTTTTAGGTGATACCATCCCCGAACTGAATGATATCATCCATCAACTGCTCGCTGATAACATCGTGTCCGACGATAAAGGGGTGTTGTCGATTACGGAAACCGGATTAAAAAAAGCGCGTCACCTTTACGAAAAGCCCCCGCATCTTCGGGAAAAGGCGAAACCGAAATTTAAAAAACGAAGAGGTCTTATTCAGCTCGCGATTCTCCAGCTTCTGAAAGAAGAGCCGCGTCATGGCTATCAAGTAATGAAGTTGTTAGAAGAGCGCAGCGAAGGCGTGTATTCTCCAAGTGCCGGAACGATTTACCCTGCTTTGCAAGATTTGCTTGCAAAAGAATGGATTTCTGTTGATGAACAAACAGATAAAAAGGTGTATACACTCAATTCAAAAGGGTTAGCGTTTTTATCAGAGGTTGTTCATGATGAAGATGACGTCTTTTGGGAAGAGTGGCGGCTTTTATTAACGTGGAAGCAATCAAAGGAAGCTGCCATGCTGCAGGCAGAGATGGAAAGTTTTCACTTAGAATTCCAATATGCGGCGAGAATTGTGCTCCAAAACCAAGCCCTTGCATCCGAACTTATGTCCATTATCCAAACTGGAAAAAATACGCTTATCGACTGGTCTGAGAAACACATGATGAACAAGGAGCAGAATGAATGAAAGCTATTCGATTCGTGCTCGTCTATGCAAGACCATATCAGCTTTTTGTCATACTAGCCCCGTTATTAATGGCGATAGAAGTCGCAATGGATTTAGTACAGCCGCTCCTTATGCAAAAAATGATTGATAACGGGATTGCGAACAATGATATGGCGTATGTCGTACAAATGGGAATTTTCACGTTGTCGGCTGCTGTCATCGGCCTCATCGGCGGAATCGGGTGTACCATTTACAGTACACGCGCGGCGGTGAATGTTGCGGCAGATATGCGGCGCGATGTGTTTCAAAAGGTGCAACATTTCTCAAATGAACATCGCGATTCTTTTGGTATCGGAAAATTAATTACCATTTCAACAAGCGACATTGCGGCAGTTCAAACGGCTTTTATGATGACGTTGCGCATATTCGTGAGAGGCCCCCTTCTATTTATCGGAAGTATTGCCATCGTCTATTTTCAAGCGCCTGCCCTTTTTCCGCTTCTATTTGTGATTATTCCGATTTTGCTCTTTTTTATTGTTCTTCTTTCGAAAAAAGCAGAAATATGGTTTAAACGGGTGCAAGAACACATCGATCAGCTTAATACAAAACTGCAAGAAAGCATTGCAGGCATCCGGGTGGTGAAGGCGTTCGTCCGGAAAGATGATGAAATAGGCTTATTTAAAAAGGTGAATGATTCGTTAACGAAAACGACGATGACGGCTGACCAAATCATTACGATTTTAATGCCGATTTTAATGTTTGTCATTAACGCTGGCATCGTGACGGCTCTTTTGCTTGGGGCAATACGAGTAGAAGAAGGCGCGATGGAAGTTGGGGTTATCCTCGCATTTATTAACTATTTAAATATTATTTTAATGGCGCTCATGTCAAGCAGCATGGTGTTAATGCAATTAATGCGTGCCTTTCCATCCGCTCATCGCATCCAGGAAGTATTGGAAACAAAAAGCGAAATGAAACGAGCGGAAGAGTTAGAAGCCGATTCCATGATTGAAGGAAACATCACGTTTCAACATGTTTCTTTTTCCTACAGCAAAAATGATGAACAAGTATTAAAGAACCTGTCCTTTACAATCTCAAAAGGAGAAAAAATCGGCATTATCGGGCCAACGGGAAGCGGGAAGACGACATTAAGCAAACTCATCCCACGACTGTACGATGTTGATCAAGGGGCCATTCTCATCGACGGCATTCCTATTCACAACATGAAACTAGAAACGCTTCGGTCAGCCATTGGTTATATTGCCCAAAAACCGCTTTTATTTTCCGGTAGTATTGCGAGTAATCTTCGCTTCGGTCACCCTTCCGCAACAGCAAAAGAACTAGCGGCCGCCGCTCATTCGGCATATGCTGCAGAATTTATTGAACGGTTCGACCAGCAATTTGACCATGAACTAACACAAGGCGCAACCAACTTGTCTGGCGGCCAAAAGCAACGGTTATCGATTGCAAGAGCCTTTGTTAGAAAACCGGCGATTCTTATTTTAGATGATGTCACATCAGCTGTTGATGCAAATTCAGAAAGAGCTATTCTTCAAGCGCTAGACTCGGAGTTCTCTCATACGACTACGCTCATCATTGCATCAAAAATTTCATCGATTATGGATGCGGATCAAATTTTCGTAATGGATGATGGGGAAATCGTCGGCATTGGAACACATGACAAATTACTTGAAAGCTGCCCTCTTTATCAAGAAATTTACGAAACACAAACAGAGAAAGGCGGTGCTGTCGTTGAATAGTATCGCAAAAATGCAACAATCTACAGGCACAGGTGGCCCGAAAGGACGAATTCCTGCCGCTGCGGCAAAAACGAAAGACCCGAAAGGCACCTTGCTTCGTATTTGGAACTATATGGGGCGACAAAAAGCTCGCTTACTGCTCGCCTCCCTATTTGTCATTTTTTCTTCCGTATTAAGCTTATTAGGTCCGTATTACATCGGGGTCATCATCGACCGCTATATTATCCCAAAAGATGTCTCCGGTACAATCAAAATGGCTGGCACACTGCTTGCCATTTATGCAGCGTCTTCCCTATTCACTTGGCTGCAGGCGTATACGATGGTCAATGTCGCATTAAAAACGATTGGCACTTTACGGGAAGATTTGTTCACAAAGCTCCAAACACTTTCGCTGCAATTTTTCGATAAGCATAAACACGGAGACTTAATGAGCCGGTTCACCCATGATATTGACAGCTTGCACCAAGCGCTAAGTCAAAGTGTCATTCAAATGATTTCGTCTGTTTTAACGGTAATAGGTGTGACGATTGCGATGTTTTCATTGAACTGGGTATTAGCCATTGTTTCTTTTGTGACCATTCCCCTTATGTTGGTTGTAACAAAGCAAATCGTCAAAATAAGCCGGCAAAATTTTTCAAAGCGGCAAAAGGATTTAGGCGAACTGAACGGGTTCATGGAAGAATCCATTAGCGGCGGTGAAGTCATTACGTTATTTGGAAAAGAGCGTGATTACTTTACTGAATTTCATACGATTAATGAGCGCCTGCGTCAATCGGCAATGCGGGCGGACATTTTCTCTGGGTTTCTTGGTCCTTCCAATAACTTTATTAGCAATCTAGGATTAGGGCTTGTGATTGGTGCTGGGTCGATTATGGCGTTAAAAGGATTCACAACGGTTGGAATTATCGCTTCATTCGTCACATATTCTAGGCAGTTTTCTAGACCAATCAATCAGCTTTCGACCTTGCTTAATTCGATTCAAGCTGCCTTAGCAGGAGCGGAGCGTGTCTTTGAAGTGATGGATGAAGTTCCTGATTTAACGGACCGAAAGGATGCCCTTTCCGTGCAATCTTTTCAAGGAAATGTTGCGTTTCGCCATGTTCATTTCAGCTATGATCAACAAACAGACATTTTGCGCAATCTTCATTTTACAGCCAAAGCAGGTGAGATGATTGCCCTTGTCGGACCAACCGGATCGGGAAAGACGACCATCATCAATTTGCTTATGCGCTTTTACGATGTTCAATCAGGTGAAATATTAATCGACGGCCACAACATTAAAAATTATAGAATAAGAGATTTACGGAAACGAATCGGGATTGTCCTGCAAGACCCTTACTTATTTTCCGGAACGATTATGGAAAACATTCGCTACGGGCGGTTGGATGCCACGGATGAAGAAGTGATACAAGCAGCCAAAACGGCGTCCGCTCACGGATTTATTAAACATTTACCGAAGCAATATCATACGGAAATTACATCAGGCGGAGCCAATATCAGCCAAGGGCAGAAGCAGCTATTATCTATTGCACGAGCCATTTTGGCCGATGCCGATATGTTAATTTTAGATGAAGCAACAGCCAATATTGACACAAGAACAGAGGCTGCCATTCAAAAAGGACTGCGCAATTTGACGAGGGGCAAAACGAGCTTTGTTATCGCTCACCGCTTAAAAACAATTGAGCAAGCGGACCGGATTTTAGTCATTAAAGACGGAGAATTAATCGAACAAGGTCATCATGAAGAGCTGTTGAACCAGCGCGGATTTTATTATGACCTCTACTTTAATAACCCAATAGGAAAGGATGATTAACATGTTTGTACACACTGTTACATTTGAAGTTGAAAAAGCACACGAGGGACGTCTTGTTCAAAAGCGTGAAAAAGATCGTTCACAATTGGAAAACGCAAACGGCATTTTATCATTTGAGTGCTGGCGCCGTGAAAACAAAGATACAGTCGAGTTCGTATACGTATCAAAATGGGAATCACAAGAAGCTTTCAAAGCGTGGATTTCACGTGAAGAACATGTAAATGAGCATAAAGAAATGAACAAGCGCCGTGCAGAAAATCCCCAAACCGAACAAGTCAAAATGAAAAAAACATTGCGTGCCTATGAGCTTTACGACAGCTCCGTACAATAAGAAAAAAGTGCCAGTTCCCTTATGAGGAGCTGGCATTTTTCTACGTATCGAGGTTTGTCTAAATCGTTCCGCACATCTTCATTCACTTTTTAATATGTAGTCGATTGAATCTAACTCTTCTTGAGAAAACTGCAAGTTATTCAGTGCGGCTACATTTTCCTCAATTTGACTCACTTTGCTTGCGCCGATTAAAGCTGATGTGATGTACTCGTTTCGCAATACCCAAGCGAGTGCCATTTGGGCTAAGCTTTGATTTCGTTGTTTTGCAATTTGATCTAGTGCTTTAATTTTATTCAATACGTCGTCTGTTAACGATTCTTCTTTTAAAAAGCTAAATGATTTTCGCAGGCGGGAATCTTTCGGGATTTCATGCAAATATCGATTCGTAAGCAACCCTTGCGCCAACGGAACAAACGCAATGGCCCCTGCTCCTGCTTGTTGCAACGTCTCTCCTAATCCTTCTTCTACTTTTCTTTCAAACATCGAATAAGGAATTTGGTTGATTAATAACGGTGTGCCTAATTCGTTCAAGATGGCCACCGCCTTTTTTGTTTGCTCATCGTCATAATTGGAAATGCCGACATACAGCGCTTTCCCTTGCCTTACAAGTAAATCTAGCGTTTGCATCGTCTCTTCTAGCGGTGTTTCCGGATCTGGACGGTGGTGATAAAAAATATCAACATACTCCAAATTCATCCGTTTTAAACTTTGATCCAAGCTAGAAATCAAATATTTTTTCGACCCCCAATTTCCATAAGGACCTGGCCACATGTCAAACCCTGCCTTTGTAGAAATAACTAGTTCATCTCGGTAGTTCGCTAAGTCGTCTTTTAAAATACGGCCAAACGTTTCTTCCGCAGCACCTGGAGGCGGTCCATAATTATTCGCTAAATCAAAATGGGTGATTCCTAAATCAAATGCTTTTTTAATTAAATTTCTACAATTTTCATACTGATCAATTTCCCCAAAATTATGCCATAACCCTAATGAAATGAGCGGAAGTTTCAATCCACTCTTTCCACTTCGTTTGTACTGCATTTTTTCATATCTTGTATTGTCCGGTATATACACGATTCCATTCTCCCCTATCCCCATAGTCGTTTTGACAATTGAAAAACTGTTAATATTTCTTTGTCCATATCTTTTATCATCTTGGCAAAGAAATCCACTTCCTATTTTACCATAATGAGGGAAAATAATTGCAAATAATCGCTCTTACGCTCCTGTTTGATCGTCAAAAAATCGTTTCCAGTTCTCATAATAGAAGTTTGTTCTTTGCACAGATTGTAGCAACTTACTATCTATATATAGTTGCGGTTCTCGATATGTCTCATAATGCTAGAAAATCTCCCACCCTATAAATCGTAATCATTACTATTTACAAATGATTAACCTTGCGTTATGATACATATTTGAAAGGAGATGTTAACATGAAAATAAAAATTACACTGTTTAGCCTTATCTTCGTTCTTTCCACTCTTCTAGTAGGATGTAATACTAAAGATGCGAATACGTCAGCAAACGAAAACAAAAATGCAGCTGAACAACAGGAACCAACTGAAAAGCTCACCATCTATACGACTTTATTTCCCCTTGAGGATTTTACAAAGAAAATTGGCGGCGATTTTGTAGAGGTGACAAGTATTATTCCGTTAGGCGGAGATGCCCATACATATGAGCCGACATCTAAAGAAATGGTTAATATTGCACAGTCAGACGCTTTTATTTTTAATGGATTAGGGATGGAACCTTATGCTGAAAAAATGGCGGAAGCGTTAAAAAATGAAAAAACATTATTAGTTGAAGCAACACATGATATCGAAGTCATTACACACGATGATGATCATCATGACAGTGAAGAAGCTGGACACAATGAAGAGCACCATGATGGTGAAGAAGCTGGACACAATGAAGAACACCATGATGGCGAAGAAGCTGGACACAATGAAGAGCACCATGATGGTGAAGAAGCTGGACACAATGAAGAGCACCATGATGGTGAAGAAGCTGGACACAATGAAGAGCACCATGATGGTGAAGAAGCTGGACACAATGAAGAGCACCATGATGGTGAAGAAGCTGGACACAATGAAGAGCACCATGATGGTGAAGAAGCTGGACATGACGACCATCACCACGGTGATTTTGATCCACATGTTTGGTTAGACCCTCATCGTTCTATCCATTTAGCTGAAAATATTAAACATGCTTTAGTTGAGTTAATGCCAGCAGAAAAAAACACATTTGAAACTAATTTTAATTCTTTAAAAGAGGAACTTGAAAAGCTAGATTCTGAGTTTCAGCAACTCGTTGAATCAAAGGAACATCCAGAGATCCTAGTTTCACACGCAGCTTATGGATATTGGGAAGAACGCTACGGTATTCATCAAATACCAGTATCCGGTTTATCTCCTAGTAATGAACCATCCCAAAGAGCGCTTGAAACAATTGTTGATTTAGCCAATGAAAAACAAATCAAATATGTGCTCTTTGAACAAAATGTCACACCTAAAATTGCAGAAATTATACGTCAAGAAATTAAAGCTGAACCTCTTCATTTACACAACCTTTCTGTCCTTACTCAAGAGGATATGGAGAATAATGAAGACTATTTTAGTTTAATGCGTAAAAATATAGAAACACTTAATAAAGCATTAAAATAAGCTCTCATGATAAAAGAAGGAAGTGACAATGGTTGCGTGCACTTCCTTCTTTTACATATTCTTTTTAATTGAGGTGGTAAGAATGAGTGTTTTCGAACATAAGAATGAGGCACCAGCAAACGTACGTTGTAAAATCATTACCGTGAGTGATACTAGAACGATAGAAACTGATAAAAGTGGAATCTTAATGTACAAATATTTAGAGGAAAATAGACATCATATCATTAACTATGAAATTGTAAAGGACGAGGAAGCGGAAATACGCTCTGCACTTTTACAAGGCTGTCTTGATGAGAATATTGATGTTGTTCTTTTAAATGGTGGAACAGGAATCGCTAAACGTGATGTTACGATTGAAACCGTGAAAAGTATCATAACAAAAGAAATCGTCGGTTTTGGTGAAGTATTTAGAATGCTAAGTTATACTGAAGATATTGGTTCGGCAGCCATCCTAAGCAGAGCGATAGCTGGTGTATATAACGACACGGCTATCTTTTCCACTCCTGGGTCAACCGGTGCAGTAAAACTAGCGATGACTAAGCTTATTATTCCTGAAATTACACACATCGTAAGAGAAATAAGAAAAGACATATAAAAGAGGCTTTCCCACAAGTACCTCAAATGAAAAAATGATTATTTTCCCCATGTCAAATGGACCGTTTAGTCAAGTCATACTAAACGGTCCATTTGACTGAGGACATCCCTATATGGATAAAGGCATGAAGTTGTTACAAAATGGAAAGAAAGTAAAAGGTATTATTCCCACTTTCTTTTCCATTTCGCTTCCTTACCTCTTCCGTACAATCCAGCCATACTTTATTTTTTAATCTTATATCAATTTTTTTGTTGATCTCTCCTTCAATTTCCCGCATCAGTTGAATGGTCTCTTCATACTCCATGTTAAAACGTCTAGCAGCTTGCTGATGGGGAGAGTATTTGACAAGAAGAGATAAAAATTCCTGAGATGTTTGTGATTTTTTCGCCAAATTCTCCTCTAAATCCACAATATACTCATATAGCTGTTGATGTTCTTTTGGCAAAGTAGCTACTACACTCTTTATTAATAATTCAATTATCCGGTCGCTCACTACATTCACCTCACCTTTTAAAAATAACTTATCGTAATTTTTTATAGTCACTATTTTTATTCATCTAAACAGCTTGACGATAAGCCGGATGTATACTCTATTTCATGTTCGTTTTTTTCAATATATTCCTATTTTGTAGAAGGACTTTACTCACCAGCTCGATTTTTTTACACCAGGTATTTGTCCTTTATGGGAGTATTCACGAAACGCAATTCGTGACATTTTAAATTTACGTAGGTACCCGCGTGGTCGACCGGTTACTTCACAGCGATTTTTTAGACGTGTCGGGGAAGAATCTCTCGGGAGTTTACTTAAAGCTTCATAATCTCCCTTCTCCTTTAATTCTCTTCTCAAGTCTGCATATTTTTCTACAAGTTGTTGACGTTTCTTTTCCTTTACAATCTTTGATTTTTTCGCCAAAATAATTTCTTCCTCTCCGTTATGAAAATAGTAATCATTACGATTTATTTTAATAATTAAATCACATTTCATTTACAAAAGCAAGCTACAACCTTCCTGTCAGCAAGTAAAAAAACGCCAGTCCCTTGCAAAAGGAACTGGCACCATCTTATTACGTCCCGCAAAATGTTTGGTACGGACGTATGGATTTGGGAGGCAGCGCGGCATAGTCTGCCTGTTCGGGTGAGTGGGCATATGGATGAGCAAGAGCGGAAAGAAGTCGCTCCATCACACTATGATCCCCGTTCACGGCCGCTTCGAGCGCTTCTTCCACTCGATGGTTACGCGGAATGATCGCAGGATTGCTTGCTTTCATTAATTGCTGAGAAGAAGCTTTCGTCTCCGTTTGTCTGCTTAATCGCTCCTGCCATTTCGCTTGCCACTCGGCAAACTCCTCTGTTTCAAACATCCCGTTCTCGCCTTGATGACCAAATGTTAGCGCGATGAACGAGTTCGTATAGTCCTCACCATTTTTGTGCATCATTGTGAGAAGTTGTTGAATAAGTGCTTCATCTTCTTTTTCTTCATTAAATAACCCAAGCTTCGCTCTCATTCCGGCGAGCCATTGTTCTTGATACAAATTCGAAAACTTGGAAATTTCATGTTGGGCGAGTTCGAGAGCCTTTTTCTCATCTTCATGAAGAAGCGGCAGCAAGGATTCTGCTAAGCGAGCAAGGTTCCATCCGCCAATATACGGCTGATTGCCATACGCGTAGCGCCCATGCCTGTCAATGGAACTGAAAACTGTTTCTGGGTTATATGCATCCATAAAGGCACAAGGACCGTAATCAATCGTTTCTCCGCTAATCGTCATATTGTCGGTATTCATTACCCCGTGGATAAACCCGACGTGCTGCCATTTCGCAATGAGTACAATTTGGCGCTTTATTACTTCTTGAAGGAATGATAAATAACGGTTTTCATCTTCTTCTAAATGCGGATAATGGCGAGCAATCGCATAATCAGCCAAAGCACGTAACTCTTCTACTGCTCCCCCATTCGCCGCATATTGAAAAGTGCCAACACGTAAATGACTTGCCGCTGTACGCGTTAAAATTGCACCAGGCAATGCCGCTTCCCGGAGGACCGCCTCACCAGTTGTGACAACGGCTAGACTGCGAGTGGTCGGAATCCCGAGCGCATGCATCGCTTCACTAATAATGTATTCACGTAGCATCGGACCAAGTGCCGCTCTTCCATCGCCACCTCGGGAGAATGGCGTTCGTCCTGAGCCTTTTAGCTGAATATCAATGCGATTTCCTGATGGCGTCATTTGTTCGCCAAGCAGCATCGCCCGTCCATCTCCAAGCATATTAAAGTGACCGAACTGATGGCCCGCATAAGCTTGTGCAATCGGTGCGGCACCATTGGGAACCCGATTTCCAGCGAACACTTCCACGTTTTCTTCGCTTTGCAAAGCTTCACCATCCAAACCAAGTTCAGCAGCAAGCGTATGATTCAATATCACTAGTTCTGGTGAACGGACAACGTTTAAATGTTGATTTTTAAAAAACATGTTGGGCAGCTTTGCATAACTATTATCGAACTGCCATCCTGCTTCATTTCTTTTTATCATGATATCTCCTCTTCTTCTGTTATCTTTTTTAAACGAACACAACCACCATTTTCTACTTCTGCATCAACAATAAGCATTCCTTTTAGCGTCTGCGTCTGTTTATTTATTATACCGTTTCCTCCAAACGATGGCGCGTTTTTGCTCTACAGAAAAAACGCCGGCTCCTAATTAGGTAGGAACTGGCGTTTCTCCTCATACATATGTAACAAATTCACTAACCGGCTTGCGGTATCCGCGCGGCTTGCGGCTTTCTGTTTTTTCTTTTCCAATCGGAATAAGCATGACTACTTCATATTGATCCGTAATGTTTAACACACGTTTTACTTCTTCTTGATCAAACCCAATCATCGGGCATGTATCCCACCCTTTTTCCTTTGCTGCCATCATGAACAGCATCGCCGACAATGATGCATTGCGAATGGCTTCGTCTCGCTCAAATGCCTCGCCCCTTACTTCATAGAAGGACATCGCGTCATGCACTAGATGGTCATACTCCTGCTTATTTAAAATGCCGAGCATTTTTAGTCCTTCGTAAATTTCGGGTGCGTGATGAAACGCCTTTTTATCTCCAAGCACTGCAATCACAGCTGACGCACTCAATACTTTATGCTGGCCGCCTGCCGCTTTGTGCATCCCCTTTTTTACTTCTTCATCCATCACTGTTATATAATGAGTATGTTGAAGGTTATAAGCTGAAGGGGCTAATTTTACTAATTCAAAAATTTCGTTTAACTCATGTTCTGTAATCGGATGACCTTCTAAAAAATTGCTTGCGGAACGTCTTTCTTTCACGATTTGTACAAACTCTGACATTTGTCTGTCTCCCTTCCAAATTTAAGTAATTCATGAATCTTGATTTTGAGATATATGGCCGTTATAAACAATATAAATGAAAAGAATCATATCATTCATGATTTTTGTATGAATAGAAACAACCCATCCGTAACAGGTATTCATCCCTATTACGTTTGGACTACTCCCCATATAATAATGGAATCTTCACAATAGCGGAAGTAGGCACATTCATGTGGGATAGTATCAAAAAAAATACTTGATAGGACAAAAAAACAGCTCCCCGGCACTGGAGAGCTGTTACACTCAATTCACACGTAATTTCGGTTTCGTTTGTAAAAACAGAGCTACAATCAACGCAGCAACTAACGCAAAGATACTTCCTGTGACTAAAGCTTGACTATAGCCTGTCATAAGTAGGATTTTAGATGGATTGGCACTATGTCCGATAATAGAATTAGCGATAGTGACAAGAATGGAAAGCCCTACACCAGCTCCTACTTGAAAGAAGGTATTCACAATTCCACCTGCTGCCCCGTGATCTTCCTCGCTTATATCTTGAATCGCGCCAACAACAGCGGCCGTGTACCCCATGTTTAATCCTATACCAATTAAAAAGAAGATTGGCAGGATAAACGTCGTGTAAGAAGACTGAAGGCTCATTGTGCTCATCCAAAATAAAGAGCCGGCTAAAATGAGCAATGCGGTACAATAGACGATTTTCACACTTGTATATTCCATCATTTTCGGCGTAAATTTCGCAGCGAACACAGCTCCAATACTCATTGGTAAAAAGGCAAAGCCTGTGAACATCGCGGAATATTCCAGCACTTCCTGCAAGTAAAGCGTCGAGAAAAACACAATGCCCATAAATGTTGAATACTGCAAAAATCCAGCAATGTTAGAAACCGTTAAGGCTCTTGATTTAAACAATCTCAACGGCATGATTGGGTGCTTCATTTTACGTTCAATTCCAACAAAAACAAATAGAATGACTAAACCTAAAACAAGCAAACCTGTTGAGGATAAGGACGCCCAGCCAACTGCTTCTCCCCTCGTCACACCTAAAACTAAAATAATTAAACCAATCGTCCCGACAATCGTTCCAATATAATCGACATGCACCTTTTTTGACATCCTTTGATTTTCTTGAACGATTTTAGAGATTCCAACTAAAATCATAATCGCAAAAGGCACGTTGACTAAGAAGATGTAACGCCAGCCAACAAGTTCAGTAATAACGCCACCTCCAATTAATCCGAAAGCAAAGCCAATCGCTCCCATCGATCCGAATAAGGCGAGCGCTTTATTTCTTTCAGCTCCTTCATCAAAAGACGTACTAATCATCGACATAGCGGCAGGGATCGAAATAGCCGCCCCAACTCCTTGAACAGCTCGACCAACGATTAACAGCAACGGCTCAACGGCAATTCCGTTAAGAAGACTGCCGATAGTAAAAATGGACACACCCCATAAAAACACTTTTTTTCGTCCAAATAAATCAGACGCTCTCCCGCCAAACAATAAAAAGCCCGCAAACGTTAACACATAAGCAGTGATAATCCACTGTAATTGAACGGAACTCATCCCGAAATAATCTTGAATTGTTGGCAACGCAACGTTCACAATGGAGATATTCATCGCTTCCAAAAATTGAGCGCCACAAATAAAATAAAGTAACAACCGTTTATTATTAGACATCTAGTAAATCTCCTTTTCCTTCTCTCATTAGGATGGTTATTGAAACTACGGATTAAGGTTGTTTGTACATACAATTAAATTCATGCAAAGCACGCTTTTTCGGCATGCTTCAACTGTTTCCTCCCTCAAGCAAATCACTTACCTCATATAGATGTTTCGTAAGCTCTTTTCCTTCAACCTCGCCTAAAATGGCTGAATATCGCTTATGAAGGTTTTCAAAAGCTTGTTCAATACTTGTTTGCAACTCTTTCCCTTTCGGACTAGCATAAATAATGGTATTCCGTCCTTCTTGTCTCTTATAAATCAAATCTTTGTAATAAAGCTTCTCTATAAAACGTGTAATGGTAGAAGGCGCAATATGAAGAATCTCACCGAGTTCTTTTTGCGTAATTCCATCATTATCATTTACTACTAATAAAAGAGACGCATATGTAGGGGATAAGCCCGTTACATGAAATTCCTCCTCTGTTATTTTTACCATCACACGATGAAGTCGAGCTGAGGTGAAGTATAAACAGTTTTTTAAATATGTGTTCACTTTATCCATTGTTTCACATCCTAAATAAGATTGTTTGTACATACAAATAATAAAACAAGACCTTTTTCTTGTCAATAAACAAGCTTTTTTCATTTATAAAAAGCAAAGAACGCGTGTGGCGTTCCTCCTTTTCTCATACGCTATTCGTTTTGCGTTTCATACGGCACTACTGGCAGCTGAATAGAAAAAGCCGTACCGTTTTCACCGCTTTTGACATTCATCGTACCGTCATGATTTTCAATAATTTTACGTGAAATAGATAACCCTAACCCTGTTCCTTCATCTTTCGTTGAGAAGAAAGGATCAAAAACATAGGATATAACGGATTCTGGAATGCCCATGCCATTATCTTCGAAAATAAGCGTAATGTATGCCCCCTCCACTTCCGCTTTTATCTTCACCGTAAGCGGTTTGTCCCCTTTTGCTTGAAGCGAGTTTTGAAATAAATTGATGAATACTTGCAGTAGTTCATCGCGATTTCCTTCAATCCAGCATAGTGCTGCTTCCTCACTCATTTCATACTCCATTTGTACATTATAAAGGAGTGCTTCACTATATAAAAATTTCCCTAAGTAATCTTCAATGAAATAACGAATGGAAAGCGGCTCAGCTACGACTTCCGCTGGTTTGGCAATTTGCAAAAAATCGGTAATGATTTTATTTGCCCGGTCAATTTCAGGAATTAACAACGACGAGAAAAGCTTTGATGTTTCTGGATCCATAGTAGACTGCAGCAACTGCAAATAACCGCGTACCGTTGTTAAAGGATTGCGAATTTCATGGGCAATTCCTGCCGCAATTCTCCCTGCTAATGCTTGTTTTTCCGCTTCCCGAATAGCATTCAAAAACTGGAACGTCCCCATGACTCGTTTAATCGAACCGTTCGCATCTCGAATAATGCGCGTATTAATAATGCCATAATTCCGATCAAGCACTTCCCGATTAAAAATTTCTTGTTCGGTCGCAAGTGATTCAAGGAGTACGATTTTCTGATCCGGAATGCGTAGAAGCTCTCTAATATGCTGACCAACAATCTGCTCTCGTTCTACTCCTAAATCTTTTGCCGCCTGTGTATTACACGACGTAATGATTCCTTTTTCATCAATGAATACGATATGATGTGGTACAAGATCTAAAATAGAAGAAAGAAACGCCTCCGTTTTTTCAAACGAGTCCTTCTCAGATAACATCTCCCACTCGCTTTCTCCGTCAAAAGGAGGTGACTCTTCCATCAAAAGCGTTTCTCCCTCTTCTTTCCTAATCTGCATCCCGCTCGCTGAATCCTTATATGTAAACGAAAAAGGAATTGCCGCGGCCATTCGCTTATAAAACGCTAACTCCTTTTTTAACGATGAAATGTCTTTTTCAAGAGGTTCCTTCTCTCCCATGAACATTCTCCTTTTGCCAATCATTCAAAATAAATCGGTACAACTGTTCTAATATATAATCATTACTTTTCACAACCCATTCCCAATAGCAAGTGAAATGTATATAGATTCATTGAAAACTTGATCCACAATAAAAGGGAATACGACATGCGTACTCCCTTTTATCATAGTTTCTCCTCCTATTTAATTCAAGAGACTAATTGTTATCTAATTTTAATCTGAAAGACTCATCGATGTCATGGAGTTTTTGTAATTCGTTACATGAAGTGGCATTTAATACATAATAGTCGTGCCGCGTCATATTCGCTACAAAAATATGTTCGTATGCTCGTTCAATATTACATAAAAGAGGTCTGTTATCATAGATGGTGCATTGATTCTCTTCACTCAAATATTTACAGCAGCCATCACCGCGATCGTACTCCTTTAAAAACTCAATATGCTGAATAGTTCTGCAACAAGCCCCACAGCTTGTACATGGAAAGTTCATCATAATTTCAAAGCTTCTTCACTTAGCATAAAGTCATCAAACTTTTCTTGTGTATCGTATTTTATAAAGACACCTAGCTTGCTCGTTAGCTCATAGATTGTTTCTGCTATATTTGAGCTGTCTTCATGTATCGATTTTTTCACAAGATCCGTCAAGTCTGTGACAACTTCTCCATTTTGCTTGTAAAATTCTACAACGGATCTTTCTTCTTGTTGAATTTGCTCAATCATAAGTACGCTCAGTTGCTCTGCTTTTTTTCTCTCTTCAATTGTTAACTTAAGATCTTCGCGAGCCGTAATAAATGATTGATAGAGCTGCTTCATACCAATCATAGCAACAGTGGCTGCAGCTGCGGCTCCAACAGGACCAAACATAAGCGCACCTGCTGCACTTAAAACAACTCCTGACAGAGTGGAAACAGCATTTTCACCGACACGTTCTAAATATTCCTCGATGGTAATATGCCCCTTAATATATTGATAGGTCAACTCGGTGCATTTTACAGCTGAAGAAGCAAGAGCTACCGCTACATTCCCTTTTATAAATGGCAAATCTTTTCCTAAATATTTAATACCATGAGCAATTCCAGCCGTTACTGCATTTCTAGCAGACGACTCACCTGCTGTTTTTGCTATATTTTTTGAAGCGCTGGTGATAGTTTGATTTCCAGCAGCCACTTGAAAACCTTGCTGGAAAACGGCTGTTCCCCCCCAACAAAGGCCCCAGCTAAAGCACCGTTGGCCATCGCCGAAAACGTACCTGATACGAATTGTGAAACTTTTTGTTCCAACACATACTGATTTGTATTCTCTGTTGCTCGCATAGCTTCTTCGTGCGTTGTTCCGCCGCTTCCAATATCTTTATATTTCAATTCACCTTTAACATGCGGAGCTGCTTGTTGATAATCATCTGCATATATCCCATTAGCAGCTGCACGCTTGTCGATAAGCTCCTTCACTTTCTCTGCTTTTTCAGTATTCACAAGCCTATCCATATCTTTATACTTTGCATCAGATACCATACGTGCAAGTGCGGCTGCACTATTGCTTGATTTCGCTTGAATTTCTTTTAAAATATTGTAACCATCTTTTATGACAATGTCGGCAGCCGCATGCGGGTCACCAAGTGAATCTGTCGTAAAAGCCCTAAACATTTCACCTGCTTTTGCTGCATTGACATTAAATTTTGTAGCTTCAATAATTTCAAATAATCTTCCTTGCGTAATGCCTGGTGCACAGTTCATATATTGCTGAGCGGTTTTCTTTAAAAGATCCATTCCAGCAAAACATTCAATTGTTGAATTTCCTAACCTCTCTACCTGTTCAGCTACAATCTGACTTGATAGTATGTCAATTGAGTCTTGTGTTCGGCTCATCTGTTCACACCTTTACAGTTTAGCAATGCGTTGCTGCGTAATTTGAATCGTTTCTTCTAACGCTGTGGAAATGTTGCCAGCTTCATCGATGATTGGCATATCTAATAAATGTTTCATCACAGCCGCTAATTCATATGTATGCTTTGTCAACTCTTTTTCATGCAGATGGAAGTCACGATAATCTGTTCCTCTTCCCTCAATCACTTGAGTGAGAATTCCTACATATTTAACTAATAATTCATCTACATTTTTGGCAAGCTCATGTACTTTCAGTGTGTAATTGCCGATTTCCTTCATGATTGCTTCAGCTGAATGTAATTTGGCGATTTCTACATCCACTTCTGCTTTTTGTTTTTTCATTTGTTCTAATTTCTTTTCAGTCGAAGAAGCGAAAATAATACTTCCAAGTGCTAAAGCAGGTGCCAGCGCAATACCGCCTAAAACGACCATCCCTCCAGCCATTCCTAAACCGCCTGCAGCAAGTGAACCTCCCCCAAAAAAGGCAAGAGTAGCATTCGTTGCAGCCACCCCGCTTAAAGAAGCGATAGCTGTCCCAGTAGAAGCAAGACCAAAGGTCGTGGCAGCGCCCATTGCGCCCATTGCAGCCAACCCACCTCCAGCAATCGCTGACACTCCAGAACTCATAATTTGAGCTGCTTGTATGGTTTGTTTTTCTACTTCACGCATAAAAAGGTCAATATCTTTTACCTTATCTAAACTATCAATGGCTGCATGATTAGAAAAATCAACATGTTTTAGTTTCTTAAATTCCGTCACAAAATTAGCCATACTTCCATTTAAAATTTCTAGCTTCTCTTTTCCATATTGTTCAAAATGCTTATTGGTTTGTTTACGCGTCTGTTCAAACGCCTGAAAAGCAGCTTTATATCTTTTTTCCGTTGCTTCTGCAATCTCTTTCGTTTCTTTTATATTTTGATAAGAATCGTATCCTTTTTTTCCTGCAATAGCAGTAGAAGCTGCTACAGCTCCAGCGACAACTAATGGAATAAGTGGTAATGGCATAACATGTTCCTCCTAAAATGGTTTTCTATTTTATTGATATTTCTCTAACATTTGCAACACACTTTTCTTCATCTCATCCCTTAACTTCTCGGGACGCAAAACTTCCACATACTCTCCTTGACTAAGGAGCCACATCTTAATTCCATGTCCGAATACTTCTGCTTCAAATACAATGCTATTTTCATCTTTCCCAACAATGCGGGCAGTAGGAAGCCGATCGAGAACGGCTTGAGGAGATGGGCCGGTGAAACGAAATTTAATCGTCATTAGTTCACCTGTATGCATAAATTGAATTCGTTTACGGAATTCTCCTTCTTGAAACCGCTCCTTATATGGCGATTCAAAATGCTCGTCTGTCATATAACATGTCGTCATTCGGTCTACCCTGTAGATGGTCGGAAAATCTAAATCACGCTTTGTTTGATAAGCAATTAAATAAAAATAGTAATCTGAAAACATAAGTCCGACAGGTTTTAATGTTCTCTCACTATCCGTGTTATCATGCTCCCGTTGATAGCGGATATTAATCAACCGCTTTGTATGAACGGCTTTTGCTAATTCCCAAAGCAAAGAGAAGAGAGAGCGATTATGCTGCAAGTCAACATATAAATGTTTTTCATTTAACATGAGCTTTTTAATAAATTCCTGATTAACTGGCTGAGCCAAATTTGTCAGTTTATCAATAAGCTGCTCCATCTCTTTTTTCGGAAAAGCCCGTGATTCAATCACGATTTTTAAAAGGGCAAAAATTTCTTCATTACGTAAAAACTGTTCATTCCCTACCTCTAGTCGATATACTTTCTCCTTACGATCATATTCTAAGTATTGGCTCGTTTTAGCAGTTTCGAGAAAGTCTCGCAAGCTGTCAAAATCACGTTGAATCGTCTTCTCTCCAACGTGAAAAGCATCTGCTTCCCCTTTTTTCGTCAGTGTGTGACCTTTACATAACCTGTCATACATAGACAAGACGCGGTACGTTTGGTTTTGGGATGTATTCATTTGCTTCTCTTTCACTCCTATTCAATTATCGAAGAGCAACTTTACATACTCATCATATAAATTCACTTGGACGTATTATGTACTTTAAAAACATTTTTTTATCCAAATAAAAAAACCTTCGAAAGGCATGCGAAGGCAAGTATCAATGTGCAGCCCGGCGGCCATTGCAATTGCTTTAGGTCCGTAGCTTTGCGTCCTTGTTTTTCAACAAGTTTGCCCAATCTATTTCGATATGAATGAAAGTTCTCTATTTAACATACAAACCAAATAACCTATGTCTATTTTACTATAAACAAAAGATTTTCCAAGAAAAAAATGTTAAAAATAAGAAAATGATGTAAAAGAACTGAAAGAGATAATTTGAAAAAATAAATACCCCTGAAATCACAAAGATTTTTTATAGGCACATTTTTAGATTGCAGAATTTCACAATTGAAAAAATCAAACCACCTCGATTGAAAGTTTCCTGTAAAAAAAGAAAAAAGGAATACGACTCATTCGCATTCCTTTTCACCCCTTATCAATAACAATTAAATTCGATTATCGTCTGCTTTCCATTGTTTAATCGCTTTTTTAATATCTTTCGGTTCCAAGTTTTCACTTGCTACTTTTTTAGCCAGTTCAACAAACTCTTCATCACTTGCAAATCGTAACGCGACAATTTGTGCAACACTTAATCGAGAATCAAGCAATTTGCCTGTTAACACATAGTGGCGCAGGTTTTCTTCTGCTCGGATAGCACGATCTTGTGCTTTAAGCGGATAGATGCGCAATAGAAAAACGGCAACCATCATGATTATGACAAGAAATAGAAGAAGGCCAGAGGTTAACAAATTAACGTCATCCTGAAACAAATGGATGACGGCTCCAATTAAAGCCAGCAGAAGTGCTCCTAGCAAATAATAATGATAGATTGGGTGAAGCCTTGTATGATTTTCAAAGTTTTGTGGTTTCATCGTATTATCTCCATATTATGTTTCATTTTTATTTCTCTTTTACTACAAAGCTACTATAAGCTTTTCTTCACGCCTAGTCAATTAAACAGTGCGTTTTATCATTTTTAGTAAGCTATCCGTGACACCTAACACAAAAAGAACCAATTCCTTTCAATCCTCATTTTTTTCATTATAAGACTTTAATGTTTTTTCCGTTGAAAGAGCAAGACGGAATATAGGTTCAACATATCGTTCGAGGAACTGGAAAATCCATGATAATATAAAAAGAAAGACTATCGTTTCCCCGAAAATTTTGATACTTATTGGACAACCCACTTCTTCCCTCACCAACCGAATCCATTATGGAAACATTCGGCATATTCTTCGTCATTTACTTGCTGTACATGTACCTAGCACCTCACTAAGAGCAGCTACTAATTCTTCTTGAGTCAAAAGAGGATCTGAAAGTTCATATACTGTATTTTCATGCCCGCTTCCTGTAAGAACCGCTGCCATTGCATCTGCATAATCTTGTGGTCAATAGGTTAACTCTACTCTTTTCACATCGGAATATACCCGCTCGTCAAATAAACATACATAGCGACAGGAACAACACTAAAAACCATCAACAAATTGCTCAATGCTAGCAATCGATTATTGGATGCATATCCTAAAAAAACACCAATTGGGTTTATCACGAATGTCAGCATGCCAAACGGTTCTTGGAGATGAAAGACTACATATGGAACCCATGAAATGATGCCTGCTAGTAAAAAAATAATTGATAGCCAAAAATATAGCTTTCGTTGTGAGAAAATTTGATTCAATGATTCCACCTCTTTCTACAATAGATAAAAACCAAATTTCAACATATTATCCTAAACAAAAACAGCAAGCCCTATTAGGTTTGCTGTTTTTGTTGACTTTAAAATTGCTCGATGATTTTTTTCGCACTGTTTTCCCCATTTTGAATGCAGTCAGGGATGCCGACACCATAATAAGAACAGCCCGCAAGAACAATGCCTGGATATGTTTCTTGAAGATGGGCTTCAAGTGCCTCTACACTTTTTGGGTGGCTAATGAGATAGTTCGGCAATCCATCCGTCCAGCGCGTCACTTCGGCTGTCATTGGTTCACTCGCAATGCCGAGGCTTTTATGAATGTCTTTGCGCGCTTCTGCCAGCAGCTCCTCATCTGTCATTTGTTCCAAAGCAGCATAGGCTGGATGACTGCTTTTATAAAACAGTCTGACGAGTAAATGGCGGCTTTTCGATGTATGCGCCCATTTTCGGCTCGTCCACGTACAAGCATTGCACGACAATTCATGACTGCCTGATGTAATAAAGCCTGTGCCGTCTGTCGGAAGAAGGGCATCCGGTACATCAAACCCGGCATAGACGCTAATAAGCGAACTATTTTTCAATCCGGAAAATTCTCGCCTTAACTCTGCGTCTTCAAGCAATACTTCCGCTGCATCATGCGGGATGCTTAAAATAATGTGATCAGCTTCAATGAGTTCTCCATTGCTGAACGATATAATGTAGCGCCCATCCGCTTTTTCAATTTTCGTTGCTTTTACGCTTTTTAATATTTCCGTCCCAGTCAGTTTTTCTTCAAATGCGTCAATTAATGTTCCAAGTCCATTTTTAAAAGAAAGAAATTTCTTATCTCCACTTTGAAACTTTTCAAGATTCGCTTCAAATCCTTTTATAATGCTGCCATATTCATTTTTATAATCGAGTACGTACGGAAGGGTTGAAGCAATCGTTAAATCTTTCAGCTCTCCAGAATAAACACCGGACAAAACAGGGGCAATTTGCTTTTCAACAAGCTCTTTTCCAAGGAAAAACTCTAAAAATTCACCGATGGAATCGTGTTTTGTAAACCGATCATTTTTTGTATAAAGATCTTTCAGCGCTTCTACTTTTCCTTCTGCAGAAACGAGTGTACTATTGACGAGCGCTTCCACACCTGCAGGAATACCAAAAATAGAGTTAGCAGGAATCGGCTTTAATTGCCCGTCTGTATAAATAAACGATATCCCTGTCGCATTGTAGACGACTTCTTCTTCCAGTCCTAATTCTTCAATGAACGTCATCATCTTTGCTTTCCGTGCGACCATCGAATCGGCCCCTGTTTCAATAATAAAATCGTTTCTTCGGACCGTTCTGATTTTTCCGCCAAGCTCCTCTGATGACTCAGCAAGCACAAGCCGTACGTCGAGTTGATGGGCTTCTTTCCATTTATGTAATTCGTATGCGGCAGATAATCCAGTAACCCCTCCGCCGATGACTAAAATTGTTTTCATTGCTGCACACCTCAATTTGCCTTCCAATTTTATTTTTATTAAAGTGTACCATATTGCCCATGCCTCCCGTCAGTGCTTTTTCTCACACTATACTAATTTACCCATACAAAAAAACGGCCGCTTTCACTAAAAAACGAGAGTCTTGTTTCACCGAATCTCTTCTAAATCCAAACTTTCCACAAACTGCACAAAGCTTTTTACAATGTTCAGCTTCAACGAATCTTTATGGAAAAACATCCACGTATTTCGAACGATTGGTTCGCCCTCTTTTGTTTTTAAATCAATTTTATGTAGCTCTTCAACATCTTGTAAAATCATACTCGGCAAAATAGCATAACCTAAACCGTTTGCGACCATTTTTTTGCATGTATCGGCTTTATCGACTTCAATGCTGACGGTTGGCGGCTCGGAATAGTTTTCAGCCCACCAATTATTGACGGTCGTCTCCAGCAATGGATCTGTCACATAATCCACTCTTGGCAAGCGCGGAAGATTGGCCACATCCAGTTTTTCTTTCGAGGCAATACAAATCGTTTCAGAAAACAATAAACGTTTTTCTCCTTTCCAGCTGTAGTCCCCTTTCACAAAACCGATATGAACATCTTGATTGTAAATTAAATGAACCACGTCACTGCTCCACCCGGTCGAAACTTTAAATTCAATATTCGGATATTCGTCTTTAAAAAGTTTTAAAAGACTGGGAAGTTTATAGTCGGTAAAGAAAGTCGAAACCCCAAGTCGTAATGTTCCCGCTACCTTATCCTCCATATTAATCACATTCTCTTTAATGCGCTGAATGTTTAATAACATTTCATGGGCGCACTTCGCTAAATACTCGCCTTGAGGCGTAAACTGAACTCCCCACCTCCCGCGATTGACAATCTGCACACCAAACTCCCTCTCCATTTGCTGCAAGCGATGCGTCAAAGCAGGCTGAGAAATATGCAACCTTCTCGCTGTCTTCGTAATGTTTCTCTCCTCATACAAAACCTGTAACACCAACCAATCCCGCTCATCCATATAACCGCTCCTCCTTCTAAACCTCCCATTTAATAACTACACACATCTTCATTCCAGCTAAAAACACTTCTCATCGGTCATCCAGACACCTTGAGTCTTCCTTCAAAGGTTTATCTAAGAGTATGGCACCAATCCCGCAAGGAGGGGGCTATACCAATCTCCCATTCGTTTTTTTGATGGATGATTATAAAAGATTAATATTTTATTTATTCTTAAAATTATACTATATTTATTTACGAATCCATCCATTCACTTACACAACTAACTAAATCCAGTAGAACAGCTCCTTTCAATGTAAAGAGGCTCACCATCTGAATTTTCCCTCAATGGAGTATGACCGCTCTTTCGTCATGCTCCATGTGTTAGATCGATTTATTTAAAGAAAGGAGGCTTTTATGTGGGAAAGAATAAAACATTTTTCCGAAACATTCAATTTATGGCCATCAGTTCGATAGGTGGGTGGCTGCTTTCCTTAACAGGTTTGTCCATCGGCTGGATGATTGGAACGTTAATAATGGCCGTTTTGCTTTCTTTTTACAGACCAGCTTCGTTCAAACAGACTCCTCATCAAAAAGGTCTTCCGTCATCTTGGTTATATGCCGGACAATTTATTTTAGGGATAGAATTAGGACAAAAAATGAATTTAACTGTTTTGTATATTTTACAAGAACATTGGATGGCAATTGGCATCATGCTTGTTCTATCCGTTGTGTTTTCATTGCTTTCCGGTTTTGTCCTATGGAAGTTCAGTGAAACCGATATGCTGACGAGCTTGTTCGGAACAGCCCCTGGCGGATTATCCGCTATCCCTGGCATCGCCGAAGACGTCGGTGCTAATACAGCTGTAGTCAGCATTATTCAGACGATGCGTATTTTTTTAGTTGTCTTAACGGTCCCACTCATCGTCTCTTCTTTAGCCATTCAAGAACGAGGTTTGACCGACGCTCATTATCAACCAACTTTGGAAAACATTCCACCTTTTGAAATGAGTCAGCTTCTTTGGACCGCTGTATTAATAGTAGCCGCATGGGGTGGCTATTATGTCGGAAAACAGCTAAAATTCCCCGCCCCTTGGCTAGTCGGGAGTATGTTAACCGTTTCCATTACCCAAGCAGCCGGTTCTGCTTATGCAGGTCATAATCTTATTGCCTGGTGGCCTCACACCGTCATCATTGTATCGCAAATTTTCATTGCTTCCTGCATTGGCTCCCGTTTTCAAAAGCATATGTTTACTGGATTAAAGAGAACATTATGGGTCGCTTTCTTAAGTACAATCGGCCTTCTCGTTGCCATGTTTGGATGCGCCTTTTTCGTCTCTGCCACAACTGGAATCCCCTTTATTACAGCCGCTTTAGCGTTTGCTCCTGGCGGGATTGCAGAAATGGCAACAACAGCGGTCGTGCTTCAGGCAGACTCCACACTTGTCGTCGTTGTGCAAGTGCTAAGAATTATTATGGTCTGTATGTTGCTGCCTCCGTTTTTTAAATTATTACATCGCCGGCGAAAACGAAAAAATATTAACTCACATATGTCTGCATAATTTTTCCACGTTCTTTTCTTTAGCGGTATAATGTTTTTAACAGCTTTTTCTCAACATAAAGTGAGGTGAATGAAGATGTGCGCATTTTATCATAAGAAAACGCCAGAAACGTCCGAACCAAAAGTCTACTATGTAAGACCTGATGAGCAAACGAAAGAACAAGACATACAAACGGTCGCTCGAAAAATGAAAGAGCTTATTGATAGTTCCCCATGCAAAGATGAAGAGGTTGTTTTTTTATGCATTGGCTCTGACCGTTATATTGGCGATGCTTTAGGACCTTTAGTTGGAACGATGCTAAAAGAAAACAAGGTTCCCTATTCTGTATACGGAACATTAGAAGCACCTGTTCATGCCTTTAATTTAAAAGCAACGTTGAAGGACATTCATAAGACGTTTAATCATCCGCTTATTTTTAGTCTTGACGCTTGCTTAGGCGAACAAGCGCAAGTCGGTTATGTTCTTTTCAAAGAAGGTCCACTCTTACCAGGAAAAGCGCTTGAAAAAGTGTTGCCTGAAGTTGGTGACTATCATTTTAAAGGAATGGTCAACTATATTGATCCATTACCGACATCCCAATTTTTAAATGACACCCGGCTTTACACGGTGATGAATTTAGCCAAAACGATGACTAGAATCATTACAGAAGCCGCTGTCAAATAAAGAAAAGAAACGGTTAAAAAAAGAAGGTTGTGCATCCATTCAGCGTGTAACTGAAGGGATGCACAACCTCTTTTCTCTATTTCATTAGTATAAACTAATCGCCCCCGTCAACAGCGCAATGACGGTCACACCGATTGAGCAAAAAACAGCCCATTTAAATCCGTAACGCTGCAGCTGTCCAATATCTGTTTTCACCATTCCGACAAGTAAAAGCGTTGATGCGACGAGCGGGCTTAAGAAGTGAACAGGTTGTCCTAATACGGACGCTCGGGCAATTTCAACAGGATCGACACCGTAAGCAGATGCCGCTTCAGCTAAAATTGGCAAAACCCCGAAATAATACGCATCATTTGATAATACAAATGTAAATGGCATGCTTGTAAGTGCAACTACTAAAGGAAAGAAAGAACCTAAAGAATCTGGAATAATGGATACTAATGAATTTGCAATCGCGTCGACCATTTTCGTACCAGAGAAAATTCCTGTGAAAATCCCGGCAGCGAATACGAGCGTAACGACGGTTAATGCATTTCCAGCATGTGCAAGTAAGCGCTCTTTTTGTTGTTCTAAATCAGGGTAGTTAATCATGGAAACAAGCACAAACCCTATAAGAAACAAGACGGGAACAGGCAGGATGCCCATTACTAATATAACCATGACGGTAACGGTTAAAAGCAAGTTGACCCATAATAGTTTAGGACGTTTCAAACTGTCTGACAGATCATACGTAGCCGCTGCCTCAGTCAGATGAGAGACTCCTGCTCCGTTTCGTGTATCCTCCATATGAATAACCCCGACTCGTTCCCGTTCCTTCTTACCGAGAACATATGCGGTAAATAGTACACATAAAAGTCCTCCGAACATCGTCGGTAAAAGCGGGATAAAAAATTCGCTTGCATCTAACCCTAAAGAGGCAATCGCTCTTGTAGCCGGTCCGCCCCAAGGTGTCATTCCGCTCATAATACTTAATGAAAGAAGTGAAATGATAGCAAGAACAAGCGGGTTCATTCCTAGTCGTAAATAAAGCGGTAACATTGCTGAGATGGTAATCATATGAGTTGTTGTGCCATCCCCATCTAAAGCAACGGTTGATGCTAAAATCGCGGTTCCAATCGTAATTTTAACGGGGTCCCCTTTTACAATGCTTAACATCTTTTTAATAAGTGGGTCAAACAACCCTGCATCGATTAGCACACCGAAAAACAAAATCGCAAATAACAACAAGGCAGCTGACGGTGCTACAATCTTTAATCCGTCGAGCATCATTTCTCCCAGTTTCGCCCCAAATCCCCCAATTAGTGCGAAAACAATCGGCACAATCGTTAGTGCATTGATTGGTGATAAACGTTTTGACATGATTAAATAAGTAAAAACAACAACCATTGAAACCCCTAAAAATGTAAGAATAATAACCCCTCCCCCTATTGTCAGAAACCGCTTACAAATACTCATTAAATTGAATATTCAGACATATGTTTGTAAACGTCTACCCTCTTTGTTGAACATGCTTTCTGCTTTTAGAGTATTACACATTAAAAAATAAGTAAAATATATATTTTTTTATCTATTCTTAAAAATTTTTTTATAATCGCTTTTCATGCTTTAGTTAAAACAAGACGACGAAAAGAAAATCACCCTTCATCGTCTTTATTGCTTCAGTTAGTATCTGCATGCTCATTTAAAAAATCAATAAACGTTTTCACAATAGATAGCTGGAGAGAATCTTGATTATACATCAACCATGTATTTCGAAATACAGGCTCCCCATTTTGATAGGACAAGCGATATGTATACAGATTGTCCGATGGCTGCAAGCATATTTCAGGCAAGATCGCAAATCCAAGGTCATTTTTGACCATCTCCTTACATGTTTCTTGCCGGTCTGTTTCCATCGTGACAAAAGGAGGTTCTGCAAATCGATCATGCCACCAATCATTAATCAAGTTCTTTAAAGAGCTATCCGTTTTATAATTAATAAATGGCAATTGCGGCAAACTCGCCATATCCACTTCTTTTGTAGAAATTAAACAAAGTCGTTCTTTATTTAGTAACGATTTAACCCCATACCATTCATAGTTCCCCCGCAATATTCCTAATTGGACACTGGATGAATCTAGTAGATTCATAATATCTGTACTCCAGCCTGTATTGACATTAAACTGCACGTGAGGATATTTCGTTGAAAACTTTTTTAAAATTTCTGGCAATTTATATTGAGCAAAGTTGCTGGAAACACCGAGCCGAAGCGTCCCTCTTACTTCTTTTTGCATATTCAGCATATAATCCTTCGTTTCTTGCAGTTTTTTTATCATCTCCTCTGCATAATCCGCTAAATAAATCCCTTCAGATGTAAACTCAATGCCCCCTTTTATTTTGAAAAACAAGCTTGTTCCAAACTCTTTTTCCAAGTTTTTAAGTCGATATGTTAACGCTGGCTGGGAAATGTATAACCGCTCTGCGGCTCTGCTAATATGCTTTTCCTCATACAGCGTTTTGATAGCGATCCAATCCTTTTCATCCATTCGTTACAACCCCTCTCTAGTTAGATTATAAGTTTTTTTATTGAATTCTTGAATAAATTATCTATTTTACTTATGAATAACCATATCATACTATATTTTCAAAAGCACCGGTACTTTTAAAAAATACAAATGTAGAAAAGGTGGAGAATCGGATGAAGGTTCCAATTGTCATTATGCGAGGCGGAACAAGTAAAGGTGTATTTCTCGATTTTAATCATATGCCAAGTGACCGTGCACTGTGGGACGATTTTTTATTAGATATTATGGGAAGCCCTGATCGCCGACAAATTGATGGACTTGGCGGGGCGAATTCGTTAACAAGCAAAGCTGCCATTATTAAAAAATCTGATGTAGACGGCATTGATGTCGAATATACATTTGCTCAAATCAGCATTGAAAACCAACTTGTCGATTTTAAAGGGAATTGTGGCAATATCTCATCAGCGGTCGGCCCGTACGCCATTGAACAAGGATTAGTACCGGCACAAGAGCCGATTACAACCGTTAAAATTTTTAATACGAATACGCAAAAAGTGATTGTGGCAGAAGTCGAAGTAGAAAACGAACAAGTAAAGACGGAAGGAAGTTGTTCCATTCCCGGCGTTCCTGGAACAGGCTCCCCTATTTATCTTTCTTTTACTCAAGCAGAAGGCGCTGTAACCGGAAAGCTGTTCCCGACTGAAAATCCTATTGACATCATTAACACAGCCAGTGGCTCCATCCCGATTTCTATTATTGATGTTGCCAATCCTCTCGTCTTTGTGAAGGCTCAAGATATCGGTCTTTCTGGAAGTGAATTGCCTCATGAATATTCTGAAGAAAAACTGCAGCAACTCGAAGAAATTCGATCGATTGCCGCGGAAATGTGCGGGTTTTCTCATCGTAAAGATGCCACAAAACAATCTCCTGCCGTTCCGAAAATGACCATTATCGCTCCACCGATGGATTACGTTGATTTGACAGGCGTGGAACGGAAGGCAACGGACATGGATATCGTCATTCGAATGATGTCCATGCAAAAGCCACATCAAGCCCTTGCCATTACTGGCGCAATTTGTACGACGGCCGGAGCGTTCTTAAAAGATACGGTTTTATCAGATGTTGTCACCGTTCATCAAGAAGTTCTCCGCTTAGCACATCCTGCCGGGATTACAGAAACGAAAGTCGATTTATTTGCCGGCCATATTAATGCCATTAAAGTCGTACGTACCGCCAGAACGATTTTAGAAGGCTATGTGCACACGAAGAGAAACTATGAAGCCGTCTACAGTTAAATCTAAGCGGATGATCCCCCTCTTGCGGGGTTGGCGTCATAGGTGAATCTTTTGAAAGAATTCAGCAGGAAAAACATTATGATGACTTTTCTACCGCATGAAGTGGTGTGGAATGATTATCTATTATTATCTTAATTCATTTGAACGATTGTTCCCTTTCTTTAGTGGAAGTTTAATCTTTTCCTTCTTATCACTTCCCTTTTCAGCTGAATGTCTGCGTTCCAATCATACTGCTTGCTGCAAAGTCGAATTGCCGCCTCCTTCTCAATAAAATGAGAGGGCTCCAACATGTACGTGATGTAAAGAAAGGGTTGAATTCAGATGACGTTCAATAAAACGTTAGTCAATGCCGTGTTAGAAATTAGTGAAACGGCCAATAAATTTCAGTCGAGTGTTGTCATTAGAACAGATACGAGAAACATTGATGCTAAAAGCATTCTCGGTTTAACTTATACCGTCTTAAGCTCCCAAACCTTTCAACTTGAAATTCATGGTCCAGATGAAACTGAAGCGAAAACAGCTATGACACATATCTTTTGGAAAAACAAACTTCCTGTTGAAGTTTTATAAAGGAATGAGAGAAAAGGCCGTCCTGTTGGGGGGTCTTTTCTTTCGTCATTTATCCCCCTTCTTCTTTTTAAAACGCCTTTGCCTAAAAGAACGATAAACATTCCCCAAAATATATAGACAACTTTAATTGATAATGATAATCTTTATCATGTAATGTTTAATTGATAAAGATTATCATTATCATCTTCTCGATTAAACGTTACATAAAGTAAGATAACGTTCAATGTACAGGGGGATTTCCATTATGACTAACCAGTATCGCAAATTTTTAGTTGGAACTGTATCTGCTGCTATTGTAGCAAGCACCATGGCTCCTGGTGTGAGTGCAAACTCTTTCAAAGATGTGACCGCAAATTCAGCACATGCGGATGCCATTCATCTCTTAACGGCAGAAGGTATACTAAAAGGATTGGACAATGGTACATTTGGTGTTGACAAACCCGTTACTCGTGGGCAAGTCGCCAAAATTTTTGCACGTCTTCTTGACGGCGATCAACCGGATGATTTAGCTGCTTTTTCAGATGTACCCGTTGATTATCCAGATCAAGAATTGGTGAAAGCAGCAGCGAAAGTGAAAGCCATCGGCGCTTTGACAGGCTCTAATGGGAAGTTACTTCCCTTTCATCCGTTAACTCGTCAACAAATGGCAAAAGTGTTAGTGGAAGCATTCGATTTAAAACATAATGACACACAAAAATCCGAGTTAACGGATATACATACAGCGTACCCTGAATTTCAACATTACATTGCCATCTTAGCCGAAAATGGCATTACACAAGTACACGATGGAAAATTTCGTCCGTTCGAGCCGGTGACTCGCGCTCAATTTGCGACATTCATTCAACGCGCCCGTCAAACTGCGAATGAAGTTGCAAAACAGCCTACTGACTCAACTGAATTAGCTATTCAACATGTGGAAATGTTAGCAGGTGGCCGTTACATAGAAGTCACCTTCAACGAACCCGCTTCTCCATTAATGAACACGCAATTTCAAGTCATTAAAAATGATTCCAAAGCGGTTATGGGAGTGGAAGAAATTCGTCTGAACAAAGACGGAACAAAAGCGGTCATTATTCTTTATAAAGGAAACACGTTAGAAACAGGTAAGCCTTATACCCTTTCATTTGAACATAATGGCAACGTACAACAAGTACTCTTTGAAGATTATCAATATCATGAAGATGGATATGTAACACGTGTTAAAACAACCACTCGTGAAATCGATCTAAGCGGTATAGGTACATTAACGATACCGGAAGATGTGGAAATCGATTTTCAGCAGCTAATAGGTCAGCGCATTCGCGCATGGTATGATTCCAATGATCGTTTATGCCGCTTTGCGTGGACCGATGACGAAGTATTTAATGATGCGATTTCTGTAGGAAGTAAAATTAAATTATTATCATCAGGAAAGAAATATAAAGTTGTCAGTGACTCGAAGTTATATGTAAATGGAAAATCGGCGCAATTCTCTTCTTATACCGACAAGGAGCTTCCTTATGCGAAAATTGCGTTAAATAAAGATGGGGATGTCGGTTTCGTTTATGCTTATACGTGGGATGAAGAACCCATTCTCGTCAAAAAAGTCGATGGGACGATGGTATATGACCTTGACGGGGATACGCTTGATTTAAGCAATTACGTCGTCTTGAAAGATGGAAAGCAAATGAATGTTTCCGATCTTCAAGCAGGCGATATGCTGTATTTTAATGAAGATGCGAAAAATGTGAACGGCAAAAGCGGTGTAGCGGAAGTCTATCATGATGCGATAGCTGGAAAGCTTACTCGCGTGTTTGATTTCGACGCATTTGAAGTGAATGGAGAGATTTACGATTGTATAGGAGATGTCTTTTCTGCACGAATGTTAGATGGAGATGAGTTTGAAGATTTTCGCGAGGATGAAGCGGAGCGTCTAGAAGGAAAAGAAGTTACTCTTCATTTCAGCCGCAACGGCGATCTTGTACTTGTGGAAAGAGGAAATAAGACGAAACCGAAAGACACAATAAAACCTACTTTTACTTCCAGTCAGATTACAAGCATCGGGGCACCTGACGGCATATTATCTGCCGAGGAAACTCTTACTTTCACCTTCTCTGAAACTTTAAGTGCCGCTTCCGTTGAAGCCATTCAAACAACATTAGCAGCAATCTTTCAGCAAGACATAACGGTGACAACAAATAATCATCAAACATTTAACATTCAAGTGAACGAGGATGTTGTTCTTGGTGCAGACACTGTGAAAGTGACATTTAATGAAAGCGCAATCAGTGATCTTACGGGGAATGGAAACGATGCATTTGACATTGTGATTCAAGAATAATTTGACAAGAACTTTTTAAATAAAATGCGCTAGAAAGTAAAAGAATCCATGCTTTCTAGCGCATTTTATAAAAATAACAAACCATTAAGCAAGTCTTTTAAGCTCATGACGTTTTTCAATAAGGTTTTCAATTCTTTCCATCTCTTGTTTATTATTCAGCAGCTCTTGTTTGTTTTCTTTTACTAGTTCTTCCAATGATTTTCTGTATTTACTCGGTTTTCGTGACATGGTAACCCTCCTTTTCTTCTTAAAATTGGGGATAAGGAAACGTTCTTAAAGGTTCAATCGTTTAAATAATAAAATAATTCAGTTAATTTATAAAGGTGTTTCTTGAAAATGATTTGACGAATTTGTGAATTATCAGATAATTAACCATTCTATTGTCTTTATACCCAGGCAACGAATTTTTTATTCACTGTTCTTCATTTTTTAAGACTAATCATAATTGTATAAATATTAAAAAACATGTCGAGTTGAGTCATCTCCCCTTTTCCCCTTACAATAAAGAGAAGACAAAAGGATGGGAGGGCATAAAAAACGATAAGTGCTGCCTGCAGCATTTGCGTTAGATTGAATGAAGCGCATCCAAGTACTATGAGCAAACCGCTAACTGTGCATAGACTCGTTCATGCTTGAGGGGACATGAACAAGAGAACCTGCATCAAATTGAAAGCGTTAACAAAAGTTAAGTTGTATGTTGAACCTCTGGACATGTTTCTATGAATCTACAAAACCTTTTTACATGGTACTGCTGTGCTTGGAAAGTGCAAAAAAAGAATGGTTAGAGTGATTGAGGAGGGGTATACAAATGAATGGATTACCTGCAAAAAAGACAAATCAGGAACAAGCTCGCATGTATTCATTAGCTGACTATTTACGATTTATCATTCCATCTTTAATTGGCGTGTTCATTTTCATGGTTCCAGTTCCGTATGAAGATGGGACGACCGTTCCTGTTGCCATTATGGCGCAAAAGTTAGGTGGATTGTTGGAAGCATACATACCTGTAATCGCGGTCATCATTATGGGGATTACCTTTTTGGGGAGTTGCTTAATTAAATTTGTAAAACCGGCATTTTTAGTGAATTCTCGTTTTTGGTCTAATTTATTTCATGTGAACACTCCCTTTTTTATTGCACGCGCCCTCGGCTTTATTTTTGCCGTGATGGCGATTGTTCAAATCGGACCTGAAGCAGTTTGGTCAGAAAACACCGGAGGATTTTTATTAACGGGATTAATTCCCGTTTTACTGACGACATTTTTGTTTGCCGGCTTATTACTGCCACTGCTCCTTGACTTTGGATTGCTTGATTTATGCGGATCCTTATTTACCAAAATTATGCGTCCCATTTTTACATTGCCGGGACGGTCCTCGATGGATTGTTTAGCTTCATGGATCGGTGACGGGACCATCGGTGTGTTCTTAACAAATAAACAATATGAAGATGGATACTACACACAACGGGAAGCGGCTGTCATTAGTACTACTTTTTCTGTCGTGTCCATTACGTTCTCACTTGTCGTGATTGCTGAACTTGGACTTGAGCATCTTTTTCTTCCATATTATTTAACGGTAGCAGGAACAGGCGTCGTGCTGGCCATTATTATGCCGCGCATTCCCCCGCTCTCTCGAAAAAAGGACACTTATTACAAAGACGTCCAGGTGGAGAAAGAGATGAACATCCCTGCACATACTACTGCATTTAAATGGGGGGTCGTAAAAGCGGTGGAACAAGCTCAAAAAAATCGGAATGCCGCTTCTGTCGTAAAGGGCGGAGTTCGAAATGTCATTGATATGTGGCTTGGCGTTATTCCTGTCGTGATGGCAATTGGAACACTTTCTTTAATTGTCGCTGAATATACGCCGTTCTTCCAATGGCTCGGGGCACCGTTTGTTCCTTTATTAACATGGATGCAAATTCCAGAAGCAGCTGAAGCTTCTGTATCCATTTTAGTCGGATTTGCAGACATGTTTCTTCCAGCCATCTTAAGCAGCGGCATTGAAAGTGAAATGACACGCTTCATCATCGCCTGCTTATCGGTCTCTCAATTAATTTACATGTCAGAAGTCGGTGGATTAATTCTTGGGTCTAAGCTGCCAATTAACTTTAAAGATCTTGTGCTCGTTTTTTTAATTCGAACAATTATCTCTCTTCCTATTATTGTGCTGGTGGCGCATCTTCTGTTTTAATGGGATATACAAATAAAGAAGAGAGGAGATTGAAATCCCCTCTCTTCTTTATTTGTACTCTTATATTTTACGTACGTTGGCAGCTTGAGGTCCGCGTTGGCCTTGCTCCACGTCGAATTCTACTTCTTGGCCTTCATCTAACGTTTTGAATCCTTCACTTTGAATTGCGCTGAAGTGTACGAATACATCTTCTCCGCCTTCCACCTCGATAAATCCAAATCCTTTTTCACCATTAAACCACTTAACTTTACCTGTTGCCATTCAAAATCCTCCTAAAATGCACCTTGTGTACATATTCATTTTCGACCACTTTACCCATAATACGGTTCATTAAAAAACTGCAACTATCAAGCAAGAAGATGTCATTTTACTCTTCTCTTGAAGTTGCAGCTTCTTAAATCTTTATTGTATGAAAAGTAAAATGGTTTAACGTCACTATACCACTCGGCTCATCGAAAAACAAATCGAGCACCAAAAATAGGAAATTAAGCCTATTTAAAAGCCTTCTTTCAGCTTAAAAAGAAAGCCAATTTATTTAGGGTCTTTCCAATCGAACGCTTCAATAAAACGCACAAATGCCTTTACCACATTCCACTCTAACGATTCTTCATGGTAATACATCCACGTTCTCCGTAAAATCGGGTCCCCTTTTTGGTCCGTTAAGTCCACTTTATACAAGTCTTTAATGCCCGTCAGCAAACGACTCGATAAAATCCCGTAGCCCAATCCATTCATCACCATCTCTTTGCAAGTGTCCACTTGATCAACTTCAATCGTAATAAAAGGTGGTTGCACATAATTTTCGGCCCACCAATTATCAATTAATGATTTAAGCAAGTAATCTCCTCGATAATCGATTCTTGAAAGACGGGGAAGGTTTGCCATATCAAACTCATCTTTTGATGTGATGCAGATGGTTTCTTCAAATAACAAATGCTTTGACAACCCCCTCCATCCGTAATCACCACGCACAAAGCTAATGTGCACATCTTTGTTATGAATGTGATGGGTGACATCTTTGCTCCATCCTGTGATGACTTTAAACTCGACATGCGGATACTGCATTTTAAACAGCTTCAAAATGTACGGAAGCTCGTAGTTGGCAAAAAAATTAGACACACCTAATTTTAGTGTGCCGGCAACTTGGTCGCTCTCGTTATGGTTCATGTTAAGAACATTCTCTTTTACCTTTTGATAGTGAGCAAGCGCCTCTTCCGCACATTGAACAAGATATTCTCCTTGCGGGGTGAAATGAACCCCCCTGCTTTCACGAGTTACAATTTTCACTCCAAGCTCTTCCTGCATATGCTTCAAGCGATTCGTTAAGGCCGGTTGTGTAATATATAAAAGCTTCGCTGCTTTCGTTAAATTTTTTTGATTGTAAAGCACTTTCAATATTTCCCAATCGCGGTAATCCATTGTTCCACCCAATCTGTCCCATATAATATTTTTTTATAGTTCATTATAATATTTTCGCATTTTATTTATTTCAATTATTGCATTATCCTTAATGGTAAGCAATCACTAATTACTTTTTTATTCCAAGAAAGAACATATAAAACGAAAGACAATCATGGGGGTATTGTAAATGACAATACAAAAAAACGGGCAAAGTCCGTGGGAAAGTTTTCATGGTCCAAACCTTGGTTATGTGATGGAGCAATATGAACAATACACAAACGGCGTAGACACCGTTGATCCAGCTTTAAAAGAGCTCTTCATCCAATGGGGCTCACCTTTAGCACATACGTCAGAAACGGTTGAGCAACAAAGCGCTCCTGACCATGTGAGTACGGCAAAGATTTTGAAAGCAGCCAAGTTGCTTGATGACATTCGTTCACACGGGCATTTAGCAGCTAATATGAATCCGTTAACAATCAATGAACAAGGCTTATCTTTATTTCATCTTCCAAAATACGGGATTAGCGAAGATGATTTGAAAGCGATACCATCTAAACTTATTTGGGAAGATGCACCTGACAAACTAGCAACGGCTTTAGATGCGGTGAACTACTTGAAAAAAGTTTACACCTCTTCCCTCGCCTTCGAGTTTGCCCACGTACATCATGCAGAAGAACATGCGTGGCTCGATAAAATGGTTGAAAGCGGTTCTTTACACCTTTCCTTGTCAAAAGAAGAACGAACAGACATCTTGAAACGTTTAACAGAGGTTGAAGGATTCGAACAGTTTTTGCATAAAACGTTTGTCGGGCAAAAACGTTTTTCCATTGAAGGTGTTGACATGCTTGTCCCAATGCTCGATGAAGCGGTTCGCGAAGGTGCCGAAAATGGCGTACACAACGTAATGATTGGTATGGCACACCGCGGACGTTTAAGCGTGCTCGCACATGTGTTAGAAAAGCCATACAGTAAAATTTTTGCTGAGTTCCAACACTCTTCCGCAAAACAGCAAGGACCATGTGAAGATCTTGTGGATGTTAGCGAAGGCTGGACAGGAGATGTGAAATACCATCTTGGACGGAATCGTTTCGTTGATAGTGCTTCTCCTGTTCGTACACGCATTACATTAGCGAACAACCCAAGTCACCTTGAATTTGTCGATCCAGTCGTCGAAGGGTTTACGCGTGCGGCACAGGAAGACCGCACGAAACGTGGTTATCCAGAACAGGATTCTTCAAAAGCATTTGCGATTTTAATTCACGGAGATGCAGCGTTCCCAGGTCAAGGAATTGTATCGGAAACATTAAATTTAGGCGGATTAAAAGGATATGGAACAGGCGGAACGATTCATATTATCGCCAACAACTTAGTCGGCTTCACGACTGACAGTCATGATTCCCGTTCTACAAGATATGCGAGCGACCTTGCAAAAGGATTCGAAATTCCAATTGTACATGTGAATGCCGATGATCCTGAAGCCTGTTTGGCCGCCATTCATTTGGCATGCGAATACCGCGCCCGTTTTCAAAAAGATTTTCTAATAGATTTAGTCGGATATCGCCGCTTCGGTCATAACGAAATGGATGATCCAGCGGTCACCCAACCGCAAATCTACAAAAAAATTGCGAAGCATCCAACGGTTCGTGCATTATACGGAGAAAAATTACGCGCTGAAGGCATTCTTACACAACAAGAAATTGACGATATTCAGCAAAGTGTTCAAGAAACGCTGAAGGCAGAATATGAAAAAGTATCAGCACAAAAACCGGAGCAAGCGGAAGAAGTTGAACTGCCTGGTGTAATTGCAAAAGGAATTCCGCCGATGGAAACAGGTGTTGCAATTGAGACACTTCGGGAATTAAATCGTGAATTGCTGAAATGGCCAGAAGAGTTCCATATGTATCCAAAATTAAAACGTATTTTAGAACGACGTGAAAATGCGTTAGAGGAAAACGGCAAAGTAGAATGGGCAGTCGCGGAAGCTCTCGCATTCGCCTCCATGCTGGCAGAAGGTACACCAATTCGCCTGAGCGGTCAAGATTCAGAGCGCGGAACATTTGCTCAGCGTCATATTGTACTCCATGACACGGAAACGAACGAAACATTCTCACCATTGCACCGTCTACCGCAAGCGCGCGCTTCCTTTTCCGTTCATAACAGTCCGCTTTCGGAAGCAGCGGTGGTCGGTTTTGAATATGGCTATAACGTCTTCGCTCCTGAAACACTTGTGATGTGGGAAGCGCAATACGGAGATTTCGCCAATACAGCCCAGCCGCTCTTTGACCAGTTTTTATCATCTGCAAGAGCCAAGTGGGGGCAAAAATCAGGACTCGTTCTTCTGTTGCCTCACGGCTATGAAGGACAAGGACCTGAACACTCCAGTGCCCGCCCGGAACGCTTTTTACAGCTTGCAGCGGAAAATAACTGGACGGTTGCTAATGTTTCAAGTGCGGCTCAATATTTTCATCTATTACGTCGACAAGCAGCGGCATTAGGAACAGAATTCGTTCGCCCGCTTGTCATCATGACACCAAAAAGCTTGCTTCGTCACCCGTTAGTCGCTTCTTCATACACAGCACTTACAGAAGGACGCTTCCAAACGGTTGTGGAACAGCCAAAGCTTGGAACAGAAACAGAAAAAGTGACGCGTCTTGTGTTAACGACAGGTAAAATGGCGATTGATTTAGCTTCAGAAATCGAGAATGCTGAAGAACAGCTACCGTTAGAAGCTGTGCATATCGCGCGGATCGAACAGCTTTATCCATTCCCGAAAGAAAAAGTGGAAGCTCTCTTACAGCGCTATCCGAACGTTCAAGAAATTGTATGGGCACAGGAAGAGCCGAAAAATATGGGTGCATGGCATTATCTTGCCCCTACCCTATTTGAACTGGCTGGCGGCCGTTTAACTGTTCGCTACATCGGACGTCCAGAGCGTTCCAGCACAGCTGGCGGTGACCCGCTCGTACACAAAAAGGAACAAGAGCGCATCATCAAAGAAGCATTGCATATTGAAAGTTTACTAGATAACGAGAATGAAAAAGTGTTAGTGAAAAACTGAAGCGTATAACTATTTCATATAAAAACCGTGGAGGGTATGAGACATGATCGAAATTAAAGTACCAGAGTTGGCAGAATCCATTTCAGAAGGAACCGTTTTACAATGGCTCATTAATCTTGGCGACAAAGTAAGCAAAGGAGAAAGTGTCGTTGAGCTCGAAACGGATAAAGTAAACATTGAAGTCAATTCAGATTACACTGGCGTTGTCACTAAAATGTTGAAAGAACCGGGCGATACGGTAGAAGTTGGCGATGTCATCGCGATTTTAGAAGACAGTGTCACAGAAGGTGCCACGCCGGCTGTTCCTGCTTCACCTGAACAACCTGTTGAAGAAGTGGCTCAAGCACAACCTGTCGCAACAGCGGCTCCTGAGCTTCCAAAAGCGGCCCGCCCTGTCGCATCTCCAGCCGCAAGAAAAATGGCGAGAGAATTAGGCATTGATTTAACGCAAGTAAACAGCAGCGACCCGCTTGGCAGAATTCGCCCGCAAGATGTGCAAGCACATACCGAACAACCTGTCGTAAAAGAACAGCCAAAACCACAAAAAGCGGCTCCTTCTCCAGTGGTAACAGACCCAGGCAAACCAGTTGAACGAGTGAAAATGTCTCGCCGCCGCCAAACCATTGCGAAACGCCTTGTGGAAGTTCAGCATACAGCGGCAATGCTTACAACATTTAATGAAGTAGATATGTCTGCGGTGATGAATTTACGTAAAAAACGAAAAGATGCCTTCTTTGAAAAACATGACGTTCGCCTCGGATTCATGTCGTTCTTTACAAAAGCGGTTGTCGCCGCATTAAAACAGTTCCCGCTGTTAAATGCTGAAATTCAAGGTGACGAACTTGTTGTGAAAAAGTTTTATGATATCGGGATTGCCGTTGCTGCCCCAGAAGGTTTAGTCGTGCCGGTCGTGCGGGATGCAAACGAGAAAACATTCGCTGATATCGAGCGTGAAATTAGCAACCTTGGCAAAAAAGCACGTGACAATGCGTTAACTTTAAAGGATTTACAAGGCGGGACCTTTACGATTACAAACGGTGGCGTGTTCGGTTCATTAATGTCCACACCGATTTTAAACAGCCCGCAAGTAGGAATTCTCGGTATGCATAAAATTCAAACAAGACCTATCGCCATTGATGCAGAGCGAATGGAAAACCGACCAATGATGTACATCGCCCTATCGTATGACCACCGAATTGTCGATGGAAAAGAAGCAGTAAGCTTTCTAGCGATGGTAAAAGACTTATTGGAAGATCCAGAATCTTTATTATTAGAAGGATGACTACTAAGACTATGTGCAAACGGGAAACACTCCCCTTTGTACATAGTCTTTATCATTTTGACCGTTCTAAAAAGTCAGTACTAGTCATATGACCAAACAGCAGTTAACATAGGTAATGATGCTTTTATCAATTAATCACTAACAAGGAGCTATACTTATGGAAGCAAAATACTGTAAGGAATCACGCGTTGTTCGTACGAGCCGTGTCTTCCCGAACGATGTTAACAATCACAACACCTTATTTGGCGGACGTCTTATGAGTGACGTTGATCAAGTTGCCTCTATTTCTGCAGCACGTCATAGCCGACTTGAATGTGTCACGGCTTCAACCGATTCCGTTGACTTTTTACACCCCATTCGCCCAACTGATTCTGTCTGTTTCGAATCGTACGTAACATGGACAGGCGTATCTTCAATGGAGGTATTCGTCAAAATTATTGCAGAGGATTTAAAAAGTGGAGAACGAAAAATAGCAGCGACCGCTCTTTTAACTTTTGTTGCACTTGATGAACATAAACGCCCCGCTCCTGTCCCTCAAGCCATTCCGCAAACAGAAGAAGAGATTAAGCTGCATGAAACGGCACCAGAACGAGCGAAAATGCGGAAAGAACGGAAGAAAAAAAGCAAAGAACTCGCCGCTTTCTTAACGACAGAGCAACCGTGGAATTAAATCGATTACCGTTCTGAACAATGCGACCTGTTTCTAAAAAAAGAATCCCCTATTCCCTCAGCTTGTTTGTGCTTCGGGGGTAGGGGATTTCGCAGTTTTATAGTTTAAAACGCTTCACCATATCTTGCAGTTCTTCTGCGATGTAAGAAAGGGATTCAGCAGAAGCTCGAACTTCTTCCATTGAAGACAGCTGTTCTTGTGTCGCCGCGGAGACATTTTGAATGCTTGAGGCGGCTTCATTCGTGACAGATACAATACCTTCAAATGCTTCTAACACATGACTGACGCTGACCGCAAGCTGACCTGTTGTCATAGAGGTCGCCGTCACGTCTTCCTTTACTTTTTCCATATATGATTGAATATCTTGGAATGAGCTTCCGGCCTCATTGACAACATCCATTCCTTTTTGAACTTCATCCACTCCTCGGTCCATCGAACCGACGATGTTGTTCATATCTTGATTGATCGTCACGATAAGGGACTTAATTTCATTCGCTGATTGCTGCGATTGTTCAGCCAGTTTGCGTACTTCAGCTGCCACGACGGCAAAGCCTTTTCCGTGCTCCCCTGCTCTTGCGGCTTCAATTGCGGCATTGAGAGCAAGCAAGTTCGTTTGACCGGCAATGTTGTCAATCACTGTTGTAATTTGCTCAATTTGTTTCGAACGTTCATTTAAATGTTCAATGACCGTTGATAAGTCTTTAATCGTTTCATTAATGGTCTTCATTTGAGAAACAGCAGCTTCAATCGCCGTATTCCCTGCATCCACACTGTCGCTTGCTTGCTCTGCTGTAATGGATGTTTCCGTTGACTTCATCGCGATTTCTTCAATGCCACCTTTCATATTTTCAATGGCTTGTTCGCTATGTTCGACTTTCGCTGTTTGCACATCTGTTCCACTTGCCAGCTCCTGCATCATATAAGCAATTTGCTCAGTGGACGCTGTCGACTGTTCAGTTGTAGCTGATAGCTCTTCAGAAGACGCCGCCAATAAATCGGAACGTTCATTAATAGAATGAATTAACGTTTTCAATGAAGACGTCATCGTTTCAAAAGCAGAAGACAAGACGGCAATTTCTCGGATGTTCTCTTTTTGAATCGTTACATTTAAATTTCCGTCCGCAATGCTTACCGCATTTTCGGTTAAACGGCGAAGAGGACGAGTAATGCGTTGAATGATGAAAAAAGTTAGAGCAGTTCCAATGACCATTGCAATGATAATGACGACGAGTGTCCGATTCAAAATCGGTTCTGCATCTTCCGCAATTTCAGACTTAGACATCGTTCCAGCAATTTTCCACCCTGTTGCTGCATTCGTAATGTACGTTAATTGCTTCATATCATTGCCCTGTTTATACTCAAGTATTCCTTTGGCAGATTGTCCCATTTCGGTTGTCCATGAACTCGTTGCAACAGACCCTAATTTTTCTGTCGGGTGGATAATATATTCATTTGCTGAGTTCACGACGAATGGATAGCCCTCCCGTCCAATTTTCACTCCTTGAATGGATTGACTCAGTGTCTGCAAATCGATATCAATTCCAACAACCCCTGATTGGTCTCGAAGCTTTTTCGAAATGGTGACAACCATATTCCCTGTCGCTGTGTCTTGATATGGCTTTGACACAATGGCATTTTCACTGTTCCAAGCTTCTTTATACCAATCGCGTTCACGCGGGTCGAAATCTTCCGGCAATTCTACACGCGGATAGACGAACATCGTTCCATTAGTTGTTCCTGCAAATACGTTCAATACTTCTTCATCAAGCATTTCATATTGTTCGAACAACATATAAATATCAGCAAATGTCTCGTCATCCGTTACATTGCCGGCTTCAATTTTAGAGGCAAAGTAATGGATATCATTGACTTTCGGTTGGATGGAACGATTAATCAGGCCGTCGATCAATTTGATGTTTTCTTCAGAGCTGTGCAACACTTTCCGCTCAAGCTCTCCTTTTGCACTGTCATAACCTATGTATCCAATGAAAAGACTCGGTATAATGAGTAAACATGCCGCTAACAGAATTAGCCTCTTTCTAATAGACATTTTGTTAAACATAGTACGTTTCTCCTTCTATTCGCTAATTTTCTCGCTGTGATGATATCATAATAAAAAAGTGCAGAAAATTCAATCTACTTTTCCCTGTCCTTCCACTTGAAGGTGTCCTTTCTCCTACCCTCTTAAACATGAAGAACAGACTAAAATCGGACTTCATCCAACTATACATTTTCCACTCTATAAATGTATTATCGGCACTTCACTTCATCTTTACAATACCTTTACAAATCTTTTTAGTTCTTTTGACCTCTTGCACGAGTTTTCGAAGAATTAACAAAGCAAATAGCACCAGCCTCGTAAAGAGTGGTGCCATTTGCTTTATTTTAGAAGATTTAGTCAAGAAACGTTCATCGGTGGGGGCTCATTCCCCGTCAAGGCTAGATAAAAGGGCATCACCACTCTCAGACACTTTCACATTCGCATATTTCGCCTTTTGTTCCAGTTCGAGCCCTTCTCCCTCGCTAACAAAATAATTTTCAATGCCGTACTCGATGTGACCGCTTCCTTTATAACGTCCTGTTATCCATACATCTACTCCAGATGAAGCCTTCAGTGCGTTTCCTTTCACAAATGTCCCGCTATATTCATAGACTCCTTTTTCATCTTGAATTAAGCCGATGGACACCTTCTCATGAACCAAAGGCTCTGGTTCAAGTGTTAACGTTGAAATCGAGTAGCGAAGAATCATATAGTCGCCTTGCAGCAAGGAACGCGGATCAACGGGCTGAAGTTCGAGTCGAATGGTTTTCCCCTCTGCTAGTAGTGTTTCGCTTTTTACTATCTGCCCGCCTATCATACCGAACTGGATGACAATGATGGCTAAAATCGGCAGCCAGCGCCGGCTTACAAAGCTGACAGAAACACAGCTATCTCCTGACAAACGGTCATATCGTTTCGTCAATAAAAGCAGCAGCAAACCAATAATAAAGAAAGTAATCGATTTGTGCAGCAAGCTCCAAAGAACATCATAGTATTTATACGCAAGATACGCGAACCAAAAGACGACACCGACTCTATATTCAAACAGACGATTTGCCCTAAGCGCATACACGAGAAGAATGGATGTCAAAATAAAATAAAGACTGTTCACTACGAAGTATACGATATTGTTAGTTTCATATAAAAACGTCAGAACAAAAAACGCCATTAACCCGTAAACATAACTATTATGATGAAGAATGACGTTCCGTTCTCCTTGAACGAAGCGGTGAGCAATAAATAACGCGACATTCACTGAAAGTAATAGTAAAAACATTTCCTCCACTTGTACGCCTTCGTTCAGTAAAGAAACCGCCAGCGTGCTCATTCCCGCTAAATAAGTAATGTGCTGAATCGCTCTGCTTGCATATCGGCAAAAAACGAAAATAAACGCACCAAGCAAAAGAAAAGAAAGCGAAAGGTGAGAAAAAATCGCAGCCGGAATCCCCATTAAGTACCCTGTCAATAAAAGCGTATGACGAACGAGCGGATCCCAGGATGATTTCAGCACCGCAGGGAGGATAAAGACAACGAGGGCAAGCATCACGAGAACAGATGACGATACCTCTCCAATGAATAGAAGAAGCACGCCTGCTACTGAGCTTGCTCCGATCACCGACGCCACCCCTGCAATGGCACCGATAAAGATTCGACGTAACCACGACTGTTCTTTTAAGTGTCCTTTCCATTTGCTCAACAGCCAAACCGCAGCCCCCACTAAAATGACAGGAAAGAACGAGGTGAGCAAAAAGATGAATTCGGAGTCGACAAATATAAGGAACGTTACAAATTTAATGATGATAAATAAGGTGATTGCTATTCCAAGCAAAAGAATGGACGTCTTCTTGCTACCTTTTCGCAAAACGTACCAACACCAGCTGCCAAGTATGCTCATATAAAAAACACTCATCACAGACGGAAAAAATTCAAACCATTCTCCCGTTGATAAAACAAGCATAAGGGCGTGAAAAACAGTCGCTCCGAAAAAAGAAAGAATTGGTGAACGAAACAGTCCTTTTTCAATCAGAACAAATAGTGCAATATTGACAAGCGCCGCTCCGAAAAAGAAGCTTCGATACCAATATTCTTCCGCCACTTGAAACCCTGATGACGGAAATAAAAACAGCCATACACTCGCATGAATGAGTATATAGGTAAGCACGTAAAATGGCTGATACTTTGTGACAACGGAAAATAATAGTGCCGGAATGGCCCACACTGCGAACAGCATAAAACTATCGGCATGAGAATTATAAATTTGTCCAAGCAAGGCCACCGTCACACCGAACGTAATCCCCCCAGCAAATAAACAGAGCTCGCTCGTCAATGGCCTTCGTTTAAACAGGATTGTTAATAAGAATGAGCTGCCATAAAATAAAATAAGAAGCCCCATGCTCAGCGTGATTTTCCCCCATCGGTCTATTCCCGCCCAGTTGGCGGCAAAAAAATAAATAATAGCAGAAAGCATCATAGACAGTGCTGCAACATAACCAAACTGAATGAAACGCTCCTTCATATTCTCATCTCCCGTTTGATTTTTCTATATTTTACCACGCAAACAACATAAACACGACCGAGTTCTATCAGCCGTGTTTACGTTGTTGACTATTCATGCCTTATTGACCGTCGGCTCCGCTAGTTGTTACTTTGCGGATATGTTTATCTTCAAAGTTTCGACCGCGAAGCTCATTTACTTTATCGTCAACCAGTTTCTTTTGATCGACTTCTTTTGATGGTTCATTTTTCGGATGACTCATGATCTCTCCTCCTTTTCTTCCTATTGCCCATACTCCTATAGTGTTGCTTGCACAGCTTCAAAATATGACAACCTTCTCTTTTCTAAATGGTTTTAAGTTTTAAAAAAACCGACACGAGATGAATAAAACAGATAGAGGACAGCTATACTAACGGTTATATAACTATCAAGTATAAGGAGACTTGCATATGAAAGTGAAATGCGCCATCTGTAAGCTGCCAAAAGACATGGAAGGAAAAGAAAAAGGAGCGAATTATTGTACGGACTGTTTAGATGTCATTACAAAAGACTATCGGTTCAAATGATAAAGGAATTCCTTTTAACAAAGCAAAAAAGACGAAGAGACGGCCACTTCTTCCTTTCTTCGCCTTTTTTGCTTTGTTATTATCCCGCCCACTTGTACGTGTAGTCGGAATACTCCTCCCATCGGTCATCTTGTTTGTATAAGGGTGTCTGTTCCACTTGGCGGCCATTGTTGGAAAAAGCAGCCCTTTCTTGTTTGTCTATCTTCTGTTCCTCTTTCACAATATGAACAGGTGTATACAATGGAGTCATAGCATACAGTTCCGCAATTTCTCCGTTATACATACGAATACAACCTTGCGATTCGTTCTTTCCGATGCTATCACGGTCATTTGTCCCGTGAATAGCATAGTTGGATAGCTCCATGCCCCTGCTTCCGTATGGACTTTCACCTCTCCCTTGCCCTTGTCCATTCGGATTCATTACTTTCTTTTGTACGGAAAAACTCTTTTCCGGTGTGCGATCATTAGCTCCTAACCCGACTTCATATTCTCGAATTACTATATTTCCAGCTATGAGTTGCAATGTATGCTCACTTTTTAAAATGTAGATTTCTAATGGCGCAAACGGGATGGGTTCTTCCCAATTAACATTCGGCAAGATGGAGTCCGCGACGAGCGCTTCTAATTTCTCCTTTTTTGCTGCCAAATGAGTTGGCGGCTTATACACCCACCCACCGCTTCCCGTAAATGTCGGTACGACCTCATTTGATAACGTCATAGGTTCCTTCGGCAAAGCTGTCAGGTAATTATGAGGAAACGGCTCGGTCAATTCGGATAATTGGTCAGGCATGTACCCTTTTTGAACGACAAATTGGTAAAGCGCACTGCGAATAACGGTCGTTGTCTCCCATATTTCTTGGTCTTCCAAAGACGGAAAGAGTGGTTCAGAGGAGTTGGAAAGATTCGGTCTATATAGCCGGCTGGCATCTTCATCCATCGCTTGTACTAGCGGAGAAGGTGGAGATTGAAGCAACATAAATAAATAAAAGAGAAGGGAAGTCAAGATGCCAAGAAAATAAAAAAGCAGCGCAAGTATCCATACGTCTCTTCGCTTCCACACCCGTCTTGTCATTTTCCCCCTCCTCTGTCAAGCATGTCCTATTACTGCCATTTTATTTTCCAACATGAAAATCATGACAAAAACTTCCGTCCAATAGAAAAAAGGTACATGCTCCACTAAAAGGAGAACATGTACCTTTTTCATCATGTCATTAGTTTTGACGACGCAAATAAAACATACAAATCGTAATAGTAACAAAGCCTGTGAAGGCGAGCAGCGGAATGGTTATAAAACCAAGCCAGTTTATGTACTCTCCGGAGCATGGAATACCGCTTGTACACATTTCAAATTGTTGCAAAGCCGGGATTTTTTGCAAAGCATAATGATAGCCAGACAACAGCATCCCCGCCACCGAAAACGGCAATACGTTTCGATAAGCAGAGCGATCATTGTGATAAAAGGCTATGCCAAGCAAAATCGCTAATGGGTACATTAAAATTCGCTGATACCAGCAAAGGGTGCAAGGAATAAATCCTAACCCTTCGCTAAAAAACAAGCTTCCGAGCGTAGCTGTAAGGGCGGCCGCCCAGCTAACAAGCAGCGATTTACTCATGAGCGTTAGTTCTCCTTCGCCGCTTCTTCAACCATTTCTTTAAACTCGTCAAACGAGCTGCCTTCAAACGGTTTCCCATTTATAAATAAAGCAGGTGTTCCTGTTACACCAAGCTTATTAACAAGGGATAAATCTTTTTGAAGGGCGTCTTTCGCCGTATTTTCTTTAAATGCCGCCATCACTTGTGCGGTTTCTTCCTCCGTGGCAGACTCTTTTAAAAGATCTTCCAAGAACGACTCTGTATACAAATCAATCGTTTCATATTTCAAATCGTCCGGCTGCTTTTCATATAAAGCGTCATGGAATGTCCAAAATGCTTCATTTCCAAGCTCTTGGTAGACCGTTTCTCCAAATAGAGCGGCACGCTCTGAGTCTACATTAATAAATGGAAAATTCATAAAATAAAATTGCGCTTTTCCTGTTTCAATTAATTCTTGTTCGATTAATGGAAAAAAAGATTCACTGAATCGTTTGCAAGCTGGGCATTTATAATCCCCGAATTCGACGATTTGGACTGCTGCTGACTCTTCTCCAACATACGGCTCATTTTCATAGTTAATCGCCACTTCTTTTTGACTGGAGAAATTCCCAAGAAAGATGAGTCCAAGCACACATACGCTAAACAATCCGACGACCCAAAAAATCCATTTAGAAGACGTTTCCGTTTTGTTTTTTTTCTTTTTCTTCGCCATAGCTTCACCCCGTTCGTAAACATTATAGGGACAGGGGAAAATAGAAGTCAAGCGAGAGCTCCTTATCATCCTATCGTGCCCACTCCCTAAAAAAAAAACAGAAGATTAAGAGACGAGAAAAACGGGCATTGAATGTTACAGCCTCATATTAGTAGAATCCTCTCTTTGAAAAGAGATTTTCACGAGACGGAACTTCTATATTTTAATTATTAAGGAGTTGAAGCACTATGAATGATTGGCTTTCGTTTGCCAAGAAATTAAAAGAAGAATTAAAAACGGACAGGGCAACAGGTTTGGCAGCAGAGCAAGCCTATTATTATATGCTATCCATTTTTCCCATGTTGATCTTATTGCTGTCTATCGTTCCCTATCTCTCTATTAACCCCCAGCAAGCTGTTTCGTTTGTTCAAGGCATCATGCCTTCTGAAACAGCAGGCATCTTTGATGAAACGGTCATCTCCATCGTTTCGAAACCGAACAGCGGACTGTTAACGTTCGGGATCCTCGGCACACTTTGGTCCGCTTCGAATGGGATGAATGCCTTTATCCATGCGATGAATGTCGCTTTTGATGTAGAAGAGACTCGTTCCTTCATGAAAGCGAGATTGTTATCCATCGGCTTAACCATTGGTTTGATTTTTGCCTTTTTGATCGCGTTGCTTCTTCCTGTTTTCGGAAACGTTATTTTATATGGCATAACAACGTTCCTGCCTCTTCCTGCCGAAACAGAATTGTTATTTAAAACACTGCGCTGGGTTATTGCCGTTGCTGTTATGGCTTCTGTTCTTGCGGTTTTGTACAGGCTGGCTCCAAATAAGCATTATCCTTTTAAACATGTCCTGCCGGGAGCCATAACAGCAACTATTATATGGCAAATCATTTCCATTGGATTTTCTTATTACGTCAGTCATTTCGGCAATTATTCTGCTACATATGGCAGCTTAGGGGGCGTCATCATTCTTATGCTGTGGCTCTATTTAACCGGATTAGCTCTTGTACTCGGCGGCGAAGTGAACGCCCTCTATCACCGGGAAGCAACAGTTTCCACCCAAAGACAGAAATCAGCGGCATTATGAACGTAAAAAAAGCGGGGAATTTCCTCGCTTTTTTTACTTACGTTTTTGAACTGATTAATCATAAAGCTTGTGATGAAAATATCCGTTTCTTCTTGTAGCCTAAACTATGCTATAATCAACAAACATGACAATTAAAAAGAATCGAGGAATCATATGCTCTCTTTTGAAGAAAAATTACACATTATCGAATCATTCCCTGAATTGGAGCGAAAGAACGTATCGCTTGGACGCGTGAACTTCCATTATGAAGAAAGCGTTATGGATAAAAAGACCGTTGTCTACCATTTACACCCAAACGGCAATGGATTTATATATGCAGGGCAGTTGCCGCAAGCAGCAACAGATGAGAAAGGAATGGTCAACATCCGTGATTATTCCGCCGATGACCTCCGTTCCTTAATCGCTGGTTCTATCCGTTACCTTTCCGGGGGAACAGAAGAATTTACGAAAACAACAGCGGAACAAGCCATTATTGGCGAGGAAGAAGAAGAACGCTGGATTAGCGAAGATGGTCATGTTCTCCTTGTCGTACATGAAAATGAACTTTGGAACGTCTACTCTGGCTTGAATCTGGAAGCTGCATTCGAAACGTATCAAGAAGCTGAAGGTTACATGAAGGAAGAAGGATTTGCACGAAAATAAAGGAACGCGGGTCTCCCCCGCGTTCCTTTATTTTGTCGCCAATGCTGGCTCTTTATCCGCTTGTTCAGTTTTAGATGAATCTTCCGCTTTCGCTTCATTTGACACATCACCTAGCTTGTCCGGGTTAACCGTATCCGCAAGTTCCACACCTGCTTCTTTCACTTTCTCCCCGATGTTGGCTAAGTCTCCTTTCACTTCACTAGCAGCAGACATCGCTTCATTTGACACATCCATCACTTGGTTTACCTTCCCAAATACATCTTCGTTCACACGCTCGTACAAATGTTGGGCATCAGCAATGGCTTGTTTTAATGTATCAGTGGCACTCTTAAATTGTGTAACCATTTGATCCTTCACTTCTCCCGGATTTTCCTTTACTTGCATCCATATATCTTTTGAGGAATCTTTTAAGTCAACTGCTCGCCCTTTTACTTGATTGCGTGTAGCAGAGTCCAACAAAGCAAATACCCCGCCAATCACTCCTCCAATTAAAATGCCTTTTAATAGTTTGCTATTATTCTCATCCGCTGTCATCACTTGTGGTGATTGTCTTTGCTGACTTACTTCTGGTGCAGTTGTACTTGCTGAAGAATTTACATTTACAGGTACAGCCGTCCCTTTTGTCATATTTGTTGTTCCAAGTTCATTATAGGTTGTCATAATTTTCTCTCCTTTTATTTGCTTGATTGTGATTGGTTATTTGTTTCCCGTATCGTTTTTGAATTAAACTTTTTTCCTCCATTTTGTTTGCTCCTCATCTTTCCATGTCGTAACGGGAGGAAAATGGCGGGATTTGGCGTTTACGCTAACTGGATAAAGGAGAGAATCCGAGAAGCGCTATTATCCTCTCATAAAGCAGGAGAGCCACTTTGTGTCCTATGCTTCCAAATGTTAGGATGGAGAAGATTACAAAAACAGAAAGGATTGATTCTTCATTAATATTCTCGATTTAACGTACACGTCGGAAATGGAAAAAGCCATGTTTCAAGCACACGGAATGGGGTACGCCGAATATAGCCGCAAGTTAGATCAGCGCTTGAAGGTGGAACAAGAGCGGGAACAGGAATATTTAAAAAGCAGACGTATAGTAGAGGACATGCGAACCAATCCTTTAATCTAAATATCTCGGATTATAGTTAATATTATTTTCAGCAATGCCAAAACCTCCTGCCTGTTACTAAGGTAGGAGGTTTTGGCATCCTTGAAATCTAATTTGCAGCTTTAAATGTAACAACTATTGGTGAATGTTCATTGCTGCTTATCCGTTGCGTAAGTGTGGGATGACAAATGATGAAGATACAGTCCACAAAACAGATAAAAGTTTGAAAAAGATTTTTAGCAACTATTATGAAAGGAGTACTAAAAAAGAGTATTCATTTAGAAAATTAGAGACTTTCAGAAACAAGTATTCCCTTCTTTTCTGAAAGTCTCATAACTACTCACTTTTATTCCCCACATTATAAGAACCTGTTATGTATTCTCTCAAAGCTCTGCGGAATAAAGCTTTACCTTTTCATAAAAGCTTGTTTTGCAAATGCCGAGCATTTTGGCTGCTTGGAGCTTGTTGCCGTCAGCCGCTTTGAGTGCTTCACGGATGGCTTCTTTTTCCGCTTCGGCAATGACGTCCTTCAATGGCCGAACGGCATGACGAGATGTATCGTTTTCAGCTGTTTGTTTCGTTGGCTGCACTGTCTCGGCTCTTTTCAGTTCTTCCTCTTGCAAATAGAGCGGTAAATGTGTCATACGGACGATCGTTCCATCAAGCACATTCACAGCACGTTCCAATACATTTTCAAGCTCACGAATGTTTCCTGGCCATGAATGGCGAAGAAGTCGCTGCTCTACTTCTTTTGACAAACTGATGCCGTCACGATGGAATTTTCGCCCAAGCTTTTTCAACAACATGAAGGCAAGAGGCACAATGTCTTCCGTTCGTTCTTGGAGCGGTGGAATGTCAATTTTCACGACATTTAGCCGGTAGTACAAATCTTGGCGGAACGTCCCTTCTTCTACCATTTGTTCAAGGTTTTGATGCGTCGCGGCAATTACTCGAACATCAACTGGAATGGGCGCGCGTCCCCCAATTTTTTCAATTTCTTTTTCTTGCAGTACACGAAGAAGTTTGCTTTGCATCGAAAGCGGCATGTCCCCAATTTCATCAAGAAACAATGTTCCACGGTGAGCAAGCTCAAACTTCCCTTTCTTTCCGCCTCGCTTCGCACCGGTAAAGGCCCCTTCTTCATAGCCGAACATTTCCGACTCTAATAAATCATCAGGAATGGAAGCACAGTTAATTCGCACAAATGGAAATTGGCCGCGCGGACTTGCGTGGTGAATCGCATGAGCAAACAACTCTTTCCCTGTACCAGATTCCCCCAGAATTAAAACAGAAGACTGGCTGCCAGATACTCGTTCAGCCAGTTTTTTCGCTTCTAAAAAAGCTTGATTGCTGCCGATCAAATCATCAAAGCGATATTTGCTTCGCAGCTCTTTTTCAAATTTATTTTTATAGTATGTGAGTTCCTCCAATAGCGGCTGAACTTTTTGTGAATAATCAAGCCAGTCTTGCGAATTACGGAACATAACGGTCCCAACCGCGCCGACAAGCTCTTCGTTTACATATAAAGGATAACGATTAGCAATCATTTCGCTCCCTTTTATCGATTGAATAGAGGCGACTTCAGCTTGTCCTGTTTTTAAAACGTAATGCATCCTCGTATTTTCAATGACATCTGTTACTTCTTTTCCGTATATTTCATCTAATGTCGTCTGCAAAAAGCGGCAGTAGGCTTCATTCATGTATTGAATGCGGCCGTTTCGGTCAACGACGACAATCCATTCTGCGGCTACGTTAACAATTTCTTCGAGCCACTCATACGGTAATTTGCTTACTTTCGTTTTCATGAAGACGTTCTCTCCCTTTTTCTAGGTTGCCATTTATTCCATGATAGCACAGAAATTGCTCTTTCTGGGAAAAGACCTCTCGCTCATTCCTTCTTTTTCCTTAACGATGGCGAAAGGTCCTCTCTGAAGCCTTCTGTTCATGTTCAATTTGTACTCGTATAGTGAAACGACTGCCAAAACTGTCCGTTAACATCAATAATATCCATAATATCAGCAAACGGAATCGGAAATGTCGGAAAACCAGCAGCATACGGGGCAATGTCATAAGGGGTAAAATAAAGGTGAAGAGTATCTTCTGTAACATAAAACGGCTGATCCGGCGCAATTCCTTTATAGCTGTCAGGAAAAACGTACGAATACTCCGGGTTTGTTTTAATTTCCTGTGCAATGATGTCGCTAAGCACTTTTACATAATCACTGTTTTGTTGAAATAAATCCTTTAACTCATAAAACTGACCATTCGTTAAATTGATATGGGGATATATGCGTGAAGGCATGCCGTGGGCGGCTCCAAACGGGTAGTCATAGCCCGATAGCTCCAGAACAAGCAATTTCTTTTTAAAAAAAGTGACCGAAAAATCTCCCGTATAAGACGAGGTCAGCTGGGCGTTCGGGTTCATTTTTTTCACACGGGATAATTCCTTTAGCTTCTTATTCACCCGCTTTTGAACAGCGTTCAGCAAAACCCCTTCCACTTGTGGATAATACACTAGATAATCTTTATTCGGTTTATACTTCCGCTCGCTTAATCTATATTGTTGATTAAGGGGAATCGTCGTGTTTTGCTTATAAATTAATTTCCCCGTTAAATCGTAATAGGAGAGACGCTGATCGATGAATGCTTTAATGACCGAACCAACGAATGAAAGAGAGCCTGTTCCGGATACAACAGGAAAACGCTGTGCCACGGCTCCACTTTTATCGAGGAAAAAAGTATGTTCATCATTATAAGCGGACGCATACCCTTTCTCGTACGGCCACACTCCTTTATAGAGAAAATCCGTCAGCTGTGCTCCACTTGTATCGGCAATGGCATAGATGGAACCGAGAAACGGCTGTGCATCATCGATTGCTTTGCCAATAGCGACACGGTTTTCTCCAAGCAGATTAATATCATTATAGAGCGGCTCAATGATAAACTCGCCCGTCTTATTAATAAGCCCGTAGCGATTACGATAATCTTCCGCCATGTTCACAACTGCCCGCCCGTCTTTAAACGGCTGTGCTCCTGTGTAGCGAGGCGAAATGACAATCGTTCCTTTTTCATCAATGTATCCGTACTTCTCATGCATCTGTGGCTGAAACACCATCAATCCTTCACTTAAGCTGCCAACAAACTCATAAGGGTATACGTGCAGTTCAACCCCATCTTCATTAATTAAGGCATAGCGATTGTCTGCTAATTTGACTACTGCTTTTCCCTCTTCAAATTCTCCGGCAGTTTCATATTGCGCAGGAATGATTTCTTCTCCGTCTAAATTTAAAAAACCGTATGCCGTTTTGCCATCTGCTCCTATGTCCGAAAAAAGTGCTCGCCCGTCTTTGTAGGACGCAATAAACCGATATGGTTTTTTCGTCTTTTTTACCCCGTCTTCATCAATCACATGAAAATGGTTTTCCTCGATGACGACCGCTCGCTTTTCACGAAATGGCTGAATCATTTCATATTGCGGCTCTATCACATACTGTCCCGACCGGTCGATAAGCCCATACCGCTCGCCTGATTGGACAATGGCCAGCCCATTTTCCTGAAAATCTTCCGCATCCTCGTAATGTGGTCGAATGCGCCATTGCCCCGTCCCATCAATATACCCCCATTTCATTCCGCTCTTCAGCTTCACAGAGGCAGGATAAAGCAATAATTCCCTCACTACGCGCTTTCCGCTATATATTGTTTGTTCAATCAGTTCCCCGAAATACGGCAAAGATGGTGGAACAAGCTGAACTGCTTTCCGTTCATTCCGCATCGCTTTAAACTCCTTCTACAATAAATTCTTTATTCCTTTATCATATGGGCACAAAGCAAAAAGGTACGTTGACCACGGATTTCCGGTTTTCTTTTCGTTCAGTCCACTCGTTCCCTTTCTAGTTTTTCAACCACAAAAAAAGTGGAAACAATCGCTTGTCCCCACTTTTTCCGTATCGATTATACTAATCCAGTTAATGTATAAAGACCGATGATGACGAATACGGCTAATGTTTTAATGATCGTAATCGCAAAGATGTCACGGTATGCTTGACGGTGTGTTAAACCTGTTACCGCTAAAAGCGTGATGACTGCTCCGTTATGTGGAAGTGTGTCCATTCCGCCTGATGCCATGGAAATAACACGGTGCATAACTTCCGGTGGAATGTTGAACTTTTCGATCGCTTCCATGTACTTTTCAGACATAGCACTTAAAGCAATCCCCATCCCGCCGGATGCCGAACCTGTTACACCAGCAAGTGTCGTAGTTGTAACGGCCCCGTTGACAAGCGGGTTGGTGAACGTTTCAGAGATTCCTTTACTAATGACTCCAAACCCTGGCAAGGAAGAGATGACGCCACCAAATCCATATTCCGCTCCTGTATTCATCGCCGCAAGCAAGGCTCCGCCGATGCTCGCATTAATGCCGGCCTGGAAGTTCACTTTTACTTTTTTCCAATCAAATAAAAGCGTCGCAATAATCCCTGTTACAAGTGCCATTTCAACAGACCAAATGGCTAAAACGGAAGACAACTCCACTTTTCCGAAAGACTCAAGCCCAATTTTCGCAAAATCAAAGCCGTCTGGATACCAATTTGGAAGAGAAACGGTAAAGAATTTGTTCATTACACCAACAAGAATAAGCGGCACAAACGCCAAAATTTTACGTGAAACTGTTGGCGAAATGTCAATTGATGGTTTTGGTACATCTGCTTGTGCAACCGCTTCTGCAGCGGCCGCCGTTTCCGCTCCGTCAAAACCGTAATACCCTTCACCTGTCGCTTCTGCTTTTTTACGGCGTGATTCTAAATACAGCATCCCTAAAATTAAAACGAAAATCGCCCCTGTGATGCCGAGGATCGGTGCTGCGTAAATATCCGTTTTGAAAAACGTTGTTGGAATCACGTTTTGAATTTGCGGGGTACCTGGCAAGGCATCCATCGTAAATGTGAAAGCCCCGAGCGCAATCGTACCCGGAATGAGACGTTTTGGAATGTTCGCTTCACGGAACAAGTTAGCCGCAAACGGGTAAATCGCAAATACAACAACGAAAAGACTAACCCCGCTGTACGTTAAAATGGCCCCCATAATGACAATAGCCAAAATGGCGCGCTTCGCTCCGACTAATTGAACAATGGTTTTTGCAATCGTTTCCGCTAAGCCGGACATTTCCACGACTTTACCGAAAATAGCACCAAGCAGGAAAACAGGAAAATATAATTTAATAAAGCCGACCATTTTTTCCATGAAAATATTCGAAAAGAATGGAAGTACAAAGCTTGGTTCCGTTAATAAAACGGCAAACAATGCGCATATCGGAGCAAATAAAATTACGGAAAAGCCGCGATATGCTACGAACATTAAAAGACCGAGCGATAAAAGTATGACGATAAATTCCATAAAAATCCCCCTTTTCTTATGTATAGCTAATTTTTAGACCTGTAGTATCCCCTGTATTCGGCCTAAATCAGGAAGCGTTTTCAAACGTTTCTGACAATAGATGAAGTTCCATTTCTTCTCCTGCCACGAGAAAACGTTTGTCCCACTCTTTATTCCTTGCAATATTCATGCCAACTTTTTCATCTTCGTCATTTGTTCACAAAATGTATGAAAAAAAGGGATTTTCATATGTACGGCTTCGATTTTGGAGTTTATTTTTCCGTTTTTACGGAATTATCTCTTATTGACTTTTCCACAAAAACGGAAACTTCCGCTTTTGCGGAAAAATTTCAATCGTTTGTTTTTTACTAAAAAAAGCGCCCAAAAACGGATCAATCGTTTTTGGGCGCTTTTCTCACAATTAGTTCTTCTTTTTAAACACTTTTTTTGGTCGAGGTTTTTTTTGCGTTTTCTTCAATTCGCTCTGTTCTTCTTCATTCACAATTTTCCCCATGTACAGCACTTTTTTCTGCGCGGTAATACCTAATTCACGAGCAAATTGCTTTAATACTCGCTCCTCGCGCTCCGTTACAATGGAGATAACAGTTCCTTCCGCACCTTGACGCCCTGTGCGTCCTGAGCGGTGAACATATTGTTTTACATCTTTTGGGAAATCAACATGAATAACATGTGTAAGCCCTTGAATATCCAACCCTCTTGCCGCTACGTCTGTAGCGAATAATAACGGTGACTTGCCGCTGCGGAAGTTTTTTAAGGCTGCTGCGCGCTCTTCTTTTTTCGAATCTCCGTGCAACACGCCTGGTGCAATACCTTTATATTCCAGCTTTTCTTTATAAACCGTCAAGTTGGCAATGTCTTTAATAAATGCGAGTGCCTTGAAAGAATCGACATGAAGCAAGCGGCGCAGCATCTCAAGCTTGTCTCGTTGCTCGCAAACGAAGTAAAGATGGTCCACCTTAGACGGCGGCATGTCATCTGCCGTAACTTTGACCGTCTCTGGCTCATTCATAAACTCTTTCGCAATCGTCTCCGTCTGAACCGGAAGCGTTGCCGAGAACAGAACGATTTGTCTATCTGCCATCGTTGCTTTCACAATGTTTTTAACCGTCTGCAAATGTTCAGGGACGAGAAGCTGATCGCCTTCATCAAGGGCAATGGTTTTCACTTGATGCATTTTCAATTTTTTCATTGTAATAAGCTCTTGAATGCGGCCAGGTGTTCCAACCACAACATGTGGCGACTTTTTCAATTTATCGAGCTGTCTTTGCATATTCGCTCCGCCGATTAACGACGTATTCGTAATGCCGCTTCCTTGTGACCATGTTTGAATCACTTGCAAAATTTGCATCACTAATTCACGAGAAGGCGCTACAATAATCGCTTGTGTATTTTGCTTTTTCGGGTCAATTTTCTCTAACAGCGGCAGCAAATAAGTAATGGTCTTTCCTGTCCCAGTCGGGGATTCCGCCATTACATCTTTTCCTTCTAGCATAAGCGGAATCGCTTTTTCTTGAATGGGCGTTGCTTGTTCAAAGCCGGATTTGTTCCACGCCTCTTGTAAAAATGGTTTCATTGTCGTTAAAAATGCTGACATAGTTGTCTCCTTTGTATCAAACTCATAGTTTATTTATGTCGTTTCGTTCGGCTTCGGCTCGACCGGGAACTTTGCGGTCCTCTTGACGAGCGACTTGAGCCGGATGGATTGGATGCTCGGGTTGTTCGCTTTTCATTGTCTCGCTTCGGTGCAGACGTTTGATTACGTACTCGTGCCGGTTTTTCTGAGCGGTCCTGCTCCTTCGGCTTCACAATCCCTTCTACTTCCTTCCGTTTGATCGCCCCTTTTGTTCCTTTTTCGATCATTTGCAAATAGCCGCGATCTTTTGGTGTAGCAAATGTTACAGCAATGCCTTTTCCACCTGCTCGTCCTGTTCGGCCAATTCGATGAATATAGCTTTCCATATCTTCTGGAATATCATAATTGAACACATGTGTGACGCCTTCTACGTCCAACCCGCGCGCTGCCACATCTGTTGCAATTAAAAACTGAAGTTCCGCCTCACGAAATCGCTTCATTACTCGTTCGCGCTTTCCTTGCGATAAATCGCCATGAAGCTCATCAGTATTGTAGCCGAGTGCTTTCAGCTGTTCATTCAGCTTGCTCACCCGTCGCTTCGTCCGACAAAAAATAATTGCTAAAAACGGACGGTATAAATCCAACATATGACGCAATGCGTCTTGCTTCGCACGATCCGTCGTTTCAATAAGGATTTGTTTAATGTCTTTCACGATTATTTGACTTCCCTCTACCTTAATATCACGAGGGTTCTTCATATGTGTACGGGCAAGTGTACGAATTTCCTCTGGCATTGTTGCTGAAAACAACATCGTTTGACGATTAGCTGATGTTTGGCGAATAATATCTTCCACTTCGTTTAAAAACCCAATATGAAGCATTTGATCCGCTTCGTCGAGAACAAGCATCGAAACGGATGAAAGGTCAATCGTTCCGCGGCGCAAATGGTCAAGAAGACGGCCAGGCGTCCCGATGACAAGGTGCACATGACCATCCAGTTTCTTAATTTGCTGTTCCACATCTTGCCCGCCGTAAACAGCAAGCACCCGCACATCATCGCTTTCTGAAACGAGTTTATTCACTTCTTCCGTAATTTGAAGCGCCAGCTCGCGCGTCGGTGCGACTACTAATCCTTGAATGTGGGGAGCTTTACTATCAATGCGCTCAAGCATCGGCAAAATAAACGCAAGAGTTTTCCCTGTTCCCGTTTGCGCCTGAGCGATGACATCCTCACCTTCCAGTACGACCGGAATCGTCTGTTCTTGAATAGGAGTTGGCTCCGCAATCCCATTTTTTCTTAATGCATCATTCCAATGCGGCTGTATCCCTAATGTTAAAAAATTCGGCAATGTATTGCCTCCTTCAAGTATAATCGTTTCCTAAAAAGAATCATGGACTTTCATCTTACGCTTTCTCATTTTTTCATGTCAAGACAATGTCTTCCAATTCAAGTGAACGAGCACGAAAAAAAGAAGATTATAATCAAATTATGTTCATTTCTGCCACAGAACCAGTACCGCCAACAAAGATTGGAAGCGAGGTCGGCTAAATCTATATTCAAGGAGTCGGCTACACGCTTTCGGTTCACTTCCTCTGCAAACAAAGGGAATGGTTGAGCCCAAAAGATAAAACCATCTGCTTGGACTTCTACTTCTAATATGCCTGCTTTCGTTTCTTATGTATACATCCCTTGTTAAGGGTATAAACTTCAATCTCCATTTTTCTCCCCCTTTTCTCTTCTAAACGTATCATATGGCCGCATGAAGCGATATGAAAAAAAGCTTTCAAGCGCATGTCTTGAAAGCCGTACAAAATATTTTTCTTTCTCCGTTCACTCACTTTCTTCAGAAAAGCCCGCAAAGATTTGTTTGAGCACATCTAAGCCGTCAAACGTAATCCACTCTTCCACCACTTTTTCCTGACGAATCCGTAAATGATTAATGCCAAGAATGTCGACAGGTTTGCCGCTTGGGGACCCGAAATAGCCAATTCCTTCATGCAGGCCGGCAAGACGCCATCTCACTGCCACATCCCACTCATCGTCTGCAAACCGTTTGTTACACGTTACGCGGTCAATCATAAAGCGGGCGTTCGGAAACGAAGCGAACAGACTAATTAACATCCCTTGAATTTGCTGGAACCCGACTAAATCTTTATCGCAAATGTAATGCACCACCGCATTGTCTGCATAAAAATCTTTCACATAGTTAAACAAACGTCTTTCATAAATGTTATTGTACAATTGCAGAATGAATTCTCCCGCTTCAAAGCTTTCCGATTCCGAAACATACACTTCTGGCACAAATTGTCCTTGTCTCGTTTCACTTAATCCGAAGTGAGATTGAAGCGTTTGCCCTTGTTTCGCTTCCGCTGCCGCCATGTTTTTCGCCAACTCGATTGGATCAAATCCTAGCTGTTTCACAAGACTTAAATTATCTCGCACAAGCCATTCTTCGACGACACGATTGGAGTGGCAAAAGCAGTCAACAACTGTTCGGAACGATACCTTTTTATTCGTAGCAGGACCAAAAGAGCTGTCCCCTAAATTCGTAGCGGTCGATAAAATGCGGTGGGAAGATAAGAAACCTTCCTTGTCATTACCAGACCAAATCACATTTTCTCCCATAAGGCGACGATCAGGAAAAGCATGCAGCGTTTGAATCGTGTTAGACACCACCGCATTGATGCCTTGTAAATTCACGCTGCCGCAATGCATCGTCACATCGTTATGGTACGTGTCATAAATAACGCCAATTCCTTTTTCTTCCCAAATACGGTGCGTAATTTTCATAATATAGTCAACAAAATCGACATACTCGTCATCAAAGCCTTCCATGCTTTGCTTTCGTTTCTTCGGTTGACTAAACGTATTGTAATCATGAAATCCGACCATATGTACTTCGTTACTATCCCCATAGAAAACTTTCTGCTGAAAAGGATGCTTCTTTTTTTCTTCATTTTTCACTTCAACGTCTAATGTCATAGTCACTCTCTCCTTTTCCTTTCATTTGTTGTGAACAGCTGATTTATTCGTATACGGCTCTGCGGCTTGAACAAAGGAAGAAAAAGCAGACGCCATCATCGCTGTACCAACGATGCCCACATAGACTGCTCCTTTATCAAACTCCCCACGCATTACATTTTCGTTTCCTGCTACTGTCCCAATTGGCACATTCAACGCTTCGGCTTTCTTATACAGAAGCGAAATCGCCTGTTGCACGTCTTCATGATGCGGGCCATCCAAATACCCCATATTCACGGATAAGTCCGTTGAACCGAGAAATGCCATATCGATCCCGTCAACACTCATAATCTCTTCAAAGTTGTCCACAGCGGTCGGCGTCTCAATATGAGCAATGACTAAAATCTCGTCGTTAGACGATGTGAAAAAGGAACCGCCGGCATCTTTTCCGTACCGTGCTGCACGATGAGCATAAGCCGCGCCCCGCTCTCCTAATGGAGGAAATTTAGCCCTTCTTACTGCTTGAATTGCATCCTCTTTCGTGTTCACCATCGGCACTTGAATGCCTTTTGCCCCACGATCGAGTGCCTTTTGAATACTCGCTTGGTCATATGACACACGCACAATCGGGGTCAAATTCACGAGTTCAGCTGTACGAATCATATTTTCAAGCTCACTATAACTAAAAGCACCGTGCTCATCATCAATAACAATAAAGTCGAAGCCTGCATACCCGAGCATTTCCACAATCGCCGGTGAATAAAAACCTAAAAACACACCAGCCACTTTTTGACGATTTCGGATTTTTTCTTTTAATAAATTGCCCATCTTTCCATCCCCTATTCTATGAATGTGCGAGTCTATTACATTTCTTTGTCATTAATGAGCCATTGACGCAATGCTTCTGTCACGGCAGTTGGCTGCTCCAATGTCGTCATATGTCCGCTGTCTTCAATGATGGTAAGCTGCGCTTCAGGAATCATGTCTCGCATTTCTTCATGCATACCGACCGTGCACAGCACATCTTGACGCCCTGTTAAAAGAAGAGTTGGGCATGAAATCGCCGGCAATACATCCCGGCCATCAGGTCTGTTCATGAGCGCGGTCATCTGCTGGATCATCGTCTCCTTTCCAACACTTTCCGCCATATTGAGAATCGTTGAGACCATCTCTTTATCGTTGTTGCGTTCAGGATGAATCATATTGGGAAGCAAATACTTCGGCGTAATCGCGGAAAATTGACCGTCATGAGCCATTTGGATGAACATTTTCCATCCGTCAATTTGTTCCTGACGAGGAGGGTTTGGATTTGTGTCCATAAGTGCCAGCTTTTGCACACGATTCGGAGCTTGTCGCATTATTTCAATGGCAACGATTCCCCCCATCGAAAATCCCGCTAACGCAAACCTTTCTGGTGCTTGTGCTAATACGGTTTGTGCCATCGCTTGAATCGAATTTTGCTCTAATGCAATTACCGCACAAGCGGCAACATCACTTAGTTCGTTCATTTGCTGCTGCCACATTTGCGCATCACACAATGTTCCCGGCAAAAGCAGCAATGGTGTTTTGCTCATCTCCATTTTCCTCCCTTAATGATGGGGTGCACGTCCTGTCGTTTTACGGATCATTAATTCTGGCTCCAGTACAATTTGAATTGGTGTGCCTTTTGCCTCTTCTTCTTGAATTAAGGAGACCAGTTTTTGTAAAGCGAGTGCCGCCATCTTTTCTTTATGCTGGGCAATCGTCGTCAGGCCAATATAAGCATTAGACGCAACATTAATATCATCAAAACCAACAATAGAGATATCTTCAGGTACTCGGAGGTGAAGGTTTGTCACCGCATCTAAGACGGCTAATGCCATTTGGTCAGAAATTGCAAAGAAGCTTGTTGGACGATTGTCCTGCGAAAGAATGCGTGTAGTGAAATCAAATACTTTTTCGTATGAAAATACATCTTGATAAACAAACTGTTCCTCTAACGGAATACCGAAGCTTTTCAGCGCCCGTTTATAGCCGTTCATCCGCTGAACCATTGCGTAAAAAGTAGATGGTCCCGCAATAAAGGCAATTTTGCGGTGGCCAAGCTGAATTAAATGTTCTGTTGCAATATACGCCCCTTTTTCATTGTCCACAATGACATAATTCATCTCATCACTATCGAGTGCTGTGTTGTATAAAACAACGGGAAATTGAGATTGATACAACTGTTCAATCTGTTGATTATGTTTATTTGTAGACGCAATAATCATCCCATCTACCCGTTTTCCAATCAGTGTTTGAATCGATTTTTCCAACAGTGCATCTTGATGATTCGTATTGCAAATGACGACATCATACCCCATTTCTGAAGCTTGTTTCATAATGACACCCGTTGACTCGGCAAAAAACGGATTGACAATATCTCCGACAATTAAACCAATCGTATTTGTTCGTTTTTGCGCCAATCCTCTTGCAATTTCATCTCTCGTAAATCCTAGTTCTTCAATCGCTTCTAATACTTTTTTTCGAGTTTCTTCTTTAATAAAAGGATAATTGTTAAGTACACGCGATACAGTCGATTGGGATACTCCTGCTTTTTTTGCTACATCATATGCACTGACTCTCATGTTTTCCTTATGCCTCCTTATCATTGACAAAGCAGATGAACAAGCAGATGCCCCCGCCCCTTCATCTGCTATCGCCAAAAGCGGGAGTCTAGTTGCCTGCAGCTTCCATTACTTCTTGAGACCATTCTACTGCGACCCGCTCATCACCGCCACACACTACATGCAAGAAGCCTGTTTCCGCTCCTGTACATTCAATGCTTCTGTATAGACCTTTCGGGACGGACATAATGTCTCGTTCTTTTAAAATAACTTCGCCCTCTTCCCCGTCTTCTCCTTTCCATGCGACCTTCCATTGTCCGCGATGTACCATCAATACTTGCGGAACCTCTAATCGATGGAACTTAAAACCGTTCCCTGGGTCTGCTTCGACTAATTCTAATGAGAAGCTGTGCGGATTCGTCACCATCGCTGGACGATCCCCAGATGCCATTCCATCGCCAATAATGCCGCAGCTTTTTTCTCTCCGCCCGGAAGGTGTGAATCAACATAAGCCCCTTCAACCGGTTTTCGGTCTTTAAAACGGAAAACACGTGCTTCCATGTCCTCTATGCTTACTTTTCTCATTTGCGCAAGTTCTTCCTCAGAAATGGGTGTAATCACTTTGCCATCTTCCGGTACGCCCATTCCCGCAAGTGTATCGATAAGGCGTCCATCCTCTAGCAATACAAGACCGTGCCCTTTCGCATCTTCCAGCACTTTCGGCGCCCAAATCACTTTTCCTGGATTATCCTCTCCTAGGATACAAAGTAAAAAACCGTCATCGCTGCCGATGTTTTGAAATCCGCGGAACATGTTAGTCGGCAAAGAAATGATATCCCCGTCTGTTAATATTGCTTCCCCTTCTTTGCCATCGACTCCCCAAACAAATGACCACGTGCCTTTTGAAACAATAAACACTTCTGCGGTCTCATGAGAGTGAAGTGAATTAACGCAGCCATTCGGCATTGCTGCTGCGCCGATATTGAATCCGTGCGCTTCCTTTAAGTTGATAAAACGATTGCTGCTTTCTGACACACCTGGGCCGATAATGGTATAATTTTCTTTTCGGTCCGACCCTGGTGTACGCGCATCGATAAATGCCGTTTTGTCCGCCACTAAATCTTCCTTGCGAATAATACGCTTTCTCATTTTCTCACTCAATCCCACTGTTTTCATACTTTCTTCCTCCTTTTTTGAATGCGGATTCAATTTTTCAGTAAGTGAATACGCACCTTTTGAATGCGCATTCGATATGATGATTGAATTAAACTTATCACAATATTCAGATATTGTAAATTCCCATTTTTTAGCTTGTTGTGGACTTTTCTACTTGACTTGCTAAAATCACTTCTTCTGCATTTAAAATGATGTTTTCAATCGGGACCGGCTTAATTAATAATTTCGTTAACAACATGGCGAACAGTGAAATAGTCCCCATTAAAACGAACCCGCTCACAAGCGAGAAGGCTTGCGTAACAACTCCCATAATAACAGGACCAAAAAACATGCCGCCTGAATAAATGCTTTGGAACAACCCCATTCGCGTCGATCGTTGATACTCTGGTGTCCCTTCAATGCTTAAAGATGTCACAACAGTAAAACATAGTCCAAAACCAATGCCCATGAATGCCTGTAAAACAAACAAGAGTGGCAATGCAGATGCAAAAGGAATAATCATGGCGACAATTCCTTGCAATAGAAACCCTATCATCGCGGTCTGAACAAGTCCCAGTTTCTTATAAAAGAAGCTCCCGCATAAAGCTGCTGCTGCCCCGTAAAAAATAAGATGGGTATTCGCCAATAAACTAATAATAAACGGATTCGCTCCTAATTCTTTTGCAACAATCGGTGTAAACGTATCTCTCGTGCCAAACAAAACCATCATCGCAATTGTTCCCACAATGGAAAGAATCCAAATTTTACGGTCTGTTAGCTGCTCGGTAAACGTGCTCATTTTGTATTTTTGCACTACTTTTTCCGGCTCCGTTTTTTCCTTTACAAAAAAGAGAAGAACAAACGCAAGCGCTCCTGCTGCTGCTGCCGTTAAAAAGCTATATTGATAGCCATATTGATTTGCAATAATTCCGCCAATCGTCGAGCCGACTAACGACCCTACAGGAGAAGCAACAGACAAAATGGCCACTGCTTTCACTGCTTCTCTTGCGCTGAATAAAGAGGCAAACATAACATTATAGATGACCCATGTTGCACTTGTTAAGCCGTCTGATAATTTTCCAATATAGAGGGTTGTTGCACTTGGATACAAAAATGCCACCGTCCATGTCACAATGGTAATAAGTAAGCCAGCTTGTAAAAACAGCTTTCTCCGATGAAGCAAATCCGATAAAATCCCTACAGGTAAACGGGTAAAAAGTGACGTCAGCCCAGCTGCTCCAATAATGCTTCCAATGATAGCCGGCTGTATTCCTAAATCCGATGCATAAGCTGAGATGAACGGGTCAAATGCGGAGATACTGATAAAAAACAACACGCTAATAAAAAAGAACAACACAATATCAAAACGAAACAAGGACTTGTTCAATTTGCCACCCCATCTTCATTTAGTTTGTCTTTTTTCGTGCACATACAAGCTGCCTTCCGCTCAGGTTTAGCAAATTCGGCATGACTTGTCGAACTTGCTAAATCAATCTACAGAGTTTTTACCAGACGGTCCATCCCCCATCGATCACGATCGTTTGACCTGTCATCATGTTCGACGCATCTGAGGCGAGATAGATAACCGCACCAAACAAATCTTCTTCTGTTGCTAAGCGACCTAACGGAATGCGTGATAACACATCTTTTTTGAACTCTTCGTCTTGAAACATTTTTTCTGTAAAAGGCGTTTCAATAAACGTCGGAGCAACTGCATTAACTAACACATTGTCTTTCGCCCATTCAATCGCCAGCGCTTTCGTCAGCTGTGTTAATCCACCTTTACTTGCACAGTATGCACTGCGAAGGTAATAACCGACGAAAGCCATTTGTGAAGACATATTGATGATTTTTCCTTTTTTCTGCTCTTTCATCTGTTTGCCGACAGCCTGGCTGAGAAAAAAGACGCTTTTTAAATTAATGTCCAACACTGCATCCCAGTCCTCCACTGTAACGTCTTCGGCTTTTTTCGGGATGTTCACACCCGCATTATTAATCAACACATCGATTGTCCCCATCTCTTCAATAATGTGCTGAACAGCCTGAGGAATTTCTTTCACATTTGTCAAATCGAAGGCTAATACCATCACTTTCTGCTCATAACCTTCTAGTTGCTGAATGGTTTCCTTTACAGCAGCAAGCTCGCTCTCGTTTCGCCCAATTAATACGATATGGGCTCCATGACTTGCTAGAAAAATAGCTAAAGACTTACCAATCCCCTTGCTTGCACCTGTTACGACCATGACTTTTTCATTCAATGAAAATAGCTTTTCAACTTTTAGCATGTTCTTTCCCCTTTCAAGAAAATAGAAAGCGCCTTCATTCAATTGGATAATATAATTGTCGTGCTCGCTGCTTTAAACAGTTAAAACAGCGAACTTCCGACATCTCCTAAACTTTAAAGCTGAATCAATCCTAATATAACAAGCTGGAAGACAAACAAAGCAAGTAACATGTACGTGTACTTATCCATTACCCCTGGCAGGATAGAAGAACCGTCACTGTCTGTCGTTTTTCCTTCCGCCATTAATTTAGCCCGCTGACCTTTAAACGTAAATTCTTCAAAGTTTACTTTTTGCTCTGACTTGATTAGCAAGCTGGCAGCGTAACCGATTATAAAGGTAAGTATACAGCCGATTGGATAATTCCAAAGCCAGTTCACCACTCCGAGCTTTCCAATATAGACCGTTGATGCAATCCCAAGTACAAATCCGAGGGCTACCCCTTTATCATTCGCTTTTTTCGTAAACATTGCCAATAAAAACATCGCTAAAATCGAGCCTGAGAAATAAGAAAGATAACTTCCAACCACTTTCAAAATAGAGGCGGTCGTGCCACTAAATGTCATTAATGTAAAGCCAATTAGCAATATGCCGAACGTCAATGTGAAAATCATTGATACTTTTAATGACGCTCGTTCGCCCTTTGTAATAAATTTTTCATAGATGTCTTTCACAAATACTGTCGTGACAGAGTTGAGCACTGAATCCACACTTGACATCGCAGCGGAGAAAACTGCAGCGATAATAAGGCCGAGTATGCCGACTGGAATATAGGAAGAAATGAACGTAATCATAATATTATTCGAGTTATCAAATTCTTGTCCTTCAAAAAAGACGTACAACAACACACCGATGATCATGAACAAAAAGTACGTAATATTCATAACAAATCCACTGATGCAAATGGACTTTTTCACTTCTTTCACTGATTTAGCTGCAAACATTCTCTGTGTTTGTGTCTGATCAGTGGCAAAATATTTAAGCCACATAAACAATCCACCAATTAATGCGACCCACACGCCGTTTTCAAGCTTAATGTCGGCAGAAAAATCGAGGGCAGTGAGTTTTCCTTCTTGCTTAGCAACACTCATCGCTTCGAAAAAGCCCATTTCTAAATTCGTAAGCAAAATAATAACTGTTGCGATGACGCCTCCCCAAAGCACGAACATTTGAATAGCATCTGTCCATATAACAGCTTTAATTCCCCCAAGCAATGTATAGACAATGGCGACAGCTACTACGACAGGAACAACGGTCGTTAAAGACCAGCCTGTAAACGTTTGGATAATTAATGATGGGATAAAAAGAAAGGACCCGACTTGAATTACATTCGAGGCAATAAACCCGAGTACAACGAAAAAGCGGCTCGTTCCTCCTAAACGCATTTCAATATATTCATAGATAGAGGTGACTTTTAAATTGTAGAAAAACGGCAAAAATATCGCTAGTGTTAGCGCCATAACAAGCGGAATACTAAAGTTCAGCATAAACGCCATTAAGCCCGAGTTGTATGACCAGCCCGGCCCTCCTACAAAACCATTTGCACTGATGGTCGTTGCTGCGATGGAAAGAGCTATCGGCAATGTCGCAACAGATCTTCCGCCGACAAAGTAATCTTCCTGTGTTTCATTCCCCTTGCTTAACCGATATCCCATTACAATGAGTCCAATCATATATACGGCTACAATCATCATATCAATCGAATTCATTTGCGGCCCCCCCTTTTTATATGTCTGTTTTCTTCATTACTCAGGATTTACGATGCTTTGTGTACGTTCAATGATGTCAAGCCCTTGCTGCTTTAACCAATAAGGAAGGTCGATGAGCACCCAGTTTTCAACAAGTTTATCTCCTTCTCTGTAATAAACATCGACGACTTGCATATCTGCCCGAATTTCGCCACCCGGAAGTCCTAAAAACCCGCCTATTGGAGTATTGGATAAATTTGGCCAGCCAAAAAAGCAAGCGAAGTTCCCTTCTGCAAACCGGCAAACGTGACCGTTAAATTGCTTATCCTTTAAATTGCTTCGAAACGGCAGCTGATGTTGCTCCTGATACCGCGGAATCGTATAGCTGGCCCCAATCCCTGCAGGTCCATACCAAATCATATCTTTTGACCATGTCCGTTCTAACACTTCAGGCGGACAGCCCATTGCACCGCTTTTATTCAGTTCGCTCAAATCATTCACCATTTTATTCACAAGTGCCAGCGTTGCCGCACTTTCTTCTTCGTTCGCATCTTCAAACAGAAGACCATTATGATGCCTCGGTCCTGGATAAACGAAATAGCTTCCCGTTGATGGTGGCAAGGGATTGACACCTGCTTGCTGCATAAACCCGATAATGTCAACAAATAAGCCTGTCTGTGTAATTTTTCCGTTCTCGACGCAGTTAAACTCAGCATAACGTAAATTAATCATTTTCCGTGTATGCCGGACTCCAAGCCAATCCGCATCAAACAATCCCATAAAATGTCCCATGCTCATGACCCACTCTTCCCCGCTCACTTCATTCGTCCCGCCGATAAAAATATCCTGACGCCGCTGCATCCGTGTTAAAGACGTCAATAATGGCGTCCAGAATACTTCTGCTACACGTTCTGATCCTGTTTGCTCTCGAAAAGGATAGACCCCTCTCCATACATAATCTTCACTCGTAAACTCCTTCAATACCTTTTCTACTTCATCAGGGGCAGACTGTTCCAATGCCGCAAAATAATCTAACACTACTTTTTTAGCTGCTGTATATTTCCCCATAACGCCTTTCTCCTTTCTCCCATGCCACACTATTTTTGAATGCGGATTCAAATCATTCCAATAGAAAGCACATTCTTACCTAACTCTCTCTCAACATTATTTGGATTAACATTACATGCGTAACGTATACATCCAAATCAACTTGCATACGCATTCAAAAACAAGTAATTGGACACTACAAAGATATATTTATATGAATTATACAGTGCTGGAAAAAAAGAGTAAATAGATAATTTTTAATTTTCCAACAAATATAAAAAAATAACTGTAAGATCTTTCCTTTATTCCTCACTTACTTTTTCCATATAAAGAAGAAACACTCTTCTCTCCGCGGTCCATTTACGTTTTTGGAGGAGAGAAGAATGTTTTTACAGCTAATCATTGGGAAGATCGATTATCCACCTTACACGATAGGAGGAGTTATTTTGTGACTCTTTTCACATGAACTAGGCAACACTATTCAGCATATTGCCTTAATTCTTGATAGTGCGGCGGCTCCTCCTTTTTTACTTCCGTTCCGAGGATGTAATAATCCATTGTTTCTTTTGAAAGTTGTTTGTAGTCATTTCGTTTCAACAAATAAAAGACCATTCCGAATACCGACCATACGATTAAGGCGATGAAGGATGGTGTACCAAGCGAAGCTGGTGAAGCCGGGATAAGAAGCAAGCCCAAAAATCCAAGACTGAATACCGCTCCCATTAAACAAAGCCATTTCTTCATTGGAGAAACTGTCCCTTCGCTTCCACTCCACTTAAACTGTTTGTACGCAGTGCAGCACGTATAGAAGTAGGCAATCGTGACACCAATTGAGGACATGTCTACGATCCATAATAATACTTGACGGCCAAACCACGGAGCGATTAAACAGAAGCCACATGTAAACAAAATACCGATATAAGGTGTACCATGTTTGGGATGAAGCTTTGAGAAGGCAACAGGGAGGATATTGGCTCTTCCCATTGAAAACATTAACCGGCTCGCTGATACATAAAAACCATTTAACCCTGTAAACACTCCCATCAAAACGGAAATCACAAGTAAGGTTACACCCATGACACCTAAAGTTTGCGATACAACATCACCTGTTCCCCATATTGGCTGTCCTGTTGCCAGCTGCTCCCACGGCATGCCGACAGCGGTTGCTGCTACCATGCAAGAATAGAGGAGCATCGCAAAAATTAAAGATGAAATAATTAACGAAAAAGCTTTTTTCGGTGAAAAATTAAACTCTTCAGCCGCTTGTGGAATATTATCAAAGCCGACGTAAGCCCATGGTGCAATCGCAACGATGGCGATAATACCGGAAATTGGTGCAATTCCTTGTTTAAACAATGGGGTCATATTTTCGAAGCTTGAAGCTGGATGAAGCATCATACTCGCTGTTAATAACACAACGCCAAGAACGAGAATGACGCAGAAGATGAATTGCAGCTGACCTGACATGGAGGAGCCTTTAATATTAAACCAAGCAAAGAATAGTAGCGCCGTACTTGCGATCACCACTTCGCCTAAATAAACTTGCCAGCCGCCAATTTCATATAAAAAGACGGTGTTTGTTAAGGAAGGAAAAACAAATTTTCCAAGTAAAGCTAAGGCAGAAGCATTTAATGCAACAATACAAATGTATCCAAGCGTTAAAAACCAGCCGCAAAAGAAGGCATGATGACGGCCAAACCCAAGATAAGCATATGTAAATCCGCCCCCTGATACCGGGAATTTTTGAATTAGTACACCAAAGCTAACAGCAATGGTCATCATAATGACGGCTCCAATTAATAACCCAATCATAACACCAAGCGGTCCTGCTTTTGCCATCCATTCCGTCGGTAAAATAAAACATCCCCAGCCAATGGCCGATCCTAATGCAATCGCCCAAACCCAATGCGGCTTAAAGGTTTTTTCAAGCTGCGCTCTTTGTTCCATCTTTCTTCCCCCTTTGTTTAATGAACTTACCTTAAATGAAAACTAAATATTCAGTTTTTATAAAGTGTACTTCTGTCCTTTCATCCGATTGTGTTCATTAAAAGCGTGACATCGACCTTTTAATGAACACAATCCTTACTTACCTTAAATCTCCGCAAACACCGCTTTCACTGTTTCCACTAAAAATCTCAAATCATCTTCAGTCGACGACAACGGCGGAGCGATGATGAGAACGTTGCTATAGCCTGGAATCGTGTCTCCATTTTTGCCAATAATGAGTCCTCTTTCTTTACAAGCGGCAATGATTTTTCCAACGAACGCATCGGCTGCTGGCACTTTTGTTTCTTTGTCTTCGACTAATTCAATGCCATATAAAAATCCGACGCTTCGAACTTCTCCAACCTGCTGATGAGAAATCAGCTCCTTCAACTCACCTAAAATGCTCTCGCCTAAATATTCCACACGAGGAACAATGTTTTCTCTTTCAATAATTTCAATGTTTTTTAGTCCCACTGCACATGAAGCAGGGTGGCCGCCATAAGTAGAAACATGACGGAAATGATTTTGGGCTCCATCTTCTTTAAATTTCTCATAAATTTCCGCTTTTACTGCTGTCGCCCCAAGCGGTAAATATCCGCTCGTTAATCCCTTTGCCATCGTGATAATGTCTGGCTGCACTCCTTCAAAGTGCATAAAACCAAACATTTTTCCTGTTCGCCCAAAACCTGATACAACTTCGTCCATAATTAACAACACATCATGCTTTTGACAAATTTCCGCTACTCGCTGTAAATAACCGTCGGAAGGGATAATAACACCACCGCCAGAGATAAACGGCTCCATAATAACACCTGCGACCGTTTCAGCCCCTTCCCACACAATCATTTGCTCAATCATTTCCGCTGCTACCATATCCGGGTCTGCTGTATCGCCGAATGGGGAACGATAGCTGTATGGCGGCTGGACATGGAGGAATCCAGGTGCAGGCGGATCATATCGCTGCCTGCGGTTCGCTTGTGCCGTTGCACTTAGCGCGCCTAATGTGCTTCCGTGGTATGCACGATAGCGTGAAATAAATTTATATTTTCCAGGATTGCCGTTTTGTGCATGATATTGGCGGGCGATTTTAAACGCTGTTTCGTTTGCTTCTGATCCGCTGTTGGAGAAAAACGTTTTATAATCGCCGCCCCCTAACAGCTCACTAATCTTTGCCGAAAGCTCAATCGCCGGTTCATGACTTAATGTTAACGGTGAGTAAGATAGCTTCATCATTTGCTCGGCTGCCGCGTCCACAATTTCCTTTCGGCCATGCCCTAAATTTAAGCACCATAATCCTGACACCCCGTCAAAATAACGATTGCCGTCTACATCATAAAACCAAGCCCCTTCTCCAGATGATGCGATGACAGGATTTCCGCCTTCCACATGCTTATACACCGCATGCCATAAATGCTTTTGATCTTTTTCCACTAATTCACTTTTTTCTACTGCCGTTTTCATCCCAATCTCCCCTTTATGTGAAATATTCATAAACCATGAATCTCTCATTTTATTGTTCGTTCGTAATGCCGCTTCCAAGTCCCGCGCCGTCTTCAATCCATACTTCATGACCAGCATTGACAAACGTGACAACACTTGCCGGGGTCATCGCCACTCGATTTTCGTTATTTTTAATCTCTTTAGGAACTCCAATAATCATCTCAACACGTCCCATCTTTTCTCATATTTTTTTAAGTTACATCTTACAGCAACAGCATAAAGCCAATGATAAAAATCATGGAATGCACAATCGTAAAAAACGACTTTTCTGATATTTTCGTATGAAGCCATCTGCCACCAAACGCTCCTGCGTAAATAAACGGAATGTATAACAAAACGAATAATAAGTCTCGGATCGATAAAATGCCGAGGGACAGATAAGAAAGTATTTTGACAGAATCCATAATGGCAAGCAGAACAGCAATATTCGCTGTAAACGCATGTTTATCAATAGATCGGTCATTTAAAAAAAGAACGATTAGCGGCAATCCCCCGGAATTGGCAACCGCCCCGACAAACCCTGATGTGAAGGCACCTAATTGAGAAAGAATGCCTTTTTTTAGTTGGGGCGCTTCTTCTTCACCCTTCGTTTTTTTTCGGGACAGAAAAAGCAGCAATCCCATGAAGATAGCGATAAGGCCAATTCCCGGTTTTAACAATTCATCATTTACATACGTTAAAATCCCGCTTCCAAGCAATGTTCCTATCAACGCCATTGGCAGCAATTTCTTAACTAATGTCCACTGAATGGATTTTCGATGCGTTCTCGCCCCGGCAAAATTACTGAACCAAAGAATCGGGGCGAGCATCGTGACTGCTGTTGCCGACGGTACGAATAATGTTAAAATTGGATTTAAAATAATCCCGGCTCCAAAGCCAAAGCCCGCTTTTGCCACACCGCTAATAATCGCGAATAAAATGAGAACCCCCACCACGAAGGTGTTCATCCTACTTCTGCTCCTTCAGTCCGCTTCGTTCATCGCGTTCGAACATAAACGGTTTTCCATTCTGTATAAAACTTAATGGCATGACCTCCTAATTCACGGAACCCACCGATCCCCGTTGACTTTATCCCGCCAAACGGCATTTGCGGTTCACTGTACGTAGACGGCATATTAATATGAACAAGACCTGACTCAATTTCATCTACATATTTCATGGCAGACGGGATATCCTTCGTATAAATCGTGGAAGACAAACCATACTCGATGGCATTTGCTTGTTTCAAACATTCCTCAAAATCAGAAAACTGAATGAGTGCAAGAACAGGACCGAATATTTCTTCCTTCGCAATCGTCATATCTTGGGTAACACGATCAAATAATTTTGGCTTAATGTAGTAGCCTTTTTTCGCCCATGTTTCTTCCGGTTCATCTCCTCCATAAATCAGTTCAGCTCCTTCTGCTTTTGCTTGGTGAATATATGACCAAATTGTCTCGTATTGTCGTTTATCAACAACCGGTCCAATAATCGATGTTTCTTCCGTCGGTGGACCGAGCGTGACCGTCTCTAACGTTGCCAACATTTTTTCTTTGAAAGTGGAATAAATCGACTCGTGGACAAAAATTCGGCTCGTCGCTGTACAGCGTTGCCCTGCATCTAATAAACCGCCAGCCACAATGTCCTTACATGCCTGTTCAATATCGGCATCTGCCATAATGATGAATGGATTTTTTCCGCCCATTTCCGCTTGAAAACGAATCCCTCTTGACGCTAGAACTTTATTAATGATCGTTCCCGTTTTATTAGAGCCCGTAAAGGTGACTGCTTTAATTTGGTCATGTTCCGCAAATGTATCGCCGACTAGCGGACCATCCGCAATCACCATTGTTACAAGATTTTCAGGTACACCTGCTTCCTCTAATAACGACATGAGCTTTTGCGAGATAAGAAGCGATTGATTCGCTGGCTTCCAAACAACGCTGTTCCCCGCTACGAGCGCCGGTGCGATTTTCCAAATCGGAATCGCTAACGGTACATTCCACGGTGTAATCACACCAACCGTTCCTAACGGCTGCTGTTTCGTATAACTAAAGACACCTTCTTGCCTAGATGGAATTGTTTCACCTGTCATTCGGTAACCTTCTCCGGCGAAAAATCGTAAGATCGACACCGTTCGGTGAACTTCTGCTACACCATCTCGCAAACATTTTCCAACTTCTGCTGTCAGCAGCCTTCCCCATTCTTCTGCGCGCTCTTCCAATAAGGATGCGATATGAAATAGTAGCTCTCCTCTTACTGGAGCAGGCTTTTTCTTCCATTCCTTTTGTACTTCTGCAGCAGCTGTAATTTTTTCTTCTACTTCTTGTTTGTTCATCATCGGAAATTGTGCCAACACTTCCCCGTTCGATGGATTTAACGATACGTACAATTCTTGTTCCAACACATTTTTCATTTTGTTTCCTCCTTGTCATCGTTAACATGGTCATTTGTCATTATGTAATGACAAATGACTGTATGCCTTCTTTCTCCCCTTCATTCATCCCTCACTTATTTCCATTTCGAAAAAGTGAATAAATAGACTTTTTATTCTGAACATTCGTTACAAATAAAAAAATCATTTGTAACTATGTAATTACAAATGATTATAAAATAGATAACTAATCTTTCAATCATTCTTGTTAGCTTTCCTTACATAAAATTTCACTGTTCTGGAAATGAATTGTTTTGGCGTATTTGAACGACCTTCGTTCCTTTCATCATTTGATCCACTTCAAAACTAAAGCGCGAACCGATATAAAGCACATTGACCTTTTCTAACGGAATATCATCTTCAAGGTATACAATCCCGTCCCACGACATTAACGGCTCACTAATCGGAACGTTTAAGAGCTTCGCTTCTTGTTTTGACGCTTTAACCGCTCGAAAGGTTTGTTTTGAACGATGCGGATGGTATCCTTTTTTAGCAAAATGCTCATAAAGAATGATTTGCTCCAAATCTTCTTTAAATAATTGCGGGTCTAAATAACAAGGAATAATCGAGTGGCGAATAACTAACGGTTCATCATTCGCAAGTCGTAAACGAACAATGCTAAACAACGGATCACCTGGCTGCACATTCAACATAGCTGCTAATTCGTCTGTTGCCTCAATCGTTTCTTTTTTTATTAGTTTCGCGCTATGCTTCAAGCCAATCTCGGCTATTTCTTCGGCGAATGTACTGAAGATGGCCGCATTTTGAGTAAATACTTTTGGTGATACAAATGTTCCAAAACGTCTTTTTTTCACTAAATACCCTTCCTGTACTAATTCGTTCAGTGCCTGGCGAACGGTCGGCCTACTAATAGTATAGATGGCGCATAGCTCAAGCTCCGTCGGGATTTTATCGCCGCTTTTATAAACTCCGCTTTCTATTTGCTTCAACATAATATTTTTTAATTGTAAATAATACGGTACTTTACTCTCAAAATCTATCAATCATGTCAGCTCCTTTTCCCCTTAACATCATGCAACCTTCTTTTTATATAAGATTACTCGAAGAGGTACAGAGTCGCAACCGCCATATTCTATTTATATCAATTGTTCTAGAAAACTTAGCATGACGAAAGAGTCTTTTTTGAACACCCTTCCATTAAATAAAAAGGGTGACTAAAATGGAGAAAATATCCCCTGTTTAGTCACCCCCCTACAAGTTCTATTATTTCACTGAACCTGCAGCTAAGCCTTGGATAAAGTATTTTTGCAAGAATAAGAACATGATAATCATTGGCAGCATTCCAAGAAGGGATCCTGCCGCGACAAGTCCTACGTCATTTGAGTATTGTGAAAAGAATTGTGATAGCGAAACCGTAATCGTATGCGCTTCAGGATCTTGCAGGAAGAAGACGGAAAATTGATAGTCATTCCATACAAACATGCCGGTAATAATGATGACAGACGCGGTCACCGGCTTCAATAATGGAAACACAACTTTGAAGAAAATCGTAAGACGACTTGCTCCGTCAATCATTGCTGCTTCATCCAATTCTAATGGAATGGTTGAACGAATGAAGCCCGTATATAAGAAAATCGTCAGTGGAAGCCAAAATGAAACATGAACGAGAACGATCGCCCAAATGCTGTTTAATCCGCCAATATCAACGATAAACTTATAGAGCGGAACTAAAATGGTTAACGGTGGCACAATCATGATCGCCACAAAGGCAAAATACATGAACTTATTTAACTTACTCGTAATTCTCGCCAACGGGTAGGCCGCTAATGACCCTAATACAATTAACAATGTAATCGATGAGACAGTAATGATGACATTATTTAATAAAGCTGTCCCCATATTAGCTTGTTCCCAAGCGTTTTGAAAGTTTGATAAATTGATTGATTTCGGAAACAGCCACTTTGAACTGCTGTCATCCTGCCCTTTTAACGATGTCGTAATCAGAAGATAAAATGGAATGATATGCAGTAAGCTAATGACAATTCCTAACATTGTCCATACTCTTGTCTTCTCTCGATCCATTATGCTTCAACCTCCTTGCGGCGTAAGTAAAGCAATGTTACCATGCTAATGACAATAATGATAAAGAACATTAAATTCCCAAGAGCGGCTTGCGTACCCCGCATCTTGTCTAGCAAAATATAATTGATACATCATCGTCGATAATGATTGTGAAGCATAACCTGGCCCACCATTTGTCATTGCTACAATGACATCAAATAATTTAAGTCCGTTAATTAAATTCAAGACGATGTTAATCGTAATGGACGGAATGAGCAGTGGAAGGGTAATATTTTTAAACTGCTGAAAACTTGATGCTCCATCTAATCGAGCTGCTTCATAATAATCCTTTGAGATTCCTTGAAGTCCTGCTAAATAAATAATCATGGCGATCCCAAGAAATTGATACGTATTAACGAACGTAATAATCCAAACATTCAACGTCGTATTTCCGAGTAAATTCGTTTGTTCTCCTCCGAAAAGCGCAATGACATCATTTAACGCGCCTCCATTATATTGGAAAATAAAGTACCAAATATACCCCATAATAAGAGGACTAATAATAACTGGTAAATAGACAATCGTTCTTGTTACCGCTCTAAATTTCATGCTTTGGTTCAGTAAAATCGCATATAATAATCCAATTCCATTTTGAAGAATCGTACTTCCAATCCCATAAATGAGCGTATTTTTCACGATTAATTTAACGTTAGGGTCTTCTATCATGCGTTTGTAATTTTCAAGCCCTACCCAATTCATCGTTTGTGCATACCCGTTCCAGTTTGTAAACGAAATTTTTATACCATTAATAAAAGGATAAATAATAAAAACAGACATTAACATGATGACCGGAACATACAGCCAATTGATATGGAGCCCCTTCTTATTTTGAAGCGCTTTTAGTTTGGACATCGTCTCACTACCTTTCTGCTATTTCACGAACTATATAAATCGATCTAGAACATTCGACATGACCAAAGAGCGGTCATGCCAAATGTTCTAGACCTAAGCGGCTGTCACCCCCCTTACGGGGTTGGCGCCATCCGCATAGGTGAACCTTTGAGGGCCCATTCAAGTGGTCTGAATAACCATTGTAAATGTTCTTGAATCAAATGAAGATGTGTCGAGTTATTAAATAGAATATATAAAGAAGAGAGAGGAGTTACCCTCCCTCTTTTTTCAGTTGAACTTATTGCTGGGAATCTAAACGTTCTACTTCCTCTTTCATTCGTTCAGAATATTGCTTTGGTGTCACTGCTTCTGATAGCACTTCTTGTCCTAACGTTGTCATAACATCCCACATTCCATTCGGAAGATATAGGCGGTCAAAGTATGGAAATACGCGCACATCGGCATATTGATCGTAATACGCTTTGTACATGCTCTCTGCTTCAACGCCGCTAATTCCAGCCGGCAAACCGGAAGCTTCAGCCATTTTCTTTAAATTCTCAGGTTCGGCAAAGAAGGCTAACAATTTTTTCGCTTGCTCTTTCTTCACAGAATCTTTCCAAACACCTAACGTATATCGCTCGCCGCCAACAAATGTAGGCTCGTCCCCTTCATGAATGGCAGGAATCGGCATCAAACCGGCATTTGTGTCAGGATTGATTTTTTGCGCTTCTGTGACAAAAGAAGGTGGATACATCGCAAAAGCAATTTTATTTTCAGCAAATAAACGCGGCCCATCAGAATACTTCGCTGTTAAAACGTCTTTGTTAATATAGCCTTTATCGTACATCTCTTTAAATTGCTCCGGTAAAAACGTCCATTTTGACCAATCAAACGTACGATTTAAAAGATTTTGACTTTCATCATGTCCAGCATCGCTAATTAATAATGGTGTAGCAAAATAGTCGAAATACTGTCCAATTGTCCAAGGATCAGACCCTGCAAAGAAAAATGGGGTTACGTCTCCGTTACTTTCTTTCACTATTTTTTCGGATGCCGCCATTAATTCATCAAACGTCGTCGGTACTTCTACTCCGTATTGTTCTAACACATCGATATTATATGAAAGCCCTTCTTTTGCTTCATTTAATGGCAAAGCATATACTTTTCCTGTCTCATCCTTCAGCACCGGTGAAATGGTCTCGGTTAAATTGGCTGCCCACGCCTCTGTGCTTAAATCTTCTAAATAGTCACCGTAACGAATTTGAGCCCATCCATGCGTATCAAATACATCCGGCATATCATTTGCCGCCATTTTGACTTTCAATAAGTTTTCATATTCTCCGCCAGGGAAGTTCGTTTGAACCGTAACCCCTTCATTTTCCTTTTCAAATTCATCAATAATGCTATTCATCGTCTCTTTTAAATTTTCATCTGAAATGGTTGAGAACAGTGTAATCGTATTTTTGCTGTCTTTTGATGCAGACTCATTGCTGCCGCACCCTGCCAGCATTCCCCCAAGCAATACAATTGAAGCAAAGCCTAAAAATTTTTTCATTCTCTCTCTCCTCTACTTTCGGTTTATTTGCAACCGCTTTCTTAATGTAATGATAGAGGAAAAGTGCGCTGTCACTCAACGGTAAAAAAAACGAACAGAAATTATATAAATTTGCTATAATGAAAGCTATCAAGCTATTCACCACACATTTTACACATGTTGGAATTTATAAATCCCTTACCATTCATCACGGTTTCATGCAGGAAGAAAGACGGCTATCAACTAGGAATTTGCACGCTTATATTGACTATTTAACGATAGTGATGCAACAAACAAATGGAACACCGTTGTTTGTTCAGCATGTAAATTGAACTAGATGCTTTAATCGTAAAAAAGGGTTTCATTCTATCGTCATAATTTTGTGGATATTATATTTTTTTGCTTTGTAAATTATATTTTTTATTACGAAAACAGCCAGACTGAAACGATGCAAAAAAGGAGGAAGCGACATGTCTATATCAACAAATCATCAAAATCATGGATCGTATATATACCGTTTTAAAGAAAAAGAGTTGCACCGAGTCGCTCAACTATGGTCCATCGGCTGGGATGAACAAACGTCTCCTTTATATAATTGGGATTTAGCAAACCGGAAAGATTATGGAAACTGTATTTTTCAATACACGATTTCGGGCGGAGGAGAAATTGAAACAAACGACAAGAAATATATTATTTCTCCAGGAGAAGCTTTTATTGCGGATATTCCTCAAGATTTTCGGTACGGTCTGCCAACCGGTCACGAAAAATGGGAGTTTGTTTACATTACATTATTTGGCGATTTTGTGCGCGATCATTGGAAAGACATTCAGCATAAAACTGGACATATTATTCGTCTGCATCCAGAATCTAAACCTATCCAATTATTAACCGAGCTGTTTCATAAAGCGAGTAAGCAAGCATTAACGAACGGCTATGAAGCCTCCTCTCACGCTTATCAATTTACGATGAATTTAATTCAATATTTAAATGAGACCGAAAAAGAATCTTCCCAATGGCCAGACAGTATTATCGTGTCCACTATGTTTGTGAAAAACCATTATCAACATGACATTTCTGCAGCAGATATGGCAGATGCCTCAGGCCTGTCCCGTTATCATTTCACCCGCCAATTTAAAGAAATTGTTGGAGAAACACCGGTTCAATACATTAATAAAATTCGGATTCAACGAGCTTGCGAACTGCTTCAAAATACAAAAAATACGTTAGAAGATATTTCTAAAAGAGTCGGCTATTCGAGTCCGAATTATTTTAATAAAGTGTTTCGTTCCACTGTAGGCATGACACCTGGAGATTACCGCAAGCAGCATCAAACGAAAAAAAGCAACTAAAGTAAAAAGCGATGGCGCCCTTCGGACTCCATCGCTTCTTCATTCTATTACTCTAAAATGAGTTGACCTTTCGGGTAATTAATCGTCACTTTTTTCCCAGGAGCTACTCGATTTTCTAATATATCAAGGGCTACTTGCAGCGCGAAGGCGGAGCGCTCCAGTTCGGCCATCTCTGCCTCATTATCCCTCTGCTTCGCCTCGTTTAAAAGTTGCTCAACACGAGTCGTCTCATTGATAATCGTTTGATGGAGTTCATCTGTAAACGCATGATTTTGTTGAATTTTATCCATGTTCTTTCACCTCCGCCCGTTCATAACCCGCTTGTTGCTCTTTACTTTTTTTCTTTCCCTGACGCATATTTCACCGAACAGCAAGCCTTTTTCATTTTAGTTCAATCTCTTTCCCTGTCTTTAAATCCATAATATTCGTATTGATTTTCGGCACACCGATTTTTTTACTTGCCGGTGCTTTCTGACCATTTTCCACCCAATCTACAAGTAAATCAAACGCTTGGTGTGCATATGGAAGCAACGGTTGAAGCTGCTTTTTCGCATCTGCTCCTTCATCCCATACAAGGCTGTCAACATGATTTCCTTTTTCAATTGTATACAAACGATGCAAATGCCCCTTCCCTGCCTTTTTCACGAGCTTTTCGTACGGCTCGGCATGGATGGACGGGAAAATGAGGGCATCCCATGAACCGGTAATGCTAATGAGCGGCACGTTAATATCCCCTGTATTTTCAATTTTTCTCACCGCTTCCCTCACATTGTCAGGTCGGCTGAAATAATGATAGTGGGCAAAAATGGAATCATACGTCCGTTCGCGAATCCCTTCCTTTGTAAAAGTCAAATAGTCGCGCCAGCTAATGCGGTCAGGGGCACTTGGGTCGAATTCATCCCGATAAATATTGAGGGTAACGAACCAATAAACTTGGTCATGATAGCGCCAAAGCGGTTCGGACCCCTTCGGCAGTCCGGCTTTATACATTTCCTTTACCGCTTTTTTCTGTTCTTTTCCTTGACCGTTCAGTGCCTTTTCCGCCCAATTTACAATTGGGGTTAAGGAGCTAATTAAGTTTGGATCATCTGCTCTCCATAATACACCTTCCCAGTCTACTCCGCCATCAAATAAAGCTGGCTCCCCTGTTTTTTCAGGACCATCATGCTCTAATGCATATCGGACAACATACCCACCGTTGGAGATACCGATTGCGTATGTAGGAATTTTATGATGCTCTGTAATGAGATGGCTTGCTGGATTCTCTTTATGATTCATTGAAAGAAGCTTTTCACGGTAATGATCCGCCAAATACGTTTGTGCTGCTTTTGTTACTTGCCTGAACCGTTCATTCCATTCCATTAAATGATCGTCTTCAGATACGAGCGCATTCTTCACCTTCGCAAGTGGATCAGCTGGGTCGGTTTCCCCTTGTGTTCCTTTATCAATCGCTGCATAAGCAAATCCCTTTTCTAAAACGAAATCACTAAACAGCAAATCTGTAGCCGTTTCATTTCGTGTTGCGGGAATTCCGGCGACAACGAGTTTTCCATTCCATTCATCTGGTATTCGAATAACAAATTTTGCGTCTTCAAACATTCCATTCACTTGCACGCCTGTTACTTCCGCTGGCTTATATAAACGATGCCAGCCTGTGCCCGCTTGATGATCTCCCCATTTATAAGGAGTTAATGCAAGATTGCCGAAAACAGTCGCTGCAGTGTATTGGGCAGGATTTTTCGTGGTAAGCCAATTCCCGTCTTTCCCATCAAACTTCGTTACAATCACATTATGCGCCCCCTGTATAACCGGAGATTGAACGGCTGATGCACTTGGCTGCATATCACTCGGTGCTGCGTACGGCAACAACAATGCAGATGCTGCGGCAAAAACGATTAACCGTTTTTTAAACAATTGTACCCCTCCCTATTCGAAAAAATCAATAAAGAAAACGTTTACAAATAACTTTTGCTTAAAAAAGGCAATAGTTTGTAATATCTAATATATTACCAAAAAAAGGAGGTTTCAGATACAATCTAATGACCCATATCCATCACTTCGTAAAGATGGACAACCTAACAAAAGTGCCGAATTTCTCCAGCACTTCTGAAAATAATGGGAGTTAAGTGTTATCGACCTCTTAAATAGCGCTCATACAGCTGATAAATTGCAGATAAACCAACAAGCCAATATACAAGAGTAATAATAGATGGAACAGATGCAAACAGCAACTCGACAAGGTTGAAATCAAGCGCTACAAACAGCCAATTAAGTCCGCCGATAATGAGCAAAATACTTGTAAAAAACGAGAGAAATCTCATGATGCCACCTCCCATATTGATTGTAAGTGTTTCCATACATCATATGTTGCTTGTTCCTTTTTGGCTTATAGGCTGGACATAATTGAATCTTTCGTCCTATCCAGCGCTTTTACCACTTAATAAAGCAATCGTGAACACATGATCTCTCTGTTTTCTTTACGATATCTTTACACAATCCTTACAATCCTTCCCATTCCCTCATGCTAAAATTAGAGCGAACATGATAGTCTACGAATGTGAGGTGGTTTTGATGAAAAAACGTCCAAAGATTTTAATTTTGACGGCTGCTTTCGGCAATGGTCATATACAAGTCGCCAACGTATTAAAGAATCAATTCATTCAGTCACATGAAGCAGATGTTATCATCTCCAGCATTTATGCGGAATCCTATCCTACCTTGACCCCCATTTCAGAAAATGTTTATTTAAAAAGCTACACACCTGTCGGCAAACCGATTTACTCTCTTTGTTATCACGGAATTGCCAAAGTGTACGATAAAAAAATTGCGAAATGGTTTGTCAATCTTGGTAGAAAACGGCTCGCCTATTTAGTAGAAACGGAGCAGCCAGATTTGATCATTAATACGTTCCCCGTTTTAGCCGTCCCTGAGTTTCGGCGCCGGACTAGAAGCTCCATTCCGGTATTCACCATCATTACAGATTATTGTTTACATAAAACATGGGTTTCCCCTGAAATCGATCATTATTTTGTAGCAACTGAAGCGGTTAAAGACGCTGTCTGCCGTCTCGGAACTCCCCACTCAAATGTGACGGTTTCCGGTATTCCCATTCGCCCGATTTTTGAGCAGGTTAACGATTGTCCAACCCTTCTCGAAAAATACGGATTACATCCTCGTCAAAAACGCATTCTCATTATGGCTGGAGCCTTCGGTGTATTAAAAAGCATGAATAAAATGTGCGAAACCCTTCTTTTAGAAAATGACTGTCAATTAATCGTCATTTGCGGAAAAAATAGCAAGCTAAAAAACGAGCTGAGCATATTGGCTGAGCGCTTCCGAGACCGCCTGCTTGTATTCGGCTATGTAGAGCGAGTCGATGAATGGTTCCGTCTTGCCTCCTTTATGATTACAAAGCCAGGCGGCATCACGTTAACAGAAGCGGCCGCTGTCGGTCTTCCAGTTATTTTATACAAACCAACACCTGGACAGGAAAAAGGAAATGCCCATTATTTTGAACAACAAAATGGAGCTATGATTGCTCATAAGCTCCAAAATATTTATACTCACTCATCTTATTTGCTTCAGCATGAACGAGCTTTAATTCAGATGAGTCACTCCATGCAATCTATCTATCGCAAACAGGCAGCTACAACGGTCGCAGAAGAAATTATGGAAACGATGCATCGTGTTCGCCGTCCATTCTACCGAAACGCCTCTTATTGAATGCCAAAAGGGCGAAAACACCTGCCGCGTGCACTTCGCCCCTTCTTTCTTCCTCTTTTCATAAATTTCACTTTACGCCCGCATCGATGATTTCCTGCCCCCCGCTTGTTTATCCATTTAGGCATCATCACAGGAACGGTATGCTCCAACTTAAAATGGATTAGTCAGCTCCGCTTTCTTCCTGGTTATTTATTAATTTTAATTGGTTTATATAAATGTTTATGAGAAATCAACCCGTTTGAACACGCTGCCATTTTTAATCATTGAGTATTTCTTCTATTACAAAAACGTCACTACTTTTCCAATTAACACATAAAGAAATGGAAGCATAATCATGACAATATTAACGATAATCCCCCATTGACTAAACTCGTCCGTTCTATAATGGGTATATGCAAGGAACAATCCTAAAGGCGCAAGAAACATCGGCATTAAAATATATGCCGCTTCCACATCTTGATTTTGTTTCGGGGTGTATCGTACAAAATGACTCATAAAGCAAATCCATTGAGTCGTTCCAATGACAAGAGAACATAAGCCAAATACAGAAGGCCACTTCCTACTCCGCTGTCGAAACGTTTGATTCAACATTAACTCCCCTTTTTTCCTTTATGGAGAAATTCCATTTACTCTCTATTCAACTATGGCATAGTATTCACCCTATACGTTCTTTCCTAGCAGTGAAACATGAGGTGTTCACATCAGCTTCATATCTTCTAACAATCCCACCATATGTTCAAATATATTGACATTAGAACTGTTCGCCTCGTTTTTTTATAATTTCAAGACATTTGGTTATCTTAACAACTAAGAACATTTTACAATCAATGATTGGCAAACACTTTCGATTAAGCAAAAAATCGTTCTACAAAAGATGGTGCGCATAATGTTATTAACTTGGCTCTTCAATCAGCAAATGACTTTACCTACGAACTCATACATGTTGTATTCTGTTTCTTTCCATCAAGTATTAGAACTTCAACAAGACTACCTTCATGCTCTCAAAACGTATTGGTATGACCATAATTTTTTGACAGTCAAATGGTGGTTTTTAATTGCTCTGAGCATAATTCCTGCCCTCATTTGGTGGAAGCTTCTCGATAAAAAACATGTCACCGAAATTACGGCGTTCGGTCTGTTTTATGGAGTGGCCGCTCTCATTCTTGACTCGATTGGCAGCAATGCGATGGTATGGGCGTATCCATACAGTTTGACACCATACTTAAACCCGCAATTTTATCCATACGATGTAGGGGTTGTCATCATCCCTTTTATGTTAGTGTATCAAAGGTGGAGAAAAGATTTCAAAACATTCACCCTTTTCACAGGGGTGTTGTCTGCGTTTCTTGCCTTTGCAGCAGAACCGTTCATGGAATGGCTAATCATTTATGAGGAAATCATTTGGAAAAACATCTATTCTTTTCCGATTTACTGGTTGTTAGGAATACTTTGCTTTAAAATCATCCAATACTTCAAAACCATTGAAAAAACGTCTACACAAAAAGACCTGTCATGACTTTTAGACAATGTCCGCGCCATTTGACAGGTCTTAGATCATTCAGTTTTGCTACTTATTATGCTCTCTTTTCAACCAATCTTTTCTTTACTGTCTCCCCACATCATCCATCACCGTTCTGCCAGAGTAAAATAACTTTTCTTCATCAATTGGATCTTCTTTAGCTGTGAGACTTTCTACTTCAATTTTATACACCGCCGTTTCGCTTCCCATAGAAGAGCGGTATGTTTCCACATGTTTTTTCGATAATGGTGTTTGAAAATAGCCAGGGACATACTTATCGAGCAACTGTTGCAATGCGGGAGTTGCTTCCGTTAAACCTTCGATGCGCTTCACCTTTCCAAACAGCATTACACTGAAATAAGCCGTACCGACATTTGCTGGAACCGGGTTTGCAATGGTCCCAAAATCTTCGCTCACGGTAAAGCATACTTGTTCATTTTCATTCATCACTTCATATTTCCTCCCAGCTGCTGCTCCATGAAAATAAACAGCCCCGTCTGCCCAAGCAAAATTTAACGGAACTACATATGGCCACTTCCCGTCACACAACCCTAAATACCCGACCTTTGTACAAGCTAAAAACTGATGAATTTTTTCTGTATCTTTGCACTCTTTCATGCTTCTTCTTATAGACTTCATAATGCATTTACCCCCTGTTATGATTCTGTTATAATTATTGTAAGAATATTTTGACCTTTTATAAAGTGACAGTTTTGTTTTTTTAAGAGGGGTCAGAAAGGGGGTACTATGCATCTCTTATCGCCAAAGTTAAATAAACAAAGCCCTTTGCCACTCTACTTGCAGCTTTATGAACACCTGAAGCAAGACATTATCAAAGGGACCTTGAAAAGCGGGAACAAACTCCCTTCCATTCGTGTTCTTTCCCAACATCTACAAATAAGCCGCAATACAGTCGAAACAGCCTATCAACAGCTCCTCGCCGAAGGCTATATTATAAGCAAGCCAAAGAGCGGGATGTTCGTTCAGCATTTAGAGTTAGATGTCATTCAGACAAAATCTGTTCAAACTCCTTCGCCCACGGAAGCTCCCATCCTCTCTTCTTCAATGATTGACTTTCAATACGGAAATGTTGATATGAGTGTGTTTCCAATGAGATTGTGGAAAAAGTATAGCAACGATGCCTACAATTGGGAAGTGGAAGAACCGAAATCGTACGGGCATTATAAAGGAGAATATAAGTTACGGGAGGAAATAGCCGCTTACTTGTATCAAGCACGAGGAGTGATATGTACACCTGAACAAATTATCTTAACTTCTGGCACACAGCAATCATTAAGTTTGCTATGTCAAACGGTGTTTCAAAATACGCACTGCCTTGCCATAGAAAATCCGGGTTATAATCGTGCCCGTTACACATTTGAACATCACGGGTTTCAAGTCACCCCTATTCCGCTTGATGAAAACGGAATTTCTGTGGAAGCGTTAAAAACAAGTCGTGCCAACATCGTCTACGTGACGCCATCCCATCAATATCCGGTAGGAATGGTCATGCCCTTTCACCGCCGGTTGGAGTTATTGCAATGGGCAACTGACACGAATCACTATATTATTGAAGACGATTATGACGGAGAGTTTCGCTATGAAGGAAAGCCCATTCCTGCCTTGAAAGAACTAGATCAACACGAATCGATTATTTATTTAGGGACCTTTTCCAAAATGTTGCTACCGTCCCTTCGCATTAGCTATATCGTCTTGCCTCACCGTCTCATTCAAGCATACGACCATCTTCTCCAAACTTATATCTCAACGGTCCCTCGGGCAATCCAGCATACACTGTACTTCTTTATGAAAGACGGAGAATGGGACCGGCATGTTCGGCGAATGCGAATTTTATATCAAAAAAAGCACCGCATTCTCGTCGATTCATTAACACACCATTTTGGTCATCGAGTGAAAGTTGTCGGTGAAAAAGCCGGATTACATTTACTGATTACAATCGATACCGTCCTGACGGAAAAAGAACTAATGCAAAAAGCAGAGACAGCTGGTGTTCGCGTTTATTCAACCGACAAATACTGGATCCCGCCTAAAAAAGAGGGCAAGCCATTGCTGTTGCTCGGGTTTAGTCAAATTCCAATCCATCAAATTGAAGAAGGCGTAAAAAGATTAACGAAAGCTTGGTTTTCATAAACGCTTTTAGTGGTAGAGAAACATGTCGAAGTTTCTGAATGTCCATGCGACTGAAATTAGAAACCCATCACATTTTGACTAGTTTTGTCACAACCATTGCTTTTCACCTAAAATGTATTACAATAATGTAAATACATTGTAAAGAAAATATAAATTTTATTTACAATATCTTGACAAAGGGGGTAAATACAATGAATGTAGTTGAATATTGCGGAACGATGGACGCTTCGATCCTACAATTTATTTTCTCCTTAACTTCCGATATTCGTGAAAAAATTGAACAGAAAAAACTTTTTTATAAGGAACAGATTACACGTTATGCCGAAAAGAAAATCGATTTCTTTTTCAAAGCTTATAACTTACACGATGCCCTCTTACATATCTACAAATACGAAGTCTATAACACAATTATGTTTAAACTAAAAAACACGTTAAAGGAGCATAACGTCTTCCGATGTCTATAAATGAGGATACTATAAAAAAAGAGAACTTTCCTTTTGCTTCTGAACCGCAAAAAGAAAAGTTCTCTTTTATTTCATGATGATTTTCTACGTTAAAATCCCATATTTTTTCTTGTATCTTTGTAAAATCTTTAGCCATGAAGCGCTGAATAATGTAAGAAAGAAGACGTTCGACAGCGCGTGCGCCAAATCAAAATAAAAACTCGCCGCATAGGCAGCGGCAATCGCTTCCCACGTAATACTTTCCCCATAGCTTAGCAAAAACCACGAGTTCATCAGCCAGCCAAATAAAATCCCCACCGCAAACCCGTAGACCGCTCTTCCTGCTTTATGCTGCATCAGCCATGTGTCTTTTAACATTCCCGCCGTTAGTCCCATCATCCCCCAGCCAAACATTTGCCAAGGTGTCCAAGGACCTTGACCGAGAAACATATTGGAAACAAGAGCAGCGAGCGAACCGATTAAAAATCCGGCTTCACCGCCGAAAACGATGGCACACATGATGATAACAAACGATGTGGGCTGAACGCTCGGCAAGGCCGCAAACGGAACCCGGCTAACGGCAGCAAACGCAGCGAGCAGCGCAATTAACACCAGTTCCCTTGATTGAATTTGCCGGCGTTCAAACCGGATAAAAAAAGGAATCATCGCAAATACGACCATCATCATGCCAACAAGCAAGTAGGATTGATTCATCGTAAAAGACGTCACGAGCAGTAAAACCGCCAGTACCCCTGCGGTTATGAAAAGGATGATGTTGGAGCGCTGCATAAATGCGCCACCTCCTCATATAAAAACACGTTCGGAAGGCGATCGCGTACAATTCGGTGAACCGTCGTCGTATAAAAATAATGATGACAAAAGAAAGCGCCAGGCTCTCCTTCTGATGTAATAGCCCCATCGAATAAAAGTACGCATCTCGTCGCCTGTTTGGCTGCAAATTCGACATCGTGGGTGACACTTACAATAGTCAGACCCTCTTGACGAAGCGATTGAAGAATCAATGCTAGCTTTTCCTTCGACACAACGTCCAATCCTTTTGTCGGCTCATCGAGCAGTAAAATAGACGGACGAGACAATAAAACGATTGCGAGCGCTGTTTTTTGTTGCTGGCCACCGCTCACATCATATGGATGCTTCTGCAAAATTGGCGATAAATCCAGTAAGTCAATCAGCTTTTTCATCTCTTGTTCTGGTAAAAGAGCGGTTGAACGCTTTGCGGCGAATTCTAACTCTTCCATAATCGTGTCATGTGAAAAATATAACAGCGGATTTTGAGCCAAATAACCGATGCGTTGAAATCGCTCCGCTTCCTTAATACGGTGTACCTTTTTCCCTTCGAAGCGAACTTGTCCGCGCTGCGGTTGAAGAAGTCCTGCCATTACTTGAAGCAACGTTGATTTTCCTGCCCCATTTCCACCGAGAATAGCTAAAAATTCTCCTTTGTATATAGAAAGAGACAGTTTTTGCAATACCATTGGCTGTTCTCGTTCATATTGAAAGCTGACTTCTTTACATTGAAGAAGCGGTTCTGTAAACAGATAGCGCTCTTCCTTTTTTTCTACCTGTTGATGAAGCGGCACATCCTTAAACCACCGTTTCCCTTCTTTCACCGTAAGCGGCACATCGAGTTCCTTCTCTGTTTCCAACGTTAAATAAAGTTGGGCAATTGATGGCAAATAATGAAAATGCGTATGATCATGCTGAGACAAAATAGCACGACAAACCGCTGTCGGCTCGCCGTGATGACGAATTTTTCCTTCTTCCATAAACACTACTTGATCAGCAAGCGGAAAGACTTCTTCCAGCCGATGCTCGCTTATGATGATGGTCATGGAAAACTCATCATTCAAACGCTTTAACATTTGCAAAAATTCTTTCGCTGCCACAGGATCCAGTTGGGAAGTCGGTTCATCCAGCAAAATGACACGAGGCTGTAGAACAAGAATAGACGCTAAATTAACAAGCTGTTTTTGTCCTCCAGACAAGTTGTGAACGGATTGATGCAAGAGTGACTCCAATCCGAAAAATTGCGCCATTTCCGCTGTCCGTTTTCGAATCACATCCGTCGGGTAACCTCGATTTTCTAATGCAAATGCCATTTCATGCCAAACAGTATCCATCACAATTTGCTCGTCAGGATGCTGAAATACCATTCCGATTTCTTCCGCTGTTCGTCCATCCGGCTGCTCCTCAAGCGGAACCCCATCATATAAAATATGGCCAGTACGTGCTCCAACTGGCTGCAGCTCTTTTTCAAATGGCGCAGCAACGTCGTTTTGCCGCTTCCTGATGCCCCGCATAAGACGGTAAACGTTCCTTCAGGAATGGACAATGTAATATCGTTTAGTGTGTTCATTTGTTCGTCCGGATAATGAAACGAAACATTTTTTATTTCAAAAAGCGCCATCGTATTTCTTCTCTCCCTTCAATGACAAGCGGTATGATTAAAAAGAAGCAGACTGCACTATAAGTAATCCACTCATATGGAGTAAACAAGACCGATTCCAGCTCTGGATAAATTTGCAGTCGTCCATAGCCGAATACACAGCCTACATATGCCAACCCGGCGCTCACTGCCAACAATCCAAGCACTGTCCAATCCATTACGCCCATTCGGTACGGAAAATAAGCGGTTCGTTTGCTCGTTCCATATCCTCTTGCTTTTACTGAATCGGCTGTTTGCATCGCTTCTTCTAAAGAAGAGGAAAGAAGGAGCTGAAGAAGCTGCATCCCTTCTGCTGCTCGTTTTCTTATGGATCCTGTTTGCGGATTGAGTCCTCTTGTACGCTGAATAATTGTTAAATCAGAAAGTCTTCTTTTCAATAACGGGACAAACCGTGCCGCCATCATGGACAGCAAAGCCGCTTTCGGCGAAAACGAAGAAAATAAGAAAAGAAATTTATCTGCTGTCATAATGCGGTTATAGGACAGAAATGCCGTCATAATGGTCATTAAAGATAGCATCATCATCAACCCATATAAGACGGACTCTAAGGTGATTGGCTCACTGCCTATGTAAAACAAAATATGAGTTCCACGATGGGAAATGAGCGGATTAATAATAAAAAACACGAGACCGATAACAAGAAAAAAAGGAAATGAACGCTTCATCCTCGCCCCTTGATGCTGCAATCCGTTCAATGCCGCTGCTCCCACTAAGAGTGTGACAAGAAAAAAGGGATGTAAAAAAAGCATGCTGAAAAGAAATAAGTTCACATAGTAAACGAAGCAAACGACAGGATGAAAAGACGCAAAGCCCGACTTCATTACTGCGGCGCCCCTACATCTTTTCCTAAATCGGTCGTATATACCCATTCAATGCGGTCACCGTTTTTCACATTAACCGCCCCCGCGCTTTTTTTCGCAAATACCCCGTTTACTTTAAACATCCAGCCACTCGTCGGTCCGCGGTCAAATTCATATAAATTGTCGATCCCTTCAATGTAAGCAGCGCCCCCGGCTCCTGAATAGTCAAGCTGAATACGCTTTTCCTTCGTAATTTTTTTCAGCACATCGAGCACTGAATCGCCCTCGGCTAGTTCGACTTCCACCGCTGACAGTACGGTCCCATGTCCACTGTCACCTTTAATGGAAATGGAAACTGTTTCTTTTTTCGGTTCCTCTTGTTTTGGCTGTTCCGGCTTAGGCGTAGCAGCAGGTGTCACAGGCTTTGCCGCTACTTCTTTTTGAACCGGCTTTTCTGCGACTGGTGCGGTTTCCTGCACCTTCTGTTTAGCAATTGGTGTCGCCTCCTGCGACGCTGCTTTTGGCTGTTCAGCCTGTTTAGCAGGTTCTGCTTTTGCTTCTGGCTTCTCTTCTTGCTGTACAACTGGTGGGGCGGTTTCTTTCTTTTCAGCGGTTTCAGCTACAGACTCTTTTTCCTCTGTCTCTTGCGTTGCTGTCTCTGTTTTTTCTGTAATTTCATCGGCATCAGCTGAACTTTCCGTTTCGCTCTCCACTGTTTCTTCTTGCTGAACGGCTTGTTCTTTCTCAACTTCTTGTTTAGCTGCCTCTTTGCCACAACCGGTCAATGCGAGCATAATAATTAAAAATGAAATGAAAGATATTTTCATACATGTCCCTCCCTGGAAAAACAGGAAAGAGAACGACCCTTTTTCAAGGTTTTCGTTCTCTCTTGTTTCCCTTTATTATTTGTTCATCATTTCATACAAGCGAACCGCAATGACGGCTGCCATCTCTCTTGATACGTGTTCATACGGTCTAAAACTTCCGTTGGACCCGATCATAATACCTGCTTCTTGCATCGCTTGAATCGCCAGCAGTGCTTCTTGATCGGTTGTATCAACATCTTTATAAGAAAGTGTTGTTGTGCTTCCTTTCAGTTCAAAAGCTCTTGCAATCATTACCGCAATTTGCTGTCTTGTAATTGGCGCATACGGCTTGAACTCACCGTTTGGATAGCCTTGAATGAGCCCCTTTGCCTTCGCCGTTTCTACATAACCGTAAAACCAGCTGTCTGCTTTTACATCTGAGAAGGCTGCTTTCTCTTGCTCATTTGGCTGTGCACCAATCATTCGTACTAAAATCTTAGTAAATTGCGCGCGCGTTAACGTATTTTTCGGATGGAAAGAGCCGTCTGCTCCTTCCATTAACGCATATTCCTTCGCTTTATACACAGATTCTTTTGTCCATGAAGCAATGGACGCATCATCTTTATACAGAGACACCGTCTCTTTCAAATCATAAAGGTTAGACTCTTTCTTTAAGAAACGTTCATAGGCAACAAAGGCCATCAACGCTTGTTCTGTTGCCATCTCATCTTCTTCTCCAGACGGAAGATGTGTAAAGCCACCTTTGTTTGTTTGGAATTGAAGCAGGCTTGTAATAAGGTCCCCTTCTGCTTTCGTGAACGCTTCGCCTCTCGGATCGATTCCGAGTGAAGAAAGCGCAATAATCGTTTGGGAAAGGCTGCTGCTGTTTTCTTCTCCAAACATGCTGAACCCGCCCTTATTATTTTGCTGGGCAGATAGCCAGTTCACACCTTTTTCAATCGCTGCTTTGACGTCTGCTCTTTCTTGATAAGGCGCTAACGCCGACAAAGCCATCGCTGTGATATCAATGCTTGCTTCTTCATCATTTGTTAATGGGAAACCACCATTTTCATATTGGCTTTCCAAAATCATATCAATAATGGCTTCTTTTGACCACTTCGCATTGGCTGGAACAGAATAGTCGGCGCTGTCGAGTGCAATTAGTGCGAAAATAATCCCGTTCGTTCCTTGAGCTGTTAATAATGGAGCATTGTAAATGCTCTCAATTAAGTTATAGCCGCCAAACGATTGTGGATCATACCCAGCTGCTTTTATCGATAGAGCAAGACGTTCGTAGTCCGTGATTTTGCGGAAATATCCGTTTTTGTCTTTCACAAGTTGTTCTGCTGTTTGAATGTATTCAGATGGTACTTCTGCTTTCGCACTTGCAAGCGCAAAGGCTTCCCAGTCACTAACATCACCGCTTGTTAAAATGTGCTGGACGGCTTTTTCAATGGCTGTTTCCGCAAGCGTCATGTCCGCAGTGCTGGCCATTTGTGCTGTATCAAGGACGGCAAACTTTGTGAAATGCTCAACCGCTCCAGTAACTAGGCCTGTTTTCGCATCCACTACCGTCGGCAACGCAATCCATTCGTTAGTTGTTTCATCCAGCCATGCTAACACGAGCTGTTCCGGTTGCACCGTGTCCATCGCTACTTTCAGTGATAAATAAACATTTTTTTCAAATGTCGTCCCGCTTGGCGAGAATTCGTAAACAGACGAGATAACCTCGTTTGAGACTGGCAACGTCAACTCTTTTACCGCAATCGTTTTACTTTCTTTTAACGCACCTTTTGGCACGATTAGCTTTGTTTCCTGTTTGGAATCATTAATCGTTGTATCAGCGCTCGTTGTCACCTTTTGGCTCGTATTCACTACATTTGCCGCAAGGGTTTCTTTTAACGCTTTTGCCTCGGTTGCACTCATTTTTTGACTGGCATTCAAAACAGATGTAACCGACGTTTCTTTCGTTACCGGTTTGTTTACACCCGCCGCCTTTTCATTTTTGGTTAACGCATCGGCCACTTGTGATGGAACTTCTTTTGGGATATCTGTTGTCGGTGTAGTCGTTGTTCCACCGCTTCCCGCCCCGATGTCTTCACCTAAGTCTGTTGTATATTTCCACACGATGACATCGCCGTCACTCACTTTAACAGAGCTGGCACTCTTTTCAATATAGTCACCATTAACAGAAAACATCCAACCGCTTTTCGGACCGCGATCAAATTCATTTAATCCGTCGATACCGACAATGTATTTGCTTGAGCCAATTCCGCTCGTTTCCACTTTTGAAGAGCCAATTGCTTTAATTAATACATCATATACTGTATCGCCTGTTTCAATGTCAATAGATGTACGAGATAAAATCGTTCCTTTTTGGCTATCGCCAATGATGGAGATTTTCGCAGTCTTCTTCGTTGGCACCGTCGTTCCTGAGTCAGATTTTTTCGCAACAGTTAATGCTTGCGTAACTCGCACAATTTTAGGAACACTATTTCCTGCGTAACCAGTTATCTCCATCTGGTAATTTCCAGCCGTCAATCCGTTTGTGAAAGTAGCTTTTCCTTCACTATTCGTTTGAGCGGTTTGACTACCAATTTTCACTGTTACACCTACAGCTGGAATGATTTGTTCATATGATGTCCAGTCTGAGTTCCATAACCATTTCAGCTGTTTCACCGTGACCGTGAACGTTTCACCCTCTTTTGGTTCCGATGGACTAACTTCCGCCGATTTCACGATTGCCGTTCCGTCACCATAATACACGATCACTTCGTCAGAAGACTTCAGTCTGAAGTCGGCCATTCCGACATCAGGATGAATCCATTCACCAGCACGCTTCACCACAAACATCCAGCCGTCATAGCCGCCGTATGATCCGCCTGCTATCCCGTTAATGGAATCGACATATTTCCCGAAGCTAGCCGTTACTATGTCATATTGGATATTCTTTTCCGTTAATAGTTTTTCTAACGCTTGGAGTGCATTTGTTGATTGAACTTGACCTGTTGTAATCGGACTGTTCGGCCCTTCTACGGTCACGGTAACGGTCGGTACCGCATTTACTTCAAGCGGGAGCGTTTCCCGTAGAAGAGAAGGCGCTTCGTTATCTTCATACCTTGTAATCTCAATTTCATACTTTCCTTGGGCTAAGCCGCTTGTAAAAACAGCTTTTCCCTCACTATTGGTTTGAATCGCTTGATTGTCGATTTTCACCGTTGCTCCCGCAGCCGGGGTGATTTCCTCTGACGATGTCCAGTCAGGATTCCATATCTTCTTCCACTGTTTCACAGTAATGGTGAACGCTTCGCCCACTTTTGGTTCGGTCGGGCTGACTTCCACCGAATTTACAATTGCCGTGCCGTCACCATAATACACAATTACTTCGTCAGAAGACTTCAGTCTGAAGTCAGCCATTCCGACATCAGGATGAATCCATTCACCAGCACGCTTCACCACAAACATCCAGCCGTCATAGCCGCCGTATGATCCGCCTGCTACCCCGTTAATGGAATCGACATATTTCCCGAAGCTAGCCGTTACTATGTCATATTGGATATTCTTTTCCGTTAATAGTTTTTCTAACGCTTGGAGTGCATTTGTTGATTGAACTTGACCTGTTGTAATCGGACTGTTCGGCCCTTCTACCGTTACCGTGACGACAGGTGCTGCATCAACTTCAAGCGGGAGCGTTTCCCGTAGAAGAGAAGCCGCTTCGTTATCTTCATACCTTGTAATCTCAATTTCATACTTTCCTTGGGCTAAGCCGCTTGTAAAAACAGCTTTTCCCTCACTATTGGTTTGAATCGTTTGATTGTCGATTTTCACCGTTGCACCCGCAGCTGGGGTGACTTGTTCCTCCATGGCACCAGTGTCGTTGTTCCATACCCATTCCACCTGTTGAACCGAAACAGTGAAAGCTTCTCCTTCTTTCGGCTCAGATGGGCTGACTTCCACCGAGTTCACAATAGCTGTACTATCACTATAATAGACAATCACTTTATCAGAAGGCTTTAACTCGAAATCAGCTATTGCAACACTCGGATTAATCCATTCACCATCCCTTTTTACAACATAGTTCCAACCATCGTAGCCGCCATATTTTCCAGCATCGATTCCGTTAATAGAACTTACATAAATCCCGTATGGAGAGTCTGTTAGGTCATATTGAATATTTTTTTCAGTTAATAACTGCTCTAACGCCTTTAGTGCGTTGACCGCTTGAACTTGCCCTGTGGCAATATGACTTTCTGGTCCTTCTACTACGATTGTTACTGCTGCAGAAGACTGTTGCTGAATCGTCACTTCGATAGAACCTTTAATGCTTTCATCTTCTAAGGAATGAACAGTAACCGTAACAGTTCCCACTGCTTTTGCAGTCAGAAGTCCTTGATTACTCACTTCTGCAATCGTCGCATTGGAGCTGCTCCATCCTAAAGAAGCATTTTCTACAACAGTTCCTTCCCCATTTTTTGCTTCAGCCGTTAATTGAACGGTTTCCCCTTTTGCAATTGCTTTATTTAAAGGAACAATGCGGACAGTCGCTACTTCAGACGTCCCAGGCTGCTGGACGGTTCCGCTAATTTCTTGGAAAATAACACCTGTTCCCGTTTTTACAAGACGATCATATGCTTCTAAAGCAAATAAAGATTGCTGTGTTGCCATCTCATTCGCTTCATCATCACCTCTTGTCCAACGGAACTGTCCTTTATATTCATGAGTAGAGGCAAACGCAAAGCTTAAAAGCTGTTCTATTAAATTTTCATTATTATAGATATAATCATCTGAAGCAGGGTCAATACCAGCAGCTGTTAACCCAAGAATCATTTGAGCTAAGCTATTACTGTTAACCGGATGAACTGTTTCCAATCGCTCGGCTGCTTGATTCAAAACAGCCTCCACTTCTGACTTCTGTTTATATGGTGCTAAAGCGCTCATGACCATTCCTGTAATATCAGGATCAATCGCCGATTGGCCCCATCCGCCTGTTGACAGGCTTTTGCTTACAAGATGATCTAAAAGGAGCTCTCGGTTGATGTTAGCATCGCTCGGAATGTCATAGTTTTGACTGTCAAAAGCTAAAAGAGCCCATGCTGCATCATTTTCTGCACTCACTTGACTCATTTCTTTGTTGTATAGTTTTTCAACTAAATTTATTCCATCTACATTTAATGGATTGTAACCAGCAGCATTTAACGCAATAATCGTTCTCGCAAGATCTGTCGTTTTGCTATAATTTCCGTTATTCCCCTTAATTTTATTAACTAGACTTTCTACGTATGATAAACTGACGGGTTTATTCGCTAAATAAAAAGCAAAAGCATCCCAATCATCTCTAGGAGCCGGCAACGATGTAAAATATTCTTTCGTATCTGTCAGTTGCTCTTCTACTTTTTGTGCCAACGTAATTTCTTCCGCCTGTCCAACAGGCGCAAAGCCGCCAACTACTTGTGCAAGCAAAAGTAAAAATGTAAGCATAAACGCTACGATTCTTTTCGATTGGCTGTTCATCATGTTCTCCCCCTTTGTATCTTTTGAATATTTGGACTTTACAACTTGCATCCACTTTGAGCAGATGCCTTTCTGGAAAGGGCGAGAAAGGAAAATGAAAAAGCCCTCTGCTTCATAAGCAAAGGGCTTTGTACACGAAATCACCGGTCAATTAGCGTATCAAAGCAACAGAAGAACGAAAACGCTCTTCTTGTACAGTAGCTGTTTATATCCCGAACGTGACACCTTCCCTATTCCCGCAGGCTAATGGCATCCGCAACATGGCAGGTCTCCTGGCTCGTGGATCAACAATTCCTTGCGTCTTCCCGTTTCTTGTAGAAACAGTGACATCATGCAAGGTCTCTCCCCACTTACAGTGGCGGAACCGCACCGGACTTTCACCGGACTTCCCTTTTAAGCTAAAAATGAACATTTTCAGCACCATGCCGCTCGATTATGTATAGTTGTAATTACCATGTAATCATACATAATATTGACAAAAGAGTCTAGTAAAATATTTGTCTGGCAAGCGGCTTTGGCCCCCCTTGCGGGATTGGCGACAGCCGCTTAGGTGAACCTTTGAAAGTTTATTCAAGCAGAGAGCCTATAGTTGATAATAAACATTTCTATTCAAATGAAGTTGACTGTGATTAAAAACAGTGCTTCCCCCTAAAAAAAAACCAGTGACTTCTAGCTTCCGTGCAAAGTTAGTAACATCTGCTTAAGTGACCTTAACAGAAGAGCCCCAGCATGAAATTTCCATGTGCCGGGGCTCTTTTTGTTCATTATGCTCTTTTCCAGTTGACTACCATTTCGATGTCAGCTGCTTGTAATGTTGTGAAGACAGGGCAGCGAGCATCTGTTTTTTGTTGAAGTTCTTGAATGCGCTCATCAGATTCGTTTGTTCTAACAGATGCATCAATGATAACTTTTTCAAAGTATGGACGTACACTTGCGTCACCCATTAAGCCGCGTGGGTCGAATTCACCGCGAATATCAAAATCGATACCGTCTAATTGGAAGTTCATTTCTTTTGCGACCATGTTTGCAATAACTGTTTCACAGCCAGAGAGTGCGCCTAATAACGTTGCCAATGGGTTCGCACCTTCGTCTTTTCCTCCCATATTTGCTGGTTCATCGATAATGATTGTATGGTTTTTCGCTGTTACTTTCGTTTGCATTCCTTCAGATACTGATGTAATGTGTTCTGTCATTTTTGCCATTTTGTTATTCCTCCGATTGTTTTATTTCATTTTAAGTTTCGTTAAATTGATGCTGTTAATCTGCACTTTTCGCTAATATAAAGAAACGAAAAATCAACATAGCCTTTAACATATAAGTCATTTTAAACGATTCAACATACAAATGATGTAAGCCGCCTTACATTCAAATGACTACTACACACTCTGTACCTACCAGTCGGTACAGAATGTATAGTATCATATGATTTTAACGGAAGCAAAAAAACGACTCAGCTTCAGTTAAGAAAGCTGAAGCTGAAAGCGAATGGCTGCAATAGTATTCACTAATACCTCGGCTTCCATCGCTGATTTCATTAATAAAATACCGCCTTCAATTTGTGCAACCATCGACTGGGCATGCACATAATAGCTAACCATCGGGCGAAAATCTGTTTCAGCGGAAAGATCTACTAACACTTTTTCTAAAGCAGTAATCCATTGTGTGAAAAAAGCCTGTAAGATGCGACGAAATTGCTCATCATGTTCGCTCATTTCAACGGCCAAGTTTCCCATCGGACAGCCTGGATGTCCTTCCATTCCTTTATGATATGACAAGACAAACTCACACATATGGTTCAGCTTTTCTGTTGCTGTACCATTTCCTTGAAGGATACCCACTATTAATCGTTCTTCCCATTCACGGGTCAATTGTTCAACAACCGCCAATCCAAGATCACGCTTGGACGAAAAATAATGATAGAATTGTCCTTTTCCAATGCTGGCGGCTTGTAGTATATCGTTGATTGCCGTTGCTTGATAACCTTTCGAATGAATAACTCGCCTTGCGGTTTGAATAATCTCTTCTTTTTTTGACATACCGATACGTCCCCCTTCCAGTCCCGTCCTCATTATATCTCAACCTAGGCCGAAAGGAAAAACTCACGTTATATCTCGCAGCCATCAGGTCCGCAAACTGCGGCTTCATTATGGCTTTCCGCTGCCTCTAAATCATCCACTGCTTGAATGAAACGTTCAAGTCGTTCGACAGACTGAGCTCCCATCGTGATGTGCCCGCCATATTGATAAGTGGGTACACCTGTTATTTCATTTTTCCTTGCTTTGTCAATTTCACCCAATACCAATGGCAAATACGTTTCTTCCTGCATTGCTGAACGGAATTTATCTGCATCCATTTCTAAGTTCGCTACAATTTCACAAAGAATATCAAGGTCGCCAATGTCTTTTCCTTCCTGCCAGTATGCATGGAAAACGGCTTCGCGATACGGTTCCAACTTTCCGTATTCTTTCGCAAAATATAAGCCCATCATGGCCATACGTGATTCACTTGTCACCGTTGTTAATACATTCGCCTTCATTTTAATACCATAATTCGCTGCTAGACGATTAACATTTTCTTGCGCTTGCTTCATATATGGACTTTTTGGATCAGGCTGTCCTTCTGGATGCAGTTCAAACTCTCTCCACTCTAGCTCAATATTTGGATTCTTCTCCACCAAACGTTCTGCATTGACCTTGCCAATATAACAAAATGGACAAATGAAATCCGAATAAATAATTAGCTTTTTCTTGTTCATACAAATTCTCCTCCCTTTTTGTACCTACTAGTCGGTACAATTATATGGCTCATCTGAATAAATGTCTAACAATAGGCCTCCGCTAGACAAACAAAAAGGATGGACCGAAGAAGCTTTTCTCGTCCATCCACTTAGATTTATATAGCATTAAACGTCTTTTCTTGCTTATATTTCATGTACTCTTTTATGGTGGCGATGTTTATGGCATACTCGCCAATAAGCTGTTCCATATACAGCACCGCACTTTCTGGATAAAGCTCACGTTTTTCTATAAGTGCTTTGTATTTGGCCAATCGTTTTTCAAAATAATGGATGACCTGCTCTGGTGTTTTCAACAGTAAAATCTGCATATACTCATTCACCTGCTTTTCAAGAAAGGCATACTTCTCTGCAAAACGTTTTTCTCCCATGCTCAAACCCTCCCATATATATTTTCCAGCAAGCCGAAAAGCATCCGTCTCATCACCTTCATCTTTTCTCATATATTAACATATTTTCGAAAGATTGAAAACGCTTACAAATAAATAATTTTCCGTGAACAAATTTTCACCACAACATAGACATTTTATTGATGAAGGAAGTACTCCGCCAATTCGTTATCTTTACTGTACCAAACTTCCTGCCCGGATGCCAACAGGTGGGCAGGAAAGCTGACAAATGATTAATGATTTCATTAACTCGTTGCTAGACTAACACGTAAACGACTTAAAGAAAACCGCTAACTTTTTTTATATTTCCTCATTTTTCATTCTCATAATGAGTCAACAAATTGTCTTTCAAATCAACGGCTGAAAACACAATATGGGTGACCGTTTGGGCAAATTCAGACACATTATTGATAAACTCCTCTATTTCCTGCAACTCCCTTACCGAAATTTGAACCATATAACATGCCGGTCCTGCCACTCGGTAACAAAACACAGCTCTTGGATGATGTTCAATATATTGTTTAAATCGCTCAGACTTCCCATTTTTAATGGTGACTTCCAAAATCGCTTTAATGGAGTAGCCTAATTTTTCATAATTAATTTTCGCTGTATATCCTTCAATGACCCCTTCATCTTCTAACTTCCTTACCCTTTCCGCCACAGAAGGAGCGGATAAATTCACTTTTTTTGCCAACTCTCGGATGGAAAGTCGAGAATTCGCACTAAGCTGCTTTAAAATTTGCATATCCACGGAATCGATTTTCATTTGTTTACTCCTTATTTAAAAAGAATATCATTTGAAATAAATATATCCTGTATTCGTAGCAAATGGAACGGATTTTCGTCCATATTTTCAGTACGATAAAGGAAACTCCCATCGTTAGAAGCTTACTGCTCGCTAAAGCGGGATAAATTATAAGGAGGAATAAACAAAGATGACTAGAATTTCAACATCTACACATGGGGACACACCGTTTCAGCAACTATTAGGGCATAACTTGCTAATCATGGAAGCGTGGAATGGATTAGGCGAGACTCTTGAAGAGGATGGACAACTATCAGCAGCCTTGAAAGAACAAGTTCGGAAAGTGCTTGCCCAAGAGAATGGATGTGAATATTGTAAGGCAAAAGGAAAGCCGAATCGTGAGCAATTCGATGAGAAAACCACTGTAGCGGCCGGCTTTGCGGAAGTATTTTTAAAACAGCGAGGACAAATAGAAGAATCGATTTTCATGGTCTTAAAGGAAACATTCACAGAAGCAGAAATCAGCGAACTTTGTGCTTTTATCTGTTTCACAACGGCTTCACAATTTTTCGGGGCGGTAATGGATTTGCAACCAGCCCATACAGAAAATTCAAATGTCAGTAGATAAGCTGGACTTTAGACTAGAATGAAAAATTTTTAGATTTTACACCCAAACGTCCTTCTCTAGAAATAAGGCATGTTTGGGTGTATTTATATTATTCTGTTCCGTTCAAGAGTTTCGGCTTCACAAATTTTTTTCCAGCACGATTTTATGTAATCCTTTTTCATCGACATACGTGTGGATGACATCAAAGCCATGTTTAATATTTAAAATAAGCATACCGCGCCATTTATTCATCGTTTTTGTTCGAACGACCTTGTAGCCTTTTTCTTTTAAATAGTCATGTTGCTTTTTCATTAACATTGAAGCAACACCATGCTTTCGATAGTTAATATCGACTCCACCTAACCAGCTATAAAAGGTGTTCTCATCCATTTCATACCCGATTTTATATCCTATAATTTTATTGTCTTCTACAGCCGTCATGACTAACAAATTTGGTTTACGTGCCATTTTAGTAACTACGTCATCAGAAGAACCAAAAATCGCTCTATGCAGTGCTAAAATCCCCTCTAATACACCCGCTTCGGGAATGGCGTTATATAGACAATATGTAAAACTCATCGACGATCATCCTTTCTCTAATGACTCAAAACACCTTCTCTATTTTAAATGAATTTGCTTCAAAGTGTATCCGTTTGTTTAATCAATTGAGCAAGCTTATAAATCCCCTTTTCAAGTTCTTCTTCCTCGGCATAAGAATAAGAAAGACGGATGGTTTGATTCGAAGCAGGATCATAAATGCTTCCTGGATTAATTAACACTCCTTCTTTTTTTGCTGCCTCAAACAGCTTTTGCATCGAAATCGACGGAAGAATTTTAACCCAAATGTAAAAACCACCGTCTGGAACGGTCCATTCCGCTACATCAGACAAATATGTATTCAGAGCCTTTACAGCTAACGTTCTTCTTCTTTTTAATTGTTTCTTAGCAGAATGAAGATGCTCATCATAAAGGCCGCTTTCAAGCCATTCGGCTGCTGCCAGTTGGGAAAGAGAACTCGACCCGTAATCCATTTGCATTTTAATGTCAGCTAAACGGTTAATGACAGACTCCGCACCAGCAATCCAACCAATTCGTAAACCAGGACTCAACGTTTTCGAAAAGCTCCCTACATACAAAACAAGCCCGCTTTTATCGATACTCTTTAACGACCGCGGTACAAGTTCGTCAAATGATAAATCCCCGTACACATCATCTTCAATGATTGGAAGCTGCTTTTTCTCAGCAAATTCCATCAGCTCCTGCCGCCTCACTTGTGACATAACGGTTCCGGTCGGATTATGAAACGTCGGAATGGTATACAAAATGGATGGTTTCCCCACCGCATGCCGCTCTTTTAGGAGCTTTACTTGAAGTCCGTCCCTGTCCATCGGGATTCCCATTAACCGCATGCCCGCTGATTGAAATAACTGCAAGGAACGCAAATATGACGGTGTTTCATGCAATACAACCGATCCGGTTTGCAAAATACCGACTGAAATAAGCTGCAGTGCTTGCAGTGCACCAGATGTAATTAATAGACCAGATGCGGAAATCGGTATTCCTTTTGAACGTAAACGAATAGCCAATTGCTCACGGAGCAGCAGTAAGCCTTTAGGTTCTTCATATCCCATCGATTCCATTTTTTCTCCAACACGGTTTAACACCGTCTTCATGTTCTCTTTCGGAAACAAGCTTGGAGCGAGCTCTCCTGTTCCAAGCCGGATAATGTCAGGCCAAAATTCTATTTCATTAATATCTTGAATCATCGGTACATTAGGAGCAAATAGACCGGATTTGACATAGTGATTCCAGTCAGGAGGAGATTGACGTCCCATTAAAGACCAGGAGTTGTTAATGACTGTTGTTCCTTTTCCTGTCTTCCCTTCAATCAATCCATCCGCTGCCAGCTCTTCTAAAGCTAACACAATGGTGCTTCGATTCACTTGAAACTGCTCGGCAAGCTGGCGCTGCGTTGGGATTCTTGTCCCTACTGTCCACTCCCCGTTTTCAATTTTTGCTTCAATCTGCTCCTTAATTTGAATGTAGAGCGACACCTTAGAGGCTCGATCGGGCTTCCAATCCATCTATATCCTCTCCCTTAACATCTAGTTCACTCTATTCAGTGTAAAACTTGGTTGGTTCAAAAACAAACCAATTGGTTGAGGACATTTGAAAAACCATCGCCTATACTTTCATTGTAATCAATCGATTTAGGAGTGAACGAAATGTTTCAAGCCCTTACTCACGGTTTTTTGTTGGCGTTCGGCCTCATTTTACCGCTTGGTGTACAAAATGTATTTGTTTTTAATCAAGGTGCACTGCAAAAGCGCTATTACCATGCGCTTCCCGTCATTTTGACAGCCTGCTTATGCGATACCGCTTTAATCTTGCTTGCAATTACAGGTGTATCCGTCATAGTCTTGCAATTTTCATGGCTGAAAGTAATGCTTCTTCTATTCGGGATTATTTTTCTGTTGTATATGGGATGGGTATCGTGGAACAGTACCCCGAACCTGGTTAATGAGGAAACGTTTGCCCCACTTTCAGCGAAACAGCAAATTTTATTTGCTTTATCCGTTTCCCTGCTCAATCCGCATGCAGTATTAGATACAGTCGGTGTGATTGGCACAAGCTCTCTCCAATATAGCGGCATGGAGAAAACAGCGTTTACACTTGCTTGTTTAATTGTGTCATGGATTTGGTTTTTTAGCCTAGCCTTCGCAGGAAAAATGACAAGCCGACTCGACCAATCAGGGAAAACCCTTCAACTTCTCAACAAAGTGTCGGCTTGTTTTATGTGGGGAGTCGCTCTCTATATGGGCATTTCACTGTTTCAATCATAACAAGCAAAATCCCCCTTCCAGCGGGAAGGGGGTGTCTGTTATACTTTTTCTTTTTCTACATTATAATAATGAACGGCATACATCGCACCTTCGCTGACCATGTTATTATCTTCAAGGTCATACGGATCTGGGTGTCCTGCTTTCTCAATTGGGAAGGCATCCAGCTTTTTGACTGTTTCCGAGCTTGACTGTTTCTGTTTCCATTGCCTTAACGTTTCCTTCACTTTTTCTCTGTTTTCTTTCGGATAGAGCCAAAGTAACGCCGAAACTCCTGCACTTGTCAATAAAACGGGTTTTAGTCGTACGCTTTTCATTCATGATTCCTCCCTTTATCATTTTCGTATCATTTATCACTCAATCACTTGTTTAAGGTGAGAATAATACTCTACAAACCGTTCTTGTTTAGCTTCAATAAATGCGGTTCGCTCCGCTTCTTGAAGCTCCAACATGTCTTGTCCGAGCGTACCAACATCCGCTAAAACTTGCGTCGTACGTTCATTTATTTGGACATCTTCTTTCAATAAATGGGATAGTTCTGTCAGTTTTAATAATCTCTCATCGTCGATTTCTCTTTCTTCCACTAGTTGTCCTAATAATGAAACGACAAGTGGAAAGCGTTCTAACGTCTGTTCCTTCACTTTTCATCACCTCTTGCTGTGTGTATACCCTTTTTACCGCGCTGAAAACATATCTATTTTCCCATTTTTACATAGAGGACATAACACCAGTTCTCACAAAAAAACCTGTCACACAATCCTGAATGTTCCTGGATTTCTATGACAGGTTTTCTTTTAATCTTCTAAAATTTCTTTAAGCATTCTCTCACGATGCTGCAAAAAATATTTCGTAATTTTATAATGGTCCGTCATCTCATACTCTATCTCTTCAATTCTTCCTTCATCAAAGCTAAAAATCGTTGCATCCGGATAGCCGAGTAAAATGGGCGAATGTGTGGCGATAATAAATTGGCAGTTGCCACGAGCGCTCAAATCATGAATGATTTTCAAAAACGACAACTGCCTTTGGGGCGATAGTGCAGCCTCTGGCTCGTCTAATAAATAAATAGCTTTTCCGTTAAAACGGTTTAAGAAAAGAGATAAAAAAGATTCCCCGTGCGACTGTTCATGGAGAGAGCGGCCGCCATAGCTTCCAAAACCAGTATTATCTACTTCGTCAATGTGCGTAGCAAAATGATAAAAAGACTCTGCTCGCATGAAAAAGCCGTTCGTCACCTTCGGTAGCCATGATAAGCGAATATAATCCCCTAAAGCGGAATCCGCGGCGTAGACATCATACTGATTGTTCCGTCCTCCACCTGCTGTATTAAACTCGCATTTATCGGCAATCGCCTCCAGCAGTGTCGATTTGCCTGAACCATTTTCCCCAACAAAAAAAGTAACGTTGCTCTTTAAATCTAGCACGTCCAAATTTTTAATCGAAGGAATGGAAAATGGATATTGCTGAAACGCTTCAACCTTATCGCGAAGTAGTGTTATTCTTTTTAAAAACATAGTCATCACCTACAAAACATTTTCATATATTGTATCATCTTATTCACGTGCAAAATACCGTCATTTCCCTCACGTAGTCATTCTGTTAGAGAAGCATTGGGCACGTTGAAAAATTTGTGTGAACTTACATAATTTCTTATTTACAAACGGTCCTTCTCGCCTTAAGATATCATAAGTAGCAATTAAATAAAGTCTTAAATCGCTGAGTCTGTGAACAGAACGGGGGAACCACTTATGTTAATGGGGTGAATCCTTAAAAAAGGGAGGGCTATTCTCGAAGTCCTAATCCGGCAGCTAACCTCGTAAGCGTTTTGGGAGAAACGACTTTTGGTAAATTTTTCTGTCTCTCTGTAGATTAGGCCATAAAGAGGTTTTCTCTTTCGATGGCCTTTTTGACGTTATGAATTGATTCAAATACCGGGCATGTTTTTCAAACAAAACCGCTAAAACCATCGAGAATTTCATATGAAAAGGAGCATATGTATGTTAAAAGTATTGTTAACGGATATTCATTTTTCCCATCAATCAACCGAAAATAAGATGGTCGAAAAATTAATCTGTGATTATATCGTCATTTCTGATGACGTTGAGGAAAAAAATAGTTTAGAAATCAAACCGTTCCAATGTAAAAGCATGTCCAAAAGTGCCCTCGAAAACTTTATTTTAATTCAAGAAATCGGAAAGCGCCGGGGAGAATAAAAGAAACTCTTATCAGTGAGTTTTTTCTTTAGACTCCATGAATAATTAAAATAAGACATGACCGCTCTTTGGTCATGTCGAATTTTCTAGATCGATTTATATATTAATAGAAACAGACTCTCCGCCGTACGGATGAGTCTGTTTTTGTTTTTACTAAGTCAAATACTGCCGAAAAATTGATAAAGGAAAGGATTGACATTAGAATTTTCTGAATTTATCATTAGTAGTAATAATTCTAACGACTATAAAAGGAGACGATTATGAGTGAAGAACTATATCCTCATTTACAAAAACTAGGTTTTTCTCAATATGAAAGCAAGGCATATGTAACCCTGCTGCAGCATGCACCGGCTACAGGCTATGAAGTGAGCAAACAATCCGGCGTGCCGCGTTCTATGATTTATGAAGTGCTCGGCAAACTGATTGATAAAGGGGCTGGCTACATTGTCCCTTCTGATCCAGTTCAATATGCCCCTGTCCCGGCTAAGGATATGCTGGCAAGGATGCGAAAAGATTTTTCAGAAACGGTGGACTATTTAGAAACAACTTTGCAATCTTTACAGTCTAAACCCTCTATTGATGTGATTGTTCACATGGACGGTTACGAGCAAGTCCTTAAAGAAATTCGGCACATCATCAAAGAAGCAAACGAAGAACTTTGGTTGTCCGTTTGGGAGCCTCAAGTACCCTTGTTAAAAGAGAGCGTCGATGAGGCCGTCAGTCGAGATGTTCCTGTTTTATCCGTTGTGTTCGGAGCAGAACATGAAACACTTGGTCATACGTTCCATCATAACTATATGTCTCCTGAAGTCGTTCGAGAGCGAATCGGCGGAAACTTAACGATTGCGGCACGAGACGGTGAAGAAGTTGTCATCGCCAATTTCACAGATGAGACCATTCCGTGGGCAGTGAAAACAAAAAACCCGGCGTTAGTGCTTGTTGCTATTGAATACATCCGCCATGATATTATGTTTGAGGAAATGACAAAAGAGTTTGGCGCTGACAAGCTGAGTGCGCTTTGGTGCAGCCGCCCTGATTTATATCAAATTGTCACAGGACAGCGGTACAACCGTTGATAAGCATTTCATCACGTTTAAAGGAGAAACGAAACATGAACGATAATGATTGGAAAAGAGGATTTTTCGATGCACTTCCTATTGCTTTTAGCTTTATTTTATTCGGGGGCATTTTCGGAATGTTGGCAGTGCAAACAGGGTTATCTGTTTTAGAAAGTGTCGGCATGTCGCTCATTGTCTTTGCCGGCTCCGCTCAGTTTACCGCCTTGTCACTTTTAGGAGATCAAACGGGCATGTGGACGATTATTCTTGTCACCTTTTTTGTCAATTCACGCCATTTACTAATGGGGCTTTCTATGTCCCCCTATTACCAGCCGTTTTCAAAAAAATTCTCTACCGTGATGGCATTTTTCCTTATTGACGAACAATATGCAATCACGATGAATCATTTTCGCCGTCATCGTGCGACGAAGGCGTATATTACCGCCGTCAGCTTGACATTGTATGCGACATGGGTCGGGGGCACATGGCTTGGAACATTGACGCAAAGTCTCATTCCAGATCCAGGAAAGCTCGGTTTAGGCTTCAGCTTCACTGCCTTGTTCCTTGCACTTGTTTATTTTCAGTTTACCTCCCTTTTTCGGGTTGCAGTATTTGGATTATGCGGCATTTCTGCCGTCTTGCTCGCCTTTATTTTGCCTTACGGGCTGCATCTTTTAGCAGCAGGCATCATTGCTTTTACTTTCGGTTATTTTTTCAACAATGAAACCGTACAATCGCCAGCTGAACAACAAAGAGACGAGGTGACCGCATGAACATGCTACTTCTTTACTTAGGGATGGCCGCCGTCACTTATTTTTCGAGACGGGCTTTTTTGCGCCTTCCCGACCATTTATTCTCGGAACGCTTAAAAAACGGATTATCGTTTATCCCGCTCGGTATCTTTGCTGCACTCATTTTTGAATCACTGTTTTTGAAAGAGGGCGAACTCACCTTCGAACCGCTTTATTTAGCAGCAAGTGCCGTTTGTTTAGTTATGATGAAGCTAAGCCAAAATGTGTTTATTAGCTTTGGTCTAAGTTTAGCCGTTGTCGTTGTCGTCAAAAGCGGAATGGTTGGATAAAGTAGCACATGCTATCCGCGGAAATCTTAAAAAAGGAAAAGGATGGGATGGTAATGAAACGAATATGCGTATTTGCTGGGTCCAATCCAGGAGTGAAGCCGCAATTTGGGGAAATGGCGGAAGCTCTTGGACACGAACTTGTAAAAGGCGGATATGATTTAATATATGGCGGCTCAAAAATGGGATTGATGGGCCGTGTCGCCAACACTGTTCTACAGCAAGGTGGGCGTGCCATCGGTGTTATGCCAAAGGGGCTGTTTCGCGGTGAAATTGTTCACACAGAACTGACCGAGCTTCACGAAGTCATGAACATGCATGAACGGAAAGGTAAAATGGGTGAACTTTCAGATGCATTTATTGCTCTTCCAGGCGGATTCGGAACGTTTGAAGAAATATTTGAAGTGGTTAGCTGGGGCGCAATTGGCATTCACCGTAAACCGATTGGACTGTTGAACGTGGACGGCTATTACAATCCGATGATGGAGATGGTGGGACATGGTGTGAAAGCAGGGTTCATTCATCCTTCTCATGCTCCATTGCTCATTTGTGAAAGCGAGCCTGCTTTATTATTGGAGAAACTACATCATTTTAAGCCTCCTGCCAGCATTAATAAGTGGAGTGAGCTGGAAGATTAAAGAGAGATTGCATTCTCGCTCAAGACGAGTCAAGGAAGACTACAAGAAAAGCGGTTCAGCTGAGAACCGCTTTTTCTTATACCCTTTTCCTCATATTTGAAACTTATTGCTTTTCTAACCGTATGTTTTGACAAGAGGAGAAAATTCCTACACCTCTCCATGTCAAAAAAGAAAGGTGGAATCATGAACAGAACAAAAACGATGACCGCCTCTGTCATGACTGGAGCAGCTGGCGGCTCCCTTTCATTTGCCGTAGCATTAAAGATAGAGTGGAACATATGGTTGAGTCTTCTCACATCACTTGCTGATGGATTTTGTTTCGGCTATTTAGCATTTAGCGTATTGAAACGTGCAGCCAAAAAGAAAACAAAGCCAACGGAAAATTCATGATGAATTTTCCGTTGGCTTCTTTAACCCCCGATTGATGGGTGTAGTAAATAAAACGGTTAATTTTCTTCCGCTACTAATCCCATATCACTATAAACATCCGTATCGAGTTCCCCTGTCACCTTACTTGTCACAACACCAGCAGTCATCGCACCACTTACGTTTACAGCAGTACGGCCCATGTCGATAAGCGGTTCAACGGAAATTAATAGTCCCGCCAATCCTACTGGCAAGTTCATCGCTGATAGGACTAAAAGAGCAGCAAATGTAGCTCCGCCCCCGACACCTGCTACACCAAACGAGCTTAATGCGACAACCGCGATAAGTGTCACGATAAACGACGGATCTAGCGGATTAATTCCGACGGTCGGTGCAATCATTACCGCAAGCATGGCAGGATATACACCCGCACATCCGTTTTGCCCAATCGATAAACCAAATGACCCAGCGAAATTGGCTACCCCTTCTGGCACCCCTAGCTGACTTGTTTGTGTTTTAACGTTCAACGGCAATGTACCTGCACTCGAACGAGATGTAAAAGCAAACGTCAACACTGGAATAATCTTTTTCACGTAATTCACTGGATTTAATCCAACAATAGTTAAAATGATTAAATGGATGATGAACATAATAATTAGCGCTACATATGAAGCCACAACGAATTTACCAAGCTTCAAGATCGCGTCAATGTTACTTGTTGCAACCGTTTTTGTCATAATAGCCAACACCCCGTACGGTGTTAAGCGAAGAATCAATGTGACAACACGCATAATAATGGTGTAGAAGGCATCCACGATTTTCGCAAACATCTCTGCTTGCTCTGGCTCTTTACGTTTCACGCCAAGGAATGCCACACCGATAAATGCGGCAAAAATGACGATCGCAATCGTTGACGTCGGTCGCGCTCCTGTGAAATCTAAGAATGGATTACCAGGAAGCAATTCCACTATCTTTTGCGGCAATGTCATATCTTGAATACCGCCTAGTTTCTCTTCAAGTTCTTGAGCACGCGTCGTTTCAGCGTCTCCTTGTTCAATCTGTACTGCTTCCAAATCAAAAGCAATGGTCGTTGTAATGCCGATAGCGGCTGCAATGGCAGTTGTTCCGACTAAAATACTCAGAATTAACCCACTGATTTTTCCGATATTATTTGTCAGCTTTAAACGAGTGAAGGCCGCTAAAATGGAAATAAACACAAGCGGCATAACGACCATTTGAAGCAACTTTACATAGCCGCCGCCTACAATATTAAACCAATCCGCTGATTGGCTCAGCACATCAGACTTCATTCCGTAAGCAAGCTGCAACGCAAACCCGAATAAAATCCCTGCTCCAAGCGCTGTAAACACACGTTTAGAGAACGAAACATGCTTTTTTTGCATTACATATAAACCAATAATAAGTGCTAGTAATAAAGCGATATTTAAAACAACAAAAAAAGTTGTCATCCCTTCTCCCTCCATAATTAGAAAATTTTTACTCAATCAAACTATAAAACAACTATTCCTATGAGTCAAGTATGAATTATAACAGAGATCAAAAGATAGCGTTTCCAAAAAATAGTTTTTATTTTCTCATTATTCTTTCTTTTTTTATGCAGCACATACGAAAAAGGCATACCGGCGTTGCTGGTATGCCTTTTATAAATCCCCTTTGTCTGTGCGTCCCCTTGCACATCTATGCTATATAAAGACCCCTTTGTTACGGTAAATTTGAGCTTCCCATTAAATAACGGTCAACTTCTCGAGCGGCTTCGCGCCCTTCATTAATCGCCCAAACGATTAAGCTTTGCCCTCTTCTCGCATCCCCTGCGGCGAAGACTCCTTCTACATTTGTTGTATATTCACCGTACTTTGCCTGAATTTTACGATTCGCTGCTTCAACCCCAAATTGCTCAAGAAGCGGCTGATCTGTTCCTTCAAAACCGATGGCAATAAGTACAAGCTGTGCCGGCCATACTTTTTCTGTTCCTGGCACTTCTTTAAATACGTATCGGCCGTTTTCCACAACTTTTTCCATCTCAATTGTATGAAGCTCTTTTACATGTCCATTTTCATCTCCGACAATTTGCTTCGTTTGAATCAAATATTGACGAACGTCAGAACCGAATTTTGCTTGCGCTTCTTCATGTGCATAATCAAGAGCAAAAGTGAGTGGATATTCCGGCCATGGATTGTCTAATGCGCGGTCATTTGGCAACATAGGATGTTTTCCAAATTGCACAACACTATGACAGTTTTGACGAAGTGCTGTCGCGATACAGTCAGCACCCGTATCACCGCCTCCGATGACGATAACATCCTTTCCTTCCGCATTAATATACTGCCCGTCTTGGAAATTTGAATCAAGCAAGCTTTTCGTTGCTTTTGTCAAATAATCCATCGCCAAATGAATGCCCTTCAACTCGCGGCCTTCCATAACAAGGTCACGCTGCTTTTGTGCCCCTGTACAAAGGATGACCGAATCGAATTCTGCTTGCAATTCGGCTGCATAAATATCTTTGCCGATTTCTGTATTCGTCATGAACGTAATGCCCTCTTGCTCAAGAAGACGAACACGTCGCTCAATCACTTCTTTTTCCAGCTTTACGTTCGGAATGCCGTACATAAGCAATCCGCCGACACGGTCAGCACGTTCAAACACTGTCACACTATGACCTGCTTGATTCAATTGGTCGGCAGCAGCTAATCCTGCAGGACCTGAACCGACGATGGCTACTTTTTTCCCTGTGCGCACCTTCGGAATACGTGGTGTGATCCACCCCTCTTGGAACCCTTTTTCAATGATGCTGTGCTCAATACTTTTAATCGCAACAGCTGGATCGTAAAGGGATACTGTACACGCTCCTTCACAAGGCGCTGGACAAACACGCCCTGTGAATTCTGGGAAGTTATTCGTTTTCAATAAACGATCTAACGCTTCTTTCCATCTTCCGCGATACACTAAGTCATTCCATTCCGGAATTAAATTATGAATTGGACATCCTGAAGTTAATCCGTTAATTTCCGTCCCCATATGGCAAAATGGGGTTCCGCAATCCATACATCGGGCACCTTGCCGCTGTAATGCTTCATCGGAGAAAGGAGCCGAGTGTTCATTCCAATCGTTTAACCGCTCAAGAGGGTCACGTTCCACAGCCTCTTCACGTGCATATTCCATAAATCCTGTTGCTTTTCCCATAGTCTCTCTCCTCCTCCTCTTATTGTGCAACTGCCTCTTGCTTGCGTGGTGATGCAATGCCGGCTTGTTTCTGCTTTTCTTGCTTTACATTCGCTTCAAATGCGCTCATAATGGCTTGTTCTTCCGTTAATCCCGCTTCTTTTTGCTCTTGGATACGGTTCATCATACGTTTGTAATCTTTCGGAATGACCTTCACGAATTTAGCCATAAGGTCGTGCCAGTTAGCCAAAACATAGGCAGCTTTTGCACTTCCTGTATATTTCTCATGTTTAATGACCATTTCCATCACTTCTCTAACTTCTACAATGTCAGTTAATGTTTCAAACTCTACCATTTCTTTATTGCATAGCGCTTTAAACGCTTCAGCATCGTCAGCGAGAACATACGCAATGCCTCCTGACATACCAGCTGCAAAGTTTTTACCGACATTTCCAAGTACGACAACGCGTCCTCCTGTCATATATTCACAACCATGATCACCTAAACCTTCTACAACCGCGTGAACACCGCTGTTTCGCACGCCGAAACGCTCTCCGGCACTTCCTTGAATATATGCTTCACCCGCTGTTGCTCCGATAAAAGCTACATTTCCGATAATCACGTTATCTTCTGGTGCAAACGAAATGTCTCTTGGTGCGCGGACAATGATTTTCCCGCCAGACAGCCCTTTTCCAAGGTAATCGTTGGCATCACCTTCAAGGTGCATCGTCATCCCTTTCGGAACAAAAGCACCGAAACTTTGACCAGCCGAACCTGTAAAACGAAGCGTCATTGTATCTTCAGGCAAGCCTTCTGCCCCGTATCTTTGTGCAATCTCGCTGCCGACCATTGTGCCAACAACACGGTGAATGTTTTTCACGTTAAACTGAAGATCGACCGGTTGCTTGCTTTCGATTGCAGCTGCAACTTGCGGTAGAATTTCTGTCACATCTAATGATTGGTCAAGCTTATGATTTTGCGGACGGCTGAATGTGCGCGCCCCTTCTGCTTGGAATAACAATTTAGATAAGTCCAAATGCTTTGCTTTCCAGTGTGTCTTCGTACGCTCGCTCACTGTTAACACATCGGTTCTTCCAACCATTTCTTCAACCGTTCTAAAGCCAAGTTGAGCCATTAATTCGCGTACTTCCTGGGCGATATAAGTCATAAAGTTCACGACATGGTCAGCTGTTCCTAAAAATTTCGCGCGCAGTTCTGGGTTTTGTGTCGCAACCCCAACTGGACATGTATCTAAATGGCATGCGCGCATCATAATGCAGCCCATTACAACAAGCGGAGCCGTGGCAAAACCGAATTCTTCAGCACCAAGCAATGCAGCCATCACTACATCGCGACCTGTCATAAGCTTACCATCTGTCTCTAATACAACACGGTCACGCAATTCGTTTAGCATTAATGTTTGATGAGCCTCTGCCAACCCAAGTTCCCACGGTAAACCAGTATGCTTAATGCTCGTTTTCGGCGATGCACCTGTACCGCCGTCATAACCGCTAATGACAATAACATCTGCTGCACCTTTCGCAACACCTGCTGCAATCGTCCCAACACCCGCTTTTGATACAAGCTTGACACTGATGCGAGCTTTCGGATTAGCATTTTTCAAGTCGTGAATCAACTGTGCTAAATCTTCAATCGAGTAGATATCATGATGCGGCGGCGGTGAAATTAATCCAACACCAGGTGTAGAACCGCGAACTTCTGCTACCCATGGATACACTTTATTTCCTGGAAGCTGTCCGCCTTCACCAGGCTTTGCCCCTTGCGCCATTTTAATTTGCAGTTCATCTGCGTTAACGAGGTAGTTAATGTTCACTCCGAAACGGCCGGACGCAACTTGTTTAATGGCACTTCGGCGAAGGTCACCGTTCGCATCAGGAACGAAACGGCTTGCATCTTCTCCGCCTTCCCCGCTATTGCTTCTTCCGCCTAAGCGGTTCATCGCAATGGCCAATGTTTCATGCGCTTCTTTACTTAATGAGCCGAATGACATGGCCCCCGTTTTAAAACGGCGAACAATGGACTCAACTGACTCTACTTCGTCAATGGCGATTGGGGTGCTATTTTCATTGAACGTAAACGCATTACGAATAAACGTTAACTGCTCATCATCAGCCATTTTCGTATATTTTTTGAACAGCTCGTAGTTGCCTTCACGGCAAGCACGTTGCAAGGTATGAATCGTGTGTGGATTGAAAGCATGATGCTCTCCATTGCGTCTCCATTGAAGCTCACTGCCCGCTTCTAACGTATGATCTTCATAGTTTCCATTAAAGGCTGCTTCATGACGTAATTTCGTTTCTTGCTCAATCACATCCAACCCGATGCCGCCAAGCTGGGAAGCTGTTCCCGTAAAGTAACGCTCGATAACCTCATGGCCAATACCGACCGCTTCGAAAATTTGGGCGCCTCGGTAGCTCTGCACAGTGGAAATCCCAATTTTCGACATCACTTTTACGACACCTTCGGCCGCTGTTGTATTAAACTTCGCCACTGCGTCTTCATATGAAAACGATATTGTTCCTTCGTTAATCGCTTGCTCTAATGTTGCGTAAGCTAAATATGGGTTAATGGCATCAACGCCATATCCAAGCAATACCGCAAAATGATGCACTTCTCTTGCTTCACCTGTTTCAACAATGATGCTTACTTTTGTTCGCGTTCCTTGACGAAGCAAGTGCTGGTGAACCGCACTTACGGCTAATAGCGACGGAATTGCCATATGTTCACCATCTACTCCTCTATCAGACAATACGAGAAGCGTTACTTCTTCTGCAACGGCTGCATCAGCTGCCAACAAAAGATTCTCAACAGACTGTTCTAAATTTTCAGCAAATAAAAGCGATAATGTACGGCTCTTAAATTCCGGATGATGATTCATGTTTAAGCGTGCCAATTCTTCATTTGATACAAACGGCGTTTCCAAACGAATGCGGCGGCATGCTATTTCAGTCGGATGAAGGATGTTTCCTTCTGCCCCTAAAAACGACAAGGTTGATGTCACGACTTCTTCACGAATTGCATCAATCGGCGGATTTGTTACTTGAGCGAATGATTGTTTAAAATAGTTATATAAAAGATGTGCTCGATTGGATAAGACCGCAAGCGGCGTATCAAGTCCCATTGAGCCTAGCGGATCTTTCCCTTCTGTTACCATCGGGATAATATTTTTTGACACTTCTTCATATGTGTAGCCAAATGCTTTTTGAACTTGCGTTAAATTTTCTATTTTTTCAGAAACCTCAACTTGAGGCAAATCATCCACAGTTAAAAGTTGCGCATTGAGCCAATCGCGGTAAGGCGCCGCCTCAGCCATTTGTTCTTTAATTTCACGGTCAGAGATGATGCGCCCTTCCTCAAGGTTCAATAGCAGCATTTTCCCTGGGCTTAAACGTTCTTTATATAAGACGTTTTCCGGCTCAACATCCACAACCCCTACTTCTGATGATAAGATGAGGTAATCATCTTTTGTCACATAATAACGAGCAGGACGAAGACCATTTCGGTCTAAAATGGCGCCGATTTGTTTACCATCTGTGAACACGACTGCTGTCGGTCCATCCCATGGCTCCATTAAACAGCTATGATATTCATAAAAAGCTTTTTTCGTATCGTCCATATTGGCATCTTTTGCCCATGGCTCTGGAATCAGCATCATGGCTGTATGTGCCGGTGTACGTCCAGCTAATGTGAAAAATTCAAACGCATTATCTAAAATGGACGAGTCGCTTCCATCTGTATCAAGAAGTGGCAGTACTTTAGGAAGATCTTCTCCAAACACATCTGATACGAATTGTTGCTCGCGCGCTTTCATCCAATTAATATTGCCGCGAATCGTGTTAATTTCGCCGTTATGGATTAAATAGCGGTTCGGATGCGCACGCTCCCAGCTTGGGAATGTATTTGTACTGAAGCGGGAGTGAACAAGCGAGAAGCCAGATTCAAAATCTTCATCTTGTAAATCTAGATAAAAGCTTGCTACTTTAGATGGAACCATCAATCCTTTATAAACGATTGTATTGCTTGATAAACTCGCAAAATAAAAGCCCGAACCGTTTGCTGCTCCGAATGCTTCCGCTTGTTTGCGAATAATATATAATTTACGTTCAAATGCCAGTTGCTCCGTTACATCATCGCTTGCTCCAATGAAAACTTGGCGAACGAACGGCTGTGATGCTCTTCCAGTCGGGCCAATGTGACTGCCGTCAACCGGTACAGTTCGCCAACCAAGAAGCGTTTGTCCTTCTTCTTCAATCAATCGATTGATTTCACGCTCATACAGCTCACGTTCTTCAGCATTTTGTGAAAAGAAAATCATTCCGACACCGTAGCGACCTGCTTCAGGCAAGTTCATCCCGTTGCACACTTTTTGGAAAAAGCGGTGTGGGATTTGGACCATAATTCCGACACCATCACTCGTATCCGGATCGCTTCCTTGTCCGCCGCGATGTTCCAGCTGATCAAGCATATGAAGTCCTTTTTTTACAATATCATGTGAAGCATGCCCGTTTAAATGAGCATACAACCCGATTCCACACGCATCATGTTCAAATTCAGGACGGTAGAGACCTTGCGCTTTCGGTAATTGGTTATAGTTCATCATTTCTCCCCCGTTTCGATTTCTTTTTATTTAAAATTAGAATAATTTTCTGTATTTTCAATCCGATTAGATCACATGCACTTATTCTATATTTAAAAAATCATATAAACAATATATAATTTAGATAAAATCTATCTCATTTCGAGATGAATAGAGGAGAGGGTTCAATGGAACTACGTCAGCTACGCTATTTTATGGAAGTGGCTAAGCGGGAGCATGTGTCAGATGCAGCGGCCCATCTTCACGTCGCCCAGTCAGCTATCAGTCGGCAAATTGCCAATTTAGAAGACGAACTTGGAGTCAGTTTGTTTGAGCGGGAAGGGCGAAATGTGAAGCTTACACCGATTGGAAAATTATTTTTAACGCACACAAAAGCGGCTTTGAAGGCCATCGATTATGCAAAGCAGCAAATTGACGAATATTTAGATCCAGAACGAGGGACAATCAAAATTGGATTTCCAACAAGCCTTGCCAGTCATTTGCTTCCTACCGTTATTTCCGGATTTAAAGACAAATATCCAAATGTCGCTTTTCATTTGCGTCAAGGATCTTACAAATTTTTAATTGATGCCGTCAAAAGCCGCGAGATTGACCTTGCCTTTCTCGGTCCAATGCCAACAGGTGACCATGATATTGAAGGCCATATTTTGTTTACAGAAAACATTTCAGTTTTACTTCCAATCAACCACCCGCTTGCCAACCGACAAAGCATCCGTCTCGTCGACTTGCGAAACGATGCCTTTGTCTTGTTCCCTCAAGGATTTATCCTTCGGCAAATTGTAGTCGATGCCTGTAAGCAAGCTGGCTTCTCGCCGAATATTTCCTCAGAAGGAGAAGACTTGGATGCGATTAAAGGGCTCGTATCCGCTGGAATGGGTGTGACACTGCTGCCAGAAAGTACGTTTTATGAAACAACGCCGCGCTTTACAGTGAAAGTCCCGATCGACATCCCCCAAGTGAAACGAACGGTCGGCATCATCGTGCCGAAAAAGCGGGAGCTCGCTCCGTCAGAAAAGGTCTTTTATCAATATGTGAAAGACTTCTTCTCAGTGCTTGAACGCTATCAATAAAGAAAGACTGGTTCAGCTTTTTTGAACCAGTCTTTTGTCTTTGAAGAACTTTTACCACACGTTCTAATAGTCGGATGACAAGAACGTATAAAACCACCATTCTCATTCATTCACCCATTGAATGTTTGCGCTTACATTATAATAGAAGAAACACGACAAAAAAACCCTTCTCACCTTCAAAAGAAAGTGAAAGAAAGGTCTTTCATCCATGTATTTTATTGCGGAGCACATCATTTTACACCAATGCCGACTATCTAATTATGTTGGAATTATTCAAACTACTTGAATCGTTCCTTTAGGTCTAGCAATCACCACATGATCGCTTTTTCGTCATGTCGTCGTTGCTAGATCGATTAATGGCCAGCCTAAAAGTTGTTCTGCTTGACTTAACATATTCTCCATCATTAACATACGAATTCGACTAGAAGAGATTACTTCTCCGGAATGACAACGCATTGGCTCTAAAACATGTACAAGAAAACGTTCACGCAGTGTATGAATGTTCCCCTCCCTATTTTTCCCGAAATGAAAATCTGGTCCTTCCCATATTTCCAACGGGGCTACGTCTTCAAGTTCATCGAGGAACAATTCGACTCCTCTTGTCACGTAATTTGTGTTAAAAGTAGCCACAATGACGTGATCGACTCCAAGAAAGTGAAGTCTTTCTAACTTTTCTTCCAGCGTCGTTAACTGCATTGCATTTTTAAAAAAGACTCTTGGCGACCGATCAAACGTATATACCACTAAAGGAACACCAAGCTCGATTGCCCGCTTTTTCGCAGTAGAAATTAACATCTGATGTCCTCTATGAACTCCATCAAGCGCTCCAATCGTCCATACTGACGCAGGAAGAGTTAACGTCCTATCCATATGCACTTGCACACAATCGACTCCTTTACTTATTTTTGATGATACATTAAACAAGTTGATTAAGAGATGTAAGCAAACGTCCATGTGTCTCGTTTCCTTATATCTCCTCTTCTACGGAATGAATTCATCGTTACACATGCCATCGAAAAAAGAAACGAACCTTTCCTAACTATTAGGAAAAAACGAAATTTCGCGGAAGAAAACCTTACATCTAAGCTTCTCCAATCGGACAATCTTAACCTAAAATAAACGAAAAAAACCGTAAATGGATTAGAAAAAGCCGAAGGGGGTGTCCGAAAAGAGACAAACCACCTCTTTTCAGACACCCCCTGCAAAATAGACCGTTACAAAAACCAAGGAGTATTACGGGTTTTGATAAACGGTCCATTTTGCATAAAAAGAAAAACGATCGTTTCTCCGAAAATTTTGAGACTTATTGGACAGCCCCCTCGGCTTCTTTCATTTATCGACGAACTGTGCTTATTGGAGTTTCTTCAGCACACTCTGCAATGTTTCTCTTTTTTTAAAAAATTTTGTGACTAATAAATGGCTATTGGCCCATACGGACCCTCAATAATTTCGATTTTCGTTTCAAAAATATCTGTCAAAATGTCTGGGTTCATAATCTCTTCTACTGTTCCAAAAGCGGCAATTTGTCCATCTTTCATGGCACAAATTCGATCAGAATATTTGGCTGCAAAATTGATATCATGCATAACAGTCAGAATGGTTCTTCCAAATTCATCCGCAACATGTCTCAAATACTCCATCATTTGAACAGAACGAGCAACATCAAGATTGTTCAGAGGTTCGTCTAAAAGTACATACTCCGTCTCTTGGCACAAAACCATGGCAACATAAGCCCTTTGTCTTTGACCACCTGAGAGCTCGTCTAAATATCGATTTTCTAAATCCGTTAAGTCTAAAAAATCGATATATTTAGAAATAATAGCCTCATCCTCTTTCGTTAATCGTCCATTGGAATAAGGAAAACGTCCAAATCCAGCTAATTGTCGAACTGTAAGCCTCGTGACAAAATGGTTTTCTTGTCGCAAAATAGCCACAATTTTGGCTAAATCTTTTGACTTAGCTTTAGAAACATCCATATTTGCCACCATAATTTGACCTTCATCCATATTCAAAAGTCTTCCAATCATTAAAAGTGTTGTCGACTTTCCGGCACCATTCGGTCCAATTAAAGAAGTAAACCCAGCTTTTGGGATTTCAATATTTAACGGTCCAATTTTTACCTTATCATTATATAACTTTCTAGCATTATCTATCTTTATCATAGAGCTCTCTTCCTTAAAATTACAATTAAAAATGTTATTCCGCCAAACAGTTCAATAATCACTGAAACTACACCTTGAGAATTGAATACGTGATACATTAAAAAGTATGCACTCGTTAGGATAAAGAATCCTATCGCCAGAGCCATTGGAAAAATATATCTATGATCATAAGTTTGCGCTGCTTGATAACTCAAAGTCGCCACTAAAAATCCATAAAAAGTAAGCGGCCCAACTAAAGCCGTTGAAATAGACATTAAAACAGAAACTAATATAAGCGTATAAATGATACTAGATTGATAGTTAACACCAAAAGAAGTAGCGACATCTTTTCCAAGTGACAACACATTTAATTTCTTAGCATAACCAAAAATTAATAAAGCTGCCACCATTACCATTGGAATGACAATTGGAAAATATTCGACATCCGCATTATTGACAGACCCAAACAACCTTGCTTGTAAAACATCAAACTCAGATGGCGCAAGAAGTCTTCTCATAAAAGTGGACACAGAATTCAACCCAGTTCCGATAATTATTCCAACCAAAAGCATAAGTTGTAAGTTTCCATATTTTCCAGAAAGCAACCACCCATAAAGAATTAAACTCATCAAAACCATCACACTAACTTGAAATAAAAATGGTCCAACACCACTAAAATTCACTAATGCACTAGCACCAAAGAGAAATATTGTACTCGTCTGAATAGCTGAGTAAAGTGAATCAAAACCTAAAAGTGAAGGGGTTATAATTCTATTATTCGTAATTGATTGAAAAGCAACCGTCGATAAACTATGACAAATTGCAGCAATAATCATTGCAACAACTGCTACTATTCTTCTTATCACAACCGGGATAAAAGAAGGTGAATCGACTGGAACCGGATTATTGTAAACTAAAAGTCCGTACGAAGAAAGAACCCCCAAAACAATCAATGTTATAAGCAACACCCAATAACGTTTTTCATCTTTCTTAGAACGAAATGCTCTAGCTGATCTATGTTCATTGCGAAGGCTAGAATCTATTGCCACATTTTCTGTCTTTCTATATTCCAATGCGTTCATCTTAGTCTCCTTGGTTTTCTTTGTCTCAATAAAATCGTAATAAATACAACTGATCCTAATGTTCCGAGGATTAAAGAAACAGGCACTTCAAAAGGCATGATAATTGTTCGCGAAATGATGTCACAAAAAGTAATCGTCCCCATTCCTATCACACATACCCAAGGCAAATTACTTCTAAGATCATCTCCTCTAAACATCGAAACAATGTTTGGAACAATTAAACCTAAAAATGGTAAGTTTCCAATGACAGCGGCAACAATTCCAACCGCAAAAGAAATAAGGCCAGTAGCAAAAAGAATGAGCCGATTATAATTTACGCCAAGACTTATTGCTACATCTTCACCTAGTCCAGCTAAAGTCAATTTATTAGCGTAAATAAAAATAAGAATCGTCACTATGACAATTAGCCATAAATACTCATATCTTCCAGCTTGAACAGACGCAAAAGAACCTACAAACCAACTTTCAATCACTTGCATCATTTGAAAAAAGAGTCCCATAAAAGTGGAAACTGCAGAAATGACTGCTCCAAGCATTAATCCAATGATTGGAACAATTAAAGACGAACGAAGTTTAACTCTTCTTAAAAAGAAAAAGAAAATCATAGTTCCTACAAAAGAAAAGATAATGGCCCCTGTCATTCTTAAAACTAAAGTTGGGGCCGGAAATAATAAATAAACAAAAAGGAGCCCCAAGCCTGCCCATTCAATTGTTCCGGTTGTAGTAGGTTCCACTAAACGATTCTGTGTAATAAGTTGCATGACAAGTCCTGCCATCGCCATGGCAGCTCCAGTGAGCATTAATGCAACTGTTCTTGGAACACGAGTTATGAAAAACATGTCCATTCCATCTTCTTGTCCACGTATATCATAAACTCCAGTAAAAAGTGAGATTATGCCTAAAATCATAACAGCGATAATCGCTAGTATAAAAGGTTTCGTCCAAATTTTATTGTAGTTATAAAACGAGGATTGAGAATAATTCTCAATCCTTGAAATGACATTTTTCGGCACTATGCTATACTCCTTTACACTACTTAGCTAATGTATTTGCGAAGTTTTCAAATAACTCCAAATAAGTTTGGATTGATTCATTTAAGTAAGTGTCCTCTGGCGCATAAACGATCTGGCCTTCAGAAATAGCTGTTGTGTTTTGAAGAGCAGGTGAGTTGTCAATAACGTCTTGAGCAGGAACTTTATCCGTTATACTCGTGATGGCAGCATCACGATCTAGTACGAAAATCCAATCAGGATTACTTTGCGCAATAGCTTCAACAGAAATTTCATCACCTTGATGATCTGTAGAAGAATCTTTAACTTCTAATGCTGGAGTCCATCCAAAGATTTCATACATTGGTCCCCAAACACGTCCAGAATGAGGAGCTGCAAAACCAATATCTCCACCAGAAACGATGACACTCATCACTTTATCTGTTCCGTTATATGCAGTCTTAGCTTTTTCGATTGCTTGATCAAAATCAGCTGTCAATTGTTTCGCTTCTTCATTTTTATCAAAAATTTGACCTAAAGTAATCGTAGTTTCCTTAAGTCCATTTACCAAGTTTTCTCCAGGTGAAGCAACTTCTTCAGAAACATCCACATTTAGATCAATAACGGCTGCATTTGGCACTAATTTTTTGATATCTTCATAATAGTCAGCAAATCTTTGACCTACAATGACAAGTTCAGGGTCTACAGCGGCTATAATTTCAAGATTTGGTTCACTATGATCCCCAATATCTTGAACTTTTTCATCAACTACATATGGTGAATCCGCAGCCATGATAGCTTTCGGAACAGCAGCCACCTCAATTTCCCAACTAGCTAACGTTTCAAACGTTCTATTATCCAAAGCAACGACATTCTTAGGATTTACCGGAACCGTAATAGTTCCATGAGCATCAGTCACTTCAACTGTTGTAACTTCAGTAGCATCTTTTTCTTTCTCCTTAGTTTCCGTCGCAGCAGACTCATTACTGGAATTTGAGCAAGCTGCCAACATCAAAACAAGCATTGCCATCATAATGACAGTTAATTTGAATTTCCCCATTCTTCTTACCTCTCTCCTTATGTATGATCTTTACAAACAAACAGATTATTGAATGAATAAAATTATTATCAATGTGAGATCTTGATGTGTGATTTAAATAATCATTAGTTCTAATCTACATAGTGCACAGCGACAACAAGAATCCATTGATAATAATTATCATTTTCAATAACTGATGTTAAGTATACCAAATCCAAAAATATTATCAACCCTAAACTATTCAATAACCATATAAATCCAATAAAAAAATCTCGTATAGCCGTCCTACTAAGCTCGGAAATTATAATTTCTTAAACCTACTGTATTCGTACTCAAAAACTTAATAGATCCTCTTCTCCTTCGATCATTTAACACCGCCTCATTTCACTTACCCCATCACGTAAAGTTTTCATATTAGGAGCTTCCCGCCTATTCATGCAACATAAACAGCTTCCCCAAAATGTCAGGTTACATAACATCAAATTCACAATTATCCCGATAGATAGGAAAATATCCTAGGATTTTTTTCTTTTTATGTAACCATATTTTTAAGTTATGGAAGGAGTTAGATAACCATCTTGATATGAAAGCAGGCCATTAAATTTGTTTGGAGGGAAAAAAATGACGTATTCTTCACAAAGACCCATAAAAAATCAACCACTAATCGAGCGATTTCCATTCCCTTTTAAAGGAGATTCCTATCGTTATTCAAACAACTCGGAAGCGCTTGATCCCCCTTTTCTTCTTCAGATTACACCGGAATATTTTGAAGAAATTAAACAAAAAAAACAGCTTTTAAACAACAAGAAAGAACAAGCGTATCAAGCATTTGATCACTCGATGGAAGCGCAATGGGAAATTTTTGAGATGATCATGAATGAAATGGTCTTATTATATCCGACTTACTTCCGCTTACAGAAAAATGAAAACTGCTGGACCTTCTACAATGATTTATTAAATGAGGAACAAACGTTTCGTTTCGGTGTTTCTTCTAGTCTACCTTACGAACCATTAAATTTTATCGGGTGCCACATTCAAGAAGATCTAATATACATCGCCCAAAGAGACGGCGACCTTTACATGGATGCAGGTCAGCTTTGTTTCCCAGCTAACTGGTCCATCGCCTTTAATCTTGGGATGACGTATACAGAATTCCATTCACCTGTTTCGCACTTCTGGGACAGTGGATTAGCTGAAAAAGTACGGAATTTTCTATTAAGAATGGAGGCAGGAAAACCTTGGACGCGTTTGAATTGGACGTTAACGGTTGAACTATATCCAAGTAATATAACCATTAACGTATAGATTCGCTTTAATGGTTCAGCACATTAGCATTCCATTGATAAGCTTCACAATCGGGTTGAGTTCATTGTCGAATTTTCTAGATTCATTTTATATAGAAAGAGGCGAGATACATGAGCACAATTGCTGTCATTGTGGACAAGATTACAGATGAATCCCCTACCGTTAAAAGCTTTCAACTAGTGCCCGCAAACGGGTTGTCGTTGCCACGTTTCAGCGGAGGAGCCCACATCACCACTTTTTTACACACGAACGAAGGAGCTATTGAACGTCACTATTCACTCACGACAGACCCTGATACAACGGACTTCTATCAAATTGCCATTCGTCGCAGCGAACAATCAAAAGGAGGTTCTATTTATTGGCATGATCATGTGAAACCAGGGGATACGCTTCATATCAGCTATCCAAAAAATCATTTTCCGCTCAGTTTCAGAGCTAAACACCATATGTTCTTTGCAGCGGGAATTGGCATTACGCCGTTTCTCGCAATGGCCGCTGACTTAAAAAAGAAAGGCCAATCATTTGAGTTGCACTACGCAGCATCATCTAAAGAAATGTGTGCCTTTTATGATTTCCTCCGTTCCACTTATCCAACGGAAGCACATTTTTATTTTTCAAAAGAACAACGAAAAATGACGACGGATTTAATGAAAAATCAACCGATTGGGACACACGTCTACTTCTGCGGCTCTGAAACGATGATGAACGAATATGCTAATGCCGCTAAAACATACGGCTATCCAGAAAGCAGTATTCACTTTGAACTTTTCACTCCACCTAATTTTGGACGAGAGCAAGCCTTCCAAGTCAGGCTTCATAAAAGCAAACAAACATTCGAGATTTCTGAAGGAGAAAGTTTATTAGAAACTTTATTAAGTCATAACATTCCAGCGCCCTATTCTTGTAAAATCGGCGGCTGTGGGAGCTGCCAAATCGATGTGCTTGATGGAGAAATTGATCATAGAGATTTCTTCCTTTCTGCTAGTGAAAAACAACAAGGAAACACGATGTTAACTTGTGTATCAAGAGCAACATCAGGATGTCTCGTTTTAGATTTATAGATAGGAGTTAAAAACATGCATACAACAAACGCCATGAAAACAACCGATTTTGATATTATGATTCATCATGTAAAATCCTCCCTAGAAGAGTTATTCCCCGGGTTTAACGAAAAAGATCGACTCGGAATTGTCGTACGTCAACCAGGGGGAAGTGCTGGCACTAGCGCACTTCTTATGGCTGCCATTACAAGGTTTTATGATTTTCACCGCGCACAGCTAGGTAACGCTCCCCATCAACTGCGAATCTATCCACAATACTTTATCTTCCATGTCGGCAAACAACATATGGACCATTACTCGCTGGATGTATGGACACCAAATAAAGAAGTAGTAGTCGAGGATGATCCTGAACAGATTTTAGAAGCGATTAACGATCGGGGGATTACGCGTTTACTTGTCGAAGATATTCCGCCATCTTCTGCAACATTTTTACGTGAGACGATTAATAGCGCTAAGCTTCGGATTATAAGTGCTATTGCCTATTCATCTACTGGGAGAACTCATGATGCGAACATTCAAATAACAAGCTGTCCAGCGGCAGAGCGTTATCTCCTCTCCACATTGAAGCGTTCAAAAGACATGTTACCGAATTACGACAAACTATTGCAGCATCGAAAAAAGCTGATTGAACATGGCCGTGTCGTAGAAACTTATCGGCAAATTGAGCTTGCAGATGCTTTGCAGATGCTCACCATTTCTTCTGGCCCAAGTGATACAACTCGCCACTATATCTCTATGGCGTAAACATTGCGGTGTTTTTTCATGATCAAAACGGCAACACTAACGTTTTGTTTCCTTTAAGCAGACTCCAATATTGGTGATTGGTTTCGTTACCAGTAAAAACCATTCAGTGGATATGGAGTCTATTTGTTTGAAAATTGCACTCCCTAGTCAAAAGAAAAAAGGTGAGTCAAAAGTTAGAAACATCCTACCTTTTGACTCACCTTCTGTAAATTTTTACGAGGAAATGGTATTTGAAGCCGGATCATGGCTAATTATTGGTTTTTTCTCTTCTATGTTGTAGGCTGGTTCTTCGTGAAAACTTAAATCTAGGCCCATCAGCTCATCCTCTCTACTAACTCGCAAAGGAGTAAAGAAGCTCACGACTTTTAAAATATGGAAAACGTCTCCCCCTTTCTGTTGATGCAGCAAATAAGACTATGTTAGCTCATTTTACTTTAAATACGAGGAACAAGGTCATCACCCAGCTTATTGAACAGCAAATTGTGAAAGAAAAAAACGCTTTAGAAGCAGAATTAAGACTCATTAAACAATACGGATTTTCTCTTACTTACGGCGAAAAGGATATTAATATCACCAGTATAGCTGCACCTATTTTTTCTTGGGAAGATAAAGTAGTAGCAGCTATTAGCATATCTGTAGATAAAGAGCTGCCACAACATCGCTTAAATCAAATCATTGAATCAACCTTAAAATACTCAAAGGACATATCAGAAGAGTTAGGGTGGATTAGTTAGCATGGTTATCTTCCCATAAAAAGAAAATGTGTCCTAAAAGGTCCTGCGCTGGCACAACCTTTCGGGACACTCTCTTTTTCACCTAAACTACTACTGCTATTTAATTCAGTTTAGTTAAGCTCGGTTGTCCAAAACCGCCTGTTTCAATATCTAAATTCAGTTTTAGTTCTTGTTGTAACGTTGGATACAGATCGGCCGTTTCCATGAATGAATGGCGCTCATGCCTAATCATAGCCATTACTAAGGCACCAATCATTCCTGCCGCTATTATAATAGCCACCCACACACCAACGGAAGAAGGACCAAATGTAAAATATGCACCAACAGCTTCCCAACTAGTAATCGGACTTGTATTCATCATAATACCCCCTATAATTAGTCATTTACATCACTTTATTTTTGGCTGTTACCGCTTTAATCTTTGACTTTTCCAGTGTGGACGGTATTCCTTCAGGATACGCTGTACCTGGTATTTCCGTTAAATCGAGTCCAAGCAGCTCGGCTTGTTCTGGAATTCTTAATACATTTAGCTTTTTCATGATTAAGGAAATTCCATAACCAGGTATAAAACCTAATAGAATGATGATCATTGCACAAATCAACTGCCCCATTAATGAAATGGCAGGGCCATTTATATTCGGGTACCCTGAAGCAAAGATTCCTACTGCAATGACGGACCAAATTCCTATGAATCCATGAACAGCAATCGCCCCAACCGGATCGTCAATTTTCTTTCTTTCAAGATACGTTCCAATAAGCGGGCTAATGATTCCACCAATGACCGCAACGATAAAACCTAAGGCAGGATGATATAAATCTAAACCGGCACCGACCGAAATCACTCCTGCTAAACCGCCGGAAGCAACCCAAAACGGATCTCCTTTTGTAACGATATAAGCCCCAATTAACCCGCCAGATAAGCCCATTAAAGCATTAAAAGCGAAGGCCGATAGATTTGTCGGTGTGCCATAAATCGTCATCCATTCTCCATTTGTAACAGCAATAATACATCCACCTAAAAATCCGAAGAAGCCCACAAAAATGAGCATTAACCCTAATAATGTTGAAGGCAGATTGTGCGGTAAAATATTTACAGGCTCCCCCTCTTTTGTGTATTTACCAATCCGTGGTCCTAAATTGATTAAGACACCTAGTGCAAAGAATCCTGCGATTGCATGCACAATCCCTGCAGCTGCCACATCGTGATAACCAAATTTAGTTAAAAACCACCCTTCACCATGCCAACCCCAAGAAGCAGCTAAATTCCAAATGACAGATCCAAGCACAATGGCTAACACAACAAAGGCACTTAACCTAATTCTTTCAATAATCGCTCCTGACAAAATGGAGGAAGTGGTTGCAGCAAATAGAGCAAAAGCTCCCCAAAAAATCCCGCTTGCATGATCCGTCACATTCGGTCCCATATTTTCACTCCACGGCAATGCGGCTAATGTTACCTCATTTATTCGTGGAATGAAACCATCAGGAAAAGCGTTATAAATCCACCACCCAAAGAAATAAAATGTCGGAATAACAACGGCAAGTGTCATAAGGTTTTTCATCGCAGAGGCCAACACATTTTTCACTCGAGAAACCCCTATCTCGTACGATAAAAAACCAGCGTGAATCAATAACATAAAAGCAATACACCACCAATAAAATGCTTCAATCGACGTTATTGAAAACAACTCATATGCTTCATTTACTCCCTCCATCATATCGCCTCCTTTTTAATTAAAACTAACAAACTGCATACGATAAGTTACCATGAAATGAACGACCACCCCTTCACTTGTAATATTTAATCTAATTATCACTAAATAAAAGATGGAAATATATGCGATTTTCTCGTATATTGAGAGTTCATCACTTTTCATGTAACATCACATAACATAAACTACTATTTTTTTAACGAAGACATCATATGGGAAATTTAATATAGAAAACTTCCACCGGCGAGGCTCGTTAATGCGGAATCAGAGCAATGAGCAACGTTGGACAGTTAAAAAAGATGATAATAATAGAAAAAAGCCTCATCTCCCCCTTCAAAAGAAGGAAAAGATAAGGCTTTTTTTACGCATCAAGGCGGGAAAAGTACAGATCATTGAGCCATTTCACAAACCAACCGCGCGGCATCTCCAAATAAGGGACGCTTTCTACGTCGAAGTCGCTAGATGAGCATTGTTGCATCATATAAGCATACCACTGTCTCGTTATGTCTTGAACAACCGCAAACGCTTTTGCTTCTTCTCGTTCTGCCTCGTCCATTAAGCTTTGCTGCCATTTTTTTTCGTCTAGCATATATTCCTGACAGTGAAGGATATATTTTTCGCACCAGTAAATAAGCTCTTGGTGAGTAAAGTCATTTTGCTCATCACATAGTTGATGCAGTAAAATTTTGAGCTCTTCTGCTGTAAAAGAGGCCGTAATTCCATTCGTTTTTACCGTATCCATACATCCTCCCGATTTTACTTCCAACATTTTTTCATTGAATTATTTTGCTTTAAAGAGAAAAGGCGTGTATAAAACGCCTCTGCACGTTTCATTATACACGCCTTTTCCTTTATTGAAATCCTCTATTTTATTGAAACCATCAGTCCATATTCACCCAAACGCTCTTCACTTCTGTATAGTTTTCGAGCGCATAGCTTCCCATTTCACGGCCAATACCGGATTGCTTATAGCCGCCGAACGGACTAGCTGCGTCAAATGCGTTATAGCAGTTCACCCATACTGTTCCCGCTTTAATGCGATGTGCTAAGTAATGTGCCTTTTTAATATCTTGTGTCCACACACCGGCAGCCAAACCGTAGTCTGAGTCATTCGCTTTTTTCACTAAATCGTCTAAATCATCAAACGGCATCGCTGCAACAACTGGTCCGAAAATTTCTTCTTTTGCAATTGTCATAGAGTGATTGACGTCTGCGAATACTGTAGGAGATACGAAATAACCTTGATCGTACGGAATTGTTCCACCTGCTAACACTTCCGCTCCTTCTTCTACCCCTTTATCGATATAATTTTTTACGCGTTTTTGCTGTTCGGCAGAAATTAGCGGCCCCATCGTCGTATGTTCATGCAAACCGTTTCCTTGATTAATCGTTTTCGTCAAGGAAACTAAATCGGCGACAACATTGTCATACATGCTTTTTTGAACATATAAGCGGCTTCCCGCGCAGCACACTTGCCCTTGATTGAACATAATACCCATTAAGGCTCCAGGTACTGCTTTTGAAAGGTCGGCATCTGGCAAGATAATGTTCGGCGACTTACCTCCAAGCTCCAATGTGACGCGCTTTAGCGATTCACTTGCTTGTCTCATAATATATTTTCCGACAGCTGTTGAACCAGTGAACGCTACTTTATCTACAAGCGGGTGATCGACAAGTGGCGCTCCTGCAGTTTTTCCGTAGCCTGGCACGACGTTAATAACGCCTTTCGGGAAACCTGCTTCTTCCATTAATTTTGCTAAATATAAAGCCGATAGCGGTGTTTGCTCAGCCGGCTTTAAGACAACTGTGCAGCCTGTTGCCAATGCGGCACCTAGCTTCCATGCCGCCATTAACAGCGGGAAATTCCACGGAATAATTTGTCCAACAACACCGACTGCTTCATGACGTGTATAGTTAAAATAATTGCCTTGTACCGGAATCGTTTGTCCGACAATTTTTGTCGACCAGCCGGCAAAGTAGCGGAAATGCTCAATCGCAAGTGGGACATCCGCATTAGACGTTTCACGGATTGGCTTTCCATTATCCAATGTTTCAAGCTGTGCTAATTCTACTTTATGCTCTTCCATTAAGTCTGCTAGTTTATAAATGAGACGACTTTTCTTTGCCGTTCCCATTCTTGACCATGGTCCATGATCGAATGCTTCTCTTGCTGCTTTTACGGCCAAATCGATATCTTCAGGTCCGGCTTCGGCGACATCTGCCAGCTTTTCACCAGTTGCAGGGTTCACAGTTTCAAACGTTTTACCTGAAATGGAGTCAACCCATTCTCCATTTATGTACAGTTTTTTCACACCGTTTAAAAACTCTACTAATCTCGGACTTAACTCCATTCCTTTTGCGCTTACGTTTTGCATTTCCCCACTCCCAATCTACTTATATTTGGAACCGCTTCCAAAATACATTCTACCATCTTTTGGGTAATTTTCAAAATATTTTTATTGAAAATTCACTATTTTTTCTATTATAAGAAAAAAGACCTAAAAGAGTGTCATCTTCTCTTTTAAATCTTCTTTCCTTCATAAAGTTCACAAATATTCAGCAAGTAAAATAGCCATTTCATCTTCTATTTCTTTAACATTTTTGCCTAAAAAGTGATTGAACACTATGACAAAAGCGACTTCTTTCCCTCCTTTTGTCGTTACATAACCAGCAAGCGAAGAGGCGCCTGTCACCGTTCCGGTTTTCGCTCTCACGTTTCCTGCTGCTGCCGTCTTTTTCATGCGGTGCCGCAACGTTCCACCGATTAGTCGATCATTGGCACCAGCGACCGGAAGTGATTGCAGTAAGACGGGAAACCATTTCTCTTTCCGTACTTCAACAAGCAGCTTAGACAATTCATTCGCAGGCACCGTACTGATATGAGAAATGCCCGACCCGTCACGAAGCCTCATGACAGCCGGATTGACACCTATCGTAAGCAAACTATCATTCATAACCTTTAGCCCTTTTTCCCAGCTTCCTTCATCATAGACGACTTTTCCCATTTCTTTGACAAGTGTTTCAGCAATCGTATTATTGCTTAATTTCATATATGGAATGAAAATAGCAGAGAGCGGCGGGGACTGTTTTGTGAATAAGATGGTGGCCTTTTTTGGAATTTCTCCCCCTTGCAACACTTCCCCCTTTACTTGAATTCCTTCTTTCCTTAACGATTGCTGGAATAAATCAAGGGCATAAACGGTTGGATTTTCCACAGCCATCCACTCTCGTTCCGGCTTTGCCTCCAGTGGTATCGTTCCTTCAATTAAGAGCGTATTTGTCCCATGTTTGCGTGTCAGATGAAGGGCCTTTGCCGCTTCTTTTTCGCCGGTCACGGTTTCGTTCACAATGGTTACGGCATCTGTTTTAGGATGGAGGGTAACCATTGCCGGTTTTCCTTGTTTAGTCGGCGCAACATCGACCATTACACTTCCAGCGTCATAATCCTCGTCCGGAGAAGCCGTTAACGCTGAAATAGCTGCCCCGTAATAATAAGACTCATCGGTTACCATCATATCTTCGGACCATCTCTCGTCATCATACCACGTGTCGTCACTCACGACATTCCCAGCTATTTTATGTATGCCAAGCTGCCTCAGTTCTTTCGCCAACTCATTGAAATCTTGTGGCGTCAAAGTCGGGTCTCCTTTTCCTTTTATGTACAGATTTCCGCGAAGTGTATGTCCCTTCACTTGACCATCTGTCAGCAGTTCTGTTTGAAACGTATATTCGGGCCCTAACACGTGAAGAGCCACCGCACCTGTCAACAGTTTCATGCTTGAAGCAACGGTGAGACGCATATCTCCGAATCGGCTAAAAAGAATCTCCCCGCTTTGTGCATCGCGAATACTGACCGCACTAATTGCCCCGTTTAATCGTTCATCTGCCAGTATTTCATTGATTTGACGTTCCAAATTTGTAGAACTGCCGGCGCCATTTACCCCCTTTTCATGGACTGACATTACGAGAAACATAATGATTAACAAGCAGCCGAACGAGCGCAACCTCTTCCTATATCCAATCATAAACTCCTCCATCGATCTATGTTTTCTGTCACCTCTAGTTTGCCCGCCGCAACCGTCATTAACCATGCACATGAAGTACCGTCTTTTCAGTCATAATAAAGAAGTGGAGGTATGTGTCCTGTGATAAAAATGTTTTGGATTGTTGGCCTATTATTCGCACAACATGTGCAAATGTCAGAAAAAATTATCCTTACAAGGCAAAATGAAGCCATTGCCACTGTTGACCGCATGGATTATACAATCCTGTTAGCTGGTACACCTATTATGGATGAAAGAAAATACGAACAATTAACAGACGAGCTTAACCAGGCACTTTATAAACAGCCGGTTAATGCAAGCATTGACAATAACGGAAATATTTTGCCCAGCCAAACTGGATATAAGCTCCATCAACAAAAATTTCAAGAGCAGTTTTATCAGGCCTTTTTTAGTGGAAAACAAGCAAAAATGGAAGTGCCCGTCATTCCCCTTTATCCGAAAGTGGACAGTGAATTGCTTGCACATATAAAAACGAAGCAGATTGGTGAGTATGTGACATATTTTAACGGCTACAATGCCACACGGTCACATAATATTTCACTTGCTGCCGAAGCCATTAACAACCATGTTGTATTTCCAGGCGAGGCGTTTTCCTTCAATGAGGTTGTGGGCAAAAGAACCGAGGAAAAAGGGTATATGCGCGCGCCAATCATTGTGCGCGGAGAATTGTCCGAAGGAGTTGGGGGCGGAATTTGCCAAGTATCCTCAACGTTGTTTAATGCGGTCGACAATGCAGGAGTCAAAATTGTACAGCGCTATTCCCACAGTCGGCGCGTCCCGTACGTTCCTCCAGGCCGTGATGCGACTGTCAGTTGGTATGGACCTGATTTTCGTTTTGAAAACAACTATAATCAACCAATTCTCATCCGTGCGAAATCATATGCAGGAAGAGTTGTCGTGACGATTCATTCCTCTGACACGGTTGAATACATCCCACGTACAGTTCCGCGAGCCTCTCATGAACTGCCGCAAGAAATAATGATTGATTCTGAAGGAAGCGGTACCCATACACAATGAGAAAAGGAGATGGTCTGAAAAGGTGAAAACCACTCTTTTCAGACCATCTCCGCAAAACAGAAACATAACTATTTCTCAAAATGTTTAGAGCTTACTGGAGAAACTTTGACTTAATCATGTTTTGTACCATCCTCAACAATGGCTCGCAGCTCTTTTTGAAATAATTCATCGTTGCACGTCATCTTTTCATCATGAATGAACGCGCTTTGTTCATTTTTGTTACCAGCTTTCAATCTATCTTTTTTATTCACTGTAACAGCTCCCTTACACAAATACTTCCCATCAGCAGAAGCAAGGACTTCGCTGGTGGTAGCTTTCTTTATGTTGTGCGAACGGAAACTTTTTAACCGTTATGAACATGAAAGCCATCGTAGGAAAAGTTTATTTCGAACCTTTCAAAAAAGCGCTTAATCCTTCCTCCCTCAATACCCTTCCTGCTTCAGCAATCTCTTGCTCCTGATTTAAAAAGAACATCGAGATAGCTGTTTCAATATTATAGTCAAGCGCTTGCTTCAAATTCATTAGTTCATATGTTTTGTTAACCGTCATTTTTGTAATTTTTAAGGCAGATGGTGGGATTTGGCACATTTTTTCAGCCATCTTCATTGCTTCATTCATTAATTGCTTGGTCGGAACGACACGGTTAAAAATACCGAGGCGATACCCTTCTTCTGCATCGACAGAATCACCTGTATACAATAACTCCTTCGCCTTTCTCATCCCTACCACCCATGGCATCATTAAAGCAGCCGGGGCAGCACCGAAACGAATCTCAGGCTCCCCAATGCTTGCGCGATCCGAGGCAATCGCAACGTCGGCGGAAAATACCCAATCCGCAGCCACCCCTAACGCATAGCCATCAACCGCCGCAATAACCGGTTTTTTCAAATCCCACAACTTCAAAGCAACCCGATAAAACGTTTCAAGTTGCGCACGATACACCTCTGACGGCTCTTTTCCAATGGGCGTTGGAAGATCAAACGCTTCTTTCAAATCGCCTCCTGCTGAAAACACATGATTGGCTCCCGTTAAAATAACAGCTTTGACAGAAGCATCTTTTTCCGCACGATCAAGCGCATTCCATACATCGTTTGTCATTTGCTCATTTACCGCATTCACTTTAGGACGGTTCAACGTAATAATCGCAACCTCGTTTTGTACTTCATACATAATTGTTTCATACATTCCAACCATTTTTTCCATTTCTTCTTCACTCTCCTATTAAATGCTTTTTGTTTTTGGGATTGGCAAATTGATTTCTTCTTCTACTTCACTAGCTTCATGAACCTCTTTTTTGAGCTCTTTAAAGAACGCCAAACACATCATAACCATGACGATGGAAAATGGCAGAGCTACGGCAACCGAGACAGATTGGAGCGGTTTTAATCCGCCGCTCACTAATAGCACGATGGCAACAGTAGACATAATGACCCCCCAAATAATTTTTGTTTTATTCGAAGGATTTAAATTGCCTTGTTCACTAAACATTCCTAATACGAATGTGGCTGAATCGGCAGATGTAATGAAAAATGTGAACAATAAAATAACGGTCATAATGCTAATTACAGAACTAAGTGGAAAATATTCATAAAAAGCAAACAAAGCAGAGGCAATATCAGATGTAACGGCATCAGCTAACGCCGTTCCACCTAGATTTTGAATAACGTGCAGGGCGGAGCCGCCAAAGACGGAAAACCAAAATAACGTACCGACAGACGGGACAACGAGTGCGCCAATAATGAATTCTTTAATCGTTCTTCCTTGGGAAATACGTGCAATAAATAAACCGACAAACGGAGCCCACGCGATGAGCCACCCCCAGTAAAAAATTGTCCAGCCTGAAATCCATGAATTATCACGGAATGCTTCTAAACGGAAGCTTAATAGTAGAAAATCATTTAAGTAATGACCGGTTGTCCCGATGAAAGTTCTAAAGATGTGGGCAGTCGGACCGAGTACAAACAGCATTGTCATAATCGTTAACGCTAATATGATGTTAATGTTTGATAAATATTTAATCCCTCGGTCCAATCCAGAGCAAGCGGATATTAAAAACAAAACCGTCAATATTACGACAATCGTAATTTGCACTGGAGTAGTATTTGGCACACCCCAAAGAGAATGAAGACCTCCGTTAATTTGGATTGTCCCTAAGCCTAATGAGGTTGTCACTCCAAAGACCGATGCTAAAATCGTCATAATATCAACCGTTTTTCCAATCGGTCCGTTTACACGTTCCCCCAGCAGCGGATAAAGTGTAGCGCTTAACAAAGCCGATTTATTTTTTCGATATTGAAAATAAGCTAAAATGAGCCCGGCAACAGCATAGGTGCCCCACAAATGAAACCCCCAATGAAAGAACGAATACTTCATTGCTGTTTCCGCTGCTTCCGGTGTACTTCCTTCCCCATACGGAGGTGATATGTACGTATAAACAGGCTCTGCTACTCCCCAAAATAAAATACTAATGGCGATTCCCGCACTATACAGCATTGCAATCCAAGAAGCGGTGCTATATTTCGGGCGATCATGATCTTTTCCTAAACGAATGTGTCCATATTTAGAAAAGGCCGCATAAACACAAACGAAAAGGAAAAAAAAGACGGCTGTTAAGTAATACCACCCCATATATTCTGCAATTTTCTCTAAAAGAAGGTTCGCCGTTGTGCCTAGACGTTCAGGAGAAAGAATACCGAATGCAATAAAAATTAAACTAATGACGAGAGACACATTAAATACAACATTTTTCTTTAACACGATTTCTTTTCCACCCCTCTTTTAAGTAAGCGTTTCCAAAATACATCACATGAAGCGTATCCAGCCATCAATAACTAAACAACAAGGGCTTTTCATGCCCTCATGTTTAGTTCTTCATTCTTACTGTTTATCTTGAAAAAAGGCAGCAACTTGCTCGTCTGTCACCTCTTCAAGTGAGGATGGGCTCCATTTTGGAGAGCGGTCTTTATCAACAAGAACTGAGCGGACCCCTTCATAAAAGTCATGACATTCCATAAAATTCATCGCCAAGTTCATTTCCATATCAAAACATTCTTGCAACGATTTCTGCTTTCCTTTCTGCAGTTGGCGAAGCGTCACTTTTAGCGATGTCGGCGATTTAGACAACATGACCGCCAATGTTTGCTCTGCCCATTTATCCCCTTGTTTCGCCGCTTCTTCAAGCGATGCTACAATCGCCTCAATTGTATGAAATTGAAAATGCTGATCAATCTGGTCATGGCGAAGAGATGGTGATATAGACGGTGTACTAAACGGTTGTAAGAGTGCATCAAGCTCTTGTTTTGCTGAATCCAACAACCATATTTTTTCTTCTAACGCTTGTTTAATCGCACTCCAGTCTTTAGTTTCTATATAATAATCCGCTGCACGAGCATACAATACATCTTCCGCTTTAATGACAGATGCGGTTAAGGCAAGATAATAGCCAAGATAGCCAGGCATTTGATTTAAAAAGTAGCTCGCTCCAACATCTGGGAAGAAGCCAATGTTCATTTCAGGCATGGCCCACTTCGTCGTTTCTGTCACAAGACGATGAGACGCACCAATCGACAGGCCGACTCCACCGCCCATAACAATGCCGTTCATATATACGACAACTGGCTTTGGATAGTGATGAATCTCATAATCCATCGGGTACTCCGTTGAAAAAAACTGGTGCGCATATGCTTTTGCCCCATTTTCTTTTAAATCATAAAATGCGCGCATATCACCGCCAGCACATAGCCCTTTTTCCCCTTCACCATATATACAGACAAGCGCAATTTGCTCATCGTCCTTCCATTCTTGCAGTTGCTGATACATCGCTTCGACCATCTCTGCATTTAAGGAATTTAATGCTTGTGGCCGGTTAAGCTTAATCCAGCCAATCCCATTCTGAGATTCCGTTACAACACTTACTTTCGTAAGCATCCTCATCACCGCCTTACTTGTTTTTCAAAAAGAACGACTGCGGCTTCAAAAGATGAAGCCGCATGTTTCTCATTACTGATCTTTAAAGACCGCTTTTCGCTTTTCAATAAAAGCATTAACTCCTTCTTTCATGTCTTCCGTTATAAACAGCTTTGCCCAAAGGTCTGCTTCTATTGCTAAACCTTCTTCAAGCGTTGTCTCCATTCCTTTATTGACTGCCTCAATTGTTGCAGCAACAGATGGCTGACTTTTATTAAGAGCAATCGCTTCAGCAAGCTTTTTCGCTTCGTCCATTAGTTCCGCAAGAGGCACCGATTTATTAACTAGTCCAATACGTTCTGCCTCTTTTCCATCAATAAATTGACCGGTCAGAATTAATTCGAGCGACTTCGCCTTATTTGTTAAACGAGCTAACCGTTGTGTACCGCCAAATCCAGGAATAAGCCCTAAATTTAGTTCTGGCTGTCCAAGCTTGGCTTCATCTGCCGCAATACGCATATGGCAGCACATCGCCAACTCCAGTCCTCCGCCTAAGCATGCACCGTTAATCACCGCAATGACCGGCTTTGTCAGTTGCTCAATTTTATTGAAAACAGCTTGTGCATTCACAGAAAGAGCTTTCCCTTTTTCTTCACTATCAAATGCTGGTACGAATTCTTTAATATCAGCACCTGCTACAAAAAACTTTCCTTCACCTGTCAGAACAATGGCCTTAATTTCTGGTGTATTCGCTGCATAATCAATGCATTCCGATAAACCATTTACCGTCTCTGAGCTCATCGCATTAGCCGGCGGGTTATTAATCGAAATGTAGGCAACACGATTTTCCACCTTTAATTGAATATTTTTAAATTCTTTCACTGTCGTCATTTCCATTTCTCCTTCACTCCATTTCTTTATTGATTAAAATAAAATCCCAGCATCTATAAGCTTAGCTAATCAGCATTCCTTTTTCAAGTGTCTTGCGTTTCTGCACGGATGCGAGCACATCAAGAGCAACGACTCCTTTTCCTTGTGGACGAACGTAGAGTGGGTTAATTTCAAATTCAACAATGTCTTCATAATGCTTTTCTGCCATATCCCCCATTTTTACAATGGCATCAATTAACGTGTTCAAATCAAGCGGAGGCTTGCCGCGATATCCGTTCACATGTTTCCATAAAGCGTGGATGCTTTCAACCATTTTTCTCGCCTTTTCTGTTGTAATGGGCGGGACAGCCAGCACGACGTCTTTCAGCAACTCCGTATAGATTCCTCCTAATCCAAAGAGAACAATTGGACCGTAGCGGGGATCGGTTTTATAAGAAAGAATGGTTTCAAAGCCTTCATGAATCATCGCCTGCACAAGATAATGCGGTGATTGCAAATGAGCCATTTCATTCCAAGCCGCTTCCAACTCTTTTGCATTTTGAAGGTTTAATGCCACACCACCGACATCTGACTTATGAGCAAGCCCTTGGGCCTTTAATACGACTGGATAACCGATGCTTTCTGAAAAAGCAATCGCTTCCTCCAAGCTATCCACTGCTTTTTCAGGCGGTGACATAAATCCGTTCTCTTCCAAAAGTTCTCTCCCCTCTTCGTCATGAAGCAGGATAGGTGGTGTATGAAAAGTCGCATCATTAATCGGATAAATTGGTGTTTCATCCTTCTTCGCCAAAAATTCCGTGTATTGAAACAACGCTCGGCATGCTGCTAATGCATTGCGTGTACCTTGTATCGCTGGAATTCCCGCTTCATCCAAAATCGTGAGGACGCGCGGATCAAAATCGGTTTGGATATGTGTTAAATATAAAAGCGGTTTGTTCGTCTGTTTCCTTAATTCAGCAAGATTTTTGGCCGGTGTGCCTGTAAAATCAAACTCATGGTCACCTTGACCAATTGGTGCATCAATCGCAACAGACACAATTCCAATATTCGGGTCTTTCACAAACTGTTCTAAACATATTTTAGAAACTTCTGAAAATTCTTTTTTGCTTTTCCCCCAAGCATCCATTGGATTAGAGAACGGCGCAAGCTCTGGAAGAACCGCCTGCAGTTCCTGCTTGGTGACCGCTGATAACTCTGCTAACTCAACACCCGCTTCTTCTGCTAGGTCAAGCAGTAAACTAGCCTGTCCGCCTGATACTGTCATGGCAGCTAATGTGTGCTGTTTTGGGAGGTATGGATATGAAAGCATTTGAGCCGCCGCTGCCGCTTCATCAAGATCATTGACGAAAATGACGCCATGCTCTTCCAACACAAGTTTTTCAATCGTATAGTTCCCTGCAAGCGCTCCGGAATGAGCATGTGCCATTGCCGATGACTTTTCTGTTTTACCGACCTTTAGCGCAATCACTGGCTTGCGGTACTCCCTACAAACTTGAAGCGCTTTCAAAAAATGTTCTTGATCGCGAATCCCTTCAATATACAGTACAATCACGGATGTTGCCGGATCTTTTGCTAATATTTTAATATAATCCCCCATTTTTAAATCTGCTTCGTTTCCAGTAGAATAAATTCGGCTTAAGCCAAGACGAGAAGCAAGAAAAGCATCGATGACCGAACCGCTCTGCGATACAATGGAAACGGACCCTTTCCGAAGCAGGCGCATCGGTCGATGTAGTGTGCCAATGTATGGGGTGAAGGAATTGTGCATATTTACATACCCCATGCAGTTTGGTCCGACAATTCTAATGCCTGTTTTCGCTGCTTCTTCCAAAATGGCATCTTGAATTTCTTTCCCTTCTGGACCACTTTCCCCATAGCCGCCCCCTGGAATAATGACAATTTTTGCGCCAATTTTTCCTGCATTTCGGACGACATCTAGCATTAACTGCGGATTCACAACGCCAACTACAGCATCAACCGGCTTTTCAATCTCCAACAGTGTGTTGTAGCACTTCATGCCATTTAATTGCTCATACTTCGGATTCACTAGAAAAATATCACCGTGAAAGGCAAATTGTTTCAAATTGTCCAGCATAACTTGGCAGGCAAACCGGTAGTTTGCCCCAACAATAGCGATTGATTGAACGGGCTGTAATAAAACGTTAAGCTCTTGCTCGTTCATATTTACACCTCTTTTCTCATTCCATTTTTCATCATGAAGAAGGATTATTTTTAAATATTTAGAATATTTATAATTGAATTATATTCGGGCATTAAATGTAAGTCAATAAAAATTTTGACTGGTCATTATTTTTTATTTTACATGTTGCCACCCAATTAAGGAAACTTCCATCGGTGAAAGATTTTTTTATTTTATCTGGTCAGTTTTTTTATGTATAATAGACGTAAAAGGATTGGTGATAATCATGAGCTCTAAAGCGGAAGAGCGACGAAAACAAGTGTTGCGTGCGGCCTTTCAAGCGGTATCGGAAAAAGGTTTTCATAACGTAACCCTTCAAGATATTGCCGACTATGCAGATGTAAGCAAAGGCGTGACAAGCTATTATTTTGATAATAAAGAAGATGTTTTTTGCCACCTGCTTGCGTGGATAACCGAAAAAATCTATAAAAATGAATATGCAGCCATCAGTAAAGAAGAAACGGCGCTTCATAAACTTCGCGCCTATGTTCATGCCGTCTTTACAAGTCCGGCTGATAATCGAAAATTTTATCGTGTCTACCTTGAATTTTTAGCTCAAGCGACCCACAATGAACAATTCCGAAAAATTAACGATCAATTTTACGAAAACTGCTGGTCATTAGGCAGGGAAATTATTGAACTTGGTCAGAAGGAAGGCATTTTCGCAGATGTGGATGTAGACAAAGCAGCGTATGCGATTCGTGCATTAATTGACGGCTCGCTTATTCAATGGCTCATGCGAAATAATGACGACCTGCACAGCTTTTACCGGGACAACTGTTTTGAAACAATTGCCAACTATTTAACAAATCAAAACGCTGAAACTGCTTTTATCGCTGAATGAAAACACACTCTACACTTGAATGATTCGCGGCAGTGTTACCCGTTCCTTCAAGCGTAGAGTGTTCATTAATTTTCACTTTTACCACTTCCTCTCATATATGTTTGAAAATTTTAGTGCCTGCTCTCCAACTACTCTGTTCATTTCTCACAATACCCTCATTAAAATCCAATCTTTTCCTTTAGTCAATGATATTCATTGAAAAATTTCATCATACTTAAAAAGTATTTCATACGTTGAAATCATTTTGGAAAATCGTTATGTTCCTGTTTCATGCAAAATGGACCGATTACTGAAACCCATTGTTGGTTTTTCGTAACGGTCCATTTTGCGGAGCTTATCTAATATTCATTTTAAGACACCCTATCTTGCATTCGGAAAAACACGGCGTACTGCTTCGTTAAACTCATCAAAAAGTCCAGTAGCCGGTCTTCCTGTGTCAATATCATTTGCGTAACCATCCATGCGCCCCATAAAATCAGGGTTTGTCGATACATATACATTTCGGATGTTCCCATTGGTTTGCCGCACTGCCTCCGCAATTTCATTTTCCATTCGGCGTGTCAGCGCAGCATTTGGCTGCCCATCAAGCTCTGCAGCGACATACGCATTACGGTCTGTCACAATGACGGTCGCCCGTTCTACCCCTTGTAAACTAGCTACTTTATCTGCAGCTTCATCAGCTTTACTCATAAGTGGTTCATCACGTCGATTAACAAGACCGTCGACATCTCCGTTATTTCGAAGCGGATTATTGATTCCCTCACCGCCGCCTCCGACATTACGAACATTACGTAGTGAACCGTCGACACCGTATCTTCCATTATCATCGGTGGTATATCGGTTATTCTCATTCACAACACGTTCATCGTCGCCGATATATGTGACATTACGCATGTTGTCATTAAGCGCTGTTCGTTCATCTGCCGCATTATCCGTGTTACAACCAGTCAAACTAAGCATCGAAACCGCTCCTGCTGTTAAAACCCATTTATGCAATGATGTCATTTGTCGGCCTCCTTTAAGGGTAATGGCAACACAATTATAGTTTGCAACAGAGACACCGTTTGATGTCATGAAACAAAAGGAAACATAGTTCCCTCTTTTTAGACAGATACTAAAAGAAGTATGAAAAGGAGGCCAATAAACAATGGATCTCGCCAAAGACCTTCTTCTTGTTGCGGGAAGAATCATTACCATTTTGCCACTCTTATTATTTTTAACATTGTATATGGGAAAGCGTTCGATTGGAGAGTTGCCCGTTTTTGATTTTTTGTCCATCCTCACGTTAGGAGCCGTTGTTGGTGCTGACATTGCCGATCCAAAAATTGAGCATATCCATACAATTGTGGCGATGATTCTTATTGCTTTTTTACAAAAAACGGTCGCCAAAAGTAAAATCGCGCACCGAAAAGTGGAAAAAATAGTAACCTTTGAACCGACTGTGGTAATGGAAAATGGGATGTTTCTTTCAGACAACTTAAAGAAAATTCAATACTCCATTGATAACATTCTTGGATTGCTTCGAGAGAAAGATGTGTTTGATATACGGGATGTTCAGCTGGCGATTATTGAGGGAAATGGAAAGCTCTCCATTCTGAAGAAGCCAGAGAAAACGAATGCAAAAGTAGAAGACTTACATACCCCAGCACAAGAGGCAGAAGTAGCGTTTCCCGTCATTGTCGAAGGGGTCATTTATGAAGAAGTATTGGACGTGCTTCAACTCGATGAAACTTGGCTCATGAAGCAATTGGAAAGTCAGCATATTTTATCGGTCAACGATGTATTTTTTGCTTCGATTAACAAACGAAAAGAACTGCACATATGCAAACGGCATTTATCTCTAAGTCATCATCCTCCTTTCTTTCATTAACAAACAAAAAAAGCGGGACCCTACCGTCTCCGCCTTTTTCCTTTACTTTTTATTCAAGCCCTGCTTTTCAATGAATTCCTTCATGTACATTCTTGTCGGGTTTGAAAGCATACTTGCCATTTGCCCTGTCCATGTGTCGCTTCGCTTGCCGCCAGTTCGTTCCGTATAGTAGGCTTGAATCTTATCATTATACTCATGAAGCTGTTGCTGTAATTCCTCTTCGTTTTGGTTGTATGTTTCCTCGTGGTACACATGCTGAAACGGCAGGCGTGGCTTTTTGCTTGATTCATGTAAAGGGTGGCCCACCGTCATGCCAAACAGCGGAACAACACGCTTTGGAATATGTAAAAGCTTTGACACTTCTTCAAGGTGGTTTCGCACCCCCCCGATGTAGCAAATGCCAAGCCCCATTGATTCTGCCGCTACGGCTGCATTTTGAGCAGCAAGTGCGGCATCGATGACCGCCACCATGAATTTTTCTGTACTTTCAATGGAATCCGTAATCTCTTTTCCTTCCATGTTGGCCAACACTTCATGACGAAAGAAATCGGCACAAAAAATGAACAAATGTCCGTTCGTTTCCACATATGGTTGATTTCCTGCAAGTTCAGCAAGTTTCCTCTTCTTTTCCTTATCCTTCACACCGATGATGGAATATGCCTGAATGTAGCTCGAAGTAGAAGCAGCCTGTGCAGACTCGACAAGCGTGCGGATTTCCTCATCCGTCAAAGGCTTATCTTCATACTTTCGAATAGATCGATGGTTCAATAATGTTTCAATAACGTTATTCATCAATTATCCCTCCCCTTTCCATTGTAACCGCATTCAGGCACTCTTTCATATATAATGCTTGCTTTAAGGGGAGTTTTTCATTCATTGTTTTAGCTGCGCGGATTCATATTAAGCAACCTTGTTTTTAAGTCTTGCTCCATCACAACAAGCTCCCGCTCCGCTTCCTGACGTTTCATGCGTCCATCCTGCTGAATTTGAAGTACTTCTTCAAGCGTGCTCAATAAATTTTCTTGCGTGCGCTTCAGCGTTTCAATATCAACAATGCCTCGTTCATTTTCTTTCGCTACATCAATCGTATTTTGTTTCAGCAGTTCCGAGTTTCTCGTTAACAGTTCATTCGTCGTTTTCGACACTTGGCGCTGTGCTTCCATCGTTTTTTTCTGGCGAAGTAAGGTCAAAGCAATGACTACTTGGTTTTTCCATAAAGGAATCGCTGTTAAAATGGAACTTTGTACTTTTTCAACGAGCGTTTGGTTTACCTCTTGAATAAGACGGATTTGCGGCGCGCTTTGGACTGCAATTTGACGGCTCAACTGTAAATCATGCACACGCTTTTCAAGACGGGTAATGAAATGGTTAATGTCATTCACTTCTTGAATGGCCAAATAATCATTCGTATCGGAAGCCTTTTGCTGCAAAGCAGGTAACGTTTCATTTTGCAGTGACTCTAATTTGTATTCAGCCGCTGCAATGTAAATATTGAGCGCATCGTAAAATTGCTTGTTTTTTTCAAATAACTTATCAAGCATTATTAAGTCACGCATTAACGTTTGTCGAGCGCCTTCGAGCTTATCGGCAATTTTGTCAATTTCCACATTAATACTTTGGTACTTCGAAAACATTCCTTGCATCGGCTTCGATAAGGATGAAAATAAACGACCGACAATCCCTTTGCGCTGTTTCGTAAAATCTTCCGGGTTAACTTGATTAATTTTGTGCATAAGTTCTGAAATCGCATCACCAATCGGACCTGTGTCCTTTTTTTGAATATGGTTTAAAACGGAATGTGAAAACTGCGAAAGCTCCGATTGCGCAGCGACCCCGTATTGTAAAATCGCCTGCTGATTTTTATAATCGATTTGTTCCGCCACTTTTCGGGCTTTTTCTTGATACTCTGGGTCCAGGACCTCCCATGTTGACCTTGCTTTCGGCGCTTTCTCTTCCGCTATGACCGGCTGTGGTGTACCAGCAAAAGGATCAACAAGCAATTCATCTAAATAATCTTTTTTGGATTCATTCATCTGTCTCTCTCCCTTTCATCCACCTTTTACTTTATGTGCTGAGAAGTATCCGAAGCATCCGCTGATGATTGATCAAAAGACTGCTTGAACATTTCCCCCTCAATCTCTAAGGTCATTACATCGTTTGATAAACCGTGGAGCAATGTTTGCTGATGAGCTTCTGTCATATCATCCATCAATCGTTCCGCTTCCCGGAGCGCTTCGGTCAATTCAATGCTTCTGACAGGTTGCTTTAATAAAAAGGTATACCGCTCGACAAGCGTTACCGCTGCTGGCAGCTGTTGTGTAAAAAAGGCTTGTACGTCGTTGTATCGTGCTGGTTCTTCTTCCACAACTTTAATGATTCCTTTTGCGACCTTATGAAGTTTCGTAATTTTTACCCATGCTGTCAAGGAAGGCGTTTTATACCGGCATGCCCCAATGGCCGCCGCTTTTTTATTTGCTTCTTTTACTTGATGCTTCACATACGCCAGTTCTTCCCGATATGGATCAACATTGGTCATGCGTTTCCATAAAACACGTGCCATCATCCCAAAAACTGTGACGGTTGGAATACCGATACCAATTAGAACAGATTGAACAAACGAAATATTCAACAAAAAGAAGGAAATAGGAATGGAAACGAAACCGATAAAGCCGCTGAACATCAATAAAAACAAGTTTCGGATTATTTTCATTATGGAATAGTCCTTTCTTTAACTCATATTACCTTTATACCCTCTATGTATGAATACGAATAACCACGACAAAAAGTTTCGACTTATGCAAGTTTCTATTCTCCATTTTAAACCAATCACACTTTGGGTAGTCCTTAACTTCATTGAAAAGGGATATTAAAGCTCCATCTATATAGCATTGAATCCTTTCTATTTCTTAATTTTTACAAAGAGGGCATCCTAAAAGACGGCATAGATTGCTAACCTTTTAAGATGCCCACTAACTCCTAACATTTCAGAAAATGATGGTATTCCTTAGTCAACGGAAGAACATTTTATCTTACTTTAAATTTCCCTAACGTTTGCTGCAATTGTCCGGCTAATTCGGCTAATGAGCTAGCAGAAGCGGAAATTTCTTCTGATGCTGCCGTTTGCTCTTGAGTAGCTGATGAGCTTTCACGGCTGAAATAGACCGCTCTTTCTGCCATTTCTTTTACAGTACCCATTCCCTCGACGATCCGGTTACTGCTTGTATGGATTTGCGCAATGGATGCCGCAGCTTGCTGAACTTCATCAGAAACATTCGCAATGGATGCTTCAATTTGTTTAAAAGATTGATTCACTTTATCTGTATAAACTAACCCTTCTGCTACCCTCTCCGTACTCGCTAAAATGGACGCCTCGGCTTCACCAATTCCATGCTGAATGCTTCGAATCATTTGGCTAATTTGTTCAGAAGAGGTTTTCGATTCATTCGCCAGCTTGCGTACCTCATCAGCCACTACAGCAAAACCTTTCCCCTGTTCCCCCGCTCTTGCTGCTTCAATCGCTGCATTGAGAGCCAGTAAATTCGTTTGCTCGGTTATCGTTGTAATCATTTCGATAATATCACTAATCTCTGCAGACTGTTTCCCTAATCGCTTCATAATAGAAGAGGTTTCTTCCACAGATCCGTTAATCGTCTTCATTTGATTTACGACTTGTACCGTTTGTCCATATCCTGTTTTTGTCACTTGAAGTGCGTCCTCTGACAAAGCAGTCATTACGGTACTGTTTGAATTAATATGGTCAATGGCCGAAGACATCTCGTGAATCGAGCCATCTATGCTCTCGATGTATTGAAGCTGCTTTTCAGCTCCATCTGCCGATTCCTGTGAAAGCTGGGCCACTTGATCAATCGCTGCTACACTTTGCTCTGAACTTGCCGTTAGTTCTTCTGAAGCAGAAGATACGTGCTCGGACGCTTCCTGTACTTGCGTTAAAGTCGTCTTTAAATTATCCACCACAATGTTTAAAGATTGAATCAGCATACCTACTTCATCTTTCTTTTTCACTTTTACTTTTTCTACCGTTAAATCGCCGTCAGCTAATCTTTGTAAAGAATGCGACACGGATTGAATTTGTCTTGAAATCACTCTCGTCATGAAAAGCGCAAGCCCTATACTTAAAAGAGCAAAGACAGAAATAACGATGACCATTTCCAAACTCTTTTCTTTATACATATGGTCAATGGCTTCAGCACTTGTATCGGCATAAGTTTCGTTAAGCTGAGATAAATTGATTACATGGTCTTCAATGATAGTAGCCTGATCATTCAATCGGGCTCCTAGCTCTCCGATATCGCCTGAATCATTATTTGCTTTAAAGTCAGAAATTTCATTTTGAATGCTTCGATATTCGATGATCGCCGTTTGTAATTGTTCAAATAGTTGTTTCTCCTCTTCTGTCGACAGCAATGCTTCATAGTCGTTTAACAATGTATCAAGCAATTCATAGCTGTTCTGAAGTTCATCGGTCCATTCTTGCATTCTTTCTTCGTCGACTGTTAGCTCATTAATTCGGATTGATAATACGTCCGTCTGTGAGACTAAATCTTTCATTAGCAAGACCGTTTGTATAGATGGAAGGTGATCATCCGTCACTTGCTGAATCTCTTGATTAAAATCTTTAAAAATGCTGGAAGATTGCCAGCCAAGAAAGCCCATCATTAATAACATGGAACAAAAACTTAACAATAATTTGTGTCGAATCATTAAAACCATTGGTCCTTCTCCTTACCTTAAATGATTTACTAGTTGAATATAAGAAAGTGTCATCCTTTTTGCTTCCATTAAGAAAACCGGCTTTAAAGAGCTTGAATTAGTAAGAAACTGAAGAAAATCAGTTTGTTTTAATGGCCGGCTGTAGTAATACCCTTGTGCTTCATGGCAATTTTCCTGCTTGAGAAGATGTGCATGATTTTTTGTCTCGACTTCTTCTGCAACCACAAGAAAAAGAATTGTAAACTCATCGCCCCCTTGACGGGACACGATGCCCATTTCTCCAACACATGCCGCTAAGCGCCCGGCTACTAACTGAATAAGCAAATCTCCCTTTTTATGCCCAAGCGTGTCATGCCCATGTTTTATCACCGATTGCTCGAATAGAATAATCTAGTTTGGTGAAATTTTAATGAAATATACCTAGTTTTCATTGAAAGAAGAAATTTTTAATAGGATTGAGGACCTAAGCCTCAAAATAAGTAATAATCCTAGAAAAAACAAAAAAAGCCAGCTGTCAAGATCGCACCGACAACTGGCTTTCAACATATATTTCATTCCCACGATAGAGCTCACACTCCTGCATGGTCACGCTTTTTTATTTACTCATTTACTGACTTCTTCATGAACCCAACTAAAAGGGCTGTGATAATGGACCCAATTAAGATTGCTAAAATGTAGAGAAGAGGGTTTCCATCTACAACTGGAACAACAAACAATCCGCCGTGCGGAGCTGGAAGACCGATGCCAAATACCATCGTTAATGCACCCGCTACAGCTGAACCAATAACGATTGATGGAATAACACGTCCTGGGTCTGCCGCTGCAAACGGAATCGCACCTTCTGTAATGAATGAAGCTCCCATAATGTAGCAAGTTTTTCCTGCTTCTTTTTCTGCTTTTGTAAATTTATTTTTAAACAATGTTGTGGCAATCGCTAACCCTAACGGAGGAACCATACCACCGGCCATAATCGCCGCATGTGGTGCAAAGTTACCTGCATCAATCATCGCAATCCCGAATGTAAAGGCCGCTTTATTAATCGGACCTCCCATGTCGACTGCCATCATTCCACCAAGAATTAATCCTAATAATACTAAGTTTCCTGTACCCATTCCTTTTAACCATGCTGTTAATCCTTCATTTAACGCTTTGACCGGGTCAATAACGACAAACATCATGATTAAACCTGTTAGCAAAATCCCAAATAACGGATAAAGAAGAACCGGCTTAATGCCTTCAAATGACTGTGGAAGACCGTTAAACACTTTTTTCAATCCAAGAACAAGGTAACCGGCAAGGAAACCGGCAATTAATCCGCCTAAAAATCCTGCTCCACCTGTTGCTGCCATAAATCCGCCAACCATACCTGGCGCAAATCCTGGACGATCAGCAATACTCATCGCAATAAATCCTGCAAGAACGGGAATCATTAATCCAAATGCATTACCGCCACCAATGGTCATTAATGCTTCAGCAATTGGATGATAAGATGGATCATTTGGATCGAAGGCTTTAATGCCGAACATGAAGGAAATGGCAATTAAAATCCCCCCGCCGACAACGAACGGAAGCATGTTTGAAACCCCACTCATTAAATGTTTGTAGAAGCCTGTACGTTTTTCTTTTTCTTGACCAGCAGACGAACTGCCTGTTCCTGATCCTTGGTATACTGGGGCATCTTGCTGCAATGCACGATTAATCAGCTCTTCGGATTTACGAATGCCGTCTGCAACTGGAACTTGAATAACATGCTTTCCTTTAAAGCGCTCCATTTCCACTTGCTTATCAGCTGCTACGATGATTGCGACAGCGCTTCCAATTTCTTCCTCCGTTAAAGCATTTTTCACACCTGTTGATCCGTTCGTTTCAACTTTAAGGTCGACGCCCATTTCTTTCGCTTTCGCCTTTAAGGCATCTGCCGCCATATATGTGTGTGCAATGCCTGTCGGACATGCTGTAACAGCTAGTATTTTCCCTTTTGCGCTCGGTTGTGTGGAAGCTTGTTCTTCCCCTTCTTCGTCCCCTTTGTCTTGGCTGTCGATTAATGCTAACACATCTTCTTCTGTCGCCGCTTCCATTAACTGCTGTCTAAAAGATGGGTCCATTAATAAGGTAGAAAGACGGGACAATGTTTCAAGATGGGCATTGTTCGCTCCTTCTGGGGCTGCAATCATGAAAAATAGATGACTTGGCTGTCCGTCTAATGATTCATAATCAACACCTGCTTTTGAACGTCCAAAAGCAAGGGCTGGTGCTTGAACTGCTTTCGTTTTCGCATGTGGAATTGCGATTCCTTCGCCAATTCCCGTCGTGCTTTGTGCTTCACGTGCTAAAATCGCTTTTTTAAACTCTTCTCGATCAGCGAGCTTGCCTGCTCCGTTTAATTGATCGACAAGTTCATCAATAACCGCTTCTTTTGAAGAAGACGCTAAATTTAAAATAATCGTTTCTTTCTTTAAAAGGTCTGTAATTCTCACGGTTTCTCCTCCTTATACTTCCGTCAACTGAATTTCTGGAAGCAGTTGCTGTACCTCTTCTTTTGTACATAATTCAAGCGAAAATGCGGTTGCACTTCCTGATGCTACTCCGTATTTAAAGGACTCTTTTACATCATCTGTTTTCACGTATGAACTTAAAAATCCTCCAACGACTGAATCGCCTGCTCCAACGGAATTTTTAACCGTTCCTTTCGGGACATTGGCATACAATGATGTTTCTTCACTGAATAAAAGCGCCCCTTCTCCAGCAAGAGAGACAATGACGTTTTGTGCGCCCATTTCAACAAGACGCTTGCCGTACGGAATCGCTTCTTCTACGGTGTCAATCGTCACGCCAAATAATTCTCCAAGTTCATGGTGATTTGGCTTAATAAGGAATGGACGATGCGGAAGAACGTTCATTAAAACATCACCCGTCGCATCTACTACTACTTTTGCTCCTTTTTGCCCGGCCAGTTGCGCCATCGTTTCATAAATAGAAGCTGGAACCGATTTCGGAATGCTTCCTGCTAGCACAAGAATATCGTTTTCCGTTAACTGTTCGATTTTTTCCATTAGCATAGCTAACTCTTTCGTATCGACAGCTGGGCCTTGACCGTTAATTTCTGTTTCTTCACCCGTTTTAAGCTTAATGTTAATACGGGTATCGCCGTTAACGGTGATAAAATCAGCGGTAATCCCTTTTTCCTGTAAAGAATCGATAATATATCGACCTGTAAAACCACCGATAAATCCCCATGCCTCGCTTTTCGTTTCAAGTCTATGAAGGACTTGCGAAACGTTAATTCCTTTTCCCCCAGGATATTTAAATTCTTCGTCGATTCGATTTAGCGCTCCTGTCTCAAATGCGGATACGTGTACGATATAATCGACAGATGGGTTTAATGTCATCGTATAAATCATTGTGTCACAACCTTTATTGATGTCTTTGCTTCAAACGATGTTAACAGATCGACATCCGTTTCACTTGTTAAAATCGTTGCTTCATTTAAATCGACAATTTTTGCAAATGATATCTCATTAAATTTCGATTCATCTGCCAGCACATATACTTCTCTGGATAAGCGAATTGCTGTTTGTTTAATTAGCGCCTCTTCAGGATCTGGTGTCGTATAGCCGTATGTTGTATGAATACCGTTGACTCCCATAAAGCATTTATCAAATCGGTAACTTTCAAGACTAATAAGAGCGCCGCGGCCAATCATGGCTCTTGTTCGCGATTTTATCTCGCCGCCAACTAAATATGTTTTAATGTCGTTTTCTAGCAATGCGTCTAAATGATGTAAACCATTTGTAACAACGACGATATCCTTTTGATTTAAATACGGAATCATTTGATAAACAGTTGTTCCAGCATCTAAATAAATACAATCACCGTTTTCCACTAAGCTAGCAGCAAACTCCGCAATTTTGACTTTTCCTTGAAGGTTTTTGGAGGATTTTTCACTAATGGTCGGCTCCGACAGCTTTCCTTGCAGTCTTGCCGCTCCCCCATGAACACGCTTTAAAAATTTTGATTGTTCCAGTTGGATTAAATCCCGTCTGATGGTCGATTCTGACGAGTTTGTCATCTCTGTTAAATCTTGTATTTTCACAATCTCTTGCTCTTTTAATAAGTCAAGGATTAAGCGATGTCGTTCTGGTGTCAACATCACTTTCACCTCCTTTAGGAATGCTATATTCATATCATAGTGTAACCCTTTCCAAAAATCAATCATTTTCTATCAAAAACATTCAAAAATGTTCAAAACCATTCATTTTCATTCGTCTTTTTATTATTGACTTAAATACCTAGTTGAAAAACAAAAAGATCCAAAACGTAAAAAAAATTACGTTCTAGATCTTTACATCAAATAGCAATTGTTAAACTGTACAAAGACCATATACCAAACAACAATAAGATGAAACCTGACAAGCGATTGACGAAACGTAAAGGCAAATGGTTCATTCGTTTCGCTGCCATTCCCGCTATACCGCTGAGCAACCACCACCATAATGTTGACCCTAAAAAGACCCCTGCCACTAAAGAAACACTATCCAACATTGACTCGTTCGCTGTCAGTCCGAGTCCTGAAAAAATGGCTACAAAAGATAAAATGGTCACAGGATTGGTAATGGTCAAGAAAAACGTAGAGGCATAGGCCGTCAAAGCTTTCCCTTCTTTTGCTTTCGCCGCTTTAGTAGAAGGTGTAGAGAAGAATGTTTTCATTCCTAAATAACAGAGAAATAACCCACCTATTAACTGAAGCCACAGCTGCTGACCGATTAAAAAGCTCGTTATAAGCGTTAAACCGAGACCCGCTGCTAACCCGTATAACCCATCTGCAGTTGCAGCCCCTAAACCCGAAACAAATCCGATATATTTCCCATGTTCAAGCGTCCGGCGAATGCATAAGATGCCGATGGGACCGACTGGAGCTGCAATACTAAAGCCAATAATAAGACCTTTTACTAACATTTCCATTGTCATTTATTCGTCCCCTATTTTATGTAAGATTTCTTTTTTGCAGGAAAAAGGTGCTTATTTAAGTATCTTTTATTTTCCCTAAACCTGTTTTCACCTTTTGTAAAAGGTGAAGGAACGTATCACGCTCTTCTTCTGTTAATTCAGATAAGAGATCGGCACTGTATTTTTCATAGTAAGGAAAGAGGTAATTCGTTATTTCCTTTCCTTTCGGTGTTAAAGTAATGATGGCAATTCGTTTGTCTGCATGTGTTCCCCGTTTAATAAAATCATCTCGCTCCAGACCTGTCAGAAGTCCAGTGATGGTCGATTTAGTCACCCCTGCATACTGTGCCAATTCGGAAGGTTTTAAAGCCTTCCCCTTAATAAGCAGTACAAGCAAAATCTTGAACTTTGCCTGTGTCAACCCAAAGTCAGATAATCGCGATGTTACATCATGATAAATTTCATGTGCAGTTTGAATAAAGAAAACTAGCATTTTAGCAGGATTATTATCAGGTATAGACAGTTCCTTCACAAACTCCTTTAAGCGAGATTCATTGACCATATTCCGACCATCTCCTCCAAAATTTCTACACATATTGTAGGTCACTGTATAAGTGAGGTCAAGATAATTAAGGAGACAATTATTTATACAACAAAGACCCGCCAGCGAATCCTTACATTTACTGGATTCAGTGACGGGTCCTTCTTTTACAAATGCCTAATGTATGTTCAAATTAAAAATCGAAGTTATCCGGATCTGGACCTACTCGGAAGTTTTCATTTAACGCTGAAATGCGCTCCATGTCTTCAGAAGACAGTTCGAAATCGAAAATAGTAGCATTTTCAATAATTCGATGCTCTTTGACGGACTTCGGAATTGTAATCACGCCATTTTGGATGTCCCAGCGTAGAACAATTTGTGCCATTGTTTTATTGTATTTTTCTGCAAGCTCTTTAATCGTTTCATTGTCAAAGATTTGACCTTGCATTAACGGTGCCCATGCTTCTAATTGAATGTTATGCTCTTGGCAAAATGCATGTAATTCTTTTTGAGTAAGCTTCGGATGGTACTCTACTTGGTTGACCATCGGCACGATTTCAGCATGCTTCATTAACTCTTCTAAATGATGGATTTGGAAGTTACATACGCCGATTGCGCGAATTTTTCCATCTTTGTATAAATCTTCGATCGCTTTCCACGCTTCTACAAACTTGCCTTCTACCGGCCAGTGAATCAGATAAAGGTCAAGATAATCTAACCCTAATTTTTTAAGGCTTGTTTCATATGCCTTAATTGTTGTGTCATACCCTAAATCTGCATTCCACACTTTTGAAGTGATGAATAAGTCTTCACGTGATAAGCCTGCTTCTTCCAATGCTTCGCGAATCCCTTGGCCAACCCCTTCTTCATTTCCATAAATAGCGGCCGTATCGATGCTGCGGTAACCGTTTCGGATAGCGGCTTTTACAGACTGAACAACATCTGCCCCGTCTTCTACTTGGAATACTCCAAGTCCCATCCAAGGCATTTTTACACCATTTGCTAATGTCGACACATCTTGAAGATTTGTTGCCATTTTCTCATCTCTCCTTTATCGTTTATACATGTTAGAAATCATGATACTCATACATGTCCACTCGCTATTCTTTCCGATAATGGACCATTTGAGAACCAAATTCATGACATCCAACTTCTAATATTAATTGTTTTAACACCACACTATTATCATTCATCGTTTATTCAATGTGAAGAACGCACTTTTTTGTACCATAGGCACCAAAAAGTAACCTTTGGTATTCTTTACAAACATTTCCCCTTTTCTAACAAGAAGAAACCTCTTGTTTTGCTATCTATTTAGATGCTAAAAGACCGTCTGCCATGCTTTTTTCTCATGGCAGACGGTCTTAAATTAATTCATTGTAAAACTTTGTAGTAGCTTTAACGACTTACTTAGTCGGATATTCTTTCCCTAACATAGACGCCACAACAGCCTTTGTTTGCAGTAAGCCAGTCGGGTCCGCTTCTGTTTTATATCGGCACAAATCTTCTCCCCATGGTGATGTTCGAACACGAAGAGGAAGTTCGCTTGCCTTTAACTGAGATACCACCACTTCCGCTACTTCAGAAGAAGTTTGGAATACTCCTTCTGTTCGGTGCGTTCTGGACCCAAGATAGTCATGTAACACTTGCTCATACTCGCCTTTTGGAAACCCGCCCTCATTCTCCAGTTTAGATAGAACGTTGTTGGCAAATTCTGAAACAATGCCGCCTGGCTCAACAATCATGAACTCCACACCGAAATACGGTGTGACATAAGTAGCTAAGCTTTCATAATACCCTTCAAGCGCAAACTTAGACGCACAATAAATTTCATTAAGCGGCTGACCGACCAATCCACCAACTGAAGAAATGGAGACGATTCGCCCTTGTTTTCTCTCACGCATATATGGAAGAACCGCTTTTGTACAACGAATTTGGCCAAATGTATTAATATCAAATACATTTTTATATTCTTCTTCCGTCACATGTTCTGTCGTCTTAATAAATCCAATCCCCGCATTGTTAATTAAAAGGTCAATTTGTCCTTCTTGATCGATAATCGTTTTAACTACATCGTCAACTGATTGCTGTGATTGAACATCTAATGCAAGCAGTTCAATGTCTAAGCCGGCGTTTTTCAACTCTACAATCGCCGTTCCTTTTTCTATATTTCTCATTGTCGCATATACTTTCCAGCCTGCTTTTGCAAGCTGTTCACTCAAAGCCAGCCCAAGTCCTGTTGATGTTCCGGTAATAAGTGCGATTTGCTTTTGCATATTATATCCAACCTTTCGTTTATCGTTTGATTTATTGTTTGAAGTGCTAAAAAGAATATAACATAAAACCCAAAACAAAGTAAACTATTTTTGTCTTTTTGGTTCAATTGGTTTACGAAGGCTGATTTATTTCGAAAAATACTCTATAATAAAAGGAGGATGGTGAAGCCTTTGTTAACAGAAAATGAAAAAAGAATAGAAATGAGAAAAAAATTAATTGTCAAATTGCTGCCCGTCGTCCGAAAAGAAGGCATCGCTTCCTTAAGGACCGACCAGATGGCTAAATATATGGACGTCAGTAAAGCGACGATGTACAAATATTTTTCGTCGAAGGAAGACATTATGGAATGCATTGTGGATTTATATGTAGATTATATACTCGATATTGATGAAGTTATTTTTGACGAAAACGCCTCACTGAGCGATCGATTTCAAAAATCATTCCAACAATCTTTATTGATTGCCTTTTATATTTCCGATACGTATTTGGCTGAATTGCAAGCGTACTCTGCTGAACTATACGAAAAAATCGCCGTAAGCCAAGAGCAGCGAAACAGTCGGCTGACGTTATTTTATAAACAGTATGCCGAAAAAGGTATCTTTAACGATATCAACCCTTCCTTAATGATTCTGCAAGATTCACTCTTGTTACGAAAGTTATTTGATCCATCGATGTTAGCCAGCATGAACATTACATTGTATCAAGCCCTATTCGACTATTATTTGCTAAGAAAACAGCAATTAATTCATGTACAGCACTTACAGCAAATCGATGATACAAATATTCGGGAAACGCTCAAAAAGCTGATGCTCAAATTTTCTGCTGCTATGTAGAACAGCACAAAAACATTCAATAAAAAACTCGACTTTCCCATCGTGAAAGTCGAGTTTTTTATTGAATGGTAGAATTCCTCACTTTTCTGCCAGTGCCTTCATCGCATGATAAGTCTCTCTTCGCTGAAAATCTTCTTCGGTCATCCCTAAACTGTCACAAGAAAATTGAAGGTGTTCAAGCCAATCGGAATCCTCGGCTCGAATGGCCTCCTCGCATTCCTTTTCAATATACGGAGCACTAATGTCTTTTCCTGCCCTTCTAAAAATCTCAATAACCTCTAGTGCACCAGGCCAATTCCTACCTTGCAACAAACGCGCTAACCGAGGAAACGCCTTCTTATTGTTCGGATAACCAATTTTCTTCAAAATTGCGATCCCATTTTCCCAACATTCTTTCCCATATGTTAGGATGAGCAAATGTGCTTTATCCGGCGAAATGTTACATAAAACCGCGGTCGCTTCCTCTTGTATATCTCGTGGCAAACGCCCATTTAAATTGTAGACGTAATAGAGAATTTCTTCTTCTCCAAGATTCTCTGTATATGAGGCGTCTTCGTCTTACTTACCATTTAACAATGCTCCCAGCGGATCTCCTATTTCTTGCAAATTCCCCGCTTCCGCATCTTCATACAATCCTTCGAGCCATCTTAATTCTGTCTCGGTGTGCATAATCACTCCAGCCACGATGTACATTTTACTTCTGTCTTCTTCCTTATGCTTGACTGTATATAACTGTTTCATCTTTTTGAGAAAAGCTTTTAACTCATCTATCCGTTGTTTTAAGATGGGTGTTATATCCTCTTTCTCCCCATATGAAGCAAACGCCAATGACGCGTACAAGGGGCGATGCGTTTGCTCTTTTTTTACCATTTGTTCAAGAAGCTGTTTTTGAAATTCCTCTTTCCCGGCTTCTGTAATTCGATAAATCGTTTTTTCCGGGCGATTCGCTTCTCTCGCAACGTTCCTCACTTCGACAAATCCATGCTTTTCCAGCTGCTCAAATGCATAATATAAAGAGCCGCTCGCCAATTTAATATAATGCTTCATTTGCCGCTCTTTCACAAGTTGTTGCACTTCATACGGATGCATATCCTTTTCCATTAGCAAGCCTAATATGACTAATTTTACGCTCATCTTCTTTTACACCTTTCCTGGCGCCGTCTCTTTCTTAACTTCAATGCGCTCACTTCCCATGAAGAAAACAGCAACAGATGCCAGTACAATTGGAATTAAAGCAAGTGTAAAAGCAAACGTAATCGATCCTGACATGGCATCGACAATTTTATCGAGCACGAATGATGGAATTTTTGTCCGCTCATTTTCTTCAAAAATGGCACGCGGATCACCGAAAGACGACATATTACCCGCTGTTTGCCCGCCTTGAAACGCTTCTGCCAATTGGGAGGTAAACACTTTGTTTTGAATAGCGCCAAAAATGGTAATGCCCAGCGTCATTCCAAGTGAACGGAAGAACGAGTTAGTTGAGTTTGCCGAACCTCTAAAGCGAGCATCCAAGTTATGAACAGATGCTGTCGGAAGCAAAGAAAAAGAAAAACCGACACCCAATCCGACTAAAATCATGTACACCGTCAACAACGAACGGCTCGTATCCGGCGTAAGTGTTGTTAATAAATACATGCCTAATGCGTAAACTATGACAGATGGAATCATAATGTTACGGAAGCTCGTTTTCGTTTGTGAAATCCCTGCTATCGCACTTCCGACGACAGATCCGAGCATCATCGGTGTTAAAACAAGTCCAGCATTAGTAGCAGAGCCACCATATACGGCCTGAACAAAAATCGGGATAAAGACCGTCAAAATGACGAATGTACCCCCGTACAAAAACGCCAATATTTGCGAAGCCGCAAACAAACGCCGCTTAAACATCCAAAATGAAATAATCGGCTCATCCGCTTTTGTCTCAATGTACAAAAAGGCAACGAAAAATCCGATAAACACCGCAAATAAACCTATGATTTGTGGAGAAGCCCAAGCATATTCTTTTCCACCCAATTCAAGACCGAACATTAAACTAATAACGGCCGTTACGAGCGTAATGGCTCCCCACCAATCAATTTTTTGCTTCGAATGCTGAAGCGACTCTTTATAAAAACGGGTAATGAAAAACAGCGACAACAAACCGATTGGAATGTTCACATAAAAAATCCAATGCCAGCTAATGTACTCGGTAATATATGCCCCTAACAGCGGACCAAGTACACTCGATGTCCCGAACACCGCTCCGAGCAGTCCTGTCATTTTCCCACGTTTTTCCGGCGGAAATACATCAAATACAATTGTAAAAGCAATGGGCATAAGCGCCCCACCGCCAATTCCTTGAATTGCACGATACACGCTGAGTTGAATAATATTTTCAGCAGTGCCGCATAAAATGGAACCAAATAAAAATACAATAAGGCCAAATAAATAAAACCGCTTGCGGCCGTACATGTCCGATAACTTCCCAAAAATCGGCATCCCCGCCATGACCGCCACCATATAGGCTGATGTGACCCAGACGAATTTATCCAGTCCCCCTAAATCGGCTACAATGGTTCCCATCGCTGTCGCCACAATCGTATTGTCCATCGCTGCCATTAAAATGCCGAGCAGCAAGCCGGCGACTACCCATCTTAAATTACTTTCTTGACTGACCATCACGGTACTCCTCTCTCTTTAAAACATCTATCCAAATTATTATACTCAAATTTGAGTAATTTAACATTAATCTTGTGGTAATTTATGGGCATCAAAAAAAAGAGTCTGCTCTCACAAACTCCTTTCATTAGAGGAGCAAGAAAAATAATAGATTCCGCTCTCTCCTACTGACGCACTTATTAAGCATTCAACTTTTCTTTTTCCATAATATCTTTTACGATATCTTCAATCGTCACATGTTTAAGGGCCTTCTCCATTGCCGATTGAGCAATCGTAAAATAGAAGCCCATGCTATCTTGAATATTCCGTCCCACTGGGCAGGCTGGATTTGGACTTTCATGAATGCTAAACAATTCTTTTTCCTTTACAACATTCACTGCTTTATAGACATCTAGCAATGTAATCTCGCGAAGTTCTTTAGCTAGTTCTGCCCCTGCAATTCCAGGGCGCACGTTTACTAAACCTGCATTTTTCAGCATCCCCATAATTTTTCTAATGACCGCTGGATTCGTGTTAACACTCCCTGCTAAAAATTCAGAAGTACTCACTCCCCCTTTATTGATTTCAATTAGAGTAAGTATATGAATCCCCACAGCAAAACGACTGCTTATTGACATATATGTCACCTTCCTTATTTCTCACCATGTAATTATTTTGATTACAAGTTTATTATATACGAAAAAAAGAGTCACGTAAAAGTTGTTGACAAATTAATTACAAGTAATTATATTAATTGCAGGTAATCAAAAAAGTTACAAAAAAAGGAGAATGAATAGAATGAAAACATGACTATGACATCATTATGTCTGCTCAAGAAGAATCGGAAGCAACCGGTCAGTCCAAAATCACAAGAGCCTATAACTTGCCGTCTCACTATGTGCTGCATACAGTTGGACCAATTGTTCCAAAAGGGATAGCATTGACTAAGCAACAAAAAGACGAATTAGCAGCTTGCTATATTTCTTGCCTTGAGTTGGCAAATGAAATCGAAGGTATTAAAACGATTGCTTTTTGTGCCATTTCAACAGGTGTGTTTGGTTTTCCGAGAACAGAGGCTGCTCACATTGCCGTTCATACAGTAAATCAATCGCTAGCTGAACATCCCCATCATTTTAAAAACAGCATATTCAATGTCTTCAGTCATGAAGATTACGAGAAATACGTACAAGTATTTAATCCATAATTAAACGCTCCAAGCTTTTTCGCTCGGAGCGTTTAATTATGACTGCACCTCTACTACAAACGGAAACACTCTTACCGTTCCGTCTTGCTTAAACTCTGCCCAAATTTTATAAAGACCTGGTTCATCAAAACTTGTTTCAAAAATCGTGTCTTTTTCATTAGCAGGATGAACATGCAAATATGTCTCACCGCTTTCATCCAAAATAACGACATGCCCTTGTGCTCCTAAATACGGCTCAGGCTGGTTGCCGTGTAAGTCAAATGTCAACGTCGCAGCTTGCCCTGCTTTCAGCTCACTTTGTTGCAGTGTGACGCTATAGTCATCCACTTGTTGCTCCAAAACGGCATCTGCTTTTAGCTGTGGATGTATATGCTCTTTTTCTTGTTCTCCAATTGTAAATGAAAGAGGCTCGACGACATAAGATAAGTTTTTCGGTTTAATATCAACAAACGCTTTATAGGAACCGTCCGGCAATGAGTGGTTCACAGTAAACGCTCCAGGACTGGTTTGTTCCGGATGCAGGTGGACATATGTGTCTAAATGTTGGTCAACGACAATTAGATGTAGCAGCTTTTCATGGTTCACTTCCAATTCATCGACGGCCTTTCCATACTCATCTTGCAAGGAGAGTTGGATTTCTTGCTTCGAAACATCAATAGAAACTGTGACGTCACTTTCTACGGCGCCATGTTCGCCGTGTTCACCGTGTGCTGATTCATGCTCATCTGCGGTATAAGCTCCCTCCTCATGTACAGCTGATTCTTCTTCATTGATAAAATTTGCATAAACACTATAACCAATTATAATAAGCACTAAGTACACGATTGCTGACATAACCCACTTTTTCATCCTGTTCTCTCCTTCTCGTAAAACGTCTCTTATTTCTTCATCAAACAAGCTTTACAGTTTCACTCTTTGCAAGCGCAAAGCATTCAAGACGACGGAGACAGAACTAAACGCCATCGCTGCTCCCGCCAGCCACGGTGCAAGCAAACCAATGGCCGCTACCGGAATGCCAAGCGCATTATAAGCAAACGCCCAAAATAAGTTTTGTTTAATATTAGCAATTGTCTTTTTACTCATGAAAATGGCATCAGCAATACTCATTAAATCGCCGCGCATAAGAGTAATATCGGCTGCTTCCATCGCCACATCTGTACCTGTACCAATCGCCATGCCAATATCGGCTACCGCTAATGCTGGTGCATCATTAATGCCGTCACCGACCATTGCCACTTTTTTTCCTTCCTCCTGAAGCTTTTTCACCACATTTGCTTTTCCTTCCGGCAATACTTCCGCGATGACAGAATCGATGTCTACTAGTTGGGCGATTGCTTTCGCTGTTCGCTCATTATCCCCTGTCATCATGACCACCTCAAGGCCCATTTCTTTTAATCGTTTGACCGCTTCTTTTGACGTAGCTTTGACCGTGTCTGCTACAGCAACCGTTCCAGCATAGGCTCCATCAATCGCGACGAGCATGGCCGTTTTCCCGCTTTGCTCTAACTCCTCCATTCCCTTTAAAGCAACATCCACGTTCACGTTAGATTGCTTCATCAATTTCCGTGTACCGATTAACACTTCTTTTTCGCTCACGGTCGCTTTAATTCCATAACCAGGAATCGCCTCAAATACGTCTACTTCGGCCAGCTTCATTCCTTGTTCACGAATGCCTGCTACAATTGCTTCTGCTAGCGGATGTTCCGATTGCTTTTCTGCTGTGCCTACTAACTGTAAAAACTCTGTCTCGTCTACATCAGCAGCCACGATTACATCAGTTAAAACTGGCTTTCCATTTGTCACAGTCCCTGTTTTATCTAACACGACAGTCGTAATACGGTGTGTCGTTTCTAAATGCTCGCCGCCTTTGAATAAAATTCCGAATTCCGCTGAACGGCCCGAACCTGCCATAATCGAGGTAGGTGTCGCAAGACCTAAAGCACAAGGGCAAGCAATAACGAGTACCGCAATTAACTTTTCTAACGCTCCGGCAAAATTACCTGGATCGATGATAAAAAACCAAACAAAGAAGGTCACAAGCGCAATCCCAACAACAATGGGAACAAAAACACCGGAAATTTGATCCGCTAAACGCTGTATGGGTGCTTTGGATCCTTGTGCTTCTTCCACAACTTTAATGATTTGCGCCAAAGCCGTGTCACGCCCCACTTTTGTCGCTTTTATTTTTAAAAAGCCATTTTTATTCATCGTGGCACCAATAACAGCATCTCCAACAGTTTTATCCACCGGGACACTTTCACCTGTCAGCATCGATTCATCCAATGCAGAGCGGCCTTCAATAATTTCGCCATCTACCGGCACTTTTTCTCCCGGTTTAATGTAAAGAATATCACCAGTTACTACTTTTTCTAATGGGATTTCCACTTCCTTACCGTCACGGACGACCGTTGCCATTTTTGCCTGTAAACCGATAAGTTTTTTGATAGCTTCTGATGAACGGCCTTTCGCTTTTGCTTCAAACAATTTCCCAAGAATAATAAGTGTAATTAAAATCGCACTCGTTTCAAAATACAATTCAACCATATGAACGCCGGTGCCAATTGAGGCGATTGATAAGTACAAACTGTAAAAATAAGCAGCTGATGTACCGAGTGCTACGAGCACATCCATATTGGCACTTTTATTGCGAAGTGCTTTATAAGCCCCCATGTAAAATTGTTTTCCGATGATGAATTGAACGGGCGTTGCAAGCGCTAGCTGCACCCACGGATTCATGAACATCTCCGGAAGCCAAATAAACGACGTAAAGCTAAAATGACTAACCATCGCCCATAAAAGGGGGACAGATAAAATGAAAGAAAAAATAAATTTTCCTTTTTGATGTTCCAACTCTTGTTCACGCAGTTCTGCTATATCTTCTTGCTTCTCGCTTTTTACATTCGCTTCATACCCAAGTTTTTCAACACGTGCGATGATTTCTTGCACCCCTGCTGCATTCGGATTGTATTCAACCGTTGCACTTTCAAGCGCCAAATTGACGGTCGCCTTTGTAACACCTTCAAGTTTGTTCAGTCCTTTTTCAATGCGGGTCGCACAAGCCGCACATGTCATACCGGTAATCGTAAACTCGGCTTTTTCACTTATCACGTCATAACCGAGAGCACGAACCTTCTCCTGAAAATCCTCCATCTTAACAAGATCAGCATTGTATTTAATCGTAGACTTCTCCAAAGCAAGATTAACATTGGCCTCCTCCACGCCTTCCATCTTCTTAAGCTCTTTCTCAATACGAGTCGCACAAGCTGCACACGTCATGCCTGTAATCTGGAGAGTTGCTTCCTTTATATTTTCATTCATGATGTTTCCTCCTATACCTATAAGGGGTATATTATTTCCCTAAAAGAAGGAGCTTATTTACTAGCTCCTTTCATCATCTTTTGTTTTATAACAAAATGAATTGCATTGGTTATTTAAGAGCAGATTCATTTCAGGAGATTGTGCAGAACGGAGAAAGACCCCGTTTCACACAATCTCATAGCCTTGATCGTCTATCGCTTCTTTAATTTGTTCTAACGACACTTTCCCAGCATCAAACTCCACATCTACCTTGCCTTCAGTTAAATGTACCGTCACCTTACTTACACCATCTAACTCCCCAACACTTCCTTCTACTGCCTTCACACAATGCCCACAAGACATCCCTTGTACCATTAACGTCACATGTTCCATTTACACTCTCTCCTTTTATCTATCTATTCCACTTAAAAACTTAACAAAACGTCATTTCATTAAACACATTCACAATTAATCATTCACTCAACCAATCACTTTTTCATTAGGCGTTGCATTGTCGTGAGCAGCTCATCCACAACCTCCATATCTCCATCCTGGATACGCTCCACAACACAGCCTTTCAAGTGACCTTCAAACAATATTTTAGTTACACTATTCAAAGCGGATTGAATAGCGGAAATTTGCGTAATGACATCATCACAGTACGTATCTTTTTCAATTAACCCTTTTACCCCGCGAATTTGTCCTTCAATTCGATTCAAGCGGGTAACTAAATTTTTCTTCGTACTCTCGGAATGATGACTTTTTCGTTCAGAATCCGGCAAGTGACAGCTACTTTCAGTCAGTTCGTTTTCCATCTTTCATTCCCCCTTACATATATATTACCATACCCCCCTAACCTATGTGAATGGATAATTAAAAAAATTTATCATCAAGAATTCTTCTATATCTCCTTCACTTAATCATTCGATACCGTTTCATTCAGCGGAACGACATGCACAAAGGTGTTTAGCTCTCTTAAGGTCTATAAAATGGGGCCTGACCGCTTTTTAGTCATGCCCCATTTTACAAATCGATTTATATAGTATGGTCTCTTCATGCAACACTTATGCTGAACAGAAAGCAATTTTCCCATTCCCTCTAACAATTATGCAAATCATTGTCATAACAAAAAAACGCCATGAAAATCCACTATGTTAACGGATTTTCATGACGGGTCTTTATGAGAGGTTCATTAAGATAGGTCTCCCCCATCTTTCAGTCGTCCTCTTTTATTGATTGTAATGCTTGGCTTTTGAGTAATCTAATGTTGAACGTTCAACTGGTGTAAATCCTTGCGGGTCGTGGAAGCGCAGTAAATCTCCGTATACTGCTTTATCGGAAAGCTCAAGCTCTTTTTTCACGGCTTCACTGTACTGATTGGCAGCTTCTTGGTCTTCCACTAATTCACCCGTTGGATTTTTATAAAGTTTGCCGTCGATTTGCGAGAATTCGGCTGTAATAAAATCACCATTTCGGAACGGAACAATTTGGTGATGTTCTGGTGATAATAAGTCTGAACCGAATTCAATGTATTGCTTCGTATCAATTCCAAGCAAATGCAGAACTGTCGGACGTACGTCAACTTGACCACCATATGTGTGGTTTACGCCGCCTTCAATTTTACCACCTGGAATGTGGATAAATAACGGTACACGCTGCAATTGTGCTTGCTCGTAATCCGTAATTTCTTTCCCAAGAATTTGGCTCATCGCCGGCTTATGGTTTTCAGAAATCCCATAATGGTCTCCATACATAACAATCATCGTATTGTCATATAAGCCAGCTGCTTTTAAATCTTCAAAAAATTGCTGTAACGATTCGTCTAAATAACGAGCCGTCTGGAAATATTGATCGACTGATTTATCGCCTGTTGTTGCTGGTTCAATCGTCTGATCTTCCTCATCAAGCGGATAAGGGAAGTGATTCGTTAAAGTTAAGAACTTCGTATAAAACGGCTGCGGCATATCTTGCAAATACGGAATCGACTCTTTGAAGAACGGTTTGTCTTCTAAGCCATAGTTTAAAACGTTTTCCGGTGTCATATTGTAATATGTTGCATCGTAAAACATGTCATAGCCTAATGTTTTATACATTTCCTCACGGTTCCAGAACGTTTTATAGTTTCCGTGAAGAGAAGCAGTATATTTAAAGCCGTTGCTTTTCAAAATAGCCGGAAGGCCGTGATATGTGTTCGTTGCTTTCGTTGTGAACACTGCACCTTGCGGTAATGGGAACATCGAATTTTCCATTAAGAATTCAGAATCAGATGTTTTCCCTTGTGCCGTCTGATGGAAAAAGTTATCAAAATACATTGTGTTTGGATCACGTGTCAATGAATTTAAAAACGGTGTAACTTCTTGACCGTGTAATTTATAGTCAATAATAAAGCTCTGTACCGACTCCAATGAAATGTAAATCACATTCATGCCTTGTGCGGCACCAAAATATTGCTCATTTGGTTTTGCATAAGTTGCATTCGTATAGTTGCGCACTTCTGTTACATCATTGCTGTCAGCTAATGCACGCTGTGCAGAAGATCTCGAACTTTGAATGATATCGTAAATGGTGAAGTTGTGAATGCCTAAATATTTAACTAAATAGTTGCGGTCAAACGTACGTGTCAACAATTGCGGACGGTCTGACTCTGCTAAAGCTAAGTTCGTTGTAAATAATAGAACCGCTGAAAGAAATACAGCTGTAATTGCTTTACGCGGTAATTTTTCTTGTGGCTTCACGACTTTAAATAAAACAAAAATCGCTAGTAAAATGAAATCTAAGAAATACAGCACATCATAAGGCTTAATGAGTGCCATCGCACTTCCACCCAACTGACCAAAGTTTTGTGTTTGCATCAATACTGGCACCGTAATGAAATCGTTAAAGAAACGATAATATACGATATTAGCATACGAAATAAACGACAATAGGAAGTGAATCGTCAAGTAAGCCCGATTTCTTGCTTTCCCTTTAAACAGTAATGCAAATGCAAAGAAAAATACGGTTGAACTGATTGGGTTGATCAGTAGTAAAAATTCCTGCATCTTATTGTCGATGCCCAATGTAAACTCATTTAAATAAATAGCGTAAGATTTTCCCCAAAAGGCCAGCACGATAAAGAAAAATAGGCCGAATGGTTTGTTTAACAAATGCTTAGAAGTTGTTAATACCTTATTCAATATGGTCACCCCTCTTGCTACTCAAAACATCTCTATATGTCTTATAAGCTATTAGAAATTTGCATCCTGCCAAACAGGACGCTGTTGTATTGTTTTTATGCATAAGGTAAAAAATAGAATCTCCCTTACATCATCACAACGTAAGAGAGTATAGCGTACATCCTGTCACATTTTAACTTGTTCATTTTAATTGACAATTATTTAATGAATAAATGATTAAAGTCGCTCGGTTTCTCATCTTACACCGTTCTTCGAATTTTGTAAAGATGAAATTTACATAGGATTAACCTGAACTTAATATAAAATAATACGAGCTTTTTCTGCAGTTGTCAACCAATGACACGAAACCGTCACGAGGAACACATCTTAAGCACTACGCATCATCTTATTCTTTCACAGGCTTCACAAATGCACCATTCGTGTTGTTTGAATATTTGCTTAAGCGGGAATAGTTTCTATAGAGGATAGATAATAGAGAACGAAGCAGGCTGAACAATGTTTCACTCCCTGCTCAGCCTGCCACGATAACATGAAAGATTATTCAATTGACCGGACATATTCAGCGATTGCGGCTGTCTCCCCCTTGGAAAGCGAAGGAATTTGGTCCGTTATATGGCGACTAATGGCTTCTTCAATTGTCTCGGCACTTCCATCGTGCAAATACGGACTTGTTGCCCATACCCCTCTTAATGTTGGAGTATCAAACGATTTTCCATCCCGCTTATTTTGAAATTGACCGCGGGCATCTCCATCAGAAGGAACATCAAACTCATTGGCCGTTCCAATATCATGAAGAAAATTCGTATTTACTTCTGTTAATTCGCCATTTTCATTAACCGCCATGCCGCTGTCTGTGAAAAATTCGCCTGTATGGCAGCTTAAACAATTTCCTTTTCCAGCAAACAGTTCCTCTCCTTTTTGAGCTGTTTCTGTCAATTGGCCATTTTCATCGCGATAAGGGCTTTTTGGCGGCGGGAAAGAATCTGGGTCTTGTAAAAAAGCGAAGATTTTGTCATACATAAGTCGCACAGCTTCTGGCATTGGTTTTGATGGATCAATTTCTATCATACCACCCATCTCTCCTTGAATAGTATGAATGTAGTCGGTAAAATCGTTTCGTGTTCCGTCCCACATGAATAACCCTGTTTCTGTTGTCACCACGTTGCTCGGAACGTTGCGTGGCCCTTTTGAAGTCATTAAGGTTAGACGGTTCATATCGCCATCACTATGACACGACGCACAGCTCATCCAATTGTTCCCTGTCATACTTGTCGCAAATTCATCACTATTGCCGCTATAAAACATCGTTTTTCCTTCACGAACATCTTTTGACAATGTATCTTTTTGAATAAGCTTGACCGGTTCTCCTGTCATTTTCGCCCGTGCATACGGAGTATCTCCACCCGTTTCAATCGTAACAAGGTCATGACTCATCGCATTATGAACAAAAAGCATTTTCCCGTCTTTGGAAATTTCAATACCACGCGGGTTGTCTCCTTCAATCCGGCGTAGCACTTGTGTCGCATTTCCACCTCGTGTCAAATCAAACACAACAAGGTCTTCACTTCCCGACATCACAACATACGCTTTACTGCCATCCGGCTGAAACGTCACATCATACGGGTTAGAAACAATTATCGTTTCGTTTTTTACATCAAGGACATTTATTTCATCAAAAAGCTCTTTCCGTTCCTCTACAATTTCTTCGTCTTTTTCCAAATCAATAACGGATACGGCCGGAAAAATGGTTTCTTCAAAATGGATGGGCGTATCGATGTTTGTCAATAAATGAGGAACGTATGCTTCCTTACCATCTGGCGTGATAACGAACTGTTCAAGCGTGTTCGGGATACCTTGACTTTTTTTCTGATCTTGATTGTGTGGCGATTCTGCTAAAGTAATGGTCTTTACGACTTCTTCTTTCTCGGTATCAATAACACTAATACTTCCATCCAAGTAGTGAGGGACGTATAGCTTTTTCCCGTCTTTTGTCAGCGCCATCGTTCTTGGACGGTCACCGATTTTGATTTCTTTCATCTTTTTTCCTTCTATCGGATCAATAATAGACAATGTACCTGTTTGGTAGTTGGCAACATACAGCGTATCCCCATTTTGACTTGTGACAAGACCGTAAGGCTGAATACCCGTTTTAATGGAATCAATCACTTTTTTCTTTTCCGTGGAAATAACATCAACCCGATTGTCATACAGGCACGAGACATACAACGTTTTCTCATCGGGGCTTAAAGCAAGCTGACGCGGTTCTTTTCCTACCGGTATTTCGTCCAGCACTTTTTTTGTTTTGGCATCAACAACCGAGACGGTGTTAATATCCATGTTGGCTACATATAATAGATTGCCTTGCTCGTTTACAATCATGTTGTCGCTATGAACAGAATAGTCACGGACTATTTTCTTGTCCGTGACTACCTGTTCATGCTGACAGCTTACAGCGGTCAAGACCGCTGCGGATAATATGCTTACTTGTATCCATCGCTTCCAGCTCATATAATTCCCTTCTTTACGGTTTCTTCACTTCAACGTCTACTAATACAGGGGAAATTCCAAATTCACCATGTCCTGCTTGTACTTGAGGAACATTGTCTTTGTCTGTGTTTCCTGATTCATCTCCTTCGATGTATGCATCACCTGTATCCCAAAATTCACTTGCCTGCATTCCTTCTTCTAATGACGGCCCGTCAATGACCGTATTGTAGAAGGATGTATAGCGGGAAATAATGGTTTCACGGTCAAGCGCAGCTAACGGTTTTGCATCTCCGTCTGTATTGTATAAATTATTTAGTCCAATGCGGAATACCGCCGATAGCGCACCTGCTGTCATCGCATTATAAGACATTTCATCTTGACTAGTGTAGTAAAGATTCGTTTCTTGATCGAGCATCTTTTCGTCCATCGTTTGATACAACTCACGTGCTGCGTCACGGTATTTCGTGTCCTTGGTCGCCAAGAAGGCGGCCGTCAAACCTCGAATTGCTCCAAGCTGTGCGTTGAGCGTCGGTTCGCTCTCATCTTGCCCTTCGCCAATCGTATAACCATTTGCCACAAGACCGTCTTCACGTTTTAATTTTGTTAACATAAAGTCCGCTTGCTTTTGAATCATCGCTAATGCGCGCTTTCCTTCCACTGTGCCTAAGCCTTCTGCCGCCTCACCGCTTGCATAACCGACAGGCAAGCCATCAATCGCGCGTTGGAACATGCGAAGAGCTTCTGCCGTGTAGCCCGCCTGGAATGTATCAACATAACTTCCTTGTGTGGTGCCATCATTTTCACTTACAAAGGCACCTGCTTCTGCGTTAAAATGCATCGCATCTACATTTTTAAATACTTGAAGTAATACATCGCGGTTGACGGAATACGGGTCTGATGATGTCACGTCATTCGCTGTATCCGCATCTACGTTTTCTTTCGGGGCACTCGGGAACGGTTTTCCATCAAATAAAGCTAAAAAGGCTGGGTTTTGCACACTATTTTCTGGACGCTGATCGGTCATCCCGTAAAATTCAGATGCCGGCCAAAGCATCATCCATTGATCTTGAAGAACACTGCGCGCATCTTGAACTGTCAACTTTGCTGCGCTTGGCGCTTGCTCGTTTCCACCTTCGGCCACTTCAATTTTATGCGGCAAATAAATAAACCCTTGAGCCGGATCATAGTGGCCGCCAGTTCCAGCCGTTAGTTTTTTGCCGTTCGCATCATAAAATAATCCGTTGCGAATGTAATTGAGCTTATTCCAAATTTGTTCAGTCAAAATGGCCCCTTGCATTCCATCAGCCGAGCTTACACCTAATGCAATATTCGCATCATCATCATCTTTAGCAGAAGAGGCTTCAAGCTCCTCATCGCTATCTACTGTATGCAGCCCTCCCATAAAGTCTCCTGCCCAAAGCGCCTGCTTTAAGAACGTTGCCCCATAGGCAGATGGATTAAGTGTTTTCTCCATCTTGCTTCGGTCCCAGCGCAATGTTTTGAAATCAACTTGATACATCGGCACATACGAATCATCATCATTATTGGCATAAACGCTTGTGTCGACTTTTTGAGCATAGTGCGGATCTGCTGATGTATATTCAATAAGTGTCGGGAACATATTAGAGAACAATTCTTCTCTTGGATATCCGACACTATCAGCTAATTCATAAAAACGCTCACCTAAGACGGTTGCTGTATCTTTTCCGCTCTTGCTTGCAAGCTCTGCCACAGCGGGTCCGTGAATTAAATGCAGGCCAAGACCGGATTTCTCCGTTACTTCATACATGGCTTCTTCAGAATACTCATACGATTCGACCCCTGCTGTATAATCAAATTCAGACGGCTGATCAAGACTTCGTACATCAAGAACGTCCAAATCAAGACCTAGTCCCTCTACTAATGGCTCACCCGAAAGTTCAAACTCCGCGTAGGCAAACATATTGCCAGCCGTATCAAACGTATAATCTGTGACCGGAACGGACACGCTCATTTTTCCTGGTTTTGCTTCCTCTTTCTTTGTATCTTCATTTGCTGTTTTCTCATTAGAGCAAGCGCTTGCTAAAAGCAACGACGACACTAAAGCGACGGTCGTCATGACTTTCCATGGTTTTGTTTGCATTATGTATAGCCCCCTCTGAATGTTTTACACTCATAATTGATATTGATTATCAATTTCATCCTTTTCTATTATATAATTCTTAAAATCTATTTGTAAACCGCTAATTCGCCTTTTTTCGCAGACCCCGCTCAGCCTTTTTTAATCTTCTACCGTATAAAACGCTTTGTAAAGTGTTTATGTAACTTATCGCTTTTGACATTTTTTTGATTTGTTAGGTTTCAAACTGATTGAACACGGCTATTAATCTATCAAACAAAATTTTGTACATACTACTTTAAGAGAAAAGGAGAATTAAACACGTATGACAACAACACAACTATCATTTACTCTCTTATCTTGTATCTTTTTTATGGGGCTTGTAGCCTGGATTTCCTATCAGAAAACGAAAGGCGAAGTTAGTGACTCAACAGGCTATTTCTTAGCGGGACGAGGTTTAACTGGCGGATTTATTGCAGGCTCTTTGCTACTAACAAACTTATCAGCTGAACAACTAATTGGACTTAACGGTCAAGCGTATCGAACAAACCTTTCTAACATGGCTTGGGAAGTGACAGCAGCTTTTGCTATCGTCATTATGGCCATTTATTTACTTCCTAAATATTTAGGGGGCAGTTTTACAACTCTTCCTGAATTTTTAAGTAAACGTTTTGATGAAGACGTTCGCCGTTATACCGTTATATTATTTATGCTCGGTTATGTATTTGTTACGATTCCATCCATGCTTTATTCCGGGGCATTAGCTGTGTTGCAGTTATTTAATGTACCTGAGCTTTTTAATCTTTCTTACACACAATCTGTTTGGCTTATCATTTGGATTATCGGAATTATCGGTGCTATTTATGCGATTTTCGGCGGATTGAAGGCTGTGGCCGTTTCGGACACAATTAATGGCTTTGGATTATTAATTATTGGGATTTTAGTTCCCGTCCTCGGTCTCATTTGGCTTGGCGATGGCAACATCGTAACTGGCGTGAAGCAAATTGCCACAAATCATCCGGAAAAATTAAATGCCATCGGAAGCAAACAAGATTCAGTCCCATTTGGCACGATCTTTACCGGCATGGTTTTTGCGAATCTTTTCTATTGGGCTTCAAACCAATATGTCATTCAGCGTACGTTAGGGGCAAAAAATTTAGCAGAAGGTCAAAAAGGAGTCATCATCTCAGGATTTTATAAGCTGCTTATTCCGGTATTTATGATGCTTCCTGGCGTTATTATTTTTCATAAATACGGTTCTGATTTGAAATCAGTTGACCTAGCCTATCCAACCCTTGTAACCAATGTATTGCCTTCTTATTTATCCGGCTTCTTTCTTGCTGTCCTGCTAGGGGCTGTGTTCAGTTCCTTTAACTCTTTACTCAATAGTGCGGCTACAATGTTTGCTTTAGATATTTACAAACCGCAAGTCAATCCGGATGCAAGTGATGAAAAATTAATCTCTGTCAGCAAGTGGTTCGGGACCGTGATTGCTGTAGTTTCTCTCTTTATTTCACCAATGCTCATGAATGCGCCAGACGGACTATGGGATTTAATCCGAAAATTCACTGGCTTCTTTAACATTCCAATCATTGCCATTGTTCTTGTCGGTGTCTTATCAAAATATGTGCCGGCTTTGGCAGCAAAAACGGTCATTTTCTTTCATATTATCGCCTATTACATGCTTGTATGGGGAACAAACCAGCTGTTCAATTTTCAGGTGAATATCCACTTTATTCACATTTATGCAATTCTCTTTTTTGTGGAAGTAGGAATTATGCTTGCCATCGGGTATAAAAAACCTCGCCGAACGGCATATCAATTTAAATCAGCAGCAAACGTCGAGATGGTTCCATGGAAATATGCCATCCCGTTCTCTCTTCTTTTGCTTGCTCTTGTCACCGCTTCTTACATCGTTTTCTCACCAATTGGACTTGCTTATGAAGCGGGCATCGTGTCCCCTTATTTCGGATACGCGTTTATCGGACTTATTGCTTTAACGGCTATTCTTATACGTGTATCGATTAAAAACTGGAACGCAAAATATGCTGCTTATTTAACGAAGCAAGCAAAACCTGCTCGAATTCGAGTTGGCAAAACAAGAAAACTAGCAAGAATAGCAAATTCATTCTCTCATATTAAAGTACACACAGATAGATGATACGAGTGCTATCCCTAGACTTTGAAAAAGAGCGCGAATCATGTAACAATTCGCGCTCTTTTTCATTTAAAATTCCGTTAAACTACAGGAAGGTGTGAACATTTTTGATGAGTTTCTTCTATATAATATAGAGGATTTTTAGCAAGCTTCACGTCATCAATTTTGCCTTACCTTAAAAATTCATTCGAGACTGGCCACCATCTACATTAATACTGGTCCCTACCACCCAAGACGCTTTTTCCGATGCAAGAAAAAGCACGACATTGGCTACTTCTTCTACTTTTCCGAAACGGCCGGCTGGAATTTCATCTTGCACAAACTGCTCGATTACTTCACGATTTTCCTCTAGTCGTCTTTGCCAGTTACCTGTAGGATGCAAAATACTTCCTGGTGCGACACTGTTCACACGAATACCATCCGAAATCACTTCATCTGCTAACGATTTTGTAAAGCTAATCAGTGCAGATTTGGCATTGTTATACGTCACTTTTCCTCCGCTTTCCCGACCGAAAATGGATGTAATGTTCACGATACTTCCCTTTTGTTGTTTTTTCATTTCATTAACCGCTAATTTACTTAAATGGACCGCGGAAAAATAATTAAGCTCCATGGCGTTGTAAAATAACTCCATCTCCGTTTCTGCAGCCAAACTTCCATTACTCCCTCCTGCGTTATTAACAAGAACATCGATTTGCCCATGTTCTTCTATATATGTATGGAATAATCGTGTTCGCTCTTCTTCCTTTGTCAAATCCGCTTCATAAATCGACACATTTCCAATTTCTAATTGTGCCAACTTCAACCCTTCTCTATCTCTTGCCACAATTGACACAACCGCTCCTTCATCTAAAAACGCTTGCGCAATTCCTTTTCCAATTCCCTTTGATCCGCCTGTAATCAATACTTTCTTCCCTTTCAACTGTAAATCCATTTTTTCACCCCTATTACTAGTTTTCTTTTATCATACCATTTTCTTCAGTATCTTTATAAATTGATCTATATAGATCAATTTATAAAATGAGACACGACTACAGAGCGGTCATGCCGAATTTTCTAAATCCATCTATTTTTCCAGATTCATGGTATAATGCTTTTGTTAAGAAGAATGGAAAAGTCGAGGTCTTACTATGAAACAAACATTTTCAACAAAGGAAAAAGTGACGCAGTTTATCGCCATTTTGTTTCCAATATTAATCACCCAATTTGCCATGGTTTCCATGAACTTTTTTGATACGATGATGTCAGGACGAGTAAGCGCCAACGACTTGGCAGGTGTCGCCATTGGCTCAAATTTATGGATTCCCATTTTTACCGGTCTAAGCGGTGTATTAATGGCCGTGACCCCCATTGTCGCTCAATTGGTTGGCTCAAACGACAAAGGAAAGGTTCCCTTTACAATTACACAGGCCATTTATGCAGCGGTAGTACTAGCAATTCTTGTATTAGGATTAGGTATGTTATTTGTTGATATGATTTTATCAAATATGAACTTAGACTCAGAAGTTCGAACCATTGCTAAACAATATTTGCTTGCTCTTTCATTCGGGATTGTCCCGCTATTTATTTATACCGTACTAAGGAATTTTGTTGACGCGCTCGGTCAAACGAGAGTGACAATGATAATTACTCTTTTATCGTTACCGATTAATGTTGTCTTTAACTATATGCTTATTTTCGGTAAATTCGGATTCCCTGCTCTTGGCGGAGTAGGTGCTGGTGTCGCAACAGCAGTCACTTATTGGGTCATCTTTTTAATTACTTTATGGATTTCGCTGAAGTTCAAGCCGTTTTCCAATTACCGCTTACTGCGAGAACTGCACGCCCCTTCTTTAGGAACATGGAAAGAGTTATTCAAAGTCGGGGTACCAATTGGACTTGCGATTTTCTTTGAAACAAGTATTTTTGCAGCCGTAACGTTACTCATGAGCGCCTATGATACAAATACGATTGCATCCCACCAAGCAGCCATTAATTTCGCTTCATTTTTATACATGATTCCACTCAGCATTTCCATGGCTTTAACCATTGTTGTTGGATTTGAAGCAGGAGCAAAACGATATGCCGATGCCCGCCAATATAGTGTGCTTGGTATTTCCATGGCCGTTATCATGGCCTTTGTCTGCGGAATCTTTTTATTTTATTTACGAGAACAGATTGCTGCTCTATACACGACAGAACAAGAAGTATTGACTCTCACCTCTCAATTTCTAATTTTTGCGATTTTCTTCCAGCTTTCAGACGCACTGCAAGCACCCATTCAAGGAGCACTTCGCGGGTATAAAGATGTCAATGTTACCTTCTTAATGGCACTCGTCTCGTATTGGGTCATCGGTCTTCCACTCGGGTACGTGCTAGCGAACTATACAGATTTAGCAGCCTTCGGTTATTGGATTGGGCTCATTATAGGACTTGCAGCCGGCGCAACTGGCTTATCCTACCGCCTTATCTCTGTCCAACGCCGTCTCAAACGACTCAACGAATCTATCGAAAAATCTGCTGTTTAATTATAAACAACGAGGCATGGGACTCTTTCTCCATGCCTCCTTACATAGAACCGAATAACTCCGCTTTATTTGGTCAACAAGCGTTTACCATCGTTGAACAAGCTTCCAAAGGTTCACCTATGCGGATGGCACCAACCCCGCAAGGGGGGTGACAGCCGCTTAGGTCTAGAAAATTCGACATGACCGCTCTTTGGTCATGTCGAATTTTCTAGATCGATTTATATAATACCATTATTTTCAGACTATTACTCTCTCAAATAATCTCTTACAATAAACTTGTAACCACTACAACTAGGGAGAGTGTCATCCATGAAAAAACAGCGATGGATTTATACAATGACGTGCGCGTTTTTATTAGGAACAGGAGCTCATCAAGCAAATGCACATGAAAAAACATATACAGTGAAATCCGGAGATTCATTATGGAAAATTGCTTCGGCAAACAACGTGTCGATTGATAATATTAAAACGTGGAATCGTTTAAAAAGTGACATCATTTATATTGGGCAAAATTTATCTCTTCTAGAACCACATGCACATTCAGTTGAACCTGTAACCGCAAGCGTCCACTACGTGCAGGCAGGAGAATCTCTGTACATAATTTCCAAAAAACATGGAATCACAATTGAGCAACTTAAACAATGGAATGGATTAAGCTCGAATACCATCTATGTAGGCCAGAAACTTCAAATCACTGCATCTGTCCAAACAACTGCTATCCAGCCGCCTGCTTTTTTAAAAGACGGAACATTTCCACTAAAGAAAGGCACTTATACGCCATTTACAGATACATGGGGGGAAAGCCGTCAATACGGTGGAGACCGAGTTCACGAAGGGACAGATATTTTAGCCTCAAAAGGAACACCTGTCTATTCGGCTTTGAGCGGATCTGTAGTGAAGAAAGGATGGAGCGAATTAGGCGGATGGAGGTTAACTATCCGAACGACAGAAGGATACTATTTATATTATGCCCATTTGAACGGCTACGCTAGTGGTATAACGGAAGGAATGACTCTACAAAAAGGACAACTAGTCGGCTATGTCGGCGATTCCGGTTACGGCCCGACCGGAACGACCGGAAAATTCGTCTCTCATCTTCATTTTGGAATATACAATTCAAAATGGGAGGCTGTTAACCCTTATACTCACTTAAAGTATTGGGAGGCTTTAGCAAATTAACAACATAAATAACGGAGCATGGGGTTCATCCATGCTCCGTTATTTATGTATGGGGCTAAAATTATCACGAATAGCTTTCTTTAACATCGCTTCACAGCGCTCTAATTCTATCTTCAGCTGCTGTTTGTAGCGCTGTCCTTTTTCATAGCCGTCATCCGTAAATTTATAATAGACGACTTCCTGAAACTTCATGCCTTCTTTTTTCTTTTTTACTTGTTTTAATATACCGTCTTCAATTAAGTCATGAAGCGCTTTATATACTTCTGAATGATTGGGGCGAAAACCGTAAGGACGAAACTCATCTCGCAAAACATCGAGTAATTTTAATCCATATAATCTTTCTTGTTCAGTCATCGTAATCATATACAGCTTTAAAAAAGCACGCTGTTTAACTAAAAAACCGCTGGAACTTCTCTTCTCCCCCATTGTCACCATTCCTTTCGAGCATTGTGGTTACGACCGTATTCTCTGTATAGTTCTTTTCTTTCTCTAATTACCTATACGTGATTAATGACTCTATCCCTTCTACTATACTGTAAAATCGTTCTTTTTTCATCTTGTATGCCTAAGACAACATCTTTGTTTCGGAATTATCAGATGAAATACCCCTCTTCACACAATGTTAAACGGCATGAAACAACACCCTCCAGCAACTGTTTTTCATTATAAAAGAACGGCCACGGTAGAATTTCCCTTCCTGTTCACGCCGGACAAACTGTTTGAAAACAATATGTTCAATTCGGTTGTGGGACATTCTATTCCTTTCATAGTTTAATATAGCCCTTTAAGAAAAAAGGAGGAACCGTGATGTCTGAAAAAAACCAACCAACAAACCTTGATTGGTCCTCTATTCATAAGAAAGTGGAAAGCATGCTTGGTGATCAATTTTGGCAGGATATTCATCAAATGATTCCTTCCCGTTACCCAAGCTGTGACATTTATGAAACCGATACAAAAGGTATTGTCGTCGTTGAACTTCCCGGCCTTTCTTCACCTAACGATGTATCAATTAAGCTTGAGAACCATTCACTAACGGTAGAAGGAACGATGCCCGCTTCATATTCTGCTGAAATTAGTCAATTAAAACTTAGTGAGCGCCACCGAGGAGCCTTTTCTCGAACTCTCCGTCTCCCATTTGATTACTCAAAAGACACACCGATCTCTGCACGCTACAAAAACGGTCTGTTAGAGATTCATATTCCCATTGAAATGAAAGAAGATTCCATTCCCATTACGTTTGATGAGTAACATCCACCACATCTGGACAAGAAAGGCATTGTTTCTCCTTTCTTGTTTCTGTGATGAACGTCCCCTCTTCTGAATACATTAATAATGGGGGTGAACCATGATGGTACACATTCACTTTAAAGATTTACACGTAAAAGTTATCCAGCACTCTTCCGGTGTTTTCTCAGGCGATAACATTCATATCGGCATGAAATCAGCCTCAAAGCAAAATGAAGGATATGGACGCATAATTGGAAATGAAAATGTAAGCTGCAAAAACGACCATATCATCATAGACACAGATTTTGCCGATGTTTTTTCCAAGAAAGAAGAAAACTTAACATGAACTGAGTGATCGTTTTGTTTAAACGAAGGAAAAAACAGACGCTATCCCCGACCATCGAAAAATTGGAGAAAAAAATCCAACAGCTTGAAGAAACCATCGAGAAGCTACAACAATCAGGAACTGAATATAATGTGCATATTGATCATGTTCATATTAATCAGCCTGAAATTAAGGAACTTTCTTTTCATTTAGATACACTAGATATTGAAGAGTTGAGCGGTGCGTTAAATTTAGGGAATAATTTCGGAGTAACCGTTGACAAGAAAACAGAACATGAAAATTCCTTATACTCAACAGCTAAAAAACAGAAGCGTGATCCGTCCATGAGTAAACAGAAAAACGGTTACTCATTTTCGTTTCAACCACCTTGCAAGGAGGCGCATGATGAGTAATTTCTCTCCTCAGTTTTTTGTTGGCTCCATTCGAATTGGCACAATTGAGGGTGCATCAGCCGTTAATATGGGAAATAATTTACTATCAGATTTCCAAAGCCATAAGAAACATAATCAAGGACTTGGCTCCATTACAGGTGACCATAACCAAATTGAAGGTCTTCGTTCACTGCTCCATGACCCTGATTTCATTGATATGCTTCTTGAACCTTCCACCTCGGAAATGCCTGGATGGGTGAAGGAAATTCTGATGGATAAAATGACCGACACTAAAGAGAATAACTAACAAAAACCACTGGTTATCATGATTCACCAGTGGTTTTTTTGTTTGTTCCGCTTTGAGAAAAGGATATAGTTGAAGCGTCCATAAGATCATCATCGATGACGATATTTCGGTTTTGAATGGATTGATTATACTCTCCTGCTACTACGCCAAAGCCTGCATTTGTTTTTAGATTCGTTCGCCAGTTCCACTGCCGATTTTCTCCAACGAACACACCAGACGACGAGTGAATCATCATAACATTGACGCGGTCAAATTGCACATGAATGGTTTTCCCCACTATAAACCCGCCCCTTTCCTCTTATTGTTGAATGTTTGGCTGCGGATTGACAATCTCAGGCTCACTAAACGCTGAATCGATAAGATCGTTATCGTTAATAATGTTAATAATACCGCTCGAGAAAACAATTCCCACTTCAATTCCGTTTCCAAAATTTTGTTTTCCGCTCGTCGACCAATCCATTTGATTGTTTTGCCCCGTCGACACAGAAGCATTAAATTCCATCGAATTAACATTAATTTGGTTAAACACAATCGACACTGGCACGTTAATCCCCCGTTCCTTTTCATTGAATCTGCCGCAATCCTCACTTTTTTCCGAGCGTATCGTTTTCAAAAACTGAACGATTTATCTGCTTGAGTAAAGACAGCTGTTTGCACGGAAAATAGCTAGTCAGGAAGCTTCCGGTCTATTTGCCTGTTAGATATGGCGTTATATAACTAGGCTATTCACTGTTGGGCAATTGGTGAACGATATTTTCCGAAAACGCTCTGTACTTATATAGAGGTTTTTCCAAAAAAATATTTTGGATATGGAAAAATTTTATTTCAAATTCATTAGAATGTATGTTATTTTTATTTAGGTAACATTTTAAACATGCAATTGTGTTACTAATATATCAATTTTGATATTTCCGAATAGTGCAGATATGATATTACTTCGTACAAGAAATCTCTCCGTAGCTATAAACCATACTATTGATTTCTGCAATGCTCACCTACACCCATTTTACACGAAACTTTTTAAATGTAAGGGTTTACAAAAAAGTGGCAACTGCACATTCCCACTAACAAGAATATACATGAGGTGAAACATCGGTGAACAACCAAACTTTTTCTATTCAAGATTATTTAAAGTTTCTCATTCCATCCTTCATCGGCATTTTCTTATTTATTGTTCCGGTTAAGTACGATGGAGAGCTAACCATTCCTGTCGCTATGATGGCTCAAGTCATTCAAGATACACTTGGGGATTCACTCCCCGCTATTACGACAGCATTGATGGTGATATCAGCTTCCGGAACGATATTGATCAAGCTTTTACAACCAGCTGCAGCTCAAAAAGCGGGCTTCATTAAAACACTTTTTAATGTTTCGCCTATGTGGACGGTCGCCCGCATTCTTGGAGCATTATTTGCGATTTTAGCTTTAACAAACATCGGACCTGGGATGGTCACGTCAGAAAATACAGGCGGCTTACTGCTTTACGTTTTACTACCTGTTCTGTTTTCTGTATTTTTATTCGCAGGACTTCTTTTACCGCTTTTAATGAACTTTGGTCTTCTCGAATTTTGCGGTGCCTTATTCATTAAATTTATGCGTCCAATTTTCACCCTGCCTGGCCGGTCTTCCATCGACTGTTTAGCATCTTGGCTTGGAGATGGAACCGTTGGTGTACTATTAACAAGTAAGCAATACGAAGAAGGTTATTATACAAAGCGGGAAGCTGCTGTTATTGGAACAACATTTTCAGTCGTATCTATTACATTCAGTATCGTCATTTTGGCTCAGATGAATCTGGAACATTTAATTTTACCTTATTATTTAACGATTGTTGTAGCAGGGTTAGCCGCAGCAGTTATTGCTCCGCGCATTCCGCCGCTATCACGCAAACCAGATACATTTTATGAACACGCCGAAAACCCTTCAGGTGACGAAGCCATTCCTGCCGGCTATACACCATTTAGCTGGGGCGTTAAGCAAGCGGTAGAAAAAGCTCAAAAAGGCAAAAGTATTGGCGCCTTTTTCAAAGAGGGATTCCATAACGTTCTTGATTTATGGCTCGGTGTTATTCCAATTGTTATGGCGCTCGGAACACTAGCTTTAATTGCAGCAGAATATACGCCTGTTTTCCAATGGCTAGGAGCACCTTTCGTTCCATTTTTAACGTTGTTGCAAGTACCAGAAGCCGCTCAAGCAGCCCAAACGATGGTGATTGGATTTGCGGATATGTTCTTGCCTTCTGTCATCGGAATGGACATCGAAAGTGACATGACACGCTTTATTATCGCTTGCGTATCTGTAACGCAATTAATTTATATGTCTGAAGTCGGCGGTTTACTGCTTGGCTCTAAAATTCCAGTCTCCTTTTTAGACTTGGTCATTATCTTTATTCAGCGTACACTGATTACACTGCCCATTATCGTTTTAATCGCACATTTTATTTTTTAAAACAAAAAGAAAGTCCGGACGCAATCCGGACTTTCTTTTTGTTTTACCGCTTTGCTTCAACATACATTTTCCGAAGCAACTCATCCATCACTTGTGTCGCACTTTGCTTTTCCTTGACCATCCCAACTCCCTGCCCCGCCCAAAGCGACATAAAATTAGGATTTTGTTGACGAGCAGACGCTCTTCTTAGGACACTCGTCACATCGTGCTGTAGAGGATACGGTAAAAAACTGTCTTTATGCTTCTCCATTTCTTCCATAAACACGTTGCGAATTCCTCTCGCATATTTTCCTGAAAAAGCTTTTGTAAGCATTGTGCTCTGCTCATCACTACTAATCACCTTTTCCTTATACACAGGATGTGCTCCGCTTTCCTCCACAGCTAAAAAGACGGTGCCAAGCTGAACTCCTTGCGCTCCAGCAGCCATCGCCGCCTTAATCCCACGTCCGTCCATAATTCCACCAGCCGCAATGACAGGCACTGTGACAGCGTCGGCTATTTGCGGAACGAGCGCCATGGTCCCTATCTGCACCTCTTCATCTGTATCCGAGAAATTCCCTCGATGTCCGCCTGCCTCGCTTCCTTGGGCGACGATGGCATCCATGCCGCTCTCCTCCAGTACGATTGCTTCGGCGATTGTTGTAGCGGTCCCCATTAAAAGAACTCCCTTTTCTTTTAAACGCGCGACCACTTCACGTGATGGAACACCAAAAGTAAACGAACAAACCGCGATTTTTTCTTCAATAATGACATCGATCTGATTATTAAAATGAGATGAATAATCTCTGAAAACAGGTTCCTCCCCTACATTCATTTCCTCCCAGTAAGGTTTTAACACTTCCAGCATCCGCTCATATTGATCATCTCTCCAAACAGCTTGTTCAACAGAAGGAACGAAAAGATTCACATTAAAAGGCTTGTTAGTGAGTTCTTTTGTGTTTTGAATAGATACTGCCAGTTCATTTGCCGTCATGTACCCAGCGCCAATTGACCCAAGGGCACCATAATTGGAAATAACCGCGACTAATTGCGGTGTCGTAATCCCTCCGGCCATTCCAGCTTGAATAATTGGATAAAGCAAGTTGAATTTAGTTGAAAACGTATTTTCATTCCAGCTCATGCTTTTCTCTCCATTCACATTTTACTTTGTCTTATTATTAATTAAAGATGAAGCGCCGTTTCCCTTTTTCTGTTTCCTACCTGCAAGAAATTTACTTTCAACAACCGCTATCACGAGATGCAAGCTCCTTCATATGTGACCGTATATATTACTTTTTTATACACATTACATTATCAGAATATTTTAAAAAGTTATCGTAGAAATCCTGACAATCGACTTGATACATTTTTATCTAGCGTTTATGATCATTAATAGCAAGAAAATGTTGAAAACATGCCCGATTTGTTATTTAATAATATTATGTGCTTTTGGAGGTAGAATAATAGTTTTATAATCTTTTGTTTATATTTATAAAACTAATTGAATAAAAAATCAAAAGGAGTGACCTTATGAAAAAACAATCCTTACTCATTCTAATAGGATGCTTTCTCGTAGCTTTAGGTATTAAAATGTTAACATCGGTCGAACTTGTCATTGGCGGAACGGCCGGGATGGGAATGGTTCTCCAGCATCTTACGCCTATTTCCTTCGGTACATTGTTCTTCTTTCTAAATATCCCGTTTTATTTTTTAGCTATTATCCAGCTTGGCCTCACATTCACTATTAAAAGCTTTATTAGCGTTACCATTCTTTCCATTTTATCGGAAGCACTCGATTACTTTTTTACCTTCACTATTCCATTCCCCATTATTAGTTCACTTACAGGCGGCGCCTTAATTGGTTTTGGCTTAATTCTATTATTCCGCTGCGGATCCTCACTCGGCGGCATTAATATGCTTTGTGTATATCTCGATAAACGTTATGGCATCAATCCAGGAAAAACTGTATTAATCACAGATGTGTTCATTGTCGGTTCCGCGATGTTTATCGTCGGCTTAGAAAAAGGAATCTATTCCATTATCGCGATTCTAGTCATGAGTCATATTCTTGGACGTTATCATAAAACGGCTCCATTGGAAAAAAACAACAAAGAGCTTATGGAACAAGAAAACGGTTATGAGACATTATCCTCTAAACCGAAATCTTCCTGACGGAAAACACGCAGGTTTATTACATTCTTCATTTATCAGGATAGAAAGAGGTAGCTGAACAACCATTCAGCTACCTCTTTCTATCCAACCGAAAAACACGAACAACAAATAACACCTATACATAAAATGTACGTATTTTACATGACTGATAATTTAGATAAAACAAAAAATATTAAAATGTTAAATTTATATACTATAATTATCAACATATTCATCTTCCCTTCATAAATACATATGAAGGAACCAAATTGGAATAGAAGTAAAAACCGAACATTACATAACAGCGCGCGCAATGTCGGTTACACAACAATGATTAACAAAGGAGAGCAGTCATCATGGAAATTGTAAAAGGAACGGTTTTACTTTTATTAGTTTTAAGCTTATTTACTCTTTTCAGCTATAAAGCTCCAAAAGGTATGAAAGCGATGGGCGCACTGGCGAATGCAGCATGTGCAGCTTTTCTTGTAGAAGCTTTTCAAAAGTATGTAGGCGGTGACTTAATCGGTATCTCATTTTTAGGTGAAGTGGGAGAAGCTGCCGGCAGCATGGGCGGTGTTGCCGCAGCCTCTTTAGTAGCGCTTGCTCTAGGGGTATCACCTGTTTATGCCTTAATGCTCGGTGTATCTTGTGCTGGTCTTGGCTTATTGCCTGGTTTTTTTGCCGGATACATCGTGGCGTTTCTTGTGAAGCAAATTGAAAAACGATTACCTGCAGGTCTTGATTTAATTACTACTATTTTAATCGCCGCTCCGCTTGTACGCTTTATCGGTGTTGGTCTCAATCCAATTGTCGATGCTACTTTATTAAATATCGGTGGCATTATTACCGAAACAACAAACAGTAATCCAATTATTATGGGGATCGTCCTCGGCGGCGTTATTACAGTCGTAGCGACTGCACCACTCAGCTCAATGGCCTTAACAGCTATGCTTGGATTAACTGGTCTTCCAATGGCGATTGGCGCTTTAGCCGTTATGGGATCATCTTTTATGAATTACGTATTTTTTGACCGTATGAAATTTGGAGATCGCCGTACAACAATTGCCGTTGCGATTGAACCACTTACACAGGCCGATATCATTTCAGCTAACCCTGTTCCGATTTACGTAACAAATTTTATCGGGGGCGCTGCATCTGGTATTATCATCTCGCTATTCGGCTTAATTAATAACGCGCCAGGGACAGCCACTCCAATTGCTGGACTTGCCGTCATGTATGGATTTAACGATCCATTGAACGTCACTATTTGTGCCCTTTTATGCGCACTCGTAAGCGCGGCTGCCGGATTTTTCGGCTCGCTTTTCTTCCAAAATTACCGAATTAAAACAACAGAGGACATTCGTCACTCTGAAAAAGCAGCAGCATAATCACAACACCCCCGGTAAGCTAAAATACCGGGGGTGTTATCATAACATAATTATCCACCACTTACGGGAGGAATAAGTGCCACTGTATCACCTTCTTGAATGACCTCATCGTCTAAAGCATATTCTTCGTTCACAGCGATCATCACTTGCTGGCTGTCATTCCAATTATACTCTGCGTTTAGTTTTTCCTTCAATTGCTTAACTGTCAGTTCTTTCTCATTGATAACAATCCGCTCTGTTCCGAACTGCTCTTGAAGGTGGGCGAATAGTAAAATTGTAATCATTTTTCTTCCTCCATTTCCGGCTTTCCTGTTGGATAGGAGACTCGCTCAAGCTGGTCGCCAATCCATAAATCACCATCTTCCCAATGCTCTTTTTTCCAGATGGGAACAATTTGTTTAATACGTTCAATGGCATACTCATTCGCCTCGTAGGCATCCTTCCGATGCGGCGTAGACACAGCAATGACAACCGCTATTTCCGAAATATCTAATCGACCCGTTCGATGGGTAATCGCTGTTTTCGCCTCTGGCCACTTTTCTTGAATTTCAGCCCCAATCTTCTCTAACATTTTAACAGCCATCGCTTCATATGCTTGGTATTGCAAATATAGAGTTCGTTTTCCTTTCGTAAACTCTCGAACGGTGCCGATAAACGTCGTCACTGCCCCCGCTTCCCTTCTTACTACTTTATCGATGACTTCCTGCACATCGATTGGTCGGTCAGTGAGTTCAAACAATGGTTTATTCAAAGCTAGTCTCCACCCTCTCTAACAGCCAGTTCAAATATTGCTGTTCATGTTTTATATCAAACACTGGGTATTCTCTCTTTCCGATAGATAGAACCGACTCCCAGCTAATGACGCACAAAATGTTTTCTAATGATTCAAGGAGCGGTATATCTTTCTCTGAACGAAGGAGAACTACCTTGTCGTAAGTTTCTTTTTTGTAGCCTTCAATGAAAATCAATTGAAGAGAAAAATGTTCGTAAATGTTTATCATTTCTTGAAGTGTCCATCCTTCTTGTACTGCATGTATTTGCAGCATGCCCGCTCCTTCTACACCGGTTACCGCCGCACCTGCCTGTCGATGACGACATGTATCTTTTCCTTCGTCACCTGAAACGGGGCGGCCTCCATGACCATGATGCTTAATCGTCCCCACACGGTATCCTTGTTCGGTCAATCGTTTGACAAGCTTCTCGACAAGCGTCGTTTTCCCGCTATTTTGATAGCCTACGATTTGAAAGATGGACGATTTTCGCCCCATGGCCATTCACATCCTGATTGCTCTTCTAACAGCAACACTTGGACTTTCCTTCCTTTTTCATAGCCTCTCGTTCCTCCTGGCAACACCATGAGCGCATTCGCCTCCGCTAAAGAAGAAACGACGTTCGACTTATCAAGCCCAGATGGCAGCACTCGGACTTTTCCACCTTCAAACGAAACTGTACTGCGCACAAAGCGGGTAAAGGGGTTCGGTTTAGGAAAATCAGCCCCAAGCTCTGCTTCTGCTATATGTAAATGAGGTTTCGCTGAAAACAGAAACGTACGGACAATCGGGCGGACGAACAATTCAAACCCAACATAGCAGGCAGAAGGATTTCCCGACAACCCAAATAACAACTTTCCTTCGAGTTCTGCAACCGTTGTGACACTTCCAGGCCTCATCGCCACTTTGTTAAACAGCACGTTTGCTCCTAATCGCTCGTAAATCACCGGCAAATGGTCATAATCACCGACCGAGACACCGCCTGTCGTAATGAGGATGTCTACTTCCTTTAAAGCAGCTTGAACAGACGAAAAGCTCTCTTCCAAATCATCCGTTACTTTTCCGAGATGTTTAGCGACAGCTCCCGCTCTTTCAATTTGGGACAAAATCATATACGCATTGCTATTGCGAATTTTTCCAGGTTCAAGCGGCTGTGCGACTTCCAGCAGCTCCGTTCCGGTCGCCAGCACCCCAATCACTGGTTTTTTCACAACCGGTACATGCGAATAGCCAAATGTTGCTAAAAGCGCCATAATCCCTGGGTTAATCATCGTCCCCTTCGGAACGAGCGATTCTCCCTTTTGAACATCTTCTCCTTTAAATGACAAATTTTCCCCACATTTAACGGAACGTTTAATCGACATATAACGCCTGCCATCTTCTTCCCGCTCTTTTGTAATTTCAAGCATCACGACCGCATCACAGCCGCTTGGAATTTGGGCACCCGTCATAATACGCACTGCTTGAAAGGGGCCAACCGTGTCATGAAACACGGCACCTGCCCCAATATGACCAACGACTTCAAACTCGACGGGGTTCTCCAAATTGGCATGAATCGTATCTTCAGATCGAATGGCAAATCCGTCATAAGGCGAGCGATCAAACGGCGGTACATCATGATCGGCCGTCAAATCTTCTGCCAAAAAACGGCCATGGCTCTCCTCGATTTTGACCCATTCTAGCGTCCCATTTTTCGCAAAATGCATCACCTGTGCCACTGCCTCCGCAACGGCTATCGGTTTTCTTCTTTCTACCATTTCCCTCTCACTCCCACACTTGTTTCTAATCAGCTGATATAAGCGTATTCCGCTTTTCTTTTATCCACCGATATAGGACATTTCAATCTTTTCACGACTTTTCGCCGTTTCTTCCGTTCGTTCGTCCGAATAACGGTCTTTTCGATTATTCCATATGTTGGTAATGACTTGACTTACTTCTCCATCTTCTGCTCCTGAACGCACCAATGTTTTTAAGTCAGTACCCTTTACCGCAAACAAACATGTGTAAAACTTACCTTCCGCTGAAATACGGGCGCGCGTACAACTCGAACAGAACGATTCCGAAACGGATGTAATAAATCCGATTTCTGTATTTGTTCCTTTATACCGATAACGCTTGGCGACCTCACCGAAATAATGAGGATCAACAGGTTCAAGGGGATAGACCGCATGGATTGTGTCATGGATGTCCTTTTTCGATACCACTTGCTCGAAGTTCCAGCCGTTTGTACTGCCGACATCCATAAATTCGATGAACCTGAGCGTAATGCCCTTTTCCTTAAAATACGAAACCATCGGAAGAATTTCAGTATCATTCATCCCTTTTTTCACGACCATATTTACCTTTACTTCCAAACCCGCTTCAAGAGCAGCATCAATGCCTTTAAGCACGGCTTTCACACTAATGCCCCGGCCATTGATATTCTTAAATAACTCATCGTTCATCGCATCAAGACTAACATTAATTCGCTCTAAACCGGCAGCTTTCAAGCCGGACGCATGTTTAACTAAATATACTCCGTTTGTTGTTAAACCGATATCTTCAATTCCTTCAATCCGCGCCAGCTTTTCGACCAAAACAGGTAAATCCTTTCGAAGCAAAGGCTCACCGCCAGTTAGTCGAATTTTTTTCACACCAAGTTGGGCAAAAATAGATGCCAGTCGCTCAATTTCTTCAAATGTTAGAAGATGTTCTCTCGGCATAAATGCATAGTCCGGACCAAAAATTTCCGCCGGCATACAATATGTGCAGCGAAAATTACATCGATCTGTCACCGAGATACGTAAATCACGTAACGGACGTTGTAACTGATCATAAGTGAGTAAACTGTTCATGACTTCTCTCCCAATTCCTTGGCTTATTTAATGATGATTTGCTCTTCCTATTATAAAAGGCTCTTAATCACTTAAGAGCCTTTTTGGATGCGAGAATCATCCAACCAACTTTCGTGTCCCTATTAATGTAGTAAATTGTAACATATTCTCACTTGCATTTCCAAACATGCGTCCCTTTCGTACATAGCATGTCTTAAGCGTTCAAAGACCCTGTTACTTTAAACGTGATGCCATCCATAAAAAGAGAAAAGAAAAAGCAGCAGAGACAAACACCCAAAGGGAGACGAGCCCCATTTTTCCTGATTCATAGGCAACATAAATCGCCACTGGAATCGTTTCAGTTTTCCCAGGGATATTCCCGGCAAACATGAATGTTGCACCAAATTCACCAAATCCGCGCGTAAAGCTCAAAATGACTCCAGATACTAAAGGTTTTACACTAAGTGGAAGCTCTATTCTCCATAAAATATTCCATCCGTTCGCTCCGTCGACTTTCGCGGCATTGACAATATCTGTGTCTACAGATAAGAACGCTTGCTTCGCCGTCTGAAACATAAGCGGAAATGCGACAACAACGGCGGCTATGACAGCAGCTTGCCATGTAAACATAAGGGAAAGATTAAAGGAATTCAACGCTTTTCCAATGATTCCTTCATTTCCAAACAAAACAATGAGAATAAGGCCAACAACCGTCGGCGGTAACACTAACGGAAGCATGAGCAGCGTCTCCAACACAGTCTTTCCTTTAAACGATCGGCCCGCCATTGCCTTCCCCGCCAGCGTCCCCATGATGGCTGTCCAAATGACCGCAACAGCCGCCACCTTTACTGAAACAAAGACGGGAGACCAAAATTCTTCCATGCTATTCACACCTGCTTTCCCCATTTTTCCTGCTGTCTAATGCTCCCTCATCACATTCAGCATGACGATCATTTTCTGCTTGCTTTAGTAGCTCTTCATACGCGGTTTCATCGTTAATATTATCGAATTCTTCTCCTGAAGTACCGAGTTCTTTTTCCGTCACTATACAAACACGGCAGCGATTCAGCAAAGATGCCATTCGGTAATCCCCGTTGTGAAGCAGTTCTTCAATTGTCGCCGCAACACGCCCATGATACACCCCCATCAATGGCTGTGCTTGTCCGCGGATGACAGGGACAACAGCATCTATCTCTTCATCTATGAAACTCAAAATTTTTTGCATCATATAAGACGTCATTTTCGGTGCATCACACGGAAGAACGACATACCATTCCGCTTTCTCCTGCTTCATCACAGTGTACATTCCTGCAAGTGGCCCTCTTCCTTGAAACGGAGGAAGGTCCTTCACGACACCATGCTCTCCTCTGCAGGTAAACTCGTCCAGTAATAAAGGATGACTAACGATGATGATTCGATGTACACAAGGAACTAACGCCTTTTTCGCCCATTGATAAAAAGGGGTGTTATGGTAAGAAGCGAACGCTTTCGGTTTACCAAATCTCCTTGATATGCCGCCCGCAAGCAAGATTCCAACAATTTGCATGTCCCTTCCCTCCCTCCACATTTTTTTACAATGTTTCTATTATACAGTGTCCATAGGCAAAGAAAAAGAGAGGCTGTGTAAAAAGAACCATTACGAAAAGACAGTTCGCATTTAAGATACCGAATCCGTTATGCCCGCATATACATAAAATGAGGTGATATGTATGGATTTCCAATATGCCGATATGCTCGCATTGTTAGGAGTTGGAGGGGCTCATCCAGGCGGGCTTTCATTAACGAAAGAATTGCTGGCGGAAGAAAACATTATAGACAAATCTGTTATTTTAGACATCGGCTGCGGGACCGGACAAACTGCTGCTTACCTTTACCGGAGATATGAATGCCAAGTTATAGCCTGCGATGTTCATAAAACAATGGTGGAAAAAGCAAATAAACGCTTTGCACGAATGAACCTGCCAATCAACGCACAGCTCGGGGACGCAGAGCAACTTCCTTTTCCGGATGAAACCTTCGATTTTGTACTATTTGAATCTGTTGCCTCTTTCACAAACCTCTCTCGCTCGCTAAAAGAGTGTGCTCGCGTATTAAAAAAAGAGGGAGTGGCATTGGCTGTTGAAATGGTGAAAGAAGCAACTATATCTGAGCAAGATGAACAGCTGCTATCTGAGTTTTATCGGTTTCAATCGATCTATACAGAGACAGAGTGGATGGAACGGTGGGCGGACGCGGGCTTTTCTGCTGTCACAAGCAGTCGCGAGTACCCCATCCCGCCAGATGATTACGCAGATTTTGGCACAGAATTTGATTTATCAGCACGCATCCCTTCAAGTATTTATGACCTGCTGGACGAACATGAACGACTCACCGAAAAGTTTTCTTCCACATTAGGTTTTCGCGTATTTCGCTGCATTCGCTAACATTTGTGATAGCCGTCCACACAGCTTGGTCCCTCCTTTCATATTCTATATTGAATACAAAAGGAGGGACCATGATGTCTGGTCGAAATTATTATCATTTATGTTGCCGTTATAAAGGGCGCGTTGTGCGCATTAACGATCGGTTTGGAAAAGTTCATCACGGACGAATTTTACGGATTACAAACAACAAAGTGTATATCCAGCCTGTAATGCGCCGTCCTGGCTTCGGCTATGGATATTATGGATATGGATACGGCTATGGCTCTGCATACGCAGTCGCCTTAGGAGCTATCGTCGGGGTCGCCTTAGCTGCGGCATTTTTCTGGTAAGAAAAGCTCCCACGATCACCAATCATGGGAGCTTTTTTATTTATTGCTTTATTCCTTTCTCCGTCATGCTCACAGAAACGCTTTGCTCCTTGCCACCGCGGACAATTTTCATCTCCACTTCTTGACCGATTTCTGCTTTCGTATACAAGTACTTTCTCAATTCACTGATTGTCCCTACTTCCGTTCCATCAATTGATACAATCACATCTTTTTCTTGTAACCCTGCTTCCTGTCCTGGAGAAAACGGCTCCACCGCTGTAATGACGACACCTTCCTTGACCTCTTCAGGTAAGTTTAACTGTTCTTTTAACACATAGTCTGGAAGTTCACTCACATTTGCCAGTCCTACTCCAATGTATGGGCGTTTTACTTCTCCGTCTTCCATTAAATCGTTAATAATTGGAACTACGTCATTGCTTGGAATTGCAAAAGCAAGACCTTCTACTCCACTTTCAGAAATTTTCAAGCTGTTAATGCCGACAACTTGGCCAGCACTGTTAATGAGTGCACCACCGCTGTTACCAGGATTAATCGCCGTATCGGTTTGAATAACATTCAAATCCCACTGTCCTTGTGACGTCGAAACTGAAATCGTCCGTTCTGTTCCGCTAACAATCCCTTGCGTTACTGTTCCAGAAAATTGCAGACCGAGAGGATTTCCGATAGCTGTCACTTGCTCCCCCGCACGAAGAGTCGAGGAATCGCCAAAGTCTGCAACTTTGGTGACGTATTGGCTTTCCATCTCCAGGACGGCTAAATCCGTCAATGGATCTACCCCAACAATATTAGCCGCCACTTTTTCCCCACTCGTTAACGAAATTTCTACTTTGTTTGCTCCTTCCACGACATGGTTATTTGTCACTACATATGCACGGTCACCAGATTTTTTAAAAATAACTCCCGACCCTGTTCCACTTTCCGCACTTTGACTGTTGCCTGAATAGATATTTCCTCTTTGTTCGTACTTGACCACTCCGACAACGGCTGGAGACACATCTTCAATGATATCAATCATCCCTCCTGACGCTGCAGCTGTTGGCTGAATGTTGACAGCTCCTTCGGTAGATTGTTCACTTTGAGAAACAACTGCCGTTTCCTCCTGCAAATTCGTCGCCACATCTATCATTCCAAGTGAAGATCCAGCATAAAGAGTAAGCGCACTCCCTAGCACAGCTCCTGTCAGTGACGACAGCCAAACTTTCGATTTTCGTTTCGTTCTCGTTTGCACCTGTTCTTTTTCTTGTTCTTTCTCCTCTATTTTTTCGTTCATTTCCATGCTCATAACCACCTTTTTCACGTCTGTTTTCCTGATGCTCTTACTATAAAAGATAAGTTTGGGATAAAAATGAGAACATTATGGGAAATTGTGAAATGGAGATAAAAATTGAGCATTAAAAAATAGTGGTAGATTCGTATATAATGGTGAGTAGCAATGTAGATAGATGAACCTTTGAAGACCCATTCAAGTGGTCTGAATAACCATTGTAAAGGTTCTTGAATCAAATGAAGATGTGCCGAGTTATTCAGTAAAATATAACGAGAAGAGGAAAATTAAAGAACTACAGCAAAATCTTCAACCAAACCAATGTTATGTGGATTACTAGTAGGAGTGAAAATTATGTCATTTACAATCTACCTTGTCGAGGATGAGGAAAATTTGAACGATGTGCTCACATCCTATTTGAAAAAGGAGAATTGGAACGTACAGTCCTTTTTCAATGGGACAGACGCGCAAAAAGCGATTGCTTCACCGCCGGATTTATGGGTGTTGGACATTATGCTGCCGGATTTAGACGGCTATCAATTAATTCGAGAGATTAAAGCAGCTACACCGGATGTGCCGGTTATTTTCATTTCAGCACGCGATGCGGACATTGATCGAATTCTCGGTTTGGAAATGGGAAGCGACGATTATTTGGCGAAGCCTTTCCTGCCGCGCGAGCTCGTCATTCGTGTTCAAAAGCTGCTGCAGCGCATTTACGGAAATGAGCCCCGCCAGCGCCATATCTTATCATTGCCACCATATACCGTTGACTTAAATATTCGTCTTGTATACAAGGAAGAAGAGAGCATCGAACTGACGGCAAAGGAATTTGATTTCCTCATTTTATTAGGTGAAAATCAAGGACAGGCGTTCGGAAGAGAACAACTGTTAAACCAAATATGGGGAGAAGATTATTACGGAACAGATCGGGTTGTCGATGACCTCGTCCGAAGGTTGCGCAAAAAACTGCCAGATTTACGAATTGAAACGATTTACGGGTACGGATATAGGATGACGAAAGCATGAAAAATAAACCGTTAGCTCTGCAAATTTGGCTTGTCATTTCTGGTATTTTACTCGTCGTTTCTCTTTTGCTTGCCATCTTATTCCCGACTGCTTTGCGCCATTTTTTCACAAATGATATTTACACAAAAATTGAAAATGAGCAGCTTATTTTAATGGAATACGGCTTATCAGGAAGAACCGAGGAGCGCTTTTTCGGACTAAATGATCCGTCCAGTTTTGATAATCGGACAGTTGACCATCTCCTTTTGCCCGTTCATTCATCTTATTCGCTCATCTCACCCTCTCTTCCATCTGAGTTTTTAAAGGAAGCGCAAGAGTTGGCAGCGACTCAAGAGAAGACCGTCGAGCGATATTCTAAAGACTTAAAAGATACGACATTGTTTTATGTCATCCGAAAAGCTTCCGTCAACAGACAACCAGCTTTTTTACTTTCCTTTACATCGGATTCATACCGTAATGATTTAGTATCGACTTTATTCAAACAGCTTCTTCTCGTCATGACCGCTGTCTTTTTGTTCAGCTGGATTCCATCTATCTGGCTCGCAAAATATTTGACAAGGCCGCTTGTCACACTCGAACAGCATGTCCAAAAAATCGCCAAGCAAGACTGGCATGAGCCGATTACGGTCGACCGCCGTGACGAAATTGGAAAGCTTGGCATGACGATTGAAAAAATGCGGGAAAAATTAGTTCGAAAAGATGAAGCACAGCAAGCGTTGTTGCAAAACATTTCTCACGATTTAAAAACGCCCGTCATGGTAATCCGCAGCTATGCTCAATCAATTAGTGACGGCATTTACCCAAAAGGCGACCTGCCAAAAACCGTTCAAGTGATTGAAGGCGAAGCAGAGCGACTCGAGAAAAAAATTAAACATTTATTATATATGACAAAGCTTGATTATTTATCGAAAGAAAAACCAGTGAGACAGCATTTCGATTTAAGTAACCTTATTGACGAAGCAGCTAGTCGCTTCCGCGGCACACGCCTTGATCTTCATTGGGAACTTTCTCTTCCGCCTGCTTTCATTGAAGGCGATGAAGAACAGTGGAATGTCGTTATTGACAATTTATTAGAAAACCAGCTTCGCTATGCCTCATCCCGCATCGACATTTCTGTTCATAAGACGGCACATAATGGACAACCTTTCTGGCTACTGAAAGTGTGGAATGACGGAGTGCCCATTGAACCAACTCTGCTTAATAGCTTATTTGAACCATTTTCAAAAGGAAGCAAAGGAGAGTTTGGCATCGGGCTCAGCATCGTCAAACGAATTGCTCTTTTGCACGACGCCGACGTTTGGGCAGAAAATGAAGCAAACGGCGTTGCCTTTTACATTCGCATCCCGTTCAAAGAACAGCACTAATAAACAAAAAAGACGGTGCTTCAGCCATTTCGTTGAAGCACCGTCTTTTTTTAAGCATTATCGTTTTGCTGATTCATTTCTTTTGCCGCTAGCCATTCATTGCCGGCTTCCATCATATGATGCTCCGCGACCGAATGGCCTGGAACATACGTCACGGTCGCGTATGGATTTTCGCTTTCAGGCGGCAACCCCATCGAAAAATCAGGATTAAGCACTGTATTCATAGACAGCTCTCTTCCGTGTTCCTCGTTCCATGCTTTTTTCTTCATGGCGAACACCTCCATAACCGTTAGTGTGTCCGAACGACGCTCATTTTTTTCATCTATATTAATCGATCTAGAAAGTTCATTCACGAAGTCTGAAAAACCTCTTATGAATACCCCTCCGTTAATTAAAGTAGTGTGGAATTATTAAGTGAAGTGTATATACTTAAAGAACATAGAGACATATTTGGGAAGGATATATTCTCCTATGTTATAATTTAATAGTGGAAATAACTTCCTGTTAGTATGAAAAAGAGTGCGTGTAAATCGAATGAATGAGATGAGGTGTTACTAGATGGAGCGAATTATCTTGTTTGACGGGGTCTGTCATTTTTGTGACGGTGCTGTCCAGTTCATTATTAAAAGAGATCCGAAAGCACGCTTTTTATTTGCGTCTTTGCAATCCGCGTACGGGCAAGATTTTTTACAAAAACAAGGATTGCCGACTGATACATTCAGCAGCATGATGTACATAAAAGGCGACCATGTCTATACGAAATCCACTGCCGCCTTACAAATTGTGTGTGAGTTAAAAGGAGGTTGGCCGCTATTGTACGGATTCATCCTCATTCCAAAGCCGCTGCGAGATGCGGTTTATGAGTTGATTGCCAAAAACCGATATAAATGGTTCGGTCAAAAAGACAACTGCACCATCCCTTCCCCACATATACGCAAACGATTTTTATCGTAAAAGCTATCGCTATTTTCCTAGCGTTTTCTTTTTCTTTTCCATTTGTTTTTTAGCTTCTATGACGAACAACATGAATGCACAAAATCCGATGCCGATTAATGGCGTCGTAATAAAGATTATTAAAAGCGGAATCATCGCTAAAAACCCTAATCCATCCGCTTGCGAAACCGTCATTCCTTGCGATAGATGGCCAAGGTAGTTATTTAACAAACTCATCGTTCGTACAAAATATAAATACGATACACCTGTCCCTAAAGCAATAACCGCGAGCCATTTGTATAGTTTCTTCATAATTTTTTACCCCTTCACTTAAGACACGATAAATTGATATATATATTGGAAATTTTATCATGAATATCCATCTGTTTCTCCTGTATACATTCGAATTCATCACATCCTTTAGTAAAAGAAAGCCCAGCATCGGTTATTCACACAACATCATTTTCTCGAACAAAGGGCATGACCGCTTTTTGGTCATGCCCTTTGTTCGACATCAATATACTTTAACATGTTCCATAATCCATTCATGCTCTGGGTCATTCTTAAACTTCCACGTGCGCACTGGTCCTGCCATAACATTTAAAAAGTACACATCGTAACCTGGAGGGGCTGCTACTGGATGATAGCCTTTCGGGACGAGCACCGTTTGATTATTTTTGACAATCATATTTTCATCTAATGAACGGTCATCCGTGTAAACACGTTGGTAAGCAAAGCCTTGCTCTGGATTAATTTTATGGTAATATGTTTCTTCTAAATAAGATTCATGCGGTAAGTTATTTTCATCATGTTTATGTGGCGGGAAACCAGACCAGTTCCCTTGCGGTGTAAGCACTTCCACCACAAGCAAGCTGTCGGCTTCACTTTGCTCAGGCAAAATGTTATGAATGTGCCGTGTAATGCTGCCGCTTCCTCGCTTTTCAACACCGACATCTTCCGGAGCGATAAGTCTCGCTTCATGCGTTCCCTTACCAGGAGCTGAGCAAATCGCCAATTCAATGTCAGTTAACGCTTCGATTTCATACTCATCATTTGACGGAACGTAAACGGAAAAAGGCGGAATCCATTCAAATACACTCATCCGTTTTCCAATCGAAGAAAACTGCTTTTCTTTCGTTCTAACATTCGCATAGCCACTTAATAAAACGAGGCAAACTTCTTTTTCGACCGTTTCCTTTTTTAAGGTTTCACCTTGCTTTAATTCATACACTTCAAACCCGACATACTGCCAGCCTGCTGATTCCGGCGTTACTTGCAGCACCATTCCCTCTTCATTTCGTTCCCCTTTTTTTACAATTAACTCACTCATCGGTACGCCTCCTTTTTACAAGCCTGTTTTTTCTTTAATAAAACGACGTGCCTTCATTGCATATTCAAGCGGATCAGCTTGATGAGGATCTTGTTCTGCTTCGACCACAATCCACCCTTCATAGTTCGCTTCGTCCAGCAAGCGAAATACTGCGTCCATGTCGACCATATTGCCATCACCCGGAACAGTGAACAATCCTGCCTTGACTGCTTGAAGAAAGCTTAGTCCTTCTCTTTTTGTTCGTTCTAGCACATCGCTTCTGACATCTTTAATATGAACATGGCGTACACGTTGGGCATATTTTTGTAAAATGCGAAGCGGGTCTTCTCCAGCGACCGTTGCATGACCGGTATCAAATAGTAAATGTACAAGATTTGGATTGGTCATGTTCATTAAACGGTCAATTTCTTCTAAAGTTTCGATGCCTGTTCCGACATGATAATGAAACGCCACTTCCATTCCTTTTTCTTGCGCTAAACGCCCAAGCTCTTCTAAACCGCTCGCTAACGCTTGAAACTGCTCATCACTTAAGTACGGACGGTTAGCAAAAAGCGGCTCTCTTTCATTCCCGTGAATGGTGCTCCCAACCTCTCCGACACCGATGACACGTGCGCCGACATCATATAAAAAGTCACGGTGCTCGATAAAAGCAGCAATCGTTTCTTCTTTTGGCTTCGTTGTCAAGTAACTGCTGAACCAGCCGTTGCAAATCGTTAAATTACGCAAATGCAGTGCCTTATTTAACGCATCCCGCTCTTTCGGATATTTCGTACCGATTTCACTGCCTGAAAAACCGGCTAATGCCATTTCACTGATGCATTGTTCGAATGTTAAAGATCCCCCAAGCTCCGGTAAATCGTCATTTGTCCAGTTAATTGGCGCACATCCAAGCTTTACTTTTTCAGCTGTTAACATCCTTTGTTCCTCCTCTATCCGCCTCTTAATAAACGCTTGCTTTCTTCACTTCTTCGCTCATTTTTTGATACGCTGCTTGTACGTTTTCGTTTTCAGATACAGCTGGCACCCCAACGCGCCAAAAACTTTCATATCCTTCTGTCATCGTGCCCGGAAGCACATTAATATGAATAAGTGTTGAAACCGTTTCATGTTTCGCTTGCTCTACCGCTTCTTGTAACTGCTCAAGCGTTGATACGGTATACGCTTTTGCCCCGTAGCTTTCAGCATTTTTAGCAAAATCAATCGGTACATAATCACCTGTCAAACCGCCTGTTTCATGCTCTCTGCGACGGAACTCATTTCCGAAGCTTTCAATTCCTTTGGAACGCTGTAAATTATGAATACACTGAAAGCCGTTGTTATCAAATAGCAATATATTAATCTTAATACCTTCTTGAATGCTCGTATAAAGTTCTGTATGTGCCATCAAATAGCCGCCGTCGCCAAGAAAGGCGTATACTTCGCGCTCCGGATTCGCAAGCTTTGCTCCCATAGCTCCAGGTACTTCATAGCCCATGCAAGAGAATCCGTATTCTAAATGATACGTATCGGGAATAGTCGGCTTCCAAATACGCTCTAAATCGGACGGTAAGCTGCCAGCTGCTGCTACAACGACAGCATCTTCATCAAGAAGCTCATTTAAGTCCATCAGCACACGCGTTTGTGATAATCCGTTTTCAAGTTCAATTTCTGCTAATCTCGCAAGCTCGGCATTCCAATCTACTTTCGCTTGTTCAATTTCATGTTCATAGCCAGAGCGATAACCGATCTTTTCAAGCTCTTCTGCCAAAGAAGTAAGCGCTTTTTTCGCATCAGCAACGAGCGAATACGCATTCATCTTCGCAGCATCAAGCGTATTCACATTAATCGCCAACACATCAACATCTGGATGTTCGTACGCTCGCTTCGATGAGGTGGCAAAGTCGTTCAAACGAGTTCCGATTGCAATAATTAAATCCGCTTCTTTTGCAAGACGATTGGCAGCTAACGTTCCACACACACCTGCTCCGCCTAAATTGTACGGGTGGTTCCAAGAAATGTTGCCTTTTCCGGTTTGAGTTTCTCCAAATGGAATGTGAAAGCGCTCAGCGAATGCTTTCAGCTCTTCAGCTGCCTCGCTGTAACGAACACCACCGCCACAAATAATAAGTGGTTTTTTCTTTTTCGCAATCAGTCCTACTGCTTTTTCAAGCGCTTCTTCTGAAACCGGACGACGTTCCATGATATGGACACGCTTTTCAAAAAAGGAAACCGGATAATCAAAGGCTTCTGCTTGAACATCTTGCGGCAGTGCAAGTGTAACTGCTCCTGTTTCCGCTGGATCTGTCAACACGCGCATCGCCTGCATGCAAGCGGTCATAAGCTGTTCTGGCCGAACAATTCGATCCCAATATTTGCTGACAGGCTTAAAGCAATCGGTCACAGATACGGTATAATCCATCGCATTTTCAACTTGCTGCAAAACAGGGTCGGGTTGACGTGAAGCAAAATTATCCGATGGTAAAAACAAAACTGGAATACGGTTAACCGTTGCTGTTGCGGCAGCTGTCACCATATTAGCTGACCCTGGGCCAATGGATGCTGTCACTGCAAAAATTTCCTTACGGCGCTTTTGCTTCGCATACGCCATGGCGGCATGAGCAATTTCTTGTTCATTTTTCCCTTGATAAAACGGCATAATTTCTTTGTTTTGTTCAAGCGCTTCCCCTAAACCGACGACATTTCCATGTCCGAAAATGCCCATCATGCCTTTGATAAATTTATGCTCTTTTCCATCTACTTTAATGTATTGACGATCCAAAAATTTAATCAGTGCTTGCGCCATTGTTAAACGAATTGTTTCCATCAATAATCCCCTCCCCTATGCGGTTGCATTGGCTGTTGCTTGGAACCCAAGCAATTCGAGCTTTCTTTTCGCTTCTTGCTCGACCATATCCATCGGTTTTTGAAACAGTTTTAGTCGGTCATATTGAGTTGGTTCTTTATAAATCTCCTCTGTCAGCGCCTGCCCGAAAGCAACGCGAAGAGCCGTCCCAATATTCACTTTTGCCACTTGATAAGTTGTCAGCTTTCGCAAATCTCCATCGGAAATGCCTGTTGAGCCGTGAATGACGAGCGGAACATTCACATTTTTTTGAATCGCTTCAAGCCGATCAAATTGGATTGATGCCTGCTGTTTTTGCATCCGCTGGACGGTTCCAACTGATACCGCCAACCAATCCACTCCTGTTTGCTCTGCAAACTCTTTCGCTTCTTTTGGATCGGTGTATTCTGTCTCATAACCTGGTATATCGACGTACGATAATTTTCCGATTTCACCTTCGACTGGCACCCCAAATGCATGTGCCATTTTCACAATTTCTTTCGTATTGCGTACATTTTCGGCGAATGGCAAATGGGAGCCATCATACATGACGGTCGTATAGCCGCTTTTAATCGCTTTTGCGGTAATGTCATAATCTTTAGCATGGTCTAAATGGACGGCTACTGGCACAGATGCATCTTCAGCTAAGGAACGGAGCAATTTTCCCCAATACTCAACCGGCATATGATCAATGGCTAATTTATTCGTCGCAAGCAAAATCGGCGCATTCACTTGCTCTGCTGCACGAACAACTGCGGCCGCATCTTCATAGCCAAATACATTGAATGCAGCAATGGCTTGATGGTTGTTCGCTGCATGTTTCATAATGTCAATGAAATTTGTGATCACACCCGCTCCCCCTCTTTGCTTGCTTCAATAAATTGCTGGACATCCAAAACCGTTGGCATCGCTTCTGAGCACGAATTTTTCGAAATAACAATCGCTGCAGAGGCGCTTCCAAATTCTAGGCATCGATCAATGGACCACCCTTCTGCTAACCCATACATAAAGCCTGCCGCAAAGGAATCGCCTGCTCCAAACGTTTTTAATACTTTCGTTTTAAACACCGTTCCCTTAAACTCTTCTCCTTTATTCGTATATGCCTTAGATCCTTCGCTTCCATGTTTAATGACGACGATTTTCGCATGGTGGTGAAACCACTTTTCAGCGGTCACATAGTCATCATCATTTCCTTTGTTTGTTACCATTTCCATCATGTTAAATTCTTCACGCGTTCCGATGATGACATCACATTTTTCAGCAGCTAAATTATAATAGCTTGCTGTTTCTTCCACTGAATTCCATGAATATGGACGGTAATCAATATCAAATACAACGATGGTTCCATGCTTTCTAGCATACTCAAGCGCTGTGAAAACAGCTTCTCTCGATGGACTTTTCGCTAATGCCGTTCCTGAAATAAGAAGCATTTTCGCCTGCTGAATATATTGTTCACTTATTTCAGCCGGGTCTAGTTTTAAATCTGCGACATTATCTCTATATAAAATGTGACGACAATCGCTCGGACTTAAAATCTCCGTAAACGCAAGCCCGTTTCGCGCCCCTGTTTGATCGATAAAAATATTAGACGTATCTACATTGTTGTCTTTCAGCGCTTTCACACAATAGCGCCCTAACCCGTCATCTGCCACTTTGCCGATAAAGCCTGTTTTCAGCCCTAAACGCGCCGTTCCAAACGCGATATTAGCCGGTGACCCTCCAACCGTTTTCGTGAAGGTTACCACTTCTTCCATCGGACAATTGACTTCATTGGCATTTAAATCGACCCCAATTCGTCCAATCGCAATAACATCAAGCGTTTTTTCTTGAATGAATGGTAAATGATTCATCTTCTTCGCGCTCCTTTCTGCTTTTATAAATAAACGACCTCGTTTTTCCGAAGTGACTCCGTCGCCGCATACGCAATCTCTGTTGCTTTTGTACCGTCATGTACCGTAATGTCAGGAGCACGTTGTTCTCGAACGCACTCGACAAACTGCTTCAGTTCGAGAAGAAACGCTTGTTCAAAACGTTCAAGAAAGTCTGGAATACATTCGTTAACCGCTCCATGCCCATTAAAAATCATGACTTCATTTTTTTCTGGAACAGGACTGACTCTTAAAGTCCCATGTGTCCCAACAATTTCTGTTTCGATATGATAGCCGTGTGGTGCTGTCCGACCGCTGTAAAAAAGGCCGATTGTCCCGTTTTTAAATTTCATAATCGCCGTTGCGTTATCCACATCGCCGTGTTGCTTCAATTCCTCATGCATATAGCAGTCCCCAAGCGCATATACGCTTTGGGCATCTGACCCTAGCAGCCATCTAGCAAGGTCAATGTCATGTACGCCCATATCAATAAATAACCCGCCGCTTGTAGCCGAAAAGCGAAGCAAGCCATCTATTAACGCTTCAGGATCAAGACTATAGCAGCGCACTAAAATCGGGTTGCCGATGGCACCTTCTTCAATTTTTTGTTTAGCGTATGCATAAGCCGGGTCATATCGCCTCATAAAACCGAGCATAAATACTTGATCAGGATGAGCTTCCACTATTTGCTCAATTCTTTGACATTCTTCGATGCTGACACCAAGCGGCTTTTCACAAAAGACGTGCAAGCCGGCTTGAAGAGCCGCTTCAATTTGCTGGCAATGCTCTGTTGAAGCGGAGGCAATGACGACTGCATCAAGTTCGTCATTTGCCACCATTTCTTCATAGTTGGTGTAGCCGTACGGCACATTCCACTCCTTTTGTACCGTTTCTACTTTTTCTTTCGTTCTAGCACAAACTGCCGTAAGCTCCGCATGCGGAAGCTTAAATGCCACATTTTCCGCATGCTTAATGCCCAGTCGCCCAAGACCGACAACGCCGATTTTTAGCTTTTTCATCTTACTTAACCCCCGTTACGGATTTCGCACCGATTGTCACAAGTTTATTTTCACGGAAAGATTCCGTTGCGGCATACGCAATTTCTGTTACCTTCGTTCCATCATAAACGGAGATATCTGGCTTTCTGTTTTCAATAATGCAATCAATGAACTCTTGTACTTCCAATCGGTAGGCTTCTTTAAATCGCTCAGGGAATCCAGATACACATTCTTTTCGTGCTCCGTGAAGATCGAAAATGACCACTTCATTTTTTTGCGGAACCGCACCGATGCGCAATGTTCCATGCGTACCGACAATTTCCGTTTCGACATGATAACCGTGCGGTGCATTTCGACCAGAGTGGAACATCGCCATTGTCCCATTTTCAAAATGCATTAATGCCGCCACGTTGTCTCCATCCCCATACTCGGCAAACTCTTCATGCAAATAGCAGCCGCCTGTCGCATATACACTTTTTGCATCTGATTGTAAAAACCATCTAGCAAGATCAATATCATGAACAGCCATATCTAAAAACAATCCGCCGCTCGTCGCCGCAAAACGAATCGCTCCTTCAATCGTGCTTTCCGGGTCAATGCTTGTTGCCCGTACTAAAATTGGTTTTCCAATGGCACCTTCTTCAATTTTTTTCTTTGCATAGGCATAAGAAGGGTCGTATCTGCGCATGAAGCCAATCATCAATATTTTATCTTCGTTTCGCTCTACTGCTTTTTCGGCAATTTTACATTCTTCAATCGTTACACCAAGCGGCTTTTCCGTAAAGACGTGGAATCCAGCATCAAGCGCTGCTTCAATTTGCCAGCAATGCTCCGGTGATGGTGAAATAATGGCGATAGCATCAATTTCCTTATTTTTCAGCATTTCTTGATAATCGGTATAGCCGTGCGGCACTCCCCAGTTGTTTTGCACATAATCCACTTCGTGCTGCATAACGCTGCAAGCCGCGAAAAGCTCGGCATTTGGAATATTAAATGCAATATTTCGTGCGTGATCCATTCCAAGTCTTCCTAATCCAACAATTCCTACTTTTACTTTTTTCATTTTCAATTCTCTCCTTTTTTTGAATATTTTTACTTTTACTATGAGGTAAAGCGCTTACCTTTTCCAGTAAAAAATGAAATTTTTACCGATTTTTTTTCGAGTCGAAGTAAATAGCCGTGACAATAATGGCTCCTTTTAAAATTTGCTGCCAGTAAGAAGACACGTTCAAAAGGTCCAAACCATTGTTTAAAACACCAATGATTAAAGCGCCAATTACGGTTCCACCAATTGTTCCAATTCCACCTGCTAAACTTGTGCCCCCAATAACAGCCGCTGCAATTGCATCAAGTTCATACGCCATTCCAGCACTTGGTTGCCCCGAGCTAACACGTGCGGTTAAAATAATTCCAGCTAAGCCTGCTAATAACCCGGCATACGTATAAATCATGAGTTTCATTCGGTTAACATTCACACCACATATAACTGCCGCATGCTCGTTTCCACCAATAGCGTATGTGTATTTTCCGTACTTCGTTTTGCTTAATAAAAGGTGTGACACGATGGCGACAAGGGCAAAAAGCACAATCGGCACTGGGATGCCAAGAAGTGTACCGCTTCCGATAAACTGGAACGATGGTGATAAATCCCCAATCGGACGGCCGTCACTGTATAAGAGAGCTGCTCCACGTGCAGCAGTCATCATTCCTAATGTCACGATAAACGGCGGAATGTTTCCTTTAGTAATAAGCATACCGTTAATGAATCCAGCGAGTGCTCCAAGTGATAAACCGATCGCAAGCGATACGATAAGCGGTGTTCCAGGATGTCCGAAGCTTGCGGCAACAACAGAGACGAAGGCAATAACAGACCCTGAGGATAGATCAATTCCCGTTGTAATGATGACGATTGTGACACCGACCGCTATAATGCCGATAACGCTTACTTGCTTAATGACATTCATTAAGTTTCCAACATCTAAAAAGGCCGGTGATAAAATAGACATAAGGATGATAATCCCAATTAAAATCATGCCGATTCCGTAACGCTGAAATAGTTGAACAAACGTTTTCGAAAATGCTTGCCGTTTTGGTAAACTTGAATCCACCGTCGTTTTTGCTTGCATTTCTCTTCTCCCCCTTTTTTATCCCGCACTTATGCTTACTTTCGGCGCTTTTCCTGTAGCAAGCTGCATAACCCGCTCTTGTGTGGCTTCCTCCCGTGACAATTCCCCTGTTACTTCCCCATCATGCATGACGATGATTCGGTCACTTAGTCCTAACACTTCTGGAAGTTCGGATGAAATCATAATAATGGCTTTTCCTCGTTTCGCCAGCTCACACATTAATTTATGAATCTCTGATTTTGCACCGACATCAATTCCCCGCGTCGGCTCATCTAAAATCAGCAAATCAGGATCATTGAGCAACCATCTGGCCAACAAAGCCTTCTGCTGATTTCCTCCGCTCAAAAATTTAATGGCTTGTTGGAGATTCGGCGTTTTAATTGCAAGTCTTCTTCGTTCTTCTTCGCAATGCTCGGTAATTTTTTTATCATGCAAAAAGCCTTTTTTCACATAGTGATCAATTCCGACAGTCAGCATATTATCTTGAACGGAAAGTGGTAAAAACAATCCACTTTGCTTTCGGTCTTCTGTCAGCAGACCGATTTTATACCGAATGGCATCTTGTGGCGTTTGAATTTTCACTTGCTTTCCTTCAATGAAAAGCTCGCCTTCATCCGGCGGATAAATGCCGAATAAGCTTTCCATAATCTCCGTCCTACCCGATCCCATCAACCCGGCGAATCCTAAAATTTCCCCCCGTTTCACCTCAAAGCTGACATCTTGGAATTGTCCTTTCTTCGATAGATGACGAACAGATAAGAACACATCTTTAATTTCAGCGAACTCTTTATAAAACACCTCTTCAAGTTCGCGACCAACCATCAGCTCAATTAACCGGTCCTGATTCAATTCGCTCGCCCTATGTGTCGACACATATTGGCCGTCACGAAACACGGTAATTTCATCACAAATATCAAAAATTTCATCCATTTTATGAGAGATGTAAATCACCGATACGCCTTCTTTTTGCAACGTCCGAATAATTTTAAATAAATGCGCGACTTCCTTATCCGTAATAGCAGATGTCGGTTCATCCATAATAATGAGATCAGATTCATACGAAATGGCCTTCGCAATTTCAACCATCTGCATGTTCGCAATGCTCAAGTCTTTCATTTTTGTTCGCGGGTCAATGCTAATTTCCAGTCGTTCAAACAATTGCTTTGTTTGTTCTACTAACTGCTTTTGATCAACCCACGGAGATTTGCCGATTGTTGGTTCTCTTCCTAAAAAAATATTTTCAGCTGCTGTCATATGTGGAACAGGACTCAGTTCTTGATGAATCATCGAAATGCCTTTATTGAGTGCTTCATAAATATTGGAAGACCGTAGTTCCTGTCCTTTAAAGGTAACCGTTCCTTCGTCTTGCTTATAAATCCCAATTAAGATTTTCATTAGTGTTGATTTTCCAGCCCCGTTCTCCCCCATTAAGGCGTGAACAGAACCTTTACGAATGTTTAACTGAACACGATCGAGCGCTTTTACACCTGGAAACTCTTTCGTAATATTTTTCATTTCAAGAAGATATTGATCATTCATTTCCATCCCCCCCGTTTTGTTCACCGTGAAGAAAGCCGCCCATATGATGCTTGTCGTTATGACTGTAAAAACGTATGGGCACCTCACGCTTCCGCTTAATCATGAAGATAAGCACACCTTAAGTAAAGCGCTTACTTTATTGCCATTTCTTCACATACTCATCCACATTGTCCGATGTAACAAGCTCAAATGGAATCCACGTTTTATGCTCAACCTCTTCCCCTTTTGCCACTTTCACTGCTATGTCTAATCCACTTGCACCTTGTCCAACCGCATCTTGATAAACCGTTACATTCATTTCCCCATTTTGAATGAACTCAAGAGCATCTGGAGTGGCATCTACACCTGCTACAATGATTTCATCAAGCATCCCTGCTGCTTTAATCGCCATAATTGCTCCAATCGCCATTTCATCATTATTCGCTACAACGGCATCAATTTTCTTTCCTGATTTCAGCCAGTTTTCCATAATTTGCAGTGCTTTAGCTCGATCCCAGTCACCAGCTGCTTCCATGACTACCTTCATGTCTGGATTTTCTTCGATTACTTGCAAGTTTCCTTCTGTACGTTTAATCTGTGCTTCATGTCCTAAACGCCCTTTCAAAATGGCAATGTTTCCTTTTCCATCAAGTCGTTTAGCTACTTCCTCCATTTGTAGTACGCCTGCTTCCATCGATTCAGAGCCAACAAATGCTTTGGCTTTATCCACATCATCAAAAATTCGATTGACGACAATAAGTGGAATGTTAGCTGCTTGCGCTTTATCTGCAATAATTCCCATTGATTCGGATTCAACTGGAACTATGAAAATAGCATCTACTTTTTGTGAAATAAAGTTTTCTACTTGAGCAAGCTGCTTGCTTGGGTCATTGATCGCATCCGTGTAGCGAACTTCAATATCTCCCAGTTCTTTTTCACGATTTTTTACCCCATCAATTAAGTATGTCATCCACTTATCATCAAAACTTGGCAGTGATGCACCGATAACCGTTTGATCTGGGTTGGCTCCTGCCCCTTGCGAACACCCTGTAAAAATCAACAAACTCATCACAATTAACAATACGCCAGCAATCCGGCTTCTTTTTTTCATTGCCCATCCCCCTTTTCGTTCATTAAATCTCAACGTAATCGCTTTCAACGAATTATAAATTTTTTCATTTTGTTTTTTTTTATTCCAACTCCTTTCTTTTGTTTCTGAATATTCTTCTTATTTGTTATTCTATTTTATATTTTATAAAAATTCAACATATTTTTCTGAATTTTTTAAACGTTCATTACATTTTTTTACCTTTTGCCTTATTAATCTTTAACAAACGTTTCTTTTTCTTTGTTTTTGTTATATTTATTTATTTTTTATTTCTTTTATGTTTAAATGAATGAAAAGGGATACAAAGAGGATGCCATTACTTATAACGAAAAGAGGGAACATAATGTTCGCAGCACAACGAATTGAAACGATTAAAGATATGATGAAAAAGCATAAAAGCATTACTATTTCGATGCTAACGGAGGCATTAAACGTCAGCGATGTAACGGTTCGCAAAGATTTAGAGAAACTGCAAGAGGAGGGATTTTTAAAAAAAACATTTGGCGGAGCCATTTTAATCGAAGAGCCAGACCAAGACATTTCCACAAAAGACGACATTGAATACTCATCCGCAAAAGAGCTTGTCTCTCAACTCGCAGCCACTCAAATTCAAAAAGGCGATACTATTTTTCTTGGCTCTGGATCGACGTGTTATTTACTTTCGAAGCAATTAAAAGAAATAAAAGATATTACAGTTGTCACGAATAATGTGAATGCGCTAAATGAATTGATTCCACACATAAAAAGAGTATTTTTTGTTGGAGGCGAAATTGTTTATCAAGATGGAATGATTTCAACAAGCTCGGAACGAGTGGATGAATACTTTAAAGGAATTTATGTAGATAAAGCTTTTACAAGTGTGACCGGTATTGATTTAATGGCGGGCCTTACAGTCAACCACGCCATTAGTTCGTATATTTTTAAAAAAATTCAAGAAATCTCTGCTACTTGGACCTTACTTGTTGATGAACATAAATTCGGAAAACGCGGCCTTTATCAAGTAGCTACAATTGATGTACCTGATTGCATCATTACCAATAAGATTGATCCAGAATTTTTACTTCCACTTCAACAACACCATGTAAACGTTATGACCTGTTCTTAAAATGTTCATATATGCTAAAAAAAGGCGTCCCCCACTGAAAGATTCCAGTGGGGGACGCTTTTTTACATATAGGCGATTATTTCATCCATGTATTGCGAACAAATTGCTCAACTTCTGATGTTGTATTCATCGAAAGAATCGTCTCTACATGTTGTTCAATTTCCGCTTTTGATAAGTGACGGATTTGAGAACGTGCTTTTAAAATCGATGTTGCACTCATGGAGAACTCGTCTAGTCCAAGTCCTAAAAGGATTGGAACAGCGATTTCATCGCCAGCCATCTCGCCGCACATTCCAGCCCATTTGCCTTCTTTATGAGCCGCGTCGATGACCATTTTAATGAGGCGAAGAATCGCCGGATTGTACGGCTGATATAAATAAGACACGCGTTCGTTCATACGGTCAGCCGCCAATGTATATTGAATTAAATCATTTGTTCCGATTGAGAAGAAATCTACTTCTTTCGCGAATAAATCAGCAATGACCGCCGAAGAAGGAATTTCAACCATCATTCCCACTTCAATTTCCTCGGAAACCGCTACACCTTCTGCTTGAAGTTTTGCTTTTTCTTCCATTAAGATTGCTTTTGCTTGGCGGAATTCATCAAGCGTCGCAATCATTGGGAACATAATTTTTAAGTTGCCGTATGTGCTAGCACGTAATAACGCACGAAGCTGTGTACGGAACATATCTTGCATTTCTAAACATAGACGGATAGCACGGAACCCTAAGAATGGGTTCATTTCTTTCGGAAGATCTAAGTACGGAAGCTCTTTATCTCCACCGATATCTAATGTACGGACAACGACTGGTTTGCCTTCCATACGCTCTAATACGGTTTTGTAAGCATCAAATTGCTCTTCTTCCGTCGGAAGCGTGTCACGGCCCATGTAAAGGAATTCTGTACGGTATAACCCGACACCTTCCCCGCCGTTTTCAAGCACACCTTTGACGTCATCTGGTGTTCCGATATTTGCCGCTAACTCCACATGGTGATGGTCCGCTGAAACGGTTTGTTCATTCACAAGCTTCGCCCACTCTGCTTTTTGTGCTTCGTAAGCGGCTTTTTTCTCTTCGTAAGCTTGAACCGTTTCCGGTGTTGGGTCGACGATAACTTGACCGTCTAATCCATCAACAATGACAAGCACACCGTTGGCAATGTCAGCTGTGACCGTTTTCGCTCCAACAACAGCTGGAATTTCCATCGAACGTGCCATAATTGCCGAGTGAGACGTACGGCCGCCGATGTCGGTTGTAAAGCCTTTAACATATTGACGGTTTAACTGGGCTGTATCAGAAGGTGTTAAGTCTTCTGCGATGATGATAACTTCTTCTGAAATCATGCTTGGGTTCGCAATAGTCACACCAAGAAGGTGAGCAAGTACACGCTTCGTAACGTCGCGAATGTCGGCTGCACGCTCTTTCATATATTCATTGTCCATAGACTCGAACATTTGAATGAACATCGTCGCGACTTCATTTAACGCAAACTCAGCATTCACTTGGTCCGTTTTAATTTTATCTTTAATCGGATTAATAAGCTCTGGATCGCTTAAAACAAGAAGATGCGCCGCAAAAATGTCGGCTTTATCTTCGCCAAGCTCTTTACGCGCATGTTCTTTAATCACTTCAAGTTCTGATGTCGATGTTGCAAGCGCTTGTTCAAAGCGTGCAATTTCTGCCTCAATATCGGCTACAGCTGTTTTTTCAACGGTTAAATCTGGGTGTTCAAGACGAAATGCTTTGGCAAAAGCAATGCCGCTTGACGCGGCAATGCCTGAAATTTCTTTTGTCATTATTCAGCTAAACCTGCGTTTTTCATTGTTTCTGCTAAAGCAGCAACAGCCTCTTGTGCGTCAGAACCTTCAGCAGTAATTTTAATTTCCGCACCGTTTGGAATGCCTAAAGACATTACACCCATGATAGATTTTAAGTTTACAGCTTTACCGTTGTATTCTAAGTTAATATCAGCATCAAATTTGCTTGCTGCTTGTACTAAAGTTGTCGCTGGACGCGCGTGAATTCCTGTTGGATCTGTAATTGTAAACATTTTTTCAGTCATTTTTAATTCCTCCATGTTGTATTGTTCTTTTGAAAGTATATTATAATTATACATCTTTATTCAAGAGGTATTTTATTTTTAAATATGAGATACAATTAATTCCATGTTTCCTTTCAACTGAAACGCCGTAAATTCATACGGCAATAAGAAATGTGTTCCTTTTGTTAACACATATTCTTCTTCACCTTGCACTAATGAGCCTTCCCCTTCAATGACACTGCATAGTAAAAATGGATATGGCTGATCGAACGAAACTTCTCCATCTATTTCCCATTTTGAAACGGAAAAATAGTCATTTTCAATAAAGGTCGTAACTTTCTTTCCGGCCGCTTCTTCCGTTTGGAACGTCACTTGCTCAGCTTCGTGTGGAACCGTAATAACATTCTTTGATTTTTCTAAATGGAGTTCACGCAAGTTTCCTTCAGCATCTCTTCGATCGTAGTCATACAAACGATAGGTCGTATCGGAATTTTGTTGTGTTTCTAACACGAGCGTTCCTTTGCAAAGCGCATGTACCGTTCCGCTTGGAACATAGAAAAAGTCGCCTTTTTTAATTTTCACACGTCGAAGGAGTCTGTCCCAATTGCCTTCATTCATCATGTTCACTAGCTCTTCTTTGGACTGTGCTTCATGTCCGAAAATAAGCTCTGCATCTTCTTCGCAGTCAATAATATACCAGCACTCCGTTTTTCCAAACTCACCGTTTTCATGCTCATTCGCATACGCATCATCAGGATGAACTTGTACCGATAAATCATCGTTAGCATCCAAAATTTTAATTAACAACGGAAACTTTTCTCCATCTAAATTTCCGAACAGTTCGCGTTTGTTATTCCATAAGTCTTCTAGCGTATAGCCCTCATATTCCCCACCTCGAACGACAGACTGCCCGTTCGGATGAGCAGATATGGCCCAACATTCCCCTACATTGCTTGATGGAATGTCGTAATGAAAAACAGTTTTTAATTTGTCTCCGCCCCATATTCTTTCCTGAAAAATAGGAGCAAAAAAGATTGGGTGTTTCATAGTTTCGTCACCTCATCATGATTGCACGTTTAAAATGAACGTAAAAAGACACTTATTCTTATGATTAGAAACCGTCACGGAATCTTTATGCACCAAAAGAGTAGTGTCTCTTTACGCATTACTAAAAAAAGATTAGTTCATTCTCGCCTCTATTTATTGGAAAAGAATGGTTTTCACTTGATTCGTTTTTACTTGTGCTTCTACTTTGTTGCCTTCTGTCGCTAACGCTTGTAGCGGTTTTTCATTTAAATTCGCTGCATAGGCGTTCTCAACTGCACGATTAATTTGGAAGGAAGCTGTTCTTTCTTCCTCCGTTGCATTGTAAAAACGAATCGCTAATTGGTCCGTTTTTTCTGCTTTCTTTAACGTGCTTAACACAGCGTCTGATTGCGTTTCTTGTAAAAGCGTGAACGACATCGGTGTTTTCACATTAGCATCGTTCAGCTTCATCGCATTGTACGGAATTTTATTGTAAAGATGAATTGGCGTTACATATTCTTTTGCTGTACGGGCCACATTTGCTTTTAATGTTGACTGCTCATGTGTGACAATCGCAAAGTCTAGTACAAGCTTGCCGAGCATTTGAGAATCTGGAGTAGGCAATTTAATACCAGAAGGACGGCCAGGTCTTCTCACTAGCTCTTCTTTCCCAAGAACTCCGATGCTTCTAAACAATGTAATTGCCATTGTGTCATATTGCTCACCAACAATTTCAAACTCTCTCGTGCTGTTTGTTAGTACACTCATGCCGTATTCTTCGTTTGATAAGCCAACAAATGTTAACATTGGGTAAATGGAGTCTGGACGCTCATCCCAATCTTCTTTCTCCCAAACATCCATCGCACTATCGTATACATCACGCTTAATGAAACCAAATTGGTTATCAGAAACCGAGAAGGCAGAAGCGATGCCTGTCGGAATAAGCGCTCTTAGACGGTGATCTTTCGCATGATTGTCTAGTTCGAACGTTACGTCGATGATTCGTTTATCGTTTGGAACCGTTACAGTCACATGAACATCAACAGATCCATCGACGATTTGCTCTTTTCGTTTCTCTAAATCTCCAGGAACTTCAAGCGTATATCGAATATCGATTACAGCCGCATATTGGTTTTGTTTAATGTCTACCTTTGCGTCTACTTTGTCGCTGTAAATTAATGTTTCGTGTGCAAGTGGAGAGAAATCATACTCATCCCCATCGTCCCCGCCATTTTCAAGCAGAAGAACGTCACGGAATGTTTTGTTAAGCTTTTTGTCTAAAATATTCAATGTCCCGTTACTATTAACTGAAATTTCGTAAAATTCTGTATTTAATACATCTGTTTGGGCAATTGAATTGGTCATTTCTTTGTCATTTTCCGTAACAAAATATGTTTTGTATCCCATTGACGGAATGCGATCTTTTAGCTGAACCGTATAGTTCACGAATGGATCATAGTTTCCGTAATGGACGATTTGACGGTCAATTAAGCCTGGATCCATAATTTCTTGATCGATGACCTCAAATGGAACTTCGTTTCCATTTTCATCTACTAGCTTAAAGCTCTTCATCTTTGTGATAACAGATGTTGTAATCACTTCTTCACGTTCGTAAGGAAGCAAGTTAAACGCTGTAAGACGGTCATCATTTGATTCTGTGTCAATTGAATCCACAATTTTTCTCTTATAGTACTCAATCAGCTGATCTACTTTTTCTTCAGCTAAGAAGAAGCGATTGAAGATTTCTTGATGAACTTTATCTGAACAGCAGCAACCGATGCTATCATGGGCATGGTTTTTCATGATTTCTTTCCAAATCAGTTCAATTAAGCCGTGATGATATTCAAAACCTAAGCTGTAGGCAATGGATGCAATTGGTTCTAAAATGTTCGTAATTTTACTTTCAATTCTCGCATTTGCTGCTTTAATATCCATACGAGTAGAATAGATGCTGCGGTGAACACGCGCATATTTTCCATCTAAAAATTCACCTTTTAACGTCGGTAAATCTTCTTGCTTTTCTAATTCAGCAAAAACATTTTCATACTTGCTTAAGAAAAATTCACGCTCTGGATATAACTTACGAAGCTTCTCCATAATGGTAAAGATGTTTTTCTGAATTGGCATTTGGTCATGACCGTTCGGTAAGATAATGTTTTCCGTCGTCGCACCGCGATCTAATACCTTGAAATATTTATCAATGCGCTCTTGAAGCTTTTCTTCATCTTCAGGTAAGTATTTTCCGATGGCATAACCTAATGGGAATAATTGAACAAGAACTTTTGAGCCTTCGTCTGTTTCCCAATAAAATTCTGTTTTATTTGTGCCGTGACGCTCTGATGTTCCACGCCAGAAAATGGAGTATTTAATATCAAATCCATTCAAAATTTGCGGCATTTGCGCAGATTGCCCGAATGAATCTGGAAGATAACCGATTTGCATATGGCTACCAAATCCTTCACAATCTTTCATTCCGTATAGCAAGTTACGAACGATTGATTCCCCGCCCACAACCATTTCATCTGTTTGCGTATACCATGGGCCGATTATCAACTTCCCTTGCTGCACAAGCTTTTTCACGCGCTCTTTATTTTCCGGTTTAACCGCAAAGTAATCTTCTAAAACCGCTGTTTGTCCGTCTAAAATATAATGCGGATAGTCTGGATTAGTCTCCAACATCTCCATGATTTCTTCCATATTGTTGACTAAAAGAATTCTAGATTCCTCTGTGGAAAAATACCACTCTCTATCCCAATGCATATGTGGTACGATATGAACTTTTTTCATGATGTCCTCCGATCACTTCATTTTTTGGTTAAAAGAAAATGGACAATTTGAGTCCCACAAGCCGCATTACGCAGCTTGTGATGACTTTTGATTTTTTTCCTTCTTTATTCTGCCTTTACGTGTGAGGATGAGCAGGACCATGGAAACAAGTGCCCCAAGGACCGCCGCTCCAAACCAAATACCTGCTGCTTTTAATAATGGTTGACCTTGCAATAATGCTAGAGAGAAAATCCCTGCACCCGGTACGTTTAAGCCAATTTGCGAATAAGAAACAATCGCTCCTGTAATCGCTGACCCGACGATAAGAGATGGAATAACACGTAGAGGATCTCTCATAGCAAACGGAATGGCCCCTTCTGTAATCCCGGCTAATACTAGCAACCAAGTTTGTTTTCCAACTTCTTGCTCTTCTTTATTGAAATACTTTTGTCCAAGCATCGTTGCTCCCGTAATAGAGAAACCAGATACCATCTTGACAGAAGCAAAGGTCGCATAAGGAACAAAGTTACCTGTTGCCATTGCTCCGATACAGAACGTATATGCTGCTTTATTAACAGGACCACCAAGGTCAAAGGAAACCATTGCCCCTAAAAGCGCCCCTAAAATAATGGCATTTGTTCCAGACATGCCTTCTAACCAGTTAATTAATCCTTGATTCAAGAACGCAAGCGGTTTTCCGATCACAAAAAGCATGATGGAACCGACCACAAGTGTTCCGACAACCGGATATACCCAGAAACTAATGAATCCAGCAAATGTACCTTTTGGTTTAATTGTTTGTTTTAAATATTTCAAGAAGAAACCAGCTAAAAGACCTCCAAGCATCCCACCAAGGAAACCGCTGCCAATTAAGTTGGCTGCAACACCTGCGGCAAAACCTGGACCGAGGGCTGGTTTATCTGCGATTGAGTAAGCCATGTATGCAGCAAGAACCGGCACCATCAATGTACCTAATAACGTTCCGCCGAGCTGTCTTAATAACCAAAGCCATGAACCTTCTGTAGCATAAAGCTCTTGAAGATCAAACGCTTGAGATAATAAAACGGCCACTGCTAATGTCATACCACCCGCTACGATAAGTGGAATAATGTAAGAAATCCCTGTTAAAATGGAATCCTTCACTTCTGTTTTAAACGATTTTTTATCGCTTTCTTCTTCAAAAGAAGCGCTTTCAGAAATGGCCTGCTCTGTTTTCGGTGTTTGTTCACTTTTCGCTAATGCTTGCTCTAAAATACCCTTTGCGTTTTTGAGCGGAGCAGCAACAGGTGTCTTCACCTTCGGAAGATGACTGTATCTCTCTTCATTTTTTACAGCTACGTCTACGGAGAACACAACAGCATCTGCTTTACTTAGCTGTTCTTTCGTGTGACGATCTTCAATGCCGTTAGCACCTTGTTTTTCAACAAATACATCGACACCTAATTCTTTCCCCGCCTTTACAAGCGCTTCTGCTGCCATGTAAGTATGAGCAATTCCAGCTGGACATGCCGTAACAGCTAAAATCGTTTTGCCAAGTTGCTTCACAGCTGCTGTTTCTTTTTCTTCATCTTGCTTGTCCAAGTTTTCAAACATCTCTTCGCTTGTTTGAGAATCAAGTAAGCGCTTTTTATATGTTTCGTTCGATAATCTTGTGACAAATTCAGATAGTAACGAAAGATGGGTAGAACCTGCTTCCGTTTCTGGAATGGCCAATAAGATAACTAATTCCACTTCATTACTTGGATCAATGCTTTCCCAATCTTTTAACGGTTTTTGCAGCGTCGCAATTGCGAAAGCCGCTTCTTTTACCGCTGATGATTTCCCGTGGGGAATCGCCAAGCCGCCTTCAAAGCCTGTAGGAGACAACGCCTCTCTATCTATAACCGCTTGATAAAAGCCTTCTTTGGAATTCAGCTTCCCTGCTTCATCCAATTTGTTAATCAAGTATTTGATTACCTCATCTTTGGAGTGAAAGGGTTGTTTCGTGCTAATTAATGCTGGCGACGAAAGATTTTGTAATAACATGTTTAAACCCCCTTTTTTTCTCTGTTGTGAATTCACAACTTAATCGTAGCACAAAAAAAATAAGAAGAGCTTTTCTTCTTATTTTTACACAAACGGGATTTTGAAAAGCGCTTTCATGTGTATTTATACACATCTTCCGCAAATTCCCAGTAGTATTCGGATAATGTTTGCACAACCACCATCAAAGGGGTTTTATCAGTAATATTAAAACCGTTCAACGTTTTCTTCGGTGCATAACAATATAAATTAACATCGGCTAATTGCTGCAAAGAATTTCGATTAAAATGAGTAAGAGAGATCATTTTAATGCCTTGCTCCTTCGCTAATTGCGCTATTTCGAGTACTTGAGGTGTTTCTCCTGATAAACTGAGTAGAATAAAAACATCTTCCTCATCCAGTTGGCGGACATTATGTATCACTTCATGGCGATGCATATAAAAATCAGATTGCTTACCAACAATCTTCAAATTCTTCACAAGCATCTCACAAAACAATCCTGTATCTCCTACCCCATAGAAAAGAACCTTTTTAGCATGCTGAATCATTTTGCACACCATCTGTATTTTTTCCATATCAATTAAGTTGAAAGTTTGATGGAGATTAAAATGCAGGCTATCTGCTGCTTCTTCTTTTTCTTCATTAATCTCCTCTTTTAAACTATTTTTCAAATGAGAATAACCATCGTACCCAAGTTTACGACAAAGTCTTGTAACCGTATTCGGAACGGTAAATAAATTAGCAGCCAGCGACTGAATCGATAAGTTGACGACCTCTTTTTTATTTTTTATGATAAATTCAACAATTTGGTCATCTGTGTCGTTTAATTTATATTCAAATTTTTGAACTCGGTCTTCAAAATGCATTTTGACCATCACCTCTACACATCTTTTCTAAAATCGGCACTCTTGATTGGTCTATTATATCAAAAGTGCAGGAATTTCTATATCATATAGAAAAGACGTGTTTCAAACAAGAATTTAACGAAAAGGATGTCAGCAATGAACGAAGCATTTCAAATTAGCAGCGCTCTAGCCCAAACCATTGTCGATGCGGCAAAAGAAGTCATTGGAAAACATATTAACTTCATGCAATTAAACGGCAAAATCATTGCCAGCACAGACCCGAGTCGAGTGAACACGTTTCATGAAGCTGCTTTTCAAGTTCATGAAAAAGGAAGCAGCATTGAAGTGACTGAAAATGACCTATTCAAAGGCACAAAAATGGGCATTAATTATCCAGTTGTCATTGATGGCCAAATGCTTGGGATTATTGGCATCTCTGGTGATCCTGAAGAATGCCAAACACTCGGCTTTCTCCTGACAAAAATTACCGAAGTACTAATTAAAGAACAAATAATGCTTAGCAAAGGTCATTCTTTAGATGAGCAGCGTTCAGCCATCGTTCGGATGCTTATTTTTGAAAATGACAAAAGGAATGCTTTCATGCAAGAGACCTTACAGCAGCTTCATTATGAACTAGAAGAAAAGGCATTTGCTGCCGTCGTTCATTTGCCCGAGTGGAATAATTCATCTGCCTCTCGGATTCATCATCTCTTTTTAAAGCATGGTATTAAGCTATTTACATATGTCTTCCCGAATCAATATGTCCTCATTATGAATGAATCCAACTATAACGCGGTCATTCAAGCATTACCTGCTTCATTACCGGCGATCCAACAGCATTTTTCCATCGGGATCGGCCAGATTACTTCTTTAGAAAAACTTGAGCACTCGTACAAAAAGGCAAAGCTCGCATTAAAATATGCGCTATTGAAACAAGTGAGTATTTGTGAGTACAAACGATTAGATCTTGAATTGATGTTGGAAAACATTGATCAAGACGTAAAAGACGATTATACAAAAAAGCTAATTGGAAAACTCTCTAAAGAAGAAATGACACTCCTCTATACTTATTATGAGCAGGACCTCTCCTTAAAAAAGACAGCAGAAGAACTGTTCATTCATAAAAACACACTGCAATACCGGCTCGATAAAATTGCCGAAAAAACAGGTGTCAATCCAAGAAATTATCATGATTCAGTCAAACTATACATCGCCCTTTTGCTTCAAGCCTTTTAGCTTGAGGCGTTTTTGTTATGCAGAACAACAAGTCCCCTTATTCTTTGGCATGCCGTCCATTACATCTTCCCTCTTGCTCCTCTATACTTTATATCAAGATGAATTACGAGGAGGAACCACTCAATGAAAGTTTTAATTGCTATTGACTCGTTTAAAGGCAGTATTTCTTCAATAGATGGAAGTGAAGCCATTTCACTTGGAATAAAAGATGTCTATCCTGATGCTAAAATCCTTACACTCCCTTTAGCAGACGGGGGAGAAGGAACAGTGGAAGCATTAGTTGAAGCAACAGGTGGACAATTTATTCAGAAAGAGATCACAGGTCCGCTACATGAGAAAGTAGAAGCCGTGTACGGAATCTTAGGAAGCGAACAGACAGCTGTCATCGAAGTAGCCGCCGCATGCGGTTTGCCACTCGTTCCTGATGAACAACGCAACCCGTTCGTAACGACAACATACGGGGTCGGTGAGCTCATTTGTGATGCGATTGAAAAAGGGTGCCGTGAATTCGTTATTGGACTCGGGGGCAGTGCAACAAACGACGCAGGAGTTGGCATGCTTCAAGCATTAGGTTTTTCCTTTTTAAATGAAAACAAAGAAAAAGTCGGTTTAGGGGGAAAAGAACTGCAACATATTCACTCCATTGATATCACAAATGTGCACCCGCTTTTAAAAGAATGTACATTCCACGTTGCATGTGATGTGAACAACCCTCTTTACGGCCCAAATGGAGCAGCTCATATTTTTGCTCCGCAAAAAGGAGCCTCACCCGACATGGTGAAAACACTCGATAAAGGATTAGAACATTTTGCACAAGTAGTGGCCGAACAGTTAAATATCGATATTCATCACATTGCTGGTGCCGGAGCAGCAGGCGGACTCGGCGCAGCTTTTGCCGGCTTTTTGAATGCTCGCCTTCAATCAGGCATTCAACTTATTTTAGATGTCATTAAAATGGAAGAAAAGATGAATGGAGTAAATTTTGTCATTACAGGTGAAGGAAAAATGGACGGGCAAACGTCTATGGGGAAAGCCCCTCTCGGTGTCGCGGAACTGGCTCATAAGCATGGCATTCCGGTCATCGCTTTAGCTGGGGGAATTACAGAAGAAACAGCTGCCTTAAATGAGCTTGGTATCACATCTTACTTCTCCATTGTGACCGCGCCAATGTCGCTTGAACAAGCGATGGATCGACATGTCGCATTTCATAATTTACGCTTAACGACTAAACAGTTATTCCGTCTTATCCAAGCCGTTCGTTCAAAGTAAATTGAACATACGACGGTAAAGATTAAACCAAAAAAGGATGCCCCTGCAAGAATGTGTTTCTCTTACAGAGGCATCTTTTTTTCATTAACGTAAGCAACTGCACTTTAAAGAACTAGCATAAAAATAACAGGAAGCGTCGCGAGACTGAGCGACGTACTAACAAGTGTCGCGCTTGAAACAAAATCTGGTTCTGTATTGAACTGGAGCGCATACATCGTCGTGTTCGCGGCTGTCGGCATCGCTGCCATAATAATCATAATTTGCTTCATCATTTCGTCGACCGGCAAAAACAATGTGAAACCGTACGCGATAAGCGGAGAGATTCCGAGACGCAGCAGAAGCGACACAGAAATTTTCGCCGTCACCAAATTACGAACAGAAATTTTGGCAAGTTGCATGCCTAACACAATCATGATCGTTGGAATGGCGGCATCTGCCACTAAATCAACCGCTTGTTTCACCGAGCTGCCAAGCGGAATGTGAAACAATTGAAATACACTTCCTAAAAGGGCACCGTATACCATTGGCATGCGCTGAACGGCACGAATGGCTGAACGAATCCCGTCTCCATCCGGACTTCCTTTCGCTGCATAATATACCCCGACCGTACACATTACGAGTGATTGAATAACCATTAAGACAATGGCATAGTCTAAACCTGCAACTCCAAACAATAAAAGAACGACAGGTGTTCCGTAGTTGCCGTTATTCATAAAAGCGGAGGCTAAAATCATTCCGCACGTTTCAACCGTAGAATACTTTCGAATCGTGGCAATCGTATAAACGATAGCAATAATTGCAAAACAAAGAGCAAATGTATAGATGGTCATATATACATAATTCACATTAAATTCCGTCGTATAAAAAGTGCGGAATACAAGCACAGGTGACATTACATATAGGGCCATCGTTGAGATACTTTTCGTGTCAAACCCAATCTTCTTTTGAGCGATAAAACCAAGGGCAAAAATCCCGAAAATCGGCAAGAGCACTTGGAAAAATTCCATTACGGTCACCTTCGTTACAATAAATTTCTAAGTTAACTAAGCACTTATTCATTTTGTGCGTTGGCAGATGTTGCTAAATCTATGATACTCCTAAAACCAAAAATTTAAAAGGTCGAACTTCCGAACCTTATTGAAAGAATCCATCGAGAGTACTCTTTAACTAAAAATAAACTTAAAATAATCAAGCAGCATCATCGCTGCTTGATTATTTCAGTTGATGATTATAAATTTAATACGACAATGCGCTCTTCGGTCATTTCTTCGATTGCATATTTTGGTCCTTCTTTTCCTGTGCCGCTTTTTTCACGCCGCCGTAAGGCATATGGTCGACGCGGTAAGCTGATGCATCATTAATAATTAAACCGCCTACCTCAATTTCACGAGCTGCTTTCATCGCAAAGTTTAAATCGTTCGTAAATAAACCCGCTTGAAGACCGTAATCAGAATCATTCACTTTTGCAATGACTTCCTCGATTTCTTTATACGCCGCAACTGCGACAACCGGACCGAATACTTCCTGGCGGCATACTTTCATTTCGTCATGAACATTGGTTAAAATGGTCGGAGAATAAAACGCACCATCACGCTTTCCGCCAAGCTCGACAACTGCTCCTTGTTCGACCGCTTCATTGACCCATGCTTCCACACGCTCCGCTTCACTTAAGCGGATCATCGGACCGATGTCTGTCCCTTCCTCAAGTGGGTCCCCGACAACAAATTGTTCCGTTTTTTCTTTCAAGCTTGCTACAAATGTCTCAAAGATATCCTCATGAACATATATACGTTGTACAGAAATACATACTTGCCCAGCATTGTTAAAGCTTTTTTGAGCGATTAATGATGCTGCCTGTTCCAAATTCGCATCTTTATGAACGACTGTAGCGGAGTTGTTTCCTAATTCTAATGCTACTTTGCGTAAGCCCGCTTTAGAACGAATAAACTCACCAACACGCGGGCTTCCTGTAAAGGTAAACATGTTCACATCTTGATTTTCCAGCAACCAGCCGCCAATTTCTGCTCCGTCACCTGTCACCACTTGAAGACGGCCCTTCGGAAGACCGGCTTCTTCTAATACCATTGCCAGCATTAATGCACAAATAGGAGTCACTTCCGCTGGTTTCAATACAACGCTGTTTCCAGCCGCCAATGCCGGACCAATTTTATGGCAAACAAGATTCAACGGCACATTGAACGGTGTAATCGCTGCAATCACTCCTACCGGGACACGCACTGTAAAGGCCATGCGATTTTCCGAACCTGGAGCTGCTTCGACTGGAACACCTTCGCCATGAATACGTTTCGCTTCCTCAGCGGATACTTCCAGCGTTTGAGCCGCACGCTCCACTTCCCCCCTTGAGTCACGGATCGGTTTTCCAACTTCAACAGCAAGCACTTGTGCAAATTCTTCACGGCGCTCTAATAATAGTTTAGAAGCTTTCATTAGTACATTGTAGCGCTCATAAGGAGAAAATGACTCTTTCACGGCTGCTTTCGCACTTTTCACGGCTGCATCGACCTGCTCTTTTGTCGCAACCGCGATTTGAGCAGCTGGTTCTTGCGTATACTTGTTCAAAACATCCATCTGTTTTTCTGTTTGTTCCCATTTACCATCAATGTATAATCCATATTGTTTTACGTCTGTTGCTGTTGTCATTTCTCTCCACTCCCTTGTTATCTATTCTTCTTTATCGCTTCAATTCAATATCATAATGATATTTATCACTTCGGAATTTTGTGTTCGTAAATTCGATAGGCTTATCATCAAATCCAAAGCTTAAACGGGTCATTTCAAGCAACGCTTCCCCGCCGCGAATGCCAAGCAAATCCGCTTCATAAATGGTTGCATTAATGGCAGAGATTTTTTCCTTCGCCCGCTTTAAATGAACATCGTTTTGCTCTAAAATTTCATAAAATTTTGCTCCGTCCAAATCATGTTGCGTCAGAATTTTCCCAATAGAAGCCGGCCAGCATGAGCGCTCAATGGCAATTGGTGTTTTATCCGCAAAACGAATCCGCTCAACGACAAGTACTTCTTCGTCTTCTTCTAGTTCAAGCATCGATTTTTCAAAATATAAGTCGGTTGAAAATTCTGCTCGGACTAATTTAGAATGCGGTGTCAGCCCCTTTTCAACCGCTTCTTCGGCAAATCCTTTCAATTTTCCGAGACTGCCAACTAATCGTTGTTGTTTGACGATGGTTCCTTTTCCTTGCTTTTTTTCCAACAACCCATCTTGTACAAGCATTGAAATAGCTTGGCGGATCGTTGTCCGGCTCACATTGAATTCTTCCATCAATTCCTGTTCGGTTGGAATGAGCGTGTTCGGTTTCCACGTTTTTTCCTGAATCCGTTTTACTAAAATGTCTTTTACTTGCACATACAGTGCGATATTTTTCGTTGCATCTACGATTTCTGCCAATCGCTAAACCTCTCTTTCGTTTTACCCGTCAAGTGTGGCCGTCTCTTTATTAGCAATAGACATTCGTCTCAATTCCGAGAAGACGCCCTAGTTCAACAAGCTGTTTTGTTACATCCCCATATACAAGGGCAAAATGAGGCTCATATCCTTCATTCATCAGTTCATATAATGTATCGGTCACATCTGTTGCCAAAGCGACTTCCACTGATGTGCCATTGAACGGCTTTGCTGTATCAAGAGCATTCCCTTTCATAACAAGAAGACGATAACCATCTGGTGTATGGCTGACGCGGAACATCGTGACTTCTCCTGCCTTTAATCCGAAGTCCATCGTAAAGCCCATTTTCCGGTTTGGATGGACACCAGCCGTTGCTCCTGTTGAAGGATTGGCAAGTGAATAAGCACCGGCACCACAATGCCAAAACACAACTGAATTGTTTTCTTCGTTCACATGTACTAAATCACCTAAATAAGGTGCATTTCCCCCACTCAGTTCACGGAGAACGAACATAGAGACAGCTCCGTGAATGTCAGATTCACAGGAAGAGACGACTCCATCTTCAGTGAATTGAGATAAGGTGGAACAGGCGGCTGCTCCTAAATCATTGAAGAAATCCGGCCAGCATCGAACAGCAAGTGCTTGAACATTCTCTTTTTCAATATGTTTTTTAATGTATGTTGAAAACTGGGCGAATTTCTTGACGGTTTCGTCATCTCTTCTTAACCCGATGACTTGCTGTTCCGCTCGTTCGATGGCACCAATCCATTCTTCTTCAGGCAACTCAACACATTTTTTAAACGCATCATACAAGTCCATTTTATGGAGGGTCACACCAAATGTAGATTGCAGTTCCTGTTCATTTGTATCAGAAAAGAAGAACCCAGGCGGATGCTCCCCTACAACGCCAATCTTCAATTGTTGAAGTGCCTTCATCACTTTCATCACGCTAACCTGTTGCAACAAACGTTCTTGAAGGGCCACTTCATCCGGATTTCCGAAAAGGAAGGCGAACGGATGACGGTAATTCTTTAAAACATTGCTTGTACTATTTCCCCCAGTGAGTGAGTTTAAACGAAGGCGCCCGCCGACACTCGGCTCACGGACTGACCACACAATGACTGGCTCTTTTCGATATTCGAGCGCCTTGACCATAAATTCCCCATCAGCAAATGTCACGCTTTGATATAATACCGTATCGATTGGCTGATCCTTCATAGACAGTAAAAAGGCTTCCATGTCTTCAACTGAAGTTAAAATCTCTTCTGGAGCCACCACCGTTTGAACGTTCTCGTGCAGCCATGCCATGCTTTGCTGACGATATTGCTCGGCTGTCTCTAAATCGAATGTTTTTCTGCCGATCGGTAAATATAGCACGTTTACATTTAACATATTGTTTCCCCTTTGTCTCGATTAAATTTAAATTCGTTATGACCATTATAATATACATCATTACCTTTTGGTAGCCCTAAAGGTAATTTGTTTTTGATTTTTTCCAATGGTTTATCCTTTGTTACGAATGGGTAGATCATAAATGTAAGCTTCCCCCAATAGCCAAAAAAAGGCTGCTCTTTCTTATCATGAGCAGCCCCTTTGCACCTTATAAGTGTGATAGCTCTTCAAATAACCCTTTCCAAGAAGAGTGCTTCCGGTAAAACACTGGTGGATAGCCAATAGGTGCCTCTACTGAAACTGTGCCGCCTTTGTATTCTCTTCCAGACCACACGTGAATCCACTCGTCTTCCGGCAAGTACACTTCCCATTGCTGCTCATTTTCTTGATGTACAGGGGCAACAAGTACGTCCGGTCCAAATAAATATTGGTATTGAATATCATACGCTTTTTCGTCTTGCTCATAATGCATAAATAATGGACGTTGAACAGGGATACCTTTTTCCGCATTTTCTTTCACAAGCGCTTTTGTATAAGGGGCAAGTGCGACATAGATATTCGTCATTCTCGCTAAATGCTCAAGCGTTTCATCATCACCGTCGTATTGGAAACAATCGTACGGACGATTTCCTTCATGTGTACGCATGACTGGTGTAAAAGCCCCCATCTCTGCCCATCTCATGAGAAGTTCTTTTGAACGCTTATTGCCGTGTAAACTTGTGTAGCCGCCAATGTCACTATGATGCAAGCCACAGCCGACCATGCCTGATGAAAGAGCCGCTGGGATAACAGACGCTAAGCCGTCATCAAGCGTCCAATCAACGCTTTGATCACCTGCCCACAGCAGCGTGCAATATTTTTGAATGCCTGTATAACCCGCACGCATGAAATAGACAACCTCTCCAAGCTTCCCTGCTTCCTCAACCGCTTCGTAATTTGCTTTTGCCCAAAGCGTCGGCCATGCATTATGCATCTTCATCGGCGACACCCCGTTGTGGAGCACGACATCTGTTGGTAAATATTCACCGAAGTCGGCCATCCAACCGTCCAATCCAAAGCCAATCAAGTTATCTTTAATCACTGTTTTATACCATTCGAAGGCTTCAGGGTTTGTAAAATCGACTACCCCGCAGTAAAATTCACCGAAATCGACTAAATACGTTTCTCCACTTTCATTAAGGGCTAAATAGCCTCTTTCGTTCGCATGCTGGAACAAGTCCCCTTCGACTGCCACGTACGGATTAATATAGCCTAAAAAGCGAATACCTTTTTCTTTCCATTCATGAATCTTCTTGTCCAAGTTGGGATATTCCGCTGGATTCCAGCGCCAATTCCACATCAGACGCTTTCCAAATGAAGTAATTCGCTTTCCTTGCCAATCTTGACACCACACACCACCAATTTTGACTCCTTTAGCGAGTGCCTTTTCAATTTTTTCTTCTACAACATCTGTACCGCCTTGAATTCCAAGCCAAATGCCATTGTATGTCCATTCAGGCAACTCTGGCTGACGCCCGAACCGTTCCGTAATTTTTTCAACAAGCTCCATAAATGTCGGTGCCCCTTCAAAGACAACTTCTTGTGGCACTTCCCAAATATGAAGTTCATGAAAATCAGAATGACGGAAGTTAAAGTCAGCATAGGCCGTCGTCTCTACATGACAATAATATTTTCGTGATGATACAAAAGTTGGCTGCGGGAAATTGGTATGATAATAATCCCCGCCTGCTTTGTCTAATACGTCTGCTTGCCATGTCACATATGTGTTTTTATTTCGACCTACCCCAGGCTCTGATGTCCAAAGCGGGAAGTTTTTGCCGCGCATATTAAAGTGAGACATTTGCTCTCCGCAGCCGTACACTTTTTCCTCATGATCTGCTTCGACTCGAATCCAAAAGCGGTTGATCGTTTCATCGACTTCTGTAAACTGAAGCTTCGCTTGACCGTTTTCAACCTTTAAAGTGAGCGTCACGTCCGGGACCCCATCAGCAAATTTACTGAGATAAATAAGAGCTTCCCCATTTTCCTTCTGCTGTACTTGTGCATAGCGAAGGGCGGTTCTCTCAATCACGTAATCTTGAATATCAAAATTTCCACGATACATATCAATCGTCTCTTCACCATATCCTGCGTAAACAAGAGGCTTTGTCACGGAATGCTGAAGAAGCAAGTCACCATTCCAGTTCAGCTCAAATCCGTCTGCCGTTAAATTGACCAACATTTCTGTTTGTACTTGAATGTTCCCCATCCTATTCCCTCTTTTCGTTCACGGAGGCATGTGCAGAACACCCGCCTCCGCAATGTTTTCGTTAAATTAAGCAAGCTTTTTTTCTTCTGGTTTCCCCGCATGCTGTGTTTCTAAAAAAGAAGCGTATTTGTTGTACCAAACTTTTATTGATAAGAAGCTTAATAGACCAGATATCGCTGTAATCGCTAACATAATTGGCCAGAACATCGGCGACACGATTGCGCTTTCATAAGCAAGTCCCACTGGCGAGAAGACAACATATGTCATAACGACAAGTGTTAATAAAATCACCGTGACAAGTAAAGAGTATTTCCATGGCACAAGACTCACTTGCGCATTCGGTTTGAATGTATACGGTACTTTCATCGGTTTGATTTTTCCAATTGTCATCATAATTGTCACTTCAATGACGAATAAAATGGCATAGATGTGAATGAAGTTCATCGTCACTTGAATACCAAATAGTTGGTTTAATCCCCACACAAGCATGTAATATGTAATAACGTGGAAAATGATCGCGACCTTTGCTGCAAGAGCTGGAATACGTTTTGAGAATAAGCCAACTAATACAATTGTAATGATTGGAATGTTAAAGAATCCTGTAAAGCGACGAATAAGATCCCATAATCCGTCAGGAGCATTCATGAGCATCGGCGAAACGAAAAATGTCACAAGCGCAATAATCGTTCCAAAAATTTTACTTACGCGAATTAGTTGTTCATCTGAAGCATTTGGCTTCATCGGTTTGTAAATATCAAGGGCAAACATCGTTGCGGCCGAGTTTAACAATGAGTTGAACGAACTTAATACTGCCCCAAGCAAAACCGCTAAGAAAAATCCTGACATGTACGTCGGCAATACATCCGCAACAAGTGCCGGATAAGCTAAGTCAACCGGCTCCATGCCTTCTCCATACATTTGGAACGCAATCAATCCTGGAACCATCATGAATAATGGAATGGATAATTTATAAAAGCCAGAATATAGAACCCCTTTTTGACCTTCAGCCAAACTCGCAGCTCCTAATGTACGTTGAATAACGTACTGATTCGTTCCCCAATAGAATAAATTGGCAAAAATCATTCCAGTAAAAATTGTTCCAAATGGGACCGAATCCGTACTCGAACCAATCGCATTCAATTTTTCAGGATTAGCCGTTACCACTTTCTTTACCCCTTCCGCCATACTGCCATCTCCAAGAGCAAGAAAGCCAAGTACAGGAACGAGAACCCCGATAATAAGCAAGCCAATTCCGTTAATGGTATCTGAAACCGCAACCGCTTTCAAACCACCGAAAATAGCATAGATAGCACCAATAATTCCCACAATCCAAACAATTAACCAAACAGATTGATTATACGAAATGTTCAACATAGCTGGTACATCAAACAGTTTCAAAATTGCCAATGCTCCCGAGTACAGCACAGATGGGATGGTGACAAAGATATATCCAAGCATGAATAGAACAACCGTGTAACGTCTTACCCCTTCATCATAACGTGTACTTAAAAACTGTGGCAAGGTGGAAAACGCTCCGCCTAAATATTTTGGCAACAAATAAAGAGCCATAATAACAATGGCAAATGAAGCGGTTACTTCCCAAGCCATGTTTGATAAGTTTGCACGATAAGCTTGACCATTCAAGCCAATCAACTGCTCTGCTGACAAGTTCGTTAAAAGCAAAGACCCGGCAATAAACGTTCCCGTCAAACCGCGCCCTGCTAAGAAATAACCAGTGGAATCGCTTACATCACCTTTTGTTTTTAAATATGAAACCCATGCGACCAACCCCATGAAAAAGACGCAGGATAATAGCGTAAACCAAAGATTCGTCATCTCCATAACATTCTTACTCCCCTTTTTTCTCCCATTTCTTCTGTCTTTGTTTATTTATAATGAATTTGAATGTTTTCTCCTTTAATCCCCGGATAAGCTCCACGGCTCATTAATGCTTCCCGATCTGGATGAGCAATGAGCCATTTATTTTTCATAAATAATAGATCATCTTCCGCTGTTCGTTTGTCCACCGTCTTTTCAAGCGGTTCATTCGTTCCTGCCGGCAAAATGACAACCGCTTTAAATCCGCTGTCTGCCACTTTACATGGAGCAAAATGAAGCGTAGTACCGTACAGCTCAATCGCTGTCCCCTGCGGCACAAAAAATGCTTCTACACCCTCAGACTCGAATTTGTTATGTGTAATATCCTGTACTTTCCCTAATAGAAGTACGAAATCTGTTACAGCAATGTTGATTTCACTGCTTTTATGATACTCTAAACCATTTAAGGTCGAATTCGGTCCATTGCAATAGCCGATTTGAATGGGCATATCTCCGTAAAAATTCACCTGGATCTGTTCTTTAACGCGAGTTTCTTCCATTTCCGCCACCGACGCGACGTAACTATTCCCGTCTTGTGGGATGACCGTCTTTTCTTCCATATACACGTGAAGCTCTGTGAAATCGTAGCCTGTCACTATTTTACCGTACGGCTGAAACTCTCGGTCTTGAATATGATAAAACGGTACATACGGGTTGAGTTTCTTTAATACATCAAATGCAGCCAACTATTCCCACTCCTTTTCCCTCTAAAAAGAACGCCTCAAACAAAGCGTGGTACTATTCGCTGAGGCGTCCTGCTGTTCGTTTTCTACTGAATAGATGGGTTTATTTTAACACAGGCTCTTCTGTCACTGTATTATCCCATGCATTGCGGAACACGTTTAATCCGTAATCTGTGAAAGCATGGTAGAAGCTGCTTTGGTATACATCAAAACCGCATGTCACAATATGTGCTCCAGATTTCGCTGCATCTACAATTTGCTTACCGTTGCGAAGCGCTGCCACGATGACTTCTGTATCATAGCCGTATGTTTTATAGATGTTGACGATATCTTGAATGTATTGTCCTGTATCTTCCCCGCTATTTTCTTTCCAACCAACAAATGGAGAGACAAATTGAGAACCGATACGTGCAGGTTGCAACGCTTGAGAAGGTGAAAATACAAGTGTTACATTTGTGCGGATTCCTTCTTTTTCAAGCTCTTTCGCCGCGATTAGACCTGGCTCAATGCAAGGAATTTTAATGACAAAATTAGAAGATAACGCCGCGATTTTCTTTCCTTCTGAAACCATCTCTTTTGCATCATTTAAATGTGGATTAATTTCAACAGAGATCGGAAAATTATTGACCCCTTTAAATTCGCTTCCTAGTTCATCTAATACGGTTAAAAATGGCTTACCGCTGTTCATAATATGGCGCGGATTGGTTGTTACCCCATCAATCGCCCAATTTTCATACGCATAACGAATTTCGTCAATTTTGGCACTGTCTAAGAAAAATTTCATCCTTTATCCCCCCAAATTTATCATTACATTAAGTAAAATCAATACAACATAGTAATCTTTGTTTAAACATCATTACCTTTAAATATATAATATGAAAACGCATCCAATATTTCAAGACTTTTTTTACTTAAAATTGAATTTTTTTTTACTTCTTTATTCAGATACCTATTTTCCCTTATGAGGCAGCCAAAAAAATACCATTTTACATTTAAATTAAACTAGGCGCTCTTATCAAAAAAGAGCATAGTGATAAATATTTTAGTAAAAAACAAACACACTCATTCACTATGTTTGTCACGAGAAGGAAGTATACGATGTTTAAATCTTCAAAAAGCCAGTTCATTTTATGATCATCACATTTGCTTTCATTTATCATTCCTTTTCTTATATGAGCTTTACTGATGAGAACACCTTCTACCTGCCTCGTCTGATGTTTTATATTGCCATGTTGTCAGCTGTCTTTAACGCCGGATGGGTTGCGCAAAAATATACTCAAAATAAAAAATAAGCAAATTGAGCAAACAAAAAAACACTGAGAGTCATTTTTTCTCAGTGTTTTTGATTTTCACGTCTATTTCCCAAGCGCTTTTTTATTGGTCGCTTCAATGGCTTGCTGCACAATATGTCCAAAATCATGAGCAGCAAACACTTTCAACCCTTCTGCTGTTGCGCCGCCGGGAGTTGTCACTTGCTCACGCAAGATCTCTGGATTTTTTTCTTTTTTCAGCATTAAAGCAGAGCCATACAGCATTTGGATAACTAAATCCCCTGCCACTTTTTCCTCAACACCATACCCTTTTGCTGTTTCAATTAAATGTTCTGCAAACTGGTAGAAGAACGCCGGGGCACTCCCCGTCACCGCTGTTAAATGGTGAATTTCCTCTTCTGTGCATTGCTGAGACTCGCCCATTCCCTTTAATAACATGTGGAGCACTTTTTTATGTTCATCTACTGCCGATTGCCCCATTGCATAAAGAGAAATCGATTGCCCAATTGTTGCTGCCGTATTTGGCATAATCCACGCAACTGGTGTATGCTTTGGCAAATGCTCTTCAAGAAAAGACGGACCGATACCTGCCGCGATTGTCACAACAAACTGTCCTGTCAAAAATCCAGAAAGCTCAGCAAGCAGTTCTTGATGTGCTGAAGGCGGTGCAGCTAAAACAATGACATCTGAATTAGCCACTTCAAAGCGCCAGTTATGGGTTGTCGTGACGCCATACTTTTGCTTTAAACGCTTCAGCCTTTGGTCATCACGCTGATTAGACATAATGATTTCTTCGATTTTAGAGCTACCTGTTTTCAACAAGCCTGAAGCAATAGCTTCAGCCATCCGTCCAGCGCCGATGAATAACACACGTTGCTTCTTCATCTATTTCTTCATTCCTCTCATTACTTAAAACGGTATGTCCAAAATTCTTCTTTTTCCAACAAACGCGTCACAAATGGACTTTGCATTAAATCTTCTGTTTTAATGCTGCCAATCATCCCTTCAATTTGAGAACGGTGTGCTTGCAACGCAGCAATTTTCGTCTGTTGAACCTCTTTAATATCAATAACAACATCTGGTTCACCAAGCACTTCTCGGCAATTATTTGAAAATGCATGGGCAAGGACAACTGGACGATCCTCTTCCTGCATGCGTGATACCGCTCGAATGACAGCCGCACCCGTCGCATTATGATCAGGATGAACCGCATAGCCCGGATAATGTGTCAAAATATAAGTAGGCTTCACTTCATCAATGATTGCTTGCATTGTATCCGCGAATTCTTCCTCATCTAAAAATTCCAGCGTCTTATCGCGCAATCCTAGCATCCGCAAATCTTCAATATCTAACACACGAGCCATCTCTTGCAGCTCCTGCTTACGAATTTGCGGTAACGTCTCCCTATTAGCAAACAATGGGCGCCCCATATTACGGCCCATTTCTCCTAACGTTCCGCATACATATGTAACTGGTGTTCCATTTTTTCGAGCGAGTGCCACTGTCCCTGCCACTCCAAAGGCTTCATCATCGGGATGTGGAAACACAATAAGTATGTGACCTTTCATTTCCATCTTTCAGCTCTCCTTTCTTATGCGAATGGTGTGTCGCTAATTTGTAACGCCACAGCCAATTGACCATCGCGATTATGACCGGCCAGCAACAGTCGCCCTTCCTGATCGAATTCCCAATCTGTCAGTCCTTCTGCATATACCCAGCCAAGATCGAGCTCTAGGCCGACACGAAACGGACCATCGCCCGTTATTTTTCCTTGTTTCACCTTCACGGCCGCGTTGCGGATGAAAGCTCCGACATTCGTAACTTGGTCGTTGAAATGAGACGCATATGCACCATTCGTTGTTTCAAGATGTACATACACTGTTTTGTGAAAAAAGCTTTCTAATCGTTTTTGGACAGCATCTTTATTAATAGGCTGCATGCCCTTCGCCTCCTTTTGCAGAAAAGATTATATAATCTTAATGTTTAATTCTAACTGTTTGCACCGCTGTTGCCAAATATCTTGTTTGTAAGAAAAACGGATTTCTTCTAAGGAAAGTCCGGTAATCTCTGGCATATTCGTTTCAATCGTCACAAGTTGTTTACTTAACTTTGCCATCTCTTCACCTGATTGTAGCTTTTTCTTGTAACGATTAAAAGCTGGGTCCAGTTCTTCCAACTTATGATAAAGCCCTTCAACAGAACCATATTGCTGAATAAGCGGAAGCGCTGCCTTCTCGCCTACCCCAGCAACACCTGGAACATTATCAGACTTATCGCCTAGCAGTGCCTTTACATCAATCCATTGTGAAGGCTGGATACCGAATTCCTCTTGAAAGTGCCTAAGAGCATACACAGTATCTCCTTTACTCTTTACAGCGATAATTTGCGAAACATGTTCGTCAAGTAACTGCAGGAGGTCGCGGTCGTTACTGTAAATGTAACACGGCATTTGCTTTTCGCCACTCCACTTTTTCGCTAACGCTCCGATGACGTCATCTGCTTCATGACCTGCAAGCGACAGTTGTACTACCCCAAGCTGGTCAAACAAAGTGGTCAATGTTTCATATTGTTGAATAAGGGGCGAAGGCAGTTCTGCTCTCGTTTCCTTATATCCATCAAATAAATTTTTACGGTTTGTTTCCTCCCGCTTCACATCCCAAGCTACTACAAGATGTGTCGGTTTATACAAATCTACAAACGACACCATTTTGGCCATCATGACCCGCAAGCCGTTTATGTATAACCCGTCACTGTTTTTAGTAAGACTTTCTTCATCCCGCCCATAAGCTGTCGCAAAATAACAGCGACTTAATAAGTTAAAACCGTCAATCAATAATAATGTCTCACGCATAATTTCCCTCTATCCCATTTTTAAATAAACTCAGTTCGTTCATGTTTAGCGTTCATTAGCTAGCTCTAAAAAAACGATTCATGGACATAATAGGCATCGATCCAAACCCATATTTTTCGTTTCTTATAATGAAAAAGCAGTCCATACATTGGACTGCTCAAATTATATTATCTATTCGAATTATAATTTTACAACGTTAGCTGCTTGAGGTCCGCGGTTACCTTCAACGATATCGAAAGAAACGTCTTGGCCTTCCTCTAAGCTTTTGAAACCTTCACCTTGGATTGCTGTGAAGTGTACGAATACATCTTCGCCGCCTTCAACAGAGATGAAACCGAAACCTTTTTCGCCGTTAAACCATTTTACTTTACCTTGCATAGTAGATAGCCTCCTAAAAACATGAAAAAATGTAACTTATTACTACTTACATAAATTCAACATACGAAGTACGTCCAAGGTAAGAATCACTTAACCCCTGCCTGAAAACGACTGCATGAAACTGAAATTTATATACGAAGCAAACAGTTAATACAACTATAACACCCTCTATTTCTTCCGTCAAATGATTCTTTAAGACAGAGAAAAGATCGAATTACATCTTCCCTTTACTTGTCATCATTTGAATATATTCGTCAATAAACGATTCAAAATTAAACTCAATCGCAATGCGCACAAGTTCCTCGGCAGGTTGCGGAGCCAGGGAAGACCTAAAATCGGCAACACTTACTCCTTTTGCTTCTCCACTAATGTTCACTCTCACTTTACGCTCCAAATATTGAACCATTCCTTCATTGGCGAGCGCACTTAGTACGAATACATCGTGAAAAGGACTGCCGTTAATTCCGGGCAGCAACTGCTCATAGGCGTTTGAATAATAGTCGAAAATGCTTTTTAATATATGTTTAAAAGGATTTTCACTTTCTTCTACAATTAATTGCATAACATCTCGCGTCACAACGGCACGGTTCGTCACATTTAGCGGAAACAAGGTAATATGGCGGGCTTGCTCCATTATAAGATTCGCAGCAATTGGATCACCGTAAAAGTTCGCCTCAGCAAGCTCTGTAACATTCCCCGGTATAAGGAAGGCACCGCCCATGATGTAATAGCCTTTAATTTTATTCATCAATTTTCTGCCTCCCAGCAAAAAAGCAATAGCCAGGCTAGTAGATCGGCCGACATCAACAATAATCAGCTGCTCACCGTACTGCTCAACAATGTCAAACACTCTATCAAAATTTAAAAACTGTCCTTGTATATCTGTCGGCGGAGTAATCGGCCCCAACCCTTTCGGACCATGTATTTCAGGATAATATGGAACAAATTCCCCTGAAAGCGGCCCTTTTGCTCCTCCTATGAGCGGAATATCCTCACGATTGGCTAGCTTCAATAAATAAGCCGTATTTTTCGTGGCTGTCACTTGATCCACATTCCCATAGCCCGCCACAATGCCGACAAGGTTAATACGGGGATGTGATAGAGCATACATAATCGCTGCCGCGTCATCAATCCCAGGGTCTCCAAAAAACAATACATTAATCATATTGTTCCCTCCATAAACGTCCATTTGGCTATCTTCATGTATATGCAGACTCCCTGTTCCTTACCCCGAAAAATCTTCCTCCTGCTTAAACAATGCGGCAAGGGATTGTGTACTCTTCTGGAAACATATATAATCTTCATGCACGTTACGTTATGTTTCTTGCTTTCCTTAATGTAAAATTGTTGTTAAGTTTGTCCTGAAAACCTTTTGGCATAAAACGATTTTCATATAGAATAAAATAAATAGAAAATGAGGAATTAACAAATGAAAGCGTGTATCGACAACTGAAAATTGAAGGTGTAAATGTGAAAAAAAGAATACTCATTTTAACTATGAAAACAGCAGCACTATTACTTCTCGGATTGCTTATCTTTTTCCAATCAAAAATGGGCAACCTATCTCTTCCAATCATGCTTGGAGCCAATTTTCTTATCTTTTCACTGTTTGTCTTAAGTGATTTGCTGTTTGAACAAAAACCTTTGCTCTTAAAAGGACTTCAGCTTTATATTTCTATTATGTTGTTTATCATTGCAGTGCTAGAAATGCATCATGTCGTCAGTTCCGTCTGCGTACTGGCTATCGCCTTCCTGCCCCGTCTCATTAACGAACTTATTTAAACGTTGTAATGAACAGTGCTCGTTTTTCCACCGTTGCAAAAATAGCCGTCCAACTAATGAAAATAAAAACGTCCGTCCCCTCGCAAGAGAGAAACGGACTTTCCAGGGCAGGAGAAATCTTTTCTCCGCCTCTATGCACGACGAACATTCACGATTAACAAATCGCTCCTTTAATCCCAATGACCCATTTACCGTGTATTCCATCTGTTAACATTGCAAGGTCATTTCATAAACTTTTAAATTTTGATACATAACTTCCAATAGAGGTGTGTGCAAATGATGTTTTTTTGCAAGAGAAAGCAAATAGCCTTGAAGATGATCAGCCTCTACCGAATATCCTTTTTCCATATCACGCTGCATAGATGATTTCATTTCATATGTCATCTTCTCCATTGTGTGCATATGCTTCTCAACAATATCAGGATGAAGCGGGGCTTTTTCCGCTTTCATCACACTTTCTACCTCCTCAAACAATGTTTGAATAAGTTGGCGACCGTTTTCTACGTCACGAATTGGGCCAATAGGGGCTCTCATTAACGTTGTCACCCCTGAAAAAGTCGTAATAAATAAATATTTTTGCCACATATCTTGTAAAATTTGCCCGCTCAGTCGAAAACTTGCTTTCGTCTGCTGAAACGCTTCGTTTATGTAAGAAATTCGTTCTGTCATTTCTCCAGAAAACTCTCCAAATACTACCTCATGAATCGGACTCGTTTGGACAATCTCTCCTTTTTCATTTAGTGTCGTTTCAATAAAACATAAACCGCCTAGTACTTTTTCTTCCCCAAACGCTTCTTGAAGAGCCTTGACATGCTTCATGCCGTTCAATAAAGGTAAAATGGCGGTTCTCTCACTAACATACGGTCTTAAGTCGTCAATGGCAGATTGAAGATGATAAGCCTTTGCGGACACAAGAATAAGATCAAACTCCTCTGCCTTTTCCCCTGCCACAATCATTTTTGGTCGAAATGTCGCATCACCGTGAATACTTTTAATAACAAGCCCTGTCTGTTCTAACTGTTCACGACGTTTTTTTCGCACAAGAAATGTGACATCTTCCCCTTTTTCCAATAAACGACCGCCAAAATAGCCGCCTACTCCTCCAGCGCCTAATACTAGTATTTTCATACTCCAAACCTCCCTATATTCCATTACATAACCTGCCAAGTCGAAAAGAAGCATGGCAAGTTTTTCTACGTCACTATCTATATTATCATAATCATTTTATTTTTCTATTTTTTCAATTTCTTTCACGCGCGTATTATTATCATTACAAGACAGAGGAAACTGGAAAGCTTTTCTTCACATTTGTCTGTACATTGCTATAATAAAAGGAGATTACTCTCATGCACATTAAAAACCATTATCATGATTTTATACATAAAAGGCAGGAATGAACATTCATGAAAAAAGTAGAAGTGTATATTTTAGCAGGCTTTTTAGGAAGCGGAAAAACAACGTTATTACAGCAACTACTGACACAAGAAAAAGAAAACAATAGAAAAATTGCGGTTGTTATGAACGAACTCGGTCAAGTTTCCATCGATTCTCATGCCGTTCCTGGAGGCACCCCGCTCAAAGAACTGCTGAATGGCTGCGTGTGCTGCACTATTCAAGGTCAGTTGGAGACACAAGTCCACTCCATGCTTCAAGAATACGAACTTGATGCTATTTATATTGAAACGACAGGCGTTGCCCATCCCGTTGAAGTACTGGATGCTTGTATGTCTCCCTTATTTGCTGAGCAAATTGATATGAAAGGGATTTTAACATTAGTAGATGCCAATCGCTGGAAAGATCGACAACAATTAAATCTGCAGTTGCAACGACTGCTCGTAGAACAGATTCGTCATGCAGACATGATATTGGTGAACAAAGTAGACACATTGTCACCTTCAGAACAAGCATCGCTTTCATATGAAATTCAATCTATCAACCCGAACGCTGCATGTATTTTAACGACCCATGCCCGCGTTTCATTAGAAGCTGTCCAAAAGCAGTCCATGACAAAAAAGTCACCACATGAACAAGCACATGTCGATCACCATCTTCATTTGAAAACTTTTGTATATGAACAGAAGCAGCCATTCGATTTGGAGTTGTTTGAAGATTGGCTTCGCCGTATGCCAGATACGATTTACCGCATGAAAGGGTACTTAGCCTTTACTCACTCCAAAGATTTGTACATGTTTCAATACTCTTACGGGATGCCGATTTACATGAAAGAAATGATGAAACTTCCAACCAATCTCGTTTTCATCGGTGAACACTTGAATCATTCGGAAATTCACGCACAGCTGAAACAGCTTGAAGAACAGTCTGCTTCTTTATCATAACAAAGCTGATTAATCGAACGAGGCAGGAGTGAAAAAGCACTCCTGCCTCGTTCTTACTTTGTAGACATTTAACTGTTCTGTACTCTTCTTAACACCTCATGGGCCTTCTCACCAGCAAGCTGATTGAAATGTTCCCATTTTTCATCTCGTAAAACATCCAGCTCTACAATTTGCTTTGCCAATTCCCACAACTGTGATACATCTCTATTTGAAGAAGTCATTACCTTCACGTCTCCTTTTTTCTAATTAGCTTAAATATATCAGCCTTTTACTGACATATCAGCAACATTGTCACATATTCTGACATAACATTTACAACAATCACTTTCTTATGTTAGAATACGTGACACATTTACGCTCGAAACCGTCTCTTTTGTTTATACTTATAGAAAAAACAAAGAGGTGAGCACAGTTGACAGGCAATGATTTCTCTTACCGAGATAAAAAAGTCATGTCCATCGGAATGGTCAAAGAGCTAACTGGACTGTCAGAACGTCAAATTCGTTACTATGAAAAACGCAAGCTCCTTTTTCCTGCAAGAACCACCACCGGTATCCGCCATTACTCCTTTTCAGATGTGGAACTTCTTATGAAAATTGCCGATAAAATCGAAGAAGGTGTCCAAACACATGAAATCCGAAATGAACTCGCCACAGAAGAACGAAAACGCCAAACGAAAGACATACGCAACAATATGCTGAAAGGACAGTTGAATGCCCATTTTAATACCCGCAAATTTTAAATCCCTTTCTCTAAACGATAAGACGCTTCGTCAAGATATGAACATACTAGGAAAAGAGAGCGTCACTGTCGTTCCTTTTCCTTCACAACTTTCCAACTGAATCTGCCCATTGTATGTTTCCGTTATTTTCCGAGCAATAGCCAGTCCTAAGCCGTTCCCGCCCATTTCTCTACTTCTCGCTTTATCTACACGATAAAAACGCTGGAAAATTTTATCCTCTTCTGTTTTGGGAATTCCCATCCCATGGTCCGATATCTTTATTTGTATCACATCATCGCGTTCTTCTACCTTTACAGCAATCCATTTTTCGTTAAGCGAATATTTAATCGCATTGTCCAATACAATCATTAACAACTGACTAAGATGATGTTCCATCACTTGTATATAAGAAGGAGCCCCGCTCGGTGTAAACGTGATCGAAAATTCAGGATGTACTGCCGCTACGTTTTTAATCATCTTTTCAGCAATAGCATTTACCTCTATCTTTTCGGCATGTAACGACCGGGAGATATTTTCCGCTCTCGACAACTCTAACAACTCTAAAACGAGATGTTTTAAGCGGTTTGTTTCGTAAAGAGCGGCATCCAACGATTCCTCCAATATAACAGGGTCTTGTTTTCCCCATCTTTTCAACAATCTAAGATGGCCTTCTAAAATGGTAATCGGCGTACGAAACTCATGGGAAGCATCTTCCACAAACTGTTTTTGCTGATCAAAGGTTCTTTCAATTTCATCCATCATTTCATTAAACATATACGTTAATTCCGCCAGTTCATCGTTCGATTTCAACGTGTCCATCCGCTGCTGAAATCCTTTCCGTTTGATGTTTCTCATCATATAGGTCAATTCTTTAATTGGAGCGAGAAATTGCTTTGAAATAAGCCAGCCTAATAAACTACTAATTAAAACCGCGCTCATCCCAAAAAACGTCATAACACTGAAAAAAGCATGAGTAATTTGATCAAAACGCTCTAGCTGACGTACTACTTGTACCGTTCCTTTCTTCCCCTCTACAAGTACAGGTGCTCTCATAATGATCGCATGACTGCCATCTGCCTTGTAATAATCGCGCTCTAGTTCCTTTCCTGCCTCTCCCGTCATATGAAAGACCGAAGAAACCTCATTCGACACATTCACTACTACTTTTTGCTGTGCATCTAAGATGGTAATTCGTTGATATTTTTCATTCAGTGCTTCAATTAATGCGCGGCTGTTTTGAATCGACTCTTTCGATAAATTTGGTCCCTTCTCCTCATAAAAGGCGACGAGCTCTTCTAACGTCTTTTCCACCGCCTTTTCCTCTTGGTTAAACATCCATTTATATACAATATGATATTGCAAAAACGTAAATAAGAAAAAAGAGACAAAAATAATAGCAGATGATACCATTATAAATTTCCACTTTAGTGACACATTTCGAAAAATCGTCATGTCCTCATCACATATCCCGTACCTCTCACTGTTTGAATATAGCTTTCTTCACCAGGTGTATCAATTTTATTGCGTAAATAGCGGACATATACATCTACTACGTTTGTTTCTACCTCACTCTCATACCCCCACACTTTATTTAACAGCACTTCCCGCGTTAGCACGACATTCACATTTTCCATAAAAGCAAGCAGTAACTCATACTCTCTTTTCGTTAATGTTAATGAAGCATCGCCTTTTTGAACAATACGTCCCTTCGCATCGAGCCGAATATCCTTGAAGGTAAAAACAGACGGTTGCTCTGCCGTAGAAGATGGCAAACGGCGAAGCAGAGCCCGAATACGCGCCAACAGTTCTTCAATCGCGAATGGCTTTGATAAATAATCGTCTGCTCCGCTATCAAGACCAGACACACGATCCATGACACTGTCACGTGCCGTCAGCATCATAATTGGTGTCGATTTCATCGCCCGAATACGCCGGCACACTTCAATTCCATTTAATTGTGGCAGCATAATATCGAGCAAAATTAAATCCCATTCTTCGCGAATAGCCAGTTCCAATCCACTTCTCCCGTCAGAGGAAGTCGTCATTTCATATCCTTCGTATTTGAGCTCCAATTCAATAAATCTTGCTAAATTTTTTTCATCCTCAATTAGTAAAATTTTAATCATGTATTTCTCCCCTATTTCAAACCGTTCTCTCTCCTTATCTTATTCCCCTCCACACGTAGAATCAATTGCCCATCACGGAAAAGAGGCCGCCATTTCCTACAGACCTATGTAAAACAGCCCTCCGACCAATTGTCTATTAAGAAATGGACATTGATCGAAAAGGGCTGTTTAGCCAAAAAGCCTTCCGTACCATACCCCATACGAAAGGCTCCCTGCGTGACTGTTACTTTCTTTTTTCCTGAATATCTTCGCTATAAAGGAAACTTCTATCGACAGAGATTTTCTTTCATCTTCTGCCGATTGTTAATTAATCAGGATTCTCTGTGAAAGAACATATCGATAAACGCCTGCACAATCTCGATGGATTGGAAAACGACCAACGATAAAGCGGTCATCGAGAAAAACACAAGTGGTACAAAGCGAAGCCACATCATCATAAATTCCTCCCTAGTGATAAAACATTGATGGCGGTTTGAAACATTCTCCGTTTTCTCCTTAAGCATCCGTTAGTTTCAGAAGTGACGCTGAAAACCGCTATGTTTCACAAACGAATCAGAACGGACATTACCCTATATCCGTCCATGACCTGGATTTAACGCCGTTTACTAACAGCGTAGGAAAGCTAGAACCATTCGCATCGTCTATTGATGGAATGTATGCGAACGGCACACATAGCATGTTCTTCACCCTATCCCAATTTTAAGGATATGCCCTTTCTCTTACTGGCTGATAAAAAGATTATAAAACAAACATGTTAAATTTCTCTGTGAGCTTTATTAAAATTTGATGAGAAAAGTTGAGGAAACGATAATCATGCTAGAATAAGAGAGAGGTACATAACATGGAGGGGGAATAAAAATGACAGCCGTTGTTTTGCAGTACAAATGGTTGTTTTTAATATTAGGTGAGGTGTTCTTTTCTGTATTTATCGCTTGCTTTTTACTTTTAAAATATTGGTTTGGCTGGGAGCGTTTAAGCTTTCTTTTTATTATTTTATTGCTAATTAGTGATGGCTGGCTGTTGCTATTAGGAGTTCTTGATTACACGCAAACAAAATCCTTCAGTCTATTTCAAGCTACTTCCCTTTTATTTGTCCTCTATGCCGTAACGGTTGGAAAACATGATATGCGGAAGCTCGACAAACAAATTAAGCAAAAAGTAGCCAAATGGAAAGGCATGTCTCTTGATGAAAACCAAAAAGAAAAGACGGAGTTAAACGACTAGTGCTAGTGCGTTTAATTCCGTCTTTTTTTGGCAGCGATAATTACGCGCCGATTGAGCGGCTTTTTTTGAATTTCGGCTGGTGATTAACCATAAATTTCGTTTTGGAAAGCGAAAAAATAATGGACCCTGTCCAGATGAAGGAAAAAGCAACCATATGAATTTTTGAAAAATGCTCACGAAAAACAAAGATACCGATAATAAGTGTGATGGTCGGTGCAATGTATTGCAAAAATCCAACCATATATAACGGAATGAGTTTAGCACCTTTTGCGAAATATAATAATGGCAACGCCGTCGCGATTCCGGCCCCAACTAATAAAAGATGGTTCGTTGCCGAAACGGCTCCAAAGCTCGCTTCCCCTTTCATAAATAAAAAGATCAGGTACGCGAATGCCAACGGTGTCACCATAAAAGTCTCAAATGTCAAACCAATTGTCGGATCCATCGGAATCATCTTTTTCACTAATCCGTATAAACCGAAGCTAATTGCAAGCGTAAGCGACACCGCTGGAAACTGACCATATTGAAAGGTGAGAAACAGAACGCCTGACGCCGCCAAAATGACCGCAATCACTTGCCATGAATTCAACTTTTCTTTCAACACTGCAATCCCAAGCAAAATGCTCACTAACGGATTGATATAATACCCAAGACTTGCCTCGATAACATGTCCGTTATTGACTGCCCATATGTAGATGAACCAGTTGAGACTAATAAACAAAGAAGCCGCAACTAGCGAGAAAAAAGATTTTGGCGACCGTACAAATGTACGGAGCACGCGGATCGCTTCTTTTCCGCGTCGACCAATACTTAATAACATGACCATAAAAATAAATGACCAAAATACGCGATGGGCTAAAATTTCCGCTGATGGGATGTCATCAAGCAGCTTCCAATAAAGCGGCAGAAACCCCCACATTAAGTAAGCGCCGCCTGCATACAAGATGCCTGTGTTTTGATTTTGCTGCAATGGATTCCCTCTCCTTTGACTTCGAACTTGCACTAACTATGATTATAGTCGGTCACTCTTTGTTTTTACAACGATTTTCTTTCGAATAACGAAATATAATTTTGACAAAAATCGGAAAGCTAATAAGGAACACTGTAAATGGAAAGGAGAACAATTATGCAAGGGTCTATTCTATACGGAAATATAAATGAGGAAAGCGATACGTTTTTAATTACCGAGGTGAAACATGTTCCAACCAAATCAAGTTTGTCGAAAGAAAAGGCTACCTCTCTTTATCATCGTATTGAGCAGCAAAATCCAAATGAAGGAATGATGGTAACCATTAACGACGGCTGGCCAATTTTTTTAACAAAAGAGGAAGTTGGACTGCTGAAACAAGATTTACACGCGATCTTGGAGCAACTGTAAAAGGCCGAATCTCTAAAAGATTCGGCCAGAAGAAACGGTTCATTATGACTCTTTGTCTTCCGTTTTCGTTGTACTACGAAATACCTTTGCGCTTCGCACGTATTCCACATCCTTCACATTTGCCCGTGCATTTGCCACTCTAGCAGCAGCGAAGAAGTAATCGGACAAACGATTTAAATATTGCATCACTGCTTCATTGATGGGATGCGTTTTTTGTACGGTAACGACAAGACGCTCGGCACGGCGGGCAATCGTGCGGCAAATATGAAGGGTTGCTGCTGCCGGTGTCCCGCCAGGTAAGATGAAACGCTCAATTGGAGGTGCCTCGTTCATGTAAGCATCAATCTTCTTTTCAAGCCGTGTAATCATCGCCGTGTTCACTTTATATGGATGATCCTGCTTGGCAAAAGCAAGGTCACTTCCGCAATCAAACAATTCATGCTGAATATTGACCAGTTCTTCCTGTAAAGAAGCAAACACTTCCCCTTCAAGCTGATGAATAGCTTGACCGACAAAGCTATTCAATTCATCAATTGTTCCATACGCTTCAACTCGAAGGTCGTCTTTATCAACACGCCCCCCGATTAAACTCGTTTTGCCTTTATCCCCTGTTTTTGTATAGATGTTCATGTTTTTCTCCTTTCCATCGAATGACAATGTCATTCATGTTCCCGTTCCTATCACTAAACTATTCAAATTTCACGATATTAGTATAGCGTATCGAATACAGATTGCAATTTTTAATCTTCAATTATACTTTCTAACAGAATACACATGGTTCCTCCTTTTTAACAGAGCTCAAGGCAAAATAAGAACCACCTCCCTCAACTTTGTCGAGGAAGGTGGTTCTTATTTCGCTTATAATTGCTCTAAAAATTCTCTTACCGCATCCGGCGTTTTCGCATTAGCACTATGTAAGTGAGCTAATTTCTCGCCGTTTTTGAAAACTAATAAAGATGGGATACCCATAACGGTTTGCTCTTCAGCAATTTCAGGGAACTCATCGCGATCAATTTTAAACCATTGCTTATCTTTATGTTCAGCGACAATCTCATCAATGAACATATCTAGACGTTTACAATCTGGACACCACGTTGTCGTAAAAATACCGACTGACAGTTTATCTTGGCTGATTTGTTCACGGTATTGTTGTTCTTCTTTAATTTGGTTCATGTTTTTCCCTCCATCTATCGCATTTCCCATCTTATTATAATGATTTCTTTTTTCATTCTCAAAATATCTGTTTCAACCTTTTCTCAAAAATGTTTGGAGAGAGACCGGCTCAGATACCTTTTTCCTTTTATTTAATGAAAAGAATAGTAATAAACCAATCAAACAAATCAAGCTAACAGCTGAATCAAGGAGCATATCTACAAACCTTCCGCTTCTTCCGACGACAAAAAACTGATGAACTTCATCTGTAAAAGCGAAAAAGGTCGTCCATATCCATGTATTGACATAGCGCATTTTCGTTTCTTTCATATTGATGAAAATTAAGTAAGTCAGAAGTGAAAAAAAGATGACATGTCCTAACTTATGAAGAAGAAATTCTGTTTGCAAAACATTGACCCATGGAAAATAAAAGACACTTTCTGTATCCAACAAAAAGGCCAGTGTTACATTCTCTTCATACTGAGGCTTATTAATCCACGTTGAAGGATCAGATACAGTCAAGTGAGGAGTGTTTGAAAACTGAATAATTCCAAGCACTGTCAGCCATAATAACCATTTTTTCATTCTTTTCTCCTTCCGCAACATGTCCATCATTGATTTTCTCATTTTACAAAACTGGAAGAACCAATGCAAGTCTCTCTATTATATGCAGGCCCTGTCCCATTTTTGAACAAAAGAGAAACAGCCCCGTTATGAATATCTCGTGACATCAAGAATTCAAAAACGGGACCTTTCCAGACAAAAAACTTAAAACATCGGTCGCCCGTTTATCATATTCATTTGTTCGTTCGACATCATGTTATTTGGAGCTGCCATTCCTTGCCCAGGTGTTGGTAATCCGTCCATCATCATTTCCATTTCACTCATCATGTCATCATCCACCATCTCATCTGGCATCATCCCAAGTTGCCCTTGCATCATGGATGGTTGAGGCATCATATTATACTCCCCCATTGGCATAGCTGGAGCATATCCATACGCTTCTTGCCCGGCTGGCATCATTTGCGGCATATTCATGTAAGGCATTGGCGTTACGTACTGTCCTCCGTAATAAGGCATACAGCATCCACATGAATGCTGACCGTAATATGGATTCATATAACCATAATAACCATTTCTCATTATGTTGACTCCTCCCGTTTGTCGATACAGAATACACTATTCTACATGGATAAAAATAGGAATTCGTCCCGGGTAAATTAGGCCTCTACCCATATAAGAACTGACAGCACATTCAAAATTGCGATACACACTCTCTATTTTTACACTTAATAAAGAAACCTTCCATCGGTAGGTTGTTTCCTTCATCCCCGCCCCCGATCATTCCAAGTTTTGAAGTGGAGGTCTACTGTCTCTTAATACAGGATAAAGGAAAGAAAGGATGAAAATATGAAGAGAAAAATCATTGTTTGGTTTCGCCGAGATTTACGAACGATCGATCATCCAGCTCTTTATGAAGCAGCAAAGCACGGGGAGGTGCTTCCTGTTTATATACACGATCCAGCGTACGATGGCGAACTAGCTCTAGGTGGTGCTAGTCAGTGGTGGCTTCACTATGCGTTATTAGACTTGCAGCAATCCCTTCAAAAACTAGACTGTGCCCTCATTGTTCGAAAAGGGAAAACAAAAGAGGTGCTTCTTTCTCTTTTGGAAGAAACAGGAGCGAACTCACTCTACGTTCATCGGCGCTATGAGCCTGAAGTAATGGAAAGAGATCATCACCTTTTCGAACACTTACAGAGATTAGGTGTGGAGCTCGAAACATTCGAAGGACACTTAATGCTTCCACCGTGGAGCATTACACGAGCGAAAAATGAACCATATAAAGTGTTTACCGCTTTTTATAAAGCTTTTCAAAAGGAACGCATTCCTTTTCCCTATAAAAGACTTACCCAAATTCAAGGGATTAATCACACTTTGCAAAGTGAATCCGTCTATGAATTGAATCTATTGCCGACCATTAATTGGACAAACACGATGGAAAAAATGTGGGATGTATCAGAACGAGGGGCATGGAAGTTATTCAAGTTATTTGTTCGAACTGGGCTGTCCGACTACAAAGAGAAAAGAGATTTTCCAGCACTCACTGCTCACTCGCGACTTTCTCCTTATTTCGCGTTTGGACAAATTTCCCCGCGCTACCTTTTTCATTACCTTATTCAAAAAGAAGAAGCAGGCGAGCAAGCAGAGGCGTTTATTCGTCAGCTTGTATGGCGAGAGTTTGCATGGCATCTTTTATACCATTTCCCACATACAGTGTCTGCACCTTTATACGAGAAATTTTGCCACTTTGAATGGGAGGAAAATCCTGCTGCTTTTACAGCTTGGACAAAAGGAATGACAGGCTACCCGCTCGTGGATGCGGGAATGAGGGAATTATGGGCAACCGGCTTTATGCACAACCGTGTGCGTATGGTCACTGCCTCTTTTTTAGTCAAACATTTACTAGTGCCGTGGCAAAAAGGAGCCGCCTGGTTTTGGGATACACTCGTCGACGCAGATTTAGGCAATAATACACTCGGATGGCAGTGGGTCGCCGGGAGCGGAGCAGATGCCGCCCCCTATTTTCGCATTTTTAATCCGACCTCCCAAGGAGAGAAATTTGATGGTGATGGCGAGTATATCCGAAAGTGGGTACCCGAATTGCAGCACCTTCCAGACAACTATATCCATAAACCACAGGAAGCACCACAGCATGTATTAGCAGCAGCCGGTGTTACGCTCGGCATTACCTACCCTCATCCAATTGTTGATCACCGGGCAGCCCGAGCGCGCGCGTTGCAACGTTATGACAATATTAAATCGATTCCACATTAAACCATGCATCCACTCCATGACTAATTGAATTCTTCACAACTAATTAGTCATGGACAGAAGCAATTTTTTACTGTCCATTTCCATTTAGTAGCGAAGGATGAAGTTCTTCATGCTGCACGTACGTGGTACAGCAAAAGTGGTGACGGCTCGGTGGATATTTCCCTGCCCAGCCTTTTTTTATTAGCTCCTTTGCCACCATCATATTAAAAATGCCGTGACCGATGACCACTACCTTGCCATGAATTCTTGCATACTCCATCAACGTATCTCTTGCTTTTTCAGCTCTCCTTCGTGCTTGACGAAACGTCTCATTCCCTCCCCCATATCCTACAACCCAAATCGAGCGGAATAAAACAGCCCATTTCTGCGGTTTCATCCGGATAAACGAAGGGATTCGATCCATAACCGGCAGTTCTGCTTCCCGAAACATATTGGACTTAACCAGTTGTTTGTCCATCCCTGCCATCAAAACATGTGTTGATTCCACCGCTCGCAAAAGCGGACTTGTAATAATAAGAGACGCTTCTTGACATTTCCTGACCGTATCAAGCGGTACGACCGATTCTTGAAAGATGCCTCTGTCATTATAGTTTTCCATCCACGTTCGAAACTGTTGCGCGCTGCACGGAGCATGACTTTCCCAATATGATGGGCCATGGCGAACAAACGTAACCTCCATTAATATCTCTCCAGTCTTTCGTTTACTTATAAAACTGGACAATGACAACATTTGTTTCATTTCCACATTAATTTCCAAAAAAGACCCGTCCATTCATCCTTCCTTTCACTGGATAAACTGACGGGTCCTCTTTAAAACAATTCTTTTGTATAAACTAAATAAACACTGGCCACAATAGCTGCATAAAAAATAAGGGTTTCTGCAAATCCACCTGTTTCATATGTAAGTGGAGATTTAAAGCGCTTTTTGGAAAACGGTGAAAATAAAGGAACGCCTTTGCGCGAGAAAAAATCGCCTACGATATGAAACAAATAGCCCGTGCACATTCCTAAAACGAATAAATTTGGATACACCTTGTATAAAAAAGAAAAACCAATCCATGCCAGTAAAGAATGGGTAAATCCTCGATGTCCAAGCGCTTGCTTAATAAGCTTAGATAATCCAAATGTCCGTCTTCCTATGTATGAGTTCGGTTCATCAATGTCTGGAATCAAGCTCCCTAATGCAATGCCAAGAACATACGCTACGGTAAATGGCACATCCGTTGCAGAAGCTACTGCAGCACCACCCGCGATGGATGTCGCTACATGCGTATGATATCTCACTTCATCTCTTCCTTTCTATCAATAACCCCATTTCAACCGTCCAATCCGACGAAAGAAAAATTACCAACACACACATACGTTCCCCTTGAACTTCTACTATATGAAAAATAATACGGTTTGTCAAAGGGATTTCTATCATTTCCTCTCTAAAAAAGAAAACTCGGCAATCACCGAGTTTTAAGACGTAAGTTGCAAACCAACAATACCTACAAGCATAATGATGAATGTCACAGCCATGCGCATCCCCATTTTCTTTCGCTCATCCGTTCCTTGCAACAGTGCATATACAAAGCTGCTCGCATAGACGAGAAAGCCTAAAAAACCAAAAATAGCGACATATGAAAACATGTTAAACCTCCGTTATTGTTTACGATTCAATTGATTGTACCATAGATTGAATCAAAGAAGGAAAACAGAGATTTTTATAGAAGAAACTTTTATCCATTAACCACTTTCCCCCCATTAATATGAAGGATTTGTCCTGACATGTATGACGAATCGGCTGAAGATGCTAAATAAACATAAGCAGGTGCTAACTCTTCAGGTTGGCCTGGACGCTGCATCGGAGTGTCTTGACCAAATCCACTCACTTCTTCTGCTGTAAAAGTCGAAGGGATTAGTGGTGTCCAAATGGGGCCTGGTGCTACACCATTTACTCGAATTCCTTTTTCAGAGAGTTGAAGGGAAAGCGATCGTGTAAACGACGTGATAGCTCCTTTTGTTGCCGAATAATCCAGCAATGTCGGATGACCGGCATAGGCGGTAACGGAAGTTGTATTAATAATGGCGCTTCCTTCTTTTAGATGTGGCAAAGCAGCTTTTGTTAAATAAAACATCGAAAAAATATTCGTCCGAAATGTTTGTTCCAACTGTTCAGAACTAATATCTGCAATGCTGTTTTTCGGGTGCTGTTCCGCGGCATTATTGACTAAAATATCAAGTCCTCCAAACTCTTCTATCGTTCTCTCAACCACATGGCGGCAAAAAGATTCTTCTCCTAAATCTCCTTCTAGCAAAAGACAGTTAACCCCTTCTTCTTCAATAAAACGCTTTGTGTTCTCGGCATCCTGCTTTTCATTCAAATAGACAATCGCTATATTCGCTCCTTCTTTTGCATAAGCAATGGCAACTGCCCGACCGATTCCGCTGTCTCCTCCCGTAATGATAGCTGTTTGCCCTTGAAGTTTACCACTTCCTTTATAATGCTCGTTATTTTCTTGAGGCAGTGGTCTCATTTCACGTTCGATTCCTGGTTGAGTTGTTTGTTCTTGTGCCGGTAAATTAGTCGGATACTGTTTGTTTTTCATTTTCATAACTCCTTCTTTGATTAAATATTTGTATGTACAGTACCCAACGGAACAAGCAATAAACGTCCATCACTTCATTTTCTCTTTTATTTACAAGTGCGTTTGTGTAGAATAAAAGTAGAATAAGAGATACGATGAAACATCCTATACAGAGGTGAAAAGATGCTTGACGGCTGGTTTTTATGGTTTATTTTATTTTGGGTTGTTTTTTTAGTTTCCATGTTCGCGATTGGCGGCTTCTTTATGTTCCGGAAATTTTTAAAAAGACTTCCTAAACAAGATGGAATGTCAGAACTTGATTGGCAAGACCATTATTTGAAAAAAACGGTGCATTTATGGGGACCATCAGAAAAAGCACTCTTGGAAGAACTCGTCAAACCGGTTCCTGAGCTTTTTCGAGATGTCGCCAAACAAAAGATTGCTGGTAAAATCGGCGAACTAGCTTTACAAGAAAAAGCCTCCTCTATTACACAAGATTTAATTGTGAGAGGATATATTATCGCCACACCGAAACGAGATCATAAATTTTTACTTAAAACCTTACATGAAAAGCAAATTGACGTATCTCCTTACAAGCATTTATTTGATTAAAAAAGCGGTTTCACCAAATAAGATTTGGTGAAACCGCTTTTTTAAATCATTGGGTGAATCGGGTCATTTTTTATGTCGCGATGCAGCTTTTTATAATTGATATACATCGCAATGCGCCACGGGACAATCATTCCGAATGCTAAAATCCAAAACATTCCGCTCAATTCTCCAACATCAATGGACGCGCTTAAATATGTCTTTAACATAATTCGAATAATGAGCAATCCTATCAAAATAAAAGCGAAAGCTTTCGAGCGCTTCAAATAAATCTCATTTTCTCTCACTTCAAACTTGGATGTCTTAATTAAAAAAATAGAAAAAAACATTCCAAGCAATAATGCTTCTAGAAACTCCGCCATCGTAACACGAAAAAAAGGAAACACGAACATGAGAGCTCCCGTGCTCATAAAAATCGGCGGTAGCACAATTTTTTTCGCACTTGTCGGCTTCGAAGCGGCTTTCATTCTTACAACCAAAACAGCTAGCGCCATAAATACGGCCACTAAGGATGACACAGCTACCACGTTAATCCTTCCTTTGCGCAAAGAATACATTCATTCCCATTATAGTGGAAATATTTCAAAAAGAAAATACTCGTGATTATGGATTAAGATGATGTCGTATCACGCTTTTGTTTCGGTTTTGTTTTTTTGAGCGAGTTCAGCAAAAAACCGCCTTTAAAACGCCTCGGTTCATAAGAAATAATGAACGCCCGCGGCTCATATTGTTCGATAATTCCCCAAAGCTCCGGCTCGCGATTACGCTTCGCTAAAATATCTAGTTTATAGCGTGCGCTATCCCTTCCCTCTCCTTGAAAGACCGTCACTCCAAACCCATCCTGACGAAGATGGTTAATGAGCTCATCATTCTTGTGCATCAAATTGACGCTCAATGTCGTATATCCAATTGCTAAACGATTTTCAACATAGCTTCCAATTATAATCCCAAAACCAAACCCTACCGCATAGACCACCATAGCTAATGTACTTTGATCGCCTGAAAAAACGAGCGATAATCCAAACACATAAACAAGTGCTTCTAAGAAACCAAAAATAGAGGCGTACAGACTCATCCCTTTGACTAAAAAAATGGTACGTAACGTTAAGATTGGAACATAAATCAGTTGCAGTAATAGGATTAATAAAATTTCTTTCAATCAAGACACCTCAACCATCAGATTGTGAACCATTGCACCCCATTTTAACATTGACTCTTCTTCAGACGCCACCTTTTTCAATCAAAAATATTCTCCTTTTTCAGCGTATTTAACACAATTTCTACTATAAGAGGACAAAAGCATCCAATAAAAAAATCGCCATCGCTCCTTAATAGGATATGTATGACGATTTTTCACTTTACTCCCATATAATGCAGAAAATAGAGGCTTTCTTTCCTTATCCTAATACTCTTTGTATAGCGTCAAGAACGCGAATTTCGTCAAAAGGTTTTACAATGAAGTCCTTCGCTCCCGCCTCAATAGCTTCGACGACAATTCTTTGCTGGCCAATTGCAGAGCACATAACAATTTTCGCATCTGGAAACTCTTCTTTTATCTTTTTAACTGCCTCAATGCCGCTCATTAGAGGCATAGTAATATCCATTGTCATTAAATCTGGTCTTAATGAACGATACAGTTCAACGGCTTCTTCTCCGTTCTCTGCTTCTCCAATTACTTCATAATGCGCGTTTTGCAAAATGCTTGTCAATGTTTTTCTCATAAACTTGGCATCATCAACAATAACAACAGTTGCCATTTTTTTCCTCCATTTCACAACAACCCTTACATTGAGCACTCCATTTATACCATTTCTTCCATTTAAAGCAGGACTTTTATCACAATGATTTATTTCCACTTTATCAGTATAATGGTTTTTTTTCAATAAAAACTATTTTACAATTCTCGCACCACTAAAAGCCAGTAAATCCACCAAACAGACTGCTTGTATACGCAATAATTTTAGTCATCCAATCAAAGTATAAAATAATTCCCATAGCAATCATTAAATACCCGCCAGACTTTACAATTATAGCATTATGCTTTTTAATCCAATGTAATCGTCCGATAAAGAAAGACATGAGAAAAAATGGAATGGAAAATCCAAGAGAATAAGCCATCATATATAACATACCCGATCCTGGATTGCTTGCTGCTAACGCAATAACAGACACTAAAATCGGGCCTGTACACGGAGTCCATCCCGCAGCAAAAGCCATCCCGATGATGGATGAACCCATATAACCCGTAGGCTTGTTTGTAAATGTGAGCTTTTTATCCTTCATTAAAAAAGCAGGTTGAAAAACACCAACAACGACTAGCCCAAAGAAGATAATAAAGATGGCCCCAATTTGCCGTAAAAGATCTTGATAATCAATGAACCACTTTCCAAGTGTTGATGTTGCAAAGCCAATTGCAATAAAAATTAACGAAAAGCCCGCTAAAAAAAAGAGTGTATGCAACAGGCTTTTTCGCTGTAGCATCGCATTCTCCTCTTTAATTTCACTGACGGACACCCCTGTTATGTATGAGAGAAACGCAGGATATAACGGGAGGCAGCATGGAGAAATGAAAGACAAAAAACCTGCCCCAAATGCTAAAAATATATTAATATCTGTCATAATTGCACCCCTTTTCAACACTCCGTTTTCTATTCTACCAAATCTATAAACGAAACGAATCAATCTTTCCAAAAAAATGTTAACAATGTTTGAAATTTTTCTATTTCCTTTCAATTTTTTTAAAAAGAGAGAGGTCGAAAACACTTTAAAAAAGTACCAGTATCTTGTATAATTAGGAAAAAGTTAGCCTGTAAAGAAGGGAATCAAGTCTGTGTCCAAACATGAGATTTTACAGCAAATTGAAAAGAAAAGAGAAGAACTCATTCGAATTGTTCAGCTAAGCGGATTTAGTTCTAGTCAAACTATTCGCCACAGCCAAGAGTTAGATACCCTTTTGAACTTATATAATGAACAATATTTAAGAAAAAACACAGCCTCCACGTAAATGTGAGACTGTGTTTTTTCTTTTTCAAACCAAACATGATGCCTTCCACTATAAATTCCCCCCTCCATTTTGAAGCACATACATTTTATAATACAGCCCTCGTTTCTCTAACAGTTCATAGTGATTTCCTCTTTCGGCAATTTCCCCTTTATGCAGCACCAAAATTTCATCAGCATTTTGAATCGTTGATAGACGATGGGCTATCACAAGCGTCGTTCTCCCTTTTCTCATTCGCTCCATCGCGGTTTGAATCGCTTCTTCCGTTTCAGAGTCAATATGAGCGGTGGCTTCATCAAGCACTAAAATCTTCGGATTTCGAATAATGGTTCGGGCAAATGACAGCAATTGTCGCTGACCGCTTGAAAAATTAGCGCCTCTCTCTGCTACTTGTTCCTCATAATGATGAGGAAGCGAACTAATAAAAGGATGGGCCTGCACAAGTCGTGCGGATGCCTCAATCTCCTTTTGACTAAATATGTTGTCATGCAGCACAATGTTTTCTTTAATGGTTCGCGCAAACAAGAAAGGATCTTGCAATACAAGCCCGACTTTACGTCTAATTTCTGCATTCGATATGTCAGAAAGTAAATGTCCATCAATGAAAATATGCCCTTGTTTAATCGGGTAAAAGCGCAATAGCAAATTAATGATGGAACTTTTCCCACTGCCCGTATGTCCCACAAACGCAACGGTTTCTCCTTCCTTCACCACAAACGAAATATTTTTGAGCACATCTCGCTGCCCATCATAAGAAAACGTCACATCCTGAAACACAATCGATCCCCTTTCAATCTTTGCCGACTCCTTAGTTTGTTGTTCTTGTGTTTGTGCTTCTTCGTCCAACAGCGTAAAAACACGAGATGCGGAAACAATGGCTTGCTGATAAATAGACAAACGCATCATCATTTGATTCACAGGCTCAAAAAACCGATCTAAATAGTTCACAAAGGCATAAAGGACGCCGATTTCAACGGGACTTGTTTGCGATGTAAGACCGAAAAAGCCCAGCACAAGTATTAATGTGAAAACGTAAATTAAATCGACCGCGGGGCGAAGCAACAAGCCATCCAACTTAATGTTTTTTAAGCCTGCCTCATAGTGTTGCTCATTAATAAGAGCAAATTCACGTCGTAGTCGCCTTTCCTGACGAAATACTTGGATAATATTCATTCCTTGTAAGGACTCATTCAACTTTGTATTCAATTCACTGAGCTTTTCCCGCAACTGATAATAAAAAATAGTACTAAAATGACGATACATTCTCATTAATCCGTATAAAACAGGGAGTAAGATAAAACAAAACAAGGCAAGCTTCACGTTCAAAAACAACATGGCCACCAAAACCCCCATTAAAAAGAAGGAATTTTGGACAAATGCAACGGCCACATCAACAAACATCTCTTTAACCGCTTCCGTATCGTTTGTCACTTTCGAAACAATGCTACCTACAGGTGTCTCATTAAAATATTTCATGGACATGCGCTGCACTTTCGCAAACGTCTCAACTCGAATCGTTTGAATAATACGAAGCGCAATCTCATTGAATTTAACAAGCTGAAAATATTGGATAACCACTTTTAGTGCATTCAGTCCTAAATAAATAACCGCTAATATGATAAGAGGCTCGGTATCTAGTTTTTTTGGCATTAAGTAATCATCAATAAAGATTTTAATTAAGATGGGGCCGGCAATATCAGCAGCCGTTGCCGCCAATAGAAGTGCAAACGCAAACAAAAACGAGCGCCAGTGCGGCTTAGCAAACCGAAGAAGACGCTTTAATACATATCGCTGTTCTTCCTTCGAAATGGTCTCTTTCATGTTTCATCCTCCGAGCTCTACTTCGTTTTCTAACTGTTGACGAGCATACATCTCTTGATACCAGCCTTTTACACTCATCAATTCTTTATGGGTGCCGCTTTGCACAATGTTCCCCTCTTCAAGCACGATAATTAAATCTGCATGCTGAATGGCACTAAGGCGATGTGACGTAATAATCGTCGTTTTCCCTTGCCGTTTTTCTCTCAATGCCTCTAAAATGGCTTCTTCTGTTTTTGCATCTACAGCCGATAAAGAATCATCTAAAATTAAGATTTCAGGATCTAATAATAGGGCCCTTGCAATGGAGATACGCTGTTTTTGTCCACCTGACAACGACACTCCTTTTTCACCGACCATTGTTTCGTATTGGTCAGGAAACTCCATAATGTCTTCATGAACTTGAGCCGTTGTAGCCGCTTGTCGAATTTGTTCGTACGATGCTTCTGGAAACCCAAACGCGATATTATCGGCAATCGTTGCTGAAAATAAAAAATGATCCTGTGGGACATAGCTAACAGATGAGCGAAGAGCTTGAAGGGAGTATTCTTCAATTAAATGACCAGCAAGACGAATTTCTCCTTCATAACCACCCACTTCCCGTAAAAGCAGTTTTAACAAAGTCGTTTTCCCCGCTCCTGTTTTTCCGATAATGCCAAGTGTGTGACCTTTTTCAAGACGAAACGAAATATTTGTTAACACACGTTGATGGTCATGATAGTGAAAAGAGTGAACGATCACCGAAAGCGCTCCTTTTGGTGGTGTACGAAGGCCACGTTCCTGCTCAATAATCTCCTGCTGTTCAGAAAGTAAAGAAGATAGGCGTTCATAAGATGCTCGCCCCCTCTCCACAATGTTAAATAACCACCCAAACGCCAGCATTGGCCAAATAAGAAGGCCTAGATAGGTCGTAAAAGCGATTAACTCCCCTAGCGTCAATTCATTGGAAATGACCATTCTGGAGCCAAATACAAGGGACAGAAAAAAGGAAAATCCGACAATCAGTGAAATCGTCGGTTCAAATAATGAATCAATTTTTGCCACCGCTATATTTTTTACTGCAACATCTTCAGATTGGGAATGAAAATCTGCTATTTCATCTCCTTCTTCTCCAAACGTTTTAATGACCTTCACTCCGCTTACACTCTCTTGCACTTTGTCATTTAAAGCTGAAAAAGCCTCTTGAGCCTTGTGAAAGCGCTCGTGTAATACCTTGCCATAATAACTAGTAGAAAAGGCCATCAGCGGCATCGGAAGCAAACTGATGAGCGTCAACTTCCAACTAATCGTGGTGGCCATCGCCAATAAGATGAAACTACCTGTCACGATAGAATCCACAAGGGTCAACACCCCCATACCCGCTGTTTGCTGAACGGCCTGCACATCATTTGTAGCATGTGCCATTAAGTCTCCGACACGCTTACGCTCATAAAAGGACGGAGACATTTTTGTAAATTGCTCAAACAGTTCATTTCTCAACTTTCGTGCCAGTCGGACAGATGCACCAAAAATCATAATCCGCCAAATATAACGAGCTATATATACAAGCACTCCTGCGATCGCTAACAGAAGCAAAATTTTCCATAATTGTGACGGAGAAAGTGTACCCGTTTGTATTTCATCAACAACCAAACCGACCACTTTCGGTGGAATTAACTCCAGTAGTGCAACAAACAGTAATAAAAGGACACCTATGACATACGCTTTCTTTTCTAATTTAAAAAACCACCATAAATCCTTAAACACACTCACGTCTCTCACCTCCGGCGACAATAGCATGAATACCGTACAACCCTATTTTCTAAACCTATTCCTAGTGTGCCTCATTCATTCCTTCCTCCCGTGCTAATATCATTATCCATATTATAGCAAAAAATTAGAATGACTAACTAAAAAGCCACGTTTTCGGTTGAAGCTTCAACCGAAAACGTGGCTTGGATGTTAAAAATAGAATAAACGATGAGAAGTATATCAATGAAAGATTCGCTCTACAAATCGTTGAGAGGAGGCAGTCATGTCCAACACTTCTATGTAAATGAAAAACCCTTTCCTATAAGGGTTTTCATCACAAACTTTATTTAATTTGTTTGTTCATCGCTGACAGCATTTGATTGATTTTCTTTTGAGACGGTTTCATTCCCATTTGCATCATCATCATTTTAAGCATTTGCTCGTTGATTGGCGGATTTTTCTTTAAATAGCTCATCATGTATCTGCGAGCGATGAAAAATCCTAGTGCTATCCCAGCTAATAATGCTAGAACACCAACTAGAATAAGTTGCCACATAGTATTACTTCCTCCTTCGTGTTGTCTACATTACAGTGTACTAAACCGAAAGTCATTATACAATATGTGAAAGCGATTTTCTCTTTATTTTATGCAAAATTTTCGCTGTTTAACAGGATTAAGCCACCCATACACATGCTCTCTATAGTTCATCGCTAGAAAACACGGATTGAGCTTTCGCAACACTTCAAAAAATACCGTTTCCGCTTCAACAGTCCCTTCTGCTTGCATATAAACAAAATCCCCTGCTAATTGAAGGTGGGCAATGCTTTTTTCTGTTTTATATTCATATTCTGTATCCGACAGAGCTTTCCAATTAGCATCTTTTGCAAAGCGTTTCTCCATCATCCATTGAAGCTGTAACACAGGAATTTTCTTCGTGATATACTCAACTTGTTTTTTCATGTAGGCATCCCGCTTCTTGCCGCCATTTTTGTAATCCATGAACAGCCGATACATCAAATGCTCTTTTTGAAAATAATGAAGCGCAAACTCATCCTCTATTAGGTAAATATCATATTTCCTCATAGACTCCCCTCCATTATGCATCTGTTCTCTTTATTGTATAACGCAAAATATGCAAGGCTTGTCTATCTCCGGAAAAATCATCCACTCATTTTGTCGAATAATAAAAAAACGAGCCACAAGTTGGGCTCGTTTTTTTTATTATTGATTTAATAGTTGTTTCACATTCGCTACGATATTTTCTACCGTAAAGCCGTACTCTTTCATCACTAACTCACCAGGAGCAGATGCACCAAAACGATCAATACCGATGACTGTTCCTTCGTCACCTGTATAACGCTCCCAACCAAGTGTCGAAGCCATCTCGATAGCCACACGTTTTTTAACTGATTTTGGAATGACGCTTTCTTTGTATTCTGCTGACTGAGCTTCAAAACGATCCCATGACGGCATACTTACAACAGATGCGTGAATTCCTTCAGCTGCTAATGCTTTTTGCGCTTCTACTGCCAAACTCACTTCAGAACCTGTTGCTAACAGAAGGGCATCTGCTTGCTCTTTGCCTGCAGGTGATACAACGTAAGCACCTTTTGATACGCCTTCATACGCACGCTCTTTCGTTCCTTCTAAAGTTGGAAGGTTTTGACGTGTTAATACAAGAACCGTTGGCTTGTCCGTAGATTCTACAGCTAAACGCCAAGCAGCTGCTGTTTCATTTCCATCTGCTGGACGAATGACAGATAAATCTGGCATTACACGAAGCGATGGAAGTTGTTCAACTGGCTCATGCGTCGGTCCGTCTTCACCTACTGCAATGCTGTCGTGAGTGAATACATATGTTACTGGCAGCTTCATTAAAGCAGCAAGACGAATCGCTGGACGTAAGTAATCAGAGAACACGAAGAACGTTCCGCCGAATACTTTTAAACCACCATGTAAGGCCATTCCGTTTAGCGCAGCACCCATGGCAAATTCACGCACACCAAACCAAATGTTTCGTCCACTGTAATTAGCTGCTTGGAAGTCTTCTCCGCCTTTAATTGTTGTTTTATTTGAACCAGCTAAGTCAGCAGATCCACCAAAGAAGGATGGAACAGCTTTCGCTACAGCATTTAGTGCCTCTGCAGAAGAAGCACGTGACGCAAGGCTTGATCCTACTTCATATGCCGGCAACTGTTGCTCCCAACCTTCTGGAAGCTTGCCTGCCACTGCCATTTCAAACTGTTCCGCTAATTCTGGATACTTTTCTTTATATTGAGCGAACAATTGATTCCACTCTTGCTCTTTCTTTTCTCCTGCTTCTACAATAACAGAACGGAAATGTTCATATACTTCATTAGGCACATGGAAATCTTCTTCAAAAGTCCATTTGTATGCTTCCTTCGTCAGCTTCAACTCATCTGCCCCAAGCGGCGCACCGTGAACATCCGATTTACCTGACATATTCGGAGAACCGTAACCAATCACTGTTTTTACCTCAATTAATGTTGGTCGGTCTAAATCTGTTTGCGCTTCCTCCAACGCTTTTGCTAGTTCCTCTAAGTTATTGCCGTCTTCTACACGAATAACTTGCCAGCCATATGCTTTAAAACGATCTTCAACGCTTTCAGAGAAAGCAAGGTTTAATTCGCCATCTAGTGAAATATCGTTTGAATCGTACAATACGACTAAACGACCTAACTTTAAGTGTGCAGCTAATGAAGCAGCTTCTGCGGAAACACCTTCCATTAAATCCCCGTCACCACATATGCTATATGTAAAATGGTTTACAACTTCAAAATTGTCTTTGTTATATGTAGAAGCTAAATGACGCTCTGCCATCGCCATCCCTACTGCCATCGCAACCCCTTGTCCTAGTGGACCTGTTGTCGCTTCTACTCCAGGTGTATGACCAAACTCCGGATGCCCTGGCGTTTTGCTTCCCCATTGGCGGAAGTTTTTCAAATCATCCATTGTGACATCGTAGCCTGAAAGATGTAATAAGCTGTATAACAACATTGAACCATGACCTGCAGACAGCACGAAGCGGTCTCGGTTAAACCAGTTCGGATTTTTCGGATTATGGTTCATAAACTGCGTCCATAATGCGTAAGCCATTGGAGCTGCCCCCATTGGCATTCCTGGGTGACCTGAGTTTGCTTTTTCAATAGCATCGATTGATAAAGTACGAATCGTTGCAATGGATAAATCTTCAATGCGATGTTCCATTTTACTTCATCCTTTCATTCATGAGGCTGTTATTCAATCATTATCATACTAATGATTACTTATTTTGTACAACAATTCACACAAAATTGCTACCACTTTTACATTTTTTGTGGAATATTGAACGAATATACGGTTTTATTTCGGTAAAAAAAGGCAGTACAAAAAAGAAAGACTCTCTCCTTTTGCACTGCCCTTTAACCGTTAAGACACATTCACAATGACGAAATCATTCGCCTTTGCTTAATGTAATCCTTTTTTATATTTGCTATTTTTAAGTTTGTCCGGAGTCACATCCGTTCCATTTTCATCCACTACTTTAATGGAGTGGAGATGATTCGTCATGGACTTGCGAAATTCTTTTAAATATTCTTGGCGAAGTGATTGCTGTTCAGTAGCTTCTTCTGGTGTCAATCCTTCTCCTTTTGCTTTTTTTGATAAAAAATTAATACGTGCCATTTTTTCAGCAGATAACATGAATGAACTCCTTTTACACATACATTTTCATATGTAGACATCTTACTAAATCGATGCCTTCTAGGCAAGTGATTCGTCTTGCTGCTTCATATACTCGCGATAACGGCGATGAACCGTTGCCTTTGAGACGTCATGGCCAAACCCTCTCAGCGTCGCTGCAATCTCCTCAAATGTCAGCTCATTTCTCCGAAGACGAACAATTTCCTCGATGGGAATTTCTTTGCGGTCTCTCCCTGCATTTTCTCCTGCATTTCTTAAATTCTTCTCAGGACGATACCCCCTTGCAACCGCCCGTTTCATTCCCCTTCTAATTTTAGCGTTATGCAATTTCCTTTGATATTCTTCCACAATACTAATAATTTCAAGCATCATCGAATCAGATTCAGATAAATGCAATTTCCCGTTGTGGCTGATCGTGTATACTTGAATATTCTCTTTCATAAAAAAATGCAATAGGGCAATCTTAGCATGACCGCGTCCAAGTCTTGTTTCATCTTGAATAAGCAGTACGTCGATGTTTTCCTGCTGGATGAATTCAATTACTTCCATGATCCCATCTCGGTCAATGTCAAACCCGCTCGCTTTTTCTTCCACAACATGAACAAGGTCAAAGCCATTTCGTTCGGCAAGCTCTGTCAGTTCCTCTCTTTGTCTAGAGAGCGAAGTCTCTTGTGTGTCTTTTTCCGTACTTACCCGGCAATAAATAATAGCCTTCAATCTAGATCACTGCTTTCCTAATTACTGGCGAACATTTGTCCCTCATGAAAATTTTCCTTTAGAATGGGAACGTAAATTACTTCCCCTGGTATAATCGGCTTATATTGAATGTTATTCTTTGTTTCTACCCACTCGACAAACTCCACTGCCGATAATTTGTGGTGTTCTTTATATTCTTGTGCCAACTCCCAAAGCGTATCACCGGCACTAATTGTAATTGTTGCATAATTTTCGAGGTCAGGACCTTTTGCAAAAGATGTTACAGCGTATGTAAATACTGCTAAAATCATAAAAAACGTTACGTAATATGTAAAGGACTTTACTGCTTTTTTCATCTTTATCACCTCATCATCAGAATGTCTGTTCTTATTTTAGTACGAACATTTGTTTTTAGTCAACACCTTTTCGAACTTATGTTTGTATCTATTCTCTATCCATGCTATAATGAACGTAACAAAGTCGTTGATTTGAGGTGAGAGAATGACAAAATTATCAAAACGACAACAAGAGATTTTGGATTTCATCAAAGAAGAAGTAAAATCAAAAGGCTATCCGCCTTCTGTACGCGAAATTGGAGAAGCCGTCGGGTTGGCATCAAGTTCTACTGTACATGGTCATCTCGCTCGTTTGGAAAGCAAAGGATTAATTCGCCGAGATCCAACCAAACCGCGTGCTATCGAAATTTTAGACAACGATGAAACAAGCCATATTGCTAAAGCCAATGTGATTAACGTGCCAATTATCGGCAAAGTCACCGCAGGCCAACCTATCACTGCTATTGAGAATGTGGAGGAATATTTCCCGCTCCCTGATAAATATGCAGCGCCTGAAGATCATATTTTCATGCTTGAAATTATGGGTGATAGCATGATAGAAGCAGGAATTTTAGATGGGGACTATGTCATTGTCCGTCAGCAGCAGACTGCTAATAACGGTGACATCGTTGTCGCTATGACAGAAGAAGACGAAGCGACTGTGAAACGCTTCTTTAAAGAGCAAAATTATATCCGCCTTCAGCCTGAGAATTCAACGCTGGAACCGATTATTTTACAAAATGTTTCGATTTTAGGAAAAGTAATCGGTGTTTATCGCTCTATCCACTAATAGAGACGTTATAATTTTACTCATCAAAAAGAGGAACAGGGAAATTTGAATCTTTCCCCGTTCCTCTTTTTACTGTTAGTTTTCTATATTGATAGAATGAGTGATAATAGCCATAGCTATATACATTTCACTTAATAATTGGACATCGCTTTATTAAATGGAAGGGTGTTCACAAGAGTTTTTTAGACTTTCCTCAATAATCATTTACTCGATTGATTTATATATTTAGGCTTTTGAAATGTCTAAAAAGCCCTCTCCAAATACGTCACGTACGTCATGAATAGCAATGAAGGCATTTTTATCCGTCGCCTTTACGATTTTCTTTAATTTAACGACCTCTTGCTTGCTAATTACAATGTACAAGATGTCTTTTGACGCTTTTGTATAGTACCCGTGTCCTGCGAAAACCGTCACACCTCTATCCATTAACACGTTAACTTGCATCGCAATTTCGTCTGGTTTTTGCGAGATGATGGTCACTGCTTTTTTTGGATTGAGCCCCTCAATGATAAATTCCATCACCTTCGTTCCAATATAGAGCATAATAACCGTAAGCATTAACCCTTCTGCCCCGATAATAAAATACGATGAAAAAGCAACAATTAAGTCAAAAAAGAGTAGACCGTAACTAATGCTCCAGCCGAGGTATTTATTCGTAATTCTCGCAAGAATAGTCGTTCCCGCTGTCGTACCTCCGACGCGAATAATTAAGCCAATTCCCACTCCGGCAAATACACCACCAAATACCGCATTCACCATCAGTTCATCTGACGCAATACTCCAGTTTTTCGTGAAGTGAAGGAAAAGAGAATGAAAGATGACCGCAACGATTGTGTAAATAGTGGTGGTTTTACTTAAATACCGATAACCGGCGACAAGTAAAATCGCATTTAAAATAAAACTGACAAGCCCAGGAGACCATTGGAAAAGATAATACAAAATAATGGTAATCCCAGTAACGCCTCCCTCTCCTAACTCATTAGGAATGACAAATAGATTAATAGCTAACGCAAAAATAAAAGAACCTAATAGAATAAAAAGAATGTCCATTACTCTTTTTTTCATTTTACATAACCTGCCTTTACTACATTTCTCGGTTTATATTTCATCATGTACTTTGCACAGAAAGGAACCGTCACGATTACCGGATGCTGCCGGATCACCATGACGGTTCCTTTCATAAAATCGACTTAACTTCATATTTCACAAGATAAGTCGCTCTTATTGTCCTGTATATTATTCACCTAAATCAACATTATGGTACACGCGTTGCACATCTTCTAAATCTTCCAAAGCATCGATTAACTTTTCAAATTGCGCCTGTGCATCTTCAGGAAGAGTAATGTCATTTTGAGCAAGCATTGTTAGCTCAGCCACAGTAAATTCCGTAATACCGGCATCTTTGAACGCCTCTTGAACCGCATGAAATTGATCAGGTTCTGCATAAATGATGACCGCATCATCTTCTTCTAAAATGTCGCGCGCATCTACGTCTGCTTCCATTAAGATTTCAAGCGCTTCATCAGCCGTTTTGCCTTCAAGCCCGATAACTGCTGTTGCATCAAACATATACGATACAGATCCGCTCACACCCATATTCCCGCCATTTTTTCCAAAAGCCGCGCGAACATTTGATGCAGTTCGGTTCACATTATTTGTTAAAGCATCTACAATAACCATTGAACCATTTGGACCGAATCCTTCGTAACGAAGCTCGTCATAGCTTTCTTCTGAACTTCCTTTCGCTTTTTCAATTGCACGGTCAATGATCATTTTCGGGACATTATATGTTTTAGCACGTTCAAGCACGAATTTTAACGTTTGGTTTGATGCAGGATCTGGTTCACCTTGCTTCGCTGCCACATAGATTTCAAGCGCGAATTTAGAATATACACGACTTGTATTCGCATCTTTTGACGCTTTTTTTTCCTTAATATTGTTCCACTTACGTCCCATTACGTTTCACTCTCTTTCACTTTTAAATCTATATAAAATGATTAATGAGGAAGTTAAGGTACTTCTTCAAGGTTGCTAGTTGCCGACCACACAGTTCTACCAAGCTAGCCCATTGAAAAGGTCCCGCTTATCCACTAGATTGTATTATACCTCAATTACACACTATGTCACACGTTTAATGACAAAAAAATGGATTAGTAAAAGAAGAACATTATCTGTTGAACCGTTCAATATTTGAACAAATATTCTAAATTATTGCCTGCATAAATAAATCTGGTCATTAAAGTGAAAATATACATATACGTGACGATAAATATAGTGAAAAAGTATTGATTGCAGGCAGGTGTGTTTTATGAAAAAGCGTAAATATAAGAGAATCGACTTAACGTCCCCTCTTATGGTAAAAGGAAAAATTCAAAAATATAAAAACAAATATAGCTTAAGTCATACGACATTACTCAAAGTAGAAAACATGAGCATGACGGGATTACGCTTCACATCCGACCTTAATTTTCCCGTTACAAATGACCTTGTCTTATCGTTGGAATTCTCTTTACTTGGCCGAGACGTTCATTTACTTGGGACCATTGTATGGAAGCAAAAAACGACGACGAGCTATATTTACGGTTTTGAAATTGCTTCTACTAATATCGGGTACATGAAATCGGTAGCCATGTTGACGAGATAGCCATTACCTTTCTAAAAAATAATCTTGTGGAAGATTAAGAACATCCGTAATAATCTCAATTTGTTCTTTATATCTTTTTGGGTCAGGACTTTCTCCCCTTAAAATTCGATATAAAGTAGGTCGTGATATACCAACTAATTTAGAAAATGACGATTTAGTATATTTGTGCATCATCATGTAACATTGTAGATTTTTTCCAATCAATTTGCGGTGTTCAAAAAAATTCATAAACTTCTCTCCTCTTCAAATACTTATGATCCGAAGAAAGCGTGTCGACTTTTTCATGTCCGTCAAATAAAAAAGTCCCCTTGGGAAAGGTGGACGTCATCATTCCATCTTCTTCGGCAGCCCGGCTATCATTGCAAAATGCTTTAGACCCGTGGCTTTGCGTCCCTACCTTTCAATAGGTTTGCTATTATCGGATTAGGTTGTATAAAAATTAAGCGCAAAAATATTCTAACATAAAGTCACAATGAAGCAACATCTTTTAAAATAAAAAACACAAAAAAAGCAGAATATTATTTTAATTATTTTCTCCTCTAAATCTCTTTAATTTTGTTAAAATAAAACCGATAATAACAGTAAAAAGGGAGGTAATACTCATGGATATCGCCGCTTTATCTAGTGCACTTGCCAATACAACACTTCGTCAAGATGTGAATATGTCTTTAATGACAAACGCGATGGATACAGCCAAACAAAATAGTGAACAAATGATTGATATGATAAAAAGCACCACTCCCCAAGCTCCACATCCTACTCTTGGTCATTCCATTGACTTGAAAGGCTAATGACAATGAATGGGAGAGACATTCGAAGGCTGTATGCCATGTGAATGTCTCTTTTCTTTTGTACAGTGACCCAACTTAAACATTAACAATCAGAAAGTGTATGAATGGTGATGCAACATGACAACAGATATTATTAACGATTTACAAACAACCTTGTCCTTATACAAAGACAAGCCTTACCTCCCATTTTGGGGAGAAATTCTAATTATTCTTCAGCGATTGAAAAAGGAAGGAGCACACTCGGAAAACGAGTTTCTACTATATGAGTTGGTCTCTTCTCATCAAGTAACTTACCAGCCTAAAGGCCATAAATTTTGCATTAAAGCTCCTGATTTTAATATTATTTTAGATGAGTATTCGTTTATCAACTCTCTTCTCCAAGGGCGTTTTTGGCCAAAAGAAGCTAAATCATAACAGTTGTTTTTATCATCTAATATAAATGATGGTAGACCCACTCTTGTAACCATCCGTTTACCTGCTTAGTTCCTTAGGGTAAATGTATTTTATTACCACTGATACAAAAGTCACCTTTCGACATATTCCACACCATTTCTCCTATATGATTAATACTTATAGGAGGAATGCTAAATGTTACGAATTGAAATGCCAAACGACAAATCACATGCAATCCAATCACAATTATTAAACTTCCAAAAAGTTCATAAAAGCCGGATGAATTCAACCTCTGCTTATCATTTGGCAGCCTTTCTATTAGGTCTGAAAGTTATGGGCGTTAACATAGCCGTTAACAATCAATTTCACTCTCACACTAAAATCGCTACTTATATTTTAGAAGAATGGGATGGGAATATACAATTTATCCTCAAAAAAGAAGAATAACGTTTACTTTGCTAGTAAACGTAGCCTTTTTACAAAATTTTAATGTTACTCCGCCATAAAAAATGTTAATATTTAGGTGTCAATATATTACTTGTTAAGGAGTGAATATATGATCGCCAGTCTTCACCTATTGTCTACCGTTTTCTCTCTCATTTTAATCGTCGGCTCCTCCATCAAAAAAAGCAACAACACCCATCGCGACCTGCACAACGTTTTTCTCATCTTAGGTTTACTTCTGTTCCCTTCTTCTCTGGCGTTCTTTTTCTTATAATATGGTTTAGCTAGACTCTGGCTCGAACCGTGTCACACTAATTAAACACATGTACGTTTTTAACAGATAGAAGGTCCCTTTTTTTACAATTAAAATATCTAGGTCAAATGAACGTCCAGAATGAATAAGATAAAAATAAGAAAGAACGGTTCATAACAAAAAAATACTGACTGTACGACGTTTTGGATAGGAGGGAGTATCTCTTGAAACGAATGACAAAAATTTTCATCGGTTCATTAGGTTTAACATTATTCTCTACCGGAGTATATGCTGGCACTATCATTGACCAATATAAAACACCCCGTGATACAATTGCGACAGTTGAGGAGGAAACCATTCATAAAAATCGGATCGGCGTTACCGTAAACGGTAAACCAACCTCCGCTAATACTTGGTATAGCGAAGAGGAAAAAACCTTTGTGAGCCTCCGTGAGGTTTCTGAAATGCTTGGTGCTGCCGTCACCTATAACCCAAGAACCATGTCTGCTGATATCCTTTTTCCACCGTCATCATCTGTTCCCATTCAATCTCCTGCAACAGATTTGATTACGAAAGATCATTTACCTTACAAAATCAATTTCTCTAATGGCATTTCCTTAACGATTAACTCCTATAGTGCCTCCATCATCAAAACAGCGTTCAATGTGACCATTACAAACAATTCACTTCAATTAGCCAAAGGTGCCTTCCCAACCGCAACATGGATAGTTACTGCTAACGACAAAACGTTATCCTTCGTTAATCGCGATCGAACGCTAGATAACATATCCGATTTATCCCCAGGGCAAAGTGTGACTGGAAACTTAACATTAGAAGGTTTACCACGCAGTGAAGATGATATTAACGCAATTTCTTTATTCGGAGAACTATGGAATACATCTTATAAGAAGGAATTTCAATTAAATTTTCAATTGGATTAATGAGCTTGTTTATGATATAGGCGTTTTCTTATTTTCTATGTAAAAAAAGCCTGATTATGGTTGCATGTTCAATCATAATCAGGCTTAAAAATTCCCTTTAATAATACAACTCAAAAAGTAACTCATTAAACTTGTTTTTTCTCTTCTACTACTTCCCCGTCTTCCACAAAATGCTTTTTCAGTGAATTATACATAGCTTCTGCAGACTTGGGAATATATATTGGTTTAATTGAGTCTTTAAAAAATATCCTAATTGAATCGTTATCTTCGCTATATCTAATCGTACATTCTGTTTTAAGATCATACTGTTTTCCATATTTCCCATGACTTATTTGAACATTTTTGTGCATCAAACTCACCTGTTTTGTCAATTTTTATGGATGATTTTAAGAAACAGTTCATTATAAAGACCATTATTTGGAGGTAATCTGTTTCCTGACTGCGTACAATTTATAAAACTAGTAAAAGGATCATCTTTCATACTACTTTATTAGGAAATGAACTATTTTTTGGTTAAATTTTAGTCATTCTTTCATTCAATCAAAATATCAACAACATGACCAAAATAAAGAAACCCCCTCAACACCAATGGTGTCAAGGGGTTTGGCTATTAATACATTGACATGTATTGCTCGCGCTCCCAAGGGTGAACTTGTGTGCGGAACAGGTTTCAAGAAGTAAAGTGTTATCAAAGAGCAGCATATTTACCGCTATGTCAACATTCTTAAATTCCATCTGTCAAACTGATTAATACAAAATAAAATTTATTGGGGTGTTTGTGGGGTGTTCCCGTCTCTAAGATTTAGTGAATCAGATTTAAAAATCAGAATATGAATCTTGCACACTAAATTACCCATCATATACCTAAAATTAAGAGATGCTTTTCAATATGTATCATTACTAATCATAACATTATGCGATAAGTTAACTTACTGATTTTATGCATCTTAGCTTACAATATACATTATATATAGTTAATAAAAGAGACCTGTCAAAAAGAATTTGATTCACCTTTTTATCTTCATCAAACACACTCAATATGTGTGGAGTGCTGACGGTAGGAAAACCACAAAATTAATATGAGATGTAGTGGTGCATCTTCCATTATTATTTTGCTTTTGTTCATGGTTTAAAGATACACATCATGGTAATTTAACTAGGTTGATTTCAATTTTTAGAATATCTACTAAAGACTTCTTTAGTATTGTTTAAAAAAACACCTTTTTATTATCATACTTTACTTCATACTTCATCAAGATATGATTCTATAACCTGTTTTTCAAATTTTGAAGGATTTGTTCTTAACAATCGTATAAATAAAATCCATGCGGGACAACTAAATAATACTGTAATGATAGCCCCCAAAAAATTAAAGTTTACTATACTATATATAGTAAGAGACGTAGTAAAAATAGTATAAAATAAACAAAAGATAATCGAAGTAGTGTAGAACAATCCACTTTTTATTTTTATCGTAAAATTTTTAATCATACCTATCTCCTAACAATTAAAAAATCCTTCTTACTGACCGTCGTGCATTATAGTTTTTTTCAATTCTTTTACTAAGGTAATAGGTACATCTAATATCTTCGCAATGTCTTCAACTGAATAACCATTGATTAAATATTTTGTTATCTCTACTACTTCTTGTTGTGTTTTTGTCAAATATTTGTTTTGGAAAAACATAATCATAATCCCTTCTATTTAAAAAAGCAGACTATTATTTTAATGATTTATAATCCATTCCGTTATATTATTATCTACCTATTTTTCTTTTGTTAACTACTTATCACTCACATGTCTTTATTAAAAAAGATCCTAAATGGTCCTTTTTAATAATAAATCTTAAATAAGCTTGAGTGGCAGTAATTATTCAATGTGCACTAACTAAAAATATCATCTAAAAAATCTTTAGCGCTTTTTTTATGATTTGCTTTTTCTCGATGAATATCTACATTAAATGTTTCTAGCAAGTCTTGCCATTCGTATCGATTCTTATCAAAGCTATGATAACGTTCCTTAATAGAATGCTGTTCGAATAAACTCGTTGCTTTAATAGTCACTTTATTATTGTTAAACAGAATCAGAAGGTCTCTAAAGTTAGTATCATCCACTTTAAACAGTTCATAAATATAAATAGGTTCATTATCTCTATAAAAACATCCTGAAATAAACAATGTTTGTTTTAATGCATAATCGTAATCAATTAATGAATAAATCTCATTTCCTCTCTCTTTAACACTAGAACTCGGTGATAAATAATGCTGACGATACAAAATCTGCCCGTCCATTTTTGTTATAAAATAGGAAATATTCCCAATTATTCGAATCCCATATTGTTCCTCTAACACTGTTAAACATTTTACTAATTGATTTGGATCTTGAATATTCCAGCCAAACTTCAAAATTGCTTCATACTTTTGTAAATGGTCATAATTTTTCGTACGTGCTAGTAAGTTTTTGCATTGGCTAATTTCTTCATTTGATCCAGCTTTTGTAAACGCATCAATTGCTTGCTCATATTTACCTAATAGTTTTAATTGCTGTCCTTCATGTAACCATTCTTCCCTCGATGTTTCTGTAACTGGTTCACATAAAAATGAATCTAAATTTGTTTCTTCGAGATATGGCATATATACATTTAATAGAGTGGTTGTTTCCTCTTCAATAAAACAAAGCTGTTCAATAGATCTTGAGGCTGCTAAATATATTTGATTAAGGTATACACTATTTAGTTGAGTATGTTTTCTTGGTGTTTCTTTTAATTTCAGATGTGTATCATTAAATTTCATCAAATTAATGCAAAATACATCTTCATACTGCAGTCCTTGTACCTCATCAATTAAAAAAACTCGGTCAAAACCATATTGTTTTATTTTGTGTTTTTCGTTTGCATTCGCTACAATCACAATTGCATTGGCCTTTTGATTTATACGGGTTGCCAAGCGTTGCAACTTTATTGGATTAACAATTACTTTTGGTATAGTGCTTTCACGAACGGCCTCTTCTTTTTCGGGGATCACAGAAGGATAATACGACTGTTTCAAATGTTTAATTTCATTTAATAGCTTGACAGTGTTAGAACCTGACCTGAAATTTTTCGAAATTGAAATGATTTCGTACGGCAAAGCTTTTTCCACTAGATGTTGCTGCAGTTGCTCAATGGAAAACTTATAATTCTGCAACACTTGATAATAATCACCAAAAACCATTAATTGATTTGGTCCAATCGCCAAATGGATAATACTATCTAATTGTTTTTGGGTTAACTCCTGCATTTCATCAACAACTAAACTGATATACTGGCCTTTTCCCTTCAATACCATAGTTGCTAGATCATTTAAATCGACGTATTTATTAGTTTTTAGCCACTGCTGGTAAAGACTTGCAATGAAGTACACAAACTTTTTCTCTGTTATGGATAAAACAGATGAGCTAACTAAATATTCATCTAAGCCAAGTAGTTCTTTGTGCTTAGCTTCCCCCTTAATCACTGTATTAATTTCTAAAAAGATTGCTTGTGGAGTTAAAGTGATTTGCTCATTTTGTAATCTATTTTGCTCATACCATTTTAAAAAGTCTTGTAAACTTACAACTGTAAACTTTTTTTGTAAAACACGTTCATATAGTTGCTGTAACGAACAAAACGAGATGTGTTCGGTCTTCGTTGTATAAGAAAAAAATGTTTCTTTCACGGTATTCATTAAATACGATGAATGGCTTACATATATCGTTGGAATAGCTAGTTCTTCGTTTAGAAGTAATTTTCGTATTCCAATACTTGTTTTCCCGCTTCCAGCACATCCCTGTATTACTACGACTTTTTCGAAAAATGTAAGACATTCAAATTGTTTTCGTGTTAATACGTTTGATGTATGCAACAATGGATTTTCAATCAATAAGGAAATATATTCTTCATCTAGCACATCTTGTTGCTCTATAACATAAAGTTTCGAGAGCAATTCTTGTTTTACATACTGATCGATTTTGATGTCAATGTCTTCATCTGCATATTCTGCCATGTCAATTTCATACGCTTCTAAATCCACATCCTGAAATGATCGTGCAGAACGAACTTGATCATCATGTGTTTCATAGCTCAGGAAGTTGATAGTTCCATCAGATTCACCAAAACGAAATAAAATACGGTCTCCACTATTAACACGAAACTTGTAAATATCCGTTCCAATAATTCTTCGAATCCAAAATCCTTTCGGTACATCTGAAAACACTGTGGATTTTATAATAGCTTCAGCAAATCGATTCAATTTATTTTGAACTATTTTTCGCTTTTCTATTGGAACATGCTTGTAAAAGTCTTTTGCAATTTTCATAATGTACCTTCTTAAATCCCTACTTGTTCATTCATATAAGAAATAGCTGCTTGTACACATCTCTTATCATATTCATCCAATTCGGACTTTGTTGCACGTTGTAGTTGTAGTCGATAATAAGGATCCACCATTTTACAATACGTTGCAACAATGTGAGCCTCTTTTTCGCTTACATTGAGATCGATTAATGCATGTCCTAAATGACGCATCGTTTCCGTTTTGTCATAACCTAATTCCAAAGCTGTTTTAAATGATTTAACAGAGGCTCCAAACTCTTCCTGAATATAAAGTAATTTCCCTAAATTATAGTAAGCAATAGAACGCTCTGGATATAACTGAATTGCTTTAATATAACATTGACGCGCTTGATCGTAATGTCCGGCACGTTTATACATAATACCTCTATCTAAAATAGCTACATAATTATCATCTTCTGTTATATTCAATGTCTTATTTTGATTTCCGTTCATACAACATTTTTTATATTTTTTCCCTGACCCACAGGTACAAGGATCGTTTCGTCCTACCATCTGAAAATCTCCTAATCAATTTTATTTATTCATAGAATATCTGACTTTTATAAATCAAACATATTTAACTGTTCAATATTCTCATCCAAAATTTGTTTTGGTTTTTTTACTTTTTCAAAACGCTCTTTGTGTTCCGTATCTAACCTTTCTTTATATTCCGTTAGCTCTTTATGAATTAATTCGTAAGAATCTTTATCTTTCAATACGGCAATTCCATTTTCAATCATTACAATATTACCTTGAACAGCATTCTCATGTTCATCTTGCTTTAATGGTATGGGCGTAAATAAATATCGTTTTTGTTTTCTAGCAAATTCAATGGTATGTTGAGTACCACTTTTAATTGGAGTTTGCACTGGACATACGCCCAAAGATAATCCACTTTGAATGCGGTCTCGCTTCACAAAATTGCCTCTAGTGTTAGGCTGACCGATAGGGGTTTCTGAAAGCCATAATCCATTCCGTTCTAATATTTCCATCGCGAGTTCTTTATTTTTTGCTGGATAAATTTGCATTAAGTCCCCAGCCAGAACCGTAATAGTCTTACCATTTTGTACTTTTAATGCCCCTTCATGACCAGCTGTATCAATCCCCAATGCTAGTCCACTCACAATTGTATAGCCCATTGTAGCAAAAGTCTCGGCGATCTTTCGTGCAGCTTTTACACCAATTACAGTAGGTTCTCTAGTTCCCACAATGGCTAGTGTATCTTCCTCTTTTAATAATTCTAAATTCCCTTTTGCATATAAAACTGTTGGGGGATCTTCAATTAACCGCAAATACTTAGGGTACCATTCACTAGAGATTGGTATCACTTTTATCTTTTTTTCTTCATGGGATTTAACTAAATTTTCAGCGCGTTTTTTAGCAAATTCAATATTTTCAACTGATAACAATTTGATTAAACTTTTTTTATTTATAATACTTAAATGTTCACTAAGATTATCAAAATTTAGCATTGGATAATTCTCATATAATTCAATTACAGTTTTATTACCTACTCCCTTAATGCAACTAATTGTTAGCCAGAATAGATCATTCAATTGTTTCACCCCTATTACGTCGTTAAACCTTGTTTTTTATAAATTATTTTTTCTAATATATTAGTCGAAATTATTGTATTAATATCTAAATTCATCATTCTAGCATTATTTCCAGCTTCAATATCCGAAAGTTGATCTCCTATATTTAACACATGTTCTGGATTAACCTTTAGTTTTAAAGCACATTTTAATAACGGATCTGGGGAAGGTTTGCTTCTTAAAATATCTTTTGCTGCAATTAAATAATCAAATGGATATTGACAGACTGATAGCAACTTTAAAGCGTAATTTCTAGGGGAACTAGTAACTATCCCAATACGAATTCCTGCTTGTTTTAAACTCGCCAATAAACTGGGATCTATAATAATATGCTCTTTATTAATAAGAGTTAAATTTTCAATACCTATATTTCTCTGTCTATAGAGTTCTAAATGATCCGTATGTATTAATGTATTATCTAAATCAAAAATAATTGCTTTCACTTCTTTTTCATCAGTATATTCCTGCGTCCAACCTAGTTTAGTAGACCAATATCCATGATACTCTAAGTATTCTTTATTTACTAAATGAAAATCCCGATAATTATATACTCCATTATCATTTTTACTATACCAATATGCACCCGAGTCATTATTTCGGAAACCTATAAAGTTCTCATTACCTTCTGAATCAAAAATTACAGGCATAATAGATTGCTCGTGATAATTCACAACTTGGGTAAAAGCCAATGGTAAAATGGTAACTTTACTAGCACCAGCTTCATATAAAACTCTAGCACATTCAGCAGTAGTTGCTCCACTTGTAAAAACATCATCTACTAATAATACATGCCCGGCAACTTTCCTTTTACATCCTATATTTCCATAAACACATTGATATTTATCTACAAATGTAGAATATTTTTTTGGAGATGGATAATCACTAATAGAAAACAATAAATCATACTCCAGATTTCGATTAGTACGAACAAAATTTTCTACACCCACAAAACGGCTATTTTTATTGGGTCTTGGTGGTACAAATGTTATATGGGAAACTGTAGAATCAAGCATTAAAACACTGTCTATTAATTGACCAAATGTTCTCTTGACTGCAGTATTATTACTTGGCAAATTATTTTTAAACCCAATGATAGCCCTAGAAAGTGGATGATTATAATTTCGATTGTCTTTCAATGTAAAGTATCGTCCTGTAAAAATAACATCAGATTTATAATTAGTATGGGGAATATGAATAATATTTGAATATCTAATTAAATTGGTTTGTGGCAACGTGATATTCGGGAATCCTGTTTTTTCACTGGTATAGGTTAATCTGTAATCTGTATTATCTACAAAACTATTAAAAGTATTATAATTCCAAATTTCATCTGGCATATAACCCCACTCTTTGTATGACTCCCAGTTGTCTGTCAATAAAACTGTACTGAAACCTAATTCTACCCATCTTTTAACATGCGCGATATTATTTGAAATTATTAATATACCTGATTGATCAGTATCCATATCATCAAAAACAATCTGTGTCATACTATCTACCGATCCCAGAAAATTATAGTGTGACTCTGGCATTATTCCCTCTATGTAAATATTGCTCACATAAACAATATTCTTTTTTTGAGCCAATAATGATATTTGTGCTAAGAAACCTTTATTCATATTCCAATTATCTGAACCAGTTAAATCTAACAATATTTGAAATTCTGTGCCACAATATGAAAACATTTAATCATCCCCTTTATATTCCCCTTATTAACGTCTAAAACATCTTTTAGTACTATGCGTTGATGCTAGTAGTCAAGTAAATATTATTATAAAAATGACTTTATTCTTAGTCTTATAATGCGGTATGTTACTTTAGTTATCGGCAAAGAAATGAAATTGGTAAATAGTTATTATAAATTTACCAATAATGACCATAAATTCGTTATCATCAATACCTTTTTAGGAATTATGATATGCAATTATGACAATTTATTCAAATCGAAAGCTAAGTTTAGTATGATAATTGAAGATGACTATATAAATCAGCAACTACTCGAATGGTTAGAAAACATCCAGAATAAACGAAAAAAATTAGACTTCTTACAGCAGGAGAAAGTCTCTTCAACTCGGAGGATTTCATTCTGTAATGTTTTTATCAAATGCTAGAAAAGAACACCGGATTAAACCAAACAATAGGATTTTGTACTACAGGACCCTTTTCAAGAAAATCTAAGAGAACTGCTATTTGTAACCGAAATAAATTTTAGTATAATAAAATTCATCTTATTAATGAGGTATATCATGATTGTATTAGAAACTAATGTAAAAAGTATCGTGGAAGGAAAAACTTCTAGATTTACTGTTAGTTATATAGAAAACGGAGCTAATTCTAAAATTGAGGAACTATTTATTCTACACGTTTATAAAGGTCTGCTTTCAATCGAGTGGAATGAAAGAACCATTCATTTACAACCTATCAACGTAAACTGGGGCACTAGATGCTTTCAAGTGAGAAATGTGCGTAGGTTGGGAAAACCCGAATTAAAAGTCGAAGAGATTAAAGATATGCTTAAAACTTTAAAAGGAATAGAGAAAAAGGATTTTGCAATATACTGCTTAGAAATTCTAAAACTATACAAATATATTGTAGAATTAATAGGTGAATATAAAATTGAAAGGTCAGATGACGAGTGGTCTAAACATACGTGTGTTCAACTTTGTACACCCTACTCTACAATTGAGATTGGTTCCGTACAAGGAAGTATGTCAGGTCTCTATTCTTCGATTGATCGGATGCAAGACCTATATATTAATGAGTTGAATATTAAATAACACAGAAATATTATCGAATAAGGTCTAATAAAAATAACCAGAGTGCGATAATGGCTATTTTCGCACTCTAAACCTTCACTTTGTTTGGAATTATGTAACAGTTAGTTTTTCCCCCTCTTCAAACCCAAAGTGAAATAGAATTCGATGGTTCTTAAATTAAATCACTCTGGTTGTTTATTCGTACAGAACTATAATGACTCAATTTCATTCTTAGAATAATTAGGAAAAGGTGTTTGTATCATGGTAACTAAATAAAAATCTTCAATTATAACCTTATCATTTTTTTTCATTTTTGATATTTCTTTGTACATCATTTCTCTTGTTTTTTCAACAATAAAAGTTTTCTCGTTTAAACTAAATATTATATTTCTGATACTCGTATCTTCAAACTCATATACTTGTTCTGTATCCATTTTTATTAGTTCAAATTTTATTTTATAGGGATTTCTATTTGTTTTTAACAAATCATCATAATTGTGCATGTTTTTGTCCCGGATAATATTTGTGTATATATTATCCTCACTACATATTAAATACAGTTCTTCCATTGCCCTAGTCATTCCAACATAAATTAACTTTACAGTGTCAATTTCATTATCTTTTAAATAATTATTACATAGGCAACAAAGATACACTTTTTCAAACTCTAGTCCCTTACTATCCTCAATTGTTCCTAAAATAATGGACTGGTCTAATTCTTTTGCCCAATCTTGTTCAGATAAAAGTGAATAAACGATATTTTCTTCATCTAGATATCTCTTAATAACCTCCAAAGCACTATAGTCTGGGCATAAAACACACGTGGAACCGCTGAAACCTGAAGATTCTCTTAGTTTGCTGGCTAAAATTTTTATTTCAGCTCTAATATTCTCCGCATTGATGACTTCAGGAGGTTTACCTTCTCTCATACTAGAAAATTCGGTAATACCGTAATTTATGTTAGTTTTTGAATTACTAATAGCTTTTTCTAAAAGTGGACTATTCAAAAAATTATTGGCAAACTTTATTATCTCTGCTGTATTTCTATAATTTTTTTCTAATTGAATGGATTTTTCAAAAGAGTCACTTTTAAGTGCTGCCCACCGCAATTGAAAACTTCTTAAATAGATATTTTGAACCCCATCTACTGTGAGTAGCAAATGACTATTCTCGCTGTCCCTAATTAATTCTTTAACTACAAACTCTATATATTCTTCTTTAAAGTCTTGTGCTTCATCAATCAATATAGCATCATATTTCAGATTATTTTTATCTTCCCTTTGCCTATACAAATCAATATCTTGGATTAACTCCTTATCTGTTTTATACACTTTATTTGATGTTGTCGCCATATTTAGTGTACTTTGAATGCAACCTCTTATATCATCTACTAGAACGTTGCTATATTTTCCGTCATTTGATTCTTTATGTAACTCATTATTTATCGCTATTTTAGTAGATTCTTTATATGTCAAAATAAGTATATTCCAGTCTTTGTGAGTAGTTGCTAAATGCATAGCTCTTGATTGAAGAATTGTCGTTTTCCCGCTTCCTACTGGACCATGAATTATTTGGTGACCATATTCAATTGTCTTGGCAACTTGTTCTTGGTGTATTGTAATGACTCTTTTTCTTTCTTTACTACTTAGTGATACTTCTGGAAAGACAGTAGATCTAATTATATTAATTTTTTCCTCAGCAATTTCGGGAAAAAAGGAAGAAGTTTTAGCGACGCTCCGTAGAAAATTTTCCAATGACTCTAAATCATGATTTAAAATAGCATCATTGTTTGATAATAGTACTTTTTTAGGATCTATTACTTCTTTTAAACCACGTTTAATATAATCTGTTTCATTGATATTTGTTAGAACTACTCCAAAATTATACCCAAAAGACAATTTTCCTTTATAATCGCCCTCCGTTTGTAATAATTCTTGCTTTTTTTGCAGCAAGTTTGATAAATTCATACAATAATCCCTTGCTTGTTTGAGAGGATTCTTAAATTTTTTACTATTAATACCGTAAAGGACTTCAAATTCTTCACTATTCATACTTAAAATAGAATCTACAGACCAATCTTTAACCTCAAGAACTATCAAACCTAGATCCGGGGATAAGATTATAAAATCAGGAAACTTAGATTGTTCTTTATCACTAGCAGGTATACTTATATCATAGTAAACAATGTAATTGTCAGGAAGATTCCTTAACATTTCAAAAACTTTCTTCTCACCAGCAGTAAAACCAGTGTAAGCTTCAATATTTTCCGGTATCATGATGGCCATATTAGCTTCTCCTTTATAATAAAAAAACATTATTCACGTAGAATTCATATAAATTCAAAAAAAATATCAGAATGGTCTTTTATCACCTTGAACAAATCATTTGAGCTTAAATAGAGTGCGATAATGGTAATTTTCGCACTCTAAAAATTTTCTATGGAAAATACTGTGATATCCAATTAACAACCTATTACGGAGAAAGTAAACATTTTTTTCCATGTTCAAATGTAATATATAATTGATGCAAGGCGCGACTTGTCGTAACATATGCCAATTTACGGTCAAAATCCGTAAAGCTATAGTCATTAAAGCGTGCAATGACAACTGCATCAAATTCTAATCCTTTTACAGCAGTTGGCGTTGTGACAACCACTTTTACATTTGTTGGTAGTTCGACTGCAGTTTGAATCGCCACAGAAAAATATGGATCAATCATATAACGATAATGTTCAAGCAATGATTCATCCTTCACCACGACTGCTACAGACTCATAATGATGCGTTAAGATAGCCTCTTCTAGTACCGCAATCAGCTTCTGTTCTTCGGTTGCTGCTGTAACTTCTACCCATTCTACTTCCGCACCATCACGGAACGTTTCTGTAGAAAGCTTATATTTCCCTGTCGCAAACGGCTGAATAATTTGATTACTCACTTCAACGATTTGTGCTGTCGAACGATACGTGGCTTGTAGTTCATAGTAAGCAGGCTCACCAATTAGTGTATCAAGCGTATGCCAATCTTGTAAGGAGCTTGCTCGATTCAAGTTTTGTCCTAAATCTCCAATTAACATTAAGCCATTTTTCTGTGTTAATGCATTCAACTCGACAATTTCATAGGGCATATAGTCTTGTGCCTCATCAACAATTAAATAAGATAACATATGCTCTTTAGACACACCATTAATTAGTCGCGCAATATGTAACAGCGCTGGTAAATCTTCATAATAAATATTGAGTGATTGATAGTTATTCGGTAAAAGGCCATCTGATTTGGCAACTCTTATTGCTTCATCAAAGCAATCAAAATAATCAAGTTCAAGATGACTTTTCACATATTTTTTTAAAATGTCGCTTTCAGCTGCTGATAAACGCTGCTCTTCTTCAAATGCATAGCCCGGATACTTATTGTTAAAACTGTACTCTAAGTTATAACGTGTTTTTAATGCTTCTCTAATTTGCTTATAGTAAGCGCGTTCAATCATCATTAAAGTTTCTGTCAGCAACGCCTGTTGGAGCATCTCTTTTCGCATTTTGAAAAATGCTTGTTGTTCCATCTCTAATTGTTTAAGCACGCGCTCCCGTACTTCTTCAAGTTGTTGTTGAACCTTAGAATTTTCTATAAGAACATCTACACTAAACACTTCAACAGGCTGGTCTGTTATATGTTCTAAGAGAATCGATTCTCTCTCTTTTCGCAATTCGCGCTGTATATGATGATGCCAAGTTTGCACAATAACTGTGTCGTCTATAGATTGATGCATCAATTGTTGAAGAACTGAACGGTGGTTTTTCATTTTTAAATGAACGGCTTTCTGAATCTCAGTTATAAATTGTTGGCGACTTAAATCTACTTGCTTTTTTGTCACATTAGGACGTTGAGTTTTATAAGCAGTTATATGCCCAATCCAATGATTTGCTAATTGAGCTATTTCGGGCGTAATAAAATCATCTTGATATAGCGGTAAATTCATCACTTCTTGCTTCTCAATCGATTTCGCCTTTTCCTTTACCCATTGCTCCAATTGCTGTTGTATTTCATTTTGACTTTGTAGCTCTTGATGCAAGCTTTTTAAGAAGAAATTGAAATACAGATTTTCACGGTCTTTTAATGTAAGATACGGATATTTTTCCATTTCTCGTAAAATTGGCACAATCGGGATAGAAATTGATTTTAACGTATATGCTTTTGCCCAAATTCGAAGATCGTTCAACATGCTCGTTGTCGTTTGCTGTACGATATTTCGGAAATCTAAAGAGCCTTTCGTTTTAATAATTTCTAACTCTGCTACTTGGTGACGCATCACTTTTGATGGTGAAAGCATTAAAATGTCACACGCCAGTTCAAAAAATGTAGTTTGTTTAATACCAAAATCACCTAATGTCGGTAAAACGTTTTGAATATGTTTTAAAAACGCTTTATTCGGTCCTAATATCGCTACTCTATTAGGTTTTAAATTTTGATATTTGTATAGTAAATAACTCAAACGGTGAAGTGCGATAGCAGATTTACCGCTACCCGCCGAACCTTGAATAATAATAGGCTGGGTCATCGGTAAACGAATAATTTCATATTGCTCTCGCTGTAATGTCGCAACGATTGATTGCATATCTAAACCGCGTTTATTCGTCAATGCAGAAACTAAACCTTCATCTTTAAAGTATTGGCTCGTTGTAGTGATTGGTGGATGAAGCGTTTTAATACTGCCTAATTGGATATCGATTTGTCGTATGTAATCGACAATGACATCTCCTAGCGTTTTGTGAGCAATTGCCTGACCGACTGTTCGCAAATAATAAAGTGATGCAGCTTCTGCCTTCCATGAAATAACATGCCCGTCAATCCCTTGTTCTCCGATGTACATCGTTTCTGCACCCGCTGCGGTAACATAGTCAACACGTCCTATATATGGGCGATCCTTCATATATTGTAGGCGGCGATTATGCTCATGCATTTTTTTGCGCATAATCCCTTCTACATAAGCTGTTGCATAATCTATTTCATACGTATTATTAAAATCAATTTTATGAATTTGGTGCATAGACGTATTAATTTGGGCAATTACTCGTCTTAAATAGTTATGCTCCTCTTTATCATTACGCGGTAAAAATGAAGAAGCATCATAGATAGGAAACGTAGCTTTCACGCCTTCGTCTATTGTTGGAACTGTTTTTAACAGCGCTTCCGACATGGTTTGTACCATTTGTGCTTCATCTACTTCTTGCTCGACAAGCAACTCTTTCTCATCTGACACTTCTTCTAAAAATACTTCATCAAATACTAGACGTTCCATGTCCTCTTCATCTAGCATTAGTGGTACAACAGGTGTTCCCTCTAAAACTGCGATTACTTCGTCCTGCTCCATCTCTGTAGGGACTTCTTCTTCAAACGTTCCTGATATAGCAGGCAAATCCTCCACTAATAACTCTACAGCTTCTACTTCTAAATTATCTGTTTTGAGCCTATGTTGTTGTGAGACTGTTTCTGCTACAGATTGTTGCATTTGTTCAATTTGCACCTGTAACTGCTGGACTTGCAAATTCAATAGTTGGTTTTGTTGAAGCTGTTGTTCATAATCAATTTGTAAGGCATCATGAGCAGTATGTAATGCATTGTATTTTTCCTCTAAGGTATCATAAACCGTTGCATCTAACATTGTTGCTTGTTTGCCTTTTAACTGTTCAAGCTGCCATTGAAGGTCACTATTCTGCCCTTCGTAATCACTAACTATATTTTCTAATCGTTCGACTTTAGAAGTCATCTTGTGCAACGCTTGTTTTAAATGTGTCGTCTCTTGCTCTAAGAGTGCATACTTTTCTTTTGAAACCGTTACTTGTTCAACTATTTTTAATCGCATTGATAATTGCTGAATTTGTGTATTTTTATAGTTATAGTCTGCTAGCGATGGACGTTTTGCGAGTTCTATATTTTCTTCTTCAAGCTTGCGGTAGCTCAATTTTATTTCTTCTAATTCAGCTAGCCTTACTGTTTCTTCAAGCTTTTTATAATTAGCTAGTTTTAGTTCCGTATCTAATTGTTTATATACTTCCTCTTTTTGCAATGCATCTTGTTGTAGTTGTTTTATTTTTTGTTCAAGATGGCGTATTCGTGGATCTTCCACCGTCATCATTGAATGTTGTTCCTCACGTTCCTGAGACTTATTTTCTTTTTTTGGTAATAAAAAATTTAATAAGTTCATTTTTGCACCTACTTATATTCTGCCCTTTTATATAGTTAACGAATATTGAGAGATACTTGAATTTACGCTCATTTCTTTGATGGAGTTACCAAAATATCACATGTTAAAGTAACTCTATATTCTATTCTAAATAAGTTTATTTTGCACTGAGATACATCGAGCGAACACCAGCACTTAAGGTACCGCTGCGGATATTTTTCTTTCTTTTATCTATTTCAGGAGACGAATTAACATTTTTCCTATCCTTTACATTTTCATTAAGGGAAGGCTTATTGCTTATTAGTACTCCATTTGCAGGCTTTATGTCAATTTTCTCAATGGCTTTTCTCATTTGCTCAATTTTATCTTTTAATGATTGTGATAGTGATTTTGTTTGTTTAATTACATCCAACAAATCTTGGGTATTAACAATATCTTTACCGTTAATAAACGCCTTCTCAATTACATCCCTAACAACTGCTTCTATATCCGCTCCACTAAACCCCTCAGAATTCTTAATTAACTGAATAGTATCAATTTCATTATTCCATTTATTTCTTCTTCTCAAGTGTATTTCAAAAATTTGCTTTCTTTCTTCTGCATCAGGGAAGTCAACATAGAATAATTCATCAAACCTTCCTTTTCGAAGAAATTCAGCTGGTAAACGGGATATATCATTAGCAGTCGCTACCACAAATACAGTACTTTCCTTTTCTTGTAACCATGTTAGAAAGTAACCGAATAAACGATTGGTTACTTCATGACCGCCTGTATCTCCAATACCTGAAAAAGCCTTTTCAATTTCATCAATCCATAGAACACATGGACTCACTGCTTCTGCTATGCGTAATGCTTTTCTCATATTTTCTTCACTTTCTCCGATATATTTACCAAGAAGTTTTCCAACATCTAATCGGAGAAGAGGAACCTCAAATAAACCCGCAGTGGCCTTTGCGGTTAAACTTTTACCACATCCCGGCATCCCAACAACTAAAGTTCCTTTAGGCACATCGACACCAAATTTTATTGCACGGTCTAAATGTTTGAAAATTTTTGCCTTTTGCTCTAACCAAATTTTCAAATTGTCTAATCCACCAATATCTCTAATTGTCTCTTTAAAATTAACAATCTCGATCATCCCGGATTTCTTAATAATCTGTTCTTTCTCTTTAAGAATTATCATTTTATCTTCCTTGTCAATATTCCCGCCGTTTTGATAAGCAAGATTCAAGATTTGAATAATCTCAAAAGTACTTAACCCTTTAAAAGAAACAGCTAGAGAATCAATGATTTCCTTTTCTATACCAATCTGTTGATCTTGCGCGAAACTTTCAATGATTCTCTCTATCTCATCTATTTCGGGGTTAGGCATTTCAAATACAGTAATAAATGGTTCCAATTCATCAGGAATTTGCAATTTGGCTGATATGATAAATACGGTTAAATTATAAGTTTCATCATAGAGATTTTTTAGAGAAATTGATTTAAGATATGCAATAACTTTAGGATCAGCGAGAAAATTATGTACATCTTTTAGAACAAGAAAGCCGTTGATATTATCGGTATCTTCAATGAAGGACAAGAATTCTTCAAGTGTATAACCATTGTTCTGCTTTTTGGTATGAAAGTTGATATGTCCTTTGGCATTGTCAAATTCATAAATTTTTCGTGATTCCTGTTCATCCAATAGCCCCTGAAGTAGTTCATCTACAGCTTTAAAATCGAAATGATCAATATAAATAATAGGTCTTAATGCATCTACGTATGAAGCAAGTGCTTCTAGAGGTTTTCTTTTCATGTTTATACCTCCATATACTTCAGTAAATGAGTATCATTATTGCTCATATAATTTAAGCCATTCAATAGGACGAACTTTCCGTTTACATCACTACTTGAGAGTTGTTCTCCCACGTTTCCAAGTCCCCTAACAAAATTGCCATTTACGATACTTACAACCATAATTTTCTTTTCAGCTGGTTCCAAGTCTCTCCAATAATTATCAGTAACCCCTGAGAATGTTTTTAGATGCTCTCCTAGTTGTTCTAAAACATTATTATTAAAAGCTATTTTAGGTACTTCTTCTTTGATATATTCATGCGTCAAAAATACTTCTCTACTATTTTCATTTAGTAAAACTGCAAAGATAACAAGAGGACCTTTTTCAATAAACATTTCATAGAAAAAACGAGCATTTAATCTAAATAAAGCTTTATATTCTGTAACGATTTCATGAATTGCTGATTTAATAAATGGAAGATCATCTTTTCTCTCTATTAAATCATTGACTAAGCCCATGTAACCTTGATGATAATCATCTATTATTTGTTGAACGTTAAATCCGTTTTTCCTATACTCTTCAAATTGTATTTGGCGTTCTCTCTCATATCTTAAACTATATATTTGTTCCTCAATTGTTTGTTTATCTGTTTCAATTTCAAACATTTGAATAAGTATCTTTGCTATTTCCAACTCATCACTTGTTTCAACTTTTAAAATTTCATTTGATAACAGCTCTAGACCTCTTACTTTAAGCCACTTATATAAGAGTCCAGAATGATAATAATCTAATATATCTTGAATATTAAAGTTATATTTGAGATCCTCTATATTTCGAATTTGTACCCCGTCAATATGTAAATTGAATTTTATAGTTTTCCCCATTAAAATGTCCTCCAAATACTTGTTAGCTAAAAATACTTTTTAGTCCAGAAGATATACTGTTTCCAAGAGATTTAAATCCACTAATGGTGTTACCTATAACTTCTTTTCCTTTAGCAGCTAACTTATCAATTCCCTTTGTTATAAAATCACCAACTACTCCACCTGCTAATTCACCTGCTACTCGACCAATCTTAGCTCCTACAGAAACTCCAATAGGTCCAAATGTAGCACCAATCGCAGCACCAATTTTACTGCCGATTGCCCCGCCCCCTTTAATACAGGCTTTTTTTACTATCGTTACAACCTTTGCCGCTCCACGATCAATTAAATAATCCACAGCATCTAGTGGGCCGATATCCCCTTTTGCTAATTTGAAGGCTACTTTTGAAGTAGTTAGTCCTCTATCCACGATATAGGAAATATACTCCGCAGATTTATTGTTAAGTAGAGGAGCCCAGCCCTTTTTAGTTGAAATTAATAAGCTTACAGTCAAAGCTTTTTTAACCATTTTATCTTTAGAATCACCTAGTTCTGCATTAAAATAAGATCTTAATAAATTATTATCTGTTTTCTCACTTTCTTGACTGTAATCTTGCATCTCCAAGGCATCAAATAGTAAGCCTGTTAGAAATGTATTTTGTTGTACATTTGTTAAAAAATTTTGCACAATTGCTTTTTTGTTGATGTCTTCAAAATTTATACTAGTTAAATTTTTTGATAATCCCATCTGATTATCAAATAGATTATGAAGTAAAGAATTATTTGAGTCTTGAAGTGCGTCACTTATCCCTTTTATTAAATCATTCTCAACTATAGATTTATTGGATTCTATTATTTCCTCTAATCTATCTTGAAACCACTCTGAGCGTGACTTGCCCAATGATTTCGCTAAAACTAAATCATTAAAATTTTGATCCACAGTTTGTAAAGCAGATTCTATTTCTGCCAAAACAGCTTCAGCTGCATCAATATTCTCTGTTACACCATGGTCAATCAATTTCTTAGCAAGAATATTCTCAATTTTATTATTATCTTCAATATTATTAAGCTCTTCTAACAGATCATTCACCAATTCTTTCATTTGTTCTTCCGTCTCTAACACTGTTTGTAATTCCATTAAAAAACACCTCCGTAAAATCCTCTCTCTCACTTTCTGTCATAGGAAAACGAGTAAAGCACAAAATAGGATGGGTCTATTTTTCACTTTCGTTATTCCCCCTCATCCCGCCCTGATGTTAGGGTTCGTCTATAAAATTGATTTCCTTATGACTCCAACGGCTTCTCGGATAATCCTCTATAACTTTATTCACTAATCTGCAGTTTGTCGGTATATGGTTTCAATTAATCCACAATTTTGGATGAAACCATTTTTGCAAATTATATTTTTCATTAATTTAGGATTGAAGTCATAATTAAATATGCCATTTTTATAATTAATAAGAGCTGAGAAGCCAAATTGTTGAAATTTAACAATTAATTCCTACATTGCTTAAATCAAACTAAAATAACTATATTTTCCACACACTTTTTATATCGTCTATTATTTGGTAACTTAAAGAATTAATCAGAGTTTTTTCAAAGGGTAAGACCATAATTTTCCTATATTAAGTCGTATTCTAATAAGCCTAATTAATCAATTTTTAAAAACGTACTTCAGCTCTCTCTGTTCACGGCTGGAACAAGAGGTATTTTTGTTCATTTGGCTGTTTAAAAAGTAAAGGGCTGTCTATGAGGCTTCGTTAGTGAAGTAAAATAATGAAGACAGTGATTTTTTGATGGATTGAATTGGTTTGGATTGTGGGGTTAAAGGTTTTGAGAAAGATTTTTATTGTTTGGACTGGGGATGGCTTTGCTATTTATATAGATTCATTGTAAAAATTAATGATAAGAATTAATAATTCAAATACATAATAAGATTCATTAACAACTTCTTTTACCTGCAAGAATACCCCAAAAACCCTTGATATTATTAGCTTCAGCTCAATATCCATCATTATTCATTAAAATCTATTTCTCTTATACTATGAATTTAACAAATTTACACTTTATTTTTATAAGCAAACTGTTCAAATTTATAGAAAGTAGATAAAGGAGACTAGATAAAGGAAAAAATTCTTATCAAAAAAAGAGGAATAATTGTATATTTCTTCATAAAACTTACAAAAAAAGGTAAAAATAAAGCGGATTAAATTGTACATTAGATGCAAATAAAAAAGAGCATGACAAATAGGCGTTCTACATGGTATTAAAACGCCAGAATTTTACAATTTTTGGTTTTAAAAAATAAAGAATGTATTTCTATCATCAAAAAAATGATCATAGGAAAGAAAGGGGTGTGATTCCCTTAAAAATCGCAGTCTATATCTTTAATATTCTTATGTTGGAGCAAGCCTCGTGCACGTAACCGTTCTTTGTACTGACGGATCTCTTGAGGAGTTTCCGGTCTGTTTGAATGATTACGAGTATTTTGTTGTTCAATTACTCGTGTACTTGCTTTTTGTTGCAATTCTTCTTCAATACGTTTTTTGCTGGTTAATTCTCCTTTCAAAGCTAATTCCAGTACTCTCTCGGCAGTATTACCAGAAGTCGCTTCTTGTTGATAAATACCTTCCACTTTATCTGCGAATTGTTTCCAAATAGTATTTGTTTGTTTGGCTGCGGTATATATGTCAGCGAAAGACGATTTCATCTTATGGTCAAATAAAACAAGCTCGTCGAAATAAGCTTCCGTTGCAAAATAACGAAGGAAAGCCTCTGTTTTAGATAATGTTTGTTGATTCTCTAATTGCTGGATTGAATTTGTAAGTTCAAATTGAATACGCGGAACCACATAGTGATTTTTAATCACTCTGCCAAATTCCACATTATTCATTAATCGAGCGAAAGAATGACTGCTGTACTCAAAGAATGATTGAAGAGATTCACGGTAAATAGTAATTCCTACATTTCCAAATTCTTTATAAATCTTATGCTTTACCATATGAATTTCCTCAAGTGCATCTTGGGAAAATACATCTAAAGAGTAATCATATTGAGCAGCAATCTGTTCTAAATCTCTCAATGTAGAACGACGGTCAATATCAAAAATCGTTGTTTTATCTTTTAATACTTCATCCGCTACACGGATGTGCAGGATGTGGCCGTCTTTTTCGCCACGCATCCGTTTTTTGCGTGTGGTTTGATTATTTTTTCCGCAAAAAGTGTAAATTTGCTCTTTGAGATTGGCCGTTTTACTAGTAAGAGTTGTTGGTCCTTTGCCTAATCTAATTTCGATGATTCCTGCTTCAATCAGCGGAATGAAATTGTTCATTAAATCATCAAAATCATCAAAAGATTGAATGGCTAACTTACCGGCAAGTGTTTTGTTCTTATATAATCGCTCTACTGCAATAGAATGCCATGTACCCGGAATTTTAGAGGTTAAGATGTAATACAACAGATTAATTCTACGTTTGTACATAGACTTAAATACACCCTTTTTAAATAACTTATAAAGGTTGATATAATAAAAACCTTTGTTTTCAGCTGACGTATGACATGTGTATAGGCTATATATTTTTCCATCGTGACCTTTGCGGATCCATCCGATGTTGATTAGACCCTCAATTGCTGCTGGAACTAATTTAGGTGTCATGTATCCTAATTCTTTAATTTCATCTACAGAAAATTCAAGAAGTCCATCTAAATCTGATTTCTCTGCTAACACAGGAATAAGACGAAGAGAGGTCGTATTAAGAAGATTAAGTTTGTTTTGTTGTTGAAGTAGTTCTCTAATTAACAATTTATTACACTCCTTTTATTTAAAACTGATTAAAAATAAAAAAACCCAAAGTTAAATACGCCTTTTAAAGACGTTCAACTTTGGGGTTTTCCCTTTTTCAACTATTAAATTCTATATTTTCAATAAGAATAACACTAACTATCCGTCATGGCAAACAGGAAATTAGTACACTTATTCCTTTTACTGTACTAATTTTCTATTATTTTTTTAGTTTTTTTCCTTCCCTTACCGATTCCCCTTTTGTTTACTTAACAGTTGCGCTTATCTTTGAATGCGTCATCTGGAAGTTTTATTGAATTCAATGCAACATTAATAAGAGCATCAATTAACCAATCTTGCTGGACATTGAAAAGATATTTCTGTAGGTTCTTTATTTGTTGCCAAACTTCCTTAGATGGTGTGTATTGTTTAGCCTTTTCTCTATCAGCTAACATAAATTTTCGAATATCTGAATTCAATTGTTCTAAATTATTACTTGTCATTTGTTCTTTACTACCTTTCTTTTTCTCCAGTTTATTTCGGACATTATATATTTTACTTCCTAGAAGTTTACCTAGAGCGACCTCAGAAATTGCAATGTATTTACCGGACTTCTCTTCCTCAATACCAGCGTTATAAATTTTTTCACTTAGAATTCTTTTTTCCACTCCGCTTTGTTGAGAAATTCGTTCAACGGTAACGCCTAAATTAAGCGCATGAAGTACGTCTCCCATTGTAGATTTTTTGGTAATAGTAATTTCTTGTTTATCTTGTTCCAAAGCAATGATATCCTTTCTATTAATTTAGTTTAATATTGGTTTTAAAATATTATAGCTTTGCTTTTATTCCTTTTTAAGTTTAGTATCAAATTACTTTTAGTTAAATTTACGACTAGATTGGACTTAAACATATCTATGAGCTGTTTTAGATTTGTTTTAGATTAAAATAGCGGATATCAAATTGGGGATTGTATTCTTGTGAAGAGGATAATCAACAGTTTATAAAAATATTTAAGCCTATGTACAACAAATGTGTATATTCAAGGGTAACCAATTGTACATGTGAATCCGTTCATAGACCTACTGAAAACAAATGCAGTAACTATAAGAAAGTATTTAAGTAAAAAATTCGAAAACTAGAAACTATATAGTAATGAATGAGTAATAATTCGTGCAATTTTTCTGGGAGATTCACTAGCTAAAAAATATTTATTTGAACGTAATAATTGAACTAAAAAGCTCCTAGAGTTTATCAAATAACTAGGAGCTTTCTTTTAATCTTTTATAAAATTTTATTCGTTTTCCCTAATTGTATTTCTTCTCGTACTTCTCCAGTTTCTAAAACATAAATATATACAAATTGTTCAATCAACAAATAATCATCATAACAAATGCTTCTTAAAAGTTCTGACAAAGAATCTGTCACGATGATAAAACGTGTTTCACCACATGCAGCTTCACTCGTAAAATCAACAAGTCCAAACGCTTTTCGCTTCTGTATATTTAATCTGCCGTTTCTGTATTCGTATTCTTTTACTCTTTTCATTACATCATCTGGAATTACCCGACTTGAGTTGAATCCCGCTGGTTCAAGTGTAAGTTGAGCAATTCTCTTTATCGGCTGCAATTGAATACTTCGTTCACGCTCAATGTCATCTAATCGCTCTCGGCTACGTTCTTCTAAATCCTCAATCTGAGTATAGGTTTGATTAATCAAAGCACTATTTTTATTATCAATATTGTTTTGCTCATACTGAAGAAGGCGACTTTGAAGAGTAGTCATTTGTTCATCAAATGATTTTCTTAAATAAACACTTTTTTTATTTAAGTAATCGTTTCTTTTCATCTGCACTTCTTGGAGCAATTTGCGTGCTTGTAATATAGCTTGTCTTTTAAAAGAAGGGTCTTCTATACCATTTGAGTCTGTGACTTCCAAGTCATCTTGAAAGAGGATATAAGGATCCACTTGAATCCACTCTCCAGATTTACGCTTCCCAAGCAGCATAAAAGATTGTTCTAGCTCTCTTCCCGTACCATCCACTACACTCACTTGATTTAATTCAACAGTAATTGACTCACTAACATTTGCAACAACATGACAAACTGGAATAGATACCTGCTGTACTTCCCTTCCACCTAACTCAATCGCTAGTTTGTATAGTGGATGATCGTTTTGCAGCAAAGGAGTTTCTTCTGTCTCTTTCTCCTGTTTTAAAGCAAAGCGAATGGACTCATCTGTTTTTAACACGAAGCGACGTTTCTTTGCTAGCTCCCGGATGTTTTTTGGCAAGCGGTCAATACGCCCTAAAGAACCATCAGCGGACAGATGCAGACGGATTCTAGTTTCCTCAAACTGCTTTACAACAAACTCTCCGTATACTCTGGCTGGCAAACTGTTAATTGATAGTTCCTGATAGGCTCTCCGCATACCCGGTAAATCAAAACTCTGCTCATCCATCCGCTCTTGTTTTGCCAATTCCAACAATCGCTTATGTTCCTCTGATAGCGTCTTCTCCATCCGATCTATTAACTCATCTAAATGCTCACGACCACTAACAGCTTGCTCCATGAGATCAGATAAATCTACACCGTGCTCTTTCAACACTTCACCGATGAAGTCGTATACAAGTTCCTGCCCTAAGTCTGTACGCATTTGTTCCATTTTCTCAAGAAGACGAATAAGTACATCGCCTTCACGCGTATTGGATGCGACTAAATTGAAGATAAATACCTCATTCTTCTGCCCGATACGGTGAATACGTCCCATCCGCTGCTCTAAGCGATTTGGGTTCCAAGGTATGTCGTAATTAATCATCTGGTTACAGAATTGTAGGTTGATAGACTCTCCACCCGCATCTGTCGCCAGCATAATCTGTAAATCGTTACGAAACTTTTCAACCTCAATCCGTCGTTGATCCATCGAGAAATCACCTACAATTTTCGCCACTTCAGAAACATGAGCAAGCAACTTCTTCTCAAGGTAATACAACGTATCCTTAGACTCAGTAAAGATTAGAATCTTTTCTCCTTTAGCCAGTAATCCGCTAGGTCCGAAAAGTGTACGCTCTAGCTCTACATACTTCCGTTCAACATCCTGCTGGCGGATAGAGGCTGCCTTGTCTATTAAACGCGACAATACGTCTATTTCAAGTTGTAGTTCATGTAAATCAAGGGTTTCGACCTCTCCCTCCAACTGCGCCTCAAGCTCTTCTTGTTCATCAGCTGCTAAGTCTTCAAAATCATCAATATCAACTTGCTGAATTTGCTGTTGATTGTGTAGCAGTGCCTCAAGGCGGTCTTTTCTGCGTACAAGTGAGAGATAAATGGCATCTAGGGAAGAACTTAGTCGTCGCTGCAGAATCATCATAGCAAATGCTACATTCGGTTTATTATTTATCTTAGCTCTGTTAAAGTGTTCTCTTACATAAGCTGTAACTTCTTCATATAGTTCTTGCTCTTCTATACTCAGTTCAAATGAGATAGTTTTTGTCGTACGCTTAGGAAAGAGAGGCGTTCCGTCAAAGTTAACCATAGACTCCTTCAATCGGCGAATGACAAAAGGATTACTCTTTTCATACATGGACTCCCCTGTATTAAGGCGGGAAAAAATGTCATGGTCCACTAGGCTCATCAGATGGCGGAAGTTCTCTTTGTCACCCTTATGGGGGGTTGCTGTAAGCAGTAAGCAATGCTCTGTATGACGCAACAGCGCTTCACCAAGCTGATACATCTTTGTCCTCTGAATCTTTCTTTTCTTTACTCCATGGGTGTAGGCTGCCATCTTATGAGCCTCATCCACAATAACAAGATCAAAATGCGATTTTAAAATAAGTGATTTAATCTCCTCCCTCGATGCCCAGTAGACTGAAGCAATAACTCGGTCATAGCTTTCAAACGGATTCACTTCATTAGAGCTATTCAATAAACTGCGGGTAACGATTGTGAAATCTTCACCAAATTTCTCTTTTAATTCCTCCTGCCACTGCTTTAGTACAAGTGGTGGAACGAGAATAAGGATTCGTTCCGCGCTCTGCCTTGCTAACAGCTCTCGAATAAGCATTCCGGACATGATTGTTTTACCTGCACCGGGATCGTCAGCCAATAAAAATCTCACTTGCGGCGACTGAAGCATTCGGCTGTATACCGCCTCTATTTGATGAGGCAGCGGAATGATTTTTTTATTCCCTTTTGCCCGCGATTGAGAATAACGTTCTTCTGCCTTTAGCACATGATATTGTAAATAATGCTGGAGCCGCTCTGGATCAAATTGTGTATCCTCTTGCTGTATCTTTTCCAGCTGTTCTAATTGAAAATGCTCTAGGTATCGATCATAGTACTTGCTTGTATGCCTGCCGATGGACTCCACTAAATAAAGATCGTCATCTATCAGCTCACAATTCTTAATCTCCACAATCTCAGGCCAAAATGGGCCTTTTATAATTTCTCCAACCTTTAACACCCTTTAAAGCCTCCTATATCTTGAAAAACCTGCCGAGCTTACTGCAAGGCAGGTTTTAAGTTATTAGTACAATGCTTCATACATCCGAATCGTAAATGTTTCTTCCTTATACAATTCGCTTTTCTTCTCGGAAACTGTTTCTATTCTTAATGTACAAGTTTGCCCCATTGGATAATACATTTCAGCTAAAGTAAAGACAAGCTGCTCTGTACGTTTATGATTTTCACCTGTTAGGTTGAATGTATACGTTACTTCATTGGAGATCCGCTCTTGCCCTATATAGAAAGTAGCTTTTATCTGACGAGGTAAGTACTCACTAGAGATGCTCTCTTCTTGATAGAAGGTGACAGGAACACGGTAGTTTGTTATAACCTTCTCTAACATTGCTATACTTACATCGACTAGCTCAGCCCTTTCTGTACGGCGATAATCAATCAATGGAATGACTGCTTCCTGCGGCATAGCACCTCCATGAACAAACTGAAGGCCACCGCCTCCAGTAAAGCGATTTAATCCCTTTGCCAATACAATGTCTGTATCAATCAAAGGTGATTGTTTCTCCTCTAGCTGTATCGCACCTTCTGGAACAGACAATCCTTGTCCAATTGCAAAACGGCGATTACCATCAACAATATGGCCCTTTGCAGCTTCAATTTTAACATCTGCTTCTATTCGCGGATATTGGAATAAGAATCCATGATCCGCTGTAATAAAAATACGCTTTGCCTGCAGGCGAGACAAACGGTCAACAGCAAAATCCAACGCACGAATAGCTTTCTCCGCTGCTGCGTATGTTTCTCGCTCAGATTTACGGGAATCACCAGTGGCATCAATCACGTCATGATAAAAGTAAACAAGTCGCTTACCTTTAAACCTTTCTTCTGCATCCGTACGGGACCAATCCATAAATTCCTCTAAGCGATACGCTACTGCGTCTGGATGTGCTTTCTGTAAAATCTTCGTCCTATTTGCTGTGCCATTCGTCGCTTCTCCATCCGCGTAAATGGTTTTATTCTCACCTATAGTTAATGTCCGATGCGGCAACAAAGAAGCCATTCCTAATTGTGTATATGTTGGCAAGCTTGCGGCTAATGGAGAAATGCTTGCTTCCCCATTTACCCGTTCATTCAGCCTTTCACATAGCTCAGAACCAATCTCATATCGAAGAGCATCAGAAATAATCACAAACACCCTCGTTGACTCCTTTTCTAAAATAGGCTGAATGGTTTGCTTAAAGAAATTCCGCTGCAAAGGAATTCTCGTCTGCATTCCGTTAGTTAGAGCATAATTTGTTTCATCCGCCATCTTCCGTAAGTACACATTCTCATACCAGTTTGTAAGCAAATCTGCTAGTTGCTGTATGTTTTCCTTGTGTTCAAGCTCTGAATATATTTGCATAAACCGACGATACGCTTGGTCGATGAGATAAAGCTTTTCTGTATATTGTCCATATAGCTCAGTACGACTGTCGTATTGCTTTATATATGTCTTAAAGTTTGTTAAGCGTACTGCTTCGAACAGAGTCCGATACAGATGAGCGATATGAGAGGTTTGTCCCCAATATGTATCCAGTCTATATAGAATTCGGTCTTTCCACGCTGCTAAGTTAGTCGTTTGATGCTGCAGTTCAGCTATTACTTTTTCAATCAGCAACACATCAATGACCGGGAAGGTAGTGACTTTATCGAACTGCTCGGCGGACTTGTCTTGCAGGTGATACCTCAGCTCAAGTGTACGTTCACTCTCTTTTATGTATGTCTCCAATACTTCAACCTCGCTAGGTTTACTATGAATCCAATCATCAATGAACAGAGCGCAAACATTTGCACGAACAGTTGGATATTTATCACTCAATGATTTAATTTCAGTAGCAGCATCCCTTGAAAAATGAGCATATAAGAGATGGTCTATTAGCCGACGCAATGTCCGTTGTTCTTCTGTGAGACGTATCCCAAAATATTGCTCAATTAGTTCCCACATGCGCTCTATGGAAAATAACCTGCTAATTTTTATATATATATCGTTATTGTTCTCTTCTAAACCTTCGATTAGCAGGTGCTTTGTAATAAGTGACACATTGGCCAATGGAGATCCCGCTAATACAGCAAGAATTCCTTGTTCGATTTCTTCCTCCTTTGGCGAATGAGTAATAACCTTTCTTAGCTTCTCTCTACGTTCTTTGCTGTTGAAGAAGACCGGATAACGATTGACTATCGATCGTAAAATCACATCCTTCACGTCCAACTGTTCTGCCCATATTGCAATCTGATCGGCTTTAAACTCAGAGCCATATGCTAAAATGTCTAGCAGGAAATTCTCATCATCTGCTGGACGAGCAAACGGCGCATATAGCACATATGACTCTGTAGGACACTCAATTTCAATTTCAATTTTTAATTTAAAGAAGTTATTCTTCGTCAACTCACGTACAAGTATATGTTCATCTACCAAAGCTTCCTGTAGGGACTCTGCAGTTTCCTGTGAAGACGAATCATACCAAAAAACAATAGCACGCGGCTTTTTGTTCATTTCCTCGCGAACCCGCTCGCGGAGCATTTCAATGACATTCATGTTTACACCTCAGTTACTTTAACCTTTTAAATTCCAAATAAGGCATGTTTACATTTTACCAAATGTAAATTCATTTGCCGAGTGAACAAAAAAGACCTGCCATGCACCCTATTGTGTGGGGCATGACAAGTCTACTAACCGTACAGTCTGTATAATCGACACTGCAGGCTACCTGCTACATATTATTTTATCTTTGCAAGAACCTTATCAAACTTAGCATAGTTTATTTTTACTCCATTATCCAAGTCGATAGAAATTTGGGCATTCGCGTACTCAGCCAACTTCTTATCAAACTCAAGCAATTCTTCCAAACGCTTTTGATAAGCTGTTTTACGCTTTTCTAAATCACGCTTCTCGGTTGCGCTCAAGTTGGGATTCACGATGCGTAAATCCACCACTGCGATTTCATTGTTATACTTCGCTTGGATTTCTTGCAGATGCTCGAAACGGATTGTTGCCATTGTATCTAGCTGGTAACGGTGCATGTAAATAAGAGTACGCAACCCTTTTTGCTTACCGGAATCAACCAGCCAGTAAATAGGTCGCTTCTGGTACACTTGGCAATGATCTTTGAAAAACTCGTCTAAGAAATAACGGCGTAAACGCTCTTCCGCTGTTTCGTTTCGTTTCAACTCAAGAGACTCAGCTAGCCACTGTAAGTTTTCCTCTACTGTTTCCTCTGAGAATGTGACTGTTAAAAACTCACGTAAACGAGCAATAATATCATCTTCAAAATAATGTTCGTCAGTTAGTTGAATTAATCCATATTTATTAGGAATGAACGTTTTATATTTTGAATCATCCCATTTACCACCTGCATAGGTTAATCCTTCAACATCTAGAGAATAGCGTCCGGCAATACAACCAATAAAGTACGATAGTAGTGTTTTTGCACTACTAGTTCGACTAATTTTACTAATAGTGATTCTTTCATCAGGAACTTCTGAAGGTATCTCTCCTTCTAAGGAGTATAAACTCATAATATATTCGTTTATCTCTTCCTCAAGTATTTTTAATTGGAAAAATAGTTTTTCGATATGCGATTCTAATAAATTATAAGCGTTAGATAAATAACTCTTGTCCCTATATTGAAGAAGCGGATGCTGCCTGAAATCCCATGATGTTTCAAAAGAATCCCAGTCCTCTTTAGAAATAGAAATACAATCTTTAACCTTTGGATTTAGATAATTAATGGCTTCATCCATTAGCAAAGCAGAAGATACTGGAATGCTTTTTACATTTCCAACTTGAAAGCAAATAGTTGGGTTAATAACATCTTGAAATGCTAGTGTGGCATTACTACAAAGTAGACCCAAAAGTGGGTAAAGATATTTATTTGAGACAAAGATTCCGGGTCCCCTATTGTCACGAAGATAACCTTTAGGTAAATAGCGTGCGGATAAATAATTAGAACTAAAATCAGTCCACGTTATGCACTCCTTAAAATTATAATCCTCATTTCTAATAGTGGATTTTTGATGATTTTTAATTTGTTCCCCATTGTCTGCCCAATAGACTATGTTTTCAGCATTCCCATACCATTTTCTGGCCTTTCCACCTTTTGCATATGGAAACCATTTATATTTCTTGATGTTTTCAATATTAAAGTCTAAGGAAAGATCCCTGTGGTTTACTTCATGCCAATAACGCACAAATAAATCATTTTCCCCTGTATCCATTCCTTTTTTCACATCAGCAATTTCTCCTAGTGAAGTCAAGTCTATAAACTGCGATCTTATTTTTTCAGTTGCCCAATACGCAATGGGTGCACCCGGAATATCTGTCAAGTACTTTAATCCCGGATAAATAAAAGTGTTTTTAGGGTTAAAAAACTGTTTTTCTTTTTCCCACCTTAATGAGTCGTAGAAATCTACTAAGCGTACACTCTTGAAATTATAAGAAGGAAGATTATAATTTCTTAATACGACTGCTACTGTCTGAACAACTTTTCCAATTATTCCTTCAAATGCTTCCATACCTAGATGTAAGATGGAGTAGAATGTATTATCTCTTAATAGATTTAATCTTAATTGTTCAAAAGATGATAGGAACATCCATGAATGCATTGTAATATGTGTTACAAACCCATTTTCTTTTGTAAAACTGTTACAACGCTCTATAAATGCTCCGAATAAATCTGTTTTAGAGTTCGGATAAGAATCCTTTACAAATTTCAACAAAGGAGAATTCATACCTTTAGCACCCATATATGGCGGATTTGTCAACGAGATGTCATATTTGGCAGACATTACTGCAGCTTGCTCTAATAATTCTTTAAAAACAAACAAATCATTATAAGCCTTATATGTTTCAACTGTTAATTGTTCTTCTCCCATTTCATCTAATCTTCTTAGATACATATCATACGGCAATTCTGGGAGTTGTAAAATGGAGCCGAAGTTTTTAGCATTAACAAATGTATCTAAAATTAATTTTATCTCTTTTCTTTCTTTTTCGTCTTTTCCGATTAGGTCTACGATACCTTCCTTTTCTAAGGCATTAGATTCCTTTACAGTAAAAATGTTTAATTTAATTTTTCTTCGGAAGACGCGTCGTGATTTCTCTCTTGCTTTCATCATTAATGCAAATGATGCTAACTGTACTGCTCGCTCATCAATATCGAGACCATATAAATTCTTTTCTAGAATAAGCTGAGGGATATCTCCACTTGAATATCCTACTTCTTCATACATTTGATGCAATAAATCAAACGCATAAACAAGGATATGCCCGGAACCAACACAAGGGTCAATAATTGTAATATCTTCAAGGTTCACGTTCTTATAACGAATTTCTTCTAGCTTCCGCATTACATCTTCATCTTGCTCTGCAGGCTCGATATAATACCTCATAGATTGCTTGAGAGGTGAATCTGGATTGGATTCTAACCAAAGTTGTCCTAATGAATTCTCAACCATGTACTGTACAATCCATTTCGGAGTAAAAAGCTGAGTAGCAGCTGGTATATCATATTTCTCAATCTTTTTATTCTTTTTTAAATTTGCAAACACTCTATCTTTTGGCTCAGAGTTATAGAATTGATATAGCCATCCAATTACTTCAACTTCTGAGAAGCTTGCTGTAAGTTCTTCATTATTAACTAACTTACTAATCACTGATTCACGATCCAACAAAAAATCAGGTAGCAGCAGTTCAGTGTAATCGTTAATTTTTTCAAACATAAAAGGCAAAATCGGGTTTAATGCATTACATTGTGCAATGAACAACTTTCGGAAAGCTTGTTCAGCCTCCCCTTGTCTTACTAAGTCCTTAATTGCAGCCGTATCAATGTTCAAATCCATTGTTTCAAACTGCGATAAGATATCAGGCTCTACTTTCCCGGTACTGCTAGACAACACGTTTACTCGTTCAGGAAGGTAGTCATGAACTTCCATATAACGAATTGCAATAATACGGTTAAACCACGTATAAGCCACTTCTTCAATAAGTTGCTCATATCCCTTAGTCTTCACCTGATTTACTAACGACTGAAAGGCTGAACGCATTTGCAATGGGTATGTGTTTCCGTTAATAACAAGCTGTCCAAACTGTTCATCTATATGTAAACTATTGTTTTCATCAATGCCAAAGATTTTTGCTCGTAATGCGACTTTTTCAAGTAAGTCTCTACGAGCAGAAACAGCAAAGTTTTTCAACTCCGTCTTATTCATACTTCTGCTCCTTCTACATCAAGTAATGAGGGAACAGGCCAGAAAAGACCTGCTCTCAAACTTTGTTTAGTCAATTTCTAACGTATGGTCTTTCAACTCTCGAAGTAATGCCGCACGCAATTGTTCAATCGCATTATCTAAGTCTTGTTGTGTCTCAATTTTGCTCCGACCATTAAAGAACATCTCGTATAAATCGTTTGATTTAATCACTTTAGGTTTCTTCTCTCGAACTATGACAGGTGGTTTATCGGGACCGGGACCGATAACTGGTGGAGTAACAATCTCCGCTTCCAATTCTTTAGCTCTTCTTTGAATTCTTGTTGTATGTTCACTCAATTGCTGCAGCAAAGCACGAATGGTTACGATACTTATTTCGTCTTCAATTCGATCTTTTATTTGATTAAAAGTATGGTGTTCTGTTTCAATATAGTCCACAATAGACGGCATACTTTGATAGTAATCCTTTAGCTCGGCCAGCCTGCTCTCAGCTTGCTGCACCTGTACTTGGATAGCGCGCTTTTGTTCGCTCACTTCTGTCTTAATTTTTTCCTCAAGTTGATCCTTTAGCTGTGGCAAGCGCGGAATATCACGATACGGTTCTTCTTTCGTTAGAATATCTGTAATCTGTTTTTTAATCATATGAACGTCTGTGTTCTGAATAAGAGCCAGATCACGTTGATATTTCTCTAAGATACTTACCGTCTCATCAAATACAGCAATTGGGGTTTTATTATAAAAGCCGGTAAGTTTTTCAATTACTTCAAGCCAACTGTCAATGTCATCCTCTGCATTGATAAACTCGGTCACCATCTGCTCTGCGTCACGAATTTGTAGGAGCTTCTGTAATCCCATAGAAAGGGAGTTAATTTCCCGTTCTCCCGGATACGGATAATCGTGTGAACGTGCGTTCCGACGCTTCGAACGAATTATATCAAGCGATTCTTCAAAACGATCCTTCAACTCTGCCTCAATGACATTTGCGAAGTCCTGATACGTCTCTCCAATATCCTGTCGGCCAAAGAATTCTCGTACGAGAGAGGCAAATTCTCTCCGTATCTTTGGATCCACTTCAATTTCCGGTATAACACGGATTTTATCTCTTTCAGAAACACGTGCAAGTTTGTCATAGAATTGCGCGTTTGTTGGTGTCAAGCGGTCTTCTCCTGAATGAAGATTTACCTTTCCCCCGTTCATCAGAACCAATAGCAAACCGATGACATCGTATTCACTCCACCCATATGGCACAGCATTGTACTTCTCAATAATGGCCTTTAATGAAGGTTTTTCATGCATCCGAGCCACTTCTTCAAAGTAGTCTTTTAGCTCATCATACGCCTTACGGTTCCCGGTCATTTGCAGAAGGTCGTTTCCAATCCCATGTTCTGCAAGACGCTTCCAACTTTCCTTGTATGTTTTAAAGGTAATCGGCTCATCAACATAATCGAGATACTTATATGTGTTGGCAATTAACATATCAAAGGCACTATTTGTTTGTGTTTCAAAGGAACCTTTAAAAATACGCTCTTGCCCTTGAACGAAGAAGCGGGCTTTTTCACAAGCCTTTCTCAGCAACTCTTCCGCTTTTTGCTCAAACTCATCAACAGCTGAGAGCTTTGCATCGTAAATGCGATGTTGCGCTTGTGTCGTACTATTGTTACGTTTTAAGTTTACATAGCGCTGCACCTGTTCAGAGTACTTAATAGCAGCTTCCGCTTCTGCAACAAGCTCTTCATCAAGACAAATGACCAATTGACCAGAATTTGCCTTTAAAGCAGCTTCCATGTCAGACATCGCCACAGAGAAGACTTGAAAAGTTAATGGATGCGTCATATTCCCTTTGGCATAGTTATCAAATCGCTTATTAAAATCAAAAGGCGGTGTATCTTTTCTGTAGTCATACTTTGTTTTTGGATACATCTTTGTAAAGAATAGGTCTCCAAGCTGCTCTTTCACCTTAACTGGACTTACCTCTACACTTCGGATTTCTTTATTAATTTCCTGCTCCTCGTCAGATAAGAAGGAATAGGTACCATCCGCATGTTTTTCAATGAACATGGCCTGCTCTAAACGATTTAGCGACTCTTTAATGTGGAGATCTGTTTGGTCGTCATGGATAGTCTCTAATAGGAGAATGGCAATATTGTTAGGTGTTGCTTTAATTTCATCAATACCTTTAATCAGGTAAAGCACCTTCAATACAGCAATATCCTCTACTGTAAGACCTTCATCATTACGAGCTCGGTCTTCGGCACGACTAATGGTTCTAGTAATAGATGTTTCCAAGAAGTTTCGGATGGATGGAAAGAATTCGGCCAACGTAACTAGATTTCCGATTTGTTCATCCGCATTGAGCTTTGCGGCTTCTTGGAAAGCTTTTAACAAAGAACGTTCTCCGTGCGCTAAGCTGGTTCCACCTTCACCATGAATTCGGATTTTATTGAATACCTTTTGCAGCAGATCTACTTGATACGGTACAAATGGATAAAGAGCAGAGAACTCTTCTGCTGTCCGATAGCCTGAACGCAGTTGTGTTGAGTTCTGATCGAATGATAGCCGATTCCGTACGAGCTGTTCAATTGGTTCATATGTCATCTTTAATGTTTTATGGGCTGCATCTGTTTTTTCTAAAATACGGCGCTTAATAACCTCATCTGTATTAGCACTCGATAAGTTAATCCGAGTAGCAAATCGGCCTTGGATTTTTGAAAAATCATTTGTGCTATGAATGTTCGCCACCGCTTTAATCTTTTCTTGAGACGTAACAATGACCCAAGCCTGCCCCATAGTCGCTCCCCCGATATCTTCGACAACAGTCTGCAGGTTGAGCATCAAGTTAACATCAGTACCAATATATTGGCCAACTTCGTCTACTAGGAAGATAAGGCGATATTCTTTCCCACGACTGCGGCAATAATCCGCAATTAGTTGTGATAACTTTTCTGATGTCATACTGAATGTATTTTTGCTGATTTCAAAAAAGCTGTTTGCCGTTTCTTCGTCGTAACCAGTCTCTACAAGAGCTTGGACAATTTTCTTACGACGGATAACAGCCTTTAAGCGGAATTCTTCCCAATTTGTATCAAATAACCGCTGTACTATTTGTTTAAACTCATCATATTTGCCTTCTTCATCGAGCTGGCGTTCCATATCGGCAAGCCAAAGGGTATCTGAGTAGCCCAAATGCCGGTTGAACACACGAAGGAATACTTCTACGATGCGCTCCTTGTTTGCAGCGCCTGATGCGGACATGGAATCGATATTGAAAAGAAGCGCATCAGAGTCTTTATTGTCTACCTCTCTCATCATAGACAATAGCTGCTGATCATTGGTTTTCTCGATAAAATACTCATAAGGCTTTCTGCCATCTATGGCCTTGCTATTTAGTAGATAGGATAAAATTTTCAAGAAGTGAGATTTACCAGATCCGAAGAATCCTGAAATCCACACACCGATGTCTTTTGTTGGTTGCTTATAGACAGCTGTATAGTTTTCATAGAACTTTTGGAAGTACTCAGTCACTTCTTCGGTCATTACGTATTCTTCAAGCTCATTTTTAATCGTATCATGGTCAAGCTGTCCTGCTTGGACAACACCATTAATAGGTCGGAATATATCCTTTTTAAATATATCTTTTACTTGCATTTCTTTCCCCCCTTTATGAAATCCGCGACAACTGGTATTGATCTTCGTTATGCAAGATGCCAAAAAGCCTTAACTCCAATCCAGTAAAGTGACCGGGATAACACAAAATAACCGGTTTGCGAAAGGCATGGTTTGATAATTTTTTGAGTAGCTGACTGGATCGCAGAAGCGGATGGGCATTGCCGACTCCTGTAATAAAGATTAATTCTGCTTCTTCTGCTTGCTCAACAAATGCTTCGACAATCACATCTTGGTCCTCAAGTACAGTCTGTAGTGCATGAACTAATTCGTCATAGCCCCCTTCTTCGCTTATCTCAATGAGTTCCTCTAAATCATCTTCAAAGAGACTCAAAAGAAAGCGAAATAGGTGCATCTCTTTAATGTTGAGGGAAGTTCTTTTCATCAGTCCATCAATATATGTACGAACAGTTAATTCATCTTCCGCTGGGTAATCAAAAACATAATGTGGGATTTCACTACCTATCCCTGTTGGTGTTGTAAATCCTTCTTCATCTATTCTTTTTTCCATTTGTTTCAGACGCTCGTAAGTTTGGCTCATCTTTTCACCTACTTTAATTCACTCAAAATATATAGCAGTTTATCCTTCTCATTTGCATATTCTTTTAACTTTGCACTCATATGTAATGGAGTAACCTCATATGTTACCGGGTCTATTTCCTGTATTAATCCGCTCTCTCTAAAAAACATGATAATGGAGGCTGCGCAGCCTTTTCTTTGTCTCAGGTCGCCACCCAGCTACTTTTTCAGATTCGTTTTCTTTGCGTTCGATAAAGAAATCTATATCAATCCCCTGCATACTTGTTTTACCCTGACCATAATTGTACAAAATCACTTCCATGAAAAACTCACTTGGAAAACGATAAGTTTTTAAAAAACTGTATAATAGTAGAGATTTTTGGTCTAATCGGGAACCGTTTATATAGAAGCTTGCCAATTCTGGATTAAATGTTTCAGAGCGACGATAAACCATTTGAAACCTTTTTTTAATCCCTAACTCGCTTCGCATTTGAAATGAATTTTTCTCTAAAATTTCTTTCAATATTTCATTTCGAGAAAATCCTCCCAATTTAAGTTGAAGAACAGTATTCATTTCATTTTGAAACCATCCCTCGCTTGTAAATCCAGCGGAGTATTCCATCATTCAGCCTCAATCACTCCTTGCTACGGTGCATAAATCTCGATTTTTAGGGATTCTATAATTAGATTTAATTATATCAGTTTACAGATTACATAAAAAGGTAATATGATTTAGTTCGCATGCAAAAAAGCCCCGAACATTAACTGGGGCTACGGTAATATGAACAAATTCATTTACGCAATGAAGATATAAACATGTACATAGCTTTTTTTTGCTCATCATTCAACGTATCTATAATTAGCCTGAGTTGCTCGTCAATAAGAAGTTTCTTTGAGTCATTGTACTCTAATAACTTCATAAAAGTACCTAATGATATATCAAAGTGGTTACAAAATGCCTCTATTACACTTATCGGTATATCCTGTTCTCCGTTTTCAATACGTGATAATCGTGGTTGAGAAATTTGTATAGAATTTGCTAGCTCTATCATCGAGACATTATGTTTTTTTCTTATGTGCCGAATTAATTCTCCGACTTTCTTATTAATCATCTTTTTATTCCTTCTTATGTTGTTATATGGTTAGTTTATCGTTTTCTCATTTTACAAGCAATCAAACTCAGTGTAAAATAACGATATCGAATAAAAATATTCGATATCGTTATTTTTGAGGAGGTTATTGTCTGATGAATCTTAATTCAGCTCTACAGGAATTTACTTTTAATCGAATTGAAGACATCCTGATGAATCAAGAAAACTCATTAATACAAGAATTTAGTACAGAGTTAGACTGTAGCATCGAGAAATTAGGTATAAAAAAAGAAGATCGTGAAGAATTAAAACTCGTGATTTTTGACTTAATGGACACTCAATATCACTTGATTTACAAACTAGCACTGGCAGATATATTTTCACATATTGAAAGGAATAAATTAGGTGACTTTTTAAGGTTGATGGATTCTGATTCTGCTCTAGAAGATTTTACATATAATCAAGTTGAAATCTTACTAAGTCAGGATAATAAAATCATGAAAAGCTTTTATAACGAACTTAATAAGAACCTCGTTAGATTAGAAATTGATATAAATAATTGTGACCAATTGAAATTAGCGTTTTTTAAATTAATTGATATTCATAGCCAATTAATTTATAAGCAAGCATTGGTAGATGGTGCTTCGTTTATATTGAGCATAAGGGAGACAAAAGATCTTTTGGGTGTACCTGAATGAAGAACAAAGTGAAATCCTTTGGCACAGTTGGTATAAACGTTTATACAGTGACTGATGAAAATGCTACGGAAGAAAATAATGAATATAGCCAATTCAATTCGCAATTAATACAAGAGTTAACTTCTATTCTGGAGGCTCGTGGCTATATTGTATGTGATTTACATTTAAATTTTAACGAGAAAAAGGATTGCACAAAATACGATGTTTTAAATTTCGAGAACGAAAAGAAGCGGGGAGAATCGAATGCTAAACAGGTGTATACGAAAGGTAATATACAACGGTTCGAGTTGGATTAGAATATGAATGAAGTGAGGAATGCTTATAATCGAGAGATTTTTCCAGAACGATACGTAAACATACCTGCTTATCCATTTGATCAATCGGTTAAATTTATTGAATACACACATTTTGTTACAGAGCTAATTGAAAGAAAAGTACAGATTGACACTTTGTCGAGGAATCCAAAAGATTATTTTAAAGCCAATGAGCGTATTTTCATTGAATATGCAGAAAGTAAAATTGATGAGAATGAAGTTTGGATTCTTTTGGCCTGCTACTATCTTATAGATAAAAAGAAGATAAATAGTTTCACGGAAGATGAAATCTGCAAAACGGTCTTAAACGGATGGGGTGATATTAATAGAATATTAAAATTTGAAGACTCCTTTTCTAACCATTTATTTATATTGATGCTACAAGGATGGATAGTTTTTACAGAATTAGATAATATGATAAAGCTTAATAATATATAACGTTAGAAAGCATGCTGATGATAAGTGAGGCCTGCTTTCAAGTAAAGATTTAGACGAGTGTTAACTTCTTATTGTTTTTTATTAATTAGTTTATTTTCCATAATCTTTTTCAAATCTTCAACACTTTTATATGGTAACAGTTCTGTTCTACAAAATGATTTAAGTCGCAACTATACAATAAACGCAAAAGCAATCGATCTCTTTCTTTATTTTATAGAAGGAGCGACATTTCATCCCAAAGTTCCCATTTGTGTTCGTTAGCTGTATACTGGTCCCAAATCGCTCCGATGTAATCCGGCTACCGCGATGAGAAAATAATAACTTCTCTTTTGGGAGGTGTTTCTAATTGACCAGATTTATTGATACAAGTAAATTAAAAAAGCTTTCCGACAAGGAGGCATATAAGATTGGTGTGCCTGTTGCGAGTGTAAAGGCAATTGCTATGGTAAATGGAAAAGAGAAAATCGGTGAAGTTGTATACAAACGTAAGGCAATATACGGGAAACCTTTTGAAGACTGAACAAAAAACATACTTTTTAGTAATTATTTAAAGAAATCACTTTAACCTTTAGAGCAAAGTGGTTTCTTTCTATTTTGTAGGTAGTCTGTCCGCCGCCAATAGAATTGGCGGCGGAAAATATGCTGCCATAAACGACATTTTTTAATTGCAAAATATAGCTGTATCAATGATTACTTAGTAATTATCGATACAGTCTTTTATATTCGATACCTAATAGTACTTATATATATTTAAAGATTAGTCCTATACATTTTATACTTTTGTTCCCTGCCACTGATTTTCATAAATGAAAATATTATTATTTTTGCAATTTACTAAAAGTGGTCAATAAAGTTTTTGAATTTTTTCAAATAGTTCTCGCCGGCTTTCATGTGAAAAGTTTTTTATTATTTTTAAAATTGCTTCAACATTAAGCAATTTACTTTCTTTAATAAGAAATGATTTAATACCTTCTTTAAACTGATTAGTTAGACTTTCAGGTTCGATACCAGCCTCACAAAACAAGTCAATAACCTCGTTGATGATTGCTGGAGTTATTTCTTCAATATTCTTCTGAATTTCTAACTCCATGTTTAACCAAAAGTTCTCTAAAAACTTCTCCCAATTATCATCTTCAAGATAAAACAAGTCAAGGTAACTCGATTCAGCATAATTGTAACCATCTTGTTTGAATACTTTCCTTCTTCCATAGTTGCTGTTTTGTTGAGAATAGAGATTTTGTAAATTTGAGACCAGTTGGTTAAATCGAACATCAGGCTGATGTTCCCATATTTTCTCCAATAATGTTAAAATCCGCTTGATTCGTCTTGTATCTCTCATATTTTTTCCTTTCCTCAAAAAATCAAAAGTTTCACATAATAATAATAATAATAATCAGATAATTCAACCAATAATGCATCCAGCTAATTTATTTTCTCTTGTGCTATGCCGAAATAACCAATGAAATTTAATTTATTCTTGTTAAGCAGATCCAAATGCATAATAAAAACATCTTAATTTAGAGAAGGGAGAGATTATAATGAATTCTCTATCAAATCCATATGTATTCCCTCCTTTTTTAATGACGGTGAAAGACGAAACAGCTAATATAGTAAAGAGAAGCCATTTTCAACGAAGAATATTTTTAATGAATTTTTGTACAGTGTCAACAACGATTTAGTTTTCCTCAGTTTCAACGAAATGAAATTCCCCATTATGAACGGTTAAGTGGTTACTTGGGCAGGATAAATTCCTGCTTTTTTCTTTTCTCTTAAACGGTAGGAATCACCCTTAATGTTGAAGGTAATCGCGTGGTGTAAGAGACGATCCAAAATGGCCGTTGCTAATACATCGTCACCAAAAACCTTTCCCCATTCAAGATACGATTTATTGGATGTTAAAATCATCGCTCCTTGTTCATATCGCTTTGAAACGACTTGGAAGAAAACATTGGCTGTTAGTTCATCAAAAGGAAAATAACCAACTTCATCCACAACCAATACATCTGGACGACTCCAACGGTTTACGAGTTGTTGGAGTGTCCCTTTATCATGGGCCTTGCGGCACTGGGTTACTAAGTCATCAGCTGACAAAAATAATGCTGTATATCCTTGTGTAATAGCTTCAACCACAAAAGAGATGGCTAAGTGAGTTTTTCCTACGCCTGGAGGACCTAATAAAATGCGATTTTCACCATTGGCGATAAAACGACATGTCAGAGTTTCTTTGACTCTTTTCTCACTTAAGCTCGGCTGAAACGTAAAATCAAAATCATGAATCGTTTTAGTGTAAGGGAGCTTTGCCCGTTTCATTCGCTTTTCTAGTTGATCAGAATCCTGCTGCTCCGTTTCATGTAAAACGATAGTGTGAAGAAACTCAGAATATGATACATTATCCTTAGAAGCGTCTTCTAGTAAGCTATCAAGTTGGTTGGCTGTATAATGCCAGCCGAGCTTCTTTAAACGTTCTAATAAGAGTTCGTTTATCATACAGATTCACCTTCTTCCAGTGCTGCGTAAGCAGCGAGAGGACGTTTTTCTACACTTGGAGATGGGGTATGAGAGTGAAGACCGTCGGTCGCCAAACCTTCAACGCTCTTCGCTTTCTGCCCTTTTTCTTTTGTATGTAACCCATCATAATGTTCCATTCGAATATGAGTAGTTGCTTTGCCGGTGAGAACTGGATGTTTTGCGATGCATTCCTGTTCATCGTAAATCTCTAGATGGTGGTCGAGTGTTTCTTTAACTTTGACCATTTGACCAGCGTAACGGTAAGGAACTGAATACTTTTTTCCGCGATACGACACCACACAGTCCCGACTGACTTCTCTGGTCTCCCAATGTGAAGTGGGAAATAGAGGCTTCACTTCCCATACCTGCAGGAACTTCTGTTCCTGCTCAAATCGTTGAAAGGGTGACTCATTAGTAGTCTGATTGATTTTCTTGTTAGCTATTTGATCCAACCATATACGTACATCTTCATTCAATGCATATAAAGTTGGTTCATGTTTTCGCTGAAAGAAGTTGTCTTTCAAATACTTAATGGTTCTCTCTACTTTTCCTTTTGTCTGTGGACGCTTAGGGCGACATGCTTTTGGTACAATCCCATAGTAGGCTAAGAAATCCTCAAACTTGCGGTTAAAACGGATTTCTATAGGACTATGCTTGATAACAACGGTCTTCATATTGTCGTAGAGAATTTGTTCTGGTATCCCGTTAAAATAAGAGAAAGCATTCATATGACACTTCATTAAAGTTTCGAGATTCATGTTGGCCGTAAACTCTACATACTTCATTCGAGAATAGCCTAAGATCATGACAAATGCATAAATGTCTTGTAGTTTGCCATTGACTAAGTATTTTCCTACGTACGCCCAATCCATTTGTGCTTGTTTCCCTGGTGGTGTTTCGAACCGTAAGGTTGCCTGTTTCTTTGGTTGTTGACGAAGAGGACGAACAAAATCTCTTAGAATCGTCATCTTTCCCTCGTAACCCATCGCTTGAATCTCCTCTAACAGTACAACACAGTTGGTTGTTCCTTCTTTAACTCGTTGAAGGATGTAGGGCTTATAAGGTTCCAGCTTACTCTCTTTATGCTTATCAGTTTCCTTGCGTTTCGGCAACTGATTGCTTTTTAGATATTTGCTGATTGTTTTACGATCGAAGCCTGTTGCTTCTGCAATGGCTGTTTTCGTCCACCCTTTCTGAAATAATTCTCTAATCATAAAAAACTCCCCAATCTTCAGCATCGTTTCTTCAACTCCATCTTTGATGTTTGTTTCGAAACGATTATCTGTTATTTTTGGGGAATTTAAAACCGTTGTTATTGAGTATTTTACAACCGTTGATTACATACAGTTTCAAATGTTTTTCCTTTAATCATCATTTGTTGATATACTTGATCTAGTGCGTCTAATGAAGGATTGTGTTTAACAAATGATTCTATATCACGTAATACCTCTAACTGTTCTGGAACATCTTTTTTCTTTTCACTGATAAATTTAGTAATCAGATCGATCATCGTGCGCTTTTGGATATTTTCCTCGATTTGTTTAAACGTTTCATTCAATTGAAACACCTCATCGTCCTGACTCAAATTTCTCTTTTATTTCTTTTATCTCTTTCAAAGGCAGCTCTAGTGTTGTTGCAATTTCTTCGACAGACTTCCCAGTTAGTAGCATTCTTATAACAGCTATTGTATTGTCTCGAATTTTAGTAAGACTTTGCTCTAATCCTGAAATCATAAAAAAACTCCCTTTCATTTAAATATATCGTTACTAGGTCATTTCTTTATTAACAACTATTTAAAAAGCACCTTGTATAAGCGGTTAAACGGACGACATAAGGAGTTAGTCTTCTTTACATTCTTCAATTACTTTTGTAAGAATACTTTCAGCTATGTTTGCTGCTTCTTTAATTATTTCAAATGAAACACGCAATTTAATTAAGTTTTTGATAATTTCAATTTTACCTTTTATCTTAATTTCTTCTTCGTAAGAAAGCATATGCATTTTCCCTAAATCCTAATTATTGGTAAGAACAAATACAATTCATCCACTACGCTAAGACCTAACAGGAGGTGATTTCTTCATTTTGGAACTATTACCAATAATCATGTGGATTTTTCTATGATAGATAATTCTCCCTTGAAGTTATTATACCTTATTAAAAAAAGAGTGCGATAATGGCTATTTTCGCACTCTTTTTCTGCCTCACTTCTTGACAGTAAATAAATATAAGGTTGTTAAAGCCCCTGAGTAATATTAAAGCTTCTTAATCACATAATTACCACCTTTATCCGTTTCCAATTCAAAACCATCTTCAAATACTGGAGATTTCAAGTTATCTAAACCAAAATTGACGTTTATTTTTTCACATATTATATTTGGCCAATTAGTGAAATTAGCTGGCTTTTTAAGTTTTGTACTTGATGAATTATAATATTCCTGAGTTTTAAAATAAACTATCATTAAAGATTCAAGAAAAGAAAGGATGTCATCAATAAGTTCTGCTGGTTGCAAAGCTTCCAAAGGTAACGCTTGGGTAGCAAGTCCGGTTGACTCGTTTAATTCTACTGTTGCAACATAAATACGTTTCTCCTTACATATGTTCCACTTTGGGTCATTTAAACACTGAGTAGCTTTATGACCGCCTGCGAATCTCTTATTTAAATCCATAGTTTTTCCGACATAGACAATCTTTTCTATTAAAACTGAATCCCCGTAACAATTAACTTTACAATTACTTTTAATACTTCCTTCCTCATCTTTATCAACAAATTTGTCTATTTCTATTTGCTCTTCTTTATTAAACTCAGCCACTACTGATATAAAATAAATGAAAGAGCAGAACTTTTCTAAATATGCTCTTCGAAGAGCCATTGATTCGTTATTCTTATAAATATCATTATATTGTTGTATTATAATCGGGTTTAATAACTTATAGGGTGTAAGCTCTTTCACATCTGGTTTTGCAAATGTAGCTATTTCTTCTGTATTTTCATGAATATTATGTGCTTCAAAGACCTTTCGAATTTGCAATTCATATTGCAAGGGTTTAAAGGAAGAATTCTTCAGGAAAATTATAGGCTCGTGTTTTACCGCATATTCCAACCAATGATTTAAGTCATTCCACATTATTAGCCCTTCAGTAGTTACTGCTAATTAGAATTTACTATAACATTCATTAATTACTTGTATTTATTTACAAAACAAAAATTGGAGAATAACCGAAACAATAACAAAAGTCAAAATTGTTTACCACTTTGATTTAGCATTTTCTTTTTTACATGATAAACAACTTTTCACACTCAAAATACTATATTGATTTCCATCAAATTAATTAGAATGTCATAATGGTAATTTCCACACTATTTTGGAATGAAATTACAATTTTAAGATGTTTTCTCATATTATAAGATTATATGTTTTTTAAATTTGATGTAAAAGCGTTTAAAGAAATGTTTGGAACAGTATGCTCAAGGAATTCTATCATTTCTACTTTATTTTCTTTAATAACCATTTCAATAATATCTTTATCATTTAAATTTAAACTTTTAAAATTATTGTAAATCCAGTCACCGATAGATAGCGTACTCATTCTTTCAGTGAAACCTAACTCTATTAGATTAAGGTGTACACGACTGTTAATACCATGCTGAAGATAGAGAGCTATATCTTCAAGATCTTTACTAATAGATATTCCATGTTTTTGTAATTCACCCTTAACAATTGTGATTATTTTTGATATTACAGGGTAAATATTAGAATTAATAAATAAAATTATCCTTAGAATGTCATGAACTTCAAATTTTGTTTGATTCGAGATTTTTTGATACCATTCGCCTTCAACCCAGTTTTGAATAATCTCTGCTATTAGTTCTTTTGTAAGCTTAATATCATTTTTTTCATGGAATTGTTCAAAATCATACTGTAGATGGCTTAAAGAAAAGATGATATCCAGCAGGTAACCCAAAGAATCTTCAGAAAATGGAACGGAAACACTTTGCCAAAAATCATCCTGTATATTGATAGCACTTTTAATATCTTCATAAATCCGTGCAGTTGTATCACTTTCTTTTAATGTATTAATTTCATTTCTTTTTAAATATGGATTCAGAGCTGCTCCTCTTAACTTAAAAATATGCTCAAGTGTTAGTTTATTATTGTTATCTGATTGGAAGTAGCTGTAAGTTTTACTGATTAAATTTTGAAGTATATTATCAATGTTATCAGGGATTGTTTCTTCATATAGAGAATCTATTATAGATTTATCAATTGAGTCTATTAACCTTTTAAATTCTTCATCCTGCTGGTTAATAAGGTCATTTGTAATTAATAATCTTTCTTCTTTCAGTTCGTTAGTAATATCATTGATTATTTTATATAGGTACCCCTTAACCGGTTCAATTTCTTCCTCTGATATTACTTCTTTGATGTAACTATACTCATTTGGATTTACTGAGATAACAATTCCTTCTGTTTCTTGACCAGCCCTGCCAGCTCGCCCAATGATATTTTTTATATCCCTTTTTCTAATTGTTTCCATTCTTTCTGATGAGTAATTGAATCTTTTAATTGTATGTAACACTAGGGTCTTGATTGGTAGGTTAACTCCTTCAGCTAGTGTGTTTGTACAAATGATTAAAGATATTATTTTTTCTCTAAAGCAATTTTCTATTAATTCGCGAACAAACTGTGGTAAATCACCATGATGAAAGACGAAACCATTCATAATTGACTTTGTTAAAATATAATCTTGCCCGAAAACCTGTTCAAAATATGCGATTAGATCTAACAATTCTTCCTTTCTAGAAAAGTCTACAGGCTTAGGAAAATTAAGCAGGTTTATTTGGTTAATCAACTCTTCAGCCAATCCTTTAACACCACTATCACCTTTCTGGGGAGTAAATAGTGCAACAGACCCGTTATTTAACGAACGCAGAGCGACTGAAACAGCCTTTGTTTTAAATGTTTTATATCTGTATGTGTTTATCCTACCCGTCAAAGTATTTTTATACTTATAGTCTTTTTTTACACTAAGCATGTTGTTTATAGTGAAATTAATTAGTTCATTTTTTTTTGAGTATATTTCTAAATCGAAAGCTTTATTTTCATTGTTGCCCTGTTCAATTAAAAAACCATATGACAAGTCAGTTGGTCTATAATTCGATCTAACAAGTGAATCTTCATTTCCTCCCAGCCAAGCATTTATTGTTTCTAAATTTGGGATTATTGCTGAAAGGTAAATGTATTTTTTATCGGGTAAACTATCACTATTTTTAAATTTTGCTAGTAAAAGTTCATAATTTAAGCCTCTATGTTCATCGTCAAGTAAATGTCCCTCATCACAAATTACCGTGGAAAATGTGTTGTGAAGATTTGGAATATGATTCTCTATAGCCATAAACTTCTCTGGTGTACATATTAATAAGTCAACATTATCAATTTCTGCTTTTTCTTCTCTTGTAGGTGTATGCCCTCCATATATAGTTTTAACTGTTAATCCAAGATTCTTAAATTTTGTAGTAAATGCATATTTTAATTCAGACGCTAAGGCTCTATAAGGAGCTAATAAAAGCACTTTTCTTTTGTTATAAACAATTTCATTATATATAACAATTTCACATAATGAAGTCTTTCCGGAACTCGTTGGCATTTGGAGTGAGAAGGAATTATCTTTGACAAGTATTCCTTTTTTCAAAGCAACTTCTTGAGATGGGAATAATACCCAATTATTATCTATCTTATCTAATATAAAATCTTTCCAGTTAATAGCTGGATTTGCTCTAATTAAGCTATTCCACAGATTATTTTCATTAAATTTTTCCAGTAATTTTTTTGCTAATAATAGTGGAGCAAATTTATAAGGATCCGAGGTTTTTAATTTTTCATCAATTAATTTAATGAGATTAATTAATAGTATTTGATTTCCTGATTCTAAAAAAGCATTGAAAATATCCATATATGGATTTCTAAAATTTCTATTTACAATTAGAAAAGCGTGAATAAATTGATCGATCTCAGATTCATAATCTTCTGTTTCGAACATTCTTGCTAATATTACGGATGTCGTGTAATAATCCGTTAAGTAGTAAATAGATGATGCATATAGTATATTTTCAGCATAATTTACTCCAAAAAAATTTCCTCGTGTACTTTGAGCTGAGTATATTTCTAAACCTTTTGCAATAAATAATAATTCTTGTTGGTTTTCTTCCGATGTATAGGAACTTGTTGTTAACGCTTTAAATATTTTATTAAATAGTGAGATATAATAATCATCTGATCGTTTCAAGAATGCATACTCTTTTTCTTGTCTATCTAGGACATCTAATTCTTTAGCATTTCTCCAAGAGTTAGAATCTTTAATCCAATCAATCAGAACACTATTCATTTGCAACCACCTTATATGACGTTACTATATTCTTATAGATTTTTTCATACAGTTCTTTTAAATTCTTTATTGATATTATTGTTACGTCAGAATAATCACCTAGCTTAAAGTCGTATAAATCATGAAGATAAAGAATATATTCTTTGTTGTTACAATTACTTTGAATGATGTCTTCCCTTTTAACATTCCTGAACGACAACTTTCTTGTTTCACTGTCATAAGAAGCTCCAAACTCTTCACAGTCTTTTTTTATTTTTTTCCATTCTTTTTTTAATACTTTTACTGAAAAATCTATATCACGCTCTAATTCTTCAAAAATCATATTACTATCAATAACAGTTATTGCTTTATAATGTTTTTTAAATGGTCCATAATTAGGCTCAATTGCATTAACAAACCTCTTAATTGAATTTAAAGCAGGTAAATCATTTAATCTTATGTATTGTTCTTCCAACCATGATAGTGTAATTGCCATTCGTTTGACATAATCATCTTTAGAACCATCAATAGCATCCTGTAAAGGATGAAAATCTCCTACAGTAGCTTTTGACTTTATTTCAGAAGAAACAACAATATCATCTAGTGATGATTCTTCTCCATTTTTAACCCCAAATAATATTACATCTGTTTTTTTCATTGGTTCGTTACGATCTACTTTCCAAAGCCATTTTTTTGGTCCAAATAGATTAAAATCCTTATACATATCAATTATTATTTGATAAGAAAGTATTTCAGCAAACTCACCAGACATTGTCTTTCCGGGGTCAGGAATAAGTTTCTCTAATATTTTCTCTGCCGGTCCGAAGTTTTTAACTCTTTCTTCTAAATCAAAATCCGTTATATAGCATTTTCTATAGTGATCCGGTAATTTTTCAATCAGTTCTTTTTCCTCATTCAATTCTAGTATGAGATATTGATCTTTAGTTTCCGATGAAAAATGACATAGAAATTGTGAAATGTTAATCACTCCTCTTAACCGCATATAACATAATGTTCCAATTTTACCATTTTATCAAATTAATGAAATTTGGAAAACCCGTTGGATAGTTTTAATTAAAAGCGTATTAGATGACGATTATTTAGGAAATAGGAGCAAAATTTATAGGTACTTCTAATAAATTAGTATTAAAAAGGAATCTAAACAAAAGATGTGTCTAGATTCCCAACTGGTTCCTTATTTTCCTTCTATCATTAACAATTCATCAAATCGCACATAATTTTTTCTATATATCTTTTTTATTAACCATATATTTAGAGCCTTCTCTAAAGATTTGTTCTAATAATAGCTTTATTTTGTCCAGTCACTATTATTTAAAATATTGCTATTGTATATTTTTTCGTCGTCTAATTTATTTAAATGTATTCTTCCTTTAGTAATGACTTGTCTAAATTATTTCATAACTATATGGCAGGATGCAAAGAAATACAAATTCAGAGATTGCTTTGATCTCTTTCCAAAACTAATTAGAAGGCATTGACTTAACTTTTGACCTTATTTATTCATAAATGAATTTCATTAGCTGTTTGGTTATTCAGATTCTTTCCTTTGACGACCATGTTGGTAACACTTTTTACATCCTGTCGGCTTTTTAGTTTTACTTCCATTTCTACTATAAACAGGGGCTTGCCATTCATGTCCTTGTTCGCAAATCCACCATACTTTCTTTGACGACCCAGCCGTTATTTTTTCTGGTGTTAGATCTCCATTTTTAATTGGGTGCCATTGAGCGGCAAGAATAGGGTTTACGGTAGCCAAGCAGTTATCTGTGTTTACCTTCTTTCCAACGCAATATGGACAACCTTCACCCCTACTTCTATGATTGGGAGCAGCTTTATAAGAATGCCCTTTTAAACACTTCCACCAAATTTTCTTATTAGAGTTTGGGAGGATTTCAAATGGAGTGAGGTCTTTATTTTTATCATAATCCCACTCATTTGCCATTTCCTTATTTACTGTCCCTAAAGATGTTTTGCGGGAGGCTATTTGTCCATCACAGACAGGGCAGCCATGTCCCTTTTTTCTCGTAGATGGCGCTGATTCCCAGCTATGATTTTTGTCGCATTTCCACCAAAGTTTAAAGCTTGAACCGAAAGTAAAATTTTCAGGTTTAAAGGGAAAATTCTTGTCTAAATCAAATTGTTTTGTTAAAAGTTCACTATTCTCTTTTATATTGTTCTTTTGCTCTATAGGTGGTAGCTGACTAAGAATATTAAATCTCTGCTTTTCAATATTAATTTCTTGTATAGTTTCTTGTATTCTATTTACCTCTTTCCCCGAAAGGTTTATTTCTTTTTTTATATATTTTAAACAATCCACTATTGCAATTTGAAGATTTTTTCTATTTTTATTTATGAAGGTTATATTAGTTAATCCTTTTAAAGAAATTTCTGATAATCCGTGTTCACGCATTCTGATGAGTATATAGCCATGTTTGATTAACTGGTTACTTTTTTCGGTATCAACTAGGAGTCGACGACGATGATGGTACACACTATCGTACTCTACAATTAATTTATATTTAGGAACATATAAATCAACTTTTAAATCTTTGTCCTCAGTTTTAATTTCGCAATTTAACTTAACCTCATTAAATATTTGTTTAAAAAAATAGACAAAAGCCAGTTCTTCAAAAGAAACATTATACTTTTCATTGCATTTTGGGCACCCTGTTTTTCTACTTGTTCGATGATTTGGAGTTGTTCTCCATTCATAGTTACAAGATTTACATAACCACCAAACCTTTTTATCCGAATAAGCATGTATATCATTTGGTGTTAGGTTTTTATTTCTAATAGGATGCCATTCTTCTAATACCTTGGGATTTAAAGATGCTAAAGAATTTTCTTTTGTTACTATTTTACCCGCACACTTTGGACAACCGTTCCCATGTTTCCTATTTGAAATTGTTGATTGCCATATATAATTACATCTTGAACACTTCCAATATACCTTTTTTGTCGATCCTGCAGTCACATCATTTGGAGTGAGTTTACCACTCATCGAAGAATGCCATTCTAATGATAAATCCGGGTGAGTAATTGCTAAAGGTTCTTGATACCTACCAAAACATATAGGGCATCCGGTTCCTCTGTTTCTTGAATTAATTCTAGCTTTCCATTCATGCCCTTTACTACAAAGCCACCATGCAAAATTATTAGAACCAGCTGCAACATCATTAGGTGTAATAGGTGTATTTTTATTCGGATGCCATTCAGAAACTAATTTTGGATTTTTTTGCGAAAGCGTTTGGAATTTTTTAGGCATTTATTCATATCTCTTTCACAGATTTAAAACCATCAAAACTAGGAACTAAACTTTCCAATACGTGTAAAACTTGGTCATATTTAAATTCATTAAGAAGATGTATAATCCGTTCTGTTAAATGATCCGAATCATCCCAGTCATTTACATTTACAGAAGTAGTTCGTATTTTTGTGTAAGAACCATTAATATTTGTAAGAGCTGATTTGGAGGGTGTAAAAAGACCACTATCATGTCCAGCTAATTTCGATAGTAATTCTATTCGTATATTACTATCAGATATTGGACCGACCTCTAGTATTAGTCTTAACTTCTTCTCTTCTTTAGCAAAGAAGTATGTAATTGGATAAGGTGATTTCCATTTTCTTATGAGGGTTGGGAGTTTTTCACTTAAAGAACTTGGGATAAACCAGATTTCTTTGTCATTATTAAAAAATTTAGATTCACTTGAACTATCAATGATACTTTTTAGTTTACTATTTTTCATTTCATCAATTATTTCATGTAACTTTGAATTTGACAGCATACCGTATTTAACAATTGCATCAATAGCGTCTTTATGTTGTTTATATATATCCCTACATAAAGTAATTAATTGTTCATCCTGCATTGTAAGTTCCTCCAGAGTTTGTATGTAATAATAAATAAAGTCGTAAATTCTTGTACTTAAACGATCTTTATATATTTCCAACACCAATTTTAGTACATCTAGTATTTGGAAATGACTCAAACCATAATACTCATCATTTGGTGCATCTTCTCCTTCGATAGTCAAAAAAACAGGGATTATATGTTTAACAGAAGGATAAGTCTCTTTAATTATGTTTAGATACTTTTCAAGTTGATTTTTCGAGAGTCCAGCATACACTTTATTCTCTATCAGTATGACTAAATCATTCTTCTTTGAAAATATAACTAAATCTATATTTCTCCACTCACGATATACCTCAGCATCACTAAAATCATTAACTAAAATATCTGTAATCTGCAAACTATGATTACTTTTTACTATGTCTCCACAGAGAATTTCACTAATAATTTTTTTAAGAAAATAATCTCCAAAGAAGTGACTTTCTTTTGGATTCAAAAGCCATGCCAATATATTAGAATGACGTATTTCATGATGTGTAATCTTTAGAACTTTAAAAGGGTTAAAATCATTAAGCTTTGCTTCCATTCTTTCAAGTAACTGATTATTAGAAACAAATCTTGTAATTTGTTGTAATAATTTACCGTTATTATCCATTGATCTATACCTCATTATTATAATATAAACAAAGATAAGACTTTATTTGAAGCAACGCATGTAATAGGTAGTATGAAGGAACAAACTCCTAATACTTACGGGCAAATCACGGCCATAAAAACTTAAAATTAAGTTCTTTTTTGTTGCTCTTTATCTGGTACTATTTTTTATGTTTCGAATACTGTTATCTTTTACGATACATATTTGATCCTGTACCACCTAGTAATTCATTTTTGGGTCTCTTACTTCCAAAGTTAGGGTAATGCTCATACCGAAATTGGTCAGCATAGCGAAAATCTAGACCATGTAAATTCTTGATCGATCTTTTTTCTTTATTATCCCTTTTCTCTACTTTATAGACTTTTCTTTCTTTAGGTAATTCCCCAGAATATTGAGGTTGTTTAACGATTCTTAAAGTACTATTATTTCCTCTATGGTTATTTATTACAAAATCCATTTCTTCATATTTGCCCTCTAGCATTAAATTAGTTAGATATTGAGCTGTTTTTGTGTTTCTTTCCTCTCTTTTTATAATCTGAACTAGTTTTTTGAGAAAACATACGTTATCCCGTCATTTTTATAATCCAATTTTCCCCCATAGTTCTTCATCTCTAATTTCAAAATGTTGAATGTTATCTATTGAATATTACCTAGTAGTCTGAGCCTAAACTTTTCAATTTAAGTTAAATTAAGTTCGACCTTCCCTTCTTCAATATGTTAATAAAGAAGGACTATTACGAATCTTAACCTGTAACAGATTGAAGCCCCTCCTTCACTCTCATTTAACTACTAAAATAACTTTTCAAATAATCTAGATCAGTCTCGTAGGCAATAATTGATTTACTATAGTCCCCCCTAAGTCTATGTTTCCTATATGAATTTTTTAAGAGCCATTGAATATGGCTAACAATCTTTGAAACGGGCATATGTTTTAGTGCTTTATTTAAGGCTGCTCTTCTTTGCTCATCTGTTTTATTAGTTACTTCATATCCATAACTTCTTAAATCACTAACAGTTCTCCATTCATTTGTAAAATCATTATCAAATTTAGATTTATAATCATTAACGTTATCTTTATAAGGTATTTCATTTAACTTTAACCCATTTATTTTATAATCATAATCCTCTCTTTTCTTAGCCAATTTTCCTTTAAAAACGTTATTTCCTGAAGCTTCCACTAAAATCTCCCATATAAAAAGGCTCTCTTCAGAAATCCAGTTATATATTAAATCCCAATGACCATTTAAAAATTCAAAGTACTGTGATAGCAACTTAATATCTGTACTCCAAACATTATAAAGTAGTTTTAATAGCCAAAAATCTGTGTGTTCAGCAAAACAAAATTTAGTAAGTTGGTGTGTATATTTATTGAAAATAGCTTGATAAACAGGTACAAAAGCCGGATCTCTTTTGAAAGAAATAATTTCAAAAAAAAGCTTTAAATGATTACCCTGAACATTTACTTGTGATAAAATCACTCTAATAAATTCGTTTAATAGCTGTTGAAATTCTTCTTTCTTTATTTCATTATCTTTTATGTAATTCTCAGAAATGTACTTTTGAGAAAACAAGAAGGCTAAATCATTTCTATTTGTTTTTAATAATGATGTTATTACTTTAATTAGCCCTTTAAAATCTAAGTATGGACAGCAAAGATCAATAAAAACCTCATAATTTAATTCATACTCTTCCTCTACATCTGGAATTAGAACATTTAACAGATACTCTATTTCTGTCTTATTAACAGATTTCTCTACTCTTTTATTTAATTTGCTAATCTGTTTTTTTAACATTTTATTTTCTTCTTTTAACTGATTAAACTCTTTTATTGAAATACTCATGCCATCTCCAACCTTTTTCTGCATAACATTTATAAACTTTTAGAATTAAACAAATGCGCTCATCTTATAAAAAGAGCTTCTTATACATTGTGATTAATTCTAAATACCCAGTATTTCTCCATATCTTCTATATCGTTCATTATTTGGTTATTTAAAGAATTTAAAATGGATTTTTCGGGAATTTGTTAAAATGAATTTTGATTATTTATAACAAATAATTTCTTTACTGATAGTGTTAAAAACCTTGCTGCTTCTAATGAATGTTTATGGCAATTACCTTATGGAGTTATTGACAGTATGTTTATAACAACCTATGTATTATTAAAAATTAGAAATATTGTATAGTTTTTTATTTTTATGCAAGATAGTTCAATTTTTCTTATTAAACTATCTTGCAGATTTGTTTAATAGGAAAGAGATAATTGTTATGAATAATGTAAATGCCCAAGTAGTTCCCTTTTAGGAAATTTTATATTATATACTAGATTATGGTTAATATATAAGTTGAATTAAAGGATTACAATCACTCTCTGTTGAAGTATAAGGGTAACACTTACCAATGAACGGAGAGGAACTAGATGACCCATTCACGTCAACATGAAATCGCAACCTTGCTTACAGCGATGAAAACGACCAAAGATAAACGAATGTATGAACGTTATCAAGCGATTTACTTTTACTTACAAGGCTACTCTAAAAAAGAAATCACAACCATGATTGGGCGTTCCGAAAAAACCATCTATAACTATGTGAATGCCTACGAAGAAAAGGGACTAGATGGCTTAACCATGGGACAATCACCTGGAGCGCCACGCAAATTAACACCCGAACAAGAACAGGAATTGGCTCAAGTGATCGCGACCAAACTTCCCGTGGATGTTGGCTTCCCAGCTAAGTATAATTGGACTCTAAAGATCATTGCTTCGTTTATCGAGAAAGAATGGAACCAACCGTATACTCTTCGGGGTGTCTCTCGATTTTTACACGATTTAGGCCTTAGTTATACCAAACCGACTTATACGCTGGCAAAAGCTGACCCGTTAAAACAAAAAGAGTTTGTGGAAGAGACGTTTCCTGCCTATAAAAAAACTCTTAAATGAGGAGATTGACCATCTTCTCTTTCAAGATGAGTCGATGATTCGAGATTACCAAGCTCTTCAATACACATGGTTTTTAAAAGGCAAGCAACGAATCATTCCCACTTACGGAAAGCACCAGGGTGTCAAACTCATCGGTACACTTAATTATGAAACGGGAGATGTGCTTTGTGTAGAAGAAGAAAGATACGATGCCGAAGCGTTTCTTCGTTTTCTTCAAAAGGTATTGAAACACTATCCGACTGGGAAAATTGTCATAGTGTTAGATAATGCCCGTATTCATCATGCGAAGCTGATTGAACCTTTTTTGCATAACCACCAACATCGTTTAGAATTGGTCTTTTTACCACCTTACAGTCCTGAGTTAAATCTCATTGAAGGATTATGGAAATGGATCAAATCAGACGTGATTAATAACCTTTTTTATTCCTCTGTTAAAGAGATTCGAAGAAATGTGCAAGCCTTTATTCGTGAGTTAAATGACTCACCTAGAAAAGTGATTGATCGATTGTGCATTCGATTGTAAAAGATAAATTCAACTTATATAGTTAAAATAAAGTATGAATAAGGTCAGATAAGGGGGAAGTCTTGTGGCACTTCAAGCTGAAACGTTGGTGGAGGAATGGTTTAATCGTAATGGTTATTTCACCATAAGAGGAATAAAAGATAAGATCGATGAAATTGACATTCTGGCAATAAAAAATCTTGGGCAGTATGGATGGGATTGTGTGCATTGTGAAGTGCAAGTCAGCATTCGGCCAGTAGGCTATATAAGTAAACTGACTAATGAACTTATGACAGAATTAGGAGTAAAGACAAATACTAGTGCAAAATTGAGAACCGAGCTACAAATTGCAACATGCGCCAAACAATGGGTAGCCAATAAATTTACAGCTCAAAAAAAACAGCAGCTAAGGAATCAACTAAATCCTGACGATAACTGGCGTTACCTTTTTGTACATGGAAATGTTAAGGACCCAAGGGAACTTGATTACATTGCTTCAAAAGGGGTAAAACTTTTATCGTTTAGGCAAATTTTAAATGATTTATGCACCAAACAGACCCAACTAGATTTCGCTGCTTCATCCGCAGGAGACTTAGTAGAAATAATTAATTTTATTCAAAACTAATGATGATACAAAAAATCATAATAATTTATTAATAAGCCAAAATTTCTTGTTCAACTACATAATATAAGAAACTAAGATGGACCTTGTATTTTTCTTATTGTGTTAACGAGGGCGTTATTTGAAGAACGAACAAAAAAGGCACGGTTTTATCGCGTTCCTTTCTTTAAACCAAAATCAATAAGGAAATTTAACAAAGCCAAAGGAAAAAATAAAGACAGTGCTTAGATATATGGCACACCCATTTTTCAAACCTCAAATTTTTCCGTTTTATTACGGTTTCAGCTTAATAGGAAATTTAACGGTCAATTCTGACTCAAAAGGAGAATACACCTTTGAGTTAGATATAACAGATAATCGTCAGCTGCCGTGGAGGGATAGGGAATGCTGCTTTATTTCTAAAAAATTAATAGGGATTTGGACAGAAAGATTATTAAGGATTATCTGGAAGAATGAGTTTTTTCGTCCGAGAGACACAACGCAGAATAGATATTGACTGATATGGGCCTGAGTGAATACGACATTGTAGAAATTTTAAAACGTACAAAAGCTAGAAATAGATATGTGAATATTAAGCGACTGACTTTTGAATAATCTACATTTTTAATCTTCTACAACTGAAAATCAATTTTTATTTAGCACTTGCAAAATGAAAATGTATGAATATAATAAGAATATAAGAAATCTAAATTTCTAAATAACAACTAAAAATCAATTTCAGAATATAAATTAACCTAACAAGCGAAAACCGCAGGTTAATACAGATTCCTCATGCATATGAGGTCTGTATTTATCTGCGGTTTTTTGTATTGACAAGGGCGCTCTGTAATATGAACACCTAGTCCCAATAAGAAAGTAGCTTTTTATATAGGAATTTTCCCCTATTAAATTTATAACTATCAACTTGAGGTGAAATTATGATTAACATTCAAATTGACGAGCAGGAAGTTCGAGATATGTGCATAAAAAAATTTGAAGAAAAAATGAAAGAAATTGATACTGAGATGATTTTCTGGGACACAAAAGAGCTGCAACGTAGAACATGTATGTCATTAAACACAATAAAAAAAGAATTTTTTTATGATCCTAAATTTCCTAAATTCAAAAAAGGGGGCAAATGGCTTTTTCCGCCAGCAGAAACGCGGCAATTTTTACTCAATTGGCTTAAAGAAAGTAATTAATAGTCAGTAGAGTAATATTAATCTATTAATCCAAACTCTCTTTTGACAAATCCAAAATGCAATTTAAACTTTAATTAACGATTCAATCAAGCAATTTAGTATTAGCAATATTTTTAATATTTAAATTTTTAATGGGGGTATATGAATTGGGTATAACATATAGAAAACACATAAAAACAAAAGATAAAAACAAAGGGAAAACTGAAGAATGGGAATACAGAATCCGATATAAAGATCCAATCACTCAAAAGTATAAAGAAAAATCACAACGTGGGTTTAAAACAAAGCCAGAAGCACGACTTGCTGCACAAGAACGTGAAAAAGAATTGTTAGAAGGGAATGATAAAGCACCTACCTTATTAAAATCACATTTATCGTTTTGGTTATACGAATATATGAAAGGTGAAATTAGAGATAATACATTCGAGTTACACGAGCGGAACATCAATAATCATATCCTTCCTTATTTTCAAAACATTATGTTACAAGATATAACTCCAAAATTGTATCAAAAGTTCCTTAATTATTTAGCAGAAAAAAAATATTCGACCTTATCAGGAGAAAAAAATTATACTTTTCGTACAAATCAAATTATTCATTCCACTATGAATAGCGCTATGAATTATGCTATGGAAATTGGCGAAATTGAAAAAAACCCCTGTTCTAAAGCAAAAGTTAAATCAAACGTTAAAGATGAAGATGAAGATTTATGTTACATGGAAACAGAAAACATCCCAAAATTTTTAAACACAGCATATTCGGATAATTTTATCTACTATATTTTCTTTAAGACTTTATTGCTGACAGGAATGAGAAAAGGTGAAGCTGCTGCATTACAATGGAATGATATAGATTTCAAAAATACGACTATTAATATTAACAAATCATTAAATTTCCAACCCAAAAGAAAAGGTGAGATTTTTGGTACTACTAAAAATTTCACTTCGAAAAGAGTGATTAACATAGATGGGATACTCTTAGAGGACTTAAAAAAACATAAAGCTTGGCAAAATAAACAAAAGATAAAACTAGGAAAAGCTTATCATCAGAATTTAAATTTAGTGTTCACCAGAGAAGATGGAAATTTCTTGCCAAAATCAACTCTATTCAATGCCTTTTCCCGAATCCTTGAAAAAGCAGAGATTGAACAAATTCCAATTCATGGACTTCGGCATACTCATGCGGTAACTTCACTGGAAGCCGATCTTGACCTCAAAATCATCCAAGAACGATTAGGTCATAAAAGCCTTCAGGTAACAGCGGACATATATTCACACATCAGTAAAAAGCTTAGTAAAGAAAAAGTAAAGCAATATGAAGAATATATGAGAACAATCTTGTCTTAATTTTTAAACGGTGACACATTTTTTGTGATCACCGTTTTTTATTTACCACTATTCTATGGGTACACATTTTAGTTTTACTATTATTTATACACCCCACTAAAGCAAAAAGAGCAAAAGATAAATCAAAAAATTTCTTTTTCAATCTTTTCCTCGACTTTCCAATAACCTTATTTGACCATATACTATTAGCGGGCTGCTGTATAGCTAAACTGCCCCGTTCGAATAAGATAAAATCGTTCCCATTATTTAGAGACACGCTACCCGTTAATGCAGTAAAGCTCAAACACCACGCTGGATTTTTAAAATCATAATTTAAATTTTATAAGTCAAAAGATGATTGATCATTATGTATTTTTTATTCCGTCTTCCTTTTTCAAGTAGTTCACTTCCTCTAATACCTTTTTCATATCTTCTTTTAATAGTTGAATAAGGCATTCTTGCTTCTTTTGCCCACGCATTTATTGTCTTTTTTACACTATTTATTTCAAGAAGATTATACTGATATCCCCTATTGATGCCAACAAATTTTCTTCATTGCACCCAGTATAAATTCGCCTTTGTAGAGTTTTATATGGGACTCCACTTATCTCCGCCCATTCTGCAACAGTTTTATATTCTCCATTAATTGTTATAAACCTACTTGTTCTTTTGTTTCTTGCTTGTTCAAGGTCTGTACTCCATTTACAGTTTTTTGGTTCGTAATTTCCATTTATTCTATCAATAGACAAACCTTCTTTATAACCATTTTTCATCGCCCATTCAGCAAAAACTTCAAACTTCGTCCATTCATCACATACAGAGATTTCTCGTCCACCATATCTTTCATAGTGATCTAGGTTTTGATTTGTGCATCTTTGAATCATTTGAGTCCAAATATTATATAATCTTGTCCGTCTCATTCCATGAGTTTTATTTGCCTCTTCTTTTTCAAGAAAAACGCAGTTTTCGGGATAATACCCGTCTTCCTTGTCTTTTCTAACTAATTGTAAACCTTCTTTACAACCCCATTTTGTTTGGCCCAAGTTACAAATGCTACAGGGTCATCCTTCCACTCAGGACATATCCATATATCGCCACTTGACACGCATAAATTTCCAAACCTTATATATTTTTGTTCTGCTCAATCCGTGTTTTTCAACAAACATTATCAGCACCCCAATAATAGTTATTAATTTTCTAAACATTAACTAGCCTTGTGATTTGTTTTGCAATCCCATTTTATCTATTCAATTATCCTTCCCGTTAGCACAATAAAAAGGGATTACCGGCGTAATCTTGAACTTAAACTCAAGCTACCCGTTTGTTGAAAAAGGATTAGTTATAAGACAAATAATCTAATAACAAATTTCGTATTTTTTCATGGTATGTCAACACTAAACTAGACAGATTTTTTAAGGTGTTCAAGTTTATAATTAATTGGACTTACATAACCAAGTGTCCCGTGAATTCGGATGTGATTAAACCAGTGGACATAGTCATGTAATTCCCTTGTTAATTCTTCTAAACTCTCAAAATGTTGACCTTTCACAAACTCTGTTTTAATGATTTTAAACGTTGCTTCAGCGACGGCATTGTCATATGGGCAGCCTTTCATACTTAAAGAACGTTGAATGTTAAATGTCTCTAATGCATCGTCCATTAGCTTATTTTTAAACTCATTCCCACGATCCGTATGAAACAGTTGGATTTTACGAAGGTCGGCTTTGATCGAGGCGAACGCACGATAGACGAGTAACGCATCCTTATTTGGCCCGGCGCTGTACCCCACAATTTCCCGATTAAAGAGATCGACAAATACACATACATAATGCCATTTTTGTTTGACTCTTACGTATGTTAAATCGCTGACGATCGTTGTCAGCACTTCTTCCTGGTGGAACTCGCGGTTTAGTTCATTCTTCTGTTCGGATTCATTACAGGATTTTACATGCGGCTTAAACTGAGCTACTGTGTAAGCAGAGACAAGGCCCTGCTCTTGCATAATACGCCCAATTCTCCGTCTAGACACGATGAGTCCCCGTTTTTTTAATTCAATTTTAATTTTACGTGTTCCATAATTTTGACGGCTGGCGCGGAATATTTCGATCACATCTGACGTGATATCATCCACTGCTGCTCTTTCTTTGGCTTCATAATAGTACGTGCTTCTAGGTAATTGTAGGACTTTGCACATTGCTGATATCGAGTATTTATGTTGATTATTCTTGATGACATTTACTTTTGTCCTAGTATCAGCGCGGCTTGCTTTAAAATATCGTTCTCCATCTCTAACTGCTTATTTCGTTTACGAAGTTCAATTAATTCTTTTTGTTCAGGCGTTAACTGATCTTTTTCTTTAAAGGAGCCATTATTCTCACTTTGCCTCACCCACTTATCCAGGGAAGACGGCGTCAGGTCATATTCACGAATAATGTCCTTTCTAGGTTTACCGCTTTGATACAGCTGCACAATTTGTTGCTTAAACTCATCTGTAAATGTTCGACGTGCTTTTTTAGTCATCGTAGATTCTCCTCAAGTATATTATCTGTAGTCTACTTGACCTTAAGTTTTCTGTCCAACTCAGTGTAGCCTATCCATCATGATTCATATATTCTTCATAAAATATTGGATAATCTTCTAACTTTTCTTCCAAAAAGCGATATTGATGAAAAATATCAAAGAAGGACAAATGAAGCCAGTCTATCTGACCTTGAGGAATTCTTTTTGAAATTCCACTTAGGACATAACTTAGACTTCCAGCAATGTTCATCCAATAGGTGTTCAAGTCACCCGTTAGGCAATCATCCTCGGAAAGTTCCTTATTGAAATCATCTTGTATTTTGTCAGTATCATTATAAGGAAAGGGATTATACAAGCTTTCCTTTATAGCTTTCAGTTCTTCATAAATACTCATTTTGTCTATGCTAAACACCACCAAATAAAGTTATGTTCACTATCATTCATTTTACTACTCATTCTTGAACTCAAGTCCCCTTTAGAAGAAGATAGAAGCTATCAGAAAATTAGGCGGATCTTTTAGATTACTTCCTTTATTACCATTTAAAGCAAATACAAACAAAATCTGCAAATGATTCACTTATCAAATACCGTAAATATTGGTATGTGATCACTGAACTTAATCCACTTTTCATATGAACCTACCTCAAAAACGCTTAATTGTTTAAGGATTGTCTCTGAAGCAAACAAAAAATCAATATGAAAAGGTCTAGCCTTTTCTTTTCTAAAGTAATAGGTCGGTATGGATTCTTGCCCATGTTCTTCATTAAAATAATAATGGTAAGCACTCATAATACCTACACTTTTAAGAAATTCAACAACCTCTGAGTGTGTTCCAACCCTTTTGATATGATCAAAAATCTTATTACTATTCCAGTCACCTACAATTACACAGGGCCTCTTTAGCAAAGATTCGTAATATTTTAATGCTAAATATATTTGACCTATGTAACTCTCATATTGCTTTTTGGTATTTTGGGACCAAACTGCAAACAAAATGAAGTCCTGTTTGCCAGAGATTATCAAAGGAATTATATAACGAAAATCCTTATTATATGATGGATGAAGTTCGATTTGATAGGTATTAGTTAATGTAATTATTCCAACTCCCTTGTTTAGATTGTCTCCGAACCAAAGAAACTGATTGATAACTTGTAGATGATTGCTTGCTCTCCATTTTTCAGGTGCTTCACATTCAGGAATTACTAAAATATCTGCAGTGAAAGGGAATATTTTTTCAATCTTATCTCTGAATCGCATTGCTGCATTCCATGTAACTAGTCTCATTTATTAGACCTCCATATTAAAAATAGGCGAATAAAAGACATATTAAATGCTAATGGGATACTAGTTTTTATTTTAAAATTCGTTGCTAACATTAATTCTTCCTTTTACAACCCGCCCCGTTTGTTCAATAAAAAACGGCACCACTTATTGAAGTAGTGCCCCCGATCAACAAGAAAGTGTTATGGAAAAGGTAAATGCTAAAGAGAAAGCAACATATAAACGAGAGCAGCCACTATAATCACTGCACCAACTAAAACCATTAATCCCTCAGCGATGAGTAATCCTACTTTACCGAAATCGTTACTAAGCATTTCAAATAAAAAAACAAACCCTTTTTTATCTGGACCTTCGATACGTTCAAGAGTCCATTTTAAATCGAAATAGGTAAGAGCAAATATAGCAGAGCCATAAAAAAAATGGGGTATTTCTGGGGTGACCATTCTTTGTAGTATTAACTTATAAATAACCCATTAAAATAAAAACCCCTCAACACCAATGGTGTCAAGGGGTTTAGCTATTAATACATTGACATGTACTGCTCGCGCTCCCAAGGATGAACTTGTGTGCGGAACATATCCCATTCGATTTCTTTTGCTTCTACGAAGTGCTCGAAAATGTGTTGGCCTAATGCCGATACGATGACTTCGCTCTCTTTTAAGTTATCTAATGCAGCCGCTAATGTAGCAGGTAAGTCAACAATGCCCGCTGCTTCACGCTCTGATTTTGTCATTACATAAATGTTGCGGTCAACTGGCTTTGGAGCCGCCAATTTGTTTTTGATTCCGTCAAGGCCAGCTGCTAATAGTACAGCTAACGCTAAGTACGGGTTCGCCGCTGGATCAACGCTACGTACCTCAACACGTGTGCTTAAGCCACGAGAAGCTGGGATACGGATTAATGGACTACGGTTACGTGCAGACCAAGCAACATAACAAGGAGCCTCATAACCTGGTACTAGACGTTTATAAGAGTTAACTGTTGGGTTTGTAACAGCTGTGAAGCTCGTTGCATGCTTAATAATCCCTGCAATGAAATGCTTCGCTGTTTCGCTTAGTTCTAGATCACCTTTTGTATCATAGAAAGCATTGACGCCATTTGTGAATAAAGACAAGTTGCAGTGCATACCCGAACCGTTTACACCGAACAATGGTTTTGGCATGAACGTCGCATGTAAACCGTGCTTACGAGCGATCGTTTTTACAACAAGCTTAAACGTTTGAATATCGTCACAAGCTTTTAGCGCATTCGCATATTTAAAATCAATTTCGTGCTGACCAGGAGCTACCTCATGGTGAGATGCTTCAATTTCAAAGCCCATCTCTTCTAGTTCTAACACGATATCACGACGGCAGTTTTCTCCTAAGTCTGTAGGAGCTAAATCGAAGTAGCCACCTTTGTCGTTCAACTCTAACGTCGGCTCACCTTTTTCATCTAGTTTAAATAAGAAAAACTCTGGCTCTGGCCCTAAGTTGAAGTCTGTGAACCCTAACGCTTCCATTTCTTTTAACACACGCTTTAAGTTATTACGCGGATCTCCTTCAAATGGTGTGCCATCTGGATTGTAGATGTCACAAATAAAGCGGGCTACTTTTCCTTTTTCAGAAGTCCAAGGGAAAATAACGAATGTGTCAAGATCCGGGAATAAATACATATCAGACTCTTCAATACGTACAAAGCCTTCAATAGAAGATCCGTCAAACATCATTTTGTTGTCTAGCGCTTTTTCTAATTGGCTTACAGGAATTTCTACGTTCTTAATAGTTCCTAAAATGTCCGTGAATTGAAGACGAATGTATTTTACATTCTCCTCTTGAACGATTTTCACAATATCATCTTTTGTGTACTTTGCCATCGTTTTGTCCTCCCCTTATTCGAATCAATATATTGATTAGCATACCGATATGGGCATGCATAAATCTTAATGAAAAAACCTAGAAATATCTCCTTGGTTTAAAGCAGCTCGGTTAAAGCGGCCTGCTTGCATCAATTCTGCACGAAGTAACTTGCGAAGCTCTTCGTCTGACAATTCTTTTGTATCTTCTTTTACAGGTTCATTCGGAATGATTTTTCCCTCTTCCTCTTGAACTTGAAAGATTTTTCGAATGCCAGCCAAATTAACGCCTTGCTCAATTAAATTTCTAATCTCTAATAGTTTATCTACATCATTGAAAGAAAATAACCGTCTGTTCCCTTCCGTTCTTGCCGGAGCAATCAGTTCATTTTCTTCATAGTAGCGAATCTGACGGGCGGATAACTCGGTTAATTGCATGACGATGCCAATTGGAAATAGCGGCATATTACGTCTAATATTGTCACCCATCTCTGTCCCTCCTTCGCTTAACTTATTTTCATTTTATTCCATGTTAGGTTTCCTGTCAATATTATGTTAGGAATTCTAACATAATATTTCTGAATTTTTTATTCAATCACTATAATTGAATCAGCTTCTGTTCAATTAAACGATCAATAGCCGAACAGATAGCAACTTTCACGTGTGCATAAGTCAAGCCCCCTTGAACATATGCCACATACGGTGGACGAATCGGTCCATCAGCTGTCAGCTCAAGGCTGGCCCCTTGAATGAATGTTCCAGCGGCCATAATGACATCATCTTCATATCCAGGCATGTACGCTGGATAGGCGGTAACATGCGAGTTAACTGGTGAAGCATATTGAATGGCCTGGCAAAATGTCACCATTTTCTCTCGATCATCAAACTGAACCGATTGAATTAAGTCTGTACGTTTATCATTCCATTTTGGCTCTGTGCTTAAACCAATTCGCTCAAGCATAGCGGATGTAAAAACCGCACCTTTCAACGCTTGGCCAACGACATGAGGCGCGAGGAAAAAGCCTTGATACATTTCTTGCAGGCTATAAAGGGTCGCCCCCGCTTCCGCCCCGATGCCAGGTGTTGTCATACGGTAAGAGCATGCTTCCACAAGCTCTTTTTTCCCCGCGATATATCCACCGATTTTCGCCAAACCACCGCCTGGGTTTTTAATAAGCGAGCCTGCCATTAAATCTGCCCCAACATGTGTAGGTTCCTTCAATTCAACAAACTCTCCGTAGCAGTTATCCACAAAAACGACAACATCTGGTTTGATGGATTTAACGAATTGAATCATCTCGGCAATCTCGTCTACTGTGTAGGAAGGACGAACACCATATCCTTTTGAACGCTGAATACCAATCATTTTTGTATGGTCATGGATGGCTGCTCGCACTGCTTCAAAGTCGACTCGTCCTTCTTTCGTCAGATCTATCGCGCGGTAACCGATATTAAATTCACGCAAAGAGCCGTTTCCAGACCCTCGAATCCCAACGATTTCTTCTAAAGTATCGTACGGCTTGCCTGTGATGTATAATAATTCATCACCTGGGCGCAGGACTCCGAACAAGGAAATCCCGATAGCATGCGTTCCCGAAATGATTTGTGGACGCACAAGACAGCTCTCTGCGCCAAATACATCCGCATATACTTTCTCAAGGGTGTCGCGTCCTGCATCGTCATACCCGTATCCCGTAGAAGGGGTAAAATGCGTATCGCTTACCTTGTTTTGCTGGAAACTTTTCAGTACACGAAACTGATTCGCTTCAATTACAGCGTCAATGCTGTTGTGCACATCTTGAATTTGTGTTTGTACTTCTTTACTGAGGATTTCAATGGCTTCCCCATTTTTCAATTGGTCGAACATGTTTTATCTCCTTTAGTTATGATACTCCCTTAGCTGCGAGAAAATCGGATGGTTCATATCAACGTACCCTTTGCATGCATAGACGTTCTGATCTTCATTGAATTCGATAAAATCAATGATGGTTTCGGCCTTCAAGGCAGAAATTAATTTCCCTTCTCCTGCTGGAAGAAGGACATCATAACGTTCCATATGCTGCTTCATATAATGTTCAATTGTCATACCCAACTTCTTAATATCTAAGCTATCCAACGCACTCATCGACAAGGATTGATTCGTAGTGGGGATAAAATCCGGATGCTGAATATCTCGCTTGTTATAAACTGTAAGCATCGGCGTTCCAGACACTTCGAGCTCCTCCAACAGTTTGTGGACAGTTTGTTCGTGATTAAAATAATCTGGATTACCAGAGTCAACGACATGTAAAATAAAATCCGCTTCTCTTACTTCTTCCAATGTGGAACGAAAAGCGGCAACAAGAGTCGTTGGCAAGTCTTGGATAAATCCAACTGTGTCCGTAAGCAGAACATTATAACCGCACGGAAGCACATATTTTCTTGTCGTTGGGTCAAGTGTGGCAAAGAGCTGATTTTCTTCATAAATGCCTGCTGCCGTTAACCGATTGAATAAGGTTGATTTCCCAGCGTTTGTATATCCGACAACCGCTACTTGAAAAGCCGCATTTCGCTTACGGCGCTCCCGGTAACGTTCCCGGTGCTGCACGATTGTTTTTAACTGTTGTTTAATGTCATCAATTCGACTCCGAATGTGACGACGGTCCGTTTCAAGTTTTGTCTCCCCCGGCCCTCTCGTTCCAATTCCCGCTCCAAGACGGGAAAGAGAAGTTCCTTGCCCTACTAATCGCGGAAGCAAATATTGAAGCTGAGCAAGTTCGACTTGTAGCTTCCCTTCTTTCGTTTGTGCACGTTGGGCAAAAATATCCAAAATAAGCTGTGTACGATCAATAATGCGTGCTTCCAGCTGATTAGATAAGTTTCTAATTTGGCTTGGTGACAATTCATCATTAAAAATAATAAGGTCAGGCTCGAATTCCTGTGCCAAATGGACAAGTTCTTCAACCTTCCCTTTCCCGATATATGTAGAAGGATGAACTCGATCACGTTTTTGGGACGTCCGGACAAGTACTTCTGCCTGGGCCGTTTCCGTTAAAGATGCCAGTTCATCCATTGAATATTCAAAACGCAAATCGTCAAGCTTGTTTAATTGACAGCCTACTAAAATGGCCGTTTCTTTTTCTTGTTTTAGTTCAATGACCAAATAAAATTCCTTCCTTTACTGTAAAAGTCGCAAACTATCCCTATCATACCAAAAAGGGAGTAAATTCTCCACAAACGATTCCCTTCGTCCAACGGTTTTACGAAAAAAAAAGATTGAAATTCATGCATAATCTCTTTAAAATTTGAAATGGTTTACATTTATTATTTAACATAAGGGGTATGAGCCATGACTTGGGATGTATTGAGCATCATTGGAACGATTGCATTTGCAGTCAGCGGAGCGATTGTGGCGATGGAAGAGGAATACGACATTTTAGGAGTATATATACTCGGGATCGTTACCGCATTTGGCGGCGGGGCCATTCGAAATTTATTGATTGGTGTCCCCATTTCAGCACTTTGGGAGCAGGAAATGCTTTTTCAAATTGCCCTCCTTGCCATGACAGCGGTCTTTTTGTTTCCTAATAATTTATTAAAGCATTGGAAAAAATGGGGCAACTTCTTTGACGCCATCGGACTGGCAGCTTTTGCGATTCAAGGAGCACTGTTTGCCGTGAAGATGGGGCATCCATTAAGTGCTGCCATCGTAGCAGCTGTCCTGACAGGGAGCGGCGGCGGTATTATCCGTGACCTTCTTGCAGGAAGAAAGCCCACTGTTTTGAAAGCCGAAATATACGCGGTGTGGGCAATCATCGCTGGAGCGGCCGTCGGACTCGGCATTGCCAAGTCACCGCTTGAGTTGTACTCACTTTGTATCCTCATCGTCGTACTGCGTATGTGTTCATATATGTACAATTGGAGTTTACCAATTAAATCTCTCCGCGTAGGCAAACGACATACCTCTCTTTAACAGCTGTCTATAGAGAGTTGTTTACATGAAAAACAGGCAAGTTGCATGGAATTTCCCATCCAACTTGCCCTTCTTTTTTACCCCGTTTTTCCAGATGAATCACTCAATACTAAATCAATACTTTTTAATACGAGTAAATCTTCTCGCCTGTATGTTTCGTTCATAAGCAACCGCATCGCTTGAGCTCGAATTCCCTTTTCAATAATATTTCGAATGTATCGCCCATTACTGAAAGTAAAAGGAGCTTGGTTTTTCACCATTGTCAAATGATTGCGCAGTTTCCATTCTGCTTCTTTCGATAAAGTATACTCCCGTTCCTTCAACATAAACGCTCCTATTTCCATTAGTTGGTTAACTGTATAATCCGGAAAATCAATAACAAGAGGAAAACGCGACTGAAGACCAGGATTCAACGATAAAAATTGCTCCATCTCCCGAGAATATCCAGCTAATATGAGAATGAATTCATTCCCTTTATCCTCCATATGTTTCACAAGCGTATCGATGGCTTCTTTTCCGAAATCCTTTTCCCCTCCTCTGCCAAGGGAATAAGCTTCGTCAATAAATAAAATACCTCCTAACGCTTTTTTGACAAGGTCCCGCGTTTTTTGAGCAGTATGCCCAATATATTCCCCGACCAAATCTGCACGCTCCGCCTCAATTAGATGTCCTTTCGAAAGAACATTCATATCATAAAATAATTTTCCGAGCAGCCTTGCCACGGTCGTTTTTCCAGTGCCAGGATTCCCTTTGAACATCATATGAAGTACTTGTTTTCCAGCTTTGAGTCCTTCTTCTTCTCTTTTTTTATTTACATACAGCCAGGCATAAATCTCCCGTACTGTCTTTTTCATTTCTTCAAGTCCGACAAGTACGCTTAGCTCTCGTTCAATTTCTTTTAAAGCCGCATGCCGGATTGGCTCTTCTTTTTTTGGCGGGGGTGACACAATAGTGGTGGATAGTTTTTTCTCTTTTTTCGTTTCATTGTTAAGAACGATGTTAATCTGTCCATTATTTTTCAACGTAATAGGCCGTTCCAAAAGCATTCACCTCTCATTCTCCCACTACCTTTTTATGCATCAGGTGAAAGTCGCCGCGGATGCTCTCTAACCGGCTCACTGCATGAAGTGAACAATCAATCAGAGATTATCCTTACATTGTATGACGAAGGTCATGATGGTTATGTATAGGAATGTGCAAAACAGAAGAGACCCCGTCATGAATGTGAACCAATTCCGTGACGGGGTCTGTATGTTTGTGGCCTATGTAAGATTGATAAGCCTGATTTTCATCTACTCTAATTCAACAGTAATGTTTTTTGTTGGCACAAATGTCGAAATCGCATGTTTATAAATTAACTGCTGCTTTCCTTCAGATTCTAACAGCACGGTAAAGTTATCAAATCCTTTAATTAATCCTCTTAACTGAAAACCGTTAAGTAAGAATACTGTTACGTATACATTATCTCTGCGCAGTTGATTTAAAAATTGATCTTGAATGTTAATTGATTGTTTCATTGTTCGGTCGGCCTCCTCTTTTTCTCTATCGTCTACTAATTCGCTCCAAAGCGAATCTTTCCTGCAATATATGTAAAAATTTCATCGAACTTCCCATCTGATAATCCATCGCTCATATCAAACCATTCGACAGGCATTTTGTTGCGAAACCACGTTAATTGACGTTTCGCATACCGCCTTGAGTTTTGCTTTAATTGTTCTACTGCTTCTTCTAATGTTAAACGATTCTCTAAATACTGATAAAGCTCTTTGTAACCAATTGCCTGGATAGATTGCGTATCACGAATTCCCTTTTCGTACAATCCCTTTACTTCTTTCACGAGTCCTTGTTCCATCATGATATCTACCCGCTCATTAATACGGGCATATAGTTGTTCCCGATCCATCGTTAAGCCTACAAGCGCCACATCATATAAAAGGGTATGTTCTTGTTCGGCAATATGCTCACTAAAAGGCTTACCAGTTGTTTCATATACCTCGAGTGCTCGAATCACACGACGCTTGTTATTCATATGAATTTTTTCGGCACCTGCAGGGTCGATTTGCTTTAAACGTTCATATAAAGCGTCTATTCCGCTTTCCTCAGCCTCTTGCTCCAAACGGTCACGAACGGACGAATCGCTTTCTTTCTCACCGAACTCATAGTCGTAAATGACAGACTGAATATAAAGCCCCGTTCCCCCTACAATCATCGGCAGACGCCCTCTCGCTGCAATTTCGTCTATTTTGGCGCGAACAAGCCGCTGAAACTCTGCTGTTGAGAAGGACTCGTCCGGATCTTTAATGTCAATTAAATGATGCGGCACACCCTCCATTTCTTCTTGCATAATTTTAGCTGTACCGATATCCATTTCTCGATAAATTTGCATTGAATCACCGGAAATAATTTCGGCATTCAACGCTTTTGCCAACTGAATGCTAAGCTTTGTTTTTCCGACGGCTGTTGGACCAATTAATACCACCAGCTTTTGTTTCTCTCCCAACATGCAACACTACTTTCTTTTTTTCTTTCCATCATCTCATCATGCCCAGATTTTATTAAACTATTCACTTCACCTCGTAAAAAGGTTCGAATATCACCCGCTATCATAGAAGAAACAACGATTTCTGCTTATGAAAAGCGCTTATATGAGCATCGTATGAGGATGCAATTTCTTCTTTATTATCGCATATTTTAAGACAGAAAAAAGATACCCTTTTCCTTTTTGTACAAAACATTTTTCTAAAGCGCCACTTTCCACAACTGATGTTGTGAAACCATCATCTAGATTTTAACTCACTGAATCAAAATGCTTGTCTTACATGAAGTACCTCTTCCATCATGCATTTTAAATGTATGGGCTGTTATCACAGAGAGAATTTACTAAATATTTTTATTTTCCGCTATATTATTTGTTTAATATAATGACTGTCAATTTCTTTTTATGCATCTATCACAAAAGTAGCTCTCCTCAATACATGCCCTTTACTGACAGCATTCAAAGATGAATGAACAAAAAGTGTTCAACAGAGGCTCTTTATCCCCTCTAAACTTCCCTTTTTTTCACACCGGATACAGCTGCTTCAGTCTAAAACACTGCAAAAGTGCGATGTACCAATTTTTATATTAATATTTTACTCAATTTTTTGAAATTATTTTATTTTTTCTTATTATATTTTCATTAAATGAACATTGTGATACTATCGTTTAGATTTTGACATTTTTCGAAATAAATGACATCATTTTAAATGAATTAATTGAGGTGAAAAATGAACGTAGAGTTTCAATCGTCACAAGAACACATTCGGCAATTAAGGCTACAAATTTTCAATTTACGAATAGATATAAGCAAAACATTTAGTGAAAAAGGACCAAACAGCCCAGAATATAGAGAGCTATCTAGTAAACTGGAATCCCTTTTAAGTGCATACTATGAAGAACAACTCCTAGCATGAATTCACTTCCTCAAAGAGGAATTGATTAAAGTTTGAATTAAAAAGGGCTTTCAAGCTACCGAAACCATCGAAACAAGCAAAAAACTTAATCAAATGATTACACAATACCAAAGACTGAAAAACATCAGCTAATCCAAATAATATCGTAAACCACAAACATCCTCCATGACCTGTATTGACTACCATCCATTACTTAACCATCCTAACAGACGATCTAGTTTATTTCAGCATTTTAATAACCAATGCAGAAAATGGGTTTAGGAGACTTGCGAAATATAACACTTTATTAAACAACATGCACACTTTTCGCTCCCTTTCTTTTATCTATTCACATCTTCATGCCCATCATGAGGAAAAATGAACAAACACCATCGATTAACGAGCGTACAATTCTGAATACATTAAAACAGAAAAAAGCTGGCGCTCAAGAGCACTAGCCTTTTCTGTTTACATGACCCGTTTGAACATCTTTTCCATTTCATACGTAGAATAGTGCACAATAATTGGTCTTCCATGCGGGCAGGTGAATGGGTCACTTGATTGGCGTAACGTTTCTAATAACGCGAAAATTTCATCCTCGCGTAAATGGTGGTTAGCCTTAATGGATCCTTTGCAGCTCATCATAATTGCTGCCTCTTCCCGCAATTTTAATATGTTTACCTTTTTCATCGTTAACACTTGCTGAATCATCTCTTCAATGATTTCCTGTTCTTCCCCCTTCGGAAACCATTGTGGATGAGAGCGAACAATGTAACTGCTTTGCCCGAACGTTTCTAAAAACACACCGACTTTTGCCAATTCCTCTTGATGTTCTTCAATAATCATTGCCTCATTCAATGAGTACTCCAATGTAATCGGCATCAGCAGTTCCTGAACTTCTGTCGCAACGTGAGCTAGTTTATCACGGAAATATTCATATTTAATGCGTTCTTGAGCCGCATGCTGGTCAATAATGTAAAGGCCGTTTTCATTTTGGGCCAATATATACGTACCATGCATTTGGCCAATCGGATATAAAGGAGGAACGCGACTTTCCTGCTTTTGGTCGTCCGCTACAGGCACCGTTCGTTCTTCCTGCTTTTGATCAAAAGAAAACGACTCTTCTTCTCCAACATTGATGTCTTCATCTTTCTCTAGTTCTTCTACTGGTTCTTTTACATACGAAGGAGAAGTAGCTGCAAACGGGCTTCTTGGAGAAAGGGGCTCTTCTTCCTTCTCGTTTACTGGACGTTGGAAAAAACTCATCGCAGGGAAAGATTCATTCACTCGCTCTTCTTTCTTTTCTGCCTGATGATTGAACGTAAACCGCTGCTGTTCTTCTTGGATTGGTACTGTTTTTTTCTTTGGAGTCACTTCTGGAATTAACTGTTGCTGCTTGAAGACATCACGGATGCTTTCTTCAATTAAAGAAAACAGTTCCGCTTCCTTGCTCAAACGAACTTCAAGCTTGGATGGATGCACATTCACATCGACTAACAGCGGGTCCATCTTAATCGTCAAAAAGACAATTGGATAGCGACCAATCGGGAGAAGTGTATGATAGCCTTGCTGAACAGCTTTCAGCAACGGGTAGTTTTTAACATAGCGGCCGTTAATGACTGTAGACATATAGTTTCTCGATGCTCGCGTAATCTCAGGAAGTGCCACATAGCCTTCAATTTCGTAATCGAGAGAATCAATAACAAGCGGCTTCATTTTTTTAGCGATAGACATACCATAAATAGCGGCAATTACTTGACGCACATCCCCGCTTCCATTTGTGTAAAGCAGTTGTCTGCCTTGATGGGTCAATTTAATGGATACTTCCGGATGTGCCATGGCAATGCGATTGACAACATCGGTAACATTCCCAAGCTCTGTATTGACGGTTTTCATGTATTTCAGCCGTGCTGGTGTGTTGAAAAACAAGTCACTCACTGTAATATCTGTTCCTTTTCGGCTCGATGTCGGCTCATGAACAACCACTTCTCCGCCTTTTAGCTTCAAATATGTTCCTGCTCCCTCGCCAGTACTTGTTTTCAATTCCAATACGGAAACCGAGGCGATACTCGGAAGCGCCTCGCCTCGGAAACCGAGGGTTCGAATGCGGAACAGATCATTTTCGGTTTTAATTTTACTTGTTGCATGACGCTGAAAAGCGGTTAAGCAATCCTCATTCTCAATTCCATCACCGTTATCGACAATGCGAATTTTTGAAAGACCTGCTTCTTCTAATTCAATCTCTACAACAGTGCTGTTTGCATCAATGGCATTTTCCAACAACTCTTTCACCACCGAAGCAGGACGCTCGACCACCTCACCCGCCGCAATCTTATTTGATAAATCGTCCGACAGCTGTATAATCTTCCCCATCATTCCACCTCCGTCACTTCGTTTAGTCATCCGGAATGGATCGCTGCCACATTTAACAGATGCTACTAGGTCCATTCCGCCAGAGGAGCGGAAAAGGGGTCCCCTTCCCGCTCCTCTGTTTATTTTTTCTTAAGCAATTTTTGCAACTCATACATTTTATTTAACGCATCAAGCGGCGTCATTTCTAAAATGTCACACTCTTTCAACTGCTGAAGTACTTGTTTGTCTTTTTTCGATAAAGGTTGTTCAGCCGTTTGCACTTGCTTGTCCACAGCTTGCTCAAAGAAAGAAAGCTGGTTTTCTTCCACAATTTGCGGCTCCACCTGAACCGGTTCTGCTTCTTTTTCAACTTTCGGTGCTTCCGATTCTACTTGAGAAAGCGGCATATTCTCGTCCTGTTTCTCAAGCTTGTCCAAGATGACACGGGCCCGTTTAATGAGCGGTGCCGGCAATTCGGCTAATTCTGCCACATGAATACCGTAACTCTTATCGGCCGCTCCTTCTTTAATTTTATGAAGGAACACAACTTTTCCGTTTTTCTCTACTGCGCTGACGTGAACATTTTTTACACCAGCCAGTTCTTCTTCCATTACCGTTAACTCATGGTAGTGCGTAGAAAACAATGTTTTACATCCAATATGTTCATGAACATATTCGATGATGGCTTGCGCAAGTGCCATTCCATCATACGTAGAGGTTCCGCGTCCAATTTCATCAAGCAAAATTAAACTTGACTGAGTTGCGTTTGTTACCGCATTTTTCGTCTCAATCATCTCGACCATGAACGTACTTTGACCAGACACTAAATCATCGGCCGCTCCAATGCGAGTAAAAATTTGATCAAAAATCGGCAATACCGCTTCATCAGCCGGTACGAAACAGCCAATTTGAGCTAACACGGCGGTTAATGCTACTTGACGCATATATGTGCTTTTCCCAGACATATTCGGTCCAGTAATAAGTAAAATGGAGCGTTCCTCATCCATTTCACAATCATTGGGAACATACTCTTGGGAGTTCATCACTTTTTCTACAACAGGGTGGCGCCCATTTCGAATGACAATGTCTCCATCTGTTGAAAATGATGGCTTTCGATAATGGCGTTCTTCACTAATTTTCGCGAAACATTGCAGAACATCCAATTCGCTCACGATTTTCGCCAATGCTTGCAAACGCGGAATATAAGCTTTTACCTCTTCTCGAATAAGGGAAAATAAATCGTACTCAAGCTGAACAATTTTCTCTTCCGCTTCCAATATTAGAGCTTCCTTTTCCTTTAGCTCTGGAGTAATAAAGCGTTCAGCATTCGCCAATGTTTGCTTCCGCTCATACATACCTTCGGGCAGTAAGGAAAGATTAGACTTTGTGACTTCAATGTAATACCCAAATACGCGATTATAGCCGATTTTTAAAGATTTGATACCCGTCTTTTCTCGTTCGCGCTGTTCAAGGGAAGCAATCCATGACTTTCCATTTTTACTTGCATCACGGTATTGATCAAGCTGCTCATGATATCCGTCTTTAATGATGTCCCCTTCTTTTACAGAAAGCGGCGGATTATCTTTCAGCCCTTTTTCTAGCAAATCAGCTAGTTCCTCACAGCGATCGATGCTTTCAGCTAGCTCTAAAGCATATGGATGTTCAAGACGAGAGACTGTTTCTTGAATGGCCGGAATGGTTTGAAGCGATTTTTTCAATTGAATTAAATCACGGGCATTCACATTTCCAAACGCAACACGGCCTGCTAGTCGCTCTAAATCGTATACTTCTTTTAGTAATTCCCGTAGCTCTTCTCGTTCAAAAAATTGATTCATTAAGGTTTCCACCATATTTAAACGGTTTTGAATATGCTGTTGATTTAATAATGGACGATCAATCCATTGCTTCAGCAATCGTCCACCCATCGCTGTGACGGTTTGATCAAGCAGCCATAATAACGACCCTTTTTTTCCTTTTGTACGAATGGTTTCGGTCAACTCTAAATTTCGCTTTGAAAATAAATCAATTTTCATGAACTCATTAATTTGATAAATCTGGACAGGCTGCAAATGGTCAAGCGAGCGCTTTTGCGTCCGGATTAAATAATGAACAAGGCGGGAAAAGGTTTGAATAAGTTTTTCCTGCTGAAGGTTCTCAATTAATGATTGAAAGTTTTCGAGATTGGAAGTTTGTTGCTCAAATGAAACTGTAATCGTTTGCCGCTCACGTAGTTTCTGAAGCTTTTCTTCAGAGAAATCTGCCGCAACGACAATTTCCTTTGCTTCTTTTGCATAAATTTCAGCAATTGCTTCTTCCCAGTTTCCACCAATCAACGTCACGCTATTTTCTCCTGTAGATAAATCAGAAAACGCGAGACCATATGTGTCATCTTCAAACTGCGTGACGGAACAAAGGTAATTGTTTTCTTTTTCTTCCAATCCTCTTTGGTCCATGAGCGTTCCAGGGGAAATGACTTGGACGACTTCACGCTTTACTACACCTTTAGCACTTTTCGGGTCTTCCACTTGTTCGCAAATGGCCACTTTATAACCTTTTTCAACTAAACGGTCGATATAGGTCGGGGCGGAATGATAAGGTACTCCGCACATCGGGATGCGCCCGCTGTCACGGCTTGTTAATGTAATTTCCAGTTCATGTGCCGCTTTAACAGCATCCTCAAAAAACATCTCATAAAAATCGCCAAGGCGAAAAAATAAAAAGGCATCTTCATAGTCTGCCTTTATCGTCAAATATTGTTGTATCATCGGCGTATATTCTGCCATGTGAATCCTCCATACTATCTATGTTGTGTCTTATTACACAATGAAATAATAACCGTATTATAACATAATTTTGTCCACAAATTCATTGTAGCAACATTGCCATTTGGAGAAGTTCTTTGCTGTTTATGAAACGATATACAAAACAAAAAAAGCTGACAGGAAAGCACATTTCATGCTTGCCCGACAGCCTCTTTCTACCTATTCTTCATCACCGAGAATGAAATCAGGATTTAAATCTTCAAACTCATCATCGTCTACACCGTACTCTTCATATTCGTCATCATCGCAGCCTTCTGGATTCACCGCTACGCACACTTTCGTTTCCCCTATTACTTCTGCTAACAGCTCTCTTTCTACTTGTACCATCACTTTATTGCCGTTTGGCGAAATGGTACACTCTAAGCAATTCGGCTGTTGCAGTACGCGCACAATGACTTCGCAATCATCCCCAATGGCATCTTCATCTTTGTAGCGGAGCTTAATGACGTCTTTATAAGATACCGTCTCCGTACACACTTCTGTTTTCGTGTTATCTTTGTGGGAGTACCATATATTAATATCGTATGTCCCTTCGACTTCCACTGCATTTCCATGTTTTTTTGCATGATACCGATGGTTGATGACCCAGCAGCCAAGAATGCTTGTAGGCCGATTGGGCGGTGTGATGGTATGGGATGATTGCGTGAATTTCCGTCCTTTGCCAATGACCGCTTTCGTTATGATTTCTCTATAATGTGACATGCGAACATACCCTCCTCAAACAATCTTCATTTCATTGTATGCATGTTTTATAGCCAGTTTGCCGGTTGTTTAGTAAAACTTAAAAAAGCATAAAAACCGCTATACTTGATTGTATGCTCGCATGTGCCAAGAATGACCACTTTTCCAAAAGCGGTATGAGAAAGCATTCTCTTCTATATAGGTTCGCTTTAATGATTCGATGCATCTTCCTCTCATCGAGAAACATCACAATCGCTAACCGAGACAACCTGAGTTTCTCCTCAAAATTCTAGAACATTTGGCCTGACCGCTCTTTGTCGCATTACTTTTCTAAATCCATTTATATCAAAACAAATAAAGGTGCAACAACGGACCGTATCGTCCAGTGTTGCACCTTTATTTAATGAATAGATATTTTTTAGTGACATCCCATTCCGTTTGTTGAGCGTACTTTTGAACCCGTTTCACCGCGAAGAACATCTCCGCCTGTCGATTCAATAATATGATCTGTCACTTGCTTAGAAATTGTACTAGCAACAAGCTGAAGCAAGTCGTTTACAACCATTTGTGATTCCTGGAACTCTTGAATAATTGGAAGCTCATTTAATTCTCCCTGAATAGCATCAATTTTGGCTTCCACTTGCTTCAACGCTTCCACTTTCCCATAATGTTGGAAGTTTACCGCTTGTTTTTGCAAGCTTTTAATGCTCGCAATCATTTCACGCACTTTTTGATTTTCATTCAATTGTGCTTCTGCACGTTTAAAAAATTCTACTTCTTCTGTTTGTGCGATCATTTCAGCTAATTCTCTAGCACGTTGAACGATTTCATCTTTACTATATGCTGTCATCTTATCTCACCTCTGCGACTTCTTCTATCATTTCCCCATTTAAAGACCAAGTTTTCGCTTCAGTAATTTTCACTTGAACAAGTTTACCAATAGCTGATTTTGGTGCTCTAAAGTTGACAAGCTTGCTTTTGCGAGTGTAGCCGGCTAGTACATCCGGATTGTTTTTACTTTCACCCTCTACTAATACTTCGACAACTTGCCCTTCATATTCCTTCAATTTTTGAGCAGAAATTTCATTTACGACGGCATTTAAACGCTGCAGGCGTTCTTTTTTCACTTCCATCGGAACATTATCTTGCATTTTGGCTGCCGGTGTCCCTTCACGAGGTGAATAGATGAACGTGTAAGCACTGTCGAAACCAACTTCACGATAAAGAGATAAAGTTTCTTCAAACTGCTCTTCTGTCTCGTTCGGGTAGCCGACAATAATATCCGTTGTTAATGAAACGTTTGGAATTGCTTCTTTAATTTTACGTACAAGCTCTAAATATTGCTCACGTGTATATTTACGAGCCATGATTTTCAAAATTTCTGTACTTCCTGATTGAACTGGCAAGTGAATATGATCTACTAAGTTTCCACCTTTTGCCAACACCTCAATTAAGTGGTCATCAAAATCACGCGGATGGCTTGTTGTAAAACGAATACGAGCAACATCAATTTTACGGATTTCATCCATTAAATCTCCTAATCCGTATTCGATATCTTCAAGGTCTTTTCCATATGCGTTCACATTTTGTCCTAATAACGTAATCTCTTTATAGCCTTGTGCTGCTAAATGGCGTACTTCTTGTATGATGTCTTCCGGACGACGGCTACGCTCTTTACCGCGTGTATATGGAACGATACAGTACGTACAAAACTTGTCACAGCCGTACATAATGTTTACCCATGCTTTAATGTTTCCTTTACGCACTTTCGGCAAGTTTTCGATGATGTCCCCTTCTTTAGACCACACTTCTACAACCATTGCCTTAGATAAGTACGCTTCTTGTAAAATGTGTGGAAGGCGGTGAATGTTATGTGTACCGAAAATCATATCCACATGCTGATGCTTACTTAAAATTTTGTTAACAACAGACTCTTCTTGGGACATACAGCCGCACACACCAATTAGAAGGTCTGGTCTTTCTCTTTTTAATGCTTTTAAGTGACCAATTTCCCCAAACACTTTGTTTTCTGCATTCTCACGAATTGCACATGTGTTTAACAAAATCACATTCGCATCTTCCACGCTGTCTGTCGCCTCATAGCCAAGCGCCATAAAAATTCCGGACATGACTTCTGTATCATGCTCGTTCATTTGACAGCCGTATGTGCGAATATAAAACTTGCGGCCGTCTCCCATGCCTCTAAACTGCTCATCAATTTTAAAATCCTTATGATACGTTACTTCTTCTTTTCCACGCTTCTTTGCATCCTTCAAAGATGGCGGCATATAAACCGTTTCAAAATATTTGCTGTAATCCTTCTCGGATTTTTTGTCCGCAGAATTAACTTGTGTATTTTCCAAACGTTGTTTTTCGTTCATGTTTCTTCTCCTTTCAATTGCAAAAAAACTTATCACATCTATCTAGTATATATGTTCTGAGCGCAACAAACAATAATCGGATATCTCGCTGAAAATAATAATTCTAGCATATTATTGAAGTAGCCAACTCAAGAAAATAAGATCACTTTACACGGAAGAGAGTGTCTAATACATCCTAAAATTTTTCTTTTTATACAAAATGGACCGTTTATCCAAACCCTTAATATTAGTGGTTTTTCGTAACGGTCCATTTTAAAGGGTTGTCTGAAAACTAGTCATTATCATAGCATATTTCTAAACTCATTCCTAGTCGCTTCCCATTTCTGAATTAACAGTGACCTTGCCGATTTTATTTCAAAACAGACTTTCTGAAAGCAATTTAAAAACCCGGTTTACATCTTGACTAAACCGGGTTTTCGCTTTACATGAATTCAGCTACTAATTTGTTGAACTGTTCTTCAGGTAATTCTAAATCAGCATGTACAAGGGGGGTTTCACTATAGCCTGCAACAAGCTCTTGATATGACTTTTGTTCTTTATTTTGGTAAATAAGACCTGTTACCAAGCCTTTTTTCTCCATTAACGTCTGCATAGCCGTCATACGATTACCTGCATCATAGCCTTCAATTGTGCTTAAGCTCGTTAAATTCTCTTTAAACCAGTCATACGTATTTACCTTGTTATACGTTACACATGGGCTAAATACGTTAATTAAAGAAAATCCTTTATGTTGGATCCCTTGCTCAATTAAAGAAGTTAACTCTTTCAAGTCACTTGAGAAACTTTGGGCAACAAATGTTGCACCTGCTGTCAGTGCCAGCTCCATAATGGAAAGAGCTGATTCAACTGAACCTTGTGGTGTACTTTTCGTCTTGAAGCCAACATCACTTCGTGGCGATGTTTGCCCTTTTGTTAATCCGTAAATTTGGTTATCCATAACAATGTAAGTAATGTCGATATTACGGCGAATTGCATGCACTGTATGCCCCATACCAATTGCGAATCCATCTCCGTCACCGCCGGATGCAATAACCGTTAAATCACGATTCGCCATTTTAACACCTTGGGCGATTGGAAGTGAACGACCATGAATCCCATGGAATCCATATGAATTGATGTAACCAGAAATACGACCGGAACAACCAATCCCCGAAACAACCGCTAAATCTTTTGGCTGCAAGCCTACATTAGCAGCCGCACGCTGGATTGCTGCTTGTACAGAAAAGTCCCCGCAACCTGGACACCAGTTTGGTTTTACACTATTGCGAAAATCTTTAAATGTTGCCATGTTAGAACAACTCCTTGCATTTTGAATAAACTTCATGTGGTAAGAATGGATTTCCGTCGTATTTGACGACTTTTGAAATCTTTTCAGCGTGACCGACATTCATCTTCATAATATTTGCAAGCTGTCCAGTTGCATTATTTTCTACCACAGCCACTTTTTTAGCCGATTGAACAAGTGGTAACAGTTCATTTGTCGGGAACGGATGGATTAGACGAACATGGGCATGATTCACTTTCAGTCCATCGTTTTCCAAACGAATCATCGCTTCTTCAATGGCACCACGAGTAGAGTTGAAACCAACAATAAGCAAGTCTGCTTCTTCATGTTTGGCATCTTTATGTACAGGTGTTTTGAAGTTAATGTTATCCGTTTTTCGCAGTCGCTTGTCCATTTGCGCCTTACGGTTTGTCGTTGCTTCAGACGGTTTACCTGTTTCATCATGTTCTACACCTGTAACATGGTGAATACCGTTTGCCATACCAGGAACGACACGTGGTGATACACCATCCTCCGTCACTTCATAGCGCTTGAAATAACCTTTATTCTCAATTTCAGGAAGCTCTGCATTTAAATCCAGCTTTCCTCTGCGAATTTCGATTTTATCATATTCTAACGGCTCAACCGTTTGTTTCCCTAGAGAAAGCTGCAAATCGGTTAAAAGGATAACTGGACATTGATATTCTTCAGCAAGGTTAAATGCTTCTACTGTATCGTAAAAAGCTTCTTGTACGGTACTTGGCGCCATGACAATTTTCGGAATCTCACCGTGAGTGCCATAGATCATCGCCATCAAGTCCGATTGTTCTTGCTTAGTAGGAAGACCTGTACTTGGGCCGCCCCTTTGTGTATCAATAATGACGACAGGTGTTTCTGTAATCCCCGCTAAGCCAATTGCTTCCATCATTAATGAAAGACCCGGACCTGCAGAAGCCGTTAGCGCACGGACACCCGCATAGTTAGCACCAATTGCCATCGTACATGCAGCAATTTCGTCTTCTGTTTGAATGACGGTACCGCCAAGAGTCGGAAGCTTTTTAATTAAGTATTCCATAATTTCAGATGCCGGAGTAATCGGATATGCCGGCATAAAACGGGATCCTGCCGCTACCGCACCAAGGGCAATCGCATCATTACCAATTAGGAACATGCGCTTCTTTCCATCTGCCTTTTCAAGCTTCATCGTCTGAACGTTATCTCCAAGCTGCTGCTGGATAAATTCCGCACCACGGCGAATGGCTTCAAGGTTTTTGTCTACAACTTGCTGACCTTTACGGCCAAAAATCTCTTGAACCATTTCCTGGAATACTTCCACATCAAGGTCAAGAACCGCACTTGATGCTCCAACGGCTACCATGTTTTTCATTAAAGAAGTCCCAAGCTCTGTCGCAATTTCTGTAAATGGAACAGAGTAGAGCGTAATTGTATTGCTCTCAGGAATGGTTGGGTTAAATTTGGCGTCCGCAATGACAATCCCGCCATCTCGAAGCTCATGAAAATTCACATCAATTGTTTCTTGATCAAAAGCTACTAATATATCAAGATCGTCGGAAATAGAACGAACTTGTGTCGTGCTTACACGAATTTTATTGTTAGTATGACCACCTTTAATCCGAGATGAAAAGTGGCGATAACCGTATAAGTAGTACCCTAAACGATTTAAGGCGATGGAGAAAATCTCTCCAGTACTTTCAATACCTTCCCCTTGCTGTCCGCCAACTTTCCATGAAAGTTGTTTTACCATGTCTTACACCCCTTTAAATGCGATGATCGTTACAAGTATTAGTGTAGCACTTCTCCAAGCAAATCACTAGAACGAAAACATCTAGTCTATTAAATTCACCTTTTGTTTGGAGCGGTACTAATCGCTTACCATTCTAGACCTATCGATATGAAATTGCAACACTTTCCAATCATTTGTTAGAAAAAATTTGAATATTTATATTATTCAGGTATATTGCGGTAGAAATTTTGAAAAAGAAGGTTATCCACTTGCTCCGCAGAATAATACTGCAACAGTTTATTTACAAGCAAATCGTATCCTTTATATGTACGTAAACCGATTGGTGTCTCATCAATTCCATCAAAATCAGACCCCAATCCAACATGCCGTTCTCCTCCTAGTGCACATACATGCTCAATGTGGCGCACTACATCCTCCACGACCGCTTCGTCCCGCTCTGTTAAAAAGTGTGGTACAAAAGTGATGCCCATCACGCCGTTTCGATTTATTAGTGCTTTAATTTGCTCATCTTTTAAATTTCGCGGATGTGGGCATAAGGTATAGGCATTTGAATGTGATGCAATAGGGTATTGGGCTTTCTCCATCACATCCCAAAAACCTTTAACAGACAAATGAGATACATCTGTCCATACTTTTTTTTCATTGTTTAGCTCCACTAGTCGCTTTCCAAAAGAAGAAAGTCCTGCTCCCCTTTCTTCTAAAATCCCATCCGCTACCGCATTAGCATAATTCCATGTTAAACCGACAGAAGACACCCCAAGGTGAAATAATGTTTGCAATCGGGCCACATTCAGCCCAATAGCATCACACCCTTCCAGTGTCAGCATCGCACCGATTTCTCCTTCTTTAAGCTGGTCGATATCGCCTTTTGTTCGAACATGCTTCATGTCCGGAAGTGCGATGATGCGGCTGTAAAACAATTGAACCATCTCAAGTACAACATCAAAACGCTGCTCATACGGTACGCTTTCTGGAACGTAAAGAGCAAACAGCTGAACTTTTCCCTTCGTGTTCTTTAGCGCTTCTGCTGTCACATGTAAGCGGTCATCTTGTTCAAAACGAAGAGTGGGGTTCATCCATAATTTCATTAAGACATCGCAATGCGCATCAAAAATTTTCATGTACCTCTCTCCTTTCTCATAAGCGCTATCTAGTTGTTCCCTCACTTTCGTTCAAAGTTAAAAACCGAGGGAAACGTACATAAAACGGCATGAGGCTGTTTGAAAAAGGAACATTTCCCTTTTTCAAACAGCCTCAGCCAAATGGAACATTCCAAAAACAGGAATACTTTGTTTTTATAAAAGAACCATTTCATATGAAACAGACAAACAACCATTTTCGTAATGGATTCGACAGATACAGATACAATAGCAACTATAATACTTCACTAGATTACGGCCACAAAACATTTATCTCGGCCCGACTTACCACTTTTCGGTTATCGCGGTTCTACAATAAGCTTAATGGCTGTTCTTTCTTCCCCATCTATTTGAATATCCGTAAATGCCGGAATACAGATTAAATCAACACCGCTCGGCGCTACAAACCCTCTGGCGATGGCGACAGCTTTTACCGCTTGATTTAATGCCCCTGCTCCAATTGCTTGAATTTCTGCTGCCCCTCTTTCACGTAATACCCCTGCAAGTGCACCAGCCACAGAATTTGGGTTAGATTTTGCTGAAACTTTTAATATTTCCATTCTGAGCTCCTCCTTCATCTTTACAATGTATGCTGAGTGTTCATTAGAACAATGGGATAACTGATTTCACTGATACTATATTCACGATATTCTAAACGTATTCCTGCTTGACCTTCCTTTTTTTTCAAAAATTCAGCAAAATCACCTTTTTACAACGTATAATCTGATCAATTGGACAAAATAGTTCTATCCTTCTGAGAAATAACCTCTATTTCTCGCACTGATCATCCCGTCAACAGCTCTCCAACAAAAAAAGAAGTCTAGCAAAAGCAGAAAAATACTTTTACTAGACTTCTTTCATATTAAAAAGTTTCACACTCTATTGCTTATTCAAAAAAAGGAACATCGTCATTAATTAAAATGCGATCAATTTTTTTAGCTTTTCCGGTCTTTTTGTCAATATCTACAACGACCGCACTAAGCTGGGTACGCCCTTCCGTCACTTCAAATCGAACGGGAAGGCTTGTTAAAAAGCGTTTAATAACGGCATCACGATCTACTCCTAAAATTCCATCATACGGACCCGTCATTCCCACATCTGTAATATAAGCCGTTCCATTTGGCAAAATTCGATTATCAGCCGTTTGGACATGTGTGTGTGTTCCAACTACAGCTGTTACTCTTCCGTCTAAATACCATCCGAGCGCTTGCTTTTCGCTTGTAGCTTCTGCATGAAAATCGACAAAAATGATGGACGCACGCTTTTTCGCTTCCTTTATTAATTCGTCTGCTTTCGTAAACGGGCAATCAAGAGGTGGCATAAAGGTACGGCCTTGAAGATTAATGACAGCTACCTCTTGTTTATCACACGTAAAATAAACGATTCCAGTCCCAGGTGTTCCCTCCGGAAAATTGGCAGGACGAACGAGCTGTTTAGCATCATCAATAAATTCAAAAATATCTTTCTTATCCCATGCATGATTACCGAGCGTTACAACATTAGCGCCTAACTCAAGAAAACGGCGGTAAATCTTTTCCGTAATTCCTTTTCCGCTCGCCGCATTTTCACCATTTACAATCGTCATCGACGGTAAATATTTTTGTTTTAGCTTCGGTAAATATGTTTCAATCATTTCTCGACCTGGAGAACCTACTACATCTCCAACAAAAAGAATTCTCATTATAAAGCCCCTTTATGTAATCTAATTCACTGTGTGCTCTTAGTGTACCACATCGCACTCATCCACAGTCGAAAAGAAAGAGAGATTGGGGACACGTGATGACGGCGCTCCCAACCTCTCTTCGTTCTCATTTTGCCAAACAGGAATACTGAGAAAGCAAAACGGCATTATTTAGCATATTCAACGGCTCTCGTCTCCCGAATCACAGTGACTTTAATGTGACCAGGATAGTCAAGCTCTTCTTCAATGCGCTTGCGGATGTCCCGTGCTAATCGATGTGCTTGTAAGTCATCAATTGAATCCGGTTTTACCATAATGCGCACTTCTCGTCCTGCTTGAATCGCAAATGATTTCTCAACACCTTCGTATGATTCTGAAATTTCTTCCAGCTTTTCAAGACGACGAATGTAGTTTTCGAGCGTTTCACTGCGAGCACCAGGACGCGCTGCTGATAAAGCATCTGCAGCCGCTACAAGAACAGCAATAATCGATGTCGGCTCTGTATCGCCATGATGTGAAGCAATCGAATTAATGACTACTGGATGTTCCTTATACTTCGTAGCTAATTCTACACCAATCTCTACATGGCTTCCTTCTACTTCATGATCGATTGCTTTTCCGATATCATGCAGCAAACCTGCACGTCTTGCAAGCACTTCGTCTTCTCCTAGCTCGGCTGCCATTAGGCCTGCCAAGAAAGAAACTTCCATTGAGTGCTTCAATACATTTTGACCGTAGCTTGTTCTGAACTTCAAGCGGCCCAAAATTTTAATTAAATCCGGATGGAGACCGTGAACACCAACTTCAAATGTTGTTTGTTCACCCACTTCACGGATATACTCGTCCACTTCACGACGTGATTTCTCCACCATTTCCTCAATGCGGGCAGGGTGAATACGTCCATCTTGAACAAGTTTATCTAGAGCGATTCTTGCTGTCTCACGACGAATAGGATCAAATCCGGAAAGAATAACTGCTTCCGGTGTATCGTCAATAATTAAATCAATACCTGTCAATGTTTCAAGTGTACGGATATTTCGTCCTTCACGACCGATAATCCGGCCTTTCATTTCATCATTTGGTAAGTTAACAACCGATACTGTCGTTTCGGCAACATGATCTGCTGCACAGCGCTGAATAGCAAGAGAAAGAATCTCTTTCGCCTTCTTATCCGCTTCTTCTTTTGCACGGTTTTCTGTTTCTTTTACCATTAGAGCAAGCTCATGTGAAAGTTCATTTTCGACACGCTCAATAATTATTTGACGTGCATCCTCTCGTGTTAAACTTGAAATACGCTCCAACTCCGTTTGTTGGTTACGCACCATCTCTTCCACTTTGCTTTCCATCTCTTCAATCTGCTGTTGTCTACTAGCGAGAGAATCGTCTTTCTTCTCTAACATCGCTTCTCGCTTATCTAAAGATTCATCCTTACGGTCAAGATTCTCTTCTTTTTGCATTAATCGATTTTCTTGTTTTTGAAGTTCAATTCTGCGATCACGAATATCTTGTTCCGCCTCTGTACGAATAGTATGAATTTCATCTTTCGCTTCAAGCAGGGCTTCTTTCTTTAGGGCGTCTGCCTCACGGTTCGCTTCATCAATGATTTGCTCAGCAACGGACTTAGCACCCGCTATTTTCGCTTCAGCAATCGACTTGCGAACAAAAAAGCCAACAACTGCACCGACGATCATGGCAAGCAAAATGAAGATGATAGTTGTAGGTTCCATCATATCACCTCCTCTTGCTATGAACTAGTTAGTAACTTTCAAAATTGTCGGCATGTATATTGTTTCATGTTTCAACATACACACAAAGGCTTTTTACAGTGTTCAATACTTGAAAAATGGAAAATATACAATTTAATTGTAAAGGCGGCGAATTTTATTGTCAAGCCTGTCGTACCGTGTATGCCTTGAAAAATGCGGATTTCACCGACTTTATACTAAAATCCCCTATGAAATTAATGGGAATTTATACAAAAAAAGACACACGAACTGTGTGCCTTCTCCTTCTTTTTAAATATCAAATCCATCTTGATCATCCGCATCTGCTGACACAGGAACTTCTGATGCTTCATCAAGACCATAGTGTTCACGGATTTGCAGAGCAATTTCAAGGCGAACATCAGGGTTTTCCTTCAAGAATTGCTTTGCATTTTCACGCCCTTGGCCTAAACGTTCCTCATTATATGAGTACCAAGAACCGCTCTTTTGTACAATATCCAATTCAGACGCCATGTCCAAAATTTCGCCCTCTTTAGAAACACCTTCACCATACATAATATCAACTTCTGCTGTACGAAATGGAGGAGCTACTTTATTTTTCACGACTTTTACTTTCGTTTTGTTTCCGACAATGTCATTACCTTGCTTCAATTGCTCAGCACGACGCACTTCTAAACGGACCGTTGAATAGAACTTCAACGCACGTCCACCTGGAGTTGTTTCTGGCACTATCTATAGATTTACCATTTCTATAGCACGGACTATCTCTTCATCTCTAAAATAGAGAGCCTTGCACTTCCAGCAGCAGCCTATCTTCTGCCGTACCCTACTCAGTTAGCTTTCTAAGCTCTTTTCGGTAGTCTCTACACCTTCCCTATATTTATATAAGGCTTGGCACGGTATTACCCATTGATGGAGGGCTTCACCGTTAGCAGCTTTGCAGCCACACCCCTAGGCACTAGGGTTCACAAGGTTTTTTTAACTTACTATCACTAGCAAGGGAAACCCAGTGTAAACTCCTTAATCATCTTGATTAAGCAACTACGAGTTGATTTCCAAACATAACTCCTACTTTTTCACGAATTTGGTTGATGAATACAGCAATCGTTTTCGACTTGTTGATGGCACCTGATAGTTTACGAAGAGCCTGTGACATGAGACGCGCTTGTAAACCAACGTGAGCATCCCCCATCTCTCCTTCAATCTCCGCTTTCGGGACAAGAGCCGCAACAGAGTCAATAACAATAATATCAACGGCACCGCTTCGTACAAGAGCTTCGGCAATCTCTAATGCCTGCTCTCCCGTATCCGGCTGTGAAAGGAGCAATTCATCAATGTTGACACCAAGTTTTTGAGCATATACCGGGTCAAGAGCGTGCTCTGCATCAATGAATGCCGCTGTTCCACCATTTTGTTGTACTTCCGCAATCGCGTGAAGCGCAAATGTCGTTTTACCAGAGCTTTCCGGTCCGTAAATTTCAACGATACGCCCACGTGGGTATCCGCCTACTCCTAACGCAACATCAAGAGCTAATGATCCACTTGGAACAGTGGAAATTTTTCGTTCTGTTTGTTCCCCAAGCTTCATGACGGAACCTTTACCAAATTGTTTTTCGATTTGTTTCAATGCCATATCTAATGCGGCTTGACGATCGTTCACGTATTTTCCTCCTTTATATCCATAAACTTGCATTCAACAAGTTTCTTTCCCTAATTCTATATTATTAAATCGAAACAGACTAAATTTGTTTCGTAAAACTTACTAGCAGCTTTCTATTAATACTATACATTTTTTTTAGTCGTTTGCCAAGCAAAAAACGAATGAATGTTCGTTTTTCTTTATACAGAAAAAAATTCCTTCTAAAAAGAAATAACAATCAGAGAAAGCGTTGTTTTATAAAAAATCTACCTGATTACCTAGTTTCACCAAGAACTAAAAAAGCTTTCTTCCAATTAAAAACCCCCTTAAATTTGATTTAAGAGGGCTTTTAATGGTCGGTCTGTTCAATGTTAAATTATGCTTTCAACAATCGGAGTAAGTAGTAGCATCCGTATTTAACTGCACGTGTTCGAATGGATTGGCGCCCTCCGGAAAGCTGAAGGTGGTACACTTCTGTTGGGTTATTTTTAATTGCCACACCCATAAACACTGTTCCAACTTCCTTACCTTCCTGCACCTTTGGCCCCGCTACACCTGTAAAGCTTATCCCAATATCAGCTTGACAAAGTTTGCGAACATTTTCAGCCATTTCTTTTGCGCATTGTTGACTGACTGCTCCGTGCTTTTGAAGCGTATGAGCAGATACACCAAGAAGGTGCTGCTTTACTTCATCTTGATAGCAAACAATCCCACCTTGGACAACGTCCCCTGCACCAGACAAGGAGACTAGACGTTCGCTGAACAAGCCGCCCGTTAAACTTTCTGCACTCGCAATTGTCAGCTCTTTTTCTTTTAAACGAGCCATCACTTCTTCATAAAGAGATGTTTCGTCATACCCATAGAAAAATTCGCTCACTCGCTCCTGAATCTTCCGCTCAACGTCGTCAAGCATCAGAGTCGCTTCGTGTTCGGATGAATGCTTTGCTGTCAAACGTAACGTGACTTCTCCGTCTCCTGCAAGCGGTGCAATGGTCGGATTGGTTTGTTCGTCAAGTAAGTCTTCAATCTCCGTCTCCAGCTGGGATTCTCCAATGCCAAAAAAACGTAATACACGCGATTCAATTCGCTCCGCTTTCCCTAGCTGTTTCACTAGATAATCCCGTCCAAACGTCTGGAACATCGGCTGCATTTCTTTAGGTGGTCCAGGCAATAGTATATAATGGGTGTCCTCTATTTTAAGGGCCATACCGGGGGCCATGCCATGATGGTTGAATAAAACCGTCGCCCCCTCCAATACAAGTGCCTGCTTCCGATTATTCGGCGTCATCACTTTATTTACTTTCCGAAAGTACTCTTCAATGCTGTCAAGTGCTTCCTGGTGAATCACAAGCTGTTTCTCAAGCATCGAAGCAATGGTCTCTTTTGTTAAATCATCTTTTGTCGGTCCGAGTCCCCCAGTGAAAATAATAAGATCGGCCCGAGTTTGAGCTGTTTTAATACTTTGCTTTAATCGTTCGGCATTATCGCCTACTACCGTATGATAAAAAACATTAACCCCAATTTCAGCGAGCTGCTTTGAAAGAAACTGGGCATTTGTATTGGCGATTTGCCCAAGCAGCAATTCTGATCCAACCGCAATAATCTCCGCATTCATGTTTTTCATCTCGCTTTTTATTTAGAATTGACAAACACACTTTTGTTTTTCGCGAAATAATCCCAACCGGATACAACCGTAAAAATAACCGCAATCCATAAAGCAATTGTTGCAAACGGGAAGGATATGAGTTCAAATGGTAAATTATGTAGCAACAATGCTGAAATGGCCACAATTTGTGCCCATGTCTTAATTTTTCCAAGCATATTGGCAGCGACCACTTCTCCTCCGCCTGCCAATACTAACCGCAAACCAGTGACCGCAAACTCGCGGCTGATAATGACAATAGCAGCCCATGCAGGCGCTAATTCAAGCTCTACAAGCGCAATAAGAGCAGCAGATACGAGCAATTTATCCGCCAGCGGGTCTAAAAATTTCCCCAAATTTGTTACCATGTTATATTTTCGCGCATAGTACCCGTCAACCCAATCCGTTGTAGACGCAATGATAAAAATAAGTGCCCCTATTAAATCCGTAACCGGGATGGATACTTGACCGATTGTCCAATTTCCCCATGAAAAAGGAGCTAAAATAATAACTAAAAATAAGGGAATTAAACAAATTCTTGAAATCGTAATTTTATTAGGTAAATTCACTATGACTCCTCCAATGTCGCATTAGGCAGTATGAAATGTATGAAATAGAACGGCTCAATAAGACACACCCTTATTAAGCCGCCTAGGAATGGAATTCCTGTTTAAATTTGGTTAACAGCGGCAAGCTACTTTTATTCAGCCGGTTCCTCTGCATCCGACGATGAATATTGAATCGTCACAATTTGCTGGACTTGTTCACTCGGATCGGATGGGTACGGGATTACCTGTCCATTCACTTTTAACTCTGCATATCGTGTATCACCGATATTAAAGCGGATTTCTGTTTCCTTCGTAAAATCGAATGTCTTCGTTTCGCCCGAATTCATCATCCCTTGATAAAAGGAATTGCCTTTTCCATTATTCACACCAATCCATGTTTGACCTGTTGCCGTGAGCTCCACTTGAAATTCGTCTGCATTTTGCAGTTCAAGGACAGCGGATTTACCATTTTTTTGCACTTCCACTACTTCTTGGTCACTTGTTTCTTCTGTTGTATCTTCTGTTTCAGCTTCCTCTTCTGTCTCTGTTTCCTCTTCAGAATCTACAGGTTGTTCTTTATCCGTTTCTTCCTCTGCTGGCTCCTCTGTTGCCGGCGGTACATTCTCGGATTGTTCAACCTCCGTCGTCGTTTCTGGTGAAACGTTTTCGTTACTTGCCATTTCTCTGTTTTGGAGGAACACCCAAATCAGAACTGCAATTCCGATCGCTCCAATAGTCAATAAAATTTTCGGAAGAGCATCAAACACTTTAGAATCCTGTACAGGTGTTTCTTTCCGTGTACGAACACGTGATAATTGTTCCGGAAGCTCTTCTGATTGTGTCACGGGAATATCTGACTTGTATTCTTCAAAAATTTCTTCCGGATTTAATCCTACCGCTTCACAATATTGCTTAATAAATGCACGTACATAAAATTTTCCTGGCATTAAGTCATAGTTGCCTTCTTCAATGCCGACTAAATAACGTTTCTGGATTTTCGTTAGTTTTTGCAAATCCTCCAGCGACATATTTTGCTGTTCTCGAGCTTCCCTCAGTCTTTTCCCTAATTCTGTCAATGATAACACCTTCCAATTATGTTAAAAATCAAACATCGAGAAACCGCCGTCTGAAAACATGGATGGACCTTCAACCGCTTCATATGTAATTTCCTCGTCATCGTTGTTCCGCAGTTCAATAATATAGTCAAAGTCGTCGATAGAGTATTCAGAGTTTTGAACGAATATATCTGGATGCTCAATAATTTTAGTAGCGGGAACACGCATAATCTCCCGAACTAATTGCCAATGCTTTTCATTGGCTCTCCTTGTTGATACAATTCCGTCCATAATAAAAATGTTATTCTCGTTATACTCGTCCGCAATGAGCTGACTGCGAATGGTTTGCTTGAGCAAGGTCGAGGACACAAATAACCAGCGCTTATTAGCACAAACACTGGCTGCAACGATCGATTCAGTTTTGCCGACACGGGGCATCCCTCGAATTCCAATTAGCTTATGTCCTTCTTGTTTGAAGAGTTCTGCCATAAAATCGACTAGCAACCCTAGTTCATCCCGAACAAAGCGGAATGTTTTTTTGTCATCCGCGTCTCGTTGTATGTAACGCCCATGCCGTACTGCTAAACGATCACGCAACTTAGGTTCTCTCAATTTTGTGACAGTTATATTATCCATTGTCTTTAAGATAGATTCAAGTCTTTCGATTTGCTCATGCGAATCGCAACGAAGCAGTAAACCACGACGTTGATCATCTACCCCGTTAATCGTTACAATATTAATAGATAACATCCCCAATAAGGAAGAAACATCCCCCAGTAAACCAGGGCGGTTTTTTTGAATTTGATATTCCAAATACCACTCAATCTTTGACATGAAACTCTCTCCCCGGATTATAATTTATTTTGCCGCCATTTCCCCTGTTAGCTTTTTACTTACTATTAAATATAAATGATTTCGTATAATTTATAAAGTGAAACTTCAGTTGGCGCCGGTTTTCCTTTCTGTTTCTCCAAACCGTTCCCCACTTTACGAACATTCATTGAAATAAAGGGCGGATAACTGCTCCGCCCTTCTCTAAACAAACAGAAAAGAAAAAGAGAGGCAAATCCTCTCTTATTGTACGGTACCGTTATTTTGAACAAGTTTTACCATCATGTTGGCAATGGCATGCTGTTCTTCTTCAGAAGCAACGCTCCAAAGATCAGCGAGTACCTTTTCTTGCGGATTTTTCGCTTCAACTTGGTTAGCTAAATAGCCACCAATTTGATAGGCAAGGTTATTGACTACTTCATTGCCCATTCCTTCGTTTTGTGCATGATGCAAACGATCTGCTAAAAAGTCTTTCCAAGAATCCCAATTGTCTAGTACAGACATGAAAACCCCTCCTTTACGTTTGTTCATATTCTAGTATGTACAGGGATTCTCTTTTTATGTATACCAACCGCCATTGACTGAAAGAATTTGACCGGTGATGTACGAAGCTTGAGGAGACGCTAAAAATGCCACTGCATCGGCAATCTCCTCACTTGTTCCAAGCCGGCCCATTGGAATGTCCTCGGCAATAAGCGCTTTATCTTCGTCGGTAAATTCCTCCATCATCCTTGTGCTCACAGCTCCTGGAGCTACTCCGTTCACTCGGATGCCGCTTGGTGCCACTTCTTTAGCCAACGCTTTCACAAATATGTTCTGAGCTCCTTTTGCCATCGAATACAACACTTCACACGATGCACCCGTTAATCCCCAGATGGACGAAATCACGATGATACTTCCTCTTTTTTCCTGAATCATGGAAGGCAACATTTCCCTTGCAAGCTGAAACGGACTTGTCACATGAAGCTGAATCATGTCCTGCACTTGTTCATCCTGTATGTCTGTAATAAGTCCGATATGACTAGTACCACTTATGTAAACAACTAATTCCACTCGCACTGGAAGTTGCTCACATAGTCTTTTTACCCCATCTGGATGTGTTAAATCAGCTTGAACCGCTAGCGTATTCCACCCTTCAAGCTCTGTTTGTAGGTTTTTTACTGCTTCTTCTCCTTTATTGTAATGCAAAATAAGGGAATAGCCGTCACGAACGAGTCTTTTAGCTGTCGCGCTTCCAATTCCCCCGCTTGCTCCTACAATTAATGCATATTTTTCCAACTTGAACACTCCTTTAAAAATAGAAAAAGCTCCCTTTGCACAGAAAGGGACGCTCTCTCATGATAGACTTGTTATTTCGGAACAATTTGACAAACGGTCATATACGATTCGTCCGTTAATTCGCCCACTATGTTTTCAATATCTTGTGGCGTTAACGTTTCCAGTACATCGACAACATCAAATAAGTCCATATCATTAAAAGCATATCTTGTAAATTGATTAGCAATGAATTCTGGTGAGTTTAACGAACGAAGAAAACCACCAATTTTTTTCTTTCGTACACGGTCAAGTTCTTCCTTTGTCATCGGATGGTCTTTTGCTTGAAGAAGCGTCTGTTTAATTCGATCTGCTAGCTCATCTGGTTGATCTGTATCTCCACCGATAATAGCAAATCCGAACCCGCTTTCTTCCGTATAGTCGTAAGAGAACGTTTCATCAATTAAGCCGTCACGGTACAACGCTTCATAATGAGAAGAACTTTTGCCAAATAAGTGATCGAGCATCACATTCATCGACAATTCATGAACGAGCATCTCACGTCCTAAACGCTTCGGATTTTTCGCTTTCACACCGACAAGACATTTAGAAGACTGGACCGTCATTGGAATGACTTGCTTCGCTTTCGCTACTCCTTGCGGTTCTTCATCAAAATGACGCTTAATTTCAGGTTGCTCGTGATAGCCCTTCTTTTCTTGATTCGCACGTACTTGGTTCATCACTTGATCTGGATCGACCGGACCTACGACAAACAGCAGCATATTGCTCGGGTGATAAAACGTTTCGTAGCATGTATAAAGTAGTTCCTTTGTAATAGAAGCAATCGAGTCTATTGTGCCTGCAATGTCGATTTTCACAGGATGGTGGTGGTACATATTTTGAATGACACCAAAATATAAACGCCAGTCTGCATTATCATCATACATTGTAATTTCTTGCCCAATAATTCCTTTTTCTTTTTCGACCGTTTGATCAGAAAAATAAGGGTCTTGCACGAAATCAATTAACGTTTCAAAATTTTGTTCAAAATTTGATGTACAAGAAAATAAATACGCTGTTCGTGTAAAAGACGTAAAGGCATTCGCCGACGCTCCCTGTTTACTGAATTGCTGGAACACATCTCCATCTTCTTTCTCAAACAGCTTATGCTCTAAGAAATGAGCAATACCATCCGGTACTTTTGTCATGTCCGTTTGCTTTAGCGGCACAAATTGATTGTCAATGGAACCGTATTTCGTTGTAAAAGTAGCATACGTTTTATTAAATTCTGCTTTCGGAAGCACATATACTTCAAGGCCATTCGCCATTTTTTCATGATACAAATCTTCTTTCAATTGGGAAAACGGAATTTTCTCCATTACTCTTCACCGCCCATTCCACGTAAAAAATAAATCGTATCTTGCTCTATTTTCTTCGCAGCATTCATCACTTCTTCTTTTGTCACGGCTTTAATGTTCGCCAAATACTCCTCAACAGAAATGGATGCATTCGCTAGTTCGTTATGGTATAACACTTCAACAAGTCCTCTTGCTGTATCTACGGTTTCTAAAATTTGATTATGGATGACGGCTTTCGTTTGAGCTAGTTCCTCTTCGGTGAAATCACCTTGTTTCATCGCCTCCATTTGTTCATTAATAATTTTGATTGCCTGTTCATAATTTTTTGCATCAATTCCTGACATAACCATTAATAAACCTTTATGACTCTCAACACGCGATGCTGCATAATAAGCTAGGCTCGCCTTTTCACGAACATTAATAAACAGCTTTGAATGAGAAAAGTCCTCAAAGACCCCGTTGAATACTTGCAGAGCAAAATATTCAGGATCTCCGTACAAGATATGAGTTCGGTAGCCAATATTTAATTTCCCTTGTTTAATATCTTGTTTTTCGATGATTTCGTTAATGTTTCCAATCCGTTTTGTATGACGTTCACCACTATGCTGGCGAGTTGTTTTTACAGGAAGAGAAAAGATGTTTTTCGCGCTTTGTAATACTTCTTCCTCTTTTATATCGCCAATGACATACAGATGGATCGCATCTTCCTCAAGCACTTTTTTGTAGTATTCATACAAGGAAGAAGGTGTAATGGCTTCGATATCTTCCACCCGTCCATTTACATGAAGGTGATAAGGCTCTTCTTTGCACATCTCTTCGACAAGACGCAAGTTGGAATACCTCATTTTATCATCAAATACGGCTTGAATACGTTGGCGTAAAGCACGTTTTTCCTGCTCGACAATGCTTTGAACAAACACTCCGTTTTCAAGCGCAGGATTTAATAAAAGGTCGCCTAATAATTGCAGGGCATCCTTTAATAAAGGAGCCGGATCTTTTAAATATGTTTCATTCGCTACATCAATGCGAAATGTCATATCATGCCATTCGCCCTTTTTCATTAAATCCACCTGCAAAGTAGCTCCGTATAGCTCATCTAAATACGTTCGAAGCTTTGTCGTTGACGGATAAGAAGCAGTCGCACTTTGAAGCACATACGGCAATAACGCCCTTAACGTGACTGTTTCCTCTTCAAGCGGGGCATTCAGTTTTAAAATTAACGTATTTGTTTTATATTTCGCTGTTTGAATTGTGTGAACGGTTAAACCGTTCACCTCATGCTTTTGTTCCGTAAGCAATTTCATCTGGAAACCTCCTTTTCCAAAAAACCTTTCATAATGAGAAGCTGACAAGCATAGGTCTAGTTTTCATCAGTTGGAACTGTTTTAATCTTTCTTACACTATACCGAACATGTGGAAACATTTTCAACTTTCAAATGAGCATAAGGAAAAAGAAGCAAAGAAAACTGAGGACGTTTTAATCAGGTTGAAAGAAAAAATTCCGCCAATAAAGGCGGAATTTTTTTAACGTTTTCCTTTTTCGTATGGTGTTCCTAATGCTTTTGGAGCCTCGGCACGACCGACAAATCCAGCAAGCGCTAAAATGGTCAGCACATATGGAGCTACCGTTAAAATGATTGTTGGAATATCTTTTAGAAACGGAATCTGTCCACCAATCAAACTTAATGATTGCGCCAAGCCAAAGAATAATGCTGCTCCAAGCGCTCCAAGCGGATGCCATTTTCCAAAAATCATAGCCGCAAGAGCGAGGAAACCTTGTCCAGAAATCGTACCGCCAGCAAAGTTACCGGAAATGGATGTCGCATATACCGCTCCACCGATTCCCGCAAAAAGACCTGACAGCATAACACCCGTGTAACGCATTCTCGTCACATTAATTCCCATCGTATCCGCTGCCATTGGATGCTCGCCTACCGAACGAAGTCGCAAACCAAATGGTGTTTTATAAATGATGTACCATACGACAATTGCCACTAAAATGGCGAGGTATGATGTAATGGGAACAGATGAGAAAAAGATTTTTCCGATAACAGGAATGTCTGATAAAATCGGAATATCTCCTTTATTAATACGGAAATCAATAAAGTCTGTCTGACCTTTCCCAAAGATTTTCTTAATTAAAAACACCGATAAACCGGCTGCCAAAAAGTTTAAGGCCACACCGCTGACCGTTTGATCTGCTTTTAAGGTAATACTGGCAACCGCATGGATGAGCGAGAAAATAGCGCAGGCCAATGCAGCGGCAAGAATGGACAACCAAGGAGAAACAGCACCTAATGTGTCTTGTAAAAACAAAGTGGTTAAAATGCTTGTAAACGCTCCAAACAGCATTAACCCTTCTAATCCAATATTGACAACACCGGAGCGTTCACTGAATACACCGCCAAGCGCCGTAAAAATGAGCGGTGCCGCCGAATACAATGCAGCTTGAACAACGATGGCCAAAATATCCAATAAAGTCATCTATTTCCCCTCCTTGCCTAAACGATTGAAGAACCAGCGAATCACATAGCTTGATGCGACGAAAAAGATAATTAAAGCAATGACGATATCAATCAGCTCAGACGGAACATCTGCCATAAAGTTCATTTCTGGCGCTGCTGTTTTCAAGCCCCCGAACAGTCCCGCTGCCAAGATAATGCCCACCGCACTGTTTCCACCTAATAAAGCAACAGCGATGCCGTCAAAGCCGGTACCAGTGAAAGCAGAAAGGCTGTTCATGTTTTGGAACGTTCCAAGCCCTTCCATTGCCCCTGCCAATCCAGCAAAAGCACCGGAAATGGCCATTGATAAGACAATATTTTTCGGTACATTCATTCCCGCATATTTAGATGCATGCTGATTAAAACCAACCGCACGGAGTTCATAGCCCTTAGCGGTTTTCGATAAGATAAACCACATAACCATGGCTGCGAGAAGGGCCACAATGATTCCATAATGCAAACGAGAGTTTTCCGTAATTGATGCTAAAAACGGCGAAGCTAAAGAAGCTGATTCTTTAATGTTGTACGATTTTTCATTACCTGCATATAAAAACGTTTTAATGATGGCACTTGTTATATATAACGCAATATAGTTCATCATAATGGTGACGATTACTTCATGAACCTTTAAATAAGCCTTTAATAAACCTGGAATCATTCCCCAAACTGCACCGGCAACAGCTGCCGCTAAAAGAGAAAGAGGAAGATGAATAATCGCAGGCAAATCAAGCGCATAGCCGACCCAAACCGAAGCAAGCCATCCAACAAGAAGTTGTCCTTCTACCCCGATATTAAACAAACCTGTTTTAAATGCAAATCCTACTGCAATCCCTGCTAAAATAAGCGGCGACATGGCACGAATGACTTCGCCGATTGCTCTTGGACTTCCAAACATCCCATCAAGTAAAGAACCGTATCCCCCAACAGGGTCATAACCGCCTAAAAGCATAATGATAGCGCCTGCAATTAGTCCTAATACTGCCGCTAAAACGGGAATGACAATGTTCACAATCCGTTCGTTTTGCAAAAACTTACTCATGACATATCACCAACTTTCTCACGCTTTCCCCCGGCCATTAACAGCCCTAACTCTTGCTCGTTTGTTTCTTTCGGATTGACGATATCAACAATTTTCCCTTCATAAATAACGGCAATGCGATCACTCAAATTCATCACTTCATCCAACTCTAACGAAACGAGCAGTACCGCCTTTCCTTTATCCCGCTCCTCAACAAGCTTAGAGTGGATAAATTCAATGGCCCCTACATCAAGTCCCCGCGTCGGCTGAGCGGCAATTAAAAGATCTGGACTTCGGTCCACTTCTCGGGCAATGATGGCCTTTTGCTGATTGCCACCGGATAAAGCACGTGCTGGTGTATACTCACTTGGAGTTCGAACATCAAACTCTTGAATTAACGCCTTTGCTTTTTCGTATATTTTTCTATAATTTAAAATACCAGACCTTGAATACGGCGGCTGATAATACGTTTGCAGCCCAATATTTTCGCCAATTGTATAATCAAGAACGAGTCCATGCTTATGCCGGTCTTGTGGAATATGACCAACCCCTGACTCGGTTATCTTTCTTGTCGGCATCGTCGTTAACTCTTCTCCCTTTAATTGCACAGAGCCGGATTTTACTTTTCTCAATCCTGTAATGGCTTCAATTAATTCTGTTTGACCGTTTCCGTCTACTCCTGCAATACCGACGATTTCTCCCGCTCGAACAGTTAAATTCAATTCATTAACAGCTTTGACACCTCTCGCATCCTCGACAACTAAGTTTTGAACGACAAGAACCTCTTCAGTTGGTCTGGCGTCTGACTTCTCGGTTTTAAAATGAACTTCCCTTCCGACCATTAAAGCAGCTAGTTCATCTGGATTCGTTTCTGCAACATTAACTGTGCCGATACCAACCCCTTTTCGAATAACCGTACACCGATCACAAACCGCCATAATTTCTTTTAATTTATGCGTAATCAGAATAATGGACTTTCCTTCTTCGATTAACCGCTTTAAAATCCCCATCAGTTCGCTAATTTCTTGGGGAGTTAAGGCCGCGGTCGGTTCATCAAAAATTAAAATGTCCGCTCCTCGATATAACGTTTTCAAAATTTCGACCCTCTGCTGCATCCCAACAGAAATGTCTTCAATCTTAGCGTACGGATCTACAGACAGTCCGTAGCGCTTGGACAGTTCTTCAATCGTTTTAGCCGCTTCTGCCGTACTAATTTTTCCGCCTTTTGTCGGTTCATTTCCTAAAATAATATTTTCCGTCACGGTAAAGTTTTGCACTAACATAAAATGTTGGTGCACCATCCCAATCCCTAAACGGTTGGCCGCATTTGGGTCTGTAATGTTCACTTCTTTTCCTTTTACTTTAATTTGTCCTTTTTCAGGCTGGTAAAGGCCGAACAATACGTTCATCAAGGTCGACTTTCCAGCACCGTTCTCTCCGAGCAATGCATGGACTTCACCTTTTTTTACTTGTAGCGTAATATTATCGTTCGCCACAATTCCTGGAAATTCCTTACGAATGTTCAACATTTCAATTACATATTCCAACCTACTCACTCCTCATAGGTTACTTGGCTAAAATAGGAAAAAAGCCTGTAATAGTAGAAAAACCCAGCACCCGCTGAGTCTTAAACTGCCTTTTATACAATTATCATAAGCTCAGGTCAAACGGACTATTCTTCTTTTCCTTACGAAATAAACAAGTCCCATTCCAGTAAATATGTTCAGAAAAAATGGACCTTCCGCTACTCGCTGCTATTTCAACGACGAAAGGTCCATTTCCTTTCATTATTTATTACTTAACGGAAAAGCTTTCAAACTCTTCGTCTGTTTTTGGAACTTCAACTTCACCACTTAAGATTTTTTGTTTCCACTCTTCTACAAGACTTACTGCTTCTTCACTAACATTTTCTGTTGTCGGAGCGATACCGACACCGTCTTCTTCAAGACCGAATACCACTTCTTGGCCGCCTGGGAAATCGCCTTCCATTGTGCGTTTCGTTACATCATGTACAGCAACATCTACACGTTTTACCATGGATGTTAATGTTACGTTTTCTGGCATACCTTCTTCATGTTGGTCACGGTCTACTCCGATTACCCATGCTTCTTTACCAGACTTTTTACGGTTTTTCGCTTCTGTGAATACACCGTTTCCTGTACCGCCGGCAGCATGATAAATAATGTCTGCGCCTTTGTCATACATAGCAGATGCAATGGTTGCACCTTTTTCAGGAGCATTGAAATCTTCTGCATATTGAACGAATACTTCAGCTTCTGGATTCACTGATTTAACGCCTGCTTTAAAACCGTTTTCGAACTTTTTAATGAGCGGAGAATCAACCCCACCGATAAAACCGATTTTATTGGATTTTGTATGCTTTGCCGCTACAACCCCTACAAGGAACGATCCTTGTTCTTCACGGAACGTAATGTTCGCTACGTTATCTAAAAAGACCGGTTGGAAATTATCATCCATTAATAAGCTGTCTACTAATGCAAAGTGAGAATCTGGCGTTTGCTCAGCTACTTTTTGAACGGCATCTTCTAATAAGAAACCAATTCCGTACGTTAAATCATAACCTGCTCCTGCAAACTTTGTTAAGTTTGGCTCATATTCAGCCGCATCATTTGACTGAAGGTATTTATAGCCTTTACCTTCTTCTAAATTATGGTCTTGTCCGAATTTTGTTAACCCTTCCCATGCAGATTGGTTAAATGATTTATCATCTACACCGCCAGTATCTGTAACCATTCCAACTTTAAAGTCAACGGTTTCTTGCTCTCCAGCTCCAGACTTTGCGTCCTCTTCGCTCGATCCACATGCACTTAAAAATGTTCCTGCTGCTAATACCATCGACAACGCCAAACCAGCTTTACGTTTTACCATTTTGCAAAACCCCCTGAATAGAATTGGATTTATTGTTACAATCATAAAAAAATGAAACCATTTATTTACTTATGTAACATTCACCTCCTTAAAAGCACTTTCAATTCCAATTGTCAATTTTCTGATAGTTTCTTTTAAAAAAAGAGTTATACCCGTTTTCTTAACACATGGAAACTAAATTGGTCTGCTTTAAAGTAGTTTAAAGAATAAAGGATGGGCTCATCATTTTGATCATAGTGCATCTGCTTTAATACAAGCAGTGCCGTTTCAGGTTCGCATTCTAAAATCGGAGAAATTCGTTCATGATAGCCGAGCGGTTCAATTTGAGCGATTGCATAAGAGATATATTTCCCTGATTGCTCATTTAAAATGTCTAACAATGATTCTCTTTCATGAGAGAACGAGCTTGGTAAATATTTTTTGAGCACTTTATCGACACAATAGACAACAGGCTCCCCATCTGCCGTTCTTACCCGCTCCACATACAAAATTTCCTCCGTTGGCAAGCAGTGAAAGCGACGCATATCATCCTCTGTAGGGTTTTGGATGTGCGAGGAATGAAATACGGTCCCCGGCATTTTTCCACCTTGTTCAATCATATGTGTGACACTGTTCAATTGCTCAATCCCTGTTGTAAAGGCCGGGCGAGTGTTAACAAACGTTCCGACACCATGCCTGCGAATCACGACATTTTCCTCTTCTAAAATCCGGAGTGCTTCCCTTAACGTGGCACGACTTACTCCTAATTGCTTAGATAAGTCAAATTCCGAAGGGAGTTTTTCTTTCTCTTTGTAAACGCCTTCTTCAATTAATTGCTTAATTTTGTCAATCACTTGCAAATACAAATGTCGACTATCTGCTTTAATTGACATGTGCTTCCCTCACTATTATGAACATTGTCATCAGACCTCTGATGTTTGACTAGTTCGTTTAATCGAAAATAATATATCATTTTTCGACACATAAATAAATAGGTTATATTAATTTTGTTAAAAAAACCTTTACAATGTTACATCTTTGTAAAAAAAGTATTTCTTTTTATCCCAAAAACTTTTATAATATATCATTTTTACCCCATTAGAGATAAAAAGAGGTACGTACATCTAAAAAATGGAATTTAACTCACAAATAGTATAACATATTTATGAAGCAAAATTGATTTCTCCCTCACATCTTTCAATCTCCCACTTTGAGTATTTTTATACAAAAAAAAGATATGGAAACCTCCATATCCTTTCTTCTACGAACCGACATCTTCGCTGGCTCCATTCACTAAAACAGACCGCGGCTTGCTTCCTTCGTACGGACCAACAACTCCCCGCATCTCCATAGCGTCAATAAGTCTTGCTGCCCGGTTATAGCCAATTCGGAAACGACGCTGTAGCATTGACACGGATGCCGTTTGCATTTCTACGACAAGTTCAACTGCCTCATTATATAAATCATCCTCAAAATCATCTTCTGATTCTGGCAGATCTTTCGGAATCATATCTTCTTGGTATTGTGCTTTTTGCTGAGAAATCACGAAATCCACGATTTCTTCAACCTCTTCATCCGATAAAAAGGCTCCTTGAACGCGAACCGGTTTCGATGCTCCTACCGGCAAGAAGAGCATATCTCCCCGTCCAAGCAATTTTTCCGCTCCCCCCATATCTAAAATGGTGCGGGAATCCGTTTGTGAGGACACGCTAAAAGCAATTCGTGACGGAATATTTGCTTTAATAACTCCTGTAATAACATCGACAGACGGACGCTGTGTCGCGATAATTAAATGAATACCTGCTGCACGCGCCATTTGCGCTAACCGAGTAATGGAATCTTCGACATCGGATGAGGCCACCATCATTAAATCAGCAAGCTCGTCTACAATGACCACAATATATGGCAAAGTCGGCTGTTTGGCTTCTTCTTCCTCATTATGCCGCTTCACATAGTCATTGTATCCTTCAATATTTCGTGTACCCGTATGAGAAAATAACTCATATCGTCTTTCCATCTCGCTGACTACCCGTTTTAACGCCTGTGATGCTTTTTTCGGATCGGTCACCACTGGAGCGAGCAAATGTGGAATGCCATTGTACATATTCAATTCTACCATTTTTGGGTCAATCATCATCAATTTTACTTCATGCGGTTTTGTCCGCATAAGCAAGCTGACAATGATACCATTAATGCACACACTTTTTCCGCTTCCTGTCGCTCCTGCAACAAGCAAATGTGGCATTTTGTTTAATTCTGCCAATACCGCTTCACCTGAAATATCCCGGCCCAGTCCGATATGGAGCTTAGCATCGGGGCGATTATTTTCTTTCGCCTCTAGTACTTCACGGAGCGATACCATCGCCACTTCTTCGTTTGGAACTTCAATTCCGACTGCTGATTTTCCAGGGATAGGGGCTTCAATTCGAATATCTTTTGCCGCGAGAGCTAGAGCTAAATCATCGCTTAAGTTAACAATTTTACTCACCTTTACCCCAACATCTGGATACACTTCGTATTTGGTCACAGCTGGGCCTAGATGAACTTTTGCCACTTTCGCTTTGACCCCAAAGCTTTGGAACGTTTTCTCCAGTTTTTGTGCATTCGCATAAATGTTTTTATGCTCTTTAGACTGGTTCGCTTTTTTCGGCATTTTCAATAAGCTAACAGGCGGAAGCTCATACTTCATATTTTCCTCTTCCACAAATGTCATCGCCGGAGGTTTTTCTTCTACTATTTCCTCTTTCTTTTCTATCACAGGTGCAGGTTCTTTCGGCTTCTCAATAATAAAAGAAGGAGCCGATTCTTCCATCGTTTCTTCTGTCTCACTTTTATCAAAATGCTCAATAATCGGAGGCTGCGATACGTCAGGGATGACTTCAATTTCCTCATCTTCCTTTTCTTCCTCTACTTTAGTAGAAGGAGGAGATGCTTTCTTCTTTCGCTTCGGCTTTGCTTTTTTTGTTCGATGCTTCAAACGATACAGCCAGTCTTTTATATCAAGCAACCCTTCTTTCGTTTCGTTCACCAAAAAAGAAAGAGCCGGAGCTAAAAGCTTATAAAGTGTATCTCGAAGAGACCTTCCTGTTAACAATATGAGACCAATAATCATTAAAATAAAGGCAAAAAACTCGGTCCCCAGAGAATCAAAAAGATAATAAAACGCAGCGAACAACACCGCTCCAACCATACCGCCTCCAAGGTCATGGGACAGCGACTGGCTTTTTGCCTCCAGTAAAAATAAATCCCACGTATTTAAAATAACGGATGGATGAGCAAAAGCTCCGTCTCTTGATAGATTTTCAAATAATTTCACATGACTTAACAGCAAAATCGCTGTAAAGACGATGTATACACCTATCAGCTGCCTTGTGACAAGCTTTGGCCAGCGCAGCTTAAAAATAACAAAGATTGATACAATAAGCAAAGCTACTAGGCTCACCATGTACCACTCGCCTGTGAACAAGCGGAAAAACAAAGCGAGAGAACGGCCTACGACTCCAAGGTTTGCCATGGCGATACATGATATCGCAAACAATAGCAGTCCCGTCATTTCAAATTGCATAATTCGTTTCCATTCTTCCTTTTTAGCTTCACTTCTCTTTTTTTGCTTAGCCATTCTTTCACTCCAATCACTTCGTCACTTTTTCTGCACGAAGATAACGCTTTTTACATATGTATGTTCTCCCTATCTGTTGCTGACCGTGCCTTTCATTGAAAGATGTCCGTCTAATCGACCCATTCCCATCCATTAAAAAAACAGCCAATCAAGGCTGTACAGCTACTTTCTGTATAGATTATTATAGCATAATTTTTCTTTGTAACCTATTGCGACAATGAGAAAGGATTCGGAAGCGTTTGACCAGGACAATATTGTTCGTTTAAGAAATGCTGCGGATCGGTGCTTAAAAGGCGAACGACTTCATACTGTTTCTCGGTATTTTCAGAAACCATGACCGATATGCCATTTAGTTGAATAATCCGCTGTGTTCCATAAGTATTCATATCGGTTGGAAATACAAGTTCTTCTGGCATCATCGTATATAAAATCATTGTAACAATTGGTTCCCTTCTAATGTTTGTCCTTTTTGCTCAATTAGTTCATTTAATTTCCGAATCGCTCCCCCTACGCCTCCAACCTCATCAATTAAGCCGTATTCCACCGCATCCGCACCGACGACATTTGTTCCGATATCTCTCGTTAAGTTCCCTTTAGAAAACATCAGTTCTTTAAATTTTTCTTCCGTAATGTTCGAATGCTCCACCACAAATTTGACGACACGCTCTTGCATTTTATCGAGATATTCAAATGTTTGCGGTACTCCAATAACAAGACCTGTTAAGCGAACAGGATGAATCGTCATCGTAGCAGTTCCAGCAATGAATGAATAGTCGGTCGATACTGCAATTGGCACCCCGATGGAATGGCCGCCTCCAAGAACAATGGACACGGTCGGCTTGGATAAAGAAGCAAGCATTTCAGAAATGGCTAGTCCTGCCTCTACATCTCCCCCAACGGTATTCAAAATAACAAGAAGTCCTTCAATATTAGGATTTTGTTCAATCGCGACGATTTGCGGAATAACATGTTCATATTTAGTCGTTTTATTTTGGGGTGGCAACTGCATATGCCCTTCAATTTGCCCGACAATCGTCAAGCAATGAATTTTGGAATCATTGGACATTTGCGGCACATTGGTTTGTCCTAGCTGCTGCAACTTTTCTACGATTTCGCTTTTATCGGTATCTTTCTTCTCTTGATTTTCTTGTTCGTTCTCAGCATTCTGTTGTGTAAACATTTTGGTTCCCCTTTCCTATAACGATATCGTTAGTATGAACTCCTCTTTCATTTTCATACCTTCCGAGTCCGTTAAGAATTAAGGGGAAATGGACACCTTTGTTAAACAAACAACGTCCTCTTATACTGAGCACAAAAGAACATCAGCCGCAAGAGAAGTCGTCAAAAATAGGGCATGGATGTTGCCTCCACGCCCTATCACTTTTTATATTTCCATGATGATTGGTAAAATCATCGGTTTTCTTCTTGTTTTCTCAAATAAAAATTGATTCAAGCTGTCGCGCATGCTTGATTTTAAGGATGACCATTCAATCACTTGCTCTTGCAAGCATTTTATTAATATTTGCTCCACAATACTTGACGCTTCTTCCAGTAATTTTTCTGATTCCCGAACATACACAAACCCACGCGAAATAATTTCTGGGCCAGCAGTCATCAGCTTTCGCTTTTTATCAATGGTCACAACGACAATTAAAATTCCATCTTGGGAAAGAAGACGGCGATCTCTTAAGACAATATTTCCAACATCACCAATGCCAAGACCATCAATCATCGTATTTCCAGCCGGTATTCTTCCACCAGGGCGTGCCTGCCCATGCTTGAATTCAATGACATCACCCTTTTCTACAACAAACACATTGGACGGGTCTATGCCGATAGATTGAGCGAGCTTCGCATGAGCTATTTGCATCCGGTATTCCCCATGCACAGGGAGGAAATACTTCGGCTTCATTAAGTTGAGCATGAATTTCAGCTCTTCTTGATGGGCATGATCGGAGTGCTGAACTACTTTTTTGCTATAAACAACATTCGCCCCTGCTCGGAATAATAAATCAATCGTCTTTGAAAAGGTTGTTTCATTACCTGGTACAGGTGTAGCTGCAATGAGAACGGTATCATCCTTTTCAATGTTCACAAGCTTATGTGTCCGCTTTGCCATTTTCGCCAATGCAACAATGGGTTCACCTTGACTTCCAGTAGTCAAAATGACGACTTCATGCTTTCCGTATTTTTTCACTTCTTGAATCGGAATAAAAACATCCTTTGCTGCCGTTAAATGGCCAAGCTCTGTAGCAATTTCAATGACTCGCCATATGTTTCGCCCAACAACAGCTATTTTTCGACCTGTCTTTTCCGCCGCCTCCATTACTTGCTGGATGCGATTCACATGGGAAGCATGGGTCGCAACAATTAGACGGCCTTCGGCATTATGGAAAACATCTGATATTTCCTGACCGACAATCGCCTCTGAGCTGGAGTGTCCTGGACGCTCCGCGTTCGTGCTGTCTGACAGCAAACAAAGAACTCCTTCTTGTCCAATTTGCGCCATTTTACCAATATCAGCTAACTGAGAGCCGACTGGTGTTTGATCAAATTTAAAATCACCTGTATGAACGATTGCTCCTGCCGTCGTACGAATACAAATTCCTACAGAGTCAGGGATGCTATGATTCGTACGGAAAAATGATACTTCCGCGCCTCCAAATCGAATCGTATCCGCCGGATCAATAACATGAAACAATGATTTTTTCATTCCATGCTGAGCCAATTGCTCTTTTGCTAAAGCAACTGTTAATTTCGTTCCGTAAACAGGCGCTTCTAAACGCTTAATAATAAAAGGAAGTCCCCCAATATGATCTTCGTGCCCATGCGTCAGAAAAATGGCTTTTACCCGATCTTTCCGTTCAAGCAAGTAACTGATATCTGGTATTACGACATCAATGCCGAGCATTTCATCTTCTGGAAACATTAACCCTGCATCTACAATAAATATATCTTCATCTACTTCAATCCCGCACATGTTTTTGCCGATTTCCCCGACTCCACCCAGCACGTATACTTTAATATTCTCTATCTTTTTCATAAATCTTTTCCTCCTAGACTGACATCACCCGTTCAACATTACTTGTTTTTATTATAACTGATGAAATATTCGGAATACAAGCGAATAATCACCTGCTGTATCTAGTTGAACCATATAGAAAAAGGTGATGCGAACGACTTTATAAATCGTTCGCATCACCTTTTTCACGAGACAGACAAAAAGTCTGCCAGTCTATGAGTACTATGTGTGTCGTTCGTTTTGAAAACCTTACACTGATTGCAATACGTTTCCTAACACTTGACGCTCTTGTTCTGAAAGCGGGACAAGCGGTAAACGGACTGGTCCTACATCAAGTCCCTTCATTTGTAAAGCCGTCTTAACAGGAGTCGGACTTGGTGCTGAGAACATGGCATTCATCAATGGTAACAAGCGTTGATGCGCTTTCGCTGCTTTAGCTACATCTCCCATTTCAAAACTCGCAATCATATCTTGCATTTCATTTCCGATGATGTGAGACGCTACTGATACAACCCCTACGCCACCAATCGCTAATATTGGCAATGTAAGAGAGTCATCTCCACTGTATAAAGCGAAATCTTCAGCGGTACCAGCAATAATTTCTGTCATAGAATCAAGATCGCCGCTTGCTTCTTTCACAGCTACAACATTCGGTAATTGAGACAATTTAATAATCGTCTCTGCAGAAATTTTGGTAACGGCACGACCTGGTACGTTATACAGCATAACCGGAAGAGTAGTGCTTTCAGCGACTGCTTTAAAATGCTGATACAGTCCCTCTTGGTTCGGTTTATTGTAATACGGAGCGACAAGCATAATAGCATCAACACCTGTTTCTTCCGCTTTTTTTGTTAAATCAATGGAGGAATGAGTGTTGTTGCTGCCAGTGCCTGCAACTACTGGTATACGACCAGCAGCTACTTCCACAACATGTCGAAACAAGGCTAGCTTTTCCTCTGTCGATAACGTTGGAGATTCTCCTGTCGTACCCGCAACTACAAGCGAGTCTGTACCGTTTTCAATCAAATGGTTGACAAGCTTTGTTGTTTTGGCAAAATCAATGTTCCCTTTATGGTCAAAAGGCGTCACCATCGCGGTTGACACTTTTCCAAAATTAATCATACTTCCACTCCTTCAATAATCGTTTCCTGCCTTTGAAAGTTCAAAAGCATCGTGAAGGGCATTTACTGCTTTTTTCAAATCATCTTCTTTTACCAAGACCCAAATCGTTGTATGGCTGTCAGCAGATTGTAAAATTGGGATCCCTTGTTCAGATAAGGCTCCTACAATTTTTGCAGCTACTCCCGGCATGCCGGTCATTCCCGCTCCTACCGTCGATACTTTTGCACACTCTCTCGTCACAAATGGCTCGTATCCAAGCTTTTGCAATACTTCGATTGCTTTGTCTGTTACATCATTCGTGACCGTATAAACAACACCTTTTGGTGAGATATTGATGAAATCTACGCTAATCTGTTCGTTCGCCATCGCTTTAAACACTTCAGCCTGCAAATCGTAATGCCCTTCTTTTGCAAACACTTTTATTTGCGTAACACCAGATACATGGGCAATCCCTGTAATGAGCCGCTCTTGTACGTCGCTACCTCTTTGCTTTGCATTTGCTTGAGAAGTGACAAGCGTTCCCTCCGATTTGGAATAAGTAGACCGCACGCGAATTGGCACCTTCGCCTGCATCGCAATCTCTACCGCACGAGGGTGGATGACTTTCGCTCCTTGATAAGCCATGTTACAAATTTCATTATAAGTAACAACAGAGAGCGGTCGAGCATCTTCCACAATGCGTGGGTCTGCTGTCATCACACCTTCTACATCTGTAAAAATATCAATGAAATCCGCATTCAAAGCCGCTCCAAGTGCTGAAGCAGATGTATCACTACCGCCGCGACCTAATGTTGTCGTATCGCCTTGCTCCGTTGCTCCTTGAAAGCCCGTCACAACGACTACGTCATGCTGCTCTAATTCTTCCAATAAACGACCGCACTTCATTTCAATAATTTTGGCATTGTTGAAATCACTGTTAGTTAAAAAGCCGGCCTGGGCTCCGTTCAATGCTGTTGCTTTAACACCGCGACGATTTAAAAGGTTTGTGAACACGACGGAAGAAATCAGCTCTCCGCATGCCATAAGCATGTCGAGCTCCCGCTTACTTAAAGACGCTTCGCTTCCGCCGACAAGAGAAAGAAGCGTATCAGTTGCATACGGCTCTCCTTTTCTTCCCATAGCGGATACGACTACAACTACTTTATATCCTTCCGCCAGCGCCTTTTCAATATGCTCATAGGCTAACTCACGCCCATTTTCGTCGCGAACTGATGTACCTCCAAATTTTTGAACGATGATTTTCATACTTCCTTACACCTCGTTAGCCCACTTCTTGATTCATGAGAGGATGTTCAAAAAGTGCGAAAAGTTCTCGGCGAACGTTCTCACTCTTTTAGCCCTTCCTTTTGAACACACGCTCTTACACAAGCTCGAGCTTAATTAATGATTCGGCAATCTGCACAGAATTCCACGCAGCACCCTTTAATAAGTTATCAGAAACAATCCACATATGGAAGCCATTATCTTTATTTAAGTCTTTTCTAATACGTCCGACAAATACATCGCGCTTGCCTACGCAATCTGCCGGCATTGGGTATACTTGATTTGCTGGATCATCCTGCAACACTACTCCTGGTGCTTCTGCAAGCAGTTGTTTAACTTGATCTACCGTTACTCCATCTTGATCTAACTCAATATATACAGACTCAGAGTGCCCTGTTACAACTGGTAAACGTACACATGTTGCCGCAACTTCAAGCTCAGGCATCTCCATAATCTTTTTCGTTTCATTAATCATTTTCATTTCTTCATACGTAAAACCGTTCTCTTGGAATTTATCAATTTGCGGAATCGCATTAAACGCAATTTGATAATGCTTTTCTTCACTCTTCACCGGTAATACTTCTGGTGTAAACGGCTCATCATTTAAGATGGCTTTTGCCTGTTCTTTTAATTCGTCAATGGCAACTGCACCAGCACCAGATACGGCTTGATAGGTCGAAACGATTACTCGCTTTAACCCGAACGCTTGACGAAGCGGCTCAAGTGCTGCCACCATTTGAATCGTTGAACAGTTCGGATTAGCAATAATTCCGTTGTGTCCTTTCAGAGCCTCTTCATTTACTTCAGGTACAACAAGTGGTGTATTTTCATCCATACGGAACGCACTTGTGTTATCTACAACAATAGCACCTCGTTTTACTGCTTCTGGCGCTAATGCCTGCGAAATGCTGCCACCTGCACTGAATAACGCAATTTGAACACCTTCAAAACTTTCGGGTGTGGCCTCTTGCACGGTAATTTCTTCACCTTTGAACAGCACTTTTTTCCCTGCTGAACGAGCTGAAGATAATAGTGTCAATTTCGTAATCGGAAGATTCCGATCCTCTAATGTTGCAATCATCTGCTGTCCAACCGCTCCTGTTGCTCCTACCACAGCTACATGTAATCCAGATTGTTTTGTCATTTAAAGTCCCCTCCAACCATTTTCAATCAACAACAGCTTCATTTTTTTGTCACTTTGCTTTTAAAAAATAATATGAATTATTTTATCATAATATCGTGTTAAAGAAAGGAAGAATTCATAGAATTTTCTTTAATAATGATAGCTTCACTACAATAAGTCAACTATTTATTTTTCTTCAAATTCCTTCCTCTCAACACATGGGAAGCCTCCCTCGTTACAAAAAACGTATCATGGGAGGCGTTGTTCGTACTTACTACATTCTATTCTAACAATCTTATTTAGCTTTCGCTATCGCGAAATTTTTCAATGACGACTGGTTGAAGCTGTTTCCCTTCTAAAGCCGCCATGACAGTATCGGTCAGCAAGTTCATCCGCGCGACCATCGAATTTGGTTTTTGTTCCGGCGCATCTTGCCCAAAAGGAATAAAATAAATATTTTTCGCTGCCATTAGCCGCATAATGTTTACGCCGTTTAATCCAAGGGCATCATTGGTCGAAATGCCTAAGACCGCTGGTTTATGGTTTCTAATCGTTGCTTTTACCGCCATTAATACAGGAGACTCATTCATCGCATTAGCGAGTTTACTCAACGAATTTCCTGTCATTGGCGCAACAACCATACAGTCAAGAGGAATTTTCGGTCCAAGCGGTTCTGCTCCCACAATGCTGTCGATGACTTTATTTCCTGTAATCTCTTCTACCCGTTTAATCCAGTCTTGCCCATTGCCAAAACGCGTATCTGTCGTTTGCACTGTGTAAGATACAACCGGCAATACTTCTGCTCCTAATTCAACAAGCTTTTCAATTTCAGGCATCACCTCAGCATACGTACAATGAGATCCTGTCAATCCAAATCCAATTCGTTTTCCTTTTAACGTCACGGTTGATTCCCCTTTCTTGTTTCCAAATCAGCTGCCAACAGCTGGCATAGAACATTCGCTACAATTTGTCCTGCCGTTTTCGGCGCTACAATCCCAGGCAATCCTGGTGCAAGGATTGCTTTAATTCCCCTTTTCTCCGCATAGCGGAAATCTGTCCCGCCCGGTTTGGAGGCTAAATCAATAATTAAGCTGTGTGACGGTAATTTGGAGATAACACCAGCGGTAAGAATCGGATATGGAATTGTGTTAATGCAAATGTCCACATCTGACACTTCCTCCTCCAAATGACTCAAATGAAACGGCGTTAACGCCATTTCAGAAATACGTGCAAGATGCTCAGACCTTCTTGCCCCAACAATTACATCGGCACCTAAAGCCGCAAACGTCCGAGCAACACTCATCCCTACTCTCCCTAATCCAAGTACAGCAACCTTAGATCCATGTATAGTGAAATCTGTATGTTGGATGGTCATCATAATGGTGCCTTCTACTGTCGGAATGGAATTGTAGATGGCTACATCATCTCGCTCAAATAACTGAACAAGCTTTCGGTTCGTATTTTGAACAAGTTGATTTAAGTAGTCATTGGTAATCCCTGAGTAAATGGTGCAATGAACCGGTGTAGCCTTCAGCATCTCTTCTTTTAAATACACCTTTTCATTCGAGAAAATCGTATCGATTTGCCCTTCATGGTTAGTACCAGGGACTGGCAAAATAACCGCGTCAATTTGTGAAAAGTCTACTTCTTGAATTTGATATTTAGTAGCTCCAGCGAAACCATGATCTAGTTGGTCAAATCCGACAAGTGAAACTTTCGCATCAAGTTCTATCAATTTTCGAATAACCTCTAGCTGTCTGGCATCACCGCCAATCACCGCGATGTGCATATCCGTCAACATTTCGTTATCCACCTTCTTTATATGTGAATGTTTGTAAGTGCCCAATAGCCTATTGTTACTTCCACATTGTATGTATGAACGAAAAAATCGGTGAAACGTTGACTAGCCATTCTTTAAAATAAGACGATGTGTAAATTAGACAGAAATTTTGTTCGACAGTGTTGCTTATTTAAAATAAAAAAACGCGGCAACATCACAATTGTTGTGATGTTGCCGCGTCGGCCGATGCTCGCTTGCCCTTATTGCTCAATATACTCTTCAATATCAATAATAATCATATCAGAGCCAATTTTTTGAATCTGACTCCACGGGACACGAATGTCACTTCCTTGTCGCTTAAGCCCGAACCACTTAACGGTTGGGATAATTAAAGTAGTAATTTGCCCTGTTTGTTCATTAATTTCTAAATCAGTCTGCCCAAGCACGCCCAGCCTCTCTGCTTTTTTCACATCCACAATTTCTTTTCCGCTGAGTTCACTTAAACGCATACCATCCCTCCTCTTTTCTCACTTTCATCCATCATTGCCGCTCTCTAAATAAAAGCCATCGTTCTCGGCCTCTTATTCTTTATTTTATAGACGGCCTGCCTCAATGATTCCTCTTTTCAACACTTTTTGGCAACGTTGGATAAGACCTTTGACGAATAAGAGCGGACACATAAAAAAGCCTCATTGCCAACATTCAATGAATGCTGGTGCTGAGGCTTTTCAAGCTGAAAAATAGTATATAAGACACACTTATTTTTGCAAGCTTTTTGGCATATCGCCGCTAGGGCTAATAAGGGATACTGCAAAGCTGTCTGTGAAGATTTCCTTTGCCAGATGGTCCACACTTTCTTTTGTGACTCCGTTCACTAAATCAATAATTTCATCAAGTGAACGGTGCTGGCTAAGCAACAATTCATTTTTCCCGTTTCGGCTCATTCGGCTATTTGTACTTTCAAGGCTAAGCATTAAATTTCCTTTTAGCTGCTCTTTACTGTTGTGAAGCTCTTTTTCTGTAATTCCTTTGTCTTTCAATTGGTAAAGTGTCTCTTGAATTGTGTCATACAACATATCAAGCTGATTGCTTCCTGTGCCGCCGTAGATAGTCAGCATTCCACTATCGCGATAAGCGGAATGATACGAGAAGACAGAGTACGCAAGTCCGCGCTGTTCACGTACGTCTTGGAATAAACGGCTGCTCATGCTTCCGCCCAGCACGTTATTCAACACAATCAAGCTGTACACATCTTTATGCCCAATTTGCATCCCTTTAAATCCAAGACATAAATGTGCTTGCTCGGTTTCCTTTTTACGTGTCAGATGATTTGCGTGAAACTCAGGCATTACCAACGAAGACGGTTGATGGCCAGTTTCGTAAGAACCGAAATATTGTTCTGCTTTTTGAATAAAGCTTTCATCAACATTTCCAGCAATCGAGATGACCACATTTTCTGGTATGTACATTTCGTTCATATATTGTCGGAGTGTATCTCCGTTAAACTTATCTAGCGTTTCTTCTGTACCTAAAATCGGGTATCCAAGCGGATGATTTTCATATACAGCTTTGCTCAACAAATCGTGAACAATATCATCTGGTGTATCTTCATACATCTTAATTTCTTCGTATACAACGTTTTTTTCTTTTTTCAATTCCTCTTCATCGAATGTCGAGTTGAAAAACATGTCCGCAAGTACGTCGAGCGCTTGGTCGGCATGGTCATCCAATACTTTCGCATAATAACATGTGTATTCTTTCGACGTAAACGCGTTAACTTGACCACCGATGCGGTCAAAGCTTTCTGCAATTTCTCTTGCCGATCTTGTTTTCGTCCCTTTAAAAAACATATGCTCTAGAAAATGTGAAACTCCATTGAGTTCTGGAACTTCATTGCGGGAACCCGTCCCAATCCAAACCCCAATTGCCACTGAGCGAACAGTTGGAATGTTCTCTAATACAATTCGTACACCATTTTGGCAAGTATATCGTTTGATCAAGTGATTGCCTCCTATCTTTTTTAACGGCTTGTTTTTTTAATGATTCGCTCTTCACTTAACAAATTGGATACATCCCCTATGCTATATCCTTTTTGTTGAATTTGTTGAATTAACGAATCTAACGCCTTTGCCGTAGATTCTGTCGGGTGCATTAACACCATAGCGCCTGGGTGAATTTTGTCCATAACACGTTGGATGAGCACATTGGGCGCAGGTTTTTGCCAATCAATTGTATCGACACTCCACATAATGGTTCCAAGCTTCATCTTAGCGGCTTGTTCCACTACTTCTTGTCGATAGCTACCACTTGGCGGTGCAAACCATTGGGTTGTCTGCCCTGTAACAGAGTGAATCACGGCATTAGTTTTTTCTAATTCTTGCTTTATTTGATTTTCACTCAAGGTTTTCATATTCGGATGGGTAAAAGAATGATTACCAACTTCATGTCCGGCATCGACAATCATTTTGGCAACATCCGGATTGTTTTTGACCCACCTTCCTTCAAGAAAAAACGTCGCCTTCACATGATGTTTTTTCAACGTTTCCAGCATTAAAGGAATGTGTTCATTGCCCCATGCCACATTTACAAGCAGTGAAACCATCGGCTTATCCGGGTGTCCTCTGTAAATAGGAGTCGGCGGCAAATCGCTCATATGAATAGAAGGAGGAATTTGTTCATAGATTAATTTTGTTTCATCAAATGTTCCCGTTTGCTTCATGTTCTCATACGAAGCCTTTATGTCCACCTTTAAACCATTGTATCCCGGAATAAGCTTCCATACTTTATCCACTTTAGCATTTTCAGGTGCTGCTTCATAGTTTTTTGCTTTCATTTTTACTTCTTCATACAAGTCATTTGTTTCACTTGCAACAGGAAGCGCTTCTTCTTTTAACGACTCAATATAAAAAGACGTATACGGATTTTGCACTGTCCCGTATGTCACTACTAACACGCCACAAAACGCCATTAATTGAATAATCATCCTCTTCACTTATGCTTCCCCCCTATATAAAAAAATATGTATGGAGGGGACAAGGTAGAACATGAATAGCTCCGTGCAAGCAAAGACAACTACCGCTTATAATTGGCGAAAACTCCTATCGAACTTCGTTAAATAGCCGAAAAAAAGCCGGGATTCACCCAGCTTTTCCATTGCTTATTGTTGAGCTTCTTTTTGCTCGCGCTCTTCTTTTAAAACTACTTTTCGAGACAAATTCACACGGCCTTGCTTATCAATTTCTACAACTTTTACAAGAATTTGATCGCCAATAGCTACAACGTCCTCTACTTTTCCTACACGCTCTTCAGCTAGTTCGGAAATATGAACAAGACCATCTTTGCCGCTAAACAACTCGACGAATGCGCCGAATTTCTCGATTCGTTTTACTTTTCCTAAATACATTTGACCAACTTCTACTTCACGCACAATATCTTCGATGATTTTCTTCGCTTTTTCGTTCATCTCTTGATTAATGGATGAAATGAAGATTGTTCCGTCTTGCTCAATGTCAATTTTAACTCCTGTTTCCTCGATGATCTTGTTGATTTGCTTTCCGCTCGGTCCAATCACATCGCGAATTTTGTCAGGATTGATAGACATTGTTAAAATTTTCGGTGCATACGCAGAAAGTTCTGTTCTCGGCTCACTCATAATTGTCAACATATGCTCTAGAATATGCATGCGACCTGCCTTTGCCTGTTGCAACGCTTCTTCTAAAATTTGGCGGGATAACCCTTCGATTTTAATGTCCATTTGTAGCGCTGTAACACCTTTTGCTGTACCCGCTACTTTAAAGTCCATATCACCTAAATGGTCTTCCATTCCTTGAATGTCTGTCAAAATAGTATAGTGTTCGCCAGATTTAACAAGGCCCATTGCAATTCCTGCCACTGGTGCTTTAATTGGTACACCTGCATCCATCATTGCTAATGTGCTCGCACAAATACTTGCCTGAGAAGTAGAACCATTTGATTCTAACACTTCTGACACAAGGCGAATGGTATAAGGGAAATCCTTTTCGGATGGAATAACAGGCTCAAGTGCACGCTCCCCTAATGCTCCGTGTCCAATTTCACGGCGTCCTGGTCCTCTAATTGGTCCAGTTTCTCCGACACTGAAAGATGGAAAGTTGTAATGATGCATGAAGCGCTTCGACTCTTCAATGCCAAGGCCGTCCAAAATTTGAACGTCCCCTAACGCACCTAACGTACAAATGCTAAGAGCTTGAGTTTGTCCACGTTTAAATAGTCCAGATCCGTGTGTACGAGGCAATAAGCCTACTTCAGATGCAAGCGGACGGATTTGATCGATTTGACGGCCGTCTGGACGGATTTTTTCTACCGTAATTAAACGACGAACTTCTTCTTTTACTAATTTGCTTAAAATTTCTTTTACTTGCTTTAATGTTGCTTCGTCTGCTTCTTGTGCCTCATATTTTTCAACGACGGCTTTTTTCACAGCTGTAATGGCTTCTTCGCGTGCATGTTTTTCAACAACTTGCACTGCTACATTCAAATCAGCTTCTGCCATTTCACGGATTTGCGCTTCGATGTCTTTATCCAATTCATACAATTGAATAGCCATTTTTTCTTTGCCAACTGCTGCAACAATCGTTTCTTGGAAAGCAATTAATTTTTTGATTTCTTCATGACCTAACATAATTGCTTCAAGCATCACTTCTTCTGGTACTTCATCTGCGCCTGCTTCAACCATGTTAATAGCGTCTTTTGTCCCTGCTACTACAAGGTGGATATCGCTTTTTTCCATTTCTTCAACAGAAGGGTTAATAACAAATTTGTTATCGATGCGTCCTACGATAACTCCTGCAATTGGTCCTTCAAACGGAATATCAGAAACTGAAAGAGCCAGTGATGATCCAAACATCGCTGCAATTTCAGAAGAGCAGTTTTGATCTACGCTCATGACAATGCTAATAACTTGTACTTCATTACGGAAGCCATCAGCGAATAAAGGACGGATTGGACGGTCGATTAATCGGCTTGCCAAAATGGCTTTTTCACTCGGACGCCCCTCACGTTTAATAAATCCGCCTGGAATCTTTCCGACTGCATATAATCTTTCTTCATAGTTCACTGTCAACGGGAAAAAGTCTAAATTTTTTGGTTCTTTTGATGCTGTTGCTGTACTTAATACAGCTGTATCTCCATAACGGACTAATGCAGCGCCATTTGCTTGCTGCGCAAGTTGACCAATTTCAACAGTCAATTGACGGCCTGCCAATTCCATGGAAAAAACTTGTTTTTCGTGTTCCATATTCACGAGTGCCCCTCTCTACTGTGTATCTACTCTAAATCACTATTTGTTATTATGGACAAAATCGAAAATCTATTTCATGTTATGTAAAATCTACATACTAAAAAAGCGGGAAAAATCCCGCTTTTTTACAATTATCGACGTAATCCAAGTTTGTTGATCAATTCACGGTAACGTGTTACGTCTTTATTACGTAAATAAGTAAGTAAGTTACGACGTTTACCTACCATTTTCAAAAGACCACGACGAGAGTGATGATCCTTCTTGTGAGTACGTAAATGCTCGTTTAGGTTGTTAATCTCTTCTGTTAGGACAGCGATTTGAACCTCTGGTGAACCAGTGTCGCTCTCATGAGTTTTGTACTGGCTGATAAGCTCGTTTTTACGCTCTTTTGTGATAGCCATCCTATTCACCTCCTTCATTTTAACCCCAGTAACCTAGCAAGACGTTGGTGAATCGCCATGCCAAGAAACGGTTGTCTAACATACATATGTTATCTTACTATGTTTATTAGCGAAATGCAAGTGTTTTAATGATTTCGTACACTTTTTAATAAAAACGAGTCCGTCTTAGATGCAAAGTATGCAAGAGCCTCTTTTTTATCAGCTGTAATTTGTGCCACCAATTCATCTATCCCGTTGAATTTTTTTTCAGAACGAAGCATTTTATGCCATTTCACTGTGACAGTCTCTCCGTAAATTTGTTGGTCAAACGAGAAAAGATGGACCTCAATGGTAGGTTTATCAAGCTGTTGGTGGAAAGTCGGCTTATATCCGACATTACAAACCCCTTGGTGCCATATTCCGTCAACAAGCATTTCCACCGCATACACGCCCACTCTCGGGATTAAGTACGCATCGCTCAGTTCGATATTAGCGGTTGGGAACCCAATTGTTCGTCCGCGCTTGTCACCATCCACTACTTTTCCTTTTATCGCATACGCTCTGCCAAGGAAAGATGGAATCTTCTCCACGTCTCCATCTTTTAAACATTGACGGATAATAGTTGAACTGACCTTCTCCGCATGGACTTCAAGTTTATTGACCGTTGTTTGTGTGAACATATTTCGGGAATGAAATGGCAAAGTTTCCATCGTGCCTTTGCCTAACTTCCCATACGAATAATCAAATCCAGCCACGACATGTTGAACATTTAAATTGATAATATATTGATCAACGAATTGTTGAGGAAGCAATCCGGCAAAATCTTTATCAAAATGAACCAAATATAATATGTCAATCCCCAACTCTTCGATTTGCTTTATTTTATCTTGCAGCGGTGTAATCATTTCTACATGCTGCACATCTCTTCCAAGAACGATAGAAGGATGCGGGAAAAATGTCATGACAGCACTTGAAATACCTTGCTTATCTGCCAATTTTTTCGCTGTCAAGATTACCTCTTGGTGTCCTAGGTGAACACCGTCAAAATAGCCTAATGCCATCACAGAAGGCGCCATTGTTTCCCGGCTGAAATGATGCGGGTGCTGAATCTCAATCGTCACCAAAATTTCCGTCACCTTTCCTCTTCCAACAATACAAGCTAAATGGCTAACACTTTTGTTGGTTTTATTAAGCCTTCTTTTTGAGAATGCTTTTCATAAATAGCTAAACAAGTGCCGCTCGAATCCATCATTAAAAACGGGCCTTCCCCCACTTTTAAATCAGATGGTTCAGGCAGTACCGCCCCATTTTTTACTTTCTCTGCTAATTTATCATTTATTTGCAGTTTCGGCAAATGATTAAGCGCTTGTTCAATTGGCAAGAGCTTCTCTTGAATTTCGTCCTGCTCGACATATGCCTCCAATTCTTCAAATGTCATGCAATTCTCCAGGGTAAAAGAACCGGAAGCTGTTCGCACTAAGTCAGACATATGTGCAGGATAGCCCAATTGCTCTCCTATCATCACTGCCAATGTTCGAACGTAAGTCCCTTTACTTCCCGTCACACGAAAACGAAAGGAAATCGTCTCTCCTTCAAATACTTCGCGCTCATCCAGCAACTCCAATTCATGAATCGTAATCGTTCTTGTCGGACGCTCCACTTCAATTCCGGCTCTCGCATATTCGTACAATTTTTTCCCATTAACCTTCACTGCCGAATACATAGGTGGTGTTTGCTCAATCGTACCTGTGAGTGACTTTAACGCCTTCAAAATATCGTCTCTTTTAATCGGACTAGATACAGATTTTGTTTCAACTGTTTCACCTGATGCATCTTCCGTTGTCGTCGAAAAGCCAATGGTGACTTCTCCCTCATATGTTTTAGTAGCAGCCGTTAAATATTCAACGATCTTCGTGGCACGTCCAATGCAAATCGGCAGTACGCCGGTGACATCTGGATCCAGTGTTCCCGTATGTCCAACTTTTTTCGTTCTTAATAATTTACGCACTTTAAATACACAATCATGTGATGTTAATCCTTTTGGTTTGTTCAACACTAATACGCCTTCCATATTGCTGCACTCCTTTTTATCTACTAGTATGTATAACGATCTTTTTCATCATGTAACGCAAGATGATTTCTCCAAACGTTCCTTGAACAGAAATGAACCGCCACAGAAACCTTGAGATACATGGATTTCTGATGACGGTTCATCATAGTAAAGAGAACTGCTTTAACCTTTTTTTGTTAAAGCCTCTATTAATGGTTACTGTTTATCTTCATCCTGCTTTTCATCTTTTTGAATTTCATAAAGCAACGATTCAATACGATTTCCGTAATCAATCGACTCGTCAAATTCAAAAATGATTTCAGGCGTTTTGCGCAGGCGGATACGCTGACCGATTTCAGATCGAATGAATCCTTTTGCCTTGGCTAAACCTTTTAACGTATTTTGGCGTTGTTCTTCATCACCTAAAACAGAGATGAACACTTTTGCCTGCTGTAAATCCCCTGTCACCTGCACGTCCGTTACCGTAACGAAGCCGATGCGTGGGTCTTTAATTTTGCGGCTGATGATTTCACCAAGTTCTTTTTTCATCTGCTCGCCGACTCTATTTGGTCTTATTTTCATCTGTATCACCTCATTTATAACCACTCGAACGATGTTTGGGCACGCTCAATTTCGGGAAAAGAGTCAATCATGTTTAACGCCTGCTGCAGCTCTTTTTCAGCCGCCTGCCTCGTTGAAGCGATAGCCGCCATCCCAATTTTTGTTCGTTGCCACGTATCTTGGTAATCTAATTCTGAAACAGATATGTTATAACGCTGTTTTAACCGCATCATAATGCGTTGAAGAACAGCGCGTTTTTCTTTCAGTGATGCTGCATCGTAAATGAGGCATTCACATTCAACATACCCAATCATTTACGCTCGATTTCTTGCATAACGTACGCTTCAATAATATCTCCTTCTTTAATATCATTGAAGTTTTTAAGAGTAATCCCGCACTCATATCCTTGCGACACTTCTTTTGCATCATCTTTAAAGCGTTTCAGTGCATCTACTTCACCTTCAAAGATAACGATACCGTCACGGATTAAGCGAATGCTGCTGTCACGCGTAATTTTACCGTCTGTTACATAGCTTCCCGCAATCGTTCCAATTTTGGATACTTTAAACGTTGTACGCACTTCAACTTGACCGATGACTTTTTCTTCAAATTCAGGATCAAGCATCCCTTTCATTGCAGATTCAATTTCATCGATAACATTATAGATGATACGGTGTAGACGAACGTCTACTTTTTCTGCGTCAGCTGTGCGTTTCGCATTCACGTCTGGACGAACATTGAATCCAATAACAATCGCGTTCGAAGCTGTTGCCAAAATAATATCTGACTCTGTAATAGCCCCTACGCCTGTATGAATGATTTTAACATTAACGCCTTCTACTTCAATTTTTCTTAACGAAGCAGCTAACGCTTCAACAGAACCTTGTACGTCTGCTTTAACAATGACATTCAAATCTTTCATTTCGCCTTGTTTAATTTGTTCAAATAAATCTTCAAGGCTAACGCGTGATTTCTCGCCGCGTTGTTCTTGCAATTGTTTTTGAGCACGTGCTTCCCCAATGTGGCGCGCTTTTTTCTCATCTTCAAATACCATGAAGCGGTCACCAGCAAGCGGCACTTCATTTAATCCGGTAATTTCAACAGGTGTAGAAGGGCCCGCTTCTTTAACACGGCGACCAACATCATTCACCATTGCACGTACACGGCCAAATGTGTTCCCCACAACAATTGGGTCCCCAACGCGTAATGTTCCGTTTTGAACTAATAACGTTGCGACAGATCCGCGTCCTTTATCCAATTGCGCTTCAATAACGGTACCTAACGCACGACGGTTTGGATTTGCTTTAAACTCTTCTACTTCACTTACAAGAAGAATCATTTCAAGCAAGTTGTCAATTCCTTCTCCTGTTAACGCTGATAGCGGACAGAAAATGGTATCTCCACCCCATGCTTCGGCTACAATACCGTGCTCCGTTAACTCTTGCATAACACGATCAGGGTTGGCTGTTTCTTTATCGATTTTGTTAACTGCGACAATTAACGGCACTTCTGCTGCTTTCGCATGGTTAATCGCCTCAACTGTTTGCGGCATAACTCCGTCATCTGCAGCAACAACAAGAATTGTAATGTCTGTTACTTGCGCACCACGTGCACGCATGGTTGTGAAAGCGGCGTGACCTGGTGTATCCAAGAATGTAATTTTCTTATCATTTACTTCTACTTGATATGCACCGATATGCTGAGTGATTCCGCCTGCTTCACCTGCTGTTACTTTCGTGTTACGGATAGAATCAAGAAGCGTTGTTTTACCGTGGTCAACGTGTCCCATGATTGTTACAACTGCTGGGCGTTCGCTAAGGTCTTTCTCATCGTCAATGATTTCGATTGTCTCGAACTCTTGTTCATTGATGATGATTTCCTCTTCTACTTCCACTCCGTACTCGCCGGCAATTAATTCAATTGCATCTTTATCTAGCTCTTGATTAATTGTTGCCATAATGCCTAAAAGGAACAGCTTTTTAATGATTTCAGAAGGCTCTTTCCCTAATTTTTTCGCCAATTCTGAAACAGTTAAGCTTTCTGAGAATGTGATTTTCTCTGGAAGCGGTCTTTCTTTTCTTGGCTGAGGCTGATATTGGGTTTGCTGCTGAGGACGTTTTCCCTTTTTATTGTTGCGGTTATTGCCTCCACGGTTAAATGGCTTTGCCGCACCGGCAGGAGTTACTTTTGCCTGCGGTTTCTTTTTCCCAAACTTCTCTTCTCCCGCAGCTGGAGCATCTTCTTCTTCATAACTCTTTAATGTTTGCTTAATAACAGCACCAGCAGGAGCAGTTGCATCCCCTTTTTGGTTTTTCAAGAAGAACATATCCAGTTTTTTCACCGAATCATCCTCAATTGTTGCCATATGGTTAGACACTTCTACACCATGTTCTTTTAATTTATTAATTACATCTTTACTTGAAAGATTATGTTGTTTTGCATATTCGTATACACGAACCTTACTCATACTTTCACCCCCAAAAAAATTAATCGAGCAATGTCATTAGCTTCTTTGCAAATCCCTCGTCAGTAATAGCCACGACTACCCGTGCATCTTTTCCGATCGCCTGTCCAAGCATATAGCGATCAGGCACATGCTTGAGGGGTACTTTGTAAAACGAACATTTGTCGGATACTTTTTTCATCGTATTGGCTGAGGCATCTGATGATAGTAATACTACTTTCGCTTTTTGTTTTCGTACCTCATTAATGACCAGTTCTTCACCTGAAATGACTTTTCGCGCTCGATTTGCTAGTCCTAAAAAAGATTGCCATTGTCCTTGTTTCATGAGTTTGCCTTATTCTCCTTTTCAACAATCGCCAGCAGCTCTTCATAAATGTCTTCACTAATGGCTGTCCCTAGGTGATTGGCTAACGTATTTCGCTTTTTCGCAAGCAAAATGGCCTCTTTTTCTTTGCTTAAATAAGCTCCGCGACCAGACTTTTTACCTGTTAAGTCAACTGACACTTCGCCTTCTTTCGAGCGAACGATTCGCACAAGTTCCTTCTTCGGCTTCATTTCCTGCGTTGCCACACACTTGCGCATTGGGATTTTTTTACGGTTGTTCACCCGTCTTCACCTCTTATTCGACTTCATTTTCCATTGCATCGAATGCTTCATTCTCTGCCGCATCTTCTTCGCTATGCGTTTCGCTTGCTGTAAACATTCTTGGATAAATGCCGTCTTGCTCGGCTTCTGATTCACTCTTGATGTCAATTTTCCAGCCAGTCAATTTCGCTGCTAGGCGGGCATTTTGTCCCTTTTTACCGATAGCTAACGATAATTGATAATCTGGAACAATAACAGTTGTAGCTTTTTCATCTTCGTCAACAATAACATCTAAGACTTTTGAAGGACTTAAAGCATTTGCTACGAATTCTACCGGATCTTTTGACCAGCGTACGATGTCAATTTTTTCTCCTTTTAATTCATTGACAACCGCCTGTACACGCTGTCCTTTTGGACCTACGCATGCTCCTACTGGATCAACATCTGCTAACTCGGAGTGAACGGAAATTTTCGAGCGATCTCCAGCTTCACGAGAAACAGATTTGATTTCAACTGTTCCATCATAAATTTCAGGAACTTCTTTTTCAAATAACCGCTTCAGTAATCCAGGATGTGTACGAGATACGTAAATTTGTGGACCTTTTGTTGTTCTTTCCACTTTTGTAATGTACACTTTAATTCGATCATGCGGCTTATATTGTTCATTTGGCATTTGTTCATTTAATGGAAGAAGTGCCTCAATTTTCCCTAAGCTCACGTAAATGAAGCGGGAATCTTGACGCTGTACAATTCCTGTCATGATATCTTCTTCGCGATCAATGAACTCCGAATAGATCACTCCGCGCTCTGCTTCCCGTACACGTTGTGTAACAACCTGTTTTGCTGTTTGAGCAGCAATTCGGCCAAAGTCCTTCGGCGTTACTTCAATTTCTACCACATCGTCTACTTGGTAATTCGGGTCGATGCTTTGCGCTTCCTCTACCGAAATTTCCAAACGCGTATCAAATACTTCATCGACGACATCTTTACGTGCAAACACACGCATAGAGCCTTTTTCTAAATTTAAATCCACACGCACGTTTTGCGCCTGGTTGAAGTTTCGTTTATAAGCAGAAATTAATGCTGCTTCAATTGCTTCAATAATGACTTCTTTGCCGACGCCTTTTTCTCTTTCCAATAAATCAAGGGCATCTAGTAATTCACTGCTCATATTCATTCCCCCTTAGGTTACTCAGTCAAACTTAAAAAACGATTGCGAGTCGTGCATGCGCTACTTTCTCGTAAGGAATTTCAATCGTTTTCTTTCTCGTTTTAATTTTAATAGTAATAGTAATAGTTTGCCCGTCAAATGACATAAGCTCACCTTCAAATTCTTTTTCTCCATCAATTGGCTCATATGTTTTTATGTATACATTTTTGCCAATCGAACGCTCAAAATCGGCAGCTTTCTTTAGTGGGCGTTCAGCTCCCGGAGAAGAGACTTCTAAGAAATAATTATGTGGAACAGGATCTTGTTCATCCATTTTTTCACTAAGGCGCTCACTGACGGCTGCGCACTCATCAATATCGATTCCTTTTTCTGAATCAATAAATACGCGCATGAACCACTCTTTACCTTCTTTTACGTACTCGATGTCTACAAGTTCTAAATTCATCTCATTTAAAATAGGTGCCACTAATCCTTCCACAATCTCTGTGACCTTGCTCATTGTATTCCTCCTTTTAACGACACCTTGTAATGGCTTTTTTTGATAAAAATTCCCTGCCGAATGAGCAGGGAAACATGTTAGATGATAACAATAGGAAAGAGTGGGTTTCCCCACTCTTTGTCTTCGTCATTCTTAGCATTTCCACCATTACTATAACATAACCATATTTTTTATGCAAACTAGAATAACGACAGCTGATTTTGGTCAGGAAGGGCCTCTAGGCAGCCATGATTATCCAAATATTCGATAAGCGTCTTCGAGACTTTTCCTCGTTGCTGCAAATCTTCCTTCGATAAAAACTCCCCTTCTTCTCTTGCCTTAACGATGTTTAAAGCCGCGTTCGTTCCAAGTCCAGGAATGGAATTAAATGGTGGAATTAACGAATTCCCATCAATGATGAATTCCGTTGCACTTGAACGGTATAAATCAACCTTTTGGAAAGAATAGCCACGTTCACACATTTCAAGAGCAAGCTCTAATACGGTCAACAAGCTTTTCTCTTTCGGCGCTGCATCCAAGCCTTTAGCGTTAATCTCTTCAATTCTTGCCCGAATTGGACTAGAACCTTTCACCATCGTCTCAATATCAAAATCGTCCGCACGAACTGTAAAATACGCTGCATAATAAAGAAGCGCATGATGAACTTTGAAATAAGCAATGCGCACTGCCATTAATACATAGGCAGCGGCATGCGCCTTCGGGAACATGTACTTAATTTTCTTACAAGAATCGATGTACCATGCAGGCACTCCGTTTTTAATCATTTCTTCTTCGAACTCAGGGCTTAAGCCTTTTCCTTTACGGACCGATTCCATAATTTTAAACGCTAGGGACGGTTCGAGTCCTTGATAAATTAAATACACCATAATGTCATCGCGGCAGCCAATTACTTCAGATAGGTTACATGTGCCGTTATGAATTAATTCTTGCGCATTTCCAAGCCATACGTCTGTTCCGTGAGAAAGACCTGAGATTTGCACAAGTTCTGAAAACGTCGTCGGTTTTGTATCTTCAAGCATTTGACGAACAAACCGCGTGCCAAACTCAGGAATACCGAGCGTCCCCGTTTTACACATAATTTGTTCTTCTGTGACCCCGAGGGATTCGGTACCACTGAAAATTTTCATCACTTCAGGATCATCGGTCGGAATGGTTTTTGGGTCAATTCCGCTCAAGTCTTGAAGCATCCGAATAACAGTCGGGTCATCATGACCAAGTATATCAAGCTTTAACACGTTATCATGGATTGAATGGAAATCAAAATGCGTCGTTTTCCACTCAGACCCTGTCGCATCAGCCGGAAATTGGATTGGAGTGAAATCAAACACATCCATATAATCAGGAATAACGATAATTCCTCCCGGGTGCTGACCCGTTGTCCGTTTAACACCTGTACAGCCGGACACTAGTCGATCGACTTCCGCTCCACGCAAATGCAGGTTGTGGTCACCTGCATATCCTTTCACATAGCCATATGCGGTTTTTTCAGCTACCGTACCAATTGTTCCTGCACGGTACACATTTTCTTCCCCAAACAGTACTTTCGTATAGTTATGGGCACGAGGCTGATATTCGCCGGAGAAGTATAGTGATAGGTAAGCCTTTGAAGCTATCTCCAGCTTTTCCCCCACTCCACACCGTGCATGAGGCTTTCACACTCACACGGCGTTCCATCGTTAACTTAATCGAATGTTATAAGCTAAGTTTTGGATTTCCTACTTCCGTTCTTAGCTTATTTAGTTTGTTTAAAGCTTTCTTTTCAAACTTGGCTAACATTGTTTTGTAATCTTTATTAGAAAGTGGGTCTTTATTATGAATGAACATATGATATTTCTTATTAATAATAATCAAGTTATCATAGCCATCATTACCGCCTTGGGCTGTTGGCTTAATATGGTGGCATATAGCATTATGAGGAGTCAATCGTTCACCTGTAATGCCGCAGCACCCTTTTTGAGCAACATATTTGCTTAGACGGTTGTTTTCATACAAAACACTTTTCGCTTTATATATTCCTTTACGAAACATTTCAATCTCACGAACAGACACATGTTTTATTTCTTTATGAATTGATGCCCTATCCTTTTCATTATAAACAGAGAAGTTAGGGTCTCTTTGACCTCGTATATCATGTCGAATTGCTTCAATAGGATAGACCAGTAATCCATTGCTTTTAAATCTTGAACAATTGTAATCTCCGTAGAACTTATCAATGACATTGTTCGTTTCCTTTGTATAAACAAAAACGTTTCTAAACATCAATGATTTTATATTCGGATGAACTTTATGTCTTATCTCATTAAATTCTTAAGAAATTCTCGTTGCAACTTTGTAATAGTTGTGCAAACCAAGAATGTTTGCATTAAAATTCATCACTTTTTGGGGAGTGGGACTTTTTCTCATCTTAACGAGTTGGTGGCGAATAACGCCTAGTACCTTCTCTTTTGCTTTTGGGTCCATCTTTGAGTTTACGATATAACCTGTTTTGGCATTTCCTTTTTGAACTGCTCTAAACCGGACTCCTAAAAAGTCTGTACCGTTTTTTCGTAAGTTTGTGATTTTACTTTTCTCTTCACTAATTTCAAGCCCTAGTCTTTCTTTGAGCCACTTCTCTACTGCTATTTTAATCTTTCTAGCATTGTCGTAGGAATTTGTGAAGATTTTAAAGTCATCTGCATACCTTACAAGATACATTGGTTTCAATTTTGTCTTTTTAAGTGCATCCGTTTTATTGCGTTTCAATTTATAAGGTACTCTTGTCGGCTTTGTTTCCCATTGGTTTGACACCCACCAGTCAAGTTCATTTAAGACAACATTGGCTAGTAATGGGGATAATATGCCGCCTTGAGGAGTCCCTTTAATAGGAATACCTTCACCCTTAATTTCCGCCTTTAGCATTGCTTTGATGATCGATAAAACTTTTTTGTCCCGTATTCCAATTGTCCACAACTGCCTCATAAGCTTTTTATGATTAACGTTATCAAAGAAACCTTTAATATCTACATCCACTACGAAATGCTGATGACTATGATTGACCATATGATAACACCTTGCTAAAGCATCATGAGTGCTTCGTTTTGGTCGAAACCCATAGCTTTGCGGGTGAAATTTCCCTTCAACAATTGGTTCCAAAACTTGCAGGAACATTTGTTGAATTAATCGGTCCTCAATCGTCGGAATCCCTAAAGGTCGCATTTTTCCGTTGGGTTTAGGGATAAGTACACGTCTTACTGCATGCGGCATGTAGTTTTCCAATCTCTTTTTCGTTAATCTTATTAACTTATTGGCATCCATCTTATTAAGATGTTTGATTGTGTGTCCGTTAGTGCCTTTCGTTTTACTTCCAGTATTACTCTTTAAGTTTCGAAAGGCTAATTGAATGTTTTCTTCAGAAATAATAAGTTCATAAATGTTTTTAAAATATCGACCCTTTTTGCTTTCTTCATAAAGATTATCAAAGGTTGACTGTAAGCCGAAGTATTCGTTGTTTCTTAATTTTTGAATCATTAAGTCAGCCAACTAATCACTTCCTTATGAAGCTTTCGTTTCTCTTTAGTCATACACGAATCTGACTTTTGTAGGTTTTGTTTCGACGTTAACGACTTGTGCCCTTCCCTCTGAAATGTTTTTTCCTCCGACTTATTGGTTATTCAGTCATCTGTGGCATTTCAGTAAACGGTACTATGACACTACTGCCACTCTCGTAAAATGTGTTATAGCACTTTGCCTTTCCACATACCATCGTCATCAGATTGCAACATCCTCTTATGTCGAGAGCTTCACACGTTCCACTATTCCTATCTTTACATCATTCCCTTAGGTTCCCCCTAAATTCCGCTGAGCTTGACTGTGCCTTTAACACAGTATGGATTTTCATAACCAAACGCTTACTCATCCACACTCAGAAGTCCTAATTGGACCCCGCAGCATTTCTGCTGCGTGACATTCACGAAAAGTCAGTCGAGGGTTCGTCCCAGTCATTCTACTGATTCTAACCATAGGAATTTTATAGACACCAGACCTATCATTCACAGAAGATTTGTATCTCCCTTTCCTCGCCTTAAACGTTAGGATGAACTTCAGCCTACTTTAGCGGGCTTCAAACGATGTTAATGTTTGCAATATCGCGATCGCTTGCCGCAGCTTCAGTGAGTGTGTTTCAGGGCGTTACTCCATCATTCCACACTTCGGAATAGCAGTTCTACTAGCTGTTACTAGTGCTTAACCTTTTCAGTTAAGAACGTGTCGCACTGAGATCAATGTCCGGGACCTTGTCCCCTTTAAAGCCAAGGAACGTTTCAAACGGAATATCATGCCCGTCTTTTTTATATTTCACGTTACAGTTTGGACAATCTTTGTCCGGTAAATCAAATCCTGATCCAACCGATCCATCGTTAAAGAATTCGGACTGCTTACATTGCGGACACACATAATGCGGCGGCAGTGGATTTACCTCCGTAATTTCTGTCATCGTTGCGACAAGAGATGATCCGACTGATCCCCGTGAACCAACGAGGTATCCGTCATCAAGCGATTTTTTTACAAGCTTATGAGAAATGAGGTAAATAACAGCAAATCCGTGACCGATAATACTTTTTAATTCCTTCTCAAGCCGTGCTTCTACAATTTCTGGCAGCGGATCGCCGTAAATGCTTCGGGCCATCGCATAACTCATTTCCCGCATTTCTTCATCCGCACCTTCAATTTTCGGTGTGTATAAATCATCTTTAATCGGCTTGATGTTTTCAATCATATCCGCTATTTTTTGTGTATTCTCTACCACAATTTCTTTCGCCTTTTCTTCTCCTAAAAACGAAAAGCATTCGAGCATCTCATTCGTCGTTCGGAAGTGTACATCCGGCAGTTTATGACGATTAAGCGGATTGGCTCCGCCTTGTGAACTCACTAAAATTTTTCGATAAATTTTATCTTCTGGATTCAAGTAATGGACATTTCCTGTTGCGACAACTGGCTTGTCCATTTTTTCTCCAAGCTTTACGACATTTGAAATGATGTCATGTAGTGATTGCTCGTCACGAACAATTTCAAGTTCAATTAAATGCTCATAGTTAGCAGGAGGCTGCACCTCAATATAATCGTAAAAAGCCGCTACTTTCTCCGCTTCTTCTGCTGACTTTTGCATCATATTCTCAAATACTTCTCCTCTATCGCAAGCCGTTCCAATTAATAATCCGTCTCGATATTTCTCGAGCTTAGAACGGGGAATGCGTGGAACGCGATAAAAGTACTCTAAATGAGAAAGAGAAATAAGTTTAAATAAATTTTTCAAGCCCGTCTCATTTTGAGCTAAAATGGTTGCATGATAAGGTCTTGCCCTCTGGTAGGCATTGCCTTGCCCCATATAATCATTCAATTGATTATGTGACGTAATGTCTTTTTCCATCGCTTCTTTCAACATTTTGACAAGAATGTAACCCGTTGCCTCCGCATCATAAATGGCACGGTGATGCTGGGTTAGTTCTACATCAAGCTTTTTCGCCAAGGTGTTAAGACGATGATTTTTCATTTCTGGATATAAAAAGCGTCCCAATTCCAGCGTATCAATAACCGGGTTCATTGCTTTGCCTAACCCGATTTTCAAAAATCCTGTATCTAAAAAGCCCATATCAAAGCTTGCATTATGGGCGACTAAAATGTCATCACCAATCCAATCATGGAACTTCCGAAGCACCTCTTCTACTTCTGGCGCATCTTGAACCATGTCATCCGTAATACCGGTCAATTCAATAATGGTTGCGGATAACGAACGATGCGGATTAGCAAATGATTCAAAGCGATCAATGATTTCTCCACCTTTTACCTTAACCGCGGCAAGCTCAATGATTGTGTCATAGACAGCTGATAAACCGGTCGTTTCCACATCAAACACAACATAAGTGGAATCAGCCAATGCCCGGTTCGCCAAATTATAGGCAATTGGTACACCATCATTCACTAAATTCGCTTCAACTCCATAAAGTACCTTCATGTCATTTTTCTTAGCTGCAGAATAAGCCTCAGGAAACGATTGAGCAACTGCATGATCCGTGACAGCAATAGCGGAATGGCCCCATTTCTTTGCCTGTTCAACCAGTTTGCTGACAGACGTTACGGCATCCATTTGGCTCATCGGAGTATGAAGGTGCAATTCTACACGCTTCTCCCCTTCAGGAGCCGTATCTTGGCGGCCTTCCGGTTTCAGTTCATTCACATCATTTGCAATCATAACTAAATCACGGACAAAGGTGTCGTTTTGAACACTCCCACGAACTTTTAGCCACATGCCTTTTTTGATGGCATTCAGCAACGGAATATCTTCTTTGTCGCGGGAAAACATTTTAACCATAATTGAATTCGTATAATCTGTAATTTTAAACGTTAATAACGTACGGCCACTTCGAAGTTCACGCGTTTCAGCAGCAAACACGTAACCTTGTACAGTAATTCTTTTTTCTTCATCAAAGATGCTGTCAAGTCGGACCGGCTCATCTTTAATTAAGTAACCGATCGTCAACGGACCAGATAGTTCAGCCGACTCTCCCGCTTTATCTTGTTCTTTTGCGTGCATTTCTGTAATAGCAGCCAATACCTTCTCCTGGTCTTCTTGTTTTCTTCGCTCTTCAAATTGCTTGTACTCTTCTTGTGAATGAACAACTTCTGTCACAAGCTGAAAAGCCGGAAAACCGTAGGAACTGTATTGATCTGTAATAAGATGACTATACTTGCGCTTGATGGCTTGCGCTTCTGTATCAATTCTTGTCTTCAACTGCAACTTTAAGCCTTGCAGAGTAGGAACTTGTTCCTTTAATAGCGTATGGAGCATTGGTGAAATGCCCTCAAGCTCCGCAATACAATGCTGCCAATATGCCTGAACATCTGCTTCAGCACATTCCTTCACAGGTGTCTGAATCGAAAAAGAAATGTTGGCAATATGGGAAAATTGAGTTCGGAGTCTTGTTAAAAATAATTCGTATACCGAAAACGGCAAAATCTTTTGCAAAGCAAATTCGAAATGCCATTGCTTTTGTTCTTTATGAATGACAAGTTTTTGAATGCCAGCTTGCTCAAAATAAGGAACGATGTCGTCACTTGTTAAATCGAGTTGCTGAAGCAAGAGCTGAAATCGCTCCTTTTGTTCTTTCGTTAACTCTGCCATCAAATCCCCCCTTCAAAAAAATCCTCTTTGATTGTAACACAAATTCAAGGTACCCTAAGAAAAAGGGTACCTTGAATTTGTTATTCATGAACTTATTTTAATAAATTAGCTACGGTTTGTTGTAAGTCAGCAACAGACACTTCCATTGACTCGCCTGTGCTTCTTACTTTCACTTCTACGATACCTTCAGCTGCGCGTTTTCCAATTGTTACACGAACTGGAATTCCGATTAAATCAGAGTCCGCAAACTTCACGCCTGGACGTTCTGCACGATCATCCATCAGTACTTCATATCCATTTGCTAATAACTCATCATACAGCTTTTCTCCAAGCTCTTTTTGCTCTTCATTTTTCATATTAATTGGAATTAAATGAACATGATATGGAGCAACAGCGTTTGGCCATACGAAGCCATTTTCATCGTTAAACTGCTCAGCAATCGCCGCAAGAGTACGGGACACACCAATGCCGTAGCAACCCATAATCATTGGCTGTGTACGCCCGTTTTCATCTAAGTACGTCGCGCCCATCGCTTCACTATAACGTGTACCAAGCTTGAAGACGTGTCCAACTTCAATACCTTTCGCAAACTTGATGATCCCTTGTCCATCAGGAGAAAGGTCGCCTTCTTGGATGAAGCGAATATCTGCGTAAACAGCTTTAAAGTCACGATCAGGATTCACATTTTTGTAATGATATCCTGCTTCATTTGCCCCCGCTACTGCATTAACAAGTGCCTGCACAGCGTGATCCGCAATAATTTCTACTTTTTCTGAAACAGCAATCGGGCCAACAAAGCCGACTTCACAATTCATCATTTCTTTCGTTTCCTCAGCCGTTGCCAATTCCACAACTGATGCATCAAAATAGTTTTTCACTTTAATGTCATTCACTTCATGGTCGCCGCGTACAAGAACGAGAACGAAGCGGTCGTCTACTTTAAATAAAAGAGACTTAATGCATTGCGATGACTCGACATTTAAGAAAGCAGACACTTCTTCAATTGATTTTTGCGTTGGTGTCTCTACTTTTTCTAATGCTTCAGCAGGAATGTTTGCTTTTTCATATGTTGCGACAACAGGTGCCATTTCAATGTTCGCTGCATAAGAGGACGTATCAGAATAAGCGATTGTATCTTCTCCTACCTCTGACAGAACCATAAATTCATGTGTTCCTTTTCCGCCTATTGAACCTGAATCCGCAATAACTGCACGGAAGTCCAATCCGCAACGTTCGAAAATACGGCCATACGCTTCATACATCTTATCGTATGTGTCATCTAAGCTTTCTCTAGATGTGTGGAATGAATATGCATCCTTCATTACAAATTCACGGCCACGAAGCAACCCAAAACGAGGACGCTTTTCATCACGGAACTTTGTTTGAATTTGATATAAATTCAATGGAAGACGCTTATACGATTTCACTTCGTCACGCACTAAGCTCGTAATAACCTCTTCATGTGTTGGACCTAATGTGAAATCACGATTATGACGATCTTTCATTCTCATTAGTTCAGGTCCATATGAATACCAACGGCCAGATTCTTGCCATAATTCTGCTTGCTGTAATGCAGGCATTAGCAATTCCACAGAACCGGCACGCTCCATTTCTTCACGAACAATTTGTTCCACTTTACGAAGAACGCGATAGCCAAGCGGTAAGAAGCTGTAAATACCACTTGCATTTTGACGGATAAAACCGGCGCGAAGCAGCAATTGATGGCTTTTAATCTCAGCATCTGCTGGTACTTCACGCAATGTTGGGATTAGATTTGAACTTTGTCTCATATATGTGCACCTCTTCAACTCTCCAAAAGTCTCTCTATTACACTGTTTCCATGAACAGATGTAGTTTCATTTTGAACGATACGAAAAAAAAATCAAGTTTTTTATTTACAGTAGTTTTCAACAGTTTCAACCACCACACAATTATTTAAACAAGTTAGCATTTTATCTTATAGGAAGAAACGTTGAATATCATTCCACGTAACGACAAGCATTAACAACATTAATAGAGCGAAGCCGATAAAATGAACCATTCCTTCTTTTTGACGATCGACAGGCTTGCCTCGAACAGCCTCTACCGCAAAAAACATTAAACGACCGCCGTCAAGGGCTGGAATAGGTAATAGATTCACAATTCCGAGGTTAATGCTCAATACAGCCGCCCATTTCATTAAATAGTAAATGCCGGATTGTGCCACTTGCTCGGTGGAAACATAAATGCCTACAGGACCTGACAACATATCAATGGAAAATTGGCCAGTAATCAACTTTCCTAACCCAACCACAATTTCTTTTGACCACATATATGTCTCAAATGCCCCATTTTTTAATGCCCCTGCAAACGATTTTTCCATTGGAGGATAAACACCAATTAGTCCAATCGTTTGATCTCCAACTTTTCGTTCTTCCGGCGTTACAGATAAATCAAACGTATCATTACCGCGCATCACGGTAAAAGTCAACTCTTCATTCGGATGTGCTTGGATGGTTTCCACAACATCCTTCCAAGAGCGTACCGCTTCTCCATCAATTGCCTGTACAACATCACCTTGCTGCAATCCTGCTTCAATAGCAGATCCATCTTTCGTCAACTCTCCCATAACTGGTTTATCTACCGTATATCCTTGCATTAAACCAATTGCCCAAAAAATGAAAAACGCAAGGACAAAATTCATAAGAGGTCCTGCAAAAATGGCCATCGTGCGTTGCCCTAACGTTTTGGACGCGAACTGACGATTATATGGAGCAATTTGTGATTGTTCACCATCCACAACGAAGAAAGATTGTTCACTTACATCAAAACGCTGTAACCGCTCCTCTTCATCGGACTCGTATCCAGAAATAGACATTCGATGCTCTAAATCCGCATGCTCAACTTCAATGATTTTCGCTTGTGGGTGTTGTTCTTTTCGATTAATGATAATTTTATTTACTTGTCCTTTATCATTAAATAGAAGTCCTACCATTTGTCCAGGTTTGACATCAATCATCTCCGGGTCTTCTCCCGCCATACGAACAAATCCGCCAAGGGGTAAAAGTCGAATGGTATAGACTGTTTCATTTTTACGAAACGAGAAGATTTTTGGACCAAATCCTATCGCGAATTCGCGACATAAAATACCGGCACGCTTGGCAAACACTAAATGCCCGAGTTCGTGAAAAAATACGAGCGCCCCGAAGATGAGGATAAAAGCAATCACTGTGTTCAACGGGCGTTACCCCCTTTTTGAGATTAAAGACTTAACAAAAGTCCTTGTGTTTGAATCTACCTCTTTAATTGTATCAAGGCAAGGATTTTGAATAGTAGCATGTAATTCCATTGCCTGCTGCAATACATCTTCAATCTGTAAGAACGTCAATTTCCCTTTTAAAAACGCATCTACCGCTTCTTCATTCGCTGCATTTAAAACGGCTGGCATCGTTCCGCCTTCTTTTCCCGCTTCAAAGGCAAATCTTAAACAACGGAACCGCTCAAAATCCATTTTTGTAAAATGGAGCGTACCTACTTCCCACAAATTCAACCGTTTTGTTTCAGGAAGAATAATCCGATCAGGATACGTGAGAGCATATTGAATCGGCACTCTCATATCAGGTGTTCCGAGTTGGGCGATGACACTAGTGTCTTGAAACTCCACCATTGAATGAATAATACTTTCCTTATGCAAGACAACATCAATCTTTTCATATGGCATGTTAAACAACCAATGTGCTTCGATAACTTCTAACCCTTTATTCATCATAGTAGCTGAATCAATAGTAATTTTAGCTCCCATTGACCAATTTGGATGATTTAAAGCTTGTGAGACTGTTACTCCTTCAAGTTCTTCCCTGGTTTTATCACGAAAGCTCCCGCCGGAAGCAGTCAGAATTAAACGCTCAATCGTTTGTTCCTGCTCTCCTTGCAAACATTGATAAATGGCGGAATGCTCACTATCGACAGGTAAAATAGAAACACCATATTTAGAGGCTTCTTCCATCACGATATGCCCTGCCGTAACAAGCGTTTCTTTGTTTGCCAAAGCAATCGTTTTTCCAAGTTGAATTGCTTTAAGTGTCGGCAGTAATCCTACACTTCCCACAACCGCTGTGACGACTACTTCTGCATCAGGGTGCGCCGCCACTTCTACAAGTCCTTCTTCTCCATATACAAAACTAATATGGTCAAACTCTAACTTTAATGCATCACAGTCTTCTTTTTTTAAGACTGAGACCAGTTTAGGAGAAAATTCACGAATAATCTTTTTGGCTTCTTCCATGTTTCGTCCTGCTGACATGGATACGAGTCGAAACCTTTCAGGATTCAGCCGGATGACATCCAATGTTTGTCGGCCAATTGAACCGGTAGCTCCCAATAATGCAATATGCTTCAATCTGTTTCACTCCCATTTGCCCGTAACAAGCTTTACAAAATTGTTAAAAAATGCAGAATCGGCAATACAAAAAGTAAACTGTCAAAACGATCTAAAATACCACCATGTCCCGGAAGGATTTTCCCGGAATCTTTAACACCATAATGACGCTTAAAAGCAGATTCCACGAGATCCCCAACTTGTCCAAATACCGACAATACAACCGCGATAATGAGCAACTCTAGCATTGATTGTTCGACTGGAGCCACAAGCTGAAAAATGATGGCAACGATAATTGCACATACAACCCCGCCGGCGGAGCCTTCTACAGTCTTATTCGGACTAATTTCCGGCCACAGTTTGTTTTTCCCTATTGCTCGTCCAATAAAATACGCTCCTGAATCCGTCGCCCAAATAATAAACAAGGCAAAAAATACGTAGGCTAAGCCATTTTCCCGTATCTCAATAAAATAGTAAAAGCCCATCCCAACGTAGATAGTAGCCAACATTACAAAGGCTGCATCATCAAACGTAAATTTATTTTTAATTAACACTGTATACGTTAAAAGAAACAAAACAGCAAATAAAGCAGTTTCTACTTTATAATCACTGAACATTGTGAAAAACGAATCAGATTTCCTGGGAATTAAAAACACCCATAAAAGAAGAATACTTAACAAACTTGGAATCGAAAGCAATTCAATCTTCTTCATTTTTAGCAATTCGAGTACCCCTACTGTTGCTAAAAGGTACACGAGAAGGTTAAAAGGTACACCACCATAAAAAACAATGGGTAAAAAGACGGCTGCCGCTAAGACACCTGTAATAATTCGTTGTTTCATTTTCTGCTCAACATCCTTTTATACTCGCTCCAAAAGAAGAGGGGGCACATTCGTTCACCCCCTTCCCTCAAAGCATTATGAGATCAACTAGCCATCATAAACGATTTTCTAGATGGAAGTTTCCTTTACACACCACCGAAACGTCGTCCTCGATGCTGGAAGTCTTCAATCGCTTCCACAAAATCTTGTTCCGTGAAGTCTGGCCATAATGTATCGGTAAACCAAAATTCTGTATATGCGAGCTGCCACAGCATAAAGTTGCTCAATCGCAATTCCCCGCTTGTACGGATTAACAAATCCGGATCCGGTAGGTCACTGCTCATTAAGTAAGAAGAAATTAGCTTTTCATTGATGTCTTCAAGCTCAAACTGATTTTGCTTATAGTCGCTCGCCAAACGCTTAACGCCTTCCATTATTTCCGACCGGCTTCCGTAATTTAAAGCAAAGTTTAAAACTAACCCTGTGTTGTTCTTCGTTTCATTGACGGCTTTCTCCACCGCTCGAATTGTATGCGGTGGCAGTTCATCCGTTTGACCCATGATTCGAACTTGAACATTTTCTTCAACAAGCTCTGGCAAAAATGTTCCTAAAAACTCCTCGGGAAGCTTCATCAGAAATTCCACCTCAATTTTAGGTCTTTTCCAGTTTTCGGTAGAAAAGGCATATAACGTTAATGCTTTAACGCCTAATTCATTGGCAGTTTTCGTGATGGTGCGAACAACCTTCATTCCCTCATGATGCCCAACCATTCGAGGCAAGGAACGTTTTTGGGCCCAGCGCCCATTGCCGTCCATAATAATAGCGATGTGGCTTGGAACTTCATACTTAAGCAATTCCTCTTTTCTGTCGCTCAAAGGCCTTTCATCTTTCTTTTCTTCTTTCTTCCAACGTTGAAATTTTTTTAGCATGTAAAGGTCCCCCGTTACGCAACTATCTTAAATTCAGAAGGTGTCCCTTATAGGAAGTACCTTCACCATGATAGTCTCAGAAGATAGCCTATTGCCTCTTCTTTCCTCTTCTTAACATTATTAACAAAAAAACCCCCTGTAAACAAGAGAGGGTCTTTTACATCATATTTTACAGTGAAAAGGATTAAACTTCCATGATTTCTTTTTCTTTATCTTTTGTCACACTGTCAATTTTCGCAATGTGCTCATCTGTCAATTTTTGTACATCTTCATTGTAGCCTTTAAGAGCATCTTCTGTAATTTCACCGTTCTTTTCAAGCTTTTTAAGCTCATCGTTTGCATCACGACGAACGTTACGAACGGCTACTTTCGCATCTTCAGAATATTTTTTAACTAATTTTACAAGCTCACGGCGGCGCTCTTCTGTTAAAGCTGGAATCGCAATGCGGATGAGTGTCCCGTCATTAGTTGGATTTAAACCTAAATCTGATTTTAAAATGGCTTTTTCTACTTCTGCTACTTGTGTTTTGTCATATGGTTGAATAACAAGTAAACGAGCTTCCGGTACGCTTACAGAAGCTAATTGGTTAATTGGAGTTGGTGCACCATAATAATCAACCGTGATTTTATCAAGCAAAGATGCACTTGCACGCCCAGCACGAACTGACGCTAATTCGCGTGTATATGCTTGGATTGCTTTATCCATTCTTTCTTTTGTATTTTGTAATACTTCGTTTGCCATTATTATTTCCCCCTTACAATCGTTCCAATATTTTCGCCTAAAACGACGCGTTTAATATTTCCTTCTTCCATAATAGAAAATACAACTAAAGGAATATCATTGTCCATGCATAAAGAAGATGCTGTAGAATCCATAACAGCCAATCCTTCTTTTAGCACATCAATGTATGACAATGTTTCATATTTCACAGCATCCGGTACTTTCGCCGGATCAGCATTATACACACCGTCTACATTGTTTTTCGCCATTAAAATGACCTCAGCTTCAATTTCAGCTGCACGAAGCGCAGCCGTTGTATCTGTCGAGAAATATGGATTTCCTGTTCCAGCTGCAAAAATGACGACGCGTTTTTTCTCCAGATGACGAATCGCTTTTCGTCTTATGTACGGCTCTGCTACTTGACGCATTTCAATTGAGGTTTGAACACGTGATTCTACTCCGAAATTTTCTAAGCTGTCTTGAAGAGCTAATGAGTTCATGACTGTTGCCAACATGCCCATATAATCAGCTGTTGCACGATCCATTCCCATTTCACTGCCGATTTTCCCACGCCAAATATTGCCGCCACCGACTACGACTGCTACTTCAACACCTAGCTCATGAATTTCTTTCACTTGCTTTGCAACTGATTTAATAATTTCTGGATTAATCCCGAAACCTTGTTTTCCTGCCAGCGCTTCTCCGCTAAGCTTTAAAACAACTCGCTGATATTTAGCATTACTCATGAATAAACCTCCATCGTCATGAATGCACAATGCATCTTTTTCCAAAAACAGGGAACACATGGTCATACATTGTGTTCCCTGTTGTATTTAACTATTGTAGTCTTACTTTTTAACTTGGCTCATAACTTCTTCAGCAAAGTTATCTTGGCGTTTTTCCATACCTTCGCCTACTTCATAACGAACGAAAGTTTTAACAGTTGCACCTTTTGATTCAACAAATTGACGTACTTTTTGATCTGGGTTTTTAACGAAAGCTTGGTCTAATAAGCAAATGTCTTCGAAGAATTTGCTTAAACGGCCTTCTACCATTTTTGCAACGATGTTTTCAGGTTTACCTTCGTTTAGAGCTTGTTGAGTTAATACTTCGCGCTCACGCTCTGCTTCTTCAGCTGAAACTTGGTCACGGGAAACATATTTAGGGTTAATAGCAGCAGCATGCATCGCTACGTCTTTTGCAGCAGCTTCATCTGTAGTACCTTCTAATACTGTTAATACAGCGATACGTCCGCCCATGTGTAAGTAAGCACCAAATGCATCTGCATCTGTTTTAGAGATGATTTCAAAACGGCGAAGTGATAATTTCTCACCGATTTTTGCAATTGCATTGTTAATGTGCTCTTCAACTGAAGAACCATTGTCCATTTTTTGAGCTAACGCTTCTTCAACAGTTGCAGGTTTGTTAGCTAGAAGGTGTGCACCTAACTCTTTTGTTAATTGAATGAAACCTTCGTTTTTCGCAACAAAATCTGTCTCAGAGTTTACTTCTAAAATAACTGCATCGTTACCAGCAACTTCGATTGCAGCTAAACCTTCAGCAGCAACACGATCCGCTTTTTTAGCAGCTTTTGCGATACCTTTCTCACGAAGATAGTCGATTGCTTTTTCCATATCTCCATTTGTTTCAGTTAATGCTTTTTTGCAGTCCATCATACCAGCGCCAGTTTTTTCGCGTAATTCTTTTACCATTTGTGCAGTAATTGCCATTTTTTCTTCCTCCTTAGTGGAATATGTATATAAAAGTGATGAATCATTTTGAAAAAAGGTGATAAAAGGCTATCCCCTCTTATCACCTTTCGCTCATTAAGCAGTTGTTGTTTCTTTTTCTGTTTCGATTGCAGCTGTTTCTTCACCTTGTTTTGCTTCTAAGATTGCATCAGCAATTTTACCAGTTAAAAGTTTAACAGCACGGATTGCATCATCGTTTGCAGGGATTACATAATCAATTTCATCCGGATCACAGTTTGTATCAACGATACCTACGATAGGAATGTTTAATTTTTTAGCTTCAGCCACCGCAATACGCTCTTTACGAGGGTCGATGATGAATAATGCATCTGGAAGTTGTTTCATATCTTTAATTCCGCCTAAGAACTTCTCAAGACGCTCTAATTCTTTTTTAAGTTGGATAACTTCTTTCTTTGGTAACACTTCGAAAGTACCGTCTTCTTGCATTTTTTCAATGTCTTTTAGACGCTTGATACGCTTTTGGATTGTTTCGAAGTTTGTTAATGTACCACCTAACCAACGTTGGTTTACGAAGTACATACCTGAACGCTCAGCTTCTTCTTTTACAGAATCTTGAGCTTGCTTTTTTGTACCAACAAAAAGCATTGTGCCGCCGTTAGCGCCAAGCTCTCTTACGAAGTTGTATGCTTCTTCTACTTTTTTCACCGTCTTTTGAAGGTCGATGATGTAGATACCGTTACGCTCCGTGAAAATGTATTTCTTCATTTTTGGGTTCCAACGGCGTGTTTGGTGACCGAAGTGAACACCAGCTTCAAGTAATTGTTTCATTGAAATTACTGACATGATTTTTCCTCCTAAAATTGGTTTTGATTATCCTCCGCTCATATCATTTCCAGTCAAGACTGCAAGTTCTGCAGCACCGTTGGCTGAATCCATGAACGTGTGTATTAACACCATGAACAAATATAGCATAATCCGATTTTACAAGCAAGTGAAAATTACAGATTCTTATTGAAAGTGAGCAATAACTCAATTTCTGTTTTCCCTCTATGTAAATATTTAGCTATTTCTTCAGATGTTAAACCTTTTTTTTGCAAAGAAAGCGCCATATTTTTAATTTGTTCTGGATTCAAATCTTTCTCTTGAATCGCCTCTATTTGTTCCTCTTGTGGATGATCCTGTTCTGAAACATCAGCACGATGAGAAGATTTTATTTGAAGCAAATCGTGAAAATCTTGTGCTGATGGAGCGCTCACTTCATTAACAGCAGGAAAAGTTTGAAGAGGGTGGACGCTTTTCGGCTCTTCTCTCTTCACATTCTCTTGTCGCTGTTGTTCAAATCGTTGAATGAATTCATCATTTTGCTCCTTCATCTCGAGCAAATATGCCGAGACCACTTCCTCCATGTCTTTCATCATAGCCGACTGAGTTTGTTCCATTTTTTTCAGCGTACTAAAACGTGTATACAAAAGGACTAGAAGCAAAAGCGCTACCCCATGCAGCAAAAAGCTGACGATTAGTATCCATGCCATCATGATTGTATACCTATTCTTTCTTACATGATTTTCTCTAATACATTTCGCATCTTAAACAATGCCTTGGAATGAATTTGCGAGATGCGGGAAGTAGATAAATTTAATACTTGTCCAATTTCCGTAAATGTTAGTTCTTCTTTATAGAACAACGAAACGACAAGCTGTTCTTTTTCATTGAGCTGTTCAATTACCTTCATGAGCTCTTGATACAGCTCCTCCCGTAAAATGTCTTCTTCAGGAGTCAATACTTTGTCATCTTTTAAAGAAAATGACTGATTTTCCGGTTCTTCTGAATCTTTTGGCTGATCCTCCACAGAAAGAACATTCGCAAAAAAGCCTTCATTCATCGTCTGAACAACTTCTTCCTCAGACAACCCCAGCTCTCCGGCAATCTCCTTTGTCGTCACAGTACGTAAATGCTGCTGTTCAAGCTTCTCTGCAGCCGCTTCAATTTTTTTCGCTTTTTCCCTTGCACTCCTCGATAGCCAATCTTCTTTTCTAAGCCCATCTAGAATTGCCCCACGTATTCGAAAAGACGCATATGTATCAAACTTTAATTCACGTTCATAGTCAAACTTCTCTAAAGCATCATATAATCCAATTAACCCTAGACTTACTAAGTCATCACGATTCACGTTTTTGGGCAATCCGACCGAAATTCGCTGTACATGATAATGAACTAAAGGCATGTATGTTTGGACTAATACATTGCCGGCATGAGAATCACGCGAGTGTATCCATTTTTGCCAATATTGTTGTTCATCAGTCGTTGACATACGTGACATAGATTCTCCCCCTCTCATGCTGACGAATGGTCTCTTATTTTACTTATCCATTATATCAAATGATATTTTTTCAAACTAGAGCTCTTTAATCCCATGATTGACGGTTCGAATTTGGAGAACACCTGTTTTCGGATTAAACTCAATCGTTCGTCCGTTGTTTCCCCCTACATCTTCAGCCTCAAGCGGAATACCATTCTTTTGAAGTTCTTGCTTGACCGCTTCTACATTTCTAGGCCCTATCCTCATGAAATCATTGGATGTGGCGAACTGAAACATTTGAGCCCCGCCAGCAATTTTCGCTCTTAAGTGACGTTTTTGAGCGCCATTTTTTAATAAAAGTGATATTAAAGCATTAATCGCCGTATCTGCATATTTCGCTTCATTTATCATACCCGTTTTCGCCAAATTTGAATCAGGAAGCATCACATGCACTAGTCCCGCTATACCGCTTGGCAAATCATAGATGACGGCTCCTACGCAAGAGCCAAGACCTGATGTCCGAATGAAGTCGGGAGCCTTGGCGATATCCAGTTCTGCAATGCCCACCTTGACCACTTGTGCGCTATACATAATCTGCCACTCCAAGTGCAGAAAAAATGGTCGAAAGTGAATCAGGATCTGGAATCATTAAACAATGCCCTTTAAAAGGCGTCACTTGTCCGCAGTCATCATAAATAACAGTATCAATCATAATGGCTGAATCAGTGGAATGCGACATCTCCGCTAGTCCATTGATAATAACAGCACCCGCCATATCGATAGAAAGTCCAGGAACAGAAGGAATGATTTGTAATTTTGTTAAATCCGATAAAGAAGATAAGTAAGAGCCTGCTAAAATATTCCCTATTTCCCCTAAAGCAGATAGCGATAATTCCGAAAAAGGCGGGGTAAAAAAGGAAATACTCCCATCATTCAGTACCTCGCGAACGAGCGCCCCCGCTTCTTCCAGCGAAAGAATAACAAACATGCTCCCCGATACATCTCCAGTGATTTCTAGAAAAATCGTAGCAACAATATTTTCAATCCCTCCAACAATAGCCATTAAATCGTTAAAGCTAACAATTTGTACATCAGGAACTTTCATATCAATACGCCGATTTAACAATTGAGAAAGGGCAGTAGCAGAATGCCCTGCCCCTATGTTTCCCACTTCTCTTAGTACATCCAAATGCGTTGAATTCAACGGATGGAACAACGTCATTTTTATCCCTTCCATCATTAATTATTCGGTAATTTCACTCATTTCTAATACACGAGGCAAGTTTAGCAAAATGAGCAGACGGCGCTCAATTTTAATAACACCTTTTAAATAATCAGACTCAATCCCACCTACAACTTCAGGAGGAGGTTCAACGGTTGCAGAATCAATGTCAATAACATCGTTGGCCGCATCCACAATTAACCCGACTTCCATATCTTCAAGTGCCACAATAATGATTCGCGTACTTTCATCATCTACTGCCTGTCCTAACTGAAAACGTGTACGCAAATCTAAAATAGGCGTGACAACCCCGCGTAAGTTAATCACTCCTCTTACATAAGGAGCAGTTCTCGGAACCCTTGTAATATGCTGAAGCTTTTCAATTGAACGCACTTCACTAACTGGAATACAATACTCTTCATCGTTCAATTGAAAGACGATTACTTTCATTTCCATATCTCTAATCTCCCTTTCGCTTTTCTATTTGATTAAAGCGTTACAATCCACAATTAAGGCTACTTGTCCGTCTCCCAAAATGGTTGCTCCCGAAATGGCAAAAACATTATTCAAATAAGTTCCTAAAGCTTTTAGAACAACTTCCTGTTGGCCAATAAACGAGTCCACCACAAGACCTGCCATTTTTTCACCTTTGCGTACGATAACAACGGAATGATATGCTTCTTCCTCATCTACAGCACCCGGAACATCAAAAATTTCTTTTAACTGAACCAATGGTACGATTTTCCCTCGGAAATCGATCACTTTTTGGTTATGGGCATGCAAAATATCTGATGTTTTCACAATGGCTGTTTCAATGATTGATGAAAGAGGAATTGCATACTTTTCTTCTCCTACTTCAATCAATAAGACAGAAATAATAGACAGCGTAAGCGGAAGTTGAATAGAGAACACCGACCCGCTTCCCTCCACAGAATCGATGGATACAGATCCACCTAAAGATTCAATTGTATTTTTAACAACATCCAGTCCTACACCTCGTCCAGATACGTCAGAAATTTTATCGGCTGTTGAAAAACCAGACGAGAAAATTAATTCATAAACTTGTTTATCGGAAAGAGATGCGGCTATTTGTTCCGTAATCACTCCATTTTGTATCGCTTTTTTCAATACTTTTTCACGATTGATTCCAGCACCGTCATCTTCAAGATCAATGAAAACATGGTTTCCGCTATGATAAGCTTTTAAACGAATCGTTCCTTCTTCTCTTTTTCCACGGTTGCGTCGAATATCAGGTGTTTCAACACCATGGTCAATTGCATTCCGAAGCAAATGAACGAGAGGATCGCCAATTTCATCAATAACGGTTCGATCCAATTCGGTTTCAGCGCCAACGATTTCAAGATTAATTTGTTTCCCTAAATCTCTCGCAAGCTGACGAACCATGCGTGGAAAACGATTAAATACGGTTTCAACCGGTACCATTCGCATATTTAAAATAATATTTTGCAAGTCTCCGGATATACGCGACATTCTTTCAACTGTTTCATCCAGCTCACTATTGTTTAGTTCTTTTGAAATTTGTTCGAGACGCCCTCTATCAATTACTAGTTCTTCAAATAAATTCATTAAAACGTCTAAACGTTCAATATTAACACGGATGGTCTTTTGAGCATGTTGTTGCTTAGTCTGGCTAGGCTGGTCCGATTTAGCAGCCTCTTGAGTGCTTACAGGAACTTTTTCTGCATGTTGATCCACAATCATGCTTTCTTGTTCAATCTGTTCAGCAGGCTTTGAATGATCGCCTAAATCAATATTTCTTATTTCGACATTCGCAACTTCAGACACTTTTAAAATGCGCTGCTTCACTTCTTCTGCATCACTTTGAGTCACGATTGCTACCGTAAACGTAGAATCGAATTGTTCTTCTTCGAGCTTTTGTGTATCTGGAACAGATTTAATGACCTCTCCAATCTGTTCAATTACTTCAAATACCATGTATACACGAGCGGCTTTTAATAAACAATTGTCATTTAATGTGATTGTTACTTCGTATGGCGAAAACCCTTTTTCCGTCGATTGATTTAAAATTGTTCGTTCAAATTCGTCATATTGAACTGTTAGACCTTCACTCACTTGTTCTTGCAGCTGCACTGCTGGTTCAGGTACAGAAACAGTCGGAGCCTCACCATTTTCAATCATTTTCAATTGAGCGACAACTTCTGTGACATTACGCTTTCCGTCTCCTCCACCTGCGATTGATTCGACCATAGCCTCAAGGTCATCTACTGATTGAAAGACGACGTCCAATACAGTTGTTGTAACAGAAATTTGTTTGTTTCGAATACCATCTAATACATTTTCCATTTGATGGGTAAGACTCGCTAAGTCTTCGTATCCCATTGTGGCAGACATTCCTTTTAATGTATGGGCAGAACGGAAAATTTCATTCACGATGTTTAAATCTTCCGGATTCTTTTCAAGCTCTAATAGCTGATCATTGATGTTTTGAAGATGTTCCTTGCTTTCTTCAATGAACACTTCCAAATATTGTGCCATTTCCATTTGCTTTGCCCCCTATTATATCTGTAAATATTTAGAGATTGTACTTGAAATAGACGTAAGCGGTTGAATGTCATCCACTAAGTTCGTTCCGATGGCCGACTTCGGCATTCCATAAACAATGGACGTTTCTTCAGATTCTGCAATGGCGTACGTGTTGCCACCAGATTTCAACGCTTTAAGACCTGCTGTCCCATCTGTTCCCATCCCAGTTAAAATGACGGCAATTTTTTTATACTCTTTTAACTGACTGATAGAATCAAACAATACATCGACAGAGGGGCGATGTCCTTTTCGCGGTTCTGTTTGATCAAGATGAGCGGTCAGTGCCGTTCCCACTTTTCTAATGACCAAATGATACCCACCAGGCGCTATATAAACGGTGTCTTTTTGCAGAATCTCTCCATCTTCGGCTTCTTTAACGGTTAATTTAGATAAGGAATTCAACCTATTTGATAAAGATTTTGTAAATCCAGGAGGCATGTGCTGTACAACCACAACCGGTGCCTTTAATCCTAAAGGCAGGTGAGATAACACCTCCTGAAGAGCTTTCGGCCCTCCTGTCGACGTTCCAATACAGATAATTTGTTTACCTGGCTTTTCCATCTCTCTCGAAAGCTGCGAAACAGATTGTAGTTCTATTCTACTATTCTTTTCGGCTGGTAAACTAGTATTTTGAAGTAAACTGCCACGTTCATTTTTTATAAATGCACGCAAGTTAGCTTTACTGGCTAAAATCACCTTTTCAATTAGCTGTTCCTTAATTTTGTGTAAATCAAGAGAAATGGCACCTGATGGTTTGGCAATGAAATCGACAGCTCCATATTGCATGGCCGACACCGTATTATAAGCACCTTCATGAGTTGTACTTGACAGCATAACAACAGGAAGCGGCTGTTCTTTCATAATACGCTCCAATGTTTCCAGTCCGTTCATCACCGGCATTTCGACATCTAACGTCATGACGTCTGGTTTAAGGTCGTTTACTTTACTTAATGCCTCTTGCCCGTTTCTCGCTGTACCAACAACTTGCAAACGTGAATCTTCTTTAAGAAAATCCGTAATTAATTTGCGCATAAACGCAGAATCATCTACTATGAGGACTTTTATCTTTTTATTCAAAATAAAATCCTACCTTTCCAAGAAGTGTTTTCTTAGTTTTGCCATAAAACTTAACGGTTTTGATTCAGGCATTCGCTCGAATGTATTTGATGTATATCGATTCACAATGGTCGCAAGCGCTTGGCTAGCACTGCTTCTAGGATCGGACAGCGTAAAAGGAGTTTGCCTAATAACAGCTCGGCTGACAGCTTTGTCATCTGGAATAACCCCAAGTAAATAAGCTTCCTTCTTTAAAAACTGCTGAATGACTCGATTCAGACGTTTGTACACCATTACTCCTTCTTGATCCGTATCGGCTTTATTGACCACAAGTAAATAGGCTGGCAGTACATTGTTCATGCTTAAAAATTTCATAGCCGCATATGCATCCGTAATAGCTGTCGGTTCAGGTGTTGTAACGATGACAATTTCATTAACGGCTCTTAAAAATTGAAGCATCCCTTCCGTCATACCGGCTCCCATGTCGAAGATTACATAATCATAAGCTTCCAGCAACTTGCCCAGTTCACTAATTAACCGCTCCACCTTATCTGTAGACAGTTCAAAAATGGACGTAATGCCTGTCCCTCCAGCGATATATGACAGGTTTTCAGGTCCAGTTTGAACAATTTCATGAATGGATAGCTGCTTGTCAAATATATCGACGAGAGTATGAGAGGTAGAAAGGCCCATTAAAATATCAATATTCCCCATCCCGATATCCATATCACATAGTAACACTTTGTATCCTTTTTGAGACAACTGCAAGGAGAAATTTAACGAAAAATTTGATTTTCCAACTCCCCCTTTGCCGCTCAATACCGAAATGGCTTTCGCTTCTTTTGATTGTCCCGCATATTGAAGTTTCATACGCAAGGACTCTGCCTGGTCTTTCATCATTTCACATTTCTCCAAACATTAAGTTCACGACATCTTCACGTGATACTTCTCTTAAATCATCTGGAACATTTTGGCCGTTAGTCATATAACTAATCCCTTTTTTGTATGTTAATGCCATACTTAATGCCGCTCCATATGTTGACGTTTCATCCATTTTCGTAAAAATGAAAGAATCAACAGGGATATTGGAGAACTGGTCGCAAACGGCCTCCATATCTTTCATTTTCGCTGTTAATGATAAAACGAGGTGTGTATGCATCTTTTCATTAAAAGGAAACATCTCCTTTAAATCAGCTACATACTGCTGTTGACGGTAATTTCGCCCGGCTGTGTCAATCAGAATTAAGTCACAATAAGCTAACGTTTCCAATGCTTTTTCTACATCTTCCCTGCTGTAACAAACTTCGATAGGAACATTTAAAATACTGGCATATGTTTTTAATTGATCAATGGCTGAAATCCGATACGTATCCGTTGTGATGAAAGCTACTTTCTTTTCATGCTTAAGTACACATTGAGCCGCTATTTTAGCTAATGTTGTCGTCTTCCCTACACCCGTTGGACCGACTACGTTAATATATTTTTTCGTAAAATCTATTCCTTGAAACGAATTAATTGACGACAATTGTTGAAGGAACCACACTTTTACCCATTCCTCCATTTTTCTACCTGTCGTATTTCCTTTATTCAAGTAATAGAATTCCAACAAATCAGGCGCCAGCTTATCAATAATCGTTCCGCTTATTTCTTGTTTTTTCAGCAGATTCATTGTTTTTTGCACAACTTCTGGAAAGTTAGCCTCTCTCGAAGGCTTGGAAGCAGCTATATTCTCCATCATTTTCTTCAAATCATGAATCTCCTTAGCCAGCTTCTCTTCTTGTTTCTTCTCAGCCGGTGGTGGGGGAGCAGGTTGATTCATGCTTTTTTCTTCCATTAACGGTTTATGTTTTGTTTTCATAGGTTGCTGAGGATCAATAGCTGCAATCACTTCAATACTCTTTTTACGAAAGAAACCAAACACTCCGCCTGTATGCACGACCCTTGAATTTAAAATAACAGCATCATGCCCAAGCTCTTTTCGAATTTTATTCATAGCTTCCGGCATGGAAGACGCCATATATTTTTTTACTTTCATTCGATATTCACAACTCCTACACTTTGTACTTCCACACTAGACTCCAGCTCATTATAAGATAGAACTGGCACTTGCGGCATGTAGCGTTCAATTAATTGTTTCACATACATCCTTACAGCTGGTGAACATAGGATAATTGGCGTCTGTTCAAGCATAGACAACTGTTCAGCCTGTTGGGCAATGCTTTCAATAATAGCCTGTGATATTTGTGGATCGATGGATAAATAGTTACCATGTTCCGTTTGCTGTACTCCTTCTGCCAGTACTTTTTCAATGCGTCCTGATAAGGTCATCACTTTTAATGGCTCGCCTTCTGTTGCGTACTGATTCGTAATTTGACGTGCAAGACCTTGTCGAACATACTCCGTCAGTAAATCCGTATCAGACGTCATTTTCCCAAAATCCGCTAGTGTCTCAAAAATAACCGGTAAATTGCGAATGGATACTTTTTCTTTCAATAAATTTGCCAATACTTTTTGAACTTCTCCGACTGCCAATGGATTTGGTGTCACCTCTTCTACCAAGATAGGAGAAGCTTCCTTCAAATGGTCAATCAACTGCTTAGTTTCTTGTCGACCGAGAAGCTGATGGGCATTAAGCTTAATAATTTCCGTAATATGTGTTGAAACGACTGAAGGTGGGTCTACAACTGTGTATCCAAACATCTCTGCCTGTTCTTTCACAGATTCACTAATCCATTTTGCCGGCATTCCAAAAGCAGGCTCAATCGTATCAATTCCATCAAGGGAATCATCTTCTATCCCCGGACTGATCGCTAAATAATGATCAAGTAGCAACTCGCCTCTCGCCATTTCGTTTCCTTTAATTTTCAAACGATATTCATTCGGCTGCAACTGAATGTTGTCACGGATTCTCACAACAGGAATGACCATACCTAATTCCAAAGCAAGCTGACGACGAATCATAACAATTCGGTCTAATAAATCTCCACCTTGGTTTGTATCAGCCAACGGGATAAGGCCGTATCCAAATTCGAATTCAATTGGATCAACACTCAACAAATTGACAACACTTTCTGGGCTTTTCATTTCATCTGCCTGCAGTTCTTCTTCCTCTAGCGCAACATCCGAATCCATCGGTTTATTATTTGCACGGGAAATAAAATATCCTCCTACGATTAAGAGAATGGCCAAAGGTAGCGTAATAATGTCATTGATTGGAGTAATCAGGCCTAACATTGCAATTGTTCCACCCGTCACATATAGAGTTGTTGGAAACGAAAATAACTGTCCAGTAATATCTTGACTCAAATTTCCATTTGAGGCTGCCCTTGTTACAATGATCCCTGTTGCCGTTGAAATCATTAAGGCGGGTATTTGACTCACCAAACCATCCCCGATTGTTAACAACATAAACGTTTGTGACGCTTCACCGATAGGCATTCCCATTTGTACCATCCCAATAATAATCCCAAAGATAATATTGATGATCGTAATGATAATCCCTGCAATGGCATCACCCTTTACAAACTTACTCGCTCCATCCATTGCTCCATAAAAATCGGCTTCGCGCTGAATTTTTGTTCGGCGTTCAATGGCCTGTTGCTCTGAAATCATGCCAGCATTCAAATCAGCATCGATACTCATTTGCTTACCAGGCATCGCATCTAACGTAAAACGTGCTGCTACTTCTGATACACGTTCTGACCCTTTCGTAATAACAATAAACTGGATAATAATTAATATTAAGAATACGACAAACCCAACAAGAGGGTTTCCTCCAATAACGAAGTTTCCGAACGTTTCAACAACGCCTCCACCTTCACCCGTTCCTAAGATGGAGCGTGTCGTAGAGACATTCAGCCCGAGACGAAACAATGTTAAAATTAACAATAAAGAAGGAAAAACAGCTAATTCCAACGGTTCTTTCATGTTCATTGATACTAATAAAACTAAAAGGGCAAGAGATATATTGATCATGATTAAAAAGCTAAGCAACCATGTCGGCAGCGGAATAACGAGCATAATGATAATAAGAACAACACCTAAAATAACAGGCAAATCTCTTGCTGACATTTACTATTCTCTCCTTACTTTAAAGAAAAATTGGCTGGTGACATAAAGATAGCTTAACAATTCATATCCACACTAATCAGCCAACAATACATGAACCTTCTTCAAATTTTATTTTTAATTCGGTAGACGTAAGCCAAAATTTCAGCCACCGCTTTAAAGAATTCTTCTGGAATTGGATCTCCGATATTTGTTTGCTCATATAAAGCCCTAGCCAGCGGGCGATTTTCGACCATGACAATATCATGATGTTGTGCAATGCCCTTAATTTTTTGGGCAATAAAATCCACACCGGAAGCCACGACAAACGGTGTATCCATCTTTTCCTCGTCATACTTGAGGGCAATAGCATAATGGGTTGGGTTCGTAATTACGACATCTGCATGCGGAACCTCTTGCATCATTCGCGACATCGCCATTTCACGTTGCTTTTGTTTAATTTTAGATTTAATTTGTGGATCTCCCTCAATGTTTTTATGCTCGTCTTTAATATCTTGTTTAGACATTCGAATATTCTTTTCATAATCATACTTTTGATAAAGATAATCTAATACTGATAAAAAAAGAAGCACAATCGAAGCAGCCACACCCATTTGAAACACAAGCTTCGCTAAAATAACAAGCCCATCCATTAACCCTTTTTGAGCAAGTGTCAACACTTGGCTAAGATTGATCCACAAGATGGCAAATGTCACAAGCCCTACTAAAGTAATTTTTAAAATGGATTTCAGCAATTCCACAAGCGCCCGAGCAGAAAAAATCCGTTTTGCACCGCTGATCGGGTTAATTTTATTTAAACTTGGCTTTAATGTTTCTGTTGAAAATAAAAATCCGATTTGCATATAGTTTGTTGCAACTCCACCTATTAACGCAACCAACATAATAGGTCCAACTGCAACGGCGATCTCTGGAAGCAAATCAAACAAGACAAACATAATATTGGTTTCTGTCACATCAAGCAGCAAATATTGTTCATAACTATGGGTGATAAGATCCATAAATTGCTGTAGCATTGTTTTAGCACCAAACAAAAAATATAAAAAAATAAGCAGAAGTACCAGTGCCGTATTGACATCCTGACTTTTCGCCACCTGCCCTTTTTTACGCGACTCCTGACGTTTTTTTGGTGTCGCCTTTTCTGTTTTTTCCCCGGCGAAAAATTGAAGATTTAAGCGTAGCATGAATAATCTTATCCTCCCAAAATGTTCATTAAGCTTCTCATCGCATACAGCATTTGCTCGAAAATACGCTGAATGACCATAAACATACTTCCCATGACAACAATTAACAGAACAAACGCAATGATGATTTTCACCGGAAAACCGACAACAAAAATGTTCAGCTGCGGAACCGTGCGCGCCATAATCCCAAGCGCCAAATCGACTAAAAAGATAGAGCCTACAATGGGAAGAGACATTTGAACGGCCGTTAAAAACATCGTCGCAAACGTCTGAACAACAAATTGTGCAAAAGGTTCTTGCCCCATCGAAAGAGACAATTCATCAATCGCAATAATACGATAACTATGATAAATTCCTTCAATTAACAGGTGATGACCATCCATCGTTAGAAGAAACAGCAAGGACAAAATATAAAGATATTGTCCAAATAAAGGACTTTGTCCACCTGTTTGCGGATCAATGACATTCGCCATCGCAAACCCCATTTGAAAATCAATTAACCCGCCTGCTATTTGAATGCACATAATGGCTATATAAGCAATGAGACCAAGAGAAAGCCCAACGATACTTTCTTTTAGTACGAGCAGGATAAAGGCGTCATCTATTTCAATCACAGGCAACTCCATTGTGACCATTAAAATGAATGATAAAGCAACAGACAGTCCAATTTTATGGGATGTCGGAATGTTGCGATAGGAAAAAACAGGAACACTCACCATAAAGGATGCGATGCGGACCAAAATTAGCAAAAAGGCGGGAAAATATGAAATGTACTCGTTCATTGTCATCCTATATACTGATGGAGATTGGCCAATATGTCATGGGTGAACGTCAATATTCGTGACAACATCCATGGACCGAAAAAGACAATCCCTAAAAAAACAGCGACAATCTTCGGAACAAAAGCCAATGTTTGTTCTTGAATTTGGGTTGTAGCTTGAAAAATACTAACAATCAACCCAACTCCAAGCGCTAATAATAAAAGCGGTCCGCAAACAATTAAAATCGTATAAATACCTTTTTCTGCTAACGATATAATAAACTCACTACTCATTTTCCTCACCTATTGAAAGCTTAACAACAAGGATTTTACAACTAAATTCCATCCGTCTACTAATACGAACAATAATATTTTAAAAGGCAAGGCAATCATAACAGGGGGAAGCATCATCATCCCCATTGACATGAGCACACTCGCAACAATCATATCGATGACTAGAAATGGAATAAACACCATAAATCCAATTTGAAAAGCCGTTTTCATTTCACTAATCGCAAACGCCGGAACAAGCGCTGACAAAGGAATATCTTTGATGGAGTCCGGTGCTGGTGCATTTGTATATTCTAAAAATAGAGCTAAGTCTTTTTGCCTCGTATGTTTGCTCATAAATTCCTTCATCGGAACAGCAGCCTTCTCGTATGCTTCTTCCAATGTGATTTTCTCATCAAACAACGGTTCAAGTGCTTCTTGATGCACTTGTGAAAAAACAGGTGTCATAATGAAAAATGTTAAAAATAAAGATAGGCCGATAATAACCTGATTCGGAGGCATCTGCTGTGTACCTAACGAAGTCCGAACAAATGATAGAACAATGACAATTCGTGTGAAGCATGTCGTTAAAATTAAGATGCTCGGAGCCAGTGAAAGAACCGTTAATAGTAACAGCAACTTAACAGAAGTAGAGACGTTCGCCGGATCGCTCGTGTTGAAAATTTCCATAAATTCATTCATCGTCTCGGTCGTTCCTTTCCAATTCCTTCATTGCATGTTTCCTTTGCTTAGACATTTCCTGCATCTTCTCTTTTAACATGCTGCTAAAGTCTGCTTGCATACCTGTTGTTCGATTTTTTCTATTCTCAAACAAACTCGGGAAAATGACTTTGAATTCGCCTTGTAAACCATTGGATTGGTCAAATGATTGGAGTAGCTGTTCCTTTTCTTGTTCATCCTGTATCTCTACTAGAAGCTGGACAGAATCCCCCACTCCTACCACTAGAATGCGCTCTCCTATTTTGACAATCTGAATGGAGCGGTTTCCCCCTAAAGGTGTACCGCCTAAATTTTGAACAACACGATTCGCTTGGAAGATTCGGTTGCGTTTATTCAATATTTTTAAGAGCACATACAGCAGTGCGAGAACAAATAAAAAAGCCAAAAACATTTTGGCCATATCCCATGCTGACACGATGCTGGAATCTTGACCATTATCAAGATTCCTTTCCGCTTGGGGCTCGTTTGAATCTTGACATTTTTCAGGCTGTTCCAAACATTCTTCCACAGATAGCGGCGATTGCTCCGCCAACACGACGGTTTGCGGAGCAATCACTAAAATGAATGACAAGATGATGTAGGCAATGATTAATTGTCGCAAAATTTCTGTCACTCTCTTCTTCATAAAATAAAGGAACCTTCCATTGGTAGGGACTTTCTTTTATCCCTTATCTCTTCGATGGTTAGGTAACGCTAGTTTAACAACACACTGAGCAGACCATCACCCAGTAGAGTTGGAAGCTTTATGCCAATGTTTTGGAAATCGCTTCAATGACACGGTCCGCCTGGAAAGGCTTAACGATGAAATCTTTTGCTCCGGCTTGAATAGCATCAATAACCATTGCTTGCTGTCCCATCGCTGAACACATGATGACTTTAGCCGCTGGATTAATCTTTTTAATTTCTTTCAATGCTGTAATTCCATCCATTTCAGGCATTGTGATGTCCATAGTCACTAAATCTGGTTGATGCTCATTATACTTTTCAATTGCCTGCATCCCATCTGCAGCCTCAGCTACAACCTCATAACCATTTTTAGACAAAATATCCTTGATCATCATGCGCATGAACGCTGCATCATCTACAATTAAAATACGTTTTGACATTTTTTATCTTCCTCCTCTGACATACCTTAACGCAATTTATTTATACGGTCTTGTTGACTGACAATATCAGTTACCCGTACTCCAAAATTCTCTTCGATTACCACAACTTCCCCTTTGGCAATCAATTTATTATTTAATAGAATATCAACAGGTTCTCCTGCCAATTTATCTAGTTCAATAATCGACCCAGATGAAAGCTCCAAAATGTCTTTCACCGTTCGTTTCGTTCTTCCAAGCTCAACCGTAACTTGAAGAGGAATATCCAGCAACATATTTAAATTTCTTGTTTCGGTCTCAGGCATTCCTCCGCCATCAAAACTTGAGAAAACGGCTGGCTGTATATCTACAGGGTGTGCCTGCTGGTTAATATGCTGCGGTGCAGCTTGTTGATGCATACCTGGTTGCGGCGCTGGCTGATGATACGATGGCTCAGGTGCCCGTACCGGCTCTGGTCGCGGAGGTTCTTGATAAGCTGTAGGAGCAGGCATACTCGGTGCTACAGGCTCCGGAATGCTCGGTGCTGGTGCCGAGACCGGTTCTGGTGTACTTGTTGTCGGATTGAACAATTCATCTACTAACTGTCTTGCAAACTCTACCGGAAACAATTGCATCAAATTGGAATCAATTAACTCACCAATCTTTAACCGGAACGACACTTTAACTAATACATCATCAGTCGGAATTTTCTCTGTTCCTTCCCCCTCTATAAGATTGAGTAAATCTAAGCTTGGAGGAGAGATGTCAACCTTCTTGTTAAAGACTGTTGACATTGACGTTGCAGCAGATCCCATCATCTGATTCATGGCTTCCTGCACCGCACTCAATTGAATTTCATCCATTAAGCCAGAAGGATTGGCTCCATCACCACCCAACATTAAATCCGCAATAATGGCCGCATCGCTTTGCTTAATGACTAATAAATTGCTTCCTGAAAACCCAATCGTATACTTCACTTCAATGGCAACATAAGGATTAGGAAACTCCTCAGCCAAATTGTTTCTTGGAATGATATCTACACCTGGTGTTGTAATCTCTACCTTTTGGTTCAGCAAAGTCGAAAGCGCAGTGGCAGAACTACCGAAAGAAATATTCCCGATTTCCCCAAGAGCGTCTTTTTCCATTTCTGAAAAGTAATCTTCTACAGGGGGAATATTGTTCTCATTTGAAGTTGAATCATCATCCAATGGGCTTCCTTTTAAAAGCGCATCAATTTCCTCTTGTGAAAGCATGCCATCACTCATCATCGCTGTCCCCCCCTTTAATTTCATCTAAAACTTGTACCGCTAATTTCCTTTTGAGTTTCCCCGGTTGTCCGGTAAATTTCGGCATCGTGCCTACTTTAATCGTCAACGGGTGGTCAATTCCTTGATTCAACCGGATAACATCTCCTACATCTAACATTAAAAATTCATGAACAGAAATATCGGATGAGCCTAATTCTGCTACAACAGGCAGCTCTGCCACGTGAATTTTCTTTTGCAAAAGCTCTAACTCGTAAGGTGCCGGCTCTTTTTTGGCAGACTGCATCCAATAGTGAACAGAAAGTTTTGGTATGATTGGCTCCAGTACGACATGAGGAATACAGATATTGATCATCCCCGTAGCTTCACCAATTTGCGTATTAAACGCAATAACAACAACTGTTTCATTCGGCGAAATAGCTTGTAGAAACTGGGGATTGACTTCAAATTCGGCTAATGACGGATTTACATCAATCATTCCTTCCCATGCTTCCTGGAAGCTGTCTAATGCTCGGTCAAATAAAGCTGTTAATAACTTTGTTTCAATCTCTGTTAAGTTTTCAATTTTATTGAGACTGTCTCCTCTCCCACCTAACACACGGTCCAACATCGCATATGCAATGTTTGGATTAACCTCCATAATGACACGTCCGTCCAGTGGCGGCATTTCAATCACATTTAAAATCGTCATTTTAGGAATGGAGCGAATAAATTCCTCATATGGAATTTGGTCAGCTGAAGCTACAGATACTTGAACAACGGTGCGCAGTCTTGCAGATAAAAATGTTGATAACAATCGGGCAAAATTTTCATGAATTCGAGTTAAGCTTCTAATTTGATCTTTCGAAAAACGTAAAGCTCTTTTAAAATCATAAACCTTCACTTTCCGTTCTTTTTCTTCATTTTTCAACTGTTCCGCATTCATTTCTCCTGTAGACAAAGCCGACAACAAAGCATCAATTTCATTTTGCGATAAAACATCACCAGCCAATACCTTCACCTCCTCAAAGCATATTTATAGTTACTGCAATATTTTGGAGGTTGTATACACTTTTACAACTTTTCCTTCTTGCATAAACTCGTTGATTTTTGTTTTTATGCGTTCTTCTAACTCCATAATGCCTTTTTGTCCTTGGAATTGCTCAGCCTTCATGTCAGATAATTCTTTCACAATGACATCGCGAACTTGGAAGTCTCTCATTTCCAATTCTTCTTTCGCTTTTTTCCCATCCGTTTGAACAGTAAAAGTAATACGGATAAATTCATTGCTAAGTAAATTCGTTGTAATTTCTTCAATGGTGACCGTTGATTCGACCAGTTCTTTTGCACTTGGTTCTGCTGATTCTTCTACGTTAGTAATTTTTAAAATCATAATGACTGCAATAGTCCCAACAAGAGTAAGAGCTAATAAAATGATGAGCATTATGTTAACAAGCTTATTTTTAAACAAGGACTACCCCTCCATGCTATCTTGCCGACCCATTATATTAATTTTTTGATAAAAAGAAAGGATACGTTCGTTGACTTCCTCAACCGATTCCCGGACAATAAACTTTTTTCCATCCGTTAAAGTAATCGTGGTATCTGGAAATGATTCAACTTGTTCAATATAAAGGGCATTAACCATAAAAGATTTGCCGTTTAATCGCGTTATTGTAATCATCTTTGCAAGAGCCCGGCATCACTCATCCGGGCTACTCCTCCCTTTAGACTATAAACCTATCGTTTCAAGTTGACAAGCTCTTCTAAAATTTGATCTGATGTTGAAATGATTCGGCTATTTGCCTGAAAACCACGTTGGGCTACAATCATTTCTGTAAACTCTTCCGACAAATCCACGTTGGACATTTCAAGTGTACCGGATACAATGGATCCTGCTCCGCCTGTTCCACCTGGAATTTCAATACTGCCGTTACCAGAGTTAGCTGTATCTCTAAATATGTTTTGCCCAACTTTCTCTAGTCCATCGTTATTAGGGAATTTAGCTACCGCTATTCTTCCTGCAACTTGAAGAGTACCTGCATTGTCAACATAATTGACTGTACCATCTGCACCAACACTAAAACTTTTAGCATCAGTCGGAATTCTTATTGCATCTCCCGCTGAAGCAGTTGTTCCAGGAGTCGCGTCTCCTAATAAATAGAAGCCATCTGCATTCACAACATATCCGTTTTTATCTAGATAAAAGTTCCCTGCACGTGAATACATTTCATTTGAAACGGCTGTAACAGTTGTTCCCGCACCGTTTAATGTTCCATTCCCTACTACAAAAAATCCATCACCAGAAATTGATAAATCTAATGTTCGTCCAGTCGTTTGCAAACTTCCTTGAGTGTGGATCGTGTCAATCGTTGCAATTTGTGCACCTAAACCAACTTGCTTCGGATTGACACCACCTTGTCCATTTCCAGGTGCACTCGCCCCTGAAATTTGCTGGCTGACCATATCTTTAAAGGTCGTTCGTCCTTTCTTATAGCCATATGTATTTACATTGGCAATATTATTACCGATTACGTCAAGTTTTACTTGGAAATTTTTCATCCCGCTAATTCCTGAATACATGGATCGTAACATAATTGGTTTCTCCCTTCGTTTTTGACGGCTGCTTCATTCATTCCGCAGCCAAAGCCTCCTCATAAGGTCCAGCTCATTCAATGATAATGGTTCCATTAATATTGGTGAAAATTTGAGAATTTGTTTCGTCTCTTTTCATCGCCGTTACGATGGTATTGTTTTTCGTACTGACAATAAAGGCGACATCTTTCATTAATACGAGAGAGTCTTGAACACCCTTTTGTTTCGCTTCTGTTACTTTTTGCTCCAATTGCTTCCATTTTAATGAATCAATTTGAATGTTTCGTTCATCCATTCTCTGTTGGGCATGTTTACTTATTTTTAATTCTGTTTTTTGAATCGCTTCTTGAAACTGCTGCCCAAAAGTTACTGCTGTCTGTACTGATTTCTTGATTGCCCGCTGTGACGGATGCATTGGATATGTGTGAACAGTATGTAATCTAAACTTATCCACAATCACACCTCCTCTCCCATCAAGCGCTGATTTTCAAGATTTGCTGAACGGTAATTGTTGACTCTTCAGCGTCATTCAGTTTAAAGTTGGCCCTTCCATTTTGAAATAAAACAGAGCTCACTATCGCTTGTTGCTGTTGTCCATTTGCATCTTCCCAAACGATCTTCTTGCCAATCAATCCGCTTGCCTGCATCATATAAGTTTCATTTACTGTATCATTAATGCTCGAAATATTTTCCGGCCCTAATTCCATACCGTCTTCTAAAATAAAGACCGCTCCACCATCTTTATATTCAAGTGATTGAATAATGCCTGTCCCTTGCTGAACTTGCAAGTTTTCTTCTTCACCAGTAATTTTATGCCATGATACATCTTTGCCGACGAATTGGTGATATTGAATGAGATTCGATTCGTTTTGCTGAGTGGTAAAATTCTCAAACGCTTTGCTCATATTCGTAATTTGTTCGAGCGTTGAAAATTGCGCCATTTGAGCAATAAAATCTTTATCTTCGAGCGGATTAGATGGATCTTGGTTTTGAAGCTGGACCATTAAAATTTTCAAAAAATCGTCTTTCCCTAAAACATCTGTACCTGTTTGACGCGTTTGCTTCTGGTAGTTCGCTAAATATAAACTAGAGTCTATTGTATTTGCCATGTCTACCACCTAAATGTTTAGATTGATTAATTCTTCTTGTAAAGAAGCTAAAAAGTTGCTTGTTTCTTCATTGTCTTTATTCTCTTTATGCTGTTCATTACCGTCAGCATGCTCCTGAGACTGCTCTTGTTGCTGATTGGACTGGCTCCAAGAACGATCCGGTGAAGTAAGTTGCTGTTGAATATCAATTTTCTCTACTTGAATGTTGGCATTAATTAATGCTTGCTTCAATAAAGTCATTTGGGATTCAAGCATTTCTTTCGCCTGTTGAGTAGACGCCATCATTTTAGCAACCATTACTTGGTCTTGCTTAATCAGTTCAATTGTGAGTGAGCCTAAATGCTCTGGTGCAAGCCTGATTGTCAGTTTCGCATGGTTAGCATTTTGGGTGAAAGAACTTTTAGCTAAAATTTGCTCAAAATCTTGCTGGAGATTAGCTGAAACACTTTTCCCATTAGTTGTACCGAGATGAAGAACAAATTGTTCCACTTTGCTCATTGGAAGAGATGTAGTCAGTTGCCCGCTTTCCGCTGTTTCAACCATTCTATCATTTGGGATTGGCTGTTGTGCTGCTCCCATCTGGATAAAGCGATTCGTGATCATTGTTCCGCCGTTTACTAGAAGAAGAGAATGAGTACGAGACAGCTTAGCAGACTCTTCTATGCGCATTTGTGCTTCCTGCAATTTAGCTTCTATTTTCTTCACCAAATTTTCTAGTTCTACAAATGAAGGCATCTCTTTTCTATTTTCCGTCTGCTGGTACTGTTTCAACAGCTCTTGAGCATTCGGCAACATCTGCCCCAATCCTTTCAAGAACACATACATAGCAGCGAAAACAGGTTTCGTTTCTGGATTATCCGTAACTTGTTCAATATCCGTTAACTGCTTCAGTTGAGCATCGTTCAATAAACTCATATTCTCTAAAAGAGCAGGTTGCTGTAAAAATTGGTTCATTTGTAACACCATTTCTTGCACTTTCTCTCGGTCTTGCTCATTTATAATTTGCAACTGCTCTATTAATCCTTGAATAACATCGGATATAGATTCAGATGTTTCCTCAAACAATTTTTCTCCACTTTCTACAGTGTTCATCGCAAGTTCGCTTAAAAAATATAAAATTTCTTCTTCCATGTTTAGAGTCGGTTCTTCTTGGGTATTGTTTTGTAATCCAGGTTGCATTGGAGTTTGCTGCAGTTGAGCTAAAATAGAACCAAAACCGCTAGCCGATGGTTTAGCCCCAACGGTTGAAGATTGGTGATTTCCGGTTACAATGCCTTGAATCATTGGAATCGCTCCATTCATTTGTTCACCTCCCTTCAATAACTAATTATCTTGAGCTGCCGTTTCAGACAAAAGCCCTGTATACTGTGCTGCAACGGACGGGTCCATTTTTTCTAATATGGAAGAAAGTTGATCAGGCTTAAACTGTGTAAGCAGCATCAACGCTTTGTCTTCTTCTAATTCAGAAAAGATGAGGGCCGCTTTTTTAGGTGTCATCTTTTCATAAGCAGCTACAATTTCTTTCAAGTCCGTTTGCTCTGCTTCTTCTTTTTTATCGGCTACTCCTAATTGTTCCTTTAGGCGTTGCACTTGAATTTGCAAGCTTTCTAGCTCTAGGTCTTTTTCATTTAGTTCATCTTGCATCTCATTAATCGTATCTTCTTTTTGACGCAAACTAGTCTCCAACTGCTTAATTTCTTCATTACGTTGGATAGTATTGCTTTCTGCTACACGTTCTTCTTGAGAAAGAAAAGGAATTTCCTTCACCGCTTCCTTTACTTTTCCATTCACATCTACACCGTAAAGCATTAACAGTACATAAACAATGGCAATCGTAAAAACAAGCGGGATAAAAATTACAAAGAAGAACACTTGCAGCTTGCTAGATTTTTTTTCCTCTTCTATCATCGCTTGTGCTTCTCCCACACTCTCACCTAATTCCCTTTCAGCATGTATTGCTGGATGGATACTTCATCCATTTGCTTAGATTCCAGCTCTTTTTGAGCTTCTTTATATTTTTGAAAATCCTTAGTTTTCATTTTTTCAAACTTTTTAACTTCCATATTTTTATTGCGAAGCTTCAACTCGGCTAACTGCATGTTTTGACGGGAAGTAATGACCTTTTGTTGATAAGCGGCAATTACCTTCTCAAGGTTGACAATAAAGAGCTGAAATTGCTTAATATCTGTAATAGACAAGCCCAACTTCATTTTTTGAGTATGTTCATCTATTAATTGTTCTTTCTGTTTTAACGATTCGTACAATCGCTGACCGTGTTCCTCAAACTGTTGAACAGCCTCATTATATTCCGCCATTAAACGGTCCTTCTCATTTTCTTTAATGGACATTACTCGGTCAAATTTATACTGGTAAGCCATGACTTTTAGTTCCCTTCCGCAACAAGTTCATGAAGCATCCGGATGCTTTCATGGATAGATATTTTTTCGTCGGTTCCTTGTTTTAAAAATGAAATGATTTTCGGATAGTTTTTAATTGCTTCATCGATTTCATAAGAAGAACCACGTTTATATGCACCAATGCTGATTAAATCTTCTGATTCAATATACGTGGACAACAAATCCCGAAGCTTTTCAGCTGCTTTTCGATGTTCGGTCGAAACAATGTTATTCATAACACGGCTCACACTTTTTAAAACATTAATGGCCGGATATTGTCCTTTATTAGCTAAATTCCTGTCCAACACAATATGACCATCGACAATTCCTCGGACAGTATCAGCAATCGGTTCATTCATATCATCACCATCCACAAGGACCGTATAAAATGCCGTAATGGACCCTTGACGGTTCGTTCCCGTTCGTTCAAGCAAACTTGGTAAAATCGCAAACACAGAAGGAGTGTATCCTTTCGTTGTTGGCGGTTCTCCTACGGCAAGACCAATTTCACGCTGAGCCATCGCTACACGTGTCACTGAGTCCATCATGAACATAACATTGAGTCCTTGTTCACGAAAATATTCGGCAATAGCGGTAGCTGTATAAGCACCTTTAATTCTCATTAATGGTGGCTGATCGGAAGTAGCAACAATCACAATGGAACGTGTCAATCCTTCCGCCCCTAAATCCCGTTCAATGAATTCTCGAACCTCGCGCCCACGTTCTCCAATTAAGGCAATCACATTCAAATCAGCTTTCGTGTTTCGGGCAATCATTCCCATCATCGTACTCTTCCCGACACCACTTCCGGCAAAAATACCGATTCGCTGCCCTTTCCCAACAGTCAACAAGCTGTCAAGGGTACGAACCCCAATCTCCATCGGTTCACTAATCGGCGGACGTTCAAGAGGATTAGGCGGCATCTGTTCCGTTAAAACAGGAGTTAATCCTCTTGGCAAGCTACTTCCATCAAGCGGTTCTCCTAATGGATTGAGCACTTTTCCGATCAAACCTTCTCCCACTTTTACTTGCAGCGGTTTCGCCGTCGTCTCCACGATGCATCCAGGAGCTATATCTCTTACAGATGTATACGGCATTAAAATGACGTGCTCGTCTTTAAAACCGACAACTTCTGCCTGAATTCGTTTGCGCGAATGAGCATGGTCAATATGAATATAGCAAACATCTCCAATAGAGGTGGCTGGTCCTTTTGATTCAATCATAAGACCAACGACTCTTGTTACTTTTCCATACCGTTTAAAAGAAGGAATATGTTTGACTTCCTTGATTAACTCTTTAGCTTTCATGCGCATCTTCCTTCAGCAACTCCGTTAATCGTTTCTTGATTTCATCGAGTTGACTATCCACACTTGCATCAATGCGCCCAAATGACGATTCGATAATACAAGATGTATCGGCTATTTCAGAATCTGGATAAATGAACAAGTTCGTTTCACCATTCAATAACATCATAAGCTCTTCTTTATGGTCGTGAACAAACGGATAAGAAGAAGCGGAAACGAACAAATGAATCTCCTTATGCTCCCTTACTTCCTTAATAGCCGTTCGAATGAGCGATAAAAGCTTCTCGGGATTTTCTGTTAGCTGCTCTCCGATAATCTTTTCTGCAATTTGAACACCGAGCTGTAAGATGACTTCTTCAGAAGCTTCTATATATGAATAATAGTCCCGCTTTGTCATGTCAATCATTGCTCTCACTTCTGCAAGCATCGAATCATAGGTAGCTAAGCCAGCTTCGTTCCCTGTACGAAAACCTTCTTCATATCCTTGTTTTCTCGCTTCATCGGCTATTCTTTGCTTTTCAGCTTCCCATTGCTGTCGTTCTGCTTCTAGCTGATTTTTTGCCTCCATAAGCATCGTTTGCGCTTGCTGTTCCATCATTTTCGCTTGCGCTTCAGCTTCTCTCATTAACTGTTCAGCTTGCTGTTGAAGCTGCTCTTGCATTCGGATTTCTGGCTCGATCTCAGGTTGGGTGACAAAACGCCGAATTTCAATCGTTTTCTCTCTTTGTTGCTGGTCACCTGTAAACCGGGATTTGATGATACTAGACAATAATATCATCCCCTCCGCCACGGGCTATAATAATCTCCCCGGCTTCTTCTAATCGGCGAATAGTAGCAACAATTCTTGACTGCGCTTCTTCTACATCCTTCAAACGTACAGGCCCCATAAACTCCATTTCTTCTTTGAATGTCTCAGCCATACGTTTCGACATATTGCGGAACACAATCTCTTTTACTTCTTCGCTTGCCACTTTTAAGCTCAGCAACAAATCTTCATTATTCACATCGCGAATGACACGCTGAATCGATCTGTTATCAAGAGCAACGATGTCTTCAAATACAAACATCCTTTTCTTAATTTCTTCCGCCAATTCAGGATCTTGAATCTCAAGGGCATCCAAAATTGTACGTTCCGTTGCACGGTCAACCCCATTCAACACTTCCACAACGGACTCAACACCGCCTGTTTGTGTGTAATCTTGCGTGACGGTCGTAGAAAGCTTTCTCTCCAAAATTTGTTCGACCTCGTTGATCACATCGGGTGATGTGCTGTCCATCAGAGCGATTCTGCGTGCGATATCAGCTTGCTGCTCCTGTGGCAACGAGGATAGTATTTGTCCAGACTGAGCTGGATCGAGGTACGATAAAATAAGCGCAATGGTTTGCGGATGCTCATTTTGAATAAAGTTTAAAATTTGCTTAGGGTCCGCTTTCCTTGCAAAATCGAACGGTCGAACTTGCAAGGATGAAGTAAGACGATTAATGATGACAGATGCTTTGTCAGACCCTAATGCTTTTTCAAGTACATTTTTGGCATAGCCGATTCCACCTTGCGCAATGTAATCTTGCGCAAGGGCAATTTGCTCAAACTCTTCCATGATGACATCTTTTATCTCTCCGTCCACTTTGCGCATCGCTGAAATTTCAAGAGTGAGCCGTTCAATTTCTTCTTCGGACAAATGCTTGTACACTTGTGCTGACACATCCGGTCCAAGTGAAATGAGTAAAACAGCTGCCTTTTGTTTGCCGGTCAATTCTCTTTTTTGATCCGCTTTTGCCATTTAATTTCCCCCTCTTAATCCTCAGCAATCCAAGTGCGTAATAACTTCGCGAATTCTTCCGGTTGTTCTTTTGCAAGCTGCTCCAGCTTTTGACGACGCTGCTGGGACTCTGTTAATGGAATTTCTTCCTGCTCCTGTTCAGTATCTGCTGTAATCAGAGTCTGATCGTATTCTTCTAGCTCTTCTTTACGTTTTCTTCTAAACAATAAGAATAGCAGAACTAGAATGACCACGACGAGCGCGGCACCAACCGCGTACATCCACATCGGAATCGTTTGTACCTCTTCCGTTACTACTTGCGGTTTGCCATTGAACTCTTGAACAGACACAACAACACGGTCATCAATCTCTTCATTCGTCATTTGCGCATCTTGCTGTTCCGTTTGTACAGTCGTTCGGACAATTGTTCCTAAAATCTCCGTTATATCTTCCACTCGCTCTTCTGATAACGAATCAGGGTTGCTTGGGTCCGGAGGCTCAACCATAACTTGAATGCCTAAGTCACGCACCTTATATGGACTCTCGACAATTTCTTTTCGAATGCGATTGACATCATTGTTAATTCGTTCTTCAATTTTTTCATAATCACCATTAGATCCTGCTTCAGTCGTTTCTTGATAAACAGGAATGTCGTCCTCTCCTGTTCCATTGATTCCACCCGCTGCCTGAGCACCGTCACCCGTATATGTTTCGGTAATTCGTTCCACACTAACGGCAATGCCTTCCATGTTTTCTTGATCAACAGGTTCGACAAGGTTTTCTTCCCGATTTTCCTTCGTAAAATCCACGTCAGCTGTAACAGAGACTACGACTTTATCATAGCCCATCATCGTGCCAAGCATTTGTTGGACTTGACGTTGAATATCTCGCTCTATTTCTTTTTTCATCTCATGTTGAGCAACAAAAGAACTAGATTCAGAAAAATTTTCTTTGTTATTTAGGTCAAAGTACTCAAAATATTGATTCATAATGACGATATTATCAGTAGGTAAGTTAGGAACACTTTTAGAGACAAGGTGGTATAACGACTTCACTTGCTGTTCATCGAATTCATACCCCGGTTTTGTATTTAGAACAATTGACGCAGAAGCCGCCTCAGCTTCTTCATTCACCCAAATACTTTTTTCCGGCAATGTAATCATGACGCTTGCATCATTGACACCATCAATGTTTTTCATTAGATTTGCAATTTCCGTTTGCATCGCATCAACTTTTAGAACATCAAATTCATTATCTGTCATACCAAACCCGGCATTTTGACTAAAAAAAGAGTAGTCGATGCTCCCGCTTTTTGGAATTCCTTCAGCAGCAAGCTCTACTTTTAAAGTATCGACTACTTGTTGGGGAACGGAAATCGTTTTTCCGTCATCCGAAAGCTGCGACTTAATTCCTCTTCCATCTAGTTCAGCTTTAATCTGTCCCGTTTCTTGTGGTGATAGATTGCTATAAAGAGGAACAAATGTATCTTTTGATAACATATAAGTAACGATGGCAGCCAAAAGAACAACAGCAAGCGGACCACCTATTAACAGTCCTTTTTGCCGTTTTGATCGGCTGCCCCAATATTCTTTCATCTTCGCTTGATAAGCTAATAATTTTTCGTTCATTGCAATCCCCCGGTTATTTTTTATCTATCTAATAACCGCTCACAGGCTATCTTATAGAACAAAGCGGCACATGGTTATTATACTTGCATTCTCATCGTTTCTTGATAAGCTTCTATCGCTTTGTTCCGAACTTCGATGGCAGTTTGAAGCATAATGCTCGCCTTCTGTGATGCAATCATTACTTGATGTAAATCAACGGACTCGCCCTTTACTAATTTTTCAGTAGCCGCATCCGATGCAGCCTGGGACTCGTTAATTTCATTAATTGATTGTTTCAAAAAAGAACTAAACGATTGTGTTGATTGATTAACCGTATTTGTCGGCTTTACATTTGCCATTGAAGGCTGAACTGCCTGTGTGCTATTAATGACTGACTGAATCATTTAACTTCTCCCCTATTTACCAATTTCCAATGCTTTCATCAGCATTCCTTTTGTCGCGTTCAACACTGTAACATTCGCTTCATACGAACGAGTGGAGCTAATTAAATCGACCATTTCTTTTAAAGGGTCCACATTTGGCATTTGCACATATCCTTGATTATCTGCATCGGGATGCTCAGGATTATACACAAGCTTAAATGGCGTTTGATCTTCCGTAATTTTTGTCACCTTCACGCCATTACCAATGCCTCGTGCCTCACTGCTCATCGCTTGATTTAGAACATTTGAAAAAGATTGATTTGGTTCTGTAACGACCATTTTTCGACGATAAGGTTCCCATTGTCCGTTCACAAACTTTCCTCTTGTTGTATCAACATTCGCCATATTTGAAGAAATGACATCCATCTTTAATCGCTGTGCCGTTAAAGCGGAAGACGTAATGTTCATACTATGAAAAATAGACATGCTTATCTTCCTCCTTGGATGACTGTTTTTAATGAATTAAATTTGCCGTTCAACCGTTCCGTTAAGGCTTGATAATAAATTTGATTTTCAGCTAGTTCCGACATTTCTTTGTCCATATCGACGCTATTACCGTTATGCTGATAAGACCCTTTTCGCTGTTCAATCACAAAGTTTGAAGACGACGAAGAGGAAAAATTATAATGTCTCACATCTGTTCGTTTCGCTTCAAATACATTCCCTTTCGCTTCTTGAAAAGCTGTTTGGAACGAGACATCTTTTGCTTTATAATTAGGTGTATCAACATTCGCTATATTTTGGGAAATCGTCTTTTGTTTTAAAGACGAATAATTTAGTCCTTGTTCTAGCGCTTGAAATGTATTGGAAAAAATCTTCAATTAAATCTCCCCATTTTTCTTCCTTTTTTTTCTATTTTTTTTGACAAAATTCGACTTTCTATCTTTACCTCATATTGTAAAGAAAACACCCCAACTTGTCCATGTCTTTAAGACTTTTTTTACATTTACCTCACAAAATTTAAAACAAATTTACAATTCATTTTCACTATTTAGGAATAATGAATCATTATAACTGAATTCCTTTTCAACAACCGTGACTTTTATCACACTCGACTAAACCAACTGGATAAAATGAAGTTCTCTTCCATATCAGGATTACTTAATGTTTCTTTTATTATGAAGGTCATTTACATTGAAGAGAAGAGACCAAAAAAAGGAAATTCGTCAAGTGACTAGTCACTTGACGAATTTCCTTTTTTATATTTTTATAAAGTTTCCTAAAGTATTGTTGCCTTTTAGTTAGACTTTAACTTTGCAAGTTCTACTAAAAACTTATCATTTAACACTTTAATATATGTCCCCTTCATTCCAAGAGAACGAGATTCAATTACGCCTGCACTTTCTAGCTTACGAAGCGCATTTACGATAACCGAACGCGTAATACCTACACGATCAGCGATCTTACTCGCTACTAGCAACCCTTCGTTTCCGTTCAATTCTTCAAAGATGTGCTCAATTGCTTCCAATTCACTATAAGATAGAGAGCTGATTGCCATTTGCACAACTGCTTTACTGCGCGCTTCAACTTCGATTTCTTCAGCTTTCTCTCTTAAGATTTCCATCCCGACAACTGTTGCACCATATTCAGCTAAAATTAAGTCATCATCTTCAAAACGTTGCTCAAGACGGGCTAAAATTAATGTACCAAGTCGCTCCCCGCCTCCGATAATTGGCACAATCGTTGTTAAGCCAGTTTCAAACAATTCTTTGTTTTCGATAGGAAAAGCTGTGTATTCACTTTCAACATTTAAATTAGACGATGTTTCATTAATGTTAAATAGATTTTTCGTGTACTCCTCTGGGAATTGACGATCTACTAACATTTTCTTTATACGCTCATTTTCAATTTGTTGTTTAATCGCAACACCTAATAGTTTCCCACGGCGGCTTACAACAAATACGTTTGATTCAATAACTTCACGAAGTGTTTCAGCCATTTCTTTAAAGTTTACCGGTTTACCCGCAGCTCTTTGCAACATTGCATTAATTTTTCTAGTTCTAGATAATAAATCCATCTTTCTTCCTCCTGAATTTCTTCCTTTATTCATTTTATGTGGCTCTATGATGTCCTTTTTATTAGATATATCACATTAAAGAGCTTGATTATACAGCCAACCGCCTATAATGGAAGGCGAACCTTATAAAATAAATTGACTTAAGTCTTTATTTTTCACAATTGTTCCAAGTTTCTCTTCTACATATTGCGGAGTAATGATAATTTTTTCCATCGTTACATCCGGTGCTTCGAACGATAAATCTTCCAGCAGTCGCTCCATGATGGTATGAAGACGACGAGCGCCAATATTATCCGTATCTTGATTTACTTGATAGGCGATCTCAGCAATCTTACGTATAGCATCGTCAGAAAATTCAATTTGTATACCCTCTGTTTCCAATAATGCTCGATATTGCTTTAAGAGAGCATTATCAGGCTCCGTTAAAATCCGAATGAAGTCTTCTACGTTTAGCTTTGTTAACTCCACACGAATTGGAAAGCGGCCTTGCAACTCCGGAATAAGATCAGATGGCTTAGACAAATGAAAAGCACCTGCTGCCACAAACAGAACATGGTCTGTTTTCACTGGTCCATATTTTGTGACAATTGTTGACCCTTCAACAATCGGTAAGATATCGCGCTGAACCCCTTCTCGTGATACATCAGCCGATGAGGACTGACTGTTTTTTCGAGCAATCTTATCAATCTCATCAATGAAAATGATGCCGTACTGCTCTGCTCTATTCACCGCTTCTTGTGTGACTTCATCCATGTCAATTAACTTTTGAGCTTCCTCATTCGTTAACACTTTACGCGCTTCTCTTACAGTCAATCGTCTCTTTTTTTGTTTTTTAGGCATGAGACTTCCTAATGCATCTTGGATGTTCATCCCCATCTGTTCCATACCCGACCCTTGAAGCATGTCAAACATAGATGCTTGCTGCTCTTCTACTTCAATTGTCACATAATGGTCTTCTAATTCACCGAGCGCAAGCTGATGGGCCATTTGTCTTCTTTTCATTTCAAGCGAGGCTTCTTCATTTGTAGATTCTTGCGGTGGTGGTGGTGTTTGATTTTGGCCAAACAACATCTCAAATGGATTTTTGAAATTTTGCTGCTTACGATCAGTCGGAACAAGTAGTTCAACAAGACGTTTGTTGGCATTATCTTCTGCCTTATCTCGAACGGCATGCATTTTTTCTTCCTTGATAAGTCGTACAGACGTTTCCACCAAATCTCTGACCATTGATTCAACATCTCTTCCGACATAGCCAACTTCCGTAAATTTCGTCGCTTCAACCTTAATGAAAGGAGCACCAACAAGCTTAGCAAGACGGCGCGCAATCTCCGTTTTTCCAACTCCTGTAGGACCCATCATTAAGATGTTTTTTGGAACGACCTCATCTCTTAAATCTTCAGCAAGTAAACTGCGGCGATAACGGTTTCGAAGTGCGACTGCTACCGCTTTTTTTGCTTTTGTTTGACCAACAATGTACTGATCTAACTTTTCAACAATTTGTCTTGGAGTTAAGTTCGTCTTCACAGCAAATCCCCCCTCTACAATTCTTCTACAATAATATGCTCATTTGTATACACACAAATTTCACTTGCAATTTCCAAAGCCGCCTTCGCAATCTCCTTAGCAGATAGATGCGCTGCCGCATGCTTCTTTAAAGCACGGCCGGCTGATAAGGCATAATGACCTCCGGATCCAATAGCTAAAATTCCATCATCCGGCTCAATTACCTCACCAGTTCCCGATATAAGCAACAAATGTTCTTCGTTCATAACGATAAGCATCGCCTCCAGTTTATGGAGAACTTTATCACTACGCCACTGCTTCGCTAGTTCAACCGCTGCACGTTGCAAGTTTCCGTTATATTCTTCAAGCTTGCCTTCAAACATTTCAAACAAGGTAAAAGCATCTGCCACAGACCCTGCAAATCCCGCTAATACTTTCCCTTGAAAAAGTCGGCGCACTTTTTTAGCAGTGTGCTTCATCACGACCGCATTTCCAAACGTCACCTGACCGTCACCTGACATTGCGCACTTGCCGTTATGCTGTATAGCAAATATAGTTGTCGCATGAAAAGTAGACATAAAACCCCTCCTCCGCTTTCTTCGGAATTAACAAAACATGAAATTGTTCATGACAAAAGTTTCCCGTTTTCGAGCGTTACGCACGAGGATGATGATTCATATAAACGGTGCGTAAACGATCTTTTGTAACGTGCGTATAGATTTGAGTTGTAGACAAGTGTTCATGCCCAAGCAATTCCTGCACTGTTCTTAAATCCGCTCCCTCGTTTAGCAAATGAGTGGCAAACGTATGCCTTAACGTGTGCGGACTTATTCTAGTCGTTTGCGATGTTTTTTTCACCAAACGGTCCATTACAAGACGAATGCCTCTCGTAGTCAAAGGTCCCCCGCGATGGTTTAGGAAAAGCACTTTTGTATTCATATCAGAAGAGGCTTTTTGCAACAGCTTTTTACGCCCATCCTCTATGTATATCTCCAAAGCTTTTTTAGCATAATTCCCAAATGGGACATAACGCTGCTTATTCCCTTTTCCATGTACGAGAATGATTTGCATAGAAAAATCGATATCTGATAAGTGAATTTTGGCACATTCACTCACCCTTATTCCAGTGGCATACAGCACTTCTAGAATAGCTTGATCACGTTGCCCCAGCGGTTCGCTCAAATCAGATGCTTCAAACAATTGCTCCATCTCTTCTTGATACAGGAAATTCGGATTTTTATGTTCCTTTTTTGGCAAGGATACAAGGGTAAACGGATTTTCCTTCACAAGTTTTTCACGTAACAAAAAGCGATAAAAACTTCTTAATGAAGAGATTTTTCGCGCCACCGATCGTTTGGAATAACTTTTTTCATATAATTTTGTTAAAAAAAGTCGAACATCCGAGTATGTAACATGTTGTATACCTTCAATACTTTCTTCATTTAAAAACTCTACAAATAAATTGATATCTTGCTCATAACACACAATTGTATATTTTGAATAATTTTTTTCTATTTGTAAATATTCAAGAAAGGAATTTAAAAAATATTTAACATTTATCATTGGCATCACCCCACAAAGGCTACTAAATAGTATCACAATTTAGTAGCCTGTGCAAATGATTTCGTTTATTTTTTTACAAAATTCTGAATTGTTTCCAACGCTCGTTCAGCATACTTCGCATAGCGCTCTTGCTTGTTTTTAATGCGAACGTCCAATTCTTTAAAGATCCCAAAATTAGCGTTCATCGGCTGGAAATTATCTGGATTAGCATTTGTAATGTAATGCGCCATGCTTCCCATCGCTGTTTCTTGTGGAAGAACAACCATTTCTTCACCAAGTACAAGACGAGCCGCATTCATTCCTGCCATCAATCCACTTGCAGCAGATTCCACATACCCTTCTACGCCCGTCATTTGACCAGCGAAGAATAAGTTGTCCCGCTCACGATATTGATACGTTGGCTTTAATAATCGAGGTGAGTTAATAAATGTGTTTCGGTGCATAACTCCGTAGCGGACAATCTCTGCATTTTCTAACCCAGGAATGAGTCGAATGACTTCTTTTTGCGCTCCCCATTTCAAATGAGTTTGAAAACCAACGATATTGTAAAGCGTACCTGCTGCATCATCTTGGCGAAGTTGGACAACAGCGAATGGGCGTTTCCCTGTTTTAGGATCTTCAAGTCCTACTGGCTTCATCGGACCAAACAGCATTGTTTTCTTTCCGCGTCCAGCCATTACTTCAATTGGCATGCACCCTTCAAAATAAATTTCTTTTTCAAATTCTTTTAAAGGAACCGTTTCTGCCGCAATTAACGCTTCGTAAAAACGTTCGAATTCTTCTTCCGTCATCGGGCAATTTAAGTAAGCTGCTTCCCCTTTGTCGTAGCGAGATTTTAAATAAACTTTCTCCATGTCAATGCTTTCTTTTTCAAGAATTGGTGCAGCCGCATCATAGAAATAAAGGTAATCTTCTCCCGTTAAGCCTCTGAGCTGTTCTGATAAAGCTTTAGACGTTAATGGACCTGTCGCGATGACTGTCGGCCCCTCTGGAATCTCTGTAATTTCTTCATTAAATACTGTCACATTTGGATGGTTCTTCACAGACTCTGTAACACGCGCTGCAAATTCATGACGATCCACCGCAAGAGCGCCTCCTGCAGGAACAGCACACTCATCAGCTGAACGGATAATAACCGAATCAAGGCGGCGCATCTCTTCCTTTAGTACTCCGACTGCATTCGTCAACGTATTTGCACGCAGTGAGTTACTACACACTAATTCGGCAAATTTATCCGTATGGTGGGCAGGTGTCTGTTTTACTGGTCTCATTTCATACAGATGGACCTTAATCCCACGTTTGGCGATTTGCCAAGCTGCTTCACTTCCTGCCAAACCTGCTCCAATGACATTTACTACTTGTTGTTCACTCATATTTGAATCCTCCAACATTTCATTACTTCTTTGCTTATCTTTTAACGAGAATATTTGAATACTATCGCTGTCCGCACTGCAATCCGGACATGCTCTAAAAAACTTTCGTCACATATAAAGAGGCGAGCAAAAGATATGCTCACCACGTATCCTAACCTTGAGTTTCTTCTTTATAGTCACAGTTTGTACAAACGACTTGCATTCCATTCTTTTGTTTTTTCTCGACAAGTAAGTGCTCACACTTTGGACACTTCCTTGCAATTGGCTTATCCCAAGAAACAAAATCACATTCCGGAAAACGATCGCATCCATAAAACGTACGTTTCTTTTTCGACTTACGCTCAACAATGTTTCCTTCTTGACATGTTGGACAATCTACACCAATTTGCTTCACAATCGGTTTGGTGTTGCGACATTCTGGGAAATTAGAGCATGCCATGAATTTTCCGTAACGTCCCATTTTATAAACCATCTCAGAACCGCAAAGTTCACAATCTTCTCCAGCCGGTTCATCTTTGATTTCGACTTCTTTCATTTCAGCTTCCGCTTTTTTCAAGTTTCCTTCGAACCCTTTGTAGAAGTCATCAATAACCTTCACCCATTGTACTTCACCGTCTTCAACATTATCAAGACTTGTTTCCATTTTTGCCGTAAATTCGGCATCAATAACCTCAGGGAAGAACTCTAAAATGAGCTCCAATACAATTTGGCCCAATTCAGTCGGAACGAAGCGTTTATTCTCAAGCGCTACATATCCGCGTTTTTGAATGGTGTCTAAAGTAGGGGCATACGTCGACGGACGACCTATCCCTAACTCTTCAAGGGTTTTTACGAGCCTTGCTTCCGTATAGCGAGGAGGCGGCTGTGTGAAATGCTGCTTCGGTTCAATATCTTTAGAGAAAGCGGTTTCTCCTTTTTCGATGTCCGGAAGCATATTTTCCTTTTCTTCGACTTGATCGTCGCTTCCCTCTACATATACCTTCATGAAACCAGGAAACTTAACCTTCGATCCATTCGCTCGAAACACTACACCTGAATTCTCCAAATCGACAGCCATCGTATCCATAATAGCCGGAGCCATTTGGCTTGCTAAAAACCGCTCCCAAATCAACTTGTATAAACGGTATTGGTCTCGAGATAAAAATTCTTTTATTTCAGCAGGCTTCCGCTGAGTCGAGGTTGGACGAATTGCTTCATGGGCATCTTGAGATTTTGCGTTCTTTTTTTCTTTTCTCTTTTCCTCGTTTACATACTCTTGTCCAAATGATTGCATGACATAGTCACGTGCTTCATTTTGGGCAGTTTCTGAAATGCGAGTGGAATCTGTTCTCATGTATGTAATTAAACCGACTGTTCCTTCTTTGCCAAGATCAATTCCTTCGTATAGCTGTTGGGCAATCATCATTGTCTTTTTCGCGCGGAAGTTTAATTTCCTTGCTGCTTCCTGTTGTAAGGAAGATGTTGTAAATGGCAGAGCCGGATTACGCTTTCGTTCCTTTTTGGTTACCGTTTTAATTTGGAACTCATTGCCAGCTAAATTAGCTAAAACAGCTTTTACATCTTCTTCTTTTGAAAGATTTACTTTTTTGCCATTGTACTCTATGAGACTAGCTTCAAACTGATCTTTATCTTTTTGGAACGTAGCATTTACCGTCCAATATTCTTCTGGTTCAAATTGATTAATTTCATTCTCTCGCTCGATAATCATGCGAACAGCTACCGATTGAACTCTCCCTGCACTTAAACCTTTTTTTACTTTTTTCCATAAAAGCGGACTAATATTATACCCAACGAGACGGTCAAGAATGCGGCGAGCCTGCTGGGCATCTACTAAATCCATGTTAATAGCCCGTGGATGTTTAAACGATTCTTTAATCGCATCTTTCGTAATTTCATTAAAAACCACCCGGCAGTCTGATGTAACATCAATATCTAATGTATGGGCAAGATGCCAAGCAATCGCTTCCCCCTCACGATCCGGGTCAGCTGCGAGGTAAATTTTCTTCGCTTTTTTAGCAGCAGACTTTAGTTCCTTTAAAACAGGGCCTTTTCCTCGGATGGTAATATATTTTGGTTCATATTCATGTTCAATGTCAATCCCCATCTGGCTTTTCGGTAAATCTCGAACATGCCCCATAGAGGCTTTCACTTTATATTTTTTTCCTAAATATCGTTCAATTGTTTTTGCCTTTGCAGGCGACTCTACTATTACTAGGTAGTCAGACATCAATGCTCCTCCTCAAGAGGTAAAATAAAATCTTCATTATTATTAAATATTCCAATATGGTTTGTCAAACGACAATTCATCTTTTTATGGCAAAAACTCTCCCAAAAAGGAGTTTTTGCATAAAAAATCTTTATTCGCAACTCGCTTCCCCAATGTTGAATTGTATGCTGTGCTCAATTCTCTTTTCTTCATTATAAAGTCGAAACCCTTTTTCTATACATATGAATTTGTATATTACCTTACCATTAAATGAAATCATTAGGCAACCTGTTTACTTTTTGTCACTCCCCATATATACATAAAGTTCCGATAAAATATCTTCTGCTGTATGCACAAGTTTGGCTCCTTGCTGTATTAAACGGTTCGTGCCAGTAGAACGTTCATCCGTTACAGGACCCGGAACAGCGAATACTTCCCGCCCTTGCTGGAGCGCAAGTTCAGCTGTAATGAGCGAACCGCTTCTTTCTTTCGCTTGAATAATCACGGTGCCTCTTGTTAATCCACTAATAATCCGATTTCTCATCGGAAACGCCCAGCGATTCGGCTTTTGAAAGGGCGGATACTCAGATATTAACAAATGGCTGTTTCCGATTGCAAAAGCTAATGCTTCATTTTTCTTCGGATAAATATGATAAAAACCGCTTCCTAAAACCGCAATTGTTTTCCCTTGTGCTTCAATAGCCAGTTTATGCGCAGCTGTGTCAATGCCTGACGCCAAGCCGCTGACGATGAGCCAACCAGTTGATACGAGTGGTTGCAGCACTTTAACTAACGATTGATATCCATACGGTGAAGCATCTCTTGTACCGACTGCGCTAATTTTTTTATGAAACGATAAAAGACTAATATCTCCCTTTGCATAAAGTACCCAAGGAGGATCATAAATCGATTTCAGTAACGATGGATAAGCATCATCCACATAAGAGATACAGTGAATTTGCTCCTGTTCATATTCATTTAGAATAGCTTCAATTGACATCGTTTGCAAATCTTTATTAAACTCATTGAAATGATAAGAAGGGAGTTGGAGAATAGTTTGAAGCTGTTCAGGGGACCAACTGTAGAGGTGTTGCAGTGAAGGGTCTGATTGCAGAAGTTTTCGAATGGACTTCCATCCAATCCCTCTGCAATGGGTCAAATGAATCAATTTCTTTTTAAATCCATCTTTCATTACGTACCTACCTCCTAAATGTCGTAGTGTATCAATACAGGAGCCTGTTAGGGGAAAGGAAGAAGAAAACTATCGGAGTAGATAATTGGCATAAGGACATACCGGTTTTCTATAAGATAAACCGGTATGTCCTTATAGGATACATTATTAATGAGTTTTACATTTTTCGTAAAGCCCTTTTTCTTTTAAAACAGAAATTAACGTTTCACCCATAACAGAAGGTGTGTCAGCAACTTTAATACCGCACTCATTCATCGTTTTAATTTTTTCAGCAGCTGTCCCTTTACCACCTGAAATAATTGCGCCAGCATGGCCCATACGCTTTCCTGGAGGGGCTGTTTGACCGCCGATGAAGCCTACTACCGGCTTCGTCATATTCGCTTTCACCCATTCTGCCGCTTCTTCTTCTGCGGTACCGCCAATCTCGCCAATCATGATAACAGCATACGTATCTTCATCTTCGTTAAATGCTTTTAATACATCAATGAAGTTTGTCCCGTTTACTGGGTCCCCACCGATACCAACCGCAGTAGACTGACCAATTCCCGCTTCTGTTAACTGATGAACAGCTTCGTACGTTAATGTACCGGAGCGTGACACAACTCCTACATGGCCTTTCGTATGGATATAGCCTGGCATAATCCCGATTTTACACTCTTCAGGCGTAATGACACCAGGGCAGTTCGGCCCGACAAGACGAGTTTTTTTACCTTCCATATAACGCTTCACTTTAACCATATCCAAGACTGGAATATGCTCTGTAATACAAATAACTACATCAAGTTCAGCATCTACCGCTTCTAAAATCGCATCTGCAGCAAACGGAGCTGGAACATAGATAACCGAAGCATTAGCGCCTGTTTTTTCAACTGCTTGCGCAACGGTGTTAAATACAGGTACTCCCTCTACTTCTGTTCCGCCTTTTCCTGGTGAAGTTCCGCCTACAATTTTCGTTCCGTATTCAATCATTTGCTTCGTGTGGAATAAAGCTGTTGAACCAGTAATCCCTTGAACAATAACTTTTGTGTCTTTATTAATGAAAACGCTCATCAATAGTCCCCTGCCTTTCTTATCCTACGAGTGAAACGATTTTTTGTGCACCGTCTGCCATCGATTCAGCAGCTGTGATGTTTAAACCGGATTCTTGTAAAATTTTCTTTCCTAAATCAACGTTTGTTCCTTCTAAACGAACAACAAGCGGAATGTTCAAACCAACTTGTTTCGTCGCCTCGACAACACCTTGAGCGATGACATCACATTTCATGATTCCACCAAAAATGTTGACAAAAATCCCTTTTACGTTTTGATCAGAAAGAATGATTTTGAAAGCTTCCGTTACTTTTTCTGCTGTGGCACCGCCGCCCACATCAAGGAAGTTAGCAGGGTCTCCGCCGTAATGCTTAATGATGTCCATCGTTGCCATCGCAAGACCGGCACCATTGACCATACAACCGATATTTCCATCTAATGAAATATAACTTAAATCGTATTTAGAAGCTTCAATCTCTTTTGGATCTTCCTCTTCTAAATCACGATATTCCAATATATCTTTTTGGCGATAAAGAGCATTTGAATCAAAATTCAATTTTGCGTCAAGCGCCATCACTTTTCCGTCTCCAGTTGTAACAAGCGGATTAATTTCCGCAATGGAGCAGTCTTTTTCTACAAACACTTGGTATAAGCCCATCATAAATTTAACAGCTTGTCCTACTAATTCTTTTGGAATATTAATATTAAAAGCTAGTCTGCGAGCTTGGAATCCTTGTAATCCAACAACTGGATCAATGACTTCTTTGAAGATTTTTTCAGGCGTTTCTGCCGCCACTTCTTCAATCTCCGTTCCACCTTCTTCTGATGCCATCATGACAACACGCGACGTGGCACGGTCCAATACTAAACCAATATAGTATTCTTTTTGGATATCGCAGCCTTCTTCAATAAGTAAACGCTTAACTTCTTTGCCTTCAGGGCCCGTTTGGTGTGTCACAAGTGTCTTACCTAAGATTTCGTTAGCATATGTACGAACTTCTTCTAAGTTCTTAGCAACCTTTACACCACCGGCTTTCCCACGTCCCCCTGCATGAATTTGCGCTTTGACGACGCACACTTCAGAACCAAGTTCCTTTGCCGCCTCTACTGCTTCTTCAACCGTAAAAGCCACTCGACCGTTTGGAACTGCTACCCCATATTTTCTAAGGAGTTCTTTTCCTTGATACTCATGGATATTCATTTCCCATCCTCCTGACCATATGTAACCAAAATAATACACTGCGCTTTCATTGTATAAGAATCTTTGTCACATTGTCTACTATTCTGCAAAAAATTATGAAATTTAACAAAAAAAACGGTCTCTTTTAAAGAAACCGCTTTTTGGTTATACTTTGCTATCTTTTTTCACCTGTTGATCAACTTTGTAAACATACGCAAAAATTTCAGCAACGGCCTGATACAATTCTTCCGGTATTTTCTCGTTAATGGTTAGCTGCCCAAGCAATTCTACAAGCGAAGCATCTTCCTGCACAGGAATTTGATGCTCCTTAGCCCGTTCCAGAATTTGATCAGCTACATACCCTTTTCCTTTTGCAACTACTTTCGGGGCATCATCTTTTGACGATTCATAAGACAATGCAATTGCTTGTTTTCTGTTCTGATTTGCATTCATATTTTCATATCCACTCCTGTATATGAACCGTTCTGTTCGTAAACAGAGGTGCGTTTCAAGAAAGCAGGGGATTGCGGCTCATCGTTAGAAACTGCCATCACTTTAATATCAGACAAATGATAGTTTAAGGCGGACAACTTTTCTTTTAGTTCTGGTCCAAACGTTTTAATTACGAAAGGAAGCTGCGGATTATCATTCATAATTCCAATGTTAACGACCCTATTCTGAACGGTTACATTCACAATGGTTTCATCAAGATGCTCCAGTTGCAAACAAAATAAAATACGGCAATAATTCGGGTCGATTTCACCATTTGACGATTGACGACCTTCCCATTGAATCATTACATCCTGCGGTTCATCCCCCAACACTATGGGAATCTGCATGTACAAACTCGTAAGCGGACCATCTTCACGGGCCGATAATTGATATCCGGTAATTTTGTGCACAAGCTGCTCAGCCAACTCTCTCGTTGCCCCTGTACTATGTTGTTGCAAATGAAGGAGGAGGGCTTTTAGCGTGTGTAAATCCCCTTTTCCTGATACAGCCGTTTCGTTTTTGAACAGTTCATTCGCTGCATGTTCGTGGTCCAAGCCAAGTGACTGAAGAACAAGCTTAAGCCCCTTTGCCAACTCGCTAGCTTCCCCCGCTGACTGGACATTTGGCTGCAATAGACGATCGACCAGCACCTTCTCTTCTTTTGTCAATCCAGAAAATTGAGTGAGCCGTTCTTCAGCTACGGTTGCTCGTGCATCCAACTCTTCTTGCGAAAGAAAAGATGCAAATAATTGTCCAATCGACAGACGAGCAGCGTCTTTCATCATCGCATGGCCGCCGGAAGAAACCTCCTGGCCTGCCAATGCTTGTAGCTGTTGCCCAATAGTCTTCATAGCTTGCTCTGATGTAATGTCAGTTGGAAAAATGGAGAGCTTTTTCAACAACGAAAAAGCGGCTTGTCCTTCTTGTTCATTTGCTGCCGTGAGCCATTGCTGAACGAGCTCCCTTACCGCAGCTGTTCCTTTTTCTAATGCCAGCGGTGATAATACACGAGTAACCATCTCTTTTAGCTGCATTTTTTCTGCACTGTCGCCTTCGCTTCCATCCAAGGTAGCCAAAAGGGTTTGGAGCTGTTTTGTAAAGGAAGATCCGTCATGCAGAGAGCGAAGCGATAAAAAGGTTTCTTTTGTCAACGGTAACTTTCGTTGAATCATTTGCTCCACTGTCAATATATCCGCCTCTTGATTTGATCCAGAGGACACCCACCTAGCTATTGAAGCAACATCATTTTTGGGCAACGGCAAATTTTTTTGAAGTAAAGATGCAAGCAACTTCTCGTTGCCTTTTGTTACAGGCAAGCGAAGTTCCTTTAAAAGCGCACTTGTCTCATCCTGTAGCCCACTTCGCTGCAAATCGGTCATAACCTTAAGCTGAAGCTTCCCGTTCACATTCCCTTGAACTTCAAACCAGTACTGCGTATGCGCTGTTAAAGGGGCTTGAAGTTGTGCCACTAATGAGGAACCTCCAAATTGAACGATAGCCGTTTGATTCGGAAAAAGCTTCGCCACCTTACCCTTTATAATGTCCCCTTCGGTAAAATTGAACGCTTTGCCGTACGATGCTGTTTCCTGAAACAGTTTTGAAATTGGCGAAATGATGGTACTCACACTCATCCCCTCCTTTACATCAGCACATTAGTTTTTCATATCTTTAATGGGGGCAAATGATTTACGATGTTCGGTCAGCACCCCATATGTTTCAATCGCCTGAAGGTGCTGTTTCGTTCCGTACCCCATATGCTTTTCAAAACCATATGCTGGATGCTTTTCTCCTAGTTGTTTCATCATTCGATCTCGTGTCACTTTAGCGATAATTGAACTTGCCGCAATGGAAACACTCTTCGCATCGCCTTTAATAATGGATTGCTGCGGAATCGCCACCGGCAAATTCATAGCATCAATCAGCAGATGTTCTGGGGTCACCTCTAGATTGCTAAGAGCGGTAATCATCGCTCGTTTTGTCGCTTCATAAATATTAATCTCATCAATCTCTGCCGCTTCCACTATACCTATCCCAACAGAAACGGCTTCTTTTTGAATGAGCTCATAAAAATATTCCCGTTTCGCTTCACTCAACTTTTTAGAATCTGTTATACCAGGCAAATAAAATGTTTTGGGCAAAATCACAGCAGCAGCAACAACCGGACCTGCCAAAGGTCCTCTACCCACTTCATCAATCCCAGCAATGTGGTCAATTCCTTGTTCATAAAGCATTTCTTCGTATTGTTGCATATCTACAAACTGTTGCTTCAGCTTCTCCTGTTCCGCAAAAAATTTTCGTCTTTGGGCGATTAAGGTTTGAACCCCTTTCCGTTCATCTTGCTCGCATTCTTTAAAAAACGGATCGTCCGGTGTTTCAATTAGCGCAAGCTGCTGTTTAATTTCCTGAATTGATTTTTTCATCATGTTCCCTCTCTTATCATAGTATCGGTTTGTTCATGTGAAATGTAAAGAATGCTTCCCTTTACAGCGGACGATAAAAAGACCTTTCCGTTTCTTGCCTGGTCGACAAGCTTACGAAAAAGGTCTTTTTATCCAAATCAGCTCTCGCCGAGTTCTTCTTTATCTGTATTCATATAATCTTCCGGACGTTCAAACGACAAGCGTCCAAGTTTCTCTGAACGTATTTCCCGTAAAATAAGCTCTGCTGTCTTGTCATAATCAACGAAGCCACCAGCCATCATACAACCACGTTTTGAGCCGATAGCATCAAACAGCTCTACAATCTCCTCAGGAATGTCCGTTAAGCCATATCGATTTTTCAAACGCTCCGGATATTGAGCGCTTAAAAAACGCAACGCATATACAGCTACATCTTGCAAATTTAAAATGGTATCTTTAATCGCTCCTGTTGTTGCAAGCTTCAATCCAACAAGCTCATCTTCGAATTTCGGCCATAAAATACCTGGTGTGTCGAGCAGTTCTAATTCTTTCCCTACTTTAATCCACTGCTGAGCTTGAGTAACCCCTGGACGGTCACCTGTTTTGGCAATGTTTTTACTCGCCAACCGATTAATTAAAGTCGACTTTCCTGCATTCGGAATTCCGACAATCATCGCTCGAATAGCGCGAGGATTCTTAATCCCTTTTGCTTGCATCCGATCAAACTTCTCTTTTAGGATATCTTTTGAAGCAGACACAATATCTTTCATTCCTTGACCCGCTTGAGAATTAATTGCTAGAGCTGGAATGCCCTTTGATTTAAAGTATTGAAGCCATTGCTCAGTTGCTGCTTTATCTGCCTTATCTGCTTTATTCAGCAAAACAAGGCGCGGTTTGTTTGAAATAATTTCATCAATCATCGGATTTCTAGATGATTGTGGAATACGAGCATCGACTAATTCATATACAATATCAATTAATTTAAGTTTTTCCGTTACTTGCCTTCTTGCTTTGGCCATGTGTCCCGGAAACCATTGAATGGTCATTTTCTATCACCTGCTTTATATTTACATAAGAAAAACGCAAGCACCGAATACTGGTCAGTCAGCAAGACGGGCTTCTGATATCGGCCAGTATACAAGGCTTGTTTCTCCTAATACGTCTTCCATTTTAACGAAGCCAATTTGACGACTATCTTTACTATAACGGCGGTTATCCCCCATGACAAACAAATGCCCGTCTGGAACGGTTGCTTGCCCTGGTAGAATATCTTCTAATTTAAAATCTTCCGTCAATGGACCGTCAATCACCTGCTGTTTATATTCGTCTAAATATGGTTCATCATACGCGGTTCCATTAATATATAATACATCGTTTTTATACTCAATATGATCGCCGGGAAGCCCGATGACTCGTTTTATGTAATCTTTATCTACTTCAGCATGAAACACGACAATATCAAACCGATTCGGTTCGCCAACTTTATAGGAAAATTTGTTTACAATCATCCGGTTTTGGTCATGTAATGTCGGCATCATTGACAGACCATCTACAACGATGGGCGCAAATAAAAAGTATCGGATGACTGTCGCCAATAATACAGCAATGACAATCGCTTTTATCCACTCAAAAAACTCGTTTTTCCCTCGGGCCATCCTCAGTCCCCCAACCATTTATAAAGTCTAGCTATATTTTAACCAACGAAAATTGTTTTTTAAACTTTATATTCAATAATTTGAAAAAAGGAGCTTGCATTAAACAAGCTCCCTTCTTATCATTATCGACGAATCTCTTTAATACGTGCCGCTTTACCACGAAGTTCACGTAAGTAGTAAAGTTTCGCACGACGTACTTTACCGTGACGAATTACTTCTAACTTCGCAATTTTTGGCGTATGAACTGGGAATGTACGCTCAACACCTACACCGTAAGAAATCTTACGCACTGTAAATGTTTCACTAATTCCACCACCACGACGCTTAATCACAACACCTTCAAAAAGCTGGATACGCTCACGAGTACCCTCGACAACTTTTACGTGTACACGTACAGTGTCACCAGGACGGAACTCAGGAAGGTCTGTTCTTAATTGTTCTTTTGTGATTTCTGCAATTAATTGTTGCATCGCTTAATTCAACTCCTCCCACAGATGCTCATGTAGATCTATGTCATTACAGCGGAACATCGTTTTCAAGACATCAGGAAGCAAGCTTACCTGAGTCACAAGGAATATCTTATCATAACCCAATACAAGATGCAATATTCCTAAACAAAAATTTCACCATTTTTTTATACCTTTTCACCTAATGAATAAACAAGCAGCTTTTCATCGTTTAAACAGCTTCATCTAAACATGCACTATAGGCATTTGAACATAGTTTTCGCGTAGCAATTATTCATTGTTTAGCAGTTCGTCTCTTTATTCATCTAGACGGGCTTCCTGCCGGAATTCTTCCACCCATTTTTGTTGTTTTTCATTTAATTCAAGTAGCTCAAGCATATCCGGACGGCGAAGGAAGGTTCGCTTTAACGACTCTCTTTCTCGCCATTCGTCGACCTTCTTATGATCGCCTGAAAGTAAAATGTCAGGTACCTTCATTCCGCGAAAATCAGCCGGACGTGTGTATTGCGGATGTTCCAACAAACCAGTGCTGTGAGAGTCTTGCAGGGCAGAAACATCGTTACCAAGAACGCCAGGGAGTAATCTTACTACGCTGTCAATGACAACCATCGCGCCAAGTTCACCGCCAGTTAACACAAAATCACCAATCGATATTTCATCTGTGACAATATGTTCTCTAATCCGTTCATCATATCCCTCATAATGACCACAAATAAAAATAAGGTGATCTTCTTTTGCTAGTTCTTCGGCTTTTTTTTGCGTATATCTTTCCCCTTGAGGACAAAGTAAAACGACTCTTGCCTCACTCGACTGCTTTTTTAAATCCGCGACCGCATCAAAGATTGGCTGCGGTTTGAGCACCATTCCCGCTCCGCCTCCATACGGATAGTCATCGACTGTTTTATGCTTATTGTCCGCATAATCGCGAAAATTCACTACATTGAATTCCACTGTAGCTTTTTCTTGCGCTTTTTTTAAAATCGATTCTCCTAATACACCCGTAAACATCGAAGGAAACAAGGATAGAACATCAATTCTCATTAGTCTAATAACCCTTCCATCACGTGAATTTTCACTTGCTTGCTCTCAATATCAACTTCCTTGACCACTTCTTCAATATATGGAATAAGCAAATCTTTTCCGCTTTTTCGCTGAATCACCCATACATCATTCGCACCTGGCGAGAGAATTTCTTTAATCTTTCCGACTTCTTCTCCTTCTTCTGTTATCACAGAACAGCCGATAATTTCATGATAATAAAATTCTCCTTCTTCCAGTTCTCCAAGCTCGCTTTCTGGAATTTTCAGCAAACTATCCTTAAATACCTCTACTTGGTTGATGTTGTGATACCCTTCAAACGTTAACAAATCAAACGATTTATGCTTTCTATGACTGGCAATTGTTACTTCCAAGGGCTCTGAATCTGTCCCTTTAAATATGTATAGTTTATTCCCCGGTATGTAACGCTCCTCAGCAAAGTCCGTTTTGGAAATAACACGTACTTCCCCTCGCACACCATGTGTATTGACGATTTTCCCTACATTAAACCATTTTTCCATCTATAATCCACCTCTAACGAATATTCACAATGATTCCATCTTTAATGAGAATAGTTTTAGGCTCGCTGGTTTCCTCCCAACGATCTCCTACAGCCACTTCTACGATGCTTTCCATTTCTTTTTCCAGCAATTCGCTTCCTTCTGGCAACAAGGCTAATTGGTCAAGCTGAAAGTCCAAAATACGTATCTTTTCAAGTCGGCCTTCCTGCTCTTTTTCAAACCGAGCCTCCAACAACGAAGACGACCATTTCTTAGTTTTCTCAATCTTCTTCATTTGAAACCGCAATTGTTCAATTTCTTTTTGAAGCTGTTCTTTTTGCTGTATAAAACGAGTCGCTAAATCTTCTTTGCTTTTTTCCGTTAATATTTGCTTAATAATAACTTTTTGAAGCAATTTCATATTCTCTCCCCCTATATGTTCAAGTATAGAGGAGAACTACCTAAAACGCTAATATTTAAAGAATCCGCACAAATTAGACAAAAGAAGATTCGCTTCCAAGCTTATATACCCTACATAACTTATCCACGAAAACGCAAGTCGAAATTTTAATAATAAAAAAAAGGGGAGGTTGCCCTCTCCCTTTTTAATCGTCAATCTTGACGTAAACTCGTCTATCATGTTGAGATCCTGCTGAGTTAACAACCGTTCGAATCGCTGTTGCTACACGCCCTTGCTTTCCAATGACTTTCCCCACATCTTCAGGATGAACCTTCAACATATAGGTCACTTTTTGTTCATCTTCGTTTTCATAAACATGAACATCATTTGGATAATCAACAAGAGCCTTTGCAATCGTCTCAATTAATGATTTCATTTGAGTATGAATTACTTGCCTAATTTAGCGTTATGGAATTTCTCCATGATGCCGTTGTTAGAGAAAAGGTTACGAACTGTATCAGATGGTTTTGCACCGTTTTGTAACCATTTAAGAGCTAACTCTTCATTGATTTTTACTTCAGCTGGTTGAGCTACTGGATTGTAAGTTCCAACTGTTTCGATGAAACGTCCGTCACGTGGAGAACGAGAATCAGCTACTACGATACGATAGAAAGGAGATTTTTTAGCTCCCATGCGTTTTAAGCGAATTTTTACTGCCATTTTAAAAGCACCTCCGAATATATTTCACACAAGATATTATGATAGCAAAAACCTTAATTAGTTGTAAAGGTTTTTTTCTTAACAGTTTATTTTTTAAATGGATAAAGTTCCATTAACTGTTTCAAAAATTACATAAACAAATAAGTATTAAGACATAAACGGGAATTTAAATCCTTTTTTCTTCCCTTTTGTCATGCTTGTCATTTGTTTCATCATTTTTTTCATGTCTTCAAATTGCTTGAGCAAACGATTGACTTCTTGAACGGGTCTTCCGCTTCCTTTTGCAATTCGTTTTTTTCGACTTCCATTGATGATGTCAGGATTTATCTTTTCTTCTTTTGTCATGGAGCGAATAATCGCTTCCACATGGTTGATTTGTTTTTCATCAACTTGAAGATTCTTCAAACCTTTAATTTTATTGGCTCCAGGTAACATACCGAGCAGTTCATCAAGCGGTCCCATGCTGCGAACCTGTGATAATTGCTCTAAAAAGTCATCAAACGTAAAAGAAAGCGTTCGAAGCTTTTGTTCTAGTTCTTTCGCCTTTTCTTCATCAACGGATGCTTGCGCCTTTTCAATTAACGTGAGCACATCACCCATCCCTAAAATACGGGATGCCATACGCTCTGGATGAAAAGGTTCTAATGCATCGAGTTTTTCACCAAGACCGACAAACTTAATCGGTGTATTGGTTACAGCACGGATGGATAAAGCAGCTCCTCCGCGAGTGTCTCCGTCAAGCTTTGTCAACACAACGCCTGTAAGGCCAAGTTGTTCATTAAAGTTTTGGGCTACATTGACCGCATCTTGTCCTGTCATTGCATCTACAACAAGGAAAATTTCATGTGGATTGCTTAGCTCTTTAATTTGCTGAAGCTCATCCATTAAATTTTCATCAATATGCAAACGACCAGCTGTATCAATTAAGACATAATCATTATGCTGTTCTTTTGCATGAGCGATTGCTTGTTTCGCAATTTCAACAGGGCTAACTTGATCGCCTAAAGAGAACACTGGCATACTAAGTTGTTTACCTAATGTTTCTAACTGCTTGATGGCAGCAGGACGATAAATATCAGCTGCAACAAGCAATGGGTTGCGGTTATATTTTTTACGTAAAAGATTAGCGAGTTTTCCTGTAGTTGTCGTTTTACCAGCACCTTGTAAGCCGACCATCATAATGACTGTTGGCGGTTTTGTCGCAGCAGCAATTTTGCTCTGCTCTCCACCCATAAGTGCTGTTAATTCTTCTTGTACTACTTTTATAACTTGCTGTCCTGGTGTTAAGCTTTTTAATACTTCCTGCCCGACAGCACGCTCGCTAACACGCTTGACAAAGTCTTTTACAACTTTGAAATTAACGTCAGCTTCCAATAAAGCGAGGCGAACCTCACGCATCATTTCTTTTACGTCTGCTTCTGTTACTGCACCTTTTCCTCGCAGCTTTTGAATCGTACTTTGCAATCGGTCGGCTAATCCTTCAAATGCCATTTATGCCGCCCCCTACTCTAATTTCTCAAGCGAATCAATAAGGAAAAGCAACTTGTCGTCTTCACATTCATCAGCTTTATGGAGTTCTCTCAATTGCTTCAAAATGAGTTGACGCGCTTGGAATTTTTGAAATAAAAGCAATTTCTCCTCATATTCCTCAAGCATTTGCTCAGTTCGTTTGATGTTGTCATATACCGCTTGACGACTCACATCATATTCTTCGGCAATCTCACCAAGAGAATAGTCATCTAAATAATAAAGAGACATATAGCTGGATTGCTTTGGCGTTAACAACGACTGATAAAAATCGTACAGATAGTTCATTCTCGTTGTTTTTTCAAGCATGCCCCTGCCCCCTTGTTAAGTGAATTACCTTTACAAGTAATTAGTCTACATATTTCGCGTACTATTGTCAAGTTTTTTTCTTAACAGGTGATGAAGGAGCAAAAACCTTCTTTATCACCTGTTAAATAGAAAGGTGTCGTCGTTTCAAGTAGGACCGTTACAAACGAACTCACTTGCATTTCGCTTATGCTTCTTCGTCTTCTTTATCAACCATATTAGCAAATAGGCCGTATACGTATTGCTCAGAGTCAAATTGCTGGAGATCGTCCATTTTCTCTCCCAATCCGACAAACTTAACAGGTAGACGTAGCTCATTACGAATTGCTAGAACAATCCCTCCTTTTGCTGTACCGTCTAACTTTGTAAGAACAATTCCCGTTACATCTGTCGCGTCAGAGAACGTTTTCGCCTGGCTCATCGCATTTTGTCCTGTTGTGGCATCCAATACAAGGAGCACTTCATGTGGAGCACCCGGTATTTCTCTTTCAATAACCCGTTTAACTTTTTCTAGCTCTTTCATCAAATTGACCTTATTTTGCAAACGACCAGCCGTATCGCATAGAAGAATGTCCACTTTTCGAGCTTTAGCTGCCTGAATCGCATCATACATAACAGCTGCTGGATCTGAACCTGCCGACTGCTTTACTACGTCTACTCCAACGCGTTCTCCCCACACTTCTAGCTGTTCAATTGCCCCTGCTCGGAACGTATCACCTGCTGCCATTAACACCGATTTTCCTTCTTGCTTGAACTTATGCGCAAGTTTTCCAATCGTCGTCGTTTTACCGACGCCATTGACGCCGACAAATAAAACGACTGTCAACTCGCCTTGCTGTAAGTTCAGCTCAGACAACTCTTCTTCGCCCGCTTCATAAATCTCGATAAGCTTTTCAGAGATGACCGCTTGAACGTCTTTTGTATCTTGAATGTTGCGGCGCTTTACTTCTAGCTTCAATTCATCAATTAATTCCATAACCGTTGAAACACCAACATCGGCACCAATTAAAATTTCTTCCAGCTCTTCAAAAAAATCTTCATCGACTTTTCGATAACGAGCAACGAGGTCGTTTACCTTTTCCGAAAATGAATTACGCGTCTTTTCAAGACCGGTTTTAAATTTCTCTGTTACACTATCAGTCTGTTGCGTGATTTTTTCTTTTAAGCGTTTAAAAAAGCTCATTTTTTTCATCCTTTCCTATTGAGCATATTCCTTCGACTCTTCCAAACGGACGGACACAAGCTTGGATACACCAGATTCCTGCATCGTTACGCCGTATAACACATCCGCTTCTTCCATTGTCCCCTTGCGATGGGTGATAACAATAAATTGCGTTTCGTCACTGAACTTCCGCAAATATTTTGAAAAACGCTGGACGTTCGCTTCATCTAAAGCAGCCTCTACCTCATCCAACACACAAAATGGAACAGGACGGACTTTTAGAATAGAAAACAGTAAAGCAATCGCTGTTAAGGCGCGCTCTCCTCCAGAAAGAAGGTTAAGGTTTTGCAGCTTTTTACCAGGTGGCTGTGCAACAATTTCAACGCCCGTATTCAGCAAATCTTGCGGGTTGGTTAAAATTAAATCGGCTCTCCCTCCGCCAAATAACGATTTAAACACAAAATCGAATTGTTCCTTAATACTCGAGAACGTCTGTGAAAAACGCCTTTTCATTTCTTGATCCATTTCTCCAATCACTTGATAAAGCGTATTTTTCGCTTCTTCCAAATCCGCTTTTTGCGAACTTAAAAAGTGATAGCGCTCCGAAATTTGCTCATATTCTTCAATTGAGCCGATATTGACTGTCCCAAGCTCTTCAATGGCCATCTTAATAAGCTTCATGCGCTTTCTTGCTTCCTCCAGTTCCATCGTTAAACTGTACGCTTCTTTCGCGGCTTCGAAACTTAATTGATAATCAGCACTTAACCTTTCCAGCCTGTTATCAAGCTCTACTTCATGACGATTTAATCTCACTTCCTCGTCCTGAAGTGCCTGTGCAACCTGTTTGTGTTGTCTTTTTAATTCTTTCAAGTCATTATCTAAAACTTCTACTTGCTCTTGAATGCGGACTCGCTCTTCACGTCCGTTGGCTAATTTTTCGACAAACTCATTTTTTTCTTGAAGCTTTTGGCGGGCAGCTTGTTCGAGGTGTGATTCTCCTGAGTCATTCGTCGTCATCTCCTGTGTCAGCAGTTCTAAATCTTCCTGAACTTCCACTAAACGCTTAGCCGTTTGATCAAGTTCAAATTCAAGACGTTCAAATTTTTCCCGCTGATTCATATGTGCCTGCTGCTTACTTGCAAGAATAACCTTCAATTCCGTCAGTTCATGCTGAACCGTTTCTTTTGACAATTGCTGTTCATTTTTTCGAACTGTGACAGCTTCAATTTCACGCTCAACCGTCTTCAATTTCTCTGTACTGTCTTCAATGGATGCTTGAAGCACTTCTAGTCGAGCATTAATTCGATTATGATCTACATGAAAGCTTTCCATTTCATGGTCGTATAACGCCAAACGTTCATTTAATGTTTTTTCTTCCAGCTCCAGTTGCCGCACTTGCCCTTTTAACTCATGCTGTTTTGTCCGCAATTGCTCTCCGTCTACTTGAGCAGTTTGAATGTTTCGCTCCAGTTCTTCAAGCTGTTCTTTCATTCCTTTTACTTGCCCTTCCAGAAGGGTTGTTTTCTGTTCCATTTCCTTCAATTGAGCAGTCATGCTTTCAAGCTCCCGCTGTCGGCCTAGTAAGGAATTCGTTTTTTGCTTCACCGTTCCCCCTGTCATTGAGCCTCCAGGGTTAACTACATCACCTTCAATGGTTACAATACGATAGCGATGCTGAACGAGCTTCGCAAGCTCATTAGCACCGTGTAAATCTTTCGCTACAATGACCGTCCCTAGTAAATTCCCTAAAATATTTTGGTAGTGCGAGCTGAAGGAAACCAATTCAGAAGCCACTCCTACAAAGGAATGGTGCTGTTTTAACAGATGAATATGCGCAGAGGAAAGCTGCTTCTCCCTAATCGTGGACAATGGCAGAAATGTCGCTCTCCCGTAGGAATGACGCTTTAAAAACTGAATAGCCGAACGCGCACTTGATTCGTCTTTTACAACCACATGCTGCGTGGCAGCACCAAGTGCAATCTCAATCGCTGTTTCATAGCTTTTTGGCACTTGAATCAGTTCAGCCACTGCTCCTTCAATTCCTTGAAGCTCGTGATTACGGGCTTTCAGTACTTCCTTAACCCCTTGAAAATAACCAGCATAATCTTCCTGCATCTCTTCAAGCATTTCTTTGCGCGACTTTGTCTGCTGAATATATTGATAAGCTTGATACAACATAGACTCTTTTTTACGATATTGTTCACGAAGCGTTTCCAACTTCTGCTTATTTTCATTAAAGGAATGAATAAATGTTTCAAGTTCGGCTGTACAAGCAGCTAATTCTTGCCCCCACTTTTCCTTCCTCATTTCCAACTCCTGGCGCTCTTCTAAAAATTTCTGATTAGAAACGCCAAGACGCTGCTGTTTTTCATGATTTTGAGCAATTTGCTGTTCTAAAAATACTTTTTCGTTGCGGGCTGATGTCTGTTCATTCAAGAGTTCAAAATAGTCACTTTTTAACTGTTCAAGTTTTTCTTCCAAGTTTTCGCTATAGGCGGCAAACAACGTCTGCTTTTCTTGCAATGTTTGTTTTAAACTTTGCACTTCTTGCTCATAACTTATGAGAAGCGCTTGCTCTTTTTCTTTTAAACTCGTTAGTTCAATGGATTTTTGTTGATATTCGCCAATAAGCTGTTCCAACTGGCGCTTGTTTTGGGAAGCGTTTTTCTTCCGCTCCTTCAACACTTCTTTTCGACCTTCCAGCTTTTCAAGCTCTTCACTGGCCAACAATAAAGATTGCTGTAAATCTTGTAGTTGTTTGTCCATTCCGCCTATTTCCTTACGGAATGTTTCAAGCTTCGCTTCACGATCTTGAATTTTATTGGCCAGACCCGCTTCCAGCAATTGGTGCTCTTTTAACATTTCTTTTAACTGTTGCCATTTTTGATGCAATTCTTCAATTTCACACACCATAACCGCTACATCAATTTGTTCAAGTTCCGCTTTTTTTTCAATATAGTCCTTGGCAATAGAGGCTTGTATTTTTAACGGTTCTAGACGTCCTTCAATTTCATAGAGAATGTCCATGACCCGATTCAAGTTTTCTTGCGCTTCAACTAGCTTAATCTCGGCTTTCCGCTTTCTCATTTTATATTTTAAAACGCCTGCCGCTTCTTCAAAAATACTTCTTCTATCTTCAGCTTTATTGCTTAAGATTTCCTCGATTTTCCCTTGACTAATGATGGAAAAAGCCTCTCTCCCCAATCCTGAATCCATAAACAAGTCGACGATGTCTTTCAGTCGACATGGCTGCTTATTAATGAAAAACTCGCTATCGCCGGAACGATACACTCGTCTTGTCACACTCACCTCATGATAATCAATCGGTAAAAATTGATCTTCATTTTCAAGGGTAAGAGTCACTTCTGCCAAATTAAGAGGCTTTCGGCTGTCGCTGCCCGCAAAAATGACATCTTCCATCTTGGAACCCCGCAATGATTTAGCAGACTGTTCACCGAGCACCCATCGGATTGCATCAGTAATATTACTTTTGCCGCTTCCATTAGGGCCTACAACAGCTGTCACACCCTCTACAAAATCGACTGAAATTTTCTCTGCAAACGATTTAAAACCAACGATGTCTAACCGTTTGAGGAACATAGTTATTCCCCCTCATGTTCTCATTTATCTTTCATAACGAAGATGACTCCTCCTAAAAGGAACCATCCCTCTCCTAATAATTGCCGTAATTACTACTAAAATGATTCGTAAAACAGGTAAAAGAAACCGCTTTTTCTCTTAATACCAATCGTGACGAAGAAAAATGCGGCTTCTTTATATTCAAGCATTCTTGGCTTTCAGCTTTCCAATCGCTTCTTGTGCCGCCTTTTGTTCCGCTTCTTTTTTAGAGCGCCCGACTCCGCTGCCAAGCACTTCTCCATTCAAAGAAACACGGGAGACAAACTCTCGATTATGAGCAGGACCTTTTTCTTGCAGCACTTTATATTCTAACTGGCCAGCCCCGTCTCGTTGGACCATTTCCTGCAGCTGGCTTTTATAATCCATCACATGAGAAAAAGCACCTTCGTTAATTTTCGGAAACACGACCTTTGCTAAAAAATCATTGACCGTCTCCAATCCTTTATCAAGATATAACGCACCGATGAACGCTTCGAATACATCCGCTAACAACGCTGGACGCTCTCTTCCCCCTGTCATTTCTTCTCCTTTTCCAAGAAGAACGAGCTGTCCAAACAACAATTCATGAGCAAATGTCACAAGGGATGGCTCACATACAATGGCAGCACGCAACTTTGTTAATTCGCCCTCGCTCATTGTCGGGTATTTTTTAAATAAAAACTGAGATACGGTCAGTTCTAATACAGCATCTCCTAAAAATTCTAGGCGTTCATTATCTTCATAAGGCCTTCTGCGATGCTCATTCACATAGGATGAATGGGTAAAAGCTTGAATAAGCAACATCTCGTTGTCAAACGTAATACCAATTCTCTCTTGAAATTTCTTAAAATTTTGCTTTATTTTCCCACCTAAACGCCGTTCGCGGCTTATGTAATTTTTAGGCATAATTACCTCCACTTTCATCCTGCAATAAAAATTCAACAACGTACCTTCCTTTTCATTCCTGTCTAATGAAACAAAACCGACAGTTCAGAAGTACATGATGCGTGCCATGTTTGGCTACCGACATCACTCAAGGTCGGGCAGTCGCCTGCGCTTTTCTTTTTGACATATTCCATTATAAAACGACTTTTAAAAAAAGATACGGTTTGTTGACAAAATAAATGATTTTTTTCTTTTTCAGTATGCACTCAGGGGCTAAATCTCATAACACTTGGATGCAGAAGCGATGGAAGGAGGGGGATACAGACCCGAAAAAACAAGCAAGCTTGTGTATGAAGGTAAATAGCAGAGAAAGCCCCGTCATGACAACGGGGCCTCCAAACATATACAGTTTATTATTTGCTCTGTATGTAAGTCACAGCATCTCCAACTGTTGCAATTTTCTCTGCATCTTCATCAGAGATTTCCATGTCAAACTCATCTTCAAGCTCCATTACAAGCTCAACAACATCAAGGGAATCTGCACCAAGATCATCTTTAAATGAAGACTCAAGCTTCACTTCGCTTGCATCTACACCAAGACGGTCTACGATAATTTTCGTTACACGCTCTAATACTTCTGCCATTGTCCTTCACCTCCCCTCAAGCTATTATAATTGAAAGCTTTTTAAAATACTAGGACTGACTAAATAAGAAAGCTTTCTTACATGACCATTCCGCCGTCAACGTGCAATGTTTGCCCCGTCATATAACGGCTTCCTTCAGATGCTAAGAATGACACAACATGTGCGATGTCTTCCGGCTCTCCGAAGCTTGCCAATGGAATTTGTTTTAGCATTTCTTGCTTCACATCTTCCGGCAGCTTGTCAGTCATGTCAGTTGTAATAAATCCTGGAGCAACCGCATTCACAGTAATATTACGGCTCGCCAACTCTTTTGCCGTTGTTTTTGTCAAGCCGATTACACCTGCTTTGGCTGCTACGTAATTAGCTTGCCCAGCATTTCCGCTAACACCAACGATGGAAGCGATATTGATGATGCGACCATTTCGTTGCTTCATCATTTGACGAGTAACCGCTTTTGTACAAAGGAATACGCCTTTTAAATTCGTAGAAATAACATCATCCCACTCGTCTTCTTTCATGCGCATTAATAAGTTGTCACGTGTAATGCCCGCATTGTTCACTAACACATCAAGAGAACCGAACGTTTCAATTACTTGTTTCACCATATTTTGCACAGATTCCGAATCCGATACGTTAGCTTGAATGGCAATCGCTTCACTGCCAAGTGCTTTAATTTCATCCACTACTTCTAATGCTTTCGCTTCACTGCCAGAGTAGTTCACTGCCACTTTAGCACCTAGCTTACCAAGTTCAAGCGCAATCGCTCTTCCAATTCCTCTTGAAGCTCCTGTTACAAGCACTGCTTTTCCTGTTAACATTACTCTTCCCCCTTTACCGCTTGAATCGTATCATTTAAAGATTGAATGTCGTTAACTGAAAATACAGTTGCCCGACGGTTAATTTTTTTAATTAATCCAGCTAATACTTTTCCTGGACCAATTTCAATAAAAGTATCCACTCCGTTATTCATTAACGTTTCAACTGATTCTTCCCAACGAACCGGTGAATACAGCTGTTCCACTAATCGTTGCTTAATCTCCTCAGCACTCATCATCGGTTCTGCCGTGACATTTGAAATAACCGGTACGTTTGCATTTTTAATCTCAAGATCGTGTAATACTTGAGAAAATTGTTCTGCGGCCGGCTTCATTAACGCAGAATGGAACGGTCCACTGACAACAAGTGGAATGGCACGCTTAGCCCCATTTTCTTTTGCGAGAGCAGACGCTTTTTCCACTCCTGCCGCCGTTCCAGAAATAACAATTTGACCTGGGCAATTAATATTCGCTAATTGAACAGAATCACCAGTAGCCGTCACCTCATCCGTCACCTTTTTCAGTGCTTCGGCATCCATTCCTAAAATAGCGGCCATTGTCCCTTCACCTGCAGGAACGGCTTCATCCATTAAACGCCCGCGCTGGTAAACCGCCTTTACAGCCTCTTCAAACGAGATGGAGTCCGCAGCGACTAACGCACTGTACTCACCTAAACTGTGACCTGCTGTGTAATCTGGAGTCAAACCTGATGCTTTCAACGCTTCAAGCATAATAGCACTTGTTGCTAAAAGAGCAGGCTGCGCATGATACGTAAGCGTCAATTCCTCTTGCGTGCCTTCAAATATAATATTTGTCAACTGAAAACCAAGCGTTTCATCCACTTGTTTGTACATCTCACGAGCCCATTCATATTGCTCCATAAACTCTTTTCCCATCCCGATGGCTTGAGACCCCTGTCCCGGAAAGACAAATGCTATTTTCCCCATCTTTTTCACTCCTTTATACAGATTCAGTATACGTTTCTTCAATAACAGTTTTGATTGTCGCACACACGTCATTTTCTACCATATTAACCGCTTGCTTAACGGCACTAAAAACAGCTGTTGCATCAGAAGATCCATGAGCTTTGATAACAGGCGCCTTTAAACCGAACAACCCAGCTCCCCCGTACTCACTGTAATCCATCTTCGCTTTTAACCCTTTCAACTGCGGCTTTAAAACAGCAGCTGCCAATTTGCTTTTGAACGAGCTTGTCAGTTCTGTTTTCAACATGGAAAAAATGGACATCGCAGTTCCTTCAATCGTCTTTAACGTCATGTTTCCTGTAAAGCCATCTGTTATGACCACATCAGCAACACCATTCAGTAAATCACGTGATTCTACATTTCCAACAAAATTAATGTTTGCCTCTTGTAACAACTGGAACGCTTGCTTCGTTAATTCATTTCCTTTTTTATCTTCTGTTCCGATATTCAAAAGTCCTATTTGAGGGTTCGAAATTCCTCTTACTTTTTCCGCATAGATGGAGCCCATGATGGCATACTGCAACAAATGAATTGCCTTAGCATCCACATTCGCCCCAACATCCATCATTAAAAAACCTTTCCCGTCTAGTGTCGGCAATGTCGGCGCTAATGCCGGTCTTTCAATTCCATCAATGCGCCCCACTACAAATAATCCAGCCGTCATCAAGGCACCTGTATTCCCAGCAGATATACAAGCGTCCGCTCTTCCTTCTTTCACCTCATTTGCCGCGAGAACCATGGATGCATTTTTCTTTCTCCGAACAGCTCGTACAGGCTCATCTGTTCCTTCAATCACTTCTTCTGTATGTATAATATGAATCCGCTCAGACGATTTTAAATATTGGTGAATCTGTTTTTCGTCCCCAATGAGTGTAATGTGTAAATCAGGAAAGTGGGCAATCGCTTTTTCAGCCCCTTCTACAAGAGCTTTCGGAGCATTGTCCCCTCCCATTGCATCAATTGCGATTTTCATGTTGCATCTCATCCTTTTTTGCATTTTTTGAACGATACATTTTAAAACGTCCGGAAAACACCAATTCCTGTCCGACGAAGCTGTTTACTTCCACGATTGTCCGCCCTTCTTCCCTAGAGCCCTTCACTTTAGCTTTTGCCACTACACGCTCCCCCACTCTTACTGGGCGATGAAAGTGAATCGATGCATCTGCTGTTAAAGCAAGTTCATCATTAATGACAGCAACCGCAAGGGAGTTCGCCTGGGCAAATAAGTGATGGCCACGAGCAATTTGATTTCGCTTAAATACATGCTCTTCTTTAACATCAAAAATGGAAATAGCCGATTCATCCAACTGAAGGTCAATGACTTCACCGATAATTTCCTCTAACGGCAATGACCGCACTTCTGTATCCAACTGCCGTGAAGCTACATGCTTAATTCGTTCTCGAAGCTCAGGAATTGATAGTTCAAGACGGTCTAATCGAATGGTTTGAACGCTTACCGAAAATCGTTCTGCCAATTCTTCGTCTGTAATAAAAGGATTATCTTCAATAGTTGCTTTTAAGAGCAGTTGTCTTTCTTTTTTATTCCGTTTCATATTCACCATCCGAACTTTTAATACTAGGTACTAATAGCAGTATATAATTATTAATCTTATTTTGCAACCATATTTTTTAGAAAAGCGAAGGCGACTGATTAACCTCAAGAGGTGTTGGAACTTCTGACATAGAAACCGCTTTTTGGTTTCAGTGTCAGAAGTGAAACGACCGAGAGGTTAGGAGCCGTAGCTAGACCAACCAGAAAAGCGAAGGCGACTGATTAACCTCAAGAGGCGTTGACATAATAAAGAAACCGGCATCCTCCTTTCATTGAAGCAAGACGCCGGCTTTCCATTTCTATTCTGACTAAACAGACGCACATCCTTTAACTGTTAGTCCAGCTTTTCTCCTTCAAGAACCCCAGCTTCCTCTAAATAAGCACGCATTTCCTTATATTGTTCTTCCTGCCAAAATGATTCTGAATTAACTAATTGAGTTGCGTCTGTTCTAGCTACCTCTAATGCACGGTAATCATGAACCATATCCGCTACTTTAAATTCAGGCATTCCACTTTGTTTCCTCCCAAAGAAGTCACCAGGTCCTCGTAGTTCAAGGTCTTTCTCGGATAAAACAAAGCCATCGTTTGTTTCTGTCATAATTCGCATGCGTTCTTTTCCTGTTTCTGATTTCGGATCAGCCATTAACACACAGTAAGATTGTTCACTTCCACGACCAACCCGCCCGCGTAGCTGATGCAACTGAGACAAACCGAAGCGCTCTGCATCATAAATAAGCATAACTGTCGCATTCGGGACGTTTACACCGACTTCTACAACCGTAGTTGAAACGAGAACCTGAACTTGATTCTCACTGAACCGCTGCATGACATCTTCTTTTTCGTCAGGAGAAAGTCGACCATGCATAAGTCCAACTTCCCATTTCCCTTTATAATGCTGTGTTAATGTAGCATGAACATCCATCGCGTTTTGCATATCGAGTTTTTCAGATTCTTCAATTAGCGGACAAATGACATATGCCTGCCTACCGTTTGAAAGTTCTTTATCAATGAATTGCAAAATTCTCTCCAACATATTATGCTTTACCCAATACGTTTCAATCACTTTGCGTCCTGCGGGCATTTCATCAATGATAGAAACGTCCATCTCACCGAACACAGTGATCGCAAGCGTCCTTGGAATAGGAGTCGCCGTCATAAACAAGACGTCTGGATTTTCTCCTTTTTCCCTTAATACCCGTCGCTGCTCTACCCCGAAACGGTGCTGCTCATCAGTAATAACAAGACCAAGCTTTTTAAACTGGACTTCATCTTGAATTAACGCATGCGTCCCGACCACTACTTGCACTTCACCAGTGCGCACTCGTTCAAGCAATAAACGGCGCGCTTTTCCTTTTACTGATCCTGTAAGCAGTTCAACTGTAATCCCCACTTTTCCGAGTGTGCTTTGAAGCGAATGAACGTGCTGCTCCGCCAAAATCTCGGTCGGTACCATTAACGCCCCTTGATACCCGGCCAAAATGGCCGCATATAGTGCAACAGCCGCCACAACTGTTTTTCCAGAACCTACATCTCCTTGAAGAAGTCGATTCATTCGGTATGGCGATTTCATATCACGTGTAATTTCCGTTAAAACACGATTTTGTGCATTTGTTAGAGGAAAAGGAAGCGTGTCTACAAACTCTCCTAATCGGTGGTCATCAAACTCGTGCACAATGCCTGGAGCTTGTTCCCGTTCGACTTTCCTTAAAGCCTGCATCTTTAATTGAAATAATAAAAACTCTTCATACACAAATCTTCGACGGGCTTGCTTTAACTGTTCATGATTTTGCGGCAAATGCATGACCTTTAACGCCTCTTTACGCTCTAACAGCTTATAACGCATGCGGATAGAGGGCGGCAGCATATCTTCGACCGCATCTCCGTATTGTTTTAAAGCAAGTGAGACAAAACGCCTTAAACCTTTTACCGTTAAATCACCTTTCGTCGAATACACTGGTTCAATGTCTTGACTGCGTTTAAACGGTGTGAATTGGAGTTCTTGAACAGTAATTGCTTGGCGATGCTGATCCCATTTTCCCGTTACAGTAATGGTTTGATCCATTTCTAATTTTGTTTTGTAATAAGGGCGATTAAAACAAATAACCGTTATTAAATAACGGCCTACAAGTAATCGAAATGTCAATCGGGAGCGCTTTTTGCCAAAGTAAGTGAGAGAAGGTTGACTATGAACCTTCCCCTCCACTGTCGCTCTTTCATCATGCTTCACTTCCGATAAATCCTTCAGCTGATAATCTTCATATCTAAACGGAAAATATTCCAATAAATCATGAACACTTCGAATACCAGCTTGCTCTAAAGACTGAGCAGTTTCTTCCCCAATCCCTTTTATCGACGTTACAGAAATATGTTTAAGATTACTCACTTTTCCGTCAGCGGGATACCAAAGATTTTCGCCTCAAGCTTCCGGCCTGTTGGTGTCGCCGCCAAACCTCCTTGTGCGGTTTCTTTTAAGGCAACCGGCATTGTTTGGCCGATTTTATACATAGCGTCAATAACCTCATCACACGGAATTCGGCTTGTAATGCCCGCAAGCGCCATATCGGCAGCTATCATGGCGTTAGCTGCTCCCATTGCATTACGCTTAACGCACGGCACCTCTACCAATCCCGCGACAGGGTCACATACTAACCCTAACATATTTTTAAGGGTGATAGCCATCGCTTCTGCCGCTTGTGACGGAGTCCCGCCTGCCATTTCCACAATCGCTGCCGCTGCCATCCCGCTCGCTGATCCCACTTCCGCTTGACAACCTCCTGCAGCACCTGAAATAGACGCATTATTGGCAACAACAAATCCGAAAGCGCCAGATGTAAACAAAAATTGAATCATTTCTTCACGCGTTGGATTCAACTTATTTTTCACCGCAAATAACGTACCCGGTACCACCCCAGCCGATCCGGCTGTTGGAGTGGCACAAATCGTTCCCATCGCGGCATTTACTTCATTTGTTGCTACCGCCTTGCTGACCGCATCTAAAATTAAATCTCCAGACAGGGATTTGCCGCTTTGAATATATTTTTGCAATAGAACAGCATCGCCCCCTGTTAAACCAGAGACTGATTGAACACCTTGTAATCCTCTTTCAACAGCTTGTTCCATAACTGTCAAATTCCGATCCATTTTGTCCATAATCTGTTCTCTTGACAGTCCCGTTACTTCCACTTCTTGTTCAATCATAATTTCAGCAATTTTGACGTTCTTACTTTCGGCTAACTGTACCAATTCCGCCACGTTACGAAACATACGTTTTTCCTCCCGGTTATCTATTCAACCATTCTCGTTACTTGTGAAATGTTCGGAAGCATTTTTAATTCTTCCATTACTGCATCATCAATATTTTGGTCAGTTTCAATGACCATTAAGGCTAATTCTCCTCTTTCTTTCCTTGACACTTCCATATGCCCGATATTAATGCAATACTTGGTCAATAAATTCGTCACAGAGGCAATTGCCCCGTAGCGGTCATTGTGAACAACTAGAATGGCTGGGTGCATACCTGATAACTTTAAGTCGAACCCATTTAATTCTGTAATTTGGATTTTTCCGCCACCAATTGAAATACCAACGACTTCAAGGACTTCCTGTTCATCAGATACTTTAATTCTCGCTGTATTCGGATGGTCAACAATTGCATCCTCTTGAATAAATGTAACTTCTATTCCTGCTTTTTCAGCAAGCTCTAGTGAAGTAGGGATACGGGGATCGTACGTATCAAAATCTAAAATCCCTCCGATGATGGCCACATCTGTACCATGCCCTTTATACGTTTCGGCAAATGAACCGTACAATGAAACCACCACTTTCTTCGGTTGCTTTCCAAAAAGCGTTCTAGCCACTCGGCCAATCCGAGCCGCTCCAGCTGTATGTGAACTTGAAGGCCCAATCATTATCGGCCCGATAATATCAAATACTGATTTATATTTCATGGCGATGTCTCCCCTATTTTTCAATTCCAAACAGTCAAACCACTCACCTGTATTTGATAACGGTTTCACCCATCATCAACTACCGAAAAATCTTACTTCCAATGATTTGCCTTTATTATATAATAAATTATTCAAACGATGTTCTTTTGCATAGTTTGAAATTTTTAAATAACTAACAAATCCACTTAAAATGTTGTTCCCACCAACTATATCCGCTCTCGACGCTACTGTTTCACGAAAAAAAGCTCAATTTAAACCATGATGTCACGGTTCGAATTGAGCTTTCTTTACAACGACTGTTTTTTTATTTACTCAATGGCAAAGATAAAAGAATATAAAGGTTGATTGCCTTTATGTACTTCTACTTCGATTTCTTCAAACGTTGACTCCACATACTCAATTAAAGCAGCGGTGTCTTCGTCTGTTGCATCTTCACCTTGCAAAATGGTCAAAATTTCAGCGTCTTCATCAATCATAGAAGCTAACAGCTTTTTAGCTGCTTCTGTTTTATCTTGATCTTTGACAATGATTTTACTGTCGGCGATTCCCATGAAATCTCCAATTTCTAGTTCTAAACCATCAATGCTTGTATCACGGACGGCATACGTGATTTGTCCTGTTTTCACATGACCAAGTGCCTCATTCATTGCCGATTCATTTTCTTCAAGTCCTACTCCAGGGTTGAATGCCAGCAATGCTGTCATTCCTTGAGGAACGGTTTTAGACGGAATAACAACGACCTCTTGCTCCACAACAGATGCTGCTTGGCGCGCCGCCATCACAATATTGCTGTTATTTGGCAAGATAATCACTTTTTCTGCATTCACTTCTTCAATGGCTTTAACGATATCTTCCGTACTTGGATTCATCGTTTGACCACCTTCAATAACTGCTTTTGCACCAATACTTCTAAATAGTTCAGCAATGCCAGACCCCATCGCTACCGTAACAATTCCATACTCTTCTTTTTTAGTTGGAGCTTGTACTGGTGCAGGAGGCATTTGCCCATGAGTTTCAGCTACAAGGCTGCTATGTTGCTCACGCATATTGTCAACTTTAATTTTCATAAAGCTTCCAAATTTTTGGCCGTGGTTCAGCACTTCACCCGGATATTCCGCATGAATGTGCACTTTTACGATTTCATCGTCAGACACAACAAGCAGCGAGTCTCCCCACTTGCTTAACTCATTACGGAACGCTTCTTCAGAGAATGGATGATCCTTCAATTTATCTTCTTCAAACCGAACCATAAATTCTGTACAATAACCAAATTCAATATCCTCTGTATTCATATGGCTTTGAACGCTTTTATGGTGTTCAGCATTGATCAGTTCATCAATTGAAGGGGAAGCAGCAGATACTTCAGGAAGCTCTTCACCTTTTAAGACAGCTAAAAACCCTTCATAAATAATGACAAGACCTTGACCGCCGCTGTCTACCACTCCCACTTCCTTTAACACAGGGAGCAAATCAGGAGTACGGTTAAGAGATGCTTTCGCTTCTGCTACCACTTCTTCCATGAACAACACCATATCAGATTGCTGTTCGGCAACAGTGACAGCAGCTTTCGCTGTATCTTTTGCCACTGTTAGAATGGTACCTTCAACAGGTTTCATCACCGCTTTATACGCTGTTTCAACACCTGCTTCAAGAGCTTGGGCAAATTCAGTTGTATTAATGACTTCCTTGCCTTCAATCGCTTTTGCAAACCCACGGAATAGCTGAGATAAAATAACCCCAGAATTTCCTCGGGCCCCCATTAATAGTCCTTTTGCTAACGCTTGTCCAACGTTCCCAATATGATCAGACACATTGTTTTTTACTTCTTTTGCTCCAGAAGTGATGGATAAGTTCATATTTGTTCCTGTATCACCATCTGGAACTGGGAAAACGTTTAGCGCATCCACCATTTGGGCGTTGTTCGTTAAGTGCTGCGCTCCTTGAATCACCATCTCTGCAAAACGTTTTCCGTCTAAAGTTGTAACTGACACACATTTTCCTCCTTACTACACGTTCGTGACACGAACTCCCTGCACATAAATGTTTACAGAATCAACCGCTAAGCCAACGGTTTGCTCAAGCGTATATTTCACTTTAGATTGAACATTATGCGCAATTTCAGATATTTTTGTTCCATAACTTACAATAATATACATGTCGATATGTACTTCGTCATCTTCTTGACGAACAAGGATACCGCGCGTGAAATTTTCTTTTCGAAGGATTTCTGTAATTCCATCTTTAATCTGGTTTTTTGAAGCCATCCCTACAATTCCGTAGCAGTCAATAGCTGCTCCGCCTGCAATTGTAGCAATTACATCAGTGGAAATATCAATTTGGCCGTACTGAGTTTTCATTTCGATGGACATACTTCTACCCCTTTCTTTTTACATAGACTACAAACATTTTACTATAAGTACATTCTTTTTAAAAGGATATTTGTTTTGACCTCGATTATTGATACCCCTTATTATACAACATTCTTTAAGTTTATATGTCAAGGAAAATTTCTTGAAACCTTTTTTGAAGAACTATTGCATTCTGACATGGCCTGTGATAAATTAATATAGTATTTCTGGGAAACAGAAGTTGAGTAGTTTCGTTTGAGTTAGGAGGGAAATTGAGCATGGCACGTAAATGTGTAATCACTGGCAAACAAGCGCGTTCAGGTAACGCACGTTCTCACGCTATGAACGCTACAAAGCGTAAATGGGGTGCTAACGTTCAAAAAGTTCGTATTTTAGTTGACGGCAAACCAAAACGTGTATATGTATCAGCTCGAGCTCTTAAATCTGGTAAAGTAGAGCGCGTTTAATACATGAGAAAAGCACCATATATATGGTGCTTCTTTTATTTTCTGAATGAGAATAGAATAAAACAGGACGCTCCCTCAAAAAGGGAGGCGTCCTGTTTTATTCTTTTTTGAAAGAATTTAGCATCGCCCGTACAATGCCACCTAAAAATTTTGGAAGTTTAATCGTATAAAATTTCATACTTCGCCTCCTAACCATCTCTTCACACCGCATATAGATGAACTCATTTCTTTACATCCGTATAGTCTATTCGCCGCTTATTAAAGAAGTACCATCTAAAGCAATGGATTAATCATTGCTTCTTATCATCATTAATATGCCTTTCTCAAATGAAAAAGTACCTCTTTGTTGAATAAGTTCATTGCTTATACAAAGCGTCGATCCCCACTTAACGGTATGATTCGTCAGCGGATATTTCACTCCTTCCAAAGTTAAACCGCGTATTTCATCTGAAAACGCTACAAAGGAAAGATAGCGATAGGCCGCATCTTGTTCGATATGATAAATGCCAGGCGAATGCATGGATACGATATTTTGCCGGTCAATTAGTTCGATGGAAATGTCAGCACTTAATCCTTTATACAAAAGTTGGACTGCCCCAAACATATGATCCATCCTACCGCCAGTTGCTCCAAAAACACGAATAAGGGAAGGCTTTTGTTCAATCGCCCACATTAAAGCTAACTCCAGGTCGATTTCATCCTTCTCCGCCGGGAATACTTCAAGTTGATTCAACCGCTCTTGGACAAACATCAGCTCATGCTTCGTAATGGAATCAAAATCACCGAAAGCTTTAAAAGGCTGTATCCCTTGTTCCAATAACCGAAGGACACCTCTGTCTACTCCAACCCATACTCCATCTTTCCAGCTTTCATTATGTAAGGAAGGGAGACGGCTATCTGGTCCCCCTGCTAAAATGTTTATAATCATCGCTTTCCCCTAATCAACATTCTAATCTTTTAATACGTACCGCGAATCCCTTGAATGGCCGCTTTACGGTCAGATTGATTGTAAATAGCAGAACCAGCAACAAGCACGTTCGCGCCTGCCTCTATACATTGCTTTGCCGTTTCCGGATTAATTCCACCATCTACTTCTACATCAATAGAAAGCTGGCGAATTTGAATAAGCTGTGAAATTTGTTCAATCTTAGGTAACACGCTGCGAATAAAGGTTTGGCCCCCAAATCCAGGATTAACCGTCATTAAGAGAACTAGATCTAAGTCTTCTAAAATATGCTTAACTTGATCAATCGGTGTCGCTGGATTCAAAGCAACGCCTGCTTTCACTCCGTTTTCCTTAATAAGTTGAACAGTTCGATGTAAATGGGTACATGCCTCCACGTGCACGGTGATAATGTCTGCTCCCGCTTTAGCAAATGAAGGGATGTAACGGTCAGGATCCTCAATCATAAGATGGACATCCAATGGCAAATTTGTAACAGGGCGAATGGCCTCAACCGCTAAGGCGCCAAACGTTAAATTCGGCACAAAATGACCATCCATGACATCGACATGGATATAATCCGCTCCTGCTGTATCCACCTCTTGAACTTCTTCAGCTAGTTTAGAAAAATTAGCCGACAAAATAGAAGGTGCAATTTTTATCATGTTTAATACCTCGGCTTTCTTTGCTTAATTTCTTCAATAAAGCTTGTATAATGATCGTAACGATACTTGGTAATGCCCCCGTCTTCCAACGCTTCCTTCACAGCACATTTCGGCTCAGAAAGATGCAAACAGCCTCTGAACTTACAATGTTCACTTAAACGCGACATTTCAGGAAAACATGAAGACAGATCTTCAACTTCAACATTCATGAACTCCAACGAGCTAAAACCTGGCGTGTCTGCTACAAGCCCTTGTCCAACTGCAATGAGTTCAACATGCCGTGTTGTATGCTTTCCTCTCCCGAGGGAGGCGGAAATATCGTTCGTTTTCAGTTCAAGCTCCGGTTTTAATGCATTTAATAGCGACGACTTTCCGACACCTGATTGACCGGCTATCACCGATACACAATCATCCAAATAAGGAAGTAGCTCCTCTACTCCATTTTCTGTAATGGTTGATGTTAACAAAACATCATACCCAACAGTTCGGTAGTCTTCTGCATACTGTTCAATAATTGGCCTTTTCCCATCAGTAACCAAATCCATTTTAGAAATGCAAATAAGTGGTTTAATGCCATTCGCTTCCACAAGCACTAAGAAACGATCCAGCAATAACGGGCTGAATTCCGGCTCAATCGCAGAAAAAACGAGCACTGCCTGGTCAACATTTGCAATAGGCGGACGTACAAGTTCATTTTTCCGCTCTTCAATATCCAAAATGTAACCTTCCAGCTCATTTTCCGCTTGAAACGTTACATAATCACCAACTAACGGGCTAATTTTCTGCTTACGGAATACCCCTCTGCCTCGGCATTGAGTCACGGTTCCTTCACTAAGCACATAATAAAAACCGCTTAAGGCTTTAATGATTCTGCCTTTAAGCATAACCTCACTCCTTGTATAACTCTATTGTTGTGTGTAAGGGACTTCTGTCTCCTCAATGACTTGATTATCGCGCACAATTTTATATTTAGCTGTTCCATTATACGGAATAATTAATTCGATTTCTGTTTGCGTCGTTTCGGTCAACAAAATTGTGTTCACAGGCACTTCATAATTATGATCCAAATCATCAACATAAATTTGCACTTCCTGCGGTACACCAGGCTCAGCTGGTTCATATGGAATTGTTGGTTGGACACTTATATTTTTAGGCGGCTTCGGTTCAGGACCTTTAGAAAGAGTGATTGTCAGCGAGCTCTCTTTTTCAATTGTCGTGTCAGGCGCTGGACTTTGGCTAATGACAAACCCTTCGGGAACCGTTTCTGAATGTTCTTCTCTCACTTTAACCACTATATTATAATCCGAAACATAATCTTTCACACTTTTTTCTGTCCACCCCGATAAATCTTTTAACTTTACCGAAGGGGGGCCTTTACTGACCCAAAACGTAACATCGGTATCTTCCGGAACATTCTCCGACCCTTCCGTAGGATTTTGATTGACGATTGTTCCTGCAGGTTCATCGCTATCGACACTGACTACATCAACAAATCTATATCCTTTTTGCTCTAGCATTTTTTTAACGGTGGAAACATCTTGGCCTGCATAATCCTCAAAAGCTAGCTTTTCTTTCCCTGTGCTTTGGTAGATCGTTACTTCCGTTCCTTCTTTCACGATCTCTCCAGAACTAGGAGCTGTACGAATTACCTTTCCCGCTTCCACCTCTTCATCCGCTGCCAGCACAGGATCGTCTACGACAAAACCAAGCGAAACAAGCTTGGTGACAGCCGCTTCGTAGTCCTCTTCCCTCAAATCAGGAATGGTCACATCTTTCGGAAGCAATAAAGATGGCACAACGGTTACAGCGGCAACCGCTGCACCTACCAGCATAAAAAATAATATGAGTAAAAACAGCAGTGATCTATTCTTTTTCTTTTTTGGCACATTCGGCTGAATGTGATCATCCTGCACGGAGGCCGATTTCGTAAAGGTTCTTACAATCGTTTCATCTGTTGGATTTTCTATGTAATCATCCGTAATGACGGGAATCGCTTTCGTCGCATCTTCATCATCAGGGACTTCAAACTTTTTTTCGTTGAGACGCTCAGGATTCATGGATGTCTCAAGAGCTTGCTGCATGTCCTCAACAGAATCATATCGATAAAAAGAATCTTTCGCGGTTGCCTTCAACACAACATTTTCTACACTTTGAGGAATAGTCGGATTCCACCTTTTCGGAGAAGGAGTCTCAGTTTGCAAATGCTTTAACGCAATAGAAACTGCCGACTCTCCAGAAAAAGGCACCCTCCCTGTTAAAAGTTCAAACAAGACAATTCCTAAAGAGTATATATCTGATTTTTTATTGGCCAAGCCGCCTCTTGCCTGTTCAGGAGATAAATAATGAACAGACCCAAGCACTGAATTCGTTTGTGTAATCGTTGTGGAACTAAGAGCAATGGCAATCCCAAAATCGGTCACTTTTACCGTACCATTATCATCAATTAAAATATTTTGGGGCTTTAAATCCCGATGAATGATCCCAAATTGATGGGCATGGGCAATAGCAGACGTAATTTGCGTCATAATATCTACCGCTTTTTCAACCGGAATGGGTGCATGCTGCTGGATATATTGCTTTAATGTCTGTCCAGGAACATACTCCATAACAATATAATAAATATCCTCTTGTTCGCCAACATCGTAGATGCTAACGATATTTGGATGGGCAATGCTTGTCGCCGATTGCGCCTCTCGGTGAAAACGCTTAATAAAAGCTTCGTCATTTGCGAAATCAAGACGAAGTACTTTTATGGCTACGTCACGGTCCAAGATCATGTCTCTTGCCAAATAAACGTTCGCCATCCCTCCACCACCGATGACTTTCAACACTTTGTAGCGGTCATTCAAGCGTCTGCCAAGTAGCACTGCTATCACCCACTTTCATTCGCAAAATCCACTATAATGACCGTAATGTTGTCCTCGCCGCCCGATTCGTTTGCCAAACGAATCAGCTCCTTACCTTTTGCATCTAATGCTGAATCTTCTTGAAGAATATTTTTTAACGTTTCATCAGGTACTTTATTGGATAGCCCATCGGAACATAATAATAAATGGTCGCCTTCTTCTACCTCGATGGATCTTACATCAGCGGTGACTTGCTCAGACGTCCCAAGAGCCCTCAATAAAATATTTTTACGTGGGTGATGTTCAGCATCCTCTTTTGAAATTTGGCCATTTCGGACTAGTTCATTGACAAGCGAATGATCTTCCGTCAATTGCGAAAAGCCATTTTCATTTAAAATGTAGCATCGACTATCTCCAATATGACCGATGGTGCAAAACGTATCTGTACAAATAACGGCCACTAGGGTTGTTCCCATTCCTTTACACTCTTCATGCTGAGAAGAATGGTCAAACAGTGCTTGGTTGATTTTATCTACCTGGTCTACCATCCACTTTTCCGCCGCATCAGGCGTGGACACTTGTGTACTTTTTTCCCAATATTCCTGTAATCGCTGGGTAGCCATTGTGCTGGCTACATCACCAGCACGGTGGCCTCCCATACCATCCGCAACAACAGCAAGTCTGCTGCCATCAAGATTATAAAATACCCCTCCGGAGTCCTCATTGTGTTGCCGGACTTTCCCGCGATCTGTCATAAAGACAGCTCCCATGCTATCACCTCGTCTCTTCTTTGCGCTCCTTTGCACGAAGCTGCCCGCAAGCTGCGTCAATATCATGCCCTTGCTCACGGCGAACCGTCACATTTACTCCGCGATCTTTTAATGTACGTTCAAACAGCGATATTTGATCTTTCGGTGTACGAACATAATCGCGTTCCGGCACGTAGTTAACCGGAATTAAGTTAATATGGCATTTCACGCCTTTTACAAGTTTCGCTAACTCTTCAGCATGCTCAACTTGGTCATTTACTCCCCCGAACAGGCCATATTCGAAGCTAATACGTCTACCCGTTTTCTCGACATAATATTTCACAGCCTTCATTAAGTCAGGAAGTTTATATGCGCGGTTAATTGGCATTAAGCGGGAACGCAGCTCAGTGTTAGGCGCATGCAAGGAAATCGCAAAATTAATTTGTGTTTCCTCATCAGCAAACTGATAAATTTTAGGAATAATACCGCTTGTTGATACCGTAATATGGCGAGCACCGATATTTAACCCTTCATCGGAATTGATGATTTTTAAAAATTGCATCATTGCATCGTAGTTGTCAAAAGGTTCGCCTATTCCCATAATTACGACATGACTTACTCGTTCTCCTTGTTCGTCCAATGCCTTTTGAACTTTTACAACTTGGGCAACAATTTCACCTGCTTCAAGGTTTCGTTTCAAACCTCCAAGCGTGGATGCACAAAACGTACAGCCAATTCGGCAGCCAACTTGTGTCGTGACACAAACGGAATTTCCGTACTCGTGACGCATCAATACGGTCTCAATGGTATAGCCGTCATGTAATTCAAATAGAAATTTCATCGTCCCGTCCGCTGATGTTTGCTGAACAGCTGTTTTTAAGGTTGTCAGTACAAAATGGTCCGCTAATTTTTCCCGAAGGCTTTTAGGCAAATTGCTCATTTCATCAAATGACACGGCTCTCTGTTTATAAAGCCAGTCGTAAATTTGTTTGCCACGAAATTTCTTTTCCCCATTGTCGACGACCCACTGCTCTAAATCAGCCAGCCCGTATGAATAAATAGATGGTTTTTGATTGGTTTCTTCTTTTTTAATACTTTTGATTGTTTTTTCCACTATTATTGCACCTTCTTTCGTAAACACGCGATGTAAAATCCGTCCGTTTGAAAATCATCCGGAAACAGCTGTAATTGACCGTTTTGTACCTTTTTTGATACAGATTCAGGCAATCGTTCTGCTAATGTATTATCTAATTCAAAGTGCGGATATTTTTGTAAAAATTGCTCCAACACTTCTTTATTTTCTTCCTTATCAATTGTACATGTGCTGTACACAAGTGTACCACCTTGTTTTAACAACGGCTCTACTGCTTCTAAAATTTGCAGCTGAACACGTGAAAGTTGGACGATATCTTGCGCGCTTTTCGTATATTTTAAATCGGGCTTTCGACGCATGACGCCAAACCCTGAACAAGGAGCATCCACTAATATTTTATCGAAGCTTTCTTCTTCAAAACGTTCCTGTACCTTTCGGCTATCCATTGCAGTGGCTGTCACATTCGGAAGCTGTAAACGTTCCACCTGTTCGCTAATTAATTTTACTTTATGGTCATGAATATCCAACGATGTAACTTGACCGGTATGATACAGCTTTTCAGCAATATGTGTCGTCTTCCCCCCTGGGGCTGCACAACTGTCTAAGACGTGATCCCCTTCATGTGCTCCTAGAGCATGTGCTACAAGCATGGAACTTTCATCCTGCACGGTAAAGTATCCGTCTTTGAAGGCTTGAGTATGAGCGGCATTCCCTTTTTGAACTTCAAGCGCTTCAGGAGCCACCATCCCTTTTTCAACCTCAATTCCTTCTTCAGCAAGACGAGCGATTGCCTCTTCTATAGTAAAACGGGCTGTATTAACGCGCAAAGTTTGCTTCGGCGGTTGTAGAGTCGTTTCACAAATAGCTCGCGCTTTTTCCAGTCCGTATTGACTAATCCATCTTTGAACGAGCCATAAAGGGTGGCTTGTTTCAATAGAAAGCCTCTCTGCCGGGTCCGTTATGGAATCAAGTGTTGGAACGCCTTGGCGCTGTACGTTGCGAAGCACCCCATTCACCATAGATACGATTCCTTTATGCCCTTTTTTTTCGCAATTTCCACCGCTTCATAAATTACAGCATGCTCCGGAACACGGTCGAGATAAATGAATTGATAAGCCGATAAACGCAGTAACACACGAACCCATTCCTGCATTTTTTTTGCATTTTTTACAAATGGCTGCAAATAATAATCAAGCGTCATTTTGCGCTGAATGGTCCCGTAGACGATTTCCGTCAACAACCCAGCATCCTTACCTGACAGCTTATATTTTTCAATGTTTTTGTTAAGCAATAAATTGCTGAATGCTTGATGTTTCTCGATAGACAGCAAAATGTCTAGCGCTATTTCCCTTACATTATACTTACTCATGTTGTTCTCCTATTTTCATCCCTGCTTCCAAAGCCGTTCCGCGTAAAAATTGAGCGGCACCCATCCGTTTTTTGCCAGATGGTTGGAGTTCCGTGATTTTAATCGCTGTTTCATTGCCAGTAGCAACTACTAAACCATCCCCCTCCACACTCAACACCGTACCAGGCTCACTTGTTTCAGACAGCATCACCTTTTCACTTTGCCACACTTTCAGCACCTGGCCGTTTAACGTCGTATAAGCAACAGGCCACGGGTTTAATCCACGAATATGATTGTATACTTCCTCTCCCGTTTTGCTCCAATCAATTTTTTCCTGTTCCCGTTTAATATTGTAAGCAAACGTTGCTTCTTCATCCTTTTGCTTGATTGGCGTAATTTCTCCGCGAATGAGTGCAGGGATTGTCTCCGATAATAGCTTTGAGCCTGCAACGCTTAATTTATCATGAAGTGTGCCAACATTATCCTTTTCTTCAATGGGCACTTCTACTTGAGTTAAAATGTCGCCTGCATCTAGCTTTTCAACCATATACATAATGGTCACACCCGTTTTTTCTTTTCCTTGCAAAATCGAATAGTGGATAGGAGCACCACCGCGAAGCTCTGGAAGCAACGATGCGTGGACATTAATGCAGCCATATTTAGGGGCTTCTAAAATTTCCTTCGGTAAAATTTGTCCGAAAGCAGCCGTCACAATTAAGTCGGGCTTGTAAGCCAGCACTTTGCTGTATTCTTCCTCAAAGCGAATTTTCTCCGGCTGAAGAACCGGGATATCGTGTTTTTCTGCTTCTACTTTGACAGGAGGCGGCGTCATGACTCTTTTGCGCCCAACTGGTCTGTCAGGCTGAGTCACGACCGCCGACACGTGATACCCGTCTTTCAATAGTGTTTGTAACACCGGTACAGAAAAATCCGGTGTTCCCATAAATACGATATTTAACATCTTGTCATTCACTACCCTTCTAATTCTCCTTCTTCATAATAACGCGTCACTTTTGTTGTAAATAACACGCCGTGAAGGTGGTCAATTTCATGCTGAATAGCTCTGGCAAGGAAGCCTTTTGCCTCTAGAACATATGATTTTCCCCGTCGATTTTGGGCTTTTACTTTCACGTATTCTGAGCGCTTCACATCGCCAAAAAGGTCCGGAAAACTGAGACAGCCTTCAGGACCCAATTGCTCACCCCGCTGTTCAATAATAACAGGGTTAATTAATTCGATCTTACCATGGCGGTCATCAACGTCTACAATCGCCACTTGCTTCGATACCCCTACTTGCGGAGCGGCTAAGCCGACGCCGTCCGCCTCCAACATTAAATCATACATGCCATTTAACAATTTTGCCAATTTATTATCAAACACCGTAACACGTTCACATTCCTGCTCCAATACGGGATCAGGATAATAAACGAGTGATAGTTTAGCCAATGTACATCCTCCTGAAAGTTATCATTCATTTTTTCCAACTTACTTTCGCCTTAACCTTCCATTAAGAAACTTCATAATGAATGTAGTGTAAGGAGAGCTACTATTCTGCTCTCGCCTTTACATCATAGAATAAGGCTGTAAATCAATCGCAATCGTCAGTTTTTGCTGCATTTCCTGCTGATAATGATCCATAATGAACTTAAGTGCAGGAACGAGCTCTGGTTCCAGCTTGTATTTTATCATGCATTGATATCGATATCTATCTTTTACCCTTGCAATTGGAGAAGCAACTGGACCAAGTACAATTGTACGATTGGACAATTTTTGACGCAAATATTGGGCAATTTTATCCGTAACAGCCACCACTTTTGTTAACTCTTCATGAGAGACCGTAATTAAAGCGGCATAATAAAACGGGGGATATTGATGCAATTTACGCGTCATCATTTCCTGCTGATAAAATCCGTCATAATCATGCTTGCTCGCAAGCTGAATGCTGTAATGTTCTGGCGTGTACGTTTGAACAACCACTTCACCTGGTAAATGATGCCTCCCTGCTCGTCCACTTACTTGCGTTAACAGCTGAAATGTTTTTTCAGCGGAACGAAAATCAGGAAGATGAAGCATCGTATCAGCTGACAATACTCCAACAAGGGTAACATTTGGAAAATCCAATCCTTTGGCAATCATTTGTGTTCCGAGTAAAATTTGTGCCTTCTGTTCGCCAAATTGATCTAATAAACGTTCATGCGCACCCTTTCGGCTCGTCGTATCGACGTCCATTCGAATAACAGTTGCCTCTGGAAGGAGTTTATTCAATTCTTCCTCCACTTTTTGCGTGCCTGTGCCAAAATAGCGAATATGGTCGCTGGCGCACTCGGGACACGTCACATCTGCCCGCTGCTCATGTCCGCAATAATGGCATTTTAATAAATGATTGTAACGGTGGTATGTTAATGATATTTCGCAATGTGGACAAGTATGCACGAACCCACAGTCGCGACACATTACAAATGATGAATGTCCCCGTTTATTGAGGAGAAGCACGATTTGTTCCCCTTTTTCCAGCCGGTCTTGTATTTTTTCAAACAGCAGTCCCGAAAACATGGAACGGTTCCCATTGCGCAGTTCTTCTCTCATGTCAACAATGTCCACAGCCGGAAGAGCCGATTCATTCATTCGCTTTCGTAACGTCAGCAGCTTGTATACTCCTTTTTGAGCCCTTGCAAATGATTCAAGGGTTGGAGTCGCGCTCCCAAGCACGACCGGACACCTATGATATTCACCGCGGTAAATAGCTACATCGCGCGCATGATATCTCGGTGTTTCCTCTTGCTTGTAGCTTGTTTCATGTTCTTCATCAATAATGATGATGCCTAAATTTTGAAAAGGGGCAAACGCAGCCGACCTCGCTCCTACTACAACGGACACTTCTTTCCGCTGAATTTTGCGCCACTCATCATATTTTTCCCCAGCCGATAACCCACTGTGAAGAACAGCGACTTTCGAGCCAAACCTTTCTTTAAATCGTTTTACCATTTGAGGTGTTAAGGAAATTTCAGGCACAAGTACAATCGCTTCTTTTCCTTCTTTCAACACCCGATCAATGGATTGAAGATACACTTCTGTTTTTCCACTCCCTGTGACTCCGTACATGAGAAAAACATCGTGTTTTTCTTCCTCAATGGTTTGTAAAATCGGCGTGATGGCTTGCGCTTGCTCTTCCGTTAACGGCAAAGGATTCGTTTTCGCAAAGGCCGCATCATCATATGGATTTCTGTACATTTCAATATCGGTTTCCGCGAGTATCCCTTTTTGAACAAGCGCTTTAACAGGCGCCTGAGTGACGTTCACTTGTTCACATAAATCCTTCAATGCAATTTCTTCTGGATGTTCCATGAAAAAAGAAACGACACGCTGCTGCTTCTCCGCTTGCTTAGAGAATTGTCCGAGCATATCGCGAAGGCGCGATTCATTATATAGTGGTTTAATTCCTTTAATCGTCTTCTTTTTAGCACGATTTTTTACAACATAAACGACCTCTAACAATCCTTTTTGAATGTCTCGATAAAAAGCAGACAGATGCTCTTGATGAACATCGCTCAGTTTGACGGTCGTTTTCTCCTTTAAATACAACTGCACATGTTGATGAACCGAATTAAAACCGACAGATGGAAGGAGCTTCACTTCTTTATCATAAGCTGCTTTCATCGCCGCTGGGAGCATCGCCTGAAAAGCAGAGATAGCAAAGCACAGCGTCTTTTCTGTCAGCCAGCGGCCCACTTCAAGCAGCTCTTCTGTTAATACAGGGTAAGGGTCGAGCAAATCCACAATTGGCTTCAGCTTTTGAAACTCGGATTCACTTTTAATGTCCACGACGAATCCTTGTAGTTTTCGAGGGCCAAAAGGAACGACCACACGCATACCTCGCTGCAGTACATCTTCCCATTTGCTTGGAATAAGATAATCAAACGTGCGATCAGTTTGCTTTGCTGCCACATCAACAATGACACTGGCAATTTTCATCTTATCAACCTTCTAACATATCCTGAATTTCACGTAAAATATTTTGAGCGACTTCCTTTTTGGACAGGAGCGGAAGTTCTTTCGTTTCACCTGTGCGCTTATACATTGTGACAATGTTCGTCTCGCCGCCAAATCCTGCTCCTTTCGCCTGAATATCATTGGCAACAATCATGTCTGCATTCTTTTCGCGCAATTTCTTTTGGGCATATTCAGCCACATTCTCCGTCTCTGCAGCAAAACCAATGAGCAATTGGTGGGTTTTTCGTTCGCCGAGTGCCTTTAAAATGTCCATCGTACGTTCAAGCTCGATGACCGCATCTCCAGGCTGCTTTTTCATTTTTTGCTCATGCACTAGCTTCGGGCGGTAATCAGCGACCGCTGCCGACTTAATGACAACATCAGCTTGAGGATAATGCTCCATAACCTCGTCATACATCTCTTGGGCGCTTTCAACCAAAATGACTCGTACACCTTTCGGATAGTCAATATTGGTCGGACCTGTTACAAGAGTAACATGGGCTCCTAGTTTTTTCGCTTCCTCAGCTATTGCATAGCCCATTTTTCCCGTTGAGTGATTTGTGAAGAAGCGGACTGGGTCTACCTTTTCCCTTGTCGGACCTGCGGTAATTAGTATGTGTTTCCCTTTGAACGGTTGTGGCTGAGTCGTTTCAAAATAAGCACGAATAAGCTCAGTAATTTTCTCCGGCTCTTCCAATCTCCCTTTTCCAACATACCCGCATGCTAAATAGCCTTCTGACGGTTCCACAAATTCATAACCGAATGACGCAAGGGTTTCGATGTTTCGTTTGACAGCCGGATGGTCATACATATGCACATTCATCGCAGGCGCAATCCAGACTTTGGCTGTTGCTGCAAGCAAGGTTGTGGAAATCATGTCATCGGCAATACCATTGGCCAGCTTGCCAATCATATTGGCCGTAGCTGGAGCGACAAGAATTAAATCAGCCCAATCTGCAAGGTCGATATGAGCAATGACAGCTGGATTTTTTTCATCAAACGTATCCGTATAAACGGGGTTTCTTGAAAGTGCTTGAAAAGTAAGCGGCGTGACGAATTCACCGGCTGATTTTGTCATCATCACTTTGACTTCAAACCCTGCCTGAACAAGCTTACTCGTTAACGCAGCTGCCTTATAAACCGCAATGCCGCCTGTTACACATAATAAAACCCGTTTTCCCTTTACCATTTCTTCTCCCACCTATTCCAATCAATCTCATCTATGCTTCATGCATCGTACCATATTTGCATTGAAAAAAATAACAACCTGCAACAGGTTGTTATTTTTTTCATCGTAACTATTCCTCCAAAGCAGCGCCTTTGCTATCCTGCTTTTCTACTTTTCGATAATGCAGTAATTCTGCGTCAATTTCTTCTAACGCTTTACCCACGTATTTATGGGATACTGGCTTTTCAATCATCAAATCATCTTTTACTTGAAGTTGACGCGCACGCTTTGCCGCCACTGTCACAAGCGTATATTTTGAATCTAGCTTTTTCATTAATGAATCAATTGATGGGTATAGCATAAATTATTCTACCTCCAGCATTCTTTTATAACGCGCAGACACGCGGTCACGTCGACAATGTTCTGCCGTAACAATCGCTTTAATTCGGTCGCAAGCATTTTCCACCGTGTCATTTTCCACGACATAATCATACGCGTCCATCATATCAATTTCTTCCTTCGCCACTTTCATGCGATTATTGATTAGCTCTTCGCTTTCTGTTCCACGATTTACAATCCGACTTTTCAGCTCAGAAAGGCTTGGCGGCGCTAAGAAAATAAATAATCCTTCAGAAAAGGCCTGTTTCACTTGAATAGCTCCTTGCACTTCAATCTCAAGGAACACATCCTTGCCCTCTGCCAATGTTTTTTCTACATACTCAACTGGTGTTCCGTAGTAATTCCCTACATATTCTGCCCACTCGAGTAATTTATTTTCTTTAATCATCATTTCGAATTCTTCACGGCTTTTAAATAAGTAATCAACTCCGTCTACTTCTCCCTCACGCGGCAATCTTGTTGTCGCTGAAATAGAGTATTCGAAATTCGTATCTTCTTGTGCAAATAATGCTTTGCGCACTGTGCCCTTTCCTACACCCGACGGTCCTGAAAGAACAATTAATAGTCCTCTTTCTCTCATTGTATACAGATGACCTACCCTTCTGATAATAATTCCTCTTTATTGGCAATTCGATGCGATACCGTTTCTGGCTGGACAGGTGCCAAAATAACATGGTCGCTGTCCATAATCACAACCGATCTCGTTTTCCTTCCCAATGTCGCATCAATTAACGTACCTCGTTCTTTCGCATCTTGAACCATTCGCTTAATGGGCGCAGAATCAGGATGGACGACCGAAATAATACGATGCGATGAAATAAAATTTCCAAACCCTATATTAATCAACTTGCCGCTCATCTACAAGCCTCCTAATGGGTTATATTTTAACCGTCTTGACGGCAGCCTAACCCCTGTTACATTATTCGATATTTTGCACTTGCTCTTTAATTCGCTCCAGAGCGGTTTTCATTTCGACGACTAACTGGGCAATTTCCCCGTTGTTCGCTTTTGCTCCGATTGTGTTCATTTCACGGTTCAGCTCCTGAACAAGGAAATCGAGCTTGCGGCCTACTACACCCTTTTTATCGAGCGTTTGAATGAACTGATACAGATGACTCTCAATTCTTGTTAGTTCTTCATTAATATCAGCTTTATCTGCAAACATAGCTGCTTCTGTTAGTACCCTTTGTTCATCTACTGTGCCGCCAGTCAAATCAGCCAGTCTTTTTTGCAGACGGTTTCGGTATTGTTCCACCACCTGCGGGGCCAGTAAGACGATTTGTTCACGCGCATTTTTTATCGACTCCAGCTGACCAAGAACGTCTCCAGCCAGTTTTGTCCCTTCCAGCCGCCTCATTTCCACAAGTTGCTCCGCTGCTCGCTCTGCCGCTAACAGAACAAGCTCGTAAAGGGAATCATGTTGTTTTTCTTCCTCTATCGTCGTTAGCACGTCGGACATTTTGAGCACATCTCGAACATGAACGTCCCCTTCTAGTCCATACTCCTGTTTCACTTGCCGTAAATGATGGATATATTCTTCCAATAACGGACGATCGATTTGGACTTTTTTCCTTGCCGTGCCTTCTCCTGATATCGTAACAAAAACTTCAATTCGCCCGCGTTCTATGTAAGTTTGAATGAGCTTTTTCATTTTATCTTCCATTTCAAGCAATTGTCTAGGCATCCGAATAACCATCTCGCAAAAACGATGATTGACCGATTTCATTTCAACCGTCACCGTATATTGCTCGGATTCAGCTTTTCCCCTGCCAAAGCCTGTCATGCTATAAACCATGTTATCACATCCACTATGTACATATCTTACAAAAAATAGTTATGAAAAGAAAGCAAAAGAAAAGGTCATAGAATTGGATTCTATCACCTTTTGCATTATATCACAGTTCAAGTCGTTTTTCTTGTTAAAAGTGAACCCGCCAATAAAAAAGTTGGAACGCTGGCCATCCCGAGAATAATGAGCCACTCCCTCGGCATAATCGGCATCGTATGGAAAATTGGCTGCAACGGTGGATAGTAAATAACAATGAGCATTAATAAAATAGACGACAATACCGCACCGACCAAATACAGGTTTTCAAATGGATTTCTATCAAAAATCGACTTATCGCTTCGGCAATCAAACACATGGATGAGCTGAGCCATAACAAGCGTCGCAAACGCAATGGTTTGAGCATACTCTAAATTTGCCGGCGTATTGTCATATACAATCATAAAGGCTGCTAATGTCGCAATTCCAATCAAAAAGCCTCGGCTAATTACTTTCCATCCGAGCCCTCTCGCGAAAACTCCTTCTTTTGGATGGCGCGGCTTGCGCTTCATCACATTTTCTTCAGGTTGATCAAGACCGAGCGCCATTGCTGGAAGACCATCCGTCACCAAGTTAACCCATAAAATTTGGATAGGGACTAACGGAAGCGGAAGGGCCAAAATCATCGCAAACAACATAACTAAAATTTCACCGACGTTAGAAGCGAGCAAATAACGGATAAATTTCCGAATGTTTTCGTAAATGTTTCGTCCTTCTTTAATTGCTGCTTTAATTGTCGCAAAATTATCATCAAGCAACACAAGCGCAGACGCTTCCTTTGCTACATCTGTTCCGGTTATTCCCATGGAAATGCCGATATCCGCCGCTTTAATAGCAGGAGCATCATTCACGCCATCTCCTGTCATGGCAACAACATGCCCCTTTGCCTGCAGCGCCTTCACAATTTTCAGCTTATGTTCAGGCGATACGCGGGCATATACATACACATCGTCTACTACCTCTTCTAACTCATCTGCACTCATCGTTGATAGAGTCGTCCCGTCCAATACTTTTCCACCCGACTTTAAAATGCCTAACTGAGCAGCAATCGCTTTTGCCGTAATGACATGGTCTCCTGTAATCATCACCGTTTTGATTCCTGCATCTCGGCATTCCTTGACCGCTTCTTTCACCTCAGGTCTTGGCGGATCGATCATTCCTTGCAAACCAATCATAACAAGATCACGCTCTGCCTCGCGTTCGCTTTGAAACGTCTCATTAGTTACCTGACGATAGGCGATAGCAATGGTCCTTAACGCTTGACTTGCCAGCTGATTGATGGCTCTTTTGACCTCGCTGTTCATTGAGGCTGACATGGGCTGTAATTTGTTATCCCATAAAATATTAGCACTATTGGTCAGCAACACATCCGGTGCCCCTTTTGTCACCACATAACGTTTTCCATTCTTTTTATCCATGACGACCACACTCATCATTTTCCTCGTTGAATCAAACGGAAATTCTTGAATGATTTCAAATTGCTCCAAAGCAGCATCCCGATTAAATCCAGCTTTCATAGCAGCCACAAGCAGAGCAGCCTCTGTCGGATCTCCATCAACCGCGTATTCTGTTTCTTTTTTCAATAACGTCGTTTGATTACATAGCACCCCAAAAAGCAATAATTGCTGAAGTGGTTTAAACTGCCCCGGTTCCACTTCTTTTTCACCTAAATAAAATTGACCGTGAGGATGATAGCCCGTTCCACTTACATTCCACGTACGCCCTCCTGACCAAATATGCGTAACAGTCATTTTGTTTTGTGTCATCGTCCCCGTTTTATCGGAACAAATGACCGAAGCGCACCCTAGCGTTTCAACAGCTGGCAGCTTCCGGACAATGGCCTTTTGTTTAATCATACGCTGCACACCGAGAGATAAAGCAACCGTCACGATGGCCGGAAGTCCTTCAGGAATGGCAGCGACCGCTAACGATACACCAGCCAAAAACATTTCATATAAAGCGTGCCCTTGAATGACACCAATTCCGACAACAAGTACAGTCAATAGCAATGCAACAATGATTAAAATTTTTCCTAGCTGCTGAAGCTTTCGTTGAAGCGGTGTTGTGACCGCCTCCGCATTTTGCAAAAGATTGGCAATCTGTCCCATCGCCGTATTCATTCCTGTTCCTACAACTACACCTATTCCATTTCCTCTTGTAACGAGCGTTCCCATAAACGCCATATTACTTTGATCACCAAGCGGTACGTCCTGCCCCGTTAATGGCGACGTTTGTTTTGGTACAGGCAGCGATTCTCCGGTTAATGCCGATTCTTCAATTTCGAGACTTTTCGCTTCTAAAATGCGAATATCCGCTCCGATGCGATCCCCACTCGTAAACTTAATGATGTCTCCTGCCACAAGCTCTTTTGACGGGATGCGAATCCACTCATGATCTCTGAGCGCCATGACTTGCGGAGCGGATAATTCTTTTAACGCATCCAGCGATTTTTCTGCCCGCCTTTCCTGAAAGAAGCCTAAAAAACCGTTAATGATGACAATCGCAATAATCGCAATGGCATCAATGTACTCTCCAAGCAGACCCGAAATTAAAGTGGCAGCGAGAAGCACAAGCACCATAAAATCTTTAAATTGCTCAAGAAACAAAAGTAAAGCTGACTGTTTTTCAGCTTCTTGAAGTTCGTTCATTCCATCGTTTTTTTGCTTTTCTTTCGCTTCCTTTGTTGATAACCCTTCTTCTTTTGTCGTTCTCGTCATTTGTAGTACGGCTTTTTCACTCAGTTCATACCACTTCATGCCATTTCTCCACACCCTTTACCTTCATTCTCTATATCGTAAGCTTATTCAGACTCGTCCTAAAACATGCTATACTTTTAATACAGTGTTTGGAGGCATGACGCTCTAAGCGCTTTGTGAAAGGAAGGGAAAGATATGTCGTTTGATGGGATGTTTACATATGCGATGCTGCAAGAGCTGAAAGCGAACCTTGAAACAGGACGCATTAATAAAATTCACCAGCCATTTCCGAATGAGCTGATTTTTCAAGTACGGGCAAAAGGTGTGAATCGAAAGCTGTTAATTTCAGCTCATCCGAGTTATGCACGCGTACACTTTACAAATGAGGCGTACGATAATCCAGCTGAACCACCAATGTTTTGTATGCTCCTTCGAAAACATTTAGAAGGAAGCATCATCGAAAAAGTGGAGCAGCATGAATTGGATCGTATTTTAATTATTGAAACAAAAGGCCGCAACGAAATTGGCGACCTAATTGAAAAGCAACTAATCATTGAAATTATGGGGCGCCACAGTAACATTGTCCTTGTCGATAAAGAGAAGAACATCATCATGGACAGCGTAAAACATATTCCGATGTCATTGAACCGCCACCGAACAATTTTACCTGGCCACCCATACGTTCTTCCGCCACAGCAAGGAAAAACCAATCCATTTACAGCAGAGGAAGACACGATTTTAAAGAAGCTTGATTTTAATAGCGGCAAGTTGGCTGGACAGCTTGTTCAAGCATTTGAAGGCATTTCACCGCTTCTAGCAAATGAAATCGTTCATCATGCAGGGATCGCAAATCGAAGTTCACTGCCAAAAGCGTTCATAAAGATGATGACTTCTATTAAAGAACAATCATTTAAGCCGTCCTTAATGACAAGTGCAGGAAAAGACTCTTTTTACATGATTCCACTCTCGCACTTAAACGGCGACATTCAAACATTCAGTACATTGAGTGAACTTCTCGACCGCTTTTATTATGGAAAAGCTGAACGCGATCGAGTCAAACAGCAGGCGAATGATTTGCTGCAGTTCATCTCAAACGAAACAAAAAAGAATGAAAAGAAAGTTAAAAAGCTGGAACAAACTTTAAAAGATGCGGAAAAAGCACAACAATACCAATTATACGGGGAACTGCTTACTGCCAATATGTATAACATAAAACAAGGAGACAAAGAAGTAGAGGTCATTAATTATTATGATGAGGCAGGCGGAACGGTTGTCATCCCGCTCGATCCACAAAAGTCACCGTCCCAAAATTTGCAAGCCTATTTCCTAAAATATCAAAAAGCCAAAAACTCTGTAGCTATCGTGGAAGAGCAAATTGACAAAACAATGGACGAAATCCGCTATTTCGAAGGGTTAATGCAGCAAATGGAGTCCGCTTCTCCGAAAGATATCGCAGAGATTCGAGAAGAGCTTATCGAAGAAGGATACGTGCGAAACCGAAAAGGCAAACAGGCAAAAAAGAATAAACCGCAAAAACCGATGCTTGAACAATACACCTCAAGCGATGGAACCGCTATTTTAGTTGGCAAAAACAATAAACAAAATGAATATTTAACGAACCGCCTTTCGGCAAGGGATGATATTTGGCTTCATACGAAGGATATCCCTGGTTCTCATGTCGTTATCCGAAGTCAAACACCTTCAGATGAAACGATTTTGGAAGCCGCCCATTTAGCTGCCTATTTTAGCAAAGCGAAAAGTTCGAGTGCTGTGCCTGTTGATTACACAAAAATTCGCCATGTGAAAAAGCCGAGTGGCTCCAAGCCAGGCTTCGTTATTTATGACAACCAGCAAACAGTCTACGTAACACCAAGCGAAGAGCTTGTTTTAAAACTTCGTAACAACAAATAAAAACATAGCTTGTTAAGCATCCAATCAAAAAAGGCCCCTATTCAAAAGGGCCTCTTTTGCTATGCGCTCATTTGTTGTAACTTGAGTAATTCTTTAAGCTTGGCACAATCTTCCTGAAGTTCTGGTACTTTCTCAAGATACTCAATTAATGCTTTTAATAAGAACGGTTTCGGCTTTTTGTTAGCACTTTCTTCTCCAAGTAAGGACAATGTTTGTAAATATTCCTCTTCCGCATCTACCTTCGAGCTTTTCACGGTATATTCCATCTGTCTCAACAGCAACTGGATTTTTTGCGCTTTCAACAGCGGGCTCTCCGCTCCCTCTTGCATCTCTCCGCCAAGTGCTTCGATAGTTAAGAATGGCTGTGGTTTTTCTTCCATCAACCCTTTCACGACGATATTTAACATCGTCGCTATGAATACAGCCGCCTTCTTTCCATCTACATTTAAATCGTGATGCTGTGATGTGTGCACATACTCGATAATACAGCCTTTCAAAAGAAAAATTAAATCACCTACATACTCTTCGATTTCGGGACCATAAAGATCAAGCAGAAATTCCTTATTCCACGTGTTCATTTGCTTAATTGTACATTCAACAGCTTCGTTCATTTTTCGATTTTTAAATAACGGTAAATCAAAAATGCTCATAAGCAAATGAAGTTGATTGGCAAGGACCGCCTCAATACAAATCGACAGAAAATCCACTAACTTCTCGTAACGAGAGTGATAACCTTTTGCATATATTTTCACCAGCTCTGTTTCAATTCGTTTCGGAATGAGCGCACAAATTTGATACACTAAATCTTCTTTTGAACTGAAATGCTTATAAAATGATCCTTTCGCCATACCGCTTGCTTTCGCAATTTCCTCCACCGAAGTAGAGTTATAACCCTTCTCTGAAAACAAGCGAACAGCCGCTTGCATAATGTCTGTTTGTTTCTCGTCCATCTAATCTCCCTCCTTCCCCACGTTTTAATTCCTACTTGTAGAGCAAAAATGTCCTAAAAACCTTTAAAAGGCTTTTAGGACATTTTCCCCTTTATTTACACGGAAAGTTCACTTTCTTTCGCCAATAGCCTTTTTGTTTTCTTTTCTTGACGTTTATTTTTATAAGCAGCAAGTACCATATATAAAGATGGTACCACCAATAAAGTCAAGATGGTAGAAAAAATCAGTCCGGAAATAATCGTAACCGCCATCGGCTTAAAGAGAACATCTCCTCGAATTGCAAGCGGCAGAAGTCCAACAATCGCCGTCAAGGATGTCAGTAAAATTGGGCGGAAACGGGCCTCAGTTGCTTTAATGACCGCTTCACGCAACTCCATCCCTTCATGTCGCGCTTCTTCAATGAATTCAATTAAGACAATTCCATTTCGCACGACCACTCCTGCTAATGAAATAATTCCCATAACCGTCATGAAACCGAGCGGCGTTCTAGTCAGGAATAGCCCAATAATCCCGCCCGCCGTCGATAAATAAACGGTCGTCATAATGATAAATGGAAGTGATAATGAATTAAACTGCATCGTAATTAACACGATAATCAAGAAAACAACGACAATGGAAAGCTTCCCTAAATCTATGAAGGTTTCAGCTTGCTCAGAGGTTTCTCCCCCTGTTTCCCATGCATAGCCTTCCGGGAAATTCACGGTGTCAAGCTTCCCTTCAATTTCCGCCATGACTTCCGTTGCTGTTCGGTCCTTCACATCTGCTTCCACTGTAATCGTACGGACTAAATTGTAGTGAGCAATTTGCTGAATCGAGAACGACGGCTTCACCTCACCAAGCTGCGTTAACGGAATCTGCTCTCCTCTTGCATTAGTCACACTAAGTTGTTGAAACAGAACCGTTGGGTCCTCATTATCATTTTGCAAATACAGTTTAATATCCAGCGTATCTGTTCCTGTATCGAACTGGCTGACGTTCACTCCTTCACTAATTAAACGGAGAGTACGTGACAAATCAGTATAATTGACAAGATTTTGATCCATGGATTGTTTATTAACTTCAAACTCAAGCGCATATCGTTCAATCCCTAGATTATCTTGAACATCATACGCTCCTGGTGTTGCTGCAACAACCGCTTTAACTTCTTCAGAAAGCGAGCGGAGTTTCCCTAAATCCTCACCCACGAGGCGAATCGATACTGGTTTTCCAACAGGTGGTCCCGATTGTGGCACTTCCGCTACGACCGAAATCCCAGGATACATTTCCTTGAATTTTTGCGTCCATTCCTCAACTGTCGTTTCCAGTTCCATCTCTTCTTCGTTTCCCACAATGGCAAGCTGACCAATCGCTGGTCCTTGACTTGGTAATGTTCCAACGCTGCTGAATACTTGGGGAGCATTACTACCTGCTGCTGCCGTCACTTTTTCAACTCCCGGCTGCTTTTGTACCCATGCGGAAATTTCAGTCACTTGACGGTTCGTTTCTTCAAGTGATGTTCCAACAGGCATCTCCACTTTAATCGTGAATTTCGGTTTATCTTCACTTGGGAACAGCTCAACCGGTGTAAATGGCACTAATCCATAAGCAAGCGTCCCAATTGATAAACCGATCAGCGCCGTAAACAGCGGACGTTTCAGTACTTTCGGCATCAGAACACCGGAGTAAAGACGAGTAAGCGTCTGAATTTGTTTCCCTAATAGTCCAGCAGGCTTCATGCCGCCTTCTTGTACACGCGCACGACCATTTCGCTTTTCATACCATTCACGGAAAATAGGAATAATGGTGAGTGACATAATCATTGATGCAAGCATCGTTAATGTAATAACAGTCGGAATCGGCTTAATGAACGAACCGATATCCCCTTTTAAAAACATAAGCGGAGCAAAGGCAGCAATTGTCGCCAATGTCGCCGTAATAATAGAAATCGCTACTTCCTTTGTTCCTTTAACAGCCGCAACAGAAGGACTTTCACCAAACGTCGTTAATCTCCGTTCGATGTTATCATTTACCACGACGGCATCATCCACTAAAATCCCTAACACAATGATTAAACCGATGATAGTAATTTGGTTTAATGTAATCCCTAAAAACGGAAGGAACAACAAACCTGACGCAATGGAAATCGGGATAGCAAGTGCCACAACCGATGATGTAATCATGTTTAAACCGAGTGTACAAATTAATAGAACCGCTCCAATTGCGATGGATGTTTCAATAGACAAATCATGAAACAGTTCATCAACCCGGTCTTTTTGTGCGTACAACGATTGAAGCTTCGCATATTTCGGAAGAGTTTTTTCGAGTCTATCCATCATGTTATTCACATTTTCATGGACCGATGGAACGTCACTTCCTGTTTCCGCGCTCACGCTAATCGTTACGGCCGGCTTTCCGTTCACATATGCCAAATAATTCGGTTTTTCATGCGTAAGAACGGCCGACCCTACATCCTCTAAGTAAATTGGAAATCCTTCTTGCGTTCTTGACACAATAACCTTATTTAAATTCTCAGCTTGCTGCGTTTCTTTTATGATGAGCTGATACTCACGCTCGTTATAGTCGAGCTTCCCCATTGGAACGCGCTCATTTTCCGTTTGGACAGCCTGCATGAGCTGTCCCCAAGAAATGCCGTATTGCTGCATTTTTTGCACATCGATGTCAATGCGTATTTCTTCTTCCGGAATCCCTTTAATCGTCACTTCCGAAATAGATGGGATGGTTCGAAGCTGATCTTTCCATGACTCCATTAAATCATTCAGCTTGTAAACATCCTCTTGTGAAGAGGCATACACAGCAAACGATTGAATGAAGGCTTTTGTTAAATCATCATTCACATTTGGCTGGTCTGCATCTGCAGGAAGCTCAGCTTCAGCATCCTGCACTTTTTTACGAACCTCATCCCACTTTTGCTTTGCATCAACATCGTCATCGGCAAAAATAGTAATAGTTGACAGTCCATTAGCAGATATCGAGGTAATTTTCTCGATTCCTTGCAATTCTTTAATTTTCTGTTCAATTTTCTTCGTCACATTTTGTTCTACTTTTTCCGGTGTCGCACCAGGATACGACGTTGTGACAATGGCTTGCTTCAAAATGACATCGGGCATCTCCTGCTTCGGCAGCTGAAAAAAGCTCAGCATCCCGATGATGACAATAAGAGAAAAGAATAAGAGTGTAATTTTCTTTTTCTTGACGAGGTATTCAATCATTGACTCTTACCTCCGGCAGCCTTCAGCGCATCCCCCTCAAACAATAAGTCGGCACCGCGGGTCACAATTTTGTCGCCTTCTTCTAAACCGCTGACGATATGAATTTTGTTGTTAATGAGTTGGCCTGTTTCTACTACTGTTTTGACAGCCTTCCCTTTCACTTCCTTAAAGACATACGGTTCTTCTCCATTGCTGATGACAGCCTCAATCGGCACAAGAATACCTGTGTTATCAGAAGATACACGGCTTGCTTTTACGACTTGCCCAGGGAACCAATCGAGCTTTTCATTTGGAATAATTACCTCAACGCTGATTGTACCTGTTCCTGCATTTGTTTGTGGGTAAACTTTATTAACTTTTCCTCTTCTTGTTTGATCGTGAAGTAAGACATTAACCTCTTGACCAACCTGCCATTCGTTAATATCTTTATCTGGAACTGGAAGAAGCACCTTTAACTGATCCATGAGTCCAATCTTATAGACGGCTGTTCCAGCATTGACTAATTGCCCTGTGGACACTAATTTTTCTAAGACAACGCCTGAAATTGGAGACGTCAGAGCAGTTTTAGACAATAACAGTTCCGCCTGTTCTTTTCCAACAAGTGCCTGTTCGTAGGCAGCTTGTGATTGTCCTTTCGCAGCAACGGCTTGGTCTTTCGCCGCAATGGCTTGGTCTTTCCCTGCAATCGCTTGCCCTTTTGCTGCCTGTGATTGCCCTTTTCCAGCTTGAGCTTGCTCCTTGCCAGCTTCTGCTTCTTCTAATGAAGCGTACACTTTCTGTCGTTGCTCTTCTGTGGCTCCTTCTAAAATAAGAGATAAGGCTTGCTCTGCATTTTCTACATCTTTTTTCGCATTTGAAAGCTGAAGCTGAATGTCTTCATATTCCTTTTTCGAAACAAGTCCTTCTTGATACAATCCTTTTACACGTTCAGCATCTGTGTTGATTTTGTTATAAACGCTTTTCGCTCGGTCGACAGCAAGCTTCGCTTGTGTTTTTTCTTGCTCACGCGCGCCTTTGTTTAATTCATCCAAACTTGCCTGCACGCTATGTATACGTGAAGTGGCCGCTTTAATATTTGCTTCTGCCGATTTAATGGCCTCATCAGAAGAAGCCACTCCAGCTTGCGCCGATTGAATACCTACATCTGCCGCTCGAATTGCCGCATCTGAAGAATTCAACGCAGCTTGCGCCTGTTGGATCGTTTTATTCGCATTTTCTACTTGAAGCTCATATTCAGCGGCATCGAGTCTTGTCAGCACACTTCCTTTTTTGACGGAATCACCAATATTTGCGCTCATATCAACGATACGTCCGCCTACCTCAAATGACAAAATGGTTTCATCATATGGTTGTAATGTTCCTGACAGATTGGAAATCGCATCTAACGACTCCTTACTTACCGCTGTTACTTCCACATTTTTAGCTTCTGTTTGCTCTTCCTTCGCCCCGCTTGCTTCTTTAGCCGAACACGCGGCAGAGGTAAACGTCAAACTCATCGCAATCATTACTAAAGGCCAACGATTCTTCACCCTTCTCGCTCCTTCTCTATCTTTCTATTATGTTGTTAATTCCCCATCTTTTAAAGCACAGGCCTATCCATTTTCACTACCCTTTGTACTATCAAGTCATTTTTGACCAACGAGTTCACAAACTGAATTATAGATTCCAATCTCCCCCCTGTCAACAAATAGGCAAAAAGTCATTTTTTAATTTTTTGTTAACAAAAGAGATTACATATCACAAGCATAAAAAAATAGACATGGGCGCTGATTTTGCCCATGTCCGTTTTTTAGACCATCCAATCCTCTGCTGCCGGATTTTCACGCCATTTTATTAATTTTGCGTAGTCTTCTTCTTGAATCGTTCCTTGTTCCACCGCTTTTTCAATTAAGGAAGAGTAGTCCGTCAATGAAAATGCTTTAATCCCTTCCTGCTTAAACAATTCCGTAGCTCGTTCCATTTCATATGTAAAGATAGAGACAACCCCGATGACTTCACATCCCGCTTCTCTTAAAGCCTCTACCGCTGTCATGACGCTTCCGCCTGTTGAAATTAAATCTTCAACGACAACGACTTTTTGACCTTCCATCACTTTTCCTTCAATTTGGTTGCCCCGTCCATGTTCTTTCGCCTTACTGCGCACGTAACACATCGGCAATTCAAGTGCTTCACTCACCCATGCTGCATGCGGAATCCCAGCTGTAGCTGTCCCTGCAATCAATTCTGCGTTTCCAAAATACGTTCGAATTAAATGTTGGAGCCCTTTCGCAATTTCCTTACGAACAGCTGGGTAGGATAACGTTAAACGATTATCACAATAAATGGGGGACTTTATTCCTGATGCCCAAGTGAACGGTTCATTCGGACTTAAACAAACAGCTTTAATGTCGATTAAATGTTTTGCCATCTCTTTTTTCATACTTGAACACCTTCCCATTGTTGTTTTACTTGCTTATATGCTTCAAGTGGCTGCTGAGCCGCGGTAATGGCACGGCCAACAACGATGGCACTCGTCCCATTTATTCTTGCCGTTTCCGGTGTGGCCACCCGCACTTGATCGTCTACTCCTTGATTCGCAAGACGAATGCCCGGCGTTACCGTTAAGAACGCATCTCCTGCTTGCCTGCGAATCATCGGAACTTCAAGTGTTGAACAAACGACACCGTCCAATCCGCTTTTTTTGGCTAAATCTGCATAGTGAAGCACAACCTCTTGAAGCTTATGCTCGATTAACTGCTCTTGCTGCATTTGTGTTTCCGATGTACTGGTTAACTGCGTCACGGCTATACATAACGGCCGGTGCTGCCCAGCAGGTGTTCCGGCATCCAATCCTTCTAACGCTGCTTCCATCATTGATTGCCCTCCAAGAGCGTGAACATTGACCAGATCGACGCCATAAGAAGCAAGTGACTTCATGCCGTTCTTAACTGTATTAGGAATATCATGCAGTTTTAAATCAAGGAAAATTTGATGTTGTTGCTCTTTTAAATACGTAACAATTTCCAGACCTTCTTGATAAAACAGCTCCATTCCGACTTTTACAAACAACTTTTCTCCTTCAAATTCATTCAAAAAGCCCTTCACTTCTTGAATGCCAGGAAAATCAAGAGCAATGATTAATGGCTTGTTCACGTTGTTTCCAGCTCCTTCCGATGCACTCTGAGATGTGTTCATACCCGTATGTTTCCAACACGCGAGGCAACTCTTCAATAATGGTCGGGCATACATACGGATCCACAAAATTGGCTGTCCCAACCGCTACCGCACTTGCTCCTGCATAGAAAAATTCGAGTACGTCTTCTGCACTCGTAATTCCACCCATTCCAATAATCGGAATATGAACTTGTTGACTGACTTCGTGAATCATTCGAATTGCCACCGGTTTAATGGCTGGACCGGATAATCCTCCTGTACCATTTGCTAAAATCGGCTTTGCTGTTTTTAAATCCAATCTCATCCCAAGCAATGTGTTAATCATCGTTAACCCATCTGCCCCCGCTTGTTCAATCGCTTTTGCCATCTCCACGATGTTCGAGACATTCGGTGACAACTTTACATAGACAGGAACAGACGATACTTCTTTTACTTTTTTCGTTAAATCGCCGGCAATTTGAGGATCAACACCGAATGTAATGCCACCTTTTTTCACATTCGGACAGGAAATATTTAATTCAATGGCTTTCACATTCTCAACCGTTGAAATCTCTTTTGTTACGTGAACATACTCTTCGACAGAAGACCCTGCTACATTCGCAATGATTGGCACATTGTATTGGCTGAGCCAAGGAAGTTCTTCACTCATCACTTTAGTTAAACCAGGGTTTTGTAGCCCGATCGCATTCAGCATGCCAGAGGGTGTTTCAGCGACGCGCGGTGTTGGATTGCCAAAGCGCGCTTCATCTGTTGTTGCTTTAATCATAATCGCCCCAAGCACATCAAGCGAATAAAAATGCGCATATTCACGACCAAAACCGAAGCAGCCAGATGCCGGCATGATTGGATTTTTTAACGATAATCCTGGTAACTCCATCGCTAACATGCTCATAATACTACCTCCCCGCCTTTAAATACTGGTCCGTCACTGCATACTTTTTTGTAGGCAGCCGATGCCTCATCGACACGGCACACACAGGCAAAACAAGCTCCAATGCCGCACCCCATTCGCTCTTCAAGCGATAAGTATACGTTTTTATGCGAATACGCCTGCTCAAGCGCCTTCAACATTGGCGTCGGGCCGCATGAAAATAACGTATCAAACTGAAGATTGTATTGGGTGATAACATCTGTCACAAATCCTTTTGTCCCAGCCGTTCCATCAACCGTTGCTACATATGTTTCTCCTAATCTTGCAAACTTCTCTTCATAAAATGCATCTTCACTCGATTGAAATCCTAATACATGAATGACGTTCACACCTTTTGCCGTTAACCGCTGTGACAGTTCATAAAGGGGTGGGACACCAATCCCTCCGCCAACAAGCAAAGCCGTTTCCTGCTTTGTCATCGTATCTGTCGGAAATCCGTTTCCTAAAGGACCTAGCACGTCCACCTTATCACCCGGCTTCTTTTCAGCCAGCTTTTTCGTGCCCGCTCCTTCAGCACGGTAAATCATCGTAAACTGCTGCTTTTCCCGATCAATGGAGGAGATGCTGATAGGACGTCTTAACGTCGGAAAATAATCATCGTTTACACGTATATGCACAAATTGACCAGGCTCGTTCATTTGGGTAACGAGTTGACCCGTTAAGGTCAACTCGTAAATATGGCGCGCAATGTTTTTTTGCTCGACAATCTCCATTAGTTCCGTTTTTCTCATGAAGACACCACCTCACGTGTTGTTTCAGCTTTACGCATTGGGGCTGTATGGAAGCCCATCGTTTCAAGCACTTGTAAAATCGCTACTGCTGTATCTAGTGAGGTTAAGCACGGAATTCCGTTTTCTACTGCTTCACGTCTAATTTTGAAGCCGTCACGCGCAGGCTGCTTTCCTTTTGTTAATGTATTAATAACAAGTTGCGCTTCTCCTTTACGAATTGTTTGAAGCAAGTTCTCTTCATCTTCACCAATTTTATTCACAACTTTTGTCGGAACTCCTTCTTTTTCAAACACGGCTGCTGTTCCTTCTGTTGCTAAAATGTGATAACCAATATTGTTGAAGCGTTTCGCTAGTTTGATTGCTTCCGCTTTATCTTTGTCTGCCACTGTAATCAGAACGGAACCGTAAGGCTGGATGGAGATACCGGAACCAATCAACGCTTTATATAAAGCTTTTTCAAGCGTCGTATCTTGCCCCATTACTTCCCCTGTCGATTTCATTTCAGGGCCTAATGTAATGTCGACTCTTCTTAATTTCGCAAATGAGAAGACCGGTGCTTTCACGTACACCCCTTCTTCTTCTGGGTGGATCCCTGTTTCATAGCCGAAGTCCGGCAGTTTCGCTCCTAAAATAACCTTTGTCGCAATGTTCGCCATCGGAATTCTTGTAATCTTACTTAAAAACGGTACAGTACGGCTTGATCTTGGGTTCACTTCGAGTACATACACTTCCCCTTCTGAGAGGACAAACTGGATGTTCAGCAAGCCGATGATTTTCAAGCCTTTTGCAAGGCGAATCGTGTAATCGACAATTTTATCTTTAATCTCCGTCGACAAGGTTTGAGGCGGATACACCGCAATCGAATCACCAGAGTGAACACCTGCCCGTTCGATATGCTCCATAATGCCTGGGATATACACGTTTTCTCCATCAGAAATGGCGTCTACCTCAATTTCTTTTCCTGTTAAATAGCGGTCAATTAACACCGGATGATCCGGGTTCGCTTCTACCGCGTGTTCCATGTAATGAAGAAGCTCTTCGGTTTTATAAACAATTTCCATCGCACGGCCGCCCAACACATAGGATGGTCGAACTAATACGGGATAACCGATATTTTCGGCAATTTTAACGGCCTGCTCAACAGAAGTAGCCGTTTTTCCAAGCGGCTGCGGAACACCAAGTTCTACAAGCATTTTCTCAAATTTATCACGGTTTTCTGCTTTGTCTAAGCTTTCAAGAGATGTGCCAAGAATACGCACACCGCGGTTTGATAGTTCTTCCGCTAAGTTGATAGCTGTTTGACCGCCAAACTGAACGACAACGCCGTAAGGCTTCTCCAATTCAATAATGTGCATCACATCTTCAACGGTTAACGGCTCAAAGTACAACTTGTCAGAAATGCTGAAGTCTGTTGATACCGTTTCAGGGTTGTTGTTAATAATGATGGCTTCATAGCCCGCTTCACGAATCGCCCATACGCTATGAACCGTTGCATAGTCAAACTCGACACCTTGACCGATGCGAATCGGACCGGAACCAAGAACAATTACGCTCTTTTTATCTGTGACAATCGATTCATTTTCCTCTTCGTACGTTCCGTAGAAATAAGGTGTTTCTGATTCAAACTCTGCTGCACACGTATCAACGGTTTTATAAACCGGCACAATGCCGTGCTGCTTACGGTAATCATACACTTCACGTTCACTCATACTCCAAAGCTTCGCAATCGTTTTATCCGAAAAGCCCATCTCTTTCGCTTCTTGTAATACATCTGCCTGACCGACTGCTTTTTTGAGTACTTCTTCAAATTTCACGATGTTTTCCATTTTCACTAGGAAGAAAAGATCAATTTTACTCCATTCATACAGCGTTTGAATGCTAATGCCGCGTCTAATTGCTTCTCCGAGGTAAAACAACCGCTCATCTCCAGCAACCCGAATGCGCTTTTCAAGCAATTCTGCACTAATTTGATCAGCATCTTTCAGTTCTAAATGGTACACTTTTGCTTCTAATGAACGAACCGCTTTTAAAAGTGATTCCTCGAGCGTGCGGCCGATTGCCATAACTTCCCCTGTCGCCTTCATTTGCGTACCTAATTTACGGTTAGCCGACTCAAATTTATCAAACGGCCAGCGCGGAATTTTGCTGACCACGTAATCGAGTGCCGGCTCAAACGATGCATACGTTTTCCCTGTTACCGGGTTCATCATTTCATCTAGCGTTAATCCTACTGCGATTTTTGCCGCAAGCTTTGCAATTGGATAGCCTGTTGCCTTTGATGCCAGTGCCGACGAACGGCTTACACGCGGGTTTACTTCAATAATGTAGTAGTTGAAGCTATATGGATCTAATGCAAGCTGCACGTTACATCCACCTTCAATTTTCAACGCGCGAATGATTTTTAATGAGGCATTGCGCAATAATTGATATTCTCGGTCACTAAGCGTTTGGCTCGGCGCGACGACAATGGAATCACCTGTATGTACGCCAACTGGGTCGATGTTTTCCATGTTACAAACAACAATTGCATTATCATTGCTGTCACGCATTACTTCATATTCAATTTCCTTAAAGCCGGCGATGCTTTTTTCAAGTAAACATTGTGTCACCGGGCTGTGCTTTAACCCGCTTGTAACAATTTCGATTAGTTCTTCTTCATTTTCACAAATTCCACCGCCTGTTCCTCCAAGCGTATAAGCAGGGCGGACGATAACCGGATACCCGATTTCTTCAACGAATGCGTACGCTTCTTCTAAATTATGAATAATTGCGCTCGGCGGCACCGGTTCCTTTAATTCATTCATTAACGTGCGGAACAAATCACGGTCTTCCGCCTGTTCAATCGCGCTTAATTTCGTTCCTAAAATTTCAACGCCAAGCTCTTCTAATACGCCTGATTTTGCCAATTCCACCGCAAGATTCAACCCTGTTTGCCCGCCTAATGTCGGCAAAAGTGCATCTGGACGCTCTTTTCGAATGATCGATGTCACAAATTCAGGAGTAAGCGGCTCAATATAGACTTTGTCAGCAATTTCAGAATCCGTCATAATTGTCGCTGGGTTTGAATTCACCAAAATGACTTTGTATCCTTCTTCTTTTAAAGCGATACATGCTTGCGTACCTGCATAATCAAATTCTGCTGCTTGCCCGATGACGATTGGTCCTGATCCGATAACTAAAATGGTTTTAATGTCTAAGCGTTTTGGCATAACTCATTCCCCACTTTCTTGTTTGTTTCCATCAATTCGATAAAGCGATCAAATAAATAGTTCGCATCCTCTGGTCCTGGTGATGCTTCAGGGTGATATTGAACTGTGAAAGCAGCATATGTATCATGCTTCAAGCCTTCTACCGTACCATCATTCAAGGCCACATGCGTCACAGACAATCCTGTTTCCGCTAATGACTCCTCACGTACTGTGTAACCATGGTTTTGTGAGGTCAGCGCCACTCGGTTTGTCGCTAATTCTTTAACCGGATGATTCGATCCGCGATGACCGAACTTCATTTTCTCCGTATCTGCTCCGCAAGCGAGGGCAAAAAGCTGATGCCCTAAGCAAATTCCAAACAACGGAACTTTCCCTAATACTCCTTGAATCATCTGGATAGCTTCTGGCACATCTTTTGGATCTCCAGGTCCATTGCTTAACATAATGCCGTCAGGATTTAACTGTAAAATCTCATCTGCTGTTGTATGATGTGGAACGACGATGACATCGCAATTACGCAGCGTGAGTTCCCGTAAAATGCCGTGCTTCATTCCGAAGTCGACAAGTACTACTTTCTGCCCGCGCCCTGGGCTTGGATAAGCTCGTTTTGTCGACACTTGCTGAACTTGATTCGTTGGCAAAACAGTTGCTTTTAACGAATCCACGACTTCCTCTACATTTACATCCATGCTGCACATTTTTCCTTTTAGCGTACCGTATTCGCGAATTTTTCTTGTCAGCTTTCTCGTATCGATTCCCGCTAATCCAGGAATATTTTTTTGTTTTAAAAATTCATCCAAGGTCATGGAACTGCGGAAGTTCGATGGAACTTCGCAATATTCTTTCACGATTAAGCCGTTTACTGCCGGCTCGATTGATTCAAAATCATCGCGGTTAATACCGTAGTTGCCGATTAACGGATATGTTAACGTCACGATTTGTCCGCAATAAGAAGGATCTGATAAAATCTCCTGATAGCCTGTCATTCCTGTATTAAAGACAACCTCTCCTGTTAATCCAGTGTCACTTCCAAATCTTTTTCCTACAAATACGGTACCATCTTCTAAAATGAGTTGACGCTTCATACCGTTACACTCCCTTTCTCCCATACGCATTTTCCATCTACAAATGTCATGACTGGCCAACCTTTGCAAGCCCAGTCCGTAAACGGCGTGTTTTTCCCTTTTGATGCAAAGTTTGCCGGGTCAATGTTTTCTTCCTGCTCCAAATCGATAATCGTAAGATCAGCTGCGCTGCCAACTTCTAGATGGCCTAATGATAAGCCGAATGTATGCGCTGGTTTGCTTGTCATCCAGTTAACAAGCTGTGCTAAGCTGCAAATGCCTTTTTGAACAAAGTTTGTGTACATAAGCGGGAACGCTGTTTCTAAGCCGACAATCCCGAACGGAGCAAGCTCCATTCCTTCTGCTTTTTCCTCTGCTGTGTGCGGAGCGTGATCTGTTGCGATGAAATCAATGGTGCCGTCTAGCAATCCTTCAATCAACGCTTGTTGATCTTCTTGCGCTCTTAATGGTGGATTCATTTTAAAGTTTGGATCTAATCCTGGAATATCTTCTTCACTTAATAGTAAGTGATGCGGCGTTACTTCTGCTGTCACACGAATGCCGGCTTTTTTCGCATCACGGATGACGCGGACAGATTCTTTCGTGCTCACATGGCAGACGTGATAATGGCAATCGGCCGCTTCTGCTAATAGTACATCTCTTGCAATTTGCAATGATTCACAAATGGATGGAATCCCTCTCACCCCATGCTGCTTCGCAAACTCTCCGTCATGTACACAGCCTTTATTAATCAATTCATTGTCTTCACAGTGGGCGACAATTGGCATATCCAGTTTCGCCGCTTCCTTCATTGCCTCAAGCATCATAGCAGATGACTGAACCCCTACACCGTCATCTGTAAAAGCGAATGCTCCTGCTGCTTTTAATTGCTCAAAGTTTGTTCGTTCTTTTCCTGCCTGCCTCATTGTAATGGATCCATACGGCAATACACGCACATGTGCCGTTTCTGTTATTCGTTGCTGTAACCATTCCATCTGTTCTTTCGTATCTGGTACCGGTCTTGTATTCGGCATTGCCGCGATTGTTGTAAAACCGCCTTTTGCCGCCGCCAGCGTTCCTGTTTCAATCGTTTCTTTATGTTCTCCGCCCGGTTCTCTCAAGTGGACGTGTACGTCGATAAAGCCAGGAGCAATGAACTTACCATTTGCATCAATGATGTCATCTGACTCGTTTGCTACTAAATCGGAACCCATTGCAGCTATCTCATTTCCAACTACCTTGATATCTATTTGTTCAAGTTCCCCTTGTTTATTGAGCCACATGCCATTTTTGATTAAAATTGCCATTGTCCATTCCCCTTTCATTTATATGTAATGCTCTTGCCAATACCGCCATGCGAACGTAAACTCCATTTTGCATTTGCTTAAAAATCCTTGAGCGTTTACATTCGACCAGCTCATCCGCTATTTCCACTCCTCTATTCACAGGAGCCGGATGAAGGATAATACTTCCAGGCTTCATTTGTTTTTCACGCTCAATTGTCAACCCATAGCGTAAGTGATAGTCATCCGCCGCCTCTGATTGCTTGCCATGACGCTCAAATTGGATTCTTAACAGCATCACGACATCCGCTTGCCGGACAGCTTCATCTATATCAACGTATGTTCCAAACGTCATTGTTTCATCATGCCATTCTTTCGGACCTGATAAGTAGACCTCTGCACCAAGCTTTGTGAGCATTTCTGCATTGGAGCGAGCCACCCGGCTGTGACGGACATCTCCGACAATGGCCACTTTTAATCCTTTAAATGTTCCAAACTCTTGGCGAATCGTCATTAAATCAAGTAAACATTGAGTAGGATGCTGACCGCACCCGTCCCCTGCATTTAAAATGGGAATCGATACTTTTCCCATCAGTTCTTGGTAATACGCATCTTGAGGGTGGCGGATGACGACCGCGTTTACTCCTATTGCCGCAAGCGTCTCAATTGTGTCATAAAGCGTTTCGCCTTTTTGGACACTTGATGTTGATACTTCAAAAGGAATCACGTCCAACCCAAGTCTTCGTTCAGCTATTTCAAAGCTGCTTTTCGTTCTTGTGCTCGGCTCAAAAAATAAGTTGGCCACAAACATTTTCTCACTTGGCTCCGATATCATCTGCCCTTGTCTGTAATGTTCCGCTTGATTTAATAACTGGGTGATTTCATCCACTGTTAATGATGAAACGGTTAGTAAGTGATTCATTTTCGTTCCCCCTTTTGAATTTTCGCCATAAAAAAACCCTTTCCGGGACTGGAAAGGGTGTGACAAAGCAGAGCAGAGGTATGCTTTGTAGCATACAGATCCGCTCACCTTCGCTCACCCTTCCAAGCCTCTCTGGACTTTATTAAAAGGTGTTCTTATGAAGCATATGTTTTCGGCTCATTCGTGCCGGCTGATTCATGTTCACTTGTATTTTTCGCTTTTTCATGCGGAAGGACAAGGTTCAAAATCACTCCGATGATTGCTGCCAAGGCCATTCCTTCAAGATGAATCTGTTCAGAAAGGTGCAGTGACGCGCCTCCAATTCCTAACACCAGGATAACTGATGCAATCACAAGGTTTCGCTTATCACCGAAATCTGTGTTTGCTTCTACCATCATGCGCAGACCGGAAGAAGCGATAATCCCGAACAGCAGGATTGATACCCCACCCATAACGGCTGTAGGCACACTCGAAATCAGTGCGGTAATTTTCCCGATGAAGCCAAATGTGATGGCAATCACTGCTGCTCCTCCGATAACAAAGACACTGAACACTCTCGTAATCGCTAAGACACCGATGTTTTCACCGTATGTCGTATTCGGTGGTCCGCCAATCAAAGCCGCAATCATTGTCGCTACGCCGTCACCTAAGATGGTACGGTGCAATCCTGGGTTTTCGATATAATCACGCTCAACAATTTTATTCAGAACAAGCAAGTGACCAATATGTTCCGATAAAGTTACAATTGCCACTGGCACCATCAGCATGACAATGCTCCATGACCATTCTGGTGTGTATGAGACGAAAGGGATGTAAAAGTTCGGTACTTCCAACCATGCTGCTTCTTTTACTTTTGATAAATCCATAATTCCTTGCGTGTAAGCAAACACGCTGCCTCCAATGATTCCGAGCAGAACCGGAATTAATCCGGCAAATCCTTTGAAGTATGTTGAAGCGATAATCACAATTCCTAATGTGACAAGCGCCGTTACTAAGTGGACTGTGCTGTAATTTCCTTCTGCGTCATTCATCGCCATTCCGACCGCTACATTCGCAAGACTAAGACCAATTACGATAATAACTGGGCCAACTACAATCGCTGGAAGAAGTTTCATAAGCCAGTTAATGCCTGTTTTTTTAATCACTAATGCGACGATTCCGTAAACAAGTCCTGATAGGAAGCTTCCAAGCATTGCAGCTCCAGGGCCTCCAGAAGCTTGTGCCGCTAAAATTGGCGCAATGAAGGCGAAGGATGAACCTAAGTAAGCCGGCACCCTTCCTTTTGTAATGAGCAGGAAGGCCAATGTGCCAAGTCCGCTTGCGATTAACGCAACAGCCGGATCTAATTTTGTTAAGTATGGAACGAGAATGGTGGCTCCAAACATGGCAAACAAGTGCTGAAGGCTTAAAATGAGCCATTGGGATGATTTTGGTTTATCTAACACATCTAAGACAATATTTTGTTTTGTATTCATTATTGTTTCCCCTCTCCATGACGTTTGAAGTCATAAAAAACCCTCTTTATGCGTGTGAGGGCACAAAGAGGGTAACATAAGCAAGCTGACCGTACACTTCCTCTACTGGATGAGTGTCATGGACATTCGCTCTGTTCCTTTGGCAGCCTCACGGGACCACTTTTAAAAGGATTTCTTATTCATTTTCATAAATGCTGACTTGATCTGTTTCATCTACTTCTGCTAATTGAACAACAATTTTTTCACTGCTCGCTGTCGGGATGTTCTTTCCAACATAATCGGCTCGAATTGGAAGTTCTCGATGCCCTCTGTCTACTAGTACAGCGAGCTGAATTTGGCCAGGTCGTCCAATATCCATTAAAGCATCCATTCCAGCACGCACTGTTCGGCCAGTGTATAGGACATCGTCTACAAGAATCACTTTTTGATTGTTGATATCAACCGGGATATCAGAGCCCTTGACAAGCGGTTCTTCATTGTTGGTTACTTTTGATAAATCATCTCTGTATAATGTGATGTCAAGCTCTCCAACTGCGATTGGCTTTCCTTCAATTTGTTCAATTCGTTCTGCTAATCGCTTTGCTAAATAAATGCCTCTTGTTTTAATTCCAACAAGCACGCAATGTTCGATCCCCTTATTGCGTTCAATAATTTCATGGGCGATACGTGTTAACGCACGTCGAACGGCTTGTTCATCTAGAATCACTGCCTTTAAGTTCATGACTATCACCTCTTTTGCTTTTTATGCCGTGTCTTTTGGCTACTAAAAAACCCTCTTACCTTGAGGGGAAAGAGGGCACAGTTGTTCTACACATGTATATACCTTTCGTATATACGAACCGTTTCCTTTTTAGCCTCACGGGACTATTTCTTAAAGGTTCATTTATTCAACTAGACACATTATCACATGAATAGTAGTTTGTGTCAACTTCTTTTTTCTAATAAATCAAGTATCTCCTCAAATTCCTTCGGAAGAGGTGCTTCAAACTCCTTATACTCTCCTGTGCGCGGATGAGTAAAGCCTAAAATCCCGGCATGAAGAGCCTGTCCCTCAAGCGGTAACGTCTTTTTCGGACCATATTTTGGATCTCCCGCAAGCGGATACCCGATGTATTTCATATGAACGCGGATTTGATGCGTACGCCCTGTTTCCAACTGACACTCCACTAGCGTAAAATCTTTAAATCGTTTCAATACCGTAAAGTGAGTCACCGCATCTTTACTGTTTTCATCTGTAACGGTCATGCTTTGGCGGTCCTGGCGGTCACGGCCAATCGGCGCATCAATCGTTCCATGGTCATGAGCAATGACTCCATGTACAATTGCCTTATATCGTCTTGTTACTGTTTTTTGAACAAGTTGATTCACAAGCGACTCATGGGCCATATCATTTTTCGCCACCATTAGCAAGCCAGATGTATCTTTGTCAATACGATGGACAATGCCCGGTCTTAATACCCCGTTAATTCCTGATAAATCTTTGCAATGGGCCATTAATCCATTAACTAATGTACCAGTTGTATGACCTGGTGCCGGATGAACAACCATCCCACGCGGCTTGTTAACAACTAAAACATCTTGATCTTCGTAATAAATTTCTAAATTCATTTCTTCCGGCAGCACATCCAATGCTTCCGGTTCTGGAATTTCAATTACGACATGATCAGCACTTTTGCATTTATAATTTCCTTTTACTGTTGCCCCGTTCACTTTTACTGCTCCATCTTTCATCCATTGCTGAACTTGTGTTCGAGACCAATCTGAGTTAATCGTCGATAACACTTTATCCAGTCGCTCCGATTGATGTTGTTCGTCAATGGTCAATTCAATTACTTCCATTAAGTATTCTCCTTCGTGGTTTTTCCTTCAAATAACGTTAAGACAAAGATCAGTCCTACTCCAATGACTAGGGCGGAATCCGCTACATTGAAAATTGGAAAATCATACGTAAAAATGTATGTATTGATAAAGTCGACTACTTCTTTGCGCCAAACCCGATCAATAAAGTTTCCGATAGCCCCGCCAAGCATGAGGCCTAAAGCAATGCCAAGCATTCTTTCTTCCGGTTTCAAACGGCGAATATAAAAAACCAGTGCAATGATGACAATCGCGGTAACAATGTAGAAAAACCACATTTGCCCCTGCAAAATTCCCCAGGCAGCTCCTCGATTGCGGTGTGAAGTCATATAAAGAAAATTAGGAATGATTTCAATGCTTTCTCCCAACTCCATTTGCTTCACAACCATCCACTTAGTTACTTGATCAACAAGAATGACAAAAACAGCAATCAAATAATAAAGCACGCTAGTTCCCCCTCATACGAAATGAACGACTATGTCCTAATGCATTTTAGCACAAATATGCGTTCGATTTAAAGGGATTGTTTCAGTAATCGCCTGTTAGCGAGTAAAGTACACGTCTTTTTCGGTTCTGGCTGTAGGGAGCACCTTCAATTTTTTTAAGGGAATCGTTTCACCTGTCAGTTCATCAATTCCAAATACACCTATATCAATTTTCAGCAATGCTCTGTTTACATCATCCAAATCTTCTTTTACATATTGGACGACACTTCCCTGTTTCTCTTGTACATACATATCATACTGCGCCTCATACTTTTTTAAAGAAGACTCCAATTCGGTTCTCATCATTTCCAACTCTGCTTTAATGCTTGAATAAGAATGATGCTGCATGATTTTGCCTCCTTTGAGATCGGTAGTGTGAAGAACGATTGCCATGTTCACTTTCTTTGAAATGGTACCTATATTTTATCCGCCTTCTCCGTATCTTTGACTCACAACTTTTACCTATTGTCAATCCCCCCATCTATCAGGGACATTGTTAAATTTCTTCAGATTTTCCAAGTAGGGGCTCCTAGTAACTTGAATGGACTAATGGAATAATCCACTCAAAAAAAGCGCCAGGTTCATTCTTGTTGAACAAGGATGAACCACGACGCTTTTTTAAAGAGATTGACTGCAATTTATTTGATTAATTGGTGTAATGCTTTTTCACAACATCTGCACAGCGTGGGCATAATGTCGGATGGTCAGCATCTTCGCCAATGTGTGTTGTTACAACCCAACAACGCTCACATGTTTCTCCATCTGCTTTTTCCACAACGATAGCCGTACGCTCAAATGTTTGAGCATGTTCCGGCGCTTCTGCTTTGTCGCCTGCAATTTCTAAATCAGAAACGATAAACAGTTGCTTCACATTTTCTTCAATGGAGTCAAGCAAGGCTTTCGTTTCAGCATTTGGATAAAGAACAAGTTTTGCCGTCAATGATTTTCCAATCACTTTTTCATTACGGGCTGTTTCAAGCGCTTTTAACACATCGTCACGAAGTAAAAGGAAAGCATCCCATTTCTTTTCAAGCTCAGCTGCATCGGCCATTTGACGTGCTTCTGGCATATCGACAAGCTGAACACTTTCTTCTTTGGCATTCGGAATATGTGCCCATACCTCGTCAGCCGTATGTGTTAAAATCGGCGCAACAAGTTTTGTTAACGCTAAAAGTGTATCATAAAGAACCGTTTGGATGCTACGACGATCATGCTGATCTACTGCTTCGATATACAAGACGTCTTTAGCAAAATCAAGGTAGAACGCACTCAAATCAATTGTGCAGAAGTTATTAATTGCATGATAAATCGCTGCAAAATCATACGTGTCATACGACTTTCTTACTTTTGTAATAAGCTTATTCAATTTCACAAGCATGTAACGGTCCACTTCACGAAGGTTTTCATAAGCTACCGCATCTTGATCGTGTTGGAAGTCTGCCAAGTTACCGAGTAAGAAACGGAACGTGTTACGGATTTTTCGGTATACTTCTGCGACTTGTTTTAAGATGTTATCAGATACGCGCACATCTGCTTGATAGTCAACAGATGCTACCCATAAACGTAAAATGTCGGCACCGAGCTGATCCATCACTTTTGCTGGGACCACTACGTTCCCTAACGATTTACTCATTTTACGACCTTCTCCATCCAATGCAAAGCCATGGCTTAATACACCTTTGTATGGAGCTTTTCCAGTCACCGCGACACCTGTTGATAAAGAAGAGTTAAACCAACCGCGATATTGGTCCGATCCTTCCAAGTAAAGATCAGCTGGACGCTGTAAATCTTCACGCTCTTCTAGTACCGCTTGATGTGAAGAACCTGAATCAAACCAAACATCCATAATATCAGTTTCTTTTGTGAACTGTCCGTTTGGACTTGATGGATGTGTAAATCCTTCTGGCAATAATTCTTTTGCTTCACGCTCAAACCATACATTTGAACCATGTTCTCTAAATAAGTTTGACACATGCTCAATGGTTTCATCTGTAATAATTGGCTCGCCGTTCTCACCGTAGAATACCGGAATTGGAACCCCCCATGCACGCTGGCGTGAAATACACCAATCGCCACGGTCACGAACCATGTTGTAAAGGCGCGTTTCCCCCCATGCAGGTACCCATTGTGTTTCTTCAATTGCTTGTAATAGCTCCTGACGGAAATCTTTGATTGAAGCAAACCATTGTGCTGTAGCACGGAAAATCGTCGGCTTCTTCGTACGCCAATCATGCGGATACGAGTGCGTAATAAACGTTAGCTTTAATAGTGCTCCCGCTTCTTGAAGCTTTTGTGTAATTGGCTTGTTTGCTTCATCATAGAACAGACCAGCAAATTCACCAGCTTCTTTTGTCATATAACCTTTTTCATCAACTGGACATAATACATCCAATCCATATTTTTGTCCGATAATAAAGTCATCTTCCCCGTGACCAGGCGCTGTATGAACACAACCTGTACCAGCATCTGTCGTTACGTGATCGCCAAGCATTACAAGAGAATCACGGTCATATAAAGGATGCTTCGCTACAACATGCTCCAACTCTGCTCCTTTAACCGTTCGCGTCACTTCATATGTTTCCCACTCAATTGCTTTTGCGACAGACTCTACTAACTCAGACGCAATAACATATTTACCGCCATTTGCTGCGACTACGCTATATTCAAGGTCTGGATGTACTGAAATACCAAGATTAGCTGGCATTGTCCACGGTGTTGTCGTCCAGATTACAATTTGCTCATCACTGTTCAAGACACCTTTTCCATCTTTAACAGGGAACGCAACGTAAATAGAAGGAGATTTTTTATCATAGTATTCAATCTCTGCTTCTGCTAAGGCAGATTCACTTGAAGGAGACCAATAAACTGGTTTTAATCCTTTGTAAATATAGCCTTTTTTCGCCATCTCACCGAACACTTTAATTTGCTGTGCTTCGTATTCCGGCTGTAATGTTACATACGGATTATCCCAATCACCGCGAACGCCAAGACGTTTGAATTGCTCACGCTGACGGTCTACTTGCTCCCACGCATACTCTTCACATAATTTACGGAATTCAGCGACGCTCATTTCTTTGCGGTTCACTTTTTTATTTTTTGTTAATGCTGTTTCAATTGGCAAACCATGTGTATCCCAACCTGGAACATATGGTGAGCAAAAGCCAGCCATCGATTTATAGCGCACAATAAAGTCCTTCAAAATTTTATTAAGAGCATGCCCCATGTGAATATCACCGTTTGCATACGGAGGGCCGTCATGCAGGATGAAAAATGGACGATCTTTTGTGCGTTCTTGCACTTTTTCATAGATGCTCATTTCTTCCCATTTTTTCTGCATATCTGGTTCACGTTTTGGTAAATTACCACGCATCGGAAATTCCGTTTGCGGCATTAATAATGTGTCTTTGTATTCCATGATTTAGCCTCCATTTTTATATTCAAAATACGGAACGAACTTCGTTACCGCTGCAAGCTTTCCATCGACTACTTTTGGTTCCTTCAAATGAAAAAAGGGACCGTCACAGTCGACTTGCACTACTGATGGACAATAAAAAAAGACCTTCTGCATCCCAAAAAGGGACGAGAAGATCTCCCGCGGTACCACCCTTGTAGACTGTACCTTTATGTATACTAAAATTAGGCAAAGTCCTCTTAAAACATTCTTAACGCGAATGACACGCCATTGTCTACTATTAGTTCGACAAGGAACTCCAGGGTGATGTTCATTTCTTCGTTTTATACCGAGCTCCCACCTTCCTCGATTCGCTATTATAAAACAACTGAAGAAACTACTGTCCCTTTCCTCGTTATACTCGTTATACGAAAAGAAATCGTGATAAAATTATAAAATAATTTTCCTTTAGAAGTCAAGACGACATTGTCAATCTTCTTCTTTTGGATCAAAAGCAGAGACTTCATATTCCATCAAATGATCCCAGTCATCATTATCAAGCATTTCAAGTTGTGCCTCAATCAACATTTTGAATCTTGTCCGGAACACTTTAGATTGCTTTTTTAAGTCCTCGATATCAATCGCGATTTTTCTTGATTTTGATAAGGCTTCATTAATGATGCGGTCTGCATTTTTTTCGGCTTCTTTAATAATGAGCTTGGCTTCTTTCTGTGCGTTTCGCTTAACTTCTTCTCCCGCTTCCTGGGCAATTAAAATTGATTTATTCAACGCTTCTTCAATGCTCGTAAAGTGGCCGATTTTTTCCGTTAGCTCATGAACTTTACCCTCAAGCTCTTTCTTTTCACGAATCAATTGTTCGTAATCTTTAATAACCTGATCCAAAAACTCATTTACTTCATCTTCGTCATATCCCCGAAAACCCTTATTGAATTCCTTGTTATGAATATCTAAAGGTGTTAAAGGCATTATAAGCCACCTCCACGTTGTCTCATTCTCCAATTCTGAACATTAATTTTCGACGTTTTTTGTCTATTTCCTGCTTTTTATGCCGTTTATTTTTGAATTCCGACGACAATTCTCCATTTTTCTTTTTTTGTCTTACCTTCAATGGACAAGATACGGCTTCTGCCATGCCCTCTCAACGAAAGAACATCTCCCTCTTGGCACTCAAAAGAAGGTTGCTCCACGACTTTAAAATTAACTTTTGCATTGCCGTGCTCAATAAATGGCTGCACTTTTTGCCTAGAAAGACGGTAAATATTAGATAACAGAACATCCAATCGCAAAGATGACACTGTAACCGACTGTTCAATCCACTCTTCTTTTGACTCAAGCAGTTCTTGTTTGTCAATTACTTTTAGCGTCACCTTCGCCTTTCCTACCGACTGCAGGTTCATTTCAATATACGACGCCACTTCTTCTGCCGCAATTAACTGAATGCGATCGCCGTCGATGAGAATATCCCCAAATTTTGAACGTCGTAATCCAAGGGACATCATCGCCCCCAGCACTTGCGGATGCTCGATTGACAAAAATTTTGACGGATACAGCAACTCGTAATAAGAAAGCTGAAAATCTTGTTCTTGCGGTTCATAATAATCGGGGTACAAAAGCGCTCGCTTTCGTTCCGTTCCACCGGCAAATTGAACCTTTACGTCACCTTCTGTTCCAATGAGGCTTTCGACAATCTGCTGTTCACGCGGGTCCAGAAAGTCCGTTAGCTTCGCGGCATATTGTGACAGTACATCTTCTTTCCACTCAAGCACTGCATCAATAAACTCGTGCTCTTCTTTGCGAAAATGCTGGTAAATCGTCATAAAATCTCTCCGTTATAATCATTAAACCCGATCGAGCTTTTCCTTTCCGTCAACATTAATGAATCTATGCTGCTGACGGTACAAAAGCTAGACATAGGTCTCTATCCAATGGCTTCTGTTATGAACATTTAAAAAAGGAACCATTCAGATTCCTTTCCGTTAAATCAAATTTAACATCGAAAATAACGCATAAACTCCTTGCTGAGCAAAACGCAACACAAAAATGGCTACGATTGGTGAAAAATCAATCATCGCTAACGGTGGAATGATTTTTCGAAAAGGCTCTAAATATGGCTCACATATGTTAGCTAAAATTTGGCCAAATCTCGATTCCTTAATACTCGGCACCCAAGACATTAAAATATAAATTATGAGCGCCCATGAATAAAGTTCAATTAATTTCACTAATAAAACTGCTACTGTTCCCATGAACGGTTACCACCTCTTTGTCATCTGTTCAGCTTCGGTTACAATATTTGAAATGTTTCCTGACACTTCTACCGTATCGGGCGTGCACAAGAAAATATTATGGCCAATTTTTTGCGCATCTCCTCCTAGCGCGTAAACGGTGCCAGTCAAAAAGTCTATAATACGTACTGCTTGATCGTGCGATACTCGCTGTAAATTTACGACTACTGCTTTTTTCGCTTTTAAATGGTCTGTGATTTCCCTAGCTTCTTCATACACTCTTGGTTCACATAATACCATTTTCGACGATTTTTGAACGCTTTGCAAACTAATTACATTTTGTCCTTTTGGTGCTTTTGATTGGTATGACATCTCGTCTTCCTCTTCTACGGCCGGCATTTCTTGTACTTCTTGTTCCTGTTCATCATCCAGGACAAAGAAACTTTTAAACTTATGTTTTATCCCCATAATGAAGTGCCTCCTTAAAATTCTTTTCCGACAAGGGTCGTTCCTAATCGAATGAAAGTAGCGCCTTCTTCAACAGCGATGTCAAAATCATTAGACATGCCCATTGAAAGCTCTATGCACGGAGCATATGAAAGATTTAAAGCTTGTACATCTTGCTGAAGATTCCGCAACGTTTTAAAGCACGTTCGAATAAGTTCTTTATCTTCCGTAAATGGTGCCATCGTCATTAAGCCGACTACTTTAATTTTGTCGTATGGTTCAAGCTCTTTAATAAAAGGAATAACTTCTTCCACACTCAAGCCATGTTTCGACTCTTCCTTCGACACATTCACTTGGACAAAGCATTTAATCGTCCGCTCAGCGCGAGAATGAATTTCCTTCGCAAGCGAAAGGCGATCCAAAGAATGGATATAATCAACTTTGTCGATAATTTGTTTCACTTTACGTGACTGCAATGTTCCAATAAAATGCCATTGAACACGATTTCCAAGTACTTCGTATTTTGCTGAAAGTCCTTGGTCTCTGTTTTCCCCTATATGCAAAACACCGGCAGCTACTGCTTCCTCCGCCCGCTCAATGGATACATACTTTGTCACTGCAACAATGTGAACATCTGAATGGCTGCGGCCGGCCCGGGCACACGCTTTTTTCACCTGTTCCTGGATCATCGCCAAATTGTCTTGAACATTCACGCTCAATTCAGTCCTTCCTATAACCGATAAAACTTAACATTCGCCCCGTTTTCCCCCGGTCACGCCGGTGTGAAAAAAAGAGATCTTCTTTACAGCTTGTACATAACCCTGATAGTAGTAAACGATCAGGAGAAAGACCCGCTTTCAATAAGAGACGTTTGTTTACTTCTTTTAAATCCAGCGCATATTGCCCAGTACTCACCGTGCTGTAACATGCTTGCGCTTCCTCTTTATTTAATGCACCATGAATTCGGTCAATTACTCGATCATCCACGATATAGCAACAATCTTCAATCGACGGACCAATGGCTGCATAAATGTCATGTAACGGAATACCTTCTTCTTCTGTCCACTTCTTCACCATTTCTCCGCCAATATTTTCGACTGTGCCTTTCCAGCCAGCATGAGCTAATCCAATCATGCCTTGTTTTGGAGCGAAGAAATAGAGAGGCACACAATCTGCAAAACATAAAGTAAGAAGAAGATCTTTTCGGTTTGTGTAAATGCCATCCGTTTCAGGAATCCCCTCATGATACTCGTAAACCCCTTTTTCAGCATCAGACTCGGTTACTTTCACAATCAGGTTTTTATGTACTTGCTCTGCGCAGACCCATTTTGAAAGAGGCATTTTCAGTTGTTCAGCTACTTCCTGCCGATTAGCCATAACCGTTGAAGGAGCATCATGAACATGCAAACCTAAATTCAAAGTTTGGTAGTCATCTTGGCTAAATCCGCCATTTTTTGTCGTAAAGCCTGCTACTAACTCGTTGGCCATGTGCATCCATGGCTGTAAAAACAGCAGGGATTCGACATGCTGACATTGAAAAGGTTCTAAATTCCTCAAATTGCGCACTTCCTTTTCATATTCTCCATACTTGCACTTATTGTATCATATATTGGTGAAATCTGTGCCAAAAAATAATTATTCCCCTTCATACTCCACGGGTTCTTTATACCTGACGAGGATGACATCCGTTCCTATTTTAACAATATTACTCCACGGAATGACAATGTTCCCATCTTTTCCAAAGAAACCAAGCATTCTTCCCGTATGCTGAATAACAACCGCCTCGATTTTTCCCGTATTGAGATTAATATCAATATCGGCAATGTTCCCCAACTTTCGCCCATCTGCTACATTTACGACATCCTTTGTCTGAAAATCTGAAATTTTAATCATATCCTTCTCTCCCCTCCATCCACCTTCTCTTTCATATATATTTTCAGTTTCTTCTTTTCATGAGAAATTTGCGCTTTATTCTTTTTTAAGCACCTTCTCTCCCCAGTAAAAAATCTCCCCCCTACAGGGAGAGAGATTTTTTAACTTTGAATATTTTTATTCATCTGCTTAATGGCTGCCTTTTCAAGTCTTGATACTTGTGCCTGAGAAATTCCAATTTCCTCAGCGACCTCCATTTGAGTTTTTCCTTGAAAGAAGCGCTTGCGTAAAATAAGTTTTTCACGTTCATTAAGGCGCCTCATCCCTTCTTTTAAAGCGATTTCCTCAATCCAGTTTGAGTCGCGATTTCGTTCATCACTTAACTGGTCCATCACATAAATCGGATCGCCGCCGTCGTTATAAATAGGTTCAAATAACGAGACAGGGTCTTGAATCGCATCCAATGCAAATACAATCTCTTCATGTGGGACATCGAGCACTCTGGAAATTTCCTCGGCAGTCGGTTCTTTAGAAGTTTCACTCATTAGTTTTTCTCGCACTTGCAATGCTTTATAAGCAATGTCTCTGAGAGAGCGAGAGACACGGATTGGATTGTTGTCCCTTAAGTATCGCCTAATTTCCCCAATAATCATCGGTACTGCATATGTGGAAAACTTTACATTTTGGCTTAAATCAAAATTATCAATCGATTTCATTAGTCCGATACAACCGACTTGAAACAAATCATCGACGAATTCACCGCGGTTGTTAAAGCGTTGAATGACACTTAATACTAACCTTAAATTTCCGCTAACCAGCTTTTCCCTCGCTGTGGGATCTCCACTTTGCATTTGCCTAAATAATAGGCGCATTTCATCATTCTTTAGTACAGGGAGTTTTGAAGTATCTACGCCACAAATTTCTACTTTGTTTCTTGTCAATTCTTTCCCTCCTAACAGGAGATGATGTTCAGAGTTCAGTATCTCCCTGGTAGGAAAAAATATGCACTTTAACAATTCTGACTATTGTTAAGAAAGCGGGCTTGAAAATCTTCTCTTCTTCTTAACAGCTGTTTTATGGACATGAAACAGCCAAAACACCATTTAATATTTTAAATCAAACCCATTGAAATAATTTTTATCCTGTATTCAACCAAAACTCCTGTACAATCTCCTAAACAAGAGAGAAGTCCATAATTTTTATTGAACTTTTTATAATGCCTAAACAGGCGAAAAAATTATTTTTATACCGAAAGACCCCGTCACGAAAATCCAGGAAAAGTAAGGATTTTCGTGACGGGGTCTTTCAGGAGGATGCGGTCAAAGGAATACTTTTTATATCTTTGACCGCATCCTCTTACACCATTTTATTAAATTCTTTTCTGAGGCGCTTAATAATACGTTTTTCAAGGCGAGAAATGTACGATTGCGAAATACCAAGCATGTCAGCTACATCTTTTTGTGTCTTTTCTTCGCCCCCTTGCAGACCGAAGCGTAATTCCATAATTTGCTTTTCACGATCATTGAGTTGATGCAGTGCTTTTAGCAACAATTTTCTGTCCACATTCGCTTCCAAGTCTTTTGTAATAATATCCTCTTCTGTCCCTAACACATCTGATAGTAATAGTTCGTTTCCATCCCAATCAATGTTTAACGGTTCATCAAATGAAACCTCTGACCGAATTTTATTATTCCGGCGTAAGTACATTAAAATTTCATTTTCAATACACCGAGAAGCATAAGTAGCTAGTTTGATTTTCTTTTCTGGATTAAACGTATTTACTGCTTTAATTAAACCAATTGTACCGATACTAATTAAATCCTCGATGTTAATACCTGTATTTTCAAATTTCCGGGCAATGTACACAACGAGTCTTAAATTTCTTTCAATCAATAATGACCTGGTGGCTGCGTCCCCCGTAGGAAGTTTCTTCAATAGAACTTCTTCCTCTTCTTTGGTTAAAGGAGGAGGCAACGCCTCACTTCCTCCTATATAGTGTACTTCATCCGTTTTAACCCCTAGTTTTATTAACCATTTATACCAAAGTAATTTTAAGCGAATCGCATATGTAGACATTGCATATCCCCCTTCTATTTATCAATTTTGTGAGTATGATAGTATTAAGGATTTCACATACCCCAAGCTTCCTCATGAAGCTGACGAAACAGTACCAGTAACCAACAGCTTTGGGTGGACAATGCACTGATAGAGATTTTCAGGTGATAAGGCTGTATGGCTGATTCCAATCAGCACTTTACGAATGAGAATGGACTCTTCTTTATGCTGAACCGTAACGAATTCAGGTTTAAAAGCAATCATAAACTGACCAGAATGCCCTACCGTCCTATATGGAATAATTCGCAGTTTAGACTGCCATTCTTCTGGGATATGTTCATAAAAAGACATCGATTCGGCATCCTTTGTTGCTTCAATCAGTTCGACTGGAACCATCCCCTCCATGGCATCCGCTGTTATAATCATGACCGGTGTTTGACTAAGCGGATCATACAGCTGATTTCCACTGTCAATAAGCCCCTTAAATGAAAAGGATTGTTCATTCATCGATACTCGGACAAGAACAAGCTGATCAAATGTAATGTTTTTCATCTTCAAATCTTCCATTCTCGTTTTCGAAAAATAAAACAAAATAGGAAAACCAATTAAAACAAACAGCCAGCTCACCGGATCTCCGTATTCATATCCAACCGTTGCAGACGTTCCTTCAAAAATCAAATATTGTTCATTAAACATAAAATGAAGCCCCATTAATCCTCCACCAACAGCAAAAGTAGAAAAATAAAGTGTAAGAAGGTTTTCTAAAAAATAACGAATTCTTCGAAAGCCAAATGCCGCTAATACCATGACAACAGAAAACATAAGCTTTACAGCAGGATGTAGCATAAAAGCAGACCACGGAGTAAACATGAAAAAGACGATTAGTGACCCTAGTGCTCCTCCGCATAGTAACCTCCACCATTGTGCATTCCGCTTTAAGACGATATTACACAGTAACAAAAGCATGGTGTCCAATCCTGCATTTAAAAGCCATATAAGATCTAAGTAAATGGACAAGTTGTAAGTCCACTCCCATCGCAAAAATCCTTTGTTAAAATCTAGTATATAGTACATCCTATTTTAAAGTCTGTCAGTTCATGCCGATAAACGAGTAGAAGTTTTGCCATATTTATTCGAGTTTTGTCACTCTTCGTTTCTACTTCAGTTACGGTTCGGCAAAATCATGTATTTTCACACCCAATCGAGTCTCCTCACCCTTTTCTGTCAAAAGTGACAATGAATCCGATACCGTAAATCGTCATTTTCACCCAAAATAAAAAAAGGCCCTTCAATTGAAGGAACCTTTTTCATTATTATCGTCTTCTATTACGGTTACGTAAAAACGTTGGAATATCTAACGTTTCTTCCGGTTGTTGTACAGGGCGGACATAGTCTTGAACCGGCTCTTCACGCTTTACTGGCTCACGTTTCATCGGCTGCTGTGGCTGTTGTTGCTGCTGCGGCTGAGATTTTGATGCCGTCATTGAAGGGCGAACTGCACCTTTAAATGCCGGTACATCTTGATCGTTAAAGCCTGTTGCGATAACGGTCACAACAATTTCATCTTTTAAGTTTTCGTTAATGACAGAACCAAAAATCATATTCACTTCTTGGTCTGATGCTGAAGCAACAATATCAGCTGCCTCTTGTACTTCATACAAGCTTAAATTTGTTCCGCCTGTAATATTCATTAACACACCTTGCGCCCCATCAATGGATGTTTCCAGCAACGGACTGGAAATCGCTTTTTTCGCTGCTTCAGCAGCACGATTTTCACCTGTTGCAATCCCGATCCCCATTAATGCAGAACCTTTATTCGACATAATGGTTTTGACGTCCGCAAAATCAAGGTTGATTAATCCTGGCACAGCAATCAAATCCGAAATACCTTGAACACCTTGACGCAATACGTTATCCGCTTCACGGAATGCTTCTAGCATCGGCGTGTTTTTATCGACAATTTCAAGCAAGCGATCATTTGGAATTACGATTAGTGTATCCACTGCTTCTTTCATCGCGGCAATTCCGCCTGCTGCTTGTGTCGCACGCTTTCTACCTTCAAATGTAAAAGGACGTGTCACAACACCCACTGTTAATGCACCTAGTTCACGAGCAATTTGTGCGATAACTGGTGCTGCACCTGTACCTGTACCCCCGCCCATTCCAGCAGTAACGAATACCATGTCTGCACCTTTTAACGCCTCTTGAATTTGTTCTTTGCTTTCTTCCGCTGCCTTTTTTCCTACTTCAGGATTAGCACCTGCTCCTAATCCTCTTGTCAATTTTGCACCGATTTGCATTTTAATCTCTGCTTTTGATAAATTAAGAGCTTGTGCATCTGTATTGACAGCAATAAACTCTACACCTTGAACGCCGTGTTCAATCATGCGGTTAACAGCATTATTTCCGCCTCCGCCGACACCGATAACTTTGATTGTCGCTAATTGATCTACACTTGTATCAAACTCCAACATTATAGTTCCTCCTAATTCATCGAAATTGCTTTGCTTTCCTATTCAAAGAAATATCCGAAGAACTTCTTCATCTTATTCGAAAAATTTTCGTCTTTCTTTTTTGGTTTTGGTTGTTGCGGCTGTTCTGGAACAAGTTCCTTTTCAGCAACTACTCTTTCTACCGGCTGATGAACAGGCTCGCTTATATGCCTTCCTTGAATCTTAGCATTTTTGTAAGCAAACTTAATCAGGCCGACACCTGTTGTATATTGTGGCTCTCTAACCCCAATGTAATCCGGAATAGCAATTCTAACATTATTCTTTAAAATATGCTGAGCCAAATCCAACACACCCGGCATCGTTACAACGCCACCCGTTAGCACATAGCCTCCTGGTAGTTCCTTGAAGCCAATCCGCCTTGCTTCTTGAGCAACAAGCTCTAAAATTTCTTGTAATCTAGCTTCAATAATTTCCGAGACTTCTAACTGATTAAATTGCTGATGCTGATCACTCCCAATAATGGGAACACTGAATACTTCTTCCTCAGAGGCATAATCATAAAAGGCATGTCCATGCTTTACTTTTACCTTTTCAGCATCTTCGGTCGACGTTCGCAATACAATGGATAAATCCTTTGTAATATGCTCCCCTCCGACCGGCAATACAATCGTATTCTCTAACGTTCCTTCATTAAAGATGGCTACAGTTGTAGAACCGCCTCCAATATCCACCAACGCGACACCCAAGTTTTTTTCATCATTTGATAAGGCAATGGAGCCTGCTGCAAGAGGCTGCAGGCAAATATCTGTAATTTCCAAACCAACACGCTCTACGCAGCGTAAAAAGTTATGTAGAACCGTCCTTGAGCCTGTAATAAGAGTCCCTTCCATTTCCAGACGGACGCCAAGCATTCCTCTAGGATCTGTAATTCCTTCCAGTCCATCTACGATAAACTGAGTTGGGATGACATCAATTACTTCCCGATCCGGTGGAATGGACATGACTTGCGCCGCATCTAACACACGCTGCACATCTTCATTTTTAATTTCGCGATTGTCGCTTGATACCGCGACTACACCGTGACACGGTTGCAGATGAACGTGGTTGCCGTTCACTCCTACTACTACGCGCTTAATTTCCATCCCGACCATTCGTTCAGCTTGCTCCACAGCTTTTTTGATGGATTGAACTGTTTCATCTATGTCAACAATCGAACCTTTTTTAAGCCCTTGCGACTTTACATTGCCAACTCCAATTATATTCAAAGAGTCATTATTCATCTCACCAATGATTACTTTTACACTGGATGTACCGATGTCAAGACTTACATATATTTCATTGCTGTTCATTCTTTGGCACCTCCTTTGACATCAATCCACTACTTTTGAATAGAAGAACAACAATCATTTTCTCTATTACATGAAAATATTCAACAAATACAGCAGTTTCACCTTTTATCGAATCAATTTTTTTCGATTTTTTCTTTTGCCTCCGACCATTTTGTCAATAAAATTCTTCTGATAACCGCAATGTTTTGAAACAAACGGACGCCAAAGGCAAAAACGGCTGCTAAATACAAGTCTACACCAATATGTACACCGAGAAAAGCTAAACTTGCGGCTAAAATAATATTAAAGAAAAAACCAGATATAAACACTTTTTCATCATATATGTTTTGCAAATGAGCCCTAATTCCACCAAAAAGTGTATCAAGGGCTGCAAGAACGGCAATCGACAAATAGTTCGTATACTCATCCGGTATACGAATTTCTGAAAGCAAACCAAGTGCAATGCCGAGCAGTAAACCTAACAGAGGAAGCCACATGCCGACTGGTTCTCCTTTCTATTTCGAATTTACAGGGGAAATATTTTTTACTCGTATCGCGTCATTGTAAGCCGGCACTGTTACTTCATCTAAAGGTTGTGAAATCGTCAGTTTTAAATTTTCGACAGCAAACTCATCCGGTGCATTCGAAACTTGCATGCGATTGTACAGTTTTTCTGCATCTTTGGCAATGACCATAATTTTAAACGGTAGCTGAGTTAGCCAGTAATCATTTACCTTCGTCCGCCCATTAATATCTCTTATAACTGATGTTGTAATAATACGCTGATTCGCTACCGCTATGTTTTCAGCCTCATATGAATTCAATTCATTAATAAGTCTTTTCAGCAGTTCTGGAGAAACGCTCTTTATTTCTTGACCAATGATAGATTCATCAAAAAGAGGCTCCACTGTCAATATCAGACCAGGCCCCTTTGCTTCCGTCAGCCCTGCTTCTCGTTGGAGCTTCGTTAAAGTTTGTTGAAGAGCTTCTTTCTTACTGTTATTTTGTTCTACTTCGTAGTTCCGAAGCTGTTCTTCATATGTACGAATTTCCTTTAAAATTGTTGCTTGTAATTGTTGTTCTCTTTTCAAGTCTTCTCGAAGCTGCCACATGTCCCTCGTATCGCGCACCACTGGCTGCTTCGTCGTTTCAAACATGACTGCAACCATAAAGCCGATAACGACTGTGATAAATGTGAATTGAATTTGTTTCTTGCTGTTCAACCACAAATCCCTTCCTTCTTTTCGAGACCAACCTCTTTGAACACACTACACCTTAACAATTAGATGCCCTGCCGCCTTTTCCACCATTCTTGCGAAACTAATCGCTCTAATATGATGGAAGCGAGCAATGGTTGAGACCTTTCATAAAGCGGCAGGTATCGAGCAAGTTAGGCATTATTCTCTGAATGAATAACCGGCTCTAGTATAATTTCATCTTTTTTAGTCATTTTCACTACAATATTATCTTCTACAAGCTGCTCTTTTACTCCGCCTGCAATATTTAAAGCCGGGTACAAAACATTGGGGTCTCCTATTGCTGTAATAACAAAAGGAGCAGGGAATTGCTTTCCATCAATCGTAATAACTGGGCCATTACAGGAAATGTACGAGTCTTTGGATAAACGCTGTCCATTAATGGAAATAGCTGAAGCACCTGAAATATATAATTCATTAACGACGTTAAACACGTGACTCTCATGAACAATGTAGTTATTAACATTCTCTTCATTTGGAATATATGAAGCATCTTCCAATGTTACTTCTACCCCTTGTCCCTTTACTCCAATTTTCCCTGTGTACATGCGTAGTTTCTCTACATCTTCTACGAGATTGAACAAAATTTGCTCTTCGTTGGCAAACTCCTCTTCAATCTCCCGAACTTGTTTCTGTTTTTCAAATAATTCTTTTTGCAGTTCGCGATTCAGCTGTTCTTGCTCAATAAGCATATTCCGGTATTGATATTCATTTGTCCATTGGCGGCTCGAAATTTGATTAGCCGATTCACTTTTCGTAAACTGATACGAATAAGAGATCATAAAACCTAACACTAGAAAAACGAGTGACAGGATTACATACTTACCTCTCCTCCTCATTTTCCTCCACCTCTTTCGTTCCTTCGTACGCTTCAAAGTAATACCCTACTTCTAGGTGAATAACTCCTTTTTGATTCGGATCCAATTGATTGACAATTCCTGGGTAAGCGGTCATTTTGCTTGAGAAATCAGGAATCGTCGCACTAACTTCCCTTCCATCGTTCATATATAAGGTAATATGAAGCGAATCCGATTCTTCCGGAGTATGATGAATTTCTGAAATAGAACGGACAATGGTTTCCGGCAACTTATTCAGTTCTTCTACCATTTCTTGAATCACTTCAGGCTTGTCCCAATTAATAAGAAGCGGTGCATCTGATGATAGCGGCTCTCCTTTAATCGCCTCGAGAACTTTCCCTTTCTCTGTAATAGGGAAATAGCTACCCTTTTCCACAACGTAAGCAACCCGCTCATATTCTTCTATCTCAATTTCAACTATATTAGGTATTTTTTTACTTACAATGACATTTTTCACTTCCGGATGCGCTACAATTTTCTCTTGCACTTCTTCCTTATCGAAGCCCCAATAGTTTGTATCCGTAGTCAGCTCGCTCATTGAGACGATGTCTTTTTCTGCTATATGACGATTGCCGGACACCTCTATCCTAGCAATATTACTGAGCGATGATTGCGTATAAATAATGAGTAAAATAAGGATGAAAAACAGTGAAATGTAAAAAATAAGCCTTCGGTTTGTTTTTTGCTTCCGCTGTTCCTTTAACTTCGGCAAACGGTCTTCCAGTAAAATAATTTTTCCTTTTTCCATAATCCCTTCACCCTTATCATTTAAGCGCACAATCCTTATTGTTCATAAGGTTTGTGCGCCAGTGACCAAGTATTTGGATACGCTTATTATAGCATAGAAACAACATGTCAAAAACAGGAAGAGTGTTTTTTTACAACGACTATCGACCGATTATCTCGACTTCCGTTTGCATAGTAACACCAAACTTTTCTCGAATGGTTGTTTTCACATGTTCAATCAAATTCAAGACGTCTTCAGCTGTCGCTTGGCCAGTGTTCACAATAAAATTGGCATGTTGTGTACTAATTTGAGCACCGCCAACTGAATAGCCTTTTAAATCGGCTTTTTCAATTAAGTTTCCTGCATAATCAGGTAGCGGATTACGGAAAATACTTCCAGCACATGGATAATTCCACGGCTGTGTTTCACGACGATAATCTTTATTTTTTTGCATCGCGGCCACAATTTCGTCTCTTGAGCCAGCTTTCAAACAAAGTACAGCTTCTAAACAAACGCCCGGACGCTCTGTTTGCAAAATAGAATGACGGTAAGAGAATCCTAGTTCTTCATTTGAGAGCCATTCCACTTTCCCGTCTTCAAATAGAATAAGAGCTTTTTTCAAAATTGTAGACATATCCGCACCATGTGCCCCAGCGTTCATATAAACTGCTCCACCGATTGAGCCTGGAATACCACCAGCAAACTCTAACCCGGACAATCCTTGTTTACTAATGATGGTTGCAAGCTTGATTAAAGAATAGCCTCCGCCCACCGTAACTGTTTCACCGTCAACCTGTAAGTGATCAAGACCATTACCAAGCTTAATCACTACTCCTTCAATGCCTTTATCTGACACAAGCAAATTCGAACCGCGGCCGATAGCCCGCCATTTTACACCATGTGTTGTAATAATAGACATTGCTGTTTTCAAGTTGTCAAGGCTGTTCGGTTCGACGAACAAATCGGCTGGTCCGCCAATTTTCATAGTCGTATGGTTTGCAAGCGGTTCATCTCTCAACACTTTCCCGACATTTGCCTGTAACAATTCCTTTTCTAAAACTTCCATAACATCCTCCTACATGTTTGTACGTTATTCTTGATGTGTTTCTTTATCATATGAACCGAAGCCTAGCTTAGGTGCTTACTTTTATTTGACTAAATCAATCATGACTTTATATAAGCGATTGGCTGCGTCTGGAATGCCAAGTCGTTTGGATGACTGCTTCATTTCTTGTAGAAGTTGTGAGTCTGTTAAAATACGGTCAATATTATGTAATAGTGATTCCCCACTTAACTCCTGTTCTAAACATAGTATAGCCGCATTTTTATCACTCAACGCCCGCGCATTTTTTTCTTGGTGATTGTTCGTTACATACGGACTCGGAATTAAAATGCTCGGAAGGCCAAGCGCTGTAATTTCTGCTAAGGTCGTCGCTCCTGCCCGCGCCACAATTAAATCCACACCAGCCAATACTTCAGGCATGTTGTGAACGAAAGGTTTAATAATAACATTCGGTGGATTTCCTACATGGCGGACCTCCTCCAACACTTTATCATAATGTACATCTCCCGTGATATACAAAAACTCATAATCTTTTTCAGAAACTTTTCCCAATATTTCTAACAACGCATCATTAATCGGTTTCGCTCCACGGCTTCCCCCCACAATTAAGACAGCTTTCTTTCCAGGCGTCAATCCAACGGAAGCTTTCCCCTTATCTCCATCTTGATGAAGAACTTCCGATGCACGAGGGTTCCCCGTTAGCACAACTTTTTCTTCAGGGAAATAAGAAGCTGCCTGCTCAAAGCAAGTGGCGACTTTATCTACATATTTGCTTAAGAACTTATTTGTTAAGCCAGGGACGCTGTTTTGTTCGTGAATAATTGTCGGTACTTTTAATTTATGGGCAGCATAAACAACAGGTCCGCACACATACCCACCTGTCCCAATCACCACATCTGGTTTGAACTCACGTATGTATTGTTTGCTCATTTGAACAGCCTTTAAAAAACGCATGATCGTTTTCACATTGTCAAAGGATACTTTTCGTTTGAACCCGGAAATTTCAACCGATTTAAACGGAATATTCGCTCGTTTGACGATGGTGCTTTCAAGCCCTTTTTCTGTCCCTACATATAAGAATTCTACTTCTCTATGATACTTTTTAATTTCATTAATAAGAGCAAGGGCTGGATAAATATGTCCCCCTGTACCGCCGCCGCTTACTAAAACTTTCATCTATAATCCACCTCGTTCATTTGACTTCTCACATCATATCATAAATATATATCCATTCAATCATCTTTACATTACATTTTGTTTAAATTTAAAGAGGATGTCCCGAAAGCCGACATTGGCTTTCGGGACATCTCCATCCATCAAGTGTTTTCCCTTTACATATCCTTATTATACCTGCAAGGCCTATTAATAGCGAGCATATCTGCTAACATTTAATAAGACACCAACCCCTGCCAGCATTAAGGTTAAAGAAGAACCACCGTAACTTAAAAATGGAAGGGTAATGCCAGTGACAGGCATAAGGCCCGTGACTACTCCGATGTTAATCATCACTTGAATGGCAATCATTGAAATAATTCCAACCGCTAAGAAGCTCCCATATAAATCAGGTGCACCAAGGGCGATACGGATTCCTCTCCAAAGCAGTAAACCAAACAGCAGTAAAACGAGCGATCCTCCGATAAATCCAAGTTCTTCTGCTAAAATCGCAAAAATAAAATCCGTTTGTGGTTCTGGTAAATAAAAGAATTTTTGTCGACTTTGTCCTAGACCGAGTCCAAGCAGCCCACCAGGGCCAATGGCATACAAAGATTGGATAATTTGAAACCCGCTTCCAAGAGGGTCTTCCCAAGGATTCAAAAACGATGTAATCCGCTTAATGCGATATGGAGCGGAAAGTACAAGCGCCACAAACCCTGCCACTCCTGCCGCGCCAAACCACATAAAATGGCTAATCCGAGCACCTGCCACAAAAATCATAACCACACACGTTCCGACCATCACTGTTCCCGTTCCTAAATCCGGCTGAAGCATAATAATGCCAAATGCTAAGAAAACAACCGATAAAGATGGGATTAATCCTTGTTTAAAAGAAGTAATTTTTTTCTGATTTTCTGATAAAAACTTGGCAAGGAACGCAATCATGGCAAACTTCATGAATTCTGACGGCTGAATGGAAAAAGCACCGACACCAATCCAACTCTGGGATCCGTTGCGTACAAGTCCAACTCCGGGGATCAACACGAGTGTAAGCAAGATGAAACAAACAATGAGGATGGCTTTCGCCCATGTTCTCCACGTCCAATAGTCAATGTTCATAATGACAAACATCGCCACAATTCCAAGTCCAGCAAATAACATTTGCCTTTTCGCAAAGAAAAACGAATCATCAAACTTATATGTAGCCCATACCGCACTTGCGCTGTAAACCATAATCAGGCCTATAGTCAGCAGCGACAGGGTGAGCAATACAAGGATGAAATCAGGAGCAGACCTTTTTGTCGACAATGTGACCCACCTCTAGCTTCTATAAATTAGGGTGTTTGAAAAAAAGAGCCAGAAAAAGAATGACACATATGCTGAACGTAAAATGTGCAAACTCTTTATCTAACTCTTTTTCCTGTTCAAACAGACAAGCCCTTACTTAAGTTTATGCACCGCTTGAATAAACATGTCACCACGTTCTTCAAAAGTTTTGAATTGATCCCAGCTTGCGCACGCTGGAGATAATAAAATGACATCTCCGCTTTCAGACCATTCATACGCTGCAGGAACTGCCTGTTCAACATTATCGACACGTTTAACGAATTGTATTCCCGCTTCTGTTGCTGCTTTTTCAATTTTCTCCGCCGTTTGCCCAAAGGTGATGACGGCTTTAACACTTTTGAATGACGGAATTAACTCATCAAACGGATTGCCACGGTCTAACCCACCTGCTAGTAAAACAACAGGCTGTGAAAAAGCTGAAAGGGCCACTTTCGTTGCCAGTATGTTTGTTGCTTTTGAGTCGTTATAAAATTTTCTGCCACTCACTTCGCCTACAAATTGAACACGGTGTTTTACACCCGTAAAGGTCGTAAGCACTTTACGGATCGCTTCATTCGGAGTCCCGTATAATTTCACAATAGCGACAGCGGCCAAAATGTTTTCTAGATTATGTTTCCCCGGGAGAACGATATCCGCAACTTCAATTACTTGCTCATCATTAAAGTAAACAAAACCGTTTTGAACATATGCTCCCTTTTCCAATGGTTTAGTCGATGAAAACGGAATAATCGTTCCATCATATTGTTCCGCGACCTTCATGACGAGCTCATCATCTGCATTGACTACCGCATAATCTGTTTCTATTTGGTTTTTAAAGATGTTTGCTTTCGCTTTCGCATATTCTTCTTTTGTTCCATGATAATCTAAATGGGCTTCAAAAAGATTTAGAAAGGCTGCAATTTTAGGTTGAAACGTTTCAATTCCCATGAGCTGAAAAGAGGACAATTCTGTCACAATTACATCATCATTTTTAGCTGTTTGGGCTACTTCGCAAGCAACAGTTCCAATATTCCCAGCAATTAAAGGAGAACGACTTCCTTCTTTCAACATTTCAAACACAAGCGTTGTCGTCGTTGTTTTCCCGTTGCTTCCTGTGATGCCGATAAATGGCGCTTCGCTAATTTGAAAGGCCAGTTCCACTTCTGTTATAACCGGAATGCCACGTTTATTTGCCTCTACTAATAAAGGATTAGAATAAGGAATGCCTGGATTTTTAATAATGACTTGAATCCCTTGGAGCAACTCCAGCGGATGGCTTCCGCATACTACTTTTATACCGTCATTTTCAAGTTGTTGAGCCGCCTCGTTTTCTTCATAAGGCTTTTGATCATTAACAAGCACATTCGCTCCAAGCTGATGAACAAGCTTCGCTGCAGCCGAACCGCTCTTAGCTAACCCTAAAATTAATACATTTTTATTTTGATAAAAATTCGCTGTTTTCAATTAGATCCACACCTCGACATAGATTCCAAGCATTGCAAATAATAATCCTACTGCCCAAAATGTTACCACTACACGCCATTCCGACCAGCCACTCAACTCATAGTGATGATGAAGCGGGCTCATTTTGAAGACGCGTTTCCCTGTTGTTTTAAACGAAATAACCTGGATGATAACCGATAATGTTTCAATCACAAAGACGCCACCAATTAAAATAAGCAAAATTTCTAATTTCATTAAAACGGCCACTGTAGCAATGGCGCCCCCTAAAGCAAGAGAACCGGTATCGCCCATGAAAACTTTAGCAGGATGGGCATTGAAGACTAAAAATCCTAATACAGAGCCTACTACTGCTACCGAGAAAATAGCTACATCGAATTGTGAATAGTTCCACGCAAGCACAGCAAAGGCGCCAAAGGCGACAGCACTCGTACCAGACACCAGTCCATCTAAGCCATCCGTCAAGTTTACAGCATTCGAAAAACCGACAAGCCAAATAATTAAAAAGAGAACGTAGGACCAACCTAAGTCAATTGAATAATCGGTTCCTGGGATTGATACAATAGTGGAAAACTCATGTTGCTGTGCGACTAAATAAAAAATAATTGAAATAAGTACTTGCCCTAAAAACTTTTGCTTTGATGTTAAGCCAAGATTCCGCTTTAGTACAACCTTAATAAAATCATCCAAAAATCCTAATAATCCAAAACCGATTGTTACAAATAATAACAAGTATGTTTCAATGGTCGGTTCTAAATATTTATTTGTCATCACCAATGTTGTTACGATAATTGAGAGAAGAATCATAATCCCGCCCATTGTCGGGGTTCCCGATTTCTTTTGATGAGATTTCGGTCCTTCTTCTCGAATGCTTTGACCGAATTTTAACCTTCTTAAAAAGGGAATGAAAATGGGTGAAAGCAAGACGGCAATTAAAAATGATAGTGCCATCGTAAATATAATTACTTGCTCAAGCATGTCATTCCCTCCTTTCGGTCCTTGTTTAAAGTACCCTCCGTATAAAGGGAAATAAGCTGTCTGTTTGTTTGCATTACGAATTACGCTCCCTAATCAAATTACGTGCTGTTTCACGATCGTCAAAATGTAGTACTTCTTTTCCAATAATTTGGTACGTTTCATGGCCTTTTCCAGCAATTAAAATAACATCATTGGTTTTCGCTTTTTTCACTGCATAAGCAATCGCTTCTTTTCGATCCACAATGGAAACATAATTGGAAGACAACAAACCATCTGTCATATCTTTTAAAATTTCGGTTGGATCTTCACTCCGCGGATTATCCGATGTAAAGACGGCCGTCGTGCTAAGAGTGGTGGCAATCTCAGCCATAATGGGTCTTTTTGTTCGGTCACGATCTCCCCCGCACCCAACAATAACATATATATTTCCTTTTGCGAATTGTTTAACAGTCTTTAACACATTTTCTAAACTATCAGGGGTATGGGCATAATCAACAATCACTGTAAAATCCTGTCCTTCATCTACCACTTCAAACCGTCCCGGCACCCCTTCAATGCGCTCAATTTCTTTGACGATAAGCGAAAGCGGAATATTAGAAACTAAACAAGCAGCAGTAGCGGCTAGTACATTATATACACTGAACTTCCCAATTAGTTTCATTTTTACTTTTTTTGTCTCGTGTGGTGTGATTAGTTCAAACGTCGTCCCTGAATTTGTAATGTGAATATTTTGGGCCATCACATCACTTTTTCGGTCGATTCCATATGTAATGACGGTTGCTGCAGTCCCTTTTATAAACTCTTCTGTCGCAGCATCATCTGCATTCAAGACGGCAAATTTCGGTTTTTGATGGTCGTAGCGGTTCCCAAGTTGCGCAAATAAAAGCCCTTTTGCTCTTCGGTAATCCGCCATTGTATGGTGGTAATCCAAATGGTCCTGCGTTAAATTCGTGAATACAGCTACATCAAAATCACAACCGTGAACCCTTCCTAAATCAAGTGCATGGGACGACACTTCCATTACAGCTGTGTCTACCTTCGCCTCTACCATCTGATAGAAGGTTTTTTGCAACGTTAGTGATTCAGGTGTTGTATTTTTAACCTCGAAGGTCTCATCTCCAATACGCATTTCAATTGTGCCAATTAATCCTGTTTTATGCTTCGCAGCTTGAAATACTTTTTCCATCAAATGCGTGACGGTTGTCTTTCCATTTGTTCCCGTTACTCCAATTAAATGCATCTTATGCGTTGGTTGCTCATAAAAAGCATCTGCTAAAACAGCCATCGCTCGTTTCGTATTATTCACAATAATCACCGGAACATTAAGCGTCAACGGCTTTTCTGCTATAACTGCAACAGCTCCCATGCTAACGGCTTTTTCAGCAAAGTCATGCCCATCGACTGTGTATCCTTTCACACAAATAAAAAGAGAGCCCGGTTTTACTTCACGGGAGTCCATTTCAATGGACGTAATAGAGACCTCTTCTTTCGGTACAGGTGTAAAGTCGTGCAAATAAGACAATAACGTTCGTAAATCCATATTAAAATCGATCCTCTCTAGTTTACTGTTCCAAACTCCATTTTACAGAAAAAGAAGCCACGGGGGAATTCCCCCAAGGCTTGTCATGTCACAACAGTCAGTAAGACCTATTCCCTAATACGTGAATTAATCCGGTAGCCGTTTCCTTCATATCACTAATACCGGTTTTGTATGACGATTTACACGTTTAGACGGGATGGGGAATAGCTGAAAGCCTACTATTACTATTTTCTGGCTAAGACTCTCCCATATATACCCTGATTGTGGAACCTTCTTTTACTTTTGTCCCAGGAGACGGGGATTGACTTACAACCTTTTCTCCATTTCCGCTGAGATCTAGCTTTAAGTTCAACAATTGCTGCTGAAGCTCTTTCGCGGAAAGCCCCGTAAAGTCAGGGACCTGAATTAGAGGTGTATCCAGCCATGTTAATTCTTTTTCAATTTGCCCTTCCCTTTGTTTCACACCAAGAACAGGCAGTGTATCTTCCATAATTTTACCGACAATTGGAGCAGCGACCACTCCACCGAATTGAACCGTTCCTTTCGGGTTATCAACCGCAATATAGACAACAATTTCCGGCTTGTCAGCAGGTGCAAAGCCAATGAAGGAAACGATATGATTATTTTCTAAATATCTTCCATCCTGTGCTTTCTGTGCAGTACCCGTTTTCCCGCCTACACGATAGCCATCAACAAATGCTCCTTTTCCAGATCCTTGGGCAACGACACTTTCAAGGGCAAAACGAACTTGCTTGGATGTTTCCTCAGAAATCACCTTTTGCTTCGCTATCGGTTGTTGCTGGCTGACGACATCTCCTGTGATTGGGTCAACCCATTCTTTGGCGATATAAGGTTGGTATAAAGTTCCTCCATTAACCGCAGCCGCCACCGCAGCAACTTGCTGGATTGGTGTAACAGATACCCCTTGCCCAAACGCCGTTGTCGCTTGCTCAACAGGTCCTACGCGTTCCAGTGGAAACAAAATCCCTTTGCCTTCCCCTTGTAAATCAATACCAGTCTTTTGTCCAAAACCAAAATCACGAATATATTGAAACAATTTCTCCTTCCCTAGCCGTTCACCGAGTTCGACAAACCCAGGGTTACAGGAGTTTTGAACAACTTCTAAAAAATTTTGGTGGCCATGACCACCCTTTTTCCAACAGCGTAGCCGGGCTCCGCCCACTTCTGCTGCTCCATCATCATAAAATTGATCTTTTAATAAATCAACCTTTTTTTCTTCTAAAGAAGCGGCAAGTGTAATAATTTTAAATGTTGACCCAGGCTCATATGCGCTCCATACTGGCAAATTACGGTTGTAAATAATTGGATCAACCTTCCGGTAATCCGTCGGATGAAAATTTGGACGACTCGCCATCGCTAATATTTCACCATTATTAGGATTCATAGCTATTGCAATAATTCCGTCCGGATTATACGTGGCTGCCGCAATATCTAATTCCCGCTCCACAATCGTCTGCACACGGGAATCAATCGTTAGCTGTAAGTTCAATCCATCAACAGGCGCTGTGTAATCATCAGCAATGTCAGGCATTTTTTGACCTTTAGCGTCTGAGTAGAGTTTGACAAACCCTCTTTCTCCGCTTAATTGTTCGTCATAATATGCCTCTAGCCCCATTAAACCTTGATTATCAATTCCCGTAAATCCAAGCACATGAGCTAAATAACTGCCAAAAGGATAATGCCTTTGGGAATCCTCCCCAATATAAACGCCTTTTAATCCAAGGGCATGGATTTCATTTGCTTTTTCATTCGTAATTTTACGCCCTTCCGGAATGCGCTCAATTGATACTTTTTTCGTTACATGCTTGTATGCTTTTTCCTTTGGCATATCCAAAACAGTCGCTAACTTTTCTGCCGTCGTGGCCGGATCTTCGATTTGACGCGGCATTACCCATACGGTAGGTGAACTTTTATTTGTCGCAAGCGGTACACCGTTACGGTCTAAAATTTCGCCCCGCTCAGGTTCAAAAGGCAAATTCCGGCTCCATGAGCCCTTCGCCTTCTCCGTTAGCATGTCCCCAAGCACAAACTGAACATAACCAAGTCGCACATCAATAATTGAAAAGATTAGGATTCCAGCAAGCAACACGAACGTTAAACGCTTGCGGACGGTAACCGTTGATACACGCATCTTCTTCCCGAACCTCCTTCATTACGGCTCGTTCCAATATATGCTTGTACCAATTGAGATAGAACTCACTGATCAAGTGGTCGGTTTTCCGCCTCTTTTGCTTCTTTCTCTCGCAACTCTTCTTTTTCTTCCATCTCTTTCGGGCTTTCAATTAACTGCTGCGGCGTTTTTAGTTCCACAATTAAGTAGTCACCTTCTTTGATAGTCAAACCCGGGGACATATTTTGTTTAACTACGTAGCCTGTTCCTAACGCACTCGGTTGAAGAGATAAAAATTCACTTAAGCGCAGAACATCCCTGTAAGACCAATTCGTTAAATCCGGAACGGTTGCTTTATCGTTCGTTTTTAGAAAAACACGTTCCCCCTTCATTACTCGCTCTTCTGTATTAGGAGACTGTGCTTCAATTTTTCCTCCGTTGCCAATTATAACTGGAATAAAGCCTTCTTTCTTCAGTTTAGCTGTAGCTGATTCCGTCGATTTTCCTGTATATGACTGCATCTCTACTCCATATTTCGATTTTTTGACAACAGGCTCTTCCTCTTCTTCCGGTTGAATATTTAAATATTGCAAACTGTTCTTCATCACGGAATTAAAAATAAGCGAGACAGGCGCAGACCCTGTTTCTTGCATCGTAAGCTCAGGTTTTTGTACTGCTACATAAACAATAAGAGACGGGTCATCTTTCGGCGCCATTCCTAAAAATGAAAAAATATTTTTCCCGTGGCCATACAAATACCTTCCATCAGGACCTGGAATTTGAGCTGTTCCTGTTTTACCAGCTACTTGGTATCCTTCAATATCATATGGTCTTCCTGTTCCATGCGGAGATGTGACAACGGTCTCGAGAATATCCAGCACTGTTTCAGCAGTTTCTGCTGAAATCGGTTCACCTGCTACTTTCGGTTTCGTCTCCATTTTCACTTCATTTGTCGTCGCATCCACCACTTTTTTAATCATGTATGGCTGCATCATTTTTCCTTTATTTGCAATAGCAGTCGCTGCCTGCACTTGCTGAATAGCTGTGACAGCCGAGCCTTGACCGAAAGCTGTTGTCACTTGTTCAATGGGATAATTGTATAAAAGTTTACTGGAAACTTCACCAGGAATATCAATCCCTGTCGGACCATTGAAACCGAATCGATGTAAATATTGAAGAAGTCGATCTGCTCCCAGCTTCTCATTCGCTAAAATGGCCATCGCCACATTGGATGAACGTTGAATCCCTTCATTAAAAGTAATGCTTCCCCATCCTGACTTATTATGGTCACTAATTCGATCTGGTCCTACCTTGTATGAACCCGATTGATAGTATTCCTCTCCATTATAAACACCTTCTTCAATCGCAGCGGCCAATGTAAAGATTTTCATCGTCGATCCCGGTTCAAATCGATAGCCGATGGCATCATTGACGAAGTTATTAATATCTCTAACATTGGGGTTAAAACTCGGCCGATTGCTCATAGCTAAAATCTCGCCTGTTTTCGGATTTGCCACAATTCCAATTGCTTTTTCAGGATTGTACTCCTGTACTGCACGATTCATGGCATCTTCTAAAAAGGTCTGGATGGTTTTATCGATAGTCAAGTAGACATCGTCTCCATCTTTTGGCGGGACAATCGCTTCTTTCGGATCCGGCAACTTCAGACCGTTTTGCCCACTTTCATACTTCATATAACCATCAGTTTCGCTCAACTCTTCATCAAACAGTTGTTCAATGCCCATTTTACCGACTGTTTTACCCTCATCATTTTTTTGCGCATAGCCAATAATGTGAGAAGCAAACACACCATTTGGATAAAAACGTTTGGAATCTTGAATAAACGTAATGCCGGGAAGGTCTAACTCTTCAATCGAGCGCTTCATCGTATTGCTAATATCTCGTCCACCTGGACCAAGCTCTACTTGAATGCGCCCTTTTTTTGACATTAGCCCTTCAAGCTTCGCTTCTTCCATATTAAGCAATGGAGCGAGCTTTTTGGCTGTTTCCTTCGGGTCTGTTACGTGCATCGGGTCTTCTGGGTCTTTCGTTTGAGAAGGATCTAAAATGGCAACAACCGTATATGCACCTGTATCATGGGCAATCGCTTCCCCTGTCCGATCATATATGGTTCCCCTTTGTCCTTCAATTACAGTTTTTCTCATATGCTGTTTTTGGGCAATAGCAGCGAGTGCTTGTCCTTCTGCTTTTCCTGTAGCTTGGATATAAAAAAAGCGGAGGGCCAATGTAAAAAAGAGGAGAGCAAATATTAAAATTAATAATGCGGCTCCTCTACTCGTATGTTTCTTATTAACCGACATGTGTCAATCCCGTACCACTTTCACATTGTTCTCGTTCAAATCCAATCCAAGCTCTTTTGCTTTTGCCCAAATCCGTTCATATGTGCTCAATTCCACCACTTGAAGCTTCAATTCATTATTGACGCGCTCTTGTGAGTTAATTTTTGATTGAATTGATTGAATATCGGCATTTACAGCATACAGGTCAGATTGATTGGATACGATTTGAACAGATCCGAAAACCAATCCAACGAAAAAGCCTGTATATAAAATCTTCTCGCCGACGGAAAAGCGAAATTTTTTCTTCTTACGCACTTGTTGAACGCGTTTTTGCTGCTCAAGCTGTTTTTCTTTTACTTGATACGCCAAATTCCCCATACAGTTCTCCTCCTTTTCGATTATCCGGTAGTAAATCGGGCTCTCGCACAGAGAGGACATCTCCGTGCATGCCCTATACATTTTTAAAGCTTTTCTATAATTCGTAGCTTTGCTGAGCGGGCGCGGTTGTTCGCTTCTAACTCTTGCTCCGAAGGCACGATCGGCTTTCTTGTAACTAATTTAAACTTTGGTTGGAATTCATCCGGGATAATCGGAATTCCAGGAGGGAGCGGCGGCGGTGTGCTTGCATTCTTAAAGGTAGCTTTGCATATACGGTCTTCCAGAGAATGGAACGTAATGACACTCACTCGTCCGCCCGGTCTAATGACGTCCATCGCTTGCTCTAGCGCATCCTCAAACACTTGCAGTTCATCATTGACCGCAATTCGTATCGCTTGGAAAATCCGTTTAGCAGGGTGTCCTCCTGTCCGTCTCGCAGGAGCAGGAATCGCTTCTTTAATGACTTCCACAAGTTCAAGTGTTGTTTCAATCGCTTTTTGTTCTCGGTACGATTCAATTTTACGAGCCACTTGCTTTGAAAATTTTTCTTCTCCGTACTGGAAAAAGATCCTTACGAGCTGTTCATACGACCAATGATTGACAACATCGTAAGCAGTTAGCGGTGCATGAAGATCCATCCTCATATCTAGCGATGCATCATGATGATAGCTAAATCCTCTTTCAGGAGTGTCTAACTGCGGAGAAGAAACTCCAAGGTCAAATAAGACACCATCCACATGGTCTATCCCATACTCAATCAGCTTTTCCCGTAAATGACGGAAATTACTCTTAATAATTGTTACTTTTTCCATATAAGGGTTCAATTTAACTTTTGCATTTTCAATAGCTGTTTCGTCTTGATCAAAGGCGATTAATCTGCCTTTTGACGAGAGCTGTTTGACAATGTACTCGCTATGCCCTGCTCCTCCAAGAGTGCAATCGACATATACGCCATCAGGATCAATCTTTAACCCTTGTGCTGCTTCTTCTAAAAGCACGGTAGTATGCTTAAACATGCTGACACCTACTTCTTTCTCCTACACGAATCCATATAGATAGTTAATTTCATTTTTTCTTTATACTAACGGTCATTTTCCCCGTAAATCTAACAAAATAGACTGCCTTTTTATTATATATCAAACTTCAACATTTTTTCAGCAATTTCTACAAAGATTCTCGACTTTTTGTCATAAATTGTGCGTTTCGGGAATTTGATGGATGGTTTCACAGGCATCTACTTTTCGTTGCGTATGACCAGTTGAGGTGTTAAAACGAGATGGATCAAAATGAGAACGTGAAGGATATTGGGAGAATAAAAATTGACAGGTTCGAAATGTACTACCTTATTTCCCCTAATTCTCTTTATTCACAAAGAAGTCCTGCCTAAAGGCAGGACTTCTCACAAATAAACGACCTTTAAATTATGATTGAATTCGACGTCGAGTTTCGATAAGGAAGACACAAAATCCACCCCATATTTATTCAAGAAATAAAAGACATTCCAGGTTCTCTCTTGCGGCGCTCCCATTGGTACGAGCGCACGTTCAATATCGTCAAATTTCTTAATTGTCACTTTATGTTTCGTCGCCTGTTTAGATTCGACGATTTTTCTTACGATATCCAATTGATTTTGTAAGATATTGCGATTTTTTTCCAGTACTTTTTCAAAGGTTTCATCTTCTTGAAGAACTTGATGACGCAATGTTTCATGAATAACTTCTATGTCTTGTTTCGCTTGTTCAAAATACTGGTCATAAGGATGTTTCACATGCTCCGCTATCCATTTTTCTCTTTCTCCCTTTATACCGTTGCGTAAGATGTACTCAACGGTTAAGCCGAGTTCTTCTGCATTACGATGTATGTGTCGTTCAACAACTGCATAAGAAAGACGCGGAACGATAGGCGGCATCTTCAAACTAAACAGCTCAAAAGCTTGTTTCAGCTCCGCCCAATAAGCAATTTCACCTGGACCGGCAATGAAGGCAAGGACCGGCAATAAAAACTCCTGCATTAGGGGACGTGTAACTACATTGTTGCTCAGCAGTTCAGGAGATGTTCTAGCAATATGAAGCAACTCTTCTTTTGTAAATGACACCTCGCCATTTTTCCCTTGGAACCTATCTCCGTGGCGCTCCAATAAAATTCGTTCACCGTCATAATAAAACAAATGGGACGTTTGTTCTTCCACTTGAATGGAACGCGACTGTTGCTGTTCCACTAAACCTTGCTGCTGAAGAACGGATTGTGATAATGGTTCATTCTCTTCAATTAGGTGAACAAAAAAAGTGGACTCAATTTTTCGAAGCTCTGACGAACCGGAGTCCATTAATACAAGACCCGTACCAGCGAACAGTTTCATCGTCAATTTGGCGAAAAAGTCTACATATGTATGAGAGGATTCTAAACTATCGAGAGCTAATGTTAACACTTGATTAGAATGTTCCGTTTCTCCAAATGAACCGAAAACATCTTCAATCCACTTTTGACACGCTTTTTTATCAATATTTACATCAGAAGCCATCTTTTTTTCTATAACTTTTTGAGAGATGCCTCGTTTTACGAGCGATTCCTCTTTTTCGATGAACACATGATTAATTTCCGCAAAATCATGATCTTCTCCCGCTATCCAAAATACTGGAATGACAGGCACGTTTAACTTTTGTTCTTGTTGTTTGGCGAGCTTTAAGATGGATAATACTTTATTAATGGTATACATCGGCCCTGTTAAAATCCCTGCTTGCTGACCTCCAACAACAACAACGGAGCGCGGATCTTTTAAAGCCGCAATATTTTTCATCGTTTGCTCATCAGCTCCGTGCTTTTCGTTATAGGCCGCCAAATAGGCCGCAAGCTCCTCACGCGGGTAACTAACTTGAGCTAAGTCATCGATGCGCTTACTGTATACTTTTTCATCATGGATGTTGTAATGAAAAAATGACATTACCTCATCTTCTCCTCGCTTATATCCTTCAAGCAGACGATTTGCTGATGGAAACGAGATATCCTTGATCTCCATGAAAGAACTCCCTTTCTTCAACTCTGTTTTTCCTGCCTTATTTGCCGCAAACACCTTGAATATGCATAAGTGAAGTATGGTGGTCAAAACGACATTATTGGCACGTTCCTTTTTTTAGGCATGGAATGTCGCCTTCATTCCTTGAATGAAGGCACTATCACATGAATGATGTTTCAGTTATTTGTCAAAACATATAGCTTCATTATCCATATTGATTTGTCTGTCGTCTAGTCACACGACTTACATAGAATAAATTCGAAAAATCAGACCATAAATGGTCAAGCCTATATGTCCAACGAAAAATAGAAAAAAGCTAATCCGCCAAAACCCTTTTGCCACCTTGCCCAACTGAATATCTTGTCTAAACTTCCATTGAAGAACTAGTGTAATCATCGCAATGACAAGCAGCAAAAGAATAATTTGCCATAAAAATGACTCTCCCCAAATAGCCAATGCTAAATAGTTGACGGATAAAATTAAAAACAGCGTCATGACATCCGTTGAAAAGAGAAACGACTTTTTTTTATTTTTAGTCATCTTTCGTGAAATCATGTAACTGATAAAAAATGAAAGGATCGGTATCGTTACAAAAGTAGCCATAACCCAAGCTAATATATTCCCCATCAAAGCGCTCCTCCTTTTTTTGTTTCCATCCCCTTTATCGCATTATATAAGAACTTTATTAACGGGACGGGTACATCGTTACGCGCTGCTTCTGCCAAGATATACCCTAAGATGGCCTCCACTTCCGTTTCTCTTCCTGCCTCAATATCCTTTAACATCGAAGAACGATTTAGAGCGGTCCGTCGGCATATATCGACGACCTTATCCCAATAATCCTTCCGATTGCTTACATGAAGCGCTCTGACCACTTCATTAAATACTATTTGTAAATTTTCATAGTAAAAATGTTGCTCAATTAATTGGCCGTTTTCCTCCCTATACAGAGCGGTAAGAGGATTGATACAAGCATTGACAATTAGCTTGCCAACGAGCATCTTCTTCCAATCCTTTATTTCCTGAAAAGGAAAACTAGCCACGCTCTTCTCCATCAAACTTTGAATGAGCACACTTTCTCCTCTGAGACACGAAATCTTTGTCACACCTAATCCTGTATGACAGATTGCATATGGACTTATTTTTAAAGCTCCATGCTCGACAATTCCTAAGAAAATATGTTTATGTATAGAAGATTCCAACTTATGTATATGTCCCATTCCATTCTGAACAAATAAAATAGGGATAGCACAATCGAGACCGGTTTTCAAAGTGGCTAATACATTATCAAGATGATATTGCTTGACCGCCACGATAACTAAATCTTCTTTTCCTAGCCCTTCAGACAAAGGTTGGGCTTGGACATGCCTTTTATAAGTCATTTCTTGGACAGTCCTTATAATTCCCTCTCTTGTAATGGCAGCCGCTTGTGCCGCTGTTCTTGTATACAGAGTGACGTTAAAATTCTCCGTTAGATAAGAAGCAAACAATAATCCAACGGAGCCTCCTCCAATAATCGCGATATTTTTCATATTCCCCTACCTCTGTCGCAGATTTCTCCTCCTAATTTTAACAAAAACGAAAACGTTTATAAAGGAAACATCGTTGAAAAGACCCGCCATACAAATCCAATAACAGCAAGGATTTAGTGACGGGCCTTTTTGTACGAAAGCATTTTTTACACCCTGCTTCATACAGGTGGTCTAAACTGATAAACAAAAGGGTTGCGTACACTAAAGGCGAGTTTTTTCTCGTATTTTGATTATTTTTCTGACATGACGTTTGTACGCATCCCATCTACTCTCTTTATCTTATAAAATTAGTCATTCAACCGTTAGCAAAACACGAGATAAATAAGCGGTTGTGTAACGACCAGCTTGGAATGCTTCTTCACGGAGCAAGCGCTCAAATAATGGGAGATTGGTTTTAACCCCTTCAATGGATGCTTGTTGAAAAAAATGTTGAGCTGTTTTTAATACTTTAGCACGACTTTCCCCACTTACAATAATTTTGGCGATCATGGAATCATAATACGGCGTTACAGATGTGCCTGGTCTGTATCCTTTATCAATTCTGACTCCAGCTTCCTCCCATAAATTCATAGCGTGAATCGTTCCAGGAGATGGCAAAAATGTCACAGGATTTTCTGCGTATACACGGAACTCAACCGCATGTTTTTGCGAGATGATTTCTTCTTGTTTTAACGGCAGAGACTCGCCTTGCGCCACAAGAAGTTGCCACTTTACTAAATCAATCCCCGTCATCTCTTCTGTAACAGGATACTCAGCTTGCAAGCGTGTGTTCATTTTCAAAAAATAAAATTGCTCGTTCTCATCTACAATGAACTCCACGGTTCCGGCATTATAATACCCTATAGCCTTCGCTGCCTCGACTGCCGTTTCGTACATTTTCGCCCGCGCGCGCTCTGACAAAAACGGGGATGGCGATTCTTCAATTACCTTTTGATTTCTGCGTTGTATCGAACAATCTCTTTCAAATAAGTGAACGAGATTTCCTTTTGTATCGCCAAAAATTTGAACTTCAATATGCCGAGCATTAGCAATATACTTTTCAATAAATAATTCATCATTCCCAAAATAAGCTTTGGCCCGGGATTTAACCGATATATATACTTTTTTCAGTTCTTCTTCATCTGAGCAAAGTTGCATCCCAATTCCACCTCCGCCCCCACTTGCCTTTAACATAATGGGATAACCGATTAACTCGGCAAGCTCACAAGCTTCCTCAACAGTGGTTGCCACTTTGTCACTACCTGGAATAACCGGGATGCCTACCTTTTTCATCACTTCTCTCGCAGCCATTTTATCTCTCATCAAACCAATCACTTCGAATGATGGCCCAATAAACACAATCCCCTGTTCTACGGTTGCTTTCGCAAAAGCGCAGTTTTCTGATAAGAAACCATATCCAGGATGTATTGCATCTACCTCTTCTGCTTTCGCGACGGCCAAAATAGCGTCCCCTTTTAAATAGGATTTTTTCACAGCCGAATCTCCAATTCTCACAGCCTTTGTTGCCTCTTTTACATAAGGAAGACTTGCATCGGCATCAGAATAAACAGCAACCGTTTCAATCCCTAACGATTGACAAGTTTTAATAATCCGCAGCGCAATCTCTCCTCGGTTTGCAATTAAAATTTTTTGCAAAGCTGTCTCCCCCTCTTTTATATCTGCCTATCCTCCTGTACTGTTTTCTGCATCTTTCCAGCATTCCCTCCTTCTTATTGCAAACGCTTACTACATTTTGTGCGGAATTTTTTTTATTTTTATTATATAATGAGAACAGGTTGGGGTATCTTTACAAAAGGATTTCAAGGGGGTAATAGAATGGTATCAACAGAAGTGAAACGCTTAAAAATTAACTATAAAACATTAGAAGAATTTAAAAAATTTAAAGAATACGGTATTCAAGAGTTGTCGATGCTGGAAGAGTTGCAAGCAAACTTATCAGAAAACGAAATCAGCTCTCCATTTTACGGAATATACTACGGAGACAGTTTAGTTGCGCGGATGAGCTTATATAAACGCGATAAGCAGTATGATAAATATTTCAATCCTCCCCAAAATTATTTAGAGCTTTGGAAACTGGAAGTATTAAGCGATTATCAACGAAAAGGGTTCGGTCAAGCGTTAGTCGAATTCGCCAAGTCTTTTGATTTACCAATCAAAACAAGCCCGCGTGTGAAATCCAGTGAGTTTTGGAGTAAAATGGGCTTTACACCTGTTAAATATGATATGGATCGTGATTTAGGTGAAAACCCGCTCATTTGGCATCCACAAGGTTTAAACGAATTATAAGTAGTATTCATAAAAAGAAACAGCTGATGACATCATCAGCTGTTTCTTTTTATTTTTCAACCTTCTCCAAGTGATTGCTTTTATCCACTTGAAAATTTATCTTTTTCCCCTTTTCCCCCTCACCCAATACCACCATTTTTCTAGCACGATCCATAATTTCTATTAACGCTTTATAATCATCTTCTACCGTAAGCAGATTGGTTTCCAACAGATGTTTTTCTCGTTCGAGTCGGTTCACTTGATTTTCCAGCACTTCAATTTTTTCTCGCAATCCTTGATTTTGTTCTATTAAGCTGCCCGAGTCCGACTGAACCCGTTCTATTTTTTGTAAAAATCGGATTACATCCCCTAAAGTCAACTGTTCGTACAACGATTCATTTTGTTCATAACTGACTCTCGGCGCTTGTTCATTAGACAATTCTTTAAAGCTAGACTGCACTTTTAACTCTTTTCGTTGCTTTTTAGCCAGCTCAATACCTGCTTTGTACTGTTTTCGAACATAAGAATTCCACCGAAAACCACACGCAGCTGCTGTACGGGATAATGCTTTTCCTACCTCTTCAAATGCAGCAAGCTGTGTCCCTCCCTCACGGATGTGGCGCAGAACCACTTCTGCCAACAACAAATCCTCATCCTGAGTCCACGCATCTTGACGAGAAGAAGTCATCGTCCTATCCCCCCTATAATGGATTTATTACATGAATATGCAACTAATAGAAAAGATAGACTACACGAAATGTTCTCGTAAGCATTATTTCAAAAGATAGCTTATGTATTAGTTAATGTTTTTTACTTTTGAACGCGTCTACCGCCTCATGATGTTCCTCTCTTTCCCATAGGTTGGCACACCGTTCAATTTCCTTTTGGATTCGCATTTTCATATTGACTTCCTCCCACTTCTCTAACATCAATTGTTTGTAAGAAGCTAGTACATCTGGAGATTTACGAAGAATATCTCGACAATACGAATGTGCCTCCTCCATTAAGCACTCACCTGCCAGTATTTCCTGCACATAACGAATCTCTTTTGCTTCCTCCGCTGTAAATAACTTGGCAGAATATAACATAGTGAGTGCATCTTGCGGAAGAAGTTTTTCCATTAACATGGAACCGCCACCCCATCCAGTCGTAATCCCAAGATTCCCTTGAACAAATCCCATTTTACTATGCGCTGCAGCAAGACGAATATCACACGCAATCGCCAGCTCGCATCCTCCTCCAACTGCTACTCCGTTTAGTAGCGCAGCTGTAGGCTTTGGTAACGTTAACAATTCGTATAAAAGCATCCCCATTTTATGAAGCATTTCATACGCTTCAGCTTTAGATTTTAGTTTATGAAAAACTTGAAGATCTCCTCCGCTACAAAAAGCTTTCTCCCCCTCTCCTGTTATCATCAGCATTTTAATATCCGAATTTTGTTTAACATAGCCAAGCGCCTCACTCAACCCCTCCATGACAGTATAATCAACCGCATTCCGGCGTTCCGGACGGGTAATTTTGAACACTGCCAACTTTCCATCATGAACCGTAAAACTCGTATCATTCACTTCCCTCTCCCCCTTTCTGCATAAATTCTCCGTTTATCTTCCTTGTTCCTTCTCCCTATTTTCTAGACAATCTTTCATTACATGGACATCATGTTATCTATTCCACTTAATAACTCGACACAGCTTCATTTTATTCAGAAACATTTCCAATGGTTATTCAGACCACTTAAATGGCCCCTCAAAGGTTCACCTAAGCGGCTGTCGATTTATATAGACAAAAAGAAAAGCACAAGCTCTTTGAGCTTGTGCTTACCGAAGGCTAACAAATATTATTTGCTAACTACTTCTTTTCCTTTATAAGTTCCGCATGCTTTACATACGCGGTGTGATAGTTTCATTTCCCCACAACTTGGGCATTCTACCATACCAGGAACTTGTAATTTGAAGTGCGTACGACGCAATCTTTTTCTCGTTTTAGATGTTCTTCTAAAAGGTACAGCCATTATTCCCACCTCCTTAAAAGAGTTTGATTATATGAAGGCCGGATACGCCGGTTCTTCGCTCGTTCACTTTTCTTCATCTTTTTTAAAAAAGTCTTGCAATGCCGCTAAACGAGGATCAACTTGATTTGTCTTCTCTTGTTCTGCTACAACTTCCCAGCCCCGTCCTGATTGAGGTGCAGCTTCCTCTGCGTCTGGATTCTCACTGAATACCTGCAGCGGAACTTCAACGAGGATGTGTTCCTTAATAATTGGATCAAGGTCTACAACTTCCCCTTTGACATAATGCACATCTTCTTCAGTTTCAAAATCAACCGGCTTTAATAAAAATGTTTCCGTTGTTTCTACACGGAACGGGTATGGTACATCGACAAGTGTACGTGAACACGGAAGAATCATCTCACCTGAAATAGTTAAGTGAAATGTTACCCTTGATGCGCTAATATCTGCTCTTCCTTCTATATGGACAGGCTTAATATCGCGAATTTCGGAATCGACCTCTTTAATGTCGCTCACATCTACGTACTCGTCTAGTTTTAGACCTTTTTGCTGTAACTTATATAATTGATGTACAGACCATTTCAATTTCATCACCTCAAGGCAACAAAGGTAATTATAGCTTTGTCAGGATTATTTGTCAATATTTTTTCTTTACACTATAATTAGTATGTATAAAGCATTGAATACTACTTTATCATGTTTTTTGTCATTTTACCAAGAAACATTTATTTTTTATTCAATACAGCCTCTATTAATGCTGCATACGACTTTACACTTCTCCCAAGAAAACGACCGATTTTCGTATCCACCGTTAACAGAGGCACCATTACTTTCAGTAAAAGGAGAATATGATGCAGGCAGTTGGAATCATTGTGGAATATAACCCTTTTCATAACGGACACTTTTATCATATCCAACAATCTCGGGAGGCATCAGGCGCTGATTGTGTGATTGCTGTCATGAGCGGTCATTTTTTACAGCGCGGGGAACCCGCTCTCGTCTCCAAATGGACGAGAACAAAAATGGCCCTTGCAGGAGGGGCAGATATTGTCATTGAACTGCCTTTCGCCTTTGCCGCTCAACAAGCTGATTTATTTGCCAGTGGAGGCATATCCATCCTCGCCGCTTTAAATGTGGAAAGTTTTTGCTTCGGAAGTGAACATGGCGCTATCGATACTTTTGTTGAAACGGAACGCTTTTATCATGAGCACGAAGAACAAGTATCCATACTCGTTCAACATGCTTTAAAAGAAGGGATGAGTTATCCGAAAGCCATGGCGGAAGCCTTTAAAGCAATCGGTCCTCATAAGGATCTTCTTGATTTATCGAAGCCAAACAACATTTTAGGATATGCTTACATGAAGTCGATTATACGGCACCAATATCCGATTACCCCTTATACTATTGCTCGAATCGAATCGGATTACCATGATGAACAGCTTTCCGCCTCTACGATAACAAGTGCCACTAGCATCCGGAAATCCCTTTTTTCAGATCATGCGGATTTACAGACGGTTCAACGCTACATGCCTGAAAGTACGACCACTTACTTGCAAGACTATATTCGCACTTACGGACTTTTTCATCAGTGGGAAGATTATTTTCCCTATCTAAAATATAAGCTTCTTTCTATGACTCCCGAGCAATTGCACGATATCTATGGGGTGGAAGAAGGGATTGAACACCGACTTCTTCATTATGTGAAGCAGAGCCGTACATTTCATGAGTTCATTCAGTCTGTTAAAACCAAGCGCTTTACATGGACGCGCCTACAAAGGATGTGTGTCCACATTTTGACGCATACAACGAAGACTCAAATGGAAGCTGTTCTCCAACAACAAACAGCCTCCTACCTCCGGCTTCTCGGAATGACAAGCAAGGGAAGGACTTATTTAAGAGAACAAAAGAAAAAACTACAGCTCCCTCTCGTTTCGACTGTCTCGAAATTGCATCATCCTCACTTAGAACAAGACGTAAAAGCCACTAGCATTTACGGCCTTGCACTAAGTGAACCGATGCAATCCGAGTTTTTGTTTTACGAATACCGTAAACCGCCTATCTTCATGGATTAATCGTAATATACAAAATGTTTATATGCCAAAGACCCGCTAATGAATCCTAAATGTTATCAGATTCATTAACGGGTCTCTTTCAATCGCTTTTATTCAAAATATCACCATTGATATTATTATGGCTCTAACGTTTCCAAGTAGCGAACCGCTTCATCAAATGTATCCACAGGAACAATCTTCATATCGGTATCGATTTTCTCGGCGGCTGCGATTGCTTCTTCATAATTTGATCCTTTTGCCCCTTCTTCATTCGGGGCGAAAAAAATCTCCGCTCCTGAGTTGGCAGCTGCCACGACTTTTTGAGCAATGCCACCGATACGCCCCACATGCCCTTCGTCATCTATCGTGCCTGTTCCGGCAATTTCATATCCGTTCGTCATATCTTTTTTCGTAAGCTGATTGTAGATTTCAAGCGAAAACATTAAGCCAGCAGATGGCCCTCCAATTTCCTCTGTGTCCATTTTAATCGGAGGTTCTACGGACATTTCACGGTCTGTGACCAATGTAATTCCTAACCCGACTCTTCCTTTCATGTTGGGAAAAGGAGCAATTTCAACTATCGCTTCCCGCTCCTTTTCATCCCGTTGAAACTGGATACGAACTTCGTCGCCTGCCTTTTTGTTGGCGACATAATCTACAAACTGTTCACTCGTCTCAATTTTTTGTTGATCCACTTGATACACACGATCGCCCACCTTCAATGTTTCCTCGGCTGGCATCCCAGGAACAATTCCCATTACAAACACACCTTGATTTTGGAACTCCACTTCTTTTTTCGCATGGTGGTAGGCGACAGAAATCGCCGATTCCTGCGAAGTCTCCATCATATGCAATTGCCGGTACGTATAATCTTTATCACTTTCACCCTCTTGACGAATCTCTTCAACCGGATAAATTTCTTGAAAATCCTTCACATGCGCTAACGCATACGTAAGCGGTGTCGCTTTTCCCATCCTGACAGTCGTCAGCATAAAACTCCCTTGCTCTTCATAGCCCCCCTCCACTTCAATAATGGGAGACAGCTCCTGAGCCATGCCTGGCTTTGTGATGTAATATGGCAATGGATAAAAAGAAAGGATAAAAGCTAGGATAAATCCAATAGATAGCGCAGCCATATACATTTTAGATTTCATTCGATTGGTTCTCCTTCCACTGATCAATCAACATTTTTATTCTAGGTAATTGCCTTCGTGTTTCTTCTTCACCGACGGCAATAATTTCTTCAATATTAGTAAACGCTCTAGAGCTGAACGTTTCTACATGTGGACGAATCATGACATCAGAAGCGACTTCACGATGCTTTACTAACTCGTCTTGCATAATATCTAAACTTTGTAAAATAACATCAAAGATGGAACTGATGTCAGCATTAACTTTCACACGGGAAACATCTACACCGATAATAAAGTCCGCTCCCATTTCCTTGACGACAGAAACTGGAATACGATCGACGACCCCTCCGTCCACCAATAGACGCCCATTTACCTTTTCAGGAACAAAAATTCCAGGAATTGAGATGCTTGCTCGAACCGCTTGAGCAGCAGGACCGTCACGGAAAATCACTTTTTCCCCCGTTTTCAAATCTGTCGCCACAATGGCTACAGGCAACGTCAATTCTTCAATTCTCTTTCCATGTGTAAACACGCGCACAAGTTCCTTTATCCGATTGCCGCTTATAAATCCCATTTTCGGGACAGCAAAATCCAAATAATATTTTCGTTTGAACGCCCGGGCAATTTTGTATAAATCCTGCATATCCAAACCCGTTCCGTAAAATACTCCGACTAATGCCCCCATGCTGCTTCCGGCAATATAATCAATTGGCACAGAACCCTCCTGCAATGCTTTAATGACCCCAAGGTGGGCAAATCCCCTTGCGCCGCCTGAACCAAGTGCCAACCCAACTTTAGGCCGCTCCAATCCTCATGCCTCCCTTTTCGTATTCTTCCCTCTGTTATTCTTATGGTCTAAATCCATCCCCTAGACTCGTATAGTAATATATGTACAAACTTTGTACGGAAGTACGAATGAACCTTAGTTGTGATTTTATCATTTTTTTATAGACAATGCATGATGGAAGAAAGATGGGAGGAATTATGGTTGAATAAATCTTTCGTTAAAACGCTCATTCTGGCAGTTTCGGTTCTTACCTTAGTATGCGCACTCATTATTTACCCAAAAGAAGCGTTCAATGCCTCACTTCGCGGGCTCAATATGTGGTGGACCGTCGTATTTCCATCACTGTTGCCTTTTTTTATTTTTTCAGAAATGCTAATCGGCTTTGGGGTAGTCCGATTCATCGGTGTTTTACTCGAACCGTTCATGCGTCCTTTATTTCGGGTCCCAGGATCTGGCGGATTTGTACTAGCTATGGGGATGGCTTCCGGTTTCCCTGCAGGTGCTAAACTAACAGCAAGACTTCGCCAAGACGGAAACATTACAGCGTCGGAAGCGGAACGCCTCGTGTCATTTACAAACTCATCCAACCCGTTATTTATTTTCGGAGCCATCGCCGTAGGGTTCTTTAAAAACCCCAATGTCGGCATCATTTTAGCGCTTTCCCACTACTTAGGCAATATTTGCGTCGGCTTATTAATGCGCTTCCACGGCAGCAATGATCGAACTGACGAACGAGATAAACGACCATATTCTTTCAGCACAGCACTAAAAGAAATGCATAGCACACGACTGAAAGACAATCGACCAATAGGTCAGCTGCTCGGCGATGCAGTCACTTCCTCCATTCAAACTTTATTGATGATTGGAGGGTTTATCATTTTGTTTTCCGTATTGAATCGTTTACTTTTTCTGTTGAATATTACAACAGCTGTCAGCCATTTTTTCTCATATCTCTTATCGCTGTTTGGCTTCTCACCTGAATTAAGTCTCCCACTTATCTCAGGCATATTTGAAATTACGCTTGGAAGTCAGCTAACGAGCAGCGTAACCGATTCATCCTTATGGCAACAAATTACCATCGTCAGCTTCATTTTAGCGTTCAGCGGCTTTTCCGTACAAGCTCAAGTTGCCAGTATTTTATCAGAGGCTAATATCCGTTTTTATCCTTTTTTTATTGCTCGACTGCTTCATGGCTTCTTCTCTGTTATCCTTTCACTTTTATTATGGAAGCCACTCAGTCCTTACATACTATCAGCACAACCTGCTGTCAAACCGGCGGGATCCGAGACGCTCTCTCCTTTTTACTCCTTTGAATGGTTACAGGAATACTTACAGCTTTGCATAAGCTACGGCCCTTTGCTCACCATCTTCTTTCTATGTCTTTATATCTATTTGCGGATGATGCGATGGAACGTTCATTAACACCATAAGGAAAAAGCTTGCCATTGATTTTCGGCAAGCTTTTTTCTATCATGATAAATTAAACTTTTTCAACATCGCTTCTTTGACTACAGGAGGGACGAGTTCAGAAACATCTCCTCCATATCTAGCCAATTCTTTGACAATGCTAGAACTCAAAAAGGAATATTGATTGTTGGTCATCATAAACAGCGTCTCAATATTTTTTTCAAGCACACGGTTCGCAGACGTAATTTGCATTTCATATTCAAAATCCGATACCGCACGCAGCCCGCGCAAAATGGTATGGGCTTGTTTTCTTTTGGCGTACTCCATCAACAGTCCGTTATGAGATTCTACTTTCACATTTGGAATTGATTTTGTGACTTCTTTCAATAACTCCACACGTTCTTCCACTGTAAATAAAGGATTTTTGACAGCATTGTTTAATACTGCAACATACACTGTCTCAAATACTTTTGAGCCCCTTTTGATAATGTCTAAATGACCATTTGTAACCGGATCGAAACTGCCTGGACAAACTGCAATGCTCCCCATGTTGCTTCCCCCTTTTCTAACAAAACCTTTTTACATTTGATTATCATAGCGATAAATAGAAATCGCTGTAATCCCATACACTTCAAATTTCTCCTTCACAAAACCACCAATTTGGTCAGGAAGTTTCACGTCATTGTCGTGCTCGGCTACAATCATGCCTGTTTCAGACAATAGCTGGTGTTCGCCAATCATTTCAATAAGCGCTTTCAATTTTTGAGCCTTATACGGCGGATCCAAAAAGACTAAATCAAAAACGAGTTCTCGTTTCTTGACGGCTTTAAGGGCTCTTTCCGCATCATTGCGATAGACTTCCGCTCGGTGTGTAAACTCACAAACCTCTAAATTTGCTTTAATTGTTTGGATGGCTTTCCCATCACGGTCCACAAAAATCATGTTGTCTAATCCCCGACTCAACGCTTCAATTCCAAGACCGCCACTTCCGCCAAACAAATCAATGCCGATGCCACCATCAAAATATGGCCCAATCATATTAAATATCGCTTCTTTTACCTTATCTGTTGTAGGACGTGTCGTCATTCCTGGCACTGCCTTTAATGCCCGTCCTTTACAGCTTCCTGATACTACTCTCATTCTTATCACTACCTCATATGTTTACTACATATTCTTTCCTATCCTAACATAAAAATCCTTTATTCGACTAGTCAAAATCTTGATGATTCCTCAACTTCTCCTTTTCATCTACCATTTCTCGACAAAAGTTCTATCTTTAAAGAGTTGAAAGCGCCACCTTAACGAGCAACCACTATTCGTTCCAGCATTAGGCAACCTGAACTTTCACAAAAAAATAGAGCATGACGTATATGCGTGGGAAAAATGGCCATACTTAGTAGTAACAACATCAATAGATGTTGTTGCCAACCGCGGAGAAGACTTACGTTTCCCCATAAGTTCTTCCTCCGGTTTCTCCTCTCCCTTTGCCTTCTTAATTTGATTGCCAACCGAAGAGAAGCTGGCAATCAACGTTGGAAGGGCCCTGCACCATAATTGGTTGCGGGGTTTTTTTATGCCAAAAGTAAAGGTGACTTCACTTTTCTTATTTACTCTCCTCATCTTGAATGATACAGTTATGAAGGAATAGGTAGTACGATGTAAAGGAGATTTTGTTATGATACAGCGTTTTATTGAACTTGGCGAAGGTTACTCCGACATATATGAGCTTTTTGAAATTGCTAGAAGCAACCAACATCGGCTCGCTCACTTAATTATGCTCCGTACAACGAGCGAACATAAGACAGCTGCTTCATTCGTTGTCATCCTTCATCCAACGAAGCAAGGAGATTTCCAGCCTTTATACATATGCCGTGAAGGAATTACGTATACACCTGAAAAACCGGGCAAACGAATCGAGCTATTTGAGGAACTCGCTGCGGAACTAAACAAAAACATTATTGCACTTGATGTAAAGCCTTCTTCTGTTTATTCAGAACGCGAGCTTTATTATCAGCACTTAATTGGCATCCTTCGAATGAACCGCTACATTCCTTTCATGCAATAAGAGAACTAACATCAGCTACATTCAAAAGTGAAAAAAAGAGAGAGAGGGCGGAAACTCCGTCCTCTTTCTCTTTTAAATGCCTAATTTATAGTCATATTCTTTCGCCTTATCCGGCTTAGAGTTTTCATACTCTGTTTTTAAATATGGCTTATACGATGGTTGTACATCTTTTACGAAAGGAAGAGAACGAAGCTTTTTCATAATCGCTTCCGCATCATCCATATTCACATACACAACCGCATATTTTAAATCCTTTGATACGTAGTGAACATTCCCGTATCTTCTCAATCCTTTTGCTTGTTTTACAGAATGAATATACACAATGAGTCCTTGCCGGTCCACAAACATAAATAATCCCCTTTTATCTTTCTTTCTAACATGCCTTTAGACAAATCCATCTTATGATGGGCCTATGCCAAATGAACACTACGTCTATTTTTTAGTTTGTACTGCAGCCACAGCTCCCGCCTGACCCGCAGCCTCCTCCACAGCTTGATACCGAATCAAAGAAAGGATTGCCAGTCGGCACTTTGACATATTCAGATACTGAACGGCCAATTAGCATACTAATTTCATCGAGCAGCTTTTGCAGCTCATTTTCCGATTTCTTGAAGGCCGCTACTTTCGGATGCAGGTCGACCTCCCGTTTTAATTCTCGAATACTTTTCGTAACCGTCCCGTGATCAGGATGATATTTACCAAAACGCTGTACTTCTTCGTAACGTTCTTTCATGTAAACAAATTTTGAAATAAGCGTTTGTGCTTCTTTATCTTGTTTTAATTTATATAAACTTTGACGATAATGTTCGGCCACTTCTGATTGAATAACCATTTGAGCAACCTTGTCCGCTTCGTCAAGTAATTGAACTACTTCTGATGTTGCAAGCATAAAAAATGCTTCACCTCCTTTTTCATTTTACCACGAAACAAGCTTAGATGAAAAATTTATAACTGAAAAAAGCAGAGAGCCCATTTACACAGACACTCTGCTTCTTCAGTTAAATGCTTACTTCAAACGTTTCACTTACCCCATAGCTCTCCGTTTTGTTTTTCATCAATTCCAATTTAACCGTATGCTTGCCTGGTGAAAGGCTTTTAATGATGAAAGCTGCTTGCGACACAACATTCATCTTTTGGCCGTCTACATACAGTTGAACATACCCTTTGTTACTTTGTTCATTTTGGTTGGAAGCATTAAAGGAAAAATTATTAATAATGCACTCCACGTATACATTTTGCCCTCTTACATGGTGGTGGACAACCATGGAACGCCTTGACGATTGCTTTAACGTTTCAATTGCTTCTTTCTCCGCTTCCACTACTTCCATGGATACGACATCGACGTTTGTTTCAGGCCTCGGTTTATCGTTGTTGCAGCCACCTATAAGAAACGCTGCCAAACAAATAAAAACGGCAATACGCAAACACCATCACTCCTTTAAGTATAGTGTTTGCTAATTGCATTCTTTTTATCAGCAATGCCTCTTAAAACCTCTACCCTTGATTTTTCATTGCCTGGTACATATGCAGCATCATATTAGCCATTTCGACTGACGTTGTGAACTTTTCTACTTTGTGCGGGATCGTTTGCTTAAAATGATGCATCGAAGCAAGTTCAAACTGCTCCAAATCATCTGGATTTCTTGTCAACTTTCGGTACCAAATCGGCTTCTCTCTCAAAAACTGAATCAGCTTTGGCTTAGATTGCAAATAGTCATATACATTTTTGCGCATCTCTTTTGCCTGCCCTAATCTTTTCTAAATCCGAATGGATGTTGAGGGGCAGATGAACCGGACCCGCCAGAAGGTTTATTCGGTTGAAACTGCTGAATCACCTGCTGAATATTCGTGATAGCTGAATTCACATTTGAGATATGATACTGAACTTCATTCATATCCATCTTTTTCAAAGATTGCATGAGCTTTGCCAAAAAATCATTTTTTCCGTCTTGCTGTTTTTCTTCTGTCTCACTTTCCTCGTCTCGATACGGCTTCCACGACTCATCATCTTCTCCAAATAAGTACCAGTCTTCATAAAGTTCCTGCCATGTCTTTCTTTCTGCCCGAACTTCTCTTACAAGCCGAGGATGTTTTTTGACAAATTCCTTAAACTGGGCAATAGACGGATGAATGTCTTTTGTTGTTTTCCCCATCATTACTCACCTCGTATGTCACTAGCCTACTATATTGTAGGCAACGAACGAGAAGATGTGCGCCCATTTTTTCGAACGCACAGCACATATGCCAACATAAGCGAAAACATACTGAGCCAAAATGTGAAATAGCCAATTTGAGGCATATATTCATTAAGCATGCTGTAACGCGGCATCATGCCAAATACGTAATCAATCACATCGTTATGTAATGTCCAAATCCCTGTCAAAATTAAATGAATGGGCTTTATTTGATAAAAAGGGGCATATAGCATCCCTTGAAAAGCCATCCCTAAATGAGAAAGAATTAACATTAAGGCAATAGGGTCCAATACCCCTGTTTCAATATACACAAGAATGTTCATAACCACTGCCCATATCCCATATTTAAATAACGTGACGATTGCCAATGCTTCAAATAGAGGAAAATTCTTTTTCATTAACAAGCCAATCAAGACAATTACAAAAAACAAACTAGCAGTCGGGCTATCAGGAACAAATAATAAAAACTTGGCAGGCGTATCCGCCAACTGACTTCCATACCAAATGTATCCATAGATCGTGCCTAATATATTGACTATGAGTATGAGCGATAAAAATCGCTTATCCTCTAATATATATTTTATCCAATACATCTAATCCCTCCTTTTCAGTTATCCCGTATGGACGGGCCGTAAAATGACGATCAATCAATTCATCATCAGGTAAACAACGATTTCTTTTATCATAGACGAAACCCTCTGCCAGCATGAGCAGAGGGTTCATATACGTTTTACTCTTGTTTTCCAACATTTGCAATGAATTCTGATAACGCCTTCAACTCTTCATCCGTTCCTTTGAAGATACCGCCTGGCATGCTTCCTTGTCCGTTAATCGCTACATCAGCGATTTCTTCAGGTGAAAGTTCCACTTCTGTTAAAGCCGGAGCTGCCGGCCCTCCTTGAAGGTTTTCACCATGACAGGTTAAGCATGTTTGTTGTTCCATAATTTTATAACCGTCAGCCTCTTTATCAATTTCAACTTCTTTCACGATTTTCCCCTGAGCTTTTGCTGCTTCCCAATCATGGTACACAACAGACTCCCAAGTTAAATAGAAGATAGAAGCAATTGCTAGAAGCATAAACCCTGTTGCAAGCGGACGCTTGGAAGGGCGGCGTTCAGGACCTCGATCGATGAACGGAGCAAGCAACAAAGCACCAAACGCAATACCGGGCATAATGAATGCCCCAATCACGTTATAAGGACCAGACGCATATGAGTACTTTAATAGTTGGTACAAAAACAAGAAATACCAGTCTGGTAGTGGAATATATGCTGTATCTGTAGGATCAGCGATACGCTCCAGTGGTGATGGATGGGCTACAGTTAAACATAAGTAACCAACTAAAAACACTGCACCTACCATCCACTCTTTTAGCAAGAAGTTTGGCCAAAAAGCTTCTGTTTTCCCCGGATATTCCGAGTAGTCTTTCGGAATATTCGGTTTTCTCTCCACTGGTACACGTGAATCTCCGACAAATTTCATCCCTTTGCCACGATGCATTCTATTTCCCCCTCCTTTTGTTGTAGAGTATTACGATATTATTTTCTTTTCTGAAAATTATTGAATTTTATAGCGGGCCAGAAATACCTTGTTTACGAATCATTAAGAAGTGTGCTCCCATCAAACCAAGCAGCGCGCCCGGCAAGAAGAATACATGAATCGCAAAGAAGCGCGTCAATGTTTGCGCACCGACAATTTCTGGATGACCAGCTAATAGTGTCTTAACTTGCATTCCAATTAATGGAGTGGATTCAGCAATTTGCAAACCTACTTTTGTCGCAAAGAGCGCTTTCATATCCCACGGTAATAAATAACCCGTGAAACCAAGCCCTAGCATAACGAAGAAAATCAAAACGCCGACTACCCAGTTCAATTCACGAGGTTTTTTGTATGCACCTTGGAAAAATACGCGAAGTGTATGTAAAAACATCATAACAATAACTAAGCTGGCGCCCCAGTGATGCATACCGCGTACAATTTGTCCGAAAGCGACTTCATTTTGCAAGTAATAAACAGATTCCCACGCATTTTTAATATCCGGTACGTAATACATTGTTAAAAACATACCTGATAAAATCTGAATCACTGTTACGAAAAACGTCAAACCACCGAAACAGTAAACAAACGCTGAGAAATGATGAGCCGGATTGACGTGCTCAGGCACTTCATGGTCCGCAATATCGCGCCATAAAGGCGTAATGTCTAGGCGCTCGTCCACCCAGTCATAAATTTTATTTAACATGTATTACGCCCCTCCTTTTGGCTTTGCTTTTCCTAAATACAAAGTGCCATCCTTGACTTTTTGTACATAAACATCAAGTGGTGCAATTGGCGGCGTACCCGGAACGTTTTTTCCACTCTTTTCGTAAAGACCGAAATGACATGGACAATAGAACATATCTTTATTGTTCTTGTCTCCGTTCCAGTTGACTGTACATCCTAAATGCTTACATACTGGTGATAATGCAACAATTTCCCCTTTGTCATCCTTGTAAACCCAGGCAGATCTAGGCTCTTCCGATTCGTACCAAGCGTCAACTTGATCGACTTTAAAGTCGAAACGTTGTGGCTCATTGGTAATGTCTTTGACTTGTGTAACCGCAACCAAATCTTGTTCTGCTGTTGGGCGTAACACAGGGTCTAAGGCAAAACGAACCATCGGCATTAGCATTCCTGCAGCCATGAATCCACCAACACCAGTTAGGGTATAGTTCAAAAATTGTCTTCTTGATACCCGATGTTTTTTCTCGCTCATGCTTTTCCCCCCTCTATCAAAAGTTGAGTCCAATTGGACACACCATGAACATATAAAACTAGGACATTTTCATGATATATCAATATTTATCCAAGGTCAATACAGTCATTTGGTTTAAACTTGGTAAACGCGTTTCTTTTTCTAATTTTGTCATTTTTTTACTTTTATTATAGGGGGATTGGCTGATTTTATTCAACGTTTCCTTGCCAAGCTTCAATAAATAATGGAATGATTTGTTTAATTTGATCTTGAACCACTTTCCGCTTATACTCATCATCTAAATTTTCAAGCGGAAGAGCAGGAATCCATAATAGGGAAGCTTGCAGTTCATCCTCTACTTTTCTCCATTGGCTATCGCTTGTCATCAGGAAAACGTGTTTGAACCCTTGTGCATATAAATGATTCGTCCATTCAGTTACAGCCTCTTGGCAGTGTTTTATTTCTTTGTTTTGCAAATAAGCGAACGGCGGAAGCAGCATGAGTCTCCCTTTAAATTGACGTTCCATTTCTCCCGTCAAAGCAGAAACATATTCAGCCATAGCCGCAGCTGATTTCACATTCTCATGAAAATTTAAAGGAATGACAGGAACGAGAGCTGTGTCTACATAGTCTTTTTCGTTTAAAAAAACATCCATATCTTTTGTTATCCATTTCATAAACGCCCACCTCTTCTCAACTTCATACGTATGTAACATACCACAAATTTCCTCAAAAAAGAAGAAGGGACCTCTTCAGGCCCCTTCTTCTCACGATGTACGATAATGCTTATTTAAGTAATCAGTCAACCGCTTAAACTCTTCCTCATCATAATTATCCAGCGCCTTATCAATCAATTCCATAATTTTCGTTCGCTGAAAAGTATGAATCGACTGTTCTAAAACTTCTTCTGCCAATACACGGTCTTTCTCATTTGTGTGCACATTTTTAGGCATATATGGGTTTTCTTCTAGCACTGCTGCATATTGAGGGGATAAATAAGATGAGCGGAAATTCAATTGAATATAAATATCTTCATCTCTGTTTAAGCGTATGTCGTGAAACGATTTTTCTGCATCTGTTGTCATAATGTTTTCTTTGTAAAAACGAAACGGGGGATCATCGACACAATGTGTAGACATAATCATTCCTCTTGGACAGAACTGCGCTTGTTCGATGAAATGTACCTTCTTCATTAATTGATCATGACTCATTAAATAGTTTAAAATCCATACACCTTCACGGCGCTTCAGCTGGTAATTTGTTAAAAACCAGCGGACAAACTCTTTTTTCTCGTTGACAGAAACAGGGGTGGCCATCTCTACTTCCCTCCTCTGTTTTTTTAATATCTTTTAAACATACATATTCAACATATATGAAAAGAAATCCTTTGAACTATTATTTATTCTTCCAATTGAAAAAGTATGTCTTGAATTTCAGTTGAAGCAGGATTCATTTCTAACAACTGCTCAAACACTTGCTTTGCTTTTCCACGCTGTCCTTCTTCTAATAAGAAATAACCGTAGTCTTCCAAAAACTCGGATTGATCTTTAAATAAATTATATGCTGTTTCATAATGTTTTAATGCATCTTCATACTGCTCTGTTTGTTGGTAAGCCTTCGCCAAATCCCATTCAAAATGCGGATCATATTCATTGTAGCTTATGGATACTTGAATAATGTCGATGACATCTTCGTATCTCTCTTGTGCAAAAAATAGTTGAGACAATGCCAAAAGCGCCTCAATATAGCCGGGATCAAGGGCAATTGCTTGTCTAAATGCTTGTTCTGCTTCCTCTTCTTTTTGAAGCTTTAAAGCCATTTTTCCTTTATACATGAACAGTTCTTTATTAAATTCATCTTGTGCAATTCCTTCTGTAACCGCCGTATATGCTTCCGAAAGCATTTCTTCCGACTCATATGCTTTAGCAAGATGTAGATAGAGCGAATGATATTCAGGATCCATCTCTTTTAACTCATTAAATCGCGCAATAGACGTTTGATAATACCCCGCTTGTAAAGCTGCAAAGGCATACTCAAATAACGTATTAATCTCCAGCTTATTGTTCAATGCTTTATCAAAATGAGGCATAGATTCTTCAAATTGCCCTAGCGCACACAAACACTCTGCCAATCGCTGATGCAAGTCTACAGCATTAAAGGTCGTTTCTCCTGCTTTAAGCAGCTTTTCATAGTACGGGATAGCTTTGCTAAATTGACCGTTGCTCGAATAAAATTCCGCTAATCCAAAGTCGATGACTCGTTCCTCTGGCAAACGTTTTTTCGCTTCAAGCAATTTGCTTTCACTCACTTCGTTTAACCCTTGCATTTGATATAAATCCGCCAGCAGTAATAAAGACTGCACATAAATCGGGTCATCGCTTTCAATATCATTTAACAGCTCAATCGCCTGTTCTTCATTATCTTGATCAATTAAAATTTCCGCCTTTAATACGAGTAACTCTCCCTCTAATGGAAAAAATTCCAACAATTCGTCAATTACTTCTAACGCATCATCAACGAGCCCCCAGCCATACAGCTTTTCGGCAATCAAAAACTTCTCTTCAGGCGAAGCCATTTTTTTGACGTCTTGAAGAAGGGCTAACCCCTTTTCTACTTCATTGTTTTCAATATAAGAAATGATTTTTTCCAATTCTGTCATCATTCAATCTCCCTTAATGCAAAACGTTTTCACAGCTGGCTTTAAGCCATTCATTGTTTTCTCACGAACCAGCAGTACTCCATTGATGGAAGTTCCTTTTATGATAAAGGAGATAGCTCATTTATTCAACTAATTAGAAAAACCCAAATCATCGAGACGCTCATTCGTCCTTGATTTGGGTCACTGTTTATGTTTTCTGATCGTATTTGTTTCAGTTAAGACAAGCGTTGCTTAAACACTCAACATTTCTAGATGTTCAAAGAATGTCGGATACGATACGGCAATGGCTTCATCATTTTGCAGTACCATCTCTCCTTTTGCAATACAAGCCGCAACCGCAAGCATCATGCCAATTCGGTGGTCGCCGTGGCTATCAACATGGGCTCCGTGAAGAGCTGTTTTCCCTTCAATAATCATGCCATCTTCTGTCGGGGTAATATTAGCTCCCAGCTTTTGTAGTTCTGTTGCAACCGTGTCGATTCGGTTCGTTTCTTTCACTTTCAGCTCAGCCGCATCTTTAATAACCGTCTTCCCTTCTGCTTGCGTTGCTAAAAGAGCGATAATTGGAACTTCGTCAATTAAGCGAGGAATAATATCACCGCTAATTTCAATTCCTTTTAATTGGGAAGTTGAAATAATCAAGTCGCCGACAGGCTCCCCATTTTTAACTTGTTCGTTTCGAATTTCAAGATTTGCCCCCATTTGAGTCAATACATCAATAATGCCTGTGCGCGTCGGATTGAGACCAACATTTTTCAATTCAATTCGGCTGTTCGGGATAATTGCTCCGGCCGAAAGGAAAAAGGCAGCAGATGAAATATCACCAGGAACATGAATGGTCGCTGCCTTCAATTGCTGACCGCCTTCAATGGATACTTTATTCCCCTCCACTTCCACTTGCACGCCAAAAGCTTGCAGCATTCGTTCAGTATGATCGCGTGATTTCTCTGGCTCCGTCACTGTCGTTTTCCCTTCTGCATTTAAACCGGCCAATAAAATTGCCGATTTCACTTGAGCACTGGCAACTGGTGAATGATAATCGATCGCCTTCAACGAACCGCCGCGAGTGGAAAGGGGTGTGAACTTCCCGTCTTGTCGTCCGTCAATTTGCGCTCCCATCGAACGAAGCGGAACAGTCACTCGTCCCATTGGGCGTTTTGCAATCGACTCATCTCCAATTAAACAAGTATGGAACGGAATACCAGACAATATACCAAGTATTAATCGCGTTGTCGTCCCAGAGTTCCCGACATTCAAAATTTCAGACGGTTCTTGAAGACCCGTTAATCCTTTACCGTCTACCTCTACATAGTCACCGTTTTGCACAATCGAAACACCCATTTTTTGAAAGCAATCAATCGTGCTCAAACAATCTTCCCCAGGTAAAAAATTATGTATAACCGTTTTTCCTTCTGCAATGGAACCGAACATGACTGCGCGGTGAGATACGGACTTATCACCCGGAACTGAAATCTCTCCTTGTAATCCTTTAATATTTGTAAGCAATGTACGTTGCTTCATTATTAAACACCTTCCTTTAGCTCTTGATTATTTATTTTCCACTAACTCATTCTCTCATCCATTTTATCGGTCGAACAGATGCCTTACATTACATTGGAAGAAACGTTTCATAAGAATGGAGCTCTAAGCAAGTTTTCGCCTTATTGCGATCTTCCTCTGTTTGAAAACTTAACCGCAAGACACCATAAATGTCTTCCCGCGTCTCAAGAATGCGGATATTTGTAATACTAATTTTTTCTTCCGCTAAGTGTTTTGTCACATCCGAGATAACACCAGGGTAATCCGGGACATCCACATATAAATCATAAAAAGATGGAATGGCACCTTTCGTTTTGATTGGAAGACCATCACGAAACTGCTTCGCTTGAGCGAAATAATCAAAAATTCGATCGCCGTCCCCGTTTTCCACCATTAAGCGAATCTCCTTCATTTCATCCATCCATTGTTCAAACATAGACAGCAATGCCTCTTTATTATGAAGTAATATATCTCTCCACATCGCCGGGCTACTGGACGCGATACGTGTAATATCTCTAAATCCTCCAGCTGCGAGCGTTGTTACAAGCTCATGCCGTTTCTGATACTTTTCCGTTTGATGCACAAGACTCGCTGCAATAATATGGGGAAAATGACTGATAACTCCAGCAATTTCATCATGCTCCGCAGCCGAGATGGTGATGAAATGAGCTTTCGTTCCTTTTAACAAGTTCATTAATAACTCCACGTCCCCGCTGGAAACATCAGCTGAGGGCGTTAATACATAAAAAGCATTTTCAAACAAGTGAACTTTCGCTGCCGTTACTCCACTTTTATGGGAACCAGCCATCGGGTGCCCGCCAATAAAACGAATCCCTTTTTGAGCCAGTCGTTCACCCTTTTCAACCATTTGCTGTTTCGTGCTCCCGACATCCGTGATAATAACCCCAGCTTTTAACGGTAACGATTCCAGTTCACCAAGAATGTGTTCAGCCTGTGTAACCGGAATAGCAATCACAATAAAATCAGCTACTTTTGCCCCTTCTTCTAAAGATACGGACACCTCGTCCACTACCTTAAGAGATTTGGCCAGCCTCATTTGTTCTTCGTTGACATCATATCCGATAATAGATGCACTAGGATGTCCTTCTTTAATCGCCAGCGCAAGCGATCCCCCGATTAAACCTAAGCCAATAATAAAAACCGTTTTTTCCATGCCGGCACCTCATATCTGCAGAAGCTTATTGTTGACATACGACATTTCAATCAATGCCTTCATTTTAATATATCCTTGATGAAAAAAATAGGAAACGGGGGTGGTTCAAAAGAAAATGCTTTCTCCTTTGAACCACCCCTGTAAAATAACATGTGTACATGTTTACGATTGAACGAATTGCTCAAGCAACGAAATAATTTTTTCATTTTGTTGCTTCGAACCGACCGTAATTCGAACAGAGGTCGGGAAACCAAGGGCATTACCAGAACGAACAATGACGCCTCTTTCCAATAAATATTGGAACACTTCATCGCCTTGACGCCCAAAATCAATTAAAATGAAGTTGGTTTCAGATGGATAATAAGAGAAGCCTTGTTGCTCACAGAAATCATAAAACTGCTTCATTCCAGCTTTATTTAACTGCTTGCACGTTTCAATAAATGATTGGTCTTCCAAAGCGGCCAAGGCAGCTGCCTGTGCCATTCTGCTTGTATTAAACGGCTCTCGTGCAGGTTCAATTCTTTGCAGGAGCTCCTCATTAGCAATACCATATCCGATGCGAAGTGAGGCTAATCCATATGCTTTGGAGAAAGTACGTAAAATAAGCAAATTCGGATATTTATCTAATAAAGACACACTTTCCGGGAAATCTGCTGCCTTTACATACTCGTAATAGGCTTCGTCTAGTACAATAAGAACAGATGGTGGTACAGCGTCTAAAAACGGCAATAACGTCTCTTCATTCACATATGTACCAGTTGGATTATTTGGTGTACATACCCACACAATGCGTGTTTGTTCATCAATCGCCTGAAGCATCCCTTGTAAATCATGGTCTCCATCCACAAGCGGCACTTCCCTTATCTCCGCTCCTTCAATAACCGCATTATGGCGATATTGCGGGAAAGTCGGCGCAGCCATTACCGTATTCGTATGAGGAGATAAAAGCGCACGGCAAACAACTTGGATTACTTCATCTGAACCATTGCCGAAAATTAATTGTTTTTCGTCTACACCAAGATGGTTCGCCAGCTTTTCTCTGAGCGCAGTTGCATAGCCATCGGGGTATAGCGCCATATTTTCAAGTTCTCCTTGCACCGCGGCCTTCACATTTGGAGAGCAGCCGTATGGATTTTCATTGGAAGCCAACTTAATGATTTCCTGCAAACCATACTCTTTCTTTACTTCCTCAATCGGTTTTCCCGGCTTGTAAGGAGATAACGTTAATAACTGTTCTTTTACCTTCAACCTTGTTACACCTCGCTTGTTATAATAGGCGAAACGATGGCAGATACATATTCTTCAAAATTTTGAAGTGCCTGTTGTCTCGTTTCCGGATTCAGAAGAAGAGCTTCCAAATCAGCAATTTTGTTGACAATGGCGCTTCCAATGACAATGCCGTCACATTGATTCTTTAGCAAATCAACTTGATCAGCTGCCGAAATCCCGAATCCAACTGCTACAGGAATACTTGCCGCGGCCTTTACTTCTTCCAGAAAACTTGTAATTCCTTCAGGAAGTTCTGTTCTCATCCCGGTAACCCCTAAAGAAGAGACACAGTATAGAAAGCCTTGTGCATTATTCGCAATTTTTCGAATACGATCTTTAGAATTAGGAGCGACCATCGATATATAAGCAATTCCAAATTGGTTAGCCAAATGTCGAATCGTCTCACTTTCTTCATATGGCAAATCAGGGATTAGCACTCCATCAATTTCATTGTCTCGCAGTAAAGTAAAAAAGCGTTCTAAGCCTAATTGTAACACAGGATTAAAATAGGTAAAGAGAATGATTGGAATTCTCACACCTTTTTTTCTCATTTCCGGACCGAGCTCAATGGCTTTCAAAATGGACATCCCGTTTTGCAAAGCACGTTTTGATGCCTCCTGAATTACGGGACCATCCGCAAGAGGATCCGAGTAAGGAACCCCAAGCTCCAGCACAGAAGCGCCTGCTTTTTGCAAGGAAACTGCTAAGTCTACCGTTATATCCGGATGCGGGTCGCCCGCTGTAATAAATGGAATGAATAAGTTATTTTGCTGTGGCAAACGCTTCTGAAATGTTGTGGTCATCTGCTTTCTCCTCCTCAAGTAGTGAAATTAAAGAATGAACATCTTTGTCGCCTCGCCCTGATAAACACACTAAAATGGATTGGTCATTCGAAAGCGTTGGCGCTAATTGGAATGCCTTTGCCAATGCATGAGCAGACTCAATTGCGGGAATAATTCCTTCTTCCCTTGTCAGTAATTGAAGAGCTTCAATCGCTTCGTTATCTGTTACATCTTCATAACTTACACGACCAATACTGGATAAATACGAATGCTCCGGCCCAATTCCTGGATAATCCAGTCCTGCCGAGATGGAATAAGGTTCTGTAATTTGGCCGCTTTCATCTTGAAGCAAGTATGTCATCGTACCATGAATTACACCTTTTGTTCCTTTAGCCATGGTCGCGGCATGATAATTCGTTTCCAACCCTTTTCCGCTCGCTTCCACACCAATGAGCTTTACATCTTCTTTAATAAAATCATAAAACATGCCAATGGAGTTGCTGCCTCCGCCTACACAAGCCACTACGACTGTCGGCAATGTACCTTCTACTTTTACAAATTGTTCCTTCGCTTCCTGACCAATGACTCGTTGGAAATCGCGGACCATTTTTGGATAAGGATGCGGGCCAATAGCAGATCCGATTAAATAGAAATGATCTTCACAATGTTGAACCCAGTAACGAATCGCTTCATTCGTTGCATCCTTTAAAGTTTTTGTACCGGAGTAAACTGGAATTACTTCCGCTCCTAACAGCTTCATTCGAAAAACGTTTAATGCTTGGCGTTTAATATCTTCTTCTCCCATGAACACTTTGCATTCCATCCCGAATTTAGCCGCAACGGTAGCAGTGGCCACACCGTGCTGTCCTGCACCAGTCTCGGCAATTAACTTCGTTTTCCCCATCCGTTTAGCCAAAAGTGCCTGCCCAATGGCATTGTTGATTTTATGAGCACCTGTATGATTCAAGTCTTCTCGCTTTAAATAAATTTTTGCTCCACCTAGCTTATTCGACATATTTTCAGCATATGTGAGGGCAGTGGGACGGCCTGAATACTCTTTTAAAACATGGATATATTCATTTAAAAACTGCGGATCGGCCATTGCTTGATCCAATGCCTTTTCGACTTCTTCCAACGGATACATGAGCGTCTCTGGAACGTATTTCCCTCCAAATTCTCCGAATCTCCCAAACTCATCTGGAACTTGATATGCCATGAAAAATCTCCCTTTCCAACTTCGTTATTTTTTCTCTGTCTTTCCGTCCATCTGTTTCAATTCCACTCGATACATCGATTCCATCCACTTTGTATGCCTTAAGCTGCATGGCATTTTGAAAATCAATGCCGCCTGCTATAATACAAGGAATACCAAGTGAATCGGCCATTTTTTGATAAACAGGAACAAATTCCCAATCGAATGTATGCCCCGTCCCTCCAAATTGTCCCTTCACTTTGCTGTCGATTAAAAAAGCGTCAACTATAGAGGCATATTCCTTCATTTGCTCAACGGCTTTCTCACTGTGAGGGATGGCCTTCCAAATGTTTGTGGGACGGTCGATCGATAATGTCTTCATGTCTTCGACACTTTCGTTTCCATGCAGCTGAATAACATCAAGTGACACTTGTTCAGCCGTTTTCTCCACCTCGTTCATTGCTTCGTTTACAAAGATGCCCACAAGCTTTTTTCCGCCCTTGCCAAATGCAGAGACCCAGCGGCTTACTTCTTCAGGCTGCACATACCGCTTGCTGCCTTTAGCGAAAATAAATCCAATATGAGTGGCTTCACTGCTTAAAGCAAACTGATAGTCTTCTGCACATGTCATTCCACAATATTTAAGAATTTGCATACATACCTTCTCCAAATAGCTCTTTAACCGCTTCAACTTGCTGTTCTTTTCTCATTAATGACTCACCGACAAGAATCCCTGCAGCTCCCGCTTCTTTTACTTTCGCGATATCTTCTTTATTGTTAATACCACTTTCGCTTACAAGCAAACTGCCTGTGGGAATCAGTCGAGAGATATCAACCGTTTGTTGAATGGTCGTACGGAACGTTCGCAAATCGCGGTTATTGACCCCAATAATGGCTGGTTGGAACAAACGTAAAATCCCCTCCAGCGTCTCGGCACTGTGAACTTCCACTAAGCAATCCATTCCTTTTTCTTTTGCTTCGTCATAAAATTCGTGCAATTGAGTAGATTCTAACACCTCACCGATTAAAAGAATCGCATCTGCTCCCATTCTCGCACTCTCCTCTATTTGAAGAGAATCGATGATAAAATCTTTGCGTAATACCGGACGCATAACATTTCTTTTAATTAACGTTAAATAGTCTGGGCTCCCTTGAAAATACGGTCGATCTGTCAGCACTGAAATTGCATCGGCCCCTGCCTCGTCATATTGCTGAGCCGTTTGAAGCGGGTTAAAGTTCGGCTGGATGATACCTTTGGACGGAGACGCCTTTTTTACTTCCGCAATAAGTGCTACTTCGCGTTTCGGAGCAACAAGTGCTTCATAAAAAGAGTGCTTTCGTACATCTTGTACTTCCGGCAGCACTAACTGTTTTACTTCTTCTTTTTTCGTTTCAATAATTTGACTAAGCATGCTGGATCACCTCATCGTTTTGTAAAGTTAAAAGTTGACGATAGGCCGTTCCGCTATCTAATGCATACTGAGCCAATTGAACTCCTTTATGTAAAGAGTCCGCTTTCCCTGCTACATATAGGGCTGCACCTGCGTTTAAAAGCACTGCATTTGTAGCACTTTTCTTTCCTTTATTTTGAAGAATTTGCAAAATGACTTGTGCACTTTCTTCTGCATCTCGAACAACCATGTCTTCAATATTGCCTCTTTTCAATTCGAAATCTTCCGGCTTAATGACATATTGAACAATCTTGCCGTTCTTCACTTCCACAACATCCGTTTCAGCAGAAGCACTAATTTCATCAAGTCCATCTCTTCCTGCTACAAGCATAACATGACGGGCGCCTAACTCTACTAATGCTTGCGCCAATTTCTCAGCTAGAGCCAGCGAATACACACCGATCACCTGTCTTTGGCAACGAGCAGGGTTGGCAAGTGGACCAAGGGCGTTAAAGACCGTTCGAAAGCCCAATTCTTTGCGTGGTTGTGCCGCATATTTCATAGCTGGATGATACATAGGAGCAAACAGAAAGGTCATCCCTGTCTCTTCCAAGGAACGAATCGCCTCATCACCTGTTGCTTGAATGGGAATACCGAGATATTCCAGAACATCGGCACTGCCGCTTTTGGAGGAAACTGCCCGATTTCCGTGCTTTGTAATTTTCGCTCCAAGGGAAGAAGCAACAATTGCACTAGCTGTTGAAATATTAAAGGTTGACGCTCCGTCTCCGCCTGTTCCACACGTATCAATTACATCTTCACTTTCCACTTGAATGGGAACCATTTTCTTTCGCATCCCGCGCACAAACCCTGTAATTTCTTCAACGGTTTCTCCTCTATATGTCAGAAGGGTTAACAAGCTCGCGATTTGAACCGGCGTCGTTTCCCCTTCCATAATCCCGTCCATAAGCTGTTCTGCTTCGGAAACACTTAACGTTTCACCTTTCATACACTTTTTAAACAAATGTTGAAACATAAGAATCCTCCTTCTCTTCATACAACTGATTAGCTAATTGAATGGTACGGATTAATGCACTCGCTTTATTTCGTGTTTCTTTCCATTCAAGCTCTGGGATTGAATCAGCGACGACTCCTGCTCCCGCCTGAACATAAGCACATTCATCTTTTAATAAAATGGTACGAATTGCGATACATGAATCGATGTTTCCGTCAAAATCCAAGTAAGCAACCGTCCCAGCATATACGTTCCTTGCTGTTGGCTCTAACTCACTTAAAATTTGCATCGCTCTTATTTTCGGAGCGCCGGAAACCGTTCCTGCTGGAAAGGATGAAAACAGCGCATCAATTGGGTGAACTTTTTCGCCAAGACGTCCTGTCACTTTTGAAATAAGGTGCATTACGTGTGAGAATGTCACAAGCTCCATTAAGACCGGTGTTTGAACAGATCCGTATTCCGCTACTCTGCCGATGTCGTTTCGCGCAAGATCGACGAGCATATAATGTTCAGCCTGTTCTTTTTCATCATGAAGCAAATCTTGCCAAGCTTTTCTTCTTCTTCCGCTGTCTTTCCTCTTCTTCTTGTACCGGCAATTGGATGAATTTCTAAATGCCCATTTTCAATTTGAATTAATCGCTCAGGTGAACTGCCTATTAATTGAGCACCGTCCACTTTAATGTAAAACAGGTACGGGGAAGGATTGACGAGACGCAGCACTCGGTAAATTTCAAAGCCAGATACGTTAACCGGAAGCTGAAATCTTTGGGATAATACAGCTTGAAAAATATCCCCGCTTCGAATGTAATCTTTAATTTTTTCGACATCTTCTAGAAATTTTTCTTTCTCATATGTTGATTGAACTTCTGTAAAATCAACCTCTTCACGTGTCTGTTCAAACATGAGAGGAGACGCTTTTACGTTTGAATCACTCAATTTTTGAATGTATCTGTTTAGCGCTTTGATCGCTTTTTTATAAACATCTTTCTTCTCTTGTTCGCTTTCTTGACCCGTCAAGCGTACGTAATGAATCATCGTTAATTCTTTCTGTTGATGGTGATAAGCCAGCACGGTTTCACAATACATAAAATAAAAACGTTTCATTGTAAGGTCATTGTTTTGCGGGAGCGGGATATTTTCCATCATTGCTACCGCATCATATCCCATATAACCGACCGCTCCGCCTTTAAATGGCAAAGGAACATCCGCCTGTTTTACCTTTAGCAGCTTTAACGATTCGTCGAATATTTCTCCAAAACTTTCTTTCTTGCAAATGATTTGGTTTTCAGCGTCACTTAAACGGAACTCTCCTTGCTCTTCATCCAGATATAAAAAGGGGTTTAATCCGATGAAGGAATAGTTAGACCAAGGAGATGCAGCATCATTGCTTTCAAGCAAATACACCGCCTCTTTTTCGAGCCTTTGAAACATTTCAACTGGTGTAACAGCATCAATAAATAGCTTTTTTGTAATGGGAATTGTTAAATAGTGAAAAGAATCTTCCAAAAATGTGGAAACACTTTGTGCGTTGTTCATTTTACTCACTCCTCCATATCCTTTTTTAAGGATGGAGAATGAGAAAAAGAATGAGGTTGTAGGTATAAAAAGTCTTTATCCGTGAGGGTATAAATAGATAAAGACATAAAAACCCAAAGGTCATGACATACCTTTGGGTAAATGAACAAATTAAATCTAAACTCAACTAACCTCTTCTCAGCTCTCTCATTCTCATCTACCCTAAACTCAACTATAAATTCAATTATTTAAACTATTCTCAACTGTCTTCATTCTATTACAGGCTCTCAGTTTCTGTCAAGGAACAAAATTGAAGATGCCATTTTAGCTAGCTGTATTTTTCTCTGCTTCTAGTAGAGCCAATAAATCGATGTCTTCTACAGCTGTCACAACCGGCACTCCTGTTTCCTTCAACAGAACCATCCGGATGCTGTCAGCTTTATTTTTTTTATCCTTTTTCATTTTCTCGAGCAATTCATTAGACGACAACGAAGATGGAATGACCGTTTCATACCCGAGCTCCTTTAACCAGTTGCAAAAACGAGCAAGATCGAAATCAAGCTTATGAATTTGTTGACTCAGCTTCAGCGCAAATACCATCCCAATAACGACGGCTTCACCATGGGTAATTTTCCCGTAGCCCATCGCCGCTTCAATAGCATGACCAAGCGTATGACCGAAATTCAAAAAGGCACGTACTCCCTGTTCTGTTTCATCCTCCGCCACAATGCCCGCCTTAACTAAAATCCCTTTTTCAATGGCAAAAGCTAGCTTCTCTCCTTTCAAATCATCAACAGAAGAAACATTCGCCAACAGCCACTCATAAAAAGATGAATCGCTAATTAAAGCATGCTTCATCACTTCCGCAAATCCTGACAACCACTCTTTCCTCGGAAGAGATTGTAAAAGGTCGATGTCATAAAAAACCGCTCCTGGTTGATAAAAAGCGCCAATCATATTCTTCCCATATTCATGGTTGATGGCAACTTTTCCGCCCACAGCACTATCATGTGCAAGCAACGTCGTCGGCACTTGAATGAACGGAATCCCTCTCATATAGGTGGAAGCAACGAAACCAGTCAAATCACCGACTACTCCCCCGCCAAAAGCAATAATTAACGAATGACGATCCAATTTCTGCTCTAACGCATATGTATGGCATGCATAAAAGTGCTCGAACGATTTGGCCTTTTCACCGTTTGGAACAATATGCAAGCAAGTAGAAAACGACGTAGATAAACTATCCATCATTTTTTCCCCGTACAGACGGTAAACTTCTGCATCTGTAATAACAAGCACCTTTGTTACCTTTGGCTGTATGGCCGTAATTACCCGCGGCAATTCACCGATAATCGATGCCCCAAGAAACAGCGGATATGTTTTCGATGAGGTATGAATATCAATGGTTCTCATTAGAACTCCCTCGCATGTGTACGCATCTTTTCTACATTATCAGCAATGAAACTCATTTGATCTTGTCCAAACTGCTGAACGATAGCACTTGCAATTTCCCATGCTACTACGGACTCTGCCACTACACTAGCAGCTGGAACCGCACAACTATCCGATCTTTCAATACTCGCTTCAAACTCTTCTTTTGTTTCAATATCTACACTCTTTAACGGCTTGTACAAAGTTGGAATTGGCTTCATGACACCGCGAACGACGATTGGCATTCCATTGCTCATTCCGCCTTCAAGACCACCCAAGCGGTTCGTCTTTCTTGTATAGCCTTCTTCCTCACTCCATAAAATTTCATCATGAACTTGACTGCCTGGCAAACGTGCTGCTTCAAAACCAATTCCAAATTCAACCCCTTTGAATGCGTTAATACTCATAATAGCTGCCGCGATTTTAGCATCCAATTTCTTGTCATAGTGAACATAGCTTCCTACCCCAACCGGCATACCTTCCACTATGACTTCGACAACACCGCCAATTGAATCACCTTGCTGTTTTGCCTCGTCAATCGCCTGCATCATTTTCGGTTCCGCTTCCTTATCAAAGCATCGAACCGGAGACTCTTCCGTCACCGTCGCCAATTGCTCAAGCGATTGGTACGCTACCGGAGCTGCTTGAATACCGCCAATTTCAAGAACATGTCCAACAACATTAATGCCCAGTTGTTTTAATAATTTTTTCGCCACTGCACCAGCAGCTACACGAACAGTCGTTTCACGTGCAGAAGAACGCTCCAACACATTGCGCATATCTCGGTGACCGTACTTAATTGCCCCATTCAAGTCGGCATGACCAGGTCGCGGACGGGAAATTTTACGCTTTACTTCATCCATCTCATCATCACTAATAGGTTCAATCCCCATAATTTTCGTCCAATGCTTCCAATCATTGTTTTCAACGACAAGCGTAATCGGAGAACCAAGCGTATAGCCGTGGCGAACTCCACTTAAAATTTCAACTGTATCTTTTTCAATTTGCATTCTTCTACCACGACCGTGGCCCTTTTGTCTTCTTGCTAAATCTTCATTTATGTCTTCTGCCACTAGCGGCAAACCAGCCGGAATTCCTTCTAATATCGCCGTTAATTGAGGGCCATGTGATTCCCCTGCAGTTAAGTATCTCATCTGTTATCCTCCATTCAACTTACACTCATTCAAATCAGAATGTTTTTACTTTTATGTATGAATATAGCACACTTTTTTTCTTGATGGTACTTCCTTTTCCGCTTTACAGGAAAAAAATCGAACAGACATCATTCAAATTAGGTTTGGGCCAATACGCTATGTTGAATTCGTTCCTGCTCTTTTTGAACAAAAAAAGTAGGTCGCAAATACTTCGATCCACGCCCCACTCTTTTCTTAAACTATATTTTTTTATAGAAAAATGTATCTTCTGTTTCTAACCCGTATGAAGAAGGGTTAAAAATCTGCTCAGTGCTACCGACAAAAAATATGCCATTTGGAGCAAGCGCATTACTAAACTTCTGATAAAGAAGATGTTTTGCGTCTTCTGTAAAGTAAATTAACACATTCCGGCAAACAATCAGGTCAAAATTGCGTTCAAATGAATCTGAAAGAAGATTATGTTTACGGAATGTCACCGTACGCTTAATATCGTCCCCAACTTTATAAACCATGCCCTGTTTCGTAAAATATTTATCTTTGACAGCCGCAGGCACTTCCTGTAAAGACCTTTCGCCATAAAGCCCAATCTTCGCCTTTTGGATGACATTTTCATCAATATCTGTAGCCAAAATTTCAATTTGGGATAATGGATAAAAGGAAGAAAGAACCATCGCTAATGTATACGGCTCTTCCCCAGTGGAACAAGCTGCACTCCACACCTTTAGCTTTTTTTCTTGGCAGTCATGCCCGGCAAAATCTTTTTCTCTAACACTTCCCACCTTTTCGCATTACGATAAAATTCCGACACATTAATCGTCATTCGGTCTAAAAATTCCATGAGTAAATCTTGATTTTGGTTCATCTCATCAAAAAATTCAGAAAATGATTGAAAGCCTTTCTTTTCATACAAAGATGTTAGTCTTCTTTTCATTTGAGCTTCTTTATAAAGCGATAAATCAATTCCGGTTTTTCTTTTTACTTTTTCAATAAACTCTTGATAATCGTTGGACATCGTCTAAACTCCCTGCAAGTTTTAAATATATTGGCTTTGTTAAATCATACTTGGAACGCACCCTCTGCAAATATGATGAGTGCTTTCAACACATCCATTATTCAAAACAACGGTTTATTAATAATATCGCCAAAATTCCCAAAATGTTTAGTCAACAACAATGAGCAAATCTACAACTTTTCTATCATTAAAAAAATCTGTCCGGCTGTTGCAGGACAGATTTTGATTTTAATAAATCCAGTTATTGACTACCTTTTTGTAATCAATTAGTTCTTCTTCTTTAAAGAAAAGTCCAATTTCACGTGTAGCACTTTCTGGTGCATCTGAACCGTGAATGACATTTTTATCTAATGTCAAACCATAATCTCCTCGAACCGTACCTGGCAATGCCTCTTTTGGATGTGTTTTCCCCATCATCTGACGAGCTGTTGCAATGACGTTTTCCCCTTGCCATACCATTGCAAAAACCGGGCCTGATGTAATAAAGTTAACAAGATCACCGAAAAAAGGTTTCTCTTTATGCTCACCATAATGCTGCTCTGCTAGCTCTGGTGTTATGTGCATTAGTTTCGCTCCCACTAATTGAAAGCCCTTTCTTTCAAATCGGGAAACAATTTCCCCGACAATGTTGCGTTGTACCCCATCTGGTTTGACCATAAGAAATGTTCTTTCCATTTTATTCTCCACCCCTGAAGTATGTATATTGGAAGCGCAATCACATCCAAAGAAATATTACCATTTTTTTTATAATTTGACAATGTGCCAAACTAGAATTTACGGTTTCCTACAAACTTCGCAATTTTGTACAACGTATTGCCTGCCTTATTGGGTGGAAGTTCTTCTAGCAGTGTTAGCGCTTTTTGTAAATAACGTTCACTTATTTGCGCCGCTTGTTCAATCGCTCCCGACGATTTAATGTCCGTAATAATTTCTTCTATGTGCTGTTCTGGCTGAGAAGAATGAAATAAATGCTGTATCTTTTGATGAACAGCTTCGTCTTTAATCGCATACAACACTGGCAATGTAATATTTCCTTGGAGTAAGTCACTGCCTGCCGGTTTTCCGAGTTGCTCGGCAGAAGCTGTGAAATCCAAGATATCATCCGTAATTTGAAAAGCCATTCCTACATTATATCCAAACCAGAACAAGCGCTGATGTACCGCTTCTGGTGCACCTGAAGCAATGGCTCCTAATTGACAGCTTACTGCAATAAGCAAAGCTGTCTTTCGTCTAATGCGGCGCAAGTATGTACGAAGATTTTGATTCAAGTTATATTTATCTTTAATTTGTTCAATTTCGCCAAGACACACTTCCACAATCGTTTTCGATAAAATTTCATGTGCTCTTACATTTTCAATACGAGCCATCAACTCTAAAGAACGAGCGAAAATATAATCTCCTGTATACATAGCAATCCGATTATCCCACTTTGCCTTCACTGTAGGCTTCCCTCTTCTTGTATCCGCGTCATCAATTACATCATCGTGAACAAGCGAGGCCATATGAATGAGCTCTAGAGCAACCGCTACATGTTTAATCATCTCAATGTCATACTGGCCGAACTTGCCCGATAACAGCACAAACACAGGACGAATGCGTTTTCCTCCTGCCTGCAAGTAGTGAAGAGAGGTTTGGCTGATCAACGAATAATCTGTTTGAACCGCTTTTTCCAGCTCTTTTTCAATGAGCGCAATATCCGAATTTAAAAACCCATACATCATTTTTAATTTCATTAGATTCACCTTAACTATTTATATTCGCTCGCCGTTGCTCGTCTTTGGCAGAATAAAAAGATGAAAGGCCGTACAAAATAAATGACCTTTCACACTCAACCAATTATAACGATATTATGACTAGTTTCACTCAAAATAAGCCGATGGCTACATGCATTCCCGCTATATATCCTAGGCTCATTTATATCCTAAATGCATCGCCGCTACTCCGCCTGTATAAGATTTTACTTCTACCTCTTTAAAACCTGCTTGGCGGAACATTTTCGCTAGCTCATTTCTTCCAGGGAAATCTTGTGCCGACTCTTGAAGCCATGAATATTCACGATAGCTTTTAGCCAACAGTTTCCCAAGCAGCGGCATGAAATATTTAAAATATAACAAATAAAGCTGACGATAACCGATTAAAGTCGGCTGCGATGTTTCAAGGCAAACTACTTTTCCTCCAGGCTTTACCACCCGATACATCTCACGCAGCACTTGCATATAATCTGGAACGTTGCGCAATCCAAACCCAATCGTCACATAGTCAAATGTATTATCTTTAAATGGCAACTCCATGGCATTGCCATGTATAAGCTCCACATTTGCCAGTTTAAGATCTTCTACTTTTTGCTGACCAATCTTTAGCATGTTTTGACTGAAGTCAAGCCCTGTTACATGGCCCTCTTTTCCTACAGCCTCAGAAAGAGCAATTGTCCAATCTGCCGTTCCACAGCAAACATCAAGAGCCTTAGCTCCTTGCTGAACAGCCATTCTTTTCATCGTATCTTTTCTCCATGCAACATGACGCTTAAAACTAATCACCGAATTCATTTGGTCATAGTTATCGTATATTTTCTCGAATACTCCATGAACACGTTCTTCTTTTGATTGCTGCATCACAATTTCCTTCTTCCGCAACTAATTTTTTCAGTGGTTTCATCTCTTTTCCAGCAATTCGTGGAGATGGTCTTTCAATGATTCATTTAACGGCAATGAATCATTCAACTGTTCAATTATGGCTTTTGATTCGTTTATATACCTTTCCACAACAACTTGCGGCATAGTTTGCTTCTCTTTTGTTTCTTCAGTCGGCAAACAGCTTGCCAGCCGTTCAAACAGCTTGGACGTTCCATTTTGAACATAAAGTTTTTTTTCATGAATGAGGCGCTTCAAAAAGAGAGCATGTGTCAACAAAAGCTTCCATTCTTCTTTCTGAAAATGAGAACAAACAGACTCAATCAATGCTGTTTCCATTACAAACAAGCTGTTCATAATTTCATTAGCCGTTTGAAAATTTTGTTTATAGTACTGCATCTTTTCCACATTAATATGTTTAATAGCCGAAGCTGTTTCATTCATTAATTGAAGCGAACCGCTTTTCGAAAGATAGTGATAGTATAAGCTGCTGTAATATACGCCGGCTAATACTGTTAACTGCCTTTCCTGAAGCAATTGAGGGTCGTTCTTCACGGACTTAATGGAGACCAAATCATGGGTATCAAGTGCAATTTGAACGAGCATGACAGAAATGGTATAAACTTTCATCCGTTTCTCTTCTACAGGAAGATGTTGCAGAAAAGAGCAAAGATATAATAATTTATCTTCATCTATCACTGGATGATGAATGAATTGCCTTACATATGGATGGTTCAACTCCAATTGTAGCTGCTCTTTAACATCAGCTACTATATCAATGATGTTTTGCACAATCATCACCCTTGTTTCCCTTTCGTCTTACAGTATACCCATTTACACGTTGCAAATAGACAATGTCAATTATAACATAAGTGAGTTTTAAAAAAACTATTATTTTCTCTATTTGAGAAGGTGCCTAAAACTTTTATTTTTGTAAGCGTGAAGAGATGAAAAAGGCGAATTCAATCACATACACCTTACCTTTTGGTGCCTGCATGATGACTCAAAATGCTTAGGGCCGTGCGAGGAAAAGGGAGACTATCTATGAATCCCCCTTCCCCCAGACCTATCATATAATCCTCGTCCATCCAGATGAACGCTAATTATTTTTTTGCGTCTGACTCCATTTCTCCATGAGCCGTTTGAATAATGGCTTTTCCTCTTACTTTAATGGCTGAAGTGTGCTCTGTGAATTGGGCAATCATCACTTCTCCTTTGTCCAATTTTTCCGAGTGATGAAATCTTGTATCAGAACCTCTTGTTAAACCAATGACATTTACTCCATCTTCAATCGCTTTAATAACGATGAAGTCGTTTGTTGAATTTGCTGCCATGTTGATCTCCTCCTATTAGCCTTTAATAAACGAAAGCACTTCAGCCCGCGCGGCCGCATCCGCTTCTAATACACCTCGTACAGCAGACGTCACTGTCATCGCACCAGGCTTTTTCACCCCACGCATCGTCATGCACATATGTTCAGCTTCCACAACAACCATTACACCATGTGGCTCTAGCGTTTCAACAATTGAATCAGCGATTGTTGATGTAATCCGTTCTTGAAGTTGTGGTCTGCGGGCAACGGCATCCACTGCACGTGCAAGCTTGCTCAAACCTGTCACTTTTCCGCCTTTTGGAATGTACGCCACATGAGCTTTCCCGTAAAACGGAACTAAGTGATGTTCACACATGGAGTAAAACGGAATATCTTTGACTAACACTAATTCCTCATGATCTTCGCCAAACACAGTTTTAAAGTGTTCTTTCGGATCTTCCTGCAACCCTGAAAACACTTCTTCATACATTTTTGCTACGCGTTTCGGTGTATCCAATAGGCCTTCACGATTAGGATCTTCTCCCACTGCTTCTAATATAAGTCTAACTGCTTGTTCGATTTGTTCTTTATTTACAAATGACATTAGTGTGTCCCCCAGTCATAGCCTTATTATGATTAAACTCAAAGAAATTCTAGCATATGCTCTATATAAAGGCAAAAAAGAAAGGCCGCTGAATGTGCGGCCTTTCCCCTCTCTGTCTACGAATTGGCTTGCACCAATCCAATTTATGTAGAGATTATTTTACAGCGTCTTTCAGTGCTTTACCTGGTTTGAATGCAGGAACTTTGCTAGCCGGGATTTCAATTTCATCACCCGTTTGCGGATTGCGGCCTTTACGGGCTGCACGTTCGCGTACTTCAAAGTTACCGAATCCGATAAGTTGTACCTTATCACCATCTTTTAAAGCATCTAAAATTGTATCAAAAACAGCATCAACTGCTTTTGTAGCGTCCTTTTTTGAAAGTTCACTTGCTTCAGCAACTGCATTGATTAAATCTGTTTTGTTCATGCCATTCACCTCCTCCCAAAAGGAAATCGTATTATAATAGCTAGAAACGCCTTTGTAAAGGGAATCTAGTAATTCTTCGTATTTTCATTTCTTTACAAAACAAGCCATTCTTATACATTCAGATATGCACTTTTTGCTAACATGCCTTATCATAAACGATTCTGAACGAGAATTCAACGTTTTTAAAGGGAAAACCTATCCAAATGTGGAAAAACTATTAATATCCATGAATTTCTGATAAAAGATTAACATAACCATACAGCCATATCAAGTGAAATCTGCGTAAAACCGCGCTTTTACCCTACTTTCCCCTTTTCTTTTTCTTTCTAAACTTCCATTTTTTAAAACTTTCCTTATATACTTTATTATGCAGGTTATTATTACGCTCCTCTTCACTTCTCTTCAACCCCATTTTATAGTTTTGCCATATGAAAAGGGGCACTCCTTTTTAATAGAAAAATCAGTAAAAAAACCTTGTCACGAAACTCTATGCTCACTGAGTTTCGTGACAAGGTTCTTTACGAGAACTTCCTTGTTCTATCCATATTCTTCTATAAAATGATAGCAATCAACCCGCCGGAACCTTCATTGATGATACGCTCTAAAGTTTCTTTTAGCTTATAACGTGCATTTTCCGGCATCAGTGATAATTTTCCTTGAATGCCTTCACGGACGATTGAACTTAACGAGCGGCCGAAAATATCCGAATTCCAAATAGAGAGAGGATCATCCTCAAAATCTTGCATTAAATAGCGGACGAGCTCCTCGCTTTGTTTTTCTGTTCCGATAATTGGGGCAAATTCAGATTCTACATCTACTTTAATCATATGGATGGATGGTGCGACCGCTTTAAGCCTCACACCAAATCGCGCACCTTGGCGAATAATTTCCGGTTCTTCCAGGCTCATGTCGGCTAAAGAGGGAGCGGCCACGCCATATCCGGTCTGCTTTACCATTCGCAGGGCATCAGCTACTTGATCATACTCCGTTTTGGCATGTGCAAAGTCTTGCATAAGCTTGCAGCAAATGATCTCGACCGCGAATTTCTACACCCACCACTTCTTTAAGGATTTGATCGTACAAGTCGTCCGGTGCATAAAGGTCAATCTCAGCTACCCCTTGCCCCATATCCATTCCTGCCAATCGTGCACTATCAATAAATTCGTACTCTCCAAACTGATCAACTACCCTGTCTACATCACGCAAACGCTTAATGTCTTTAACCGTTTCTTGCACAGCTTCCTGATAGCTTTCCCTTAACCAATGCTGATCTTTCAATACCATAACCCAACTTGGCAAATTGACATTTACCTCTAATACTGGGAACTCAAACAGCGCTTCTCGTAAAACATTATATACATCGCTTTCCCGCATGCTTTCAACACTCATTGCAAGTACAGGGATATCATATTTTTCAGTTAAAGATTGTCGTAGTTTATCTGTTTCAGCACTGTGCGGATGAACAGTGTTAATGACCATAATAAATGGCTTTCCAACTTCTTTCAGTTCGGCAATAACTCGCTCTTCTGCTTCCACATAATCTTGCCGCGGAATTTCACCGATAGAGCCATCCGTCGTAATGACCACGCCGATGGTAGAATGTTCTTGAATAACTTTTCTTGTACCGATTTCTGCCGCTTCATGAAACGGGATGGGTTCTTCATACCAAGGTGTACTAATCATCCGCGGTCCATTTTCATCCTCATATCCTTTGGCTCCAGGCACGGTATAGCCTACACAATCAACAAGACGAATATTAACTTCAAGTCCATCTTCTACATGTACATTCACTGCTTGATTTGGAACAAACTTCGGTTCCGTCGTCATAATTGTTCGTCCTGCTGCACTTTGTGGCAATTCATCCTGTGTTCTTGTACGATCCGCCTCATTATCAATGTTCGGCAATACAACAAGCTCTACAAACTTTTTAATAAAAGTAGATTTGCCTGTTCTGACGGCACCGACCACCCCTAAATATATGTCTCCGCCTGTTCGTTCTGCAATATCTTTAAAAATATCGACCTTTTCCACGAGATTCCCTCCGATCTAAGAGTTCATGGGATTATAGTATCCATTGCCATGATAGATTAGGACACTATATATTTATGACGTTGTCCTATTAAAATATGACTTCTGGAATAAAATTTCATGATTTATGGTGTTAAGCGTTTAAAATCATAAGTAAAACCCCTTCTCTCTGATTGTATTTCAGCGAAAAGGGGTTCATGACTCATTTTTTTAAGCTTCCATATAAACTGCGCAAACTTATATATTCTACTTCATAACTCAACACAGCTTCATTTTCTCCAATGGTTATAGACCATTGGAATGGGTTCTCAAAGGTTCACCTATACGAACGACGCCACCCCGCAAAGGAAGTGACAGCCGCTTAAGTCTAGAAAATTGGACATGACCGTTCTTTGGCCATGTCCAATTTTCTAGATCGATTTATATAGTTGCACACCAAAAAGGAAGCCAGCTTACAACTATTCAGAAATTTCTTCTAAAAAGACGGGTTCACCGCTTTTTAGGTCGATTGTATATGGAAGTGAGTAGGCTGGAACAAAATCGGAGTTTGCCGTCAAAATCGGACGCACATCATCCCCAGGCTTATATGAATGATTTTGTCCTTGAAGGGCCTCATACAAGTCGGCGGCATAATCAACAAACACTTCCCCTTCATGATTAATAACAAGAGGCAAATTGTTCCCACTGAAAGGGCTGACAACAAAAGGATCTGTTTCATATCCAAGTTTTTTATAATCCACTGTAAAAATACCTTTTGCTAGCATGTCTTTAAATGGGGGATATTTGTATGCCTTTATCCTTATTTTCACATCTCGAATTTGTTCTGCTATCCGCAAATCAATTAACTTAACCGTCGGATTCGTTTCCACATCAATTAACACATATGTAAACACGCCGCCATTTTCAAACGCAGTCCCCGGAGGTTCTTGCATATATCGAGGAATAAGTTTACTAAACTCAATAGGATATTTTTGATAAATAGGGGTGCCCATCTCCCTCGTTTTAATTGGTAATAGTCCCCCTGTTTGTTCTTCGTATTGCTGAACCGCTGTCTGAACGGCGGCAATCTGATCTTTGTAGGCTACTTGATTTTTTACAAGCTTGTCGTTCGGATATAAGCAACCAGATAATAGTAAAACCAGCAGCGAGCCAGCAAAGAGCATGAAGATTTTTCTCATTTTCCATTCCCACCCTATGCAAATTATTGTTGAACAGGTCCGCTGAACACGACGAAAAAGATGATGATTCCAGCAACAATCATACAAGAATACGCAATAAGAGCGGTTACAAATTTTAAAATGCCTTTTAATTTGAAGCGACTTAAATAAATAAATACAATTGATAAAAACATCAGTCCCATTGAACCGAAAGAAATCCACATTTTCATCAACGCCGGTGACATCTTCTCATCTCCTTTTCCGACAACCATTATAACACATATGAATCTTCAGAAATAACGAAATATACATAAAAAAACTGAAGCAAAGGGGGCATCTTCACTTCAGCATCAACTAAACATCCCATACACCAACAGTTCCACTCATGTTGTGGTACATTGTATCGTATGCACCTTACCACTTTTTCGCATCCTGTTGGCGCAAATTCTTTTCACTTATCAGCACTTCCGATCGCCAAGCACATTCACTAAATCTTCCATTTCATGCGTTTTGACTCGTGCCATTAATTTATCAACAGCATTTTTCGGATGGACCTCATTAAATAGCACATCATAGAGTGCAGATGTAATCGGCATTTCCACTTTCAATTTGGCTGCCAGTTGGTAAGCCGCCTTTGTCGTTCTCACACCTTCTACTACCATGCCCATATTTTCAAGTACTTCATCCAATTTATGACCTTTTCCGAGAAGATGTCCCGCTCTCCAGTTTCTCGAATGGACACTTGTACATGTCACAATCAAATCACCAATTCCTGTCAACCCAGAAAATGTAAGTGGGTTGGCTCCCATCGCACTTCCGACCCTTGCGATTTCAGCAAGACCTCTTGTTATTAAGGCAGCCTTTGCATTATCCCCATAGCCAAGTCCGTCTGTAATCCCTGCAGCGAGTGCAATGATATTTTTCAATGCTCCTCCAATTTCAACCCCGACAAGATCTGGGTTCGTATACACCCGAAAATATTGTTGATTGATAAATAAATCCTGCACTTGTTCTGCCGCTTTCATATTCCGTGAAGAAACCGTAACGGTTGTCGGTTGACGACGGCTGACTTCTTCAGCATGGCTCGGTCCCGATAGAACAACGACATCCTCTAACACTGAAGCTGGCATTTCCTGCTCAATCATTTCTGTAATTCTCATTAAAGAGTCTGGTTCAATTCCTTTGCTGACATGAACAATAATATAAGGATGCTCTGCTGCGTCATTAATTTGACGACACACTTCCCGAATTGCTTTCGTGGGCACCGCCAGTACAATTATCCGTACATTTTCAATGGCTGTTTTTAACGAATCATACCCTGCAATTCTTTTTGGCAGTTCTATATCCGGCAAATATTTCGAGTTAGCGTGTTGTTCATTAATCTCTTGAACGACTTCCGGCCGATGTCCCCAAAGTCTTACATCATGTCCGTTATCGGCTAATACAAATGCAAGCGCTGTTCCCCAGCTGCCAGCCCCAAGCACCGCTATCTGTTCCATCTTGCCTCACACCCCTATTCTTATTTTCGAATTCGAGCAAAAATCTTAATTGGTGTACCTTCAAAGCCAAATGCATCCCGAAGTCTATTTTCTAAGAAACGTTCGTACGAAAAGTGCATTAGTTCCGGATCATTTACGAAGACAACGAAAGTCGGCGGCTTCACTGCCACTTGAGTCGTATAATAGATTTTCAAACGGCTTCCATTATGAGTAGGTGTCGGATTCATCGCCACTGCATCCATAATGACATCATTAATAACATTCGTTGGAACGCGTAACGCATGATTTTCACTTACTGTGTTAATCACCGGAAGCAACGTTTGGATACGTTTTTTTGTTTTTGCTGATAAAAAGACAATTGGTGCATAGTCAAGGAATAAGAAGTGGTCGCGAATGCTTTGTTCAAATTCTTTCATTGTTTTCTCATCTTTTTCAATCGCGTCCCACTTATTCACGACAATCACAATCGCTTTACCTGCTTCATGTGCATAACCTGCAATCTTCTTATCTTGCTCAATAATGCCTTCTTCTGCGTTTAATACAACTAATACAACATCAGAACGTTCAATCGCCCTTAATGCACGTAACACACTATACTTTTCGGTACTTTCATACACTTTTCCTCTTTTTCGCATACCAGCTGTATCGATGATGACGTAATCTTGTCCATCTTTTGTGAATTTGGAGTCAATAGCGTCTCTCGTCGTACCGGCAATGTCACTAACAATTACGCGCTCTTCACCAAGCACAGCGTTCACAAGCGATGATTTCCCTACGTTCGGACGGCCGATAAGACTAAAACGAATTGTGCCTTCATCGTACTCTTCTTCCCCTTGTTTCGGGAAATGCTCTGCCGCTACATCTAGCAAGTCACCAAGACCAAGACCGTGTGATCCAGAAATAGGCATCGGTTCACCAAAGCCTAATGCGTAAAAATCATAAATCATATCGCGCATTTCTGGATTATCAATTTTATTGACTGCCAAGACGACAGGTTTTTTAGAGCGGTATAAAATTTTTGCCACTTCCTCATCAGCGGCAGTAACACCTTCTCTTCCATTCACTAGGAAAATAATAACATCTGCTTCATCGATCGCAATTTCTGCCTGTTGGCGAATTTGTTCTAAAAACGGTTCATCGCCAATGTCGATTCCACCTGTATCAATAATGTTAAACTCATGGGTCAGCCACTCACCCGAACTATAAATCCGGTCTCTTGTCACCCCTGGTAAATCTTCTACAATGGATACTCTTTCTCCAACAATACGATTAAAAATTGTAGACTTCCCAACATTAGGACGTCCTACAATAGCCACTACTGGTTTCGGCATAATTGTCTCTCCTTCTAAAAAATTCTCTTATGTAAACTATATTCCCACTTTTCATCGGTCTTCATAGAGTTTCATAATTAACATATAGGATAAATAAAAACCCTTCTTTCGCACAAAGAGAGGGTCGTTAACCTTATCATCTTATCAAAAAATATAGTTGACAACAATGTCTTTCTTTATAAAAGATGGGATGAATCTCATATTCGATTGTTCAGCCTCTAAAAAAGCAACGACGACAGCATACTTTCCCTTTTACTTATGTAGCCATAATTCCCAGTTTACAATCGTATCTTACTCACCTTGCTTCTTGCATACTTCAATACATGGAAATCTATATAGAGGAAAAGCTGGGAAAACCATGTCCATCCTAACAATAAGGTACAGGAAAGGGCGACGATATCAAGAAACGGTAGAGCCCCAACCGGATAATACATATGAACATCGTTTAATATGAACGCAAACAAGAGGTCTCCGTAGCACATTCCCATCATTAAGCATACCATTCTCTCACGTGCTGTTTTAACGAGCATACATACAATATAAAGCAATAGAAGCCCGATTGCCCATTTACGGTCCATAAAAATCCAGACCGGATCAAACAGCTCAAATAAACAAAAACCAGTGTACGCCATCATAGTAATAAAGGATGAAAACAACAAATAATTAGATAACAAAGATCTTTGCCAAGCCACAAAAAGAAAGCTAAATAAAAGAAAACAAAGAAATGTACCGCTGAACCTATAAGAACCAACCTCAATCAGCGTCGTCGAAAACAAAATACAACAGAGCAGCACCATCGCATAAAAGGTGCGCAATGCCTGCTTTTCCATCAAAAAAGTAACGGCTGTCCATCCTATCCATGCAAACCAATAAAAGAAGATTCCTTCCATATTTTTACCTCCCACTACTTTCATTATGTATCAAAATACAGCAAATTAGTCTTTGCACTACATAAATCAACTAAGAATGCAAGAAACTAGGAAAGAAGCCTTCTGGAACGCCTCCCTTTGCAAAGGAACGGTGATAGGGTGATTTTTACGCTAAAACCACCCCATGGTTTTGAAAAGAGAAAAGGAAGAAGGTTTGACATTTCGTCAAAAAAGGAGAGTATACAATGGGAAAAGACCGCCAAGAAAAAAAGCTTAAACAATCCAAACGCGTAGAATCTGACCGCGATCAAGGACTTCACTACCCAGGAGCCACAAAGCTCCAAAGTCCTGAAGATGCCCGGGAAATTAATCAATAGCAAAAAAGAAGAGGATGGCTCATGGTGATACATCACCAATTAAGCTATCCTCTTCTTTTCTAATCAACCTCTTCTTTGACTATATTGAGACGTATCAATTCCCCGCTCACGAAGCCAATGATAGGTTTCACCACGAACAACGAACGGAATCCAACTTAGTTGCTCGATGTTTTTCGCGCCAAGTGCAGCCATGATAAACCGCAGCTCTTCATGCAACATTTTCACTTCATCAATGACGACTTCCTGCCCTTTTTCTATCAAAATGGATAACAGTCGACCCGCCATCGCCACGGCAGAAGCACCTAAAGCAAGGCATTTGGCCACATCCATTGCCGTTTGAACCCCTCCGGATCCAATTACATACAAATCAGGATGAACCGCACAAACTTCTCCGAGGGAAGCCGCTGTCGTAATCCCCCATTCATCAAAGAAAGAAAGAGATTTTTGTCTTCGTTCATTTTCGATTTTCGAAAAATTCGTACCGCCATATCCTCCTACATCGACAATGGATACACCGACTTCTTTCAGCTTTAGCGCCGCTTCATGACTCATGCCGAAACCAACTTCCTTCACAATCACTGGAACAGACAAATACTTGACGATTTGTTCAATTCTCTTCAGTGCGCCTGTAAAATCGCGATCTCCTTCTGGCATGACCAATTCTTGAATCACATTAATATGAATTTGCAACGCATCGGCTTCAATCATCTCAACAGCCCGTTTTGCTTGATCAACGGTCGCTTCACTTCCTAAGTTAGCAAAAATAAGCCCTTTCGGATTTTCTTTTCTTACCACTTCATAAGAAGCCGCTTCCATTGGATCTTTAATGGCAGACATTTGAGAACCTACTGCCATTGCCATACCGCATTCACTTGCTACTTGTGCTAATGAACGATTGATTTTTTCTGTCTCTCGACCGCCGCCTCCTGTCATGGCATTGACAAAAATCGGCGAACTTAATTCAAGCTCGCCGATTTTTGCCTTCAGGTCCATTTCGCTTACCGAACAGTCTGGGAAACTTTGATGAACAAATGACATGTCTTCAAATCCGTGCAGACGCGGCTGACCCGTTTGAATGGCATGATGGATGTGGTCAATTTTACGTTGTGCTCTACTCACGAAGCATCACCATTATTTTAATTTTTTTAATTGCTCTCCAATCATCTCTCCAAGCTGGAATCCTCCAGAATCCGCTTGTTTCTGATACTGGCTGTAGTCTACTTCCGGTTCTTGTTCTTCAAGTTCACGCATGCTTAAGGAAATGCGCTTTTCTTTTTCATTGACATCCAATACTTTTACTTGCACTTTCTCCCCTTCACTTACTACTTCATGAGGAGTATTAATATGTTTGTTGGCAATGTGAGAAATGTGAACAAGACCTTCTACCCCTGGTGCCACTTCCACAAATACACCGAATGAGACAATGCGCTGAACCGTTCCTTCTAAAATGTCACCTTTTTTCACTGTAGAAGAAATGTTAGCCCACGGACCAGCCAATGTATCTTTAATGGAGAGTGAGATACGTCCATTGTCTTTATCGACAGATAATACTTTTACATGAACTTGTTGTCCTTCTTGCACAACATCTGACGGTTTATTGACATGTGTATGGGAAAGTTGAGAAATGTGAACAAGACCATCCACTCCACCAATATCCACAAACACCCCAAAGTCTGTTAAGCGTTGAACGGTTCCTTCTAGTACTTGACCCGCTTCTAATGATTCGAGAACCTGTTTCTTTTGATTCGCTGCTTCTTCTTCCACAACAGCTCGATGAGACAAAATAACACGGTTCTTCTCGCGATCAAGTTCAACCACTTTCACAGTTAATGTTTTTCCTTTATAGTCTGTGAAATCTTCGACGTAATAAGCTTCGACAAGAGACGCAGGAATAAAGCCGCGCAGGCCAATATCCACAACTAAGCCGCCCTTAACGACATCTTTTACTTCTGTTTCAAATACTTCACCTGAATTTAATTTCGCTTCCAGCTCTTCCCATGCTTTTTCAGCATCGACAGCACGCTTCGATAAAATTAAAGCATCTTCTTCTACTTTAATCACTTTCACTTCTACTTCAGCGCCTTCTGCAATCGCATCTCCCGCTTTTTCTACATGGAGGCTGGATAGTTCGCTGATTGGTAAAATCCCATCTAATTTGCTGCCTTTTAGTTCAATTAGCACTTGCTTTTCTTCTACTTTTGTGACAATCCCACTTACGATGTCCCCAACTTGTAATGTGTTAATTTCAACTTGATTCATATCTTCTACCATTTTTTAATCCTCCTTCAATTGTCCCCTGCAATATGTATTGAAAGCATATTTTTTATGCTTCTTCTTGCCGTTTTGTCTATCTAAGGAGTGAATACAAAAATGCCCTTTTTACTAACTTCTAATAAAAGGACCCCTTTTGTCAAGTAAAAGCATTTGAACTATTAATATTTTTCAATTAACTTTTGAATTTCGTTCATAATGACCGCTGTCGCTTCCTCTGCCGATATTTTTTCTTCGCGGTATTTCGTCATATCCATCGGCGGGCCGTATACGACTTTTAATGTTTTAAACGGCTTGTATGGACCAATAATTGCGCACGGCACAACGACAGCATTTGAACGAAGCGCAAAAAATCCGGCGCCTGCAAGACCTTTTCCAAGCTTTCCATCTTTGCTTCTTGTACCTTCAGGAAACAAGCCAAGCACTTCGCCTTCCTTCAGCAGTGACAGAGCTTTACGAAGAGCATCCCGGTCATTCATCCCTCGCTTAACAGGAAACGCCTTTAGATGTGGCACGAGATACTTAATAACAGGCGCCTTAAATAGCTCTTCTTTCGCCATAAACGCAACAGGACGCGGAAACATCATGCCAACTACCGGCGGATCAAGATTGCTAATATGATTGGAACAAAGCAAAACCGGTCCTTCTTTTGGAATATTCTCTGTCCCGCGCACTTCTACTCGGTAAAGCGGTCCAAGTACCGCACGACATACATTTTTAGCAATTGTATAAATGACAGCCATTTAACTATACCCTCTCATTCACTAAAGAGATAATTTTGTCTACCACTTGTCCGATTGTCAATGATGTTGTATCAATTTCGATGGCATCGTCTGCTTTTTTCAATGGTGCTACTTCTCGTTCAGAATCTAATTTGTCTCGTGCAGCAATCTCCTGCTTTAATGTTTCTAAATCAGATTTGAATCCTTTCGCCTCATTCTCCTCATGACGTCGTTTCGCTCGCTCCTCAACTGAAGCGCGTAAAAACACTTTCACTTCGGCATGCGGGAGTACGTGTGTACCAATGTCTCTTCCATCCATGACGACACCTCTGCCTTCTGCCATGTGACGTTGTCTCGCCACCATATGCTCACGCACTTTGCCATGCTTAGCTGTAATGGAAACGGAATTAGTGACTTCGCTTGATCGAATAGCTTCTGTTACATCCTCTCCATCTACAAACACAAGCTGACCTTTTTCTGAAGGTTTCAACTGCAAATCAGTCTCTTCTAAAAGCGCAAGCAGCTTCTCCTCATTTTGCAAATCTATGTTAAAATTTTGAGCTTTATGCGTTAAAGCGCGATACATTGCTCCTGTATCTACGTAAATATATGAAAGTTTTTCTGCAATGATTTTAGCCACAGTACTTTTACCTGCCGCTGCAGGACCATCAATGGCCACAGAAATTTGCTTGTTCATAAATCCTCCTCATTGATTATAACCATCAAATTTTTAATAATGACGAAAAAAAGAGCAGGTGTCATCCTGTCTCTTTCATCCCGAACATTATAGTTATCTTCATTTTAGCATACGTCGTTTTACTGGTCGAATGTTTCAATGATTTTACTAAAATTATTTTTCGTAACCCCTTCATACTGGATCATTTTAGAGAAATAAGTTCCGTAATCGGTATACAGCAACACGCCTTGAGCTACTAGCAAAAAAATAAATTGAATGACTGCCAGTTTAATTAAAATTCTCTCAATACTTTTCATGCTGTCTCCCCTTTCCTTTCATACACAGTATGTTTCAGATAGGGGCGTTTTATTCACTGCTACAACAGTCCTTTTCGTTTCAACTCAAACTGTTGTTCGAACACAAAACGAATAATTCTTTCTTTCTCTCGGTCTTGAAGATTCACAAACTGCAGCGAAAGCTTCCCTGCTTGGCCTTCTTCTCGTTCAACTACCCTCACAACTTTTGCATCCATTTCCAAATAGAAAAACTCATTTGACTGCATCGGTAATGTAAGCCATACTTTGACGATTTGTTCTGGTTCAACATTTATTTTATGATTAGCGAAAACGGCGATACCGCCGGCACTGACATCTTCGGTTCTTGATACAAACGGGGGGAATGACCCATCATGAGAGTGAACAGCCACACTGACCGAAGCTGGAACTCGCACATATTGACGTCGCTGTATGCGAATGACACGCTCGTCTCCCGGATAGCGTAACATGATTACAGGGAAAATTTTCTTCGTCCTGCCGATGACTTCAGATTGAAACAAATAGACAACGTTATCTTTTCCAATAAAGGAAACGTTCAGCTGAGTCCCGTCAAGCATGAATGTTGTTTTCCCCGTCACTTTATTGGTAGGGTAACTCACAAACAGGCGATCTGCTCCTTGTTCTATCACTTTACAATTAAATTGCTCTGTTGTTTCTTCCGCAAAAGGCTCCAGCCTTAGCAGCATCCCTTCTTTAATCATTCTTCCCCTTCTTCCCTAAATCTCTTTTCCTAGTACCGTACCACACGTAGTACTTTCTTCTTAATTATTATTTTACCGTAATTTTCCCAAGAAAAAAAGAGGATTCGCAAGTGCATAATGCTCCTTGCGCTCCTCTTTTTACACTTGATCGTACACTTGCTCCGCATTTTGAAGCTTTTCTACTTTTTCTTCATACCCATTTTCTGCGTTGATGAAAATTCGATACGTATCGTTGTTAATGGTCCCTAAAAACTCATAGCACAATACTTCTTCTTTCAAATCGTTAATGATGATGGAAAGACGGTCTTCCATAATTTTCACTTTCCCATTAATTTTAGCTCGTGCTTCTTCTTTCGAAAGAACAGGTGCTGGAATGTCACGCAATTTGTGAGCCATTAAAAAGTCTCGTGCTGAGAAAGCTAACACTTTGCCATCTTCCAGCGATATTTTCATTCTGACCGAATCAGGATAAATACGGACCCCTTCTTGCGTTCCAACAAAGGTGAAAACGCCTGTGTTGTCATATTGAGCACTCTCATATAAATCTAAGCTTTCAAATTGATGGTCTTCCAAAAACTTCTGCGCTTGTAATGCCGCTTCATTCAAACTAATTGTTTGCTTTGTTACTTCCTTATTTTGAATAACCCATACTGGATATCCGCCTTTTTTCGTAATATCCATGTACGTTTCATTCTTTTCTCCAGGCGTTTTAATTGTTAAACTATAAAATCCGTAATCAGACCCATCTCCGTTTTCGGTCACTCGAATATCTTCATTTCCTTTTAAGCTTAAAAAAGAACGGGCCACTTCTTTGGCAACACTCGCGTCAACCTCTCTCCCTTTAAGCTGAGAAAAACCTTGATTTTGTTTTTCTGCATTTGTGAAGCTTGGGCCAAAATCGGTTTCAGCATAACTCTCCACATTTTTCTCGACGGTTTTAAAACCATCAATAATCGTGTTATCTGCCTGCTTCTCATTTGTGGCAAGTGCCAATTCCACATCCATCCAACGCAAATTATTTTCAATAACTAAATGTTGAACCTTTCTTAACTCATTTTGAATATCACCAGACGTTTCATATAACACTTTTAATGTGTCATACTCTTTATCAGTAAGTGGTTCTTTACTCAAGTCCCGGATTGCCGTCTGATAGCTGAATTTACCGATGTTAGCTAGAAACTCTTCCGTTTTGTTGAATGGAAGAAGCGTTAAAGGGAGCTGCCCTACATTGCTATGTGCTTCAGATGTTAGACGCCAAACTTCAGCAAGAGCAGGTGACAGCTGATCGCGCGAATTCATCGCCAGCGTTGTTCCGATTTTATCATTTAGCAAATCCATATCATACGTTAATTCATGAAAAGCCCTCTGATAGTTGTTCTCCGCATGTTGAAGAACGGCATTTTTCTCTTGATGCTCTTGATACCCCCAATACCCTAACCCCACTCCAGTTAACGTCAAGACGGTTATTAATAATATTCGCAACATATGTTTTCACCCCTCTGTTCGTTATTTACAGAAAATATGTTTTCCAATTCGTTTAATTTGCGGTCTCGACCAAATCCAAGCACTTGTAGCCGTATCAGGATTAAAATAATATAAGGCACTGCCTGTTGGATCCCATCCGTTCAAAGCATCTAACACAGCCTTTTTGGCCGTTTCATTCGGAGTCAGCCAAATTTGTCCGTCTGCTACTGCTGTAAAGGCAGCTGGTTCAAAAATAACGCCGGCTACACTATTTGGAAAAGAGGCACTGTTGACACGGTTAATAATGACCGCCGCAACCGCAACTTGACCGATATAAGGTTCACCGCGCGCCTCCCCGTAAACTGCATTAGCCATCAATTGTAAATCATTTTGAGAAAACCCGTTTGGAACGTTAACAGCCGTTGGTTTTTTCGGTGTTTCTGTTGCTTCATTATTCTCTTTTGGCGCTTCGTTTTTTGGCGTTTCTGCCGGTTGTTTATTTTCTGTTGGAGCTGGATTTTTAACTGGAGCCTTCTCTGCCTGCTTCGGGTTAGGCTTTGATTGTTGCTCCAACGGCTTGCCCCCGTAATGAGTAAATGCATTTCCTTTATTGATTTGTTGTTTCACGTACTGTTCATTGTATTGCGTTTTTGCCACTAGCTGTTTCTTCATTTTTTCACCAACAAGTCCGTCAATGTCCAGTCCAAATTCATATTGAAAATTTCGAACTGCCCAATAAGTACCCCAGCCAAATACACCATCAATTTTCCCATTATAAAAACCTATATATTGAAGGCGGGACTGCAATTCAATCACATCATCCCCGACTGCGCCCTGCTGAATGACTTGATTGGAAAAAGCATGAACTCGACCAGCTTCCCCATGAACGGAAAGTAGCCATGCACAGCCAACCATCCAGCTGCATAGTACATAAAGAAATTGTTTCCTTTTGAACCATCGCATATAATAACCCCCTATACCATTCGTGATTATGATAGGAGTATTTTTTGTAAAGACTGTTATTTTATACAATGTCGATGAAATGAAAGGAAAGTTTTTTCCTTTCATTTCATCGACACATATTCTCTCGTGTTTATACACCTCTTCGCCAAATAAAAAAGCTGATTCGAAAGCATGCTTTCAAATCAGCTCCAAAATGTTCATTTATCCTGCATTAACAGGTAGTACAACTCCACTTCCAAATATGGAATGATTAAAGAAAGGTAAGTGGAGAATGAAAAAAACTCGCCATACCAACCGTTCCTTTATGTGCTTTTTAACTTTAAGAAACCCGTTATCAGCTTTTAGCCTTTTTGACTTTCCGTAAACCGAGCCACCATAAATAAATCATAAATGGAATCATCCAGATGGTCCAATGGTCCATCTTAATTAAAATATAATCATAGATACCGTGCAGTAAGAACGGGACGGCTAAAGCATAAGAAATCCATTTTATTTTCTCGCTCCCCGCCGAAAACTTGCCTTTTCCAAAGTAATAGCCCATAATGACTCCAAACAAGGCATGACTCGAAACCGGAAGCATCGCTCTTCCAAACGCAGTATGAAGACCATTAGCAAACAAGTAAAAAATATTTTCAATGGTGGCAAATCCTAGCGAGACGGCTGCCCCATAGACGATGCCGTCATAATGTTCATCAAATTCCATATGTGTATAAACAGCAAAGAACAAAATGAACCATTTAAAAAACTCTTCCAATAAACTAGATGCCAAAAACGCCTGCACAAACGGAGACGTCCATACATTTTCTTCTGTTAACACATATTGGATAAACATGATCGGGAGCACTAACATTGCCCCGAAAATGAAGGTTTTCAGCACCACCGATATCGGCTCTGTCTCATACTCATCTTTCAAATAGAAATAACTCAGGAGCGCTAGGCTAGGAGCTATTCCCGCAGAAATGATTGCTAGCATAGTCGCGCCTCATTTCCTTTGTTTTCTCTAATCGTATCATGTTATTGTTATAGAAATCTACATAAATCATTTGGAACATGCTACATATTTCATCATAATGGAGGGAATTTATGAAAACCATCTATCTTCTTCACACTGGCGGTACCATTTCAATGAAGGAGGATGAAAAAACCGGAGCAGTCAAACCTGATTCAACGAATCCGTTAGTGTCTGCACCACTCCAATTGGACCAATCGATTCATATGATTACAGAACAAGTTTTCCATCTTCCTTCTCCTCACATGACTCAAAACGAAATGTTAACTTTAATGAGAAAAATTAAACAAAAAATAAAAGAAAGCTCCATTGACGGAGTCGTCATTACACACGGAACCGATACATTAGAAGAAACAGCCTATTTTCTCGATTTGACCATTCATACTGATGTACCCATTGTTTTAACAGGAGCTATGCGCTCTAGCAACGAAGTTGGCTCTGACGGCCCGTATAATTTAATATCAGCCTTAAAAACGGCCGCAAGCGAAGAAGCAAGAGGAAAAGGAGTCCTAGTGGTTATGAATGATGAAATTCATACAGCTGAAAACGTCACAAAAACTCATACCAGCAATGTGGCCACCTTCCAAAGTCCCCAATATGGACCGATTGGACTTGTGACAAAGCGCGGAGTTTTCTTTCACCATATTCCAACAGATCGCCATCATTATGATATTGAAAAAATCTCAAAACAGGTTTTGCTTTTAAAAGCTTATGCGGGAATGGATGAACATATTTTTACTGCCCTCGATCAAATATCGTTCGACGGACTTGTCGTGGAAGCGTTAGGGCAAGGAAATCTCCCACCTAAAACCGTACCCGCTATTGAACGGCTTATTGAAAGAGGTGTCCCTATCGTACTCGTTTCTCGCTGCTTTAATGGCATTGCCCAAGACATTTATGGATATGACGGCGGCGGCAAGCATTTGAAAGAACTCGGGGTGATCTTTTCGAATGGCTTAAACGGGCAAAAAGCCCGCCTTAAGTTGTTAGCGGCACTAGAAGTGACCACAGATAACCAGCAGCTTCAGCAAATGTTTGCTCGCTAAATACATGACCAAGAGAATCAGCAAAACAAACAAGCCTTGCCGATTGGCAAGGCTTGTTTGTTTTATTGTTGTTGATGCAAAAGAGCGTTGATTCGCTTAGCAATCATGCCGCCATGAAACCGGCCATTTTCAATGAAAATTTCATTCGCATTGTTCCCCGCAGCAATAACGCCTGCGATAAAAATACCCGCTTCATTTGTTTCCATCGTTTCTAAGTCATAAACAGGTCGGCCTGTCTCGTCATCGATGGCTACTCCCATTGCTCGAAGAAATTGATGATCAGGATGATAACCCGTCATTGCAAATACAAAATCGTTCGCAATGGTTTTCTCTTCGCCATTTTTGACAAAAACAACACTATGTTCTGTAATTTTCTTGACTGTTGCTTCAAATTCCATCGAGATGATGCCACTTCGTACAAGTGCTTCAAATTCCGGCAAAATCCACGGCTTAATACTTGGAGAATACTCTGCTCCTCGATATAGTACCGTTACCCTTGCACCAGCTTTGACAAGTTCAAGCGCCGCATCAACGCTCGAATTTTTCCCGCCAATCACGACAACATCTTTATCAAAATAAGGATGTGCTTCTTTAAAATAATGTGACACCTTCGGCAAATCCTCTCCAGGTACATTCATATAATTAGGGTGATCGTAATAGCCCGTCGCCACAATAACAAACTTCGCTTTGTATCGCCCCTTAGAAGTGGTGACTACAAACCCTCCGTCTTGTTGCTTTTCAACACTGTTTACTTTTTCAAACGCCTGAACCCTCACGTTTTTTCTCTTCGCGACTTCACGATAATACGATAAGGCTTGATTTCGGGCAGGCTTCCGATTTTCAGTAATGAACGCGACATCTCCAATTTCTAATTTCTCACTTGAGCTGAAAAAAGTTTGGTGTGTTGGATAATGGTAGATGGCATTGACAATGTTGCCTTTCTCAATAATAAGAGCATCTATTCCAATCTCTTTTAAAGCGATGGAGGCAGCGAGTCCACACGGCCCCCCACCGATAATCACTACTTGTTCTTCGATCATTAATTATGTCACTCCTTTAAAACGAACAACACGCTTTCCTTATCATCATAACATGTTCTTACACTTTAATTCTAACACGGAATGAAAAGAAGCTGGCATAAAACGCTTGCAACCAAAAGGTTCACTATTAGTTATTTCTACATCGCCTAACATGTACACAACGAAAAAGAGTGATAGAGCATATTTCCTCTACCACTCTTTTTTCATCTAAAAAATCAAATCCATCCTCGGAATCTAGAAGCCTCTGCCATTTTGCGCACTCCGACCATATAAGCGGATAAACGCATATCTACTTTACGTGTTTGAGCTGTTTCGTAAATACTGTTAAACGATTTTACCATTACTTTTTCCAGCTTTTCTTCGACTTCCTCTTCCGTCCAATAGTAGCCTTGGTTATTTTGCACCCATTCAAAATAAGAAACGGTAACACCACCGGCACTTGCCAACACATCTGGCACAAGCAAAATACCACGTTCTGTCAAAATTTGTGTGGCTTCTAATGTTGTCGGTCCGTTGGCCGCTTCTACCACAATACTCGCTCGAATGTTATGAGCATTTTCTTCAGTAATTTGATTTTCAATCGCAGCTGGCACTAAAATATCACAATCAAGCTCCAGTAATTCTTTATTGCTAATTGTATCATTAAACAGCTTTGTAACCGTTCCAAAACTGTCACGTCGATCAAGTAAATAATCAATGTCTAAACCATTCGGGTCATGCAGTGCGCCATACGCATCCGAAATACCAACAACTTTCGCCCCAGCATCATGCATAAATTTCGCTAAAAAGCTGCCCGCGTTTCCAAAACCTTGTACGACAACTCGCGCTCCCTCAAGCTTGATCCCCTTCTTTTTCGCCGCTTCACGAATACAAATGGTAACCCCTTTCGCTGTAGCCGTCTCCCGGCCGTGCGAGCCTCCTAACACAAGAGGCTTTCCTGTAATAAATCCTGGTGAATTAAACTCGTCAATATGACTATACTCGTCCATCATCCACGCCATAATTTGAGAATTTGTAAAGACATCCGGAGCAGGAATATCTTTTGTTGGTCCAACAATCTGACTAATTGCTCTTACATATCCGCGGCTTAAACGTTCCAATTCCCCAAATGACATATTGCGAGGATCACAAATGATTCCACCTTTTCCTCCGCCATATGGTAAATCAACAATGCCGCATTTTAAACTCATCCAAATTGAAAGCGCTTTAACTTCACGTTCTGTTACATTCGGGTGAAAGCGAATTCCACCTTTTGTAGGACCTACTGCATCATTATGCTGTGCTCTATATCCTGTAAAAATTTTAACGACTCCATCGTCCATACGAACTGGAATTTTAACTGTCATCATCCGAATTGGCTCTTTTAATAATTCATAGACTTCCTCTGGATAGCCTAATTTCTCTAACGCTCTATGTATAACAGTTTGCGTTGACTTTAGAACATCATGTTTGACTTCATTTGTCTGTTGCTGGTTTTGATTATTGTCGGCTACCATCTGTAAACCTCCTAAAATCGTTCAAGTAATGTAATGAATGGTGCTTCTTTCATGACATAGTATACACCTTTCCATAATTTATGCAAAGGGAAATTTTTAGTTTCCTGAGCTTTTCCTTCACTTTTGAGAAATCGTTTTCAACAAAGAAGTATTCCGACTTATATGACTGTACTGTTCCCTTCTCCCTTTATTCTATTCAGCACTACACAGCCTCCGCTTGCTGTCTTCTTCCGACACCATGCAACTTCTCATCCCCCTAAAAAGTGGCGTCAGTGATAAACAGATTTCTATAATTCTTTAGACTCAAGTAATCTAATAGAAAAAGGACAACCGGCGAACGACATGCCGGATGTCCTAGTTATTATAACGGAAACGTTTGTTGAATAAAGGTTAACGCATTCGACTCCATTAACATCTTGCCATATTCGTGAACACGATGCTTCGTTATGGTCGCAGGATTTCCATATTCGGCGAGCAATGCAATGAGGTTTTCCATATCTTCAACATCATCTGTACCACCATCAATTAACAAATAGAAACGATCGTTGAAGGAATATAACGTTCCTCCATTTACTTGTAACGAGGAAAGTCGATGAGCCAATTGAATAATATGCTCGAACGAATAAAATTCAAAAAACACATCTGCACTCTCATCCAATGTAACCTGCATTTCAATGTAATCATCCATGTATTCGTCATCTAGTTCTTCTGTTTCTTCGTTCTTAGTCGTTAAGATAACCACCATTCCTTGTGCTTGCAAGGAAAATACTTCAACAGATAAAGAGTGGGTAGGCTCAAATCCAAGCTCATCAGACGCCTGTTCAATCATTTCTCGAAAAAGCTGCTGTACCTTAAACGAGTTTCTCCATAAATCTTCTTTTGTCAATCCTCGTTCCGTTAAGTCATCGAACGTTAAAAAGATTTTGATTTTATTATAGTTTAAACGTTCCAGCCTCATTTTTCACCCTCCCCGCTTGCAACCATCATCGCTGACCCTAGATACTTCATTGTATGACAAAGATCGAATATGGTTCTTATATTTACTACGAGTTTACCTGTTTCCTTTTGAAAAGACAACTATTGGCCTTCAAATTCTCCCAATTTCTCATTTAACCATTTATTCCATTGCTCTTTCGTGCTTCCGAGCAGAAAGCGGTCAATGTTTTCCTTATCTCGTGGTGTCATATACGTAAAGGCACTTCCACCTAATCCGACTTTGACAGCTGGATGCAGTGCTTCGACGTGTTGCGCAATTTCTACCGTTTTTTCCACGTTTTCTTGAAGGGAACAAGACATAAATAAAAAGCCTGGCTTTACCTCATCGACAATGAGCTGAATGTCTTCCTCTGCGATACTTGTCCCTAAATAAATAACTTCAAAACCTTTCCTTCTTAAAAACAGCGTAAAAATGAGCAGTCCGCCTTCATGGTTTTCATTAGGCCCACAAACAGCAATCACTTTTGGAAGCATACCGTTTGATGGCAAAGAATGCATAATCATACTAATGCGAGTGCGAAGCAGCTGAGTTGCATAGTGTTCGTGAGCGGTTGTAATTTTCCCTTTCTCCCATAAGTCACCAATTGTCACAAGAATAGAACCTAAAATGTCAATAACAACCTTTTCGACCGAATATAAACTGAACGCCTGGTTCATCAATTCTTGCACCTTTCTCTCTTGAAAGGACAATAATAACCGAAGCAATTCGTCTCTAATCTTTTTAGGCGAATCAGCGCTATCCTCATCTTCTGTTTGTTGAATAGTGGTCGTCTCACTCTCCAAAAGAGCGACTGCCTGACTAATCGTAAACCCTTGCTCCACTTTCTCCGCCAGCCATCTTAATGATTTTAAATCTTGTTCTGTATATAAACGATGCCCTGATTCGTTACGCACGGGACTTAATATTTGGTAACGTCTTTCCCATGCTCTAAGCGTCCCTGGTTGAATGCCAATCAAATTGGAAATCGCTTTAATATTATATTTACCTTCTTGAGAAGCCATGTGTACCCTCCAGCTGTACTAAATTGCATATTGTTCGCTATAAAGATTATAGGATACTGCAACTTTTATGTAAAATCTGTATATGCTTACGGAGGGAATGGCGAAATGAAAAGAAGGTTCTATCCTGACAAGATTTGTTCAGTTACTGACCGCCAGAGATGACGATAACGTGCGTTTCAGCAGGAGCCCCAAGTCGTAAAGGAACACCTGTCGTACCATAACCGTTGCTTACAAATAGTGTTGTATGATCCAACACTTTCAGTCCACCCTTTTCATAAGGTCCAAAACCAAATAAGCGGATTTGTCCTCCGTGCGTATGACCGCTTAGCATAAGTGAAATATTATCTTCTTTCTTTATCTTTTTATGTACCGACGGATTATGAGAAACAAGAATTTTAAAGCTTTCTTTTCGGCTATCCATTAAAGCTAAATGAAGGTGGGCCCTTTTTTTCGACACATCATCTACACCAAGCAGTTCAAGCTGCTCTCCCTCTTCAGACTCAAACAAAGCAGATGTATTATTTAGCACCTTTACATTCTCTTCTAGCAGAAGCGCATCCAGTTCATGAACATCGACTTCATAATCATTATTGCCCCAAACAAAGTAGACAGGCCCCAGCTTTTTTAGCATTCGAATATTCTCTCGTACCCTTTCAAATGGCACGCCTCTTTCCATTAAATCACCGCCAATGATAACCAAATCAATGTGATCTTCCACTTGTTCAATTAACCTTTCAGAAATACGGCGGCGATGAATATCTGAAATGAAGAATAAACGAACTTCTTTGAAGGAAGAAGGAAATTCTTTGAATGAAAGGTGTTGCCGAACAACCTTATTTTTATAAGCTTGTGCATACATGTATGCCATGAAACTTAAAAACAGCAAAAATAATACTATGAACAATTGCATACAATCTCCTTTAATCTATTGCTAATAATGTGTATCTATGACATGTTCTCTTCTTAAATCTACTGAAATCATACCATAAACAACTGAAAAACATAATATGAGCATCGCTTGCCACTCACCTTCCTGCATTAAAAAGAAAAAGCTACCGATTGTACCGCACGCAATCAACACCTCTTTCCAATGCACCTTTTTCTTTTTAATGAATAAATAAGTCTCTTCCATCAATGATTTGATGAGGACAGAATGAAGCAAAAATGAAAAAAAGAAAGCGACCATGGCGATAAAATAATGCCATGGGTCCATAACAAGCGCTAAAATCATTTTCGACACAGACATTGGCTTAGCAAAAGGAAGCCAATGAATAAATGCATAGCCGCTGGCCGTTCCTCCAATCAACTGTAAAAACTTCTTGAGCATGAGAAACCCCCTTTCCTTTATACAGATGTATGAAGAGAAAGAGGGTTTCATGTATGAATATGACGGTCACTTATTTTCATAATAAAGGTTAATATCATATTCTTTTTTCATTAGGCTGAATACTTGTTGTCTTGCTTCCCACTTTTGTGGATCCCCCCATAATTGAGGGCTTTTCTGAATCACTTCACAACGAAGGTCATGAAACTCCTTTTCTGTTTTTTCACTTTTCTTCCTAATTTGCAGCAAGTAATAATATAACGAAAAAACAGTCATAATAATGAGAAGATGATAGAAGCTGGAAAGAAGAAACGCCAACACAGTTTGATATGTCACGAATGGCAGTTGCTGGAACGAAAAAAGAATGTATGAACATAGCAACGCTAAACACCCGACCAGCAGTCGCCATATTCGCCGTTCTTTTTGATGAATTTGATCCAGCTTTCCTTTTTTATCAATCACGCTTTGCAGCATGTGTTTTGTCGCTTCATCCGTCAATCCGTTTAACTGTTGAATCCGACTGTCCATCCCTTCACCCCCGCACATCTATAAATTAATCTAGAAACTCAAGTTGTCTGAATCAAGATTGTATCAAATTGATTAAGGCGAACCTCTATAGCACAGCATATGAGGTTGTCTCAATCATTATGAAACTTAATTTGCCGCTGCAGAAAGTTCAAGAGGGATATTCAGCACTTGCCCTTGCTTCAATTGACCGTTCTCTAAGTTATTCCATTCCCGAATGGTTTTTGTTCCTTTAACATCACCATAATAGTGCATGGCGATACTGAACAACGTTTCATTTGGCTGTACCGTATGCTGAATAATTTGAGGTGTCTCCTCCGATGTCGTTTGTTTCTTTTCTCCTTCTGTTGGAGCATCTGTATTTTCCGAGTTAGAGGGAAGCTCTTGCAGTGAGTCATCTTCCGTTTCTTTAGTTTCCGCAGGAAGCGTCGTCACATCACTTTGCTCTATTTCTCTCACGTCCTCTTTTTCTTCGGCCGCTTTAATCGGTTCTGCGAAATCCACCACTTCATAACCAGTCTCTTCTTTTTTCTCCACCGTTAAAAAGGAAGCTTGATTTTCTGCATAATGCTTATACGAGAAATAAGCGACTGCCGGTAAAGAAATGAAGAAAATGGATAAAGCACTAATAAGCGGATATTTCCATTTATATTTTTCTTTCTTTTTCTTTCTTTTTTCTTGACGTGTCTTGCTTCGAGGAGGAAGCTTGTTCCCGTCTTCTACGGACCCTTTTTCAAAAAACTCCGGCTTATGCTGGTCCATGCGATGTTCCATTATCATCACCTCTGATGCTATCATTCTGTTTGGCTTGACGATTAATATGTAAGGCCAAAAGAAAATCAATAAGAAAATGGGCTGTCATTGTCACAGCCAAATTATCCGTCCATAAAAAAAGGAAACCTAGAAAAAAACTTAAAATAACGACAGATACAAGCAGAAACAGCCGGGACAAATAACGAATATGCACAAATGCAAAAATTACACTTGCCCAAAAAAGACCGACATGCACTTGCAGCACTCCACGAAACAGTACTTCTTCCGTAAACGAAATGATTAAGCATAAAATCAATAAATGAAAAAAAGAAAGATGGCGAAAAACCCGCTCATTTATACCTCCATCGTCATACCATTCCGCAGGTACCTTTTTCATCAATGCTAGGTCAAGAAGCACCACTACAACCCCACTTGCTCCTCCTACAACTAGTATAGAAAGCGGATCCCACTTCCATATACGCGCAAACTCTGAGACGGAATCATATTGCCAAATGCCAAGTCCTAAAGCGACAATGAGTAAAATCCCCTGTGTCATATATAAGTTCAACAACAATTCGCGATCTGTTAAATTTTGAATAAGTTCTTTTTGATTTTTCAGCATATCTTTCTATTCACCTTGACGAAGAAGAGAAGCCAATTCTTCCTTCCAGCCTTTAAATCTCCAATGATGCTCACTTTGTTCCATCGCACCTCCAGCATAATGTTCAAGTTCAATGCCGCATTGATCACAGCAGTTAACCACCTTTTGGTCGAGCGTCTGGCCAAAATAAGCTAAAATCTTTTCACGACGACAGCCTGTCTGTCCCGCGACATGTTTTACAGCCTGAAATTTTTCATATTTCCCCTTCGTTCGTTGAACAGCTACACCTGTAATAGCACGATACAACTTATCGAAGTCAAAGTCCGTATTAACTACCGTTTGGACAATGACACCATTCTTTTCCAAATGATGCCGAATAAAACGCCAATGAACCTCATCGACCCTTGCTGTCTGTAAAAAATATTGTTCCAACAAGGTAAGTTCATTCATCTCACCAGAAGTTTTTGCGAAATTTTTCAAATCGACTAGCACGGATTTGATTACATCAGGATGGGGTAATTCCATCTCCATTAAAGAATACGCTAATTCATCATCATTCTCATGATATAACCAAACGGCAATACTGCCCTGTCCATCACGGCCAGCGCGGCCAACTTCCTGCAAATACGATTCTAGCTGTGTCGGCATATGAAAATGGATGACAAATCGAATATTTGGCTTATCCACTCCCATTCCAAATGCGCTCGTACAACATATCACGTCAAGTTGGTTTTGCAGAAATTGATGCTGAATTAACATGCGCTGATCTTGCTCCATCCCTCCGTGATAATATGCCGTATTATGAATGCCATTTTCCTTTAAAAATAAGCTAAGGGCTTCGCTCCATAACCTGCTTGAACAGTAAATAATCCCTGGCTTTTTCAAAGTCTTGACATATTCTAAAACGAGTTCCTTTTTATGCGTAATGTCATCTGCTTTTTGAATTTGCAGCGCAATATTCGGTCGATCAACAGAATAAACAAGTTTGCGGACATTCGTCAGCTTTAGTTGTGTGATAATATCTTGAAGAACTTCTTCTGTAGCGGTTGCTGTCAATGCCAAGCATGTCGGCTTGTTTAACGCCATCCACACGTCTCCAAGATTTAAATAGTCGAGACGGAAATCATGTCCCCATTGGGAAATACAATGCGCTTCGTCCACTACAAATAGGCCGATGTTTACTTTTTTTAACGCTTCAATAACAAAAGGATTTTGCAAAATTTCCGGCGAGGCATAAATGAACCGGTATTCTCCCAATTGTTGAAGAACTTGCTGTTTATCACTTCTTGATAAAAAGCTATTTAATGCGACTACCCTCTTTTCTCCTTTCGCTTTTAACTGCTGAACTTGATCTTCCATAAGCGAAAGAAGAGGGGACACAACTAGCACAGGTCGATTTTGAACATAGGCTGGCAATTGATAGCATAGTGATTTCCCTGTACCTGTCGGCAGAACCGTTATAACATGCTCTCCCCTTAAGATAGCTTCAATGACTTCTCGTTGTCCTAATCGAAAATGTTTGTGACCAAACCTCTGTCTTAAAATGACTTCAATACTCAAATTGCCACCACCTTTCTCACATGAAACGAACCGGTATTGAAAAGGAAAAATGCCGTTTCGTCATTCTTCCTCAAACAATCTTTTCCATTCCTTCTCATTATACTTCTAACCATGAAAGATGGATAGCAAAGGAATTTAGACTTCAACCAAAATATTTTGCCATGACGACACGAATATGAAAATAGGTAATATGGTCCTCCACTTTCTCTTTAATGCTTTTCAGTTTATTGGTTTCCAGCGTTTTTACTACTGACATAATTTGCTGTTGAATTGGCTTTGGTACATAGTCATCAATAGGAAAATCTGGAACAAATAACGCCAATTCAACAAGGTGATCTTCAATGGTACTTCTTTTCAATCGTCGAATTCTCATCACCTCATCGACTGTTTTCCCCATTTTCAGTAAGTGGGCTGTTTTTGTTGTGGAAGCCGTTAAAGAGATGGTGGAATTCCATTCTGGAATCAGGCTATTTAGTAAAGGAAATGCGCTTGCATCCCCTATAATTTGCTCTAAACACTTATGCAACACACCTAGTTGAACAAAATGTACCCGATGCTCGTCCATTTTATAATGTTCTGCTATTTGCCTTTTCGTAAGGCCCGCTCGTTGAAAGCCGGAAAACTGAAGCAGAAAGATATCTGCATCAATTGAACCAACTTGCTCTAGACAGGCATAAAGTTCTGTATACAGCTGTTTCGCCAATTCTTCCCTTGAACCTTGCCGACGCTTTAAGAAGTGCTTCATCCAACCTTGAACTTTCACATCTTGGGATACAGGAAGGAAATATGGCTCATGATAAACGAGATGGGATAGCGTTTGAATTAATAAATTAAGGCGGATAAAAAATGGCGTACTGATACTCATATACCGCCATCCATCTAAAGAAGGGGGAAACGGAAAACGGCCCAATTGTTCCTGTAAATACACGGTTCCCTCTTCTGTCACAGTCCATTTATCTTGATCTTTTTCTTGTATGAATTCTTTCTTTGCTAGTTGCTGCACATATTGAGAAAACGTATCTTTTTTTACGTGTGGAAAGCTTCTAAACAGAAAAGACAATCCATAAAGCTTCCCATCTTGAATGGTTTGAGCCGATCTCTTCCCTGCCAGTAAGTGATAAACAGCATATGCCGTTCGATCTCCTTTAAAGGCGTTCAGTGCATATAAGATCACTACCGATAAATAGTCCATTCTCTTTTTTCCTCCTTGCTGAACAAGCTGAGGTATTCACTAGAAAGCGTAATCTACCTGTATTTTTAATGAATCATTTCTTTTGATTTTACCAAAAGAAGCGACTCAAGTGTTTTTTCTGCGTTTATTTGTTTTCAATAACGGGTATCAATATAACGAAACGCCTTTCCTTAAGAATCATTATCATTGACTTTTCTATTGAAATGTTACAAAAACAGTTTTAAAATAATACAAGAACATATATTTAGCTCGCTACATCAAACGTTTATATGAATATTCGATGCGCGAATTTTATGGGAGGTCTTGTTATGCCAAAGTACACAATTGTTGACAAAGAAACTTGTATTGCATGTGGTGCATGTGGTGCAGCTGCACCAGATATTTACGATTACGACGATGAAGGCATCGCATTCGTAACTTTAGACGATAACCAAGGAATCGTGGAAGTTCCTGATGTTTTATTAGATGACATGATGGACGCTCAAGAAGGCTGTCCGACTGACTCTATTAAAGTAGCTGACGAATCATTTGACGGTGACGCACTGAAATTCGAATAGTTTTTCGTTTGTAAAAGCGATTCCCTTCAAAAGCGGAATCGCTTTTCTTTTTCGTTATTATTTACTCTTTCTCCTTAAACTTGCGGAAACAAAAAGGGCACAGGATTATCCCCATGCCCTCTCACCACCGAACCGTCATTAGTATGCAGTTTGGTCAGCTATCCATCTTTTCATTTTCGTAAATAGCAATGCAAAAATAACACCTGTTAAAATCCCTTTAATCATATTAAACGGCATAATGCCTGTAACAATCAGTTGTCGAGCATCTTCTCCAGATAAAGCTGGTGCCTGTAAAAACAGTGTATATGCAGGCAGCCATACATAATAATTGGTCACGCTCATTAACAATGTCATAACCATTGTTCCTGCGACAAGTCCCCAAGTCATCCCTTTAGCGGTACGGAACTTACGGAACAAATAAGCAACAGGAAGGATATATAAAAGACCGGCTACAAAATTAGCTAACTGCCCAACAGGCACGCCAGTCATGCTTCCTTGAATCAAATAATGCAAGAAATTTTTAATTGCTTCAACAATGATTCCTGCAACCGGTCCATAAATGATAGCGGCGATTAGTGCAGGTACTTCACTGAAATCAATTTTTAAAAATGGTGGCAAACCTGGAAGCGGAAAATTCAGCATCATCAGCACATACGAAATACTGCTTAGCATCCCCAATGTTACTAATTTTTTTGTGTTGTTCATTCGACTCATCGTTTCTCTCTCCTTTTTTCGATCCATCTCTCGAAAAGAGGATAGGTTCAAAAACATGCCCATAAAAAACTCCCTGCATCTACTAGAATAGATGAGGGAGATTGGAAGCATGCTCAAAGAAACATTCAATATATAGCATTTTTTGAATGTTTGAACCTCCATCTTCTCCCATCCAGACTGTACTGTCGGCTTTGGAATCTCACCAAATCCTGCTGCCAAAAGGCGGCTCGCGGGCTTAAAGCATTATGCTTATCACCGCCGGTCGGGAATCTCACCCTGCCCCGAAGATAGACCATAATATTATTGTCGTACTTGATTATAACTTATCTTGAATTAAAAGTAAACGAAAAACACCTCTTACGGACTATTCGGATCGTTCATGTTCAAAAGTTGAAAGCAATAAAGAGAGATACCTATAAAATTCTAAATGTTTTGTAAATTTTATTGACAGACTTTTTAACCCGTGTTAAATTATCACATATTTCATCGCATAAGGGAGAGGGTACGATGTATCGCATTCTTGTTGCTGATACCATTAGCAGTGAAGGGTTGGCTCCGTTGTTAAATGCTAAGAATATCGAAATCATTCAAAAGAAGACAACCGAAGTGGAGGTTTCTCTTCACACATACGATGCCCTGCTCGTTCGAAGTGCTACTCAAGTAACTGAAACATTGTTACAGAAAATGAAAAATTTAAAAATTGTCGGGCGCGCCGGTGTTGGGGTGGACAATATCGATACTGATGCCGCCACCAAATTAGGCATCGTCGTCATTAATGCTCCAAACGGAAATACAATCTCCACCGCAGAGCATACGTTTGCCATGATGGCAAGTCTTGTTCGTCATATTCCTCAAGCCAATATTTCTGTGAAATCAAGAGAATGGAATCGATCCGCTTTTGTCGGGACAGAACTCTATAACAAACAGCTTGGAATTATCGGATTTGGCCGTATCGGTTCAGAAATTGCGAAGCGAGCAAAAGCATTTGGAATGAAAGTTTGCGTGTTTGATCCATTTCTTACCTCAACGAGAGCGGAAAAGCTCGGAGTAAACCCCGTATCATTAGACGAATTATTAGCCGCAGCAGATATCATCACCGTTCACACACCTCTTACCAAAGAAACAAAAGGTTTGTTGAATCATGAAACACTTGCTAAAACGAAAAAAGGCGTCTATTTATTAAATTGTGCCCGTGGAGGCATCATTGATGAAGAAGCACTCGTCCATTATGTGAAGACGAACCACGTAAAAGGCGCAGCTCTTGACGTATTTGAAACCGAACCGCCAGTCAATCACGAATTACTTCAGCTGAATCAAGTGATTACAACACCTCATCTCGGCGCGTCGACAAAAGAAGCTCAGCTCAATGTAGCAGAAGATGTCGCACTGGAAGTATTGCAATTTCTCGAAGGAAAACCGGTTAGTTCTTCCATTAACTTACCTGCGATTTCAAAAGAAGGATTTGAAAAAGTTTATCCGTTTACGATTCTTACGAAACAAATGGGCTCGATTATCTCACAATGTTTAAGGGAGCCGGTTCAGGAAATAGCTGTTACATATGCCGGAACAGTTGCTGATTTGGAAACAAGCTATATTACCCGAGGAGTATTGGCTGGTTTTTTAAAATCGCGCGTCGACCATCCTGTGAATGAAGTAAATGCTTCCATGATTGCTAAACAACGAGGAATTGCCTTCGGTGAAAAGATTTCCGCTGAAACACATGGATATGCCAATATCATTGAAGTGACGGTTACAGGCGATTACAACTCTTTTACAATTACCGGCACATATGTTGACGGATATGGCCCACGAATCGTCAACCTACAATCGTTTGATATTGATTTTTATCCAGAAGGTCATCTGCTCTACATCCTGCATACAGATCAACCTGGAGTAATCGGAAACGTAGGCAAAGTGCTCGGTGATCATGGCATCAACATTGCCACTATGCAAGTAGGCCGAAAGCAAAAAGGTGGAGAAGCCATTATGATGCTGTCGTTTGACAAACAAGTGGATGATACCATTCTAGCCACTTTACAAAAAATCAGTGATATCGTCCGAGTTCATAAAATTGATTTATCACAGCTAATGGAGAACTGAACCCCTAAAAAGCTGTTAGCAACTCGCAAAGACTTTAGAAAAAATAACTATCTTTCTGTTTCAAGCAAAGTGGACCACTTACGAAAAGCCTTCGTAAATGGTCCACTTTGTTTCCTCTCTCCATTTGCATGAAGTGACTATTTCTTCCCATGAACGACGAGAGTTTGTCCAGCATAAATACGTTCGTTCTTTAAATTATTCCACGCTTTGAGCTGATTTACCGTCACATCATACTCCATAGCAAGCCCCCAAAGAGTTTCTCCTTGTTCAATTATCTTTTCAACTTTCTCTTCAGCAGGACTTTGTTCTATTTGATTAAACACTTCCCTCGTGATCGATTGATCATCAAGATAGGCGTGAAGGTGAGTTGGATCCAGGACCAATAATGGATTTAACGCATTCGTTTTTTCAATATTCCACGCATCTTTATGTACTTCAAAATGAAGGTGCGCCCCCGATGACCTTCCTGTATTTCCTACTTGTCCAATTTCTTGAAGAGCTTGTACTTTTTCTCCTTCAAAAACAAACCGCTTATGCAAATGAGCATAAACGGTTTCATAACCGTTCGTTTGTTTAATAAATATTACGTGTCCATATGTATCAGAAAAGTAAGAACGCGATACGACTCCTTCGTGCACTGCGCGAACTTCCTCACCGATTTCGGCCGCAATATCAATCCCATAATGCTGTTCATTCCGAGAGCCGAATACATCTGTCATCTTTCCTTCAACCGGCCACTCCCAACTCTCCGTCCCTTCCGCTTTTGCCATTTTTCCGCTCACAAATAGCAGTCCTATGCATAACGCCATAATGACCACAACTAAAATACGTCTTACAAAGTCAACCATTTTGTTCCTCCTATGTATGTTTTGTACATACATATACTTTACGCATTTCTGTCATTTTATAGACCTAAAAAATGGAAAGACCTAAAAAGTCTTTCCCTTCTTCTTACTTTTGTTCACTCACGACATTCGGGGCGACAGGAACAACTTGCGGCTCTCTTAATACAATATCTCCTATTTTCCCGGAAATCCCTGCTTCAAATTGAACCGATGAATAGCCAAATTCACGAGCGGTCAACAAGATTGCATGGAGCATATATATATGACTTTGTTCATTGCGAAGCTTTGTCTGTTTTGAAAAACGTATAATCAACCTCGATTTGTTTGACTCAATCTTTTCAATTTCTACATCGGCTGGAATGGAAGCGCGCAGCTCGTATACTTCATTATCTTTTTTCATCGCTTCTACGGCCTCTTCAACAGATGGATAAGATTTTTCCGTCGGAACAAGCAGTAGCGGACGATGTTGCTCCGATTGATAAAGTAAATACCCCTTTTTCAAAAAAGCGTTTAGAGAAAGGGTGGTTAATTCTCCTGCATGTCCCATTATCATGCCTTTTTTACCATTGGTCGTCAGATGGATTTCATCATACGAAAGCCAGCGGAAAGTTTCCGTTAACGAGTGGAGAAACATCCTTTCCGATGCCGAACCATTCCCGTACGGATGATTTTCTTTTACGTCTACGGTTATTTGTGAGGCGCTGTTCGTTACATGCAAATCTTGAATAATATTCCTCTCAAGACCAAGCTTTTCCTCATTTGCCTCACGGGCTACTGCTTGGAGTGTTTGCATAGGCGTTTCCGACTCTCGATTGACGATATACGTTAGCGGAACGACAAACTGGACGTTGCGATTCGGGGCTGCGACTGTCATATAATTTTTCCCTTCTGCCTTTAAAAGCGAAGGTTTCACGGATAGTTCCGGTTTGGCACTTTCTTGCGGCACAGTTGCATTCAACTCATCTTCCAGCGCGAGCTGATTAGAATCCTGCCCTAGCTTTTCTTGCTGTTGAAGCGGCAACATAGGAAGCGTTAATACAATTAAAAGTAAAAGGGCAGCTACCGATGCCAGCCCTGGCAGCATCCAATGTTTAACTGACTTCCTCTCGCTCTTGTTTTTATGCCGCTTCACACATTGATATACTTCTTCCATAGAACGATTATCGTGAATTTTAGGCATCGCGGTAAGCAATTCTTCAACCTGCTTTTCATCCCACTGTCTCATTTTGACTCCCGCCTCCTCTTCTCGATGACAGTTTTATCATTTTTTTCCTCAACGCTTGAATGGCACGATGTTGAGTTGTTTTCACTTTGCTCTCTGTCCAGCCAAGAATTTGCGCTGTTTCGGCAATCGACAGAGAATGAAAATACCGCAAGATGATAACGGCACGCTGATCGATGGTGCATTTGTCCAAACACATATAGATATTTTGAATTTCTTCTTTTTGTACAGCCACTTCTTCTGGAAGCGGCATATTGTCAATTAAAGGTGTTTTATTCCAATCAAATACATTCAGCACTTTTTGCTTCCAACTTTTTTGTTTTCGGAAATGATCAATCGCTGTGTTTCTAGCAATAGAGAACAACCATGTTTTCTCCTGACTTTTCCCTTCAAACTGATCGTGGGATTTTAAGACACGAATATACACTTCCTGTACAAGATCTTCTGCCAGTTCACGATTCCGCACCATATACAACAAGAACTGAAATAAGTCTTGATGGTATTTTTCATAAAACTGCTGAAAGACTGCATCCACGTTTTTCCCTCCCACTCCTCATATATTTTCTTCCGAATGACCATCTTTAAGTCAGGACTAACGGATAAATAAAACAGACCATAAAAGAAAGCTTTCCGCTCTCCAAATATTCGCTCATTCAACTCTCTTCACTCTAATAAATAAGCAATCCAGTCCGATTAATTGTAAAATGGACCGTCAACCCTTTTTCTTGGTTTACATGACGGTCCATTCTACACAAAGAAGCTATAAAAATCCAAACTCTTTCTTTACTTTGTTCAAACGCAGGAACAGCGACTTTCGTTGTTACAATTTATAACTTGTCCCATGCGGCAGACTAATGGAAAAGGTCGTTCCTTCTCCTATTCTGCTATGAACAGAAATCGTTCCTCCGTGAGCCTCTACAATATTTTTGGCAATAGCCAGGCCTAACCCCGTACCTGATTTCCCTCGTGTTCGGGCTTTATCTGCCTTATAGAAGCGTTCAAAAACAAACGGCAAATCTTCCTCAGGTATCCCCGAACCATTATCTTGAACTTTAAATTGCAGTTCTCCTGCTCGAGTTATGACATGTAATAACACTTCACCGCCTTCTTGTGTATGGCGAATCGCATTATCAATTAAATTGGTTAGTACTTGTTCCATCCGATCTGGATCAAATACGTTTTCATCTTCTGTTAACAATTGCTTGTTCAGTTCAACTTTAACTTGACGTTCTTTCGCTAGTCCTTGAAACTTACGAACAATTCGCTCTGAAAAATCCGTAACGGAAATCGTAGTGGCGTAAAGCTGAATATGCCCTGCTTCCATCCGAGCTAAATCTAACAATTCATTAACAAGACGTCCCATGCGAAGTGATTCATCATAAATGACTTTTGCAATTTCTTTCTTCTCTTCATCGGTGCTTGCAATATCATCGACAATGGCTTCACTATATCCTTGCAGCATTGCAATAGGGGTACGCAATTCATGCGAGACGTTGGCAATGAAATCTTTGCGTAATTTATCAAGTCGTCTTTCTTCTGTCATATCGCGCACAACTGCTACGGCTCCTCGGATGGTCGTCTGATTATACAAAGGGGACATTAAAATGACCCACGTACGCCCTTGAATGGTAATTTCAATGCTCTGCTCTTCTTCAGATGAAACCACTTGCTGAAAAAGATGACGGACATTCACAGGCAGTTCATGTTGCTCTTGCTCATTTTGTTCATAGCTCGCCGCCTGTAAAAAACGTTCTGCTGGAGGATTTGTAATTAAAATCGAACCATCACGGCTCAATGTAATGACTCCGTCTGCCATACTGCTCAAAATATTGGCCAAATGTTCTTTCTCTTGGCTCAGTGCGTTAATATTATACTTTAACTGCCTGCCCATTTGATTGAAGGCAATGGCTAACTCACCAATTTCATCGTGCGTTAAAATGGGAACTTTCGTATCAAACTTCCCTTTCGCTACTTCAAAAGCAGCTTGCCTCATCTTACGCAAAGGGGCGGTAATTCTTGTAGAAAGGAAAAAAGCAAAAATCGTCGTTAAAACAATTGCAATCCCAGCAGCGAGAAAGATGAATTTTGTCGTATGCTTCGACGGCTCTGTAATTGAAGAGAGAGATTGGTATAAATAAACAGCCCCACTTTCTCCCTCTAACGATAGTGGAACGCCGACGATGTAAACAAGATGGTTCGTCCCCTCCATATTGCCTTCGCCAAGATATGTTTTCTTTTGCACTTTGCTTCCTGATTGAAGCACACTTTTTAACTGTTCGTCTTTTTTCAACAACTCAGCTAAAATGGCTTCTTCACTTTCACTGACATTCATAAAATCTGGTTGTTCATTTGGACTTCTGACAATAACAAGACTTGAATCATCCATTAACTCACCGACGATTGACATTCCCATTTCACCAGATTCCGTCCACTCCAAAATATGAGAGATTTTAACCGCCCTACCTGTCAGCTCTTTTTCCGCTTCATTGACATGGTAATTTTCAAAAAACTCCAGCAGCAAAATCGTCAACGTAAATAATACGAACGAAACCAACAATAAAATTGTAAACCAAAGTTTAACTACAACACTTCGCCAAAACATCATTCATTGCCAACCTCGAATTTATACCCCACTCCCCATACCGTCACAATCATTTTAGCGGCTTCTGGCGACACTCGATTTAACTTTTCACGCAGACGCTTTACATGTGTGTCAACTGTACGTAAATCTCCGAAAAAGTCATAGTGCCATACTTCACGAAGCAACTGCTCCCGATCGTACACTTTGTCAGGTGTTTTAGCGAGGAAACATAAAAGCTCGTACTCTTTCGGAGTTAAGCTCACTTCTTCTCCGTCAGCCGTCACACGATGTGCATCATTATCAATTGTCAAATGTGGGAAAACAATTAAATCTTTAGCGCTTGGCTCTGTTTGCAAATAAGTTGTTGGGGAAGATCTTCTCAACAGTGCTTTTACACGCAAGACGACTTCACGCGGACTAAATGGCTTTACGATATAATCGTCTGTTCCCGCTTCAAATCCTTGCACACGGTTAATTTCTTCTCCTTTTGCTGTGAGCATAATAATCGGGGTTGCCTTTTTTTCTCGAAGCTCTTTACACACTTCAATTCCGTCTTTTCCAGGCATCATCAAATCAAGCAAAATTAAATCGTAGTGATTCGCTAAAGCCTTCTCCAGCGCTTCCTCTCCGTCTTCCGCTTCTTCAATCATATAATTTTCCTTCTCTAAGTACATCTTGAGCAATCGTCTAATTCTTTCTTCATCGTCAACAACTAAAATCTTCACTTCGTTTTGCATCGTTTCATTGCTCCTTCTATATGAAAATTCTCTTTTTCACTTCATTCATACAAACCTTTAAGACAGCAAGGCTATCCTTTTTTCAACATTTCTAACTTAATTATAGTTTACAGAAAATAAATTTCGATATCTAGGTCGATTGAATAAATTCTCCCGATTTGCTTTTACTGTTTCCCCAATCAACATTCCTCATTATTTGAAAACCAGCGCTTTTATGTATAGAGGAAACTTCCATCGGCGGGAACCTCCTCCACTTACACTTTTCCATTCACTCTATGTTTTAACGTGGAGGCTTTACTGTGCCCGTTAGCGCGAGATAAAAAAGGGGACCTTTTCGCCTATCGCTGCTTAACGAAATAAACGGAAAGATCCACCTTGATTTATCTATGCGTACGAATGTAAACCAGCAATGACGAGATTCACGGCCACTAAATTAAACATAATAATGGCAAACCCGACAACGGCCAACCATGCCGATTTTTCACCGTGCCAGCCTTTTGATAAACGTAAATGTAAAAAAGCGGCATAAAACAACCACGTAATAAGAGCCCATACCTCTTTTGGATCCCAGCCCCAAAATCTTGTCCAGGCAATCTGTGCCCAAATCATCGCAAAGATAAGTGCTCCTAATGTAAATACAGGGAAGCCGATCGCAACAGATCGATAGCCAATTTCATCAAGCAAATCAAGATTCGTATTTTTCACGAGAGGCTGAAGAGCAGCTCCAATTCGTTTTCTTAATAGAAGACGGATCATACCATATAAAAGCAGGCCCATTCCTAGAGACCAAATTAACGTGTTCAGCTTTTCTGCATTAATGACAGCCGGCATCTCAATGAGTGGCTCCAACTTACCAGCGGTTTGGAGTTCACTTTCATGTAGGCCGATTAAAGCCGGCATATGATAAACCTCTTCTACTTGCTGCTCACTTTTATTCACCCATTGGAACGATGCTTCATAATCCATCGCCTTAAACGAGGTGGTCACAAGGACAAAACCAACAACACTAATTAAGCAATATAAAATAAATTCAAGCCAAAATGTTTTTTTACTTGCTTTCGTTTGATCGAGCACTTTAATTAAATAAATGAGTCCTGCCGCAAAACTAATGGCAAGAATAGACTCTCCCGCAGCGGCTGTTGTTACGTGAATATGAAGCCAGTCGCTTTGCAGGGCCGGAATGAGCGGTGCAATATCTCTCGGAAACATGCTGGCATATGCAATAATTAAAAGAGCAATCGGCAGCGTGAATAAACCGAGCATACTAACCTTGTAAATTAAATAAATAATAATAAAGGCCGCAACAAGCATCATCCCGAAAAAGGTCGTAAATTCAAACAAGTTACTAACAGGCGCATGCCCCGATGCTGCCCATCTCGTAATGAAGTAGCCAAGCTGCGCGACAAAGCCGATAATTGTAGCTAAAAACCCGAGCTTGGACCAGCGGTTGATCGTTGATGCGTTTCGTTTATCGCGAATGGCTCCTCCAAAGAAGAACGTTGCGACAAGATATAAGATGAATGCGGTATACAACAAATTGCTACTTAAACTAGCCAAGTCCATTTTCATGTTCCCCCTCTCAGCCTACTTTTTCTCCTTATCCGCTTGATCTTCTGGAGGCAAAAGAGCTGTATCTTTTAAGACGGTGCTCAGTTCATTTTTAAGACCGTACCAGTTTTTGTTCGTATGCCCTGCAATCCAGAGCTCCTGATCTGTACGCTGCACCCAAATTCTGCGATGATTCCAATACATTCCTTGAATCACACCAATCATAAAGATGGCGCCTCCTACTCCTAAAATCCAGAGCGTTAAGTCTTTGCGCACAGTAAGACCAGCGACATTTTTTGTTTCAATTCCAGCAAACGTCATTTTGTATTTGTTTTCCCCGAGCGGTTCAAGGTTTTGACGAATGGCGACAAAGTTCACTTCTCCTTCCGGACGGTCAGGCGTAAACATTTTAAACACAAAGGCCGGATTATTCGGAATTCTTGTTTTTGTATTTGGATTGCCGTCATCATCAAAATAAAAATCAGGAAAATAGCTTAATAACTCTACGGAATAGCCGTTCCCTAAATCATATTTCAATTGAGGGTCGTGCAAATTAACCTTTAACTGCCCGTAAGCCTCCCCGGACTGTTTATCCGTCAACTTAAACGACATCGTACTTAATTCGTCCAACTTGTAATCCACTTGATACAGTGCATAACGATCATGCTTCAGTGGCTCATTAACACGAATCGGATGCGCTTTAATTTCTTCAAGCTCTGGTTCTGCGCCCGGCACAATCTCACCTTTTCGTTCATACAGAACGACGTTAGATTGATAGTTTTTCGCAATCATACCATTTCCAACACGATCAATTGCACTTTCAAACACGTCACCTGATTGCTCTTTGTCATATGTTTCAAAAATGAATTGTTTGTTCTCTAAATAATAACGACCTTCTGTTCCTGGAATGACTTTCGTTTCTCCTTCTCGAATCCATAACACTTCATCAACGTACATCCCTGGGAAAGAACGAAGCATCGCTCCAATTAAGAAAATAATTAAACCAACATGGTTGACATATGGACCCCATCTGGAAAAACGACCTTTTTCCGCTAAAATGTTACCGTTTTCTTCTCGAACATGATAACGTCGCTTTTTTAAATTTGTTTTCAACGTTTCATAGTCTTGTTCACTCCAACTTGTATTCACACCAAATAAGCGCTGTCTTTTCAAGAAATTGGCATGACGGGTCACCCCTTGCTTTTTCAAAGCACGATACAAAGGGACTACCCGATCCAAGCTGCAAATGACAAGAGAAATCCCGATAGAAGCAACTAAAATCATGTACCACCATGAACCATATAAGTTATGAAATCCAAGCTCATAATACAATTTTCCACTCCAGCCGTATTGATCTTCATAATATTGTGCTGGTGTTACTGACGGAGGAATGTACATTTCCTGCGGATAAATGGTCCCAAGGGCTGAGGCCACGAGCGTAATCACAATGAGCCATACACCGACTTTAACAGATGAAAAGAAGTTCCAAACTTTATCGACAATCGTTTTATTATACGTTTGCGAACGTCTTGCACTTCCTTCATAGCGCATATCTAATAGCTTTTTTGACTGTTCTTCCGCTACGGGCTTTCCGCACGATTCACATAAAACTGTCCCATGTGGATTGACATGCCCGCACTCACATTTTACATGTTCCATTGCTGAAAACTCCTTACGGTTTAATCATTTCCATGTATTCATTTATTTTCTGTTCATCTAAACCACCGAGAAATACATCGACAACTTTTCCGTCCTTATTAATTAGAAATGTCGTCGGCAAAGGTTTGACGCCGTAAGTATGTAGCACTTGTGAACCTTTGTCAATCATAATTGGAAACGATAGTCCGTAACGTTCCGCAAATTTTGTAACCGCTATATTTGTTTCGTCTACATTGACCGCCAAAATTTCGACTCCTTGGTCTTTGTAGATTTGATATTGCCTTTCCATAACAGGCATCTCTCTCTCACACGGCTTGCACCATGTACCCCAAAAGTTTAAAAATACCCCTTTTCCTTGGTAATCGGATAACTGATGGGTGTTTCCTTCCAAATCTTCTAACACAAAATCTGGCGCCATATCCCCTACTGCCACTTTTTCTTTGTTTGTAAAAAAATTTGTATATAACGTATACCCTAAAGCAGCTAGGAGTACAGCCAAAATAACCGTTCTCATCATTAAACGACGATTTTTCATGGCAATTCCCCTCTAAGACGTTCTGAAAATACAGTATAAATTATAACATTTTTCACTTTAATTACCTTGGAAAGATTATGAAGGTTATGTGACGCATCATCGCTGTTTTTGTTCGTCCGGTTGTTTCATTTGGAAGGTTTTTCTCCTTGGAACCTTACCTTCCAAATGGAACATCCCGTTTGCTCTTATAAAATAGAGCAGACGCTTCGGTATTTAGCGAGCAGCTGTCGCCAACGCATATAGTTGCCTCACTTCATGAGCATTCAGCTCGCGAGATTCACCTGCGTTGAGTCCCTTCAAATCTAAAAATGCGTAACGGTCACGGCGCAATTTCATGACAGGATGGCCGATCGCTTCAAACATTCTTCGGACTTGACGATTTTTTCCTTCATGGATCGTCAGCTCAACAATAGCTGTTTCTTTTCGCTTGTCCACAGAAAGAACTTTCGCCTTTGCTGGTGCGGTCATTCCGTCTTCTAAGCGAATGCCTTTCTCCAGCTGTTTAATTTTTTCGCGGAAAGGAATTCCTTTTACTTTGGCAATATATACTTTGTCAATTTTATGTTTTGGGTGCATAAGCAAATTAGCAAACTCACCATCATTTGTTAACAAAATTAAGCCGGACGTATCATAATCTAAACGACCAACTGGATAAATCCGTGCCTCTCCTTGCGGGAAATAATCGGTAACCGTCTTTCTTCCCTTCTCATCACTCACACTGGAAATAACGCCGCGCGGTTTATAAAATAAGAAATAAACAGGCTCTTGTCTCTCGAGAGGAACTCCGTTTACCTCCACCCGATCGTTAGGACCTACCTTTTGTCCTAACTCTTTGACCACTTTCCCATTTACTTTCACTTTTCCTTCAGTAATTAGCGTTTCTGCTTTTCGTCTTGATGCAACCCCTGCATGGGCAATCACTTTTTGCAATCGTTCCATATTGTTTTCACCTCTTGTAACATCTTACTTGTTTGCTGTTAATTGTACAAGTGTTCTATTCCATTAGTTTTGCAATCCTGCAAGCGTTCTAGACATTCATAATAGAAAACAACAAAAAAAGATGACATGAAAGGAATACTTCCAATCGCGTCACCCGAAAACCATCGTCACTATTATAATAGAAGCGATAAAGCCGACTATATCCGCCAGTAAACCGACCTTCAACGCATCGCCCATTTTTTTAATACCGACAGCACCAAAATAGACGGTTAATACATAGAAGGTTGTATCTGTGCTTCCTTGCATTGTCGAAGCAAGCCTGCCGATAAAAGAATCTGGCCCATAGGTGGCGATTAAATCGGTTGTCATTCCTAGGGCAGCTGTTCCAGAAATCGGTCTGATAAAAGCAAGCGGGGCTACTTCTGGAGGAACACCAATCGCCTGTAAAAGTGGGCTAATAAAAGAGATAACATATTCCATTGCCCCCGAAGCACGAAAAATAGAAATGGCCACCATCATCCCGACCAAAAATGGAATAAGAGAAAAAGCAATTTGAATTCCTTCTTTTCCCCCTTCCACGAACGCTTCGTACGTCGGCACTTTTTTCAGTGTGGCATAAAGCAAAATTCCGCCAATAATAAGCGGAATGAGAAAAAGCGAGACTTGATTAATGATGGACATCAATGTTTCCTCCCTTTTCTTACCCTTCTATAATAAAAATAGCGGTCAAGGAGTATCGCTCCTATTGTAGAGCAAATTGTGGCCAATAGCGTCGTCCCGATGATTTCCGCTGGATTGGCGGATTCGTATGTAATTCTAAGGGCGATGACCGTTGTGGGAATAATGGTCAAGCTCGATGTATTAATGGCCAAAAAAGTAATCATTGAACGACTTGCTTCATCGGAGCCGCCATTCAATTTTTGAAGTTGCTCCATCGCTTTTAATCCGAGCGGGGTTGCTGCATTCCCTAAGCCAAACATATTCGCCATCATATTCGATAAAATATACCCCATAGCAGGATGATCTTTCGGAATGTCAGGAAATAACCTCGTCACAATCGGACGGCATAGGGCAGCAAGTTTGTCGAGAATGCCTGCCTGCTGCGCAATCGCCATCATCCCAAGCCAAAATACAAGGACACTAATTAACCCAATGCTAATGGTAACCGCTTCGGCTGCCCCTTGAAAAATAGCTTTGTTCACTTCCTCCATTTTTCCATTCACAACAGCAAATACGATACCAATAACCGTTAATAACATCCAAATAATATTAACCATCTGATTGTACCCCTAAAACGAGAAGAAACAGACCTTTCACTTTCCCCCAGAAAGATTCATCGCCATCTGGATTCAACCCTTTTTTAAAATAGATAGGAAGACGGCCAATTTCTTCATCCCCTTGATAAATATCAAGTCGCCCGACAATATTAGGCACATTCTCTTCTTCTTGCCATAATTTTTTATCAGGTTTAATGAGAGTGACCTTAAGTTCAATGTCTTCTCGCTCTTCGTCTTTTAAAGGATAAATGAAATCACGTTTAACATATACTTTCTTCTCGTAATAAGGATCATTAATATCTTGAATGTTTCCTTCTTTCACCACTTTCGTCGGTTCAAATTGTTCAAATCCCATCTCATACATCCAAATATGATCATTCCAGTCTCCCGGAGCATTTAACGTCACAGCAATTAAGTCAAGACCATCTTTTGAAGCCGTTGTTACAAGCGTTCGTTTCGCTCTTTTCGTATAACCTGTTTTTCCGCCTGTCGTATATTGATACAGGCTTGTCAGCAATTTATTTTTATTTTTCCACACCCGGTCCCACTGCTCTTCAGGATGGGCAGAACGATACAGCTTTGTTCCAGAAATTTCTTGAAACTGCTCATTTCCCATCGCATACTTCATTAAAATGGCCATATCATAGGCTGTGGAATAATGATTTTCATGGTCATCAAGGCCATGCGGATTGGCAAACTCTGTATTCTTCATGCCTATCTCCTCGGCTTTTTGATTCATAAGATAGACGAAGCCGTCCAAGCTCCCACCAACATATTCAGCAATCGCGACAGCTGCATCATTTCCTGAACGAAGCATAAGGCCATATACTAAATCTTTCAATTTTATTTTTTCATTTGCGACCAAATAAAGGGAAGATCCTTCTGTACCAACCGCATTATTACTCACGGTTACCATCTCTTCCATTTTTCCTGATTCAACCGCCAAAATCGCCGTCATAATCTTCGTAATACTGGCGATTCGAAGCTGTTTATGAGCATCTTTACTGAACAGCACTCTTCCTGTATGCTGTTCGATTAAAATGGCACTTTGTGCACTAACACCTCCCGCTTCTGCTGGAGGCACAACTACATGAAATGAAAGAAGAACGGCCATGAAAAGCAAACCTATCTTCTTTAACACTCGGCTTTTAATCGATTTCATCCATATCATCCCGTCCCTTTGCTTGTTTGTACAAGTTTATGCTTGTCTCGAACGGTTATGAATGAAATCTCCGTTACCGAAAGAAAAATCCTTGTTAATCAAGCAAATTGTAAGCTGAAAGTCATACTACTTTTGATTCATCCTAACGCTCTATATTATAAAACATATACACATAATTAAAAATATTTACTTTTTCACTAAAACAATTACATCCCCCACCTCTAATAAAGTCGCCACTTCACTTTTTTTGCTTCGTTAAATCGATCCACCACAGCTGGCCAATACACAATGTTCCACCATTGATCTACATACGCTCCTCGGTCATTTTTATACTGCAAATAATAGGCGTGTTCCCATACGTCCAATACAAGAAGTGGAATTGTATCCCACTGAGTCATTAATTGATGGCGCTCTGCCTGAAGAATTTCCAGTCTACCAGAGCGCGGAGCCCAAACTAATATTGCCCATCCTACTCCTTCTACTTTTTTCGCTGCTTGTGAAAAATGCATGTTAAATTTTTCATATGACCCGAAATCCTGTTCAATTTGCTGACGCAAATTCCCCTTCGGTTCGCCCCCACCTTTTGGGTTCATAATCTCCCAAAAAATCGAATGAAGATAATGGCCCGAACCGTTAAAAGCCGCTTCTCGTTCCCAATGCTTAATTAAGTCGTAATTTTGGGTCTTTCTCGCCTCTTTCATCATCTGTTCAGCTTTATTTAAGCCATCAACATAACTTTGATGATGCTTCGTATGGTGTAGTTTCATAATTTCACGATGAATGTAAGGCTCCAGTGCATCATACGCATACGGCAACGGGGGCAGTTGATGCTTTCCGATTGGAACACGCTCTTTATGTTGCGTTCTACTTGCAGCATATGGCTGAATGTGCGTAGTTAACTTATTGAGATTGTCAGTCGTAATCGCCAACATGTTTTCATCAAAAGTATGTGTTTTTAATTGCTCACGAACTTCTTTTTTTAATTGCTCCATCGTTTCCATAACGAACTCATCGTCCATCTCCCCTTCTGAGTAAGCCCATTGTTCCATCTCTCCAAGCCACTTCTCCACTTCCAGCAAATAACACTTCATCTGTTCTTGCATATTCATGATAATGCCCCCCCTTCAATCATCTTCACTATCCTATTCTCACCAAAGGAAAATATGATGGAGATTCATTCTCATAAAAAATAGACAGAGCGTTTTGCCCTGTCCATTTTTACGTTGTTCTATTTTATTGAGATTGTGTCATTTTCGTTACATAGTCCGTCTCATAAAATTGAAGCTCTTCCCGCATCAACTGAAAATCACTTTCCATTGACGACATTAGCCGTTCAATTGATGGCGGTGCCGCTTGACGATATTTAATGGCATTGCGTCCTGTATAGGCAGAACGGCTATCTTCATACCATAAATCATGCTTTGGGGCGTAAAACTCTTCAATGCATTGATGATAAATACGATAAAGGGTGCGTTCTGCCGCCGCTTTTCTAAACGGTTCAGTCCCCGAAATAACACGGCACGCATCCAAGCCTTCTTCACAAAAAACAGCCAGTCTTCTCAAGTTAGACAATAAAAGGGCATAATCACTTTGTTCCCCTTGTACCTCTTCATTCAAATGGGAAATCGTCACATGATTTAAATACTCATTCAATGCTGTTACCGATACTTCCAACTTCTGTTGTACGAGTTCAATTTGTGATTTGACTACCGTATTTGCCATATTGCCGTCCTCCCCGCAATCATCTTCCCTGATTTAAAATGTAAAAAAATGATTGTTTTTAATAATATTACCACATATTAGATATGGAATATAATAGTTTCTTTACTCAAACACTTCTTGGAGCTTTTCAAAGAATAAATCTGCTTCTTGTTCATCTGGCTCCATTACAGCTGAATTTGAGAGCACCGGCAATTCTTTAATGCTTTTAAGGCCAAAATACGATAAAAATTCTTTTGTCGTTCCATATAAAATAGCTCGACCTGCCCCCTCTGCCCTGCCTACCTCTTTGATTAAAGCTTTCGCTACAAGGGTTTGAATCGGTCGCTCCGTTTTCACACCTCTAATTTCTTCAATTTCCACTCTAGTGATTGGCTGGCGATACGCTACAATCGCTAACGTCTCCAGCGCTGCTTGCGAAAGGGATTGATTAGAAGGAGCCGTTACTAAACGTTTTACATACTCAGCGTTTTCTTTTTTCGTTACAAACTGATAAGTGCCTGCTATTTCAATCATTTCAATGCCTCTGTCATTCTCTTCAAAATCTTGGCGCATCTCTTCAAGAATAGACTTGGCAGCTTCTGCTTCAATCGTTAAAACAGCGCATATTTGGGCAAGCGACAAGCCTTCATCTCCTGCCACAAATAAAAGACTCTCAATGACAGATTTATAGGTTGTCATATTCATGCGTGTCCATTCCTTTCTTGATACGAAACATACAGTTCGTCAAAGTTCCCCTGTTGTTCTACAGCAATTTGATTATGTTTCATTAATTCGAGCACCGCTAAAAAGGTGACAACAACATATTCTCGTTCAGGACGAGAAAACAAATCATAGAAACGCCTTTTTCCATGAAATGTTTTTAATTCTTGCAAAAGCTCTTCCATTCGCTGTTCAATCGGAATTTCCTGTCGAGTGATTTTCGCTTTAATCGGCTTTTGGATTTGCTTTCGTTTTAATAATTTTTGAAAAGCGCTCAGCATATCGTACAGTGTAATATCAAGTTGTTGATTTTCCACTTGAACGTCTGTTGCCAAATAGCTAAGATCACTTGGCGATTTCGTATAAATCTGCCCTCGGTCTTCTTCCAGCTGTTTCAGCTCTTGAGCCGCTTCTTTATATTTCCGATATTCAATTAACCGCTGCATCAACTCTTCACGCGGATCATCTTCGCCGTCTACCTGTTCAACATCATCCATTTCATCTTCTTCATGTTTAGGTAACAGCATCTTACTTTTAATCGCCAGCAAGGTAGCCGCCATCACTAAATATTCGCTAGCTAAATCGAGATGAAGTTCGTTCATCGTATGGATGTATCCCATGTATTGCTCGGTTATTTGAGCCACCGGTATATCATAAATATCAATTTCCAATCTATTTATTAAATGCAAAAGAAGGTCCAACGGCCCTTCAAATGCCTCTACCTTTACGTTATATTCCACAGTCATCCCACCAACATTACCCATTTCCATTTTTTCTTCCATTTTCCTTCTTAAGTATAGTGCATCATTCCAACATGTCCAATAAGAAATTATACACGAAAACTAGGTCATCTGCCCAAACATATCCGCAATTCCAACATATGATGACAGTGCAAACGAAATATAAGACCATTAAGGAGGAGTTAATATGGGCGAAAAAGGCTGCTATTACGGAAGTGGGTTTGCTTTAATCGTTGTATTGTTCATCTTGTTGATCATCGTTGGATCTGCTTGGTGTTAATATGACTCAAAAGTGTTCAGCTCCCTCGCTGAACACTTTTTCATTATGTGTGAACATAGCCTTTACTGAAGACGAATAAGCTTTATGATAAACTGATAGCATGAAACAAAAAGGAGGCCCTCTATGAACTATCCTGCAGCCTATATTGATTACCTTGTACATTTTCATGCTGATCGTGATTATTTTGAATGCCACGAATTGTTGGAAGAACATTGGAAAATGGATGTGCCTGCCGATCGAAAAATCGTGTGGGTCGGTTTAATTCAGATTGCTGTTTCTTTATATCATCAAAGGCGAGGAAATTATAATGGCGCCTTCCGCATGATGAAAAGCGCTGTGCGGATTTTAAGCGACGAAAAAGAAGAAATCCAGAAGCTTGGGCTAGATGATACTACCCTTCTTTCCTCTTTACATACACGCCTGACAGCCATTCAACACGAAATGACTTATGAAAGTCTTGATTTGCCGATAACCGATTCTTCACTTCTCACACTTTGCCAGCAAAAAAGCAAAGAAAAAGGGCTTATTTGGGGACAACGTTCAGATCTCTCAAACAACGAGCTCATTCATCGTCATAAACTGCGCGACCGTACGTCCGTAATCGCAGAACGCCAAAAAAGTCTTCATGATAAAAGAAACACCAGGCAGTCGTAACAACCTGGTGTTTCCTCATTATTCTTCTGGCAACATCGTGCATTTCTCAAAAAACGGAGCTACATACGCATTAGGTTTTACCATCATGTTCGGATGAAGGGACTGAAGCGCTTGAACCATTTGTTTACCGATGCCTTGGTGTCGATGTGATGGGTTAACACTCACATGCTGAATTTCCAGCTCTTTATCGTTCACCATAGCAATCCCGGCAATCCCAATAATATCGTCATCTTCTTTCCATAAAAAAAGCTTCCAATGTTCATTTTGCTCATATTCCTTCATCGTCTGCTGCAATGCTTTTAAATCTTTTTCCGTTGGCATAAACGATAAAAGGCCCATTGCAATTTTTTCATAGTTTTTCTTATACCGAATAAGCATATATTTCTCCCTCATTGTTGAAAACTATCTTAAACTTTCTTCAAGTAAAATATTACCTGCTTTAACCTTACTTTTCCTCTATACGTCATACAGATGTAAACAAACCGTAATCTTTTAGACTAAAAAGTCATACTTTGTATTTTATGATACATAATTTAAATTGTGTTATCAACATACAATGGATGAGCTAACATGTTACGCAATATAAATCCAGTAGATAATTCCCCATACAAAACTAATTCCAATGAGTATGAAAAATAAAATCCAGTTATTTTTATTCAAAATTAAACACCTCTATTTACTCAATCACACCTATTGGAAATTCTATACCGAAAATAACATTCTGGCAACCTGAATATGAAAACGTTTTACTAAAGAAGTTATGAAAGAACCGTTTCTAGGTAAAAATGCTTAAAAAATCCGATCATATTGTCACGCAGTTTAAAAAAGAATGAGTGCCCCCAAATCGGAGACACTCATTCTTCTCTTTATTCTTCCCAAACTTTAACTTCTTTCATTACATCGCCGTTTCGCATTTTTAACACAGCATCTAAACCTTCTGTTACTTGTCCGAATACTGTATGCACACCGTTTAAATGCGGTTGTGGCTCATGAACGATAAAGAACTGGCTTCCGCCTGTATCTTTTCCTGCATGTGCCATTGATAATGCACCTGCTGTATGTTTATGAGGATTTCCTTGTGTTTCACATTTGATTGTATATCCAGGTCCGCCTGTTCCAGTTCCAGATGGGCAGCCGCCTTGACTTACAAACCCAGGAATTACACGATGGAATGTTAACCCGTTGTAGAATCCTTCATTCGCTAACTTTTCGAAGTTTTCCACTGTACCTGGAGCTTCGTTCGCGAACAAGTCAATCATAATTTTATCGCCATTTTGCATTTCAATGCTTGCTTTTTTCATTATGTAACCTCCAATATAAAATTCTTCATTCATTCTACTACAATTCAAAGGACAAATCCAATATCTTCATTCATCTTACCTTTTTGAAACCTAATTGCCTGTTCATCCGTCTAATAAGATAGCGTGGAGTCTCTCTATCATATTTTGAAAAACCATACTATAATATGAGTGTCCCACGTATGAAAAGGAGGTCTTTTTTTGAAACGAAAATTACAAGCTATGCTTTTAACCGCAACATTGATACTCACTGTTCCTTCAATCAGCTTGGCAGATGCAGCAGAAGGCGATGTGATTGTCACACTAGGAGAGAATTTAACGACCCAGCAGCGAAATGATATATTAGCCGAATTAGACGTGCCAGAAAATGCTCAAATTATTACCGTCTCCAATCAAGAGGAGCACGATTATTTAGGTGAATTCATCCCAAAAGCTCAAATTGGATCACGTGCCATTTCCTCTGCCAGCATTACAATTGGAGCAAAGGATTCCGGCTTAGATGTTCAAACGAACAATATTACCTGGGTAACCAATGAAATGTACACGAATGCCTTAATTACAGCAGGGGTAAAAGATGCTGTCATTGAAATTTCTGCTCCCTTTTCCGTGTCTGGTACTGCTGCACTGACAGGCATTATGAAAGCATATGAAACAACAACGAACGAAAAGATTCCAGAAGAGATTAAAAAAGTCGCAAACGAAGAAATGGTTAAAACGGCCCAGCTTGGCGATTCAATTGGAGCTGAGAAGGCTGCTGCTTTAATGGCAAAAGTAAAGGATGAAATTGCTAAAAACGAACCGAAAACTGAAGCAGATTTGCGCGCTTTAATTGAACAGATTGCTCAAGAACTTGGGATTACGCTAACTGCTGCCGAACTAGATACACTTGTCGATTTCTTCAATAAATTAAAGGAAATGGACATCGACTGGAACCAAGTGAAAGATCAATTAAATGTGACAAAAGAAAAAATTTCGACTTTTCTCCAGTCAGAAGAAGGACAATCTTTCTTACAAAAGCTCCAAAACTTTTTAAATAGTTTATTAGATGCCATCCGTGCCCTTTTCGCCTAATCTTAATCTGTCCATTTTCGATACTATATTAAAAGAACACGACCTATACACAGGCCGTGTTCTTTTTAGGCTATCTATTAAAATGCGCTTAATTTACGTAACAGAGCTTTAGGAGATGACTAAAAAGGATGGTTTTTAGTCATCTCCTTTGTTAGTTTTTTACTTTTGACTTAAACGGCAGATCGTTTTTCACAAGCTCTTCATATGTTTCACGCTTGACTACAAGCTGCGCCTCACCATCTTCTACAAACACAACCGCAGGTTTCGGAATGCGGTTATAATGGCTAGCCATCGAATAGCCATACGCCCCTGTACAAAATACAGCAAGTAAATCATCTGACTGAGCTTTCGGCAAAGCGACATCCCAAATGAGCATATCTCCTGACTCACAGCACTTTCCGGCAATGGAGACTGTCTCATCTTCATCATCCTTCATCCGATTCGCTAATGCAGCTTCATATTTTGCTTGATACAGAGCAGGGCGAATATTGTCATTCATTCCGCCATCAACCGAAACATACTCACGTACGCCCGGCACATGCTTTCTTGATCCGACCGTGTATAAGGTTGTCCCTGAATCTCCCACTAGCGAACGACCAGGTTCAATCCAAATTTCAGGGATGTCTACATTCATTTCATCCGTTTGCTTTTTCACTTCTTGAATAATAACATCCACATATTCACTCACTGGAATCGGATCATCTTCGCTCGTATAGCGAATGCCGAAGCCTCCTCCTAAATTCAACACTTGCGGGAAGAAATGAAAACTGTCTTTCCACTCTTTTAATTTTTCAAAAATCTTTTGCGTTGCCATAACAAAGCCTGTCGTTTCAAAAATTTGTGAACCGATATGGCAATGCAAACCAAGCAACTCGAATTGATCCGCCTCGTATGTTTGACGAACAGCTTGCTCAGCTTGTCCATTTTGCAGATCGAAACCAAATTTAGAATCTTCCTGTCCTGTTAAAATATAATCATGCGTATGTGCTTCAATTCCTGGTGTAATACGCAAAAGCACTGGCACTTTCTGTTGGAATGAATCACTTAACTCCTTCAACAGCTCAATCTCATAGAAATTATCGACTACAATACAACCGATTTTTTCTTTCAGAGCCATCGCTAATTCTGCTCTGCTTTTATTGTTTCCATGAAAGTGAATTTTTTCACGAGGGAACCCGGCAGCAAGCGCTGTATATAACTCTCCTCCTGACACAACATCTAATGAGAGGCCTTCCTCATGTACAAGCTGAACCATCGCCATCGTTGAAAAAGCTTTACTTGCATAAGCAACTTGTGCTTTCACATTGTGCTTTACAAAGGTCTCTTTAAATTGGCGGGCTCTTTCCCGAATTAAAGCAACATCATATACATATAGAGGCGTCCCGTATTCTTTTGCTAATTTAACGGTATCAACCCCTCCGATTTCTAAATGGTTAGAACCGTTTACTTTACTCGTTCCATGCAAAAACACCATTCGTCCTTACCTCGTTCCCCTTCATTATTTGTTCTGCTGACTGACAATTGAACAAAACCAATAGGACAGCACTTTCTTGAATGTACACAAAGAGACAGCTAGTCAGCCCTTAAGCTGTTAACTGTCTCGTTCATTCATTGCTTTCTTAATTAAAACAACCTTATCATATCTCCAAACTCGATGCAACCACATTATTACAATATTCAAACAGCCGTTTTTCTATATAGGTCGTTTTAGAAAGTTCACAAACTTTCCCTCTAGCACTTATACATATTTACACAGGCTGTCGTGATTTATTTTGCGGATGGACAATGCTTGGTCTAACATTATCCCCTGGTTTAGACGTTCGAAACATAATCCCTTTAAAAGCACTCGGATTGAACGGAATGAAAGGCCATAAGTATGGTGTATTTAATGACTTCGTTGCTGCTAGCAATAAAATATACAGCGTCGTACCAATAACAAAACCTGGCGTGTGAAAAGCAGCCACTGCAGCAAGCAATAATAGACGAGCCATCTTATTCGCGACACTTAGCTCATAACTCGGCGTTGCAAAGTTACCGATAGCGGCAACAGCAACATATAAAATAACTTCTGGCACAAACAGCCCTACGTCAATGGCAATTTGACCAATTAACGCCGCCGCAATTAATCCCATAGCTGTGGAGAGCGGCGTTGGGGTATGAATGGCGGCAAGCCTTAGAAATTCAATGCCGATATCTGCCATAAAAATTTGAACGACAATTGGAATGTTCGTTTTTTCATTTGGACCAATGAATTGTAAATTCGCCGGCAACAAAGAAGGTTCTGTTACAAATAAAAACCATAAAGGTAATAAAAAGACTGAAGCCAAAATCCCAATATATCTAATCCAACGAATGAAGGTCCCGACAGCAGGAGCTTGTCTAAATTCTTCCGCATGCTGAACGTGGTGGAACAAGGTCGTCGGCGTGACAATTACACTTGGAGAAGTATCTGTAATAATGAGTACATGTCCTTCTAATAAATGTTCAGCCGCAACATCAGGACGTTCCGTATAGCGTACGAGCGGAAATGGATTATACCCTTGTTTAACGAGAAATTCCTCTATGGTTTTGTCCGCCATCGTTAGACCATCTGTTTTAATCGCTTCGATTTCTTTTTTAATAACGTCCACTAATCCAGGATCGGCAATATCATTAATATACCCTATGGCGACATCGGTTTTGGAGCGTTCTCCTACCTTCATCATTTCAAACCGAAGACGCCCATCGCGAATACGTCTTCTCATTAAAGCTGTATTAATGATAATATTTTCTGTAAAACCATCCCGTGCTCCGCGAACAACTTTTTCTGTATCTGGCTCTTCTGGCCCGCGTCCGGGATAACTGCGTACATCTACTTCATACCCAACCTCTTCCTGATCAATTAGAACGACAATTAAGCCTGCTAAAATTGTATCAAGCGCATCCTCTAAATATTCGACAGGGGTGACTTGCTGATGAATAAGACGATTTTCAATGATCTCTTTTGCTTTTTCTTTTTCAGTTTCATGGTCATTTACTTCCACGAGCTGATCCGCAATTTGGATGATATAATTGCTGTCGCAAAGTCCGGTCACATAATACATATGTACTTCCCGCTCTAAAATAAGCAGCTTTCGAACTCCGACATCAAAACTCGTATTCATGCTCCCATGTTCAATAAACCATTTATCATTCTCATGAACCTTTTTATAAATGGCCGTCTTTTGCTTCGTTTGCTCTGCCACTGTATCCGCTCCTTTCCAAAATAATTTCTACAGCTTTCATTGTAATGGGCGAACCATATTCAATGTGGTCCATTTTTGCCATCTTCCCGATGTCTCCAATTCCTACAATGATTGGAACTTCCAAACGATCCAGGCAATAAACGGTGTCGCCATTTATTCTGCCTATTTCAAATTCTGCAATACCGTTTTTATCAACGCCATATTCTGTCAATTCTCCATACCGATCTATACTCACATCAACCCGTGTCCATTCATTTTGATGCGTTTTGGCAGCAACCGCAATAACGCCAAGTACTTCTATTTGCTCATGAGATGCGACATATTTTAACGCTTGTTCTCCCGAACCTTCTCCTAAAAAACCGCTATCATCAAACATCACAAACACAGGATCGTAGGCGGCTTTCGTAATTAATTTCACGATTTCTCGTCCTGATAACTTCGTTGGGTTTCCGTGTGATTGAGAGATACAGCGTCCTCCATACTGCTTTGCTACATATTCAATGGTTTTTTCAGCATACTCATCGCCATCTGTAACAATAATGACCTTTCTTTTCTCCATATATTCTTATCCTTTCGGTTTAAAGATAAGAGCGATAATAAAGGCAAATAAAATCGCTGAGGCAATACCTGCTGAAGTGAGTTCGAAAATTCCCATGGCAATCCCAATTATTCCATGCTTGTCTGCCTGCTCCATCGCCCCGTGCAACAACGAGTGACCAAAGCTTGTAATCGGAACGGTCGCACCAGCTCCGGCAAATTCGATGAGCTTATCATATAATCCAAAGCCATCCAGTACGGCTCCGGCTACTACGAATGAGCTTGTGACATGAGCAGGAGTTAATTTTGCAACGTCTAACAATAACTGCCCAATAACACAAATCGCTCCGCCAACTGCAAATGCAATAATATATTCCATTTAATGGCCTCCCTCCAATGCCTCAATGACCACTCCATGGGCAATAGTCGGAATCGTTTCTTTTTGCTGAATCATCGTCGGGCTTAATAATGCCCCTGTTGCGACAACCAATACTCGTTTAAAATTTCCCTTTATTAACTCGCTCAATATATACCCGTATGTGACAACTGCCGAACAGCCGCAACCGCTTCCACCTGCAAATACTTCTTGGTCCGGACGATAAATCATGAGCCCGCAATCATTATGAACATCAAAAATATCGTACCCCTCTTCTTGAAGCAGTTTTTTAAGAATTGGGCTTCCAACCCCCGACAAATCTCCAGTAACAATCAAATCGTAATACGCGGGTGAACGGTTCGTATCCACTAAATGCTGACGAATCGTATCAGCGGCGGCTGGCGCCATTGCTGAGCCCATATCAAATGGATCGGTAATACCGTAATCGGCTACCTTCCCAATCGTCGCTGCTGTAATTTTGACTAAGCCTCTTTCCTGGGAAACGAGAGCGGCCCCTGCCCCTGTGACAGTAGCGGTAGCCGTATCCGGCTTTTGTCCCCCATATTCAGTTGGATAGCGAAATTGCCGCTCGGCTGTCGCATTATGGCTGCTTGTAGCCGCAACGATTTTCCGGGCAAACCCACCATCAACTAATGCTGCTCCGACCGCTAATGTCTCCATTGAAGTAGAACATGCCCCAAACATACATAAAAAGGGGATTTGATTCTGTCTTGCTACATAATTTGCGGTGACATTTTGATTCAATAAATCACCAGCTAAAAAGAAATCAATATCGGAATAATTCAGATTACCCTTTTGTAAACAGGAATCAATCGATTCTTTCATTAACAAACGCTCCGCCAACTCCCAATTATCCTCTCCGCAATGCAAATCTTCGTGCGTGACATCAAATGATCCTGCTAAAGGTCCCGCTGCTTCTTTCGGACCGACAGCCGTTCCCGTTGCATTAATGTAAACATCATTTTCAAACATCCACGTTTGTTTTCCAACAAGCCGCATGTTCGTTCCTCCCTTCTTCTAAAAAAAAGACTTAAACGCATAGCGCAGCATCCCTATGACGTAGGCAGCTACCACTCCAAAAGTAATGACACTTCCCGCTAATTTGAACATATTGGTAGCCACCCCAAGCACAAGCCCTTCGCTTCGATGCTCCATCGCTGCACTCGTCATCGTATTGGCAAAGCCGGTTACCGGTATGGCAGAACCTGCTCCAGCAAACTGACCAAGCTTGTCATAAATGCCAAACCCTGTTAAAATGGCTGACAGCAAAATAAGAGTCGCTACTGTCGGATTTCCGACATCCTCTTTTGTATAATTAAAATAATGTAAGTAAAAATTTTCCACCACTTGACCAATGGCACAAATGAGCCCACCCACCACAAAAGCTTTTACACAGTTGATAAAATAAGGAGGAGTCGGCTGGTACGGTTTGATGTTATCTTTGTAATTATCTTTCAATTTGCTGCTCATCACTATTACCTCCACTTATCCAGGCACAGTTCCTCACACTACGCCATGTTTATCACCACAACACGTCCTTGCTTCATTACTGATCGACAAAATAGATCCAGTGAAACAATGAACCAAATACTTTACCGAGCACAATTGCCATGAGTAAGACGAGCATTTGATCGGCTACACCAATTCTTTTTGTTAAAATAGGAAGAACATTCAATACTTCTGTTAGAGCAGCTGCCAGCATGCCGATAAAGATGCCGCTCGCCGCTCCCACAATAATGGCAATGAACGCCGGCAAATATAAAACATGGCCGTGAAGACTCATCCACGCTCCTCCTATCGCTCCTGTAATGACAGCCCATTCGTATGCCTGTACATATTTCATAGTCTTTGTTAACTGCATCAGTCGGGGAATGACCCCGAGCACGGTCAAAAAAGCGACAAAGCCCCCTCCTACAGCCAACCCTCCGGCAAATCCGATGAAAATGGTCAACAACACGTTAAGGCTCATCAATGTGCTTCATGCTTTCCTTATTTTCATGCATAATGACATATTGATCTAAATCTTGCTGATAATTAAACATTTCCACTTCCAAAGGGCTCGGTTCTTCGTTAATTCGCTTACGAAAAAGATGATTAAAAAACAGCACCATCCCTAAACCTAATCCAAACGAATAAGGAATTTGAAGAAGTAACGGCTGTTCATCCTGAACACCTGTCAGCATGTAAAACAGCTTTTGATGAACTTGCCGCATACTCACATCTTCATGGAAGTTCATGATGGCGAGAGCCGCTCCAATGAAAAGGAGTAGCCACACAAGACAAAAAAAGAACTTTGAATAGTGCTTTTTTTCATACACCACTTCCACAATTGTTTGAGCAGGACCGATATTTTGAATATCAAAATCTACATCCTCTTTCCTTATCTCAGCAATGGCTTTCATTACATCTACAACAATCATATTTCGGTCACTAGCTGTCACTTGATGCACAGGCAATTCTTGAAGCCTTGCCTTGATGTCTGCTCTTGCTTCAATTAAGGAAATTTGACCAAGGCTTACGGTCTCATTCGGTTTAACTTGTACACGGTGACGCATTCGTAAATAAACTGTATTATCCATCCATATCACACCTTGCAAATGGTTCTCCTCGTATGAGTAGTATGTTATTTCTTAAATTTTCTAATTCAAAAACCGAACATCCATTAATTACCACGATGTTCTTCCAAAATGTTTGACGTTTCTATACTTTGCTAAATGGCAAAACCAACAAAAAAAGTGAAGCAGAAAACCTTCAGCGAGGTTTTCCGCTTCACTTTTTTTTGAAGTCACTTCAAATGATCGTCATCCAGATAGAAACAAGCTTTTTGTCGCTATTCTCCCATCTGATTTTTCATTTGATGTAAAATTTTCTTTTCCAAGCGAGATACTTGCACTTGTGAGATGCCTAGTCTAGAAGCCACTTCTGATTGTGTTTGATCCTTATAATATCGCAAGTAAACAATGAGCTTTTCTCTCTCGTCCAATTCCTGAATGGCTTCTCTTAACGCAATTTTATCAAACCACTTTCCTTCGTTATGGTCAGCAATTTGATCGAGTAGCGTAATCGGATCACCATCATTTTCGTACACCGTTTCATGAATGGAAGCAGGCACGCGATTAGCTTCTTGTGCGAGTACAACGTCTTCAGGTGTGATCTCTAAATATTCTGCCACCTCTACAACCGTTGGAACTCGATTCAGCATCTTAGAAAGCTCATCTTTCGCCTTGCGAATTTTATTGCTGAGTTCCTTTAAAGAGCGACTTACCTTCACCGTTCCGTCATCGCGAATAAAACGCTGAATTTCACCAATAATCATCGGAACGGCATATGTGGAAAATTTAACATCATACGATAAGTCAAACTTGTCAACCGATTTCAAAAGACCAATACAACCAATTTGAAATAAATCATCCGGCTCATATCCTCTGTTAAGAAAACGCTGAACAACAGACCATACGAGCCTCATATTTTTTTCAGCAATCAAATCGCGGGCTTGTTGGTCTCCTTGTTGACTTTTTTTAATTAATTCCTTTACTTCACAATCGGATAAATAACCTCGGCTCTGTTCGTTTTTGACCTCGACATCCATAGGCTGATCTCCTTAATTACATAACGCTTTGCTTTTTGTTAAATGCTTTTTCAAATAAATGGTCGTTCCTTCTGTACTCGATGAATCGATAGCAATTTCGTCCATAAAGTTTTCCATAATAGTAAAGCCCATTCCAGATCGCTCCAATTCAGGCTTTGTTGTATAAAGCGGCTGCTTTGCTTCCTCTACATCTTCAATTCCCGTTCCCTTATCTTTTACGATAATTTCGATCGTTCCCTCTTCCATCAAGTAAACGGAAATATACACCGTACCATTTGGATTATTGTCATATCCATGAATGATAGCATTGGTGACCGCTTCTGACACGACCGTTTTAATTTCCGTCAACTCATCCATTGTTGGATTAAGCTGTGTAACAAAGGCCGCAACCGTTACACGAGCAAACGATTCATTTTGGCTTAATGCGGCAAATTGGAGATGCATCTCGTTTTTCATCATGCCACCCCCAACGTTGCTAAAGCATTTTGCTCTGTTTGCTCTAAGCGGATAATTTTAAATAAACCTGACATTTCAAATAATCGCTGTACAGAAGGAGAGATAGCACATACGACCATCTCTCCGCCGCTGCTTTTAATTTGTTTATATCGTCCTAAAATAACACCAAGTCCTGAGCTATCCATAAAACTTAAATCACCAAGATTTAATACAATATGATGAATAAGTTCATTCTCCAGAAGGTCTGTAATTCTCGTTCTTAACTCGTCTGCTGTATGGTGGTCAAGCTCCCCGCTTAAACGCACGAGCAGCACATGATGCTTTACTTCTAAATTTATAGAAAGACTCACAATTCAAACCCCCTTGAAAGTTTATAGAGAGTCTTTCGATAGTTTCTTATTGGAATCCTTCCGTGTGACAAAACTAGTTATTTTTCGCCAACATTAGTTATGAAGTTTTCGAAAAGATTGAGAGAGTTCGTTTAAATAAATCCCACCAAGATGCTTCCATAACGTCTTCTTCTGCCACAAGCGGGGATTCACTTAACACCTTGCCGTCTTTTTTTATAATTAACGAGCCGATTTCATCCCCTTTTTGAATAGGTGCTTTGACAGATTCCTTTAGCTTAATGTCTTTTTCAATATCTTTTGTGGATGTCCCTTTTTTCGTTAAAAAAGAAATCGGTTCAGATGTCACAGCTTGTACGGTCTTTTGAGTTCCTTTGCTCACTTTAACAGAACCAATCTCGGCATCCTTTTCGTACAATGGTGTTGTTTGATATTGACTGAACGCATAGTCTAACATTTTCGTTACTTGGGCATTTCGGTCTTTCGGGGTTTCAGCTCCAAATACAACCGCGATTACCCTCATGTTTCCTTTTTTGGCGGTAGCGGTCAAACAATATTTCGCCTCATTTGTAAAACCGGTTTTCACCCCGTCTACTCCCTCATAAAATTTGACGAGACGATTTGTATTGACAAGCCAAAATTTTTTATCTGTATTTTCTCGCAAATAATCTTCATATTTGCCTGTGTAATCCGTAATCTTTTCATATTTCATAAGTTCTTTTGCCATAATCGCCATATCATAAGCTGTGCTGTAATGGTCAGCAACAGGTAATCCGGTAGGGTTCTGAAACTGCGTGTTTTTAGCCCCCAACTCTTTCGCTTTTTCATTCATCATGTTGACGAATTCGTCTTCCGATCCGGCTAAATGCTCGGCCATAGCCACTGATGCATCATTTCCTGATCCAATGGCAATACCTTTTAACATTTCATCAACGGTCATTTCCTCGCCGGGCTCCAAGAAAATTTGCGAACCTCCCATTGAAGCAGCATATTCACTTGTACGAACTTTATCACTCCATTTGATCTTTCCTTCATCAATTGCTTCCATAATTAAGATCATGGTCATAATTTTCGTCATACTGGCAGGTGGAAGCTTTTCATTACTATTTTTTTCATATAATACGGTCCCTGTATCACGCTCAATTAAGACAGCTGATTTAGCTTTTTCAGCTAGCTCCGCTGAGGTTTCTTCCTTGGCAAATACCGCTGTTATATGAAAAGAAAAAAGAACTGCTACTACGATTGAAAATGAAAAAAATCGCTTCATCTCCACAACCCTCCATTCTTTATACAACCTATTTTTGCCAAATTATTTTTTTCTTATACCCGCAACAAAAAAAGAGCAGGGAAAAGAAAATAAATTCTTTTCCCTGCTCTTTTCATTAGTTCGAAATTTTATCGTAAACAAGAGGTGGTGCTTCTACTTTCTCAGTAGATATTTTAATGCTTTCGTAAATTTTTGCTTTGACTTCCTCCACGTTTTCCTGATTACTGTGGATGGTCACAAGTGCTTCACCTTTTTTCACTTGATCGCCAATTTTCTTCTTCAGCACAAGTCCAACAGCCAAATCAATTTTTGATTCTTTCGTCGCACGCCCTGCTCCTAGAAGCATCGCCGCCGTTCCGATTGAATCAGCAATAATCTCTGCGACATAGCCGTCTTCTTTTGCTTCTAAGTCCATCACATATTTCGCTTGAGGTAGCCTAGAAGGGTCGTCGACAACCGTTCCGTCTCCACCTTGAGCACTTAAAAATACTTTTAACGTTTCAAGAGCTTGGCCGTTTTGAATCACTTCTTCCAGCTTGCGGCGAGCTTCCTCCAAGCTGTCTGCTTTCTTCGCTAAATAAACCATATAGCTTCCGAGAATTAAGCAAAGCTCTTCTAAATCTTTTGGTCCTTGCCCTTTTAATGTATCAATTGCTTCTTGAATTTCAAGTGCATTTCCAATCGCAAAGCCTAATGGCTGACTCATATCAGAAATAACTGCCATCGTTTCACGTCCAACATTATTTCCAATGTTCACCATTGCTTGCGCCAATTCTTTTGCATCATCCAAATCTTTCATGAATGCCCCGGCACCTGTCTTAACATCTAGTACAATTGCATCTGCTCCAGCTGCGATTTTCTTGCTCATGATTGAGCTGGCAATAAGCGGAATGCTGTTGACAGTTGCCGTCACATCACGCAGAGCGTAAAGCTTTTTATCTGCTGGCGTTAAGTTTCCGCTTTGTCCAATAACCGCTACTTTATTTTTATTAACTAAATCAATAAATTGTTGCTTATCAATTTCTACATGAAAGCCTGCTACGGATTCTAATTTATCAATAGTGCCGCCTGTATGACCTAATCCCCGTCCAGACATTTTCGCTACCGGCACACCTACTGCCGCTACTAATGGAGCTAGAACAAGCGTTGTTGTATCGCCGACCCCACCAGTACTATGTTTGTCCACTTTAATTCCTTGAATATCAGATAAATCGATTTGATCTCCTGATTCCACCATTGCCATCGTTAAATCTGCTCGTTCTTTTTCTGTCATTCCTTGAAAGAAAACAGCCATTGCAAAAGAACTCATTTGATAATCAGGTATAGATCCATCTGTAAATCCCTTGATGATGAACTGAATTTCTGACGTTTCTAATTCTTTCCCATCGCGTTTTTTTTCAATTAAATCAACCATTCTCATCTGAAACACCTTCTCTATTTAGAATTTAGGCACGTTCTTTAATGATTCCTTTAACTAACGATAAAAATTGTTTTTTGACCTTTTCTGTTGTTTCAATTACTTCTTCATGGTTTAAAGGCTGATCTAAAATACCAGCAGCCATATTGGAAATACAAGAAATCCCTAATACTTTTAATCCGGAATGACGAGCCACGATTACTTCCGGTACAGTAGACATACCCACTGCATCTCCACCGAGCACACGCAGTAAACGAACTTCGGCTGGTGTTTCGTAACATGGCCCTGTATTGCCGACATACACCCCTTCTTGTACCGAAATATTCAAGTTAGCGGCTACGTTTTTCGCTAATTGGCGCAATTCCTGGCAATAAGCTTCAGACATGTCTGGGAAGCGTACCCCAAGACTAGAATCGTTAGGACCAATTAACGGATTAGTCCCCATATTGTTAATATGATCGGAAATAATCATTAAGTCGCCTGGCTGGAATGATTCGTTCACTCCTCCTGCCGCATTGGTAACAATCAATGTTTCAACACCGATTGCCTTCATCACACGTACAGGAAATGTTACTTTCTCCATACTGTAGCCTTCGTAATAATGGAAACGCCCCTGCATAGCTACTACTGTGACACCGTGAATCGTTCCAAGTACAAGTTGTCCTGCATGACCTTCTACGGTTGAAACAGGGAATTCTGGAATTTGTTCATATGGAATTTTAACAGCATCTTCAATTTCATCTGCCAATACTCCCAATCCAGAACCTAAAATTAAACCGATAGACGGTGTATGAGGAAATTGGCTTTTAATATATTGTGCTGATGTTTCAATCAATTCTCGCTTCATCTTCAACTCTCCTAGTTTATGATAATTCGTTTAAAAAGCTTTGGCCGTGCTGCGGCATCTTAATTTGGAAATTATCCGCAATACTTGCTCCAATATCAGCAAATGTGCTGCGCACCTTCATTTCTTTTCCTTCCTTCATACGAGGACTGTACACAATTAACGGGACATATTCTCTCGTATGGTCTGTACCGTGGTGAACAGGATCGTTTCCATGGTCGGCTGTAATAATTAATAAGTCATCTTCTTTCAGATGATCCATCACTTCTGGTAAACGTGCATCAAATTCTTCCAACGCCTCACCATAACCTTTTGGATCACGGCGATGACCAAACAACGCATCAAAATCTACAAGATTAACAAAGCTCAACCCTGTGAAATCCATCTGTAACGTTTCAGCCATTTTGTCCATTCCATCCATATTGGACTTCGTTCGGATCGATTTTGTGACTCCTTCACCATCATATATATCGGAAATTTTCCCGATTGCAATAACGTCCAGACCTGCATCTTTCATTTCATTCATCACTGTTCGACCAAATGGTTTTAACGCATAATCATGGCGATTCGCTGTTCGCGTAAATTTCCCTGGTTCACCTAAAAATGGACGAGCAATTACACGCCCAACCATATATTTCTCATCTAATGTCATCTCGCGGGCAATTTCACAAATTTTATAAAGCTCATCAATCGGAACAAGCTCTTCATGTGCCGCAATTTGCAACACAGAATCGGCGGAAGTGTAGACGATAAGCGCTCCAGTGTCCATATGCTCTTTGCCAAGTTCATCTAAAATTTCTGTACCAGAAGCTGGCTTATTGCCAATAATCTTGCGCCCCGTTTTCTCTTCCAGTTCTTGAATCAATTCATCTGGGAAACCATCTGGAAAAACACGGAATGGTTGCTCAATATTCAAACCCATAATTTCCCAGTGACCTGTCATCGTATCTTTACCTGCTGATGCTTCCTGCATTTTCGTATAGCAAGCGAGCGGTTGCTCTGCTTTTGCAATCCCTTTAATTTCGCGAATGTTGCTCAAACCAAGCTTAGCCATATTCGGCATCTTTAAGCCATTCATATGCTCGGCAATATGCCCTAATGTATCGGCCCCTTTATCATTGTATTGTTCTGCATCGGGCGCTTCCCCAATGCCGACAGAATCCATAACGATTAGAAATACTCGTTTGTATGTATGTGAAGACATCCTATTCCCTCCAAATATGTATTTATCCTATTTGTAACGTTCCCTTTTTAAATAGATTTAACCATGGGAACCATCGAACTGTTATTTGAAAGCGGTTTCTTGTTGTGTGTGATTGGTCAGAAGTCTGACAACATCAGTATAGAACTTTTTTAAGCGTTTGTCGAGATGGTAAATTCATCTCGACAAACTAAAAACGGACCAACCTTTATTTAATCTCCCTTTTCATGCAAGGAAGAAACCATCTGGAACGCATACAACCTTTAAACGCTTCCGCCCCTTTTATGCTCTCGGGTGGAATTGATTGTATACATCTTTTAATCTCGCCTTTGTCACATGTGTGTATATTTGAGTCGTCGAAATATCAGCATGTCCAAGCATTTCTTGTACCGCACGTAAATCGGCTCCATTTTCCAATAAATGTGTCGCAAAAGAATGCCTCAACGTATGTGGCGTTAATTCTTTTTCAATCTTTGCTTCCGATGCTAGTCTCTTTAAAATTTTCCAAAATCCTTGCCGTGTCAATCTTTTCCCATGATGATTGACAAAAAGCGCTGTTTCCGACTGTTGCTTTTTAGCAATCAGCGGCCGAGCTTGAGATAAATAAATGTCTACCGCTTCAGCAGCCAAACGGCCAATGGGAACAATTCGTTCTTTACTTCCCTTTCCGAAACAGCGAATAAACCCCATTGTTAAATGAACATCATCGAGGTTTAAATTCATCAGTTCCGAAACACGCATTCCTGTTGCATATAACAGCTCCAGCATCGCTTTGTCCCTCATACCAAAAGGAGTGCTTACATTCGGCACACTTAACAGCGCCTCCACTTCTTCGGCGCTAAGTACATGAGGCAATTTCCGTTCAAGCTGCGGCGTGTCAATATGAACGGATGGATCTTGATCTGCTTGCTTTTCTCTTAATAAAAATTGATGAAAAGCACGAATGGAAGCTAGATGACGGGCAATCGTTTTGGATGATTTGTTTTGCTCATTTAAATGCTTCAAAAACGATAAAATATTTAAGCGTGTTACATCATTAAAGGAAGAAAGTTGCTCCACACGCTGTAAATACTGCATGTATTTCATTAAATCACGCTGATATGACTCTATTGTATTTTTAGCCAATCCCCGCTCCACCACTAAATAATGCATAAAATCCTTAATTTGTAATTCCACTGACCTCTACTCCCCGCTATGATAAAAGAGAAACAATCGCTGAATCCAGCTTGGCTGCTCGTTTACAGGATGCATACTCATCACTTTCACAGCCGCTCCTTCTGGTTCATCGTACCGCTGATATTGCTGATACTCCTGCTGAACCCAAATCATCCCGTAATAAAAAAGAAAGGTGAACCCTGTAAACAGTACAAACACTTTCAACGTTTGATACAATAATTGAATAAAACCTTTCATGTTCACACATCCTCCAATTTATATGCTATTAGAAGATATGCCAAGCAGGACAAGTTTTATACATTTATTGAAAACAAAAACCTTCTCCTTAATGGAAAAGGCCGATTTTATTGTGTATCATCTTCCGCCTTTTCCTGACATCGGTAGCAAATCCCGTGAAAAGTGAGACGATGATCCTTAATTTTAAAATTCCAACGACGTTCAACAACTTCTTCTACGTCTTCTAGTAAATCTTCCTGAATTTCATCAACCGCACCGCACTCAATGCATACAAGGTGATGGTGAAAGTGCGCTGCACCCTCTTGCCTTAAATCATAACGGGAAACCCCGTCGCCAAAATTAATTTTATCAACAATTTTCAATTCTGTGAGTAATTCAAGTGTACGATAAACAGTCGCTAATCCAATCTCGGGAGACTTTTCCTTGACGAGGAGATACACATCTTCTGCACTCAAATGATCCTCTTCATGTTCAAGGAGCACCCTAACAGTCGCCTCACGCTGAGGTGTTAGTTTATAGCTGGCTGAGTGCAGCTGCTGCTTGATCCGTTCGATTCGACTTTCCATTAAACAATCCTCTCCCTCGCCATTTTGCTCACTTTATTATAGCAAATGTAGGAGAAGTGTCAAAATAAAATCATTACAATCTAATGAAGACATTCCTTATCAATAAATAATAATTACTATTTGATAAAAAATGTTATTTATTTACTAATGAAACCTAAAATAGCTTTCATTAAATAAGGAGACATATACGCTTCAAACCCAGAAGCCATTAAGACAAAGAAAGCCATCCATACGACTGATAGACTGTAACGTAAAAAAGCAGAAGAAATCGGTTCATGCACTCTCTTCACAAATTGCTGACGAATGATTTTTAAGGAAAATGAAATAGAAATGGTTGATAAAATAATAAAGGCAGGGATTAAAAATACATTTTGAGGGAGAACAGATACAAAAGAAAGTAAAAATCCCTGTAACTGCATTTGATTGACAAGAAATCCAACTGTAAACCCAATCATCATTCCCTTTAAAAACAGAAGAACTAATATAATAGGCAATCCGATAATGGAAATGCCTAAAATCCAAATAAAGCCTAAATATTTAAGGTTATGAAGCAAGCTTTGCTGAAACATCTCATGGTTCGTCACAAACTCTCCAGCCGCAACTTGTCCAAAAAAACGGTTTAAATAAAAATAAAGGTCTTGCTTTTGCTCCAGGTTGAGACTGTTTACGACAATGGCGCCAAAGATGACACCCATTAAAAATAGAACGGTTGTAAACAAATAAATAGAACTATTTTCTCTCACATGATAAAGACAAAACTGTTTCAGCTTTTTCATGGTTTTCCTCCTATCATCCCCTTACTAGATAGTATGATAGAGGAGCCATTGTATGACATAAAAATGCCCGTAACAAGTACCGTTAGTCTGTCATTATTTTTCCGTACGTTCCTCCGCCGCCTGATTGAATGTTTAGCTTTCCTTGACGAGCTTGTAAAATAAGCTCCACAATGGATGGTTTTACATATGAGCTCAATTCCTCTTCTGACGCATTATGCAAAATATACATTTCCGTTCCTACAAACTGGATGAGTTTATGAAGCGTTTGCTTCCCAATACCAGGTAGAAACTCTAACGGAACTTGATGGATATACGGAGGGCGTGAGACTGGATGGTGAGTATGAGGCAGCTCTTTAATTCGCTCTGAAACCCCTTTAATAAAAAGATGATGTCCGCACTGCTGACAAGTCCAATTAGCTGAACTCGGCTGTTGATAAGTACATTTTGCGCACACCGTCTCATAATACTTCCCCAAAAATGGATTCAGTCCGTAATTGGCTATAATTGCTCGGTTTTTTTCGCCCTTTAACGCCTTTTTCAACTCAGTAAAACTCGGTGATGTCATCGCTATTTTTTGATATTCTCTCGCAATTTTGCCAGCAGAGTGCGCATCTGAATTCGTTAAAAAAGGATAAACTTGAAGCTCAGCTATTTGATGGGCCATCACCGTATTAGCACTAAGCCCAAGTTCTATTCCATCTATTAAATACGGATTGAACACCTCAGCTAAAGAACGCCTTACACCTTTTCCGTACAGACTTTTAAATGGCGTAAACGCGTGGGCCACAATAAAAAGACCGTTTAGTTCCCTTACTTTTTCTTGCAACATCACCGCATCTTCGTATACACGCTGAGAGCTTAACGTAATATTTTTTAACCTTGTTGACAGCCATAATGAAAATTCGTGCATCTCACGGATTGTTCCAAAATATACGAGAACATGAATTGGACCTTGGCAATTATGGTCGTAAATTTCTACTTCTGTTCCAAGAAGCACTGTTAACTCTCCGTACTGAATGCCTCCTCCATCTCGTTCGCTCATCTCACCAGCTCGAATGGATGCTTCAAAGGACGATAAAATTTCTGGCACATGTGCATCAATAATACCAATCATGTCCAGTCCCTTACGCACAACGGCTTCCTGAAGGATAGTGGGAACCGTAAGAGATGGTGAAGCCGTAATTTTAACAGGTTTTCCACTTGCCGTTCTTCCTACGTGAATATGCAAATCCACATAATAATGCTGCATATTACTCCCCTAAAGCGCTTTTAAGCTGCAAATATTGGATGGCATAGGCCGTTTTGGCATCGTAAATTTGTTGATTTTGAATGAAAGAAAGAGCTTCTTCCAATGTCACTTCTACTACATCGACAAATTCATCTTCATCCAATTCAGCTTTTACTTCCATTTTCTCTAAACTCCCTGCCACATACACATGCACAAGTTCATCCGCAAAGCCAGGAGAGGTATAAAACGAAATAAGATGATCTAATGAATCACATGTATAGCCAGTTTCTTCTTCAAGCTCCCGTTTCGCCGTCACCTCTGGCTTTTCACCTTTTTCCAATTTCCCTGCCGGAATTTCCAGCAATACACGGTCCATCGCTTTCCGGTATTGTCGCACCATCACAATTTTATGGTCCTCTTTTAAAGCGATAATGGCTACAGCACCTGGATGCTTAACAATTTCACGTGTGCTTTTTTTCCCATTCGGCAACAGCACTTCTTCATGATATAAATCAATCACCCTGCCGCTAAACAGCTTTTCAGATTTTAACGTTTGTTCTTTTAAATGCTCCATCTTGGCACCTCGTTTTCAGTTTTCCTTTTCTTGTTGTGAAGATGATGGTCACCTTACACAATAGTCGTTTGAAAGACCGTTTTCATATGTTGAACAAATGTATCATGTAGCTCTGTAAACGTCGCCATCTTATTGCGATGAGCAACCGTCTTGTATCCTCTTGCATACGCACCATAGGCTGTTAAAAAATTACAAATATCTGTACATACTCCTGCTAAATGAACTGTAGTTACATCCCGTTTTTTCAGCTCTTCATCCAGATTGGTTCGAAAAAAAGCGTCATACTCAGGCTTTTCAATATACACTACATTTGGATTATCCTTGTTTTGCTCATACCATGTTTGGAGTTCCCCGTATAATTCCTGTCCCCATGTGCCTTTCACATTATGGGCAGGCCACAACTCAAAATGAGGATCGTTTTCTTCATGTCCATCCATGCACACAGCGACTACTTTATTTTGGGCTAAGCATTCATCTGCAAACTCGATAATAGCTGGCACAATAGCTTGAGCACTCTGCCCCACCGTCAAGTTTCCATTATCATCCACAAAATCATTGCTCATATCAATAATTAACAATGCTTCTCTTCCCATTACCATACCCCTTTTCTTATGATTTAGCTACACTTGGCCATCTGCCCTTTCGGTATGACTAGTTTATCATATTTGCCGCTTCTCTTTCCAAAAACTTCCCCTTCCATAAACAATAGCCCGTCTTCTTTCAACTCAAGAAAACGGGCTCATTAAGGAATGATTTATGCTATCCATTTCAATCCAATGACGGCAATTAAAATGAGGGCGATGAATAAAATTCGTTTCCAATCTTTTTGTTCTCCATAAAACAACATCCCTACAATTACGCCTCCCACTGTTCCAATTCCTGTCCATACAGCGTAGGAAATTCCCATTGGGAGAGTTTTCATTGCCAAACTAAGAAAACTAAAGCTTAATAGAAAACCAATAAACAGTATCATATACGACTGCACATTTTTATCTTTTGCCACTTTGTTTATACCAGTAACACCTACCACTTCAAAAACACCCGCTAAAATAAGGTACATCCAAGCCATTTACACCATACCTTCTTTCTCACCTGATTCCGTTGTTACAAGTTTCAAACCTATCACACCAGAAAGAAGCAGAAGAATAAACAATATTTTTATCCAACTGAAAGGTTCACCGAAAACCACCATTTCAACTAAAACGGTTCCTGCCGTTCCAATCCCTGTAAAAACAGCATAGGCGGTAGCCACAGGTACTTTCTCAGTTGCCTTAATTAACACGATAAAAGATACGCAAATAAGAAGAAGAGTTCCAGCCCACGATATGACATTAGTGGAATACTTCAAGCCCATTGCCCACAAAATCTCAAGAATGCCGGCAATAAAAACCAATGTCCAATTTCGGTTCATTTAAATCCCCTCCTATAACGGTTAATCATGTGAAAGTCCACGCCAGTACATATACCAAGAGGCATCCAATCTTTTCTGCAAACGTTCTGGACCTCCATATAACATTTCAACGAAGATGCCATCCAATACCCCTAAAAAGGCAGCAGTCGCCCGTTGTTCACCAATTGTTGAATTGATTTCTCCTTTGTTCATTGCTTTTTCTATAATTGGAAGAAAAAGCGCTTCTATTCCATCCAAGTATTCATAAACATATTTCATTACTTGATCATGCAGATGACTTGGCGGAAAGAAAGCGGTACGAATCCAAAATTTAGTTGAATCGTCCGTCTCATAGCGATCTATACCTTGCAAAAGAAAATCAAATAAAAACTCTTTTATAGGTTGGTCGATGTTCTTTTCAATAAACTGATTGACAAATTGCAGCTCATGCTCACACGCATCCTTGCATATTTGCAGAAAAAGTTCATCTTTTCCTTTGAAATGAGTATAAATGGATTGTTTCTTAATCCCTACATTTTCAGCAATTTGAGCCATTGATGCCCCTTCATATCCATGTTGTGCAAAATATTTTATCGATACTTCCTTAATTTGTTCTGACGTCATGTTATCATCCTTCCGAACGGTCGTAAGTTAAAATTAACATTTATTCCCTTGCAGGTCAATCATTTTAGCATTACTAAATTATTTACAGCATCATTGAAAAGAATTAGGTATACAAAAAATGGTAGAGACTAGTAGCATGTCATTTGAGTTAAAGCTTCTGTTCAGGCTACAATAGACAGAAAGTGCGAATGAATTAAATTGGGGGTATAACAATCATGAGGAAAAATCGTTTAGGAACATCTGATTTACATGTAAGTGTACTTGGGCTTGGATGCATGTCCCTCGGCACAGATTTCGAAAAAGCAGAAGCCATTATCGACCGAGCACTCGATGCCGGTGTCAACTATTTGGATACCGCTGATTTGTACGATTTCGGTTTAAATGAAGAAATTGTTGGGAAAGCCGTCAAAAAACGACGGCATGACATTGTGTTAGCAACAAAAGTAGGAAATCGATGGGAAGAAGGAAAAGAAGGATGGAGCTGGGACCCTTCGAAACAATACATAAAAGAACAAGTGAAAGCGAGCTTACGCCGCCTGCAAACAGATTATATTGACCTCTATCAATTGCATGGTGGAACAATAGAAGACCACATAGATGAAACGATTGAAGCGTTTGAAGACTTAAAAACAGAAGGCATCATCCGTCATTACGGCATTTCGTCTATTCGCCCAAACGTCATCCGGGAGTATGTTCAAAAATCCTCCATGGTGAGTGTGATGATGCAATACAGTATTCTCGATCGCCGTCCAGAAGAAACAGTGATAGACCTTTTAACAGAGCATAACATTAGCGTCATCGCAAGAGGCCCACTCGCAAAAGGCTTGCTCACAAATGAAGGCTTACGCAAATTAGAAGCGAAATTTTCTCCGAAAGGCTACATGGATTATTTCTATGACGAACTTTCTAGCTTAATCCCGCAATTACAGCAGCTTCGTCCAACTCACACGTTGAATGAAACAGCCATCCAATATTGCCTGCACTCTCCTGCGGTCGGAGCCGTTATACCAGGTGCCAGCAGCATTCGCCAGCTCGAGGAAAATATAAAAGCCGCTAACGCCCCTTCTCTATCAGACGCAGAGTGGCAACAAATTCAACATATAAGTAAAACTGGGCGATATGACGCCCATCGCTGATTACAAATAATAAAACCGAAGGAGTATTCCCTTCGGTTTTATTTGTAATCATTCCACTTTAATTCACTCTCATTTAAAAGCTGTTCGAACGTTTTGTTTTTTTCTTGCTGCTTCCGAAGTTCTTGCTGTCTTCTCAGTTCCTCTTCTTTCTGCTTTTCTTCCTTTGTTTCCAACATTTGTTTTTTCTGCTTGAGCTGTTCTAAAATCGAACCATTTAATTGATCTTTCAAACTTAGTTTATCGTCCTTCAAATAAGAAGGTGTCGTTTGCTTTGATTGTCTTGCTTTTTTAGCCATCGTAACCCTCCGCCTAGCGTTTTAGACGTATTATAACACAATTTCACATGAGCGGGAGATGCAGATGCTCCCTGTCTTTTCTTCACTTTTCAAAAAAATCCGCCTGCTTCCCTTCAAACAGAGAAACAAGCGGACATTCTATAATTACGCGCGCTCTACAACCGTCGCTACACCTTGGCCTCCGCCAATACATAATGTAGCAAGACCTAAAGATGACTCGCGCTTTAACATTTCATGAATTAATGTTACAAGGATACGCGCTCCACTTGCACCGATTGGGTGACCAAGCGCAATGGCTCCACCGTTAACATTTAATCGTTCTTTATTAAAATGAAGCTCGCGATCAACTGCAAGAGCCTGCGCAGCAAAAGCCTCGTTTGCTTCTACTAAATCGATATCTTCTAAACTTACTGCTGCTTTTTCAAGCGCCTTTTTCACTGCATTCACAGGACCGATTCCCATAATGCTCGGATCCACTCCCGCATTAGCATTCGCACGAATACGTACTAAAGGCTTCACGCCAAGCTCTTCTGCTTTTTTCGCACTCATCACGACAAACGCTGCTGCGCCATCGTTAATGCCTGACGCATTTCCGGCAGTAACCGAACCATCTTTCTTAAATGCTGGACGAAGCTTTCCTAATCCTTCTGCTGTCGTACCTGCACGTGGAAACTCATCTTGGTCAAAGACGGTGACTTGCCCTTTTCTTCCTGGAACTTCGACCGGAACGATCTCATCTTTGAAACGTCCTGACTGAATAGCCGCTTCTGCCTTTTGTTGGCTTAAAGCTGAGAACTCGTCTTGTTCTTCTCGGCCAATATCATATTTATCACATAAGTTTTCAGCAGTAATGCCCATGTGATAATCATTGAACGCGCACCATAATCCATCTTTAATCATGCTGTCAACCATTTTTTGATCGCCCATTTTAAAGCCATTGCGCGCACCATTTAATAAGTATGGAGCCTGGCTCATGTTTTCCATTCCTCCGGCAACCACGATGTCCGCATCTCCAGCAAGAATAGCTTGAGTAGCCAAGTGTACCGCTTTCAAACCGGAACCACACACTTTATTTATCGTTAAAGCTGGAACCTCTTGCGGTAAGCCTGCTGCAATCGCGGCTTGGCGAGCAGGATTTTGTCCTAATCCAGCTTGTAGAACATTCCCCATAATAACCTCATCTACAGCACCCGCTTGTACCCCTGCTTTTTCCAAAGCTTCTTTGATTACTACTCCGCCTAATGTAGTCGCTGCTACATTTTGCAAGCTCCCCCCGAAACTGCCAATTGCAGTTCTCACTGCGCTTACAATTACAACTTCTGTTTGACTCATGACGTTGCCTCCCATACTGAATTGATTCGTGTACATGGTTGTACGAAATACATAATTCGTCAACATTCTTTAAATTCCTTTAAAAAATTTGCCAAAAAACATTTTTACATTAATTTTACAAAACAATTGAAATAATTTAAAAATACGCTTGTAAACTAAATAGTTTGTTTTCATTTCCACTCACATGTGTCTACAAAACCATTCCCACTTTCAAAGTAGCTATGGTACACTAGGCAAAGCAGAACCTCTAAAAACATCACGCAATATAAACATTTGTCCCCCTCTTATTTCGTGACCATCTTTGAAAGTAAAGGAGAGACACCCATGAAAAAGTGGCTATTTATAGCAGGAACCATCCTTGCTTATACCCTTACTGTTGGACTTTTTTTTACAAATAAAATGATGTATATCCGTAAAAAAACGGATGAAGAACTGTTGAATCGAGAAAAAAACGATGGCTTCTACATAGATGAGACGTACGACGCTTTAACAAAAGAACGTTTTTCTATCTCTTCTCCTTTCGGTTATTCCTTAAAAGGAACCGTAATTCGTCCCTATCAAACAAAAAAGTTTATCATTTTTTGTCACGGTGTCACTGTACATTCTCTTAATTCGATTAAATACATGAACATCTTTTTAGAACGGGGATGGAATGTCATCTTATACGACCATCGGCGCCACGGCCAATCTGGAGGAAAAACAACGAGTTATGGCCATTACGAGAAACTTGATTTAAAAGCAGTCGTCGATTGGGCAAAAAAACAATTTGGACAAGATATCACCCTTGGTATTCACGGAGAATCTATGGGCGCCGCAACGATGCTTCTATATGCCGGTGCCGTAGAAGATGGCGCAGACTTTTACATAGCGGACTGTCCTTTTTCTGATTTAAAACAACAGCTCAGCTATCGGCTTAAAGAAGAATTTCGATTGCCCGGCATCGCTGTCTTACCGGTTGCCGATATCTTTTTAAAACTTCGGGACGGCTATTCGCTTAAAGATGTCTCCCCAATTCAATATATTCATAACATTGAAAGTCCGATTCTCTTCATTCATAGCGGACAAGATGACTATATTTTGCCGCATATGACCCAAGGCCTGTACGAAAAAAAGCTCGGCGCCAAAGCATTTTATTATGCACCTTTTGGCACGCACGCACGCTCCTATGCGGAAAACCGCATTGACTATGAAAAAGCCATTGATGAGTTTTTGGAAAAATTCCATATAGCATAACGAAAAAAGACCCGTCATGAATTCCAGGAACATTACAGATTTCATGACAGGTCTTTCTGTTTTAAGGTTTTATAGGACAGCTACTGACTCTTTTTCTCTTACAGCTTATCAATCAGCGGCATACGAGGGTTTAAGATTTGATTCGGACTTTTTAACATAAACGAATTGGCTGCTTCTACAAAATCAATTGTCATTTGTTCATCAAAGAAAACTTGTTTCGTCTTCTCCATTAGCAACGGACGGAAATTAGTTGCAATCTCAATGTCTCCTTCTTCTGAATTACGGACCATCCAAAGAGCTGATACCCCGCTTACTACACAGCCGCAGCCCTCTGTATCGTACTTTAATTTCAATTGTTTTTCACTTTCTTCGGGGAATCGATCTTGTATTTTTTGAATAGCTTTATCAGTAAACGTAATATTCATCGTCATATATCCTCTCTTCCATCAATATCGTTCATACTTTTAAGTATAATACATCTTTTTTTATTCGGCGATGTATCAAGCTTGGTTGATTCCTGCACCATTTACGATTACGATAAGAACAGGTACACATTTTTTATATTAAAGGAGGCTATAACAATGTCAAAAGTACAAATTAAAGTGCTAGACAATGGACCTTTTCGCGTCACAGGAGAAGTCGAACTGATTGATGCAGAAGGTAATACATTTGAAACAAAGCAAGCGTTCTCTCTCTGCCGATGTGGACTGTCCAGCAAACTTCCATTTTGCGACGGCGCACATAAAGGACAGTTTGACTCATGTGTACGCGCAGCGAAGGTGCTGGACGAAAATAAAGGTGAATAAGCAGTTCATCTACAAAATGATTCGAAACAGCTTCCTTCAATATAGCCATCTAGCGGAATCCCTTCCGCTGACAGAGCCAGACTATGAAGAAATGTTCCACATCGTTAGTCAGCGAATGGAAAACGAAGCAGAAACTGATTTACACGACATCATCCAAGACATCGTATACGATTATTTAACAGAAAAAGGCACTCCATGGTAGGAGGGCCTTCTTTTATTATTTTTGGTGAAAACGATCACCCGCTAATTTTTCTACTAAACGTGGAGCTAATAAGTAAAGCGTACTTCCTAGATTCATCCATCCCGGCAAATTTAATTCTCGCTTTTTCGTAAATAAAGAATCGACCACTTTCTTAGCAACATCCTCTGGATTCAGCATAAACTTCTCCACATTTTTCGTATAGCTTCCTGACGTATCCGCAATGTCAAAGAAATTGGTTTTAATGGGACCAGGATTGATCGCGGTCACCAATATATTCGTTTTCGCTAATTCCATCCGTAAGCTGTTCGTAAACCCGAGTACAGCATGCTTCGTCGCTGAATATCCACTGGACTTTGGCGTCGCTAGCTTACCTGCCTGTGAAGCGATATTGACAATATGCCCTGTATTCCGCTCTAACATGTGTGGAAGAACCATTTTTGTACAGGCGATTAAACCAAGAACATTCACTTGAAACATCGACTGCATGTTTTCCATTTTCGCGTCCACTACGTCTTCAAAAATGCCAAATCCAGCATTATTAATTAAAACATCTACATAACCGACATCTGCCAAAATTTGCGGGTACGTCATTTCGATTACTGCCAGATCTCCAACGTCTAAGCTGTAAACAGGGGCAGTAATTCCATACTCTGACTGAATCCGTTCTGCGACTGACTTTAATTTCTTTTCATTTCTCGCCACCAAAATGGGGCGCGCGCCGCGACTCGCGGCTTCATAAGCAATCTGTTCACCAATTCCACCTGATGCACCTGTAATCATGACATGCTTTTCTGCTAACGTCTGTTTTTTCATATATACACCTCAGTTGAGTTTTCACTGAGCATAATATAACCAATGAGCCCCCGATTCATCAACCTTTATCTCTCCCATGTCTTCTAAATAATCCAGTTGTCCTACCGTCTCTGAAATAGTCAATCCGAGCTGACTTTCATATACAGCAGGAAACAGGCGCTGACAAATTTGAAACACAGTCATCGGTTTTTCTTTCAGCATTGCTAATACAACATTCGCTCGTTCTACCTGTTTTTGCAGACGATGATCAATCAATTTTTTAACCTCTTCCACATCGTTTCCGTGACCAGTGTAAACACGTGATAGCGGTAATTCACTAATTTTTCTTAACGAACGATTATATTGCAATAACGACTTCGCTCGACTTGTGTACGGTTTTTGCGGCGGCTCCAGCAATGGGTTGGAAGACACATGCCCCAATAGCAAATCGCCCCCCATTAATATTCCTTCTCCCTCATGATATAAACAAATATGCCCTTGTGCATGACCTGGCGTCTCCATCACTGTCCATCCCCCAAGTCCATTGATGTTCTCCCCTTCACCTATTGTTTCACTAAGAGAGCGCCTGCACGAATACTTCATCGGAGCTTCTAATTTTTTCAGCAGCAGCTCGGATGGGTAAGGGATGCCGCACTCTTGAAAGAAATGGGTGAAAAATTCCCGATAGAATTGAAAAAACGACGCATCTTGCTGAAGCCATACATTATTATGTTCATGACCAATAATCGGAAGGTCGCGCGGAAGAAAATGGAGCAATCCGACATGGTCCGGATGATGATGAGTCACAACCACCTGTTCAATCTCTTCAGCGCGAAAGCCTAAATTATGAACTTGTTCATTAAATGCCTTCCACGCTTCTTCCGTTTTCGGCCCCGCATCAATTAATGTCAATTTTTCTCCTTCTAGAAGATAAGCGTTTAAGTCCCCTACTGGAAAAGGGGTTGGAATCGTTAATTTATGCACTATTACTGACATCGTTATTCTCCTTTTATCCGACCTGTTTATCTTCAGTTTACATCGTTACCACCATTTTGTCTTTATATTCAAATAATTTAATCATTTATTTCCTCTTTTTTCTTATTGACAGTACAAGCTTGTTCAAGGCATAATAGCAAAAAATATGTGTTGCGTTGATTGGGACTAGTATTTCGTTAACGATAATAAGAGATTGAAACCCATAGGCTGAAAGGTTTCATTATCCCCTTAACGTTTGAACCTACCCATGAGCTTTTAGGCAAACCTAAACGTTCCCCACGTTACGGGCATAAAGATGAGCATTTTGTATGAAATGCTAATAAAGGTGGTACCGCGGATTCCAAGACCTTCCGTCCTTTGCGACGCAAGGTCTTTTTTGCGTTTTCGTAAATAGATGATTGTACACGAACTCTTTTAATACACATTACAAATGATAAATGGAGGAATGACATGATGAATGAAATGAAAAGAATTTCCTTTATTGGGGCAGGCTCTATGGCCGAAGCGATGATTGCCGGCTTGTTGCAACATGAACATGTAAAAAAGCAACATATTACTGTTACTAACCGGACAAATGACGAGCGCCTTAATTATTTCCGTAACCACTATGGAATCAATACAACGCGAGATGGGCAGGAACTCATTGAACAAGCAGATGTTATCGTTTTGGCAATGAAGCCAAAAGATGTAGCAGAAGGGCTCAGCGCCATTAAACAATACGTTCATGAACAGCAATTAATTATTTCGTTATTAGCGGGCGTCTCTACAAAAAGTATCACTTGCCTGCTTGATCAAAATATCCCGGTCATTCGCGTAATGCCAAACACGTCCGCCACCATTGGTCTTTCAGCTACAGCCATCGCAAAAGGAGATTATGCTTCTGACCATCACCTTTCATTTGCTTCTCAATTGTTTGAAACAGTTGGAACCGTTTCGGTCGTCGAGGAACACCTTTTACACGCTGTTACAGGACTTTCAGGAAGTGGGCCAGCATATGTATATTATTTAGTGGAAACAATGGAAAAAGCGGCCGAACAAATCGGTCTTGAAGGCGAGGTTGCTAAAGACCTTATTCTTCAAACATTAATTGGAGCTGCTGAAATGTTGAAACACTCTCCAAAACAACCGGGCGTTTTACGTAAAGAAGTGATGAGTCCAGGAGGTACGACAGAAGCTGGCATCCAAAAGCTCGAAGCGTACCGTTTTCAAGAAGGCATGATTGAATGCATTAAACGAGCAGCAGAACGCTCAGAAGAGCTAGGGACAGCAATTGAAGAAAGTATTTTAACAAAACGGTTGTAAAAGTAGGAACGACTTCCATAATAATCAAGCTAATTATGTGAAAACGTCTTTCCCCCAATGATATAATACCAATGTTTAGAAATTATTTACACATGGGGGTTTCAATATGTCGTCATTGCTATTTTCACCATATTCTATTAAAAATGTTGTACTAAAAAATCGGATTGTTATGTCACCGATGTGCATGTACTCTTGTCAAAACGAAGATGGGAAAGTGGAGAACTGGCATTTTACCCATTATACGAGTCGGGCTGTTGGGCAAGTCGGATTAATTATGCTTGAAGCGACCGCTGTCACTCCACAAGGTAGGATTTCGGTCAATGATCTTGGCATTTGGAGTGATGACCATCTTCCAGGATTAACAAAGCTCGTATCAATGATTAAGGAGCAAGGGGCAGCTACAGCCATCCAACTCGCTCATGCCGGAAGAAAATCCACCGTCGATGGAGAGATTTTAGCACCTTCTCCTATTGCATTCGATGACAACATGAAGCAACCAAAAGAAATGACCAAAACCGATATTGAACAAACCATTCTTGCTTTCCAAGCCGGGGCAAAACGCGCCGCACAAGCTGGCTTTGACGTTATCGAGCTTCATGGCGCACACGGCTATTTGCTTAATGAATTTTTATCTCCGTTAAGCAATAAACGAACAGATGAATACGGAGGTTCAAAAGAAAATCGCTATCGTCTTCTACAAGAAGTGATTGCAGCGGTCAAGGAAGTTTGGGACGGTCCGTTATTTGTCCGCATTTCGGCTTATGACTATCACGAAGAAGGCTTGACAGCAGAGGACTACGTCACATTCGCTGAATGGCTGAAACGTGACGGTGTCGATTTAATTGATGTAAGCTCAGGTGCAGTCGTTCCTGCACGCATTCCTACATACCCAGGCTATCAAGTGAAGTTTTCCGAAACGGTAAAACATGGAGCTTCAATTGATACAGGGGCTGTAGGATTAATTACAAGCGGACTTCAGGCAGAAGAGATTTTGCAAAATGATCGCGCTGACCTCGTCTTTATTGGGCGTGAATTGCTGCGAGATCCTTACTGGGCACGAACAGCCGCTCGTGAACTGGGAGTGGAACTTGAAGCACCACTTCAATATAAGCGCGGCTGGTAACACACTGTCCAAGTAACAAATGGGGATGACTGAACGGCTGTTTCGCCTTTTCCGTCATCCCCACTTCTTTTTCATCCAATCACACTTGCTTCAACACATCAATCTGCTTAAAATCCTCTGCCACTTCCGTATTTTCAAAAATCTGCTTTGCATCATTTATGAGAAGATGGACATGTTCCGATTGGTAGCGCGCACTAATATGGGTCAACACAAGCTGTTGAACATTGGCTTCTTTGGCTACTTTTGCGGCTTGAGCAGCTGTAGCATGAAAATATTCATAAGCCAATGTGGCATCTTCCGCGGCAAAAGTAGATTCATGCACTAGTACATTCGCATCTTTCGCAAGCTGGACACTTTGTGGACAAAATCGCGTATCACCTAAAATAGCGACAATCCTCCCTTTTTGAGGAGAACCGATAAAATCTTGACCATTCACGACTCTTCCATCTTCCAGTTCAATGATTTCTCCTTTTTTTAGTTGCTGATACAATGGGCCTGGCGGAACATTGGCTTCTTTTAACTTATCTACAAGTAACGTCCCCGGCAAATCTTTTTCAACAATTCGATAACCATAGGAAGGTATGCCATGTTCTAACAGCTTTGCCTCCACAATGAAGGACCTATCTTCAAAAACAATGCCTTCTGTAATCTCGACAATTTCTAATGGATACTTGACGTGTGTTTGGCTCACAGCCAATGAAGTTTCAATAAACGCTCGAATGCCCTTTGGCCCATATACGGTTAATGTAGATTCGCCGCCTTGAAAAGAGCGACTTCCAAGCAAGCCTGGCAATCCAAAAATATGATCTCCGTGCAGATGGGTAATAAAGATTTTTTCAATTTTTCTTGGTTTAATAGACGTATGTAAAATTTGATGTTGGGTCGCTTCTCCACAATCAAACAGCCAAGTCGTTCCTCGTTCTTGAAGAAGCTGCAAAGCAATGGCTGATACGTTTCGATGTTTAGCTGGAACACCTGCGCCCGTTCCTAAAAATAGCAGTTCCAATGGATTAATCCGCCGCCAAAAAAAACCAAAAAATCAATCTACTTTCAGTTTGATTTTTAGCGTGTTGCTCATTTTGGCAAAACGGCTCCCCTCCTTATTCATGTTAAATTTTTTGGCAAGCTCTTCTCTGCAACACAGAAAGACGCTCCTCCCGTTTGGCACTCTCACAGTTTACTAATGTTCATTTTTTCTATTATACAAAATTTTCGTATGAAGGCGAATGGGCTATAACAAAATGGACTGTGCAAAAAGAGGAAAGCCACTTCTTTTCACACAGTCCTGTTGTGTCATCTTTGAATAATCCCTAACCGCCTATTCATTGGATTGATTTAATGAAGCCATCGCCTCAATAAATGTTTTAATGAGAAATTGTAAATCTTCTTCGGTAATGTTTAATGGCGGCGAGAGCGTTAATACATTATTATATCCGGCAACCGTTGCCCCATTTTTCCCGATAATCAAGCCATTTTGTTTACAAAGAGCGATGACTTTGTTCACCCTGTCCTGACTTAGCGGTTCTTTCGTTTCTTTATTTGCAACAAGCTCGACTCCGATAAGCAGTCCCTTCCCTCTCACATCTCCTACATATTGGTGGTTGGAAAGAGCGGCTTTTAATTCATCAAGCAAGTAAGTGCCAAGGTGCTTAGAACGCTGAAATAAATTCTCTCGCTCCATAATCTCCAAATTTTTTAAGGCAACAGCACATGCTGCCGGATTTCCCCCAAACGTATTAACATGCCGCAAATAATCGTATTCTTCCGTCCCTTTAAATGCTTCATAAATCTCCCGTTTGACCGCTGTCGCTGACAATGGTAGATAAGCACTTGTAATTCCTTTGGCCATTGTCACAATATCTGGCTTTATCCCATAGTTCATATGACCAAACGCCTCTCCCGTACGTCCAAATCCGCAAATGACTTCATCGACAATTAAAAGGGTTCCGTGTTTTTCGCATGTTTCCTTCACCCCTTGGAGATAGCCTTCCGGCGGCATTAAAATTCCACCACCTGTAATGATCGGTTCCATAATTACACCTGCAATGGTATGACTCAACTCCCATGTCATTGTCTGGTCAATAGCTTGAACAGACGGAAGGTCCGTTGGGGCACACTCTTTCGGTTCTGGTGAACGATAAGAATCGGGCGGCGCTACATGAATGAACCCAGGAGCGAGCGGTTCATACTTATATTTACGCTGTGCCTGCCCCGTCGCTGCCAATGAACCCATTGAATTTCCATGATAAGCCCGGTAGCGTGAAATAAACTTAAAACGATGATGTTCACCTCTTTGCTGATGGTATTGACGGGCGATTTTAAACGCAATTTCATTTGCCTCTGAACCGCTGTTCGAAAAGAAGATGACGTAATCTCCCCCAAGCAGCTCATTTAACTTTTCCGCCAGCTGAATCCCCGGCACATGACTTTGAGTCATTGGAAAATAGGCTACTTGCTTTAATTGCTCATACGCCGCTTCCGCGAGTTCCTGCCGTCCATACCCCGTATTCACACACCAAAGCCCTGCCATTCCGTCTAAAAAGCGATTCCCTTCATGATCCGTCACCCATGACCCTTCCGCCTTTGTGATAACCATCGTACCTTGAGGGTTGTAAGGTTTCATTGAATGCCACACATACTTTTCATCCTTTGACAGTAGGTCTTGATTCTGTCCTAATTGAACCATCTTTTCTCCTCCTTCCTATTCTTAAAAATCGAATCGAGATGTAATCATCTTTTTACGTGTGTAAAAGTTGACGCCATCTTTTCCATTCACGTGCAAATCACCATAAAACGAATCTTTCCATCCCGAAAACGGAAAGAACGCCATCGTCGCTGGAACACCTACATTAATCCCAAGCATTCCTGCATCCGCCTCCTCCCGGAATTGACGAATAGCTGCTGCATCTTTCGTATAAATAGTCGCTCCGTTTCCGAAACGAGATTTCCGTATATAATCAAGTCCCTCGTCAATATGTTCCGCACGCAGCAAACTTAAAACAGGAGCAAAAATTTCTTCTTTAGCAATCGTCATATCCGGAGACACCCGATCAAAAATCGTCGCACCTAAAAAACTGCCTTGGGGAAGCTCACTCATTTCTTTTCTTCCGTCTCGCACAAGCTCAGCACCTTCTTGAATTCCTTTTTCGATGTACTGAAGCACTTTAGCTCGATGCTGATCCCGAATAACTGGTGTTAACAACACTTCATCGTCCATTCCGTTCCCAATCACCAATTCATTTGCCCTTTGCTTCAATATGCTCACAAACTCATCACTACGCTTTTCGTCTCCGACTAAAACGACGGCGCTACATGCCATACAGCGCTGTCCTGCGCTACCATAAGCGGAGCTAATAATATGTTGAACCGCTTTTTCCATATCGCAATCCGGCATGACAAGATGATGATTTTTCGCTCCTGAAAGTGCCTGAACCCGCTTTCCTTCTGCAGCGGCACGCTCATATACATATTTCGCCACCGGTTGTGAACCGACAAATGAAATTGCTTTAATATCATCATGTTCAAGAAGGCCATTTACAACGTCATGCGCACCATGGACAACATTGACCACACCCGCCGGACCGCCTGCTTGTGCAAACAACTCAACAAGTCTATTCGCCAAAATAGGCGTCCGCTCTGACGGCTTTAATACAAAAGTATTACCGCACGCAATGGCTAACGGGAACATCCATAACGGAACCATCATTGGAAAGTTAAATGGTGTAATGCCGCCCACGACTCCGAGCGGATAGCGATACATTTCCGAGTCAATTTCTTCTGCAATATTACCAAGTGTTTCGCCCATTAACAAAGAAGGTGCACCAGTGGCAAACTCTACACATTCGATTCCCCGCTGCACTTCTCCATACGCTTCTTTATAGGCTTTTCCATTTTCTTGGACGATCAGCTTCGCCAGTTCTTCGTGATGCTCCATCAGCAAGGAGTGATATTTAAATAGAATACGGGCTCGTTTAGGCACAGGAACGTTTTTCCACGTTTTAAATGCTTGGGCGGCTGCCCCAACCGCTAAATCTACATCTTCTTTCGTGGAAACAGGCACACGCGTCAATACCTCTCCTGTTGCCGGATTTAACACATCGAGCGTTTCACTGCTTTTAGCTGTTACCCATTGACCATTAATATAATTGCGAAGATTTTCAGTTTCTTTTTTTACAATTGACATGGCCATTCCTCCTTGAATGATGAACATCGGATTTTTTTTATTATGGAACATTTTCCGTTCTAATTCATTAGACATAATGTGAAATCATGACAATTAAACATTTCACATTGTGAGTAATGAACATGCTCTCAACTCTAGTAAAATATAAAGAAAGGCACATATGAGCGACACAACTTCAAACGCTATGTTCCACATAAAAAAAAGGAATCCGCTATTGGACTCCCGCTCTTTCATGTCAATTTCGTTTTAAGAAGAAATTTGCTTCGTATTGGCAAATAAATAGTCATAGACCATAATCATAAATTCAATCGCCATTCTTTTTCTCGGTTCCATAAAATCTTGCCCTAAAAGATTTTCAAGTTTTTCAATCCGGTGATACAGTGTTTGCCTTACAATAAACAACCGCTTAGCCGTTTCTTGCTTTGAACCGTTGCACTCTAAATATGTCTTTAACGTTTCCATTAATTTTCCGTTACATTGCTCGTCATAAGTTAAAACAGGCTCCAAATACTCCATCATAACGTCCTTTAACTCTTTTGGCTGTGTAATGAGGGACAAGACACGGTACATATGCAGTTCATCATAAAAGTGAAGGGCAGAGCCGGACTCCAGCTTTTCCTGAATTTTAATCGTTTCTAAAGCCGTTTCGTAGCTTTTATGTATGTCCAAAACATTATGTACGAACTGTCCAATCCCGATTAACTGAACGAATGGACTTTGCCTTGTAATATAGTCGGTATTCAAAAACCTCATAAACCCTTCCTTCAACCGTTGCTTCCAATTATCTACAGGTCGCTTGTTCATTAAAATTAATATGAAGTCATTGCGCCGTTCCGCAATAAACACATCAAAGCCATGCTGCTCAAAAAGTGTTTTTAAAAACATCCTTAAATAAGTAAAATCAGCAGAATGTTTTTTCGGACTAGGCCTACACACACATACAACGGTACCGTTCATACGGCTGTCCACCTCAGTTTCTTCCAAATGCTGAAGTAACTCTCTTTCTCCAAGTTCGCCCGTCAGCCACTGAATCATCCATTCAGCTTCATCTACACGTTTTTTTTCAGCTACATATAAATCTCTTAAAAAGTGTTGAGCAAGAGCTGTCGCTGTTCGATCAAGAGCCAGAAGATCAAATTCTGTCAACGTTCCATCAACAGAAACAGCAAAAAGTTCTGCATAATTTCGATTCAATATTTGAATATCGTGTTTCGCAGCGGATTTTTCCGTTATTTTATCAGACATAGAAGCGAACAAGTCTCTTCTCTTTTTCATATTGGCTTCAGGTACAAAGACAATCTCGTTTTCGTTTAATTTCACAATGAGCTGTAAGTCTGTATATTGGTGAAAAAAATGAAGAATTGGTTCGTAGTGATCAATCGTTAAGAGCATTTTATGAAGCTTTTGTGAGTAGCTTTCCAAGTCGGAAATCATTTGATAATGCTGATTGATGAGTAGAGAATGAATGTCTTGCGTAATCTCAATGAAGGGGACTTCTTGATGAAAGAGAATGATAGGAAATTGATACTGATTGGCGATAGCGATGACTTTTGAAGGAATTTCTGAGGTATATGCACCTATCTCGATACATAGTCCGGATGCGTTGCACTCGATGAGCTGTTCTAAAAATAAAACAAACATGTCATCATCTTTCTCCCACCCGACTCCTGTGGACAAAATTAGTTCATTGCCTTTTAATAACCGTTTTATTTGGGTGACTTCTACTACATGTACCCATTTGACGGGACGGTAGAGCCCCTTCGCTCCTGCCACTACCTCGCTTGTGACAAAATGCTTTCGCTTTAAAACCTCTTGAATCGTAAGGTATGACTTCAAATTGACACCATCCCTTCCATTATGACTTTTACCTAATCATATAACATTCGGACGAGATTAAAAAGAATTTTCTGTATTTTATTGTTTATATTTCCAAATAAACACTTCTTAAGGCCATTAATTAACAGATGTTTCTCTAGAAAAACTTCTTCTTTTTTTCGCTCCTTCGACGATACGATCCATTTCTTTTTTATAAAACATTAAGTCTGTCACTGTAGTAGCATGGAGTATTTCTAATTTTAATTTATCAAGCAAAATACACTCTTCCTTCGTCAACCATTCGCGTACGTTCATTTCCATACACCCTTCCACACATGTTATTACTTATAAGATACGAACGCTCGATGTATTTTGAGGGGGGGGCTTTTGTACCAAATAGCAAAAAACCAAAAAAAAAAAATGTTTCAAAGGTCGTCAAACCTTTGAAACAGTAAAAAGGAATGTTAGCTTTTTTATGAGTGCTGCTGTTGAATTAGCAGCGAGGAAAAATATTTGCGAGCATCAGCTGTTAAAATATGAAGAGTTGTTTGTTCATTCCCTTCTTTAGACTGAAGCGATACAAAAGCACCACTTAAATTTTCTGTCACGCTTTTAATGACATATCCTTTTTGAATGTAAAAATCGATTTTCTCTCTCTCTGCTATATATTCCGCATAACTTGACATAACCACCCCTCCTTATTGGCTAAAAGATGTGTTCTTGGTTGGAACTGAAACATCCGATTCAGTTTCAATGATCCAATCCCGTCCTGCCGTAATCCCTAAATATTTTTCATCACTTGGGTCTTCTAGTTCCGCTTGAGAATATTTCGCAAACCACCAATACTTCGCTAATACATAATAGCAGGCACATCCTGAAACGAAACCGACAATAAATGAATAGTTGGCCAGCATGTAAGAAGCGACTCCCCCGATAATCCATGCAATAAAGCCAGCTGCATTGAACCCTTTATAATAGCTGTACTGCCCTTCTTCTTCGTACAAATCTACGACATTAACACGGCGCTTCCTAATTAAATAATAATCCGCAAATAAAATTCCGACGATAGATGATAAAATGCCTCCGATAATAAGAAGCGCAGGGATAATAATCGCAAACAAATTCCATGGCTGAACGATACAGCCGATAAACCCAGCGATAAACACCCCAACCCAAAACGGAACTTTCGGACCTCCTACATTTGAAAAGATTGTGGCAGCAGGAATTAAGTTTGCAGATGTATTGGTAGACCATTGGGCGAGAATAATCATAAGCAGCAAAACCCCAAGTACAATACCTGTTGCCGCTTCTTGCAACGCCACGACTGGATCATAGTTTTGTACCGCAATATAAGAGACTCCACCAATGATGACCATAAACGTTTGGGTAATCGGCAAGGCTACAACGTTGCCAACAAAAGCAGATTTGTTGCGTTTAAACCAATTCGTTTCACGCTGAGGCGCTTTAATATAACGGGAAAGAGAAGGCATATCTGCCGCCAATGTAGCCCAAAATCCCATATTACTCATAATAACGACGACAAAAGCCGTCACCGCTGCTCCTCCCGTCACAGGACTTTCAATCCACGCCCACACCTCTCTACCTTGAGAAAGAGCTTGATCGGACAACGTAGTATACATCCATGCTGAAATAATAATAATGATAGGGGCTGCCAAATCAGCGAAACGTTCAATCGCTTTAATCCCAAGCGCTGTATTGACAAGCTGTAAAAGAGCAAAAATGAGAAAGCAAACAAACCAGTTATCATATCCAAATAACACGTTTAATATTCCATTCATCGCTGTCGAGCCAAAGTACGTATTAATCCCAAACCAACAAGATGCAGCAAGTCCACGTACGACCGATGGGATATGAGTTCCAATGGTCCCAAACGGGGCTCGCATATAAACCGGAAAAGAAAGTCCATGCTCAATGCCAATATCACCGATGAGCGTCATAAAAATACCGATAGCAACCGACCCGATGACAGTAGCGAGTACAACCCAACCCAGCGACAAACTTTGCACACCAGCTCCCCCGATAGCAAAAGCCGCTAAAACAACCGCCATCCCTACCCATATCAGGGCAAATCCGAGTGTTCCAATTTTTTTATCACGATGTGAAATTGGCAGTAAATCGGGTGATTTTAAATACGTTGATTTTTTATTCATTTTTAGCACCCCTTCATGTAAATAATTTATTCTAAAGCAAAAGCAACACGGCTCTCCTGCATAAAAGAAGGACATATAGCTCATAAAATGCCTTTCTTTTATTTTCTCTTTTTGTGTATTTATCACATCAGGACAATTGCTTCGAATAAAATATGACTGCTAAAGGGGTGAGAATTCCGCCCGTTTAAATGGTAAGCTTTTCATTTTCACTAATATTAACTGAATGGCCATATTTCGCCCGCTTTAAGTAACGACCAGATCCAGCCTTGCCAACAAATTGTTTATCCCGAATAACAAATTGACCGCGAGATAACACAGATACTGGCTCCCCTATGATGCTCATCCCTTCAAAAGCATTATAATCGACCGCCATATGGTGAGTGCTCGCTGAAATCGTACGCTCCACATTTGGGTCAAACAATACTAAATCAGCATCTGCCCCAACGGCAATCGTGCCTTTTTTCGGATAGAGGCCAAATAGTTTCGCAATTCTTGTAGATGTTATGTCCACAAACTGATTAAGCGTAATTCTCCCTTTTTTGACCCCTTCTGAAAATAAGATAGCGGTTCGATCTTCAATAATTGGACCTCCGTTAGGAATTTTCGTAAAATCATCTTTCCCTAAGTCTTTTTGTCCATTGAAATCAAAAGAGCATTGATCCGAGCCAAGCGTCTGCAATTGTCCGTTTTTCAAGGCTTTCCAAAGCACATCTTGGTTCCATTTTTCACGAAGCGGTGGAGACCAAACGTATTTCGCCCCTTCGAAATTCGGCTTCTCCAAATAGCTTTGATCAAGAACTAAATATTGTGGGCACGTTTCGCCCCAAATATCAATTCCTTTATTTCTTGCTTCTGCGATACGCTCTACGGCTTCCGCACATGATACGTGTACAACATATAGTTGAGAATCAGCCAATCCTGTCAGCTGCGCTGCTCGGCCGGTAGCTTCCCCTTCTACTTCAGGAGGGCGTGTTAAAGCATGATAAATTGGAGCGGTTTTTCCTTCTTCGAGCGCTTTTTTCGTTAAGTAGTCGATGACATCTCCATTCTCTGCATGTACCATAACTAAAGCTCCTAAGTCTTTAGCAGCGACTAGTGTCCGAAATAAAGTTTGATCATCTGCTTGGAACACATTTTTATAAGCCATGAACACTTTAAAAGATGTAATCCCCTCTTCATCCATCACTTTTGGCAACTGTTGTAAAACATGGTCATTAATTTCTCCAATCATTAAATGAAATCCGTAATCGATAACGGCTTTCTCTTTCGACTTTCGATGCCACACATCAATGGCATTTTGCAATGGCTCTCCTTTATTCGTTAAACAAAAATCGATGACTGTTGTCGTTCCCCCAAAAGCGGCCGCTATCGTTCCACTTTCAAAATCATCTTTTGTGACAGTCCCGCCAAAAGGCATTTCCAAATGAGTGTGGGGATCAATGCCGCCAGGGAATACATAACACCCCTTTGCATCAATAACCTCGCAATCTTTTTCATCTAAATTTGTACCAATCGCTGCAATCACTTCATTTTCAATTAAAAGGTCGGCTTGATACGTATCAGCAGCTGTCACAATAATTCCATTTTTAATGACTTTCTTCATGCACAATCTCCCCCTCTATTTAACGGTATCTACTTTACATCCGGCTGCGAGCCCAATAGCTGTTTGGCGTTCATTCCACGTCATCGGCGGTTGTTCGTTTGGTATTTCTACCATAGAAATCGCCCCGTCTACTGGACAAACAATGGAACAAAGATTACAGCCTACACAATCTTCTTCACGTACCTTCAAATAATTTTTCCCATTCGAATCTTTCAGCATATCAATACATTGATGAGAAGTATCTTCACAGGAAATATGGCATTTATTACAATTAATGCACGTATTTGGGTCAATACGAGCAACGACCTTATAGTTCAAATCAAGATTTCCCCAGTCCGAATATTTCGGTACGACTTGACCGACAAGATCTGATACACTCGCAAGCCCTCGTTCATCTAAATAATGGTTCAATCCATCGATCATATCCTCAACAATACGGAAACCATGATGCATCGCTGCCGTACAAACTTGAACACCAGATGCTCCCATCAACATGAATTCAACAGCATCCCGCCAGTCAGAGACACCACCCATCCCCGAAATCGGAACGTTGATTCTTGGATTGCGGGCACATTCGGCGACCATGTTCAATGCAATTGGTTTGACCGCTGGTCCGCAATAGCCGCCATGTGCTCCTTTTCCTGCTACATGTGGGATTGTATTCCATGAATCAATATCTACCCCCGCCAAGCTGTTAATGGTATTAATCATACTAACTGCATCCGCCCCGCCTTGAACAGCTGCTTCTGCTGTTACGGTAATGTCAGTAATATTTGGTGTTAATTTAACAATGACAGGTGTTTGAGCCACTTCTTTCGCCCAATAAGTTTGTTTCTCCACCAGCTCTGGCACCTGGCCAGAAGCAGCTCCCATTCCACGTTCTGCCATACCATGCGGACAGCCAAAGTTCAATTCAAGCCCATCCACTCCGACATCCTCCACTTTTTTGACAATCTCATGCCACTTTTCCTGTTGGGGCTCTACCATTAACGAAGCAATAATCGCATGGTTCGGAAAACGCTTTTTCGTTTCGTAAATTTCCTTTAAATTTACTTCAAGCGGCCGATCTGTAATTAATTCAATATTATTGAATCCTGCGACTCTTTGCCCATTAAAACTTACGGCGGCAAAGCGGGAAGATACGTTCAAAATTGGGTCGCCGAGTGTTTTCCACACAGCGCCTCCCCATCCTGCTTCGAACGCGCGCTGCACTTGATAGCCCGAATTGGTCGGCGGCGCAGATGCGAGCCAAAATGGGTTTGGTGATTGAATGCCAGCTAAATTAATACGTAAATCTGCCATCATAATTCCCCTCCCTTTTATCGTTAAGCCATCTCTACTTGTTCAGCAGCAAATCGGTGAATCGCATACGCCGTATCTTTACCTTGCTGGGCTGCGGTGACAACCATCGCTTCTCCTTGACCTTTGCCAAAAATAACATCGCCGCAAGCAAATACTTTCGGATTCGATGTTTGGAGTGTATCTTGGTTCACTTTTACAACACCGCGCTCATGCTGAAGATTAAATTGTTCAATTAAGTCCACATGGCGATTTTGACCAATAGCCTTAATGACCGCATCAACCTCTAGTAAAAATTCGGACCCTTCAATTGGCACAGGGCGTCTTCTTCCATCTGCCTCTGCCTCGTCCAGCTTCATTTTAATGCATTCAATGTGTGTTACTTTTCCGTTTTCATCACCAATGATTCGTTTAGGAGCAGTAAGCCAGCGAAATTCAACGCCGTCTTGTTTCGCAAACTCATATTCAAAATCATACGCGGTCATTTCATCTGCTGTACGTCGATATAAAATTTTGACATTGTCAGCGCCTAAACGAACTGAACAGGTCGCCGCATCAATAGCGGTATTCCCAGCTCCAATGACAACTGCACGCCCACCTGCCAACTTAAGCGTCAATGGCTTTGTTTTCGTGTCTTTCACAAAATCAATCGCGTCATATACTCCATCCAATTGCTCCCCTTCAATCCCAAGGTCAGGAACTTCTGCCATCCCAATCGCTAGTACGACAAAATCGTATGTCTCCATAATTTCTTCGACTAAAATGTCTTTTCCAACTTTTGTGTTTGTACGGATTTCTACATCAAGCCCCTTTACTTGCTGCACCTCCCAGTAGGAAACCTGCTTTGGTAAGCGAAAAGACACAATGCCGTATGTGTTTAAACCTCCTGCTTCTTCTTCAGCCTCAAAGATTGTCACTTCATATCCTAATCTCGCAAGCTCCCTTGCCGCTGAAAGACCTGCTGGACCCCCACCAACAATGGCTACCTTTTTCCCGTTTCGTTCTCCTTTTGTAAAGAGAATTTGTTCATTTTGCATTGCCCAATCTGTGGCATAACGTTGCAAGTCGCCAATTACAATCGGTTTCGTCGCACCATTTAACACACACGCACCTTCACAAAGTTCTTCTGTCGGGCATACCCTTGCACAGCTCGCACCGACCGGATTAGACAGCATAATGGTCCGTGCCGATCCTTTTAAATTCCCCGAGGCAATTTTTTTAATAAAACTTGGGATATCAATGCTTGTAGGGCATGCCTGAATACAGGGCGCATCATAGCAAAATAGACATCGATTCGCTTCTTCTATTGCTTCCCTATCGGTTAATCCTTTTTTTACTTCTTTGAAATTGTTCATTAAATCTTTTGGAGAAAGTGCATCTCGATAAGCTTGCTTCACTTTAATCAACCCCCTTATTTTCAAAGAAGCGCATAGGTGCAGAATTTTGAAAGCATAAATGAGAACGAACGCTCCTCGAATCAATCCAGTAAAGATCATCATTCTTATTGACATAATTGCATTACTATTGCTCATTAGATTTGTACACATGCTGAGGAAAAATTTTTCTTTCATGCTAAAAGAGGACTTAGCGGGAAAATGAGGGCAGTTTGTGGTTGGAAAGCAGCATCGATTACGGAAAAAACGGTCTATCCATCCCACCCTCTACGGATATACTTTCAATTTGGTGTTGAAGACTTTTACTTATTGCGCAATTTAAATGGAAACGCTTACACTTTTTTATTATTCAAAATGACTCTTATTCCACCCGCCTCTTCTTGTATAATTCAGATTATTCAGAAGTTATTTTTAATTGTACGTGCCTGTTCTCCATCTTACACTATACAAACTGTCAAAAACTTCATACCTTTTTTTAAGCAAAATGTAAAAAGACCCGTTGTGATCATCCAGTAACGTTCAGGATTCCACTAACGGGTCTTTTCTTTCAACACTCATTTTCGGGCTGAGTACAAGGTTTCTCTTCTAAGAAATGGCCAACCTATTTTTAATTTGATGCTACTTCTTTAGCAATCGAGATAACCGCTTCCGCTGTTTTCACCAATTCTTCAATTGGCATTTTTTCGTTTGTTGTATGAATATCTTCATAGCCAACTGCCAAATTCACAGTGGGAATACCAAAACCTGCAATGACATTGGCGTCACTGCCGCCTCCGCTCGTTAAAAGACGAGGCTCACGGCCTAATTTAGCAAGTGCTTTTTTCGCTACTTCAACAACATGGTCACCCTCTGCAAATTTAAAGCCCGGATACATGACTTGAACGTCAACTTCTACTTTTCCGCCCATTTGCTCCGCTGTTGTTTCGAATGCTTCTTTCATTTTTTGAACTTGAGCTTCCATTTTTTCAGGCACTAATGAACGTGCTTCTGCTAAAATATGCACATAATCACAAACGATATTCGTTTGCGTCCCGCCTTCAAAACGTCCAATATTCGCTGTTGTTTCTTCATCAATACGTCCAAGCGGCATTTTAGCAATTGATTTTGCCGCTAAAGTGATAGCTGAAATACCTTTTTCCGGCGCAACACCAGCATGGGCAGTTTTTCCGTATACAGTCGCTTTTATTTTCGCTTGAGTTGGCGCAGCAACAATGATGTCCCCTACTTTGCCGTCACTGTCAAGCGCATATCCGAACTTCGCTGTGACCATTGCTGGATCCATCGCTTTCGCCCCAACTAAACCAGACTCTTCTCCAACTGTAATAATGAATTGAATCGTTCCGTGCTCTACATTGTTTTCTTTTAACACTTGAATTGCTTCAAGCATAGCTGCTAACCCAGCTTTGTCATCGGCTCCAAGAATGGTCGTACCATCTGTGACGATATATCCATCTTGAATAGATGGCTTTATTCCTTTTCCAGGTACAACCGTATCCATATGTGAGGTGAAGTAGATTGGGTCTACTCCCGCTTTTGTTCCAGCAAGTGTACAAATCAAGTTCCCTGCTCCATGCCCCGTAACCGCAGTTGTATCATCTTCTACAACCTCTACGCCAAGAGCAGTAAATTTTTCTTTTAATACTTTCGCAATTTCTGCTTCATATTTTGTTTCAGAATCCACTTGAACTAATTCTAAAAATAAATCGACCAATCGCTGTTCATTAACCATTATGTATCCCTCCATAAGTTGTCGAAATTAGAGTGGAATGTTGCCATGTTTTTTCTTTGGTCGGTCTTCTTGTTTGTTTCGCAACATATCCAAAGCTTGAATGAGTTTAATTCTTGTATCGCGTGGGTCAATCACATCATCGACCATCCCAAATTTTGCTGCTACATAAGGATTAGCAAATTTCTCTCGATATTCCTCAATTTTTTGCGCTCTTGTTGCTTCTGGCGTTTCACTGTCTTGAATTTCCTGAGCAAAAATAATATTCGCAGCTCCTTGAGGTCCCATGACCGCAATCTCTGCGTTCGGCCAGGCATACACAATATCCGCGCCGATGGATTTACTGTTTAAAGCCACATAAGCTCCGCCGTATGCTTTGCGCAAAATCACCGTAATCTTCGGAACAGTGGCCTCTGAATACGCATATAAAATTTTAGCGCCGTGGCGAATAATTCCCCCATGCTCTTGCTTAACCCCAGGAAAAAATCCTGTAACATCTTCAAATGTAACAATTGGAATATTAAAAGAGTCACAAAAACGAATAAAGCGTGCCGCTTTATCCGAAGAATTAATGTCCAGTCCGCCAGCCATAACCTTTGGCTGATTGCAAACCAACCCAATTACTTCACCGTTAACCCTTGCTAATCCAATGACGATATTTTTCGCGTAATCCTTCTGAACTTCCAAAAAGGACTGTTCATCTACAACTTGCGCAATAACATGTCGAACGTCATACGGTCTGACTGCATCGAAAGGAACAGCATCTGCTAAATCTGGACGATAATGCTTATCCAGTGTCGCTTGATGAATAGGCGGCTTTTCTTCATTATTCTGGGGTAAATAGCTCAACAATAATCGGACTTTTTCCAGCACTTCATTTTCTGTTTCTCCAGAAAAATGGGCATTTCCGCTAATTTCATTATGCACGCTTGCCCCGCCCAAATCTTCTGCTGTAATTTTCTCACCCGTCACCGTTTCAATGACCTTTGGTCCGGTAATAAACATTTGGCTTGTCTGTTCTACCATAAACACAAAATCGGTAATCGCAGGTGAATAAACAGCTCCTCCTGCACACGGTCCCATAATAACGGAAATTTGAGGAATGACACCAGAATAGATGGAATTGCGATAAAAGATTTGACCATACCCATCTAATGATACCACACCTTCTTGAATTCGCGCTCCTCCCGAGTCGTTCAAGCCGATGAACGGTGTTCCTGTTTTAGCTGCCAAATCCATCACATACGCGATTTTTTTCGCATGCATCTCTCCTAGCGCCCCGCCAAACACAGTGAAATCTTGAGAGAATAAATAAACAGGGCGGCTATGGATTTTCCCGTATCCCGTCACAACCCCATCGCCAGGCCCTTTTTTATCCTCTAGTCCAAAATCATTGCAGCGATGCTCCATAAAAGGATTCAGTTCAACAAACGTTCCCTCGTCCACGAGCAAATCGATTCGTTCCCGGGCTGTTAGCTTTCCTTTTGCATGCTGTTTAGCAATTCGCTGATCACCGCCCCCAAGTTCTACCTCACGCCGATAATCATATAAAGTATTGATTTTGTCATACATATCCGTCATCTTGTCCCACCTCCTTTGCCTTTTTTTCGCATAATTCATATAAAACTCCATTACATGATTTTGGATGAATAAACGCGATACTGGCTCCTCCCGCTCCCGCCCTTGCTTCTAAGTCAATCATCTGTAATCCTTCAGACTGCAGGTGTTGAATTCTCTCTTCAATGGATTGTATACCTAATGCAATATGATGAATGCCTTCCCCTTTTTTCTCAATGAAACGGTGGATAGGACTTTCTGGGGTTGTAGGTTCTAATAATTCAATTTTCGTCTCTCCAGCTCTTAAAAAAGCCACTTTTACCTTTTGTGACTCAACCATTTCAATTCCCTCAAGCGGCATCTTCAACACGTCTACATATAACGATAAAGCGCTCTCAATTGAACGAACGGCTATACCAATATGATCAATCTTTTCGACCATGCTGCTCTGCTCCTCTCTCCTTTTTGAGGTGTTTTCCATCTCTTAATACCCATTCTTCAGAATATTGGTTTTTCCTTTAATTTTCAGATATCTATTCGTTCAAAGAGGTTATCTTGTCTCAATATCCAAATCCATATACAATAATGGATAGAAATACGTGAGGGAGAGAAAACAATGACCAATAAAAAGATACAAAAACTAGTGGTTATGCTTATGCTTGGTACGATGGTGTTAACGACACTGCTCGCTGGTGTAACGATGTGGCTTTAATATAGAGCAAGCAACACTCCAACTTCAAAAGACATACTAATATTAGTCTACGCAAATACCCCCAAGCAGCAAGTCTGCTTGGGGGATTATTATGGAAAGGAGGCTTCGACAGGCATCGCTCCTGCTTGTTGCGCAAGCTCTTCAAACGACTTTGTGGTTTGGACAACGAGCACTTTCGTTCCTAAAGGTACGTGCTCATATAGCCATTCGATAGAGTCCGAATGAAAACGGACACAGCCCTCCGTCACATACTTTCCGATTGATTGTTCATTATTTGTGCCATGAAGACCATAGATTCGCCCATCTGTTTCTCTTGCATCAAAGCCAATCCATCGCGTTCCTAAAGGATTTTCAGGCGATCCCCCTTCTATATTTTTCCGGCGATAATAAGGGTTTTCCGCTTTAACGACTACTGTAAAGGTTCCTTCAGGCGTAAGGTCCGGCTCCTTCCCTGTTGAGATATGAAAAATCGATTGGATTTTGCCTTCCTCAATAAAGGCAGCTTGATTATTGGTTTTATTTACAATGATAAAAGGATCTCCTAACGTAGGGTTCGTTCCGAGCGGCCAAATGGGAGAGAAGATGAATAAAATAACCAACGAAAAAATTGCCTGCATGATTTCCACCACCTTTTCCTTATTTTTTGTAAGGCAGCGTGGAAGCATGCATACTAATCAGTCGACTTTCAATGATTTTTTGATGAGTAAGTATTGTTCAATTTCTCTCACAAATTGATGAAGCTGGGCCCTTGCTTCAAATTCTTCTCGCGTTTTCGGTAATGCTTTTTCTTTAAATTCTTCTTGTAATTGCCGCAACTTAATGAGAAAAAGTTGGGCTGTATTTCCTGGGTGAATACATAAACTCAATTCTTCTAAAAAATCTGCAATCATGTATCGTTGCTCCACAAATGGCTCAATCGATGTCACAATTGGCAGCACACGCTCAATAATTTCAAACTGCTTTTCTCTTGTTTTAAAATAGTGATAATAATAATTTTCTGTCCGTAAAAAATGGTTTTCCACGTCTCGGAACGCCAAGCTTTTTGCTTCCTCAATAAGATGAGCCGTTTCCGTAATTTCTTTTCCCATCCAATGACTTTCATTTGTCCGCAAATATGTAATCATCTCTTCAAATATTTTGCGGAAATTATGTTCAATTTGAGTTTGATATTCCTTAAGCTTCGAATCCAGACTTGGCATGTATAAATTAACGAGAAGAGCTGCGCCAATTCCAACGACAATAATGCCAATCTCATTTAAGACAATTCCTGCTGTCATCTTTTGCTCTGAGTAAATATGCAAAACAATTACTGAGCTCGTCACCACACCTTCGTTAATTTTAAAGAACACGGTAACTGGAATGAAGAACAGCAGCATTAACCCGATGACAATCGGATGATAGGCAATGCCTTCGAAGAAGATAAAAGAAAAGAGAATCGCTAGCAAACAGGCAAAAAACCTGGCCGATGCACTTTGAAGCGATTTTTTCTTGGAATTTTGGACACATAAAATGGTCAAAATACCGGCAGAAGAAAAATAATTCAAATTAAAAAACTGGGCAATAATGATTGCTGCGGCTGTGCCGACAGCTGTCTTGATGGTACGGTAACCGATTTTAAACCTCATTGTGTAGTAAGCTCCTATATCGATTATTTATTGTTTATCGCACATTCCATTTATGTAGGACAGATGATGAATTTTTTAATATTTGTCTCTGCTGAACATTTTGTCTGTAATATGAAAAAAAAGATGACCATAACCGGTCATCTTTTTTATTATAACATCTTTTCCAAGAAATCCTTTGCCCTTTTACTTTTTGGAGATGAGAAAAATTCAGCTGGTGGTGCATCTTCCACCAACAACCCTCCATCTAGAAACAGTACTCGATCAGCTACTTCTCTTGCAAAGCCCATTTCATGCGTTACAATCGCCATTGTCATCCCAGTGTGAGCCAATGACTTCATAACTTCCAGCACTTCTTTAACCATTTCAGGGTCTAAAGCAGACGTTGGTTCATCAAACAAAATCACTTCTGGATTCATCGCAAGGGCCCTCGCGATGGCAACACGCTGCTTTTGCCCTCCAGAAAGACGGTTTGGATATTCATTCGCTTTTTCCGCTAAACCAACTTTCGCCAACAGCTCTTTCCCTTTTTCTTCTGCTTCTTTTTTCGTCATTCCTTTTACGGTAATAGGTGCATATGTTAAATTTTCGAGAACTGTTTTATGAGGAAAAAGGTGAAAATGTTGAAACACCATTCCGACATTTTGCCTGACCTTCATAATATCTGTTTTCGAATCAGAAATATCTTGGTCGCCAATCCAAACATGCCCACTCGTTGGTTCTTCCAACAGATTCATGCAACGTAAGAAGGTCGATTTCCCTGAACCAGAAGGACCAACAATCGCTACGACTTCCCCTTCTTTAATGGTTGTCGAGATTCCTTTTAGTACTTCTAATTTCCCGTATGATTTATGAAGATTGTCAATTTTAATCACTTTTTCTCATTCTCCTCTCGACCGCCTTGCCAAGGAGTGTCAAGCCGATAACCATAATATAGTAGATTAGACCAGCCAAAAGAAGCGGTTCGAAATAGCGATACGTTTGACCGCCAACAATATAAGCCCGGCGCATAATATCCATTGCCCCAATAACTGTTACTACAGCCGATTCTTTTGTCAGTGTAATAAACTCATTCATTAACGCAGGTAAAATGTTTTTCATTGCTTGAGGTAAGATGATGTCTTTCATCATTTGGCGATATGGGATACCAAGCGCTAAAGATGCTTCCCTCTGTCCTTTATCTACCGCTAAAATCCCCCCGCGGATGACTTCTGAAATATACGCACCCGAGTTTAATCCAAAAGCTAACACGGCAGCTGGATAAGCATCAATTTCAAAGCCCAGGAGCTGTGGCAACCCAAAGTAAATAATTAATAACTGTAGTACAAGCGGTGTTCCCCTGAATATCGATGTATATGCATCTGCAAACAACGAAAGCGCTTTTATTCTTCCAATCTTAAATAATGCTAAAATGATTCCTAACGTAAACCCAAGCAGCCCTGCTGCTAGGACAATTTTAATCGTTACCCATATCCCCTCTAAAATATAAGGGATTGAGGGCAGGATTTGCGTAAAGTCCAAATTCATGCCCAACCCATTCCTCTCTCTCCGTTCATGTTCAGCTTATTACTCGCCGCCAAACCATTTTACGATTAATTTATCTACTTCACCGTTTTCTTTCATTTCGTTCAACACACGGTTGAATTCCGCTGTCAGCTCACTTTCCTTTGGAAACGCAATGGCCGAGCCCGCTTCTTCTTCATTTTCGTCTTCAAGAACAAAGCCGGTCATATCTTGATCTTGTTCAAAGAAGCCTTCCGCTACTGTATCTTCAATAATCGCTGCATCAAAACGTCCAGCTTTCATCTCTTGTACCAATTCTGGAATCCGGTTGCGGTTTTCAATGGTAATGTCAACACTCTCTTTAATCTCTTCTGCTTTTCCTTCTTGAATCGAACCTACTTGCACGCCCACTGTTTTCCCTTTTAAGTCCTCCAGCGTTTCAATTCCGCTATCTTTCGGTGTGACAATCATATGCTTTGCCTCATAGTAAACATCTGAGAAGTCAACACTCTTCTTACGATCTTCCGTTGGCGTCATGCCAGCTAAAACAAAGTCTACTTTATTCGCTTGAATGGCTGGAATTAAACCGTTGAAATCAATATCTTGTACTTCTACCTCATATCCGAGCTCTTTCGCAATTGCTTTCGCTAAATCGACGTCAAATCCGATAATTTCATCGCCTTTTGCTGTATCAATGTATTCAAATGGTGGATAATCAGCCGATGTCCCCATTTTTAGTACTTTTGTCTCTTCTGTCTTTTCTCCTTCAGCTCCATTTGCTGATTCATCGCTTGTCCCACATGCCGCTAACATTCCAACAGCTAACATGCTCATCACGATGAACGAAAACCATTTTTTCACAGTTTTACCCCCTTATATATTTTTGAATTTTTTTAATTTTTAATAATATTATGAAATAAGTTTGTCACTATTGCAAGTAGACTAATAAAAATTTTATATTCATTCGATACAATGTATTTTATCACAATCTAATAATTATGCAATATGGTTTTTAAATATAAGTTTATCATATTGTAGTATTAATAATATTATTCTCAAAAAACAAAATACTTCTTATTCATATTGTTATCTACGCATAAAAAAAGACCCTCTAGAACGGGTCTAAAAAGGTCTTTTTTACTTACTGCGATCGTTTCACACTTCTTCACAATATTGGTCAAACGCCTGCTGAAGTTTTGTAACAACAGACATTGGATCATGTCCTTCAATTTCATGACGTTCCACCATTGACATTAATTTTCCATCTTTTAATAGGGCGAAAGATGGAGAAGATGGCGGATAACCGACAAAATGCTCGCGAGCATGGGCAGTCGCTTCTTTATCTTGACCAGCAAATACTGTTACGAAATGGTCTGGTCTTTTATCGTAATGAACCGCATGGGCCACCGCTGGTCTTGCGATACCTCCTGCGCAACCACAAACAGAATTAACCATTACAAGGGTTGTCCCCTCTTTTTTAAATGCTTCCTCCACCTCTTCCGGTGTTGTAAGCTCTGTATAACCAGCAGCCTTAATTTCTTGGCGTGCTTGTCTAACCACGTCATTCATAAATAAATTGAAGTCGATATTCATTTTGGTGCCTCCTCTATTTTGCTTGATGTTATAAACGTAATATAACAGAATTACGAACTAGACTGACTATGAAAAACTAAACACAATGATTCATGGAAGTTGCTTCTATCATATCAAGGATACGTAAGCATTTTCAAATAAATAATCTTTTGCATAAAAGACAGTCACTTCAACCAAAATTATTTATCATAATATGGTTTAATCTTCTTCGTGAACGGAAATAATAACACTACTACATCTACTTCCTTACCTTAACCCTGAAACGGAACTGCACGCAGCAGTTCTCAAACTGAGTTCCACAGTGGAAACCTTCCTGCATGAGGATATTTCCGCTGTGGATTTTTTTATTTGCACAACTCCCGAGTTTCTTTACGTTTGTTCATACATTTGTATGAGCTGCTCTGCTGCTTCCGAAACAGTAACTTCTTTTTGAAGCATTTGCGCTTCCAATAGTGGGAGCAGTTCTTTAATACTTTCTTTTTCATAAAACGATACATGTAAATAATCGGCAATCATCGCTTTAAGCCAATGCTTGAGTTGCTTATCACGTTTTTCCGTCAATAAATCATACTGACGACAATGAGTGATATACTGTTGCAGCGTTCTCCAAACTTCTTCGATTCTTTCCCCGTAAAGAGCTGAGCACGTTAACACCTTTGTGTTCCAGCCTTTTGTCGTTGATTGGAGCAAATGAACAATCGTCTCATACTCCTGTTTCGTCACTAACGCTTTTTCGGCATTGTCACCATCTGCTTTATTAATGCAAATGACATCGGCCAGCTCCATAATTCCTTTTTTAATTCCTTGAAGGTCATCGCCCGCTCCCGTTAATACTAAAAGCAAAAAGACATCGACCAGCTCTTTTACAATAGTTTCACCTTGCCCGACCCCCAACGTTTCGATGATGATAACATCAAACCCTGCTGCTTCACAAAGAAGAATCGACTCTCTCGTTTTTCGATGCACGCCACCTAATGTTCCTTGAGATGGAGAAGGTCTAATAAAAGCAGAAGGATGACGAGACAGTCCTTCCATTCTCGTTTTATCTCCTAAAATACTTCCTCCCGTAATCGTACTGCTTGGGTCGACAGCTAACACGGCTGCTTTATGTCCTAATTCGCATATATGCAGACCTAACGCTTCAATAAACGTGCTTTTCCCTGCTCCCGGTACTCCGGTTATGCCAATACGGACAGATTTCCCGGTATAAGGAGCGAGCGATTTGAGAACGTGCTGCCCCTTTTGGAAATGGCGGGGCGCATTGCTTTCAATAAGCGTAATTGCTTGAGCAAGCGTTGCCCGGTCCTGCCTCAAAATCCCCTCTACATACTCTTCAATTGTTTTCTCTCGTCTCATCGTGCCACTCCGTTTCCTCATAGCCGATTCGTTTTCTAATTTCAAACAGCACTTGTTTCGCAGCATCAGGGATAACGGTACCTGGACCAAAAATAGCAGACGCCCCGTTTTCCAGCAGAAAATCATAATCTTGCTGTGGAATGACTCCTCCTACGATGACGACAATGTCCTCACGTCCATGTTTTTTTAATTCCTCTACTAACTGAGGCAATAATGTTTTATGTCCCGCTGCAAGCGAACTCATCCCGATTGCATGAACATCATTTTCTACTGCCTGCATCGCTGTTTCTTCCGGTGTTTGAAAAAGAGGGCCAATGTCGACATCAAACCCTAAATCCGCAAAAGCGGTGGAAATCACTTTCGCGCCTCGATCGTGTCCATCCTGCCCCATCTTAGCGATTAAAATCCGCGGGCGTCGTCCCTCTTCTTCTGAAAAACGGACTGTCATTGCCTGCACATCTTTAATTTGTTCCTCATATGCAAATTCTGAGCTATATACACCGCTGATGGAACGGATGGTAGCCGTGTGGCGTTTCGCGACTTTTTCAATTGCAGCAGAAATCTCTCCAAGCGATGCTCTTGCACGGGCCGCTTCCACCGAGAGTGCTAATAAATTGCCTTCACCCGTTTCAGCGGCCTCCGTAATAGCATTTAATGCTCTGTTAACGTCTGCATCATTCCGTGATGTTCGCAATTTTTCTAAACGTTGCATTTGCTTCAACCGAACCGCCGTATTGTCAATATCTAAAATATCGAGCGGTTGTTCATTATGAACGCGATGTTGATTCACACCAATAATCGTTTCTACACCTGAATCAATTTTCGCTTGGCGTCTTGCGGCCGCTTCCTCAATTCTCATTTTCGGGATTCCCGTTTCAATCGCCTTAGCCATTCCTCCAAGCTCCTCAATCTCTTGCATATGCCCCCACGCACGATTCATCAATTCATTTGTTAACGTCTCAACATAATAAGAGCCGCCCCACGGGTCAATTACATGACAAATTCCCGTTTCGTCCTGTAAATAGAGCTGGGTATTCCGAGCAATTCGGGCTGAAAAATCAGTCGGAAGCGCAATTGCTTCATCAAGAGCATTCGTATGAAGCGATTGTGTATGCCCTAACGCCGCTGCCAAGGCTTCTACACACGTACGAGCAACATTGTTGTAAGGGTCCTGTGCCGTTAAGCTCCAGCCTGATGTTTGTGAATGTGTTCGTAAGACGAGCGATTTTTTATTTTGAGGATCAAATGACTTCATCAATTTTGCCCATAAAAGACGAGCAGCTCTCATTTTGGCGACTTCCATGAAATAATTCATCCCAATAGCCCAAAAAAAGGACAACCGAGGGGCAAACGAATCAATTGAAATACCAGCTTTTAAACCTGTTCGGACATATTCCAGTCCGTCTGCCAGTGTATAAGCAAGTTCCAAATCAGCAGGAGCACCCGCCTCTTGCATATGATAGCCTGAAATGCTGATACTGTTGAACTTCGGCATATATTGGGACGTATATTGAAAAATATCCGCAATGATACGCATAGACATCTCAGGCGGGTAAATATACGTATTCCGTACCATGTATTCTTTTAAAATGTCATTTTGAATGGTCCCTGAAAGTTGCGCCTGTTTCACTCCTTGTTCTTCTGCGGTCACGATGTAAAAAGCCATAACCGGAAGGACTGCACCATTCATCGTCATAGAAACAGACATTTGATCTAACGGAATGCCCTCAAATAACACCTTCATATCTAAAATCGAATCAATCGCCACTCCTGCTTTCCCCACATCCCCCACTACCCGCGGATGATCAGAATCATAACCGCGATGGGTGGCAAGGTCAAACGCAACAGATAATCCTTTTTGACCCGCTGCCAAGTTGCGCCGATAAAAAGCATTGCTTTCCTCTGCTGTCGAATAACCTGCATATTGCCGAATTGTCCATGGACGATTTACATACATCGTTGGATACGGTCCCCGCAAAAACGGAGGCAACCCCGGCAAAAATTGAGTAAAACGGAACGCTTGCGTATCTTTTTTTCTATAAAGCGGCTTAATGGCAATTTGCTCATTCGTTTGGAAAACAGATACATCCTCATTATGCGATTCTTTTTTTGAGATGTGTGCTGTTGTATCTAGCTGTTGATGAAATGGAATTTGCGTAAAATCGGGTTTTTCGTACATTCAGTTCCCCTCCATAACATTCAGCAATTCATTTAAAAGCAAGATAACGTTCGTATCAGAGTTAATAATGCCTTTGGCACCTTCTCCTCTAAACAAAAAAGCTTGTTCATCTGATACGTTCCCTGCGAGATACACATGCTTGCCACTCGCCGTAAGCTTGCGAACCATTTCTGCACCTGTTTTTTCATAATGTTCATCTGTTCCACAAAGGACGATTATGTCTCCTTGCTGCTCGTTACACAAGGCAACTGCTTCAGCAGGCGAAAGCAGCGGCGGACCTTGTTCAATAAGAAAACCTCCTGTCTGAAAAACAGATTGAGCAAGCGTAATGCGAGCTTTGCATTCCTTTTCCTCACCTAATAAACAGAAGAAAATCGTTTCGGGCAGACGCCCCTCTTCTTGCATGTTCTCTACTTTCTCCCGCCATTCCTCCAGCTCCTCGCTTTTGCGCCAGCTCGAAATGGGCTCCACCTTTTCAGAGTAAGAGAATCCAGCCATATGCTCCATTAAAGAGCCAATACTTGCGCCTTTTTCTGCCGCTTTAATAAAGGCTTGCATCGTAGTACTGTCGATGGTTCCCGATTCATCGGACATTGATTTCCATTGGCGAAGGCGTTGCTCATGAAAAGCAGTTCGATTAAACGTTCTTTTCGCTGATAAACGTTCCGTTGTTTGAACGTAATGGGTAACTCCTACAATACGATGACGGCGTGTCTGAATATCCTTGTTCCGCTTTTGCACGACCTTGTTTAGCTCTTGTTGAATAAACCCTTTCTTTAACGCCGCGGACATGCCACCTCTTTCCTCAATCTCCTGAAATAAATGCCACGCTTTCTCCGCAAGATCACTTGTTAGCGCCTCAACATACCATGACCCTCCTGAAGGATCAATCACTTTTGTTAAATACGCTTCTTCCTTTAAAATAAGCTGAACATTGCGAGCCATCCGCTGAGAGAATTCGTTAGAAGGTTCTAGCAAAGCATCAAATGGCGTGACATGAAGACTATCAACTCCTCCAACCACCGCCGCAAACGCTTCAACAGTAGAGCGGAGCATATTCGTATGAGCATCATATTTTGTTTTGGTTGTTCTGGATGTTTTCGCATGAATATACGGTTTATGTTGTTCGCTATGGCCACCAAAGGCAGTAATCATTTTAGTCCATAACATTTTGAAGGCACGCAGCTTGGCACTTTCCATAAATAAATGAGAACCTGCGCCAAACGTAAATGAAAGCTGAGGTAAAATTTCGTGGAGAGACAACCCTTTCTTTAAAAGGACATCAATGTACTCAGTAGCAGATGCAATTGAATAGGCTAGTTCTTGAACTGCATGCGCACCTGCATCGTGGTATGTATGAACATCAATCACGACCGTTTTAAGATTTGGAGCATGATAGACAGCCCATTTTACCGCTTCAGCCATATGAGCATACATATCTGAAAGGGATAGAGGCGAAGAACCGCTTTGAACGAACGACGCAAGCGGATCAGTTCCGACGACGCCCTTTACTTCCTGTAAGGAATACCCCCTTTTTTTCACATAAGCCGCCAGCAAAGATAAAAACGGTAATACAGTGAAATTCGTCACTGTATGAAGAGGAATCGTTTCGAGATCAACATTTTGAAATAACACTTCTATATCCTGCAAACAACTGATGGAAACACCATCGCCAATTTGAGATAAAGAAGCTTTACCAACATCAATCCCTTGTCTCGTTGCTTGATCTAGCTGAATCCCAAGCATAGTTTGTCCGCTTTTCAAACCTGATACAGCTAAACGATTTGCTTCTTTCACAACTGGATGATTAATTTCTTGAGCAACTTCCCATGATTTTTCTGTATAGCCTGCCGGATGACTTCCCCTCACAAGGGACCTTTCACCAGGCAAATCGTCAAGATGGATAGAGGATACGATGTCTTCTGCTAAATAAAGCGGTTTCAAAACAATCCCTTCATAAGTAGTAGTAGAAAGTGAATCAACACCTTTTCCTTTTAATGTTCGTTCCACTTCTTTCACCCACTCTTCTGCACTCAAAACCGAAAAGTCATCAAACGATACTTCGCTTGCTCGTTTCATTCCATCTCTCCTCCGCCTTTAATAGTCAGAAAAATTTAAATCTTATCTATTTCCATCTTAATACAATTGACCTCAACATATCAATGGACAAATCCAGACAGAAAAAGACCCTTTATATGTTTACACACATAAAGGGTTCCGAGCGTAACATTTTTCATGGACATCTTATAGACAAGCGAGTGTCTTTCCGATTTCTAATAGATGGAGGTACGATCAGGTGAAATCGCTTCAATAATCTCTTTTACTCTTGCTAAAAATCGACCGCAAATCAAGCCATCAAGCACTCGGTGATCAAGCGATAAGCATAAGTTGACCATATCTCTCACAGCAATCATCCCGTTATTCATGACGACAGGTCGCTTAACAATTGATTCAATTTGTAAAATGGCTGCTTGCGGATAATTAATAATACCCATTGACTGGACAGAGCCAAACGAACCGGTATTATTAACCGTAAAGGTACCGCCCTGCATATCTTCAGGACGTAAGGTTCCCCCACGCACTTTGCCCGCCAGTTCCGATATTTCCCGCGCCAATCCTTTAATCGTCTTTTCGTCTGCATGCTTAATGACAGGCACAAATAAAGCATCGTCTGTAGCAACAGCTATGGAAAGATGAATATCTCGCTTTTGAATAATGGTGTCTCCAGCCCATGTAGCATTCATTTGCGGAAATTCTTTTAACGCTTGCGCGACTGCTTTGATAAAGAAAGCAAAATACGTAAGGTTGAATCCTTCTTTTTGCTTGAACTCGTCTTTCACAGCATTTCGATAGTTTACTAAATCAGTCGCATCTACTTCTACCATCATCCAGGCATGTGGAACTTCCTGTTTACTTCGAACCATATTAGAAGCAATAGCCTTACGAACAGGAGACACTGGAATCTCTTTATCCCCTTCTTGTACAAAAGCAGCTGGAGCACTCGACTGAAACTCAGCACGCTTCGGAGGAACCGCTTTTGGCATGACCGTTTGTTCTTCCTGTTGTGCGGAAACGGGCCTCACTGCAGAACGATGACCTGTTTCAATTGCCTTTAGCACATCTTTTCTCGTAATTCTTCCACCGGCACCCGTCCCTTCAATCTGTTCCAAATCAAGCGCATGTTCTTGTGCCATTTTTAAAACAGCTGGAGAATATCGTCTTTTTTGTGAGGTGTCCTTTTCGCTATCGGATTTTTTCACTTCTTCACGCTTTTCTTCAAGAGGGACACTTGAGTCGCTGCCTTCGGTCTCCATCACACAAATGACTTCTCCTACTGCTAACGTATCCCCTTCCTGAACGACTAGCTCTTTTACAACGCCAGTAAAAGATGAAGGAATTTCAGCATTGACCTTATCTGTCATGACTTCCGCAATCGGATCATATTTATTCACATGATCACCCGCTGATACGAGCCATTTACTAATAGTACCTTCTGTTACACTTTCTCCGAGCTGAGGCATTGTCAGTTTTTCAATCCCCATCTACAAAACCTCCCTTGTTAAAACTCTGCCAATTCTCGCATCGCTTTTTCTACTTTATCTGGATTGACCATAAAAAACTTTTCCATCGTCGGTGCATATGGCATGGCAGGAATATCCGGTCCAGCCAATCGTTTAATCGGTGCATCCAGGTCAAATAAACAATGCTCAGCAATAATAGCAGCTACTTCACTTATAATGCTGCCTTCTTTATTATCCTCTGTAATGAGCAATACTTTCCCTGTTTTAGAGGCAGCTTCAATGATGGCCTGCTGGTCTAATGGATACACTGTACGCAAATCAAGAATATGAGCGGAAATGCCGTCAGCAGCTAGCTTTTCTGCTGCTTGCAACGCAAAGTGAACACATAATCCGTATGTGATCACTGTAATGTCATCTCCTTCTCGCTTCACATCTGCTTTGCCAATTGGCAGAACATAATCCTCTTGAGGAACTTCTCCTTTAATGAGCCGGTATGCACGCTTATGCTCGAAAAACAAAACAGGGTCTTCATCGCGAATCGCTGCTTTTAACAAACCTTTTACATCATACGGTGTTGACGGCATGACGATTTTCAATCCAGGCTGGTTAGCAAACATCGCTTCAACAGACTGTGAATGATAGAGCGCTCCATGTACCCCACCTCCGTATGGTGCTCGAATGGTAATCGGACAATTCCAGTCATTGTTGGAACGGTATCGGATTCTTGCTGCTTCTGATACGATTTGGTTAACAGCTGGCATAATGAAATCAGCAAATTGAATTTCTGCAATCGGGCGCATCCCGTACATGGCGGCTCCAACTCCTACCCCGACAATGGCTGATTCAGCTAACGGGGTATCCATTACCCGCTGTTCACCAAATTGTTCATACAATCCGTTCGTCGCTTTAAATACGCCCCCTTTTCGCCCAACGTCCTCTCCAAGCACAAACACTTTTGAATCTCTCTCCATCTCTTCTCTAATCGCCATCGTAACAGCATCTATATAAGAAATAACTGGCATTTTCTCTCCTCCTCACTCTCCATATACGTATTTCAATGCCTCTTCTGCTTTCGCATAAGAGGCATTTTCCGCATATTCCGTCGCTTCATCCACAATGGATGCCACTTCCGCCATAAGCTCTTCTTCCAATTCAGCTGTTAAAAGCCCAGCCTCTTTTAAATACGCTGCAAACTTACCAAGCGGATCATTTTTCTTCGCTTCCGAACGCTCTTCTTCTGCGCGGTAAGCACGGTCGTCATCATCGCTCGAATGAGCTGTCAACCGATAAGAAACCGCTTCAATTAACGTTGGTCCTTCCCCATTTCGCGCCCGGTCAGCTGCCTCTTTGACCGCTTCATATACATCAAGCGGATTGGTCCCGTCAACGGTGACACCAGGCATGCCATAGCCAATCGCACGATCTGATACTTTTTCGCAAGCAAGCTGCTTTTCAATCGGAACAGAAATGGCGTACTTATTGTTTTCACACATAAAAATAACTGGGAGCTTATGAACACCTGCAAAGTTGGCTCCTTCATGGAAATCTCCTTGATTCGAGGAGCCTTCACCGAACGTTACAAAGCTGACGAAATCCTTTCCTTCCATTTTGGAGGCAAGCGCAATTCCTACCGCATGTGGTACTTGTGTCGTAACAGGAGACGAGCCTGTCACAATTCGATTTTGTTTACTTCCAAAATGTCCAGGCATTTGACGTCCACCAGAATTCGGATCTTCCATTTTAGCGAATCCAGACAGCATTAACTCTTTTGCGGTCTGTCCAAACGCCAATACGACTCCCATATCCCGATAGTAAGGGAGAACATAATCTTTTTTTCTGTCTAGCGCAAAAGCAGCCCCCACTTGAGCAGCCTCCTGACCTTGGCAAGAAATTACAAATGGAATTTTCCCCGCTCGATTCAACAGCCACATCCGTTCATCAATCTTTCGGGCCAACAGCATTGTTTTGTACATCTCGATTACTTGTTGATCTTGTAATCCAAGCTGCTCATGACGTTTCATTGTCATCTCCTCCTTTAATCTCCTTAAAAATGAATAGCGTTTCCATCAACCGCGAGCGCTGCCTCTCCTACAGCCTCCGATAAACTCGGATGCGGATGAATCGTATGGCCAATCTCCCATGGCACCGCATCGAGCACTTTAGCGAGCGCCGCTTCTGAAATTAAATCGGTGACATTCGGACCAATCATATGGACACCCAATAAATCTTCTGTCTTCTCATCCGCCACAATTTTAACAAATCCAGACGCATCTCCGTGAATTAAAGCTTTTCCGACCGCTTGAAACGGAAATTTTCCTATCTTGATTTGATACCCTTTCTCTAGCGCTTCTTGTTCCGTTAATCCTATACTCGCCACTTCCGGACTGCTATAAACGCATTTTGCAATCATTTCATATTTCAAAGGGGCGGGCTCTTTTCCTGCCATATGCTCCACTGCCACAATTCCTTCATGAGCAGCCACATGGGCAAGTTGCATTCCGCCAATAACATCGCCAATGGCATAAATATGAGATTCTTTCGTTTGATAGGATGTATTCGTTTGAATGACTCCGTTCTCAATGACAATCTCTGTGTTGTCTAAGCCAATGTTCTCAATATTTGCTTGCCTTCCAACAGACACAAGCAATTTATCCGCTTTGAATTCCTTTGTTTCTCCGGCAATGTCTGCTTGAATGACAATTCCATCTTGAACAACACATGTTTCCGGAAGAACTTTCGCACCTGTTACGACCTTAACGCCTTTCTTTGTCAACAGTCGCTCCATCTCTTTTGATATTTCCATATCTTCAGTCGGTAAAATGCGATTGCTGTACTCTAAGATGGTAACTTTCACGTCAAAGTCTTGTAGCATGGAAGCCCATTCTACGCCAATGACGCCTCCGCCTATAATAACTATTGAATCGGGAAGTTCAGACATTTGAAGAGCTTCATCAGAAGTCATCACATATGTGCCATCCACATTCAGTCCAGGCAATGTTTTCGGCCTTGAACCTGTCGCAATCAGTACTTGTTTTGGTAAAATCATTTGATTTTCTTCCCCGTTATTCATCTCAATCGAAATCGTCCCAGGCATTGGCGAAAAAATGGAAGGACCTAAAATTCTCCCAAACCCTTCATACACATCAATTTTCCCTTTGTTCATCAAATGACGAATCCCTTTGTGTAGTTGATCAATAATGGCTTGTTTTCTCTCTTGCACTTTCAAGAAATTTAAGCGTACATCCCCTGTCAACACCCCGTACTGCCCTGCTTTTTTCGCAGTCGCATACACTTCTGCGCTTCTCAAAAAGGCCTTACTTGGAATACATCCGGCATGCAGACAAGTCCCTCCTAGATGCCGTTTCTCGATAACCGCTACCGTTAACCCAAGCTGGGCAGCTCGAATTGCCGCTACATATCCTCCTGTTCCCCCTCCGAGGACAGCAAGATCATACTCGACTGTCATAACATCATCCCTCCTAAATCAATGAAACAAAATGGTACTCTCTTTGTTTTCTGCATACACTTTCACACGCTCTTCTCCTCGGAGCACACGCAAAGTGCCCTCAGCAAGTGACTGGAGTTCGTTTTCAACTGGATAAACAGCCACATCGGCAATCCAATCGACCCTGCTGCGAATTAGCTGAACAAAACTTTTAGCATGCACGAAAGTTCCTGTCAGCACAATGGCATCCACTCTTCCGAAAACGACCGTACTTGCCGCCCCAATTTCTTTGGCTATTTGGTAAGCCATTATTTCAAATGCGACCCGCGCTGTATGACTTCCTTTCGCTATGAGGGTCTCTACTTCCTGCACATTGATGGTCCCCATATATCTAGCGAGCCCCCCCTTACTCGACAGCATGTCTTCACAGTCATATTGACCCGAGTAACAGAGCGTCACCGACTCACCTACTGGAACGTCTCTAGTACAACTCAAGCTAAACGGTCCTTCTCCGTCCAAACCGTTGCTTACATTAACCACTTTGCCTCGTTTATGTACACCAACGGTCACTTCTTCTCCCATATGAACAACTATTAAATTTAACTCTTTATACGGTTTATCGATTGCTTCCGCAGCTTTCTTCGCCGCAGCCTTTTGATGGAAGGCGTGAAAAGTACTTTTTCGTTTAACAGCCGGCAAGCCCGATAAACGGGCGAGAGGCTCCAGTTCATCCAACGTAGCAGGAATAACCATAAAAGAAGGAATGTTCAATCCGGAGGCAATCTCATGCGCGAGTACTCCCCCTAAATTAGAAATATGCTGACCAGCATCCCCCTCTTGTAAATCCTTTAGCATAACATCATTTATTTTATACGCTCCTTCTTCTACTGGTCTCACCAATCCTCCACATGCGGACACAGCATCAAGTTTTGATAAGTTAATCCCTTCACGGTCAAGCGCATGAAGAATGGCTTCTTTTCGAAGCCCGCACTGTTCCATCACATTTTTATATTTTCTTAAACTCTCGCCGTCGTGAGAAAGGGTTTGTTCAAAGAGTAAATGTTCATTTTGAAATACTCCTACTTTTGTAGACGTTCGACTCGGGTTAAGTGCCAAAATCCGATAACCTTTCGCATCCAACTTGAATCCTCCTAAGTCTTGAAATACCTCTTACACGAATATTAACTATGTCGGCGGCTTAAAACATGGTGGTCATTTTGCAAAAATTGACTTCTCGATTTTCTCATTCGCTCGATGCGTTCTTCCGCTAACCGATCTGCCGCTGCATACGTTGGGATATTATCTCGTTTTGCAATTTCAATGACACGCTCAATATTAGAGTAAATTCCCTCCACTTTCTTTAGCGCTCGTTCATAATTGTAGCCATACAGTTCATCAGCTACATTGATGACACCTCCTGCATTAATAACATAGTCTGGCGCATACACAATTCCCAAATTATGAATGAGATCTCCATGTTTCGCTTCTCGCAACTGGTTGTTAGCTGCTCCTGCAATCACTTTCGCTTTTAGCTGTGGAATGGTGACATCATTAATTGTCGCCCCTAATGCGCACGGAGCATAAATATCACAATCGACGGCATATATGTCTTGTGGGTCGACCGCAACCGCTCCAAACGTTTCAACAGCACGTTGAACAGCTTCTTTTTGAATATCTGTCACGATAAGCTTGGCACCTTCTTCGTGCAAATGTTTGCAAAGATGAAAGGCCACATTGCCTACACCTTGTACTGCAATCTTTTTGCCTTCAAGAGAATCCGTGCCAAACGCTTCTTTTACGGCTGCCTTCATTCCTCTGTATACTCCGTAAGCCGTAACAGGCGAAGGATTGCCAGAAGACCCAAACGCAGGAGACACCCCTGTAACATAGTCTGTTTCCTGATAAATAATATCCATATCTTCAACCGTTGTGCCGACATCCTCAGCTGTAATATAACGACCGTTTAGTCCTTGAATGTAACGGCCAAACGCTCGAAACATCTCTTCATTTTTGTCGGTACGAGGGTCCCCAATAATAACCGTCTTTCCGCCGCCTAAATTCAACCCTGCAGCAGCATTTTTATACGTCATGCCCCTTGCCAGTCGAAGCGCGTCTTCAATGGCCGCTTCTTCTGATTCATATGTCCACATTCTTGTTCCTCCAAGCGCTGGACCTAATGTTGTATCATGAATGGCAATAATCGCCTTTAATCCTGATTGCTCATCTTGGCAAAGTACCAATTGTTCATAATCGTAGTCTTTCATATATTCAAAAATTTTCATTTTTATTCCTCCCGGTTGTCGTTATCATCTGCTGTTTTAAATAGGTCATGCGCAAAAGTCCGTGAAAGAACATTCCTCTCAGATTAATGAATGATTGGGGATATATCAATTTCCACCGGCAACGGATAAGCCTGCTTGCTGATGGAAGTTTTCTTTATAGTCTCCCCTGTCTTTCTCTATTCATAATCATGCAAGAACAATGCCAAACCTTTTATCCGTCTATTATCATGTTTCTTCAGCAGAAAAGCATGCAATAAATTGCAGACTGTGCAATTTATTGCATGCTTTTTTCTTCAATTCTATATTTCTCAATCTTGTAATATAAAGATCGAATGGAAATACCTAAATGCTGAGCGGTTTTCGTCTTATTGCCTTTATATTTATGAAGAACATCCGCAATAATACTAGCTTCATATTTTTCCACAAGACAACTTAACGTCTCGCGTTCTCTCACCTCTTTATATTCCTGTACATTCTCCCGCTGGTTAGTTACAGAGGATTGCAAAGGGGGAATATGATGGACATCAATCCATACTTCATTATAATTCATATAAATCATCGCCCTGCCTAGCATATTTTCTAACTCACGTACATTTCCCGGCCAATCGTATTGCTGAAGTAGTTCCACAGCACCCTTTGTTACACCTTCTACATTGCGGCCGTAATCTTGATTAATTTTTGTAATTAACCGGCCAGCGATTTGCTCAATGTCTTCTTTATGCTGACGGAGTGGAGGAATGTGAATCGGGATTTTATTTAATCGATAATATAAATCTTCCCTTATCCTCCCTGAAGCCATCTCCCGTTCTAAGTTAACATTGGTGGCCGCGATGACCCGGACATTAATCGAAATAGGTGTCGTCCCCCCGACACGAACAATTTCACCTTCTTGAAGTACCCTCAATAATTTCGCTTGCATATGTGCGGATAATTCCCCAATCTCATCTAAGAAAATACTGCCATTGTTAGCTTCTTCAAATAACCCTCGCTTTCCGCCCCGACGAGCTCCAGAGAAAGCGCCATCCTCATACCCAAACAATTCGCTTTCTAATAAAGTTTCAGAAAGAGCTGCACAATTCACCCGGACAAATTTGTTATATTTCCGATCACTCGCATTATGAATAGCGTGAGCAAATAATTCTTTTCCTGTCCCTGACTCGCCTCGCAACAAGACAGTAGCAGGTGTATTGGCCCCTAATTTCGCTTGCTCAACTGCCAGTCTGAATTCGTCTGATGTACCGAGAATATCTTCAAAAGAATATTTTGCTTCTAATGTGCGAATAATTTGCCTCGCCCGATTTAACTCCGTTGTAAGCAGTTGGATTTCGGACATATCATGAATAACGCCAACGCTACCTTTCAATTTGCCGTCAACAATAATAGGGGCAACATTGACAATGACATCTTTTCGTTTCTGCCCCACCTTCATCCTGACACCCCGCATAGGTCTTCGGGTTTTCAGCACCTTCATATGCACGCTTTCTCCTTCAGAAATATCGGTAGCTGCAGGTTTTCCAATCACATCTTTTTCATGCAGTCCTGTTAATTTTGTATAAGCTGGATTAATTAAAATTCCCCGCCCCTGTTCATCGACAACCGAAATCGCTTCTTCGGACGATTGGATAATTGCCTCAAGCATTGTCTGAATCTCTTTTAGATTTGTTACTTCTTCCGCTAAATTCACAATTTCCGTAATATCTTTAAAAAGAGAAAATGCTCCAAATAACTCACCATCTTCATCAATCATCGGCATGCGTGAAGTAATAATTTTCCGGCCATTTTGCAAAAGAAACTCCTGGTTTCTATCCATTTTTCTCGTTTGTAAAATATCAGGCAATTGACTACTCGGAATCCATTCATGAATATGTTTCCCTACCGCCTCTTCACTCTTATAGCCTGTCATACTTTCTGCTGCTCGATTAAAAAGTGTAATGGTTCCTGTTTGGTCGATGACAATCATGCCGTCACGAATAGAATTAAAAATAAGATCATGCTTAAACGACTGGTCTTTCAAAGTACGAATAAGCGCTTCTTTTTCATCCATCAGTACTGCTATACTGAATGCCACCTCTCTTGGAACGATAATCATCTTTGGATGGCGCACCAATTGAAGCTCCTCAACTATTACCGGACTGCCTGTCGCTTCTACGACAATATCAATGTCATCGTTCAAAAACATGCGCCAGTCCGTTCCAGTGGCAATGTTATATTGCTGCGCCAACTTCATTGCTGGAGCACTCTCTTCTTTATCCACGACTGCACAGACTTCCAGCGTGTCAGTTTCAAGCATAATTTTTAAAATAGCTAAGCCGCATTTTCCAGCCCCAATCACTACTACTTTTTGCATACTCAACCACCTATCATCTTATTGCGATTTGTTTTTACCTCTGTGTTACGATTCGGCATTGTTTACACGGTACACTCCTTATCTTTTTACACTGAAAAATCTCCCTTGACAAATTCTATCGTTCTTATATGATTCAGTTGAAGGACATTTTTTGAAGAAAGGATTTATGAGCCCATGATTCGAATCATTGCCTTAATTGTACTGCTCATTCCAGGAGCGTTAGCTGCATATGGGATTAAATTAATGAGAGATATGGTATTTGGTCTTCTTCAGCCCCCGTTTCCCTCTCTATTCCTCCAGTTTACCGCTGGTCTTCTTTTCTTTCTGCTCGGTCTCGGCTTTGTCGCTGGCTTTATTCTTCATCGAGACCGCAAAAAAAATAAAGTTCAAGAAAAATTTCAAAAAAAAGAGCAGGCCGGCAAATATTAAGTTCCTTTCATACACCATTCGTTATGAAAAAGCCTCGTCAGCAAATCATCCGATTTCCGTAACGAGGCTTTTCTGGGAGCAGTTGAAAAGAGTTATTTTTTACTCTTTTCAGCTCTCCCTTTTTCATTTAGATGGTTTAAACAGCTTACAAGCCTTTTCCGGATAATCCGTAATTAAAGCATCACAGCCAATAAGATAAAGCTGTTTCATCACCTCTTCGTCATTGACCGTATAAGGACGCACTGCTAATTGCTCGCTATGCGCACCATAAACAACAATATCATTAACTGTTCGATAATTAGGATGAAGCCCCTTTACACACATGTTTTTAGCATAGTTCCACGGCTCAAATAACTGCATAGAATAGAGAATCGCCGTTTCCACATCCTCACCCAAACTAACAACCCGTGCCATACTGTTATGATTAAACGAAGACAACACCACAAGCTCTTTCATATTCAACTCATATAACAAATCCATAACCTTCGTTTCCAAAGATGAATATTCAAACACATTATTCTTTAGTTCAATGTTTACTTTTAAAGAAATCGCGGCCGCCCATTCCAATACTTCTCGCAACGTCGGTACAGGACATTTGCCATACTTCCCTTTAAACTTGTAGCTAGCATCTAGTTTTCGAATTTGTGCATACGTTAAATCTTTTACATATCCCGTCCCATTCGTTGTTCGATCTACCTTTTCATCGTGAATGACAATAAGCTCACCATCTTTTGACATATGTACATCTAATTCAATTCCATCCGCTCCCGCTTTCGCAGCCGCCTGAAATGAAACCATTGTATTTTCAGGGAAAGTTCCGGCTGCCCCTCGATGGCCGTATATTTCCATTGGTCAACCTCCCTTTACTTTCGTATGAATCATTCTATTTTTACCGGATAACCCCTTTTCTTTTACAAAATATTTGCTATACTTACATGTACATTTCCCATTCGAAAGGAGGGTCACACGTGAGACCTTTACAGCTTTCTCCTGAAACAGCGGTTAAATTAGCAGAAGCTTTAAATATTCCATTGGAACAATTAATGCACATGCCCCAGCATATTTTGCTGCAAAAAATGGCTACCTTAAATCAGGATGACGAACAAAAAAGTGAGTCCTAAAAGCGGAAATATTCACATCTATTTCGCCCCTAGACTCACCATCTAATCATCCATTACAAAAACTCCTAAAACATCAGGAGTTCACATAACATCGATCTTATATTGTAAACGCTCTTTCAAAAGGACCTGAGTAAAATCAGGTCTTTGTCTGTACCCGTTAACTTCTCTTTATTCCTTACCCTCTCAAGAAGCTTTATGCTCCAAACGTAATTTATCCGCTACCATGGCGATGAATTCGGAATTCGTCGGCTTTGCTTTTGTCATGCTGACGGTATAACCGAAAAGGGATGAGATAGAATCAATGTTTCCACGGCTCCATGCTACTTCAATCGCATGACGAATTGCACGTTCTACACGGCTTGCTGTCGTGTTATATTTTTTAGCGATATCTGGATATAACACTTTCGTGATAGACCCAAGTAGCTCAATATCTTTGTACACCATCGAAATAGCTTCGCGTAAATATAAATAGCCTTTAATGTGGGCCGGAACACCAATTTCATGGATAATACTTGTAATATTCGCATCCAAATTGTTGGATTTCCCTTCTCGCGGCATTCTTACTGATGATGACAGAGAACTAGAGCGCTTTAAAACAGACGAAGACTGGCCATTCACTTGTCTAATATGGTTCACAAGGTTTTCCATATCAAACGGCTTTAAAATAAAGTAAGATGCTCCTAAATCCACTGCTTTTTTCGTAACATCTTCTTGGCCAAAAGCTGTTAACATAATGACATTTGGATAGTTTTCTTTCTTCATTTCTTTCACTTGACCTAAGACTGCCAACCCGTCCAAATGAGGCATGATAATGTCTAATACGAGCACATCCGGATCTTTATCTCGCAACATTGATAAGCATTCTTGACCGTTATACGCAACCCCAATTACTTCCATATCATCCTGTGCTGAAATATAATCTTCTAGAAGTCCGATTAACTCTCTGTTGTCATCCACTAAACAAACCTTAATTTTTTTCACAACAGATTCCTCCTCAATCCCTGTAATCCTCGCATTTATCCTATCTTTTATTCTAAATGATGATTTCGACAATGCAACAAAATTTCCTTTATTTTTTTGGAAAAAAGTCCATTTCTTAAAATTCCTACTGTTTTCTCTGTTTTTCTCCTTTTTTCGACGCGAACGTTTTTTCGAAAAAAGGAAATCACTTTATTATACATGCAAAAAGAAAAAAGAAAAAGACGAACTCTGTTAGCTCGCCTTTTTCTCATCTTGTTTATAAATATCAATTCCCGCCTCATTCAGCATCCACTCAATATGAACTCCATACCCCGAGGTAGGATCATTGACGAAAACATGTGTGACAGCCCCGATGACTTTTCCGTCTTGAATGATAGGACTTCCACTCATCCCTTGAACAATACCGCCTGTTTTTTCGAGCAATTCTGGGTCGGTTATTTTTATAACCATTCCTTTCGTTGCAGGAAATTTTTGAGGAACCGTACTGACAATTTGAACATCAAATTCCTCGACTCGGTCATCATTCACAACGGTTAAAATTTTCGCGGGTCCTTCTTTTACTTGATGAGACAAAGCAATTGGCATTGGTTGATCCAGTCTTCCATTTTGGATTGATTGATTGAGTTTGCCGAAAATGCCAAAAGGACTATTTCGTGTAATATTACCAATAATATTTTTATCTGCCGAAAACCTTGCTAACTTTTCTCCAGGTACGCCATTGCTTCCTTTTTCAATAGACGTAACCGTAGACTTCATAATTTGGCCGTTTTCAACAACAATCGGTTTTTTCGTGTCCATATCTGAAATAACATGACCTAATGCCCCATATTTTTTAGAAATTGGATCATAGAAAGTCATCGTGCCGATTCCCGCTGCTGAATCACGAATATACAACCCGATGCGATATGCATATTCTTGCTTGTCTTTTAAAGGGAAAAGCTTCGTACGAAACTCTTTTTGATCTCGTATGACGACCAGATTCAGCGGCTTCCCTGTTTTTCCGGCCGCTTGAACAAATGGCGTTACATCACTCATTTGTTCAATTTTTGTTCCGTTAATCGTTGTAATCATATCGCCAACTTGAATACCGGCAATTTCACCAGGTGATTTTTTTCCTTCTTTTGTATCAACCTGATGGTAACCTACAACTAGTACACCGCGGGAATTGAGACGTACACCTATTGATTGCCCTCCCGGAATCACCTTAAAATCCGGCAAGACATCGACGTTTACTTTTTTTATAGGAATACCCGCCAATTCCAACATGAGTTCTTCTTTCCCAAATTGATTTCCCGAGATTGTAAGCTGTGCATTGTCTTCTCTATTCATCGTATATACAGCTTGTTCTTTAGGTTGTGCCGCTACCGGCAGGGCATGGGAAACCATTTCGGTTTGTCCTTCAAACAATACAAGATGCTTTGGAATACTGACGTAGTGACGAATACTTGGAAAAAAGCCTAAACTTATGAGCGAAACAAGGAGAATAACGCCTATCATCTTTCTGTATCTATTTAGCATTTCTTTCATCCACTCTCCTCGCTTCCTACCCCACACCATCCATTTCTGGCTACAGTTTTAATGTTGCCTTCTTTCTGTTCATTTATAACTTCATTTGAGCGAAAAGAGAGGGATATTCAGAAAGATTCATTCTTTATAGGAAAAGCTAAATAATAAGAAAAAAGCGACTCAAAAAGGGAATAATGTCCTCTCAAACCGCCTTTTTCTTTCTGTATGTGTACCAAACCTAGCTTAACAAGTTTGCTTTATTTGCGATGCAAGCGACAACAGCTCTTTTGCATGCGCTTTCGTTAAATCTGTAATTTCCACACCTGCAATCATCCGGCCAATTTCCCGTACTTTTTCCCCTAAGGAAAGCGGCTTAACCGATGTTCTCGTTCGCTCCCCAATCACTTCTTTGGCGATGAACAAGTGCGTATCCGCCATAGCAGCTACTTGAGGCAAATGGGAAATACACAACACTTGGGACCCGCATGCAATACGATAAATCTTTTCCCCAATGGATTGAGCCACACGTCCGCTTACGCCTGTATCCACCTCATCAAAAATGATGGACGTTACACCTTGATGCTCGGAAAAAATACTTTTTAGCGCGAGCATAATGCGCGAGAGTTCTCCACCTGATGCCACTTTTGCAAGCGGTTTAAGCGGCTCTCCAGGGTTTGTGGAAATGTGAAATTCCGCCACGTCAATTCCATCTTTACCAAACTTCACCGGTTCTCCATCTAATACCACATCATCAAAAGAACCTGTTTTCTTAGAAATTTCAACATGGAAGACGGTTTTTGCCATATAAAGCTCTTTCAACTCGCGGTGAATGCTTTCTGTTAAGTCACCTGCTAATTTCTTCCTTAACTTTGATAAATGGCGAGCTTCCACAAGTAAATCTTTTGCCACACTCTCAAGTTGCTCTTTAATTTTCGACACATGTGTGTCTCGGTTTTGAATCGTGTCAACCTCATCTTCAATCACGGATGCATATGTTAAAATATCTTCTACCGTTTGTCCGTATTTTCGCTTCAAATGGTTAATTTCATTCAGCCTTGCTTCAATAAAATCAAGACGTTTCGGATCATACTCTAACATGTCTAGTTGCTGTCGAATTTTATAAGACATGTCTTCCAACTGGTAAAAGCTATTAGACACACTTTCGGCAATTTCGCCATACGTCGGCTCCAAATGAGAAATCTCTTCTGTATGATTCATCGCAAGACCAATCCAGTCAAGACCTCGCTGTTCTCCATGAAGGGCATTGTACGCATCTTGGAGAGCATGATAAATTTTTTCGAAGTTGGAAATTTTCATTCGTTCATCCATGAGCTGTCTATCTTCATCTGGCACTAAATTAGCTGCCCGAATCTCTTCCAACTGAAACTGAATTAAATCTAAACGATGCGCCATTTGTTGCTCGTTTTCCGTCAATTTATCCAGTTGCTTTTTCAATCCGAGATATTTGTCGTACAAAGCCTGATACTCCGTTAGCGCTTTTTCTATCTCAGTGCCTCCATATTGGTCCAATAACGATAGATGACGATCTTCATTCATTAAATCCTGGTGTTCATGCTGGCCATGAATATCCACCAATGTTTGCCCAATCTCTCTTAAAATGGCCAATGTGACAAGCTTCCCATTTACCCGGCAAACGCTTTTTCCGTTTGTTGTAATGTCACGGCGCAAAATAATCATATTATCTTCCACATCAATCCCTAATTGCTCCGCTTTTTCTCGGCACGCATGATGATGTTCATCTAAGAGAAATAATCCTTCAATTTCCGCCTTCGACGTTCCATGACGGACAAATTCCGCGGAGCCGCGTCCTCCCACTAATAAATGGATGGCATCAATAATAATCGATTTTCCAGCACCTGTTTCTCCTGTGAGGACCGTTAATCCTCGTTCAAACGAGATGGCCAAAGATTCAATAATGGCAAAGTTCTTAATCGACAGTTCAGCTAACAAAGCAATTCACACCTTCTACAACATTTCTATAAAGCGATCTGAAATAACTTTTGTGTCTTCTGGCGTTCGGCAAATAATGAGGCATGTATCATCTCCGCAAATCGTCCCCAAAATTTCCTCCCAGTCTAAATGATCAATAAGCGCACCGATGGCATTGGCGTTCCCAGGCAATGTTTTCATGACAAGCATATGCCCAGCCGCATCAATTTTGACAAACGCATCCATCAATCCTCTTTTGAGCTTCTGTAAAGGATTAAAACGCTGGTCAGCCGGTAAACTATATTTATAACGTCCATCCATCAATGGAACTTTTACTAAATGTAATTCTTTAATGTCACGTGAAACCGTTGCCTGAGTAACATTAAAGCCTTGATTTTTTAAAATGTCCACAAGTTCATCTTGTGTTTCAATGTCGTTGCTTGTAATAATTTCACGAATTTTAATATGTCTTTGTCCTTTATTCATATGACACCTCACACTTTTTGTCAAATGCCCCGTATATTTAATGTTACTGAAATCTACATTATTGTGCAATTTATTTCATCAATTATTATTCACTATTATGTACAATTTGATCATCCGTCGACATATATCGCCAATCACACAAATTGAAGGGGATGTCCCGAAACCATGGTTCCGAGGCACCCCCTGACATGTCTCATCATACATGCTATTTTTTTTCTTTTAAAACGTCATGAGCCTTGGCTACCACTTCACTTGCAGACAGTGAGAGCTGATTTTCTCCATGTTCTTTCGTACCCGTCCATTTTAAATGAAGGAGGAATTCAATATTCCCGTCTCCTCCTGTAATGGGAGAAAACGAAGCATCCATCACATCATAGCCCGTTTGAAGCGAAAAATCGATCATTCTTTGAAGAACCTCTTCGTGAATAGACGGTTCTCGTACGATTCCTTTTTTCCCGACTTGCTCTCGACCCGCTTCAAATTGCGGTTTTACTAAGGCAACCACATCGCTATCAGCTACAAGTAGTTGCTTTAAAACAGGCAAAATGAGCTTTAGCGAAATAAATGATACATCAATGGATGCAAAATTTGGCATCCCTTCCGTTAAATCTGCTGGCGTTACATAACGGAAATTCGTTCTTTCCATTACAACGACGCGGGGATCTTGACGTAACTTCCACGCTAATTGGTTATATCCTACATCTAGAGCATACGACATTTTCGCCCCGTTTTGAAGGGCGCAATCTGTAAAACCGCCCGTTGATGCACCGATATCAAGCAAAATTTTGTCTTCTACACTTAAATCAAATTCTTTTAACGCTTTTTCAAGTTTAAATCCGCCGCGGCTCACATACGGCATAACACTTCCCTTTACAGTCAAAGGAATTTCCCGGTCCACTTTTTCACCCGGTTTGTCGAGGCGCTCTTCGTTGGAATACACTAAACCAGCCATCACTGCTCGTTTCGCTTTTTCCCTCGTCTCTACAAGACCTCGCTCCACTAATAATACATCAATTCTTTCTTTTTTCGTCACCGTATCTCAAGCCCTTTTTGTTTAGATCGCACTAATTGTTCTATGCGCTTTACGACATTTTCTTTTGTTAAATCTATTTCCTCTAACAACTGGCTGACACTACCATGTTCAATGAAGCGATCTGGAATACCAAGGCGAGAAATAGGCGTTCCGTAGTAGCCATGATCTCCAGCAAACTCCAGTACTCCACTTCCAAAGCCACCTTGCAGAACAGCTTCTTCAATCGTCAACACAGGCTTGCCGGAAGCGAAAATTTGATGAAGCATGTCTTCATCCATCGGTTTGATGAAGCGTGCATTAACGACTTCAACTGCAATCCCTTGCTTTTCAAGTTGTTCTGCTGCTTGCAACGCCATCGGAATCGTCGTACCGAACGTTAAAATAACAACATCTTTTCCTTCTTTCAGTACTTCCCATGTTCCAATCGGAAGCTTTTGTAAGTCTTTATCAAGAGGAACTCCTAATCCGTTCCCACGTGCATATCGCATCGCAATTGGGCCATCATTATATTGAAGCGCCGTGTACACCATATGCTGACCTTCATTCTCATCTTTTGGCATCATCAGCACCATATTTGGAATGTGGCGTAAAAAGGCAATATCAAATACCCCTTGATGGGTTTCTCCATCTGCTCCTACTAATCCAGATCGGTCAATCCCGATAAACACATTCAGATTTTGGCGACAAATATCGTGTACAACTTGATCATACGCACGCTGCAAAAAGGTTGAATAAATAGCTAAAAACGGCTTCATGTTTTGCGTAGCTAATCCCGCTGCCATTGTGGCCGCATGCTGCTCTGCAATCCCTACATCATACATCCGTTCAGGCAATTCTTGTTGGAATTTTTCTAATTTTGAACCGACCGGCATTGCAGGAGTAATCGCGACAATTCGTTCGTCTTCCCGAGCCACCCTTAAGACCGTATCACTTACAAGCTTGCTCCACCCGATTGGAGCGCTGTCTGGCTTAATAAAATCTCCAGATTCAATTTTATATGGGCCTGTCCCGTGCCAAGTTCCAATTTTGTCAGACTCTGCTGGCAAATAGCCTTTTCCTTTTTTCGTAATGACATGAACAAGGACAGGTCCTTTCGTTTTCTTGGCGTAATGTAAGTTTTCAAATAAATCATCGTAGTTATGTCCATCTACTGGACCTAAATATGTAAAGCCAAGTTCTTCAAAAAACATTCCTGTTACGAACATATATTTTAAGCCGTCTTTGACCCGCTCAGCTGTCAGTGCAAGCTTTCCGCCTACTGCTGGAACTTTCTTTAATAGCGTCTCAAGCTCGTCTTTAACCCAATGATACTTTCCAGCTGTCCGAAGACGCCCTAACACATTATGCAGTGCCCCGACATTCGGAGCAATAGACATTTCATTATCATTTAAAATAACAATCATATCTTTTTGTTCATGTCCAATATGGTTTAGCGCTTCCAAAGCCATTCCGCCAGTTAAGGCTCCGTCACCAATTACAGGAACGACGTATTCTTTCGACTTTTTCAAATCACGAGCAGCTACCATCCCCATTGCGGCGGACAAAGATGTCGAGCTATGCCCCGTTTCCCATACATCATGTTCACTTTCTATTCTCTTCGGAAACCCGCAAAGTCCTTTATATTGACGAAGAGTAGCAAATTCAGAAGCACGACCTGTCAAAATTTTATGGACATATGACTGGTGGCCCACATCCCATAAAAATTTATCCTGAGGGCTGTTAAATACTTTATGGAGCGCGATTGTAAGTTCCACAACACCTAGATTCGGCCCAATATGTCCCCCTGTCGCAGACAATTCATTGATTAAAAACCGGCGAATCTCTTCGCTCAATTGAATTAGCTCCTCTTTGGACATTTTCTTTAAAAATTGAGGGCTTTTAATCGATGTAAGATCCATGTGGATCACTCACTTTCGTACATTATATAGAATTACCTTAATTCATTATGACAATTTTTATACATATATGGCAAAGATTAACGTATTCAAAATTCCTAAGTGAAAAAATAGCCGCTAACACAAAAGTGATAACGGCAACCGATAAATTGATTCTTTTATAAACCCTAAAACCTATGCACTATTTTTCACACAATAGTAATGCTATTTTATCATAGTTTTTTGTAATACTCAATAAAAAACATTAACTTTCTCGTTCTTCAATATAAGTGCAAATTTTTTCTAATGCATCATGCCGTACATTCGCGTTCCGTAAACATTCTTTTGCTTGCTTAATGTGATAGCGAAGCTTTTCTTTTGCTTCATCCATCCCAAGCAACGACGGATAGGTTGTTTTGTCGTTTTCCGTATCGCTTCCTACCGGTTTGCCAAGTTGTTCTTCGCTTCCCTCGATGTCTAAAATGTCATCACGGATTTGAAAAGCTAACCCTAAGTGGACACTGAAAGCATCTAATTGGCGCAGCTGTTCTTCGGAAGCACCTGCCAATATCGCTCCCGCTCTTACACAAAAAGTGAGCAGCTTCCCTGTTTTATGCTTATGAATGTATTCAAGTTCTTCAAGGGATAACGCTTTTTGTTCCCCTTCCATGTCCGCTACTTGTCCTCCTACCATGCCTTCTGCACCAGCGGCCTTAGCAAGCTCTAGTACGAGTTGCATTTTAGTACTGTCACTTACGTCAGGATGCGAGGATTCTGTTAGTACTTGGAAGCTTTTTGTCAACAATGCGTCACCCGCCAATATCGCCACTGCTTCACCAAATACTTTATGATTAGTCGGTTTCCCGCGTCTTAAATCATCATTGTCCATGCTCGGTAAATCATCATGGATTAGTGAATATGTATGGATCATCTCTACTGCACAGGAAGCGGCAATCCCCATTTCTTCCTCTTTTTCAAACGCTCGCAATGTCGCGAAAACAAGAAGAGGGCGGATTCGTTTCCCTCCTGCGGTCAACGAATAGTTCATCGCTTCTAATAACACGGGCGGTGCAGATAATCGGTTCACCATGGCAGGAAGCTCTGCTTCAATTTTCATCTTCACACTGGCTATGTAGTTTTGAAATTCAGCATCGTTCACGGTTATTCTTCCTCCTGCACAACAAATGGCTCTAGTTGCCCATCTTCACGAAGTACATGCTCCATTTGTTTTTCGATTTGCTGTAAACGTTCATGGCAAAACTTCGAAATTTCCATTCCTTCTTGGAAATGCTGAATGGCTTTCTCTAACGGCACATCTCCTTCTTCAAGCTTTGTGACGATTTCCTCCAGCTTTTCCATAGCTTCTTCAAAAGAATAGTTTTTTTGATCACTCATTATTTAAACGCTCCTCCACTTTTGCAACTTCACATTGTAAGTCCCCGTCCGATAAGCGAACATGAATCATGTCTCCTGTTGAAACGTCTTTTGTACTTTTTAGCAACTGTTGATCAGTATCGTACACAAGACTGTACCCTCTTTCCATTGTCTTCAGCGGACTCAAGGCATTCAACTTAGAGGCGGTTGAAACGAACGACATTTGATGTTGCTTTAAAATGGTCTGCATATCTTTAATCAATGTTTTCGTCAACTGCTGCTGTTGTTCTTTTGAACGTCTCACTTGTTCACTTGGGTGATTACGAAGTAACTGACGGGCAAGCTGTTCATACTTCTCCCTTTGATTGTTCATGTTTCTTCTGCTTTCACGATACAATCGATCCATTAACTTGTCCAACTCTTGCTCTTTTTGCTCACACAATTTCCCTGGATAACGAAAAGCATATGATTTTTGAGCACGGTGAAGTCTTTCGCGTTGAAATGCTACCATTTCTCTCATTGCCCGCATCATTCGAATTCTCCGTTGTTCTATCCGCTCCATCACTTCTGTTAAATGAGGGACCGCCAGTTCTGCAGCACCAGTCGGTGTAGGGGCTCGTAAATCAGCGACAAAATCAGCAATGGTAAAATCCGTTTCATGTCCCACTGCTGAAATAATCGGAATTTTGGACTGATAGATGGCATGAGCGACCGTTTCTTCGTTAAACGCCCACAATTCTTCAATCGAGCCTCCGCCCCGTCCGACAATAAGTACATCCAAATTGCCGAGGCGGTTTGCTTGTTCAATCGCCTTGACAATGGAAGGCGCTGCGTTTACACCTTGAACTAATGCTGGGATTAACACGATTTCTCCAATAGGATAACGCCGCTTCAATGTTGTCAAAATATCTCGAATGGCTGCACCGGTAGGAGATGTGACCACCCCAATTCGATTTGGGTAAGGCGGGAGAGAACGCTTGCGACTGTCATCAAACAAGCCTTGCTCCTGTAGTTTCGTTTTGAGCTGTTCATAAGCCAAATATAGGTTACCAATCCCGTCAGGCTGCATTTCTTTCACATACATTTGATAATTTCCGCTCGGCTCGTATACCGCAACCTCTCCCCGGATTACGACCTTCATGCCGCTTTCGGGGCGAAATGCCAAGCCACGGTTATAACCAGCAAACATCACAGCCTGAATCCGTGCATTTTCATCCTTTAACGTAAAGTACATATGCCCTCGGCTATGCATCTTAAAATTAGATAATTCCCCCTTAATCCAAATGTCTTGAAGATGGGGATCTACATCAAATTTTCGTTTAATATACTTCGTTAAAGCCGTCACCGTTAAATACCTAATCTCACTCATCGTCACTTGTCTCCCTTGTTTCCGAGATCTGTGTTTTCACTCCAGCCCTCGCGTTAAAAGCGGGATTGTGCGGTCAATCACTCGATTGCTTGCAACACTTTGGATAACACACCATTGATAAAACGATTCGCTTTCGAATCACTGAACGTCTTCGCTAGCTCAATCGCTTCATTCAAGCTTACATTTGTCGGAATATCATTCTCATACGTCATTTCATAGACCGCTAAGCGTAAAATGGCACGATCGACTGCCGCTACCCGCTCAAGCGTCCAATTTTCTAAGTGCTGACGCAACAATGCATCAATTTCATCTAAATGTTGAACCGTTCCCATAACAAGCTGTTGTAAAAACGGATCAATTTCCTCTGTTTCCACGACATTGCGAATTGCTTCTGCCGGTTCCGTTTGTCCTAAATCATATTGAAATAAAGCTTGCAATGCCTTTTCACGCGCTGTACGTCTTTTCATTCCTTATATTCTCCTTTTGGTTCATCTTCTCGAAATTTCCTATCAAAATAATAGCATAATTTTTTGGCTATCGTACACATTCTGTATTTTGAGACTTTTTACGCTTCTTTTATTTATTTCCCTCTCGTGATGGAAACAATCACAAGATATATCAAACCAACGGCTTCTATTTCACCGTTCAAATGGAAAAAAGACTGTCTATTAAAACATAGACAGTCTTTTTTCCAACAATCATGAAAAAGCCTGCAACAGAAAAAACAAAGACGGGCATTTCCGTATCAGTCATGCTAGAAAACGAAAACCGCTGTTTCCGCTGAAGCGACATGACACATTAAATTGGTTCAATCACTTCCGTCTCTTGCTTTGGTGCATCAAATTGAATGCCGACAATATGAATATTGACTTCATCAAGCTCAAGAGCTGTCATGTTCTTTAAAGCTTGGCGCACATTATCCTGTACCTTTTGAGCAACAGTTGGAATAGACACACCAAATTTCATAAAACAATATACTTCAACTTTGATGCTCTCTTCCGTCAATTCAACTCTTACACCTTTGCCGTGGTTTTTCTTACCTAATTTCTCGACAACACCTGCTGCAAAATTACCTCTCATTGCCGCAACGCCATCAACCTCGGAAGCCGCAATGCCCGCAATGACTTCAATCACTTCTGGAGCGATTTCTACTTTCCCTAATGCATTTTTTGTCTGTCCCATTTGCAATAAATTGTTCTCACTCATGTACGACACCTCCTATATATTATAATACTATATAAACGCTGTTCATTTGTCACCCGCCGATTGTAAATGAAAGCCGTCTTTTCGTCAATATCGTGTGGTGCCTACCTCTTCTATTAAGAATTCATTACATCGTGGAGTTCAAGAAATTTCGTATTGAACTCGCCGCCGACGAAGTTTTCATGGCTAAGCAATTTCAAATGGAACGGAATTGTTGTGGCCACTCCTTCAATGACGAATTCGCTTAAAGCTCGCTTCATTCGTTCAATCGCTTCCTCGCGGGTCGGCGCATGGACAATGAGCTTAGCAATCATGGAATCGTAATAAGGAGGAATGGAATAGCCAGGGTACACAGCTGAATCCACTCGGACACCATAACCACCCGGCGGTAAATACATGTTAATTTTACCTGGAGACGGCATGAAATTCTTTTCTGGATTTTCTGCATTAATGCGGCATTCAATTGCCCATCCTGAAAACTGCACATCTTCTTGGGCATGTACTAATTTTTGACCGCTTGCCACTTTAATCTGTTCCTTAATTAAATCGATGCCTGTTACCATTTCTGTTACCGGATGCTCGACTTGAATACGTGTGTTCATTTCCATGAAATAGAATTTCTTTTCACGATAGTCATAAATAAACTCGACTGTACCCGCACCTGTATATTGAACCGCTTCGGCTGCTTTAACAGCTGCTTCGCCCATTTGCTGACGAACTGACTCATCAAGAGCTGGAGACGGCGTTTCTTCAACGAGTTTTTGCAGGCGGCGCTGAATCGTACAATCACGCTCACCTAAATGAATCGTGTTTCCGTAACTATCAGCAAGCACTTGAATTTCTACATGTCGGAAATCTTCAATGTATTTTTCAATATATACACCCGGATTGCCGAATGCAGTCGCAGCCTCTTGCTGAGTAATTTGAATACCTTTGACAAGTTCTGTTTCGCTTTTGGCGACACGAATTCCTTTTCCACCGCCTCCGGCTGTTGCTTTAATAATAACTGGATAACCCATGTCTTCTGCCAATGCCGTTGCTTGTTCCACCGACTCGATAATTCCTTTAGAGCCTGGCACGATTGGGACACCCGCTTCACGCATCGTTTCTCGCGCGACATCTTTTGTTCCCATTTTCGTAATCGCTTCAGGACTTGGACCAACAAACGTAATATTACATTCACGGCAAAGTTCTGCAAAGTCTGCGTTTTCCGCTAAAAACCCGTACCCTGGATGGATGGCGTCACACCCTGTCAGTGTTGCCACGCTCATAATATTAGTGAAATTTAAATAACTTTCTTTCGATGATGTTGGACCGATGCAGTACGCTTCATCTGCCAGTTGCACATGAAGAGACTCACGATCAGCTTCTGAGTATACAGCTACCGACTCTACGCCCAATTCTTTACAAGCACGGATAATTCGAACCGCAATTTCTCCCCTATTTGCAATCAATAATTTTTTTATCATCACACGAACGCTCCTTATTCAGCTTTTACTAAAAATAAAGGTTGTCCATATTCAACAAGCTGACCGTTTTGGACAAGCACTTCTACAATTTCTCCATTCACTTCTGCTTCAATCTCATTGAATAATTTCATCGCTTCAACGATGCAGACAACAGAATCTTTTTTCACTTTATCGCCGGCTTTCACGTAAACAGCGGCATCTGGTGAAGGAGAAGCATAAAACGTTCCGACCATTGGAGAAGTAATTTTATGTAACGACTCGTTCGCTTCAGCTTTGACTTCAGGTTGAGTCGCTTTTGGCTCTGCTGGAGCAGCAGCTACCGCTGTTTGCGGTGCAGTTTGCGGCACCACTTGTTCGGCAGCGACAACCGTCGTCACCGGACTAGGTGCAATCGCTCCTTTTTTCTTCATTTTTACCTTTGCTCCATCTTGCTCATACACAAATTCTTCAATCGATGATTGATCAATTAATTTAATAAGTTCGCGAATTTCTTGGATTTTCATATTGGACACTCCCTGTCTAAAAATTGATAATTCTTACATTCATGATACGATATATTTTCTTGCCAATCCAATATAATTGTCAGCACATAACAAAGAATTATGACTAGGTAATAGAATGAGAATTTATATTCTCATAACATATGTATTCTATCATAAACAGGTCATAAAGTTTAGTGCTGATTTTGTTCAATAAAAATGGCTCCATTTTCTACATCTAAAACAAGGAATGAACAAGAGTCAAAAAACCGCTGCGAAAATCATTAATTAGATTTTCACAGCGGGTGTCGTTAAAAGGATAGCTAAAAATCAATCAGTTTATACCTTCTGAATGGATTGTCTTATTATTGAGCCGGTTCAAACTCAACCGCTACATATTTAGAACCAAGTTCTCCTTTCACAAGCTGGATGATTTCATTCGCTTGTGTACGGGAATGCTCCTTGTTCGATTTCACCGTAATGCGAACTTCTTCTCCATCTGCACGAACGAGCGCATCTTCATAACCTTTTGATTTAATTAACGTTTCAATAACTGCTTCTTTCGTCGTTACATCGGCAAGTTCCTGCATTTTATCGACAGCTTCACTTTTTTCTTGGGCTGTTACATCTACTGATGCCACAATTTCTTGAAGGTCTTCACGAAGTTTATTTCTTGCGTCTTCAATTTCTAAACGCAAAGCAGTAAACAACTCGTCACTTTGAATACTAGAAATGACCGCCATGTCTGAATCGGTTGGAGCAGCAGCCTCTTCTTTTCCTTTTTCTTCAGTGCCTGTTTGATCCTCTGCCTGCTCTTCTGTCTGTTCAGCAGCCTGATTTTCTACAGCCTCTTCCTGCTCTTTATTTTCTTCATTTTCCACTAATGCCATGTTTTCTTGTGGAGCTTCAGGTGACGTAATATAGTAAACGGATAAAACAACGACTAAACTAAACATTGTTAACAGCCAAACGGTTTGTTTTTTTAATAACATTTTTATTCCCCCTTAGATTTTTTCGGTAATACAGCTACTCGATGGCTTGGAACATCAAGCGATTTTGTCACTGCTTCAATAATCCACTTTTTCACTTGAATGTTTTCGGCTCCTTTCGCAACAATGAGCACACCTCGAATCTTCGGCTTTTCTGTTTTAATCACTACCGGCTTTTCCTGATCCCCGCTTCGAACAATAACAAGCTTCGCATCCGATGATGCATCTTCTACCTTTCTCGTCCCGCCTTCACGATCCGTTTCATGAGTAGATTGACTTTGAGTCACTGTATCTTTCTCATATACCTTTGACTCCGTCGCATCTAAGTTGACGATGACTTCGACTTCACTCACACCAGCCATGTTTTCAAGCGCTTGCTTCAATTCACTTTCATAACGCTCTTCATAGCTCGCCATCGTTTGAGAGTGAGAAGATTCTTTTTGTCCAAATACAGGAACTTCTTCATTCTGTTCTTCCTGCACATTGGAAGATACATTTTCTGCAAGCGAATTGACAGGTGTTTCGGTATTGTTGACAAGCATAAAAGCAATCCCCGCCCCAAGCAGGACTAGTACGTACAAAAACTTTGAATTTTTCCTCTCAGATGATGATGGCTTAGATGGTGAAAATATACGTCGTAATGATGAGAATACCCCTTCATCCTTGCTCATCGCTTTTCAATCCCTCCTCCAACGTCACAGCAACTTTACTTTCATGAATGCCCCATTTATCAGCGAGAAACGACTTGATTTTTTGCTCATCTTCATTTCGACGTTCAGTTTGAATCGGCTTGGAGGTATCAATGGAAACAATTTTTATAGCAGACACAGCCTCTTCCTCTTTTGGTTCGAGCGCTACATAAATGGATGCAATGTCCTCATACGCAGCTGGTTCATTGGAAGATTTCAGCTCAATCTTAATATCTTGAATTGCTACACCATACTGTTCCATCAACTCCTCTTTTACCTCTGTCTCCATGTGGACAGCCATTTGTTCTAAAATATATGCATGTTGTGAGGCTTGTATTTCTTTTTTCTTCGTTTCCATTAAATTTTCTATCTGTGCCTCTTTCGGTATAGAAGAAAGATTCATAGATGCAACTAAACGATCAACATTAATATGAAGCACTTGAAAAACTGGGGTAATAATGATGAGCATCAGCAACAAACCGATCACCATCTTGGCATATTTTTGCAAATTTGTATTCGGGAGGAGCATATCAATAATCGTCGCAAGCAAAATAAATAAAATAATATTCGCAATCCATTGTGTGAGCGCCGCCAATTTTTCCCCTCCTTTACCGCATCATCATCGTCAAGTTGCTTGCTGTAATAATGACGGTTAAACATAAGAAAAACATTAAGGACACGACAGCCAGTGCGGCAAAAATATAAACGATGTTTTTACTGATGATGCTCAAGCAGCTAATAACAGGTCCTCCCCCTATAGGCTGTAACAACGACGCTGCCAGCTTATAAATAATCGCTAGAGACAGTACCTTTAACGCCGGAAATGCTACAATGGCCAACAGAACGACTACTCCCGCCATACCGATTGTGTTCTTCAACAGCAACGAAGCACCCATGACCGTATCAGTCGCATCGGTAAACATCCGTCCGACGACCGGGATAAAGTTTCCCGTAATAAATTTAGCTGTCCGAATCGTAATCCCGTCGGCTACGGCGGATGTCGCCCCTTGAACAGAAATGACCCCAAGAAAAATCGTTAATACCGTCCCAAGAAGACCGATGCTGACATTTCGCAGCAATTGAGCCAGTTGTGTCACTTTATATTGATCAGAGAGCGTACTGACAATGCTTAACAATGCGGATAAAAATAAAAGCGGCATAACCACATACTGGATAAGCAATCCGCTTGTGTTCATAAGAAAGATAATAATCGGATGAAAAAAGGCGGCCGATAAGATGCCTCCTGATGAAGCCATTAACGCGAGGAGAAGCGGAATAAGTGCCATAATAAACTGAATCATTGTTTGAATGGCTTCGGTTGTATAAGAAATCGCGACGTGAAAACTATTCAATGCAATAATAATGAGGACCATATAAACTAGGGCATACGCTACTTTACTGACCGACTTTTGCTCAAAAGCGCTTTGAAGATTTTGCAAAAAGACACTGAACACGGTCAGCATCAGCAATGTACCGAGAAGCTTTCCATTCACAATAATTTCGTGCAAAAAGAACTTTAAAAATCCCGCAAACCACTCTTTAATGGAAAAATCCTTTTCACCTTTTAAAAATTCATACAAACTACCTTTTTGACTTTCTGGCAAGAACCCTCCGTAATTCTTTAAAATATCATCCCAAAACGACTTAATTTCTTCTATTCCGAGTTGATCAATTTGCTCATTCACCATGCCTTGTTGTACAGAAGATGCTTGTACCGTTTCGGGAGTAAAAAAAAAGAAAAGCAAAAAAAGCATTAAATAGTGCTGCTTCTGAAACCGCCACATATATTTATTCACCCCGCCACAGCCCTTCTATTAATTCGGCAGCATCGAAAGAATCGTTTCAATGATGACCGTCAAAATGGGGACGGCCATTGATAAAATTAAAATTTTTCCGCCAAGTTCAATTTTAGAAGCAATCGCGCCCTGCCCTGCGTCTTTCGTAATTTGGGCACCAAATTCTGCGATATAAGCAATTCCAATAATTTTTAAAATTGTTTCGACATATACCATATTAACTTGGGCATTGATGGACAACTTTTCAACCATTCGAATGATTTCTGCAATTTGATCGACTAAAAATAAAAAGATGGCGCAACCGACAAACACAACAAGTAAAAAAGCATAAGACGATTTGTGTTCTTTTAGGATTAACGCCAAAAAGGTAGCCGCAAGACCAAGTCCGACAATTTGGATGATTTCAATGGCGCATTCCCCCTATCCTTGAAATAAAAAAACGGCTTTGATCTTTTTAAACAAGTCTTCCACAATGGACGCCACCATAAATAAAATATAGATGAACCCGATTAACGTTACCCAATTTGCATAGTCTTTTTTCCCCATTTGCTCCAGCACCGTTACAAGAAACGCAACAACAATACCGATGCCTGCAATTTGAAAGATTGTATTCATATCTACACCCATCCATTTTTCCCCCTATAAGCTACATCAGTAAAATGACGAGTAATAGCCCTGATAAGAAGCCAAGACTTTTAACCATTTTTTCATATTGTACTTGTCTTTCCACTGCCTCTTTTTCTTCTCTATCCAAATGGGAGAGAGCCAGTAAAATGTGCTTTTGCTGGGAATAGCGATCGTGCTGTCCGAGCGTTTCCCCAAACTGCTTTAATACTTCTTTTTCTCCTCTCCTTAAAGCCGTTTGTTCCCAAATATCATCAAGACTACTTTCCCACGCTCGTTTGACCCCTGCTTCCTCACTGTTCAATCGGGCCGCGAATTGTTCAAATAAAAGAGAGAGTGGTTTAGGAAGCTGGGCTGACAACAGTAACGCAATGTCACCTAATGGGCGATGACTAAACATAATTTCGGCCTCAAGTGACTGTAAAGCCGTTTTTAATTGTCTAAGCTGTCTTGTACGTTCGCTCAGCTGTTTCGCCATTTCAAAGCCCACCCATGTTGTGGCCAGTAAAATAAAAATCGCGCCAAACAGCTTCATCTCATGTCCACCTCCAACTGCTTCTCTCTCGCAATAGATACTAGCTCACCATTATAAATGTGTTGGATGGTTCCAGGTCCTTTTTCATTTGAAAGAACGACGATACGCTCAAAGCTCCCTGTATCAAGCAGTGCCTTTAACGACGGTCTCTTACGCAAATCTGCAACTGTGTAGCCGTGAACCGTCATCACAAGTCCGACACCTGCATGAATCGCTTCTAAAACTGCGTCGCAGTCTTCCTGCCGGCCAATTTCATCGACAATTAATACATCAGGACTCATTGAACGAATCATCATCATCATCCCTTCCGCCTTCGGACACGCGTCGAGTACGTCCAGTCGCGGACCAAAGGTATGCTGTGGCACACCGTTCACGCATCCAGCTATCTCCGAGCGCTCATCGACAACCCCTACTTTGACAGGCATAATTTTTTTATGTTCCACTCCTGTACTCATTAAGCGGGCAATATCCCGAATCATCGTTGTTTTCCCCGTTTGCGGCGGACCTAAAATGATGGTGTTCAACCATTTTCCATTGTAGAGGCAGGAAACAAGCGGAACAGCAATCCCTGTCTTCTCTCTCGCGATTCGAATGTTAAAGGAGGTGACATCACGAATAAACTTGACCGTTCCGTTATCTGTCACCACTTTTCCAGCCAGCCCCACTCTGTGTCCCCCCTCAATGGTGACATAACCCTTTTTCAATTCTTCTTCCATCATATAAATTGAAAACTGACTGAGCTTATTCAGCATAAATCGAGCATCTTCAATAGACGGCAAATACGGGTAAAACTGCGATTTCCCTTTCATAATCAATTCCAGAGGACGTCCGACACGAATTCGTATCTCCTCCAATCCCTTCCCTTCATCCTTTAAGAACGGGAAAGACAGATCGGCGAGGTGTTTCGGAAGCATATTTAAAATTTCATTCATTGCTACTCCCCCCGTCCTTTATCATTATTCTCAATGTATGCAAGCTTGGCCGCTTTATGACTAAGAGCGGTCACAGACTTTCATCACTTTAAAACACCAATTAGAATGAGCAGCACTCCTGTAATAATAAGAATGAATTTTCCCATTGATAATTGCCCGGCAATGGATACAAGCCCAATAGAAAATGAGGCCATCATAACAAGGGGCCCAATGACAGCCAGCGCTCCATTAATTAGCAACGCTTTCTTCACATCGTTGTTTAATAAAATAAAAATAGCCGCTATCAATTCAATAAAAGAAGACACAAAACGTAAAATAGCCATCGTCAAAACCGTTGAATCTACGTAATGTAAGAAGCGTCTCATGAGTTCCTCCTGCCCATAAGGGATCAATTAGTGAACATATCCTAGTACAAGCCTATGCCGCTTCTTTCAATTTATGAAAAAAAGCCTCGGGCGATGAACTCGTCCGAGGCTTTTGGAAATCGTTATATTAAATTATGCACGTGATACGTAAGAACCGTCTGTTGTATTAACAATTAGTACATCGCCTTCGTTAACGAAGAATGGTACTTGAACACTTAATCCCGTTTCTACGATAGCTGGTTTTGAACCACCAGAAGCCGTATCACCTTTAATACCAGGCTCTGTTTCAACAACCTTTAATTCAACCGTATTTGGAAGCTCAATTCCGATTGTTTCACTTTGATACATCATAATCGCTACTTCCATGTTTTCTTTTAAAAATTTCAACTCATATTCAATTGTTGTTGCTGGAAGCTCAATTTGTTCATAGCTTTCCGTATCCATGAATACGTGCTGATCGCCATTTGCATATAAGTATTGCATTTTACGGTTGTCGATTTGAGCTTTCGCTACTTTTTCTCCACCGCGGAATGTTTTCTCTTGGATAGCACCTGTGCGCAAGTTACGTAATTTAGAACGTACGAACGCCGCACCTTTACCTGGTTTTACGTGTTGGAAATCAAGCACGCGCCAAATGCCTCCGTCTACTTCAATTGTTAAACCTGTACGAAAATCGTTTACTGAAATCATTCAATAAATCCTCCTACACTTTATAAAATAATCAACTCTTTTGTTGAGTGAGTCAACGATTCATTGCCTTCCAACGTAATGACTGTATCATCTTCAATTCTGACACCGCCCACGTTTGCTATGTAGATGCCCGGCTCTACCGTTACGACCATGCCTGGCTGTAAAATGGTGTCAGACTTCATCGATAACCCAGGACTCTCATGTACTTCCATACCAAGTCCATGACCTGTAGAATGACCGAAATACTGTCCATATCCCTTTTCTGCAATGTAATCACGCGTAAGCGCGTCAGCTTCTTTTCCCGTCATCCCTGCTTTAATACCATTCATGCCTTGAAGCTGCGCCTGCAATACGACATCATACATGGTCTTTAATTGCTCGCTCACTTCTCCGACTGCTACTGTACGTGTAATATCGGAACAGTATCCTTTATAGTATGCACCAAAATCAAGTGTGACCAATTCACCTTTTTCAATGACTTTCTGCGAAGCCACCCCATGCGGCAAAGCAGAACGGTAACCGGAAGCTACGATAATGTCAAATGACGAAGACGCGGCCCCTTGCTTACGCATAAAAAACTCAAGCTCGTTTGACACATCCAGCTCTGTCACACCAGGACGGATAAAAGTCAAAATGTGTTGAAATGCTGCATCTGCAATTTTCGCCGCTTCCTTTAATATCTTAATCTCTGCATCCGTCTTTATCAAGCGTAACTTTTCAACGATATCGGAAACAGGAACAAGTTGTGCATTTATACTCTTTTTATACAGGGCAAATTCCGCAAATGTGACGTGCTGTTGTTCAAAACCGAGCTGTTGAATACCGAGGCGCTCTACTTGCTTTGCAATTTCTTGCATAATCAGCCCTTTATGCTCCACGATTTCAAAGTGTTCGATTTGTTCATTCGCTTGTTCTGTATAACGAAAATCTGTAATAAACACCGCTTGATCAGCCGAAATAAGCGCCACTCCTGCGGTCCCTGTGAAGTTCGTCATATAACGTCTATTGTAGTTGCTTGTAATGAGCATCCCATCAATGCCTTTTTCTCCAAACGCTTCTCTTAGTTTTAACAATTTCTCCATGTTACTTCTCTCCTTTTCCTTCATTTAACAACGCGAAAAAGCCAAGTTCATAGCCATACAGTCCTAAACCGACAATTTGACCTTTCGTTACCGGAGCTGTTACAGAATGATGACGAAACTCCTCTCGCGCATGGACATTTGATATATGTACTTCAATAACCGGAATGGAAATACTAGCAATGGCATCCCGAATGGCATAACTGTAGTGGGTAAATGCGCCAGGATTTAAAATGATTCCTTCGTAATGTTGATCAGCGTCATGAATCCGATCAATGATGGCCCCTTCATGGTTGGATTGAACACAATCTACTGTGACTCCGTGCTCGGTTCCAAGTTGCTGCATCCGCTGTTCAAGGCTCGCTAAAGTGCCTTTACCGTATATACCAGGTTCACGAATACCTAACCGATTTAAGTTAGGGCCGTTAATAAGTAAGATTTTTTTCATACGTTTCCCCTCTATCCATTTCAATGAATGTGTATGTTGATGTTGACATATATACTTTACATATTAACAAAAAAAAGAGCCAACTCAAAGAATGGCCCCTTTCATTTATCATTTATTCACATGTCCTCTTTAATTACTATCTGCTCCGTCTGTCTTAGATGCTGTCTCCAATTCTGCCGCTTCAAACGAAATAGAATAGCCAACGAAGACACCATACAGAATGTATAAGCATAAAGTAGTAATAACCGTATTCATTTCTAGTTCTTTGACGGTCTTCAAATTGGGAAAAATCGGATTCAACAAATAAAAGACGACCGCCCATAATGCTAATCCATAAATGATACCAGCAATCATGCTTTTAAATTTTTTTAACGCTACGAAGTAAACTAGAGCAACCACAATGGATATGACGCCAATTAACAAAATGCTAATAAAATTTCCAAGCGGCTTATCTTTCCACGCACCAAGCGCCCATGGCTGTAAAATGAGATTCGGACTAATTTCAGTCAAATTAATAATGGATGCCATATAAGCAACAAAACTCCACAGCAATCCTCCTGTCAGTCCAATGATGGCAACTTTAGCAAGAAATGATGCAGACTGATTTTGTCCACTTTTCTTTGATTCTCCCATAATGACTCACCTCTGCCATAGTATAAGCTAGAACGTCCATTTCTATTTGTTCTTTCCATCATCGTATTTTTTTTATACACGATGGATTTATATGGGATTTTTTTGGCTACAATATATATCATGCATCGACCTAGAGGTTTATTTCGATTTGCTGTAGAATATACAATAATAAGTTTAATTTGCTCAGTTAGGTTGGTGTCACACATGTCTAAAATGTCAAAGCCGGTATACGGTGGTCAAGCTGTGATGGAAGGTGTGATGTTTGGAGGCAAGCACACATGCGTTACAGCCATCCGAAGGAAGGATCAGTCCATCGATTTTTTCCATTCTCCTCGCAAATCCAATAAATTATTAACTGCTTTAAAAAAGTTCCCCTTTTTAAGAGGGATTGCAGCAATTATTGAAGCGAGTGCAAACGGGTCCAGACACTTAAATTTTTCCTCTGAAAGATTTGATTTGGATCCAAATGAAGACTATCGATTGCAAGAAAAAAAGGAATCGAAGCTAACCCTCATTCTCGGAATTGCTACAATCGGAGTCATCTCATTTTTATTTGGCAAAGTGTTATTTACCCTTCTTCCTGTTTTTTTAGCAGCGTTAACAAAGCCTGTTTTTTCGTCAGATCTGTCTCAAATTCTTGTCGAAGGGTTGTTCAAGCTTTTCCTGCTGCTTGGTTATATTTTTGCGATTTCTCAAACGCCACTCATTAAAAGGGTGTTTCAATATCACGGTGCCGAACATAAAGTGATTAATGCCTACGAAGCAAACAAAGAATTGACGGTCGAAAACGTTCAAGCCCAATCAAGGCTTCATTACCGATGCGGAAGCAGCTTCATTTTATTTACAGTAGTTGTGGGAATGTTTGTTTATTTATTGGTGCCGACAGAGCCTTTATGGGTTCGAGTAGCTAACCGCCTCGCCTTAATTCCCGTCGTACTAGGGATTTCCTTTGAAGTGCTTCAACTCACAAATAAATTGCGCGACGTTCCATTGCTTCGGTATTTAGGGTATCCCGGCCTTTGGCTTCAGTTACTCACAACGAAGGAGCCAACAAATGATCAAGTAGAGGTCGCCATCGCTTCATTTAATGAACTATTACAGGCAGAAAAGAATTATCAGCCTACTGCCGATGAAAACAAAGTCGTTTAACACATCGATTTGTTCAGCCGTTTCCCTCCATTGCCAGTTACTTTCATTCCGATATGAAGCGGGCATATGACCAAACGATGTACTGCTGTTTGTCTGAACATATCAGGAGGTGAACATGATGAGACGTCCCTTAATCAAACCTTTACTATACGGTATCATTTTATTAGGAGTAGTTGGCTTTCTTTCTGAACTCATCAACAGACCAGGGAGCCTTTTCCGAACGCTTGGCTTTACGGCTCTGTTCCTTGTCATACTTTATGTATTGTTCACTTATGTTCTTCGCCCAGGCCAAAGAGGTCAACAAAGCAAAGAATATCTTCGTGCAGTGAAACAATCGAAAGCACGATTAAGGGAACGGACCCAAAAACAACCCGAAGTTCGAAGCCTGAAAAAAAGCAAACGCCCTAATAAGCTTCAAACGATGAAAAAACGAAAAGAAACTCAATTAACCGTTATTGAAGGGAAAAAAGGCAAAAAGAAAAATCGGGCTTTCTTTTAAAAAGAAAGTGTCTGCCTTATAATCTCTAAATAGGTTCACACATATTTTTTTGGAAAAGACCCATCATGAAATCCTTACTATCATTGGATTTCATGATGGGTCTTTTTTCTTGTAGAATGAGCTACTTAATAACACCATTTTTTCAAAAACGTTTCCGATTGCTCTTTGCCAAACTGAATCAGTTCACGCTTCGCTTCATCTGATAGTTGAAATTCTGTTAACAACACTTGTTTCACAGGTAAAAACATGATGTTTTTTTCATGCCGTCTTGAAATATGCCTAGTATCATGAGCGTCTTTCATTGTTTCAAATAAAGCACCAAATAAATCAACAGCATTTTTAATGGACTTTTTTTCTTGCTCTTCTTCTTTTGGACTTAGCTTCACACCAAGTACTGGGCGCACCTTTGGTCTCGTTTCATGATCAAACAACCAAATAGGGAAATTGCTTAGCACCCCTCCATCTACGACTACGACCGTTTCCCCTCTCGCCCGTAATTTAACTGGCTCAAAGAAATAAGGAAGACTGCAACTCATACGCACCGCTTTCGCTACAGAAAACTGTTCTGGCACCATTCCGTAACGATGAAGGTCATCTGGTAACACAAGAATTTTCCCATTCGTCAAATCAGATGCAACAATTCGCAACGAATGGGGAGGCAAATCTCCAAATGTCGAAATGCCTCGTTCCCTCAGCTTCTCCTCCACCCATTTTTCAAGTTTTTCCCCTTTATACAACCCTAAACGCCAATACAAACATAGCCATTTCGTTAAAGCAGCAGGAAGGATGGTACGCCTTTCATCTAGTAAATGAGCTAATTCTAATTCGTTCATCATCTTAAAAATATCTCGACTCGTATATCCAGCGACAATAAACGCAGACAGAATCGCTCCCGCACTCGTTCCTGCTAAACGACGAAACAACAATCCTTTTTCTTCAATCGCTTGCAGCGCTCCAATTAAGGCAAATCCTTTAATTCCTCCACCAGAAAACACACCGTCAATATACACATGTGCTCCTCCTCCGGCAACCGTTTCTTTTACATTAGTAATCCGTTTACCTGAGGAATATGCAACAAAATAGTTACCCCTCCATCTACCTAGACCTCATTTCGGAAGAAAATAAAAAGGAGTGCTGAAAAAGAAATCTCTTCTCTTTCAGCACTCCTGGAAAAACTTCACTGTCTTTGCCCGACGCATTCTTTTTTTACGAAGAAGATGTTTGCTCTTCTTCATTTCGCTTTTGAATCGCCCGTAAATCTTCTGTTCGATTTGAATCTTCTTCAAAAAATTGCACTAAATCCCCAATACGATCGATGGAATTCCAGCTTAAGTGATGCTCAATCCCCTCAACGTCTTCGTAAATATTGCTCTCATCCACACCAATGATACGTAAAAACTGCTCTAATAATTCATGACGATACACTAAACGCTTGCCAATCTTTTTTCCTTTTGATGTTAAGACTAAGCCGCGATATTTTTCATAAATTAAATACTCATCCTTATCAAGCTTTTGCACCATTTTTGTTACTGAGGAGGGATGAACCGCCAACGCTTCTGCGATATCGGATACACGTGCATACCCTTTATCTTCAATAAGCATATAAATTTGTTCAATATAATCTTCCATACTTGGCGTAGGCATAACATCTCCTCCAATAATTCTCTATATTTACGCTTATAGTAAAAATCATAAACGCTTTGTTCAAAAGACAATCAACAAAATTTTACTATAGAACCTTAAAAATAACAAGTTTGGTGCGATTTTCTACGTGAAATATTGAATTTCAGCTTCAGGAAAGAACTGATGAATGTATTGCCTCATCGTTGTCTCAAGGTCTTGAGCATCCTCTGTTGGATAAACATATTTTCCAATTCCATATCGCCCCCACTTATATTTACGCTTCTCTTCATCCATTTCCAGCTTCGTTTTCGGATAATGTTTTTCAATCACCTTTTTAGCCGGCTTTGTAAAGCGGTGTTGAATAAGCTCAAACGTCAAATCCTGCAAATTAACGCCTTGCAATGAGTTGGATAACCGCTCAAACAATTCGAAATAGCCTTCCTGCCAGTCGTCATGCATGTAAATCGGCGCCACGATAAACCCTAACGGATAGCCGGCATTAGCTACTTTTTTTGCTGCTTCTAGCCGTTCGTCAAATGATGACGTTCCCGGCTCAAAATTTTTAATAACATATCGTGAATTGACACTAAAACGAAAGCGGGTTTTCCCGTTATGGTTGGCATCGAGTAAATGATCGACGAAATGATATTTTGTCACAAAACGAAGGCGGCCGTGTTCAGTTTGCCCGATGAATTCGATTGCTTTTTTTAACGAATGAGTCAAATGGTCAAGACCGACAATGTCCGATGTACAAGCCGCCTCAAAACGTGTAATGTCCGGTGCCCTCTCATTCATATATGTTTGTGCTTGATCAAAAATTTCTTCTAAATTTACGTATGTGCGAATGTACGGTTTGCTGCCGAGTGTCGTTTGCAAATAACAATAATGACAGTGCCCCATACAACCGGTTGCAAGCGGAATCGCATATTCAGCAGACGGTTTGGACGTATCAAATTTCAGCGTCTTTCGGACACCTACTACTAAGGTCGATTTAGCGACACGATATTTTTGAAGATCCGTTTCACCAGGCAGACCCCTTACTTGGTTATGTGATGTGGTTTCTCGTATTTCAATGTTCATCTTTTCAAATTTCTCTTTCAGCTCACGCCCAAGCGGATATTCAAGGGCACGTGGTTCAATATATACAAGCTGCGGGACAAAAGGTTTCATCCGTTCGCTCACCTCTTTTCAGTCAAAATCCATTCTCTTATGTAGTATGAGCGAAAGGTTACACGGCACATTCCCTGCAAATTTTGTATATATAAATTCACCCCAAGAATACGAAAAGCTGTCGGAAACAACATCCCGACAGCTTTTTCATCATTTATTATAAACCACACTTCAACTGCGCACCGCAGTTTGTACACGTATTGCATCCGCCAATTTCCTCTACCGTTCCTTGACGGCAAACAGGGCACGTGTTTCCTACTTCCGAACCGATGGTTACATCAGTTGAACGCACCTCATTAATCGTCTCAACTAATACGACATGCGGTTTTTCTTGTTTTGTTTCTGTTGCTTCTGCAGCATCATCAAATGTGTTTTCTTCCGCTTTTAACGTTAATACTTGTGAATCGCGGCTTCCATCCACATACACCGTTCCGCCTTTTGCACCGCCTTTATAAAGACGCTCATACACTTTTTCCACTTGCTCAACTGTATAGCCTCTTGGTGCATTAACCGTTTTACTAATCGAGCTGTCAATCCAGCGCTGGATGACACATTGTACATCGGCATGCGCTTCAGGCGCTAGCTCCATCGCCGAAACAAACCAATTCGGCAAGTTCGTCGGATCTGCTTCTGGATGCTGATCTAAATATTCTTGAACGATATCCGCTTTCACTTCAATGAACTTTCCTAAACGTCCGCTTCGGAAATAAGAGAACGAGAAGTAAGGCTCAAGTCCTGTTGATACACCAACCATTGTTCCTGTACTCACGTTTGTTACTCTCTATCTTAAACAGAGGGTGGGATTATCAGTACCCACTCTACATGTCGCCATGTAGGTCAGACTATATCTTCAACCAAATTAATTATACTTTTTGCTATGTCGTTTTCTGTGGCAAGGATATTCACATAAACTTATCAAATTAGATAGCTTATTTGCTTCTTTCCAATCTCCATAAAATTCTCTAAAAGGCACAATATGATGAACTGAAAGCTCTTGACCATAGTGTTCCTCTGTAACCCCACAGTCTTGACACGTATAATTATCCCTTTCCCTAGCTTTTCGTCTTTGTTCCCACCAATTTGGACCGTAATAATCGATGTCTCCACCTTGCCAGGTAGGACTGTTTTCACCTGAAAAAGCTAGGGATTCACTATAATACACTGCCATACACTCTTGATTACAAAAGTTCCATTTTTTTATAACCGACGGCTTCTTCTCAAATTCCAATCCACAATTCGTACAAGATATTAAAATACGTTTTTTATAAGCCTGTTCTCCTCTTCTTCCATTTTCTTTACCTAAACATTTGCGAGAACAAAACTTAGCTATGTCGGCTCGAGATTTTATTACTGTAAAATCTTTGCCGCAAATTAAACATTTTTTTAATACCTGCTGTTTTAAATGTTGATTGATTTGAGAAGCAACTCTTTGTTGATGCTGTTGCTTACACTTACGATTACAAAAATTGATCTTAAAGACTGCAGACGGCTTTCTATTTAAGCTTTCATCACAATTCGTACATTTTACCAATAGAGATTTCCTTAAGTGCTGAAATGCCTCAGGGTTTTTAGAGTGATACTCTCCTTTGCATTTCCTTGAACAAAATTTCTTTCGTTCATATTGACTTGGTTTTACAACCATTCTTTCACCACAGTTTTTACATATCTTTTCCATCTGCACACCTCTCTCAACTTAAAATTAAGTTTTCTGAGATGCACTAATCAAATTTGGTTGCTTAGCGTGTAGTCGTTGAGGGGTCAGCCACGACTTCCCTGCGGATTGTCCGCACCTTTTGATTTTTACTCTTTTCTATGTGTTGGCAAGACACGAGTACAAAAGGATTCTCGGAGTTTCCCGCATACAGCCAAGTTTACGCTACACTCTTACAAGTATAGGGGGCAATTCGTTTACCCGTAGGAGCAACAGTTAATAAATGCGAGTTGCGAATACCGTATTGTTTAATATCCTCACGAACATCTTCAGGCATTTTCTTCATGTAGCCTGTATTCGTAAATGCTTCACGTAAACGAGCCGTTTCTTCTTCTGTTTCACCTGCTAAGAATGGGAAGCTTCCTTTTTCCTTCGCAAGCTCCACTGAAGCGCGGTAAGCCGTTGTTGCAATTGTTTCAAACACTTTGTCAATAAGCTCGTTGCCTTCTTCTGAACCGTACTCTGTTTCACAGTAAATAAGAAGGTCATGTAAGCCCATTACACCAAGACCAACACGGCGCTCACCTAACGCTTGTTTTTTATTTTCTTCCAAGAAGTAAGGAGTGGCATCAATAACATTGTCCTGCATGCGTATGCCCACTTCTACCGTTTGCTTTAACTTCTCAAAGTTAACCGTTTTGTTTTCCTTATCCGCCATTTCCGCTAAGTTTACCGCTGCAAGGTTACACACGGAGAATGGTGCAAGTGGTTGTTCTCCACACGGATTTGTCGCAACGACTTGCTGACCGTACGCTTTTGCGTTCGTCATCTCGTTTGCGTTATCGATGAAGAAAATGCCAGGCTCTGCTGAATATGTGGCACAAATGTTAATCAAGTTCCAAAGCTCTTTCGCTTTAATTGTGCGGTACGTACGAACGCGATAGCCTAGCTTTTCCCATTCACGCACATCACCAATTTCATGCCATTTTTCGTTGTAAACCTTCATTTCTTCTTCATTGTATGTTTCAACAGCTGGGAAACGAAGCTCATAATCCGCATCCTTTTCAACAGCTTCCATGAATTCCTTCGTTAAGCAAACGGAAATATTAGCACCTGTTAAAAACTCGGGGTTGTGCACGCTATATGTGCCACCTGTTCTTAATTTTTCTTCCGCCTCTTTGAAAATTTTATCGTTGAATCCACCTTGACCAGGAATGTTCTTATAATTAACGATTCCTTGGTACATCGCTTCTTCTTGCTCTGTCAGCGGCGTAAATTTCAACTTATCTTGAGCTGCTTTTTTAATTCCCGCGTCATTTGTATTCTCAAGTAAGAATCGTAAAATTCTTGGGTTTTGCATTTTAGAAATAATGAATTCAATGATGTCCGGATGCCAATCCGCCTGCATGATCATCTGAGCCTGCTATGTTCCGTTGACTCGCTACATCAACTCTCTAGGTTTCCTTAGAGTTCAGACCATATCTTGCGTCACATTAGCATGACGCCCCCGCACTTCGGAATTGCTTAATTCCTACTCTACTCGCTTCCGCTACTATGAGCGTGCTTTCGATGGTCGTTGAACCTTCTCCATATCCAATTATGAACGTAGGAGCTTGGATGCTGGTTGCCGAATCTATATTGTTTTTCTACCGTCACGCTCATCGTTTCCAATCACGTTGTGGTCAATATAGCTCTAACGGGTTTCCAGCAGTTCACGAGGTTTTTTTAAGACGCGGCACTCGCCCATGCTTTACCGCGTCTGGACCCACCTTGCTCAACAAGATGTGTTAATTTCGCAATATCATCAAGCCATGACACAGAACCTGATGATTTACCGTTTACTCCGCGTGCTAACGTGTTGCGTGGACGAAGTGTAGAGCCATTCGTTCCAACACCGCCGCCACGGCTCATAATTTCCATTACTTGCTTTCGATGTTCAGAGATGCCTTCACGTGAGTCTTGAACAAACGGCATAACGTAACAGTTGAAATATGTCACATCTGTGTCTGCTCCTGCTCCGTATAATACTCGTCCAGCCGGTACGAAATTTAATTCGACAAGCTCGTTATAAAATTTCTCAAACCATTCCTGGCGTTTTTCTTCTGTTGTTTCAACAGCTGCAAGCCCTGTTGCATTGCGTTTGGCAATTTGCTCATAATACACTTCCAACGGCTTTTCAATGACGTCTAATGAACGTGTAATCATTCCCGTTGACATTTCCTGTTCACCTGACAGCGCTCCGCGGAATTCTTCTTCAATCAGCACAGTTGCCGTTTTGTTTTCCCAGTTAATATTTTGAATGAAACCGAGACCTCTTGCCGGAAATTTCGGATCTTCCTTTACGGTTAATACAACGAAATCCCCTTCAGATAATGTCAATTTCTCCGTATCCTTAAAAGAATAACGATCCAACATTACAAGTCGCGATACACCTTTATGGGTTTTATTCATATCTGATGTAATCGGATGGACTTGCGGGAATAACTGAATATCTTTATTCAGTTTTTCTACGTTGATTTTTGGTGTTTCTTTTAACGCAACAGTCATTCTTACAACTCCCCTAAATTGAACATTTTAATTCATAATATTAGACACTTATTCCAACAAAAGGAAAAAGTGTCTAAATATGCGATATCAATAACGTACCATAGCTCGTTTCCAAATTCAACATATAGTATCTCCACCTAAATACCTATACTATATGTTGTTTCTGTCAAGATAAATATTTTATTTTTTTCATAAAAAAACGATTGACACTCCAATCCCTAGAGCGCTATGGCTTTATAAGACATTAGCTAAAAAAATTCCGGAATGCGACAGCAAATTCCATCATACTAACAAAAAAAAGTCGCAACATTCCCTATTTATTTACTGAACGAAAAAGGTGAGCCGAGAAATGTACCTTCTCACTCACCCTATACTCTATCTTTTAAAATTCCACTCATCTGCTGCATATTTTGTTTTCGCCAGTTGTTGAACATATTGTTCTTCGTCTGGCGTAAGTGTATATGGTTCAAGTTCTACATTTAATCCGAGTTCAAACCCTTTTTGGAAGGCGACTTTCGCTTCTTCAAGTTCAACTGTTCTGTTGGCAATCGCATTAATGGCAACCGCTTTTTCACGAAATGCCCGCTGCATCCGCTCTTTTACCCGGTCATTTGAATATTTGAATACACTAAACAGCTTATCCTCGTCCAAATCAAGTAAGATAGATCCATGCTGTAAGATGACTCCTTTTTGACGCGTTTGAGCACTACCAGCGACTTTACGCCCTTCCACGACCAGTTCATACCATGACGGCGCATCAAAACAAACGGAAGATCGAGGATTTTTTAAGCTATTTTTTTCTTCTTCTGTTTTCGGAACAGCAAAATAAGCATCGAGCCCTAACAACTTAAACCCCTCCAATAATCCTTGTGAAATAATGCGATAGGCTTCCGTTACGGTTTTCGGCATATCAGGATGGTCTTCTGACACAATGACGCTATATGTAAGCTCATGTTCATGTAAGACGCCTCTTCCTCCTGTTGGGCGCCGCACAAATCCGAGCTCATGCTTTTTAACCATCTCAAAATCAATTTCTTTCTCCGCTTTTTGAAAATAGCCAATTGACAAAGTAGCAGGATTCCAGCCATAAAAACGGATGGTCGGCGGGATTTTTCCTTCACTGTGCCATTCTAAGAGCACTTCATCCAGTGCCATATTATAATATGGATCACGATTACCAGAGTCGATAAATCTCCATGTTTCCTTCATTTGTCCCTCAGTCCTTCATCATATGGTGAATACAAACAATTATATTTTAGTCTATCAAAAGAAGAGAATGAGGAAAAGAATTACGCCTTTACTTCTATTTTAGTTCACTTATATAATAGATTTATGTGATTTAGACGAAGAAAGGACGATGATCATGGAAATAGCATTAATTATACTAGGAGCTTTCATCGTGTACTCCGTTGCGATGTATTTTTATCAGCGCAAAATTTTAAAAACCTTAACGGAAGAAGAATTCCGTGCCGGATACCGCAAAGCACAAATCATTGACATCCGTGAACCGAATGACTATGAAGGTGGACACATTTTAGGCGCGCGCAACATTCCTTTAACTCAATTTCGTATGAGAATGGGTGAAATGCGAAAAGACCAGCCTGTTTATCTGTACGATCAAAATGGCATTCGTACAGGCCGCGCTGCTCAAATTCTCCGCAAAAACGGCTATCAAGAGCTGTATCAATTAAAAGGCGGCTTCAAGCAGTGGTCTGGTAAAATTAAATCAAAAAAATAAAGCATAGCTTTCTATAAAGAAATGTAAAAAAGCGGCGAGGGTCATTCCTCACCGCTTTTTACATATTTACCCGTGAATTAGCAAAGCATTTCTCACCGGCATTTTTATGCTTGATAACGTAATATCGGCTTTCTAGCCGCCGTTGTTTCATCAAGGCGCTTGACAACAGTTGTATGCGGCGCTTCTTGAACAATCTCTGGATTTTCTTCTGCTTCTTTCGCAATTTGAATCATCGCGTCAATGAATGCATCGAGTGTCTCCTTCGATTCTGTCTCAGTCGGCTCAATCATAATGCATTCCTCTACGTTGAGCGGAAAATAAATCGTCGGCGGATGATAGCCAAAGTCCAATAAGCGCTTCGCAATATCAAGCGTACGAACACCTAGCTTCTTCTGGCGTCTGCCCGATAAAACAAATTCATGCTTACAATGACGATCAAACGGCAAATCATAATATTCCGCTAAACGGCGCATCATGTAGTTAGCATTTAAGACGGCATTTTCCGTTACAGCCTTTAACCCGTCAGGCCCCATTGAACGAATATACGTATAGGCACGTACATTAATCCCGAAGTTCCCGTAAAAAGGTTTCACACGTCCAATCGATTGCGGACGATCGTACTCAAAGTGGAAACCTTCTTCTGTTTTCAGCAATACTGGTTTCGGCAAGAACGGCATCAAATCTGCCTTCACCCCTACCGGACCCGATCCAGGGCCCCCGCCTCCATGAGGACCTGTAAAAGTTTTGTGAAGGTTTAAATGAACCACATCAAAGCCCATGTCGCCAGGGCGTGCCTGACTTAATACCGCATTTAAATTGGCTCCGTCATAATAAAGCTTGCCGCCTGCTTCATGAACGATTTGCGCCATCTCTAAAATGTTCTCCTCAAATAAGCCAAGCGTATTCGGATTTGTCAGCATTAAAGCTGCTGTATCGCTTCCGACAACACGACGTAAATCTTCTAAATCCACTAACCCTTGCTCATTCGATTTGACCGTCACGGTTTCAAGACCAGCGACAGTTGCCGATGCAGGATTGGTCCCATGGGCAGAGTCTGGTACGATTACTTTTGTCCGATGTACATCACCATTTGCTTCATGGTATGCGCGAATCATCATTAAGCCCGTCCATTCACCGTGAGCCCCTGCCGCTGGTTGCAATGTCACTTCGTCCATCCCAGTAATTTCCTTTAAATGCTCCTGCAAATCATACATAAGCTCCATGGCCCCTTGGACCGTCGATTCCGGCTGAAGCGGATGAACATGGGCAAAACCAGCCATACGGGCAGTTTGCTCATTAATTTTCGGGTTATATTTCATCGTACAAGACCCAAGTGGATAGAAACCAGAGTCCACCCCATGGTTCCGCCTTGATAAAGCCGTATAATGACGCATAATATCAAGCTCAGACACTTCCGGTAATTTCGGTTCTTCTGTACGAATATAGTCAGCAGGAAGACACTCCTCCAGCTCTGTTTCAGGTACATCTAACGCAGGCAGTGAATAGCCAATACGTCCTTCTTTACTCACTTCAAAAATAAGTGACTGTTTCTCGTTATGCATGGAAATCCCCCAATTCCTTCGCAAGTTGGTCAATCTCTTGTTTGGTTCGAAGCTCTGTCACTGCGATGAGCATATGATTTTCCAACTCTGGATAATCGCGTCCTAAATCATAACCACCAATGATTCCTTTCATTAAAAGGTAATCATTCACTTTTGTCACCGACTGATTGAAGGCGACTACCATCTCATTGAAAAACGGACCTGTATACACAACAGACAAGCCTTTTTCCTGCAACACCTTCATAGCATAACGAGCTTTATGAATGTTTTGCAGCGCCATCTCTTTTACCCCTTTTTTTCCGAGTGCGGTCATGGCAACGGAAGCAGCGAGGGCATTTAACGCCTGATTCGAGCAAATGTTAGATGTAGCTTTGTCACGGCGAATATGCTGTTCACGAGCTTGCAGCGTCAAGACAAATCCACGCTTTCCATCTTCGTCCGTCGTTTGACCGACAAGACGTCCAGGAATTTTTCTCATCAGTTTTGCGGTTGTCGCAAAATACCCACAATGAGGACCGCCAAATTGGAGCGGAATACCAAATGGTTGTGCATCTCCGACAACAATATCGGCTCCGAATTGTCCCGGAGGTGTTAACGCGCCTAAGGCTAATGGATTGCTTGATACTACAAACATGCCTTTCTCACGATGAGCGATTTGCTCGATTTCCTTTAACGGTTCAATCTGACCGAAGAAGTTTGGATATTGAACTAATACGCACGCTACGTTTTCATCCATTTGAGCTGTTAATACTTCTAAATCCGTTACGCCGTCTTTAGCCGGAATTTCAACTACTTGTAAATACTGACCTTTTGCATATGTTTTCAACACATCGCGTGATTCCGGATGAACGGCTGCTGATACTAAAATTTTTTTCTTTTTCGTTTGTCCTGCACTCAGCATCGCGGCTTCCGCCAACGCCGTCCCGCCATCATACATGGACGAATTCGCTACATCCATTCCCGTCAGTTCGCAAATCATCGTCTGAAATTCAAAAATTGCCTGCAATTCCCCTTGGGAGATTTCTGGCTGATATGGTGTATACGCCGTATAAAATTCAGATCGAGAAATGACGTGATCAACAATAATTGGCATATAGTGATCATATACACCGGCTCCTAAAAAGGATGGATAGTCTTTCACATTTCTATTTTTTGCTGACAATTGGCTTAATTCTTTCACAAGTTCGGACTCGGATGCCGCTTCTTTAATGTTATACAACCCTTGAAAGCGTACGCTCTGTGGAATATCCGCAAACAGCTCGTCAACTGACTCTACACCAATTGTTTGCATCATCTCTTTTTGATCTTGTTCTGTCATTGGCAAATATCGATGCTTCATACCTTCTGCTCCTTCTCCATATGGATGATTTATTTTGAACGTTTATAAAACGGTGTTGACACGACGTTTGCTTTCAAACGCTTTTGCCTAATTTGCACTTCTACTTCTGTTCCAAGGCTGGCAAATTCCGCTTTTAGCAACGCTATTCCCACATTCTTTTTCAAAGTTGGCGACTGTGTTCCTGTCGTCACGTCCCCAATCTTCTCTTCCCCAACGAATACTTCGTACCCATGGCGGGGAATTCCCTTCTCAATCATTTCCAGTCCGACAAGTCTACGAGGTGCTCCATGCTCCTTTTGTCCCTTTAACACTTCTTTTCCAATGAAATCTTCTTTATTTGTTTTCACTGCAAATCCGATTCCTGCTTCAATTGGTGTAATGTCCTTGGAAAGTTCTTGACCGTATAAAGGCAAATTCGCCTCAAACCGAAGCGTATCACGGGCCCCAAGGCCACACGGAACAATCCCTTCTTCTTTTCCTGCTTCTAGTATCGCCTGCCATAATTCAGGAGCATCTTTGCTTTCACAATACAGCTCGAATCCGTCTTCCCCTGTATAGCCGGTCCGCGATATGAGGACATTCACACCTGCCACTTCTACATCGTTACGGAAATGGAAAAATTTAATGTCCGCTAAATTCACGGTTGTCAGCTTTTGAACAATTTGTTCAGCCAATGGACCTTGAACCGCAAGCTGGGCGATATGAGCCGACTTGTTTATCACAGTGACATCACCACTTACATGCTGCTTCAGCCATTCAAAGTCTTTTTCAATATTGGCCGCATTGACAACAAGCAAATAGTCTTGATCACCTTGCTTATAAATCAACAAATCATCTACCGTTCCCCCGTCTTCATAACACATCGCCGTATACTGGGCTTTTCCATCCGTTAAGACAGATACATCATTTGTCATTATCTTCTGTAAAAAAGCAAGACTATCCGCACCCGTGACGGTTATTTCTCCCATATGCGACACATCAAACAACCCTGCTGCTGTACGAACAGCCTCATGCTCTTCTTTGATTGAGGAAAAATGAACAGGTAGCTCCCATCCTCCAAAATCAATGAGCTTAGCTCCTAATTGCTTATATGTATCATAGAGTGGCGTTCTGTTTAAATCTCCCATCATAAATCCCCCTTTTAATCTTTTAAATTATCCACCTCTTACGCATGTTTACATAGGACTAGGCAACCAGCACCTCTTTCATCCAATGAAAAAAGGACAGACACCTCCCTGTTATTCACTAGGAAGTCTCTGTCCTTTCACCTGAAAGTTTTACCCGCTGTTTGTCGCTTCATCGGTTTGCCTCTTGGGTGGCTTACATTGTAAGCACTCTCCAGAGTTGCGTCAAATAAGAGTCTTTTTGCCTGAGAGATTCGTTCTTCACTTGCTCCTTCGGCGCTGCATTGAAGCAGTCTCTCCCCTTATTCTCATTCGCCTATATAAAATTGTCATTTGTTGGTCATACTAGATGGAAACTGCTGTTACACGACCATTAAAGTCGAAAAGAAATGAACATTTATTAATAAAATCAAAATCAACTGTTTATTTGAAAATTTCCGAATTATATTTACATCCTATCATTAAACTTTGCAATAATTCAACAAGAAATTGATGAAAGGGGTGTTTTACCATGGATGCGGATATCTTATTTGACGAAGAGTGGAAAGAGGCTTTCCTTACAAAAGTGGAAGAAGACGGCCCATGGGCAGACTGGGAAACATACAAGCTTGCTTATCAGATTCAAAAACAAACGACCATTCCTGATTTTAAAGGGCTGCAGGCTCCTAAATATTTAGCTGATTTAGTTCCCCTTCCTCATCAGCTGGAAGCCGCAAAACAAGTAGTCGAAGAAATGAATGGGAAAGCGATTTTAGCAGATGAAGTTGGACTTGGCAAAACGATTGAAGCGGGATTAATTTTAAAAGAATATATGATTCGAGGTCTTGTAAAAAAGGCGTTAATTCTCGTTCCTGCCTCGCTCGTTTCTCAATGGACGATGGAATTGAATCAAAAATTCTATATTCCTGCAGTGGCTCAACGCAAGTCTTACGTATGGGAGCAATGTGACATTGTCGTATCATCGATCGATACCGCCAAGCGCCCGCCTCATCGCGAGATTGTCTTTCAGCAAGATTATGATTTAGTCATCATCGATGAAGCTCACAAGCTCAAAAACAACAAAACGAAAAACTATGAATTTGTCCAACAGCTTAAGAAGAAATTTTGCTTACTGCTGACAGCGACACCTATTCAAAACAGGTTAGAGGAAATTTTCAACCTCGTTTCTCTTTTAAAACCAGGCCACCTTGGCAATCAAGCCTTATTCGACGGTCTATTTTCAAAGAAAAAGCGGGACGTGCAAAATGATGAACATTTACGCCAGCTCGTCAATAAAGTGATGATTCGCAATCGAAGAGCCGATACCGGAATTGAGTGGACAAAACGAATTATCCATACAGTCCCCATCGACTTCTCAGAAGAAGAGCGGGCGCTGTATGAAAAGATTACCTCTCATAAAAATGCTTTTTTCACAAATAGTGCCTTTTCCGTGCTGACCTTACAGCGTGAAGCTTGCAGCAGCCGGGAAGCAGTCTATATGACATTAAAGAATATGCTGAAGCGCGAATCAGAAGATTATCATCCACCCCGCGAGCTTATCGAAGAGCTGATGGGAATCATCGGGACCATTTCACGTAATGCCAAAGCGGAGAAAGCGCTCGAATTGATTCAGCAAATTAATGATAAAGTTATTATCTTTACAGAATACAGGGCTACTCAACTTTATTTACAATGGTACTTAAAGCAAAACGGCGTATCATCCGTCCCTTTTCGCGGAGGCTTTAAACGCGGGAAGAAAGATTGGATGAAACAGCTCTTTCAGCAAAATGCCCAAGTATTAATTGCTACAGAAGCCGGTGGCGAAGGCATTAATTTACAATTTTGCCATCACATTATTAATTTTGATTTGCCATGGAATCCGATGAAGTTGGAACAAAGAATTGGACGAATTCACCGTCTTGGTCAGCAGCACGATGTCCAAATTTACAATTTTTCTGTTTCTAATACGATTGAAGACCATATTTTAAAGCTTCTCTATGAAAAAATTCATTTATTTGAACGAGTCATTGGAGAACTTGATGATATTTTAACGCGCTTAGATATCAAAAACTTCGAAGAACATGTCCAAGATATTTTCCTTCAGTCCAAAAGTGATGGGGAAATGAAAATCAAAATGGACAATTTAACATCCATCATCCAGTTTGCCGAGCAATTTGACGAGGGGGACCAACGCCATGCAGCAACATGAAATCCATTCATTTCTCAAACGTTATTTTACCGCTCATCATTGCGAAATTGTGGAGGAAACACCGTTCTACTTAACGGTACAGTTAACCATTGAGATGGATAAAGAACTGATGAATCGCCCGTTTTACTGGCATTACCTAGAAAAAACAGGCGGTGTTCCTAATCCTGCAAAACTGACCTTTATTACAGATGCAGCTTTTCACGATGAAAATGTCAAAGGAGAGAGAATTCACTTCGGTTCTCCACGCCTTCACCAAATTTTCTCTTCTACACAAAAGCTCGGATCATTCATTCGCCTGTATGAAAGTGTCCGCCAAACCAAACCTTCTCACATGCCGCTGCATCCGTGGGTAGGGATGAACGTGAAGATTTCTTATCAATGCAACTTAAAAAAAGATACCGTCTTGTCACTAGGTGTTCATTTAATTACTGGCTCCATTACCCTTTCTTTTCAAGATCAACTCGAACAATATCCTTTGTCCCCTAAAATTTCGGACTATTGCTTTACTTTATCGCCATTAATTAAACCAAGAAGCGGGTTAAATCGATTGGAGCAGTTTATTCAAGGACAAATTGCACAAGATAATCATGAATGGGCAAGCCATTCAAGAAAGCGCTGGGAAGAAGATTTATCTCTTTTAAACCATTTTTATGAACAAATGGATGAAAAACCAGATTGCTACAACATTGAAAAACAAGCATTGCAGGAACTTTATGAACCAAAAATTCACATTGATGTCATTAACGGTGGATTATTTTATTTAACGGAGAAAACGAGCAAGCAGCTCATGTCTGTTTCATAGAGAGGATGACGTTACAAATGAAGTCACTATGGCTAACCATCTGTTTATGTGTCATGGCCGGATCTCCGTTTTTAGTGCAGCCTGCTGTCATAGCGGAAGCTTCCCAGCCGTCAAAACCGATACCTGCCTATGCAAAATGGAGCCGAATTGCCATCAAAGAAGCAAAAGCCAAATATCCTTCTGCTCAAATTAAAGATTTTTTATATTTAGGTCGCTCTCAGCAAGGCGAAAATCAAACGACGGAACGTTTTAAACTTTGGGTACAAAATCAGAACAAAGAATTTGGTGTATTTGTAACCATCGTATTTGACACAAAAACCGAAAAAATTCATTCGATTTCGTTTGCCGAAACACCAAAGTAAAAACCGGCTGTCACTGCAGCCGGTTTTTATTTCCAAAAAGCTTGTCACACTTTATTTTTTCTTTCGATACCACATCATCACACCAAAAGGAATGACACCGAACCAGCGCTGGACAAAAGAGTCTCGCTCTTGTTTTCTTTGGCGTCTTTGTTGTTTCCTTTCTTCCTTCGGTTTATCAATGTAACGAACAAATTGTTGAGTGACAAATTTAACATAATCATTTGTAGACATTGCTCGGGACCACCTCAATCATTATTATGTCCCAGTTGCTTCCTCCTTAACCACCAGGAGTATGTCCTCGCAAATTTCATCCACTGATTTTTTCGTCGTATCAACGGTTATATGCGCCTCTTTATAAACAGGCTGACGAGCTTCGTACAATTCCTTTGCTTTCTCCATATTTTTATGTTGCAGCAACGGTCTTGTTTGATCATTTTTCAGACGCTCCCATATTTCTTCCACATCACAATGCAAATAAATGACCAATCCATTTTCTTTCATCCATGTCCGGTTGTCAGGGGTAATGAAAAGCCCTCCACCTGTTGTAATAACAATATCACGTGTCGGCAGTTTCTTGAGGCTCTCTGTCTCCAACAGACGAAATGCCGCTTCTCCTTCATGAGCAAAAATATCCGCAATCGTTCTCCCTGTTTGCTGTTCAATTTCATGATCGGTATCAACTACAGGCAACTCTAATCTGTTTGCAAGTTCTGCTCCAATCGTTGTTTTCCCTGATCCCATAAATCCTACAAGATATATTGCTTTCATGCCGTCTTCCCCTTCTCATCGTTTTTCCCACCTTGTAATAAGGCCTGTTTCTGTTTCCACTTCAAGCCACGCTTTCGTTTTCACTTCTGGAGAAACAGTACAAGTAATTTCAATTATCATACGTCCATTGTCCCATGATTGCAACGTATATGCTACTTCTCCTTGGGGGTATTTGTACATTTTGCTTTGGCCTATTTCTTCCTCTCCACCAAATGTATGGGGAGCCTCTGACACCGCCGTTTCCATTAAATGTTCCAGCTGATAATATTTTTTTACATATTGAGCAAATTGCGCTTCTGCTACATACACTCGGAGCTGATGATGCACAACGAAAAAAACGAGCAAAGCAAGCAAAAGGGTGACAGGTAAGACAAATCCCTTTTCCTTATGAATGGTCTTCACCTCCGTCATTGTGAAATAAACTTACCCGTTCCGCATAAATTCGATTTTCCAAATCCGTCACCTGTATAAAAATTCCTTGAGACACTTTCGTAAATTGAATGGACGATACATTTTGCAGCAAAACCTCATGACCGGTTCCATTAACTCGCCGTCTAATATTTTTCCCATATTTCTCATAAATGATGGTCTGATTGTCGTCGTTCATAAATTTCAGTTTTTGATAGCCTGGCTCGATTTGTTTGCCTTCTCTCACTTCAAATGTAAGCTGTTGCAAAAATAGCTCCCATTCCTGCGTGGATAAAGAAACGACTATTTGCTGGTAATCTTTTGTCATTTTAATAATAACGGGAACAAATGACATCATCATGAAAAACAATGAAAAGCTAAGGAGCATCTCCAACAACGTATAACCGTCTTCTTTTTTCATCGTCGTATATAATCACACCTTTTTTGGGAGCGTTCGCTTTCGTCCTCCCATGAAATGCACGCTTCAACAAAAGCGCCCGGCCCTTCCTTCCATTCCATCTGATATGCCACTCCCTGCCATTTCTCCGTCCAGGAATGGGGAGACACACCGTCATATTTATAAGCCAGCAACGCTTGATGAAGAAGCTTGACCGCAACTTTATCCATTTCTACATTTTTTCGTTCTTGTTTGATGTGAATATAAAGCGGGAGCGTAGAGGTCAAAAGAAGAAGAAGGACCGAAAATGCCATAAGCATTTCAAGCAATGTATAACCTTTACAATTTTTGAGCATAAAAGCGCCCCTTTCCAAGCAAAAAGACCACTTGATACATAATCGAACCAGAAGACACGAAAAAGGTTCCAGAAGCAGAAATATTGCCATTGCTTAGAAACTTAATTTGAGGTTTTAATGTCGCAAACTCAAGATGGATACGGGAATCATAAGAACGCTGAAGAATGGATGTTGAGGAGTTAGACGTGAGCATAAAATACTCATGCTTCTGAGGGGAAAATCGTAGAGAAACAACCTGTCCTTGCGTGATAGCCGTCTCTTGTGCTAAAAATACGTCCGCCTCTAACTGTTGAATAAACCAGTACAGTCGATATTGCTGCATAAGCGGCTCAATTTTTACAATCGTTACAAACACCATCGCATGAATGAGTACTAACACAATCAGTACCTCAATAAGCGTAAAACCATTACGTTGTGGATTGGGCTTCTTGAGCAAGGCCACTTGTTACTTCTCCCTCTTCGCTAATTTGCAGAGAATCTCCGTTCGGACATGTCGTTTCCGTAATGTAGCCGTTCTGCTCTAATTCACTTAAAGTCGGAACTTGATGATTGTTTTCAATTTTATATACCTCCACTTGTGCCTGGACAGTTTTGACGTATGCCTCGCACCCCTTGCCGTTAATCGTCTCATTATTTTTTAGCAAATTAGGAATCATAATGAGTAACAGAATAGAGATAACTAGCATGACCACAAGCATCTCTATTAAAGTAAAACCCTTCTCCTTTACACTAGACTTTTTCACTCTTTCTTTCCTCCTATCGATATTTTGTAGATATCAGACATGATTTGATGGAATGGAATGGACCGGACGAAACACCTCTGTTTCGTTAGATTGTAGACATCACATTAAGCATCGGCAGCATGATGGACAAATACATCGTTAAAACAAGTAATCCAATTAAAGAGAAAAGCACTGGTTGCACCATATTTAGCCATCTTAATGAAATGTACTCCAATCTCTCTAAAATAAATTGACTGTGGTTCCCCAACTCTTTCCCTAATTCTCCATGCGACTGCCCATGAGCAATCACATTAGCCAACTGGGCATCATAATATCCCCTTTGAGCCACGATATCCTCTAAAGCCGTTCCGTTTATAAGCTGCTTTTTCATAAAAGATGCCTCGACTTGAAGAAAAGGATAATGCGTCTGTCTCTCAAATAAACTTAAACATTCATGGATAGATAAACCACCTTTCAGTAAATTGCTAAAGTGAACAGAAAAAACATAGGAATTAAATAGTGGAAGGACTCTTTTCACTACAGGGATGGCTAACCAAAAATCCATTTGCTGAAGGATCGGCTTTTTTCTCCAATATATAGCGTAAACCACATATCCGCCCATGACCAATGCTAAGCAGAAAAGACAGCCATATGGAAAAAGGGCAGCAAATTGCATTAATAAAACGAGAGGCCACGATACCTCTGTTCCCATTGAAACATAAAGAGATTGAAATTGTGGAAGCAACACCGTAGTCATAACAAAGAAAAGGATAAAAAGAAAGGAAAACAAAATAAGAGGATAGTGTATCACTTTTTTGATTTTATTGGCGTTTGCACGCTTTCTATCAATCATTGCGGCCCCTTCTCTTAAAGCAACAATTAAATCTCCATGCCGTTCAGAAAAATAGAGGTAGCCTAAAATATCACGATGGAATTGTAACGCTTCAAATGCGTCATGTAACGATACACCGCTCTTCAACTGTGTTAATAACTTATCAATATCAGCTCCTAACGGAGATGAAAATTGAAAACGAAGAAATTCCATTGCTCGAGATAAGGTATAACCGTGCTGCAGCAGCTCAGACAGTTTCGTAAGGAAAAGGGATTGCGTGGACAAATTCCATTTCCGTTTCTGTCGCTTCATTCATCGTTTCCCCATCCATCTAAACTATTTGGATATAAATAACCTAAAGCAATTCCTTTTTTAATCACATCCCGAAGCGTAGCATAATGGTAGGCACTCTCTTCTCCCTTACATTTTTTCAGCACTTCATTTAATGCTTTTCCATGAAGAAGCTCATATACACTCACTTGGCGATTTTTCCTCATCTTTCGGCATAAAGGATGGCATTCTCCTGTACAAAAAGGGCACTTTAATTCAACGAGCCGTTGAGCTGCTACAGCGACAAGAGTTTGTTCAATTTCCTGAAAGCCCACCCCAAATTCCAGTAAGCGATAAATAGCACCCGGAGCGTCTTTTGTATGCATAGTTGTTAACACTAAATGACCTGTTAATGCAGCTCTCACCGCGATTTGGGCTGTTTCATCATCTCGAATCTCTCCGACCATGATAATATCCGGATCATGCCTCAAAATGGCTCGTAAGCCGGTAGAATACGTAATCCCCGCCTTTTCATTGACTTGAACTTGCAGCACCCCTTCGCTTCTACATTCAATCGGGTCTTCAAGCGTAATAATATTACGGTTGAACATTTTTTTAGATTGATTTAAAAGGGTATATAAAGTAGTCGTTTTTCCAGAACCAGTCGGGCCTGTAAAAATAATTAATCCATGGGAATGTTTTAGTAAAGAGATGAGTTTTTTCGTCACACTCGGAAAGAGCGACAACTGTTCTAGCGGGGTGATATGATGTTGAGGTAGGATGCGGATAACGAGGCTTTCTTCAAAAAAAGTGGGCAGTGTGGAAAACCGTAAACTGACAGGCTCATTTCCAATGGTCACTCCTAAAGAGCCGCTTTGAGGTTTTCGTTTTTCACCAATATCCATTCCGCCTAAAAACTTAAAGTGAGCAATGAGTCGTTCACAATTTTGTTTAGACATTCTTTCCTTCATGACTAAGTGTTTCCCCATTCGAACTTGCACAATCGCACTTTCTTCTCCTGGGACAATATGCACATCGGAAATACGGTGCCTATACGCGTAGTGAATGAGCTGCTCGGCTATTTTTTCAATACTCGCTGTAATCATAATCTCCTCCTTTATTCAAAATACATCTACAATATTCTCGCTTTTCTTCGTTTTTCCTACAATACTTTTGTTAAGAATTTGTAAAGATATAAACAAATATAAACCGCTAGAACCTTCTGCTAAATAGGGTTCCGGCGGTTTATACTGTCAGTTAAAAATCGATGTTGAATAGCAACAGTTGTGTATACGTTTTGTACAATTATCCGACGAGTGAAGACACCTTGGACTTCAAACCCGATCTACGCTTCACTAAATTTTTTAATGCTGATTCATTATAACCGACGACCAACTTTTTTCCATCTGTCAAAATTGGACGGCGCAACAAGCGCGGCTGTTCAATTAACAGCTTTACGACTTCAGAAAGAGACAGGCTTTCTACGTCTATATTTAAGCTTTTATATTCCTGACTTCGTTTCGCTAATAATTCATCCATACCTTCTGTTGTCATCGCTAAAAGACTTAAAAGTTCTTCATAAGAAGGCGTTTCCCGAAACAAATGACGTTCTTCAAAATTTACGTCTGCATTTACGAGCCATTTTTTTGTTTTCCGGCATGATGTACAGCTCGGATACGTAAAAAACAAAATGGTTTCCATATTCAACCTCCTAGTTAAAATTAACGTTTAACTTATTTATATATATTGTACATGTTTTGTATAACTATTGTATAGGTATTTTGTGAACTTTTTTTAAACTTGTGGTATTTATCTTTTTCCTTCATATGCCATCGTGCAAACGTATATTATAATTAAGTTTATACTCGGCACTAGGAGTGAAACCACATGGAAGAAACTTTAAAAATAACAAATGTTCTATCAGATGCTACACGTTTTCACATTTATGAATACATCTCACAGCATCGACAAGATGTCACGGTTCAAGAAATCGCTAATTTATTCCATATTCACCCGAACGTTGCAAGACTCCATTTATCAAAATTGGAAGATATTAAACTAATCGTTTCAGAAACAAAAAAAACAGGAAAAGGCGGCAGGCCAAGCCGGCTCTATCGTTTATCCGACGAAGTGATTCAATTGTCTTTTCCTTATCGTGACTTTCAGCTTTTAGCAAACATCGCTATAGGGGCTATTGCAAAACTCGGAGAAGAAGGACAGTCATTATTTAACAGCAGCGCATACGAGTATGGGATAACTTATATGAAACAGCTGTATCGAGGTTCATTAGCGATGCTGCCTTCTCTTTCATATGAGGAACGATTGACCATGATTAAAGAAGCGGCTGCCAACATGGGACTATTTCCCGTGTTCACAATGAACGAACAAGAAAAAACAATCATTTTCGAAATCCGAAACTGTCCATTTAAAGAAACGGCTTTCCAGCATCATGAAGCAATCTGTAATATGCACAATGCATTTCTTAAAGGAATGTTTGATGCCTTGTTCGATCAGCTTACGTTTGAAACAAAAGACAGCATGGCTTTAGGATGTGAAACTTGCACCTATCATGTAAGCGTTACAAACTAATATTTACAATTGTACGAAAAGTACATTATAATAATGGAAGTACTTGACACGAGGGTATGAAGGAGGGAAATTTTTTATGGATCGTATGTACCGTGTTCTAGCATTTTGGACAGGGATTTTCACTGTCATGTTCTACCTTGGGCATATGCATACAACAGCTCTTATTTTCTTAGGGCAAACAGGTTTCTTTGCTCTTCTCAGCTATTTAAAGCTATCAGAACGCATGTATATTTACATTTTTGGAGCGTATTTGACAGTGTTCTTCGCCGGATTTACATACTGGACAACATTCATGATGGTTCCAGGAACTGGCGGACATTAATTAACACACGGTATTTTAGCAAGTGGCAAATAGAAACATGTTTTGTTACAAAAAAGACCCGTCGCCGACGGGTCTTTTTTCAGATAGAAGTAGCAACAAACATTTCGTGTGGATTAAGCTTAATTCCTTTCTCTTGAACAATCACCTGGAAATAAGGGCTCATTCCATCATCCATCACTAAACTGCGAATGGCCCGATTTTGTTTACTAATCGAAGAGAATGGATTTTGCTCAGCATGCTCCTGCAATAAAGTTAAAATGCCTGCTGCAAGCAAAAACTCGTGCTGTCTTTGAGAAGCGATAACTTCGGCCCCAAGCTTCTTTCCTTTCTCAATGAAACTATCAAGGTGAATATGTGCAGTTAAATCCATTTCTCCTGGATGAAGCAATGGATTGGTGACCAGTTGATGCTGAAAATATCCCCTCAAGCTCCCTTTTGCATGCAAAGGCTGCTGCAAATCTTGAAAAGTATAGCCATAATCAATAGTAATCATCATTCCTGACCGGAACAAATGATGCAGCTCTTCCAGCTTGTCCAGCATCATAAGAGGAATCTCCATCCGCTGACCTTCTTTCAGCAACAAACGATATTCTTCTACATACTTCTTAATTTGCTTATTTTGTAAAGGCACTAAGCAATCAACTAATTCCTCCTGTTCATTTAGCACTACCCATACTTCATATAATTCTCCTGCCCGCTGTTCGATCACATGTACTGGCAAGGCATCCAGCCATTCGTTCGAAAACACAATACCTTCAAATGCCCCAATTTCTTCCTTCAACTCTTTTATACTATGAAAATAGCGCAACTGTGGATATACCCCCAGTTCTTGTTGCTTTTGCTGATGATACGTACTTTTTTCTACCATATAATAGACGAGCTCTGGAAACGTTTCTGGAGACATCGCTTCCCATTCTTGCAGAACGCAACGAGCAAACATTCCGTCTCCGCCCCCCATCTCACAGATTGCAGGCGGCACAGCTCCTTGCTGAACCGCTTTATAAAAGAAGCGGGCTAGTACTTTGGCAAAAACGGGAAAAAGGTGAGGTGAAGTTAGAAAGTCCCCTCTCTTTCCGATTTTCTCTCCTTTTTTCATATAATACCCATTTACTGGATCATACAAAGCAAGGTTCATATAGTCGCAATATGAGATGCTTTGATGGGCAGACTGCTTAATGTATTGCTTAATAAATTCCCCCATCCTTTTTTACCTTCTAAAAGCCATTTAGGAAGGGATTGTTTTCCATTTCATCACCAATGGTCGTTTCGCTCCCATGTCCACATAATACAATCGTGTCTTCTGGAAGTACAAGCAGCTTATTATGAATACTACGTAAAAGCTGTTCATGATTGCCTCCAGGTAAGTCTGTACGACCAATGCTTCTCTCAAATAAAGCATCTCCTGAAGCAACCATTCGAGCCTCTTTAAAGTAATACGATACACTTCCAGGAGAATGTCCTGGTGTTTCATATATTTCACATTGAAAACCAGCAATGGATAATGAACCTTCTTCAGTTACATAATGAGTCGCAGGTTGAACAGAAATAGCACCCATCATGAAAAATTGCGAACCATTTAACGCTGGATCGTTCAGCCAATTTTTTTCTTTACTATGAATGTACACTGGTACATCATATCGCTGCCGTACATCATCCAACGCCCCGATATGATCAAAATGGGCATGTGTTAATAAGATAGCGACTGGCTGTAGCTTTCTCATTTCAAGCAATTGAATCAACTTTTTTCCTTCTTCACCTGGGTCAACAATTAAACATTCTTTTTGGTCATTTTCAATAATGTAGCAATTTGTTTGAAGAGGTCCTAATGGGACACGTTGATATTTCATTCGTATCAGTCTCCTTTTTACGTTCTGTACAATATTTTACAACATGGGGCAGCATGATTGAAAGAACTCCATTAGCCTCCGCATAAAAGTGTTGTTTTTTTCACCTCGACAAATGTTGGGAAAACCTTTAAAATGGAAAAGAGTAAAGAAAGCGTTAGCATTAATCAAGGAAAGCTTTGCTAAAGATATTGTTGTTTTTATAGCCTTAAGAAAAATCAACATTATCCTTTAACAGAGCTCAATGAGATTATATTTCTGATACGAAGGAGGGCTTTTTATGGGTCTTATGGTCATCTTCGCACTTACAGCAATCCTAGCTCTATACGGTGCTTTCACATCATTGCGCAACAAAAACTTCCTAGGGTTTGGATTCGCTTTAGCTACTGTTGCTGTTTTCGGATGGTTCACAGTTATGACTTTGCTAAAGCACGGATTCCCAGCTGTCCATTAATTTTTACATACAGGAAACTTTCATCAACAGGGTATATTTCCATATCCGTCGTAATGACAGTTCCTTTATTCAAGTTTTCACCTGAAAAGGTGCGCAAACGCCAAAAAACAAGCTGGTACAGTTCACACCAGCTTGTTTTTTGGCGTTTTATAAAAAAAGTGGATTTTTAAATGAACTCAATGAAAGGGATTACCTCTTTCTTTCTAATATCCAGAATTTGTTCTAATTGATAGCCCATTAAAGCGAGTCGACCGTTTGGGGACAATTTGAAGGGAACGTTATCCGCACGCTCTAAGAGAACTTCTTCTTGGCCAGTCTCCATTGAAAAAGAGAGGAGCTGAAATCCTTTTTCCTCCGTCATCATCTCTAGCGATTGCGGCGTAAAAATATAAAACTTGCCTGTTTCTTCATCAAACTGATGGTGAGGAATAATCCAGCCTGATACATCGGACACAAGCGGCATGGAGAACTGCTGAATTTCCTGCAATGTATCACTCGTGTAAAACGTATAAAGTCCTTTTCCATTTTCTCCTTCTTTAGGGCCTACTGTTAGCATTGTCCCTTTAAACGCAGAAAAACTAACAATTCCATGGAGCAAGTTCACTTCTTCCTGCTGATGCACAGTATGAGCAAAAAGCGGTACTTCTCCGAGTGGATTCTCCCGATTAATGGGCATATAAGCAAACTTGGACTCTGTCAGCCATTGGGCAAACGGCTGCGAAAGCTTATAGGGTTCATGACTTTTGTCGGAAAGGTCGACAAGGAATGATTGAAACGTCCAATCCTGCAAAAACGTGGTCACAAATACTTGATCCTTTTGATAAGGATTCCATACATATTGAACATCAAAAGAATCCATTTGGAAGGAATACTTCACTTCTCCTTTACGATCTACAAATACTACTTGTGCTTGTTCATCCGAGACAGTTGTTTGAATGAGGAAATAAGTGTAATCATCATTAGCTTTTACCGAAATGATTTGATTGTTCGTTTGAAAAAAGTCTTCCTTTTCTCCTGTATAAATATCGTACAAATAAATACGAGATTCCTGTGCACCATCTTCTACGATGAGTACCTTTTCATCACTGTACCAATCACCAACAGAAAAAAAAGAAGTTCCCTCCACCTCCAACATCTTGACAGATGGAGACTGCTTCACTGGCTGCGGACTTGCTTCACCGCCTTTTCGCTCTTCGGTTGAAAGGAGTCCACATCCAGCAACAACCAACATAACAAACAATAGAACATACACTCTTTTCCCCATTTATAAAACCACCTTTATCCTTCTTATTCCTATGATAGTATGTTATTAGTCATTTTTCCACTCCACATAAAAAAGCTTTGACACACAAGGCATCAAAGCTTTTTCTCATTCTTTTTTCTTTTCAGGCCGGTAGTGCGTGCCTTCGTAAAAACGAAGCAAATCCCCATATACAATTTTATCGGAATAATCCAGCTCCTGCTTTGCCTTTTTCATATACGGTTGACAAAAAGTCAAATCGGTTTCTTGCTCTGTTTGTTTATCGTAACATTTATTATCGGTATATACATACTGTCCTGTCACAAAGCTTCCATCACGCAAAACAACAAAATCCATCTTTTCTTCAGAAAACAAGTCTGTACCGAAATGGACATCATTTTTTGTGTCCACACCAAGCAAGTGTAAAATAGTTGGCTTCAAATCAATTTGGCCAGCCGCTTTATGAATAGTCCCTTTATGTTCATTTCCGGGAATATGTATAATAAGAGGCACACGCTGAAGTTGGGTAGATACAAATGGTGTGACTTCTTTCCCTAAATATTGACTCATCGCCACATTGTGATTTGGCGAGATGCCATAATGATCCCCGTACATGATAATGATTGAATTCTCATAAAGCCCTTCTTCTTTCAGGCGATTAATAAAATGTTTCACTGCCTCATCTGTATATCGAACCGTCGGAAAGTAGCGGTTTAACGTACGGCTGTTAGACTCGTATTCATCGACCATTCTATCTTCCTCATCCAACTCGAATGGGAAATGATTTGTTAATGTAATAAATTTCGTGTAAAACGGCTGTGGAAGAGATTTCAAATGAGCAATGGACTGTTCGAAGAACTCTTGATCTTTTAAGCCCCATCCAATAGAATTATCCGAATTCACTTCATAATCTGTTAACGAAAAATAACGGTCAAACCCTAATTTCGGATACATAATGTCTCGGTTCCAGAAGCTTTTATTATTAGCATGGAGCATCGCCGTATAATAGCCATGCTGTTTCAAAATTTCTGGAGTTGCATTGTATTCATTACTGGCGTGCGTAAAGAAGACAGACCCTCGGCCAAGCGAATACAGGGAGTTTTCAACGAGAAATTCGGCATCAGACGTTTTCCCTTGTCCTGTTTGATGATAGAAATTATCAAAATAATAGCTGTCTTTCAAAAAGTCATTTAAAAATGGCGTAATTTCTTTTCCATTTATGCTTTTGTTGATGACAAAGCTTTGAGTAGATTCCAATGAAATTAAAATTACATTTTTCCCTTTGGCAATTCCAAATAATTCATCACTTGGCTCTTTTTGATTAGCTTTCAAATAGTTCTCAATCTCTACAAATTCCGTGCTGTCTGCCATAGCCCGCTGTGCTTTCGATTTAGACTGTAAAACGGCATCATAAATGTGGTAATTATATGTTCCTAAATTTTTCACTAATATTTCACGATCAAATGTGCGCGTCAATAGCTCCGGTCTCTCCGATTCAGCTAATGCCAAATTCGACACAAATATAGTAACTGCGGCGATGTAATAAGCAAATCGCTCTTTTTGATTAAACTTCACAACGGGATTGTCATTTTTAGATTTTCGAGCAAGCCACATTAAAAACAACACATCAGCAAACATCAGTACATCACTTATTTTAAATAATTCAAATGCACTGTTTCCTAAATCTCCCATGTTACTTGTCTGAAACAAAACAGGCCATGTGAGAAAATCGTTAAAGAAGCGATAAAACATCACATTTCCAAATAAAACAAATGAAATAACAAAACTCATCACAATTATGTAGCGAGTTCGTTTCCGTTCATCTTTAAGAAAAAGCCCAACCCCTAATACAACAAGCAAAAAGCTAAGCGGGTTAATAAATAAAATGAACTCCTGTTTGACATTTTCAATTTCAATATTAAAGCTTGTTTTATAAATCATATACGTTTTCAGCCATAATAAACATACAGCTGTTAACATGAATGAAAGCTTCGATAAAGATCCTCTAAGCCTCAAATGCGTACCTCCTTAACCACTTGTTCATGCGCTGAAAAAGCAGCGCCTAAATGGACTAACTAATCTTAATGGTTTTTTTACAAAAAATCAATTCTTTCTCTATAGTAGAAAAATAGAATCATAATGTTTTTTTCATCTTTAAATTAGACGGATATACATGGGAAAAGTTTCAAAAATATTGTTTTTCTAACATTCTAAATTCAAATGACTGTTTTCTGTCCATATAAAAAGAACCGTTATGCCCTCATGTTAACTGGGTACTCATAACGGTCCTCTTATTCAAAAAAAGCATGGTATCTTTCGCTCCACACAGCTTTTTGCCGTGACTTATATAGCGCTCATTTTCTCTTTTGCAAGCCATGCTCCGCCAATAACTCCGGCGTCATTTCCTAACGTGGCAATCGTTAACTCTGCCCCTTGAGCTACACGTGGAAACGCAAATCGCTTAAATTGCTCTTTCAACGGATTCAACAGTGTATCACCAGCTTTGGAAACACCGCCACCAATCACGATTTTTTCAGGGTTCAAGCCATTAGCAAGGTTAGCAAGAGCTAATCCTAAATGAAAAGCCAATTCATCCACAATTTGTAGAGCCAATTCATCCCGTTTTGCCGCCGCATCAAAAACAAGTTTAGCTGTTACTGCTTCCCCTTGATGATGCACGTCTCTCAATACACTCGCTGTTTTCGTTGTTTCAAGAGCATTCATTGCTAAGCGAACAACCCCTGTTGCAGAAGCAATCGTTTCAAGGCAACCTGTTTTACCGCAATTACAACGAGCTCCTCCTTCTGGAACGGATGTGATATGACCGATTTCACCGGCTGCTCCATTCACTCCATGAACAATGTCACCGTTTGCAATTACACCGCCACCAACACCTGTACCGAGTGTGACACATAAAAGATCTTTCGCGCCTTCGCCGGCCCCTTTCCACATTTCACCGATCGCTGCCACATTGGCATCGTTATCTACCACAACTGGAAGAGACGTTTCCATTTCAAGGCGATCTCTTAACGGAAAATCGCTCCAGCCAAGGTTAACCGCTACATAAAGGGAGCCGTTTTCCTTATTAACAGGTCCAGGAGCCCCGATCCCAATTGCCAGTAGCTTATCTTTCGTTTCACCTAAATCGATTAACTTACCATCAATTGCTTTAGCAATGTCTGTCGGAATGTTTTTCCCTTCTTCTGAAATATCTGTTGGTACTTCCCACTTCTCAATAATTTCACCGTACTGATTGACAAAGGCCATTTTAATGGTTGTCCCGCCTAGGTCAACACCCACTAACCATTTTTCTTTCATACTATTTCATCCTTTTTTCTTTTTGAATTTGTATTTCTTGGCGAAGCAGCAAGAGCGCGGTTTGATAATCTTTGACCTCAATAAGTTGCGCTTGAAATAATTCTTTTAATTCTGCTTCCATAAGTTCTAAGTCTGCGACACGATCCCCTATGTATATAATCGTTCCATACTTTTTCAGCAGTTGCTGAATATCATAAATCGTTTTCATTTCGTCACCTGTTTTCGTTGTTCAACCTATACATATTAAAGTATAAAGAAAACTCAAACGACGTCAAGGAGCTATTGTAGAGCTCTGTCAATTTGAGACGCTAATTGCTCGTATTGTGGATTAGTCGGCTGTAGCTTCACTGCTTGTTCGATCGATGTTTGTGCCTTTTCCACTTCTCCCTCATTGAAGTAAATAAGAGCTAAATTATAATGCGCTTCGTGAAAAGACGGATCTTCTTGAACCGCCTTTTGTAAATGTTGTTTTCCCGCTTCAATATCATTGCTTTTAATCTCGGCATACGACAATAAAAAGTAAACACCACTATTTTGTATATCGTATCGCTCAAATGGTTTCAATACGTTTATCGCTTGTTCATATTGCTCTTCTTCATTGAACTTTTGGGCAACGCCTAATGCATAGTTGATGTCTTTTTCTAGATTACGTGCACTGAATCCATACAGTAAGGCTCCCGCGACTAGCACAGCACTGATGACAATGCCCATTAACCGCTCTTTATATTTTTGATGCTTTGGCAGCGCGACAACAAATGCGGCAAGAAAACCTCCTATTAAGCCCCCGATATGACCTGCATTATCTATGCCTGGTACAACAAAGCCAAAAATTAAGTTGACGATGATAACAGCAATAATATTGTAGCCCATCGTTCGAAAGAACAATTGACGATGAACCGCTCCTACATAAAGCAATGCTCCGAAACAACCAAAAATTGCTCCTGATGCACCTGCTGAAATGGAAGAGCTAAAAATAAAACTCCCTAATACACCGGAAAAACCGGAAAATAAATAGATAAACAAAAAGCGAAAGTTTCCATATATTCTTTCAACAATTGGCCCTAAATAATAAAGAGCAAAGCTATTCATTAATAAATGCAAAAATCCGATATGTAACACAATTGGTGTGATAAACCGCCACCATTCCCCTTGAAAAAGAAAAGGGTTAAACTTCGCGCCGTATTCAATTAATGTCAACGTATTTTCGCTTCCACCCGTTAACTCCAATACGGCAAACATTATAATTTGTACAGCTAAGAAAAAGAACGTCAAAAAAGGTTTTCCATATTCAAAAAGAGCGCGTTCTTCTTTTTGTTTGCTATTAATATGCGTAATAACTTGTTGCTTTACATGCTCAATATGAATGAAAAGCTGCTCTTCTTCTATCAAATTCCCGTTGAACGGACTATTAGTCAGCCGCTCATACTCTTCTTTTCCGTTCACTTCTGTCCAAATTACCGTTTCCACTTGTGTAGGAGATTTGCTCCCCATCATTCGTTCTGCCGCGGAAACAGCCTTCCATTCATTAATCGGTTCATAGTCGCTAATATACACATTTCGAACACGCAGCTGTCTTTTAAACGATTGCTTACGTAGTTGCTCTGACCTTTCATACACATATTCCATATCTTGTTCCAACATATTGGCCCAAGAAAAATTATGACGTAAGAGACGGATGACGACCGTCGGTTTTTGATGAGTAGATTGCAACCACGCTTCTTGAAAATCTTTTGATAAATTCAGCAACTCATATTGGCCTTCCACAACTAGTTTTTTTAACGTTGCCCAAAATAGCCAATCTTGCTTAAGTGTCAAACTGTCTCCCTCCTCCCATTAAACATTTTGCTTATTATAATGTAACCATCGCAAAAAAGACAAAAAAAATCAACTATCTCACTCTATATAAAACAGCAGAACAGACAGAAGCCCCGCATTCTCTCCTGTAGACAGCAAAAAGACATGGAACAACGTCCATGCCACTCTTTTATCTGTTACAACTGCGCTTCAGGTGGGAAATATTTGCCTCATGAGACGATCTCGTACAAAGGGAATATTAAAGAATGTACGAATAGCAAATTGGCGGATCATTTGGCTCGACAGCACGACATTGAGCACACGGTAACGCTTGCGGTAACCTAAAAAAACCATTAAAGCAATTGCAAATAGTGTCAGCAAACGCGGCATCTTATTACCTCCCTTATTATCCCTATTACCTTTTCACATCATTTCCTCTTTTATCCGTCCATTTTAGATTTTCTACTTTTCGTAGCCATGTTTTATTTTCCATTCACTTACTTACATCCACACATATACAAAAGCCCCAAGAAGAACGGCTGTTACATTCGATAGTAAATTCACCGCATCATTGTTCATAAAAGTCCAACCTCTTATTGGAACACAAACAGTGTTGCAATGTTCTGGCCGCTCTGTTTCTATCTTACAGCGCGGGCATTGATAGGTGACTTGCAAGAAAGCTCCTACAATGGTATCGACTGCGTTCCCTGCAAATCCTAAGCAAGTGAGAAGGACCAGTTCCACATTTGATAGTGAAAATGGAAGAACATAAGCCCCTAATACGATGATTAATGAACCCGCTAAGGCAGCTGACGTCCCTAGCACCGATACCGCTCCTGATGTCCCGCGCTCTACTTGCTGAAAAGTAGGGAGTAAATAGGGATTTCCTTTACTTAATGTCCCTAGTTCAGAAGCCCATGTATCAGAATTGGCTGCGGCTAAGCTGATGATAAATAATCGTTCAAATAAAGGCAAACCAGTCACAGCAAATAATAAACTAAGGAGGGCAGCCGGTCCACCGTTTACCATCACTTGAACAAAATCACGCGCGTCGTTCTTCTCTATTTTATCTACCAACAACTTTTTCTCACTCTTTTTAAACTTGCTCCAAACCGTCGAACTCCCGAAAAAAAGGGCGAGAAGCAGCAAGCCATTGATTCCAATTCCCTTATAAATCGCTGCCCCTACTAGTACCGCCCCTAAAGCACCGGATATAGACAGCGCCTTCAACCAATATGCGCAAACAGATACGAGAATGATTCCTATGTAAATGAACCATGCGTCAACCATGACAACGCACAATCCCTTCGTTTGTAATAATCGTTTGCACCGGAATATCATGGACATCAAATGGGACTTCTTTTCTAAGTTGAATCGAAAACGCTAACGAAATGACCATTCCTCTAAAATGGGCAAGATAGCGATCGTAATAGCCTCCCCCATAACCAATTCGGTAGCCTTTTTCTGAAAAAACAATTCCCGGCACAATCATCAAATCAATCTCTTCTGCTTTATAATGAACCGTCTCTTCTACAATGGGTTCTTTCAGTCCAAAGTAGACCGTTTCAAGTTGCGAAAAAGAAGTGATACGATAAAACTTCATCGTATAATCACTTGAATTGCATTTTGGAACAACCACCGTCTTACCAGCTGCCCATGCTCTTTCAATAAGAGGCGCCGTAGACACTTCTCTACCTCTTGATATCGTTAACGCAATGACCTTCGCATCCTGCCACCAAAAGGTTTCATAGAGTCTTTCAGCAATACGGTTTGACCACCGTTCATATTTCTCTGTTTGTAAAAGAGTTAACTGTTCCTTGACTACTTTGCGAACTGCTGATTTTTCATCCACAACTGTCCCTCCCCCTCGTTTTTAGGACAAATCAACAAACTTTCCCTAAAAATAATAGATAAAGCTGTTACCTTAATTTTAAACGCCCATTCGCTACATGTTCAATTATGTATATAAGGAAACTTCGATCAGTAGGAAGCTCCTTCCTGCCTCACTTCAACAAGGAATAAACCGGGTTCTAAGTAAATAAGGCAAAAAAAAACAGCAGGAATAACTCCCTACTGTTTACTTTGTTTCACGGTGTACAGTTGCTTTTTTGTCTCTTGAGCAGTATTTTTTTAGCTCAAGACGATCTGGGTTGTTACGTTTGTTTTTCTTAGAAATATAGTTACGCTCACCGCACTCTGTGCAAGCTAAAGTAATGTTTACACGCATGTTTTTCCCTCCAAACTATAAAAGCATAAATCAGACTATAATATAATATCATTTTTCTCAGCGAAATTCTAGTGTGTTTTTTTGAAGAAATTGATTTAACATGTTAGTATGTTGAGAATGCTGTCCTTTAATTAACCAATAATAGAGATTTTCCGTGTCGTAAGGCTCTAAATCCCCTTCTAGCGTAAAGGCACTTCTCACATTTTTCACCGAAAATGGCTGAAAACAAAGTGTTCCCTTTTGTAAATCTTTAAACAAGTGGGGGGTAAAACTGCGCTCTCTAGACTCCATTGAGTATTGCTTAATCCCGGCCTCTTTATATTTCCCATTACATAAAAAGGAACTATCACCAGAATGATGCACCATCACTTGCTGGTTTGGGGCATAATAAACAATATCTTCTCCTTTACGGCATTGGATTTCTTGTTGAAAATACATTTTAAATGCTTTGGAATGCTCACTTTGATTACTTACCTTCATTTTAACATACAATACTTTGCAATAATTAATGGAAGCGTCAAAGGTTTGACACTCTATAGTTAAAGGATGGTCCTCCCAATTTTCAGTTTGAGCAGACGGATCAATCCAGCGGAATTCACCTTCTGTCCACAAACCAAGCTTTGTGAAAAACCCGTCAATACTTAAGAAATGGTCTTTTTCCTCACAAAAAGGGAACGGCTGAAAATTTTGAAAGAGTGTATCCATCGCGTTACACCTTCTGATACTCTTTAATTTTATTGATAAAGTAAGCAGAAAATTTTTGAGCAGCAAACGATTCTTTCGCTTCTGAATAAACATTGATAGCTGATGACTGATAATCCGGCATAATCAAGGTCCATCCTCCTTCTGAATGATAAATCTTCATTCCGTCTAACAACTCAACATCATGACTTTTTACATCTTCCAAAATTTTTCTCATGACTCTTCCTTGCCGTTCAATCGGGCAAAATACACATTCCTGGGCGATATGAATATCAGGAACGCGCTCAACAATATGCGAAAAGGATAGAAACTGAGTAGCAGCTAATTCAAGCAGTTGGCCAAATGCATAAAAAGCGTTTGTTTGAAAAAGTACCATCCATGTCTTTTTCTCATTTCTATGAAAACTGACCTCCATAATCTTCTCATTCAGAGACAACATCGTTTCTTCACTTCTTGAAGAAACGCTCCATGCTTTACTTTCAGAGAAATAGCGATTAAACATGTATAAGTAGAAGGACTGTGTTTCCGTTAGCTTTCTTCCCTTTTCATCAAATATTTGAAATCGATTGCCTGCGCCATTAATTTTAATAGCAAAATGAACGGTTGATTTTTCGATTTCTTTAATAAATTCTTCTTCCTCAACCTCTCCATACAACGTGCACTGTACATGTAGGTCCTCACATAGCTTCTTCAACGTTCCTTGAATTAGAAAAGGGACTGAGGCCATCACTTTTAAATTTGCCCCAATTATTTCTGGGATGCGCACTGTTTGGAGAAGTTTTGTTATATACGTCTCCATATAAAGATCTTCTGACTTGAAGGAACGTTTTCCAAGTAACGTTTTTTTACTTTCGGACTGCTTCCTCAACAATTGTTCAAGTTTCCACTCCGAATTGCGTCTGAGTAGTTGGCCATTTTCTTCATAAAATTGAAGGAAAGCACAATCTTCATCGTTCCATTTATTTGCAGTAATATAGATGCCTCCGTCGGCTTGCTCCACTTCAATTACATACTGAAGAAACGGAGCAGGTACAAAGTGACAATCGTCAACATCAAAACCGCACGCAAGCAAGTGCATAATCATTTGCTCTTTAAGAAACTCTGCGCCTTCTTCACAGCCTACAATCACTTTCCTTTGTTTTCTCCATAGACGACTCAATGCTCGGGCAATAAGGACATATAAGCGTTCATTTAACACCGAATACCGTATGGCTCCATTGACCACAAACGGGTGATGATAAAAATAAAGCGATGGAAATTCATCAGCCGCTTTCACATAGCTGCTCATCATCCCTTCTTTTGGTACGTTGTATATCATCATCTGAGCATGATCATCCAGCTTTGCATTCTCTTCCAATGCTGTATGAGCATCAATAACCGCTCTTTTCACTTCGGAACCCTTTCCGATACAGACATCCTGCAGTAACACGGTTTCTTGAATACACGAATCTTCTTCAACCATTCCATCTGCTGTGACAACTGCATACGGACCAATGGATGAACCTTTGCGCACAATCGTGTAGTCGCCAAGAAAGACCGGTGCTTGCAGCAACACCTCTTCTTCAATGCAAACATCTTTTCCGAGCCAAATGTGTTGCTTCATCTCTTCTGCATTAATTGAACAAATACATTTTCCATCTAACAAATCTTGCTGCGCCTTATAATAATGATCAGCTTCCCCAATATCAATCCAATATTGTTCTGTTAAATGATGAAAAATCTCTTGTCCCTGCCGCAGTAAAAGGGGAATTAAGTCAAGACTAATATCCGTTTTGATCCTATCTTTGATGTAAGTCAGAATCTCTCGTTCCACAATATACACGCCTGTATTAATATAATCTGTAAATACTTCATGTTTTCTTGGCTTTTCAATGATTTTCTCTACTTTATCATCAAATCGGGATACTATCGTGCCATAACGGAACGGATCGGGAAATTTCTTTGTAATGATAGTCATGATTCCGCCTTTTTCCCGATGATACGTTGCTGCATGATTAAAATTAATGGTTGTTAACGCATCCCCACTAACAATGAGACAAGGGCCGTCTATAAATGATTGGGCATTCAAAAGCGCACCAGCTGTCCCAAGCGGCATCTCTTCAAAAAAATACGAAATACGAACTCCCCATCTGCTTCCGTCTCCAAAGTAGCTTTTAATCGAGGATGGCAAATAGCTTAACGTAATGGCAATGTCTACGATGCCATGATGCTTTAGATGTTCAATCATATATTCAAGTACAGGTTTATTTAATAACGGCAACATCGGTTTCGGAGTGCGATAAGTTAAAGGTCGAAGTCTTTTTCCCTTTCCTCCCGCCAATATAATCGCTTTCAGCTTAATCCCTTCCCTTCTCCTGGAACGAAAAAATCTCATCTTGGAAAAGTTTTGTTGTTTCGATGGCAATGTGTTCCCAGCCGAACATCGTCTCTGCTCGTTTCTTGCCGTTTTGTCCTAAGGAACAAGCATACTCTTCATGAGCCAATAGAAAAGAAAGTTGTTCCGCTAAGTGAACGGCATCTCCTGGACGAACCTTTATACCAGAAACTCCATCCTCAACAATTGTTTTTAGTCCTCCTGTATCGGTAACAATCGTTGGTTTCCCTACAACCATCCCTTCAAGTGCTACGATGCCAAATGGCTCATACAAGCTTGGAAAAACAACGATGCGGCTAAGATGAAGCAATTGGTTTCTCTCATCGTCTGTAACATAACCGACAAATTGAACATATTCCTCCATCTTTTTTTCTTTGACAAGCATCCGGTATTCGTGCAATAAAGGGCCTTTTCCAGCAATAATAAATCGAACATCTGGACATTCTCTCTTTACGATTTCTGCAGACTCTATTAACGTTTGAAACCCTTTTTCATAAACGACTCTCCCGACAGAAAAAATGAGTTTATCTTGGACAGACAATTTATATTTCTTTTTAACTTGATTTGGACGACACGTGGCTAAAAACATATCTGGATCGATTCCATTTGGAAATACGGATATTTTATCAGACTGTACATAAAATAAATCGATAAGCTCTTTTTTCATATACTCACTGCACACGATGACTGCCTGAGAAGCCTCAATAAGTCTCGCTTCTTTTTTGTGTACAATTTCTTGCATTTCATTATGAATGCCGTTGTTACGTCCATGCTCTGTTGCATGAATCGTACACACTAATGGAACGCGAAGTTGCCTTTGAATGATTTGAGCGGCACTTCCTACAAGCCAATCATGAGCGTGTACAAGATTGAAGGAAATGGACTGGGACAACCGTAAACTTTCTTGTACCATCGCCGCATTCAAGCTGTTTACCCATGCTAAAAAGTCTGGATGATGCGGTTGCAAACTTAATACTCTACATACATGGACTCCATGAATTTTTTCATAAGTGGGCAAACCTTCTACAAAAGTTGTAAGGACATACACATCATGTCCTTGCTTTGCCAAAGTTCGCGATAAATCAAATACGTGACGTGCTAACCCCCCGACTACTAAAGGGGGAAATTCCCATGACAGCATTAAAATTCTTAACTGACCGTCCTTACGTGTACTAGGACGAAGCGGTTCATTTCTAAAAACTCCCTGCATCATTTTAAGATGGTGAGTAGAAAGATTCCGAAAAAGAAAAGAAGTTGTTGTTTCATTGCCTACCTCTTCTTTTCTGACAAGTTCATAAAGTTCATAAAATTGTTTTACATGCCTATTCAACCGTTCATGAACATATTCGTGACATTCCCTTTCCTCTGCCAGCCTTCTTGCCCATTCCCTATTCGAAATAAGGAGCCATTTCTTCAGCATTAACGCAAAAAGAGGATGTTCAAAAAAACGAGCACATTGTTTTAAAGCCTGTTCCATCTCATAACTGATTGTATAAACTTCCTGATTGGCACTATTAAGCCACCGATCCCCGAATCGCTTCGCGATGGTGCTTGTATGGATCGTTGCCGAACCAGGTAACGTTTCGAGAAAAAACGGTTTTGATAATTGAAAGTTTATAGGTACACTTTTTAATGTTTTTAAAGACGAAAACAGCCTATCTGGTATTGTCCTTCCCCCCATGCTTTCTACATAAACAACAGGCAAATCCGTCATTTCTCGGGAAACCTTTTTGAATTCATTTGCCTCAAAAGGGATTAAGATGATGTTTCGAGAAGAAACGAAAGTACATGTTTCTATTTCATCGTTTCCTATAAACTGTCGATTTATAAAGGTGTATTGAATTCCTTTTTCATGTAAAATCTCTTCTTCTTCCTCTGTCACAAACCCCTCTTCTAGCCAAAAGCCGCTTGGTTTCATTCCAAAACTCGCTTCAAACATATCTATGCCATAACTAATTTGAAGTGCTTTTCCTTCCCTTGTTGCAGCATATGGCAGTAAACAATGACTTGCTGTAGTCGGTATACATTCTATTTTTTCTTGTTTCGACAAATCTTTAAGAGCCTCTACCAAATTCGAATTCCATCTTATAAATAGGTTAAGAGACTCTTGATCGTTTTCTTCTTGTAAATAAAGACGGAATCGGTGTTGAAAATCTCGTTCATTCCACATTTCTAGCAAAAGCGGTGAAATGGCGATAATACACCGCGGAATATCGCTTGCCTCTGTGTACTTCAGCAAAGGTAAATAAAATTGAACCATATCTTTGTATAAAGCTGTTTCATCCCATTTCGACTCTTCTACTTGCACAATATAAGAGAATGGGGCATAGATGACTGCTAATCGACTTTTTGTCATGTTTTTCACCTTGCATCTTTTGTATAGCATGAATACGCACTAAAAAGAGGAGCCCACTCCTGTGAAGCAGTAGGATGTCGCTTCCAGCCTGGCGAATCTGCTGGAATAGCAACATCTGTCATATTACTGTCACCTAAATGAATGCTGTTAGAGCGAAGAATTGTATAATAAGATGACGATGATAAAGGAACCACCATATCGGCTATATAAGTTTTATTAGGAGGCAGTGTAACAAACAGATGATTTTCATTCGGATTAATCCATAATTCCTTCCATTTGTTTGCATTATGTCCATTAAACATCACATTCGTAATGTCATAAATGATGACAGAAAGCTCCTCTTCTTTCCATTTCGTCAAGAAGCATTCTTCAAACAATTGTTTAGACAACGTTGAGATGTTCCAGTGAATGGATAATGTGCCATTACTTTGACACAACATTTTAAATACATCAATATCTAAATGTTTCATATTCAGAAAATCCGCCTATAGTACTTTTTATTTTACTGCTCGTGTAACGTCAGTTTCCGCTGTACGCATGTGTTGGAATTTAAAGGAGCGGGATGAAGCTGGAGAAGATATGTGCTTTTATCTCTTGCACACTATGAGTATAAGTTTATGCACTTTTCTTAATCTTAACATTAAGCGTTTAACGTCACAATAAACGCAATTTGTCGATTCCCGTAAAAATTGTAAACGATGAACAAGTCTTTTTTATAAAGACAAATCTCTATCTTGTTTGATGTCGATTTTTGTTGTTCCATGGTAAGATAAAAGTAGAAATTTAGAAGGTTGAGGTGACCATCTGCATGTTTCATTACATCATTATCGGTTTAATTGTTATCGCTATCAGCATTTACTTATTATCCTTTTTCAAGCATTCCAAAATAGATGCTCTTGAAAAACAAGTCGAACAAATTTCTTTATCTATGATGCAGGAAACGTACCAGCTAAAAAAACAAATTAAGGTACTCCAAGAAGAATTGATGATCGATCAGTTCCAAGCTCCGCGGGAACAAGAGAAGGCTGTCGAGCCCATTGTATTGGATAAAACCGGCCCCCTACATGCTCAAATCATTGAGTTTTATAGAGCAGGACATACTATTCAAACCATTGCCAGGCATACCTCCTTACCACTTGAAGAAGTTCGGCTCATTATTCATCAGCAACATTGGGGAGGCCATTCATAATGAGAGGATCTTCAACCTTACGTGCGTTTTCCATGGGCATATTTATGACAACTGCCATCTTATGGGGCGTACATACATATGACACGCAAAAGACGGCTGTACCGCCTTCTAGCCCTCCTCCTTTAACGCAAAAAATGGTGGATCAATTTTTGCAAGAAAAGGAATATATGGCCATTTCCATAGATGAATATCAAGAACTTGTCGACAAACCGAGCGAAGAGCGCGAAGAAAAGCAACCGACAGCAGTTCCTCCTTCTCCTCCCAAAATATTTATCATTGAGGTAAAACAAGGAACCCGTTCCAAAGATGTCGCAACCTTACTCGAACAAAAAGGAGTTATTAAAAGTAGCGCTGATTTTGAACAATATTTAATCGATGCCAAATTAACAAGCAAACTGCGTGTTGGCACTTACGAATTAACACAGGATATGCCTTTTAATGAAATTGCCAACATCTTAACAAAGCGAACAGGCAACTAAAAAATTCAAACAGGCATGAATAGTAAAAAAAACTCCCTTTCCATTTTGAAAAGGGAGTTTTTTTACTATTCATTTAAATCGTATCGTTTACCTTTTACTAAATAAAAGACATTTTCTACAATATTTGTAGCATGATCAGCGAAACGCTCTAAATAACGAGTAATGAACAATAACTGTGTAATTTGAGGAAGAGCTTCTTGCTTTTCTTTTGCTAAATTCAACAACTCAATAATTGTTTCTCCATATAAAGCGTCTACTTGATCATCCATCTCTGCAACCTTTTTCGCTAAAATTACATCTTCATCATAATAAGATTTTAACGAAAGAGTAAGCATTTCAGTCGCTAATTCATACATCTTGGCAATATGTTCAAGTGGCTTTATGAGCGGTTCTTTTCCAATACGAATAGTCGATTTCGCTATGTTGACAGAAAAATCAGCCATTCGTTCAATATCAGAAGCAATCTTAATTGCGACAATAACTCTTCGTAAGTCAATGGCGACCGGCTGTTGTTTCGCAATGAGTAGAATAGCTAAATCATTGATTTCTTCTTCTAAACGATCTACTTTGTAATCCTCATCAATAACAGCCAACGCATCCTCAATATTTTTAGAAGTTAACGCATGGAATGACTTATTCATGGAGTTTTCCGTTAAATTACCTATTTCCACTAACTTCTCTCTTAATGCCTTTAAATCGCCATGAAATCGTTCACGTACTGGCATAAATTCCATCTCCTATCCACTCTAAGCTGTTTTATAGATGAATTATTAACCAAATCGACCTGTAATATAATCTTCTGTTCGCTTATCCGATGGGTTAGAGAAGATTTTATCTGTTTCAGCAAACTCTACTACTTCACCATTTAAGAAAAAGGCTGTCTTATCAGAAATACGAGCTGCTTGCTGCATGTTATGTGTAACGATAATGATACTGAAATTTTGTTTTAACTCCTGTACAAGTTCTTCTACCTTCAGTGTAGAAATCGGATCAAGAGCAGACGTCGGCTCATCCATTAAGATGACATCTGGCTCAATCGCTAAACAACGAGCGATACATAAACGTTGTTGCTGACCACCAGATAATCCGTATGCGTTTTGGTTTAAACGATCTTTTACTTCATCCCAAATTGCGGCACCGCGTAAGCTTTTTTCTACGATCTCATCTAACACTTTTTTATTGCGGATTCCATGAATTCTTGGCCCATAAGCAATGTTGTCATAAATGGATTTCGGGAAAGGGTTTGGCTTTTGGAACACCATCCCAACTTGTGTACGAAGTTCTTCTACTTGATAAGACTTATCGAAAATGTTTCGTCCACGGTAATGAATTTCTCCAGATGTTCGCACAATTGGAGTTAATTCAACCATACGATTTAATGTTTTAATATATGTTGACTTACCGCACCCTGAAGGACCAATGATTGCTGTTACTTCATTTTCTTCAATATTTAAGTCAATGTTTTTTAGCGCGTGAGTTTCTCCATACCATAAATTAAGTCCCTTTGTTTCATATACAAGTGCTTTATTCTTTGTAACTGCCTCAGTATTTTTCTCTTTCACCATTTTTGAAGCTTCCATAAAATGGGTTCCTCCTTCATCCAATGTCCATCAAGATCTTTCCATTTTAACTTAATAACGCTTTTGAAATTTATTACGAATGAAAACAGCAATTGAGTTCATTAAAATTAAGAAAACTAACAATACCATAATACCCGCTGCCGCCACATGTTGGAAGTCGGCTTGTGGTCGACTCGTCCAGTTGTAGATTTGCATTGGCAATACTGTAAATTGATCTAGTATTCCAGTAGGCAAATAGGCAATGAAGGTCGGGATTCCTACCACAACAAGTGGTGCAGTTTCTCCTACCGCACGAGATAAGGCTAAAATACTTCCTGTTAAAATCCCAGGGATAGCCGCAGGTAACACAACATTTTTAATCGTTTGCCATTTTGTCGCTCCCATTCCAAAAGATGCTTCACGCAATTCTCTTGGTACAGCACGAATCGCTTCCTGTGCGGATACAACGATAACAGGAAGAATAAGTAAACTCATTGTTAAACCTGCAGCCAAAACACTTCTTCCTAATGCTAACTGACGAACAAAGATTGTTAGACCTAAAAGACCGAACACAATAGATGGAACACCCGCCAAATTGGCGATATTTAATTTAATAAAATCATTGAATTTATTTTTCTTCGCATATTCTTCCAAATAAATCGCTGCCCCTACCCCTAAAAATAAGGAGACAGGTGCAACAACTGCCATTAACCAAAATGAACCGATAAGAGCGGCCTTAACACCAGCTTCTTCCGGTTTGCGGGAAGCGAAATTTTGTAAAAAGTCCGCATCTAACCAGCCTAACCCTTGAGTCAATATCCGATATAAAAGTATTGCTAATATAACTAATCCAAAAAGAGTCGCACAAAGGAAAATAAATTTGAATATAGTATTAAAGACAAGGCGATTGCCCATTTTCTTTTGTACAAGATCACGATCCATATACATATTAATACTCCTCCCTGAAACGGCGAGAGATATATTGCGCCAATAAATTCATTAGCAACGTAAAGACAAACAATGTCATCCCAACAGCATAGATACTATAGTAGATAGTTGTTCCATATCCAGCATCCCCTGTTGTAACTTGAACAATATAAGCCGTCATTGTTTGAATAGATTCCGTTACATCAAAAGTGAGTGTTGGTGAAGATCCTCCTGCTACCGTTACAATCATCGTTTCTCCGATGGCACGTGAAATACCTAAAACGAAGGAAGCGATAATACCAGATAAAGCTGCAGGAAGCACTACTTTCACAGCAACCTCAAATTTTGTAGAACCAAGACCAAGCGCACCTTCTCTCATTGAGTTAGGAACAGAGCTCATCGCATCCTCTGATAATGAAGCAATCATCGGGATGATCATGATTCCAACTACAATTCCTGGGCTTAGAGCATTAAAAATAGATAGATCAGGAATGATTTTCTGTAAAACCGGTGTAACAAATGTTAAGGCAAAGAAGCCATATACAATCGTCGGAACACCTGCAAGTACTTCTAAAATCGGCTTGATAATTCTTCTTGTGCGATCAGAAGCATATTCACTCAAGAATATGGCAGTAGCTAACCCAATTGGAACGGCTACAATCATCGCAATACCTGCAATTAATAATGTACCCGTAATAAGTGGTATTACACCATAATTTCCTTCTGCTTCAATAAATGGAAGCCATTTAGTACCTGTAATATAATCTAAAAACGGTACACGTGAGAAAAATGTCGCTGTTTCAAATATTAGAGTAAACAAAATTCCTACAGTAGTTAAAACAGAAATAACAGCAGTGAGAAGTAAAACAGCAGGTACTGCCTTCTCAATAAACATTGCCGAACTGTTCTTTTTCTTTTTTTCTAAAATCATTTCACGAACAGAGCTTTGTTTTGCTTCGTTTTTCATGACAGCCAATGTCGCAAACCCCTTTCCATTACATGGAAAGATGAGAAGCTGAGCCAAGTAGCTTCTCATCTTTCTATTTTAAAGATTACTTAATGCCTTCAAGCGTCGCTAACTGCTCATCATATTTTTCTTGTGGAAGGCTTACATAGCCAACTTCCTCAGCTAAAGGACCACCTTGCTCAAGAACGAATTTCATGAAGTCACGCACTTGTTCTTTTTCTTTAATAGAAGCTGTGCTTACATATGTGAATAGCGGACGAGATAATGGTGCATACTCACCAGATTCGATTGTGTCATTGTTTGGTTCCACTGGACCGTTACCGCCGTCAACTGGAACTACTTTCACTTTATCTTTGTTTTCTGCATAATATGCATATCCAAAGTAAGCGATGGCGTTTTTGTCACCAGATACACCTTGTACTAATACGTTGTCATCTTCAGAAAGTTGAGCAGACTCAGCGATTGGTTGTTCGTCTAAAATTACTTCATCAAAGTAATCGTAAGTACCAGAATCATGACCTGGAGAGAAGAATTTAATTTCTTCTTCTGGCCATCCTTCACGGATGTCAGACCATTTTTTAACCGTTCCATCTTCAATCCACATTTTCTTTAACTCATCAACTGTCAAATGATCCACCCAGTCGTTTTCTGGATTTACTACTACTGATAAACCGTCATATGCTAATTGGAACTCTTGGAATTCAATGCCGTTGTCAGCAGCAGCTTGTTTTTCTTCGTCTTTAATTGGACGAGATGCGTTTGAGAAGTCCGTTTCACCTTTAGTGAATTTCTCAAATCCACCGCCTGTACCTGATAGACCAACAGATACTTTTACAGTTGGTTGAGTACCCATGTATTCTTCAGAAGCTGCTTCCATGATTGGGAATACAGTTGAAGAACCATCGATTGCGATATCGCCTTCAAGCTGTTGGTTTTCTTCACCAGCATTTTGTTGTTCGTTAGCCCCATTTGTACCTTCGTTTGATTGACCACATGCAGTCGCGAATGCTAACAATGAACCAACCATGATTGATAGTGCTAAAAACTTAGAGCTTTTCATTCCTTAATTCCTCCTACGACATATCGTTGTTTTGTCCTACGTTTAATAGAATAACTCCCGACTATTAACGAAGTTTTAATGATATGTAAAGGTTTTGTAAATACGAACGAAATAATGGATATTTTTTGTTAACAAATTTAATGAAAACGCTTTAAAACTCCCCTTTACATATCTTCACACTTTAGTATGTACCATTCGTGAGCGAGATATTGAAGCAATGAAAGCCAATTGGAAATCTCTCCATAACAAAAGCGGGCCATTACGAAAAAAACTTGCGTAACGACCCGCTTTACTTGGTTGCCTAAAAAGAGAAGGCGCCTTTTCAGACAGCCTCCTCAAGATCATCTATTCACTTTCTTCTTGCTCTTCATTCGCTGAACTTTCGTCCTGTTCCTGACCTTCAGCGTCGATTTGTCCCTCTAACTCTTGTTTTTTTAGTTCGAAATATGCGTCAAGAGCTTTCCTTCCGACAGTTTTGCTCATAGGATGTCCAGGACTATCATCCCAAGGTGTTACAACAGCAAATGCTACTTCAGGATTATCATGAGGTGCATAACCTACAAATGTAGCATTAATGGTCTCTTCATTCTTTCTTGATGTTTTAGGTCCATCATAGAATGCTTCTGCTGTTCCCGTTTTCCCAGCCGGCTTATATGGGGCACTGCCGAAATACGCATAACCTGTCCCGCCCGGCGACTGTGTTACTTGACGAAATCCTTCTTGAACAATTTTAATGTGCTCCTCTTCCATTGAAATTCGGTTTAAAATGGTTGGCTCGAAGGAATAAAGAACATTTGGTTCGTCTTCTTCATTAACAGCAGGCTCGCGAATTTCTTTCACAATTTGCGGTTTTACTCGGTAGCCTCCATTTGCGATTGTTGACACGTATTGAGCCAACTGCAACGGTGTATACGTATCGTACTGACCGATTGATAAGTCTAACAGCAACCCTGGTGTGTAGCTTGTTCCTTTAAAACCCGACATTTCATTCGGCAAGTCAATTTCAGTCTTAACACCTAAACCAAATTGACTGTAGTAAGAGCGAAGCTGTTCAAACGAGTCTGGCTTGACCCCACGAAGCGCTCCATTGTAGCGGTACTGAACACCAGCCATTCGCATAACCGTTTTAAACATATAGACGTTGGAAGATTGCTTCAACGCAGTCACTTCATTAATGTTCCCCATTGTTTTCCATGACTTCTTCTCAGGCGTTCCAGCAAACTTCAGCGGTTCGTCCAATAAGACTGTCCCTGGACTAATTGCCCCTGAATCAAGCCCCGCTAAAATGGTCGCCCCTTTTACAACTGATCCCATTGTATAAGAAGTTGTCATATTTCCAAGTGCAAAATCGCGAATTTCTACTTTTCCATCTTCATTCACTACATATTGCTTGCCGGCCATCGTCAAAATTTCTCCTGTGCGAGGATCCATCATCACAATAAAGCCCCGATCAAGCAAAGAAGCGGAAGGCAGTCGTTTCGTTTGAAGCAGTTGCTCTGTCAAAATCTTTTCTACCTCTGTTTGCAAAGCCATATCAATGGTCAGCACGAGATCTCGCCCTTGCTGTCCTTCCGAAACTACTTCCGTATCGAGCAAATTCCCTGATTTGTCTGTTATATTTTTTACTTTTGCTTTTTCACCACTTAAAATATCTTCGTACTGTGCTTCAATATAACTTTTCCCCACTCGGTCGTTCCGACTGTAATCACGAGCTAGAAAATAATCGAGCTGGTCTCTTGGCAGTCCTTCATTAGAAGAAGAAATGTTCCCAAGTAACGTTTTAAGGGTATCTTCATAAACATATTGGCGATCCCAATAAGTCGTCGTGTCTACTCCAGGCAAATCTTGAAGGTTTTCACTGACAATCGCATATTCTCGATCTGTTACTTCTTCGTTTTCACTCTTAATATTTTGAGGGGTCAATGCGTATCCGCCATCCATCTCTCGCTTAATAGCCAACACTTCTTTTTCGGCTTCAGAGATTTCATTCAAATCCGCTTCAGTAATTCGTTCCAGCTGCAGATTGTAAATGTCTTTATCTGTCAGTTCTTCATTTTTTAATTTCTCTAACTCGTCTTTGCGAATTTTCTGCTTTGCTTCTTCTGGATTTGTTAACATCCAATAATCTTTTAAGTCACGTTCTGTTATTTTAGATGTATCTTTATCAATATATTGAGCAAGCTTGCGAGCGACTTCTAATCGTTCTTCTTGCGTCGTTCCTTGAAAGCGAGTGTACGTAATGGCATTCAAAGGAGTATTATCAACAACTACTCGATTATATCGGTCATAAATTTTCCCTCTTGGTACGGGAGCATTAACGGTTACATTTTCAGTTTCCGCGACTTGCCGTTGGTAGTTTTCTCCATAAACAATTTGCACTAAACCTAACCTTAAAATTAATGTTGAAAACAATATGAATACAATAAAAAACAAAAGATTGAGCCGAATCGGCACATGCGTTTTCTTCTTTTTCTTCCTTCTCATTGCGACACCTTCAATATATGCATAGTAAATTGGGTCAAGATTTTTCCATCTCCCATAAATCTGTTTTGTTCACTTTAAATTCTTTAAAAAGAATGCACTCCATATCACTTTAAAGCAGAGGCACACGTTCGCTCACTGCACAAGGGCAGGATAAATAAGAAATAGACACCAACAAGGTGCCTACTTCTCTTTTTCTTCTATTTTAAAAGAAATTCCCCTAAATTTCTATAGTAAAAAATGTGTATCCTGCTTTAAGTAGCACCCATCACTTAAAATAGCCTTGACTTTAAGCCGGAGACTCCCCGTCACCTTCATTGAGCATTGATTGCGTGACTAGTTCATTAGCCGTTTCGACATGGTTTCTGTCTTGAATGTTAATTCGTTTCACAAACCAATAGATAAATGTATGGCCAGAGCCAATAAGCGCAAGTAAAACTGGAATGCTTTGTTCTTCATTAAAAAAGAGAACCGCTCCAATAAATAGGAGAACAGAAACGATCCTCCCTAAATTAAGAAACAACTCCCTAACGACAATATATTCTACCCGCTTTTCCTTCACTCCTTCTGCTTGCCCGATGACGTCATATGTAATGGACATATATGGAACAAGAAGAAGCGGATAGGCGACTGCAATCACAATGGCATACATGATGAGCTTTGCATATGACAAGTCGAAAATAAGGAGTGTAACGGAGAAATAAAGAAGCAAACCTCCATACAAGATGGCCCTCAACCTTTGATTCTTTTTAATAAAACGTGATACTGCATAATAACAAACAAAGGCAACTAATGAATTGACAAGCCCAAATGTTCCTAAAGCCATCTCGCTACCTGTTGTAATGAAAATCAGTACAGATACAGCAAAAATAAATGTTCCTTCCCTTAGCCCTTGAAAGAAATGCGCTTTCAGCACAAGATTCCAATTATGATTTGTTTTTCGTTCACCTAATACTTGTTTGAATAAATATTGTCCTTCTGCTGCTCTTCTTTTTAAAAATAGACTAAGCAAAACAGCACTTGAAAATAATGCTAACGAAATAGTAAACACGACCTTATAACCACTAAACTCATAAAAGGTAGAAATAATATAGCCTGCTCCAATCGGACCAATCATCCCAGCTAAAGAGTTTAGAATCCCTAAAAAACCGTTAAAAAAATCTCGGGTGTCGGGCTCTGTAATTTCAAATGTAAGTACATTAAAACCAAGCCAATAAAAACCATAGCCTACCCCTAACATTCCGCCTAAAAACAATAAATATTTCGAAGCATCTGTACCGATGTAGAGGACACTTATATAAAAGACGGCTAAAAAGGTAACCCCAAGCCTGAGCACAATAACCCTGTCAATTTTTTTCGCAAGCCTTCCTGCGAAAATAAACGTGAGCGGCTGCAATACAACAATGGCCAAGTTATACAATGCGATATCTAAAAACTCTCCTGATTGTTTCCATAAATACACATTGACGAAAGTGTTAGACATAGCAATAGCTAAGGCATATAGTCCTCCTATTAACAAAAGCAAAACCAATTCTCTATTGACTTCTACGTCACCAACAATTTTTTTTATCAAAGCCATGCAAAAACTCCCTTTCTCTTATGAACTAGTGTGTCAAATTTAAAGGGAGTTATTCTAGATTACACCTTCCTTATACAACCATGCAAAAAGCCAAAGGAATGATTTCCCTTGGCTTTTTTAACAACTTATTTAGCTGCAGCGTATAATTTAGCTACTTCGTCCCAATTTACTACGTTCCAGAATGCAGATACATAGTCAGGACGACGATTTTGATAATTTAAATAGTAAGCATGCTCCCAAACATCTAAACCAAGAATAGGTGTTTTACCTTCCATTACTGGGCTATCTTGGTTAGGAGTGCTTGTCACTTCTAATTCGCCATTATTTACAACTAGCCAAGCCCAACCTGAACCGAAACGAGTTGCTGCCGCTTTAGCGAATTCTTCTTTAAAAGTTTCATAGCTACCGAACTTACTGCTGATTGCTTCAGCTAGTTCTCCTGTTGGCTCACCGCCGCCGTTTGGAGAAAGAAGTGTCCAGAATAAAGAGTGGTTTGCATGACCGCCGCCGTTATTACGAACTGCTGTGCGGATGTCTTCAGGAAGAGCGTCTAAGTTGGAGATAAGCTCTTCTACACTTTTTCCAGCTAAATCAGCTTTTCCTTCTACAGCTGCATTTAAGTTTGTTACATATGTGTTATGGTGCTTCGTATGATGGATGTTCATTGTTTCTTTGTCAATGTGCGGCTCAAGCGCGTCGTATGCGTAAGGTAATTGTGGTAATTCGTATGCCATGAAAAATTCCTCCTTAATGAGTATGTAAAGTCGGACATAATTTGTCCCCTACCGTTAGATTAGCAAATTTACCCTGCTGTTTCAATGATTATGCCTAAGAACATCTTGAATTTTACAACATTATTTATCATGTCACGCTACTCCACTTTTTACTCCCTTACCGTAACATTGCAAAAGAAACATCATACTTAAAAGAAAAGATTTAAGGTTTGATACATAATAGCGGCGATTAAAGCGGCGATTGGAAGTGTCATAATCCACGTCAATACAATTCGCTGCGCTACTCCCCATTTTACTCCTTTGACGCGTTGAGCAGTCCCAACTCCTATAATAGCCGAGGAAATGACATGTGTTGTACTAACAGGAAGATGAAACATTGTGGCTCCAAAAATGACCATAGCAGAAGAAAGATCGGCAGCTGCCCCATTAATCGGTCGAATTTTCATGATTTTCCCGCCAACCGTCTTCATAATTTTCCATCCACCTACTGAGGTGCCTGCCCCCATAGCGACAGCAGCAGAAATACGCACCCACAACGGTATATCTGTAGATGTTTGAAACCCACCTGCAATAAGTGCCATTGTAATGATTCCCATAGCTTTTTGAGCATCATTCGTACCGTGAGTGTAAGCTTGCAAAGCCGCTGTGAAGATTTGCATAGTGCGAAAGCCTTTATTCGTTTTCGCAAGGTGAGAATGTTTGAAAAGGAACATAAAAATGACCATGACAATAAAACCTACTGCCAAGGCTAAAAAAGGAGAGATAATTAATGCTTGCAAAATTTTTAAGAAGCCGCTGTAATTTAAAATACCGAGACCGCCCGCTGAAATGGAGGCACCTGCAATGGATCCAATTAATGCATGGGAAGAGCTGCTAGGAATCCCCCAATACCACGTTAGTAAGTTCCATGCAATTGCTGCAATAAGTGCTGATAAAATCACAACCGAACCATTTGCCAACGTAAACGGGTTAACAATGTCTTTCGTGATAGTTTTCGCTACTCCTGTGAAGGTTAAAGCACCGAAGAAATTCATGGATGCCGCTAATACAATAGCACGGCGCGGGGTTAATGCTTTCGTCGATACTGAGGTAGCGACAGCATTGGCTGTATCATGAAATCCATTAATAAAATCAAAAACTAATGCAAAAGCAACGACTAATATCGTTAATATTAACACTGTATCCATTTCTATTACCTCTTACGCATTGCGCATAATAATGGTTTCAAGAGTATTAGCCACTCCTTCACAATGATCAGCAATGTCCTCAAGAATTTCATAAAGTTCTTTCAATTGAATGATTCGAATAGGATCTTTCTCCACAACAAATAGATTCTTAATAGCTGCTCTCAAAAGTTGATCGCATACAGACTCATACTCTTTAATTTGGATAGCATGTGGGCGAATGGCAAGTAATTTTTTGTTCGTTAGTAGATGCACCGCTTTTCCAATTTCAATAGTACTTTCATAAATAGGAATAAAAAACTTGGTCATGTATTCATCCACATTTACAATCGAATACATTTCTAAGCGAGATGACCATTGCTCAAGACCATCAAGGACATCGTCCATTTTCATCGCCAACTGTAAAATATCTTCGCGCTCAATAGGCGTAATAAATGCTTTATTCAAGGCAACAATCAATTCGTGAATATACGTATCGCCTTTACTTTCGAATTGCTTCATAATTTCAGAAAACTCTTTCAGGTCACTCAGATGATTGACTTTATAGTCCATAAAGAACTGCGATGTTTCTTTTAAATTATTGGATATGTTTAATAACATTTCAAAAAACACATCTTTTTTTGGTGAAAACATCATATTCGGAAACCTCCATGTTTCTTAAAATGGCGAAAGGCCAACGGTCATATTTTAGCACCTTTTATCGGATTTACAATAAATTTATAAAAAATTTACAATAGATTAATATTTTTGTGGTAATTATTGTTCTCTATTTTCCTTATTTCCATTAACATTCAGATAATAAGGATCGTTTACACAACAAAAAAGTCTTCTAAAGATGTTTTAGAAGACTTTGCTTATTATGTATGGCGGAGGAAGAGGGATTCGAACCCCCGCGGGCTGTTACACCCCTGTCGGTTTTCAAGACCGATCCCTTCAGCCGGACTTGGGTATTCCTCCGTATTGAGCGGACTTTCCGCTTTTCTCGACTGGTGGACCCTGCAGGACTCGAACCTGCGACCGGACGGTTATGAGCCGTCTGCTCTAACCAGCTGAGCTAAGGGTCCATATGGCTCCACAGGTAGGACTCGAACCTACGACCGATCGGTTAACAGCCGATTGCTCTACCACTGAGCTACTGTGGAATATATAAATAGCGGCGGAGGGGATCGAACCCCCGACCTCACGGGTATGAACCGTACGCTCTAGCCAGCTGAGCTACACCGCCATATGGCTCCACAGGTAGGACTCGAACCTACGACCGATCGGTTAACAGCCGATTGCTCTACCACTGAGCTACTGTGGAACGTTAAATAATTTTAACGACAATAGAAATTTATCATAATTTGGACAACTTGTCAAACATTTTTAAAATACGACAATAAGAAAATAAAAAATCATAGCTGTTTGAATCATTCCTTTTGTCAAAGTTCCGCTAAAAAAGCCGACGAGTGAACCGAAACCAATGCGAAGCGATTCAGATAATGTTTTTTTCTGGAAAATCAATTCTGCTACTACAGCACCGATAAAAGGCCCGGCAATAATTCCCGCGACTGGGATCACAAATGGGCCCACAATTAATCCAATTGTACTTCCCCATACCCCTGCTTTTGATCCTCCAAATTTCTTAATTCCAACGAGGTTCGCTAAATAATCCGCTGCAAATAAAGCGAGGATTAGGATACCTTGAATGGACCAAAATAAAAGGTTAAATGCCTCAAAGCCAAAAAAGACACCGTATAAAATAAAACCTCCTGCTAAAAACAACACACCAGGGATAATCGGATAAATAAGTGCGGTAAACGCAGCAGCAAATGAAGCAATAATAATTGCCCAATATATAATTTCCGTCATGACTAATCCTTTCTGTTTTCAAATACCTTCCTACAATAGATATATTTTCTCTTTAAAACCTAAAAAACGAGGGTACAGTACCCTCGTTTTTTATTATAAGCTTTCTCCCATAAAGAATAAAGGACTTCATAGCCGCTAAGCTTATAAACTAGTCGCTATATTCATCTATTCTGTCCTTCTTTTGACCGCTAGACATTGTTTAAGAAATCGGCTTTTCATCTCCGATAACTGCTTCCGCAATGTTAACAGCATGGTCACCAATACGCTCAAGGTTGCTGATAATATCTACAAAGACAATGCCTGCAAACCCTGTGCAAAGCCCTTCATTTAAGCGCATAATATGCTGTTTGCGTAATGTACGCTCCATGCTGTCAATTTGTTCTTCTTTACGAACTACTTTTTCGGCCAACGAACGATCTTTATGTTCTAGAGCGCTCATCGCTTCTTTTACAGTTGATACAGTCAACTCATACATCTCGTTTAAGTCTTGCAGAGCATCTTTCGTCAACTTTACTTTATTCGACATTTTATAATCAACAAGCTCTACGACATTTTCGAAATGATCCCCGATTCGCTCAATATCACGAACCGTATCGAGTAAGATCGAATGCTCTTCGCTTTCCTGAACAGACATCGAACTTGAAGCAAGCAATACAAGGTAATCCGTAATTTTACGATCCAAGTTATTGATGGCATCTTCAAATTGAAGAGCGGTTTCTGCATGCTTCGGCTGCTCTGTTTTTAAATACTCACCAGCTTCTTGTAGACCGACAACTGCAAATTGCCCCATGCGCAACACTTCTTCCTTCGCTTGTCCTAACGCAATGGAAGGAGACTGTTCAATAAAGATTGGATCTAAATGTTTCGGCTTCGTTTCTACAAATGAATCTTCACCAGGAATAATTTTTGTAACGGCCAATGCAAGTAAGCCAATCATCGGAAACTGAATGATTGTGTTCATGGAATTAAAAATACCATGCGCAAAGGCAATTGTCATTTCAGGGTTTAAGCTTAGCACTCCCTGTAAATAAACAATAAATTTGGTGAATACTGGCAATATAATTAAAAAGATTGTTGTTCCAATCAAGTTGAACATAACGTGTGTTAAAGCAGCACGTCTTGCTGCAATTGAAGCACCAAGTGATGCTAATACAGCTGTAATCGTTGTTCCGATATTATCACCAAATAAAACTGGTAACGCGGCATAAATATCTAAAGCACCTTGTCCAAACAATTCTTGAAGAATCCCAATCGTCGCACTCGAACTTTGTACGATTACAGTAAACACGGTCCCAATGACAACCCCTAAAATCGGATTATCACTCATACTAACCGTTAAGTCTTGGAAGGCTTGTAAAGCACGAAGCGGCTTCATCCCGTCTCCCATTAAATCAAGACCAAAGAAAAGGGCCCCGAATCCAAAAAAGATTTGTCCAAAATGTTGAATACGCTTATTTTTGAAGAAAAATAGCATAAACGCACCAACCGCTAAAATTGGAAGAGCATAATCAGAAAGCTTAATTCCAATAATAAACGCCGTTACTGTCGTACCAATGTTGGCTCCCATAATGACACCAATTGCTTGTCTTAACGTCATAAAGCCTGCACTTACTAGTCCGACAGTGATAACTGTTGTTCCAGAGCTACTCTGAATAAGGATGGTTACGACAATTCCGGCTAACACGCCCATAAATGGATTCGTCGTGAACTTATCTAAAATATCACGTAGTTTATCTCCTGCTGATTTTTGTAAACCATCACCCATGAACTTGATACCAAATAAGAAAATCCCAAGTCCGCCAATGAATTCAAAAATCATTTTTTGAATATCTAACTCCACTAACCTTTCAACCCCTTCTAACTTTTTCGACACATCTCAACAAGGTCCTCAACTATTATTAACGAAAATTAAATTTTATGTAAAGTTTTTTCTGCATTAATTTACAATATCTTAACATTGGATTTACATAACCTTATATTATAGATATATTTTGGAAATATATTTCCCCTCTTGTCTTGATTTCAGCTGACCGTTACAATAAATGAGAATATTTTCTAAAGGAAATAGGGTGAAACCATGAATGTATTGAAGCAAGTCCTTATCAGCCTCTCATCCCCTAAAAAAATCTCTCTGTTTAGATTTCAAGGTATCGGGAAAACAATCCAGTACGTGTTCTTTTTAATCTTCATATCTATTCTTCCAACAGTTTTTTTTCTTGGAAGCGGAATTTTAAATGGTGCAGAATTTTTAAAGGATACACTCCCAAATAAAGTCCCTGACTTCACCATTGCAGACGGGATACTCCAATCTGAAGCAGTCGATTCGGTCATTGTTAAAAATGAACGAACTTTGTTCATCTTCGATCCTTCAAGCACTTTTATTCATCAATCCAATGATTCTTATCGGTACACGATTCATATGCTGAAGGATCAACTCGTGTTAACTACCTATGGTAAAACACATTCATATTCCTATAATTTATTACAAGGATGGCCTTTATCGAAAGAGACGATTATTTCATACGTAAATTCATGGGAGAATGGCCTCATAATTATTGTATCTTTAATGATGGGCGGTTTATATATTTTAACAGCAGGAAGCAAATTCATCGGCATTACCCTTTTTGCTAGCATCGGTTTAATCGCAGCAAAATTATTCAAGCGAAATCTCACCTATAAATCACTTTGGATACTTGCTGCTTACAGTGGAACATGGACGACTGTTTTATTGACATTAACCAAAACCTTTTCTTTGCAAATACCAGCGGAAATGCTGTGGCATTGGTTATTGACCAGCCTCATTCTAATTTTAGCCATTACATATGTCCCGGCACGAAAAAACCCATCTCAGCCTTAAAACTGAGATGGGTTTTTAGCAGGTGTCACAAATTTCGTTGTAATGGATTTTAAGGAAGTCGCCAGTTCCGTTAACTGCATACCAATTTCATGTGTATTATTCGTATGTTGTACTTGCTCGTCTGAAGCAGATAACATTTGTTCCGCACTTGCAAGTGTTTCCTGTGATACTGAAGCAAAGTTCTCTGCTGATTGTTCCATTTGTGGAAGAGTTTGAAACAATAAATTAAATTCTCCCTTCATTTGCTCAAGAGCGTCATTTACATTGCCAATCTCTTTCATCAACTGATCAAACGTTTTTTGCGAGTCTAAAGAAATATCAGCGTTCGCTTTACTTTTTTGAAGCATTTCATGAAATTCGTTCGAAGCTTTTAACGACACTTGCTCCATCGACTGAATAAGCTGAGTAATTTCTTCTGTCGCACCTGTGGACTGATCTGCCAGCTTTCGTACTTCGCTCGCTACAACGGCAAAGCCTTTTCCAGCTTCTCCAGCCCTTGCCGCTTCAATCGCCGCATTTAGAGCGAGCAATTTAGTTTGCTCTGCAAATCCTTGAATCAGGCTGACGATTTTAGCAATCGATAAAGAATGGCCTTTTACTTCATTAATCGTATCCGTCATGTTGGCAAACTCTTTTTCAAATTGGTTCATCGAACTAATCATGCGAGAAATATCTTGCTCCCCTTGATAAGCTTGATGATTCATTTCATCTGCTTTTTGCGTAATGACATCCATATCATGAAGAATGTGATGAATTTTTCCTTTCATTGTTTGAAACATATGTATGCTGCCTTCAGAACTTGAAGCAGTTTGCTCAGCACCTTGCTTCACGACAAAAATAGATTGGGTCAGCTCTTGATTAAAATACATTGCACTTTCCGATGCTGTTTTTAAGTCCGTACTCGTTTCATTCAGTGCGCTTGTTGTTTCATTAATCTGTTCAATCATAATATTCATATGCCCAATCATTTGATTAAAACTTTTGACAAGAGACGATATTTCAGGAATAGACGTTTTAATGTTCATTTGTTCATTTAAATTTCCATCCCGTACTTTCCGCATAACATCTCGCATTTTAATAAGTGGTTTTGTCAAACTTCTTACAAGCAAAATAATAACGATGGACGTGACGATGATACTAAAAATAGATGCAAGCATCATAAACGTTCCTAATTCATTAATCGCTCCTAAGTAGTCCGCAGTTGGAACTGCCAATAAATAAGCACCTTTTAATTCCGGTATTTTTTGAAAAGCAAGTGTATAATCTTCCCCATTGAAATCAAAATGAAGAGTTCCATGTTCTTGCTCCACAACCGTTTTTAATGCGCTTTGAGGAAACGTAAGCGTACTACCTTTACTCACTGTAAACGGAGTTACTTTATCCTGTTGAAGCAAGAAAAAGTGACCGTGTAAACCATCTTGCGTAAGTTGGGCATCTTGGGATTTGACCGTGGAATTAAATCTCTTTAAAAACCCTTCTTCATCTCCAATAAATGTATACATCAAACTTTGGGCAACTTCATACATCGTGAAAACTTCACGCTCTAAGCGATTCTCGATAATCGTAATGGTTGTCGTGCGGGACTTATCATACGAAATAAGGCTTAAAAACCCAACCGAAGCAACAAGAACCGTTAAAATACTGACAAGGAGTCTCGTTTGTAAGCTAAGTTTTGACTCTTTATGCAAGCGTTTCTCTTTAGGAGCTTTTTCACTGTTTACTGGGGATGTAACGTCCACCATCTCTTTTTGAGGAAAAAATCTTTTATTAAAGGATGTCATTTTCTCCATACGAAAAGGCTTCCGGTTTAAAATGAGTTTTTTTAATGAAGCGAGTTTTTTCTTTATTTTGTTTAACTGTAAGTTCACGATGAAAATCCCCCTTTTCTTTACACAAGTAAAGTATGACAGAGAATTGTAAAGCACGTGTAAAAAATAACATAATTTTTAGTTAAAAAGCTCTATTTTTGTCTAAAAATGTATTAAATTCACTTAAATCAAACTAATTTTTGTATCTTTCCGCTTATTTTTTTTCCAAAATATCCAGCCAGATGCGACTAAAGTTAGAAGAAAACAATATGTAAACATTCTTGTCGCATCGACCATCCATATTCCAAATACAATCGGACCGAGCGCTACGCCGATAAATCGAATCGCTCCGTATAAAGATACGACAAAGCCTCTCTCCTCGTCTGCAACGGCGGATGTAATAATTGTATTGGCGCATGGCAGAACAAAGCCGAGCCCACCAAATCCAATTGTCGCCCATAGCATTATAAAGGCTAATGTTTGCCGAAACATTAACATGACAAAGCATATTATCATAAACAAAAGGCCAATAGATAGCAGTTTCCCAACAAAATCCTCATCATTTTTAATTCGTTTTCCCGTCCAATATGATGAAATGGTCATAGCTCCGAGCGGAAAAGCAAAGGCCGTTCCTTTAAAAAAACCGTCAATATGATAGGTCTCTTCAATCAAAAAGGAAAGGTAGTATAATGTTCCAAACAATAAAAACAAACCGGTCCCTCCAATAAAAAACAGCGGCATTAACCGTTCTCCTTCCCGCCCAAACACTTCCCACGTTTTTTTCATGTATGTATGCATTGACGTCGTTTCACTTGCCGTTTGATCTTTTCCTACATAACGAATCATACCGTATAAAATAAACAGAGCCATAATTGGATAGATGTAAAAAGCGCTGTACCATGCAAAAAGAGCCGCTGTTGCTCCCATGATAGGAGCTGCCACTTTCCCAATTCCATTATAAACCTCAATAATACCAAGCACTTTTCCTCGTTCGTTCTGAGAAAACAAATCACCTGCAAGAGCCATTGCTAACGGAGTGGTACCCGCCGCTCCCATTCCTTGAATAATTCTTCCTGTGAGTAACAAATAAAACCCCAATTGATGATTAACGACATAGCCACTTGCAACAGCGATAACGCTCCCTACTATTAATAACAACATGGACACAATGATAAATCGCTTCCGTCCATACCAATCCGACAAAATACCAATAAGCGGAATAAAAAAAGCTGCAGGAATGGAAAAGCTGCTTAAAACAAGCCCTGTCTGAAACTCCGTCAATGTAAGCTTATGCTGAATAGTCGGCAAGATGGGCAGAAGCATGGAATTACCTAGAACCATGATAAACGGTAACATCCCTAACGTCATGACTATATATCGATCCTTCACTCTTCTTCTCTCCCATCTTCTTCATATTTTAAATGGACAAGCATACATATGTAGTAGCCGCTCTTTATTCGTTCCTTGAACGTCCACGGTCGTCTGTGGAATGGAAAAATAGACAACATCATCTTTTTATATTGTGAGGGAAATTATGAAAAAATTAAGCTTCTTAATGGTCGTTCTCTTTTTAATTTATATTGTGCAATACGATATTCGTCATGGCACTCTTCTTCCTAACAAATCAGTCTCGGTAAGTACACAAGCTGTTCCAACTTCTTTATCCAATAAATCACAGTCCGCTATTCCTTACGTATATGTTAAAGTAAAAGCAGGAGATACGGTTTTATCCATTGTGGAACAAGTTATGAAAGGTCCGCTGCCGGTCCCCTTAGACAAAGTCATCACAGACTTTGAATTGCTAAATGAAGGAATACGTCCTGAAAAGATTCAAATCGGCAAAAAATATAAATTTCCTGCGTACAATAAAGAGTAGGACGATATACAGCACCATATCTCTTGTCAATAATTTGTGATCATTGGTACAATAGGGGAGCACTTATTTTTCTACTAGTTATTTTCTCTTTAAAACGTTATTCTATTTATGAATGAGTCTTTTCCATTGAGTTGGATCTTATTTAAAGGAGAGATTACCACGTGAGTGAAATCATACATCGTACCAAAACCCGTTCCGTTAAAGTAGGCAATTTAACCATCGGGGGAAATAACGAACTAGTCATTCAAAGTATGACAACAACGAAAACACACGATGTGGAAGCAACTGTTGCAGAAATTAAGCGGCTGGAAGAAGCGGGCTGTCAAGTTGTCCGAGTAGCTGTACCGGATGAACGCGCAGCTAACGCCATTGCGGACATCAAAAAACAGATTAATATTCCCCTTGTCGCTGATATCCACTTCGACTATAAGCTAGCATTAAAAGCGATTGAAGGTGGAATTGATAAAATTCGCATCAATCCTGGAAACATCGGGCGCCGCGAAAAGGTAGAAGCCGTTGTCAATGCAGCAAAGGAACGCGGTATTCCGATTCGCATCGGAGTTAATGCCGGTTCACTAGAAAAACGGATATTAGAGAAATACGGATATCCAACAGCTGATGGAATGGTGGAAAGCGCCCTTCATCACATCAAAATTTTAGAAGACCTTGACTTCCATGATATTATCGTGTCGATGAAAGCATCTGATGTTAACTTGGCCATTGAAGCATATGAGAAGGCAGCTAAAGCTTTTGATTATCCGCTTCATCTTGGTATTACAGAGTCTGGAACACTTTTCTCCGGCACAATTAAAAGCGCAGCAGGACTTGGATCTATTTTATCCAAAGGAATTGGCAGTACATTGCGTGTCTCTTTAAGTGCAGACCCGGTAGAAGAAGTAAAAGTAGCACGCGAGCTTTTAAAAATATTCGGATTATCTTCGAATGCCGCTACTCTTATTTCTTGCCCTACTTGTGGACGCATTGAGATTGATTTAATTAGTATCGCTAATGAAGTAGAAGAATACATCTCTACAATTAAGGCACCAATTAAAGTAGCTGTACTTGGCTGCGCGGTTAATGGTCCTGGAGAAGCTCGTGAAGCGGATATCGGGATTGCCGGAGCACGTAAAGAAGGACTATTGTTCCGTAAAGGAGAAATTGTACGTAAAATTCCTGAAGAAACAATGGTTGAAGAACTGAAAAAAGAAATTGATAAAATTGCTGAAGAGTATTATGCCAAACAAGCACTTGAGCAACAATCGTAATTTCAGATAAAACAACGGACACGGGTTTCCCGTGTCCGTTGTTTATTGTGTAGAGCGAAAAGCTTACCTTAAAAGAAAGGCAAAATGAAAGTTCCAATCACAAGTGATGCAACCCCAATACCAATTGCCCATGCTCCCATTGTATATGCTCCTCTTCTGCGTGCGATAAACCCTAAAATTACTCCAGCAGCTCCCAGTAATACAGGGAGAAAAAACAGAGACAAAATGGATAAAATTAACGCTAAACGACCATATCCTTTGCCTTCGTTTCCTTCTTCTCTTCCTGTATCAAAACTGTTTCTCTCTGCATAGTTTTCTCGTGCAGAAATTGGAACAGCTACTTCAGCTGCTGTTTCTTCCATAAAATCCGACTCATATACTTCATTATGTTCTCTTTTATGGTAGTCTTTTTCCATTGCTTATCCCTCGCTTTCTTAGTCGTGTTCCCAAGAACAGCATTCGCTGCAAGGCATTGCCGCAGCATCAAACATTTGTCCATAAGAACGCGTTAAGCTCAACTATCACTCGTCAATGGGCTGGACGAAGTGAAGTTCTTACTTAATGAGGAGCATTTATAGTGTATGAAAAAGACGGACAATTATAGTTGTTAATGTTTTCTTGACCCTTTCACAAAACAAGTATGTTGATGAAAAGATTGTAAGTCATTGACCATTCTTATGGTACACTACATATAGCACCATCGTAAGAAGGAGTTGGCACAAGTGCAAAGAAAATTTGGTATTGATATTGATGGAACTGTAACCTGCCCAACGACATTTATTCCGTATTTAAATAAATCGTTTGGACTGAATTTAACATTAGATGACATTAAAGAGTATGATCTTGTACCTGCAGTAAAAGTAACCGAACAAGAATTGGCCCAATGGTTTACAGAACACGAAGGAACCATTTACGCCAACGCTCCGTTAGCTCCCAATGCTCGACAAGTGTTAAATGAATGGAAACAAGTGCATGAGCTTATTTACATTAGTGCACGCCATAAGCATTTATTGGATATTACAACAGATTGGTTTACATCCAATGATGTTCATTTCCACCATATTGACTTAGTGGGGTCTCATGACAAAATTGAAACAGCGAAGCAGCATGGCATTGATTTATTTTTTGAAGACAAACATGACAATGCATGCGATTTAAGCGAAGAGTGCGACATTCCGGTTATCTTATTTGATACACCTTATAACCGCTTGCCTGTTCCTAAAAACGTCATTCGTGTCTACAATTGGCTTGAAGCAAAACAATGGGTAGACCATTGGTTCAATCATCAAGATCAATAAAAAAAAAGCGGGAGCTCCCGCTTTTTTTTATTGGCATTCGACACATTTTCCATACACTTCAAATTTATGGCCCGTCACATCAAAACCTTCTAAATCCCCTGATAAATGCTTCATTGGACATGTATCAATTTTTTTTGTTTTGCCGCAATCTAAACAAATAAAATGATGGTGATGATGAGAAGCGGCGCATGTAAAACGAAAATGCTTCTCGCCTGACAGCTCCGTCATTTCAAAAATGCCCAATTCCACAAATAAGGATAAATTTCGGTAGATGGTATCAAAGCTCAATCCTGGATAATCTTTTTTCATATGCTCCAACACATCTTTTGCTGTTAAATATTTGTTGGATTTTACGAAGAGGTTGAGCATTTCTTCCCGCTTCCCTGTATGTTTATAACCTTTTTTCTTTAGCAGGCCGATTGCCTCGCTCATGTTCATTCCTTATCTCCCCTTTGTCCCTTATTAAGAAGAATCGCACCAATTAAAATTAGCACTGCAATAATGACAATAATTCCTCCAGGCGCCAAATCTAAGTAATAAGATAAAAACAATCCACCAATAACCGACAGTTCACCAAATAAAACAGATAAAAAAATGGTTTGCTTAAAACCGGTCGCTAAACGAATACTTGCTGCTACAGGTAACGTCATCAATGATGATACTAATAAAATGCCGACAATTCGCATTGATGCGGCGATAACGAGTGCGACCATGACAATAAATAAAAAATGAATCCATTTCGCTTTTACTCCTGAAGCTGATGCATGCTCTTCATCAAAAGACAAAATAAACAATTCTTTATAAAATAAAACGACAAGTGTCACGACCAAAACAGCAATAAAAGCAATCGTCCATAAATCAGATCGACTGACTGCACTTACACTTCCGAACAAATAATTGAATAAATCCGTGTTAAAACCATCTGCCAAAGAAATAAAAATAACGCCAATTCCAATTCCCCCGGATAAAATAATAGGAACAGCTAATTCTTGGTAGTGCTTATATACTGCACGAAGCTTTTCAATAAAGAGAGAACCCATCACCGAAAAAGCCATGCCTAAATATAAAGGATTGAGTCCCTGAAACAGGCCAAATTTCTTTTCAAGTAACAAACTTGCTGAAATTCCAGCAAGTGTGACATGGCTCAAAGCATCCGCAATGAGAGATAAACGTCGGACAACAATGAACACACCTAAAAGAGGGGCTAAAAAACCGATTAAAATCCCCGTCAAAAAAGCATTTTGCAAAAATTCAAACTGAAACATACTTGCAATCATACAGGCTGACCTCCACGGTGATGGTCATGACTTAACTTATGAACATGGTGTCCGTAAAACATTGATAAATCATGTTCACAGAGATGATTGAACTCTTCCGTTTCCCCATGGAAATGAAGGTGTTTATTTAAACACGCTACATGGGTAACTTTTTCTGTAATTGTTCCCGTATCATGTGTCACGAGCAATAAAGTAATACCATGTTCCTTATGCAAAGACTCTAATAATGAATAAAAGTTTTCAACGTTTTGGGCATCTACTCCGACTGTAGGCTCATCCAAAATTAAAAGCTGTGGCTCGCTTACAAGGGCGCGAGCAATGAACACACGCTGCTGTTGTCCACCTGACAGCTCTCCAATATTTCGTTGAGCGAATGCACTCATTCCGACCGCTTCTAAAGCTGCCATAATTTTATCGCGATGCTCCTGCTTCATGAATCGAAATAGACCAATTTTGGACGTTAAACCTGTTGCCACTACTTCAAACACCGTAGCTGGAAAACCCGTATTAAAGCTGTTTGCCTTTTGAGACACAAAGCCAATTTGATTCCATTCTTTAAATTTCTGAATGTCTTGACCAAACAACTTAATCGTGCCTCGCGTCGGTTTTTCTAATCCTAAAATGCATTTAATAAGCGTCGATTTCCCAGAACCATTCGGCCCAACTAATCCAAGAAATGCTCCTTTCGGAACGGTCAAGTTGATGTCCTCTAATACCGTTTGACGATCATATTGAAAAAAGAGATGTTCAATCTCAATCATTTTTTGTTCTTGTTCCATCATTCCCACCAAATTTCTTTTAAGAATCGTTACGATTTAACCATTATAGTAGTATACCCTATTAAAATAAGGTTTGTAAACAGACGAAAAACACTCACTAACCACCAAAAGAAAGCCGAAATATTTGCCACTCCTTTATGTAAAAAGGCTATTTTATATAAAGGAGCAACAAGCTGACTATATGAGAATCCAGCAGACATATGTCTCGTTAACAAAATGGACTGTTTAGTGAATGGCTGATTTAAACTTAGCCCCTTTTGTTTCTTGCGTATTCATGATAGTAATAAATGCATTCGAATCAATTTCATGAACAATGGATTTTAATTTGGTCACTTCCAGTCGAGTTACGACCGCATAAATAACCTCTTTTTCCTTATCCGTATAACCGCCTTTTCCTTTAAGCTTCGTTGTTCCGCGTCCAAGTCGGCTTAAAATGGCGTCAGATACTTCTTCATAATGGTCAGATACAATGATGACAGCTTTTGTTTCATCAAGCCCTTGAATGACCGTATCAATCGTTTTAAACGCGATATAGTAAGCCATAACAGAATACATCGCTTGTTCAGGTCCAAAAACGAAAGCTGCCCATCCGAAAATAAAGATATTAATGAACATGACAAACTCCCCCACCGAAAACGGGAGTCTTTTAGTAAGCAAAATTCCTAATATTTCCGTTCCATCCAACGAACCGCCATGGCGAATAACAAGCCCTACACCTACGCCTAATACAAGTCCTCCAAAGATAGCTGCTAAAATAGGCTGTGTAGTGAACGCTTCTACATCATGAAGCACCGTTTCAATGACCGCTAAACAGACGACGCCAAAAATTGACGAGTACATAAAGGTTTTCCCAATATGCTTATATCCGGAATACATGAATGGCAGATTTAAAATGATGACTAATGTCGCAAAATTAATGAAAGCGAACGAGCTCGGCACAATATAATCTAAAATGAGGGAAATACCAATGATGCCTCCGTCAATAATGTTGTTAGGAATAAGGAAAAGCTCAATGGCAACAGCAGCTAATCCCGCCCCTAAAATAATCATCATCAATCGATACAATAAATGAAGGAGACTTTCTTTTCGGTGTTCTTTTTTTATTTTAATCGCTTTTGACATCTAGTTCCTCCCCATATCTCTTTACGAAATTAATGTTCTCAATCCATAACCAACACGCTTCTCCCTCTGTTCCATACATTATTATTTCTAGATCTCTTATCGCCCTTTAAAAGGGACAAAGATAAATATGGAGGGAATACTATGAAAATTTTTGAACAAATTGTCAATCATAAGATTAACAATTTAACCGTCAAAGAACTACTGAAATATAGCAAAGAGTACAAAATTTCGTTAACAGGCGAACAAGCAGCACAGCTCATTTCCATCCTGAAAGAAAAAACAGTCAACATTTATAACACAGCCGAACGACAAGAGTTAATTCGAAAAATTGCCCGTGTCACAAATGTGCAAACAGCGAAAAAGGTACAACAATTACTTCAAGAGCTCATGAAATAACCTTATTGTTCGCCAGATTCCTTCGCAAGTCTCGCAACCTTTCCACATATCATCACAATAGGCTCCTCCAAAAGGAGGAACCTATTGTGACGATGGAAATGAAAGTAGCTTGACCTTTTTTACTGTTCCATCAACTTTTGCTGAAGTAACGGATCAAATGTTTGAGAACGAAGCATTTCAATTTCTAATTGGTATGGAGGCTTTTTCTTATTTTTGTCCTCCCCTACATACGGTGTCTCCAAAATTTTCGGAATGTGGGACAAGGATGGGTGATGGACGATGTAATTTAAAGCGTCAAATCCAACATACCCAAATCCGATATTTTCATGACGGTCTTTTTGCGCGCCCATCTGATTTTTACTGTCATTAATATGAAGTACTTTCATACGATCAATCCCGACCACTTTGTCAAATTCATTTAATACACCATCAAAGTCATAAACGAGATCGTAACCAGCATCATGAACGTGGCATGTATCAAAGCAAACTGAGAGCTTTTCATTATGTGTCACTCCGTCAATAATTTTGGCTAACTCTTCAAAATTCCGCCCGCATTCCGACCCTTTTCCAGCCATCGTTTCTAGCGCAATCTGTACATTTTGTTCTCGGACAAGTACTTCATTTAATCCTTCAATAATTCGTTTAATGCCAACCTCTGCTCCCGCTCCTACATGCGCACCTGGATGAAGCACAATTTGCTTAGCTCCAATGGCGGCTGTTCGTTCAATTTCCAAACGTAAAAAATCGACGCCAAGTTCGAAAGTCGCTGGATTGGTCGTATTGGCAAGATTAATAATATAAGGAGCATGAACGACAATTTCATCAATTCCATGTTCCTTCATATGCTTTTGCCCAGCTTCGATGTTTAAATCTTCGATACTTTTCCTTCTCGTATTTTGAGGGGCACCCGTATAAATCATAAACGTATTCGCCCCATAAGAGACAGCCTCTTCACTTGCGGCCAAAAGCATTTTTTTCCCGCTCATTGATACATGAGAACCAATTTTCAACATAGTACACCTCTGTCTTTTCAACATTTATGCGTTCTATCTTACCATACCTTTTTTTCAACCAGCCAAAAAGGTGCTCATCTTCCTAACTCGAATGAACACCTTTTATCTGCTTTATTTTTTCTTTGCACGTCTTTGTTTTTTCGCGAATTTTTGAATTTCATCCTGACGCTTCTTTTTATAGCCAGGCTTTACTTGTTTTGGTTTTTGGATGAACTTTCGAGCCTGTACTTCAACTTCATCCGTCTTCTTTTGTCGCTTTTTCCGACGGTTTCGATCTTCAATATCGACCCAGTTGTCGCCTTGAAGATCTTTGTTTACAAACTCAATCCCCATTTTTTCCAATTTAACAATCGCATCTTCATCGCTAAGCTCATAAATCGTCGCCGCAATTCCAGAGTATCCTGCACGAGCCGTACGTCCAACACGGTGAATGTAAAAGTCTAAATCAGAAGGAATCTCGTAGTTAATAACATGGCTAATTCCTTCAATATCAATACCTCTCGCCGCTAGATCTGTGGCCACGACATATTGATATTCTAACTCTTTAATTTGCTTCATCATTTTTTTGCGTTCACGCGGCGGTAAATCTCCATGAATTCGTCCAACACGTAACCCTTTAGCCATTAAAGCATCGGCCACTTCATCTGCCATCTTTTTTGTATTTGTAAAGACAATCGCCAAATAAGGATTGTACGACAGTAACATGTCATGCAGAAGCTTTGCTTTACTGCGGTGGCGAAGCGGAACAAGGACATGTTCAATTTTAGCTGCTGTCGCTTGTTTCGGAGCAACGTGTGTATATTTAGGGTTTTGCAAATACTTCTTCAAAAATGGCTTTAGTTTTTCCGGAATAGTTGCAGAAAAAACGAGAATTTGAAGATTTTCTGGCATTGCTCCGGCAATTCGGTCAACATCCTCCAGAAATCCCATATCAAGCATAAGGTCTGCTTCGTCTACTACAATCGTCGTAGCCGCATGAACGGATAATGCTTGCTCTTTCGCTAAATCATGAATTCTTCCAGGTGTTCCGACTACAATATGAGGTTGGCGTTTTAATTTCTCAATCGCCTTTTGTTTATCCGTTCCGCCTACAAGGCATTTAGCTGTAATTTCTTGGCCTGGTTCACAAAACTTCGTAATTTTTAACACTTCATGGTAAATCTGATTAGCTAACTCCCTTGTTGGTGCTGTAATGACTGCCTGTACTTCTTCTTTTTGCGGATCAATTTTTTGGATAAGTGGCAGCAAATACGCATGGGTTTTCCCGGTACCAGTTTGAGACTGCCCAATTGCGCTCTCTCCTCGTAAAAGGGAAGGAATTAACCGTTCCTGGATTTCAGTTGGTTGATAAAATCCTAATTCTTTAACAGCTTCTATAATAAATGGTTGAAAATCAAAACGATCAAATTTTGTTTTATTCATTGTTTTCTCCTTTATTCCTATTTATTACCTTGACCCGACCAAAACATAAGCACAATATATCATTATAATCGATTTTTCAATTCATGACTACTCATTCTCTATGCAGAAGCAAAACTTCTGTCTTCTCTTCTACATAACGTGCAAAACTATACGACTGAAATGGGGGATTGCTCTAAAAACAAAGCTCCTTTATAGAGGTAACCGCATATAGTATAAAGGAAACTTCTTATAAAACTCTGCTCAAAATTTTCACTACGCTGAACTTACTTATCCTTTCATGATACGGCACGTTAACAAAACTACTTGTATAAAGGAGGTGTATTCCTTTGCTGCCAAGACGTCCTTTTCCCCCTATGCCCCCAAGAAATATTTCAACGCAGCCCGTTTTTCAAAACCAGCAAATGATGAACCGCCCAACAGGAGGCCTTCTTTCACGGCTGTTCGGAGGAAGGAATCAAGCCGTTTCCGCCGCATCCAACACCACTCAAACGAATTCTATATTAACTAATATCCAACAGGCTACAAACCCAGCTTCCATCAGCTCAATGATGACAAATGTCCAAAAAGCTTTAAAGGTAGCAGAATCTGTTGGACCTATGGTGCAGCAATACGGACCTATGGTCAAGAATGTCCCTGCTATGCTTAAAATTTACAAAGCGTTAACAAGTGATACAGATACCGCAGACGAAACAACCGCGCAAACCGAAGAGGATCAAAAAACTAGTTTAAAGTCAGAAGACATTCGTGACCCGGAAACCGACTTTCTCGAGCCGACTCCAAGTGGTGCTTCCAAACCGAAACTCTATATTTAATTTTTCTACACCCTTCTGCTTCATCCATCTAGATAGATTGACCTTTGAGAGGAAACTCAAGTTGTCGAGATTCATAATTAAGATCCTTCTCAATTGAATGCAGATGTGTCGAATGATTAAGTAAACGATATAAGAAAAGCACGTAAAATGGTCGAGAAGCAGTACAGTTCAAGGGTGCTTCTCGACAATTCTGCTATGTCTCTTATATAATAGGAGGAGTCATGATTCCTATTTAGAAGGAGGATTCAAAATGGAAGTGATCAAAATTGCTCCTCGAGGGTATTGTTACGGCGTGGTAGATGCAATGGTTATTGCCCGAAATGCCGCTTTAGATAAATCGTTACCAAGACCCATTTATATTCTTGGCATGATTGTGCATAACAAACATATAACAGATGCATTTGAAGAAGAAGGAATTATTACATTAGACGGAGCGAACCGTCTTGAAATTTTGGAACAAATTGATCAAGGAACGGTCATTTTTACAGCGCACGGTGTTTCTCCAGAAGTCAAACAGCGCGCGAAAGAAAAAGGACTTGTTACCATTGATGCGACATGCCCAGATGTAACAAAAACGCATGATTTAATTCGCGCTAAGCAAGCCGAAGGATATGAAATCATCTACATCGGCAAAAAAGGACATCCTGAACCAGAGGGCGCTGTTGGCGTAGCACCTGACATCGTCCACTTAGTGGAAAATCCTCAAGATGTAGAAGCATTGAGGATTAAAAGCGAAAAAATCATCGTCACGAACCAAACGACAATGAGCCAGTGGGATGTTTTAGACATTATGGAAAAAGTCCAAGAGAAATATCCACATGTGGAAGTACACAAAGAAATTTGCTTAGCTACACAAGTGCGACAAGAAGCAGTCGCAGAACAAGCAAAAGAAGCAGACGTAACCATTGTCGTCGGTGACCCAAAAAGTAATAACTCTAATCGCCTTGCCCAAGTATCCCAAGAAATTGCCAACACAGAGGCTTATCGTATCGGGGATATTACCGAGCTGAACATCGATTGGATTAAAGGCGCTAAGAAAGTTGCCGTTACAGCTGGAGCTTCAACGCCGACTCCAATTACAAAAGAGGTTATCACATTTTTAGAACAGTTCGATCCAAATGATTCATCCACATGGAAATTAGAAAGAACCGTTCCACTTTCAAGAATTTTACCAAAAGTAAAAGCACCGAAATTATAAAAAATAATTAGATCAAAAAAGACAGATGCCGTTGCAACCTATGGAATCTGTCTTTTTTCTGTTTCTCATTCATTTTTCAATCTAATATCCGTTAAACGATAGTGAAAGGATTGGTGTCAATTTCCGACGGAATAATTTCACAATCAAATTTACTTTCGGTACACAGATTGGATAAAATACGGGTTACCCCATTAATCATAACTTTCTCGACATGATGTCCGGGGTCCACAACATTTAGTCCCATCATCATCGCATCATGAGCGACATGGAAATACAAATCACCCGTCACATAGACATCGGCCCCTTTATACTTGGCGTTTGAGATGTATTTATTCCCATCTCCGCCGAGCACAGCTACTTTGCGAATCTTGTCTTCAAGATTCCCTGTCACTCTTACCGCTTTGACATCAAAAGACGTTTTCACATGTTCCGCAAATTCCTTCAACGTCATTTCATGTTCCAGCTTCCCAATTCTGCCTAATCCATAAGTCATTCCTTGATTTTCTAAAAGATACACATCATACGCTACTTCTTCGTAAGGGTGGCTCTTTAGCAACGCTTGAATGACCTTGCACTCTAACTCTTCTGGGAAAACCGTTTCAATTTTAACTTCCTGAACGTTCTCGAGCTTGCCTTTTTGACCGATGAAAGGATCGGTTCCTTCCCGAGGCAAAAATGTACCTGTCCCTGATGTATTGAACGTGCAGTCACTGTAATTTCCGATATGACCCGCTCCAGCCTGGCAAATGGCAGCACGTACGTTTTCTGCATGTTCCACTGGTACGAAAACTGCCAGCTTTTTCAACTTCACATGTCCAGTCGGTATAAGTACGTCTGTATCCGTTAACTTCAACGCTTCCGCCAATAAATCATTCACGCCTCCTACCGCAATATCTAAGTTAGTGTGAGCCGCGTATATCGCAATATCGTGTTTAATACATTTTTCAAATAAACGCCCAGGCATTTGATCTGTAATAATTTGCTTAAGCGGACGGAAAATCGGCGGATGATGGGCAATAATTAAATCCACTTCTTTGGAGATTGCTTCATCAATTACTTCTTCTAAAACATCTAATGTAATCATCACTTTATGGATTGGTTTGTTTAATGTTCCAACTTGAAGGCCAATTTTATCGCCTTCCATCGCTAATTTTTTAGGGGCGAACGATTCAAATAGCTGAATCACCTCATGGCCATTTGGCAGTTTACTCACCTGTAAGCACCTCCTGAATAATCGCAACAGATTGCTGAAGCTCTCCTTTTCTCATTTTATTTTCAGGCGTTTCTTCTGCTTGCTCAAGTTGAGCAATTACTTTTTCCCAATGTTTTTGTTCATGTGCCCATTTTTTGATGAACGCTTCATTTTTCTCGTTCATTAAAATCGGTCCAAGCAATAAGCCTGCTTCTTTTCGGTCACCGTACGGCTTTAAAGAATCCCCCTTTTCAGCGGCGATAATTTCATAAATCCGTCCGTCTTCTTCTAAAATTTTTTCTTCTTTAATTTCCCATGAATGCTCTATGAGCCATTCGCGTAATGTTTTCGCACCAATATTAGGCTGTAGCACGAGGCGCTGAACACCTTCTAGCTTGCTTTTTCCCTCTTCTAAAATGCTGCGGATTAAGGTCCCTCCCATTCCTGCAATAGTAATGCAGTCCACTTCATTGGCAGAAATGACTTCAAGCCCGTTCCCTTTACGGACCTCAATCACTTGTTCCAACCCTGATTTTCTTACTTGCTGAACAGCAGATTGAAACGGACCTTCTGTAATTTCACCCGCAATAGCTCGTTGAATAAATCCATTTAAATAGGCATAACACGGTAAATATGCATGATCAGATCCGATATCCGCAATCACCGAATTGGCTGGAATAAGCTTTACAACTTCCTCTAAACGCTTTGATAATTGTAATTCGTTCATATTTTCACCTTTTACTATGTATTCGTCTCTTTTTATATGCGTGGTCACAATTTGCTGAGTCAGCTCTGAAGCTGCTCAAAAACACGTCGACATCACTTCACTTATAGACGTTCTCCTTAATCATAAATTGTTCCTCCAACACATGCAAGCGAACTTCTCTTCCTGTCTCCTCTTTGAAAACGTAAAAAAGATGTCTCGCTAAGCTGAATTCAACTTAGCAAGACATCTTCTCTAACCGCTTCATGATTGACGGTTGAAAACCTTGAAGCATGAAGTGATTCATTCAGTTCATTGTTATTTTAATGTACCAAGCCATTCAGCCACTTCATCAGCTTTATCAGCTGGCACCATTCCACCTGGCATGGAACCTCGTCCATTTACAAGAACGTCTTTAATTTCATCTTGAGATAAACGTTCCCCTACTCCCGTAAGAGCAGGCCCTACCCCGCCTTGGTATTGATCACCATGACAGCCAATACAGCTTTGCTTATAAAGTTCTTCTGGCGTTGCTGCAACAGTTTCCTGTTCAGCGCCGCCCCCTTCTTTTTCAGCAGCAATTTCTTTCGCATTGTTCTGACCATTAATGGATAAAACAAGCATAAGAACAAGACCTAATGCCATAATAAGAAAAAAAGGTGCCAACGGATTGCGATTCATTTCATTTACCTCCTTATGTATACGTTATCAATTGTGAATAGTGAGAAAAGTACAAACACAATCTATTTTACTTCAAAATAATAATGAACGAAACCCCTATTCTTTAGGTTCTGTCAGAATTTCACTAAATAACTGAAAAAGTGAAAAATCCTCTCACCCTACCATACCTCTTCTATATGTATAGAAGCTAATATACGATGTCATTCCTTGTCTCTTCTCTTCAACCATACCATAAATAAATGTTTTAAACACCTTTTATTTTACCATTCACGTCCGAAAATGTCATTAAATGGGTTGGTGTGTAATCACCGTCAAAATGTTATATCCTTTTAGCTTCTTTATCATTGTAAATACGCTTACATCAAAATTATAAAACAGCTCCCTTAATTTTCACAACTTTTAAATTTTTTAAAAATTTCATGTTATAATAAAAGAAACTTCTTTTTCTATTTCAAGGTTGCCAGGGCATTGTAGCTTCCCAGCCCATCGCCCTCCAACACAGCACTATTTGCTCATATGAAATATACTAAACGCTGCAATTAACACTAATCCAATAGCTCCTGCAATTTTGAAATAGGGAATCCGCAGACGCACACCTACAACGAGCCACATGACACAATGTAAACCAAGCATCGCAATAAGTATAAACGGATTGCTTGGAAAATAAAGCGAAACAGCTTCATATGACATAATCAATAAACAAAAGGCAATTACACTTAACAATCCATCAACCAAAACTTTTTTTTGTATATAAAATCGTAACGCCACTACACAAATGAAACAAAAAACAGCATAAAGGACCATTTGCAAAACGAAAGACAATTCAGTAAAATAAATGACAAGAAGGATTACTGGTAAAAATAACAAAATTAGTCCAAACAACCATCCTTGGAACTTTTTTTTCGGCGCTTCAGAAAAAGTATGTTCTTCTGTCCCTGCGTCTCCTTCTGTATATAATGCCAATAAATAATCACAGTAATGTGGTGGAAGCAAATGGCTTTCTTTCCACCATTTAATTTCATCGATAATGACATGTTTTTCTGCTTGGCGCTCCATCCGTTTCACTCCAAAAAAATAGTTTACTTCTATAATAAGAAGTAAACTATGGATTGTAAATATATTCTTTATTCTAAAAAGTCTTTTAGACGTTTGCTTCGGCTTGGATGGCGAAGTTTACGGAGTGCCTTCGCTTCAATTTGGCGAATTCGCTCTCTCGTAACACCAAATACTTTTCCTACTTCTTCAAGAGTCCGAGTACGGCCATCGTCTAATCCAAAACGTAAGCGAAGGACATTTTCTTCACGATCCGTTAATGTATCAAGAACATCTTCCAATTGCTCTTTTAATAGCTCATAGGCAGCATGCTCAGATGGAGAAGTCGCATCTTGGTCTTCAATAAAGTCTCCCAAATGTGAGTCATCTTCTTCACCGATTGGTGTTTCCAATGATACGGGCTCTTGGGCAATCTTTAAGATTTCTCGTACTTTATCTGGGGTAAGGTCCATATCTTCCGCAATTTCTTCTGGCGTCGGTTCGCGACCTAAATCTTGAAGTAGTTGGCGTTGAACGCGAATTAATTTATTAATCGTTTCAACCATATGCACAGGAATACGAATAGTTCTTGCTTGGTCAGCAATGGCACGGGTAATCGCCTGGCGAATCCACCATGTCGCATACGTACTAAATTTATACCCTTTGCGATAATCGAACTTTTCTACCGCCTTAATTAATCCCATGTTCCCTTCCTGAATCAGGTCCAAGAACAGCATACCGCGTCCTACATAGCGTTTTGCAATACTTACAACTAGACGTAAGTTTGCTTCCGCAAGACGGCGTTTCGCTTCTTCGTCTCCCGTTTCGATGCGCTGAGCTAATCGGATTTCTTCTTCAGCAGATAATAAGTCTACGCGTCCGATTTCTTTTAAGTACATACGAACAGGGTCATTAATTTTTACTCCTGGAGGCACACTGAGGTCATTGAGGTCAAACTCTTCCTCTTTCGATAAGTCTTGAATGTCCGGATCATCTTCATCGACCTCCGACTCATTCATTACCTCCACACCTTGTTCACCTAAGTATTCATAATATTCATCCATTTGATCTGATTCTAATTCAAATCCGGACATGCGCTCTGCAATTTCTTCATATGTTAAGACACCGCGTTTTTTCCCTATTTCTGTTAACTGTTCTTTCACTTGATCGAGGGTTAATTCAGAGTCCAATTCTTTAGAGCGAGCAGATTTTTCAGCCATTTGGCCCCCTCCTTCCGCAATTGTATTGCTATATGTTAAAGTTATCGTACACACTATTTTAATGCTTTTTTTAATTGAAGAATCTCCATCGCAATGGATGCTGCTGTCACGTAGTCTTTACGTCTGTCAGCTTCTTGTTTATCTTTTTCTTTTTCTTTTATTGTTAACCACTTTGGGTAATTCAACACTTGCTGTACATAATCGTTCAATGCTTGTTCTGAGAGCTCTTCATTAATTGATGTCATCGCTAATTCTGACACAAGTTGTACAAGGCTTTTTTCAGGCAAGTATTCAACAAATAAACTTACATTGGATTCGTGCCCTTCTTCATAAAACCCATATAGATAAGCAGCTAGCGCGCGATGTTCTTCCACATTAAAGCTGCCGCCAATAATATCTTGAATGCGAAAAGCGAGCTCCTGATCTTTCAACATATACGTTAAAAGAATTCTTTCTGCATTTTGATAGGCCGGTAACAAGCTCTTATGAGAAGCCGATTGTCTAGCTATATTATTTCTATTCGGATGAGCATTATCCTTTTTCTTTTTTTCAAATCTATAAATTTGATATTGCTGCTTGAGCGCTTCTAAAGAGATGGAGAATTCCTCTGACACTTGTCGCAAATAGTGATCTCTTTCTACAGCTTTCGGAAGAGAACCTATTTCTTTCAGAACATCATCAATATATTGCATCCGTTCTGCCTCATTTTGAAGATTTCTTCCTCTTCTTAAATACTGCATTTTAAACGACATTAATGTCAGACTTGCCTCAATCACCTCATGCCGGAATTTTTCTGCTCCGAATTGCCTAATATATTCGTCAGGATCATATCCTTTTGGCATCGTCGCAATTCGCACATAGCATCCAGCAGCTTCCAACGTATGTGCTGCCTTATGAGCTGCTTCAATTCCAGCATCGTCTGAGTCATAACAGACGACAATTGACTCAACATTTCGCCTAATGATTTTAGCCTGTTCATCCGTTAAGGCCGTTCCCATTGTCGCAATCCCATTTTCAAACCCTGCTTTAAACGCCGAAATGACATCTGCAAATCCTTCAAACAAGACCGCCTCTTGATGTTTCCGAATGTGCTTTTTAGCACGATGGAAATTATAAATGGTTTTGCTTTTGTTAAAAAGAGTTGTTTCAGGGCTGTTTAAATATTTTGGTTGCCCTTCTCCTAAAATTCTTCCGGAGAAAGCAATCGTTTTTCCTTGCAAATCGTAGATAGGGAACATCACCCGATTGCGGAAGCGATCAAAGTACTTTCCATCCGAATCCCTTTTAACGAGCAAGCCTGCTCGTTCCATTTCATCAGGTGAAAAACCGCGTTTTGTTAGAAATTTCATCGCAAAATCCCAGGAATCGAGTGCATATCCAACTTCAAACTCTTCAATCATATCACTTGTAAAGCCGCGTTGTATTAAGTAATCAAAAGCTTTTTGACCCTCTTTTGTATTTACTAATAAATGATGGTAAAATTTCTTTAAAAGCTCGTGAGCCTCCATCATCTTGTTTGCCGGTTTGTGAATGGAAGATTGAGGCTGATTTGCTGGAAGTTGTACAGGAATACCTACTTTATCCGCAAGCTGCTTGACTGCTTCGATAAAAGTAAGTCCTTCCATTTCCATCACAAACGAAAAAGCATTTCCTCCTGCACCACAGCCAAAGCAATGGTAAATTTGCTTTTCAGGGGCAACAGAAAACGACGGAGTGCTTTCACCATGAAAAGGACATAAACCAAAATAATTGCGTCCTTGCTTTTTTAATTGAACATAATCACTGACAACATCCACAATATCAACAGACTGTCGAATGCGGTCTATGACTTCATCGGCTATACGTTCTGCCATGCTTAACAGCTCCGTGTATTGTATTATTCTTCATAAAAAACTAAATTCCTGCAAGTTTCGACAATAACTTATTCATGTTTGTGATAAATCGTTGCCTTTCTTCTTCGCTAAAAGATTTAGGACCTTTAGAATGACGGCCTGCTCTTCGTTCTTTCGCCGAAAGGTATCGAAAAAAAAGAACCGCATCCATATCTTCTGTATTAAAACATTTCCCTCGGGGGGATAAAGTATAAACACCTTGTTTCACCAGAATGCTTGCTAGCCCTGTATCTTGTGTAACAACGACGTCATGCTTCTTTACATGATTCATAATGTAAAGATCGACCGCCTCCTGGCTCATGTCCACGTATCTCCACTCACCAGCATCTATTTTATGCTGAACGTGCGCGTAAGAAGCAACAAAAATTACATGAATATTATATGTATCGGCAAGCTCCAAAATTTCTTCTTTGACAGGACATGCATCAGCATCGACAAAAATATTGAATTTTCTCTGTGTATAACTCTCTATTCTACATCCCTCCACAGATTCCTTCTTTAAAATGCTATTTTTACTTGCTGATGAGAGGATTTGTCGAATTTTTATCCTATCTCAATTCACCATTTATATAAATAGTTTATTCGTTATAGACAAAGTCTAAACCTAAAACTATTCTTTTTTATCACAATTTTTTATTATAATATAAAATTCAATTATTTGCTACAAGAAAATAAAATATATAAAAGCAATCTCCTCTGTCCTGATTTGATCTGTTACATGAACAAATAAAATTGAACTGAGTGATTGCTAATTCATCTCTTTTATGACTGACGGTGATAAAGATTTAAAATGACATTTGCTGTCTCTTCGACCGCTTTATTGGACACATCAATGACCTGACAACCAATCCGCTCTACTACTTTATCGAAGTATTTAATTTCCTCTTTAATGCGCTCCACATTCGCGTAAATGGCCTGATCGTTTAATCCTAACGACTTTAGCCGCTCCCTGCGTATATGATTTAATTTATCCGGGCTGATTTTTAAGCCAAAACATTTTTCCGCTGGGACTAAAAACAACTCTTCTGGCGGCTCCACTTCAGGAACAATTGGAACATTGGCTACCTTCAATCGTTTATGAGCAATAAATTGTGACAACGGGGTTTTAGATGTACGCGAAATCCCAACCAACACAATATCTGCACGTAAAATACCGCGCGGATCGCGTCCGTCATCATACTTCACCGCAAACTCAATCGCTTCCACTTTTTTGAAATAATCTTCATCAAGCTTCCGGACCATTCCTGGTTCATGCTTCGGTTCTAAATTATAAGCCCCTTGAATTTTATCCATAATTGGACCGATAATATCAAATACCACTACATTCTGTCTACTCGCTTCTTCTAGTAAAAAAGTGCGCATCTCTGGTTTAACAAGCGTAAAGCCAATTAATGCCTTATTCAGTTTAGCAATGGATACTACCTCACATAAAGTAGCTGTATCTTCAACATATGGAACTCGCTTTACGATTACTTCTGCAGGATTGAATTGACTCGTTGCTGCCTTGACAACGAGTTCAGCCGTTTCTCCTACCGAATCGGAAACTACATAAATAAGCGGGCTAGTCATTTATTACACATCCCCTTTAATATCGTTATTCACCATGTTTCTCTATCTCTATGCTGTTAAACAACTTACACTACCTCATCGTTGGCCAATGCTACTAACAGCTTAGTAATATTAGTCTTTGTAATTCTCCCTATCACTTCGTACCCTGCACTTGTTGGTTTGACAACAGGCATCGCGTCAATTTGCTTATCAATTAACGTTTTCCCTACATCAATCAAGTAATCCTCTTTTTCACAAAAAGTAATATTCGGCATTCTTGTCATAATAATATTAACCGGGATTGATGTGAGCTCTTGCTTACCGATACTTGCCCTCAGCAAATCTTTCCTCGAGAGTACCCCAACTAACAATGAATGCTCATCTACCACAAACAATGTCCCTACATCTTCTAAGAACATCGTACAGATTGCATCATAGACAGACACGCCTTCATTTACGACTACCGGGACTGATTGATACTCACCCACTTTCACTTTCCGGATTTTATCCGTCAGCAACTGGGCACCTGTTTTTCCTGTATAGAAGTACCCTACTCGCGGTCTTGCCTCCAAATACCCCGCCATTGTTAAAATAGCTAAATCGGGCCTTAGCGTAGCGCGTGTTAAATTAAGACGATCCGCGATATGCTCACCGGTAATAGGTCCATGATCCTTTACAATTTGCAGGATGTGCTCCTGTCTTTTATTTAATTCGATTGTTCTCACCACCTTCATCGAACGCTATTGTGTCATACTGTTCATATAAATATTATATACTTTTTATTCGGAATAGAAAGAATAATGCACGAAATTTATTAAAAGTACTCTGTTCGCACACTCGTGTTGAACATTGTAGAGAACGCAAAGAAGGATGTGCTGCTTTTGAACACATCTTTTCTTTCCTGCACTCGCTTGACAAAGCCGTTTGTCAACCATTCATACAGTGCGATTCAATATATTCTTCTATCACTTCTCTGTCTGGAAGGTGTCTTTTAAATGATCAATCTGACTTAAAAATCGTTTTGACTTTAAATACAGACCTGAATATTCATCGTAATAACTGTCAATAATTTGCCTTAGTTGCTTTTTTGTCTCTTCTTTCACCGAAACCGTTCCAAGCCTCTTCATATCCATATAATAAAACAATCGAAGCAGTTTGACAGCACCAGGCGTCATCCGAAAACGATACGGATCTTTCTCAAAACACCGGTGACAAATAAAGCCGCCTTCTCTGACCGAAAAGCCAAACTCTCCATCTTTAGCGCCGCACACGCTGCATTCATCCAAACATGGGAATAACCCGAATACATTCAACATTTTCAGTTCATAAATAAATGTCAATACATCTAAATCATAGCCTTCATTCATAAACGATAATGTTTGATAAAGCAGTTCAAATAAAAATGGATTAGCCTTCTCATTGTCAGTCGCCTTATCTGTCAATTCCACAATATAAGAAGCATACGCGGTGATAAATATATCTTCGCGTATGCCTCGCATTGTTGAAATGACATCTCCCTGTTGAAGAGTCCCCATTCCAGAACCTTTTTGCACTAAGAACTGACCATACGTAAAAGGCTGTGTTAAAGAAGCAAGGCGGCTGCTTGGCTTTTTAGCCCCTCTTGCCATTACACCTATTTTCCCTGCTTCCCTTGTATATATCGTGACTACTTTATTGGCTTCTCCATAACTGTTGGTGCGGATTACAATGCCTTCACATTTTTTTAACAACCTGGCCACCTACCGTCTGGAAGGAACGTTTAGGAAATAGGAAGGTTATATTCGCCTACTTCCTCATCTTGGCTATTGTCGGGTATTTCCACGTACTCCTGCTGAAGTTCTTTAAAGAGGAGATACGTATCTATATTACCTGTGCTGCTGAAAACTTTCCAGGTAAAATCTAACATTAAAACCCCACCTTTCTAATCAAAAAGAGATCAGATATATAGTCCAATTCCTTAAGATTAGAGTGGCCTTCCTTCCTTGAAATCATGTAAAACAAATTTTGTCATTTATTTAATATTCGTCTTCACGGAATCCGAAATCACGCAATTGTGATGCTTTATTGCGCCAATCTTTCTGTACTTTTACCCAAAGTTCTAAAAACACTTTTGAACCAAGAAGTGCTTCAATATCAACACGCGCTCTCTGACCGATTTCTTTTAGCATTTTCCCTTGTTTTCCGATGATAATCCCTTTTTGCGAGTCTCTCTCTACAACAATGGTCGCCCCGACATAGACGGTATTACCTGTTTCTCTTCTTTGCATAGAGTCCATCATAACTGCAATAGAATGAGGAATTTCTTCACGTGTTAAGTGAAGGGCTTTTTCACGAATTAGCTCGGCCACAATAAAACGTTCTGGGTGATCCGTCACTTGATCAGCCGGATAATATTGCGGGCCTTCCGGTAATAAGTCTTTAATTTGCGTCAGCAATGTGTCTACATTGTTTCCTTGTAATGCAGAAATTGGAATAACTTGTGCAAAAGAATGTAAATTTTGGTACGTCTCAATAAGAGGCAACAGCTTGTCCGGGTGAATTTCATCAATTTTATTAATGACTAAAAACACAGGAGTATTGGTATCCTTCAGCCGCTCGATGATAAATTCATCTCCTCGCCCAAGGCCCTCTACCGCATTAACCATAAATAAAATTAAATCTACTTCTTTTAACGTATTTTGGGCTACTTTCATCATAAAATCCCCAAGCTTATGCTTCGGTTTATGTATGCCCGGTGTATCAATAAACACAATTTGAGAGTCTGCTTCTGTATAGACTCCTTGAATTTTATTTCTCGTTGTTTGCGGCTTATCACTCATAATAGCAATTTTTTGGCCGATGACACGATTTAAAAACGTTGACTTCCCTACGTTTGGTCTTCCAATAATGGAAACGAAACCTGATTTATATCCTTCTTTATTCATGTGAATCCTCCGCTGAAAATGCTCCAGGCAACTATCCTTCGACTGCAAACTCTTGTCGAGTAGCTTAAAAGCATTCGAAGGGATACAGAAAATCAACCTGACTTTCGCTTTCTGTCAGTTACGGAACATTGATTACTTGTAATAACTTATCTTATCAAAAATCAAGAAAAACAACAACTTTCTTCATTCGACTCGGTTAAAGAGAAGCTGTGTTTTCTTAAAATACATAAACCGCTGTCAAAGTATCATTCATCCCTTATCATTACGTCTTTCTTAGACGATATACTTACTAAATAAAAGGATTCCGACAATAACGGAGGCAGCTGCATAGACGAGAACCGCTCCAGCAGCCGCATCTTTCGCTATTTTTGCTAAAGGATGATAGTCTTTCGTCAAAAGATCCACCGTTTTTTCAACTGCTGTATTCATTAACTCCAGACTAAACACTCCAGTTATCATAATCATCAAAATCATCCAGTCATTCAGCGAAATCTCTAACCAAAAGCCTGCGAATATGGCAACAACGGCGGCAACCGTGTGAATCTGCATGTTACGTTCATGTTTTAAAGTATGAACGATTCCTTCCATCGCATAGTAAAAACTTTTCGTTAGCCGCTGCTTACCTCTTAAGGCCATACGCTTCTAATATTTCCTTTTGTTTATCAAACATTTCCTTTTCTTCCTCAGCCGTTTCGTGATCATAGCCTAATAAATGCAAGAAGCCATGGACCGTTAAAAAGCCAAGTTCTCTCATAAATGAATGACCGTACTCTTCTGCTTGCTCATAGGTTTTAGGAATGGAGATAATAATATCACCTAAAATTGAAGGGATGTTTTCACCAATAATCTCCACTTCTCCTTCCCCCATTTCTTCCATAGCGAAAGAAATAACATCCGTCGGTTTATCTTTATCACGATAGTCGCGATTAATCTCTTGGATTCGTTCATTATCTACAAATGTCACGGACAGCTCTGCTCCATCTGCTACATTTTCCATCTTAGCGGCTAACAGCAACAATTGCTCCAGTTCGTTTTGCTGTTCTTCTGTCACTCCATCGACTTCATCAATAAAATCAATTACCAACATGTTCTTTCACCTTTTCTTTCTTTAATTCTGGGTATTCAATGCGTGAATGGAATATTCCATTTAACGTCTCACAAAGACTTTTCGCAACAAGTTCCAGTTCTTTGAGCGTAATGTCGCATTCATTGAATTGTTCATCTTGCAAACGATCTTTAATAATGCTTCTAACGAGTCCTTCAATCTTTTCTGGTGTAGGGTTTGGCAAAGAACGTACAGCCGCTTCTACACTATCGGCGATACCGACGACGGCAGACTCTTTTGTTTGAGCTTTCGGTCCCGGATAACGATAGTCACTTTCCGTTACAGACAAATCCGTCTGTTCCAGCGCTTTATGATAAAAATACTTCAACAAGGTTGTACCGTGATGCTGTTCAGCAATGTCTACAATTTCCCGTGGAAGTTTATGTTTCCGTAAAATGTCTGCTCCTTCTGACGCGTGAGCAATAATAATATTTTTACTCACCTCAGGTGGCAATTTATCATGTGGATTCTTCCCACCAAGTTGATTTTCAATAAAGTATTGAGGTCTTCTCGTCTTCCCGATATCGTGATAATAAGCCCCTACTCTTGCCAGCAACCCGTTCGCTCCGATTGCTTCACAAGCGGAATCTGATAAATTTGCCACCATCACACTATGGTGATAAGTGCCTGGTGTTTCGGTAAGGATTTTACGCAACAACGGATGGTTCGGGTTTGAAAGCTCAATCAACTTCATTGTCGATAAAATGCCAAATCCCGCTTCAAAAAATGGCAGTAAACCAATGGTCAATACAGCCGCAATGACCCCAGACGCAATTCCCATGAGACCATAATAACTAAGCTCTACACTGTCCAAGTGTCCATTTTTAATTAATAAAATAGACAGCATCACCATAATATTAACAAGCGAGATAAATAAGCCGGCTTGAAGGATTTTCGAACGTCGATGCTGCTGACTTAAAAATAGCACACCTGCCAAACTGCTTACTAATAAATAAATTCCCACATATACATTAAAAGCAGTCGTTACCCCACCATTAAAAATCACACTTCCACAAATCGACAACATAATACTAGAAATAATCGCCAAACGTTCATTGAGTAGGATTCTAATTAATAATCCCCCTGCTGCTGCTGGAGCTAAGAACCCAATTTCTGATATTTCAATTCCTTGAAACAAACTTAATATTTTCATCACGAGTATAGTGACAGTAAAAACGATTACATATAACAACAGCGACCGATCATTGTTTCGCTTCAACCCTCTCACATAATGCATCACAAAACTAATCATAATAATGATAAGCAATAGCAATCCGGCAAGCGGCTGAATCGCACGATCACGGTCTAACAAGCCGACAAGCTGCAACTGCCGGTAAATATCTGTCGTAATTAACTGTCCTTCTTCCACAATAATTTGCCCTTGTTTAATTCGGACAGGCTCCACTCTTTCGCCCGCTTCTTGGCGATTTTCAGCTGTTTTTTGCGGATCATAAACAACATTGGGGATAATGGCAAATTGCGCAACATCATACATCGCTTTTTTCAATTCATCGCTAACATTCGTGTAAATGAGTTGATTTTGAACTTGTTTCTTTTTACTTTCCACGTCGCTAACAGTAATTCGATCTTTCATCACACTATGCACAGCTGTAACGACCGCGTCTTTAGCAATTTTTAGATCCTCACGATTAGCTTGAAGCAATTGCTGCATCGTTTCTGCCGACAAACTTTTTCCGATATTGGAAGGCAATTTCTCATTGAGTACTTGCTGTTGCTGTTCCAGTCTTTCTTCTGGTGTCCATGTTTCTTGCTCGGGAAAATCAGCAATTTCATTATTGACTTCCAAAATAAAATCGAAAATCGACCCCGCAAGATCTACTCGATTTTGAGCATACTCTGTTTTCAAAGTATAGACATCCGTTACTGCATCTTCCGCTTCTTGACGTTTTTTCTCCGTACTTTCTTTATCTTCTATTGCAATGGGAGAATAAACAGTTTGAGGTGATACAGAAAACAGGCGCAAATCTAGCTCCTCAGGCTTAATGTTACTATACATCATGGCATACATAATCATTCCAAGTAGTGTATATAAACCGATATGGACTAACTTAAAGCGGTTCACTTGGGCGGTAGTAAGCTTCCAAAACCTCCAATTTGACACCTGATATGTCTCCTTTCAAAGAAAATAGACCCTAGAAAAAAGGGTCTTATGCTTCATGTTTGTCGTACGCTTCAATAATTCGGCCAACTAATGGATGTCGAACAACATCTGAATGTTCTAAATATATGAATCCAATTCCTTTAACCTCTTTTAATATATCCTGGGTTACAGTAAGACCGGACTTCACACCTTTTGGAAGGTCCACTTGGGAAATGTCCCCCGTAATGACCATCTTGGAGCCAAACCCTAACCTTGTTAAAAACATTTTCATTTGTGCAGGTGTGGTATTTTGAGCCTCGTCCAAAATAACAAAGGCATCATCTAGCGTTCTTCCTCTCATATAAGCAAGAGGGGCAATTTCAATTACTCCCCGTTCAATTAAACGCTGCGTGTGCTCCATTCCTAAAATATCATGGAGTGCATCATATAATGGACGAAGATAAGGATCCACTTTCTCCTTTAAATCACCGGGTAAAAATCCTAAACTTTCTCCAGCTTCAACAGCTGGCCGCGTCAAAATAATGCGTTTAATATTTCCATTCTTCAAAGCATTGACGGCCATAACCACTGCTAAATATGTTTTCCCTGTTCCGGCAGGTCCAATTCCAAAAATCAAATCCTTTGTTCGAATAGCGGATACGTATTGCTTTTGCCCTAACGTTTTAATGCGAATGGATTTTCCTTTTACGTTCTTTGCGATTTCTTCGTTATACATGTCCGTAAAAAATTCAAGCGTTCCATTTTTCGCTAATTGTACGGCATACAACACATCTCGTTCTGAAATGTTAATGTTTCTCCGGATGATCACCAACAGCTTTTTTAAGATTTCAATTGCAAGTTCCGCCTGTCCCAAATCCCCTGAAACAGTAATTTCTTCACCTCGTGAGACAATTGTGACCTGCATTTCTTCTTCAATGCGCCTTAAATGAACATCTTGATTGCCGAATAAAGCAATCGCTTCATTATGATTTTCAAGTTGCAAGTTTGTTGTAACAATCTGTTCTGCCATTCGTCAATCTCCTTGGATAATTGGTTGAGTCGTCGTAATATTTTCAATAACTTGGTAATGTATCGTTAATCTTACTTTACCATTGTCATTAGTTTCGTGCAAAACTTTTTCGTCCTTAACTGTAGCATCTGCATCTAATTTTGAAATTAATTCTTTTTTACCAATTTCTTTCGCTTTTTCTACAGCCTGTTTCACACTGTACTCTCTTGTAACCGTTTCTTCTTCTCTCACTGTTACCGTTTCATAAAATAGAGGAAGCTCCCACTTTAAAAAGTAAACAGGTTTTTTCAGCGTTTCAATTTTCTCCTGTTCATATGACTCCCTTTGGAAAAAGCCCCAAACCGGAATCCCCATCTTGCCAATATATAAAACATGCTTTGTAAAGCTATTTCCTGTTAAAACACGAAAATCGGTTTTCAAAGGAATGTCTACGACCGACTTGTACCACGTTTCGCCGTACACTTCTCCTTTAGCCCCTACCACCCGCTCATAATCCTCTTTACCGATAATACCGGATACTAATACTTGACCTGGCTGTACAAAATCATTGACCTTCACTAAAGGTTGTCCGTTTTCGACAAACATCTTCGTAATGACCGCTTTCTTTTCAGCAACGATATGACTTGGTTTTGTCGCTTCCGCCTGCTTCGGTTTATTTTTTTCTACCGCTTGAAAATAAAAAGTCGTTCCTCTCAATTCAACCCCTATCCACGTGAGGTTGTGAATATTATTAGTCAATTCTCGTTGAATTGACTCGGGGTCTTCCACTAAAAATTGCAGTTTCCCTCTTTTGACTCCCATTTTATTCAGCTCTTGGAGGATTTGATGCTCCGTTTGAGGCTGGGCACCTTTAATCTCAATGTCCCATACCATATTTGAAAACAGCATTAAAAGAAAAAGAAACATCCCCACACCAATTACAAAGCCGCTATTTTTCCACATCCGCTTCATTAAAAACGGAATACCACGCTTTCGTGAAAAATAAATTTTACAGTCGCTTTGACGCACCATTTTTCGAATGGTAGGAATATCCTTCAATAAAATAGTGGCTGTCACACACTCTCCATCTATCCTTTTAATATCGGTCACCGCCAGCTGTTGACGGAAACATTGATTTAAAAAGCGCTCCATTCCCTTCCCTCGAATCGAGATTGTTACAGTGCCAGCTATAAAGTTTGTCCATTGGTTCTTCATCTTGCTCCCCCTCTGCTTACTCTTCTAAATAAAGCACTTGGCCAATTTTCCCTTCAAGAACAATTTCTTCAGGCATAATAACTTTAATAACAAGCTCTTCACCCTTTATTAACAATTGGCCCTGCTTTAATAAAATACGGATTTCGGTATCTGAAAAGGCTAGTAATCCTTTATGATTTTCAATATATACATGAACTTGACCGACCATTGTAATCCGGGGGAGATCTGTTAATACATCGGCTGGTAGTTCCATTTTGCTCGTAATCCAGTTTTTCATCTGATGTTTCCAAGATTTTGCCATAAAAAGAACCCCCTTTCATCTCATATTTATGAGAAAAGGAGGTTTTGTATCACTTCAATTTATTTTCTTTTTGCTTTAGGCGGACCTAAAATTTCTGACCAAATAACTCCTTGCATCGCTTGCTTTTTAGAAAACGTTAAAGAATAACGCCCTCGCCTTTCCTTTCTCAAAACAGGAGGAGAAGAAACGACAAGAGGATTCCGCTTTTCAACTGGCGGCTGAGTTCGGCTGAAGGCCTTCGCTTCCTCCAACTTCGCTTGAATGGATGCTGCCTGCTTTTGAAAACGTTTGGCTTCTTCAACTTCGGAGCGTACATCAACTTCATTCTCAGCTGCTTTTCGCCGCAAAGGCGGTGAAGCTTTCCGCTGCGGTTTCGCTTGTTCTCTGTAGCTTTTCATAATATTAAAGATAAAACCAGCGATGACGACTAAAATGAATGCATTGCTCATTAAGAAATCAAATAGGTTCATAAAAACCCTCCTTCCAAGTAAAGTTGCGCTTCACTTGAAATTGTATCAGCGTCGGGCTCGTTATGTTGCCTGACAACCTGCACAAACTATTTTTCGTCCTCTTCTTCTTCCTTTGTTACTTTGCCAATGGAATTACGCATATCGGTATCAGCCATTACGTTTTTGAAATTCATATAATCCATAACGCCGATATTTCCAGAACGAAGTGCTTCAGCCATCGCAAGTGGAACTTGCGCCTCTGCTTCCACAACTTTCGCTTGCATTTCTTCTACACGAGCACGCATTTCTTGCTCTTGCGCCACCGCCATAGCACGGCGTTCTTCCGCTTTTGCTTGAGCGATATTTTTATCCGCTTCTGCCTGATCAATTTGAAGGACTGCCCCAATATTTTTACCGATATCAATATCTGCAATATCAATGGATAAAATTTCAAAAGCCGTTCCAGAATCTAATCCTTTATTTAATACCGTTTGGGAAATCAAGTCTGGATTTTCCAACACCTTCTTATGGTTATCAGAAGAACCGATTGTACTAACAATCCCTTCACCAACACGGGCCACAATGGTATCTTCTCCCGCCCCCCCGACTAAACGGTCGATGTTGGCACGAACCGTAATTCTCGCCTTCGCTTTCACTTCAATTCCATCCATCGCCACACCTGCAATAAATGGTGTTTCAATAACCTTCGGATTGACACTCATCTGTACAGCTTCTAATACGTCGCGTCCAGCTAAATCAATCGCTGCACAACGTTCAAAGCTCAGCTCAATATTTGCGCGCTGTGCAGCAATTAGAGCGTTCACGACACGGTCCACATTCCCTCCCGCTAAGTAATGACTTTCCAGTTGATTAATGCTGACATCCAAACCAGCTTTACTCGCTTTAATCAACGGATTAACTACACGGGATGGAATAACACGACGAAGTCTCATTCCAATTAATGTGAAAATACTAATGCGCACACCCGCTGCTAATGCCGAAATCCACAGCATCACCGGAACGAATGTAAAAAAGACACCTAACAGGATAATGGCTAATCCTATTCCAATAAAAAATAATATATTTCCAATAATCATTCCTGTAACCTCCTTAATTTTTCGGTTCTTCCAACTTCCTCACAACAACTCGTGAGCCTTCTGTTTTTACAATCCTCACACGTACACCTTCTTGCAAATAACCGCCTTCTGTTACAACATCGACATACTCTCCATCAATCGAAATCGTTCCAGCCGGACGCAGAGGGGTCAATGAAACGCCTTCTTTCCCCATTAATTCTGTCCGATTTCGGTTAGATACATAACCAGCTTCTGTGTTCATAGAATCCATCAAAATAACTTTTTGAAAAGCTACCATCTTTCGTTTGAAAAATTTCATCATCACAAAAGCACCTCCAAGCGATATAACAATCGCTATTAAGATGGAAACGCCCATATAAACATAATTGTCAGAAGCCATAAAGAAACTTGTAATAATTGCCGCTGCTCCGGCAATCCCAGCAATTCCACCAGCTAAAAACAATTCCAACACCAGTAAAAGCAGACCAATTACAAAAAGAATTACTGCCTCTATGCCTGCTAATCCAGCGATGGTGTGGCCGTAAAAGAATAATAAAAGCGATGAAATCCCCATTGTACCTGCTAATCCAAAAGCAGGGGTATAAAGCTCCAGCACAAGCCCTAAGCTGCCAATAGACAGCAAAATCGGTACGACAATTGGATGTGTAACAAAGCGAGCCACTTTTTCTGCAACACTTTCCTCCATATACGTCACATATGCCTTTTCTTTATTCATCTGTTCTAGCAAATCTTCTAAGTCGTTGACCATCCCTTCAGAGTAACCGACTTCCACTGCTTGATCTGCCGTCAAAGTAAGCAGTCTTCCTTTTCCAGCGTCATATTTGGGCAAGTCAATACTCTCATCAGCCATAGCGAGCGCATAAAGCGGATTTCGCCCATTTTGCTCTGCAGCACTTTTCATCGCTGCATTCCAAAACGATTGAGCTTTTTTATCCGCCGCATTCCCTTGTTGGTCAATTACAGCTGCTGATCCAATGGTTGATCCTGGCGTCATATAAATTTCATCTGCATTTAAAGCGATGTACGCCCCTGCTGAGAGGGCCTTTTGGTTCACTAAGGCTACGTTAGGGATTGATGTATTCTTTACAATTTTTCCGATTTCAGATGCAGCATCAACTGCCCCTCCCGGTGTATTGACATCAAATACAATTAAATCAGCTTTTTGCTCCTCTGCCTCTTGAATGCTTCTGTTCAAAAAAGCATAAAGTCCTTTTTCAACTGTTTCTTCTACAGGAATAACATACACATGTTCACCTTCTCGTTCAGCAAAAGCAACAGGCTCCCAATGGCTAAATAATAAGGATAGCAAAAAGATTGCAGCATATATCCATGCCCGTCTTTTCAAAATCACACCGCCTTTCTTATAAGCGACAAGCAAATTTTCCACTGCCTATATATACGATGAAAACCATAAAGGGTTTCATTTGTATAAAAAAAAGCCTTACTAATTAGTAAGGCTTTTTTTTATGACAAGTTCTGAAGAACAAGCTTGTTGACAAGGGAGCCGTCTGCTTTGCCTTTTACTTTAGGCATAATGGCGCTCATTACTTTCCCCATATCAGCTTTAGAGCTCGCTTGTACTTCCGCAATCGCTTCTTTAACAATTTGTGTTAACTCTTCTTCAGTAAGCTGCTTAGGCATATAAACTTCTAAAACAGTTAGTTCTTTTTGAATTTTATCAACAAGGTCTTCGCGACCTGCTTGCTCAAATTCGTGGAGGGAGTCTTTACGTTGCTTTAACTCACGAGAAATAACAGTTAACTCGTCTTCTTCAGTAAGCTCTCTACCTAGTTTGATAGCTTCATTTTGCAAAGAGGCTTTAACCATGCGAATAACGGAAAGTTTATCTTTTTCCTTGTTTTTCATCGCTTGTTTCATATCATCATTTAAACGCTCAAGAAGACTCATAAATACACCCTCTTTTAGAATTTGCGTTTTCTTGCTGCTTCAGACTTCTTCTTACGTTTTACGCTAGGCTTCTCATAGAATTCACGCTTTCTAGCCTCTTGTAAAGTACCAGTTTTAGATACTGAACGTTTGAAGCGACGAAGAGCATCCTCAAGCGATTCGTTTTTACGAACAACCGTTTTTGACATTCTAATTCCCTCCCTCCGAACAAAACCACTAGCATGAAAGTTAAAAGACATGAAAAGACATGTCTTTTGCAATTATAACGCAACGAACTACCAAGGTCAACTCCTTTACCGAAGAAATCCTTTCCACCTAATTAATTTTATTCCTTGTCATATGTGGAAGGACTTGTCTATAAAAATGAAGAAAGAGGTGAATTGAATGCTGAATATTCTTTCTTTCTTCGCTGTCTATATTGCCATCTTTTTATTCGGCATGACGATATTGCGGACTGGATTGTATCATTTATCAAGAGACAGGATGAAGGAATGGCTAATTAAAGTAACAAACTCTCCGTGGCAAGGAATGCTGACCGGCACCATTATTACAATGATTCTCCAAAGCAGTTCAGCCGTCATGGTCCTTACAATCGGGTTAGTTGCTGCCGGCTATTTAACGTTCCAGCAATCCATCGGTATCATTCTCGGGACAAATATTGGGACGACGTTTACGACGGAATTGATCACTTTTCGCCTAGACGATTATATTATTCCCATGCTGGTTGGAGGCGCTGCGCTCCTGTTCATCCATCGGCGCATTCCTTTTTGTCTTGGGAGCATGTTGTTTGGTTTAGGGTGTATTTTTGTCGCCATGAGAGGATTTGAGCAGCTTGCCTTGCCTTTATCTAGCTTAGAAGCTATTCACCACATTATTGAACAAGCAAATACAAACGAAATGCTCGGATTAGGGATCGGTACACTTATAACCGCCGTCATCCAATCCAGCACAGCGACAACTGGCATTATTATGAGCTTTTTAAATGAAAATCTTTTAACACTTAAAACGGGCATTGTTATTTTATTTGGAGCAAATATCGGCACCTGCATTACAGCCTTGCTTGCCACAATAGGAGCGAATAAAGAAGCGAAACTGACCGCTTTTGCTCATGTGTGGCTCAATGTATTGGGCGTTATTTTTTTCTTTCCTTTTATTCAAATGTTTGAACAGCTTGTTAGCCAGCTAACTCCTCTTCCAGATGTGCAACTCGCTCATGTTAGTCTTCTTTTTAACGTATTGTGCTCCGTTTTAGCGCTGCCAATGACCGGCATATTAGCAGCTTTTATCATCAAAATGCATGGAAGGACTTCCTTTCAATAAAAATGACGCGGCCCATTTAATGCCGCGTCATTTTTATTAGAAGGTTTAGTAATCGCTGTCAGCCGTAAGACCATTAACGATAGAGACACCAGAACTCGCTCCAATGCGAGTTGCCCCTGCCTCGATCATGTCTTTTGCTCCCTGTACGTCGCGTACCCCGCCAGAAGCCTTCACGCCAATATCAGGTCCAACTGTTTTACGCATTAACGCAATATCTTCAACTGTTGCGCCGCCTGTTGAGAAGCCTGTTGACGTTTTTACGTAATCAGCTCCCGCTTTAACAGCTAGTTCGCAAGCTCTTACTTTTTCTTCTTCTGTTAACAAACATGTTTCAATGATGACTTTCGTAAGCGCTTTTCCTTTTGCCGCTTCAACTACAGCACGAATGTCACGCTCCACTAATGCGTCATCTTTATCTTTAAGCGCTCCGATATTAATGACCATATCAACTTCTGTCGCGCCTTTTTCAATCGCATCTTTTGTTTCAAACGCTTTCGTTTCAGGTGTATTGGCCCCTAATGGAAAGCCAATGACTGTACATACTTTAACATCTGAGCCGTTTAACATTTCAGCCGCCAGCTCTACCCACGTCGGATTTACACAAACAGATGCGAAGCTGTATTCTTTTGCCTCTTGGCAAAGAGTAACAATTTGCTCTTTTGTTGTATCTGCTTTTAAAGCAGTGTGGTCAATCATTTTAGCAACATTCATTGTCATGACCTTTCTCCTTTCAAACTCTCCTAAGTTGTCCGTACCTCTCCATCATATCATAAAATACAAAAACGAACATGCTTTTTTATTATGTGACTTTTACCGTTTTTTCATTATAAAAGGAGATGTCCAATAAGTCTCAAAATGTTTGGGAAAATGATCGTTTTTCTTTTTATGCAAAATGGACCGTTTATCAAAACCCGTAATATTCCTGGTTTTTTGTAACGGTCCATTTTGCGGGGGTGTCTGAAAAGAGGTGGTTTTCCTCTTTTCAGACACCCCCCTTCATGAATTAATGTCTGTTAAGAACTTATTTTCATTTCAGCTGTAACTGCATTATCCAATACACGAACAAATTGGCCTTCGCTATACGGGTAACCCGCTTTTGTAATTTTCACTTTCACAAGCTGTCCGACCATTTCCTCTGTTGCAGGGAATTTCACTTTCAAATAGTTATCCGTATATCCGATGTATAAGCCACTTTCCGGTTGTTCCTTATCCACCTCTTCTGGAATAACTTCCAATACTTCTCCTTCAAATTGGGAAGCATATTCTTTTGCCAACTGATTAGAAAGTTCAATTAAACGGTGTACACGTTCATTTTTCACACCTTCGTCCACTTGCTCATCCATCCGAGCAGCAGGTGTCCCTGTTCGCTTAGAATATGGAAATACATGAAGTTCAGAAAAACGGTGCTCTCGAATGAAATTATATGTCTCCATAAATTCCTCTTCTGTTTCACCTGGGAAGCCAACAATCACATCAGATGTAATCGCTAATCCAGGGAGCGCCTGTTTCAAACGATTTAATCGATCAGCGAAAAACTCCATTGTATATTTACGGCGCATCCGTTTTAGTACCGTGTCAGAACCTGACTGAAGCGGAATGTGAAGATGGCGGACAATGACGTTTGATTGATCCAGCACTTCAATTATCTCATCGGTAATTTGACTCGCTTCAATCGATGAAATACGAAGGCGTTTCAATCCAACCACTTGCTCTTCAAGATCTCTTAAAAGTTGCGCTAAATTATAATCCTTCATATCTTCACCGTATCCACCTGTATGAATGCCGGTTAAGACAATTTCTTTATAACCTGCGTCCACTAATTGCTGCGCTTGGCGAATTACTTCCTTTGGATCACGTGAACGCATTAATCCACGAGCCCAAGGGATAATACAGAACGTACAAAAGTTATTGCATCCTTCTTGTATTTTTAAAGAAGCACGCGTTCGATCTGTAAAAGCTGGAACGTCCAATTCTTCATACACGCGTGTTTTCATAATATTTCCAACGGCATTAATTGGTTGACGTTCTTCTCTATATTGTTCAATATATCCAAGCATTTTCACTCGGTCCTGTGTCCCTACGACAATATCCACCCCGGGAATCGCCATAATTTCAGCAGGAGAGGTTTGCGCATAACAGCCCGTAACACAGATAACCGCATCAGGATTATTGCGCACTGCGCGGCGAATCACTTGACGGCTTTTTTTATCACCTGTATTAGTAACCGTACACGTATTAATGACATACACATCGGCTGATTTTTCAAAATCAACACGTTCATAGCCATTTTCTTTAAATAACTGCCAAATTGCCTCAGTTTCATAATGATTTACTTTACATCCTAGTGTATGAAACGCTACTGATGACATTGTTTCACCCCATTAATTCAGTATGGTAGGAAACAGCCGCAAGTACATACAACGGTGCCGTTTCTGTCCGTAAAATACGCGGACCAAATCCGCACATGACAAAACCGCTTCTTCTAAACGACTCGATTTCCTGTTCGGTTAATCCACCTTCTGGTCCAATCACAACGAGAAGAGATTCACCTTGTTTTATATCTGATAAAAGGGAAGAGAGGCGGGATTGCTCTCCGCGCTTCGCTTCTTCCTCATATGCTACAATTTTATAATCGTACTGTTCACTCACTTGAAGTAAATCGCGAAAAGACACAGGTTCTGCAACATGCGGCACCACTGTCCGATGAGACTGTTCAGCTGCTTCTTTCGCAATTTTGCTCCAACGCTCAACTTTTTTACTACCCTTTTTACTGTCCCATTTGACGATGGAACGAGAGGCCATAAAAGGGATAAACGCAGATGCTCCCAATTCCGTTCCTTTTTGAATGACCAGTTCGAGCTTATCCCCTTTGGGCATTCCGTTCGCAATCGTTACCGAAACCGGCATTTCCTTTGCCTCATCTAACCATTCTACTACACGTAAATTTACTTCGTCACCGGAAATATCTTCTATTTTACAAAGCACCGATCGGCCGTCAGCATCACAGCAAATCACTTCGGAACCTTCTGTCATTCTCATGACACGTACCATATGACGAGCATCGTCTCCGCTGACAGAAACGGTATCGTTATTGATTTGTTCATTTGTCACAAAATATCGTTGCATGCTTTACACCTTCTCTAACAAGATGATTGTCGTTACTCGCTTTTTTGCGCAGTAATCGCTACCCAGTCTTCCATCACGGTTACTTCCTTGATAGCAAATCCTTCTTTTACTAAAGCCTCTTTCACTTCATCTTTTTTGGCACCAATAATACCAGATGTAATGAACATGCCTCCTGGCTTTAATATACGTGCTGCATCATCAGCAAAACGCACAATAATCTCTGCTAGAATATTAGCAACAACTATATCCACAGGACCTTCCATCCCATTTAGCAAATTATTTTGAGAGACCGTCACCACATCATCTACTTTGTTTAATTCAATGTTAGAACGGGCAGATTCTACCGCTACCTCATCTAAGTCTAGCGCTTGTACTTCTTTTGCTCCTAGCATAGCCGCTCCGATGCTCAATACACCTGAACCAGTTCCTACATCAATGATTTTATCGCCCTCTTGAACATTCCGTTCTAGCGCCTGTAAAGACATCACTGTTGTAGGATGTGTTCCGGTCCCAAAGGCCATTCCTGGGTCCAGTTCAATAATCAATTCATCGGTATTAACAGGCTCGTACGTTTCCCATGTGGGTACAATCGTAAACCGTTCCGAAATCTTGACCGGGTGATAATATTTTTTCCAAGCCGTCGCCCATTCCTCTTCATGAACCTCACTAATGGTCACTTTATTGGCACCAAGATCAAAATCATATACAAGAAGATTATTAATTGCTTCTTTAATCCCCTCTACTGTTTCTCCTAAAAAGCTATTGACAGGTAAATACGCTTTGACAAGAACCCCTTCTTCGGGATAGTCGTCTGAATTGAGTTGGTAGATTTCACCGAAAGTGGTATCCCTCTCTTGCAATAAATCATTCGGATCCTCAATCACAACTCCACTAGCACCCGCCTCATGTAAGATGTTTGATATCGGTTCAATCGCTTCACTTGTTGTATGAATACAAATTTCTGACCACTTCATCTCTACCAACTCCAATCCGTTTACTGTACATGTTATTTCCCATTTTTACCGCAGAAACATATTTCATTCGCTTAATGTTAAAATTCCACCATGAAAGAAGCCACGTATACTTCGCTAAACCCGTCTGTCATTTTACAAGGGTGTGCCGATACCCTTGGTCTCTCCCAAGCTATCAGCACACCCTCTTATTCGCCTTTAAAAGCTCTTTTTACTTTTGCAAAAAAAGAATCATGCTGCTCATCTACGATACCTTGGCCGCTTTGCTCACCAAATTCACGTAAGAGCTGCTTTTGTTTTTCAGACAATTTCGTTGGCGTAATGACACGAACGATAATGTGCTGATCTCCTTGACCATACCCGCGCACATTCGGCACACCTTTTGCCTTTAAGCGGAATTTCGTACCTGTTTGCGTGCCAGCTGGAATTTTCAGCTTCACTTTTCCGTGCAGTGTTGGCACTTCTACTTCATCACCAAGTGCTGCTTGAACAAACGTAAGCGGCATTTCACAATAAATGTCATCGCCGTCACGTTCAAAGAATTCATGGGAACGAACGTGGAAGACAACGTATAAATCCCCTGCTGGTCCGCCGTTGAATCCAGGTTCACCTTGGCCTGCAATTCGCAGTTGTTGACCGTCGTCTACTCCTGCTGGAATCTTCACGTTAATTTTCTTATTTTTGTTTACACGACCTTCTCCATGACACGTTCCACATTTTTCTTCAATAATCTTACCTTTTCCTTGACAGTGCTGACAAGAGCGACGATTAACCACTCGGCCAAATGGCGTGTTTTGTTCTACACTTACTTGCCCAGTCCCGTGACAATGTGAGCATGTGTTCACTTTCGATCCAAGCTTAGCACCTGATCCATGACAAGTTTCACACGTCTCTTCTCGTGGAATGTCGATTGTTGTTTCTTTGCCAAATACAGCCTCTTCAAAAGATAGCGTCATTGTATACTGCAAATCTGCTCCTTGACGAGGCGCATTTGGATCACGGCGTCTTCCTCCACCAAAAATGGAACTGAAAATATCTTCAAATCCAAAACCGCCGCCAAAATCGCCGCCGCCAAAGCCACCGAAACCTTGATTTGGATCTGTATGTCCAAATTGGTCATAGTGCGCTTTCTTTTGATCATCACTCAATACTTCGTAAGCTTCTTTTAACTCTTTAAATTTTTCGGCTGCATCTGCCTCTTTATTAATATCTGGATGATATTTTTTTGACAATTTCCGATAAGCTTTTTTCAGCTCGTCTTTTGTGGCACTCTTACTTACCCCAAGAACTTCATAGTAATCTCGCTTACTCATGAATATTCACTCCCGCTTCTTTTCACATAAAGGTAATTGTATCACTAACGGCATTTTCACCGCAACCTTTTACTCTCATCAAAAAAAGTCAAAGTCAAGGCAAGCCTGACTTTGACTTTTTTTAGTTGACCGTTGCTATGACAGAACGTCAGTCTTTTAAGCTCCGCTCCTTATTGTCTAGCTCTGAAAGCCAAGCTGTACAACTTTCACTTCTTCCTACGGTCATCTCACTCCTTCCTACAGAGGCTAAAACGCTTCTTTGTCCGGAGTTCCAATGCCCTATAGGAGTGAACGAGTTTGCTTCACTTTTCTTATTTATCGTCTACTTCTTCGAATTCCGCGTCGACAACGTTATCGTCTTTTTTCGCTTGTCCTTCAGCTTGACCACCTTGAGCTGCTTGTTGAGCTTGCTCGTAAAGCTTCATTGTCAATTGTTGAACGATTTCTTGAAGAGCATCTTTTTTCGCACGGATTTCTTCAAGGTCATTTGTCTCGATAGCCGCTTTTAAAGCATCTTTCGCTTCATTTGCTTTCGCTACCTCTGCTTCATCTACTTTTCCTTCTAGGTCTTTCAATGTTTTTTCTGTCGTAAAGACCAGCTGATCTGCTTCATTGCGCAATTCTACTTCTTCTTTTCGTTTTTTATCTGCTTCAGCATTCTCTTCTGCTTGTTTAATCATGCGATCGATTTCTTCATCAGAAAGACCTGAAGATGATTGAATTGTAATGGCTTGTTCTTTGTTTGTGCCTAAGTCTTTCGCACGAACGTTTACAATACCGTTTTTATCGATATCGAATGTTACTTCAATTTGCGGAATGCCGCGTGGTGCTGGTGGAATATCTGTTAATTGGAAACGACCAAGCGTTTTGTTATCGCCTGCCATCGGACGCTCCCCTTGCAATACATGGATATCAACAGCTGTTTGATTATCTGCAGCCGTCGAGAACACTTGTGATTTGCTTGTTGGGATTGTCGTATTGCGGTCAATTAACTTCGTGAACACACCGCCCATTGTTTCAATTCCTAATGAAAGTGGAGTAACGTCAAGTAAAACAACATCTTTTACATCACCTGTTAATACTCCACCTTGAACCGCTGCACCTAGTGCTACTACTTCATCTGGATTCACTCCACGATGCGGTTCTTTTCCAGTTGCTTTTTTAATAGCTTCTTGTACAGCTGGAATACGTGTAGAACCACCAACTAGGATGACTTTATCAATTTCATTTGCAGATAAACCAGAGTCTTGAAGCGCTTGACGGACAGGACCCATTGTACGTTCTACTAAGTGCGCAGATAGCTCATCAAATTTCGCACGTGATAACGTGACTTCTAAGTGAAGAGGGCCTGATGCACCAGCTGTAATGAACGGTAAAGAGATTTGAGTTGATGTAACACCTGACAAATCTTTTTTCGCTTTTTCAGCTGCATCTTTCAAACGTTGAAGCGCCATTTTATCTTGCGCTAAGTCAATGCCGTTTTCTTTTTTGAATTCTGCTACTAAATAGTCGATGATTACTTGGTCGAAATCATCCCCACCAAGGCGGTTGTCCCCTGCAGTTGCACGAACTTCAAAGACGCCGTCGCCAAGTTCAAGGATCGATACGTCAAACGTACCGCCTCCAAGGTCGTATACTAAAATTGTTTGATCTTCTTCCATTTTATCTAAGCCGTAAGCTAATGCTGCCGCTGTCGGTTCGTTAATAATACGCTCTACTTCTAGACCAGCAATTTTACCAGCATCTTTCGTTGCTTGACGCTCAGCGTCGTTGAAATAAGCAGGAACCGTAATAACTGCCTTTGTTACAGGCTCACCTAAATAATCTTCTGCATATGCTTTTAAGTGCTGTAAAATAATAGCTGAAATTTCTTGAGGCGTGTATTTATTGCCCTCAGCTTCCACTTTATGATCCGTACCCATGTGGCGCTTTACAGAAATGATTGTATTCGGATTTGTAATAGATTGGCGCTTTGCTACTTCTCCTACTTGGCGCTCTCCACTTTTGAATGCCACAACAGATGGTGTTGTGCGATTTCCTTCTGGATTTGGAATTACCTTTGGTTCGCCGCCTTCTAATACGGCAACACAAGAGTTAGTTGTACCTAAGTCGATACCAATGATTTTGCTCATTGACTTTACCTCCTAGATTGAGTATGTATTTCTTGTTATTGATTGACTTTTACCATGGAAGGACGAATAACTTTGTCCTTTAGCTTGTAGCCTTTTTGAAATTCTTCTACAACTGTATTAGATTCAAATGAAGAATCCTCTACTTGCATGACAGCTTGATGCTGGTATGGATCAAACGTTTGGCCGACTGCCTCAATTGCCTCTACACCTTCTTTTTGAAGGGCTTCAAGAAGCTGGCGGTGAACCATTTCCATTCCTTGCAGTACAGCTTTAAATTGCTCATCTTCTGTATCTACCTTTAACGCTCTCTCGAAATTATCAAGAGCTGGTAATATATCCATCACTAAGTCTTGCGCACGATATTTTTGTGCTGCTTCAGCATCTAAACGAGCGCGGCGGCGGAAATTATCAAAATCAGCTTGCAAACGTAAATAGCGATTTTCTTCTTCTTCCAGTTTCGCTTTTAGCTCTGCCACTTCTACCTCTAAAGAGTTCGCTTCTCCAACCTGCTCACCCTCTGTTTGTTCGTTTGACGTGTGCTCTGTTTCCTCAACTTGTGATTCCACTACATTTTCTTCTGTCATTTGCTTTTCGTTTGTCAACGAATTCACCTCCCTTTAATGTATTAGACAATCTTCACTTACAAGAAGGCATAAATGGTGAGGCGAAGCGGATAACCGCTCCTGCCCGTTAACCAATATAGCCTCGGCTATTTATTTTGATACAGTCTTCTCAACGCATTTGATAAGTCTGATGAGACAAATTGCAGTAAACTAATCACACGTGAGTATGGCATTCTTGTTGGCCCTAAAATAGCGACCGTGCCGAGCTGTTCATCACCTATTGCATAACTAGCTGTAATTAAGCTCGAGCTTTCCATTTCACTAAATGTGTTTTCTCTGCCAATTTTGACATCAATCCCACCCTTATGACCACGCAACAGTTCATATAGTTGCTGTTCTTGCTCCATCATCTTTAAGAGTGATTGAATTTTCCCTACATCATGAAATTCAGGGTGGCTCAACATATTCGTTTTGCCGCCAATAAATGCTTTTTCATCCTGTTTTAGTTGCAAAGCATTTTGCATCGTGTTGAAAAGCTGTTCATAATTCGTAATATGCGTTCTCAGCAGCATCGCTACTTCTTTATACATCTTATCCTTTAAATCCATAATCGACACGCCAGCTAACCGTTCATTTAAGATATTTACCATCTTTTCAATGTCCGATGGATTAACACCATCCGGCAGCGTCAACGTTTTGCTTTCCACATGTCCTGTATCTGTTACAATAATAGCAACAGCCGTTTCCTTGGATAAAGGAATCATTTGAATTTGTTTTAATTTATGATTGACTACCCTTGGTCCTAAAACAATCGACGTTAAATTCGTCATTTCTGACAAAATTTGCGCTGATTTTTGGACAATGGCTTCTAGCTCCACAATATGCTCTGCAAACACTGACTTTAGTTTAGCTGTATCAGATACTGTCAGCAATTGTGGGGATAATAAATGGTCAACATAGTAACGGTAGCCTTTTTCCGAAGGAACTCGACCTGAAGAACTATGCGTCTTTTCAATAAACCCCAATTCTTCCAAATCTGCCATTTCGTTTCGAATGGTAGCAGAACTGAAATTAATTTCTTCTTTTTTGGATAAGGTTCTTGAACCAACAGGTTGAGCAGATCGAATGAAATCATCTACAACGACTTGTAAAATTAACAATTGCCGATCTGTTAGCACATGTCATCACCTCTGTTAGCACTCAAAGAGACCGAGTGCTAAATCTATTAATAAATTACCAAATCACTCTGGCAATGTCAACGATTAGATTACTCCGATGAAGACTTGGAACACCTCATTACCAAGAAACCTACCTTTGCGCGTTAAGGAGACGTATTGATCGCTTTCCTGCAACAGTCCTTTAGTAATTTGCTCCTGTACTTGTTCAGCAAATACATCATTTAATTCCACACCGTACTTTTGTTTAAACACCACTTTGGAGACTCCTTCTGTTTTTCGGAGACCTAAAAACATTTCTTCTTCCATCATTTCTGTTTTCGTGACCGTATGCTCTTCTATGTGAGCGAAGCCAGCTTTAAAAATCGCATCCATGTATTTTTGAATTGGACCAATATTGGCTCGTCTTACTCCTTGAACATAACTATGCGCCCCAGCGCCAATGCCGTAATAATCTTCATTATTCCAATATGTTAAATTATGGCGGCTTTCATAACCACTTTTGGCAAAATTACTGATTTCGTATTGATGAAATCCATACTTCTCCATTTCTTTCATCAAAACATCATACATTTTGGCTTCTTCTTCCTGCGGGGGAACATGTAATTGACCTTTTCGCATCAAATTATAAAATACGGTTTTCGGTTCGATAATTAACGAATAAGCAGACATATGGTCCACATCTAATTGAAAAGCTTGTTCTAACGTTTCAAAAAAATCTTCCATCGTCTGCCCAGGAAGATTGTACATTAAATCAAGACTCAAGTTCTCAAACCCTTTTTTTCTTGCGACTTTAATTGTTTCAATCGCTTCGTTTTTCGTATGCACACGGCCAATCCCTTTTAACAGTTTATCATTGAAGGTTTGAACTCCGATACTTAAACGATTCACTCCATAATCTTTCAAGAGCTGGAGCTTTTCATCCGTTAGTTCATTCGGGTTGGCTTCAAACGTGAATTCTCCTCCTTCAGCTAAAGAAAGATGCTTCCGAGTGACGCGCAAAAAATGATCAAGTTGAGATGCTGTTAGTGCCGTTGGTGTTCCACCTCCCACGAAAATGCTGCGCAACGGAGCCTTCCCATGTTTTTCGACCGTATGCTCCATTTCTTTTTCCATTGCCTCAATATATTGATCCACAGGCTGATTTTCAAAAAACACTTTATTGAAATCACAGTAATGGCAAATATGATGACAAAACGGAATATGCAAATATGCTGCTTGTACCATTAGTTTCACACCTTTTTTTAATTTATCCTGCACAAACACAGTTCAATGTCACAGCGTGAAAGAATCGGATAAGGGCGGCTTGAAAAAGGAAAAATCCTTTTCAAGCCGCCCTTTTTATTATTTCTTTCCGCTGCTGTCTTCCATTTTTAACACAGCCATGAACGCCTCTTGCGGTACTTCTACCGATCCGACTTGTTTCATGCGCTTCTTACCTTCTTTTTGTTTCTCAAGAAGCTTACGCTTACGCGAGATGTCACCACCGTAACATTTTGCCAATACGTTTTTACGCATCGCTTTAATTGTTGAACGTGCCACAATTTTTTGGCCGATGGCCGCTTGAATTGGCACCTCGAACTGCTGACGCGGAATTAACTCTTTTAATTTTTCTACAATGACTTTTCCGCGCTCATAGGCAGAGTCACGGTGAACGATGAAGGACAATGCATCCACTTGTTCACTGTTCAATAAAATATCCATCTTCACTAATTTGGACGTTTTATATCCAATAAGTTCATAGTCAAAAGAAGCATATCCTTTTGTACTTGATTTTAACTGATCAAAGAAATCATATACGATTTCCGATAACGGGATTTCATAGATGATGCTAACACGGTTTTCATCCAAATATTGCATCGTCACAAAGTTTCCACGTTTCTTTTGGCAAAGCTCCATAACCGTTCCTACATAATCATTCGGAACCATAATCGTTGCTTTGACATACGGCTCCTCAATACGATCGATTTTTTGCGGGTCTGGCATGTTAGAAGGGTTATCAACCGCAATCTTCTCGCCATCTGTTAAAAAGACATCATAGATTACACTCGGAGCGGTCGTAATTAAATCGATATTAAATTCGCGTTCAATTCGCTCTTGAATGATTTCCATATGAAGCAATCCTAAGAATCCACAACGGAATCCAAAGCCTAATGCTTGCGATGTTTCCGGCTCAAATTGAAGAGCAGAATCGTTTAATTCTAATTTCTCTAAAGCCTCGCGCAAATCATTGTACTTTGCTGTATCGATCGGATATAATCCGCAGAATACCATCGGATTTAATTTACGGTACCCCGGAAGCGGTTCTGTCGCTCCGTTTTTCACGTGTGTAATCGTATCCCCGACACGTGTATCTCCAACATTTTTAATAGCTGCTGTTAAAAATCCTACGTCACCGACTGTCAATTCTTCTCTCAGTGTTGTTTTCGGAGTGAAAACCCCTACTTCCGTCACTTCGAATTCTTTTCCAGTCGCCATCATTTTAATTTTGTCTCCGACTTTAACTGTCCCTTCCACGACACGAATGTACGCTACTACGCCTCGATAAGCATCATATAAGGAGTCGAAGATTAACGCTTTTAAAGGTCCTTCTGGATCTCCACTTGGAGCTGGTACCTTTTCAACGATTTGTTCTAAAATCTCTTCGATGCCAATTCCGGCCTTCGCTGAAGCAAGTACTGCTTCCGACGCATCAAGACCAATCACGTCTTCCACTTCTTGTCGCACACGTTCTGGGTCAGCACTTGGCAAATCGATTTTGTTAATGACAGGCAAAATCTCTAAGTCGTTATCAAGTGCTAAATACACATTCGCCAACGTTTGGGCTTCAATCCCTTGTGCCGCATCGACAACAAGAATGGCTCCTTCGCAAGCTGCGAGACTTCGCGACACTTCATACGTAAAATCAACATGTCCCGGTGTATCAATCAAATGGAAAATATAATCATTTCCATCCTTCGCCGTATAGTTAAGTTGTACCGCATTTAATTTAATGGTAATCCCGCGCTCACGCTCTAGATCCATAGAGTCTAAAAGCTGTGCTTTCATTTCACGTTGCGTTAACGCATTCGTCTTTTCAAGAATGCGATCAGCTAGCGTTGACTTTCCATGATCGATATGAGCAATGATTGAGAAATTACGAATTTTCGATCGTCTTTCTAATCTTGATTCTTTATTCATCACATATTTCACTCCTACTAAAACTCGACAAGCATTTACACTAGGATTGATTATATCATTATCATCTATTCCATGTCATTATAAAGTAAAGGAGTTTTTACTTTGAGCCCATTGCCATTTGTCCCATTCTTTCGCTTTGTAAGCCCACTCATCCTCCAACACACGATTACCTGTCAATAGCTTTATCGATAATAGAATGAACGGCATCCGCAAATTTCTTCCCAAATGATGAAAAGAAATTAAAAGCTTTATGCTCCTCAAGTTGCTGCTGTTTTTCCTTCAAGTCTACCGCCCTTACTTTAGAACCAAGTACAGAAGCCTCCACTTCCCCTTTTTCTGTTTGGGAAACCGTAAAAGCACTATCAAGTTCCGGGTCTTGGTACCCTTTCATTTTAATCATTCCGTTATTGGCCTGTTGCATACCAAGCAACACTCCGAATAATAAAACCGTTGTCAGCAGGAAGGTTTTCATCATGAACTTGACCATGTTCTTCTCCTTTAATGCATTGTTTATTACTCATTATGGACGTTTCTTCATGAAAACATTACCTGCTTTTCTATTATTGTGTAGATTTAGTCGTTCCATTTACTTTCTCTGCTTGCCAATAGTATTCACTAAATACATCAGCTACGGCCTCGGCAGTCCGGTTCAACTCCTCAAATGAATTGTCAACACCCCCGAATTCAAACAAAATAGCATTTTGAGAAAGATCTTGATTGAACTTTCCATTTGTTCCTTCTCCTCTTTTTGTAATGACCCCTCTGCTCAAGCCGGGATATTTTTGATTAATTAAGTTATGCAAATCTTTCGCCAGCTTAACATTTTGTTCATAGTTGGCATTTTCGCCTCCAATAACAAAAGCAACTTTGGCGTAGTTTTTCCCGTTTATGGAAATGGTCGTTGCTTCTCTACGGTTAGCATCACGATGAAGATCAAATAAATACTGCAGCTCACGATTAGAAGCAAGCGCTGATTGCACGACCTCCCGGGAAGCCGCGTACGATTTAGCATAGTTCCAGCCTTTTTGCTTTAACTTCTCATTCATATCCTCCACATTCACTTGTGTTCCAATTCCTCGTTCCGCCAATTCTTCTGCAAGCTTTTTCCCGACCATTGTAATGTTTACTTTCGAATGATAGGCAGCATTAGGGTCCGTTACCCCTTTCAAGTGAGGCAAGTACGATTCACTGCTATGAGTATGATAAATAAAGACAACATTTTTTCCATTTGTCGATAAATTTGGAGGTTGAATAGGTTCCTGGTCTTCTACTGGCTTGTCCAACTCGGATAGATTTTGAATACTTGCTTCTCTTTCTGCCATCAATACTTCTAAAGGAGGTGCCGATTCATATGGAATGGTCGTATAATCCAACCCTTCTTCTGCCACAATAATCTCACTATCAAAATGATAAAATCCAGGAAGCTCGTTACCAAGCAAACTTCTTGGGTCATCTAGGTTAATTCTTGTTGCAAATTGAAACAATTCACTAAAATATCTCGGGGAAGGAATATCTGGTGAAAGGGCCTGCTTAAAATAATGGTTTTCATAGGACAATAAATGGACAAAAGATGAAATGGATAATTCGTCTGTCACTTCTCCCAAAGAGGAAGAAGCAATTCGATATTGAGGTTTTAACGACGTCAAAACCCCAACCATGACAAAGAGCATGACGAGCCCTAATATGAACACAATCACAAATTTCCGTATTACAGCACCGTTTACAGATACAATAAATTCACCCGGCCGCCCAAATTTCATGTGCTCACCCTTTCAACGCTTCTCTATCTCATGTATATGTACAAGCCTTAATTGATAGAACATTCTAAGCGTGAAGAGGTTTTTTTTCATAAAAATAAACCTTTTCGTTGATAAACTAACGGAAATGCTTCCATCAACGAAAAGGCTCCCTTCGAATTCCCCTGTTTTCTACACCATTTAATGAGTATAAGCTCCTACATTTCCTTGATCGATTTCATGATGCAGGGCGGCATTCAAACCACTTGCTACGACATTTGCCATATCTTCAATAAACATATCAACCTCTTTTGGAGTTACCATTAAATTATGCCCTAAAGGAGAAAGTACTTCATAAATAAGTCTTCGTTTTTCCTCATCAGGCAACATCCCAACAAGTCCAAGGTACGTTTGACGTTGCTCTTCTTCCGGCAAGTCTTCATCAGTCAGCGTCTTTTTTTCTCCAAAGGTCATACTTGACGGTACGAGAGCTTTAGACGGCTTCCCTTGTTCTCTCATCTCGCGTCCAAAATGTTTTAAAATAAAGTCAATCGTATCACTCGTGATAGAAACCGCATCGACTACCGTCGGGATGCCAAGAGCAATGACCGGTATCCCTAATGTTTCATAGCTAATTTCCTTTCTCTTATTGCCAACTCCTGATCCTGGATGAATTCCTGTATCCGAGACTTGGATGGTAGCATTCACACGCTCAATGGATCTCGCTGCAAGCGCATCAATTGCAATGACAAAATCGGGTTTTGTTTTTTGTACAACGCCAAAAATAATATCACTCGTTTCAATTCCAGTTAATCCCATAACACCTGGAGCAATGGCACTGACCGGTCGAAAACCGTCTGCTACATCCTGTGGATCCAGTTCAAATAAATGTCTCGTAATCAATAAATTTTCAACTGCCATTGGTCCGAGCGCATCAGGGGTGACATTCCAATTCCCCAATCCAACAACAAGGCAGCTTGCTTGATCAGGAATACCTAGCTGCCGAATAAAATGATGGAGCTCTTTTGCTAGTACTTCTTCCATCGTTTGTTGTGCTTCGGTGTCTTGTTGACGAATTCCTTGCGCTTCAAGTGTTAAATATCTCCCTTTTTTCTTGCTAATAGCTTCAGCACCCTGCTCTGTAATTTCTACGGATGTTACTTTAATTCCGTCTACTTCTCTTTCTTTGATGATTACTCCTTCAATCTGTCCACGTGTCTGCGCCTTGCTTTTCTCACTTTTTTCTCTTTCCTCTACCACCATTTCATGGGCTTCTACTGCCAAATCTGTACGAACGCTGTATTGACTCAAATCCAGGTTATGACTCATAATCCTTCCTCCCGTCCTAATATGTACTATCCTTAATGTGTACTAAAATTTCCCTTTGCTTGCATAGAAAAATTTACTATATTTATGGAGTAGCTATTTTTTTAGTTTCCCCGTACAATAATCAAGGGCAGAGAAACAACTTTCAAATTCTCATTGGTTTCTTATTTGTATATAGCCATCCGATTAATGAGCAGCAACTGTTCAAAAAATCGACGAGATTAGGCTAATGAAAAGTCGCCATTTTATAACAAAACTAGCTTATTCATATGTGCTTGTATTTTCACCGATTCAGTATTTGTTCATTCATCTCATCATTAAGAGATGTTTGTATAAAAATCATCTCGATATTCTATTGCATTCTTTTTGTTGGTTTGATAGAATATCATGTGTTCTAACTGTAAAAAATGTCGAGTTTAACATAATCTCGATTTTCAATTATTTCGGGAGGTGAAATAAATGCCAAATATTAAATCTGCGATTAAACGCGTAAAAACTAGCGACGCTCGTCGTGCACAAAACGCTCAAGTTAAATCTACAATGCGTACTGCTATCAAAAAGGTAGAAGCATTAGTAGCTAACAACGATATCGAGAACGCAAAAGCTGCTTTCGCTGTAGCTTCTGAAAAATTAGACAAAGCTGCTCGTAAAGGTCTTATCCACAAAAACGTTGCTGCTCGTCAAAAATCTCGTTTAGCTAAACAAGTTAACGGATTATCAGCATAATAAAAAAACGCTTCTCCTTCATGGAGAAGCGTTTTTTTATTATGCTGTATCACCAAAAGATTTTATTCCCTTGACGATGTTACAGAACTTAAGAAAAATAGTTCCAAAATAAGCGATTTATCCATTTTTCCCATTTTCATTTCATAATCCGCTTGTGCAAGCTGTTTCATAATGCTTTGAAGACGTTCTTCACTAAACAATTTACTTTGCTGAGCCGCAAGCTTAATCCGAAATGGATGCACCTTCAACGATTGAGCAATTTGCTGTTGCCCATATCCTTGACTGCTTAATAGCTTGGAGTGATAAATCAACCGAAACTGTGCGACCAATAAAGATAAAATTTTAATTGGTTCTTCGTTGTTTTGCAATAAATCGCGGTATAGAGACATCGCTTTTAACGAATCTTGCTTGACGACCGCCTCGACAAGAGAAAATACATTTTGCTCCAGCGATCTTGCAACGAGAAGTTCGACGGCTTCTTCTGTAATGACTTCTCCTTCTCCTACATACAAAATTAGTTTTTGCAGTTCATTTAACACAACCGTTAAATTGAGACCCGTCAATTGCAACAGCAACTGCTTAGCACCATCTCCCATCGTGACAGATGCTTCTTTGAGCTCGTTCTCCATCCATGTTTTGATGTCCTGCTCTGCCAATTCATTCGCTTCGATGCATTCAGCTTGTTTTTTTAGGTGCTTAGTAATTTTTTTCCGTTCATCAAGCTTTGGATACGGTACGAGAATAACGAGTACTGCAAATGGAGAGGGCGCATCTAAATAACTCTGTAATTTATCAAGATTATGTTCTACTTTCTGCTTCGATTTTTCAGCGGTCAAAAAAACCGCATTGTTAAGAATAATGACACGCCGATCCCCGAAAAACGGCAAAGTTTCAGCATCTTCTACCGCTTGCTCTACAGGAGTCTCCTCCATATCGTAAAGGGATAAATTAAAGCTTTGTTCCTCTTTGCTTAAGGCCGCATCAATAATTTTTTTTCGTGTCTCATTCAACAAAAAGGTGTTAGTACCATATAATAAATACACTGGCGCCAGTTGATTTTTTTTTATTTTTTTCCAACTATGTAGTCCCAAAATCGTTGCCTCTCCCATTCGTTCTTGATCTTCTTTACTATCGTACATAGATTACGCCTTTTTTACAAGTTGTCCGTTTCATCTTCATAATCAAAGGGAATTGCACACGAAAAGCAATTCCCTAATCTATGATAAACACTGACAAAGTAAGTCCCGGGATACTTTTTTGTCAATGATTGTCCCTTTCTAATTATTATGGACAGCGGGGATTGAACTATTTGTGACAACTCTTGTCAACAGAGGAAAACGGTTTCTTGCATATGGATTTTTTCATATTTTTGCCTTATACTAAAAATGATGAAATAGGAGGGGTAGCCGTGAATCAGTTTGAAAAAAACGTCCAAAGCACACGAAACGACGCCGTTGATTCAGGTGTTGGTTTCATCGTTTCATTCGGATTTTTCGCAACAATGTTTATTATCGCAACTATCGTACAACTTGTCGCATCTTGATGTTCGACACAATATCATGACCTACCGCTAGTAGGAAGAGAGCTGTTGAAAAAGACTTTCAACAGCTTTCTCTTTGCTATATGTTATGGGATTTGCCGGTAGAACGTTCCTTTGTTTTGCCAAAAACTATAATGAATGGCTCCATTTTGGTCTGTACGAAAAACGGTAATCCCTCTCGACTCCAGCTCTTGTATAACTGACATGTGCGGATGCTGATATCGGTTGCGCTTTCCCACAGAAATAATGGCCACTTTCGGTTTAATATGATCTAACAGTAAAGACGATGTTGATGTGTTGCTCCCATGATGACCTACCTTCAACACATCAACAGGCAGATGCGGGAACTTTTCGACAAGTCGTTTTTCTCCTTCTAGTTCCAAATCACCCGTAAACAACCATGAAGCACCTCCTAGCGTCGCATAAAGGACGATGGATTGTTCATTTGTTGATCGTTCCTTTCCATTAGGCGATAAGATGTGAAAGGAGAAATCCCCCTTCTGCCATTGAGCTCCTGTTGATACTTGTACAACGGAAATACCATTTGCTAACGCTTGCTTCACCAACTTTCTTTCTAATTCATTCAATGAAGTCTTTTTGCCAATTACAAGCTCTTTTACCTTTACATTATTCAAAAGTGACAAGCCAGCCCCTGCATGATCATAGTCACCATGTGTAATTAACAGCTTATCAATTTGGCGAATCCCTCGTTCATGCAAAAATGGAAGGAGAATATCTTCTCCTACCTCAAACGACGAACGTTTTTTTTGCCATGCTTCTTTTTCAAATGAAAACGAGCCCCCTGTATCCACTAAATACACACCTTTACGATAAGGGAGTTCGATGAGGATGCTGTCTCCTTGTCCAACATCAATTATCGTGATGCGACCTTCCGGGTTGAGGTGAAATTGATAATATTGAAAGATCATAAGCAAAAAGAAGCTAACGCACGACCATTTCCACTGCTTCCCTCCTTGTTCTCCTGTGTGAAACAACCACAATACGGCGACAATTAGACTTATTATTCCCCAAAGAGAGGGACGCCCAAAAATGAGCTGCGTATAGGGGATGGAAACCGTTAACGCTACGATATTGTTGCTTATATTAAGCAGTATGTTAAGCAAAAACACGAGTATATCTGCCACCGACGGAACGATCACCATACAGCATAAAATACATACGCAAATAGGCAGGACAATAATAGAAAAAAGAGGGATGAACAAAAGATTGAGCGGAAGACTTAACATGGAGATTTTATGAAAGTGGTATAAAATAAGGGGCAATGAACTTAATTGGGAGACAATGCTTGCTACCAGTAGCTGAGATCCGAACGAACATGCACGGTTTTCAATAAGACGTGCTGACATGACGAGAGAAAATGTAACGGCAAACGAAAGTTGAAAGCCAACATGGTACATATAATAAGGGTTGAATCCCGCCATGAGAAGAAAAGTGACACTGACAGCATCTTGAGGAGTAAGTACTCTTTTAAAAAGCAACACAGTCAACATCAATTCGGTCATAAGAACAGCTCGAATAACTGAAGGCGCAGCGCCTGCTATAAGTCCATAGAACGGAAGGGTGAACAACAATACTATCATAGCCTTTTCTCGAGTCACACCCAATCGAATCAATAAGTAAAAAACGGCACCTGTTAAAAAGCCGACATGCAAGCCCGATATCGCTAATAAGTGAATGATTCCTCCCTCTTGGTAATGCCGGAGCGTTTCTTCACTAATATATTTTCGCTCACCGTAAATAAGTGCCTGCATCATTCCATTTGCAGGCTGCGGGACATGTTCTTCAATGAAACGAATCCCTTTGTCCCGCCACCTCGGAAACAAATCTCTTATCGTCACATTATCTGTGCATGCTTCAATGGAAAGATGAGAAATCTGCAAAATCCAATGAATTTGTTGATGATATAAGTAGCGCTTATAGTTAAAGGCACCTTCATTTCTCGCTGACTCCGGTTTTACAAGCTCCCCTTCCACCCTACACACAAATCCTGGTTTTAACGATTGAAGCAGATTTTTTTGTTCCATAGTAGGAATCGTATATACCGCTGCAACCTCTTCTTCTGAAAGCTGAAATGCAAACGATAGCGTTTGCCCATTGAAATCGGGGATAGAGGTGATACGTCCATCAAAGAAGCGTTGAGAAGTTGAAAGCGAGGTTTGATTATGCTTTTCAAGCAGTAGATAGTGGACACATAGAACAACCGTAAAAGCCATACCTATATAGAGGACTGGGCGGGGTAGATGAAGGAACAGCCACATGATATAAGCAATCGATAATAGCCATAACACAGGCTCTCTCACAGTCCATCCTACGAATGCTAACGCAACCAATAGCGCTACATACACCCAGTGCCCTTTCAATTCTTTTATCATTCACATATGCAAACACCTCCACGATTCACCGAAACAGCTGATTGATTCTCCCCCTTTATCTTTTATACAGGTTTCTTTTCAGGATGGGGCAGATGAACAACTTCAATATCTTTTAGAAAATATTGGTTCCATTCGTTTGGATAGGCGTTTCGATACACAATTCTTGTAATGCCTGATTGTGCTAACGTTTTGGAGCATTTTTCGCATGATTCATGTGTAATATAAGCAGTCGCTCCTTTGAGCAAATGTCTATCAGCATGAAGTACCGCGTTCTCTTCGGCATGAAGACAACGAATACATCGACCGTTGTGGTCTTTCAAGCACCCCGCCTCATAGCAATGTTCATGTCCATGAATGGAACCATTATAGCCTGTTGATACAATATGACGATCTTTCACAATGACACATCCTACATGAAGTCGTTGACAAGTCGAACGTGTCGCTGCCACTTCTGCAATTTCCAAAAAATACTCATCCCAGCTTTTTCTAGTCACGTTCTTTCTCCCCCTTATGAAAGTTATGAAATATGACATTGGAGCTTAAATTCAGTACGCACCCTCTGCCACTCTTCGCTTTTCTTAAGTGTAGTCCTTTTCGGTAAATGCCGTCAATACGCTTCTCTTTTGCCTTCTTTTTACTGAATGGTGATATGCTCTTTAATTTTTTCAAATGACTTCTCCCCAATTCCTGATACATTTAATAAATCTTCTTTTTTTTGAAATCCCCCTTGTTCTTCACGATAAGCAATGATGGCTTCTGCCTTAGCAGGTCCAATGCCTTGCAGCGTTTGAAGTTCCTCATTTGATGCTGTATTAATATTAACAAGAGCACCTTCGTCCGACTGCTCTATAGCAGCAACAAACGGTGTTGATGGCAGTTCTCCCTCCTTCGGAACGTAAATCACAAGTTCATCTTTCACCTTAGCAGCTAAATTCACTTGTGTTTGGTCAGCATCGTCATGAAATCCCCCTGCCAATTGAATGGCATCTGTGACCCGGTCACCTAGTTTCATTACGTATACTCCAGGTTGCTTCACAGCTCCTTTTACATCTACCATCACTTCATGCTCTTCACGTTCAGATAGCGATGGTTCAAGCGGCTCTTCTTCTTCCGTCTCAAGCATTTGATCCCATTCCCCCGCTGTTGTAGCCGTTTCAACTGGTGAGGGCCGGGTAATGGAAAGAGCTAACAAAAACACAGCCACTAAACTTGCCGCAATCACACTGATAGTTGTTTTAGATATGGTCACCATGCATCTTCCTTTCAGGCAACTTGTATTCATAAACCTATCACTTTTTTCATATTGTGTAGGAGAGAACTTTCCTTTATCTTTTACACCTGTCCGGGATTCCCCTCTGAACATAGACGGAAACGGACAGAAAACACTTATTTACCTCATTATCTTTCAGTGAAAAATGATGAACCACTGGAAGAAATGTCACTTCGTAAAGGAGGGGATGAAACAATGAATATAGGATTTATCGGAACGGGAAATATGGGGAGAATATTAATTGAGGCACTACTTGACTCAAAAGCAGTAGAAGCTCAGCAAGTGACCATTACTAATCGTACGAGTGAAAAAGCATATGCCATAAAAGCACAGCATCCCTTAATCAAGGTTGTGGAATCAGCGAAAGAAGTGGTGCAACATTCAAATATTATCTTTATTTGTGTCAAGCCATTAGATATTCACCCCCTTTTAATACAATTGCAGCATGATTTGCAACCACACCAATGTATCGTGTCCATTACAAGCCCTATTTCCGTTGAGCAACTGGAACGTGCCTGTCAATGCCAGGCTGCACGCATCATACCGAGCATTACGAACCGGGCTTTATCTGGTGTTTCACTCTTTACGTACGGAGAACGTTGCAGCCAAGCATATCAAAAAGTCTTACATGAGATGTTTTCCGCTGTCTCTCATCCTGTTATCATTGATCATTCAATTACGCGAATCGCTTCAGACATTGTCAGCTGCGGACCGGCCTTCTTCAGTTTTTTGCTGCAGCAATTTATTGAAGCAGCAGAGAAAGAAACGAACATTTCAAAAGAAACCGCAACAAATCTTGCGAGCCAAATGATTATCGGAATGGGAAAACTACTGGAGAATGGGGTTTTCACACTGCCTACTTTACAAGAAAAAGTATGTGTCAAAGGCGGAGTGACCGGTGAGGGCATTAAAGTGCTTGAAGCGGAAGTGGGACCATTATTTGAGCATGTATTTCAGCAAACACACGCCAAATATTACGAGGATCTTGAGCAGATTCATCATCAATTTGATACGTGAATGACCATTTTACATTTTTGACATGCATCGACGATTTTCCTGCTACCTTTTCTTTTTTTACATGAAAAACCGCCTGAAAAAAATCAGGCGGTTTTCTCACATTATGTGCGTTTTACAGCTGAAAAAAATAATCGTTCGCTCGTAGTTGAGGGGTGTTCACTGGAAAAATCAGCCGTTATGCGTATCTCCTCAAACCCCGCTGCCCGAAGCCATTGTTTATACGTCTCAGCCGGAAATGTCCGCTGTCGATGCGATTCTTCAAACCGTTCATATCGACCTGTTTCATCTTGGACAAAAAACGTTAATTCATGTTCGACAGCATGCTCTTGTTCTCCGGAAAAACATTCCCAAATATACGATACATCTTCTCCTGTGTAGGCAAATGTTTCTTCTGCAAACACTTCATCCATTTTATAAAGAGAGTGAACATCAAATAAAAACAGTCCACCTTGTTTTAAATGCTGAAAAACAGCTGAAAAAGTTTGTTGCACTTCTTCAGCAGACTGTAAATAATTTAACGAGTCACAAAAAATGCCGACGCAATCAAACGTCTTTCCTAACTCAAGCTCTGTCATATTTTGCTGGAATAAAGGAATAGACAAACCTGCTTGCTCCGCTTTTTCACGAGCAATCATCAACATATCATCAGATAAATCGATTCCAGTCACTTCGTATCCTTTTTGCGCTAAACGAACCGCAATTTGCCCCGTTCCGCAGGCTACATCCAGTATGTCAGGTTGGTTAATCCCAGCTCGATGAAGCTCGTTTTGAATATAGGCTGCCCATTGATCATACGGAACATCTTGCATTAATTGATCATATACATAGGCAAATTGGCCATAACTCATGAATGAAGCACTTCTTCAATATTCACTTCAGGCGCATCTCCCCATAGTCTTTCAAGATTATAGTACGAACGCTCATCCTTATGGAAAACGTGGGCAATAACATCCCCAAGGTCTACTAATATCCAGCGTGCTTCATCAAAGCCTTCCAATCGTTTCACGTCAACGTTGTTCTCATTTGCACGCTCTTTAATTTCACGAGCAATTGCTTGCACCTGCTTATCTGAATTCCCGTGGCAAATGACGAAATAATCCGCAATTAATGAGATCCCTTTCATATTTAATACAATCATATCATCTGCTCTTTTGTCATCTGCTGCCTGAACGGCCATTGATAATAATTTACGTTCTTCCATTTGTTTACCTCCTGCAACTAAGCTGTTGTATGTAAAAATTGTGTCCGGATAAACGGCTCGATTTTTTTTCAATAAAAATGATATCGTGTTCGTTAACGTTTGAAGTAGGGCTTTATCTAAATCTTGCTTTGCCAAGTCCCGAACCTCTTCTACCCCTGGAAAAGCCCTTCCTGGTTCGATATAGTCTGCTACATAGACAATTTTCTCTAAAAGTGTCATGCGAGGTCGTCCCGATGTATGGTAGCGAATTGCATTTAACACCTCTGAATCTGTGATGCCCACTTCTTTTTCCACTAAATATGCTCCAACAGGGGCGTGCCATAATTCAGTATTATGTGTGAGAAGATTCGACGGCATACGTTGTTCCTGAATAATTTTCTTCATTTCTTCCTTTGAGCGAAACTTCGCGTAATCATGAAAGATGGCTGCTAATTCCGCTTTTTTCTCATCCGCTCCGTATTGCTTGGCCAGTTCGACGGCTGTTTCCATGACACCGACAGTATGAATATACCGGTGGTCAGTCAACTGTTCTTTCACAATGGCTAGCGCTTTCTCACGATTCATATAAACGATTCTCCTCTATATAGGTTTTCACATTATCAGGAACTAAATAGCGGATCGTTTTTTCTTCCTTTATTTTCTTTCGAATGATGGAAGAAGATAAATCAACCGCCGGAGCCTCTACTTGTAAAATTGGATATGGAGACTGTGTATGGTAGCCCGGGCGGTTCACACCGACAAACTGAACCAAATTCAGCAGTTCTTCAATGCGGTGCCACTGGGCTAGACTTTCAATCATATCGGCTCCAATAATAAAATAAAAAGCTATCTTTGGATATTGTTCCCGTAAAAGCATCATCGTGTCATATGTATAGGAGGTGCCTTTCCTTTCATATTCAATGGCTTGAACACGAAAGGAAGGCTGACCTTCTATCGCCTTCTCAATCATTTTTAAGCGATGAAGCGGATTTGTTGTCTCATCATTTTCTTTATGTGGAGGCACATACACAGGCATAAACCAAATCTCGTCAAGCAGTAAAGCATCTTTTACTTCATTGGCCATAATGAGGTGCCCTATATGTGGCGGATTAAATGTACCGCCCAAAATACCGACTTTCTTCAAGAATTTCTGCCTCCTTTTATAAATTAGCGAGGAAGAACAATCTGTTTGTTCTCTTTTGACTCCTTGTATAAGATAATGGTATTGCCAATAACTTGTACAAGCTTAGCCTTAGCCCCTTTTGTCAACTCTGCCGCAATTGTATCACGGTCTTCATCACAGTTTTGCAAAATGCTCACTTTAATCAGTTCACGAACCTCAAGCGCGTCCGCAATTTGCTTCACCATGTTTTCATTCACACCGCCTTTTCCTACTTGGAAAATAGGTGTAAGATGATGAGCCTTTGCGCGTAAAAAACGTTTTTGTTTACCAGTTAACATTGTTTTCCTCCAGTTTGCTCTTTTGTTTTATTTCTCAGTTGTTTTAATACGATTTCTTCCATAGCCTCGATGTCTGGGCGGACGGCTGTCCATTTTTCAAAAGCGAGTGCCCCTTGCATGACAAACATCCCGATTCCGTTATGAACAATGCCCCCATTACTAGCAGCATCCTTCAACAACTTTGTTTCAAGAGGATTGTAAATAATGTCGCTAACGAGCGCTCCTTCTTTCATTCCATGAAGTCGCAATGGAGATTCGTCTATATGTGGATACATGCCTACAGAAGTAGTGTTGATGATAACATCGTACGTAGCAATCGCTTCTTGTGCTTCTTCAATGGACAAAGCTGCCGATGCAGTAGACGCTGCATTATCCAGCATTAATTGCTCGGCTTTAGCAACGGTTCGATTACAAATATCAACCCGCTCAGGAGCTTGTTGATGAGCTAATAACGTAAAATAAATTGCCTTTGCCGCTCCTCCAGCCCCAATGATTAACACTTTGCACGTTTCTAGTTCTTTTCCTTGAAGGGCGTGAAGCAGCGATGTAACATACCCTTCTCCATCTGTATTATATCCAATTAAACGCCCATTTTCATTGACAACGGTATTGACGGCACCAATCTGCTGCGCCAACGGATCGATTTCATCCAAATGTTCCATTATTTTGATCTTATAAGGAATGGTAACGTTGAACCCCTCAACTTTTAGCGCCTTTAATCCATCGATCGCCGTCTGGAACTGATCAGGAGAGATTTCAAACGCATGATAATACCCTTCCAGTTTTAAACGCTTGAAAGCATCATTATGCATAATCGGCGACATAGAATGTCCAATCGGATACCCAATAACTCCATACAGCTTTTTCACCAACCGCTCCCCCTCATGGAATGTCTTTTTTCTATTGTCCACACAGAGAAAGAGGGATTTTTAACGATTGCTTCCCCGTTTGACTCTTCTCCCTCTTTCAACTGTGACGATATTCTTCAACGATATAAAAATCCGCAACTTGTGCGCAACGTCTTTAAATAAGAGAAGCTCTTAAAAAGACGCCGACCCCTTTTGGTGCATAGGCAATAACCTTTGCTCCAGGCTCGTTAACGGTTACCCAACCAAGTCCTGAAAACACAATATCAGTTTTCGCTTCTTTAATGACAAATTGATGGGCCTCTAGCTCCGGAAACTCATCCATTTGCTCTCGTCTTGGAGGTTGCAACAACTCTCCTGCATGATTACGATACAGTTCGTCTGCTTTTTCCATCTTTGTACGGTGAATCATTAAATCATTGGAAAGATAACAAGTTAAACTTCTTCTTCCTCCACTCACATAGTCAAGACGTGCCAATCCACCGAAAAATAACGTTTGTTCTTCATTTAATTGGTACACTTTCGGCTTAATCTCTTTTTTCGGCGAAATAATTTTTAAATCGCGCTTATCTACAAAGTGTGCCATTTGATGATGGTTAATAATACCTGGCGTATCATACAAAACAGCGTCTCCATCAAGTGGTATTCCAATTAAATCAAGCGTCGTTCCAGGATATTGAGAAGTGGTCACGACATCCTGCTCCCCGCTGAATTCTTTAATTAACGTATTGATAAACGTTGATTTTCCTACGTTCGTACATCCTACAATGTATACATCTTTACCGAAGCGGTAAGCCTCAATAGCTGCTGCCAGCTCTTTAATACCTTGTCCTTTAGCTGCACTAATTAAATGGACATCCATCGGCTTTAATCCAAGTTCTTTCGCTTCTTTTTTCATCCAGTTAATTAATCGGTTTTGCTTCACAGACTTCGGAAGCAAGTCCACTTTATTTCCAACTAAAATGACATTGTTGTTTCCAACGAAGCGGTGCAACCCAGGGAGCCAGCTCCCATTAAAGTCAAAAATATCGACAATTTTCACAACCAGTGCATCGGATTGTCCAATTCCATTCAAAATTTTCAAGAAATCATCGTCCGTTAACGAAACATCTTGAATTTCATTATAATGCTTTAAACGAAAACAACGTTGACAAATAATCACTTCTTTTTCTAATGCTGATGGCGGAGTATACCCAAGCTCATTTGGCTTTTCCGTTTGCAGAGCCACTCCGCACCCTACGCATTGCAGTATTTGTTCACTCACGAATTTACTCCTCCCAATTTATCATGCCTTTTTTCTTCATCCAATTTAAAATGTGACGCTCCATTTTGCGATTGAATCGGGTGAAAAAGCCGTCTGTTTGCGCAACAGGTACGACTAAAATGGTATAAAGACCAAGACGGTTTCCACCAAGAACGTCTGTTAAAAGCTGATCACCAATCACGACAATTTCGTCATTTTGGACCTTCATCAAGCTCAGTGCTTTTCGAAACGCTTGCCCCATCGGCTTTCTTGCTTGAAAGATAAAGGGAATCCCTAAAGGGTCTGAAAACAGCTTAACTCTTTTCTCCACGTTATTCGAAACAATTGTTACTTGAATGCCGTGTTCTTGCATGTCTTTAAACCATTCCATTAGCTGAGGAGTTGCATTTGGACGGTCCCATTCGACTAAAGTGTTGTCAAGGTCCGTGATGATCCCTTTTACTCCTCTTTCCTTTAACATTTGCGGCGTAATATGAAAAATGCTTTTTACATGTTCATTTGGCAAAAAAAGTTTTAACACGTATGTCACACCTCTATTAATAAAATAGCGTTCCTCCGCCTTTAATATAGTCACAGGCGGAATAAATACACAATAAACAATTATAACGCTAGTTCTTCATTTTCCAACAAAAAACTTGTTAAAACGACCTGTATTTCTTCACAAACAAAGGAAAAACGTCCAACCTCTGAAAAAAGAGTAGTTTTTTGACGTTTAATGCAAATATTTCGACAAGCTCCTCGCTGCGCCCTGCTGTGGATAACTTTATACACATTTTACCAAGCGACTTTCAACAATTAATGGTAATTATAAACAAATTACCCACAAATTATCCACTACTCATTGTGGATAAGAGAACGGTTGTTCCATTTTTCATTTCATGGTAGATTATGGTTACCAACTATCCATCTTATGATTTTTCGGATACTAATAGAACACCTATTTATGAACCATAAAAAATATCGGAGGTGAAGGCCTTTTACTAAATGTAGATAAAAAAGGTAAAATAGAGACTCCCCGCTATTTCGACCTGTATTTTTACCTACCTTTAAAAGGCAAATGTATGCAAAAACTATCTGACAAGCTCCTAATTGAATCTTATTTAAAAGCTACCGAGTTGCAGCTAAGCCCTGAGTTTATTGAATTAATTGAACAAGAAATGAAAAGAAGATCTCTAAGCTTAAAAGTAAAGTTATCTTCTTAAATTGGTCTTTGCTTATCGGCATAAACCGATAAGCTGACCAACCTGAACAGCGTGACCTCTTTTAATACTTGATTCAACTGTAAACGTATCTTTTTCAAATAGCAGAACAACCGTAGAACCAAACGTAAAATATGCCATCTCTGCGCCCTTTGTAACGGTATCACCATCATGCGTTCTTTCAATACTGTTGACATACATGGCACCGACCTTCACCATCAATACATGTCCATTGCTATGCTGGATTTCAGTTAGTTTCCGATAATTTTTAACGAGCGGATCTTTGCCATATTTCAATCCCCATTTGTTAACCGGATATGATGATTTCCCTAAAGTCCACATGTTTGTAATTTTTCCGTTTACTGGACTATGAATACGATGATAATCGCTCGGACTCAAGTATAGAATCATAAATTGGCCTTCAATGTACTTTTCAAGTCGCTCATCGTCGCTCACCATTTCCTGAATGGAGTACATTTTCCCTTTAACTTCAATCTGTTTTGTCGGTTGAACAAAGCCATAATCTTCAACGACCGCATCTACCGGGCTCACGACTCCACCCGGCGTCTGTTCAATTGGACGGACGCCTTCTTTTAATTCCCTCGTAAACAGTTCATGCAGCGTTTTATACGAGGAAAGGGGATTTATCATTTCTGCTTGATTAATTTTATAGACACGAGCATATGATGATATTAGCGATGAACTTGCACGGGACGTTGAAAACTTTTGCAGCCATCTCGAAAAGAGGGCATGGTTCGTTAACTCAATAAAAATTTGATAAATGCGTTCAAACAAGAAAGTTGACCTCCAATTATTTAATAGCCCTTTACTAACTTAGGCTTTACGTCTACAATAAGTATACGTCTGAAAATAGGTGCATCCCATTCTCTGCAAAGGAGTGAAGAGAATGTTTTTATTAGAATACTTAGACCATACAGTCAAAAAGATTAAAGCACAGGCAGCAAATGCGTTAACTTTATTAAATCTAAGTCTAGGGGCTTTCGCAATTCTTTTTGTACTAAAAGACAACCTTAAATTGAGCGTTTTATTAATCTTTTTAGCGGCTTTAGCCGATCGCTTTGATGGGATGACAGCGAGAAGGTTAAACATTGAATCAGAATTAGGCAAACAGCTCGATTCCATGTGTGACATTATATCATTTGGTATCGCTCCAGCCTTACTTCTCTATGAGGGCATCCTAATTGAATACGGAGCACCAGGAGCATTATTTACCATTTTGTATATTGCTTGCGGTGCACTAAGATTAGCACGATTTAATATTTCAGAGAACAACGGCTATTTTACCGGTTTGCCTATTACAGCTGCCGGCTGTATCCTCACATTAAGCTATTTAGGCATTCCTTATTTCCCGGAACAGTTTTTCATGTTTTTAATCATTTTTCTAGCCTTTTTAATGGTTAGCACGTTCAAGTTGAAAAAAATATAAAAAGCTCATGGGAAACCATGAGCTTTTTATATTTTAACAGAAATAATTTTGATGGCAATAGAAAGCACGAAATATGACAATCAAAACAGAGAACCTACTCATTGCAACCAGCCATAATATTGTCAAAATTAATGGAAGTCTTAAAAAGTTATACGGAGAGCATAAAGATTAAGCGAAATATGTCGATAAAATGGTAGAGGCAGAACTATCAAAATATGTACTACAGGGTGATTATATGGACAAAACTTCTTTATTTGGAATTCTTTTAGCTCTTATCGGCGTATTTGTCGGAATGGTACTAAAAGGGGTTAGCCCCGCCGCTTTATTAAACATTCCTGCATTGCTCATCATTTTCATTGGTACTGCAGGGGCAGTAACCATCGCTTTTCCATCGCGGGATATTAAAAACGTTCCGAAGCTTTTTGGAATTTTATTCAAAGAAGATAAAACTCCAAAAATTGAAGAGCTAATTCCGCTATTTGTTGATTTAGCAACAGTAGCAAGAAGAGAAGGGTTGCTCGCTCTCGAAAGTAAAATAAATGATATTGAAGATCCTTTTTTGAAGAATGGCTTAAGTTTAGCCGTCGACGGCCAAACACAGGAATTTATTCGCGATGTCATGACGGAAGAAACGACAGTGATGGAAGAACGCCATCAAATCGGTGCTTCTATTTTCACACAGGCCGGTACATACGCTCCTACTCTCGGGGTATTAGGAGCCGTTGTCGGTCTTATTGCAGCCCTGTCGGATATGAGTAATATGGATGCTCTAGGTCATGCCATTTCAGCCGCTTTCGTTGCCACACTATTTGGGATTTTCAGTGGTTACGTTTTATGGCATCCATTTGCAAACAAATTAAAGAGAAAATCAAAATACGAAGCAAAAGTTCGTTATTTAATGATTGAAGGTGTACTATCGATCGTCGAAGGTCAAGCTCCAAATGTAATCGAACGTAAATTAGCTTCCTATTTACCTGTAAATGAGCGTGAAAAATTCTTTAGTGAAGGTGAAAAAACTAATGAGTAAAAAGAAACAGCATAGTCATCACGAAGAACATGTTGATGAATCATGGCTCATTCCTTATGCGGACTTACTGACACTGCTGTTAGCTTTATTCATCGTTTTGTTTTCCATGAGCAGTATTGATGCTGTCAAGTTTAAAGAAATGTCTCGCGCACTGAATTCATCATTTGACGGCGGAACTGGAGTGTTTGACTATCCGAGTGCCATCCCTCCGGAAAATAGCTCTGTTACCTTAAGTAAAGAAGAGGAACAGCAAGAAGCAGCACATGCGGAGAAAAAATATTTACAAGAAATTCAGCAAAAAGTAAATGAATATATTACAAGTCGCGACCTAACCGGAAAACTCAAGACAAGTTTAACCGATGAAGGTCTTCTCATTACCATTTTAGATAACGTCCTGTTCGATTCAGGAATTGCCGAAGTTCGTCCGAACGACCGACAGCTTGCTAAAGAAATTTCGCAACTGCTCGTTATGGACACTCCTAAAAAGGTGATTGTTAGCGGCCATACAGATAACGTTCCCATTCGAAACCGTTATTTTGATTCCAATTGGGATTTAAGTGCGATGCGCGCCGTCAATTTTACAAAAGTACTGTTAGAAAATAAAAACTTGAATCCGGCACTTTTTAGCGCCAAAGGATATGGAGAGTACCAACCGATTGCAGATAACTCCACGGCAGAAGGCAGACTAAAAAATCGTCGCGTAGAAATTTTAATTGTTCCAGACGAAGGAACCGCGCAATAACCGTAATATTTAGCCTATAAATGACCGGGAGCACATTGAAAGACCTGTGAAAGCAGGTCTTTTTTTGTTGTACAGACACGGCCAAGCAAAACAAAACATATGAATAAAGTATGGGTTAAGGTTTGGGATAAGGCGTAGATACAGATAGCGGAGGTGAGGAGATATGTCCGCATTGATTACAGGATTGGGCTATTTAATCAAAGAACTCATTTTCCTGGTTTCCTATGTCAAAAATAATGCTTTTCCACAGCCTCTTTCTTCAAGCGATGAGAAAAAATATTTAATTCTAATGGAACAAGGCGACCAGGAGGCACGAAATTTACTTATTGAACACAACCTGCGACTTGTAGCCCACATCGTCAAAAAATTTGAGAATACAGGCGAAGATCCAGAAGACTTAATTTCCATCGGCACGATTGGCTTAATTAAGGCGATTGAAAGCTACTCTCAAGGGAAAGGGACGAAGCTGGCAACATATGCGGCAAGATGCATTGAAAACGAAATTTTAATGCATTTACGTGCGTTAAAAAAGACAAAAAAAGATGTGTCTCTACATGATCCGATCGGACAGGACAAGGAAGGAAATGAGATTAGCCTCATTGACGTTTTAAAGTCAGAGTCAGATGACGTCATTGATATGATTCAACTCAATATGGAACTAGAAAAGATTAAAGAGTATATTGATATTTTAGATGAACGGGAACGGGAAGTAATTGTAGGGCGATTCGGACTGGACTTACAAAAAGAGAAAACACAGCGAGAAATCGCAAAAGAATTGGGAATTTCCAGAAGCTATGTATCGCGGATTGAAAAAAGAGCGTTAATGAAAATATTTCATGAGTTTTTCCGGGCCGAAAAAGAGAAGAAAATGAAATAAATAGAAGAAAGAGCCGTCATAAACGCTCCAACGTATTCAAGAGGTTTAGACGGTTCTTTTTTTATTGTTTGGCCATTTATCTAAATGAGGTATTTAAATAAAAAATACATTGTTTCGGCTTTGCTTGCATGCGACTTTTCCGTACAACCTACTGGAAACTGTGCTGTTCTTACGCCTCTTCCCGCTTTAGTTCTTCGCGGAGCTTTTTAATTTTATTCACAAAATAAAAGGCTAGTGACAGCAAAAAAACTGTCGTACCTGACATAACCATCAGTTGAATTGGAGCTTTTTCTCCGTTACCAATAATCGTGCCTAAATAGAGGAACGTACTGACAGCGAGTAATATATATATATATCTAGTATAATCAGAAATTCTCATTTGGATGTTTCGTTTTAATTGTTCGTTCATGTGCATCACCCTTATTCAACATGATACTTTTACTGTACCATAAGCTAGCAAGCTATGAATCATGTAAATTCAACCAAAAAAGCTGCGGCAATCGCCTCAGCTTTTTTGGTTGAACTTATTTTCTTCTTACGCTAATGCTGCCTTCAAGTCCTCAATTAAATCTTCCACATCTTCCAAGCCTACAGAAATACGAATTAATCCGTCTGTAATTCCAAGCTCTTCACGACGCTCTTTTGGGATAGACGCATGAGTCATTTTTGCGGGCACCGAAATAAGGCTTTCCACTGCACCAAGACTTTCTGCTAACGTAAAATATTTCACGTTGTTTAACACTTGCTCTACTTTCTCTTCACTGCCTACATCAAATGAAACCATGCCCCCAAATCCACTGCCTTGTTTTTTCGCAATATCATGGTTAGGATGGTTCTCTAACCCCGGATAATAGACTTTGTTCACTTGAGGGTGGCTCACTAAAAATTCAACGATGGCTTTTGTATTTGCTTCATGCTCTTCCATACGCACACCTAATGTTTTGATTCCACGCATTAACAACCATGAGTCTTGAGGGCCGAGAACGCCTCCTGTGGAGTTTTGGACAAAATGCAAATCTTCAGCAAGCTGAGCGGAATTCACTACCGCTAGACCAGCAACAACGTCGCTATGGCCTCCTAAATACTTCGTCGCACTATGAATGACGATATCGGCACCGAATTCAATCGGGGTTTGCCAATACGGTGTACTGAATGTGTTGTCGACAATTGTCAATAAACCGTTCGCTTTCGCAATCGCTGATGCTCCTTCAATATCTGTAACTTTTAATAACGGATTTGTTGGCGTTTCTAAATAGATTGCTCGCGTCGTCGGACGGATTTCTTTTTCGATATTGGAAAGGTCGCTCGTATCAACAAACGTAGATTCAATCCCTAATCGATTTAACACTTTCGTCATGACACGGTACGTACCACCGTAAACATCGTCTGTTAAAATAACATGGTCTCCGCTGTTGAACAGCATCATAACAGCCGTAATAGCTGCCATCCCTGAACCGAAAGCAAAGCCAGCCTCACCGCCTTCAATATCTTTAATTAACTCTTCCAGCGCATGACGTGTCGGATTTCCTGTACGTGAATACTCAAATCCTTTATGACCGCCAACTCCCTCTTGTTTGTACGTGCTTACTTGGTAAATGGGTACCGATACCGCTCCAGTATGTGGATCTCCTGCAATTCCACCATGAATTAACTTTGTTTTCCGTTTCATGTTAAATGCCTCCTTCATATATCTTTTTACTTAAATAACGATCACTGCTATCCGGGAAAATCGTGACAATATTTGTTCCTGCCGGCGCTTTTTCTGCTTCTACTAAAGCTGCATGTAACGCTGCACCTGACGAGCTACCTGCTAAAATTCCTTCTTTTTGGGCCAATTCCTTCACGCGTTTAAACGCATCTTCGTCTAAGATAGTATGGATTCCGTCGAAATAAGCCTCATCCATATACTCCGGTAAAAATTCCATTCCAATTCCTTCTGTCTTATGCGGACCTGGTGCACCACCATTTAAAATAGAGCCTTCCGGTTCGACAATTACCGTTTTAATGGCGGGAATATGCTCTTTCAAATACTTGGCTGTTCCCATAAACGTGCCACCGCTCCCTGCTCCTGCCACAAAGATATGAATTTCTCCATCAAGCTGCTCGTAAAGCTCAGGGCCCAGCGTTTTATAATAAGTAAGCGGATTGGCTGGGTTTCCAAATTGCTGTGGCACATAAGCGTTTGGAATCTCGCTAGCAAGTTCATATGCCTTATTGATTGCCCCTTTAATTCCATCACTTGTTGGTGTATGAACAATCTTGGCTCCAAAAGCTTTCATAATCTCTTGTTTTTCAATACTAAATTTTTCCGGCACACAAAATATTACTTTCATTCCATGCTGAAGGGCCGATAATGCCAAACCAATTCCCGTATTTCCTGCAGTAGGCTCGATAATTGTTCCTCCTGGTGCCAATTTTCCTTGCTCCATCGCATCGCGAATCAATTCTTGGCCAAGACGGTCTTTCACACTACCTCCTGGATTGAAATTCTCCAGTTTTGCAAATAAGCGCACACCTTCGGGCAACGGAAACTTGGTCAGCTCAACGACAGGTGTTTTTCCGATTAATTCATGGATGCTTTTGACAACCTTCACGCTTTCACCCCATCTATGTTCTCGAAACAAAGTAAACACCCTTGTTTACTTTGTTTTTATTTACACTACACTCTATTTAGCATCGTAACGTTAGCTTTTCATAAAAGACCCTCCCCCCTCCTCTATGAAATGGAAAGGGAGAGGGTCTTGTTGTAACTCGTTTATTAAGCTGTTGTTTTCATTTTTTCTACAATGCGCACAACAAGGTTCGTTGAATTGATGGCCGCTGTTTCTAAAAATTGCTCAAATGAAACATTGGATTCTTTCCCTGCAATATCCGATAATGCACGGATAATGACGAAAGGCTTACCGAATTGGTGACATACTTGGGCAACTGCTGCTGCTTCCATCTCAACAGCCTGTAAATCTGTAAATTTCCCGCGCACAAACTCTACACGAGTTGGATCATTCATAAAAGAATCACCTGTTACAATTAATCCTTTTACAACTTGTACATCGGAAATTTCCTTCGCACTTTCTTCAGCGATGTTTACTAAATCCGCTGCTGCATCAAAAGCAGCTGGCATGCCCGGTACTTGCCCGTACTCATAACCAAAAGCTGTTACATCCACATCATGATGGCGAACTTCTGTTGAAATGACAACATCTCCTACGTTTAATGCAGGATTATAACCTCCCGCAGATCCTGTATTAATAACGTAGTCAGGCTGAAATCTTTCTAGTAAAATCGCTGTGGAAAGAGCCGCGTTCACTTTTCCGATACCTGATTTTAATAAAATGACCTCAACTCCGCCTATCGTTCCTTCAGAGTACTCACAACCGGCAACGATTGTTTCTTTTCGATTCTCTAATTTCCCGCGTAAAATGGTGACTTCTTCTTCCATTGCACCGATAATAGCTACTTTCATGCTGGACCCTCTTTCTTTCCATTCGTTATTGTTTCACAGCATTTAACAACCAAACGAAATGATTATAACGGGTAAATGTAACGTTAAACCCATGCTTTTCAAAAATATAGCGAAGCACTGGAATAGTCGTGTAATACTCGCGCTCTAAATCTTCCGCTAAATTATTAAACCCTTGCTGTTTTGCCTGCTCAATGGTGTCTGAAAATGTCTTATCACTCTCAAACATTGTATCAGCAAATATTATTTTACCACCAGCCTGCAGTAACTTTCCATACTTTGCAGCAGCTTCTTCTTTTTCTACATCGGTCAAATGGTGAAACGCATACGTACTAACAATGCTATCGATTTTTTTAGACGGCAAAGGAAAGTTTAAAAAGTCCCCGTCTTCAATTAATACTTGCTCGCCCAACTTCTCAACCGCCAATTCCCTCATCGGTTTTGACGGCTCAATTCCATATACATCCAGCCCTTTTTGAAGGAGCTTTGCTGTTAAATTGCCTGTTCCCACTCCAAATTCCAATACGTGACCAAATGCTTGATCAGCTGTTCCTTGTAAAATGAATTCGTAGTTCGCAAAAACTTCTTTATATTCCTCATCATGGCCATAAACGGAAGAATCATATTGTTCTGCCCAACCCTCAAAGATGTTTAAAAATTCCCGTCCCATGTTCAGCACCCTTTCAATACTTATAATTCCTATCAATATACTATGTTTTAAAAGATGAATTGTCCTTAAAATATCATAAAACGATACCTTTCATCAAGAAAAAAATCTTGGAAACAGACTAAACGATTCCTCTTTGTCTCAAGCACAGAACCTTGTATACTATGTAAGACAGTATTTGCAGAAGAAGGAGTGAAGGAAGTTGCCGTTTCAACTGGATATTTTAGAGGATAAAATTGAAGTCTTTGAAGCAACTGACATTCAAACATTAGAAAAACAAATTAACGAGAAAATAGAGCAAAATAAAGCCATCTTGCTCCACGTTCACAATGTGTCTCACCAAATGTCCATTGATTATGAGCATGGCCGCAAATATTATTCTGCCGTCGTCCACTTCAAACTAAAAAGCACTCTTAAATAACCATAAAAAGAAACGCGTGTGACTCATACGAATCATACGCGTTTCTTTTTATTGTCTCAGTTCTTCTACAACGACTGGCTTCCATCCTTCATTTTCCACCCAATCAATTTGAACTCGATATTTCTGTTGGCTTGTCTTTGATGAGATGGTCGCAACGGCTTTATTTGGCCCCCCATTGTTTCCGATACGCCATACCGTCATGTCATCAGTGCTTACCCCTGTGGCATAACTGACTGCCTGAAGCATCTCGTTCCAGTCGACAGAGCTGGAATCATACGTTGCTGTATGAGGCTCAGATTGCTGTGTGCCAATTGGCTCCCAAGCTGGATTGGTAATAATTCTTGCAGCATCAGAAGAAGGATCAGTATTTTCTTCAATAATCGGCTCTGATTCTTCTGCCATGGCCTCTTCACTTTCTTCTTCTGTTGTCTCCTCTTCAGAAGCTTCTTCCTCCGAAGTCGCTGGTGTTTCTTCTGCTTCTTCATAAATGGACATGCTATCTTCATTATCCTGTTTATTCGTTTCTTGTTCTTGTGATGTTGCCGCTGTACTCGCATTTTCTTGTTTGTCTGATTTGCCAAACATCATTTGTCCGCCGACAAACACAATGAGTACCCCCACTAATACAATCAACACATTATAAACACGATTGACTTTTAACTGCCTTTTTTTATGTCGTTGTTCAAATCGTAATTTTTCCATTTGTACAACTTCCTCCAAATTCTATAATGCTTTATTTTAACATTAGAAGCGATTTCGATGAAGTCTTGACGGATAATTGACGCATAAATGTAACGTTTTTGATACATTTTACCTATTTTTCATTTGATCAATTTCATAAATCTCTTGGACTATATCATAGTACATACTATTTGTAACCGCTTTTTCACTTGTTGTAGACAAATCCACGACAACGAGCGCATATTTAGGAGCAGAAGCCGGAAAATAACCCGCAAACCATTTATTCACTAAATTGTTTTCTTTTCCGCCAAGTTCAGCGGTCCCTGACTTTCCAGCTACTTCATAAGGCAATGATTGAAACCTTCTCCCTGTTCCCTTATCATCTGTTACAACTTGGCGCAATACCTTTTGAAGTTGAAGAGCCGTATATGGTTCAATCTGTTCAGCCTTTACCTTTTGGTTAGAAAATTCATATAATGAAGCGCCGTTTTTATATTGAATCTCATTGACTGCTTTGACTGTATATCTTTCGCCACCTCTTGCAATGGAAGCCATCATGTTCGCAACAGCGAGCGGCGTTACTTTAACATCCTTTTGCCCTATCGCTGTTTGACTTACTTCTTTCCAATAGCGCTGGTTGCTTTCGGTGCTCCACACCACTCCAAGCTTCTCTTCTTTCAATTGCCGAAAGTGCTCAAAATGAAACACATCTCCATACCATCCGGTCAAATCAATTAAGCCTAGCTTTTCGGCATACGTTTGTAACACTTTAACGTCTTTTTCCATCATTTCGTTCGCCAGTTCTCCAAATGTATAGTTACAACTTTGCGCAAAGCTCTCTTCAAACGTCAATAATCCCATTTGTGCGTCCTGTTCTAACTTCTCTTGATAAATGTCTAAATCACAATCAAATAATCGTCCGTAAATATCTCCTTTTTCTTCAATCGCTGCCGCAGCGACAACCGTTTTAAAAATTGATCCTGGTACTTGAGGTGTAAGCATGCGGTTTTCAATTCCTTTTTGCTCGTCGTACGGATTAGCACGATTAATATCAGGTTTGCTGACCATTGCCAGCAGCTCATTCGTTTCTACATCAAGCAAGACAACTCCGCCTTGTTTTAACGCATATTTTTCAGCCATTTCTTCCGTCATCTTTTGCATCTGCTCATCGATAGTTGTTTGTACATTAACTGGATAGAAAGGGTTGGCTGTTCCTGTATACTTCACATTAAGTCCAAATAAAGGACCACCGAAACGATCGACATGATAAAGTAGCTTCGATTCTTGTTCCGGAAGCAAAAATTCATCAAATGAAGATTGCAATCCTGTAATACCAACAGGAGTATGAACAGACAAATCACCTTTTTGTACTGCGTCTCCATATTTTTGCTCAATCAATTGCTCGTTTTGTCTTACGACACCGACAAGATGATAAGCAAGAGGTAGCGAATGCGTTTCCTGCAAAGAGACCGCAAACACCCCTGGATATTGCAAATCATTAATTTTCTTCATCTCCAAAACAGTCAGCTCTTTGTCGATAATGACAGGTTGTTTTTGATCGTTTAATTCGCCAATCAACTGAGAAGCAGAAATATTCATAATGGCTGCGATGTCGTTCACAGGCCACTCCATGTTTTCAAGAAAAGGAAACAGCACTAATCGATTTTTCAATTCATATGTAAGTGGTTCTCCATTCCGCGACATGAACTTCCCACGGCCATCATCAATCGTCATTTCCTGTGTTCGTTGTTTTACACTTGCTTCAATTAAATTCACATTTTTTTTAGAGAAAGATTCGGTACTAATCAACTGAATGTGCGCCAATCTCCCAATTAAAATAAAGATGAGACTCATAACCACCGCAAGCAATATATAAAAACGCTTTGTATTTTTCATAAAAAAACACCTCGTTACAATTGTCGACGAGGTGTTTCTGTTTAAATCATGAAATTGAAATTTTTTTAAAAGCAGACATAGTACTGATGCCTGCTCTCACTAACAAATAAAACGGTAATTTTTTACCGACGGTTACTTTTAGCTTACAGAAACGATACGAACGTTCATTTCGCCGCCTGGTGTTTGAACAACCACTTCATCCCCTACTTGCTTGCCCATTAAGCTTTTAGCAATTGGAGAATCGTTTGAAATTTTTCCTTCGAACGGATCTGCTTCTGCACTTCCGACAATCGTATACGTTTCTTCTTCGCCATCTGGCAACTCTACAAATGTAACCGATTTCCCTAAAGAGACTGTTGTTGAGTTGTCTGCATCTTCTTGAATGATTTTCGCATTGCGAATCATGTTTTCAAGCGTCGTGATGCGTCCCTCTACGAAAGCTTGTTCTTCTTTCGCTGAATCGTATTCGGAGTTCTCCGATAAATCACCAAAGCTTCGTGCGATTTTAATACGCTCGACTACTTCTTTACGTTTCACCGATTTCAATTGTTCAAGTTCTTGCTCTAACTTTTCTTTTCCTGCTTGTGTCATTGGAAACACTTTTTCTTGTGCCATAGCCCTTCACTCCTTCTCATTTTAAAAGCCATCTCTAACATGCTGGTTCTCTTTATGTATAAATGACAGAAAACTTGCAGATGTTGACTGAAATAGACGGTATCATGCAACTGTGTATAAAGCATGATATGTTGAATCAGCTTGATGACGCTATGCATCATCAAGCTGGACTGTCAATGTCGTATTCTTTATAATTTGTGTTTCTTCTGAAAAGAATATGAATATGTGACAAACAATTTTTCAAAATTTTTTCCAAATAAATTCCGTCATCTCTGATATGTTATTACAAAATGGCATTTTGTTCAAGAATTGTTTTAATCTTCGTTACCATCAAGTCGATTGCAACGTGGTTTTGACCGCCTTCTGGAATAATAATATCCGCATAACGTTTTGTCGGCTCAATAAATTGGTTATGCATTGGACGAACAACCCCAACGTATTGCTCAATGACCGATTCCAACGTGCGGCCTCGTTCTTTAATGTCACGAAGCATGCGGCGGATGATGCGTAAATCAGCATCCGTATCCACATACAGCTTAATATCCATTAAATTGCGAAGACGTTCATCTTCTAGCACTAAAATTCCTTCTAAAATAATAACGTCTCTCGGCTCTACATGAATGACTTGTTCGGAGCGTGTATGAACAGTGTAATCATAAACAGGCTTCTCAATGCTGTTATAATTCAACAAGTCATTCAAGTGATCAATTAATAAATCATTGTCAAACGCTAATGGATGGTCATAGTTCGTTTCCAATCTTTCCTCAAGCGGAAGATGGCTTTGATCTTTATAATAATAATCTTGTTCAAGCAGCAAGATTGAATGACCTTTAAAGCATTCATAAATTGCTTTTGTAACACTTGTTTTACCAGAGCCCGATCCTCCGGCAATTCCTATTACAACTGGCTTCTTCCCCATCTGTTGTTAAATCCCCTTTCGCATCATATTGTATGGGAAGACAGGTTGGTCTACCTTAAATCGGACAATCTGCAGCGGATGACGGGCAGCGTCTAATTCATTTCCATCTTCGTCCCAAATCGTCTCAATGACTTGTGTAAAGTTTTCAATTTCCGGACCGAAGAATTCCACTTCTTGGCCTGGCTTGAAGTAATTGCGTTGCTGTAATGTCACCATTTTCGTTTCTTCATTATAGTCTAGGACGAGACCAACAAAATCAAACGTTGTTTTTTTGCTATGATTTCCAAACATTTGCTCTTTATGCCCTGGCACCCCTTCAAAAAATGCCGGTGCTGTATCACGATTCGCACATTTATCAAGCTCATCAAGCCACTCTTGTTGGATAACAAAGTTGTCAGGGTCTGCACAGTATGCATCAATCACTTTACGGTATACACTAACAACTGTTGCTACGTAATGGATTGACTTCATGCGTCCTTCAATTTTCAAGCTGTCAATGCCCAGCTCAATCATTGTCGGAATCGACTGAATTAAGTTCAAGTCTTTTGGACTCATCGCAAAAGGGGCATCCTCTTCATCAAACAATGCTACTTCCTTTTCGCTATCGTCTAATTGGTATAAATCATAATCCCAACGACATGACTGACAGCATCCACCGCGGTTAGAATCACGTGCAGTCATATGATTACTAAGCACACATCGACCTGAATAAGCAATACACATTGCTCCGTGAATAAATGCTTCAATTTCAATGTCTACTTTTTCTTTCATTTCACGAATTTCTTCTGCACCTGTTTCACGGGCTAATACAACACGCTCCAGCCCTTCTTCTTTCCAAAACTCCACAGCTTTCCAGTTTGATAAAGATTGCTGAGTGCTTAAGTGCACTTCTAATTTAGGGGCTACTCGGCGGCACGTTTCAATAATTAGCGGGTCTGCTACGATAATTCCCGTTACGCCAGCTTTCTCTAACCCTTGTAGATATTCTTCTAATCCGTCCATGTTTTCGTTATGAGCATAAATGTTTGTTGTTACATAAATTTTCGCCCCATATTTATTAGCGAATTGTACACCTTCTGCCATTTCTTCCAATGAGAAATTATCGGCGTTCGAACGAAGACCGTACTCTCTTCCTCCAATAAATACCGCATCCGCTCCATAATGGACGGCAACTTTTAATTTTTCGAGGTTGCCTGCGGGCGCCAATAACTCAGGCTTTTTCGTAATGACACGCTTTCCGTCAATCACTGCATCAATTTTTACAGCCATCGTTGTTACCTCCTTTGAAATATATAAACTATCCGTTCATCTTTATATGAAAATTGAATGCATCCAACGAAGGCATGCATTCAATTGTTCTTAATAAACGCTTTCCTTAAAGAAGAACCCTGTATCTAATGGACGGTTTACTGGTTGAATTTCTTCAATTTCAGCTAGTAAATCATCTTTAATATCTTCGTATTCATCACGGTTTTCCACACATGTGTCAATCGCTTGACGATATTTTTTCGTAACTTCAATAATGTACTCAGGCTTCTTTAGCACTCCATCAATTTTAAAGGAGTCCACACCCGCATCAATCATTTCTGCCAGTTCATCAATAATACAAATATCGTTTGGACTCATAATGTGTGTCCCGTTTTCATCTTCATAGATTGGGTATTTATTCCCGCGTTCCTTATCATGTAAAAACATGTCTTGTTCTAGACGGCGGTTTTCGACTTCCATCACTTTATCCTGATAAAGGAAATAGTTCCCTAAAAGCGAACGTTTTGATTGGAACATACAGGTCATGCCGTGCACTTGTACTTCGATTTCAACTTCTGCATGTTCTTTCATCTCAAGAATCGTATCCATGCTTAACTCTCTCGCAAGTACCGCACGCTTTGCCCCTTTTCTTCCCCAATAATTACACGTAAACCAGTTCGTCGCTGTTGTTTCCGTATTCCAGTGGAGGCGCATGTCAGGAGCCGATTCACGTGCTGCCATTAACACCGCAGGATCTCCAAAGACCACCGCGTCAACACCCACTTGACTTAAAAAGGACAAATACTCGCCTAATTCATCCACTTTATCATTATGAAAAATGGCGTTCATCGCCACATATACTTTTTTATTTTTAGCGTGGGCCGTTTTGACAGCTTCGGCTACTTCTTCACGTGTAAACTCACCAGCTAGACGTAAACCGTAACGCTGTTCCCCAATCATAAAAGCATCTGCACCTGCGTCTGCAAGAGGGGCAATGTCAGCAACGGAAGTTGGTGTCACTAATAACTCTGGCTTCTTCATTTCTCTTCACCTCTTCTTTTAGTAATGGCGATGCCATCTCCGATCGGAAGAATCATCGTATAAAAGTTTGGATGATTCATCAACCATTCATTATATTTCTTAATTTTTGCTGTTAAACTTCGAATCCGTTTCGTTTCAATCATCTCTTCGGATTCCGCTACATACCCTTTAAACAGCACATTATCTGAAATGATTATCCCGTTTGAACTTAAATACGGTTCAAACAGTTCAAAGAATTTTTGATACTGTCCTTTGGCAGCATCAATAAAAATCATGTCATATGGAGCTTTGCTTTGAATTCCTTCCGTTACCTCAAAAGCATCGCCAAATAAGACATGAATTTGTTCTTGCTTATTAGCTTTCCCGATAAAATAAAGAGCTTTATCATAGCGATCCTTGTCCCGTTCCACGGTTACAATCGAACATTCAGGAACAGCCGTCGCCATACGTATAGCTGAATAGCCAATCGCTGTACCGATTTCTAAAATCGTTTTCGGCTGTTGAATACGCAAAAGCTGCAATAACGTTTCAATTCCAATCAATTCCATAATCGGAACTCGCTCTTCTTTTGCATATTGCTCCATTTCTTCCAACAAGGGTGAACGAGCTGGAATGAGGGACTCTATATATATTTCCACTTCTTTTGAAAGCAAGGACATTTCCTCCCATCAGCGAAGCATTTCGTTTATTTAAACGTCCAATTCGAACACTTCATTTAAAATGCAACCTTTATATTATAACGATTTTAATCCACCTAGTAAACCCGATATATTTTAACACAAAGTTCAACTTCCATCAGCAAAAATGCTCGATTGCCGACGGAAGTTGAACTTTACGAACCTGAATTTTGTTTATTCGTAATATGAATAGCCTTTTGCTCATTATGCTCTTTTAACGTTTTCGTGAAAATAACCTCGCCGGTAGAAGTAGCAAGGAAAAATAAATAATCCGTTTGAGCCGGTTGTAAGGCTGCTGAAATTGACATTTCTCCTGCATTCGCAATCGGGCCAGGCGGCAATCCTTTGATTTTATATGTGTTATATGGAGAATCCACTTTCAAATCTTTATAGAAGACCCGATCTTTATGTGTGCCAAGTGCATAAAGGACCGTTGGATCTGTCTGAAGCGGCATTCCAATTTCAAGCCGATTGTAAAACACGCTGGCAATTTTTTCGCGATCTGTTTGCTGTGTCGCTTCTTCTTCAATCAAAGACGCCATGGTCAATAACTTATGCCCTGTAACATTTTGTTCTTTCATTAACGAAGAATAATTTTGAACGACTTCGTTCGTTTTTCCTACCATTTTGTCCAAAATTTGTTCAATCGAAACTTGATCTGTGTAAAATAAGTATGTGGCCGGATACAAATAGCCTTCAAGCGGGTATTGAACTGATTCGGCAAACACTTCATCTGTTAATAAATCCGGATACTTTTTCATCAAGGATTCAATAAACGATTTATCTGAGAGCTTGTTTAAGACGTCTTCTTCCGTATACTTTGTATTTGTAGCAATGATTTCAGCAATTTGCCAAAGCTGACTTCCTTCTGGAACGGGAAGTTTGAATTTTGGCGTTTGAGCGCTTTCTCCTTTTTGGAGACTATCAATAATATCGGCGACCCCCATCGTTTGGGCAAACGCATAACTTCCGGCTTGAAAGCCTTGCTCTTTTTTCAGTTTGACGTAGTAACGGAACACTCTCTCATCACGAATGACCCCTTCATCTTCCAACTTTTTTGCGATGCCAACAATAGATGAGCCAACAGGGATGGTTACTTCTACAATCTCTTTATTTTCTGGATTTACCGGCGCTAAAGCCGATTTGATGTATAAATAAGAACCTAATGCCACACCAGCCATCAGCAAGCCTGCCACTAAAAAAAGAGCAGCCATTTTTTCGGCTTTCGTCTTGATGATTGATCATTTACATATAATGGCTTTGACAAACCAATCATCCTCCCTTCACTGCGTTTTATTATACTACAATTTTTCGTCATTTTCGCCACCGTTAGACAAAAAACTACTGCCAAAAGATACCGTATACTGTATAGCCACTTCGTTCCCACAAGACTGAAGTTAGCTGGCATAAATTTTTCTCAATGAAAGAGACAATTGTAAATCTACTGGCTGAATAAACAAAAAAGAGGACGTTCCTTATAAGGAACGTCCTCTTTTTTGTTTATTCGCCTTCTTCTTCGTCAAGGAACGTATTAAGCATTTCTTCGATTAAATCCCACTCTTCTTCTGATTCAATCGGTTGAAGCTCGCCGTCTACACCATTTTCTCCTGCTGTAAAGCTAGACGCATGAATTTCAATCTCTTCATCGTCTTCTTGCTCACTGCTCATTGGATAGTAAAGAACATAAGATTTTCCGAATTCTTCAGAGTCAAATGTGAAAAGTACCTCACATAATTGCTCATTTCCATTTTCATCAATAACTGTAATATTTTTTTCGCCGTGTTCCATTGTTTTACACCTCATTTTTTTATTTGAGTGATGACTCTGACTAATAAAGGTAGAGACGAGACCATCATTTTCCATCCAAAAGCGGATGATCTCGCCTGCCACTGGAGTTCCTTATGAGCAAACAGCTGGCATCATTTTCCCTTACTGTCCAAATATCCTTGCAGAATCATCACCGCTGCCATTTTATCAATGACTTTCTTACGTTTTTTTCGACTGACATCAGCTTCTAACAGAACGCGTTCTGCCGCCATGGTAGAAAGACGCTCGTCCCACATGATGACCTCTAAGTTGAGCGTTTGCTTTAGCTGTTCAGCAAATTGTAAACAAGCTTCACCACGCGGCCCAATCGTGCCATTCATGTTTTTCGGCAGCCCTACCACAAGCTTGTCTGCCTCGTATGTCTCAATAAGCTCTTTTAGCCTCGGGATGGCCTTTTCTGTCTGTTCGTCTTCAAACCGGATGGTCTCCAGTCCTTGCGCCGTCCAGCCCATACCATCACTCACGGCTACGCCTATTGTTTTTGTTCCGACATCAAGTCCAAGTGTGCGCATGCATTAACCCTCTCGCTGTTGTTTTAAATAAGATTTTACAAGCTCCTCAATTAGTTCGTCGCGCTCCAACTTTCGAATGATGTTACGTGCGTCTTTATGACGCGGAATGTAAGCAGGATCCCCCGATAGTAAATAACCGACGATTTGGTTAATCGGATTGTAGCCTTTTTCTTGCAGAGCATCATAAACTGTAAAAAGCACCTCATGGACATTTGTATCTGCTGGCTCTTCGTTAAAGTTAAACTTCATCGTTTGATCAAATGAGCTCATGCTTTGCACCTCACTCTCATAGTCAATGGACGAACTCTCGCTGACTTGTCTTATTCTATTCTACACCAAATGTACGGAGAATTAAACGGATTTCACCCATTGTTCAACGAAGCTTAACGCTTCTTCAATTTTGCTGGCATCTTTTCCGCCGGCCTGAGCCATATCCGGACGTCCGCCGCCGCCTCCGCCGCAGCGTGTTGCAACTTCTTTTACAAGTTTTCCAGCATGGTAGCCTTTATCCATTAAATCTTTTGTAACACCCGCTACAATGTTGACTTTATCGTCATTAGCAGATGCTAATACGATAACAGCAGAGCCTAATTTTTGTTTTAAATCATCTACCATTCCACGTAAATTGTTCATATCTGTTGCATTCACTTTGCTTGCAAGTACAGGAACTCCATCTACTTGCTGTACTTTATCAACAAGGCTTCCAGCTTCAATATTACCCAATTTTGCCGCAAGTGATTCATTGTCACGCTGTAAACCGCGAATCTCTTCTAACAGCCCTTCAAGACGCGTCACTAAATCACGAGGGTTGGCTTTCACTTTCGCTGCCGCTTCTTTCAATAGTGTGACTTGATCATTCATCAATTTATAAGCATGCTCGCCTGTGACTGCTTCAATACGACGAGTTCCTGCACCGATCCCGGATTCAGATACAATTTTAAATAATCCAATAACAGATGTATTTGGAACGTGGCATCCTCCGCATAGCTCTAAGCTGTAATCTCCTACTTGAACAACGCGAACGATATCGCCGTATTTTTCACCAAATAACGCCATTGCTCCCATCGCTTTCGCTTCATCAATGGCTTTATTTTCAATCACAACCGGGATGCTTTTCCAAATTTTCTCGTTTACAATTTGCTCAATTTGCTCTAATTCTTCTTGTGTAACTTGACCAAAATGTGAGAAGTCAAAACGTAAGCGCTCAGCGTTCACAAGAGAACCTGCTTGGTTAACATGTGTACCAAGGACATCTTTTAATGCTTGATGCAATAAGTGTGTCGCTGTATGGTTTTTAATAATATGACCGCGTTTTTCTTCGTGAATGGCCGCTGTGTACGTTTCACCTGTTATTAATACACCTTCCACTACTTGAACGTGGTGCAAGTTTTGGCCGTTCGGTGCTTTTTGTACATCTTTTACAATTACTTTTGTTGTGCCATTTATAATCTCGCCTCGGTCAGCAGTTTGACCGCCGCTCTCTGCATAGAAAGGTGTTTCGCGCAAAATAATTTGTGCTTCCTCTCCTGTTTGAACTTTGTCTACAAGCTGTCCATCTTGAACAATAACGTCTACAAATGTTTCCACTTTTGATTTATCGTATCCAACGAATGTGCTCTCTGCTTTAATTTCTCCTAGCACACCGCCTTGAACCTGCATGGAATCTACATCTTGACGAGCGGCACGAGCCCGTTCACGCTGAGCGTTCATTTCATGTTCGAATCCTTCGTGATCGACTTTCATCGCTTCTTCTTCAGCATATTCTTCTGTCAATTCCACTGGGAATCCGTATGTGTCATATAAACGGAAAACAGCTTCTCCAGAAATGATGTCGCTTCCCTTTTCTTTTTCCTTCTTGATGACGCTCGATAAAATAGCGAGTCCTTCATGAAGAGTTTCATGGAAACGTTCTTCTTCATTTTTGATAACTTTTTGGATGAAGTCTGTTTTTTCTTTTACTTCCGGATAGTAATCCACCATGATTTCGCCCACCACTGGCACAAGCTCATACATAAATGGACGGTTAATGTTCAATTTCTTTGCATAACGAACAGCACGGCGCAGTAAACGGCGAAGAACATAACCTCGCCCTTCGTTTGAAGGAAGTGCTCCATCGCCAACCGCAAATGTTACCGTACGGATGTGGTCAGCAATCACTTTAAACGCTTCGTCCTTTTCTTTCTCTACCCGATATTTTTCACCAGCAATCGCTTCTGTCGCTTCAATAATTGGCATGAACAAATCTGTATCAAAGTTTGTCGGTACATCTTGAATAACTGAGCACATGCGCTCTAAGCCCATTCCTGTATCGATGTTTTTCTTTGGAAGCGGCGTATAGGTACCATCTGGATTATGGTTGAACTGCGAGAACACAAGATTCCACACTTCTAAATAGCGCTCATTTTCCCCGCCTGGATACAATTCAGGGTCGCTCGGGTCGTTTCCATAAGCTTCACCGCGGTCATAGAAAATTTCCGTATTCGGTCCGCTTGGGCCCTCTCCAATATCCCAGAAGTTGCCTTCTAAACGAATCATACGCTCAGCCGGAACTCCCACTTTCTTCGTCCAAATATCATAAGCTTCCGTATCTTCTGGATGCACAGTAATAGAAAGGCGCTCAGGATCAAACCCAATCCACTTCTCACTCGTTAAAAACTCCCATGCCCATTCAATAGCTTCTTCTTTAAAGTAATCGCCAATAGAGAAGTTGCCTAGCATTTCAAAAAATGTATGATGGCGGGCTGTTTTCCCAACATTTTCAATGTCATTTGTACGAATGGATTTTTGTGCATTACAAATTCTTGGATTGTCTGGAATAACACGTCCATCAAAATATTTCTTTAGCGTTGCTACACCACTGTTAATCCATAACAACGATGCATCGTCAATCGGCACTAGCGGAGCACTCGGCTCTACTGCATGGCCCTTTTCCTGGAAGAAGTCTAAATACATTTGACGCACTTGCGCTGAAGTAAGCTTTTTCATGTCAAATAACCTCCTTGGTTTATTATCATTTATCTTCGCTGCTGTACTTATAACAACGTCAAAACGGGGTAAACGGCAAACAAAAAAACCCTCATCCCTGACAGGGACGAGAGTTTCGCTCGCGGTACCACCCTGATTATGGGCATAATAAACACACCCATCACCTTAACAGCTTTAACGTTGCTTGTACGGCAGGTTTTTCCTGCACTCGGGATTAGCCTTCTGTCGCTCTTCATCTGGACTGTCTTTCAGCCAAGGACATTCCTCTCTTGTAGACGGGCTTCGACATACTCGATCCTTCTTTGTTTTTAAAATATGTAAGGCTTTTCGAATACTTATGGCGCTATTATGACAAATTCAGTCCCCTTTGTCAACGTTCCGAAAACCGCAGACGCAGATGAAGAATAGTCACTTTTAGAACGGCCAAAACAGGGACAGCCAAAATCAGCCCAATCACTCCTCCCACCTCGCCTCCAATTAAAAGAGCGAGCATAATAAACAGCGGATGGATATGGAGTGTTTTCCCGACAATCAAAGGCGATAACACATTTCCTTCTAAAAATTGCAGAGCAAATACAATAGCCAGCACGATGAGGACAAGTTTCGCAGAAGTAGCAGCGGCAATAATTGCAGCTGGAGCCGCACCGATAATAGGACCAAAATACGGAATGACATTGGTTAACCCGATAATGATGCCAAGCAACAAAGGATACGGAACATGAACAAGCCAAAGTGCCACTGCCGCAAGCGCTCCAATAATTAAACAAACTAATAACTGGCCACGAATGTAATTGCCGAGAGATTCATCCACATCTCGCAAGAAACGTTGACCTGACTGATGCCACTTTTGAGGCGTAATCCACCCCGCTGCCTTCTCAATCAGCGGAAAGTCTTTCAGCATATAAAACACGATAAATGGAATCGTCACAAGTAAAATGATGTAATTTAACATTCCTTTAAAGCCGGTCATAATACTTGTTAACCATGCTCCTAAAGTAATTTCCAACTTGTTAATGCTAGACTCTATTCGCTCATGAAACCCGTTAGGAAGTGAGGAGGTTTGTTCATGAACTTCAGCAATCCACCCTCGGTACATTTCCGTAAATTGAGGCAAATGCTCGTTGAAATCTTTAAGCTGATGAATAAAAAGCGGAATGCCTTTATACAGCCCGTACCCGACTCCACCGAAAAAGAACAAATATATAATAAAAATAGCCAAAGGTCTCGGCACACCACTTTTATGCAATTTTTCAATAATAGGATGCAGCAAGTACGTAATAAATCCAGCGATGATAAAAGGGATTAACGCTGTAAAGACGACTTTGACAACAGGTATCCAGAGAAACTGAATTTTAAAAAAGACATACACACATAAAAAAGAAAGCAAGATGATTCCTAACCGATAAAACCATATTACTGACACTTGTTTCATCCAAAAACGCCTCCTATCGGTTAGTGTTAGGCATCTTTCCACTAATCTATACGAGAAATCGTCTTATTTCTACCATGACAGTTTCTTCTCTAATCGTTCAAAAAGAAAAGAGGGCTTCGCGCCCTCTTTTCTTTTATGAAAAACTTTTCATCACACGTTTGCGCATTTTATTCATATTGCGTCTTGTTAGCATTTTTCGATCATCTGCCATTTTATACGCGTATGCACCGACTCCAAATGCAACCATTGATGAAATTAGTCTGTTCATGGTGATCCCCCCGTTAGAGATTGATGGTGCGCTCATCATCTGAAAACAAGTCGTCCAATGAACTTAATGTACCGTCTTCTTCTACTTGATGTGTATGAATAACCCCTTTAGAAAGAGTCAGCTCAATAAAACAGTTCCAGCAATAATACTGATTAACACCAATTTTGCCGACATCAATGCTTTTGCAGTTTGGGCATTTTAACAACAAGGACAAACACCTCTTCGTTTCGTTTCTTTTTACTCAGTGTTGTCCTTTTTCCCATTAATATACACATCAAGCGAAATTTATCCAGCATGGACACGAAGATGAACGAGCTCGCACATTTTCATGTACGACTACACTTAGCGTTCCATTCCTTATAAGAAGTCATACGGCGTAACGTTTTCCATTCCAATATTCGCATCCTTCATAAAGGGCACTTCATCTTCTATATCTTCCTCTGCTAGCATCTCCATCAACGTTGTTTGACGCAATGCATCATCATCTCGCTTCACACTTAGCTGCAACGCTTCCTCTTCACCGCATAAAATAAGGAACTGCTTACTTCGTGTCACTGCCGTATAAATTAAGTTCCGACGCAGCATCCGGTAATAACTTTTCACCACTGGCAAGATGACAATCGGAAATTCGCTTCCTTGAGACTTATGAATGGAACAGCAATATGCGTGGGTGATTTGGCCAAAATCTTGCTTCGTATATGTGACTTCATTTCCATCAAAGGAAATGACGAGCATATCTTGCTTCTCCGTGTTTTCTTTCGCGTAGAAAATCGATACAATCTCCCCCATGTCACCATTAAAAACATGGCTTTCAGGCTGATTGACTAGTTGCAGCACCTTATCCCCGACGCGGTATGTCACGTCTCCATATTTCAATTCCCGCCTCTGTCCATTTTCTGGATTAAACAGTTCCTGTAACACTACATTCAGACGATCAATTCCGGCATTGCCTTTATACATCGGAGCGAGCACTTGAATATCTTTCACACTGTATCCTTTTTTTAATGCACTGGCACAAACTTTCTGCACTACATCCGTAATTTGATGAGATTGACATTTTATAAAGGAACGATCGGGCTTGGCCACTCCGAGATCGGCAGGCAATTGTCCATTTTTAATGGAATGCGCCAGCTCAATAATGGAGGAACCGCCAGCTTGACGATATACATCCGTTAACCGAACAGTCGGCACTGCGTTGGAACGAAGTAAATCCTTCAACACTTGTCCAGGTCCGACCGACGGAAGCTGGTCTTCATCTCCTACGAGAATGACTTGCACATGGTCAGGTAATGATTTAAATAACTGATGAGCTAGCCAAATATCAACCATCGACACCTCATCGACAATGAGAAGTTTTCCTTCAATTGGATTGTCCTCTCCATGTTCAAAGCCTTCCTGACCGTTCCATTTCAACAACCGGTGAATGGTCACAGCAGGAAGTCCCGTCGCCTCACTCATTCGTTTCGCTGCCCGTCCAGTCGGTGCCACAAGCAAGACCGGAAACGGATTATCCTTTTTATAATCTTTCGGATCTAAAGAGCAGCCATGCAAATCCGCATATAATTCAACAATTCCTTTAATGACCGTTGTTTTTCCCGTTCCCGGTCCTCCTGTCAGCAGCATCATCGGTGAAAGCAACGCAGTTTGAATGGCTTCTTTTTGAGAAGGTGCGTATTGTACGCCAAGTCGTTCTTCCAACTGACCGAGCGCCAGCAAAAATTCCGATTCAGGAAACTGACTTTCATATTCAGCTTGAGAAAGAACTTTGTTAACGGCCTTGACGACTCCTTTTTCCGCGTAGTATAGCGGCGGAATGTATACTTTATCTTCCATAATCTTCACTTTTTTATCTACTTTTAACTGCTCAAGCTCTCTCATAATGTCGATATCCGAGACCGGTTCGTGTCGGCTGTGACCTAATAAAGCAGCGGTCTGCTCCAATAATTGATCAAGCGTCAAATAAATATGACCAAGTTGGACACACTCTTGTTCAAGCACATATAAAATACCCGCTCTCATGCGGTCAGGATGATTGTTGGCCATTCCGAGATGCTTCCCAAGCTCATCTGCCCGATTAAAACCGATGCCTTGAACATCTTCAACGAGCTGATAAGGATTTTCCCGAATGACAGCGAGCGCTTCATTTTTGTAAGCCTGAAAAATCTTCATTGACAACTGTGGTCCGAATCCATAATCGGACAACCGCACCATTACCTCTTCCAGTCCTTCATGTTCCCTCAGCTGTTGGACAAGCGACTGAGCTTTTTCTTCTGACAGCTTTGGGACTTGCTTTAGCACAGAAGGATCGTGCAACATTTTATATATGGCTGTCTCTCCAAGAACATCGACAATTTTTTCGGCCGTTTTCTTTCCTATTCCATGAAACAAATCGCTCGATAAATATTGAATGACTCCTTGTCTTGATTGCGGAAGCTCTTTTTTAAAGCGCTCGACATGAAATTGCCAGCCGAAACGCTGATGTTCTTTTAATGCTCCGTAAAAAGTGTACGCTTCACCTTCATGAAGACGAGGAAAATAACCAGTCACAGCCATTTCTTTTTCCTCTGTCTCCACATCTGTTTCTTGAATGCGAATGCGTGACACATTGTACAAATTGTCCTCATTATGAAAAACCGTTACAATCAACGTTCCTTTTATGTATGACAAATCACCTTGCCCAGACGGCCGTGTTGTATCGTCCATGTTCCCCCTCCTTTCCGTCCATCCTCATTCTGTTAACGGCCAAAAAGAAGATCCGAACTCACTGCTCCTCTGTCAATAGACGCAAACCATTCCCTGCTAAAAGATGATCTGGTTGGATTTCAACAGCTTTTTGGAACATTTCAATGGCCTTTGGTTGATCTTCTTTAAACGCATACGCCACCCCGAGATTATAGTAAGCGTCAGCATGTTCTTCCCGTTCGGTAATTTGAACAAACTGCTCCATCGCCTCATCAAGCATCTCAAGTTGTGCCAAACATAACCCATATTGAAAACGTGCCTCGACATCCTCCCCGTTTAGCTCAACTGCCCGTTGTAAATAAGGCAATGCAAGGCGAAACTGGTTCGTATAAACAAGAGATAATCCGAGCATAAAATGAACATCAGCCGAATCTAACCCCTTTCGAAGTGCTTGTTCAAAATGCTGCCTCGCTTCATCCAACTGTTCTAACTTAAAATGAACGTTCCCTGCCCCATAATGTGCCGTTGCCGCTTCTGAATCCATTTCAAGGGCACGTTCAAAAAACTTTAATGCTTTTTCATTTTCTTCTACTTCTGCTAATAGATTGCCGAAATTAATGTAGCCAATGGCTTCTTTCGGCTGTTCTTCAATTGCTGCCGAAAATGCTTGGGCTGCTTCGTCATATTTTCCTTCTTGCATATATTGAATTCCTAATTGATTATTATCCAATGTTGATCACTCCAATATTTACTCATTTTTCTACGATAAGTATAGCACAAAGCGAAATGAATCATGTTTTGGAAACGAAAAAAGCGAAAGATGGGATGCCTATTCAGGCACCCCATCTTTTACACATACCAAAGTTCTTCTTCGTTTTTAAACACTTGATCGATTGTTGCTCCACCAAGGCATTCGTCGCCATTGTAAAACACAACCGCTTGTCCAGGTGTAATCGCACGAATCGGCTCATCAAACACCACTCGTACCGTATTCTCATCCACTTTTTCAACCGTCACTTTGTTGTCCTCTTGACGGTAGCGGAATTTTGCCGTGCAAGAAAAAGATGCTGGCAATTCACGATCGCTTACCCAGCTGACATTGGTCGCCATAATGGAGTCTGAATAAAGGACATCATTGTGGAAGCCTTGGTCAACATATAAAATGTTCTTTTCGAGATTTTTGCCGACCGCAAACCAAGGTTCTCCGCTTCCTCCGATGCCAAGGCCATGACGCTGACCGATTGTATAATACATTAAGCCGTCATGCTTGCCTTTCACTTCTCCATCGAGCGTTTGCATCTCGCCAGGCTGCGCAGGTAGATATTGACTTAAAAACTCTTTAAAGTTGCGTTCACCAATAAAGCAAATACCTGTACTATCCTTTTTCGTCGCAGTTGCAAGACCTGCCTCTTTCGCGATTTCACGAACCTTTGCCTTATCAATATTCCCAATTGGGAACATCACCTTCGACAATTGCTCTTGTCCAAGTTGATTTAAGAAATATGTTTGGTCCTTATTTTCATCAAGTCCACGCAGCATTTTATATTCGCCATCGCGGTATTCAACACGCGCATAATGACCTGTTGCTAAGTAGTCTGCCCCAAGCGTCATCGCATGCTCTAAAAAGGCTTTAAATTTAATTTCTTTATTACACATCACATCCGGATTCGGTGTACGTCCTGCTTTGTATTCATCTAGGAAATACGTAAACACCTTATCCCAATATTGTTTTTCAAAATTGACAGCATAATAAGGTATGCCAATTTGATTACATACACGAATGACATCTTCATAGTCTTCCGTAGCGGTACATACTCCGTTTTCGTCTGTGTCATCCCAGTTTTTCATAAAAATCCCGATGACATCATACCCTTGTTCCTTCAGCAGCAATGCTGCAACAGACGAATCGACACCACCGCTCATTCCGACAACAACACGTGTGTCTTTCGGCGCTTTTGTCAACTTGTCCACCTCCATATTATCGAGTGAGCCGCTTTACGATTTTAGCCGTTTCACGTGCCGCTCTTTCAATTTGTTCTATTGTTGTACCAAGCCCGAAGCTGAATCGAATCGAAGAAATCAACCGCTCATCCCCTTTGCCGAACATCGCGACCAGCACATGCGAAGGGTCGATGGAACCTGCTGTACAAGCAGAGCCGCTTGATACAGCAATTCCAGCTAAATCAAGATTCACAAGCATGGATTCAACATTCGTTCCCGCCAATGCAAGATTTAGCACATGCGGAAGAGATGACTCAAGTGAGCCATTAACGGAGAAATCTACGTTCTCTTCTTGCAAAATCTCCATCATCTTTTCTTTATATTTTGTATAAAGAGCGGATTTTTCCGCTGATGTCTGCTGAAAAAGCTTAACTGCCTCTTCAAATCCTGCAATACTCGTTACATTTTCCGTTCCGGCTCTCCGTTTACGTTCCTGCTCCCCTCCAAATAAAAGCGGAGACATCGGAACATGGGAAGCCGCATATAAAAAACCGATCCCTTTTGGTCCGTTTATTTTATGAGAAGATACGGATAAAAGATCCACGCCAAGTTCTTGTACAGAAAGCGGAATCAGTCCATATGCTTGAACAGCATCCGTATGAAAAAATGCTTGATGATGTTTCAAGATTTCACCGATTTCAGCGATGGGCTGAATCGTTCCCACCTCGTTGTTTCCATACATGATGGTGACAAGAATCGTATCATCTCTCAATGCTTCTTGCAACTGTTTTGCACTAATCATTCCTCTTTCATCCACCGGCAAATACGTTACATCAAATCCTTGTTTTTCTAAAGCCTGACACGTATGGAGTACTGCATGGTGCTCAATTTGCGTCGTGATAATATGGTTACCTTTATGACGGTTAGCGAGCGCTACTCCCATTAACGCCATATTATCCGCTTCCGTACCGCCGCTCGTAAAGATGATTTCATTTTGTTTTGCCCCAATACTGGAAGCCATCGTTTGTCGGGCCTTGTCTACATATTGTCTGCTTTCACGTCCATAAAAATGAATGCTGGAAGGATTTCCGAACACCTCCTTCATAACAGTCGTCATTTTATCAATCACGGCTGGATGCATCGGTGATGTCGCAGCATGATCTAAATAAATTCTTTCCAACCTTAACACTCCTTTAAAAGCAAATTCTCGTATAGCTAAAGATCGTTCTATATGTAAAACATATACGAACTGGCATCTCCTTCACTATGATTCGCTAAATCTTCTAATGTTGTACTATCAAGCACTTCTCTTACCGCATCGCGAATGCGAATCCATAATTCCCGTTTCGCTGGCTCCTCTTCTTCAAGTCCCTCAACCGGACTGATCGGTCCTTCCAAAACCGAAATGATATCCCCTGCTGTAATAAGCGCAGGTTCTTTCGCTAAAATATACCCGCCGTACGCACCTCTTATACTTTTGACAAGTCCTGCATTACGCAAAGGAGAGATTAGTTGCTCTAAATAGTGTTCGGATAAATCATGCGTATGAGCAATCGTTTTAAGCGAGATTGGTCCTTCTCCTGATTTTCTTGCCAGTTCAATCATGATGGTCAGTCCGTAACGTCCTTTTGTTGAAATTTTCATATAGGTCACCCTTCCATTCCGGTCTCTTTTATCTATAAAATAAGTGATTCTATTATATCAAGTAATCCTATCGTTATTGTACCAAAAATAAGACCATGACATTATAGCATATTATCCATATGAGATGCATTTTCGCCTACAGTTCCCTATAATAAGGCTCATGTATAGTAAATAGGAGAGATGACTATGAGCAAAAAACCGCTCGCTTTTCGCATGCGGCCTGAGAGCCTTGAAGATGTGATTGGCCAGCAGCATCTTGTTGGAGAAGGAAAAATCATTCATCGAATGGTCAAAGCAAAACATGTTACTCCCATGATTTTGTATGGTCCTCCAGGTACGGGAAAGACGACCATTGCAACAGCTATTGCCAAAAGTACTCATACCGCCTTCCGTCAACTAAATGCTGTCGTCCATAACAAAAAAGACATGGAGATTGTCGTACAAGAAGCAAAAATGTCCGGCAAAGTCATTCTTTTGCTGGATGAGGTGCACCGGCTCGATAAAGCGAAACAAGACTTTCTTCTTCCATATTTAGAAAACGGCATGATTATCTTAATTGGCGCCACTACAAGCAATCCCTATCATGCTATTAACCCTGCGATCAGAAGCCGCTGCCAAATCTTCGAGTTACAGCCGCTTACACCTGAAGAAGTGAAAACGGCTTTGCTTCGCGCTTTAGAAGATGATCAAAATGGACTAGGACGCGAAAAAGTGACCATTACCGATGAAGCGATTGAGCATTTTGCCAGCGCCTCCAACGGCGATGTCCGCTCGGCTTTAAGCGCTTTAGAATTAGCTGTATTATCGACCGATTCTGATGTACATGGAACGATTGTCATTAACCTTGCCATTGCAGAAGAATGTTTGCAAAAAAAATATATGACACATGATAAAAACGGGGATGCCCATTACGATGTACTGTCTGCCTTCCAGAAATCCATTCGCGGAAGTGATGTGAATGCCGCTCTCCACTACTTAGGTAGGCTGATTGAAGCAGGAGATTTAGTAAGCATCAACCGAAGATTACTCGTGATTGCCTATGAAGATATCGGGCTGGCAAATCCTCAAGCTGCTCCGCGAACACTTGCGGCAATTGAATCATCTGAGAGGCTCGGTTTTCCGGAAGCGAGAATTCCGCTTGCCAATGCGGTAATTGAACTTTGCTTATCACCAAAGTCCAACTCCGCCTATAAAGCGCTCGATGCCGCTCTAACCGATATTCGAACAGGGCGAACCGGCCCTATTCCCGCTCACCTGAAAGATGCACACTATAAAGGAGCTAAAGAGCTTGGTCGCGGAATTGGCTATTTATATCCACATGATGCCGAAACAGGCTGGGTAAAACAGCAATACTTGCCAAATTCCATTAAACATCAGAAATATTATGAACCTAAAAAGACAGGAAAATTTGAGCAAGCCCTTGCCCAAATTTATGAGAAGATTAACCGCAGCGAATAATGGACCGTCCTACAGGTAAGCCTATTAGCAACAAATCTATTAACGATAGGAGTGGGTCCCGTGAAGGTTAGACAAGATGCTTGGTCTCATGAAGACGATTTACTCTTGGCCGAAACAGTGCTCCGCTACATTCGTGAAGGGGGCACGCAGCTGGCAGCTTTTGACGAAGCAGGAGATACGCTGAACCGCACATCTGCCGCGTGTGGTTTTCGATGGAATGCGGAAGTTCGAAGAAGATACACTGAAGCAATTAGTCTTGCGAAAAAACAGCGAAAAGAACGAAAAAGAATGCTGGATCGTCAGAAAAAAGAAGCCGTTCAATCATCTGCGCCTCCCATCGAATCTTTACGAAAAAAGCCGGAACAGCCGACAATACAGGAGAATACTCCTGACCTTACAACCCCTTTCTCCACTATTGGGTTAGGCGATGTTATTACGTTTTTAAGCGAGCTGAAAACAAACACTGCTCAATCCCATAATCTTATAAAGGAAAATGAAGCACTTCGCTTTGCCAATAAAGAGCTGGCTATTCAAAAGGAACAGTTAGAAGCGAAATTAGCCTCTTTGCAGAAACAGCAAGCCATCGTTCAAGAAGACTACCGCACACTCCTTGCCATTATGCAGCGAGCTGAGCGAATTGTTTCTTTAGAGGATGATGAACCTCTCCCTTTCCTACCTGATGAAACAGACGAAGCACTAATCATTCAAACATAACAAAAGCTTGTCAGCCACACGGCTGACAAGCTTTTTTATTTCGGATCTTGACCGACACGGTAAATCGTAATATCGCTTAACAATTCTGTTACAACATGTCCTCCCATAATTAAACCAGCGACAGACGGCACGAACGCATTAGAAGACGGCGGCATTTTCGCTTTACGAATTTGTGCTTTGTCGTTTCCAACTACTTGGCGCACCTCTTCACGAGTGACAATTGGGCTTTCATCAGAGAAGACCACCTTGATGCCCTTTTTAATTCCTTCTTTGCGCAAGCGAGTGCGAACGACTTTTGCAATTGGGTCTGTATGTGTTTTGGAAATATCCGCAATACGGAAACGCGTCGGATCCATTTTGTTCGCCGCACCCATACTAGAGATAATCGGAATGTTGCGTCGTAAACATTCCTTCATCAAGTGAATTTTGTACGAAATGGTATCAGAAGCATCAATAACATAATCTAAGCCATAGCTAAAAAATTCTTCATATGTCTCTTCTGTATAAAACATTTTAAGCGCGATCACTTCACATTCTGGATTAATGTCGGCAATACGCTCTTTCATTAATTCTACTTTTTGGCGCCCGACTGTAGACAAGAGGGCATGGATTTGACGGTTAACATTTGTAATGTCGACATCATCTTTATCGACTAGCACAAGGCGACCAACACCTGAACGGGCTAATGCTTCTGCCGAAAACGATCCAACTCCGCCGATTCCGAGAACCGCAACGGTGCTCCCTTTCAATTTATCTAACCCTTCTTTTCCTATCGCAAGTTCATTGCGCGAAAATTGATGCAGCATTTGTTTCACACTCCGTTATTTTTCTGATTCTTGTGTAGTATTTGTTTAAAGTTTGACTATATCATACTTTTTTGTTAATACTACTAACTCGATTGGTTTTTACCTCTTTAGAAATTGCATATGAAAACCCTATGCAATTGTGCTGCATAGGGTTAAATATACGAATCAAGTCAAAGAAAGTCCCAATCGTGCCGTCTTCAGATGCCTTCGTTTTGAACCCGCTCACAGCAGGTGGGTGCTCTGTTTCCATCGTTGTGAGTCCCTGTGAAAAAGGCATTCACGCTGACAAAAAACTCCGAGCTCCCTTATAACTTATTGTTCGGTCAAAACAATAGGTTATAAGACGAACACATCAGGACTTCTTGTTTCTTGACAGTATCTTATCATAGAATAAATTCGTTTTCAAGCGAGCAAAAGAAAACGATTACTCACTTTTTTTAACGCGTGTTTCTAGATGAAGCTCATCTAATTGAGCCGTACTTACTTCTCCAGGAGCATCGGTCAGCACGCAGCTCGCGCTTGCCGTTTTCGGGAAAGCAATCGTATCACGCAAGTTCGTACGTCCTGCTAATAGCATAACAAGACGGTCAAGACCAAGGGCAATTCCGCCATGCGGAGGCGTTCCATATTCGAACGCTTCAAGTAAGAAACCGAACTGCTCTTGAGCTTGCTCAAGTGTAAAGCCAAGAACTTGGAACATCTTCTCTTGAATATCACGTTCGTAAATACGCAATGATCCTCCTCCAAGCTCATAACCGTTTAACACAAGGTCATATGCTTGAGCGCGCACTTTTCCTGGGTCTGTATCTAAGTAAGATAAATCATCGCGAACAGGCATCGTAAATGGATGATGCGCTGCGTAATAACGACCTTCTGCCTCATCGTACTCAAGAAGTGGCCAATCTGTTACCCATAAAAAGTTGAATTTCGTTTCATCGATTAAACGAAGTTCTTTTCCAAGCTTTAGACGAAGAGCGCCTAGAGCATCTGCTACAACGTTCTTTTTATCTGCGACGAATAATAGTAAATCTCCAGGAGCCGCATCTAGTGCTTTAATAAATTGCTGTTGCTCGTCTTCATTAAAGAATTTAGCGATTGGACCTTTTAAGCCGTCTTCTTCCACTTTCAACCATGCTAACCCTTTTGCCCCGTATACTCCCGCATATTCCTGTAAACTGTCAATATCTTTACGCGAGTAGTTAGCAGCTGCACCTTTTACATTAATCGCTTTAACTTGTCCGCCGTTTTGAACTGCACCACTGAACACTTTGAAGCCGCAGTCTTTCACAAACTCAGATAAGTCTACTAACTCCATCCCAAAGCGCGTATCCGGTTTATCAGAACCATAACGGCTCATTGCTTCATCATAAGCCATACGTGGAAATGGCGCCGGTACATCAATCCCTTTTACATCCTTCATCACTTGAACCATCATTTTCTCTGTTAACGCGATAATCTCATCTTGTGTGAGGAAAGATGTTTCAATATCGACTTGCGTAAATTCTGGCTGACGGTCTGCACGTAAATCTTCATCACGGAAGCAGCGGGCAATTTGGTAATAACGCTCTACACCGGAAACCATTAGCAACTGTTTGAAAATTTGCGGTGACTGTGGGAGTGCATAAAACTCACCAGGATGCACACGGCTCGGCACTAAGTAATCACGTGCTCCTTCTGGTGTACTTTTCGTTAAAATCGGCGTTTCCACATCTAAAAAGTCGTTATCGTCTAAATAGTTACGAATAGTCTTTGTTACGTCACTGCGCATTTTCAATGTTTCAAACATCATCGGGCGACGCAAATCCAAATAGCGATATTTTAATCGAACATCTTCTGCGACATCCGTTTTATCTTCAATCATAAACGGTGGTGTTTTCGCCTTGTTCAACACTGTAATTTGGCTAGCGTGCACTTCAATTTTTCCTGTTTTTAAATTGTTGTTGATTGTATTCTCTTCACGCGCCACGACCGTCCCTTCAATATGAAGAACAAATTCGTTACGTACGCTTTCTGCTACTTTCAACGCTTCTTCTGACACTTCTGGATTGAACACCACTTGAACGATGCCGGCACGGTCACGAAGATCAATAAAAATAAGTCCACCTAAGTCACGACGTTTTTGAACCCACCCTTTTAATTTAACGGATTCACCAATCGCTTTTTCTGTTACTTCTCCGCAATAATATGATCTTTCTTGCATGATGAATGTCCCCCTTTATTGTAATCCCTTTAAATATGTCATCAGTTCAGCAATTGCTACTTCTTGCTGTTCGCCCGTTTCCATGCTTTTTACATTGACCACTTGCTTGTCCAGCTCTTCGTCTCCAAGCACAATGACAAAACGAGCTTTTAATCGGTCAGCCGCTTTAAACTGGGCTTTCATTTTTTTATCTTGGTAATCTTTCTCGGTAATAAAGCCGCCCATGCGTAAATGGTTCACAATGGATACTGCTTCATCTTTCGCTGCATCGCCCATTGCCACAACATAACAATCAATGCTTTCTTGAATTGGCAGCTCCACGTTTTCTGCTTCAAGAGCCGCCAGCAAGCGCTCAATACTTAAAGCAAAACCGATTCCCGGTGTTTCGGGACCGCCAATGTCTTGAACGAGGCCATTGTATCGTCCGCCTCCGCAAAGCGTTGTAATCGACCCGAACCCTTCCGCATCACTCATAATTTCAAATGCTGTATGATTATAATAATCAAGACCGCGCACAAGATTTGGATCAACGACAAACTCAATTTGCAAATTCGTCAAATATTGCTGCACCTTTTCAAAGTACTGTTTGGAATACTCATTTAAATAATCAAAGATGGACGGAGCTGTTTTCATCAGTTCATGATCTCGGTCTTTTTTACAGTCAAGAATGCGAAGCGGATTTTTCTCTACACGACTTTGGCAGTCTGCACAAAATTCTCCGATTCTTGGGGAGAAATGTTCAATAAGTGCTTGGCGGTGTGCCTGACGACTTTCTGCGTCCCCTAAACTGTTAACGACAAGACGTAATTTTTTCAATCCAAGCGATTGATAAAATTGCATCGCCAACGCCATTACTTCTGCATCAATTGCTGGATCGCTGCTTCCTAATGCTTCTACGCCAAACTGTACAAATTGACGGAAACGTCCTGCTTGAGGGCGTTCATAGCGGAACATTGGCCCGATATAAAATAGCTTTGTCGGCTGATTAGGACTTCCAAACATTTTCTGTTCCACAAACGAACGAACAACAGCAGCTGTCCCTTCTGGACGAAGCGTTAAATTACGGCCCCCGCGATCTTCAAATGTGTACATTTCTTTTTGAACGATATCTGTTGTATCTCCTACACCGCGTTGAAATAATTCCGTATGTTCAAACATCGGTGTGCGAATTTCTTTATAGTTAAACGTGCGGCAAATCTTTCTCGCCTGCTCCTCCACATACTGCCAAAGTTCCACAGTGCCTGGAAGAATATCTTGTGTACCTCTTGGAATTTGAATAGACATAAGTCCTGTGTGCCTCCTACTTTCTTTTTTCCAGCTTTCTTAAAAAGCTTCGCCAAAGACCATTTGTTGTCATAAGGCTTAAAAAAACAAAAAACCCCCATCCCTACACAAATAATATGTAGGGACGAGAGTTATTTTTCTCGTGGTACCACCCTAATTGAAGCAGCCAATATGCACTGCTCCCACTTAAGTCGTTAACGCCTGAATACGTTCAACTCCTACTAAGCTAACAATCGCTTTTCAGAGAGAAACCTCGAGAGTGTTCATTCGTTCAGTCATCATGTAGAAATGTTTTCAGCCTCAGACATTTCCTCTCTTTTCCATGTGTAATCTCAACTACTTTTCTCTGTCAACGGTTTTTTACTGGTCTTTATTCGTATGTAGAATGATAGCAATTGTCTACTATATTACGAATGAAATTCCGAATTGTCAAGCACTTAATTTACGTTCCAGAAAGCATCAACAAAAGCATTTTTCGACCGTTACACCTTCCACATTTCCTTTGTTGTTCAGGAACGTGACAAATTCTTCTTCAGCGCTTGAACATCTCGCAACGTCAGGCCAAATTCCGATGCCAATTCAACTGGAGTCGTCGTCGCTTCCCGCTGGATAAAATCGTGAAAATTCACTCCAAACATTTGATTTCGATGCGTGAATGACTGTTCCCCTTTAGAACTGAATTTCATCAAATCCCCTTCTTTCCTGTCAATGAATGAACGATGGTCTACTTTCATATCCTTTCCATTTTTCCGTGGGAACTTACAGGAATTTTCCGTTTTCCCTAGAAATAGTAAGTGACAAATAAAGGAAAAGGAGTTGCCGGTGTTATGGCTAAATATAAAAAACTTTTACTTTATGCTCTGTTCGGGCTCTGCCTCTTTTTTTTAACTTTCCAGCCGGAAACGAATGCCCAAAGTGAATTTGTATCCGTTAAGGTGAATGTGCTAAATGTCCGGAGTGGTCCAAGTACAACTTATGAAATCGTGGAAAAAGTAAGACACGGAAGTATTTTATCGGTTTTAGAAAGGGAAAAGGACTGGTATCATGTACAATTAACGAGCGGTCTAAAGGGATGGGTAGCCGAGCGTTACGTCGGTTCTTTACCAGACATTCCCGATTCTCCCTTCAATCAGCAGTACCTCACCTTTTCCTCTGCTTTACAACTGCAAGACTTGTATGGCGCCTCACTGTCTACACTTGAAAATAAAACCATCGTCATTGACCCTGGGCACGGTGGACACGATAAAGGCGCAACCGGAACGTTTGCCTCTACACTTGAAAAAGATTTAAATTTGATTACTGCGAAACTGCTTGAAAAACGATTACAAACACTCGGCGCAACTGTCATTTTGACCCGTTCAACCGACCAATACATTTCACTGGAAGAAAGGGTGGCCATCGCCGAAGAAAACAAAGCCGACGTTTTTTTAAGCATTCACTATAATAGCTCACCTGACACTTCTTTAAAGGGGATCATCACTTACTACGACAAACACGCACAGCTTGCGGAAAATATTCATGATGAATTAATTTCGCTCACCGCCTTTGCCGATAAACATGCACGTAGCGGTGATTATTATGTCCTTCGCGAAAATGCTCAACCTGCCGCCTTGCTGGAGCTTGGCTTTTTAAGTCACGAAAGGGAAGAACAACATTTGCAGACAAAAGAATTTCAATACAATGCCGTGACGGCCATTATTAAAGGACTCGCCGTCTATTTTTCAAAAGAAGCGTCCTAAACAACAAAAAGACCTTTCTCCCAAACGTGTGGCTTTCTACACGTTGGAGCGAAAGGTCTTTTGTCCATCTTCTTTATTTACTTTCTATAATGAGCGTAACAGGGCCATCATTGGTAAATTGGACATCCATCATAGCACCGAATATCCCAGTTTCTACCTTTAAGCCTTTTTTTCTTAGCTCTTCATTAAATTGCTCATAAATGTCATTCGCATAGTCAGGTTTAGCCGCGTCCATGAAATTAGGGCGTCTGCCTTTTCGGCAATCTCCATATAAGGTAAATTGGGAAACCGATAGCACTTCCCCGCCTATGTCTAATAGAGACAAGTTCATCTTTCCAGATTCATCTTCAAAGATACGCAAATTCGCCACTTTTTCTGCGATATAAGCCGCATCCTCTGCCGTATCCGAATGGGTAACCCCCACTAACAGCATGACTCCTTGATCGATAGCGCCTACCGTATTTCCTTCGACCACTACCTTTGCATTTTTTGCTCGCTGAACTACTACACGCATAGAGAAAAATCCTTTCTAATGCATAATTCTTCGTACTGAATAAATATCCCGGATTTGCTTAATCCGCTCGACCACCTTATGAAGGTGATTAATATTTTGAATGGAAATCGACATATTGATGGTAGCCATCTTATTCCGATCAGATCTCCCTGACACAGCCGAAATGTTTGTCTTGGTTTCATTGACAGCTTGCAAGACCTCATTCAACAAACCTCGGCGGTCAAAACCGGAAATTTCAATTTCAACATTGAATTCCCTGCCCTCTTTAATGTGAGACTCCCATTCCACTGCGATAAGACGGTTTTCCGCTTCTCCTGTATGAACATTCAAGCAATCGCTGCGGTGAACAGATACCCCGCGTCCTTTTGTGATAAATCCGACAATTTCATCTCCAGGTACAGGGTTACAGCATTTGGATAAACGAATTAATAAGTTATCAATTCCTTGAACAACTACACCAGAATCTCGTCTTTTCCCTTTTAGAGCTGGCTTGCTTTCATTCATAATTTCTTTAATTTCTTGCTCTTGGTCCCGCTGTTTTCGCCATTTTTCGGTTAGACGGTTCGCAATTTGAGCAGCTGTAATACCGTTATAGCCAACGGCGGCATACATATCTTCTTCATTGGAAAAGTTAAATTTCTCTGCCACTCTTTTTAGGTTATCTTGAGTAAGCACTTCTTTAAAATCAAAGTCGGAATTACGGATTTCTTTTTCAACAAGCTCTTTTCCTTTTTCAATGTTTTCTTCACGACGCTGCTTTTTGAAAAATTGACGGATTTTATTTTTCGCCTGAGAAGTTTGAGAAAGTTTTAACCAATCTTGGCTTGGTCCGTATGAATGCTTCGATGTTAAAATTTCAATGATGTCACCGGTTTTCAATTTGAAATCAAGCGTCACCATCTTGCCGTTTACTTTCGCACCAATTGTTTTGTTGCCGATTTCTGAATGGATGCGGTAAGCAAAATCGATTGGAACAGATCCCGCAGGAAGTTCAATAACATCTCCCTTCGGCGTAAAAATGTACACCATATCCGAAAACAAATCGACCTTTAATGATTCCATAAACTCTTCTGCATTTGTGGACTCATTTTGGAATTCTAGTATTTCTCTGAACCATGTGAGCTTGTCCTCAAAAGAAGCAGGATCATTCACGGTTTTCCCTTCTTTATAGGCCCAGTGTGCCGCTACCCCGTATTCAGCAATATGATGCATATCGACTGTACGGATCTGCACTTCTAGCGGATCACCTTTAGGTCCAATAACCGTTGTATGAAGAGATTGGTACATGTTTGGTTTCGGCATCGCTATATAATCTTTAAACCGGCCCGGCATTGGTTTCCAGCATGTATGAATAATACCTAATACGGCATAACAATCTTTAATGCTATTAACGATAATCCGAACCGCCAGCAAATCATAAATCTCATTAAATTGTTTGTTTTGCAACGCCATTTTTCGGTAAATAGAATAAATATGTTTGGGTCTCCCCGAAATTTCCGCTTTAATGGAAACTTCGTTCACCCGTCCCCGTACTTCGTCAATCACTTCTTCAATGTATTGCTCGCGCTCTGCACGCTTTTGTTTCATTAAATTGACAATCCGGTAATATTGTTGCGGATTTAAATAGCGCAAAGCCGTATCTTCTAATTCCCATTTAATTTTGGAAATCCCGAGACGATGAGCAAGCGGCGCAAAAATTTCCAACGTTTCATTGGCAATACGGCGCTGCTTTTCTTGAGGCAAGTGCTTTAGCGTACGCATATTGTGCAAACGGTCTGCCAACTTAATTAAAATGACACGAATATCACGAGCCATCGCTACAAACATTTTGCGATGATTTTCCGCCTGTTGCTCTTCTTTTGACTTATATTTAATTTTTCCGAGTTTGGTCACACCATCGACTAACATGGCAACGTCATCGTTAAATGTGTCTCTTAATTGTTCAAGTGTAACATCTGTATCTTCTACCACATCATGTAAAAATCCCGCTGCAATGGTCGTTGGATCCAACTCTAAATCAACCAAAATCCCTGCTACTTGAATTGGGTGAATGATATACGGCTCCCCTGATTTGCGATATTGCTCACTATGAGCATCTTTTGCAAATTGATAGGCTTTTGCTACTAAGTCTATATCATCACCAAACAAATATTTCCCAGCATTCTCAATTACTTGTTCAGCTGTTAACACTTGCTCATTTGCCATGAAATCACCTTTTATCAATAAAATAAACCTTCCATCATTGAAAGGGTCTATAATGTCATTTTATAAATTCATATTGTAACTATTATCATGAAAATGTTCAAAGATGTAAAGCATTTCTCGAAAGATTTTTCAGACACCTTCCGTTTCATCTTGCTCATAAACATTTCGGGATAAACAGAAATCACCTTTTACCATTCATAAACAATGGTAAAAGGTGATTTCCTGTGTTCATTTGAATTGAACGCATCCAAAGAACTTTTTGGGTTCTTCGGCAATTCTTATTAATAGTTCATTAATGTAAAGACATCGTAGCCGTTTAATTTGTCACGGCCGTTTAATTCTGACAGCTCAATTAAAAATGCCGTACCTACAACAATTCCGCCAAGTTGCTCAACAAGTTTAATTGTCGCTTCAATCGTGCCGCCAGTTGCCAATAAGTCATCTGTAATTAATACACGTTGTCCAGGTTTAATGGCATCTTTATGCATCGTGAGAACATCTTTTCCGTACTCAAGACCATACTCAACTTTAATGACTTCACGCGGAAGTTTGCCTTCTTTACGAACCGGTGCAAAGCCCACACCTAAAGAATACGCAACTGGGCATCCAATGATAAAGCCGCGCGCCTCTGGGCCTACGACGATATCAATTTCCTTTTCTTTTGCGTATTTCACGATTTCATCTGTTGCTGCTTTATACGCTTCGCCATTATCCATCAACGTTGTGATATCTTTAAAGATAATGCCCGGCTTTGGCCAATCCGGCACGATTGTTATATATTGCTTGAAATCCATTAATTTGTTGCCTCCTCATCAATTTCGCAGTTGTTCAGTATCTCATCAAACAACTGCTTCAGTTGGCCATACGATGTGTATACAAATTTTTTCTCCAACTGAATTTGTTCTTGTTTGCGACGATAAGTCGCAGATTCTATTAAATCACGTTTTGCTCCATTTTTCATCAACGAAATGAGACCATTTTTTATTGTAACAAATTCTAATTCAAAAAACACCTTTGACATGAAATCAATTGTATCTTTTGACCACCCTTTTCGGATCGCTAGTTCCTCTTTATAACGATTCAAATCAAATGGACTGTTTTTCGCCAAAAACGCATAATACCATTTAAAATGATCGCGTGTTGGAATCGTGTGAAAATAATGGTCCTCTTTTGATAGAAATACGGTATAAATCCGTGAAGGTGTTCCACTCCGGAAAAGCGTTTCTATAAGCTCCATAGAGGAAGGCAAGTCCAGTAACACTACCTGTTTTTCATTTGAATCAAAAGCGGACGCTGCTTCCATCCCTGGAATATAGACGAGATGCTCCCCAAACGTTTGCTTGTCGTTTTCTGTAATCGTCTCTTCAGCAAAATAAACGACCGTCATATCTGTTGTGAACATGGATTTAAAAAATTGTTCTGTACTTCTTACGCTTCGATAATCAAACAGCTGCCACTCGCTAACGCCAATATCTTCAATCATTAACTGCGGCTTTCGCATATTATTCCATTCGTTAATCGTCAACTCGCCCACAAGGGAAATTTTCGAAATGGGGGATATTTCATCATATAAACGACCTAAACCGAAACCAACTCCGTCTACTGTTTTCCCGTCTTCTTCAAACGTCAATTTCAAATGAGTTTGATCGGCTCCAATTTTTCGAATGGATGAAATATGGACATTTTCTACGAGTACTTTCGGTTTCGTATTGCTCATGCCGAAAGGAGCCAGTTTTCGTAGCTGTTCAATGGCGGAAAGAGTAATATCTTCTACCTGACAAACAGTATCGACCATAGTAATGGGAATAAAATCCTCTTCGGTCAGTTTTTCGTACGCTAGTGTGTTCAAGCGGCTTCTTAATTCATCGACATCCTGCATTTGCAAGGTCATCCCAGCTGCCATTGGATGACCGCCAAAGTGGGGCAAAATATCTCGGCATGTTGATAAATTAGCAAATAAATCGAAGCCTTCAATGCTTCGGGCAGAGCCTTTGGCCATGCCTTTTTCAGAATCGATGCTTAACACAATAGTCGGACGATAAAAACGTTCCACTAAACGTGAAGCCACAATGCCGACTACCCCAGCATTCCAGCCTTCTTGGGCAATAATAAGCACACCATTTTCTTCAGGGGGATACAGATTTTCAACGATAGAAATCGCTTCTTCCGTCATTTCATTGACTAACTGCTGTCTCTCTTTATTTAATCCGTCAATTTCTTCTGCAAGTTCCCTCGCTTCGCTTTCATTTGTCGTCATAAGCAAATGAACGGCCGGATCTGCCGATTGCAAACGACCAACCGCATTAATACGCGGACCGATAGCAAACCCAATTGTATCTTCATTGATGTCTTCCTGCTTAACACCACATACGCGCAAGAGCGCCTGAATGCCAGGACGGTTCGTTCGCTGTAAATGCTTCAATCCTTTGCTTGCAATAAGACGGTTTTCACCTTGCAGCGGCACCAAATCGGCAATCGTTCCAATGACAGCAAGCTCTAGCAAATGCTCTGGCACTTCCCCAAGTAAAGCATGAGCAAGTTTAAAAGCAACACCAACACCCGCCAATTCTTTAAATGGATAGTGGCTGCCAGGCTTTTTCGGATGGATAATGGCATACGCTTCTGGAAGCTCCGGGCCTGGTTCATGATGGTCTGTAATAATTAAGTCAAAGCCAAGCTCTTTCGCCAAAGCGGCTTCATGAACGGCCGATATTCCTGTATCGACCGTAATAACGAGCTGATAGCCTTGTTCACTAATCAAACGAAAAGCTGACTCATTCGGTCCGTACCCTTCTGTAAAACGGTTTGGAATATAAAAATCGACGTCCGCCCCCATCATAGTTAAAGCTGTCAGCAGAACAGATGTACTACTGACCCCATCCGCATCGTAGTCGCCAAATATCATAATCTTTTCATGATGTTCAATTGCTTGTTTAATTCGTTCCACCGCTTCATTCATTCCATCCAATAAAAATGGATCATAGAATGATTGTTGATCTATCTTTAAAAACTGTTCCGCAGATTCAATTGTCGTAATGCCGCGATTAATTAACAGTGAAGCAACGAGAGGTGTAATCTCGAGGGTTGTCACAAACTGTTCAATCAGTTCATGATTTGTCTGTTGAATCCTCCATCGTTTTTTTGATTTCAGCATATCCTCACCCCTTAACCCACATTATTATACTAGAGTGGATGCGGACCGGCAATGGAACGATGCTTGATAGTTATCAATCCTCTGAATAAGGATTAATATGCACTAATACATCTTGAATGTTTGGCTCTTCCATCAGCTTCATTTTCACCGCTTTTCCGATTCGGTGCCCTTCTTCTACCGTAATCATCGGATCTACTGAAATCTTTAAATCAATGATAACATAATGGCCATGTTCCCTTGCCTGAAAGGACGTTAGTTTCTTCACCCCCGGTACTGCCATGACCATTTCTCTCAGCTGAAGAGTATCTTCGTAATGAAGGACATGGTCCAATGTATTGTGGATGGATTGTGAGCCAAGCTGCCATGCCATCTTTAATACCAGAAACGACACAAGGAGACCAGCCATCGGGTCTGCATAGACAAGCCAAGGTACACCAATTCGTTCACCAAGAATGGCTGCCCCGATTCCAATTAAAGCTGCGATAGATGAAAACACGTCTGAACGGTGCTCATAAGCATTAATAATAATCGCGTCGCTTTTAATTCGTTTCCCTAACTTATATTTATAACGAAACATGCCTTCTTTCACGATAATTGACAGCAATGTAGCATAAATAGCGAGCATTTTCGGAGGTTCAATCGGTTCAAAAAACGCTTCAACGGAAGATTTGAAGATCTCAATCCCTACAATAAACAACAAAACAGCTACAATAATGGCTGCAATCGATTCGGCCTTGCCATGTCCATACGGGTGATCCTCATCAGGCGGCTCCTTTGCTACTTTTACCCCTATGTAAACCGCCAAAGAACCAGCCACATCGGATGCTGAGTGAACCGCATCTGCTACAAGGGCACGACTGTTTGAGACAACGCCAGCCCACCATTTAATGCCGGCTAATATAATATTGCCAACAATCCCTATCATCGCTGCGAACTGGGCTTGCTTAAACCGCTCTTCTTTATTCACATTCCACACCTCTTTTAAATGAGCATCACTAACAGTATATAGAATACCCGACTTTTCCCATGACATGAAGATTTCCCGCTTTTCTCTTCTTTTACACAAAAAAGCCGCAAGAAATTTCCTTGCGGCTTAGCATTGAATTATGGTTCAATGATGTCTTCTTCAATTTTACGCGGTTTATTTAAAGATTTTGTCTTCCATACAAGCCATAGCTGTGCGGCAATAAATAAGGAAGAGTATACCCCTAGTGTTAATCCAACAAGTAAAGCAATAGAGAAGTTTAAGATTGCTTCGCTTCCAAAGAAAATAAGGGCTACAACGGTGAAGATTACCGTCAACACTGTGTTAATGGAGCGAGCAAACGTTTCTCGCAAGCTTCGATTCACAATGTAAACTAAATCTTCTTTCGTCTTCACCTTTCTATCGTTCATATGTTCACGAATACGGTCAAACGTAACAATCGTATCATTGATTGAATAACCAATAATAGTCAAAACAGCAGCAATGAACGTTAAATCCACTTCTAAACGTGAAAGGCTAAAGAACGAAATCATAAAGAATGCATCATGCAGCAACGCAATAACAGCTGCTAACGCCATGTAAAACTCGAAGCGCACAGATACGTATAAAATAATGCCGATTGATGCAATCAACACAGCAATCAAAGCATTGCGGGCTAATTCTTTTCCGACTGTCGGCGAAACCGTGCTAACATTCGGTTCTGCTCCATATTTCTCTTTGAAATATGTTTTCAATTCTCCGATATCGTCTTTTGAAAGAACCCCAATAAAACGAGCCACCCCAACATCATTGTTATTACCAGAGATGACAACATCTTTCGGTTCTAAATCAAGATTTTTTAGCTCTTCTTTAATGCTATCAGCGGAAACAACTTCTGTTGCTGTAATTTCAACACGTGTTCCACTCGCAAAGTCAATCCCTAAATTCAGTTTGAATATGGCAAGAGACAACACACCTAAAACCGTAATAACAATCGAGAAGGTAAAGAATACCTTTTTATATTTAACAAAGTCAAGGCGGTCAAATCGTGTTGGAATCTCTTGATTTCCATCATCTTTTGATAAATCTTGAATATCAGAAGGTTTCACACCGAAGAAAGAAGGTTTTTTATTTAAGATGCGACTGTTGACCCATAGCCCTAAGAACAACCTCGTTCCGTATACCGCGGTAATAAAGCTTGCCAAGATACTGATGATAAGCATCGTCGCAAATCCTTTAACAGAGCTTGTACCATACGCAAACAGCACACCTGCTGCCAAAAGGGTCGTAATATTGGCATCTAAAATGGTCGTCAGCGAGCGTCGGTTACCTGCTCGATAAGCGGAAATGACCGACTTCCCTGACTTCAGTTCATCTTTAATCCGTTCATATGTGATAATATTGGCATCTACCGCCATCCCTACCCCTAAGAGAAGGGCTGCAATACCAGGAAGCGTCAGAACCCCGTTCATCCAGTCAAACACAAGTAAAATAAGGTATACGTAGATGCTTAATGTGATGACTGCAATTAAGCCTGGTAAACGATAGTAAAAAAGCATAAATAAAAAGACAATTCCAACCCCGATAAATCCTGCATTAATCATTTTATCAAGAGCTTTTTCACCAAACTGAGCACCGACCGATGTAGAATACATTTCCTCTAATTCAACTGGTAATGCACCTGCGTTCAATAAATTCGCTAACTCTTGCGCTTCTTGTACCGTGAAGCTTCCAGTAATCGTCACTTCATCAGTGTTGAATACTTGGTTTACAGATGCTGCGGATAAATATTTCGGCTCTTGTTGTCCTGTTTGCGCTTGGAAGGAATCTTTTCCTTCCTCATAATCAAGCCAAATAACAAGAAGGTTGTTTGGTGAACCCATGCTGAGCACTTGCTCTGTCACTTGTTTGAACTTCTCTGCACTATTCAATTTAAGTGCCACATTCGGTTGACCTGTTTCATCAAACGATTGCTGGGCACCATTTTGCGCCAAATCTGTTCCATCCATCAATAATTGATCATTCACATCACGGAATGATAATTTCGCTTGAGTAGATAGAAGTTCACGAGCTTTGTTTTGATCCTTTACGCCCGCGAGTTGAACACGAATGCGATTTTCGCCTTCAATCTGAATGCTGGGCTCACTCACTCCCAGTACGTTAATACGCTTGTCCAACGCTTGCACAGTGCTATTCAGCACTTCTTGATTAATGACATCGCCCTCTTTAGCCGGCTTCACTTCATATAACACTTCAAAGCCGCCTTGAAGGTCCAGGCCGAGCTTAATTCGATTTGTAATGTCGCTGACTGTCGCTCCCATTGTGCCAAAAATAAGCAGCACTAAGAGGAAGAACGCAACGATACGTCCTCTCTTTACCATTCGTAAAAAATCCTCCTTCTTATGTAAGCAAGAACATGCTGAGAAAATAAGGAAAGTAACTCACCAATATTCCTATTATCATTCATAAAAACAAACCTGTCAAACAAGCTTTTCTTATCTTTATTTCAATAAGTCCTTCCATTCTTCCATAAAATCCTCTTTTTCAAAAGAGGTATTTTTATATGATTGCATGGCCATAAAATTAATGATATCCCCTGCTTTAACGGTCATGATATCGTTAATAATCTGATGGAGCATTTTGTCTCCCTCATCTTTTTTCCATTTTTTATTTTCTAAATAATCCCATATTTGTTTTTCTTCAATATGACCATACCCTATTAATTGGAATTCTTCCATTTTACTTTGAATTGCCGGCTGTGCTTTTGTCCGCAGCTGCCTTGCTCCTTCATTCAACATCCAACCCACCCTCTTCATTTCGCACTTACATCACGCGCTTTTTTCATTATCGTCCAGCTTTTCTGTTTCCAATCTCCCTTATAATTTTGACGTCTTCATCCTCCGCTCATTGATTCATTCGGTTATCCTTCCTCTTAAGAGGATAACTTCTTCACGCTGTAAAAGGATGACTGTAGATTTAGATAACTGTCATGCTTGGCCATGGGACTTGCATATATTTTCATTGTATAAAATAATAAATCGTTTGAGAAGGCAGGGAGTATAGCATGTCTAAATTTTTGAAAGGTACGCTCATTTTAATCCTTGCTGGATTAATTACACGTGTACTTGGATTTATTAATCGAATCGTGATTGCACGGTTAATTGGAGATGAAGGTGTAGGACTGTTCATGATGGCTGTCCCTACGATGTTTCTTATTATAACAGCTACACAGCTTGGCTTGCCCGTAGCCATTTCGAAGCTAGTGGCGGAAGCCGAGGCACTAAATGATAGACGAAAAATAAAAAAGATTTTAATTGTTTCTCTTTCCCTTACATCCATACTAAGCGTCATTTTTACCGTTTTATTAGTTGTAATGGCCCCTCTCATTGCGAAAACGTTTTTTACAGACGAACGTACCTACTATCCGCTTATTGCCATTACGCCTGTTATTCCTATTATCGCAGTTTCTTCCATCATTCGCGGTTATTTCCACGGAAGACAGCAAATGAAGCCTGCTGCTTATTCTCAAGTAATTGAACAAATTGTTCGGATTTTACTTGTCGCTGTCTGCACAAAAGCGTTTCTCCCATACGGAATTGAATATGCCGCGGCAGGCGCTATGCTATCAGCCGTCTTCGGGGAGCTCGCATCTTTGATATATATGTTGTTCATGTTCAAATTAAAAAAACACGTTAAAGTTCGCCCACGTTTTTTCCAATCGTTAAAAAGCGGAAAAGTCACATTTTACGAATTAATGAGCATTGCCTTGCCGACAACAGGAAGCAGAATGATTGGATCCATCTCTTGGTTTTTAGAACCGATTGTTGTTGCTCAAAGTCTAGCCATCGCGGGGGTGACAACGATTACAGCGACTAAACAGTACGGGGAATTAACTGGATTTGCTCTACCCCTTCTCATGCTCCCTTCTTTTATTACCGTTTCGCTTTCCACCTCTCTCGTTCCCGCCATTAGTGAAGCAATGGCCCAGAAATATTTTTTACAAATTCAACATCGGCTTCATCAGGCATTGCGCTTGTCATTCGTGACAGGAGGACTGGCTGTTGTTGTGCTATATATTTTCGCAGAACCAGTCATGCAACTCATGTACGGCTCTGCGAAAGCAGCTGTTTTCGTTCAAGTTATGGCGCCATTTTTTATTTTTTATTACTTCCAAGGCCCTCTACAAGCGGTACTACAGGCTTTAAATCTGGCACAGGCTGCGATGATGAACAGCTTTATTGGCGCCGCTGTTAAGATTGCGTTAATTTTCATGCTGGCGACAAGACCAGGTTTTGGCATTATGGGCGCTGCGCTTGCCATCGTCATTGGCATCATGCTTGTCACACTTCTTCACCTCTCGACAGTTATGAAAGCTATATCCTATAAACTTCATATTGCCGATTATGTGAAAGGGTTTATCGTGATGATTTTAACTGGATTCATCGCCCATTTTACTTATATGCCGTTTCTGGAAAAAGGAAACTTAGCCCTTAACACCCTTGCAGCTATTTCCATGACGTCCATCATCTATTTCCTCTTGCTCTACCTATTCAAACTAGTTACGAAGGAGGAAATCCGGCGCTTTTCTGCTTTAAATCCGTTCCGAAAACGATAGAACAGTTTGACTCGATAACGACGAACCAATAGCAACAGCCCGAACCGAAAACATATACACGATGCTTTCAGTTCGGGCTGTTCATTCATCTTTTAAATCGATATAGAAGACACCGTTGTTATAGCTGCAATATGAAATTTGCTTTATATCCTTGTAACCGAGTTTCCGCAATTCTTGCCGAAGCCATAAATGGGTTTTATCTTCACGTGCTAGGTGATTCTCTTGAATGATTCCATCCACAATGAAGGGAAGATTTAAGCTCGTTGGCTGTTTTTTTCGTTTATGCTGTTCTTCTTTTTCAAAGACAGACAGCTTTCCAGACGGCTCTAAAATGGCAAATTCCACATCTGCAATGTTCTTAATGTTTTTATCCCGAAGCTGGACGAGCAAATCATTAAAATTGTAACGCTGTTTTTTCATTTCTTCTTCATTAATTTTTCCGTGCTCAATAATTACGCTAGGCTTCCCATCAAGCAACTCTCTTACTTTTTGGTTTTTTAATGACCAATAAGCTAATCCCACTTGAATTACAAACAGAACAACCATCGGTAAAATCGTGTGAATTAACGGATCTTTCGGCTCCTCGATGGCCAATACCGCCATTTCTGCAATCATGATGAACACAACGAGATCTAAAATGCTCAATTCGCCTATTTCTCTTTTTCCCATCAATCGAAAAATGACTAAAATGATAAAGTACAAAAGAACCGTACGCGCGACAATGATGAGCAACTCCATGTTTATAACCTCCGTCTCAACATGTATCACCACATAGTGTGTACAAGTAGATAAAAAACATGACAGCAAATCTGTAATTCTATTTTCGGAACAAGCTGAATATGCTCGTACTAAAGGTATCTACATTATCCAACCGCTAAAAGGAGGCGTGCATCATGGACAGTAGACGAATGGGAAGTGCCGTTTTATTCGGGGTAGGAACGATTTTGGTACTGGCGCTTATGGTTGGGCTTTTATTTTCTCTTTTATTAAAATTCACCAACCTTAACGAACAATCCATTTACTTACCTGTTTTAATTTTATCTTTCCTCACATTGTTCATCGGAGGATTTGTATCAGGAGGAAAAGGTCAAACAAAAGGATGGCTACTAGGAGCAGCTACAGGTCTTTGTTACTCGGTTGTTGTATTTTTAATTCAGTTTTTAGGCTATGATACACTCTTCACCCCCCAGCAGCTAATGTTTCATGGCGCATTTATCGCTACAGCAGTTTTAGGCGGCGTTTTCGGGGTAAATCTTACAGCCAATAAATGATGAAAAAATCGTAAAACCTTTTCAACATCGCTCACTCACATAATGAAAAAAGCCCTCTTCCTTGTCACGGTTTATCCGGGAAAGGAAGAGGGCTTCACACATTAGTCGTTTTTCACTTCACGAATGGCTGCACGATCAAACGTTAAACGAGCGCCATCGCCACTTTTAATGACAACCTGTCCTTCATCGATAGCATCCACCATTCCGTGCATACCGCCGATTGTGACAACTTTGTCCCCTTTTTTCAAATCAGACTGCATTTGCTGTACAGCTTTTTGACGCTTTTGCTGTGGGCGAATTAACAAAAAGTAAAAAATCGCAAACATTAATAAAAGCGGCCAAATACTTGCAAAAAGTTCCATTATGTATGTTCCTCCTTTTTTATAAAATGGTCGGCTTCTTCTCAATAACGCCGCCTATTTCTCCTGACTGATGACATCGTGAAAGCAGCAACAGTTCGCTATTTCCTCGTTTCTCCCAAACAGAAGAGGCTAGAAAAAGCCTGACATATAAAGCAAACTTCCGCTCTAAAAAGGAACGATACCTTCTTTTGAGCAGAAGTTGAACTTATCGACAATGACGGACCGCTTATTCTTCGTCAAGCGGACACTTTAAGATAAGTCTAAGAGAGTAGATCCCTCTCTTTTTCCAACCTTTTTGTGGCATTAGAAATTTTTCGCGTTCGGTTTATTGAACCCGTATTTTTCAAAGAACTCTTCACGGAAATCGCCCAGACGGTCTTCACGGATTGCTTCACGTACTTGCTCCATCAATTTTAACAGAAAATAAAGATTATGGTAAGATGTTAAACGAATTCCGAATGTTTCATCACAGCGAATTAAGTGGCGAATGTACGCTCTTGAATAGTTTTTGCACGTATAGCAATCACAATTTTCATCAAGCGGGCGGAAATCATCCGCAAACTTAGCGTTTTTCACCACAAGTCTTCCTTCGCTTGTCATTAACGTGCCGTTACGGGCAATACGTGTTGGCAATACGCAGTCAAACATATCGATTCCACGAATCGCTCCATCAATTAAGGAATCTGGTGTTCCTACGCCCATTAAATAACGCGGTTTGTTTGTTGGCAATAGCGGCGTCGTAAACTCAAGCACACGATTCATCACATCTTTCGGCTCTCCAACAGACAACCCTCCGACTGCATACCCTGGGAAGTCCATTGAAACTAAGTCATTCGCACTTTGTCGGCGCAGCGCCTCATACTCGCCTCCTTGAACGATACCAAACAACCCTTGGTCATTTGGACGCGCATGGGCTTGTAAGCATCGTTCTGCCCAGCGGCTTGTACGCTCGACAGACGACTTCATGTAATCATATTCAGCTGGATATGGTGGACATTCATCAAAAGCCATCATAATATCCGAACCAAGTGCATTTTGAATTTCCATCGCTTTTTCTGGGGACAAGAACAGCTTATCGCCATTTAGATGGTTGCGGAAGTGTACCCCTTCCTCTTCAATGCGGCGGAACTCACTCAAACTGAATACTTGGAAGCCGCCTGAATCTGTTAAAATCGGACGGTCCCAGTTCATGAAACGATGCAGTCCACCTGCTTTTTGCACGATTTCGTGCCCCGGACGAAGCCAAAGATGGTACGTATTGCTTAAAATAATTCCAGCACCCATTTGTACCAATTCTTCCGGCGACATCGTTTTAACTGTCGCTAATGTTCCGACCGGCATGAAAATCGGTGTTTCAAACGAACCATGAGGTGTATGAACGATACCGAGACGTGCTCCTGTTTGCTTACAAGTTTTAATTAATTCGTAACGTATAGCCGTCATGTTTTTTAATCTTTCCTTCCTATGTTTTTAGCTGTGACAAAAGTTCACCAAGCCAAATGTTTAAATAATCAGCATTGCATCGCCAAAGCTAAAAAAGCGATATTTTTGCTCTACCGCCGTGTTGTAAGCACGCAATACGTGTTCACGACCGGCAAGGGCACTCACCAACATAATCAATGTTGATTTCGGCAAATGAAAATTCGTAATCATCCCATCAATGGCCTTAAATTCATAGCCTGGGAAAATAAAGATGCTTGTCCAGCCTGAAGATGCGATAAACTTCCCATCATGCTGAGACGCAATGGTTTCAAGCGTTCGCGTTGTCGTCGTCCCGACAGAAACGATACGTCCGCCTTGCTTGCGTACCTCGTTTAACAAAGAAGCTGTCTCTTCGCTCATTTGATAAAACTCCGCATGCATATCGTGCTCTTCAAGATTATCTACACTAACAGGTCTGAACGTTCCAAGACCGACATGTAGCGTAATGAAAGCAATATGTATCCCTTTGCTTTTTATTTCTTCAAGTAATTCTTCTGTAAAGTGAAGTCCTGCCGTTGGGGCAGCAGCCGATCCTTGTTCACGAGCAAACACCGTTTGATAGCGCTCTCGGTCATCCAGACGTTCTTTAATGTACGGCGGTAAAGGCATTTCGCCAAGTTGCTCTAACACTTCATAGAAAATACCGTCATACTTAAATTGAAGTACACGACCTCCCTGTTCGCCCATTCCGACACATTCCGCTTGCAAACGGCCGTCTCCGAATGTAATAATCGTTCCTTCTTTCACTCGTTTAGCAGGCTTAATAAGAGTTTCCCACACGTCACCTTCCGTTTGCTTCAAAAGGAGCACTTCAATTCCAGCACCCGTATCTTCTTTTGTTCCGAATAAACGAGCCGGCATTACTCTCGTGTCATTTAACACAAGGCAGTCTCCCTCTTTTAAATGGGATAACACGTTAGGAAAGGTTTCATGCTGCAAATCGCCCGTTTCTTTATTTAATACCATTAATCTTGACGCATCTCGCTGTTGAAGCGGGGTTTGAGCGATTAATTCCTCTGGTAAATAAAAATCAAACAAATCCACTTTCATACTTGTCACCTGTTTCTGTATAAATCTTACTTAATGTTTTCACATCATTCATCGTTTTTATTCTTGCCGTCCTTTTCCACATTTACTTGACGTTCACGCAGAAAAGGAAAAATCACTCCACATTAGTACTTTAATATGGATTATTTTATTTTGCCAATTATAAAGAAAATCAATGATAACACAACACTCACCACAATAGAAGTAACAATGGGAAAATAAAACGTCGTGTTTTCCTTTTTAATCACGATGTCACCAGGGAGCTTTCCGATAAATTGTAAAAGAAAGCCAACAATCAATAAAAGGCCCCCCATTGCCATCAGCATTTTTGGAAGCTCTGTCATCTTTCCGGTACCTCCATTTGAAAATGCTCATACACAAGATTTGTAACAATTCGTCCACGCGGTGTTCTTTGCAGAAAACCAATTTGCAGTAAGTACGGTTCATACACATCTTCAATGGTGTGAGACTCTTCTCCAATGGTAGCAGCAATGGTATCGAGTCCAACAGGGCCCCCGCGAAACTTTTCAATAATCCCCGTCAACAGTTTATGGTCAATATGGTCAAGTCCTAATCGGTCTACTTGAAGGAGTTCTAACGCTTCTCCCGCCAGTTTCGTCGTAATGTCTCCATCGCCTCGCACTTGGGCAAAATCACGAACACGGCGCAATAAGCGATTGGCAATACGCGGCGTGCCACGAGACCTTCTCGCAATTTCAACGGCGGCTTTCGCTTCAATCCCGACGTCAAGAATAGCAGCGGTCCTTTCTACAATATTAGCCAAGTCCTCTGTTTGATAATACTCCAAACGACTTAACACCCCAAAGCGGTCTCGAAGAGGTGATGAAAGCAACCCGGCTCTCGTCGTCGCCCCAACCAATGTAAAAGGCGGTAAGTCAAGACGCACAGACCGGGCGCTCGGTCCTTTCCCAATGACAATATCCAGACAAAAATCCTCCATGGCTGGGTAGAGAACTTCTTCTACCGAACGATGAAGACGATGAATCTCATCAATAAATAATACGTCACCTGGCTCTAAACTAGTTAAAATGGCTGCAAGATCCCCCGGACGCTCAATTGCCGGTCCTGATGTCGTCCGAAGCTGTACGCCCATCTCGTTGGCAATAATCGCCGCAAGCGTTGTTTTCCCCAATCCTGGCGGACCATATAAGAGTACATGATCCAACGTCTCATGGCGCATTTTGGCTGCTTCAATAAAAATCTCCAAATGAGATTTCACTTTTTGCTGACCAATATATTGCTGCAGCGTTTGGGGACGCAAGCTTTGTTCCAAAAGTTCTTCTTCTTGCATCGCATCCCCCGTTATAATTCGTTCATCCATACAATCCCCCTCTCCTTTTCCCGCCATCATTCTTTCTTCACTGTCTATGTTCATCTGTCCATGTCAAACCGGTCTCTATTTTAACAGCTTTTGCAAAGCTTTTTTAATATATTGATCCGTTGTCAACTTTTCTTTCATTAGCTCCGGAATGACTTTGTTAATTTCACGTTCCGCATAGCCGAGTACTTTTAACGCTTCAACCGCTTCATCCAACGCTTCTGACCCGCTTGTCATTGTGTCGAGCTCCTCAGCATCTGTAAACAAGTCTGGCATAACACCAGGCAGTAAATCTTGAAGCTTTCCTTTCAAATCTAAGATCATCTGCCTCGCCGTTTTCTTTCCGACCCCCGGGAACTTCACGAGAAACTTCTCATCTTCCTCTTCGATGGCCTGAACAAGCTGTGTTGGATTTCCTGATGCCAAAATCGCCAACGCTCCCTTTGGACCAATTCCTGACACACTCAATAACTTCATAAATAATCCTTTTTCTTGACGGGACGAAAATCCGTATAATGCAATGATATCTTCACGCACATAATGATACGTGTAAATGGTCGCTTCCTCTTCTAAATTAATCGTAAATACATACGGATTCGGCGTGAACAATTGATAGCCAATTCCATTGTTTTCGATGACAACATATTCAGGATTTAAGTACGTAATAACTCCTTTTATATAATCAAACAATCTATTCTCTCCCTCAATGATTTCACTTCGTCATTCTTAAACTGGTACTCATTTTCATATCCCAGTGTATAAACAGCAGACTACTGCCTATAAACAGACATTTTCTTTATGCTACCACATTTAAAATGAATTTGACTACTTCCATTATACCATGTTCAACAAACGTACGTTCCTTCATTTTAGGGCAGTTAGTTCCAACTTCATCTTCTCCGATTACCCAAGTTTTGAGGTCTAGATTCTACTGCCCATTAATACGAGACAAAAATTCACCGCTTCTGCATGCTAAACGTTCTTAAGTAGCCTGCAAAAGCGGTGAAAAACTTAGTCGTTTACGGGGAACGAAGCGAGTACAATTGAAAAAATTCCATAAGCGCTACATACTCATCCTTTGAATGAACCCGTATACCTTTTTTTAATTTTTGTCGATGATGACTTTCGAGCTTCTCTACATCAATTTGAAAAAACGATTGAATAACTTTTGTAGATTCAGCAGGGTCTCCTTCGTAAATGGACAAGATATTGTCAACGGAAATGCCTAAATAGCCGTTAGCCTTTAATAACGGAGAAATATCATCGACATACGTACGCAAAATCAGCTCACGTTCTCCCTCTTTAATCACCCTCCAAGGCTCATAAACCTCTAAAATCTCTTGTTTCGAATTGCTTGCATGACGGATGACTTCTTGACTGACCACTCCGTCCACATATACCCTTTCTAAAAAAACGGTGATGCCTTCTTCAACTTGTTGGGCTTGAACGCTTTCACCAAATAGATTTGTATATATGAATACGCCGATCATCAAATAAAAAATGCCGGTTCGCTGATGAATGAACATCCCATCTCACCTTCCTACAGACAAAATTAAAACTTCTAAATGGGGATAAGACTATTTATATCTTTTCCTCATCTAGAAGTTTTATCCTTTTTAAATAAATCGACCTAGAAAGCTCAGCATGACCAAGGAACAGATCATGTCGGGCTTTTTAGACCTAAGCGGCTGTCGCCCCCCTTTCGAGGTTGGCGTCAGCCGCTTAGGTGAAGCTTTGTCGGTTCACTCAAGAGGGACATAAAGAACACCAAATCAGCGTTATTTTTTCCATATAAAACCACATTTAGTTATAAAGCAGAATATATCCGTCCGACACACTGAAAGAACGGATATGCCAAACTTTTTCATTCTACTAGAAAAGCATATGTGCAATGAGTGCAGCAATTGGCAATGTCACAAGGGTGCGCTGGAGGAAGATAATGAATAGCTCTACAAAAGTCAGCGGAATATTAGAGCGCATAATTAAGATACCGATTTCCGACATATAAATTAATTGTGTTAACGAAACAGATGCAATGACAAAGCGTGTCAATTCACTCTCAATGCCGCTTCCAATAACAGCCGGTAAGAACATGTCAGCAAACCCAATCATTAATGCTTGCGCCGCTTGTTGGGCTTCTGGGATTTGCAGAACATTCAAAATCGGGATAAGCGGATACGAAATAATTTGGAAAAAGCTTGTGTACTCCGCAACAATTAAAACTACTGTTCCTAAACTCATCACAAGCGGTAATAATCCAAACCAAATATCAAGCACCGTTTCCACTCCATTTTTAGCGAGTGTTTTCGCATCGGCAGCACGATTGGCTTTGTCTGCTGCTTGCTCTAGTCCCCACTTCCACTTAGACACGCCTTCGGGAATCGTTTCGTCAATTTGCTTTCCAGCATGTTCATAATACGTATCTTGCTTTCGAGAAAGAGGAGGAATTCTCGGAACGATGACCGCTGCCACTACTCCTGCTATAACAACGGTTAAGTAAAATGGCACAAACATATGGCTTAAATTTAGAAAACTAATGACAATTAAACTAAAAGCAATGGAAGCAATGGAGAAATTAGTCGCGATGACCGCGGCTTCCCTTTTCGTATAATAGCCTTCATCGTATTGTTTAGTTGTTACAAGCACCCCGACTGTGCCTGCTCCCATCCATGAAGCAAGGCAGTCGATGGACGAACGCCCCGGTAAAGTAAACAGCGGACGCATAATTTTTTGAACTAGTACACCAATGAATTCCATTAAGCCAAATTCCACGAGCAGCGGAAGCAAGAGACCTGCAAAGAGGAACCAGGCTACTAGAACGGGTGCAAGATCAAATAACACGACCCCTCCCGTCCCTCTTGACCAAATGAACTCTGGACCGATTTGCCATAAAGTAAGCGCCGCAAACACAAACCCGACGACGCGAACAATGATTAACCCAACACCGACTTTAAACAGCCCGCTAAAAAAACGACTCTCATTAATTCGCTTTATGTCAAATAGTTTACATACAACCGATAATAAAGCGGAAACCCCCATAATGGCTACAATGAGACCTGGTAAATAATCAGCCAACATCTCTTGCAGATAAGCGGCCATAATCCCTACACCGATAGTCACTTCTCCCTTATAGGTGACTGGAATTAAAAACAACAAAACTCCAATTAATGAAGGAAGAAAAAATTTCAAGTACCCTTTACTGCCTGCTCGTTCTTGAATTTTAATTTCTGCCTTCATCCGCTATGCCCCCATTTCATTTGCTGTTCATATTCTTGAATGGCTTCCTCCAGCACGTGTAACCCTAAATCAATTTCTTCTTTTGTAACCACTAACGGAGGAATCATGCGAATAACTTGCCCGGAGTTTCCGCATAAGTAAAATAGCACTCCTTTTTGCAAAGCCGCATCTAAAATCTTTAACACCGCTTCTCCATCCGGTTCATTTGTCAGCGGATTGCGGATTTCAATACCAATCATTAGCCCCACTCCGCGCACGCTTGAAATGATGGAATATTGATTTTTAAGCTGTTCTAGCTTTTCCATCGCATAACGCCCTGTTTCTCTCGTATGTTCAAGAAGCCCTTCTTCTTTTATGACCTGCATAGAGGCAAGTGCCGCTGCACAAGCAACCGGATTTCCTCCAAAGGTTGTACCATGGGCACCAAGCGGCCATTTCGCCATTAATTCCTTCGACGCAACCGTCGCACTAAGCGGCAGACCCGCGGCAATTCCTTTTGCAATAGCCATAATATCTGGTGTGACTTCAAATGTATGAGCGGCAAACCATTCCCCTGTGCGACCAAACCCTGTTTGCACTTCGTCGAAGATTAACAAGATTCCGTAACGATCACAAATTTCGCGCACTTTCTGCAACCAGTTTTTCGGTGGAATAATGTAGCCGCCTTCTCCAAGAACCGGTTCAAGAATAACGCACGCTACTTCTTCAGGGTCTACTTGATGATTGAAAAGGGTTTCAAAATCTCGCTCCAGTTTTTCTGTTAAATAACGTTCTACTTCCACACCTTCCGGACATAATTCAGGATCCGCATACGGCAGCTGATATGTGAGCCACGATGGTTGCATATGCTTGCGGTACTTACTTTTTGAAGTCGATACACTTAATGCTCCCATTGATCGTCCATGAAAGCAGCCAGTAAATGAAATTACGTACGGACGCTTCGTCGCATATTTAGCTAACTTAATTGCCCCTTCAATCGCTTCTGTTCCACTATTGGCAAAGAAAAAGCAATCCAAATCCCCCGGTGTGATGGCTCCTAATTCTTCTGCCAACCGTAAAATGGATTCATAAATGATGACACCTGAAGGTCCATGAACGAGATGATCAATGCTGTCCTTCATCGCTTCAACAACTTTTGGATGGCGATGACCAACGTTTTCAACAGCAATTCCTGAGGTGAAATCTAAATATTTACGCCCATCTGCTCCGTAGTAATAACAACCTTCCGCCTTCACAACAGGCAAATTAGGATGGTCTTTTGCCATACTCGGTGCTAATAAATTTGAAATATTATCCACTAATGAAACCCAATCTTTTGTCATCATACATGTCCCCCGCCTTTTATCTAATAGATGTTTTCGTTACTTTGTGTATTTTTTTAATTTTCTGACCACACTAGGCTGACTAATCCCTAATACTTTAGCCATTTCAATGGTTGTCCCGCATGTTTCTAACGCTTGTAAAATCATATTTTTTTCTACCTGCTCCAACACTTCTGGCAGCGTTTGATTGCTATCTAAAGACAGGCTATTCTTTCCTTTCAGTGATGAATACGAGGCTGATCCATCTTCTTCATAACCAACACTAACATCCCCCGTAATGACCATTCGTTCCATCACACTCTCTAGTTCTCGTACATTGCCTTTCCATGAAAGACTTGTTAATCCATTTAGTACGGAATCCTCCAAAGTTATGCTTTTCTGATGAAGGGAAGAAAATTTGTCTAAAAAGAATGGAATTAATGCCACTAAATCTTTTTTCCGTTCTCTTAATGGCGGAATATGGATTGGAATGACATTCAACAGGAAAAATAAATCTTCTCGAAACACGTTTTCCTCAACCGCTTTTTCCAATTGGTGATGAGATGCGGCAATTAATCGGAAATCTGCCTTAATCGGTGTTTTTCCGCCCACACGGTAAAACTGTTTTTCCTGCATAACTTTCAGCAATTTCACTTGCATCGGTTTAGAGAGCTCATTTATTTCGTTTAAAAACAGCGTTCCTTCTCTAGCCATTTCTAAAATTCCGACTTTTTCTTGCTTGTCTGTGCCGTCGAATGTTCTTCCTTCGTACCCAAAAAACTCTGCCTCAAACAAAAGCTCTGGTGTTGTGCTGCAATTAACCTCAATGAACGGACCGTTTTTTCTTGAACTTTGTTGATGAATCCATTTTGCAATGGTCGATTTCCCTACTCCAGACTCCCCCGTTAACAGTACGGTTACATCAAAGTCAGCCACTTTTTTCGCTTTCTCTACTACATGCTTCATTTCTTCACTTTCGGCTATCAGACCTGAAATATGAAGATGCTGCTGCCTAAGCACCGCTAGTTCGCCTTTCATTCTCGACATCTCTTCTTCGAGCTCTTTCAAATAATCTTTGATGACAAGCATCTCTGAAAGGTCATATGTGTAGCTAATGATGCGTTGAATGGCTCCTTGTTCATCAAAAAGCGGAATACCTGTAACTAAAATTTTCTTTCCTGTGGAAGTTGTCTGAATTAAAATCACTTTTTTCTTTTGACGCAGTACGTACGGAGTAATAGCCGGATCGAATACCCCTTTCTTCTCCAAATCATATACATTCTGACCGAGAAGACTTTCCGGCTTCACTCCATAATGCTCTCCACTTCCTGTCGTCACCTTAATGATTTTTCCGCTAACATCTGTAACGATGATGTCTTCATCAAATGACGAAAGAATTTCTTCTTTCTCGTCCCATTCAACCAAAATATTCATATCATGCATCTTCATCCCCCCTCCCACCTTATTCAGTTATGAATAACACTATACACAAATGAATATAAAAACAACATGATGAATAAAATTTCATTAATTGATGTCATTATATACTAAAACCATTGATAAATACCACTTTTTTTCAAAAAAAACTAAAAATTTTTGCACTTTCACTACTTCGTTTTTATTCGATTATAAATATATTATTCATAAAAGAATAAAATCCTTTCATCCGTGAGTTTTTTATTTTTTTACTGCTCATCGTTTGTTGACATTACGGGTTTACTAACCATTAATAAGACACCCTTTCGTAAAGCAAAAACAGATTCACACACAAAAAAAGCCGTCATAAAAACCCTTTATGACAGGATTTTTATGACGGGTTGTTGTAAATATTGTGTTGATGTTTTAACTTAGCGTGTACTTCGGTTTACTTGTTCATCAATGGTTTCAAACAAACTGTTAATGTTTGTGCGAATTAATCCATCAGCTCCTCCGTCACGTAAATCATTGTCAATGTTGCGGGCACTGTTATAAATCCCATCATCAACTGTAACTTGAAGGTTGTAAGCTGATTGAACATCTGATAATCGCTGACGAATTTCTTTTTCAAGCAAAGCAGAATTTGTCGTATCGGCGTCCACGGCTACAAGCATACGCTTGCCCTCTTTTAGTACGCGTGCATCTTCTACACCTTTTATACGTTCTACCCTGTTCACAATATCTTGAAGAAAGTCGCCATCTTTTCCTTCATAATAAGAAGTCTTAGCTCTGGCATCCGTCGAATTTAAATGACCATGGTAATTACGGTCATCGTCTGCACCAAGTCGGGCACTCCCGTAAAACAATCCATCCCGTTGATGTCCGTATGGGAGCGTAGGCGCTTCTGACATCGTGTTCATACGGTTAATGCTATTACGTACATTCAACGTGTCTCCATTTTTAACACCGGCATCTCTTGTCGTACGATCCATGATTTCAGTAACTGGACCATCGTTGTCATTCATAATAACAGCATTTCCGTTGCGATCGTTTGCATTGTTTCGATTTACCATACGCATATCTTTTTCATTGGAGTAATACCCAATAGGTCTTGTTGTATCATCATAGCGCTGGTTTCCCGCTTCGTCGTTTGTATTACAAGCTGTTAAAGCAGCGGCACAGGCAAAACTAATTACGGCGGCATTTACTTTATTCAACACAAATCCCCCCTACGCAACATTTGAGCGCACAAAACGATAACGCTCCTTCATAGCATTTAGCTTTTACGGGAGGATTATGCTGTTAGTTACCGGTAACTTATCCAAACGTCTCATTACTTCATGCGTAAAGGACTGACGATAATGGATTTCTTCTTTCGTTCGATTAACTAAAATTTGAAGTCGATTTGCTGGAATAGCCCTTGGCCATGCGCATAAGTGATTCCACTCTCTCATCAAATCCGAAGGAAACAGAAGTAAACATAGCACCCAATGGCTCTTCAGTAAATTCCGGATAAACAGATGCTGTTCCAACGTCGATAACGACCATTTCGTGTAGATGAAAAATCGCTGAATAAGCTGAATGTATTCATATTCTTTACATCCAACAGCCATTAAGTCAAAATCAATAAGCCATAACCTGGCATTTTGCGTTCTCAACACGTTATGTGATGCAAGATCTCCATGTAAAATAGTGCCACTTGCGGATGGCTTTGACCAAAGCTGCTGAAATAGAAAAAGACTTTTGCGTCCCCATTCGCTCATTAATTTTTGATCCGATTCTGATATGTACGGAAGCAACTTCTCATAGTTTTCCTCAAATCGTCTTAACCTGCTCTTCCAATAGTCAGCTAAATAAAACTGTGGCAAAAAATTAGATATAGCAGATAAGACGCTCTTCCCGCATTGATGAAACCACTTCATTAAGTAAATCATCTCCTCCCTGTCATGGAAGGTATCGTACCGAATTGGTGAGCCAGAAGGAACATATGGCATCATCGCCCAATGTTGATTGCTAAACAAAACAGCCAATTCTCCATTCGGATAAGGCTCATATAAAACCGCATTCGTAAAACCAGCGTTCACCATTTCCTTCAACGAGACATGAATCGATTGAAGGCGAGCCAAATCTGCATAGCCTTTAATGACCTTCTTGCCTCTCTTTGTGTAAAGAAGATACATGTTCTTGTTAAGAACCGAAGCTCCATAAATAGGCAGACCTGTTTGCTTCTTTAGAAAGAAGACGAGACGATTGATAAACAAATCGTCTCGTTCTACTCTGCTATTAAACGATGTCGTCATCGTCTTCTTCAAAATCAGGGAAGCCAAAGAAATCATCGTCTTCCATGCGCGGTTGTTGTGCGTATGGCTGTGCCATTCCCATTTGCTGCGGCATGTAGCCAGGCATCATTCCGTATGGATTCATTTGAGGCGCGTACCCGTATGGAGCAGCCGCCTGTGGCATATAACCATATGGAGCTTGCGGCATCGCATAAGGCATAGGTGCATAATAAGGCTGAGGTGCGCAGCCACAGTCCTGCATCGGTGGCATTGGCATGTACGGAGCAGCACCATATCCTTGAGGCATTGCCATCCCTTCTACCCCTTGCATACCTTCTTGCGGCATCATTGGGGCCCCTTGCATCGGCATATCATATCCTTGTTCGGCGTCCATACCGTAGTCAGACATGTGAGGTGGCATATACCCTCCATCTCCCATGTCTTGCATGCCCATCACTTCAGGTGACTCTTCCATCATAGGAACTCCTTGCATTTCTTGCCCAGCCATCATCGAAGGGGCATACATTGAATGATGACCCATAACTGGGTACTGCATCGGCATGGCACCAGGAGGACAAGGGACGCATGGAACAAAATTGTATCCATAACCTGGCATCACCGGCGTGATTGGAACAGGCATACATGTCGGATGTACCGGAACGCATGGCGGCATATAGGTCGGTGCGGCCATCGGCATTTGCGGCATTTGTGGCATCATCGGCATCTCCATCTCTTCTGAAGACTCTTCCATGACCGGCATTTCTTTCTCTGGCTTTGGCGCTTCCGGCGGCTTTGGTGGAAGGGACATGTTTAACGTATAAAAATTTGTATTAATGTCTGTATTCGTCACATCTACATCTTGTTTCATCGGCTGAATCGGAGGCAGCTTTGGCAGTACCGGCATTTTAGGTACGACTGGCATTTCTTTTTTCGGAGCCACCGGCGCTTCTTTCATCGGCTGCATTGGCATTTCTTTTATCGGCATTGGCTGCATCGGCATCTCTTTTACTGGCATTTTAGGAGCAGGTTCATCATCAATTTCCGTCACTGGATACGTTTTTGTTTGATCTGCATATGGATGTTCTGCCATCGGCATTTCTTTCATGCCACCTGACATTCCTTCTTTTTTAACTGATACGCTTCCGCTAGGAACTTTAATTTTCATTCCAGGCATAATCATATCAGGGTTGCTCAATTGTGAGTTCATTTTCTTTAACTCTTCAAAATCGACTCCATACTTTTTAGCGATTTTCCAAAGAGTATCCCCTTTTTGGACGATATGGATTTTCAAAATAATTCCCCTCCCGAGAAAAAATCTTTATAGTGTATGTCGTTATAGGCAAATTGCTAATATGCTTCATCACAACATATGCTTGGGATGGTTGATTTATTCTTCACAAAAAGAGGCTGGCCCACTCCACACCAAAAGCACACCAGCTTATCAGCAACCTAAACAGTTCAAACTAAAACATTCTCTGCAATGCTTTTATCGCGTCGTCTGCCGTTTTTTCAGGAACAGTGATTCGATTGATTGGTTCTCCCTGCTCCACTGATTCTAGCGCCCAGACAAGATGCGGCAAATCAATTCTGTTCATAGTCAAACATGGACACATATGGGGATTTAATGAAATAATTTTTTTATCCGTATGCTGATTGATTAACCGTTTCACTAAGTTCATTTCTGTTCCAATTGCCCATTCAGAACCTGAAGGCGCTTCTGAAATTTGATCGATAATATATTTGGTCGACCCTGCCTTATCAGACAAAGCTACCACTTCTCGGCGGCACTCGGGATGAACGATAATGTTCATCTTTGGGTAGTTTTGGCGAATGTCTTCTACATTGGCAACCGTAAAATTTTCATGAACAGAACAATGACCTTTCCATAAAATCACTTTTATGTCTCGTATATCCCCTTCAAACTCCAACGCCTCAGTGAGCGGGTTCCAAACAGCCATTTGTTCGAGCGGAATACCGATGTCATACGCTGTATTACGACCAAGATGTTGATCCGGAAGGAAAAAAGCCGCTCTTTTTGTGTAAAAGCCCATTGAATCATCTTTTGTGCATTGGATGACGTAACGGTCGCTCCGCCATTTCGTCCGACAAACGCTTTAATTTCAGCCGTGGAATTGACATACGTCAATGGCAGCATGCTCTCTCCGAACAGCTGCTGAAGCTTTTCCCATCCTCGCTCTGTTTGCCTTATATTGGCCATATCGGCCATCGAACAGCCTGCCCGCATATCAGGTAAAATGACTTTTTGATGGGGCTCTGCTAAAATATCTGCCGTTTCAGCCATAAAATGTACCCCGCAAAACACGATAAATTCTGCGTCTTTCTGTTTGGCTGCCACTTCGGCCAATTGAAGGGAATCTCCTGTTGCATCTGCAAATTGAATAACTTCATCCTTTTGATAATGATGCCCTAAAATAAACAGCTTTTCCCCCATTGTCTGTTTAATAGCTCTAGCTCTTGCGACAAGTTCTCCTTCGGTCATCTCTTCATATTTGGACGGCATACCGTTAGCTGCCGCCTGTTGTAAAATGGATAACATTCCTTCTCATCTCCCCTCATATTGCCTTATATGTTAATATCTAAACTAATGTCCAAGCTTTTCACAGAATGCGTAAGCAGCCCCAACGAGATATAATCGACACCTGTCACACCGTATTCGTGAAGCTGATTCAACCCGATCCCTCCAGAAGCTTCCGTAACGATGGAAGCTGGCACAAGTTTTATCCATTCTTTAATCACAGCTGGTGAACAATTATCAAACATAATAACGTCCACTTTGGCGTCAATTGCTTCAAGCAACTGCTCTTTCGTTTCCACTTCCACTTCCACTTTCACCATATGTCCCGTTTTATTACGAATTAGCTGCACAGCCTTTTGAATTGAGCCCGCAAAAGCAATATGATTGTCTTTTAACATGACACCATCATATAACCCGTAGCGATGGTTTACTCCACCACCACAGCGAACTGCATATTTTTCAAACATCCGCAATCCAGGTGTTGTTTTGCGCGTATCACATATTTTCGTCCGGAGGCCGTTTAATGCTTCAACTGCTTGATTCGTTAACGTTGCAATTCCACCCATGCGCTGTAGCAAGTTCAAAATGACTCTTTCTCCCGAAAGAATAGCGGCCATTTTCCCATGAACAACAGCAAGCGTCTCTCCCGCTTTGACCTTCTCTCCATCCTGTTTATGCCATTCAATTTCGATTGAAGAATCTAAGAGACGGTATCCTTCTTCAATGATCGAAAGACCTGCTGCTATTCCATCTTCTTTCATACGAAACTCAGCTCTACCTGTATGAAAACTGGAAAATAAACAAGTACTTGTAACATCACGTTCACCGATATCCTCCAGCAAAAATTGCTCGAGCTGTTTTTTTACTTTCAACGGATTCATTCTATTTCTCCCCTTCCCCACACCAGCCTGTTTCTATAGATCCATACTGTTGAATAATGACTTTCTTGTTCCATGTCGCACACATAGCTGGAAAGTCTTGGCGATAATGACTACCTCGGCTTTCTTCACGTGCTAAGGCCGATTTGGCAATTAAATACGCAGCCGTCGCAATATGAATCCGCTCTGCCGTCTCTCGTTCATACTTCCATACATTTTCCTTAACAGTGGACAAACTCTTTTCTAATAACTTCACCATCTCCTTTAACCCTGTACCAGTTCGAACAATGCCAACATGTTTCATCATCATTTGCTGGATATCCCACTTAGAAGGAAGTGATAACGTCATACGCTCAGTCGGAACAGGAACGATACGGCCGGCAATCGGCTCATTCTTTATTTCACTTATTTTTTGAGCCGTCAGTTCCCCAAACACAAGCCCCTCTAAAAGCGAATTACTCGCCAGTCGATTGGCACCGTGAACACGTGTGCAGGCTGCTTCCCCCACCGCATATAAGCGAGGGATTGTCGTTTCTCCGTTCAAAGTGACGTTAATGCCGCCCATATGAAAATGCGCGCCTGGCATGACCGGAATTAAATGCCGCTCCCAATCAATATGATGTTTTTTACATAATGCAGTAATGGTTGGGAACTTCTTTGTGAAATCATTCACGTTCTTGAGCGATAAAAAAATGTCTTCACCATTGAGCATGTGCCAGTAAATCTCTCTTGCTACAATATCTCTTGGCGCTAAATCTTCTAATGGATGCACGCCGCTCATCACACGGCTTCCTTCCTTTGTGACTAACACCGCTCCTTCTCCTCTTACCGCTTCTGATACAAGTCCAACCGCCTGCCCGTTCTTGGCAAGTACAGTCGGATGAAATTGAATAAATTCCAAATCGGCCAATTCTGCTCCTGCCCAATACGCAAGTGACAAGCCGTCTCCCACTGCCTCTTGAGTATTGGATGTATACGGATACAATCCGCCGCATCCCCCTGTCGCTAATATAATGTGCTGTGCATAAACGGCGCGTATATGTCCTCTTTGATTTTCACTCATCACTCCAACACAACGTCCATCCTCCATCATCAATTCCAGCACCTTTTCATGCTCCAGCACCGTTACTCGATGTTTCGTTCGTTCATAAAGGAACGAAACGATTGCCTTGCCTGTCGCATCTCCTCCTGCATGTAAAATCCGCCGATACGTGTGGGCTCCTTCCTGCCCGAGCAACCATCGATTTTGTTCATCACGATCAAATTGCAGACCATCATGAATGAGCTCACGAATAAGTTCAGGCCCTCGCCTCACTAAATACTCGACCGCTTGTTCACAGTTATGCCCACCCCCTGCTGTCATCGTATCTTCAAAGTGGGCCGACCAATGATCTTCCTCATCGAACACAGCTGCAACTCCTCCCTGAGCAAGCATCGAATTGTTCGTCCATTTTGATTGTTTTGTCAGCATGACAATGTTCTTTGTTTTCGGTAGAGCATAAGCAGACATCCAAGCAGCCAAACCGCTTCCGACAATGATTACATCATATGTATCCATAACGTCACCCCAAAAGTTTACACTTGTCTTGACACCTATATTTACATATTATTAAATTAATTACAAGATTTTTTTCATATAAAGGACTGAGGACGATGATTTATTTAGATTACGCAGCCACGACACCGATGAGCGAACACGCGCTAAAAGCTTATATGAATACTGCCACTCTCTTTTTCGGCAACCCAAGTAGCTTACATGATGTCGGTACGAAAGCAGAAGAATTACTTGCTTTATGCCGAAAACAATTTGCCGAATTCATTAACGGACTAGAACAAGGAGTTTATTTTACAAGTGGTGGAACGGAGGCTAACTATCTTGCTATTCGTTCTTTATTAGGAGGATGCGCACCAACGAAACAACACATCATTACGACTGTGGTCGAACATTCCTCCATTCTTAACGTATTCGATCAATTACAACAAGAAGGATTTGCAGTGACTTATTTACCTGTCAATCGAGAAGGAAAAGTAGCTGTTGATGCTGTTCAAGCTGCTATTAGACCAGAAACGGCACTCGTTTCCATCCAGCATGTGAATCATGAAGTTGGTACTATTCAACCGATTGAAGAAATTGGACATATATTAAGAGAACAAAGCATTCTTTTTCATTGCGACTGTGTTCAATCCTTCGGAAAATTGCCCATTGACGTTCGACAAGCTTACATTGATAGTCTTTCAGTTTCCAGTCACAAAATTTATGGTCCAAAAGGTATAGGGGCTGTTTATATGAATCCTGCTGTACATTGGAAGCCCGTTTATCCCAATGCTTCCCATCAAAATGGCTTTCGCCCTGGAACAATTGACGTTCCTGGTGTTGTTTCTTTTATCACAGCAGCCCAAGACATCTATGCAACTATGGAACAACAACGACATGCTCATGAACAGTTGAAAGCACAATGGCTTGAGTTAATCCATCCGCTCGCATCGTTTATCACTATTGAAGGCGCTGCTGATGAAAGCATTCCATCCGTCATCGGAATGACCATTCGCCACATTCAAGGTCAATATGTTATGCTACAATGTAATCGGCACGGAATTGCCATTTCCACAGGAAGTGCTTGCCAATCTGGATTACAGCGTCCTTCTGCCGTTATGAACGCCACCGGAAAAACAGAAGAAGAAGCAAAACAATTTGTTCGTATTTCCTTTGGAAAAGATACATCTTATAATGAATTGAATCAGTTGTTTCATCTATTGAAAGAAATCATTGGAGAATTCCATTGCTTGACCGAACAAGGAGTGTGAAGAATGAAGGAAAAACATAAAAAAGTATTAGGGGAAGAACGAAGAAAGTTACTTTTATCATGGTTGCAAACAGAAGGCGTCCCTTTAACAGGAAGTGAACTATCTAAACGAACGAATGTCAGCCGCCAAATCATCGTACAAGACATCTCGTTGCTAAAGGCACGGAATGAACCCATTATCGCCACAAGCCAAGGCTATGTGTATATGCATAAAAAACATGAGCAGCCATCGTTCCAGCGACTAATCGTCTGCCAGCACCAACCCGCCCAAACAGCAGATGAGCTAAATTTACTTGTCGATCACGGCGTCTTAGTCAAAGATGTCATCGTTGAACATCCCGTATATGGTGAACTGACTGCCTCTATTATGGTACGGACAAGAAAAGAAGTGCAAGAATTCCTCGATAAAGTGAAAAGAACAAATGCTTCTTTTTTATCTGAACTGACAGAAGGAATTCATCTACATACGATTGAAGCGGACTCTCTTACAAAATTAGATGAAGCATGCCAGGCATTGGAGCAGGCTGGATTTTTAGTAGAAAGTGAAGAATAAGCTAATTGATTTTATCTAACATAAAAAGAGGATGACCGAAGTCATCCTCTTTTTTATGTTAGTCGATTGTAAAGCAAGGGTATGTCCCTAATAGATGAACCGAACATCCTAAAGCCTGTAATTCGGCAATGGCACCCGGAATAAGTACATCATCTAATGGTTGGTTAATATCTAAAATAAAGAAATAATTACCCAATCCTGTTTTCATCGGACGTGATTCAATTTTAGATAAATTGAGCTGCCGCCAAGAAAAAGCGGACAATACTTGATGCAGCGTTCCTGCTTGGTCGGATGGCAGTGTCACCATTAACGTTGTTTTGTGGCTTCCCTCACGTTCTTCACCTAGATGAAGTGAGGTCCCATCGCGATGAAGCACAACAAATTTTGTTGTATTATGATTATAATCATGGATATCTTTTTGAACGATGGTTAAACCATATTGTTCAGCCGCCAATTCGTTAGCAATCGCGCCAATCATACGCTCTGGATGTTCCTTGACATATTTTGCAGCAAAAGCAGTAGAAGTTGTATCCTCTAATGGCACATTTGATAAATGCCCGTGCAAAAACTTATGGCATTGAGCAATCGCATGTGAATGAGAATAAATCATCTTGATTTCCTTCCATCGCTCGGCATAATCCGGATGCACCATTAAATGCTGCCGAATCGGTGTAATGACTTCTCCAACAATTGGCAATCTTTTTTCATGAATAATATAATCCCACGTCAAGTTAACAGAGCCTTCAAGCGCATTTTCAACCGGTACGACTCCGTACTCGATTTCTCCGCTGGCCACCGCATCAATGCAAGCTGGAATGGTATAGTATGGAATATGCTCCAGCTGAGGCAAAATTGCTTGAACAGCTAAATGTGTAAATGTCGCTTTCGGCCCTAGATAGCCTGCTTTCCCCATTTTGCTCTCTCCTGCCTTTTCTTTCTTAAGCACCTGATCCTAATACTTCTACTTTCTCAACAAACTCCAAACTTTTCAATTGCGACAACAGACCATTCAGTTCGAGCCGGATACTTGACACATCAAGCGACAGTGTCACGTTCGCTCTTCCTTGAAGCGGAATGGTCTGATGGATCGTCAGTACATTGCACCCTGCTGAAGCCACGACTCCCAACAGATGCGACAATGTTCCAGAACGGTCTTCCAGATGAAAGAAAAGCGTAATAATCCGCTCTTTCACCATTGTATGGAACGGAAAAACGGTGTCTCGATATTTGTAATAAGCACTGCGGCTTAAATCGACCATCTGTACCGCATCCGCAATGGAATCGGCTTTCCCCCGTTCAATCAACCGCTTTGCCTGAAGCGTCTTTTGCATCGCTTCAGGCAATACGTCTTCCCGCACCAAATAAAACTGTTGATCCTTTTTGCTCAATCCAAGCTCCTCCCCCTGCCGTATATACAACTATTCAATAAATTCGAATTCATACTCCAGCAACTTAATAATGTCACCGTCTTGCGCCCCGCGTTCACGCAGCGCTTCGTCCACTCCCATGCTTCGCAGCTGGCGAGAGAAACGACGAATCGATTCATCACGAGAGAAGTTCGTCATCTTGAACAGTTTTTCAATTTTATCACCGGAAAGAACGAACGAACCATCGCTTTCTCTTGTAATAGAGAAACTTGGTGCCTCTTTTTCATGTTTATATAAGACACGATGTGTTGATAAATCCTGTTCCTCTTCTTGCAACGGAAATTCTGCCGTTGTTTCAACTAAATTCATAACGGTAAACAGTAGATCGCGCAATCCTTGGCGTGTAACAGCCGAGATTGGGAAAACTGGAACATCGTCCTTTAGTTGCTCTTTAAATACCGCCAAGTTTTCTTCTGCTTGCGGCATATCCATTTTGTTCGCTACCACAATTTGCGGTCGCTCTGTTAAACGTAAATTATATTGACGCAGTTCCTCATTGATGGTTACATAGTCTTCATATGGGTCGCGCCCTTCCATTCCGGACATGTCAATCACATGAACAATGACTCTTGTTCTTTCAATATGACGTAAAAACTGATGCCCTAATCCGACACCTTGGTGCGCTCCTTCAATAAGTCCAGGCAAATCTGCCATAACAAAGCTGCGTCCATCTTCTGTCTCAACTACCCCTAAGTTCGGGTTAATCGTTGTGAAATGGTACTCTGCAATTTTTGGTCTAGCTGCCGAAACAACTGATAATAACGTCGATTTTCCGACACTTGGGAATCCGACAAGTCCTACATCAGCAAGTAATTTCAGCTCCATCGTAATATAACGCTCTTCTCCCGGCTCTCCATTTTCCGCAATCTCTGGAGCAGGGTTAGCTGGAGTAGCAAAACGAGTGTTCCCGCGTCCACCGCGTCCGCCTTTTGCAATAACTGCACGTTGCCCGTGCTCTACTAAATCGGCGATAACTTGTCCTGTATCCTCGTCTTTTACTACCGTTCCCGGTGGTACTTTAACGATCATCGGCTCTGCATTTTTCCCATGCTGACCTTTGGACATGCCGTGTTCCCCACGCTGTGCTTTAAAATGGCGCTTATATCGGAAATCCATTAGCGTACGTAAGCCCTCTTCCACTTCGAACACTACATCGGATCCATGTCCGCCGTCTCCTCCAGCTGGTCCGCCTTTTGGCACATATTTTTCACGGCGGAACGCAACCATCCCGTTCCCACCGTCTCCGCCTTTAACATAAATCCTGACCTGATCTACAAACATTGTTTGATTCACTCCGTTCATCTATGCTGCACAGCTATTACACAAGCTGCAATACAACATGAAATTCCTCTTTTGAAACCTGCTTCTCCACTAATTTCAAAGGCTGTGCTTCCTGCTTTTCCAACCAAGTTTCAATGGTTTCACTAGTAGTTAGTATTCCACTAAAATCAAAAAAGAAACGAATGGAATCGTCCTCGATTAGCAAGGAAACACTAATATGGTGAGTGGACATACCGTCAACATTCATTTCCAACAGTTGGATTAACTCTTTTGTCCATGTGACAAGTGCTGAATCGTAGATTGACAAGTCTTTCACATCACCGAGTACTTCCATTTCGAGCTGAATAGGTGTATTTCGCCAATTATATGTCATCACATACTCAGCGAAAGCGTTTAATTTCGTGTTTGTCAACTTGGAAGCATGACCTGCTTCCGCAATGATTTCCTCGATGATTTCGTTTACCCGGTCTAAGCGATCTAATGCCATATTGCCTTTAATCAATTGGATTTGATTCAACCAGTCATGTCTGGCACAGCTTAATATATGAACAATATTACAATCCTTCTCCATATCTGCACTCCTAACCTACTCTCAAGCATGAGTCTACAATGATTTTCCATTTCCCTTTAAAGCTAACCCGCTAGATTGCTTCGTTGTCCCGCCCATGCCTCAATGAAATCATATTCCTTGCTTGTCAATCTCCGATATTCCATTGACAGTTAGTAAGATTATAGCAGATTCTGTTCCTAAATAGTTAACTTTATGCAAAACAGCCAATGCAAAAAGAAAACTCTAACCGTAGCTGGTTAGAGTTTTCTTTTTATCCTTATGCCTCTTGTGCAACAGGATATACAGATACTTTTTTGCGGTCACGACCGAAGCGCTCGAATTTCACGATACCGTCAACTTTTGCGTATAAAGTATCGTCCCCACCACGACCTACGTTTGTACCTGGGTAAATTTTCGTACCGCGTTGACGGTATAAAATTGAACCACCAGAAACGAATTGGCCGTCAGCGCGTTTAGCGCCAAGACGTTTCGCGATAGAATCACGACCGTTCTTTGTAGAACCTACTCCTTTTTTAGAAGCGAAGAACTGAAGGTCTAATCTTAACATGATATCCACCTCCTGCTATTTTATATGGATTTTAATATATTTTCCGTAATCACGTTCAATCGTTTGAAGTGACACAATCATGCCTTCTAAGAGCAACTGAATCTTTTCAAATACCGACGAATCGATATTTGTTGGAATCACACAACGGAGATAACCTCCATTGCCGCCTTGCTCAATTTCTGGCGTTATTTTGCAAAGTGCAATAATTGCATTTACCGTTCCGAAGGAAACTGCAGATGCCCCGGCACAAACAATATCTTGACCGTGCTTCGCAAAATCAGCATGTCCGCTCATTTCAAAAGACGTTATCTCGTTACGTTCGTTCCGGTTTATGGTCACTTTAATCATAACGTTTCGCCTTACGCGTTGATTTTTTCAATAACAACTTTAGTGTAAGGTTGACGGTGACCTTGCTTACGACGATAGTTTTTCTTCGCTTTGTATTTGAAAACGATGATTTTCTTCGCCTTACCTTGTTTTTCTACTTTCGCTGTTACAGTTGCACCTTCAACAACAGGAGCTCCAACTTTTACGTTGTCACCACCAACGAATAATACTTTGTCAAAAGTAACAGTTTCACCTTGATCAGCAGCAAGCTTTTCGATGTAGATAGCTTGACCTTCTTCAACACGGATTTGTTTTCCACCAGTTTCGATAATTGCGTACATATTTGCACCTCCTCAATAAACTAAGACTCGCCATCACAGGTGTTCGCGATGAACTTTTAACCTGATCTGCGCGGTTGTAGCACGGGTGCTACAAACTAACAAATAAAATCATACTATAAATCTAAAGGAACTGTCAACTAGGAAAATACGGTCTAATACGTTTTTTATTTATGAATTAAACCGGCATGTTGTTGCTACTTACTCGGCATGCCGTATTCTTTCTTGAATTACTTCGATGCTTCCGATGTGACGAATCGAATACGAATCATGGCAGTCGTTGCGGAGAGTAAGGAAAATTCGACAACCCGCCATGTTCTCCAAAGCACCTAAAAAGTCATCCTTCTTTAATATATCGATGACCGGCGCTGTCGTTTCTATCCATATCGCCTCTTCCTCCATACGGCGATGCTCCCATACTTCTCGTTCAATTTTATACGCAATCGTTTCTGCGCTTAAAATCCTTCCGGTGCCGCTGCATACAGGACAAGGAACCGTGAGCGCTGCTTCAATGCTTTCTTTCACCTTTTTACGTGTCAGCTGCAAAACCCCTAATTCCGTAAATCCGACGACGGTCGTCCTTGCATCATCATCCTTCACTCGATGTCGTAAAACCTCCAGCACTTTGTCTCGATCTTCCCGTTCCTTCATATTAATGAAGTCAATGAAGATCATTCCTCCTAAGTTCCGAAGCTTCAACTGATTAGCGATTTCCTTTGCCGCTTCCAAGTTCGTTTGTAAAATGGTGTTTCGCTCAGATGCTTTCCCGGAAAATTTCCCTGTATTAACATCAATAACCACCATCGCTTCTGTCTGCTCAATTAAAATGTACGCACCATTTTTTAGCCAAACAGCCTTCTTCATCAGTTTGTCAATTTCCGGCTCCACATTATAGTAATGAAAAATATTTTCCTGTTGTTGATAATATACGATTGAACCAGTTGAATTTATATTTTTTTGTTGAAGTTGTTTGTATGTCTCATAATCATCCACGTACAGTTCGCAAGAGCCGATTCGGCGAAGAAGCTGCTCGACAGTACCGATAATGAAATCATGCGCTTCATAGAGAAGAGTCGGTGCTTTTCTTCCTTCCTTTTGCTGCTGAATTTGTTTAGAACGTTCTTTCAGCATGTGCCAATCTTTTAATACCTGCTCCTCCGATGCTTCTTCTGCAGAAGTTCTCACAACAAGCCCTTCATGTGATTGGCGGTGTTTTTCCGCAAAACTCCGCCATTTCACTCTTTTTCTTCCGCCATTTTTTTGGATACGGCAATATAGTTTCCGTGCGGAAGATAGACAAGATGCTCTCCTCCTAGTTCAATTATCGAGGTCAGCTTCGGCCCTTTTGTGCCAATACCTTCTTTCTCAATTTGAACGATGATTTCTTCTCCTTCTCTCACAAACTTGGAAATACTGTCATGTTCTTTAGCAATTGATGAAGCAAGTTGAAAAGACACGAGGTCATCACGGTGCAAATAGCCGTTTTTTCCTGCTCCAATATCGACAAAAGCCGCCTGCATCCCAGGCAATACTTTCGTGACTCGTCCTAAATAAATGCTTCCCGCTGTTTGCGCTCCTCTACTTTGCTCTTCTAAATAAAGCCGCTCTAAGCCAGTGTCTCCGACAAGTGCAATTCGCTTCGCTGACGACGCTGCGTTGATGTAACATTTTTTCATTGTTAACCACACCTTTTCTATAACAGACAAAAAGTCGAGATATAAATCCCGACTTTGCTTTTTCTTAATTTATATATTAACTGTAGCGATATTTCCGCACAAAATCAATAAAAGGGAATGACTTCTTCAAGCGGAGACTGAAACCGCCTTTCTGAAAAATAGGCATGAAGAAGTTCATTTTCATCCAAATGGATGGACTCATTTTCTTTATTTTTCACAATAATAACATGCTTACATCCTCGTTGGAAGCGTGTTAACACATCATGAATGGAATCACCGGCAGCGGCCATTAACGGTTTTAATTCACTAATATCGGTCTCTTTACTATGGTAACGACCGAGTAAAAAGCGCAAATAGACGTATTGTTTATGCCGCCACTCTGTATAAATGGAAAAAGCTAAAAAGCCAAGAACAAGCCAAAGGTGAAGCTGCTGTAAATAGAACAAAACGGTCCCGATTAGTAAAATGCCTACAAACACACTAGACGCATACAACACTTGTTCAAATGCCTCCAAAAAAGGACGCTGACGACTAAAAAATAAAAACAAAAGCTTCCCGCCATCCAGCGGCCAAATCGGTAGCAAATTGAACCCTAAAATCATAATATTTTGAAGTAGAAATTGCTCATGCTGTTCGACTGAAATGATGGATAAGGAAACTAGCACATACGAAACACCCATTAATACTACATGGGCAAAAGGTCCGCTCAGCGTGACGACAAGTTCCTCCTTCATCGGACGATTGCCGTGCTCTTCGACTTCTGCTACTCCTCCGAATGGAAGGAGCATAATTCTTTTAAGACGCCAAGAATAGAAGGAAGCCGCCACCGCATGACCAATTTCATGAACGAATACAATTAAAAAAAGCATGATTAGCTGCTGAAAATGGGCGGTAATAATTCCAATACCCAATACAACCCAAAGAAGCGGATGGATATGGACAATTGCTAATAAGGAGAATAGTTTATTCAAAGGATATCACCTGATTCGGATCAATAAATCGTTCTCCTTTTTTAATGGCAAAATAAAATGTTCCCGTTTTGCCGTCTTGGTTATTAAGCACTTTTCCCACTGTCTTTCCCTTATCAACAAAATCATATAAATTGACATCGATTTTCTCTAGCTGACCATACCACGTTTCACTCCCATCTGCATGTTGAATGATGACCGTTTTCCCACTATCTTCTTTATTTCCTGCAAATGTGACAATGCCTTCACTCATCGCTTCCACTGAAGACTGACTTCCGGTTTCAATCATGATGCCTTGCCCGTTCTTCTCAAACGTTTCTAGTACTTTTCCTGAAGCAGGAATGGCATATTGCGATGGAGTAGAAGGGACTGGTTCTTCGTTCGTTTCAACCGGTAAAAGAGCGAGCGGCTGTCCGAATGTTTCTTCATACCAATTCGAAACGGCCGCAAATTGAAATTCTGTTTCCATCGTCTGCTTCACATATTGCCTTGCTTCGTCGAAACTAGGGGAGCTGTTTTTAAATAAAATCCCGACTACGAGCACTAAACATACAGAAGCTAAAAACTTAAAGACAAGCCATTCCGTTTGAAAAAATCGGGTGTGGGAGGAACGTTGTTCATAAGAAGGCTGAGAATATTCCACCACCGGCATATGCTCTGCACCGTATCGTTCTTCGTCACTCAAGATGGAATAGGAAGAAAACGGATGGCTGCTTTGATTGGCTCCCTGCCTCTTTTTGCGCTCGGCAATGCGTTTTTTAATTTCTTCAGCGCGTCGATTCATCTTTTCATCATCCCTTTTAAGCTTGTTTCTATCAATGTATGACTTGTCCTTGACGGTTATGACACAACAGAAGTTGCTGCCTGTTTATGCGGGATAAACAAAAAACGTTCAATCCAAAATGGATTGAACGCTTGAATAATACTATGTATGAACAGGCAGCTCTATAGGCTGTCATTCACTTATCGAACACCAAAGAATTTCTTCAGCTTCGCAAACACACCTGCTTCTTCTGTATCAAGAGACTGAAGCGGAACAGATTCCCCAAGAATGCGACGGGCAATGTTACGGTATGCAAGTGATGCCTTGCTTGATGGATCCATGGCAATCGGTTCACCACTGTTGGATGCTTTAATCACACTATCATCATCGGCGACAATTCCAATCAAATCAATCGCCAACAGTGACACGATTTCATCTACATCTAACATGTCTCCGTTTTTCACCATATGATTTCGAATACGGTTAATAATGAGCTTCGGTGACTCAATATCTTCTTTTTCTAAAAGACCGATAATGCGATCTGCATCTCGAACGGCGGACACTTCCGGAGTCGTCACGACTAACGCCTTGTCCGCTCCTGCCACTGCATTTTTGTAGCCTTGCTCAATACCAGCCGGGCAGTCGATAATGATATAATCAAACTCTTGCTTCAACTCGACTACCAATTGCTTCATCTGCTCAGGAGTTACAGCTGACTTATCGCTTGTTTGGGCGGCAGGAAGCAAATATAAGCACTCAAAGCGCTTATCTTTAATGAGCGCCTTTTGGGGTGTACAGCGGCCTTCAATAACATCGACAAGATCGTAAATAATGCGATTTTCCAGCCCCATCACAACGTCCAAGTTCCGCAAACCGATATCTGTATCAACTAAGCAGACCCGTTTACCGGACAAAGCAAGCGCTGTACCCAAGTTGGCAGACGTCGTCGTTTTCCCGACTCCACCTTTTCCTGACGTAATAACTATAGCCTCTCCCACTGTTCATTTCTCCTTTCTCAGCGTGTCAAATTAGGTCTTAGATGCGGCATGGATTGAACTCTCTCCACAGCTATTTCCCCATGTTCATCCAAATAAATGCACTGCATATAGGATACCTTTTCACGAATTTTACTCTCTTTCGGGTTCAGTATTGCATCATGAATGCGGAGCTGGGCGTTTTCAATGGCAGCAGCAGCGATGACGGCTTCTGTGTTTCCACCGTACCCTGCATGAGCAATGCCTCTTAATCCGCCTAAAATAAAAATGTTTCCTCCAGCAATAACCGTTCCCCCTGGATTGACATCTCCGATGAGCAATAAATCACCGCTCACTTGCAGCACTTGACCAGAACGAACGATTCTCGAAAACGTTACAATTTCCGCTTCTTCTTTTAAGCGAACAGCTTCGTCTTTTGACACGACATTGCTGTCAATGGCACTCACAGCCAAATGATTTTTTTGGTTGACGACCGCTTTTAACTGCTCTTCTTGTTGTGATGTTAAATAGCGATTTCCTGCCTTCAACTGGACCGCTACAAGCTGTCCGTTATCTCCATGTTGGTTTGTCGACAGCTTCGTTTCAAGCTCGCTTACTAGTTCTTGAAAAGAACATGTATCATCGAGATGCAGCGTCAGACCATCCTTTGTTCCTTTAATGACTACATTATGCTGTTTTTGTCTATTCATGACGTTCACCTCAACGAATGAATAATTTCGACATAGACTTACGAATTTCCTCTTTTTCCATTATAGACGCTCGTCTGTATATTGTAACGAAAGTTTTTGAAAACGCTTTTTGAGAAAATAGGAAAAAAGAATGCAAAAAACAGCGCTTAATCCAAGCGTTGGATATAACCGCAGCTCTAAAAACTCATCAATTTTCATTTCCGTCACATGCACCAACAAGTTAATTCCATAAATATAAAACTCCAAAACTGCCGTCCCTAAAACACCCATCAACGACACAACAACAATGTTATTTTGGAGAATCTTCATTAATTTAAAGATAAAATAGCAAATAGCAGGCAGTCCAAACATGTACACGCCTAAAATATCCGTAAAGGCAACGTCATACAGCATCCCAAAAATGGCCCCGTACATCATTCCTTGTTTTCGGCTAAAATAAATCGCCATAAAAATTAAAACAATCAGCACAAACCGAGGAGACAAAATCCATTGCCGAAAAAAGGGATGAACTGCAATAAAATTAACAAATAAACTTTCACTTACAAACACGATCGAGACAAGAAAAGGAAGGAAGAAACGATTCATCACTCTTCCTCCTCTTCCTGGTCGAACTCTTCATCAGCAATCATGGTTCGTTTAATAATCATTACATGGTCTAAATCATAAAAATTAGTAGCCGGTTTCACATAAGCCATTTGGGTAAGACCGTATTCGTCTGGCTCTACCTCAATAATTTCACCAATTACAAGCCCTTTTGGGAAAATTCCGCCAAGACCAGATGACAAAACAAGCTGCTTTTCTTCTACTTTCGCATCACTTGGAATACGCTTAAGCACAAGCGCTTCTTTCTTTTCGTCATATCCTTCAATGAGGCCATACACATTTGTTTCTCCCTGGATAACGGCAGAGATGCGATTTGTTCGATCCATGGAGCTTAACAGCTGGACCGTGGACGTGAACTGGGAGGCATGCTTCACTTTTCCGATTAACCCTTGAGCTGTAATGACTGCCATGTTTTCCGTCACACCATGGACTTTCCCACGGTCAAGAGCGATCACTTCATGCCAGCGATCCGGATTGCGCGCAATGACTGTCGCTTGGATTCGTTCGAAATCCCGCAAACTTTCTTTCTTGTCCAAAATTTCTCGCAGTTTCTTGTTCTCATCTTCCAGTTCTTTCGCTTTCGCTTCCAGCTGCATATATTCATCAAGCCTGGATTTCAACAGCTCATTCTCTTCATATGTATGCTTCAAGTCAGATACATTCTGAAAGAAACCCGCTACATATTGTGCGGGCTGATGAAATGCGGTTTGGCCTAAGCCGACCGTATCTTTGACGAATTGTTCCGGCCATGTGACCGTTTTGCGACCATTTAATGAAAAACCAATCAATGCCACTAAAATAATGATGCTGACTAATAAAATAATTAATCGTTTATTGAAAAAAAACTGTGGCATGGTTTTCACCTCTTATTTTTAGCGGTAAGAATCCCCGGCTTTCGTTTTGAATAAATCAATGTGGTCAAGCGCTTTTCCTGTACCGATAGCAACACAGTCAAGGGGATCTTCTGCAATGACGACAGGCATATTTGTTTCTTCGCTAATAACTTTATCTAAGTTGCGTAGTAACGCACCACCGCCCGTCAGCACAATGCCGCGGTCCATAATGTCTGCTGCTAGCTCAGGAGGCGTTTGCTCCAGCGTACTTTTAACAGAATCCACAATGGCTGTTACCGTATCTTTTAACGCATCTGCTACTTCTGCTGCTGTAATTTCAATCGTTTTCGGAAGCCCTGTTAATAAGTCACGGCCACGAATTTCCATGTTATCAATGCCTTCTGCATTGCCAGCTGAACCAATCTCTACTTTTAAAGCTTCAGCTGTCCGCTCACCAATCATTAAGTTGTAGTTTTTGCGGATATATTGAATCATAGCATCGTCCATCTCATCACCAGCAATACGAATCGACTGGCTTGTCACGATACCTCCAAGTGAAATAATCGCCACTTCTGTTGTACCGCCTCCGATGTCAACAACCATGCTGCCTGTCGGTTCCCAAACAGGAAGATTCGCTCCAATTGCTGCTGCAAACGGCTCTTCAATCGTATAAGCATCTCTTGCTCCAGCTTGACGCGTCGCATCAATAACCGCACGCTTTTCAACAGCTGTAATGCCTGAAGGTACACAAACCATGACATAAGGCTTCCCAGCAAATACGCTTTTCGATTTTTGCGCCTGCTTAATATAATATTTCATCATAGTAGCCGTTGTTTCGTAGTCGGCAATTACGCCGTCTTTCATTGGGCGCAGCGCTACGACATTTCCAGGTGTACGTCCAATCATATTTTTCGCGTCGTTTCCGACTGCCACAATTTGCTTTGTGTCCGTTTGAAGCGCCACCACGGACGGCTCACGCACGACAATTCCTTTTCCTTTTACATAAACAAGAGTATTCGCAGTCCCTAAATCTATTCCAAGGTCTCTTGTACCGATTCCAAACATTATGTGTATCTCCCTTTCTATTACCGAAATGCAAAGGCATAAATGATGTTTTTTTCACGCATCAAAAAAACTGACATTCATTATTGTGTCGAGTTATATCATATATGTCAACGCCAAATATTGTCTGTATAAAATATTTTTTTCTTGATTATTCACCAGCTTGGCATTTCAAAATTCATGCATCCTATTATACCCCACTCCTTCAAAAAAGCATAGCATTTACATATACCCTTTTTCTTTCAAACTGACATATTTTCGATCTCCGATAATTAAATGATCCAACAGCTCAATTCCAATAATATGCCCGCACTCTTTCAATCGTTTCGTCACTTCAATATCTTCCCTGCTTGGAGCGGGATCTCCGGACGGATGATTGTGAGCACATATAATGGAAGCGGCAGAGCGGCGGAAGGCTTCTTTAAATACCTCCCTTGGATGCACAATCGAGGAATTCAAGCTTCCGATGAAAATCGTTTGTTTATGGAGAATTTGATTTTTGGTATTGAGGTAGAGGCAAATGAAATGCTCCTGGGATAATAGGCGCATTTCTTCCATAATGAAGTTAGCCCCATCTTCCGGGCTGCGGATGGTATAACGATCATGAAGGTGGAGTTTACTAATGCGCCGCCCAAGTTCAATGGCGGCCGCAATTTGGACAGCTTTGGCCGTTCCGACACCTTTAATGGTTGTCATTTCGTGAACGGTTGCATCTTGAAGCAATTTTAAGCCGTCAAAATGCTGAAGAATGCGGTTGGACAATTGTAGTACCGACTCATCCTTCGTGCCAGTACGGAGTAAGATGGCAATTAATTCGTGGTTTGATAAGCTAGCGGCCCCATAAGAAAGCAATCGTTCACGGGGACGCTCGTCTTCAGGAAAGTCGTGGATTTTTAACGCAGACAGGTTCATGAAAAGTTCCTCCTTTTTATGAACCGTTCATCTCATACACATAGCCGGCTTTCTTCAGTTCACGAATTGTTCGCGACAACGGTAAGCCAACGACGGCATAATAATCTCCTTCCAGCTTTTTCACAAGCGAAGCTCCAAGACCTTGAATGCCGTATGCACCCGCTTTATCCATCGGCTCTCCGCTTTTAACGTATTCGGAAATGTCTTCCTTCGCCAACTCCCAAAACGTCACATCTGCCTTTTCGTAAAATGAGATTACCTTTCCTTGATGTACAATTGCAACTCCTGTTACAACTTCATGTGTAACGCCTGACAGCATACTAAGCATCTTTTCTGCTTCTTGTTCATCAATTGGCTTGCCTAAAATTTTGCCATCATGGACGACAACGGTATCAGACCCAATCACATACGCTTCCGGATAATGGACAGCCACATCCTCCGCCTTTTGCAAAGCGAGTGACATCACGATGTCGTAAGGAGATTGTGTAGCATCAAAGAGTTCTTCTACGTTACTGACATGAACGGTAAACGATAAATGAAGTTGCTCAAGCAGTTCTTTTCGGCGTGGAGACCCGGAGGCCAGCACGAGTTGTTGTTTCATCCTTATCACCTTCACATTTCAAATAATAGAAAGCATTCAGCCTGTTTTTCTAACACTCGACACATCCTTATTCTAGCAATTCACATATCGTTTGACAATTTTCAATCATCAAAAAGGAAGGGCGTGTGTCTAGCTCCCTTCCTTTTTGATACTATTATTGAAATTCAGCATAAATCGTAACAGCATCAAGCAGAAATTGCTCGGTTTGCCACCTTACTTCATCTTTCTGATTTTTTTCATAATTCGTTAAAGAAGCTTCCGCCATTAATAAATAGGACAAAAATTTTCCAATGTTTTCATTAAGATTTTCTGTGGACTTCAGTTGAACAAGCTCCTCTTTGATTCCTTTAAGCTCGTTTAACTCAGCCCCGGGATTCGATAACACTTCCGAAGAAAGCGACAGAAGTGTTTGGAACGGAACCTGCACTTTCGTCATGACCGTTCGTTCTGTTTCAGACCATTGATCCATTTGGACAGACGGCATTTCATACGGCTTGACGTAAATGCTTTCTCCTTGTTTTTTATAATGCTCGCCTACTTCCTTCGTAATGTTCTCATCCAGTCCAATCCCAATAAATAAAGCATACGACTTCTCGTTTGGTACAACAGCCGCCGCATACCCTTTAGCCTTCATATTACGCACCGCTTCCTCTCCAGCTTCCTTCGTAGAAAACACCCCTGCTTGGACAGCATAAAGAGAAAAAGAAGGCAACACTGCCGATGTCGCCGGTTCTGCTGGCTTGCCTTGCTCTGCCGGCTCCTCTAGCAAACCTTCAGAAGAAACCGTAGCTCGTTCCGGGTTAACCGGAGCAAACATGGACCCTTCTCCCGTCATAAGCTTTAAACTGAACATACCAAGTCCTGTCCCGACTAAAATCGCCACAGACATAATAAGCACGACTTTTTTGACGGTATGTTTCGTGTCATTCCCACGATTCCATATAGGTGAAGACTTTTGCAAAGTCGGCTTCTTTCCACTTTTCACATGCCGTAAATCTTCGATGGAGACGACATTCGAAGAATCTTCCTCGGGAAGTACCCAAGAAAACTCCTCTTGTGTAGACAGTTCATTTATCGCTTTATCTTCTGTCTTTATTTCATTTTTTTGTTCTTGATACACTTTTTCTTGTCCGTTAATCTTAATAGAAACTTTGTTCGGCTGCTTGTCCATTCCCGTCCACCACCTTTGCTTTCACAGCACCTTGACTTGTCCTCATCCTATCATAGCGGCAAAAAAAAATAACAAGACATTTGTCGTCTTGTTATGAAAGGTTTTCGACATTATGGGAGTCGATCTGCAATTTTGTCGATAGATAGTTCGTTTGATGCAATCCCTTTGTCATCTGCACCACATAGTTTTTTCGTTTCGCCATATAAACAAACATCGTAATGAAGCTCGCTGTTCTCTAGCTTAATCTCAACAAACGATTGTTCCTGATCGTCGGTTATGTCCCATGCTTTCCCCGTGAAAGGGTCTTGCAGTACATGTAAATAGCCGTCCGTTACTAAATCGCCATAAGTAAGCTTCGCCTGTACTTGAGGATTGAACGCTACTTCACTTGCCCGCTTATGCAGCGAAGCCGCCTCCTTCATCGCCACCGCGTTAGCTACAAATGCTTGTTGCTTAGATTTCTCAATAATAGCTCCAACAGCAAGGATTGAAATAGCCGCGAGGATGCCCAAAATGGCGATAACGGCGAGCAGTTCGACGAGCGTCAAACCTTTCTGATGTTTGATTGACATTCTTTCATCCATAACTGCTCCTCCAAACGTGGATAATCCGCCCTTTTGCTTTAATTATTAATTAACGTTGGAAACGGATCTTCTTTCTCTCCTGGTTCTGGAATATCGATAGTTGGAATATCTTTTCGCAAATCCTCTAAAGTTGGATGATAAAACGTAGAAATCGTCAGCTCATATTGGACTGTCGGAGAATCCGCCTCTGATAAAGCAGTTGGCTCCTGTGGCCCTTGGAAAGAAATGTTTTCGACTTGCGAAATACGCCGCGACTTTTCAATCGTATCAATAAAGGTAAGCATATCTTGATACCATTGTGATTCAACCGACACTTGAACCGTTACTTTCTTCAAACCGACCGGCAATGTCCCTGCCTGTTCTGTTGCCTCATCACTTTTTTCTTCAGGAACAATCGTACCGGTTTCTTCATTGACGGCCATTTGTCGTTGATCAGGTCCTTTTTCCTCTTCTGTTTCTGCTCCTCCAAGGAGCACTTCTTCCTCATCGGAAAACTGCATGCTTAAAATTAAGCTGTTCGACATGACTTCTGCTTTCTCGAGCTCCAATAAAAACTGTTCGGTAAACGGTTTAACTGGCAGACGTTTTTGCAGTTCGACACTGCTTTTCATCAACTGTTCAGCTGGCATACCCGCTTTTTCATTCGCTACCTGAAGCAATTGCTGTTCTGTTGTGAACTCACTCTCCAATAGTTCGACTTCTTGCTCAAGCGGTCGAAGGAACGTGTTGTATGCGACGAACAATAAAAGAACAATCAACAGTAAAGCAATAACCGAAAGGAAAGACTGTTTTTTCGTTAAACGAAGGTTCATTTCTCTTCCTCCTTCGCCCATTTCTTTACTTCATCTGCATTAATTCCAAGCTCAAACGTCGCTAAATAACGCGGCAGCACCTTGTCTGTCTCGTCCAACTCTTCACTATCCTCTTGCTTCAGCTCATGTGCTTCAACAGCTATTAGCTTCGCTTCTTCAATAATAGGCAGGTCGTTATTTAGACGATTTAAATAAAACGCCGCCTGTGCACTTTCATCAAATTGAATAATAAGCAATACTTTTCGCTCTTCTGTATATTGGAAGCTTTGGATGAATCCCCGCTTTGGCAACGCAGACGTTAACTCTGTCAAAATAGGCACCGTTGAAACCGGATAGCTCTCCATCCATTGAATAGCTGACTGCAATTGCTGCAAGCCTTCATTGCTTTGACGAGCTCCTGTTTCTTTTTCTTTTAACAAACGATTGGCTTTCGTTTCATGAATCGATATTTCAAGTTGTGTACCTTCTGCCTGTAAATCGGTATATTTCCATGCGAGAAAGCCGCCGCCCGCTAGCATACAAAGCAACACCACAAGCATGACCGCAAGAAAGGCGATGTTTTTCCGTTCCTTTTTCGGAAGTAAGTTAATTTCAACTAACATTATGGCACCTCTTTCAAAGCCAGACCTAACGCCAAATAGTAGCGATGATCGAGCGGCACCGGCAGTTCTTTCGACTGCGCGGCAACGTCAATTAGTTGAGCCGGCAATGAAACACGTTCTTGCAATCTCGTAACAAGCTCTTGTAAATACGGATGGTCTCCCGTAACGAGCAATTTAGCAATCCCTGTTTTCCCTTCATTCATGGAAAACTTATAGAAATTGGCGATTCGTTCAATTTCTTTGTAAATATCATTAAACTTCCCGAAAAACGCCTCTTCATCTTCTGTCCGTTCCAGCACAAACTCCTGTCCATGCTGCACAACCTTCCAGTTTTCACGATTGTCTTCAAGCGGTATATGTCTCATGAACGTCGGCTGGTGGTCATGAAATATGCTGACGTTCACAGACAATAAATCGATGTTCACAAGCATCTCATGAGTGTCTTTTGCCGTTAAATCTCCATGATAGCACAAGCGATATAAACTAAGCGGCGACACATCTGCGACAATCGGCTGCAGCTTCGCTTCTTGCAGCACTTCTGCGTAATGAAGCACAAGCGCTTCCGGTGCCGCAAATAAAATAATGCTTGTTTGCTGGTCCCTTCGGTCTGTAACGACAAAATCAAAAATAGGGTCTTCAAACGGCAAATGAATACTTGAACCAATTTCCATGTACAAATACCCTTTAATCTCTTCATCATCTAATGATTCTGGCAGTGTTTGATGGCGAATAACGAGACGGTCGTCCGGAATAACAAACCGCACCTTCGTCCCTTTTAAGCCCCAATCTGCCACACACTCGTCCAAAATCATCCCCAAGGTTTCCACATCCATAATTTGGCCGTTCTCAACAATTCCTTGCGGCAAATATCGTTCATGTGCCTTAGAGACAGTCAAAGATGGTCCATGCTTCAGCTCCACATAGCGCAGGACATGGTCTTTCACAATCAGATTGCCTATTTTGCTTTTCATGGATGGTAATCGTAAGACCATTGCTTCTCACCTACTATAGTAAAAATGTAAAATACCACTCTAAAATGTCCATACCGTAAAAATAGGCGCCAAGCGTCCCTGCGGCGATGAACGGACCGAATGGAATTGGATGTTTTCTCTTTACCTTCCCCGTCATCATCCCAAGCACACCAATCACCGCACCGAGGAAGGTCGCAAGGAAAAACGAAAGCAACACAAGCTTCCAGCCGAGCACAATCCCAAGCACGCCGTACAATTTAATGTCTCCACCGCCCATGCCGCCTTTACTAATGAACGCAATTAATAAAAGGAGACCAAATCCGACAGCAGCACCTAAAAGAGAATCCCACCATGGCGTTAGTGGAATAAACGCTCTTTCGACGATCAATAACACCGCAAAAAACAGTAACACCACATCTGAAATAATCATATACGCCAAATCAGATACGACAATAATCACAAGCAAAGACACAAGCGTCAACGCAACAAGTAATTCTAAATCAAACCCATATAAACGAAATGACAGGACAAAAAGAATGCCTGTCACTAATTCCATCAACGGATACATCGGTGAAATACGCGTCTTACAGTTTCGACATTTCCCGCCTTGGATGATATACGAAAAAAACGGAACAAGTTCCGAAGCTGTAAGCACATGCTGACAGCTCGGACAACTTGACCGCGGCCTCACAATCGACTGCTTCATCGGAATGCGAAGACCAACGACGTTGTAAAAGGAGCCTAGGGTGAGGCCAACCACTAACATATATACACTAATTATTAACATTGAATTATTCCTTCTTAATTTTCTAATTCAATTAATTAGTGTCTTTATCAATAACTATTTTCCCGCTAGAATCAGCAGCTGGAGTGTTTGCTTTAATATTTGCAACAGAAGCACCTGTAAACTGAATAGTTCTTTTCCCAGCTTTAACCTCTTTAGTTGTAAGAGTAAAAGTTTTACTATCAACATCTGTTTTAACAGTATAATCAACAGTGCCATCACCAGCAGTTCCAAAACCATCAACATCCGTTACATATTCAGCTAACATTTCATCTGTAATATCTGTTGTATCTACACCATTTGACGAAACATAAATCTTAGCCGCATTTAAAATTTGTAACGCATCTGCCTTCACCGCGTCTTCACGCGACTTCTGAATAATCCCACCAATACTTGGTACTGCAATTGCCGCAATAATCCCTAAAATAACAATTACTGCCAATAACTCAATCAACGTCAAGCCCTTTTCGTTCTTTAACATTTTTTTGAACATGTTTTTCGCTCCTTATAATTTAATGAGTGCTTAGGACCATACTACTAATAGTTTACAACACTCGACAAGCTATGAAAATAGTTTTAATACGATTGTACGTGGTTGAATATGTCAAACATTGGGATAAGGATGGATGTCACAATCGTTCCGACGAGTCCTGCCAGAACGACAATCATTAATGGCTCAATCAAAGATTTCAGCCGGTCAGTCGTTGTTTCAACTTCTGCTTCATAAAAATCGGCTACTTTTCCGAGCATAATGTCTAATGAGCCCGTTTCCTCTCCGATCGCAATCATTTTCGTGACAAGCGGAGGAAACACCCAATGCTGATCCATCGGCTCTGTTAAAGAATGTCCTTTCTCTAAAGCGTCGCGTGATTTTACTAATACGCGGGCGAGCACTTCGTTGCCGACAACACTTTCGACAATGCTAATGGCCTGCAAAATTGGGACAGAATTGGAAAACAATGAACTTAATGTCCGAGTAAAGCGAGCAATCGCCGCCTTTTGCAGCAAACCGCCAAACACAGGAATTTTCAGCAAGATGTAATCAAGGTAATATTTACTTTGTTTTTCCCGATATAACAAGGCAAGCGCGATGGACAGCAACAAAATTCCTGCGACAATGATCCACCAAAACTTCGTCATAAAAGCACTCGCATCGAGAACAAATTGCGTAATAGCCGGAAGCTCTGCGCCAAAATCTTCAAACATCCCGACAAATGTCGGTACAACAGACACAAGCAAGAAAATGACGACTCCAATCGCAATGACACCGACAACAGCTGGATAAGCAAGTGCAGAAATGACCTTTTGCTTTGTTCGGTGCTGTTTTTCGAAATGATCGGCAAGCCGCTCAAGCGTTTCATCCAAGCTTCCGGAAATTTCGCCTGCTCTAACCATGTTAACAAACATCGGCGGAAACACTTTTTTATGCTTGCCCGTTGCGGTCGACAACGGATTTCCGCTGCGTAAATCTTCTTCAACATCAAAAAGCGCTTTTTTCAAACTCTTGCTGTCTGTTTGTCCCGCTAAAATTCTCGTTGAATCGACAACGGTCACACCGGCTTTCAGCAATGTCGCAAATTGACGGAGATAAATGACAAAATCATACAGCTTTACACTGTTTCCAATCGTAATTTCTTTATTTAACAGTGTTTCTTTCAGTTCTTGCATGTCCGAGACGCGAATGCCTTTTTCTTTCAGCTTTAAGATGGCCTCACGTTTTGACGAGCTAACAATTTTGCCTGCATGCTTTTTTCCTTTTAAGTCTCTGCCTTCATATTTGAACTGTGGCATTATGTCACCGTCTCCTCAAGATAAGGCTGTGCAGCCTCAACTGAAATTTTCCCGGTTTCAATCAACTCCAGAATAGCTTGGTTCAATGTTTGCATCCCAAGCGCTCGACTCGTTTGCATCACATTCGGAATTTGGTGGATTTTCTCATTGCGAACTAAATTGGCAATCGCTGAGTTATTCACTAAAATCTCCATCGCAGAAACGCGACTTTTCCGGTCAGTGGTCGGAAACAATCGCTGTGACACAATACCTGTTAATACAGAGGCAAGCTGAATGCGAATTTGCGCTTGCTGGGAAGCTGGGAACACATCAATAATCCGGTTAATCGTCGACGGAGCACTTGATGTATGAAGGGTCCCGAGTACGAGGTGACCTGTTTCCGCCGCCGTAATAGCGGTGTGGATCGTTTCCAAATCCCGAAGCTCGCCAACAAGAATAACATCAGGGTCCTGCCGCAGGGAAGCACGCAAGCCATTGGCAAAATTATTCGTATCCAGGCCAACTTCACGCTGGTCAATAATGCATCCACCGTGGCGATGCAAATATTCAATCGGGTCTTCCAACGTAATAATATGTTTGCGCATCGTTTGATTCATGTAGTCAATCATGGCCGCAAGCGTTGTTGATTTTCCGCTTCCAGTCGGCCCTGTGACGAGCAGAAGACCTTGCGGCTTTGCTGCCAAACCTTTTAAAACATCTGGCATCCCTAGTTCATCGAGCGACGGAACTTTCGTCGGGACGACGCGAATAGCCATTGCCACACAGCCGCGCTGATGGTATGTGTTAATCCGGAAGCGAGAGATACCATGAAGACCGTAGGAGAAGTCCATCTCACCCTTTTCCTTGAACTCATGCCACTGCTTGTCTGTCATGATAGCCTTCGTCATTTCTTCTAAATCCGCCGGAAGCAGCTTGTCCTTTCCGTATCGTTTCAGCTCTCCGTTTAAACGAACAACAGGAGGCACACCGACGGTTAAATGCAAGTCCGATGCTTTTAATTCATAGGCGGCTCTCATTAAATACTCAATTCGCTCTTTCATTTTCTCCACACCTTAATGAACAGTCACAACGCGAAGAACTTCTTCCGTCGTTGTTAACCCTTGTTTTACTTTAATTAATCCGTCATCCAGCAAGAAAATCATTTTATTTTTCACCGCATACTCCCGCAACTGGCTCATCGGTTCGCGATTTAAAATGACCCGCTTCATATCTTCTGTCATCACCATTAATTCATGGATGGCAATACGTCCTTTATAGCCTGTCATGTTGCACGTTCCACAACCGCGGCCGCGTACGACGGTCTCAAGCTGGATGCCTCGGCGCGCGAAAATCTCCTTTTCACTTTTCGAAGCTTCCTGTACTTGCTGGCAATCGCGGCATATACGGCGCACAAGTCGCTGCGACACGACTCCTGCCAACGAAGTCGCCACAAGAAACGGCTCGACTCCCATATCAATGAGACGGTTAATCGTCCCAATGGCGTCATTCGTATGAAGGGTACTGAAGACAAGATGTCCTGTTAAAGAAGCACGAATGGCCACATCTGCTGTTTCTTTGTCCCGAATTTCCCCGACCATAATAATGTTCGGATCTTGACGTAAAATGGATCGAAGACCTGACGCAAATGTTAAGCCAACATTGGCATTTACTTGGATTTGGTTGATGCCTTCAAGCTGATACTCAACCGGGTCTTCAACTGTAATAATATTCGTCGTTTCATCATTTAAATGATTTAATGCTGCATATAAAGTGGACGATTTCCCTGACCCTGTCGGCCCTGTAATGAGCACAATGCCGTTCGGCTGCTCAATCAGCTTTAAAAAGCGGTCTAAATTCAAGCGGTTAAAGCCCAGTTTTTTCACATCATTCAATGCACTGCCTAAATCAAGAACACGCATAACGATTTTCTCTCCGTAAATTGTCGGCAAAGTCGACACACGCAAGTCAACCGGATGAAAATCGATATTCAGCTTGATACGCCCATCTTGCGGCACACGATGTTCAGTAATATCTAAATTCGCTAAAATTTTAATCCTCGCTGTCAACATACCTTGCAAATGCTTCGGCAGCACCCGTTCGGTTTTTAATAAGCCATCGGTACGGTAACGAATGAGCACTTTCGTTTCCTGTGGATCAATATGGATATCACTCGCTTTTTGCTGAACAGCATTGGCAATGAGCTGATTCACAAGGCGAACAATGGGTGAGTCGTCTTCCGTTGCCTTTTCTTCTTCCTCAGCTGTAACACTATTTTGAAATGACGCGAATTCTTCGACATCTTCATCCAACTCATAATACTTAGCAATTGACCGTAAAATATCGTCCTTAGAAGCAATCGCCGTTTCAATATGAAAACCGGTCGACAAGCGTAAATCGTCGATTGCAAAAAAATCCATCGGATCGGCCATTGCTACAAGAAGTCGGTTTCCATCCTTTTTTAACGGAATTAACACATTACGTTTCGCAAATTCCTTGGAAATGAGTGTTGTCAGCTTCGGATCGAATGGATAACGGTATAAGCTCACATGGGGAATGCCGAGCTGGAATTCTAGCACTTCAATAAGCTGTTGTTCGGTAATATAACCCCGCTCGAGCAATGCATCGCCCAATTTTTGCCCTGACCTTTTTTCGGCGAGCGCCTCTTTTAATTGTTCATCTGTAATGAGGCCTGCATCAACTAATAAATCCCCTAACCTTTTGCGTTCTTGTATCATAACGAACCCTCGTCCTCCATTGTTAGCTTATGGTTTCTCCAACGGATCAATTTTACGGGTAGCAGTTTCAGACACCTGATTTTCCGTATTTTCTTTTTCGTCAGCGGCTACCGGTTCTTCAGAAGCACCGGTCTTTCCTTCTTCATCTGTTTTCACACTACTAGCTGGTGCCTGTGCTTCCACTGGCTCTGTGCTGTCAGACGAATGGTTTACGACGTTTTCTTGTTCATCTTCTACTTTAAATCCTCGCTGTTCAATCATATGGACAGGCGGATAGAAATCTTCCGCAAGGAGAACCGTTTCAATTGGACCTTCTTCCCCTACTGCATGGCGGTACACTTTCACTGCCATTCCTTCTTTGCCCATTTCTTCAATGTTACGGACATTAGGAGGAAATGCCGCATTGTATTGAACAATCGTTTTCGGTTCAAATGTTTGGATATCTTTCACAATAGCTTCATAGCGATAAAAGAGCGGTTCACCTTGAAGAGTTGTTTTCACTCCATTATTAATTGCTTCAAACGATAATACATACGGGATTAAATTAGGATTAAAAAATACGAGGTCCTGCTTTTTGTTAACAACCCTCGCTTCAAAGCCCGGCTCAATTCCTTTCGGCAGCTGCCTGCTTATATGGCGCTCCAAAATATCAAAATTTGAATTTATAATCGTTTGATAGATAGACGACCCTACTAAACTTAAAAGCTCGTTCGAAGGATTTGATAGACCTGCCTTTTCGACCACGTCTAACAATGAAATTTGTTCGTTCGGTCCAATTTCAATGGCTTTAATTTTTTCCATCCATGTAGAGAGCTCGTCACTACCAATCGCATCACTCGACACCACGGCTTGCGAGATAACGACTGGCTCTGTCGTACTAGCAGTCGCGTAGGCTTCAAGTCGGTACTCTCTCTGATTCGTATTCAAAAAGGCGGCTTGTTTATATAAATCTTCCTTAAACTGAGTGCTGTTCATTTTTTCCACCTCTTCCTCACTGGAGAAATAACGCAAAAACTGATTTAGCAGCTCGTCATCAATTTGGACAGAAATCGGATTTCTTTGTCCGCTCTCCATTTTGAGGATACTGTCTTCAACATTGAAGGAAAAAATTTCCTCAGGCAAAGTTTCCGCCTTTTCCTTGTAGCGAACCGTTATGCTATTCGTTTCTTGCCAAATCTCTATATCTGCCGCAAGCTGTTGGCTTAAAGCCTCATTTGACACCCCTGCAGCCGGAATATTGCCAATCATCGTTCCGTCTGCGTATGAACCGCCAGAACTAAAAAACCGTTCATACGCAAAGACACCTAAATGTGAGAAACTAACTAAATAACCCGTACATAACGTCAACAAAAGAAAAATGCGGAGAAAGTTGTCATTTCTCACACTTAATGCCTCCTAACTACTCCGTAACATGCATTGATAGTTCGACGAAAACACTTGGGCCTGATTGCTGCGCCTTCATAATATCCTCTTCTGTCAAAATTGCTCCTTCTTTAAAGAGAAGGTCTCCTTGTTTGTTATAAATATTTTTTGTTACTTTTTTATTCATCAGCAATTCCGCCTGCTTCGATTTCAACAGCTCGATTTGTTCTTTTGGCTTTTCTTGTTCAACTTCTTTTACTGGAAGCAACTCTTCCACTTCATCCCATACGGGTTGTTGTTCAGCCATCGGAGCGTCTTGCTCAGATGAGGCAACGGTCTCATGAAGTTGCTCAGCCTTCGTTAAAAATGATTCTTTCGCATGCTCGTTTACAATAACCATTTCTTTCCCGAGTGTAATGACACTGCTAATCGGCAAAATAACATTTTTATCTCCTGCCTTTAAGTTCAGTCCCATCAAATCGCCATTATCATCATTGATATAATATTCCAAAATTTCCCCTAAAAGTTCTCCTTTTCGGGTCATGACTTTCGAACCAATGATGCCGACTTTTTTATTCAACAGCTCATTGGCAATCGGAATTTCATTCAAATCAATAATGGCACTTTCATTTTCTACCGTCACAGCATATTCTCCGACACCAATGACTTTTTTGAATGGAATGGCTTTCACACTAATTTGCCAATCTTCCTTTTGAATTGTTAAAAAGTCGACGGAAAATTTATCGGGATTGATGACCAAGCTGTTAACCTGTCCAATTTGGTCCCCTGCAGAAATGCTAATAATCGGGAGTTTAATCACTTCAGTACTTTTTTTCATTGTTTTATTACACCCACTTCTAGTTGTTTATAAGCAAACTTAAATAATTTAATTCCTCCAACAAAACTGGATAGCGTGCATACATATGCTGCAATTGCTCAAGCAGTTGTTGCGCTTTTTCCTGTTTTTGCTGCTCTGTATAATGACGAACAAGCATAGACGCTACCATATAATGCTCATGGTCAGAAAGATCTGCGGATAAATACTCTTTTAAAAGTTGTTCATGCTCATCCGGCGTTTGGATTTGTTTATATAATTGCAATTGTTCGAGCACGATATTCCATAATGCTTGATGAAGAACAGGAGAGCTGCTCTGGTCTGAAACGGTTTCTTCCACTAGCTCCTCCATTAGGTCCGGCTCTAAAACAGCCAGTTCTTCTTGCTGTTCTTCCATAACCTCTTCGTGATCATTGTTGGCCCTATTTGGAGTGACATCGAATTCCAGCTCTTCTACATCCGCTCCCACAAATTCCATAAGTTCTGTGTACACGGCTTCTTCATGAGAAGGCATGTCCTTGCTTGTACTCTCTTCCTCTTCAGCAAGCAGTTCTTTTTCTAATGGAAACATAGATTGTTCTTCCTCATCGTAGGACAAGGACACATCTTCCATCTCTTTATGTTGCCCTTCTTCAAACAGTGCTAAAAGATCAGCATCTAATTCCGGCCATTGTTCCTCGCCTTCACCATGTAATTCACTTTCTTCCGAATCATTGGACAGACTTTCGTCTAATTCTTCATTTAGATTGTAATGGTTCGTGACTGGCGGTTCAATCTCCTTATTTCTCCATTCTACTAAAGGCATATCGGCACGCGAGACATCTTCCATTTGTTTATCTGATGATTCGGTCAAAATCATCGGACGTTCTTCATCTCTTTGCTCGATAAAGTTTAATTCTTCGATGTAGTCTTCACCTGTATCATTCGACTCTTCTACGACGCTCTTGTTTTGTTCTAGTAAAAGAGAAGGTTCTTGCATGCTTTCATCATCGGGCTGTTTATGTTCATCGGACGTTCCCATATCGGCCTCATCCTTCGACTCCTGCACACGCTCTTCCAAAATATTGGCCATTTCGATAGGAAAAGCAACATCTTGCTCCTCCGCTTCGTCACGCTCTTTAGCCATTTCCTTTGCAAGCGGGATGCTGTCATCTACTAACATTTCTTTTTGGCCATCCTCATTTTCGTCTTCCGCCGCCCCTAAAGCAGCCTCTTCAAATCCAATAGTCTCTTCTTCCCATTGTTCTTGAAGTTTTACCAGTTCCACCCGTTTACTAAGTAAGTACGAAACTGCTAAAATTAAGACGAGTAAGATGACGGCAACGTTCCATAGTGGTAAAAAAGTACCAGCTCCTATCGCTGCCAACGTCAATAAGCAAGCCGCGACGAACACAAGAAGCTTTCCTGTTTTGCTGTAAGAAGCTAGAAAAAAATAAAGAGCTAAAAATAAACTAACAGCGGCAATGCTTGTTGAAAGAAAAACGGCCAATTCTCATCACATCCTAATAAACAACTAAAAATTGACGAAAAAGCTCTAAATCTGTCAATATCATTTCTAACTTATTGTATAATAATCCGTTGTAATTTAAAAGAAGGGAGAGGCAGCATGAGAAAGAAAAAATTTGGGAATGAACGAGGGATGACACTCGTTGAAGTTCTCGTTTCACTCGTTATCCTTACCATCTTATTTACAGGAGCCATGCAATTTTTCTCTCAAGCCTACTCCTATACAAGCATGAACCAAAACAAAACCGTTGGCATTAATGTCGCACGGAATGCGATGTCATTTATGGAAAAACAAAGTTTCATGGAAATGAAAGAAACCTTTAATAGAGATAGCTCCAAACAGCTTAAAATTTTCATATGCAACAATGAATATGAATATACAGATTATTTACTGCCGCCTCCGTCCTGTACTTTTATCTCCCTTAATAACACCAGTTTTGATATTACAGTTTCATACGGACCAGAATCCTCTACTGATTATGATCCTTATTTAATTCCCATCACCGTGCAAGTAGATTGGGAACGAAATGGTCAGGATTTTTCAACTTCTCTTGAAGGGACGATTGTAAGTGAAGATATTCGTGAAACTCGTTAAAAACGAGCGAGGCGTAACGTTGATGGAATTACTCGCTACTTTTGTCGTCATGACCATTGTCATGACCATTGTTTACAATGTGCTCGCCAATGGTATTGGAATTGCTAAAAAAATTGGAATTGAAGGACAACTAAGGGATGATGCTGATTATGTAGTGACGATGATCATGAATGAACTAAACTCTGGAGAGTTCGACCAAGTTCGTGACTGTAGCAGCAATGCCAATTGTATTGAATTAGTGGATAATGAATCGCTCGGCTTTACCCCTTATCAAAAAGATAACGAAACGGTCTATGATGTTGAAGAGCAAGCAAAAACAGAAACCATCACCCGAATTGAACTAATACAAGATGCAAGTGGAAAACAGAAGTTTCAAATTGATCACAACAACATTGATGCTCAAGGTGATTTTACCGGTTCTACCCTTTCAAGTACGTGCTCTGGTTGCGCTAATGGGGTTATTGATCTCAAGCTAATCATTAATGATGCTGGCTTAAACGAGCCACTTTATTTGGAAAGTAAATTTGGATTTTAGTGGTGATAACGATGATAAAAAATGAAAAAGGATATGGATTAGTCATAACAATGCTGGTGGCAACAATGATAGGTATCATTGGATTAACGGTCGTTGCCGCCTCTTTACAAGGAAGCATACGAACCGAACTTCGCGAGACAGACATTAATATTACGTACGAAACAAAAAAAGTGCTCGAACAAATGATTGCAGACTTACGTCTCGAACTGTCTGAAGAAAAGTTGCCCGCCAATATTTTAGAAAGTCCTTTATTTAAAGATCATTTGAACAATTTGCTCGGAAATCTAGAAGGAAAATACAATGACGTTCAATATCAATCGGATGGCATTAAAAGTGTCGAGATTAACGATGTGAGCAGTGAGTATGGGATTAACGTCTCTAATTTGCTGACAAAAGTGCTCGAGATTACATTGATCACCACAAATCCAGAGGAAAATGAAGGAGAGATTACACGAACCGTTAAAAAAAGAGTGATTTTATCGCCCTTACCAAGCTTTTTACAATACGCAGTCGGGTCATTAGGAGATGACGAAGACAGCGGTCTTATTTTAAATGGCTCCCCAACAGTAGAAGGAAACATCTATGCCCAGCGGCTTCAAGTTGACCAGTTAGCCCAGTTCTGGCCATCCAACCGCTCCGCTACAGAAGATCCAGAATATATTTTTACTCCTTATCCTGAAATTATTGGAGACGTTTATTCTAATTCAGCCAATCCTTTTGTTAATGCAGCTACAAATTCAATCAAGCTAGAAAAACTTGCTGATTATTTTTATAAACAACAAGCACCGACGGTTAAAAATGACAGCAACTTTATTGAGATTGACTTTAATGGAACCTTTGAAGAGCGCACAAACGAATTTTTACAAACTTCAGCTTCTGCTCTTGCTGTAAACGAAATAAAAATTGATGAAACATCGGCCAATCCTGCTGAAGCGATACAAAACAGTCTGAACACAAAAATTGGCAGCTATGTGGACGGAATCGTCCCTCAAAACAGCCAAAGCACCATTACTATCAGTGACCTTTTAAATACCCTTCTACTAGGGGGGGATACTCAACTTGATTTAAGTATTGTCAAAAGTCAAATTGCTGGAAACATTGTAAAAGGCAGTTTTGATTTATCAAACGTTCAAAATAATATCATCAGCAGTTTAAACGTTATTGGTGACCTTTCTTTAAACAGCATTCAAGATTTAACCTTATCGAATGGATTGTTCGTAAATGGAAACTTAACCATCTCAAACTATGGGAATTCAATATTAAAGGCAGACAAGCTCTTCGCTAATGGTAATATCACCATTTATAATAAAGGAGGGATCATTGATATCTCCGAGCAATTGGCATCCTCTAAAACCATTCGGATTATTAACGAAGCTGGTGGGACGATTAAACTTAATTATGAAAATGCCAGTGCAATTCTTGCGGACAACATTGAAATTATTAACAAGTCGGGAGATGTCCTTCTAAGTAATCCGATTGTAACAAGCGGCAAACTTTCGTTAGAGAATACAGGTGTTAATACCGATATGATATGGGATGCACCAGCCTTTATTGGTGGAGATGTCCTTTTAAGACCGCTTGATAGTACAATCGCTGTTACAGGAAATGTCATTACAGCCGGCAGCTTTTCTATTATTGGCAATGACGATAACGGACAAACAGAAAATGATACTACCCATTTTAATTCTGTCGTTTACACACTTGGAAAATCGCTTATTTCTAACGTTAATATTAAAGCAGCCCAAACTGGAGAAGGACAAGCAGGGGAATTAATTTTACTGTCTAAGCAAGATTTGGCGATTAATCGGATTAATGAATTCACCCCTCTTAATAAAGGAAATATTGCTTCGTTAAAAGGCTTTTTCTATACGGAAAACCGTGCAGAACTTTTTGGTGTCGGTTCTATGTTTTACATTGACGGAGGAATTTTCTCTAAAAAGAAATTGACAATAAATGCTGTACGCGGTGATGCGGAAAATGAAGAAAGTTTGCTCACAATGGTGAAAACAGGTGGTGGAGAAGCGATTAAGCAAGCGGATAAATATTCACGATTTAATGTGAAGTATGACAAACAAGTTCTCCTAAAAAAAATAGATGCCCTTCCTTTAGTTAATTCTTTACAAGTTATCCCTGATCACACCATGATTGAATAAAAAAAGTCGCGGAGCATACCGCGACTTTTTTTACCATTTTCCATTTGGCGTATCGTTATTACCGTTATCTCCAGAACCGGAACTACTTTTCTTAACAATGACAACGATGCTATCTTCGATCGTTTGTCCATTGCTTTTCTTTTCCTCAGCTGTTGCTGTCACTGTCGCATAACCAGAATCGTCTGTCGCTTGGATCACCCATTCTCCATTGGATTTTTGAGTCACGTTGACAGCTTCTGAGTTTTCTGGTGCTGTGACAACTTTTGCAAGGTTTGTATTCACACCCACGCTCGGATTGAATGTCAGCAAACTTTTCACTTCTACTTCTTCGTTTGGTTCAAGCGTAATAGAAGGGTATTTGAAATTCATACTTTCTAAGCCTAATAAACGGACCGTAACATTAACATATGCTTCAGCATTACTGCCATCGAGTGCTTTCACTTTCACTCTCGTCTCACCAGGAATTAGCCCTGCTTTAATCATCCCATTGTTTTTATCTGTTACTTGAACAAGAAGGGAGTTCAAGCTGGACCATTCTACTCGTTTATCAAATGCATCGTCAGGCTGAATAATCGCTCTTAAACTTGTCGATTGACCAATTGTCAGTACGACCGGATTCGGTTCAATTTGAATAGACGTCACTTTTTTACCGACTGTAATGGTTTTGCTAATGATGACATTTTCTTTCGCAAAACCGCCAGTTGCTCGAACTTCAATTGTAAACGTATCAGTTTTATCAACGAATACTTCATCTGTTTTATTGAATGCCGTCCACTGTGTAGAACCTTTCGAGTCGGTTATACGATACTGATATGTGACATTATTCCCTGTCACTAATTGAGACAGTTTAAATTTCACTTTATCTTTGTACACATTTCCAGTTGCATCTGCATCTTTTTCACCAATGATTTCAAAATCCGGAGTGAGATATGCATAGGCAGTTTTATCATTGGAATAGACAATTTCTACAATTTGATTGTTGCTTCCTTGTTTATATATTATGGATTTGACAGGACCATTTTGTTCTTCCTGCGCGACTGTTAATGTTGTATCATCCACTTTTGTGTTATTTAATATTTTAGTAATTTTTCCAAATCGATTTCCTTCATAAGTCGTTGAACCATCTATTAATCTTACTAACATGGAGATGTCTTTAGACGGCGCTTGAATTGATAATTCTTTATTCCCAAAGTTGCTGTCATTATATTTAGCAACCGGGTTCGGAAGCTTTTGATTCATAGCCCAGTCCGCCTGTAATTGCAAGGAAACTTTTTGGGCAGTACTCGGACTGAACAACTTATTTGTATAGGTCACATTCGGAAATTTCATTTCTACTTCTGTTGTCTCGCCGTTTTTCACCACTTTTATATTCGTACCATCTGCATTAAGCACGGTAAATCCTTTTGGCAACGTTTGTACGATTCGAATAGTTGATAACGTCCCTTTATCTTCGGCAGCTAAAAATCCTTCCAATGGTTTTAAAGAGTAATCAACATGAAAGCGATTTTTGTCAGAATTGGCATTTCCTAGTTTAAGCAAATTTCCTACATCTTCACTATCACGATAACTCATTGTACCTTCAAAGGAAGGGGCTGTTTTAGGTTTGACATAAACTGTAACTGGTGGATGAGACACTGGCTGTGAAACATTTCCTTGAATGTCCTTATATGTCAGCTTGATATCGTCAAACACATAAGTACCATTAGCGCTAAACTCTAAAGGCAGCGTATAAGATGTGCCTTGAGGTGCGGGCTGATCGACTGTGTATGGCACATTATTCATATTAATGACGGCATAGCCGTCTTCAACCAACACATTGGAGCCGCTTTGTACCGCTACATTCGGTAAAAGCTTTATGCGCAACTGTATTTCAGATAGCGCTAATTGGTTAATTTCATCGGAAATATTTCGAAACACTGTATTAATGTTCTGGCTCGTTCCTTGAACAGCGTTCAATCCTGTTAAATTGGATAATTGATCCAAGTAGTTAAGGTCAAGATCATTGTTTCCTCCAAAACCGATGGAATACATTTTAATCTTTTTTGATGCTAATTGTTTTGTTTTATCTACAATTGCGCTTTTAATTTTATTTTCTGCTTCACCGTAATAATACCGTTTTCCATTATAATCAAAGTAGGCGTAATTTCTTGAACCATTATTATCATAATAAACATCTACAGTCGCATTTATTTTTTTTCGACTGTTTGTCACATACCAGCTTGACCAGCTACTTGCCATTTCGTAGAAATGGTCATTTACCTTTACACTTTTTTCATAATAATTTGTAGGAAATCCGTCTGTTAGAAAAATAACATATTTATTGCGAGTCGAATCTTTCAGCAAATCATATGCTTTTTGTAAAGCCGCCCCGTAGTTTGTACCACCGTTCGCTTCCAACGCATACAATTTTTGAATATTTGTCTTCAAATTAAAGGGACTGCCTATGTCGGCATCAAAAGGAAGTAGTTGTAAGTTATCCTGAGAATTGCTCCCCAAGTTCTTTAAGGCTTCTGTCACAGCATTTTTAGCACTTTGTAGTTTATCTACTTTACTAAAACTCTCAAATTTTTTCGATAAAGAATCACTTGGAGTTGGGTATGTTTGCAAATAAAATTGAAAGGCTTCATTAATAGTTGGATTGGCTTGCAAAAACTTTGAAACATCTGAATCATAATAAGAATACCAACATGTATACCAGTTACATTGCTTAAACGGAGTTGAAAATTGCTGCCAAATGGTATCATCCACAACATTGGCCATAGAGCCTGATTTGTCAAACACGAACACAACATCAATTGGCTGCCTATTTTCCCCTTTTGCCGTTCCTTTTGGAATTAACTCAATATCCATCTTCCCTTGCGCTTTTCCATCTTGATTCAGCATATACTCATTCGGCAATGCTTTTACGTTGTATTCTAAAGATGGGCTAACGTTCTGTGATGCTGACGCAAAAGATGGGACAAGGACAAATACAATCAATAACGCACTTAACAAATACCTTCCAATTTTTTTTAGCGCCATAATGTTCCCTCTCTTTTATTCTTTATACTATAATAAACAAATAAACTATGATTTTTTTACTAGTCTTATAAGCATATTATAGCATCCATTTTTCATAAACGGACAAATTTAAACATTTTTTCAGACAGGAGCGATCAACCGTTGAAACCATTCTATCTTTTATTGGCAGCTATCCTTTTAGTTACAGCCTGTCAAAAAAACGAGGATACTGAACGTGCCAATTCAACTGTAGCACCACCTAATACTCACAATGAGTTTAAAACAGACGACCTTGCTAAAGCGACTGAAGAAATAGCATTTACCCCTTCTATTCCAAAAACATTGCCAATTGAAGCAGCTGATCAAACTTACACAGTCATAGAAAACAAGAAAGATCAAGCAAAAGAAACCTTTATCCTTAATGCTACCCCCAAAAATAAAGATGATGGGTTCATTTATATCAGTTATTCAAATGAACTAAGCGACTTCAAAATGAGTGGGGATAATATTGAAGAATTAACACTCAAAGACGGTACAGTTGCTTACTTTATGAACGGATTTGTCCAAGAGCACGAGGGAAAAATTGCGCTTATGTTAACTTGGAAAAAAGATGGGTATGAATATTTCATCTCTTATAACAATGCCAATTTTACAGAGGAAGAAAATAAACAAGCTTTAATCGCGCTTGCTAATGACATATACGTGAAATGAGGCTGGGACATAACTAGCCGAAAATAAGGAAAAAGGGTTCGAATCATCGCACTTTGATGATTCGAACCCTTTTTTGGTTGGTTTGTTCTAGTGATCCGTGCTAAATTTGCGTTCGAGGCGATGTACTTTCGCAAGTTCACCGCCATGAACGCAAACCCTAATTCGTTTTTCACGTTCTCTTTGCCCCTTACGGACATTCGTGTGAAACGCAAATTAGCCTTCAGATATCCAAAAACTGGTTCTACGTCAACCTTACGTTTTCCGTAGATTTTACCCGTTTTCTCCTCTGAAAGCAGCTGTTGAATCATTTTCTTTTGTTGTTCCCACTTTTCATTATAATAGATTCTCCGATTAGTTCCTTCCTTCGCTGTGGTACATTGGGAACGGAAGGGGCAACCTGAACAGTCTTCACATTCATAAACCTTGAATGACCGTTTAAATCCATAACGATCGGTGCGGTGGGATTCATAACGAAACGTTAAACGCTGACCATTGGGGCACGTAAACGAATCATGTTCTTCACAGTAATCCCAATTGGCTGTGTAAAAAGGATCGTTTTTTACACCCTTCGTTTTTTCTTTACGATAGGTACTGTACGTCATCAGTGGCGTACGCTTACGATTCTCAAACACATCTTGATCGTTTTCTTCACTTCCATAGCCTGCATCTGCCACAATATAGGGAGGAAGTTCAAAGAAATGGCGCTGAATCTGATCTAAAAATGGACGCAAAGTACGTGTATCTGTTGGATTTGGAAACACATCATAAGCGAGTGTATATTGACCTTCGGTCGCAATTTGCACATTATAACCGGCCTTCAGTTGCCCATTTTTCATGTAATCATCTTTCATACGCATAAACGTGGCATCGTGATCGGTCTTTGAATAGCTATTCCGTTCTTCAAAGATTTCCATATCTTTTTGATACTTCTGTTTCCGTCTTAAAAAATCTTGAAATTGTTTGTGAGCTTTCTTAGGTTCTTTCCGATTTGAACGCCATTGTTTTCGCTCTCTAACGTCTTCACTCGCTTCAATTTTTTGATTAAATTCTTCGACTTTTTTCTCTAGCTTTTTGGTGAGAAGAGAAAGTTCTTCAACGGAAAGTTCGTCAGAGCTTTCTCGTTCGATTTGTGGAAGGATTTCTTTTTCCACTAGTTCGTCATACAGTTGGTTGGACTTGTCAACGAGGCTTGCGCTGTACTTTTCAATGGACTTGCGCCAAACAAACGTAAACTTATTGGCATTTGCCTCCACCTTTGTTCCGTCAATAAAGATGGCTTCATGGTCAATTTCATTCTCTTCAATCAATTGACAACGAAATTGCACAAAACACTCACGCAAAAGGACTTGAACTTCCGGATGAACACGGAATCGATTAATGGTTCGATAGCTTGGCTCGTAACCTTGCGCTAACCACATCATGCGCACGCTATCTTTGAGAAGGGCTTCCATTTTTCTTCCGGAAAAAACGGACTGTGTGTAGGCACATAAAATGACTTTCATCATCATGCGCGGATGATAGGCAGGACACCCTGTCTTTCGTAAGAAGCCAGTGAAGGCTTCGTCTGGAATTTGTTCGACCAGGTGATGGATGGTGAAAGCTATATCATTTTCTTGAAGTTTTCTTTCTAAATCTAAAGGCAAAATCACTTGATTCATGTTATAATCTTTAAACATAAGGACACTTCTTTCGATTTGGATTTTGTGTGGTAACTTAATTCTATCAGAAGTTGTCCTTTGTTTCTTTTATAAAATGAAAAAACATAAATAGATTCGAAAACAGCCGAGGGGAACCAAAATTGGTTCCCCTCGGCTGTTTTCATTTTAATTAGCTGGGTTTTGTCCCAGCCTCATTTCGTTATTTAAGTAAATACTCCCTTACCTTCGAAATAAAATAGAGTGACCCGGTAACAACAAGTATTTCGTTCTCTTTGTTCAGTTTTTCTTTCGCTTCTGTTAATGCTCGTTTCCAATCTTCTTCAAATGATATTGTCTCTTTCGGCATCATTTCGTATAGTTCTTTCGCCCCGTACGCTCTTGGAAAGTCAAAGCTTGTAAAGGTAATGGAAGCCGCGATATCCTCCAACTTTTCAATCATATCCTTTGCCTCTTTATCTTTTAAACAACTAAAAATCATATGAATTTTTTTATCTTCGTAATGGAGCCTCAATGTTGAAACAAGGCTTTCAACCCCTTGAAGATTATGCGCACCGTCAATGATGACAAGTGGATCGTCACTCATTGTTTCAAATCGTCCGATCCATTTAGCTTCGCGCAGCCCGTCACGAATATGTTTTTCAGCAATGACGGCTTGTCCGTTTTCCTGTAAATAACGAGCTGCCCTCACAGCGAGTGAGGCATTTTTCACTTGGTGATAACCCATCATCGTAATGGTCAAATCATTTAACGTTTCATTTGGCATGTGAAGCGAAAACGTTTCGCCTAACGGCAATGTTTCATAAGAAACAATGTCAAAATCATTTCCTAATATATAGAGAGACGCTTGTTTTTCATTAGCGGTTTCAAATAAAATGGCTTGTGCTTCCTTTTGTTCAACAGCGGAAATGAGCGACACGCCCGGTTTCATAATGCCTGCTTTTTCTTTCGTAATCTCTTCTACTGTGTCACCTAAAATATGTGTATGATCAAATCCAATGTTTGTAATAATCGTTAAGATTGGGTGTAACACATTCGTTGAATCCAATCGGCCGCCTAACCCCGCTTCAAAAATAACGAAGTCCTGTTCGTTCAATTGGCCAAAATAGTAAAACGCCATAATGGTGATTACTTCAAACTCTGTCGCTTCCCCTAAATCGGTCGCTTCGAGTTGTTCAACAACAGGGCGTACCGCGTTTACAAGCGCCACCATCTCTTCATCAGAAATGGGCTTTCCATCCACGCTAATGCGCTCATTGAACGTCTCGATATATGGCGATGTGAAGGTACCAACATGATAACCAGCTTGCTGCAACATGTTGCGTAAATAGCAAATGGTCGATCCTTTCCCATTCGTTCCCGCCACATGAATAGCTTTCATATTTTGATGAGGATTTCCTAATTGCTCAAGCATCCACGCCATTCGTTCCAATCCAGGCTTAATCCCAAAACGAAGCCGATTGTGTATCCATTCTAACGCTTCTATATAAGTCTTCATCCTGCTCCCCTTCACCCTTCTATCTATAGTTCCATGCTGATATTTTTATTTTCACTAGAGACTAATTATATAAAAAAAAGACACTGCCGTACAGGCAATGTCTTTTCTAGTTATCCTCTTAACTCTGCAATACGCGCTTCCACTGACGCACGCTTTTCCACATAGTCTGCTTCTTTTTTGCGCTCTTCTTCAATTACATTCGCTGGCGCTTTTGCAATAAAGCCTTGGTTGCTTAATTTCTTTTGAACGCGCTCAACTTCTTTTGTCCACTTGTCTAATTCTTTTTCAAGACGCTTAATTTCTTCTTCCACATTAATTAAGCCTTCAAGTGGTAAAATTAGCTCCGCACCTGTAACAACCGCACTCATCGCCTTATCTGCCGCTTCCACTTCCGTTGCGATTACAAGTTCGCTTGGGTTACAGAAGCGCTCTACGTAAGCCCGATTTTTTTCAAGCTGTCCTTGGATGTTAGCATCTTTTGCTTTAATATGAAGCTTAATTTGCTTGCTCATTGGTGTATTCACTTCTGCACGGATATTACGCACTGCGCGAATAATATCTACAAGTAGACGCATTTCTTCCGCTGCTTCAGTATCCGTTAAGTCCGTACGAACTTCCGGCCATTTCGCTACGGTAATGGATTCGCCTTCATGCGGCAAGTTCTGCCAAATTTCCTCGGTAATAAACGGCATGAATGGGTGTAAAAGACGCATTGTGTTGTCTAATACATAAGCAAGAATTGAACGAGTCGTTTTCTTCGCTGCTTCATCTTCGCCATAAAGCGGCAACTTCGCCATTTCAATATACCAGTCACAGAAATCATCCCAGATGAAGTTATAAAGAACGCGGCCCACTTCACCGAATTCATACTTATCAGCTAGCTTTGTTACCGTTTCAATCGTTTCATTTAAACGAGTTAAAATCCATTTATCTGCAACCGATTTTTCACCGCTTAAATCGATTTCCTCATACGTTAAGCCATCCATGTTCATTAACGCAAAACGGGAAGCATTCCAAATTTTGTTCGCAAAGTTCCATGTTGCTTCAACTTTTTCTGTGCTATAACGTAAGTCTTGACCAGGTGAAGAACCTGTTGATAAGAAGTAACGTAAAGAATCCGCACCGTACTGATCAATCACTTCCATCGGATCTACACCGTTTCCTAGTGATTTACTCATTTTACGTCCTTGGGCATCACGTACTAGTCCGTGAATTAACACATCTTTAAATGGACGTTTGCCTGTAAACTCAAGTCCTTGGAAAATCATACGGGATACCCAGAAGAAAATAATGTCATACCCTGTCACTAATACATCTGTTGGATAAAAACGTTGATAGTCAACAGACTCTGTATCTGGCCAACCCATTGTTGAGAACGGCCATAAAGCCGAGCTGAACCATGTATCTAATACATCTGTGTCTTGTTCCCAGTTTTCGATATCTGTCGGCGGCTCATGGTCTACATGAACCTCGCCTGTTTCTTTATGATACCAAGCCGGAATACGGTGACCCCACCATAATTGACGAGAAATACACCAATCGCGAATGTTTTCCATCCAGTGTAAATACGTTTTTTCGAAACGCTCTGGTACGAAGTTTACTTTTTCTTCAGCTGATTGTTGCAAGTCAATGGATGCATCCGCTAATGGCTGCATTTTCACGAACCATTGTGTAGAAAGGTATGGCTCGACAACTGCACCACTGCGCTCACTGTGACCGACAGAGTGCATATGGTCTTCAATTTTGAATAACACGCCGTCTTCTTGAAGATCTTGTACGATTTGCTTGCGGCATTCAAAACGATCCATTCCTTCATATTTACCCGCTTTGTCATTCATTGTGCCATCTGGATTCATGACAAGAATGCGCTCTAAGTTATGGCGGTTCCCAATTTCAAAGTCGTTTGGATCATGTGCCGGTGTAATTTTTACTGCCCCTGAACCAAATTCCATGTCGACATAATCATCGCCTACAATTGGAATTTCACGGCCTGTAATCGGAAGAACAACCATTTTACCGATTAAGTGCTTATAGCGCTCATCTTCTGGATGAACAGCTACCGCTGTATCACCAAGCATCGTTTCCGGACGAGTTGTCGCAATTTCAATATGACCCGAACCGTCTGCTAACGGGTAGCGCATATGATAAAACGCACCTTGTACATCCTTATAGATCACTTCAATATCCGATAACGCTGTTTTCGTTGCCGGGTCCCAGTTAATAATGTACTCTCCGCGGTAAATTAACCCTTTCTTATAAAGCGTAACGAACACTTCACGAACCGCTTTAGATAAACCTTCATCTAATGTAAAACGCTCACGGGAATAGTCCAGACCAAGGCCAAGCTTTGCCCATTGTGCACGAATATGGCTTGCATACTCTTCTTTCCATTTCCATGTTTCTTCTACAAATTTTTCACGTCCTAAATCGTAGCGTGAAATCCCTTCATGACGAAGCTTTTCTTCTACTTTTGCTTGTGTCGCGATTCCAGCATGGTCCATACCTGGAAGCCATAACACATCAAATCCTTGCATACGCTTCATGCGTGTAACGATATCTTGTAGCGTTGTATCCCATGCGTGCCCTAAATGAAGCTTTCCTGTTACGTTTGGCGGGGGAATAACAATTGTATAAGGCTGTTTATCTTCATCATTTGTTGCCTCGAAAAATTTTCCGTCAAGCCAATATTGATAACGGTTGGCTTCAACGGCTTTTGGATCATACTTTGTTGACATGGTGATTTCCTGTTCTGCCATTTCCTTTACCTCCATCAAATAAATAAAAAACTCCTTTCATCACATAAAAGGACGAAAGGAGTGAGTTTCGCGGTACCACCTTTTTTCATAAGCCTTATAAATAAATGGATTGGCTTATGCACTTAAACAGATAACGGTCTGTCCCGTCTTTTTCTACTTAGATGCAATTCTCACATCACGTTCAAAAAAGTTGCTCATGGGCGACATTCAAGCGGTATCATCCTAAGAAATCTCACAGCCAAGGATTTCTCTTTCTGAAGGCGTACACAGCTCTACTCTTCCCAATCAATGCGTTTTTTCTATAATAAAGTCTCGTAACTATACTATATGAAAAATCTATCAATCGTCAATAAGCTTCTCCATTTTTTTCACGTTCTATTCACCATGTAAAAAAACAATAACTTCTTCAACATAAAGTTTAATCCTTTTCTACATAAAATCACTCTACAATTGTACTCTTACGTGGAAAACTTCCATTCAAAGGAATCTTCAAAAACATGAAGAACGGTCTTCTATATGTGTGAAGCTTTTCTATGTTTCTTATCGATGGTTCGCTTTTCTAATAAATGAGTATAAAAAGCAACGGACGCCAAAAGACATGAATAAATCGTAAAAACAGGTAGAACTCCTACTAACTGTGCAAGAGAAAAATCGTTTCCTTCAGCTCCTCCGCTTTCTTCAAGTCCTGACGGCGCACCGTTTAAAAATTCCACCGTTACAAAAGTCAGTTTCAGTACTTGCACGAACAAAAAAATCGTGCCGATGACTAATAATGTGCGGGACAATATTTTCTTATATGGTTTACGAAAAGAAAATAGTTTCTTCAATTTCGGGTACTGACTTCCCATTTGTTTAATCCAGTTCCAATGTAAGCCTAGATGGATTCCGACTATTAGTAGTCCAAGGACCGAAGAACCGATATGAAGAGCAAGCCAATTTATACTTGTCAAATACCTGAAATTAGGTAAGATAACTTCAGAAATTAATAATCCACTTATCATGACAATCAACATATCTAGTAGAAGCGTCATATTTAATACGTAAGAAAATAATGATTTTCCTTTAATCTTTTTGGAAAATATTTTTTTGCTCATTTCAATAATCCACTTTTTGTTTAAAGCTAAATGAATAATGAAAGCTCCTCCTAGTAAAACACTCGCGATTTCATGAAATGCTACACTCGTGACAGCCGGAGCAAATAGTAAACTAAATGTAATAGCGATTAATAAATCAAAACGAAATTTAAAACGCTGTATACTCATTTTAACCCCTCTTGAAAAACAGCTTTGAGTTTATTTGTAATGGAATCATGAATAGAGCCCTTATTTCATGATTCATAAATTTTTCAAAATCATTCTAATTGCCGTGGAACGATCTACATGATGTTCCTTTGCATAATTGTTTAGCTTTTCCATTGACTCTTCATCTAATCGAACATGTAATGAGAAATTTAGTTTTTCTGACTCTTCCTTTCGTGGTCTACCTCTTTTCGTTTTCCTATTCCCTTTTTCATCCATCCAAACATCTAATACAGCAACGCCATCCTGTTCAATCATTTTTTCACAATGATGCTTGTCCCACAGTTCTTTCGCTTTCCTTTTGTAGCTTGTAGATTGAGTCATTTCCTCCTCACTTAAGCCGACAAACTTTGCTTTCTGATAAAACTTCTCTTTCAACATTTGCTCTAATTCTTCATAAGAAGAAAAGGTAATTTGCTTCATGTAAACACTCCTTATTCGTTACACAAACATAGCGATATTGTCTAAAAACAGTTTATCATTTTTTGTGCTACAAAAAATAGGGGAAGTGAATTTTTTATGTTTATTAAGTTAACGCACATTCGCTATTAATAGATTAAATGGTCCCCTCACCAACTTCACAAATCATTCATACAATACTCTAGGCAAATTTCACGAAGAAAGGACAAGATAGCATGAAAAAACGGTTTAATTCGTACAAATTTCAACGGTGGACCCGCCATGCCAGTGCTGTTTTCGCTCAATTTATTATCCCTCTTACTCTTTTTCAAACGGTGAGAACCGTTTTTTTCCCGACAACCTTTGATGTACTTCTTTTAACCTTACTGATTATTTTAGCTGCCGCCATTTATTTAGAATGGGTATAGACATAAAAAAACAAGCCATATACATAACAAACGTTACGTATTGGCTTGCGCTTGTGCTGCCTGTTCGGCAGCTGCTTTTTTTGTTGCTCTGCTTGCATAATTCGTGTGAGTAGCTGTTCAATGTTTTTCATCTGCCAATAAGCAGCCGTTAACATTTGAACATGTTTCATTTCCTTTTGAGCGGACCGCTCATTTCGGTAACGATCGACCGTCCTAACGAGAAGTTCTGGAAAGGCTAAATAACTATATAGCAAAAGCAGTTCTTCCTCGGTTAAAGGAAACCGCTGTTCATATGTCGTAAACCATTCATAGCTTTCATAGCTTTGAATCGGATATGTTTTAAATGCGCGGAAATAAAACGATATCACATCATAAATAGGCGATGCTTCCCGTGCTTGCTCAAAATTAATAAAATAGCCATTTCCGCTTTCATCATAGATAAAGTGTTTCGCAGACAGCTTGCCATGAATGGTCACAAGACGTGCCTTTTCTTTTTCTTTCATTATTTCATACCAATCATCAAGTTTAGTTCGAGCAAACTCTAACGCCTGTGCGCACTCATGATACACAAGACAAAAATACAATTCAAACGGCGACATGTAAATTTTCTTTTCACATTGCTCCACATATTTTTCTAAATCGTCCGTTCGGTCTTTCCACTGTTTCGTCAATAAATCATAATGCTTCGTTACATCTTCTTGTTTTAATTCTGATTCATGCAATGTCAAAGAATGAAGATCCGCCAGCTCCTGAAAAAGCTTATGGTAACGGCTATCCCGTTCTTCCTTTGGCTCATTCGGCAGCCAAGGCATCACATAATACGCATCCGCCCCATCATAAACGATGTATTCCCCATCATATGTGCGATAAGGACGAACCATTTTCATGAACCCTTTTTGAGAAAGGATTCCCATCGTTTGAATGAAATGAGCTCCTTGCTTTGAAGAACGAGCCAGCTTTTTTAATGCAAATACACCTTTATCTGTGTATACCTTCTTAATCTTTCCATAATCCTCCACAAAATCTACCTGAAAACGATACGGATACAATAATTCTTGGTACTGAACGTTTTTGTCGTGGCTCACGCTCTTTCCCTCATTTTATAAAAGTCTATAAAAAACCGAGCAGGCAAAAGAAAAGACTGCCCGGCGGTTGATGCAAATTTGTCTATCAATGTTTCGAACTAACAGGAATGTTTAAAACGGTTCCCTCGGATAAATCATAATCATCGTCAATGTTATTGACTCGAAGCAAATTTTGTACGTTTGTATGATAGCGCTCTGCAATCTGCTCAAGTGAATCGCCATTTTGTACAATGCACATTTTCAAGCGAGAAAAATCCTCTTCGTCATGTTTCGAAAATAGCTGTGTCAAATAGAGCGCATTTTCTTTCCGGACAGGCTTTTCCTTCTCTTCTTCGGAGTCAGAGCTTTGAACAGCCGCTACATACTGCTCTTTCGCTTCTTCTCTTTGCTCTGCTTCTACCTGTTCTTCTGCCCATAAAGGAATAATGTTTTTCGCCCTTAGCTCAAACGTCGGAACAGAAGCCTCCTCCTCCACCTGCTCTTTCTTTACTTCCACTTCAAATGGTTCATATACCTCATCATCTGTGGAAGCATCTACTTCACTGCCATCAAAATGAGACGTTACGTCCCCAGGTGACAATCGGTAAATGTTTTGTTCCGTTTGCTGTTCCTCGCTCAATGGAGTCAACTCTGCGAGCGGTTCTTCTTCCTCTGGCGCTTCTTCCTCATATCGGTATAGAGGTTCAAGTTCCTTTCCTTCCGACTCGTCTGTTTGTTGCATAATAGGCACTTCCTGTTCTTCCTCTTCAAAAAGTTCTACTTCTGCTTCTTCCTGCTCTTCCTCTTCTACACGAGCTACACTTTGCTGCTCACCATATAAACCTGTAATAGAAAGATCGGCTGTTAAATTTAAATTGCCTTGTGCCGGGAAATCATAGTCAAACATATCCACCGACACATAAACATCGTCCATATTTTGAATCCGATTTTTCGGTATCGTAATATCAAGCGGAAATTGATGCTGGAATTGCGATATTCCGTCTTCTTCTCGAAACAGTACCTCATGTACTTGTTTGCCATTCGTATATTCACGTAAAGATTGCTCTTCATCATTACTTTGAACCATTTCATATTCACCTGTTAATCGCAAGGCCCCACGGATGGACACGTATTGTTCATTTTCCTGGATGGAGATATTTGGATCTAATGAAATCGATAATAACTCGCTCACTTCCTGTCCTTTTTGGAACCAAATCGATTCTTCGATTGAAAAACGTAAGCATGATAGATTGTCCTGTGTCAACTCCTACTCCTCCTTTCAAAACATCTGTCAATTGTCGATGTCATTAAAACGTATGAGCTTTGTTCTTTAATTATGTATATATTTTATGAAAATCGCGCGAGCATTCGGACAACACGAAAAAGAGCTCCCATCATTTTCGGCTATGAACCAAAAAGATAGGAGCTCTTTTTTACGCCATTTTCGAAGGATAAAGGAGTTCCATTGATAAGGTTTCTCTTCATCCTCGACCGATGGTTAGTTAACTTATCGAGTTGTTAACCTTTAATAACTGCAAACGCCTTATCAGCCGCTTCAATCGTTTTTTCAATATCTTCATCACTGTGAGCAGTAGATAAGAACAGCCCTTCAAACTGGGATGGCGGCAAGAACACGCCATTGTTCGCCATTTCACGGTAGTATGTTCCAAAATAATCTAAGTTCGATGTTTTCGCTTTTTCATAATTGATCACATCTTCATTCGTGAAGAAGAAGCCAATCATGGAACCTGCTCGATTAATCGTATGAGGGATATCATACTTCGCCGCAGCTGCCTGCAATCCCTCTTGAAGACGATCAGCTTTTCGTCCAAACTCCTCGTAGGAAGAAGGCGTTAATTGAATAAGCGTTTCATAGCCCGCTGTCATCGCCAATGGATTTCCAGACAGCGTACCTGCTTGATAAATCGGCCCGCTCGGAGCAATTTGTTCCATAATTTCTGCCTTACCGCCATATGCTCCGACAGGAAGACCTCCGCCAATCACTTTTCCAAGACATGTTAAGTCAGGCGTTACCCCAAAGTATCCTTGTGCACATTGATAGTCCACACGGAAACCTGTCATGACCTCATCAAAAATAAGAACCGTCCCGTATTGTTCGGTAATGCTGCGCAATCCTTCAAGGAAACCAGGTTGTGGTGGAACAACCCCCATGTTTCCGGCAACCGGCTCAACGATGACACCAGCAATGTCTTCTCCGAATTGTTCAAAGGCGAATTTAACACTTTCCAGGTCATTGTAAGGAACCGTAATCGTATTTTGCGCCACACCCTCCGGAACACCTGGGCTGTCAGGTAATCCTAATGTTGCCACACCAGAGCCTGCCTTAATTAGCAATGAATCCCCGTGGCCGTGATAGCACCCTTCAAATTTTAAAATTTTATTTCGGCCCGTATAGCCGCGAGCAAGACGAAGTGCACTCATCGTCGCTTCTGTACCGGAGCTCACCATACGCACAACCTCAATAGAAGGAACACGTTCAATAACAAGCTTTGCCAATTCATTTTCGCTAATCGTTGGTGCTCCAAAGCTTGTACCGGACTCAGTTACTTTTTTGATAGCTTCGACTACGCGATCATTCGCATGACCATGAATAAGCGGTCCCCAAGAAAGGACGTAATCAATATATTCATTTCCGTCAATGTCATAAATTTTAGCGCCTTTTCCTCGCTCCATAAAAATCGGGTCCATTTTCACCGATTTAAACGCACGAACAGGGCTGTTTACTCCGCCGGGCATTAACTGTTTTGCTTCAAGAAAAGCTGCTTTTGATTTTTCATAGCTTCGCATGATAATCCCCCTTATGTATAATTATTGCTGCTCCGATAACCACCGGGCTACATCTTTTGCGTGATACGTAATAATTAAATCGACTCCTGCACGTTTCATGCCTGTTAACAATTCCATTACGATGCCTTTTTCATCAATCCAGCCGTTGGCCGTTGCTGCTTTCACCATCGCATACTCTCCACTCACATTGTACGCCACAAGTGGAAGGTTAAAATGGTTTTTGACATCACGCATAATGTCCATATAAGACATAGCTGGTTTTACAATGAGGAAATCTGCGCCTTCCGCAACGTCTGATTCTGCTTCACGAAGCGCTTCTAAACGGTTCGCCGGGTCCATTTGATACGTTTTACGATCCCCAAATTGCGGTGCGGATTCAGCTGCATCACGAAATGGACCGTAAAAAGCAGACGCATATTTCACCGCATACGACATAATGGGAATATGCTCAAAGCCCGCTTCATCTAAACCGTGGCGAATAGCCGTAACGAAGCCGTCCATCATATTCGATGGAGCAATAATATCCGCTCCTGCTTGTGCCTGGCTGACTGCTGTTTTCGCCAATAAATCAAGGGATGGATCGTTAAGTACTTGTTCCCCTTCAATCACGCCGCAATGGCCATGGCTTGTATATTCGCATAAGCATGTATCGGCAATAACAATCAAATCCGGATAATGCTCTTTAATTCGTCGAGTTGCTTCCTGCACAATTCCGTGGTCATGATAAGCACCAGAACCAACTTCATCCTTATCATTCGGAACACCGAATACGATAACAGACTTAATTCCAAGCTCCACGACTTCCTTCATTTCTTCTGGGATGACATCAAGTGAGATTTGATCCACTCCGGGCATAGACTTCACCGGATTACGCTTATTTTCACCTTCCACCACAAAAATCGGGTAAATTAAATCTTCCTTATGTAAAAAAGTTTCACGCACAAGCGCCCGCATATTAGCAGATTGACGCAAACGGCGGTGACGAGTAAATTGTAAATCTTTCATTCTCTTTCCTCCTTTTCTTCCTGCCAAACGGAAAAATGATCAATTAACACGTCTATCATACCATTTATCGTATATTGAGAGGGAACAAGATACTCTCTCATTCCGAAGGATTCCGCGGTGGCTGCCGTAATGGGACCAATGCATATAATAGGGCAATTTTCCAACAACTGTTGCCAAGGCAAGTCTTCCACCATCTCCATAAAGAAGGTAACCGTTGATGAGCTCGTAAACGTGATCGCATCAAGCTCACCGTTCATTAACAGCTCCCTTAGCGGCTGTTTCGCTTGGGCATTTGGAACAGTCACATAAGCAATGAGTTCTTCTGCTTCATACCCTTGCTCTACTAGTCCATCTTTAATAACGGTACGCCCTAAGTTCCCACGTACAATCAACACCTTATCAGTTGACTGAAGACGCGGCAAAAGGGATTGAAGCAAATTTTCCGCTACATATTCTTCCGGTATGACAGACGCTTCTAATCCATATTTCCGAAGTTCCTGTTCCGTTTTTTTACCGACAATTGCTATCTTTAGTGTACGCAAAATGTGAGGATTTATCTTATATTTTTCCATTAGTTGCATAAAAAAGAAGAGACCATTTTGACTTGTAAAGACTAGCCATTGAAAATTAGCTAACTCATACAGCGCTTTCAGCTGTTCTTTTTCCACAATCGGCTCAAATGTAAGCAACGGGCTTTCAATAGGGATTCCTCCCCTATCAGCAATTTGCTTTGAAAACAACGAAGCTTGTCTCGCACCTCGTGTTACTAAAATTTTCTTTAAAAAAAGAGGAGCGTTGCCACTCATCACTTGTCAAGCTCCTCTTTTACACTCTCAATCAATTGTTTCGCGCCTCGCTCGGATAAACGTCTTGCCGCTTCATGTCCAAGTTCGATGGGATTCGTTCCCGTTACTTGCTCTTTATAAATAATAGAACCATCTGGAGCGCCTACTAACACCGTTAACTCTACTTCCTGTTCATCTAGTAACCGTGCATATCCGGCAATCGGCACTTGGCATCCGCCCTCCATCTTATGAAGGAAAGCACGTTCTGCCTGGACGGCTTTATTTGTTGAGCTGTCATTCAAGTGAGCTAATAATTGCAACAAATCGTGATCGTCTTCTCGACACTCAATAGACAATGCACCTTGCCCTACTGCTGGAACACTTAATTCAGGGTCCAAATATTCCGTGACAATGTCCTTTGACCAACCCATACGAGCAAGACCAGCTGCTGCTAAAATAATGGCATCATAGTCTTCTGTTTTCAGCTTTTCAAGACGCGTATCAATATTACCTCGAATCCATTTCACTGTTAAGTCCGGGCGCTTCGCTAAAAGTTGGGCACTCCGACGCAAGCTGCTCGTTCCGATAACAGCTCCGCTTGGAAGTTCATCCAAAGTCTCCCCGTTTTTTGAAATTAACACATCACGATGGTCTTCACGTGGCGGAATGCACCCAACGACTAAGCCGTCAGGTAAAACAGCCGGCATATCTTTCATACTGTGAACAGCCATATCAATTTCCTGATCCAGCATCGCTTGCTCAATTTCTTTTACAAACAACCCTTTCCCCCCTACTTTAGAAAGGGTGACGTTTAAAATTTCATCTCCTTTTGTTACAATTTCTTTCACTTCAAATTCATAAGGAAGACCTGTTTTTTTCAATTGATCGATAACCCAATTTGTTTGAGTCATCGCTAACTTACTACGGCGTGAACCGACAATAATTTTCCGCATGCATTTCACCTCATCATGAATACCAAATATGAAAATTTGAAAGACTTCCAAATAGGAAAAAGTTTATGAGCACCACTAAAAAAAGAGCGATGTTCCAAATAGCTGTAGACTTTCCTTGCAGTCCTTTTCCTACACGAATATATAAATAGACGCTATACACTAATAAGACAAAGAAAGAGCCTAATACTTTCGCGTCATACCACTGAAAAGTGGGAATTTTAATCGAAGCCCATATAACTCCAAGAAGCAAAGATAATAAGAGCATCGGAACACCAATCATATTGGAGACGTAAGACATATGGTCAAGCTTCGTTAAATCTTGAATCCGAAGCAAACGTTTCCCCCATTTCTTCTTTTTCAGCAAATTGTATTGAATTAAATACAAAGTGGAAAAGACAAACGAAATGGAAAATGCCCCGTACGACAAAATCGCCATGGTAATATGAATAATAAGCAGCTCGGATACAAGCATTTCTGCTTCCACGGTCGATTGATGCTGAACAGGCGTAAACGTGTGCAACGCCATAATAAAAAAGCCAATCACATTGGCAAAAAAGACAATAAAATCAACCCTCAACAGACGGTTGATGATCAATGAAAGGGTAATCAGTACCCACGTATAGAAATAAAGTCCCTCAAAAAGGGTCAAAATTGGGAATCGGCCTGTTTCATACATTCTTAAGCAAAGAAAGGCCGTTTGTAAAATCCATACAATAGCAAGTAACCAGAAGGCCGCTTGATTCGCCTTCCGGTTATTGTGCAGAAAATCGATGAAATATAGCAACACACTAAAAGCATATAACACAACGGTTAGCTCATAAATACGCGTCAAGTTGAAATCAATCATCGAGAAAGTCTCCTCTCCTTATGATTGATAACTGGCTTTGTGGACTGATGGTGCAACTCCTGCCTTTTCCACTTGTATTTGCTCTGTTGCTGCCTCTTCAATATCAAAAATCTTCATGAATAATTGCAACGATTCTTCCGCATTCGGTTCAGCAGCAAGCTCTTTCACACGCAAAATCGGATCACGGAGAAGCTGGTTAATAATACTTTTCGTATGCTTGCTCAACACTTTTCGATCACGTTCCGATAAATGCGGTAATTTACGTTCAATGCTTTCCATCGTGTCAGCTTGAACAGCAAGCGCCTTTTGGCGGAGAGCTGAAATAATTGGGACAACTCCAAGCGTACCCAACCACTGTTTGAAATCGACAATTTCCCCTTCAATCATGATTTCAATTTGTTCAGCTGCTTTTTGGCGTTCTTGAAGATTTGCTTGGACAATGCCTTCTAAATCATCAATATCATATAAAAAGACACTTTCCAGTTCCGCAAGCGCTGGATCAAGATCACGTGGGACAGCAATATCTACCATAAACAGTGGACGCCCCTTTCTAAGGCGCTCCACTTCTTGTACCATTTGCTTTGTAATGACAAAGTCTTTTGCACCTGTTGAACTAATTAAGATGTCTGCTTCAACTAAAGCACATTGAAGCTCTGATAGCCGCTTTGCTTGACCTGAGAAGCGATTCGCTAATTCCTGCGCTTTTTCAAATGTACGATTGACGACCGTGACTTTTTTCGCACCGCTGCCATATAAATTTTGGACAGCTAATTCCCCCATTTTGCCGGCACCTAAAATCAGTACCTCTGTTGATGACAAATCCCCTAAAATTTTCTTCGCTAGTTCAACAGCAGCATAACTGACAGAAACCGCATTTGAACCGATTTCTGTTTCATGATGGGCACGCTTCGCCAAAGTGACCGCTTGTTTAAATAACTGATTGAAAACGGTACCAATCGTTTGTTTTTCTTGCGCTAATAAAAAGCTTGAACGAACCTGTCCTAAGATTTGTGTTTCACCTAATACCATTGAATCAAGACCGCACGCCACTCGATACAAATGTTCGACTGCTGCATCGCCTTCAAAGATTCGCAAAAATGGTGAAAACTCTTCTTTATCTATTTGAAACCATTCAGATAAGAAAGCTTTAACATAATAGCGTCCTGTATGCACTTGATCTACGACCGCGTAAATTTCCGTACGGTTGCACGTAGAAACAATGATGTTTTCGAGGATGCTTTTTTGATTTTTCAAAGCTGTCATAGCAGACACTAATTCATTCTCATTGAAGCTAAGCTTCTCACGAATTTCAACAGGGGCTGTTCTATAGTTTACGCCTACTGCGATAATGTGCATTTGCTCGTTACCCCCTCATCCAATGAAAAATAACTGATGATACCTACACCATTATACCATGTTTCTGTCTATTTCTTCTAAAAAAATGTGAACAGTATTTGAAAACATATGGTAAGATTATGTCTAGAAAAACGGAGCAAGCTCGTCTCTATCCATGAGATTATCTCGCTCTTAACCGTCGCATCGGCCCACCTGTTTTAATAGGGGACAGAACCGTAACTTACTAACATGTTCATAGCCTCAATGCCCTATTTATACCAAAAATGAAAGTAACAATCAAGTTTCCCGTACATAACTTCAGGAGGTCATCCATGAAAAAGCAAACCGTCTTCTTTGGCATTATGTTTGTAGGTTTTTCGTTTTTCCTTTTGATGAACCGCTTTCCATTTCCCTTATTTGCAAAGTTGCACTCTTGGCCTACACTACTTCTTTTAGTCGGAATCGCGATGATTGTACAGGCATACAGAGCGTATGATTTTCAGCAATTATTGCCTGGCATGCTTTTGCTTACATTAGGCATTCATTTTCACGCTGTCTCGCTTTTTTCCTTTTGGCCGAAGCATATCGGGATGGTATTATTCATGATTGCACTCAGCTTTTTGCTTAGCTCAAGGAAAAATCACGCGAACCTTCTTCAAGGAATTTTCTTATTCATCTTTTCAATGGTCATGATGTTTTCCGATCGCCTTCGAACTTGGACTGCACTTTTCGAGCAGCATTTTAGTTACGTTTGGAAATTTTGGCCACTCCTTTTGTTAATGATTGGATTATACTTATTATTTTTTAAACGGAAGTAAACTATTCGATACATAGAGAAAAAGGAGATGAATCGACTCATTCATCTCCTTTTTCATTCACTTTAAATGCCTGCAAACTTTCGAATAGCGCCCCACGCCTTGTCTTTTCCTTCACCTGTTTCTGAAGAGAAAAGAATGAGTTCATCGCCTTTTTCTAGGTCCAGTGTGTCTTTTGTAACCTTTAAATGCTTTTGCCATTTCCCTTTCGGAATTTTATCCGCTTTTGTTGCGATGATAATGGCAGGAATGTCGTAATGCTTTAAAAAGTTATACATCATTACATCATCATTTGTTGGTGGATGGCGCAAATCTACAATAAGCACAACCGCTTTAAGGGCTTCTCTTGTTGTGAAATACGTTTCAATCATCTTCCCCCATGCTTCGCGCTCTTTTTTGGAGACTTTCGCATACCCATATCCTGGTACATCCACGAAATGAAGGTCTTCGTTAATTAAATAAAAATTCAATGTTTGCGTTTTTCCAGGCTTTGATGATGTTCTAGCTAAGTTTTTGCGATTCAGCAATTTATTGATGAATGAAGATTTTCCAACATTCGATCTTCCTGCCAACGCAATTTCAGGTAAATTTCCTTCCGGATATTGATCAGGCTTAACTGCACTAATCACGATTTCTGCATTTTGTACTTTCATTTTGACTCCTCTGCAATCGCGTGTTTTAACACCTCATCCAAATGGGAAACGAGGACAATTGTTAAATCTTCACGCACACTTTCTGGTATATCTTCAATATCCTTTTCATTGTCTCTCGGAATGAGGATCTTTGTCAATCCCGCACGATGAGCACTTAATGATTTCTCTTTAAGTCCACCGATTGGAAGCACTCGTCCTCGCAACGTAATTTCACCTGTCATCCCTACTTCTTTACGGACCGGTTTGTTCGTTAACGCAGAGATTAGTGCAGTGGCAATCGTAATACCTGCTGATGGGCCGTCTTTCGGCACAGCACCTTCTGGGACATGGATATGGATATCATTTTTTTCATGGAAATTCTCTTCAATGTTCAACTCTTTCGAACGGGAACGAATATAACTGAAAGCCGCCTGTGCAGATTCCTTCATGACATCTCCAAGTTTTCCAGTTAGAACGAGCTTGCCCTTACCTGGCGTGACACTTACTTCAATAGCAAGCGTATCGCCGCCTACTGTCGTATAAGCAAGACCTGTTGCGACCCCAATTTGGTCCTCCAACTCTGCTTGGCCATAGCGGAATCTCGGTTTCCCTAAAAATTCTTCTACATTCTTTTCCGTTAACACAACCCGCTTCTTCTCACCTGATACGATGATTTTAGCGGCTTTACGGCAAATGGAGGCAATTTCACGCTCTAAGCTACGCACCCCTGCTTCTCGTGTATATAAACGAATAATAGCAAGAAAAGCATCATCCCGAATTTGAAGATGGGATTTTTGCAATCCATGGTTTTGAAGCTGGCGCATAAACAAATGACGTTTGGCAATTTCAAGCTTTTCAATCTCTGTGTATCCAGCAATATTAATAATTTCCATTCGGTCACGTAAAGGACCTGGAATGGTTGCTAAATTGTTAGCTGTAGCAATGAACATTACTTTCGATAAATCATACGTTTCCTCGATGTAATGATCACTGAAATTATGATTTTGTTCTGGATCGAGTACTTCTAGCATTGCTGAAGACGGGTCACCGCGGAAATCACTCGACATCTTATCTATTTCATCCAACAAGAACACAGGATTGATGGTCTCTGCCTTCTTCATTCCTTGAATAATTCGTCCAGGCATAGCTCCGACATATGTCCGGCGATGTCCACGAATTTCTGATTCATCACGAACTCCACCTAAAGAAATGCGGACAAAGTTGCGGTTCATCGATGTCGCGATTGAGCGGGCTAAAGATGTTTTCCCTACACCTGGAGGTCCTGCTAAGCAAAGAATCGGACCTTTTAACGATTTGGTTAGCTGTTGGACTGCCAAATATTCCAATACTCGCTCTTTTACTTTTTCTAATCCATAATGTTCATCATTTAAAATCTTCTCTGCCCGATGGATATCGAGTATATCTTCCGTTGCTTTCGTCCAAGGTAACGCAATAAGCCATTCGACATAGTTACGAATTACGGAGCTTTCGGCTGAACTTGCCGGTATTTTTTCATAGCGTTCAAGTTCTTTTAAAGCGGCCTTTTCAACGTGTTCCGGCATGCCTGCAGCTTCGATTTTCTCTTTAAGCGCCGCAACCTCACCCGTTTTGCCTTCTTTGTCACCAAGCTCTTTTTGAATCGCCTTCATTTGCTCACGCAAATAGTACTCTTTTTGCGTGCGCTCCATTGATTTTTTTACGCGCTGGCCAATCTTTTTCTCAAGCTGCAGCACTTCTTTTTCGTTTTGGATATATGTAATGACTGCATGCAATCGCTCTTTTACATCAAACGTCTCTAAAATGGCTTGCTTCTCACTTACCTTTATTGGCAAATGCGACGCCACCAAATCGGCCAAACGCCCTGGTTCTTCAATATCGGCCACAGAAGAGAATGTTTCAGCTGACACTTTTTTAGACAGCTTAATATATTGATCAAAATAATCCAAAAGCGTCCTCATAAAAGCTTTATCTTCTGCATCAGCTTCATAGTTTTCTGAATACGACTCGACATTTACAACATATACTTCATCTTTTTGAGCAAATGAAACAAGCTTTGCACGATTTAGTCCCTCTACTAAGACGCGAATAGTTCCATTTGGAAGTTTTAACATTTGTTTAATTTTCGCCAATGTTCCAACACGGTATAAATCTTCTTCTTTCGGATCATCCACTGCCATATCCTGTTGAGTTACTAGAAAAACATGGTGGTCTTCCACCATTGCTCTTTCCAGTGCTTGGACAGATTTATCTCGGCCAACATCGAGGTGAAGCACCATTGTTGGGTAAACTAACAAGCCTCTTAGCGGCAGGAGGGGAACGATTATCTCTTTAGGATTCGCCATTACACGAACACCTCCAATAAATTAATCAAGTGAATTATCAAATCTTTTTACAATTCTATCTCATTTATATAGTAATGTCTAATACATAGGTCTTTAGAACACTTTCCTTATATTTATCCCTTTATTTCCCTTCACGTCCATAAACAGCTGGAGCGTTTATTTCAAAACAATAGTTGAAAAATCCTTTCTTAGTTTAAACGTTTTCCATCCATTCTAGTGAATGTCTTGGAAATCATTTATTACCAACGTTTAGTTACACAACAAAGGTGCCGGAAAAAGAGTAACATTCTTTCCCGACACCTTGCTTATCATGTATGAACTGCTCAAAGTTTATAACTCGTAACAAGAAGGAAACGCTCATCAGTTAGAACTTCCTGCCAATTAATACAAAATAACCTTTCCGTTCCCAGCAACTGCTTACCTTTATACGTATGTTCCCCTTACAATGACTCGGTTGCGGAAAAAGAAGAAGTGTCCTTCAAATCTAAAATGTTGGATTCATTTAATACCAATGAGGTTGCCAACACTTCATCTAGATGAGTGACAGGAATTAGTTGAATTCCTTCAATTTCTTTCACAAGTGCATTCACATTTTCCTTAGGAACGATGACCATCTGAGCACCAGCTTGTTTAGCTGCCTTCACTTTCGGTACAACACCGCCAATCGGCTTTACATGCCCATGCAGTCCAATTTCTCCTGTCATAGACACAATATTTTTGATAGGAATTTTATAGATAGCTGAATAAATTCCGGTCGCCATGGCAATACCTGCAGATGGTCCGTCAATGGGAACTCCACCCGGAAAATTCACATGAATATCATACTCATGTGCCGGGACTTCCATTGACCGAAGCACGGTCACCACATTCTCGATGGAACTGCGGGCCATACTTTTACGGCGAATTGATTTACTTCTATCGCCAATGCTTTCTTCTTCCACAATCCCGGTAATGGTAATGCTTCCTTTGTCTTTCGCCGGAATCGCCGTTACTTCAATTTCGAGCAGCGCTCCCGTATTTGGTCCATAAACAGCAAGACCATTCACAATTCCTACGGTCGCTTCCTCTTTGATCATCGGTTCATGGCGCGGACTTAACTGACTGGAATGGATAATCCACTCAATTTCCTCATCTTTAATTTCATGGCGGTTCGCTGAGATAGCTAGTCCTGCTGCAATTTGAACCATATTGACCATTTCTCGTCCATTTTTAGCATATCCCGCCAATAGAGATAACCCCTGGTCAGAAATTTTCATTTTGACTTTTTCTGCTGCAATTTTAGCTACAGAAACCATTTCTTCTCGGTCTAGTTCACGAAAAAACACTTCGAGACAGCGAGAACGAATCGCCGGAGGAATTTCATTTGGCGTTCTTGTTGTAGCACCAATTAGCCGAAAGTCAGCTGGTAAGCCATTTTGAAAAATATCATGGATATGAGTCGGAATTTGGTTATTTTCCTCACTATAATAAGCACTTTCTAAAAAGACTTTCCGATCTTCTAATACTTTAAGCATTTTATTCATTTGAATGGGGTGTAATTCCCCAATTTCATCAATAAACAAAATACCTCCATGTGCATCTGTTACTGCCCCTTGCTTTGGTTGAGGAATACCAGCTTGTCCCATCGCTCCTGCCCCTTGATAAATAGGATCGTGAACCGAACCAATAAGCGGGTCCGCAATTCCTCTTTCATCAAAACGAGCAGTTGTCGCATCAAGTTCAATAAAGACAGCAGATGATTTAAACGGCGATTTCGCATTCTTTTTCGCTTCTTCCATAACGAGTCGCGCTGCTGCTGTTTTCCCTACACCAGGGGGGCCATAAATAATTACATGCTGGGGATTCGGTCCACAAAGCGCTGCCTTTAAGGAACGAATTCCATCTTCTTGTCCGACAATGTCATCAAAGCTTTTCGGTCTCACCTTTTCGGCAAGCGGCTCTGTTAGTGTGATGGAGCGTAATTTTCGTAAGTGTTCCATTTCTTTTTTCGATTCACGGTCAATGGATACTTTTTGAGTGCGTTGATTTCGCAACAAATTCCAAAAATATAGACCGATCACAATTCCGAAAAAAAGTTGTATTACAATAACGATGTTAGTCCAACTCATACACATCCTCCTGCATTCTTTGATGTAATTATATGCTAGTATCTCCTTGCATAAGTTGGAATAAACCGTTTTCAACATAAAAAATAAGCCTCTAATAGAAAAAACAGACAATAAAAAAACGGAGCAAACAAATGAATTGTTCACTCCGCACACCTTCCACTTCGGAAATAGGCAACTGCCTAAAGGTGAAGTATCGTTTTGTACAAAAAACGTCTTAACATTACGCAGATGTTTTGCTACCTGCTTCAACTGTCGAACCGTCTTCTAATAAAAGACGCGGCGCTGATTGTTTCGCAACAGTATCACCCGTGATGATACATTTCGCAATATCTGCACGAGATGGTAGTTCAAACATCACATCAAGCATAATTCCTTCAATGATGGAACGAAGACCACGTGCTCCCGTTTTACGTTCAATCGCTTTTTTCGCGATTTCCACGAGCGCTTCCTGCTCAAATTCCAATTCCACTTCATCAAGATCCAGCATTTTTTGATACTGCTTTACGAGGGCATTTTTTGGTTTTGTTAAAATTTCAACCAATGCTTCCTCATCAAGCTGTTCAAGACTTGCAATGACTGGTAAACGGCCGATGAATTCTGGAATCAATCCAAATTTCAGCAAATCTTCAGGCAATACTTTTGTTAAAAGTTCTTTTTGAGATAAATCATCTTGCTTCGCTTCAGAGCCAAAGCCAATGACTTTTTTCCCTAAGCGACGTTTAATGATTTGTTCGATACCGTCAAACGCTCCACCGCAAATGAATAGGATGTTCGTTGTATCAATTTGAATAAATTCTTGATGAGGATGTTTTCTTCCGCCTTGTGGAGGAACACTTGCAACTGTACCTTCCAAGATTTTTAATAAAGCTTGCTGTACACCTTCACCCGATACATCTCTTGTAATCGATGGGTTTTCGGATTTACGCGCCACTTTATCAATTTCATCAATATAAATGATTCCTTTTTCAGCCTTTTCGACATCATAGTCCGCAGCTTGAATCAATTTTAATAAAATATTCTCAACATCTTCTCCAACATATCCTGCTTCAGTTAATGATGTAGCATCAGCAATAGCAAACGGTACATTTAAAATACGCGCAAGAGTTTGAGCTAATAATGTTTTCCCGCTTCCAGTTGGTCCAATCATCGCGATGTTACTTTTGGAAAGCTCAACATCATCAATCTTACTGTTGGAATTAATGCGTTTGTAATGGTTATATACTGCAACGGACAATGCTCTTTTAGCAGCACTTTGCCCAATGACATATTCATCTAAAATTTCACAAATTTCTTTTGGCTTCGGAACGTCCTTAAACTCTACTTCTTCTTCAGAGCCTAATTCTTCCTCAACGATTTCTGTACATAACTCGATACATTCATCGCAAATATAGACACCTGGTCCAGCCACTAATTTACGAACTTGATCTTGTGTTTTACCACAGAACGAACACTTAAGTTGTCCTTTTTCATCATTAAACTTAAACATAATTTCACCCCTTGTAGTTTTTCATTTTTCGGAGTCTTTTCCCATCCATTTTGATTAGAGAAAGCCAATAGAATGAAAGGTCTTTGAAGCTAATAAGCCTTTTGGGCCTGACAGGGTTCTCTCTGTTGTCCCTTTTTGCGCTTTCCATTAATTTGGGTATATAAAATCATGTGTTCTTATTACCCTGCAAATATTTCATGCTTCCCATTCCAATTTGAGTAAGAAAAGTATTGTATTGCATTTTACCATAAGTGAAAAAGAAATGGGTACTAAAACGTTTTTATGTACAAAAATTCTCCACCGACAAGGCTTCGCGCTAAATGATTATGTAATTCGATGCTTCATTCTACAAGGCTTTTTTGTCTAATAATGGATTGTGATGTGTATAAAACAAGGCACGATCAAGTCGCGCCTTGTTCTTACTTATTATTATGCAACAGTTTTGCTGTTTTCTACAAGAAAATCGATTGCTTTACGAATTTTAAGGTCTTCTTTTAATCCGTCAACGCTAACCATACCTTTGATGTTTTCCACAGGAATGTTGTACATTTCAGCCATTTGAGCTAATTCTGCTTCTGCTTCTTCATCAGATACTTCAAGGTTTTCAGCTTTTGCGATTGCTTCAAGCGTTAAGTTGATTTTCACGCGCTTTTCAGCATCTGGACGCATTTGGTCACGAAGAAGTTTTTCATCTTGACCAGAGAATTGGTAGTATAACTCAAGGTTTAAACCTTGCATTTGAAGACGTTGTTCAAACTCTTGCATCATGCGGTCGCTTTCTGTGTTGAACATTGCTTCAGGAATTTCTACTTCTGCGTTGTCAGCCGCTTTTTCTACAACTGCATCACGAACAGCGTTTTCTGACTCGTTTGTTTTCTCTGTTTGTAAACGCTCTTGAATTTTCGCTTTTAACGCATCAAGAGTTTCTACTTCTTCGTCTACATCCTTTGCAAACTCATCGTCTAAAGCTGGAAGTTCTTTAGTTTTAACTTCATGTACTTTTGTTTTGAATACAGCTGGTTTACCTGCTAAATCTTCTGCATGATACTCTTCTGGGAATGTTACTTCCACTTCTTTTTCTGCTCCAGCTTCTAAACCTACTAATTGATCTTCAAACCCTGGAATGAATGTGCCAGAACCGATTTCTAAAGAGTAGTTTTCACCTTTGCCGCCTTCGAATGCTTCACCATCTACGAAACCTTCGAAATCGATGATTGCCATGTCGCCTTGCTCGATTTTGCCTTCTTTTACAACTAACTCTGCATTACGCTCTTGAAGAGATTTTAACTCTGCTTCTACGTCTGCTTCTGTTACAGTTGTATCTAGTTTCTCCACTTCTAAGCCTTTGTAATCACCTAATTTTACTTCAGGTTTTACTGTTACTTTCGCAGTGAATACAACATTTTGACCTTCTTCGATTGTTTCGATATCGATTTCTGGACGATCAACAGGCTCGATGCCAGTTTCTTCAACAGCTTTGCTGTAAGCTTCTGGTAAAATGATATCTAATGCATCTTGGTATAAAGATTCTACACCGAAACGTTTTTCGAACATTGCACGAGGCATTTTTCCTTTACGGAATCCAGGAACGTTCACTTGTTTTACAACTTTTTGGAACGCTTTATCTAATGCTTCGTTAAATTGAGCAGCTTCAACTTCTACTGTTAAAACTCCTTGGTTACCTTCTTGTTTTTCCCATTTTGCAGACATGTATGTTTCCCTCCAAAGCATGGTTTTTAAATTATAGTAGTTTTGAACAGATAATGAATCTACCTTGTCCATCATCTATCTCATTCCCCACCTGTATGTAGGAAAGATGGTAAACTTCGAACGCTTATGAGACGACATGAAAATTAACATGTTGTTCATCTTCGTTTCTGTCAAAGTCTACTTTCTTGCTTACGCAAATATGCATTATGCAACCATTATATTATACCATACAACTCTATCGTTGCAACTAAACGACGGTTTTTAAATGCTAGAAAATTCTTCAATTTCCTTTACTGTTTCAATTGCTTCGATTATTTTTTGCTCATGGACTTCATATAAACTCATTATATATTCTATTGAAGTTTCCAATCCTTGCATTTCCATAGACACATAATGAATAGCGCCAGCCCATAAGGCAGCATCGAGCGGTTCGGGCATAAACGGAAACAGGACAAACAAATGACGGTGCCAAATTTCTTGCGTTAACTTCAGCAACGTCGGGTTTAGTTGTCCGATATGATATTCGAGTGTTTCTTCTACTTCCCGCACGAAAGAGTGATGCGCAACAGAGCGCAAATACGCTGCATCGACTCGCAATGTACGATGAAATTTGACCACTTCTTCCGTTCCATCCATACCTTCCGCCATCAGCCATTGAGCCGTCAACGTTTTAATAATAGGATGAATACTGTCCTCTTTTAAAATCTTTCGGTACAACGAAACATATCTCTTTACATTTGCACCTTTTAATGAGTTAATCGTTTCAATCTGCTCACCAATCGAAGCATCCCAAAAGTTTTCCCATCTCGCCGCTTCAAACTCCCCAGATGTATCGTCAGCGCTGGCTCTTGCTTTAAAAAATTCAAGCAATTTATAAAAATGCTCCGCATGTTCCACAGGCAGCCGCTGCTCCTGAATAATCGCAGAAAGCGTATCATAACCTTCGTTATAATCCCCAGCTTGAATCATGACCATCAAGTACACTTGCAAAATATGATAGTAATCCCCAATTCCTTCACGCAACATGTCTTTGCAATGTTCTTTCGCTTCTTGCAACTCGCCTAGTTCAAATAAGCACATGACGAGCCCAATGAGGAGCTCTGGGTTTTCATTATCCATTTCCACTGCTTGACGAAAAAGAGGAAGAGCTTCGTGGTACCGTTTCTCTTCCATTAAAAATGTCGCCTTTTCAATGACCCGTCTCTTTAAATTCGGGAACACCACTACTTTCCCTGTATTTTTATGGCTCATTTGTTTTCCTCGCTTCACATCCATTTGATTTTCAGTTTAGCAAGGAACAGCACCAAAGACAAGATAAGCGGACACCTTTACAACATCTTCACAAATACTACTATATAAATTGAAGAGAGAATCAGCTGACAAAACAAAAATCACGCGGTCGTCACCGTACGTGATTTTTGTTTTGTTCAAACTCTATTCATTTGTGTTCATATGCTGAAATAGCTGCGTCCAATGACAACGTGTAATCAATTTCATCCCAGCCGTTTAACAGCATGTTTTTCCAGTGACCATTAATGTCAAAGCTTTGTCGGAAGCCTTTAGAATCTGTGACCGTTTGCTCACGCAAATCAATTGTGCATTCATAGTCCACTTCCTTAGCCTGCTCTAATAAATATTCTACATCTTCCATAGGTAATGTAATAGGAAGCACACCATTTTTCAAACAGTTTTGATGAAAAATGTCTGCAAATGACGGAGCAATAACTGCTTTAAAACCATAGTCCATAAGAGCCCAAGGTGCATGCTCGCGAGAAGAACCACAGCCGAAGTTTTGATTCGCGACTAAAATCGTTGCTCCACTGTTTTCCGGATAATTCAGTTCAAACTCTGGATTTGGCGTCCCATCTTGATTATAGCGCCAGTCAAAAAACAAAAACTGACCAAAACCGCTTCGCTCAATCCGCTTTAAAAATTGCTTCGGGATAATTTGATCTGTATCAATATTGGATCTGTTTAAACCTGCTGCTTTTCCTGTATGCGTTGTAAATGGATTCATCGGCCCATCCCTCCTTATAGTACTGCTTCTTTTTCTAATTTCCGCACATCAACAAAATGTCCGTGCAAAGCAGCTGCAGCCGCCATAGAAGGGCTGACTAGATGCGTGCGAGCACCCTTTCCTTGACGCCCCTCAAAATTTCGATTCGATGTAGAAGCACAATGCTCTCCTTCCGGCACTAAATCTGAATTCATCCCAAGGCACATACTGCAGCCGGAATCCCGCCACTCAAAACCTGCTTCAACAAAAATGTCCGCCAATCCTTCTTCTTCTGCCAGGCGCTTAATTTTTTGTGACCCTGGTACAACAATGGCAGTCACACCCGATGCTACCTTTTTGCCTTTTACGACTTCTGCAGCCTCTCTTAAATCAGATAGACGGGAGTTTGTACAGGAGCCAATGAACACATGTTGAATGGCAATCGAGCTAATTGGCATTCCTGGTTCCAGTCCCATGTACTTCATTGCACTTTGACCCATTTTACGGTCTACTTCTGTAGCAAAGCTCTCAAGAGTTGGCACATTGCCTGTTACGTAGCTGCTCATAGCTGGGTTGGTTCCCCATGTGACAACAGGTTCTAATTCAGAAGCATCAATTTCAAGAGTTTGATCATACTCCGCTCCTTCATCCGTCGCCAATGCACGCCATTTCTCCACGGCAGCATCAAACGCTTCTCCCTTCGGTGCGAATGTTCTCCCTTTCAAATAGGCAAACGTTGTTTCATCTGGACTAATTAATCCCGCCTTCGCTCCTGCTTCAATTGACATATTACATATGGTCATCCGTTCTTCCATGGATAAGTCACGGATGCCTTCACCTGTAAATTCAATAATGTAACCTGTTCCAAAGTGAATGCCGTATTTTTGAATAATAGCCAAAATAATATCCTTGGCAGTGACACCTTTTGACTTTTTCCCTTTCACATGAACTTGTAACGTTTTCGGGCGGCTTTGCCATAATGTTTGCGTAGCTAGTACATGTTCAACCTCACTTGTGCCAATACCAAACGCGAGAGCCCCAAAAGCTCCATGTGTTGAGGTATGACTATCTCCGCATACAATCGTTTTCCCTGGCTGCGTTAAGCCAAGCTCAGGGCCAATGACGTGAACAATTCCATTCTCTTCGTTTTCTAAATCTAGCAATTCGACTCCAAACTCTCGGCAGTTTTCTGCTAACGTGTCAATTTGTTTTTTGGCGATAGCATCTTCAATTACAAAGCGATTCACGGTCGGGACATTATGGTCCATCGTCGCAAACGTCAAATCGGGTCTTCTTACTTTTCGTCCGGCTGTACGAAGCCCTTCAAATGCTTGTGGCGATGTCACTTCATGCACAAGATGAAGGTCGATATATAATAAATCCGGTTTTCCCTCTTCTTGGTGAACAACATGCTGTTCCCATACTTTTTCAATAATATTTTTTGGTCTCATCTCTACAACAGCTCCCTTCTTTCAATTTAAAACACACTACCAATCTATTTCTGCAACTTCCACACCCTGTGAAAGGACATCGCCCTCAATCTCACCTGACGGAAAGATAAAGGGCGACATGTTTATCACTATACAATTGGCTATCATCACGTATAACAAGTCATGATTTTTGAAATAGCCGAATCATCCACAATAGCATCAATAACCTCTTCGACCATTTGACTAGTCGAAAGGACACGCTGACCGTCAACCGCTAAATCTGCTGTTCGGTATCCAGCACTTAATACTTGACCGACTGCTTGCTCAATAACTCTCGCCTCTTCCTCCATTTGGAAAGAGTGGCGAAGAAGCATCGCGGCTGAAAGAATGGCTGCAATCGGATTCGCTTTATTTTGACCTTCAATATCAGGAGCTGACCCGTGAATTGGCTCATAGACGGAAGGACCTGTTGTCGACAAGCTAGCTGAAGGAAGCATCCCAAGCGATCCTGTCAACATTGAAGCTTCATCACTTAAAATGTCGCCAAACATATTTTCTGTCACGATAACATCAAAACGCTTCGGATGTCTGATTAAATGCATCGCGGCAGCATCGACAAGCATATGTTCAAGTTCCACATCCGGATATCGCTTTGCCGTTTCTTCTGCGACTTCCCGCCAGAGACGACTTGATTCCAATACATTAGCTTTATCCACAGATGTTACTTTTTTCTTCCGCTTCGACGCAATGTCAAATGCCGATTCCATAATTCGCTCAATTTCGGTACGTTGGTAGACGAGGGTATCGATGGCAATTTCTTCTCCTTGCTCCACTTTTCGCTCTCTTGGCTCCCCGAAATAAATGCCGCCCAATAGTTCACGAACGATAATAAAGTCGACACCTTCGATATATTCCTTTTTCAAAGGAGAAGCATCAAGTAAGCTCGGATAAAACGATACCGGTCGCAAATTTGCATACACATCTAGCGTTTTGCGCATAGCGAGAAGCCCCTTCTCTGGGCGAATCTCAGCAGGAAGCGCATCCCACTTCGGACCTCCTACCGCTCCAAGTAAAACAGCGTCTGCCTGCTGACAGGTTTGAACGGTCGCATTTGGAAATGGATGTCCCGTTTGGTCGATAGCGTCACCACCGATGAGACCATACGTAAACTCAAATTGATGTTCAAAACAGTTCGCAACGGCCTTCAACACATCTACTGCACCTTTTGTCACTTCTTTGCCGACACCGTCACCCGGTAATACTGCGATTGTTTTTTTCATGCTGCCTCTCCTTTCTTCCCAAAAGAAAACGGAAATTAAATAACCTCTTGCTTTTCACGCGATTCGCGAATCAATGTAATTCGATTGATTGCATTCAAATACGCTTTTGCGGATGATTCTAACACATCAAATGCGACACCGCGCCCGCTTGCTTCAATACCATCGCATTCAATTTTCACATATACTTCTGCAAGAGCGTCCGGCCCTTCATTGATCGCTTGGATACGATAGTCTTCTAGTTTCATATCCATATTCAGACATCTGCCAAGCGTATTGTAAATCGCTTCGACACTTCCAGAGCCTGTTGCTGCTTCTTGCAATAGAGTACCGTCATATTTTTTAAGCGTAATAGTCGCTGTCGCAATTTGGTTCATACCATGCTGAACTTGCAATCCTTCCAGCTTATATAACTCATCTCCGCTTACTTGCTTTTGAATAACAAGGGCAAATAAATCGTCATCGGTAATATCTTTTTTCTTATCTGCCAAATCTTTAAACTTTTGAAATAAATTGTTGATTTTTTCATCCGAAAGAGTAAATCCAAGCTCTTCTAAACGATTACGGAATGCATGTCTGCCTGAATGTTTACCAAGCACCATTGTTTTTGGCTTCACCCCGACAAGTTCCGGTGAAATAATTTCATACGTTGTTGGTTCTTTTAACACACCATCTTGGTGAATCCCTGATTCATGTGCAAAAGCATTTCGGCCAATAACTGCCTTATTAGGCGCGATAACCATCCCTGTTAATTTGCTGATTAGATCGCTCGTACGTTTAATTTCATTTAAACGCATATTCACTTCAGCCTGATAGAAATCTTTACGTGTATAAAGCGCAACTGCCACTTCTTCTAACGCGGCATTTCCAGCACGCTCGCCAATGCCATTGATGGTTCCTTCAATTTGCGTCGCTCCCGCCTGTACTGCGGCAAGAGAATTGACGACCGCCATTCCTAAATCATCATGACAATGAGCGGATAAATCTACTTTATGAATGTTTGGCACATGTTCTTTTAAATATTTAAAAACATTTCCATATTCCTCTGGTGTAATGTAACCAACCGTATCTGGAATGTTAATGACTTTTGCTCCGGCATCAATGACAGCCGTCACGATTTTAGCCAAAAATGGTAAATCGCTTCGACACGCATCTTCTGCTGACCATTGTACAATTGGAAAACGTTTCGATGCATACTTCACCATTTCCACCGCTGTTTCAAGCACTTGATCTGGTGTTTTCTGTAATTTATGCACCATATGAATAGGTGATGTGGCGATAAAGACATGCAGTCTCGGCTCAGCACTTTCCTTTAACGCTTCCCATGCTGTATCAATATCAGATGTCACGGAACGGGCTAAGCCCGTTACCGATGAATCTTTAACAATAGAAGCAATTTGTTTAACTGACTCAAAGTCTCCTTTTGAAGCAGCTGGAAAGCCCGCTTCAATAATATCGATATTCAGGCGTTCCAGCTGTTTCGCGATTTCGATTTTCTCTTGTAAATTCAGATTGACTCCTGGAGATTGTTCACCGTCTCGAAGTGTCGTATCAAAGAATTTAATTTTTTGCACTCGCGACCACCGCTTCTTTCTGTTCTTTTTTAACGAATGGCATCATTGCACGAAGTTTTTCGCCCACTTCTTCAATTAAATGCTCGTTTTCTTGACGGTTAATAGCCGTAAATTCTGGACGATTCGCTTGGTTTTCTAAAATCCATCCTTTAGCGAACTTACCTTGTTGGATTTCTTCTAACACTTTCTTCATTTCCGCCTTCGTGTCTTCCGTTACGATACGCGGTCCTGTTACGAAGTCACCCCATTGCGCTGTATCAGAGATCGAGTAGCGCATTCCTTTTAATCCACCTTCATACATAAGGTCAACGATAAGTTTTAACTCATGTAAACACTCAAAATAGGCCATTTCCGGTTGGTAACCCGCTTCTACTAATGTTTCAAAACCAGCTTTTACAAGTGCTGTTAACCCGCCGCAAAGTACCGCTTGCTCACCGAACAAATCTGTTTCCGTTTCTTCTTTGAAAGTTGTTTCGATAACACCTGCTCTTGCTGAACCAATTCCTTTCGCATATGCTAATGCGATATCTTTCGCTTCACCTGTCACATCTTGATAAATAGCGATTAAGCCCGGTACGCCTGCACCTTCTGTATATGTTCTTCTTACAAGATGACCAGGACCTTTTGGCGCTACTAAAAATACGTCAACGAAGGAAGGTGGTACGATTTGGTTAAAGTGAACGCTAAATCCGTGAGCGAATACAAGTGATTTTCCAGGTTTTAAAGCTGGCTCAATTTCTTCTTTGTACACTTGAGGCTGACGCTCATCTGGAAGTAATACCATGATTAAGTCTGCTTGCTCCGCTGCTTCACTAACAGGTAATACTGTGAAACCGTCTTTTTCTGCTTGCTCCCAAGACTTCCCTTGTCTTAATCCAATCACAACGTCTACTCCACTTTCACGCAAGTTTTGTGCGTGTGCATGTCCTTGTGAACCATACCCTACGATTGCTACTTTCTTACCTGCTAATAATTGCTCGTTTGCATCTCCGTTATAATAAACTTTTACCATGATTAATCTCTCCCTTTTTTCTTTTTAATTTGATTATTCTGTATATTTTAGTTGATAATCAGCTAGATTCATAAAATAGAAGATGTTTTTTGTTGAACGGCTTGCTTTTGGGTTCCCCTCGGAAAAGCAATTGTGCCTGTTCGCATTACTTCTTTCAGCCCATATGGCCGCAGAAGGTCAAGCATTGCCTCAATCTTGGATGATTCTCCCGTCACTTGAATAATAACGCTATCTCGGCTTACATCGATGATTGTGGCTCGGAACGGTTCAATGAGCGCATACAGTTCATTTCGTGCAGCCGGGGCTGAAGCTACTTTAATAAGCGCTAGCTCTCTCGCAACCGTTGCTTGATCTGTAATGTCCTGTACCTTCAAAACATCGATTTGCTTATTCAATTGCTTAATAACTTGTTCTGCCGACTTTTCATCTTCAACGTTAGCAACAAAAGTCATGCGTGAAACACCTTCTGTTTCGGTATGCCCTACCGAGATGCTTTCAATATTGTAATCTCGTTTTGTAAATAGGCCGGTAATACGGTTTAAAACCCCTGCCCTGTTATGAACAGTCGCTGTAATGATTCGCTTCACGGTTTCACCCCCACCATTTCATGCAACCCTTTTCCAGGTGCGATCATCGGATACACATTTTCCGTCGGTGCCACATAGAAGTTCATTAACACAGGCTCTCTCGTTGCAAAAGCCTCTTTTAATACTTCATGTGCCTCTTTCTCATTCGCTGCCTGTAATCCTTTAATTCCATAAGCTTCTGCAAGCTTCAACCAATCCGGCTGATTCGGGATTAACGAGTGCGAATAACGCTCTTCATAGAAAATTTCCTGCCATTGACGAACCATTCCTAATGATTGGTTGTTAATGATGGCTACTTTCACCGGTAAATCAAGCTCTTTTAAAACCGAAAGCTCTTGAAGGGTCATTTGAAAGCCTGCATCTCCGACAATGGCGACGACTGTCGCTTCACGATCTGCCAGCTGTGCGCCAATCGCAGCAGGAAAACCAAATCCCATCGTACCTAATCCACCCGATGTAACCCATTTATTCGGCTCTTCAAATTTGTAATACTGAGCTGTCCACATTTGATGCTGTCCAACATCTGTTGTCACAATAGCTTCGCCGTTTGTATATTGATGAAGTAGCTCAATAACTTTTTGCGGTTTTAACAATTCACTGGCACCTTCATACCAAAGTGGGTACTCTTGCTGTCTATCTTTCAGCAGCTTATGCCATTCTTCAAAGTCACCTTGACTGCTTTCCTGAAGAAGCAACTGTGTTAAAACTTCTTTTGCATCCCCTACAATTGGAATTTGCGTCGGTACATTTTTTCCAATTTCAGCTGGATCGATATCAATGTGAGCTACTGTCGCATTTGGTGCAAAATGTTGTAAATTCCCCGTTACCCGATCATCAAAGCGCGCTCCGATACTGATGAGCAAATCGCACTCATACAAAGCCATGTTTGCTGTATAAGTTCCATGCATTCCCGCCATTCCTAAATGAAGAGGGTGGTCAGCTGGAAAGCCTCCTAAACCAAGAAGCGTGCTGGCAACTGGAAGGTTCTCACGTTCTACATACTGTTTAAACACATCAGATGCGCCTGCATGTAGAATACCCGCTCCTGCTAAAATAGCAGGCTTTTTAGCTTTCTTCACAGCGTCTGCTAATTTTTTCACTTGTAGCACATTCGGATTATACGTCGGCTGGTAACCTGGGAGGTCTACTTCTTGATCGTAGTAAAATTCCCCTTCACCTGCTGCCATGTCTTTCGGTACATCAATTAATACCGGACCTGGTCTTCCTGTTGTAGCGATATGAAATGCTTCTTTAATGACTTTCGGTAAATCTTCCACACGGCGTACTTGATAGCTATGCTTTGTAATCGGCATTGTAATTCCTAACACATCTGCTTCCTGAAAAGCATCTGACCCAATTACACTAGAAGCGACTTGACCTGTAAATACGACTAACGGAAGAGAGTCAATCATGGCATCTGCCAAACCTGTTACGATATTCGTTGCTCCCGGCCCGCTTGTCGCAATGACAACGCCAGGCTTTCCGGATACTCTAGCATACCCCTCTGCAGCATGAATGCCTCCTTGCTCATGGCGTGTTAATACATGGAACAATCCTGAATTGTAAAGCTTGTCATAGATGGGAAGAACGGCTCCGCCCGGATAACCGAAGATGACATCTACATTCTCCCTCTTCAATGCCTCAATCATCATTTCTGCCCCAGTCATTTTCACTTTCGCACTTACAGGTTCTTTCGTTTGCATATTGGCTCCCACTTTCCTCATCCTTTCTTTCGCCTTATTTTTTCAAACAAAAAAAGTCTCCCCACCCCCTATAATAGACCTCTCTTGCTTTTGCGTAGGTCGAAGGGGTGAAAAGACTTTGCTCTCCACGGTACCACCCTTGTTCACAGCCATGATGGCTGTCTCGGGAATGCAATCAGTTGATTGCACTCATTTTGATAACGGGTGCGGTTTATCGTTGCACACCCGTCCAGTCTTACTCTGAATAATTTCAGACTGGCACTCCGAGGTGAGTTCGTCCTAAGGAGGTAACACCGGCTTCCAGCAACCCGGCTCTCTGTTGATACCTGCTCCCTTAAGATTACTTAATCCTCTTCTTCGCTTTGTTTTATCTTCATTGACAGAATGAACGGTATAATCGTTTTTCTCTGCCATCACATTCAATCATCAAATGGTTGACTGTAAAAGATTAAATTCATTGTCTTTTACGTCTGTTCCAAATTTTTAGAAAACTTATATTTGAGGACTATCTTACTCTCATTTTCCGACTTCGTCAACACCTTTTCTTAAATTTTTAGACTATTTAGACTAGAACTTATTTTTGTATCCGTTTACAATGTTGCTATAATAATCTTTTCGCTTCTAAAAATTTTTATTACTTCTTTTCAAGTCTTGAAAATGAAATCTCGTATCTTTAAAAAGATTTTTTGTATCGTCTATAGATTCTACGATTGACAAAAAATCATGCACTCGATTGCACAAGTTGCTGCATCCTCATAAAAGACTGCGCCAAAACTGTTCTATATTGGCCTTATCTAAACAAAAAACCTGTTATGATGTTTAAAACATCATAACAGGTTTGTATACTATGTATAAATGGCGTCCCGGGAGGGATTCGAACCCCCGACCGACGGCTTAGCTTACCACTATGACTTTCGGCACCAGCATGGAGATGCTGTTTGTGGTCTGGACTATATCTTCACCATTTCAGGTGCGACACGTGTAGTCTCTACGGAACCTCACGATAATCATCTGCAAATTTAACATTTTGCAACTGATTATTCTTTGGCATTTCTACCCTCAAGTTTATCAACCTGAGCCTTTAAAACACCTAAATCTCCTTTTGATTTTGTGTGATGATATATTATATCACCTCATATATCAGAAGATCGTAAGTTTCCTCGGTATTACCATCAGCATAATCTGTTAAGGCTTCACCGATATAGTGTCGTCCACTCTATAAGTTATTGTTTCCTTATAGAGGCTCCTATTTTGAAGGCCGTTGCTCTATCCTGCTGAGCTACCGGGACATTGATTAACTTAAGAACAATACTTATTGTAAGACACTCTGCATACAAAGTCAACATTTTTTATTATTTTTATCTAACTTTTTTTCCCTAAACAACTAAACAAGCTTTTCCTGTATAAAAATCGATTATCATTTATATTAGATGAACGGGCTGCTAAAAAGCAACCCGCTGCTTTTTTATTCAGAAAAAGTAAAATGAGCGGTCATCTCTTCGATTGGAGAACCATGTACATCGTAAAATTGCACCGTCATTTCTCCACCTTCTATCGACATGATAACATACGTTTTTTCTTTACGCATACGCGGCATTGCAATGCTCCCAGGATTAATCATCAACACACCATCGATTATTTCCGCACCTGCCACATGAGAATGTCCGAAGCACACGATGTTAGCCCCTATTTCCCTTGCTTTATAATGCAAGTTCATAAGCGACATCTTTACATTATGAAGATGTCCGTGGGTGACGTAAAACGTATATCCGCCTATACTTTCCATTCTTTCATTCACATATTCGCGGTCATAATCACAATTTCCTTTTACTGCGTAAAAACTTTGCATTTCCGTACTATCAGCTGGAAGCTCCGAATCACCACAATGAATCATTGCTTCGACTTCATGCTCGTGCCGTGCTTTAATTTCTTTTAGTTCTTGCTTTAACCCGTGACTGTCGCTAACAATTAGCACTTTCATGTCAAAGAACCTCCTTACCTATAACTCAGAATACCCGAATAAACACGGCCATTAGCACCACTTTAAATCGCTACTAGCCGTATCCTGCGGTGACTCTTTATGCATACAGCTTTTCAATAATCGGGCTAAGCTTCTTTAACGCATCCGCTCTATGGCTAATTTTATTTTTTTCTTCCTTTTCCAGCTGCGCCATTGTTTTTTGAAGAGCAGGAACATAAAAAATCGGGTCGTATCCGAAACCCTTGTCCCCTTGTTTTTCTTCGGTAATCATTCCTGTGCATCGACCTTCCACGACGATCGTGTCTTGGCCTGGGATAGCAACGGCAAGCGTACAATGGAAATGGGCCGTTCGCTCAGGCAGCGGCACGCCTTTCATCTTTTCCAATACCTTTGTCATATTAGCTTCATCATCTTTTTCATTTCCTGCATAACGAGCTGAATAGACACCAGGTTCTCCGTTCAAAGCATCAATACACAACCCGGAGTCATCTGCAATGACCATTGTATTAAGCTGGCGGCAAATCTCTTCTGCTTTAAGCTTGGCATTTTCACGAAAAGTCGTGCCCGTCTCTTCTACGTCCGGCGCTTCTGGGAAATCAAGCAATGTTTGGACCTTCACGCCTTTAGCAGAGAAAAGGGCCTCAAACTCTTTTGCCTTGCCTTTATTTTTCGTTGCGATAATGACTTCCTTAAACATGTTGGTCGCCTCCACTGCCAATCCCTTCAGCCGCTTCACCAAGAGCTTCTTTTTGGATTTCCATTAACTCCATAATTCCGCCTTCTCCTAAGTCAAGCATGCGGTTCAGCTGCTGACGAGAAAAAGTCGCTTCTTCTCCCGTTCCTTGAAGCTCAACAAATCGGCCATCACCTGTCATTACGATGTTCATATCTACTTCAGCGGCTGAGTCCTCAATATAGTTTAAATCGAGAATCTCTCCCATGCCTTCTACCATGCCGACAGACGTAGCGGCAAGATAATCGGTAATTGGAAGCTCCGTTAACTTTTTATTAAGTACCATTTTATGAAGAGCTAATGTCATCGCTACAAACGCTCCTGTAATTGAAGCCGTTCTTGTGCCTCCATCTGCCTGAATCACATCACAATCAATCCATACCGTTCGTTCTCCAAGCTTTTCCAAATTAACAACCGATCGCAACGCTCTCCCAATTAAACGCTGAATTTCCATCGTGCGACCTGATACTTTCCCTTTAGCCGCTTCCCGTATATTTCTTTGCTCAGTCGCGCGAGGCAACATGGAATATTCCGCAGCAACCCAACCTTTTCCTTTTCCTCTCATAAAAGGGGGAACGCGTTCTTCAATACTTGCTGTACAAATTACTTTCGTCTCTCCAACCGTAATTAATACAGACCCTTCCGGATGTTTTAAATACCCTGTTTCAATTGATACAGGACGCAGTTCATTGACCGCTCGACCGTCTGCACGCATATTTTCATTCTCCTTTGTCCACATCATTCATTATGTATAATTCTCTCTTTTGTCATAGAAACCTTTCATACAAAAGAGGAAAGAGGCCGCCTAAAAAGCGGACCTCTTAAAAAATTGTCGTTTATAGTATATCAAATATAGAGCCGTTAACAAACTGCCAGCCTTCATCAAAAGCTCTCCGTGTTGACATCCACAGGGCGGATCACTGGCTCTGTGAGCTTTGTGCCGTCTTCTTTCAATAATGTATTTTCTCCATTGACTTGAACGGCTACACTCTCTACACCAGGTTGTTCTGTTAATGATAAAACGAGAGATTCGAGTACATGATCGGATATTTTGCTTCCTTCCATATTTCCATAAATCGACTCGTTAAAGTTTAATGTAAGGGTACCATTTTCATATTTCGGATTATTTAGCAACTCGACATCCGCATTAAAATCACTCACTAAGCCCGATTGAATGCTCGGTCCTTCGATCAATTCATTCACCACTGCTGTAAACGGATCCTTCACATCTGTTGAAATACGTTTCGTGACAGGAACATAGTAGGTATGTTCACCGTTTTGAGCCAAATAATACAGAGTGGCTGATTTTGTTTTTGTCATATCAACAGAGTTTCCGCTGTCTAAGTTGATCCCGTCTGCACGGCTCAATCCATCACTAATCGGAGTGTTGTTGACAGGCATGACGTCTTTGTCATATCCGTTAATGCGAATTTTTACCCGCTCCACGTTTTCAAATTGAGTGAGCGTCCACGTAATAGATTGTAAAATCTTCAATTCATCCTCTGCTTTATAATTCGAAAATTCTGGAGAGAAGTCCGCAATAATGGTACCATCTTCTTCTAGCTTAACGCCAAGTACTTTTGTATCAGCTGGAAGAACGGCTCTAAAACCATTTGGCAACATATTGCTAATAGGCCCTCCTTCTATCAGGTGTTCCAATGCCTGCATCGCCACTCCTTCAGTTTTCGGCAGTTGCATCGTTTGCGGTACGACATACCCTTGTTTATCGATTAAATACAACTCGGTTTTGACCGTTTCGACTACGCCATCTTCCTGTTGGGCTTCTGTATTCTCTTTATCCCCTGCCACCTCTAATTGTTTCTCATCTTCTACATAGGAAACATCTTGAGGCGGATCAATTTCTTCGACCACCTTATCTCCCCCAAATAAACCACACCCTGTTAATAACATGGAAGAAGATAACATCGTAGACAACACGATGGTTTTTGCCTTTTTGGACATATTTTTCCCTCCTAAGACAGTTTGTACTACTATGTATACGAGCCGTTTTAGGAATTAGACCGCACGAGATCATTTTTATCCAAAAAGTTCCGTCCAAAACAACCTCTCTTCATTAAAAAAGCGGACTCTCTTTCAACTGAAAGAAAAGTCCGCTCTGTTTAAGAATTAATTGGAACCGATAACGAAAGATGCTGGACATTACGAATGGGATGCCCGAACCATTTTGATGCAATCGTTTGAAAAAGTTCACTCGAACCCGTTGTGAAAAAACGATGCTCGCCTCCCTCTGCCCCGTTATTCAGCAAGTGACTGTACGAAAGAATGGCACTCACTTCAACCGCTGTTTCTTCTCCTGAACTAATGAGTGTCACTTCGTTTCCTATGACGTCTTGAATAATGGGCTTTAAAAGAGGATAATGCGTACACCCTAAAATAAGCGTATCAATGTCGCTGTCACGAAGCGGCTTTAACGTTTCTTCTACGATACGCTTGGCTTCCTCTCCTTCAAAATTTCCGCTTTCCACTAATGGTACAAAAAGTGGACATGCCAAACTGTCAACCTCTACTTCATTATGAAGCTCTTTTAAAGCAAGCGGATAGGCGTTGCTTTTCACTGTGCCATTCGTACCAATGATGCCAATTCGATGATTACTCGTTGCTTTCAACGCTGCACGTGCACCAGGTTCGATTACACCGAGCACCGGAATATCAACCTGACTTTGAATCTCTTCTAGCACAACCGCTGTCGCCGTATTACATGCGATAACGAGCATCTTAATGTTTTGCTTTAATAAGTGGTTAGTCATCTCCCACGTGAATTGCCGCACTTCTTCACTTGGTCTTGGGCCATAAGGACAACGAGCTGTATCCCCTATGTACATAATGCTTTCTTTCGGCAGCTGACGCATAATTTCTTTAGCAACCGTTAGCCCGCCTACCCCTGAGTCAATAACGCCTATTGGTCTATTCAAAAGATCGCCTCATTCTTCTTTCATCTCTCCATACAGTTGATGTAAGCTTTTTTGCAATTGCTCAACATCGTCCTTTGATAAATGTTGTAATACTCCGCTTAAATATTCTTGTCTCTTCCTAATAACCTCTTCAATGAGTCTTTCGCCCTCTTCCAGCAAATGAATGCGGACAACCCTTCGATCTTTCGGGTCTTTCACACGCATCACCAGTTCATTCTTTTCCATTCGATCAACTAAATCCGTTGTCGTACTGCAAGCTAAAAACATTTTACCGGATAATTCTCCAATGGTCATATCGCCATGTTCAAGCAGCCATTGAAGGGCTACAAACTGTGGCGGGGTGATCGTATAATCACTTAAAATTTCCCTGCCCTTTTGTTTCACAATTGCTGCAATATATCGTAATGATTTTTCTAACTCTGCTACTATTTGTTCACTTGGTATTTGAGAATGTTGGTTTGATGACATGCGCATATCCTCTCTTACATTTTTATCGCTCATTAATCGGAATGAAGACTATCTACAATAATGCCGGACTGATATGAAATCTTGTCGTATCCATTCGAGTCTCTATCTATTTTCTCTACTTTCTGCGAAAATTTCAAGCGGCAAATATATATAAATCAATCTAGAAAATTCGACATGACTGTTCTTTGGTCATGTGGAATTTTCTAGACCAAAGCGGATGTCGCCGTTTTAAAAGTTTACGATTGCAAGACCCACACTCATCCTCGTTCAACTGGATTAGCGTCTTCACAGCAAACAACCGGCTTCCTTAAAGCAACAATAAGGACAGCCGGTCATTATTATAGTTCAAGTTCTCCCATACGCAGAAGCTCTACGACCGCTTGAGAACGCCCCTTCACTCCAAGCTTTTGCATTGCATTTGAGATGTGATTTCGAACTGTTTTTTCACTGATGAATAAATCACTTGCGATTTCTTTTGTTGTCTTGTCTTGAACAAGTAGTTCGAAAACCTCTCGTTCTCTTTTCGTAAGTAACGGCTTTGGTTGAAACTCTTTCTCCTTCAATGTAACCCTCCTTGCCTGATTCAGAGTTGAACTATCGGATGGGTGTAAATTTAGTCACCATATCTTATGTAAAAAAACGTGAAGCGGTTACTGTTGTCGCAAAGTTAGGCTCCATTGAAAGAAAAATTTTTTACGCGTACTCAAATAGCAAAACGTTCTTTTATTTCCTCCGTCCAGCTGACCCCTTTTCCGGTTTTCTTTGATATTTGGACAACTGCTCCCCGTCCTGTCAAACAAAGCTGCCCCTCTCCATTTTGCACCATATAATGCAAATCAATGGATGAATTCCCAATTTTATTCACTTTGACATACACTTTGAGTTCTTCATCAAAATAGATTTGCCGTATGAAATCACATTGCAAATCAGCAACGACTGGGATGACATCTGAAAGTGGATTTGTCCAGTCCTCCATCAATCCTAGCTGTTGGAAAAAACGAATTCTTGCCATTTCAAAATACACGAGCGACACCGTATTATTTAAATGCCCAAACATATCGGTTTCACAAAAACGGACGGCTGTTTCATAAGACGGTTCACCAAAGGATGACACCCATTCTTCCAAATGTTCAATATATGCAATTTTCTTCATTGTGCTCCCCCTTTTCAACTTTTGTTTGCGTTAACATCCTGATATAAAATAAGCCGCCAAGGAAACCATGAATTCATGGACTTCTCATGACGGCACATGTTGTAAATGAATTTACACTTGATCGCTTCCAAAGAAGCTGCGGAATGCTTGAATCGTTGTATCACGGTTTAAAGCGGCGATAGATGTTGTTAATGGAATACCTTTCGGGCAAGACTCTAAGCAGTTTTGCGAGTTACCACAGTTTGCTAACCCGCCGTCTCCCATAATGGTTTCTAGACGCTCGCCTTTATGCATCGCTCCTGTCGGATGGGCATTGAATAAACGAACTTGGGACAATGGAGCTGGACCAATGAACTCAGATTTGCTGTTAACATTCGGGCAAGACTCTAAGCAGACACCACATGTCATACATTTGGACAATTCATATGCCCATTGACGTTTTTTCTCTGGCATACGCGGCCCTGGTCCAAGGTCATACGTTCCATCAATTGGGACCCATGCTTTCACACGCTTTAACGCATCAAACATACGGCTTCTGTCTACTTGCAAATCACGAACAACCGGGAAGGTTTTCATCGGTTGCAGACGAATAGGCTGTTCTAATTTATCAACAAGCGCGGTACAGGACTGGCGCGGCTTGCCATTAATCACCATAGAACAAGCTCCACACACTTCTTCAAGACAGTTCATATCCCATGTAATTGGAGTTGTTTCGTTTCCTTTTGCATCCACCGGGTTACGTCTAATTTCCATGAGCGCCGAAATGACGTTCATATTCGGACGATAAGGAATTTCGAACTCTTGTTCATATACAGCCGTATCTGGTCCATCTTGACGAGTAATAATAAATTTTACCGTTTTTTGTGCACTCATAGTCGTACTCATAGATTAACGAACCCCCTCTTCCTTCTTCTCCGGCGTCGCTTTCTTTTCTGCTTTTTTCTTCGTATAGTCACGTTTACGAGGCTTGATTAGTGAAACATCTACTTCTTCGTAGTGGAAAGCTGGGGCAACTTTTTCTCCAGCGAAGCTTGCCATCGTTGTCTTTAAGAATTCTTCGTCATTGCGATCTGGGAATTCTGGCTTATAGTGAGCTCCGCGGCTCTCGTTTCGGTTATAAGCTCCTAATGTGACGACGCGTGAAAGCTCGAGCATATTTTTCAATTGTCTTGTAAAGGTAGCCCCTTGGTTGCTCCAGCGCGCTGTATCATTAATATTGATATTATCAAAGCGTTCCATCAGCTCTTGAATTTTTTCATCTGTTTGCAATAACTTATCATTGTAACGAACAACCGTTACGTTATCTGTCATCCACTCTCCAAGCTCTTTATGAAGAACGTATGCATTTTCTTTTCCATCTAAGCTCATAATGCTATTCCATTTTTCTTGTTCCTGCTGAATATAGCTGTCAAACAAGCTGGATGGAAGCGCATCTGCACTCTTTTCTAATCCATTAATATATCGAACAGCATTCGGTCCCGCTACCATTCCGCCGTAAATAGCAGATAATAATGAGTTAGCACCTAAACGGTTCGCTCCGTGCTGAGAGTAATCACATTCACCCGCTGCGAAAAGACCTGGAATGTTTGTCATTTGATCATAGTCAACCCATAATCCGCCCATAGAATAGTGAACGGCAGGGAAAATTTTCATTGGCACTTTACGCGGGTCATCACCCATGAACTTTTCATAAATTTCAATAATTCCACCAAGCTTAATATCTAGCTCTTTCGGATCTTTATGAGAAAGATCTAAGTACACCATATTTTCGCCATTGATTCCCAATTTTTGAGAAACACACACATCGAAAATTTCACGTGTTGCGATATCACGCGGAACAAGATTTCCATAAGCTGGGTATTTTTCCTCTAAGAAATACCAAGGCTTCCCGTCTTTATATGTCCAAACGCGGCCGCCTTCTCCACGAGCAGATTCACTCATTAAGCGAAGCTTGTCGTCTCCCGGGATGGCTGTCGGATGGATTTGGATAAACTCTCCATTTGCATAATATACCCCTTGCTGATAGACGATCGATGCTGCTGAACCTGTATTTATAACCGAGTTCGTTGATTTACCGAAAATGATTCCAGGTCCTCCTGTTGCCATAATGACAGCATCAGCAGGGAATGATTGAATTTCCATCGTCTGTAAGTTTTGGGCAACGATTCCGCGGCAAATTCCTTCGTCATCTTTTATAATCCCCAAAAACTCCCAGCCTTCGTATTTTGTCACAAGCCCCGCTACTTCATGGCGACGAACTTGCTCATCTAATGCATACAATAACTGCTGACCCGTTGTCGCTCCTGCGAATGCAGTACGGTGATGCTGTGTACCTCCAAAGCGTCGGAAGTCCAATAGGCCTTCAGGCGTACGGTTGAACATAACACCCATTCGGTCTAATAAATGGATAATTCCAGGTGCCGCTTCACACATCGCTTTTACTGGTGGCTGGTTCGCTAAAAAGTCTCCGCCGTATACCGTATCATCAAAGTGTTCCCAAGGAGAATCCCCTTCCCCTTTTGTATTGACCGCACCGTTAATACCACCTTGTGCACAAACTGAGTGAGATCGTTTTACCGGAACAAGCGAAAATAAATCAGCCTGTTTTCCTGCCTCTGCAATTTTGATAGTCGCCATTAAGCCTGCTAAACCGCCGCCAACAACGATAATTCTCCCTTTACTCATCGTAACCCCACTCCTTTAAGACTGTCAGATTATGCAAACGCTAAAATTGCTCGAACACCGACAAATGCCAATGCTAGGAAGATCCCTAATGTCACATACGTTGAAATTCGTTGAGAACGAGGAGTTACTGTAAGTCCCCAACTTACACCAAACGCCCATAAGCCGTTTGCGAAGTGGAACACAGTGGACACGATTCCCACAATATAGAATGCTAACATGGCAGGATTAGCCACGATGTTAGCCATCATTTCATAATTAACTTCAGCTCCGAAGAACACTTGAATTCTCGTTTCCCACACATGCCAGGCGATGAAAATAAGCGTCACAACCCCTGATACACGCTGAAGCAAGAACATCCAGTTTCGGAAATAACCATAATTGCTTACATTGTTCTTTGCCGTAAATGCAATGTAAAGACCGTAAATTGCATGGAATAATATCGGTAAGAAAATAATGAAAGCTTCTAATGCATAGCGGAAAGGCAAGCTTTCCATAAAGTGTGCGGCTTTGTTAAACGCTTCAGGTCCTTGTGTCGCAAAATGATTCACTACTAAGTGCTGGATAAGGAAGATCCCTACCGGAATGACACCTAACAATGAATGTAGTCTGCGGTTGAAAAACTCCATGTTTGCTGCCATACATTAAACCCCCTTTGATAAATGAACAAATTTAGAAAAATAATAAGACTCCCCATCCATCCTAATAGATTAATAGGTCGATAAAAAATGTAAACCTTTGCATTTTTTATCGAATAAATGTGACAAATTCATTGTACTCCCATCTACTATACCCGTCAAGGAAGCGATGCGTAATTGCTCAACAAAATACAAACAATAAACAATCTTCAAACAACTGTTTTTCTAATATGAATCTTCTATATTTTCCCTTCTGTTATAAGTGAAAAAATAAAATAGACTACTAAACTGACATTGTAAATAACTGGTGTTCTCTTTCTATTTTTCTTCGTGAACGAAACTTCTTCTTCTTTCTAAAAAAAAGGTGAGTCTCTCATTCCCTTCATATATAATAAAGGCTATAGAAAGAGGGGAAGAAATTGAGTAACTTACCAACACAACAGGAAGAAACATTAGAGGAGCAAAATTTTCCTTATTTTGGTTACCATCTAGTTCGAGACGTCTTACTCCCGGATTTGCTTGGCAATGATTTAAATCAAATCTTATATTGGTCCGGCAAGACTTTAGCGCGGAAGTTTCCTTTAGTCCAACACGAAGATATTCTGTCCTTCTTCTTAAAAGCAGGATGGGGCACCCTTTCCATCACAGAAGAAAAGCGCAAAGAGTTAAAGTTCGTTTTATCTGGGGATGTTACGGCACAGAGATTGAAAGAGAATCCGGATGCCTCTTTCCAATTAGAAGCCGGTTTTATTGCCGAACAAATTCAGCTCCAAAAAAATTGCATTGCAGAATCCTATCTTGAACTAAAAAGTAGACAAAATAAAGTTCTCATTACTGTTAAATGGGATAAAAAAGACATCATTGAATAAAGGCTCGCCATTAGCCGGTCTCATGAAAAGGCCCCGTCACTCCTCATTGACGGGGCCTCTCTTATTAGAAAGACAGCTGAACTTGTTATGCTTTTATGCATAATCTCTGTTCATATAACTCAAGTTCCTTCATTAAAGCTGTATGCTCCGCATTAGACAACGGTACTAAAGGAAGACGAACTGATCCCGTGTCTACATTTTTCCATTGTAATGCTGCTTTAACTGGAGTCGGACTTGGCGCAGCGAACAACGCCTTCATTAAAGGAAGAAGTTGCTGATGCATCTTCGCTGCCGCTGCTCCCTGACCGTTTTCGAAGTGATGAATCATTTGCTGCATTTCATTTCCTGCAATATGAGAAGCAACCGAAACAATTCCTCTTCCTCCAATAGCCAGCACCGGAAGCGTTAGCGCATCGTCTCCACTGTACAAAGCAAAGCTTTCATCTGTATTCGCAATAATTTTCGTCATCGCATCAAGGTCACCGCTCGCTTCTTTGACGGCTACAACGTTTGGAAGCTTCGACAGCTTAATGACTGTCTCCGCAGCAAGATTCGTAACAGCACGACCAGGAACGTTATAAAGCATCACTGGCAAGGACGTATTTTCAGCAATTAATTTAAAATGTTGATAAAGCCCTTCTTGGCTTGGTTTATTATAGTAAGGCGTCACTAGCATGATGGCATCCACACCTGTTTTTTCTGCTTCTTTTGTCAGTTCGACGGAAGCAAGTGTGTTGTTGCTGCCTGTACCGGCGATGACTGGAACCCTTCCTGCTGCCACTTCGACCACATGGCGAAATAGCGTTAGCTTTTCTTCTGTTGACAACGTTGGAGATTCACCAGTCGTCCCCCCAACCACTAATGAATCACTGCCATTTTCAATTAAATGATTAACAAGCTCAGTCGTTTGCGCTAAATCCAGCTTTCCCTCTTTGTCAAAAGGTGTGACCATCGCCGTTGACACTTTCCCGAAATTAATCATGCTTCCACTCCTTAATACGTTCATATTTTGAACCCTTCTTTATTTCAAGACTTCACGTTTAAACAAGACGACTAGTTCGCAACCGCCATTTCAGCGTCTAACTGAAAAGCTTGATGAAGAGCCTCTACAGCCTGCACCATTTCCGCTTGACCAACTACCGTAGAAATTTTGATTTCTGATGTGCTCACCATTTTAACTTCAATTTGTTCATTAGCAAGTACTTCAAACATCTCTGCTGCCACACCTGGATTAGATACCATTCCAGAACCAACAATGGACACTTTCGCTAGCCCTTTTTCATGCTCAATTCGATCGTATCCAAGCTTTTCGGCATACTGGGATAGGACATCCAATGCGTTTTGAACGTCTTCTGTTTTAACCGAGAAAGAGATGGACGGCTCTCCTGTCGATACGACACTTTGAATGATAATGTCAACATTGACATGGTGTTTAGCCAAAGTTGAAAATACAGTCGATAACGTATGTAATCGATCATTCATTCCAACTACCGTAATTCGTGATACATTATCTTCAAATGCAATGCCTCTTACAATTAAATTTTGTTCCATGGATGCTTCCTCCTCAACAATGGTACCTCTGTCTAATTCTAAGCTTGAACGAACCTCTAATGAAACGTGATGATTTTTCGCAAACTCAACCGCTCGCGGATGCAATACGCCCGCCCCTAAGTTGGCCAACTCTAGCATTTCATCATACGAAATAGATTCTAGTTTTTTTGCTGTTTTAACACAACGCGGATCGGTCGTAAATACACCCGGTACATCTGTGTAAATATCACATTTATCAGCTTTTAGTGCCGCAGCAAGGGCGACGGCTGTTGTGTCAGAACCTCCACGGCCTAATGTTGTAATCTCCCCGTTCACAGTTTGTCCTTGGAAACCTGCTACCACGACAATCTTTCCGTCTTGAAGCAACTGTGCGATACGATCTGTTTCAATGTTGGTAATGCGTGCATTTCCATAAACAGCTTCTGTCTTAATCCCTGCTTGCCATCCTGTTAACGAAACAGCTTCATGCCCTGTTGCTTGCAATGCTAAACATAATAAGGAAATCGTAATCTGCTCTCCTGTCGTCAGAAGCATATCCATCTCTCTTTTACTTGGCGCAGCTGAAAGTTGATTGGCAAGAGAAACGAGTTCATCTGTTGTTTTTCCCATAGCCGATACGACGACCACGACTTGATTTCCTTGCTCGACCTCAGTAATTACACGGCTTGCTACATGTTGAATACGTTCAATGGAACCGACTGACGTTCCCCCAAATTTTTGGACAATTAATCCCATACTGGACCATCCTTTTCTTTTCATTTTTCATATAAACTATCGTAAAAAGTTTTAGCGAAGGCAAAAAAATTGACTAAAACCAATTTTCAAGGCAGATTTATAGCAATCAAGCACTGCTGGATTCAATAAAAAAAGGCAATGAGATAGAAAACTATCTCATTGCCTCAGATAAATCAATTATGAAATGAAATTCCGCAATGTGAGATAGCCCTCCAAGGTTTCGTTCCCTTGACAGTCTTACATTTATTCAATGCAAAACCAGCAAAAGCTGTAATGAGTCAGCTTCCACTTCGGCGAATTTTCCTTTCCATCATGTTCACTGGAGCTCAATCTCCTCGCATGATTTACTCTTAAAATTCGCACCTCTACCTTCACTTCAACGTTATGAAGTGTTTAAGTAATATGAAATTATTTACATCATATCAAATCTCTTTTAGGACATCAACCTTAATTTTTTAATTTCTCAAAAATAATTTCCGCTACATTTTTCGGAATGCGCGCTTCTTGAATTTCTTCCACTGTCGCTTCTTTTAGACGTTTCATGGAACCGAAATGCTTTAATAGCTCTTTTTTACGTTTTTCCCCGACGCCTGGAATATCATCCAAAACCGAATGAAAAGCAGACTTGGAGCGAACTTGACGGTGAAATGTAATGGCAAAGCGATGAACTTCATCTTGAATTCGCTGTAATAAATAAAACTCCTGGCTGTTTCGCTCTAAAGAAATGATTTCAGGCGGCTGGCCCATTAATAAATTGGAGGTACGATGCTTATCATCTTTCACAAGACCAGCTGTCGGAATAAACAAACCTAATTCATTTTCTAATACATCCTCCACAGCGGCCAAATGTCCTTTTCCGCCATCTACGATAATTAGGTCAGGCAGAGGCAAATTTTCTTTTAGTACACGGCTATATCGTCTGCGGACCACTTCCCGCATCGAGTCATAGTCATCAGGTCCTTCTACCGTTTTAATTTTATATTTTCGATACTCTTTTTTCGCCGGCTTCCCATCGATAAATACAATCATAGCCGAAACAGGATCGGTTCCTTGAATATTGGAATTATCAAATGCCTCAATGCGATGGGGAACAGCAATGTCGAGCTGTTGCCCAAGCTGTTCAACCGCTTTAATGGTCCGTTCTTCGTCACGTTCAATTAAGAAAAACTTTTCTTTGAGTGCTATTTTAGCATTTTTTTCAGCGAGTTCCACAAGCTCTTTCTTCTTTCCTCGCTTCGGATGATGAACATCTACTTCAAGTAGCTGTTCCACAAGTGCCGCATCGATATTGTGCGGCAAGAAAATTTCCTTCGGTTTAAAATGGTTGCTTTGACGATAAAATTGGCCGATAAATGTCAAAAAGTCTTCTTCTGGTTCATTATAAAAAGGAAACATTGAAACATCTCGTTCAATCAATTTTCCTTGACGGATGAAGAACACTTGAATACACATCCAGCCTTTATCATACGAATAACCAAATACATCTCGGTCCACAAAATCCCCGAGCATCATCTTTTGCTTTTCGATCGTCGCCTCAATATAAGCAATTTGATCTCGGTATTCTTTCGCCCGTTCAAAATCCAATTCCTCTGATGCTTTCATCATTTTATCTGTTAGCTCTTCCTTTACTTGCTTATACCCTCCATTTAAAAAGCGGGTAATATCATCGACAATCGCTTTGTTTTGCTCCATCGATACTTCTTTTTCGCATGGAGCGAGGCATTGACCGATATGATAATATAAGCAGGCTCGATCCGGCATAGTCGAACATTTTCGCAACGGATAAATGCGGTCTAGCAACTTTTTCGTTTCATTCGCTGCTTGCGCATTCGGATAAGGTCCAAAATATTTCCCATTATCTTTTTTAACTTTCCGCGTAATAATGAGACGAGGCTGCTTCTCCCCGGTAATCTTAATAAACGGGTAGCTTTTATCATCCTTTAGCATAACATTGTACTTCGGGTCATGCTTTTTAATTAAATTCATCTCTAAAATGAGTGCCTCGATATTAGAAGACGTGACAATATATTCAAAATCAACAATTTCATTAACTAGGCGAAGCGTCTTTCCGTCATGACTTCCTGTGAAATAAGAGCGCACCCGGTTTTTTAACACTTTTGCTTTCCCGACATAAATGACCGTTCCATGCCGGTCTTTCATTAAGTAACATCCCGGCTGGTCGGGCAAAATGGCCAGTTTTTCTTTTAAATGTCCGTGCACCATTTTCACCTCTATTCATATATATCCCTTTATTGTACAATGAATGGTTCGTTCACTGAACGCTTTACTTTATACAACACAATTTCATGATAAACAGGATCAAATAATGGATTGGATGTAAAGGTTGTGATTTCCTCTATGTCATCAGCCATATCAATTCCCTGTGCCTCAAATCCTTTTAAAACATGATTCGTAACAAAAATTGTATCATAGTTGCTATGTCGTATATCTTGTAAAAAATAGTCAAACGTTTGAATGCGCTTATGCTGAAACGGGACGTCCATATATTGCAATACCCTTGTTTCTTCCCACGTATAAACAATAAGCGAACTTCGTTGTTTTTCCAAATAATCCGCCATTTGATAAACAGCATGTTCTTCCCCATGCTGCTCTTGTAGCCACTGGAACGTCGTCACAAGCTGAAACGCGACTATGACCACCATCATGCCATATCCAATGCGTAAACTTCCTGCTTTTTTCAATGAATAAAAGATAAAGATGATAAAAAAAGCAGGCAACGGGAGAATGTGTCTCGGCTTTTCTACATTTTGCGCAAAAAAAGCCCATAATAAATAACAAACTCCAAGCCAAAATAGCTCTTGCTTATAGATGTTTCGTAAAGACGGTCTTTTCACTATAAGCCAAAGAAAGAGGACGAGATAACCAAAACAGACTGCCCATGACTTGCCGCATAATCCAACCCAAAAGAAATTATAAAACAAAAGCAGCATAAACCGTGCGCCAATTGATTGCTGCTCGGTTGAGATCGCGCCTCCCCAATCACCGAAATGCCCTGCTGTAAATGACCATGCCAGCTGAAAAAAAGGAAGAAACCCTCCTTCTGTTGAGGCTAAAGCAGCGACCCAGATGAATTGAAAGGCTGCCGCTGCTCCGATGAATACAGCCAATCTAGCCAACCTGCGATGCTTTCTCCAATCAAAATACCATAAAAGCAAAAGCCCGACTCCAAATAAAAGATAAGATAAACGAATTCCCATTAATAGGCTAAAGAAAAAAGAAGCTAGCAGGTGAAAGAAAAAACGATCCTTCTTTTTTGCCTCTAGCAGCGCCCAAATATACCACCATAAAAAAGCAAAAGCGGCTCCCTCGGACATTGGAATGGACATATTCACAGATAAAAATGGGAGCGCTTGAATGAAAGCAACCATCCAAATACTTTGAAGGGACGTCAAAAATCGCTTTCCAATTAAATAAAGCGGAATCGATGCTAAAAGTCCTGCTGCAACATTAAAAGAAGCGAGTGCTTTCGCAGGCTCTTCTACGCCCAAATGGAATAGCATCCCCCCGAGAATAAAATAAGGATACCCTGGGAAATGGGGTTGCATTGCCAACAAATCAAACTCTGACAATGCAAGTGAAAAGTCGACTTCATCCCATGTTCTTGGCATGTTCACTGCATAAATAAAACGCATGACTGAAATTACGGCAATCACGAGCACAGCTATTGCCGCTGCCCCTTGCCTTAATTTATTTTTCATCTTTTATACCTTTACCCTTTCTCCATCACTATCTTTTATCTTAAGAAAACGAAAAAGAACCTACAACCTTCAGCTATTGTTGCAAAACAGAAGCTACCTGCATAAAAAAGAACTCGCAACTAATGGCGAGTTCTTTTTTTGACAGTGGATATTTCCCTTATGAAGCGCTAATCGATTTTGAAGCATCTTTACTTGTCGTCGCCACTCCATCTTTTTTCTTCTGGAGAAACGAAAAGGTAATTTTTCCTCGTCCGAGCACTTTAATCATGACGAAGATAAAGAGGAAATAAGACCAATAAGCGGCTACTTGTTCAAATGATGGGTTATGGCTGTAACCGAACATCGCTGCCATGAATAAGCCGACCTGCCCGCTCACCAATGTTTCATTCCCTGTATCCCGTTCGTAATGAAGTTCATCTTGGTAATGTTCTGGCATAATATGGACAATGTTGTACATTTCCTGTGGTTTTCCTTCTGCTGTTTCCACAAGTGAGCCCATTTTTCCAAGGTCTTGTAACACACCAATTCCTTGAACAAATAATCCAGCAGCAATAAACATAATTAAAATGCCGGTTACGTTAAAAAATGATTTTAAAGAAAATTTCATCGTTCCTGAGAAGAACAAATAGCCAATGATTAATGCTAATAAGAGACCGCTGATCGCTCCATAGCTTTGAAATACTTCCGTCACATCTCCTCCGCTGATGGCAGCAAAGAAAAAGACGGTTTCAACACCTTCTCGAAGGACAATTAAGTAAGAGTGAATAATCATAGCCGATACGCTTCCTGCTGTGACCGCGGCATTGATTTTATCCTGCATATCGGACTTCACATCTTTTGTTTGGCTTTTCATCCACACCACCATATGACTCAACAAAATGACTGAGGCAAACATGATGGTTACCTTTAGATACACTTCAGACCCGAAACTTGCAAAGCCTGTGAATACAACTTGAAAGATGAGCGCTACTACAAATGCGCTAATAAGAGCCAAACCGACACCAACATACACCCATTTTTTATATTGATTGGCATTTAAACGAGTCAAATAAGATAAAATTAAGCCGACAATCAAAATGGCTTCGAGCGCTTCCCGCAATGTAATCAAAAACGCCTGGAAATCCACTGTCATTCCCCCTCTTTGTAAAAGAAACTATCAGTCTTTCTTTTTCTTCATTTTATTAAAGGCAATAAGTCCAACAAACACAACGAATAGTCCAACTGTAAACATGAGCCACAGTTTGGAATTCCCTTCTTCCCCACTTCCCCCAAGAAACCCTAAGTTTTCCTCTGTTAAGTGGCTTTCATCCTTTTGGTCTTCATTCGGGAGCTGGAAATTATTTTGGAGCTCTGTTAGAATGAATGTTTTTTTCTCGGTAAAAGCATCCAAATCATTCGTTTGACTGCCAATTCCAAACAGTCCCGGATTTCCTAAAGAGGTCAATGCCTCATCAAACGCTTTATAAATCGCTTCCGCTGTCTCTTGGTTCGTTTTTTCTACTAAAAGCGGCTCTAATACACTGAACGTTCCGCGCGCTTTAGCTAACAGCAGTTTTGCTTGCCCATAATCATCAAATTGCTCTTCTGCAAAGTGAAGACGGCGTTCAATATTTAACAATAGTGCATATTGATATGATTGCAACACAAGCTCTTTGTCTTTTTGTTCAAATCCCGCTTCAATCGGAGCCTTTGTTTTTGTAAAATATAAATCGAACTCCTTTTCATATGTATTATAAACAGCACGGGCATTTTCCCAATCATCTTGCTGTAAATAATTATCTAATTCTTTATAAGCTTCCGCTAGCTGTTCTTCTCCTGGATCACCGTAAGAATAAGCATATGCTTGATTCGTTGATAGAGGAGCAAACAACAATACTATTAAAATCCAAAAAAGCAATCCTTTTTTCATTTTACATTCCCCCACATTGATAATGATAATAATTATCAACCGTCTTGTCAATAAATTGTCTGAAAAAAAAGAGGAGGAAATCCTTTGTTTCTCTCCTCTCACATTCAAGTGAACTTAGCTTAATTTTTTAAATAAGTGAGCATCTTTCACAACGGTTTCTTGATTGACAGGTCGAGTCATTTCTTTCCACACAGCTGGCAAAACGGATGTCATATATGCATGAAATTTAATAAAAGATTGACCGGTTTTGCGCACTTGATAACGAATCGGCACTTCTTTCATCCGAAAACCTTTTCGCACTAAATTCAAGGTCAACACTTGCGCATAATTGTAATCATGAATGATCTCTGCCTTTTGCATCGCTTGTCTCGTAAATGCCCTCATCCCTGACTGACCGTCACGAATCCATGTTTTCAGCAAAAGACATTGCAATAACGTAAAACAATAGTTTCCAAGTCGACGGTGGACTTTCATGCCATCAATGGTCCCCATAAAACGGGACCCCATTGTGTAATCTGCTTCTCCTTGGAAAATAGGAGCTAGCAACTCTGGTATTTGCTCGGCAGGATATTCATTATCCGCATCAAGCATGACCCCAATGTCGGCACCTCGCTTCACACATTCCGAAAGCCCTAGTCGAACAGCCGCGCCCAATCCGTGATTTCCTTTATTGGAAACGATAAAATCCGCTCCCGCTTTTTTAGACACTTCTACCGTTGCATCTGTTGAACCGTCATCAATTACAAGTACCTTTACGTCTACTTGTGGATGAAAATGGCGCGGAATGCGGGAAATCACTTCTCCAATGGCCGCCTCTTCGTTATAAGCAGGTAAAAATACAATCACTTGTTGCTTACTCAACGTCCTCTCTCCTTTCGATTGCATCGATTAAGACAGGGCCTCGGCTATGGCTTGGGTACGGTGCACCAAGTAAATACGAGATCGTCGGGGCTACTGACACGAGACTTTGTTTTTCATTGACTACATGGCCCTTCCTAATATTCGGTCCGTGCATAAAGAACGGTACGTAACGTTCCCCTTCATCTAGATGGCCATGTCCTCCGATTCCGTCTGCTTGTCCATGGTCTGCACATACAATTAAGGTCGTATTCTTCATTTTTCCTTCTTGTTCCAGCCACTCAACGTATTCTTGAAGCAAGGCATCTGCTTCTTCAATTTTTTGAATGTATTCATCATACAGCACACCTCGGCTGTGACCAGTTTGGTCTGTACCGATTAGCTGGACAACAAACAAGTCTGGGTCTTGCTCTTTCATAATGTGTTTAGCCCGTTCGATAATGTTTCGGTCTGCTACATCGTTATGCATGACGGCCGTCACCGTTTCAACATCATCTCCCATTGAATCGACTAAATGGGCAATTCCTAGTAATCTACCTTTTTTATTCACTTTACGTAAGGAATCGAAAATGCTTTCTACTTTAATCCCAAGCTTCCAAACCATATTGGACTTAATGCCATGCTCAAACGGATATGTGCCTGTAAACATAGAAGAAAAACAGACGACCGTACGTGCCGGATACACGGTTTCCATTTGTGCGTAGTCCGTTCCATTGCGACGAAGCTTGTCCAAAAATGGAGTATTCGCTTCTTCAAAACGTTCCTTCCGCATTCCATCGACAACTAGCACCACTACTTTATCACTTAACGCTCGCTCAGGCTGAGGGCCTTCCGTATAGGTCGGCACCATTTTCGGCTTCCAATCAAATAAATTTCGATGAAGCACGAATGAAAAGAGCAGGACAAATACATAAAAGCCAAACAACTTCATGCCTTCTCCGCTGTCTAATTGGATGCCTGTGGCAAGAAACTGCTGACAATAATGCATCCAAACCGATAAAACAAGCAAAAATTTCGGCATTTGCTCTTGCGCATTTCCGCTCGTTGAATCGCTATTTTTTAATACAAGTTTCCAAAAGCGGGTAAAGTTCAGCCATGACGTTCCAATCCGAAGATGGTAGTAGAGCGTCCCCCAAAAAAAGACGGTGAAAAAGAAATACAATCCAATCGCAAACAACCATAAAGAGATCGGCGTCTCATTCCATATGACTAAATAAACAATAAAAGGAATCCACAAATAATTACGCAAAAATAACGGAAAATCATAAATAAAATATAAAGCTAACAAAGGGACGACCAGTAAAAAGCTCACTGCAAGGGCTGGGATAAACGAGCTGTTCCCCCATTGGCCAATCGAAAACAGCAGCATTGTTCCCACAACAAAAATTGGGGTGAACGGTTTCCCTTCATTTAGAAGGTTCCAACATCTTGCCGCCACTTTTTCAAAGCTTGATGCTTTTTTCATGATAATTCCTCTCCTTTCTTTTTCATCCATATTCGTAATTGTTTCATTGACACTGGCATAGACAATAACAAAAGTACACCTGCGGCATAAGAGTAGATAAATTTATACACATGACTCGTCAACGCCATCGTATAACTATCTGTTAACGAGAAGTTAAGTAACACTAACGCACCGCTCATGACCGTTTCGTACGTCCCTATCCCTCCCGGCGTCACCTGAAAGACTTGTCCTCCGACTGTCATACTGTTGACCCATACGCTTTCTAGGATGGATAGGGAATGGCCTGCCGCATGAATCGTTCCAAATACGACCGCTCCTTCACAAACCCAGCTCATAATAATGAGAAGCAGCAAAAGCGGAAAACGTTTCGTCACTACCCCATCTTTTAGCAATGTCCACTGCTTCCTCCACATATGAGTAGATGTCTTCATCATATAAGCAAAGACACTACCGACCACCAAGATACCTGTCCATAAAAAAGGGGCAGGGGGAGAAAACGGAAGATAGCCTGCTACCGTATAAATACCGACAGCTGATATGCCAAGGAGGCAAAGGACATCTAGTCCTCTCATCACGACAACAGAATGGATAGCCTCCGCCATGGTTATATTTTTATTTTTATGATGAATGATTCCAATCCGCACCATGTCGCCTCCTTTAACGGGAAGCAAATGGTTTAACAGAAGACTATAAAAAAGAGCTGCGACCGCACTAGAACGTGTAATTTTCCCATTCATATACATTCGCCACGCTACAGCCCTGAGCCAAAATGCTCCTGTATAAAATAAAAGCATGAACAAAAGCCACCCCGGTTGAAGCCATAATCCCGAAAAAGATTCCTTTACGTTCGTCCAATCGAACGCTCGCCAAGAAATATAGCCGAACATGAGCATAAGGATCATACTCACAGTTATGAATAGCTTTTTACTTCGCTTCATACTGTTTAAACCAATCTACTGTTCGTTTAATGCCCTCTTCAATCGTGAATTGAGGCTGATAGCCCAGTAACTGACGGGCTTTCGTAATGTCGGCCCATGTATGCTCAACGTCTCCTGTTCGTTTCTCTTGCTGAATATATTGAAGACGAGGGAAAAATGAAGATAAAATATCGACAAAACGCTCAATCGCAACCGGATGGGAAGAACCTAAATTAAAAATTTCCGATTGATGCTCATGAAAGACAGATGCTTCAATGCCATTGATGATATCGTCAATGTACGTATAATCACGCGTTGTTTCTGTTCCATAAAGGACAATTGGCTCACCTGTCATCGCGGCTTGAATAAATTTAGCCATCGCCATATCCGGCCTTCCCCACGGTCCATACACGGTAAAAAAGCGCAAAATGGTCAATTGAAAGCCATATATATGCTGATAAGCATGACAAAAAGATTCCGCACTATGTTTAGCAGCGGCATAAGGAGAAATGACATGTCCCGTTGCCGCTTCTTCCTTAACAGGACCTGCTTGCTGGTTTCCATAAACGGAAGAAGACGAAGCAAACAACACATGCTGCACGCCCGTCTCGCCTGCTGCTTTCAACACATTAACCGTCGCTTTCACATCGTAATCGACATATTCCAAAGGCTGCTCCAATGAAGGCATCACACCGGGAATAGCCGCCAGATGGATCACACATTCTGGTTTGGTCTCTTCAAAGATTTGCCTTGTTTTCACTTCATCTAATAGATTAAAGGAGAAAAAAGAAAACGAGCCTGCTTCTTCCACAAATTGAAGCTGCTTTTTCTTTCGTTCAACCGAATAATACGGATGCAACATATCAACGACGGTGACTTCATGACCATTTTCGATAAAGCGCCTGCTTAAGTGGGAACCAATAAAGCCTGCGCCCCCTGTAATTAACACCTTCACAACCGACACCTCTTTGCTGTATATAAACTCATAAATTCTATGGTATCTGTTCGTTTCCGTTTATGCAATTTCCAAATCTGACTAACAGGAAAAAAGCCGCATCACAGCGGCTTTTTCTCGTTCAATCTTTATTATTTTACTAACTGGTCCACAACCGTCAAGATTTCTTTGCTAAGAGCATCTGCTTCTTCTTTTTTGTTGTCCGCTACTGCGTTGTACCATTCTTCACCTTTAGTTAAAGCAGCTTTAAATGCCTCTTCACCAATTTTTTCGCTTCCTGTAATTTCAAGAGCTTTCAAGAACATATTCGCTTCAAGCGCTTCTGTTTTCGCTTCTGCTAATTCATTTTTCTCAAGAGCTTCAGGTACTTTGCTGTGGTATCCGCTAATTTTTCCAACAATTGCTTTTGTAAACAAGCTGTTTACTTCGTCTGCTTTCACATCAGCAGCTTTCGTCACGTTCAATGTGAAAATCTCATCTAAACGTTGAGCAGCCGCTTCGTCTCCACCAGATAATGAACCTTTAATCGCTTGAAGGAAGCCCCAGCCTTCTGCTTGCATATTTTGAAGCTCAATCTCATCTTTTCCTTCTTTCGCTGCGTCTTCTACTTTCTTCGCGTAAGAATTAGCTGCTAAATAATAGCTGCGGTAAATCGACTTATCCGTTAATTGTGTATACACACCGTAATCTTCTGCATTTCCTGCATTCAATGCTTCTTCCTGTGTTGCTAAGCCTGCGTTAATGTTTTCAACTAAGCTTGCTTCTCCAGATAATTCATAAAGGCTGTCACGTTTTTCAGCCGTCGGTACGATTACTTGTGCAATCACATGCTTTAGCTCTGCGAAAAGGGCTTTTGCTTGTTCAGCATCTTTCGCTTCTAATGCTGCTGCGATTTCTTTATGTAAAGCTTTTTGCTTTTGATAGAAATAAGCTTGTGTTGTTTTATCCATTAGCTGACGCGCGATATTAGCATCAAGCTCTTGATTTTTTCCTGCTGCAACCGCTGCTTGGATTGCTTGGTCAAATTCGCCATTTAATTCATTCACAGCACCTTGAAGGTTCTCTGTATATAATTGAGATACTTTGTCCCAATCTACTTCTTGCCCTTCTTTTGCTTTTTCAGCTTCAGCTTTCATATCTTGATATGCTTTTACTTGCTTGCCTGCTGTTGTTTCTTCAATGGCTACTTCTTTCGTTTCAGCCGCTTGCTCTGTCGTTTCAGCCGCTGTTTCCTCAGTCTTTGTTTCTTCTGTCGTTGCTTCTTCAGCTGCATTGTTACATCCAGCTAATACTCCCCCTGCAAGTAGCATACTTGCGACTAATGTCATTGATGTTTTCTTTTGCATATGTATCTCTCCCGCCCATATTGATAATGATTTTCATTCACGTTTATTATTATAGAGAGAACGATTATCACTGTCAATCCTCTCTTAATAATTTTTATAATATTACATAAAAAAAAGCTGCCTAAAGGCAGCATCTTTTTATGCGTGTTGAGATAAACGATCAGCTAACGCTTCTTTCGGTTGGAAGCCAACTACTTTATCGACTACTTCTCCATCTTTGAATACAAGTAAAGTTGGGATACTCATGATACCGAATTTAGCAGCCGTTTCTTGGTTCTCATCTACGTCTACTTTCACGATTTTTACTTTATCGCCCATTTCTGTGTCTAATTCTTCTAACACAGGAGCAATCATTTTACAAGGTCCGCACCAAGGAGCCCAAAAGTCCACAAGTACTAAACCTTCTGTTGTTTCATTATTGAATGTTTGATCTGTCGCTTTTACAATTGCCATTGTAATTCCTCCTAACATTAACCATTATTAAAAACTAACCACAGTATAACATCTTATATTATGCAGTGCTATTTATTTGCTTCATGCTGATTATTCCCTTAAAAAATAAAGGAAACATAAGAAAAACGGGTCATTATACTTTGCCCGTTTTTCCTCTTTATTAAACTTTCTCGTTATCCTCACTAGTGCCCCTGATGCCTATGAAGCGTTACGAAGAATGAACCTTCATTTTTTTAAACTCTTCTGTCAGCAATGGAACGACTTCAAATAAATCTCCAACAATTCCATAGTCTGCCACTTTAAAAATATTCGCTTCTGGATCTTTATTAATGGCGACAATCACCTTCGAATTCGACATACCCGCTAAATGCTGGATCGCACCAGAGATGCCGCACGCAATATATAAATCCGGGGTCACAACTTTACCCGTTTGACCAATTTGCAGAGAATAATCACAATATTCCGCATCACAAGCCCCTCGCGATGCTCCAACCGCTCCGCCAAGGACGTCCGCTAACTCTTGCAGCGGCTTAAATCCATCTTCACTCTTAACACCGCGCCCTCCTGCTATGACGACTTTTGCCTCTGATAGATCGACACCGGTCGAAGCTTTTCGTACAATGTCTCTCACAACCGTACGTAAATCTTTAATGTCTACTTGAACAGACGTAACATCCCCGCTGCGGGCATCATCTTTTTGAAGCGGTGCAATATTATTCGGACGAATTGTCACAAACATGAGGCCATCCGTAATAATTTTCTTTTCAAACGCTTTGCCCGAATAAATAGGGCGTGTAAATACGAGGTTGCCGCCTGCTGCTTCTAATGCCGTCACATCAGAAATTAAACCACTGTTTAGTTTCGCCGCCACCTTTGGTGATAAGTCTTTTCCTAGCGCCGTATGGCCCATCACAATAGCTTCTGGTTTTTCCGCATCAACCACTGCTAAAAATGCTTGTGCATAGCCATCAGGCGTATAGTTCGCTAATTGACTGCTTTCAACCGTTACGACACGGTCAGCTCCATATGCTATTAATTCAGCTGCCAAGCCGTTCACACCGTCCCCTGCTAGAACACCGACCACCTCTCCTCCTTCTGCTACCGTCTTACCTGCAGCGATTGCTTCAAACGAAACATTTCGTAGGACAGAATCCCTTACCTCTGCTAATACTAAAACTTTACGTGCCATTCTTCATCCCCCCATTAAATAACTTTTGCTTCAGATCGTAAAAGTTGTGCCAATTCCTTCACTTGCTCCCCCAGTTCTCCCGACAAAATTTTTCCGGCTTCTTTTTTCGCTGGAAGATAAATCTCAATCGTTTTTGTTTTGGCTTCTACATCTTCTTCACCTAAATCCAAATCATCTAGCTCTAATTCTTCAAGCGGCTTTTTCTTGGCTTTCATAATTCCAGGCAAAGATGGATATCTCGGCTCATTTAGCCCTTGTTGTGCCGTCACTAAAAGCGGCAAAGATGCCTCAATTATTTCTGAATCCCCTTCGACATCACGCGTTACGGTCACGTTCTCTCCATCAATTTCAAGCTTCGTAATGGTCGTAATGTAAGGCATGTTTAACAACTCAGCCACGCGCGGTCCCACTTGCCCTGATCCCCCATCAATCGCTACATTGCCTGCCAAAATTAAATCAGGTTCTTTATCTTTTAAAAATTCGGCTAAAATTTTCGCTGTCGTATATTGGTCCCCATATTCCACATCATCTTCTATATTAATTAATGCAGCTTTGTCACAACCCATTGCTAAAGCCGTCCGTAACTCTTTTTCACTTTCTTCACCACCGACTGTGACCACCGTAATGTCACCGCCATGAGCATCTCGTACTTGAATGGCTTCCTCAATCGCATATTCGTCATACGGATTAATAATAAACTCTGCGCCGTCTTCAGCAATTCGGCCGTTATTTAACGTAATTTTTTCTTCTGTATCAAACGTACGCTTCATTAACACATAAATGTTCATCAAGTTTCCCTCCCATAAATACACCTTTTATTATGAATATTCTTACTTTTTTAACTAAAAAATTATTCCCCTTTAAAATGAGGTTCGCGCTTTTCAATAAAAGCTGTCACTCCTTCTTTTGCATCCGCTGAAGAAAAAACGTCTCCAAATCGTTCCGCTTCTTTCTGAACGCCTTTATAGAACGAATCAGTTTTGGCATATTGGAGAAGTTCCAGCACAGCCGAAACGGAACGTGGACTTTTTTTAGCGATGACAGCAGCCGTTTCCATCGTTTTAGCAAACAAATCAGCGTCAGGATAAGCTTCTTCTGCCAACCCTACTTGCACAGCTTCAACGCCTGTAATCGGTCGGCTTGTTAACATCATTTGGCATGCTTTCCCTATTCCAACATAATGAGGCAATCGCTGAGTACCAGCAAAGCCAGGAATGATGCCTAACTGTAATTCAGGCAATCCCATCTTGGCCGTTTCACTGACGAATCGCATATGACAGCTCATCGCCAATTCTAACCCGCCCCCTAAAGCGGCACCGTGAATCGCAGCAATAATTGGTTTTCGGTATGACTCAATATATTGCAGCACCTCTTGTCCACTTTGGGCCAATTGCCGATAATCGTCGCCCTTTGATAGTGTAGTGAATTCTTTAATATCAGCCCCTGCACAAAAGAACCGTCCCTCTCCTTTGAGAACGATTACTCTCGAATCGTCACGGTTTTCCAGTTCCTTTAATGCACTTAAAATTTCTTGAAGCAACTGTTGTGACAAAGCGTTGGCTGGAGGACGATCAATCGTGATGACGCTTACATAATCAGCCGTCTTTACTTGTAAAAAGCTCATGCTCTCCCCCCTTATGTATGTTTGACTAACGGCTCTCTCCTTTACAGTCGAGAACCGTTACATCCTGTTAAAAGAAGCTGGTGAACTTTCGGTGCCAATGAAACGAGATCATACTTATGTTCATTCATGACCCAAGTCGTCACCGTCTCATCAATCGTGCCAAAGATCATTTGTCGTGCGAGACGAATATCCAGGTTGTCCGCAAATTCTCCTGTTTCAATTCCCGTTTGCAAAATGCTGTCTACGACATGCAAATAGCCTTTTAGTACTTCATTAATTTTCAAGCGAAGATCTTTATTGGATTGTCTCAGTTCCAATTGAGTGACCGCTGCCAGTTCATGGTCCTCTCCTAAAAGCATGAAGTGTTTTTCAATTAACATGTATAACTTCTCGCCAGCCCTTGTTTTTCCTGCAATTTCCTCTTCAATTTTTTCGATGAATTGCCCCATTTTTTCTTGGAACAATGAAATAAGGATATCTTCTTTGTTTTTGAAATATAAATAGATGGTACCATCTGCTACACCGGCTTGTTTAGCAATTTTGGATACTTGGGCATTGTGATACCCATGCTCTGCAATTACCACAACCGCTGCATCAATAATTTGTTTATATTTTGGTCGATTTTTTTTCAATGTGCTATCTCCCTTTGTTTGATTCATTCTTCTGGTTGCTTTCTATACCGTCCCTGATTTTACAGGAACATTCTTCACCTGGAAGATGACCATCCTTTTTGCAATCTCTCATTATGAATGAATAATCATTCATAATTTTATAATAAGAAAACTTACCATTTCTGTCAATCCTGATTTTAGCAAAAAAAAGAAACGGTAATGCAAAAGTCGCTCTATGTTGCTTTTCTCTGTTTGTCTTTTTCCTCTTCTACAAGCGCCCTTCTTAAAATTTTCCCGACTGCTGTTTTTGGAAGCTCTGTTCGAAATTCGTATATGCGCGGTACCTTATACGCGGCGAGATGCTGACGTACGAATGCATCAATCTCTTCTTCCGTGCACAACGCTCCTTCTTTCAAAACAATATATGCCTTAACCGTTTCGCCCCTGTAAGGATCGGGTACTCCTGCTACTACTGCTTCCTGTATTTGTTCATGTTCATACAGCACTTCTTCTATCTCTCGGGGATAAATGTTAAAACCGCTGGCTATTATCATATCTTTTTTCCGGTCAACAATATAAAAATAGCCTCTTTCATCGACATAGCCTAAATCACCTGTTAAAAGCCATCCGTCTTTGAGTACCGCTTCTGTTTCTTCTGGTCTGTTCCAATACCCTTTCATAACTTGGGGACCCCGAACAGCAATCTCGCCAATTTCCTTTAAAGCCGCTTGTTCTCCCGTTTCCAAAGAAAGAACCACCGCTTCTGTATTTGGCCACGGAACGCCTATACTGCCCGTCACACGCTCTGCCCATACAAAATTAGCATGAGTCACAGGTGAGCTTTCTGTCATACCATATCCTTCTACAAGCTTTCCGCCTGTTACTTTTTCAAATTTTTCCTGTACTTCTACCGGAAGCGGAGCAGACCCGCTAATACACGAATCGATGGATGATAAATTGTACTTCATGAGATTCGGATGATTTAATAAGGCAATATAAATAGTAGGGGCTCCAGGAAATAAGGTTGGTTTTTGCTTATGAATCGTTTTGAGCACGGTTTCTACATCAAACTTCGGTAAAAGGATCATTTCGTATCCTTGCAACACAGACAAAATGAGAACAGTTGTTAAGCCATATACGTGGAAAAACGGGATTACGCCTAAAATTTTTTCTTTCCCTTTTTCACACCGGTACAACCAATGGGCACACATTGTCGCATTAGCCGTCAAATTACTATGTGTGAGCATCACCCCTTTTGGAAACCCTGTTGTGCCGCCTGTATACTGCAATAACGCTAAATCTTCCGCTGGATCAATGGACACGTGCGTATACGAACCGTCACTGCTTTTTAAAATATGGGACAACAAGTGATTTGTGTCAGACGGCTCTACCTTCACAATAACGCCATGCTGCTTTTTCTGCACAAAAGGATACAAAAGATTTTTCGGAAAAGGCAAGTAGTCTTGGATTTTACTACTAATAATATGCTTTAGTTTTGTTGACGCTTTCACTTTTGAAATCTTCGGATACAATAAATCTAATGAAATAATATAGTTAGCTTCACAATCATTGAGCTGAAAAATTAATTCTCTCTCCGTGTACAGCGGATTCGTTTGGACCACAACCCCTCCCGCAAGCAAAACGCCATAAAAAGCGACCACCGCTTGAGGAGAATTCGGTAACATAATAGAGACTTTCTCTCCTTTTGTAAGGCCAAGCTTTTGCAAGTATGCCGCCAATGCAGACGCCTGCTCATACAACTGATGAAACGAAAGTTTTTTTCCTAAAAAATGAACAGCCGTCTTCTCACCATAAAGCTGGACTGCTTCTTGAAACAAATCCACTAAGCTTTTATCATCTAATGGAATTTCGTGAGGAATTTCCTTCGGATACAAGGTCAGCCACGGTTTGCTTAATTCAGCTTTCATTCATTCACCTCCGAATAATCTCAATTTTATAAATATTCACTTTAATTATAGTATAAGCCAAGCAATCGTGGCAATGTTCTTCATGAAAGGAAACTTAATTCTGTTCATAAAAAAAAAGCATGGAGAAGTCCCCCATGCTTTTTTTATGAATTTAAGACCAACCGACTATTAAGCAAAAAACATCATATAAATGATACCTACAAGTAAAAATCCCCCACATAGTGTCAGCAATACTTTCGCTAAAGTTTCCATGTTCTTCTCCTTATCCGATTCCAGCTCCGATAACATAAGACATCCCTACTGAAATAACCAAGGCTATAAAGCCAACCGCCCGGTTATCCTTTTCAATTTCATCATCAATCCTGAACTTTGGTGTTAAAAATTCGAAAATAAAATAACTAATCAACAGTAGGATAAATCCAAATAATCCCCATCCAATCATTTCAAAAAGCGAATCGTGTTGCTCAATGGAGTACCGAAAAATGTTTGCTAAACCAAAAATTTTTCCTCCTGTAGCCATCGCTACTGCTACATTCCCTTTTTGGATTTCTTCCCAATTGTGATATTTCGTCACGATTTCAAAGATGACAAGGAAAACAATCATACAAAGAACAACAACGCTGTAATATGCAGCGGTTTCCACATAGGGGTTTTCCCAAAAGGATTTCATTATTGTCTTCTCTCCTATCCTTTAAACTCGACAACCGTTACACCGGTTCCTCCCTCTGTGGCTTCCCCAAAACGGATTTTTTTCACAGAACGGTGATTTTTTAAGTATTCTTGCACTCCTTGGCGAAGCGCTCCCGTTCCTTTTCCATGAATGATGGATACACGTGGATAACCGGCTAATAAAGCATCATCGACATACTTTTCCACACGGAGTAACGCGTCTTCATAGCGTTCTCCCCGCAAGTCGAGCTCGAGACTGACATGATAGTCTTTCCCTTTGATTGTCGCAAGTGGCTTTGTTTCAACAGGCTTCGGTGAACCGATATACTCCATGTTACTTTCCTTCACCTTCATTTTCATAATCCCCATTTGCACTTGCCACTCACTGTTACTTACTTTTTCAATAAGTGTCCCTTTTTGACCAAAGCTGATTACCTTCACTTCATCGCCTGGTGTAAACGTTTGGGTCTTCTTTTGGCCCACCTGTTTTTTGCCGCTCTTTTGAAGAGTTGGAACAGCTCCCTCCAAGCGTTTTTTCGCTTCAATGAGCTCATGTTCTTTGACAAGGGCATGTTGATCCCGGCTCATTTTTCTTAGCTGACGAATAATTTCTTCTGCTTCTTCTTTCGCGCTGTCAACCGTTTCCGCCGCTTTTCGTTCCGCTTTTTCATATAACTGGTCACGTTGCTCATTAAATTCCAAAATTTGAGTTTGTAATTCTTTATGCAATTTTTCAGCTGTTTTGCGGAGTTCTTCTGCCTCTTTTAATTCATCTTCTGCTTGACGTCTGCTTTCTTCAAGAGACGCAATCATATTTTCAACCGTATTCGTTTCCGTCCCGATGAATCCTTTTGCCCGATGAATGACGCGTTCCCCAAGACCAAGACGCTTGGATATCTCAAAAGCATTACTTCGACCAGGAACACCAATTAACAATTTATACGTAGGACTCAATGTTTCAATATCAAATTCTACACTCGCATTAATGACTCCTTCTCGATTGTAGCCATATGCCTTTAACTCCGGATAATGTGTTGTCGCAACGACACGCGCTCCTCTTTGGTGGACTTCGTCTAAGATTGAAATCGCCAGAGCCGCTCCTTCTTGCGGGTCTGTTCCTGCCCCAAGCTCATCGAATAAGACAAGGCTCTTATAGTCCACATTTTTTAAGATTTCTACAATGTTGACCATGTGAGATGAAAACGTACTCAAGCTTTGTTCAATCGACTGCTCATCCCCAATATCGGCAAAGACATGGTCAAAAACCGCCATTTCCGAGCCATCAAGGGCGGGAATCTGCAAGCCGGATTGAGCCATTAATGTAAACAGCCCCAGCGTTTTCAACGTAACCGTTTTCCCTCCCGTATTGGGACCGGTAATCACAATCGTTGAATAATCTCCGCCTAATTCAATATCATTGGCCACTACATCCTCTTTTGAAATAAGCGGGTGCTTCGCTTTAAATAGCTTGATGTAACCATGCTCATTCATTTTTGGCTTAGACGCCTTTAAACGATGGCTGTATTTTCCTTTTGTAAACATAAAATCAAGGTCTCCAAGTACCGTCACATTGTGCAAGAGCTCTGGCGCAACCTCGGCTACTTCCTTCGTCAGCTCAACTAAAATGCGCTCAATTTCCTGTTTCTCCTGCACTTTTGCTTCTTGAAGTTCATTGTTGAGTGTCACGATGGCTTGCGGCTCGATAAAGAGCGTCGCTCCGGATGATGACTGGTCATGGACAATTCCGCCATATGCATTGCGGTATTCTTGCTTCACCGGAATAACAAAGCGTTCATTTCGAATGGTCACAATGGCATCTGAAAGCATCTTCTGGGCGGACGAGGAACGAATAAGACTCTCCAGCTTTTCTCTAATTCTTGACTCTGTTGTTCGGAGACGCTGACGGATACTTCTCAGCTTATCACTCGCTCCGTCCAACATCACTCCATTGTCATCAATGCTATTTTTAATCGCTTGTTCTACTTGTGGAAGCGGCGTTAATTGTTCACCTAACTCCTGCAAAATTGGCAAGTGAAACTCTTCTTCCACCAGTTCTTCAATAAATTTCTTCATCTGTCTCGTCCCGTAAATCGTGCTGGCTACGTCTAACAACTCCGTCATACCCAGTGTACTGCCAATAGACGCTCGCTTTGCATAAGGACGAATATCGTAAATGCCTCCGAGCGGGACATTTCCTTTCACTCGTAACACAGTGACTGCTTCATCTGTTGCGTTTTGTCTTGTGACGACTTCTTCATAGTCTGATGACGGTACCAGCTGCATGACCTGTTCACGGCCAAGGGATGAGGCAACATGGGTAAGAAGCTGCTCTTTCACTTTATCGAATTCTAGTACTTTAAAAATGCGCTGTTGCAACATTTTTGCCTCCCTTTATATCTATTAACGTAAAACGTTGTCTTTTTACTTTTCTTTGTTGGTGGTGTTAAGCCTTAGTCATTGCGCTTTAAAAAAGCAAGCAAATCGTCCAGTGCATATGTATTGATCACTTGCTCCGGTCGAATCCACCCTTTAATCGCTGTTGATACGCCAATCTCCATATGCTCCAACATATCCATATTGTGAGCATCCGTATTAATTACGAGCTTCACACCCGCTTCTTGCGCCTTTTTCAAATGCTCCGCCGCCAAATCAAGACGGTGAGGATTCGCATTCAGTTCCAGTGCAGTGTTCGTCGTTTTCGCCAGCTCAATTAATAGATCCATATCTACATCATAACCTTCTCGTCGCCCAATCAATCTTCCCGTAGGATGTGCAATGAAATCAACATGCGCATTCTCCAACGCTGTTTTCAATCGCTCCATAATGACCTCACGAGGCTGAGAAAAACTTGAGTGAATCGAAGCAATAACAAGATCCATTTCACTTAACAGCTCATCATCATAATCGAGCGAACCATCCGGTAAGATGTCCATCTCCACACCTGCTAAAATCGTAAAATCCTCATATTGTTCATTCAAGCGGTTAATTTCTTCACGCTGCTTGCGCAAGCGCTCGGCTGTTAATCCATTCGCTACCTTTAAATATTGTGAATGGTCGGTGATCGCCATATAACGATAGCCTTTTTTACGGCATGCTTCCGCCATTTCCTCAATGGAATACGCACCATCGCTCCACGTTGAATGCATATGCAAGTCGCCTTTTACATCAGTCAAACTAATGACAGAGCGAGCTGCTTGAAAGGCCTCAACCTCACTGCCGTCTTCACGCAGTTCAGGCGGGATGAAATGGAGATCAAAATGTTGGTAAAATGCCTCTTCTGATTCAAATGTAAGGATTTCACCTGTCTCCGTTTTCTCTACTCCATACTCACTAATTTTTTCCCCGCGCTCTTTAGCAAGCTGGCGCATCCGAACATTATGGTCTTTCGATCCGGTAAAATGATGCAGCGTTGTCGCAAACTCCGTTTCTTTTACTAATCGGAAATCGACAGATACGTCATATTCATAACCGAGCACAACCGAGACTTTCGTATCGCCGTTTGCAATAATTTCTTTTACTTTCGGTAACGTGATGAGTTGTTCACGTACTTGCCCGTTATGCTCTGCTGCAATAATAAAATCGAGGTCTTTAATCGTTTCCCGCATACGGCGTAAGCTTCCTGCACGTGAAAACTTAATAATTCCTGCCATGCGTGCTAGTTCTTGTTCAATTTCTTCAGCAATCGGGAGCATGAAGGCAATTGGCAGACGGTCTGGTCGTTTACCAAACTCCTCAATTGCCGCAAGAATTTTTTCTTCTGTTTTTTTACCAAACCCGCTCAGACCTTGTACTTTTTGCTGTAAGCAGGCTTCTTTTAGCGAATCAATATCTTCCACTTGAAGCTCTTTGTACAGCTTGGCAATCTTCTTGCCACCAAGCCCCGGGAGCTTTAATAACGGAATCAAACCTGAAGGAACTTCGGCCTGCAGTTCTTCAAGTACAGATGACTGTCCTGTTTGTATGAATTCATCAATTACCGCTGCTGTACCCTTCCCAATGCCAGATAATTGAGTAAAGTCTTCAATATCTGCTAAACTTCTTTCATCGTTTTCCAAAGCTGCTGCCGCCTTGCGAAAAGCAGAAATTTTAAATGGGTTATCCCCTTTTAATTCCATATATACTGCAATCGTTTCTAACAATTGAATGATTTGTTTTTTATTCATTTTTACACCGCCTGTAGGATAGATCATGATCACACATCATATAATTTATCATGTGCGTATAGATTAGTTCCATTATGAAGAATGACAAGATATTTTGTGATAATAAAATGAACCGCCTCCGAAACCCTTAGCTGTGCTGGATCTCATCGGACGGTTCACTTAGCGGGTCTTCCCGTTTCATTTTAAAGGGTTGTGTAATGTCTCCATAAATCCTGAATAGCAGAAGACAAAATAGGCGTATCGTTTACAATGAACATCGCCATGAAGGATTGCTGAATCGGTTCTTGAATTTCGTTCACAGGTACAATAGCACCGATGTAGAGAAGGACGAAGGACACAAGATAAACTTCCGCAAACCCTAAAATGCCGCCGCCCCATTTATTGAGCTGCTTTAATACCGGAAGCTGCGCCAATGAATGGAGCATCGAACCGACCATTCCGAGCAGCAGCTTTGTTCCAAAAAACAATACAGCAAACCCGATCATTCGGTAAAATGCCTCTTCTATATAAGTTTGTTCAAACAACAAAGACGTGATTCCTTGCATTTGCGTTTCAGGAAAGGAAATAAGGAGCTTAATTCTAGGCGCAAGCTGATCGTTAAAGGTATAGGCTACGAGGAAGGCAGCAGCGAAGCTAATCAAATGGACAAGCTGACGAATAAACCCGCGCTTAATTCCAGCTAGGAACCCTAACAAAAGCAAACCGATCAAAATAATATTAAGCATTGATTTCATTCCTTTGGATCGTGAAATTGTCTCTCTATTTTTTCATAATCATCTTTTAGTTTAAGAAAATCGTGTACGACGTTCACCGCTGTTAACACAGCCAGTTTATTTATATCTAAATGTGGATTTTTTGCACTGATTTCACGCATTTTATCGTCGACAATAGACGCCACAAGTCGAATGTGACTGGTGCTTTCGGTTCCGACGATAGTATACTGTTGTCCGAAAATATCGACTGTCGTACGTGTTTTAGGTTGTTCTGACACAAAAAGTCCTCCGTTCCACCAAATCCTAATCCTTATCATACCATGAAGCCGCGCTCTATGGAAAGCCATGTACTGTTAAATAACGGCATATGAGATTCACCTACAGTTACAAAGAGCCACAAGGTTGCAGCGAAGGCCTGAACGTCTTATTTTCCACATGGTATAATAGGAAAGTTGAAACGTGGGGCAACCCATCAAAAGAGCAGAAAAATTGAGTTAAATGAAAAGGAGCTCATCAATGTCAAATACCGTTTTGAAAATGGATGCAAAGCAATTAGAAAACATGAAACAGCATTATGCAGCAAAGCTTGTGGAAAAAGTTCCACAAGGAGGACTTTTTGTCGCTAAAACAGGGACTTGTACCATTACAGCGTATCGTTCGGGAAAGGTTCTTTTCCAAGGTCAAAGTGCTGAAATAGAAGCGACTAAATGGGGAAGCGCTCCAGTTTCAGTCTCTTCTGCTTCTTCTACACGTAAATCTTCTAGTACACTTCCACCTAACATTGCCAAACAATCTTTCATCGGCTCCGATGAAGTCGGGACAGGCGATTTCTTCGGTCCGATTACAGTAGTAGCGGCCTATGTCGATAAAGAGCAAATCCCGCTTCTCCAAGAACTAGGTGTCAAAGATTCAAAAAGTTTAACCGATGAAAAAATTGTCGCCATTGCGAAACAGCTGATTACCTTCCTTCCATACAGTCTCCTTATTCTGCATAACGACAAATACAATGAATGGCAGCAAAAAGGCATGTCGCAAGGAAAGATGAAGGCGCTTCTTCATAATAAAGCAATCGCAAATGTGTTAAAAAAAATGGCTCCTGTTAAGCCTGAAGGTATTCTCATCGATCAGTTTGCGGAGCGTTCCGTTTACTATAAGCACATCGCTTCCCAACAAGAAATCGTGAAAGAGAACGTGCACTTCAGCACAAAAGGCGAAAGTGTTCATATCGCCGTAGCTGCTGCTTCGATGATTGCCCGTTACGCGTTTTTAAGGGAAATGGAAAAATTGAGTGAAAAAGCGGGCTTCCTTTTACCGAAAGGAGCAGGAGCTCAAGTAGATATCGCTGCCGCCCGTTTGATTAAACAACATGGTAAACAAGCGCTCCCTTCGTTCACTAAATTTCATTTTGCCAACACGCAAAAAGCGATGAACATTGCGAAAAAGTAAAAGCCATGAGCCGGTCGGCTCATGGCTTTTACTTTTTTATTAAGAACGCAATGATGCGTTGAATGCTTCTTCTACTGCTTTTAATACGCGGTCATGTGCTTTCGTCACTTCTTCATCTGTTAATGTACGCTCTGGGTCAAGGTAACGAAGAGAGAAGGCAACAGACTTTTTGCCTGGTTCCATTTTTTCCCCTTCATATAAATCAAATACCGTCACGTCTTTCAACAGCTTGCCACCCGCCTCTGTAATGACACGCTCGATATCGCCAGCTGAAACGTTTTGCTCCACTACAAGCGCAATATCGCGAGAAATCGATGGGAAGCGCGGAATAATTTCATATTGAACTTCTTGAACATCTGCTGTTAACAGCGTTTGTAAATCCAATTCATATACATATGTTTCACGCAAATCAAGCTCTTTTTGTACCGCTGGATGAAGCTGACCAACAAATCCGATGCTTGTGCCATTCATAAATACTTCAGCCGTACGGCCAGGGTGCATGCCCTCTTTGCTTGCAAGCTTGTATTCGATAGACGACGTTGCCCCTACTAAATCAAATAGCCCTTCTAAAATACCTTTAACCACATAGAAGTCCACAGCTTTCTTTTCTCCTTGCCAGCTGTGTGTATGCCATAATCCAGTAATAGCTCCAGCAAGGCGTTCTTTTTCTTGCGGTAACTCTCCTTGTTCGTTTGCTAAGAATACGGAACCAATTTCATATAACGCAACCGAATCCATTTGGCGAGCATTATTATGTTTAACCGCTTCTAACAGATGTGGAATAAGGCTCAAGCGAAGCGTGCTGCGCTCCTCACTCATTGGCATTGCTAAACGGATAGCTTGACTTTGTTCAAGCGCAAATTGAGCTGCCTTTTCTTCACTCGTCAATGAGTACGTAATGGCTTGTAAAAGACCCGCACCTTCTAAGAAGCGGCGAACTTTACGGCGTTTTTCTTGGTAAGGACTTAAGCGCCCAGGCGTTGCTTCTGAAATTGGCAACGTTGTTGGGATGTGGTCATAGCCGTACATACGTGCCACTTCTTCCACTAAATCTTCCTCAATCGTAATGTCGCCTCGTCTTGTTGGAACAGTGACAACAAAGCTTTCTTTCTCTTCTTTCACTTCAAATTGAAGGCGCTCAAAAATATCCTTCACTTGTTCAGCTGTTAACGCTGTACCAAGTACACTATTAATGCGCTGTAAGGAAATAGAGATTACTGCTGGTTCAATTGTCAGCGTATCTGCTTCAACCGTTCCGTCCACTACTTCACCACCAGCATATAAACTCATTAGTTCCGCTGCGCGATCTGCCGCTAAACGTGTGCGGTTTGGATCAATGCCTTTTTCGAAGCGTGCGCTCGCCTCACTTCGTAAGCCATGGTCTTTTGACGCCGTACGAACAGTTTGTCCTTTAAAATATGCCGACTCGATTAATACCGTTGTCGTATCATTTTGAACTTCAGAATTCGCTCCACCCATCACGCCGGCTAAAGCAATAGGCTCTGTTCCATTTGTGATGACAAGGTGCTCAGCTGTTAAAGTCCGTTCTGCCTCATCAAGTGTCACGATGTTCTCACCGTTTTGTGCACGTCTTACTAAAATTTCTTTTGAGCCAATACGGTCATAGTCAAATGCATGAAGGGGCTGGCCATATTCTAATAAAATGTAGTTTGTAATATCCACCACGTTATTGTGCGGGCGAATGCCTGCTGCCATTAAGCGTGTTTGCATCCAAAGCGGAGAGGGCGCAATTTTGACGTTCTTCACAATACGTGCCACGTATAATGGGTTGTCTTCTTTCGCCTCCACCTTAATGGCAATATAATCAGACGCTTTTTCATCGTTTGTTTCTAGGGCGATTTCCGGATACTTAACTTCACGTCCTAAAATAGCGGCTACTTCATGCGCAACTCCTAACATGCTTAATGCATCAGAACGGTTTGGTGTTAAGCCTAGTTCCAATACTTTATCTGTTAAATTCAACAGTTCAAGCGCATTCGCTCCTGGCTCCACATCATTCGGGAAAACGAAAATGCCTTCTTGATATTCTTTTGCCACAAGCTTTCCTTCGACTCCAAGCTCTTGAAGTGAGCAAATCATGCCGTTCGATTCTTCTCCGCGAAGTTTTGCTTTTTTAATTTTGAAATTGCCCGGTAAAACAGCCCCAACTGTCGCTACCGCTACTTTTTGGCCTTGAGCGACATTTGATGCGCCACAAATGATTTGAACAGGCTCATCTTCCCCGATGTCCACTAAGCACTTATTTAATTTATCTGCATTCGGATGTTGCTCACGCTCAACGACATGACCAATGACAACACCGCTAATGCCTTCGCCTACGTCTTCTACGCCTTCCACTTCAATTCCGCTTCTTGTAATCTTTTCAGCTAATTCTTCTGCTGAAATTCCTGTTAAATCCACATACTCCTGTAACCAACGATATGATACAAACATGTGCAAACCCTCCCTTTTTACGCTCGTTTAAATTGTTGTAAGAAACGTACATCATTTGTATAGAAATGACGAATGTCATCGACACCGTACTTTAACATGGCAATACGCTCTGGTCCCATACCGAAAGCGAATCCTTGATATTTCTTCGAATCATAACCGGCCATTTCAAGTACGTTCGGATGAACCATTCCAGCACCTAAAATTTCAATCCAGCCCGTTTTTTTACATACATTACAGCCTTTTCCGCCACACTTATGACAAGATACGTCTACCTCAACAGACGGCTCTGTGAATGGGAAAAAGCTTGGACGAAGACGAATTTCACGCTCTTCACCGAACATTTTTTTCGCAAATACTTCAAGCGTTCCTTTTAAATCGCTCATGCGAATGTTTTCATCGATAACTAGCCCTTCAATTTGTGTAAATTGATGAGAATGGGTCGCGTCATCATTGTCGCGGCGATATACTTTACCAGGGCAAATAATTTTAATCGGACCTTTGCCCTCATTTTTCTCCATCGTACGTGCCTGTACCGGAGAGGTATGCGTACGAAGCAAAATTTCCTCTGTAATATAGAAAGAATCTTGCATATCACGTGCCGGATGACCTTTTGGCAAGTTGAGCGCTTCAAAATTGTAATAATCTTTCTCGACTTCAGGACCTTCCGCAATGGAATAACCCATTCCTAAAAATAAATCTTCAATTTCCTCCACAACTGCTGTTAACGGGTGATGGTTCCCTACTTTAACAGGACGTCCCGGAAGCGTCACATCAATCGTTTCGGATGCAAGCTTTCGTTCTACTTCGGCTTGTTCCAACACCGTTTGTTTTGCTTCAAGATTCGATGCGATCGCTTCGCGCACGTCATTGACAAGTGCTCCCATTACAGGTCGTTCTTCAGCTGATAGTTTCCCCATGCCACGCAATACTTCTGTAATAGGCCCCTTCTTTCCAAGGTAAGCAACACGTACATCATTTAACTCTTTTAAATCATGAGCCGCTTCAATTTTAGCAATCGCTTCTTGTTGCAGCTCTTGTAAACGTTCTTTCATGCGAAAAATCCTCCTTTTTATCTTGCATCTTTTCATGGAAATAAAAAAACCCCTTCCCAAAAAGGGACGAGGTTTGATCGCGGTACCACCCTTATTTACGACAATATCAATATCTGTCGTACAACTTCAGCCACATAACGGTTTAAAACCGGAACACCTTTACATCACGCGGATGGTCCAAGTGTCAGCTCAGGAGGTGAATTCACGTATGTCTACCATAAAAATGCTTTCAGTCACGGCATTTTCTCCCTTAATGGCGCGCGTTACGCTACTCTTCTCCATCTACGCTTTTACATATGTAATTCCATTGATGTTCCATTCTCCATCAGTCAAGGATTTTGTCCTTCCTGAATCGAAGTTTCCTTTATTATATGGAAAATAAAACGATGTTGCAACTACATCCCGCGTAAATAGTACAATAAAATTCCGGCAGCAACGGCCACATTTAGCGACTCACTCTTACCGTAAATCGGGATGTATAAATTTTCATCTGCTTGTTCTAATAACGACGGATTGACGCCACTTCCTTCATTTCCGACTAAAAGGGCGAAAGCTCCCTTTGGCTGTACGTCCATATAAGGTTTTGCATCGTTTAAAGATGTGCCATACACCGAAACGCCGCGCTGCTTTAAAGCGGGAATAACCTCCTGCAAATCTCCTTTTACAACAGGCAAATGGAAAATCGCGCCTTGCGTAGAGCGAATAACTTTACTATTGTATAAATCAACACTGCCGTTGCCTAAAACCACTAAATCTACTCCAGCCGCATCTGCCGTTCGAAGCATCGTACCAAGGTTTCCTGGATCTTGAACAGCATCAATTAATAAAATGTTGCTTACATTCTCTCGTATGTCACTCGTTTGCTGCTGATAACAAACCGCTGCCACGCCTTGCGGGGTTTCGGTATCGGTAATGGCCTTCATAATCTCTTTGCCAACGACCGTAATAGAAATATTATCAACATTCCAAGAAGAAGGCATACTTACTTCTTCTGATACGATAAGCTCTTTCACCGTTTGCTTCGTCCGAAGCGCTTCTTCTACTAAATGATAACCTTCCACTAAAAATAGCCCGCTATTGTCTCGTTCCTTTTTTGTATGGAGTTTTTTCCATGTTTTCACTTGTGGATTTTTTACCGAATCAATTCGTTTCACCGTTCTGTCTCCTTCTTCTATTGTAAGTCCATTTTATACTGCCACCATTATATCTCAATTCTTCGTACATAGAAAATGCTCATAAGACTCACAATAACAATGTACTTTCACACTAAATTCGAGGTGATGAAAATGAATTTAAATTTACGAAATGCCATTATATCAAATGTTTCAGGGAATTCACAGCAGCAGTTGGAATCAACCATTATGGATGCCATCCAAAGCGGCGAAGACAAAATGCTGCCAGGCTTAGGTGTTTTATTCGAAGTAATCTGGAAAAATTCCAACGAACAAGACAAAAACGAGATGCTGTCAACTCTCGAAAAAGGGTTACAATAAGAAAAGACGGTTGGGTACCCAACCGTCTTTTCTTATGATATAAACCAATTAATTAAAGGTAATATTCTTGACCGTCTCTGCATCTAGACGTTTAATGACTTCTACAATAAGCTTGACGGCATTTTCATAATCATCGCGGTGTAACATCGCCGCATGTGAATGAATGTAGCGCGTCGCAATTGTAATAGATAAAGCAGGGACACCGTTTGCTGAAACGTGAATCGCACCTGAGTCCGTTCCTCCACCTGCCATCGAATCAAACTGATATGGGATATTCAATTCATCCGCTGTATCTGTCACAAGATCGCGCAAGCCTTTATGGGAGACCATTGATGCATCATATAAAATGATTTGTGGTCCTTTCCCCATTTTGCCCATTGCTTCTTTCTCTGACACCCCTGGCGTATCACCAGCAATGCCCACATCTACACCAAACGCAATGTCCGGCTGAATGAAGTTCGCTGACGTTTTCGCCCCGCGCAGTCCAACTTCTTCTTGAACCGTTCCAACACCGTACACGACGTTCGGGTGCGCTGTATCTTTCAGTTGCTTTAGCACGTCAATAGCAATGGCGCAACCAATGCGGTTATCCCACGCTTTAGCAAGTAGCATTTTTTCATTGTTTAACACTGTAAATTCAAAATATGGGACCACTTGATCTCCTGGTTTGACGCCCCATTCCATCGCTTCCTCTTTGCTGGATGCACCAATGTCGATAAACATATCTTTAATTTCAACCGGCTTTTTGCGAGCTTCCGGTGATAAAATATGAGGCGGCTTTGAACCGATAACCCCTGTTACATCCCCTTTTCTCGTTACAATCGTCACACGCTGGGCGAGCATCACTTGCGACCACCAGCCTCCTACCGTTTGAAAACGAAGAAACCCTTTATCATCGATTTGCGTAATCATAAAACCAACTTCATCCAAATGGCCCGCAACCATTATTTTGGGTCCATTTTCTTTTCCAGTTTTCTTGGCAATTAAGCTGCCTAACCCATCTGTTGTTACCTCATCTGCATAAGGCTCAATGTACTTTTTCATCACATCGCGCGGTTCACGCTCATTTCCAGGAATGCCTTTTGCATCCGTTAACTCTTTCAGCATCGTTAATGTTTCATCCAATTTAGCCATGCTGTTAGTCAGCCTCCTTCAATATGTATCATAATTCATTAGTATACAGAACATTTGCTCAAAACACGAATTAGTACCCTTGCTCCTGGCGCTGAAAATTCACTTCATTTTTCGCTTTATATGCGCGCTTTACATCCTCTGAGGAAAAACCGAGCATTTCGCCTAATATTAAGTATTGCGAAAACAACTGAATGTATGTATCTTGTGCCATATTTCTACGGAACTGTGAGAGATTTTCATAGACATTTAAAAATTGAGCGGTTAACTCCTCTTCTCTTTTTGCTTGCGGGACCGATACATCTGCCGGAATGCCAAGTTCTAAACCGAGTGAAAGTAAAAAGTGAACCCCATCTACATACTCTTCTAAAATAGTTTCTGCATCTGCTGACGGTTTCACGCTCCAAAACTTGAAGCAGCGCGTTTCATTCGCAAGCTCTCCTACCTCCACCATAAAAGCGAGAATTTTTCTTTCGATTAGAGATTCGCCTTTTAATCCATGCTTCTCTTCGATATGGGTATCTAACTGTCGCTGCATATCAAATAACTGTTCAAAATTCATTCTTTATTCTCCTTTCTACTTATATTCTGCTTCATAAGCATAGCAAACACCTATGCAAACATCATATTTGTTCCTCAATAAATTATAACAAAGTGAAAAGAAGATGAAACCTTTTCCCGATTGACACGTAAAGTAATGGAATAGAGTATAAGGAGGGACTTGGAATGATTGTCGTTCTATTACGTTTACTCATTATTGCCGCTTTTTTCTACCTTATTTTAAAGGCGGTGCGCTATTTTACAGATCCGATGCGCAAATTGGAACATGCACATGAGAAAAAAGAATTTCACCTCCTTGATGAGAAAGGAAATGTCCGCAAAAACTTTTTGCTCACATATAAAGGAGTCTTATTTGAAGGAGAAAAATATTTAGGAACGACTAATGACTCCTTTGAAGTTATCTCCATCATCGTTTCCATTCGCGATACTGAAAAGCTAGAAGGTCTTTCACGCCTTGACTTCTCTCGAATTGAGCAAGAAATTCAATTTTTATATCCGTACGCCAAAATTGAATGGAAAAGCCCGATTAAAGAATTTCTTCAATAAAAAGAGCCAAGCCGTAGAAATTAATGGCTTGGCTTTTTAAATAAATCGAAACAAAAAAACAGCATGAATCACCGCTAACAAAGGAAGACCTGCTTTAAACTGTTTATGCTTTGTTTTATGGTAAAACACATACATCCCTAAAGCCGCACCTGCTGCTCCGCCAACAATAGACCAAAACCAGATTGTTGCCTCTTTAATTCGCCACTTGCGCTCTCTTGCTCTTTGTTTATCCACTGCCATTAAAGTCATCGCCGCAATATTTACACATACATAATACATCAACAAAAGTTCATTCATTCTTTCGACTCCTTTTCGTCATTGTCACTAAAATAATAAAAAGCCTCCTTAAAAAGGAGGCTTTCGAATTATTTCAAGTTGCTTTTTGCAACTGTTGCTAATTCAGCGAATGCTTTTTCATCGCTAACAGCAAGCTCAGCTAACATTTTACGGTTAACTTCGATACCAGCTACTTTTAAACCGTGCATTAAACGGCTGTAAGAAAGACCGTTCATACGAGCAGCAGCGTTGATACGAGTGATCCATAATTTACGGAAGTCGCGCTTTTTCTGGCGACGGTCACGGTAAGCATACATTAAAGATTTCATTACTTGCTGGTTAGCAACTTTGTATAATGTATGTTTAGAACCGAAATAACCTTTTGCTAATTTTAAAACTTTTTTACGACGTTTGCGTGTTACTGTACCGCCTTTTACACGTGGCATAGTTGTTTCCCTCCTGTATTGTCTATCCTAAACCGAAATTATTTCATGTTAATTAATAAGAAACGGATGCGTTTGTAATCGCCTGTGCTTACTACAGCACCTTTGCGAAGTTTACGCTTTTGCTTTGTAGACTTGTTAGCAAATAAATGGCTTGTGTAAGCATGAGAACGTTTAAGCTTACCAGATCCAGTTTTCTTGAAACGCTTTGCAGCGCCGCGGTGAGTTTTCATTTTTGGCATTGAGTGTTCCTCCTCATTTTATTGCTTTTCATTTTTAGGTGCTAAAACTAAGAACATGCTGCGTCCGTCCATCTTAGGAGCAGCCTCTATTGATCCTACATCCGCACAAGCTTCTGAGAAACGATCTAATACACGTTGACCGATTTCCTTATGCGTAATTGCACGACCCTTAAAGCGAATGCTCGCTTTTACTTTATCGCCTTTTTCAAGGAACTTGCGTGCATTGCGAAGTTTCGTATCAAAGTCATGTTGATCAATTGTCGGACTTAAACGAACTTCTTTTAAGCTGATGATCTTCTGGTTTTTGCGAGCTTCCTTTTCCTTCTTCTGTTGCTCAAATCGGAATTTACCATAATCCATAATACGGCATACTGGCGGTTTCGCATTTGGAGCAACCATAACAAGATCTTGGTTCACTCGCGCAGCAATTTCTAATGCTTCCTGCTTCGTTTTAATTCCTAATTGTTCCCCGTTTTGGTCGATTAAACGAACTTCGCGGGCACGGATGCCCTCGTTCACCATCATATCCTTGCTAATAAGTAGCCACCTCCAAGGTTTTATGGTCGAATACATCGTTTGAGCAGATGTCTGCCCCACAAAAAAAGTGTGAGCACATACTGCACCCACACTTTACCTTTACACATACGTAAATAGTTAAATTCATACCTGCCAACTGCTTGAGCGTCGACCAGGTGAGAAGCGGGTGCTTCTGCTTTTACACAAACAAGTATTCAATTACCTTTACAATTGTAACATGTCCATCAGACTATGTCAACGTTGTAGGCTACTTTTATCACAACAAAAATTATTCTATCAAAGTTACTTTATAAATGCAATCATTTTTTTCTGTTTATCGTGCTACTTCTTGTTTTAACGCTGCAACGAATTGTTCGAAGTCAATCGTCTCTGATTTTTGCTCACCATATTTGCGGACATTAACAGCATTTTCTTCCACTTCTTTATCGCCGACAACAAGCATGTACGGTGTTTTTTGCATTTGCGCTTCGCGGATTTTGTAGCCAATCTTCTCATCGCGCTCATCAAGCTCTACACGAAACCCTTCAAGCTGCAATTTTTCTTGAACTTGCTTTGCATACTCTAAGTGAACTCCAGGTGATACAGGGATAACCTGTACTTGAACCGGTGCCAACCACGTTGGGAACGCACCTTTATACTCTTCGATTAAGAAGGCTACAAATCGTTCCATTGTTGATACAACGCCGCGGTGAATAACGACTGGACGATGCGGTTTGCCGTCTTCTCCAACATATGTTAAGTCAAAGCGCTCTGGCAATAAGAAATCAAGCTGTACTGTTGATAAGGTTTCATCTTTTCCAAGAGCTGTACGTACTTGAACATCCAATTTCGGACCGTAGAACGCCGCTTCGCCTTCTGCTTCATAATAATCAAGACCAAGCTCGTCCATCGCTTCTTTCAACATGCTTTGCGCTTTTTCCCACATTGCATCATCATCGTAATACTTTTCTGTATCTTGTGGGTCACGGTAAGATAAGCGGAATGAGTAATCTTCTAAACCGAAATCTTTATATACCGCCAACACTAAGTTTACGACACGCTTAAATTCATCTTTAATTTGATCAGGACGCACGAAAATATGAGCATCGTTCAACGTCATCCCGCGTACACGCTGTAACCCGGATAGTGCACCTGACATTTCATAACGGTGCATCGTGCCAAGCTCCGCAATACGGATTGGCAATTGACGGTAACTGTGAATTTCATTTTTATAAATCATCATATGGTGCGGGCAGTTCATCGGACGAAGCACAAGTTGCTCGTTATCCATCTCCATCGCCGGGAACATGCCGTCTTGATAATGATCCCAGTGGCCAGACGTTTTATAAAGCTCCACACTTCCTAATACCGGTGTATACACATGTTGATAACCTAAACGCTCTTCTTTATCCACAATGTAACGTTCGATCACGCGGCGAATAGCAGCACCTTTTGGAAGCCATAATGGAAGACCTTGTCCAACTTTTTGAGAGTTCGTGAATAAGTTCAGCTCTTTTCCTAGCTTACGGTGGTCACGTTCTTTCGCCTCTTCCAATAAGCGTAGATGCTCTGCCAACTCTTCTTTTTTGAAGAACGCTGTACCGTAAATACGTTGCAGCATTTTATTTTTACTGTCACCGCGCCAGTACGCACCCGCAATGCTTAACAGCTTAAATTCTTTAATTTTTCCTGTCGAAGGAACATGGACACCGCGACAAAGATCGAAAAATTCACCTTGCTCATAGATTGACAATGTTTGTCCCTCTGGGATTGATTCTATAAGTTCAAGCTTCAAGTGATCTCCAAGCTCTTCGTATAGCTTGATTGCATCTTCACGGGATACTTCTTTGCGAACGATTTCTAAGTTTTCATTGACAATCTTCTTCATTTCTTTTTCAATCGCCACAAGGTCTTCTGGTGTAATAGACTCTTCCATATCAATGTCATAGTAGAATCCATTTTCAATAACAGGACCGATACCAAGTTTCACGTCTTTATACAAACGCTTAATCGCTTGAGCCATAAGGTGGGCTGTACTATGGCGCATGATTTCTAATGCATCTTGTGTATCTTGCGTCACAATGGCAATGGTTCCGTCCTCTTGAATTGGCGTGCGTAAATCGATCAGCTCACCGTTAAATTTCCCAGCAATGGATTTTTTCTTTAATCCCGGGCTAATTGAGCCAGCAATGTCTTCTGTCGTTGTGCCTTTCGGGAACTCCTTCACAGCACCATCGGGAAATGAAATGTTAATCATATCAGACATGTTGTTACACTCCTTTAAAATGTGATCAGTTTTAAAGCAAATAAAAAAACCCGTCCCTAAAGTAAGGGACGAGGTATCTCGTGATTCCACCCTTGTTCCTGTTTTGGAGATTATTAGCGACTAATGAATAGAAGCCGACATATGCCAAAACAGCTCAAGAATTGATAACGGCAAATACCGTCAGTAATTACTGAAATACACCATTCGTTCACTACTGAAGTTTAGAGGTGGTAAGTCCATTTTTCGTGTTAGGAAGCTTGCAGCCATGGCCTCCCTCTCTGTAAACCGTAAAAACATACTCATGTCCTCATCATAACTTTATATCCATATAAAAGTATGTGTTCATTATAATTTTTTTATTTCTAGAAATCAACCTCTTGTCTTTACTTGTTCTCACAAGTTAAATGAAAGTAATGTTTCGGATAGATGGTGACCTTTTCTTGGAAAATGTTTCGAATCGTTACATAAAGAGAACGCAATGGGCTGTCTGTATAAATATAAATACGTGTCGGAGCCATCGCTAAAAGCGGCTGAATGACATGCTCATCTATGTACGATGCTTCATTGCACAGCATCAGTTCTTCCTTGTAACGCTTTCTTTTTTCTTCTTTAATTTCTAAAAGGTGTTCATCATAAAAATAAAATTGTTCTTCTTCCACCACATGAATGCTACTTACTTTTGACTGTTGAGTAGCCGCTGCTTGCCGAAGTTGCTCTAACACAATTTGATAATCTTGCTCTAACTTATATTCATCAATGCCCAGTTCAATGTAATACATAAGCCGCTTTACATATTCCTTTAAACGAAATTGCATAAATGATTCAAAGCTGAATGTTAAATTGCCTGTTATAAAACGTTGCAGCGAATCTGTTATGAGCTCATCTTTTGAAGGTGAAAAGATTTTTTGAGGGATGCTTTCTCGCTCTCCTTCCATAATGGAATACATCATGGACATAATTTGAGTGCGTTCCTCCTCGTCCTCATAAAAAAACACTTGGCGTAAAAGATTCATAATGATTTCTTCTTCTTTGTACATGAGTACATATTCCTTTAACACGGGAATTACGATTTTCTCGACGACTATTCCATTGTTGGCAGACAAATCTATGATTAAGAGCTTCTGTTCAACTAACTGAAAGCATGTATCGAAATATAATAAAGCGCTTTGACGCGCACATAACCATTCATAAATAATTCGTGCGTCTTTTTCACATCGAAAAAACACTTTAATCAATCATATCCCCCCTTTAGGACACGTTTATTAGTACTATGTATATGGGGGTTTTCATAAAAAATGAGCAAGTAAAGCCTACTTGCTCATTTTTTAATCTCTTTTATTTCGTCCAACTGCTTCTACCGGAATGGATAATGCTTTAATTCTTTCCATAATCCGCGCTGCTTTGACTTTTTCCTCTTCTCCACGCTGTGTATACGTGAGATGATGCTCTAGTTCATTTAAGTTCAAATTGGAAGTGAAAAAAGTCGGCAAGTTTTCCAACATCCGAAATTGCAAAATAGCTCCTAACACATCGTCTCTCATCCAGCTTGTCACTGATTCAGCCCCGATATCATCAAGCATAAGAACAGGTGCTTTTTTGACAAATTCAATTTTTTCATTGAAGGTTTGATCTTGAAAAGACCCTCTCAACTCACGTAAAAACTCCGGAAGATAGACAATGAGCGAACGTATTTTTTTCTCAGCCAGCTGATTGGCAATTGCTCCAAGTAAATACGTTTTTCCGACACCAAACGGCCCGTACACATAAAGGCCCTTCATTTTTTTCTCCGTATTGTAATTCCGAACAAATTCATGAGCAAGTTTAATCGCTTCAATACGCCCTTGCTCAATTTCCACCTCTGCTAAAGATGCCCGCAAAATATCTTTCGGTACGTACAGACTTTGGATAAACGCTTCTTGTTCTTTCCGTTCATCTTCACGAACTTTGCTTGGACAGCGCTCATATTGTAAATCAATCGCTTTTCCTTGAATCACTAAGCGAGGCTGATACCCTTGAATCATATTGATACAGTGGCCGAGCGATTCACAGCGCTCACACTGTTTGCTTTGTGTTGTATATTCGTATAGTTTAATTAAACTGCGTTCGATCATCTTGGTATCGACCACATCTTTATGCTCTTTTATAAACGCGAGCACACCAGGGTCTTTCATCACTTGGTTCTTCAATGACTGAAATCGTTCACTAAAGTCTTCTTTTTTAATAAGGTCTTGAAACGCATTATTGATTCGCTGCACGTTTTATCACCGCTTTCTTGCTTATAGATCCAATTTTTTAAACTGATGTTGAACAATAGGCGTTACGGCTGCTTAGGCTGACGGTACTGTTTCAACTCTTCTTCCAACCTACGTTTTTCCTCTTCGAAGTCTAAACCAGTCGTTCCCTCTTCTTTGATTGATTCTTTTTTAGTGTCTTGTTTATTTTGAAGCCAATCCGGAACTTTTTCTTTCCGTACTGTTTTTTTCGTACTAGAGCGTTTTGTTTGTTTCGACTCCGTCCACTTTTGATACTGTTGATGCTCACGCTTAGCAAGGTCCATCGCTTCTTTCACCGTTCGAATATTTTTCCTTGCCCAATGGCTCGCAATTTTTTCTACATATGCCCTTGACAATTTCATGTCTGAACGGAGCATCACATAGTAAATTAGCACATTGGCGACACCTGGAGTTAATTTTTGCTGAAATAATACATCTTCGATAATTTGCAAATCGGCTTTGGCCGGTTCCGCTCCGCCTGACAATTCCATAAGAAGTTGTTTTGGAGAAATACGTTCAAGCTGGCGAATAAGCTGTTCCTCCTGCGTTTTCGGCTCTTTCTCCGTTTCTGTCCGCAAAGCAGGCGGCTGAACCCGTTCCGCTAAATGTGGCAATTGATCCCCTTGCTCAAATTGATAAAAATCACGCGCCGCCTTTCGCATTAGTTCGATATCAATTTGGTCATTCTCATCTAATGACTGGAGGATGACGTTTTTCATTTGCAATGGATCAATTCCGTATAGGAAAGCTAGTTTTTTAATTGCGTTTTTCACCCTTGGTGTAATGGATTTTTTCGGTATGAGCGATTCACTTAAACCAGCATAAAACAGGTCAAAGTTAAATACATCATCAGCCACATCAATTTCTGCTTTAGAAGAAGCGGACAGATATTCAGAAGTTGGAGAAAGCTGCAAATCTCGTTGTGCTTCTTCTCCCGCATTGCTAATCATCTCACTTGTATGAAGCGAACGGAACACCTCATTAAAGGAACGGGTAACAGGCTGAAAATCACCATACTCTAACAATCGATCGGAAAAATAAGCTTTTACCTTTTGAAACACGGTTTTTCCAAGCCGGTTGTACAAGTAAATATTTAATACCCCGTCATTAAAAAATTGTTCTGGCGTTAACGGCGGGATCAACTCGTACACAAATAAACGGCTCTCCTCATCTCGTTTCATATACGTTTTTAACAAGCCGATTCCTTCCAGCTTCATTCGTTGTTCATAGATGCTTTTTAAGTTCATTTGCATCATCGCCATCAATGAGTGATGAGTCGTCTCTTTTCCCCATATACGATCTTGCTCTAACTCACTCCATAAGGTCATGTAGAGACTGAAACATAAAGATCCGACTAGCGGCTGATAAAGCATCGTCAATATTTTACGATCATAGTCTTGAAGAATTCCGTTCGAACGTACAATATAACGGTCGACAGGAATTAACTCTTTCCAATGCTGTTCTGTCATATCATTCGAACCTTTCTTTCCACCATCTAGAGGTGAACTGTACTAAGTGTAAATTGAAACTGGCATATGTAAAATAGAAGTAACGAATTTGAAGCTAAAAAAGAGCTTTAAGGAATCCCTATGAGCTCTTTTTACGCACGTTCTTTTTTTATTAATTCTTTTAGCTCTTCAATAAAGACATTGATATCGTTGAATTGGCGATACACAGAAACAAAGCGAACATAGGCGACTTCATCAATTGTTGCCAAACGCTCCATAATCATTTCACCGACTACTTCGGATTGCACTTCCGCTACACCTTGGCTGCGCAGCTCCTTTTCAACATCAAAAATCGTATCTTCTAATTGTTTTAACGTAACAGGGCGTTTTTCACACGCCTTAATAAGTCCGCGCAACAATTTTTCTTTACTGAATTCTTCTCTCGCTCCGTCTTTTTTGACGACAATAAGAGGCGTTTCTTCCACCCTCTCAAACGTAGTAAAGCGATAGTGGCATTGCTCACATTCGCGTCTTCTCCGAATTGACCGTCCTTCCTCAATAGGACGAGAGTCTAACACTCTTGTTCCATTAAACTGACAAGAAGGGCACTTCATTTCCTCAGCTCCAATAATTTCTTTTACTTTCATCTTATAGAAAATGACGTGCGAATACAAGTTTATCCTTAGGAATTCGAGTGATTCCGTTAATTCGTCTTCGTTGGTCTAATCAATACCAATTGCTCATTCGTTAATTCGTACATCTTTTTAACTAGTGCTTTACTGTAGCCAAAGTCAACAGGAAGTAACGTCGTCTCTGTTGTAACGGAAAAATCGACAGCGGTTTCAAATGGTCTCACTGATATCACACTGATCACCATAAATGCTTTTTTTCCTTTTTTAACATTGACGCTCAATTCCCCGTGTTCTTCAGACACCGATAGCAAACTAAAACCGTCCAGTCCTTCGATCAAACTTTTTATTTGCGTCAAGGCATGGGCACTGGTCGTTTTATAGTAGTGTGTTCGTAATGACAAATCGTCATGCTTGTCAGATGTTTCACAATGATTAGAGAATACTTGCTTGATAGATTGCAACAGTCCCATTATTTTCGCTCCTTTTTCTCTCATTGTTCCAACATATCGCGCAACTTTGCGTCTTAAAAGATGTTGCACGATTGTTTTCCATATAGGTTAAAAACGACAAGTTCGCTAAAACCTGACAATATAATAAAAAGAGGTGCATCATATACACCTCTAATCCGTTTTACGATTTCATTAAAGAGCTTTTACTTGCCCTTGTTTCACTTGTACAGGACCCATTCCGCGTGGCAACTCAATTGTTTCACGAGTTTGAGCTCCTAATGCTTCTGCAATGTAATCAGCCGCAATTGTAGGATCTAAATGCCCGCATGTATATACATCAATACTTGCATAACCATGTTCAGGAAAGCTGTGAATAGTTAAGTGTGATTCAGAAATAATAACAACACCACTTACACCTTGTGGAGCAAATTTGTGAAATGCTACCTCACGAACCTCTGCACCTGATTTTAATGCTGCATCAACGAAAGTTTTTTCGATATACTCCATATTATTTAACTTGTCAAAATCGCAACCCCATAATTCTGAGATAACGTGGCGACCCATTGTTTCCATACTAAACTTCCCCCTTTAACAAATTTTGATCGTCTAATGATTGAAACTGAAATCCTTTGCTATATGGAATGCTGGCTACCACGGGGGAAAGTTAGTCCAGAGAGGTCCTAACCCTTTAAGTAGAAGCATCACCAAAGCGCCTTAAGAAGTTCACGAAAAATAGTATACTTTGTTTAAACTAATTTTGCAACAGATGATTTTATATTTTTGGTGAACGCTTTTTTTCATTTTTTAAATTGTTAAAGGGTGATTCCGGTCACTCTGTATTACTGTTCCCTATTATGACAACGATACGCATGCATAAAAAAACGGGCTTAGCTGTCATTTCGCTAAGCCCGTTTTTTTAACTGACCTTTACGACCGAGGGCTGGGCCATTTTAGCTGCGATATGCTTAACTAAATCCACCACCCTTGTTGAATAACCCCATTCATTATCATACCAAGCCAGTACTTTTATTTTTCGACCATCCATGACCATCGTAGAAAGACCGTCTATGATGGCAGAATGAGAATTAGTATTAAAATCGATGGATACGAGCGGCTCTACTGTAAAATCTAAGATCCCTTTTAAAGAATTACCCGCCGCTTCAGTAAATACTTCGTTGACTTGATCAACGGTTACGTCTTTGTTCACATCGACAACTAAATCCACCAATGATACGTTTGGTGTTGGTACACGTAACGCCATTCCATGTAACTTTCCTTTTAAATGAGGCAATACGAGCGATAATGCTTTAGCTGCCCCTGTTGTAGTTGGAATAATGGATTGAGCGCATGATCGAGCACGACGCAAATCTTTATGCGGATTATCAATATTTTTTTGATCATTTGTATAAGCATGAACAGTCGTCATTAAACCGTTTTCAATTCCAAATGCATCGTCCAGCACTTTCACGACCGGCGCTAAACAATTCGTTGTACAAGAAGCATTAGAGATAATAAAGTGGCGATCTACGTCAAACTTATCTTCATTCACTCCCATTACCACCGTGATATCTTCATCTTTTCCAGGAGCGGTTAACACAACCTTCTTCGCTCCAGCATCTAGATGAAGCTTGGCTTTATCCCGTGAGTTAAACTTCCCCGTCGCTTCAATCACGAGATCAATCTTCAAGTCCTTCCATGGTAAATATAAAGGATCGCGGGAATTTAACAGACGAACGGTTTTTCCATTTACAATTAAACAATCCTCCGTCGGAACGATTTCCCCTTCGAACTTGCCGTGTACAGAATCATATTTCAACAAATGAGCCAATGTAGATGCCGGATAACTCGCATTAATCGCCACTACCTCTACATTTTCCTCATTTATAATATTGCGAAATACCATTCTCCCTATTCTCCCGAAACCATTGATAGCAACTCTTGCTTTCATGGCGAAGCCCCTCTCTATATATGTTATACTTTTTAACGTTTATCACAAATAAAGTATAACACATTTAACCTGAAAGCGGTTGATTAAAATGTCTATTTTCACAAATTAAAAATATTCAAAAAATAATATAAGTCGAAGAGACTAGGACACGTTTTGTACCAGTCTCCCCGACTTATATTCAACATTTTAGCAGATTAATTACTGATCATTATTTAGCTGTTTATGCCATCATCATGCGGAACTGTGACATTCCATTCCGATAAAATAGCTAACAGCTGCTTTTTCGTTTCAACAACCGTTCCATTATTGTTAATAAGTGCATCCGCAAGAGTTGCTTTTTCACTTAAAAGCATTTGCGCTTGAATTCGCGATTTGGCTTCTTCTTCTGTAAAGCCATTCCTTGCCATTAGTCGCTCTAGTTGGACATGGTCGTCTACAAAGACAAGTAGCACCTTGTCGACAAAAGATGTTAATTTACTTTCAAACAGCAAAGGGATATCCATGACAATGGTTTCATGTCCCTCTCGAATGAAAGCTTCTTTTTGAGCCAGCATTTCGCTTCGGACAGCGGGATGAACAATTTGATTTAATTGCTGTCTCTTTTCTTCACTATTAAAAACAATGGCACCAAGCTTCAAACGATTTAACTGTAAATCTTCGCCTAATATGTCCTCGCCGAAAACATCCACAATCTCCTTGTAAGCGGGTCGCCCTTTTTGGACCACTTCTTTGGCAATCACATCCGCATCAACAACCGGAATTCCTAAATCCGCCAACATATTAGAGACCGTACTTTTTCCGCTGGCAATGCCTCCTGTTAAGCCTATAATTAGCCCCATCTTCTCTCCTTCTTTCTTCGTGCGACTAGAGTCTCCAAATTCCAATCATAATGAGAACAATACCAGGAATAAAAGAAAAAGCCTTCATCCACTTCACCCTAGAAAGGGCTTTTCCACATCGAATTCCCAATAATAAAAAGCATGAACTCATTAAGACAACAATGAACGCCAGTTGTACAGGTGAATAACCGAGTAAAGCAGCACCGATACCAGCACCAAAAGCATCTAGTGACAGAGCCAGCCCTAGCATTACTGCTTCCACTCCCGTAATGGAACCGGATTGGTCAAAATCGGCCGCCGTCGGTTTCTTTAAAATATGAATGACGACTCCGAATGATTGAATTTCTAGCTTCCATAACATTTTTTCATCCTTCTGCTGGGAGGCGGATTCATCTTCTTGACGAAAGAATTGATACAGCACCCATGCCCCGAGAAGAACTAAAATAAGTCCGCCCAGTCTTTCTGTCCACTCTGGTGAGAAAAAGTGAGACAGCCCTTTCCCAAGCATCATCGAGCAAATTAAAGAGGCAGCAGAACAAACAGAAATGACGATAATGGACTTTAACGGAATAAACATGTTGCGCAGACCATATGTCAACCCAACGCTAAAACTATCGAGACTGACAGCGAAAGCTAATAAAAATAAGGAAAGTGTCACAACCATCGTTAGGCTCCTTCCATTCCATTTTCTATGGTCAGTATATGGAAAGAGCCTATCCATTGTTTATCGTGTTATTGATGGTTGGCGAAATTAGAGTCATCCTTATGTTAATTAGTTGTCTGTTTTTTGGCATTTCGGACAAAAATGGGTGCCTCTTCCCCCTACTACTATTTTTTCAATTGCGGTGCCGCAACGCGTGCATGGTTCCCCTTTTTTTCCATAGACAAATAACTGAAGTTGAAACGAGCCAATTTGTCCTTGCGTATTTACATATGTTCGAATAGTACTTCCGCCTTTTTCAACCGCTTCTTGTAATGTATCAACAATCTCTCGATGAAGAAGCGTCACTTCTTTTTTTGTCAGTGCATTGGCTGAGCGTTCAGGATGGATACTTGCGCGAAATAATGCCTCATCTACATAAATATTTCCAAGTCCCACGACCGCTTTTTGATCCAGTAATACTGCTTTTATTTTTCGGTTGGTTTTTTGTAATTGCCCATACAGCATGTCTGGTGTGAACTCTGACGCAAACGGCTCAGGTCCAAGATGCGCAAGAGGAAGCTCACAGTCTTCTTCTCCTTTAGCAAACAAATGCATCGTCCCAAACTTTCGGACATCTCGATACCGAAGCTCTGTGCCGTCCGTAAACTGAAAAAAAACGTGCGTATGCTTGTCATAAGGCTCCTCGGCTTGATGAAGAGCATATTTGCCTTCCATTCTTAAATGTGAAACAAGCACATAATCATCCAAAAAGATTTTTAAGAATTTTCCACGCCTTCCAATATCGCTAATGGTCTGTCCAACGAGCGCATCTTGAAATTGCTGCACCTCAGCAGGACGCTTAATGATATTTGGCCATAGTATTCGAACATGCTTAATTGTTTTTCCAACAACCAATTCGAGCAACGTCCGTCTTACGGTTTCAACTTCTGGTAGTTCAGGCACCTTACCTACTCCCTTCCCTTATTTTGCATCAAACCATGTTGGTCCATATGAATAGTCCACCTTTAATGGCACTTTCAATTCAATTGCTTGCTCCATAACTTCTGGCACAAGCTTTTCTAATTTCTTAATTTCATCCGCAGGGGCTTCAAAAATTAATTCATCGTGAACTTGCAGCAGCAGCCTTGCCTGCATATTTTCTTCTTGCAAGCGGGCAGCCATATGAATCATCGCCAGTTTGATAATATCGGCGGCACTGCCTTGAATCGGCGTATTCATAGCCGTTCGTTCCGCAAAGCTGCGCAAATTAAAGTTCCGGCTCGTAATCTCCGGGATATAGCGGCGACGATGCAATAATGTTGTTACATACCCCGCTGCTTTTGCTTCCCGCACGCTCTCTTCCATATATTCTTTTACGCCCGGGAAGCTCTCTAAATAACGATCAATAAATTTCCCAGCCTCTTTTCGCGTAATTCCAAGACTTTGGGATAAGCCATAATCGCTAATTCCGTAAACAATGCCAAAATTCACAGCCTTTGCTTGACGTCGCATATTTGCCGTTACCTCATCTGCTTCCACATGAAAAACATCCATTGCCGTTTTTGTATGAATGTCCATATCATGCTTAAAGGCGTTGATCAATTTTTCGTCACCGGCAATGTGCGCTAGTACCCGTAGTTCAATTTGAGAATAGTCAGCCGCAAAAATAGTCCATCCTTCTTCAGACGGAATGAATGCTTGTCTAATTTTTCGCCCTTCTTCCAAACGAATCGGGATGTTTTGCAAATTAGGGTCGGTTGAACTTAATCGGCCTGTTTGAGTTAACGTTTGATTAAAACGTGTATGAACTTTATTCGTTTCGGCATGAATCACTTTTTTCAGCCCTTCAATATAAGTGGACTGCAATTTACCGAGCTGACGATAATGTAAAATTTGCGGAATGATTTCATGAGCCTCCGCCAATTGCTCCAATACATCCGCCGATGTAGAATACCCTGTCTTTGTTTTTTTAATAACCGGCAAATTCAAGTTTTCAAATAAGATCACACCTAGCTGTTTCGGCGAATTAATATTAAATTCCGTTCCGGCAAGTTCGTAGATCTTCCGTTCAAACTCCGCTAGTCTCTCTCCAATTTCTGAACCCATCCGGTTTAAACGATCCGCATCCACTTTTACGCCTTGATATTCCATTTCTGCCAAAATGAATGAAAGCGGCATTTCTAATTCAGTAAATAGTTTGTCCTGTTCGTTTTCTTCCAAGCCTTTAAGCATGTCCCCTCTGAGTTCATAGAGTGCGGCTGCTTTTCTTACGATGTGCTCAGCAATAACTTCTTCTTCTGGCACATGCCGTTTCGCTCCCTTTCCATATACCGCTTCATCTCTTTGGATCTGCGTATATCCTTTTTCGTTTGCAATAGAAGCCATATCTTCTGTCGAATCGGACGGATTTAAAATATAGGATGCAATCAATAAATCAAAAGCAATTCCTTTTAACTCGATTCCTCTCCATTTTAAAGCGACAATCGCTTTTTTACCGTCAAACACATATTTCTTTTTGCTTTCATCACGAAGCCACGCTTGAAAAACAGGTGATTGAAGCGCCAACTCGGCTGGAATAAAGAACTTCCCTTCCTCGTAAACAAGCCCGAAACCGATAATATCTGCATGATGATAATTTTCATCAATGGTTTCAATAATAAGAGCCGCTTCGTCTGGCAGTCCCGCTTCCTCAATCGCCGTGAGCTTTTCAAAAGAAATTTCCTCCAACTCTTGCTCCACTTGCGTGGTAGGGGCTCCCATTTTTTCTAACAGTGAATTAAAGCCTAATTCTTTAAATAACGAAACGACCTTTTCTTCATCATATCCTTCATATGTAAGGTTATTGACTTGCACTTCCACAGGCGCCTCACGATAAATCGTGGCAAGCTGTTTGCTCATCAACGCCTGATCGCGGTTTTCTTCCAGCTTTTCTTTTAACTTTTTCCCACTTACACTCTCAATCGACTGTAGCAGTGTTTCCACTGTCCCGTGCTCTTTCAGCAACTTTAACGCGGTTTTCTCTCCTACTCCCGGCACACCTGGAATATTATCAGAACTGTCTCCCATAAGGCCTTTCATATCAATAATTTGAATAGGAGTGATCCCGTATTTTTCCGCAATGGCATCAGGTGTATACGAATCCACATCTGTAATGCCTTTACGTGTAATATCTACTGTTACATGGGGTGACACGAGCTGAAGCAAATCTTTATCACCTGAGATAACCTTGACGTCAAACCCTTCTTGTTCCGCTTGTGCAGATAGCGTTCCAATAATATCGTCCGCTTCATAATTCGCCAGCTCGTAACGCTGCACTTTATACGCATCAAGCAGCTCTCGAATGAAAGGAAATTGCTCTGACAGCTCTGGCGGCGTTTTTTGCCTGCCACCCTTATATTCTTTAAACGTCTCATGTCTGAAGGTTGTTTTCCCTGCATCAAATGCGACAAGCATATGTGTCGGTTTCTCTTCTTCCAATATGCGCATGAGCATCATGGTAAATCCATAAACGGCGTTCGTGTGAATGCCTTTATCATTGTTTAATAAAGGAAGAGCAAAAAACGCCCGATATGCAATACTGTTCCCATCTACTAATACTAACTTTTTCGACATGCGTCATCCTCCATTTGATTACTTGGCATGCGAAGGCAAAGGTAGGGACCGTCGCCACGCCCATTGGCCAGCAATTGATAATCTTATTCTAGCAGAATACTCGAGAGAAAGAAAAACTAAGGAATTCCATAAAAAAACGAGGTCGCCGCTAAACAGCAAACCTCGTTCACACTAAACGGTCGTTCTTTAATTTGAATACCCCATTAAAATTCGCGCATATGGAGAATCCGCAGGGAGAACAATGACCGTTTCATCATCGATTGTTTTCAAATAAGAATTCAACGTACGGTAAAGCTCGTAAAAATCAGGGTCTTTTGAGTAGGAGCTATTATAAATTTGGCCCGCTTCTGTCTCCCCTTGACCACGAATGACCTCCGCCTCAGCATTCGCTTTTGCTAATAGCTCTTTTACTTCTTGATCTGTTTTAGCGATAATCCGGTTTTTTTGGGCATCACCCATTGATAAATATTCTTGCGCTTTCGTTTCCCGCTCAGAAATCATTCGCGTGTAAACGGATTGCTCATTTTCAGGAGGCAAGTCGGTTCGCTTCATGCGTACATCAATGACTTTAATTCCATAATTCCCTTTATCGACGAGTTTATTGACTTGCTCGGTCACGCGGTCATTCAAACTGCCTCGCTGGGCTTTCTCATCATTAATGATTTCATCATAGTCTAGCTGCCCTAATTCAGAACGAACGACAGAGAACACAAATTCGCCCATTTTCGCTTCCGCATTCACAACAGAACGTGCGTTAGCAATCATTTTTTTAGGATTTTCAATTTTCCATACTGCATAGTTATCAACAAGCATTCGCTTCTTATCTTTTGTGTTGATTTCCGCTTCTTGTACATCATACACCATTTGATATTTCGGAAGAGATGTGACAGATTGAATAAACGGAATTTTAAAGCTTAACCCTGGTTTCGAATCAATTCGGACGACTTCACCAAATTGACGAATTACTTTATATTCGTTTTCTTTTACAATAAAGACGTTGCTCAATAGAAAGCCAAGAACAATAATGATTAAAAAAGCGATAAAGCCGCCTCTCGTATATTTTTTCCAGTCACCTGACCGTCCCTTTTTCTCATTCATATCTACAATGTTTCCGTTACTCAATTTTGTCCCCCTCCTTCCTCAGTTTGCTGCGGCACCGCTTTCTTGTCCATCGGTTGAAGCGGTAAATATTTCATCGTATTTCCATCATCCTTCATAATATAAATTTGGGTATTAGGAAGAACACGGTCAATCGTTTCTAAAATAAGTCGTTTCTCTGTAATCTCAGGTGCGCTTTTGTATTCATTATAGATAGCGTCAAAAACAGCTACATCTCCACGAGCGGCTTCAATCCGGGCTGCTTTATCCCCTTCTGCATTCGAGATAATCGCATCCTTTTCCCCATCCGCTTCTTTCGTTCGCTTATTGCGGTATTTATTTGCTTCGTTAATTTTCGTGTTCATCATTTCCCGTGCATCCGTTACATTCGTAAATGCTTTTCGAACTTCTTCATTTGGAAGTTCAACATCTTGGAGTTTCACACTTAAAATGGAGATCCCAATGTCATAGCGGTCTATTAATGTGGACAAAAGCTCTCTCACTTGACCTTCAATTTCAGCTTTCCCTGATGTTAACGCATCATCAATTTTCGAGCTGCCGATAATGCTTCTTAACGAAGCGCTTGTCGCATTGTACAAAATAGCTTGAGGATCTTCTGCATTATATAAATACTTTTCCGGGCTTGTAATTTTCCATTGCACAACCATGTCAGCTAATACAATGTTTTCATCTCCGGTAATCATCTTCGTATCCTTCGGAGCTTCTGTCACTTTTCCATCTTCTTCATCATAACCAAACTGTAAACTGAACGTTTCTTTTGATAGTTTTTCTACTTTCTGAATCGGCCATGGCAACTTGAAATGAAGCCCTGGTTCTGCCACTCCCTCATCGACCGCACCAAATGTAGCAATAACCGCTTGTTCCGATTCATCTACTGTATACCAAGTAGTAAAAGCGACAACTCCTAATAAAAGAATTCCAATTACAATTCCGACATATTTACTAATTTGCCGTGCACTTGTCATTTACAGCACCTCTCTCTCCTCGTTACAATACGTTATACGAACTATTATAGGAAAGGTTTCAAGAAATAAGCAATTTTATACAGGATTTTCAAAAAAACAACATAAAAAAACTGAATTTTCTGTTATTGTTAAATAAAAAAGAAGAGGCGGAAACAGTATAGCTGTCTCCGCCTTTCCACATTGGCTCCTTGGATGAAGGGGTTTCCAAAAACAAGTTTACCAACCTTTTATTAAGATAAATTAAACAAACTGTAAAGTTCACGTAAAGTTTTGTAAAGAAAGGGAATTTTTTCTTTACTTTTCATACGGTCTCCAAATCATTTCTTACAGAGTAGGCGGTTACTTAAAAAAAGTGACCGTAAAGGTCGTGCCTTCTCCTATTTGACTTGTCACCTCGATTTTCCCGCGGTGTGCTTCTACTAAATGTTTAACAATGGCCAAGCCAAGACCGGTTCCACCGGAATTCCGACTTCTCGCTCTATCAACTCGATAAAACCGCTCAAAAATTCGAGGAATTTCCTCTTCACTAATGCCAATACCGGTATCTTGTACGCTCACTTTGACACGATCACTTTCTTCTACAGCCCACACCCGAATAAAACGTCCGGATGGGGTATATGTAATGCCGTTGCTGATTAAATTAATAAAAATTTGCTTTAAGCGTAAGGGGTCAGCTTCGATGTATAAAGGTTCATCTGGAAGCTGGAGCTGTAAATCAATGTCTTTATCCGCCGCTTTTCCTGATAGCATCAAGAAAATTTCTTCTAATGTCTCCTGCAGATGAACAGATTGAATTGAAAGCGTAAAGCCTTGCTGTTCAATTTTCGATAAATCAAGCAAATCTTGAATCAGTCCTTGCATTCGATGACTTTCCTTTAAAATGATTTGCAGAAATTGTTCACGAAGCTGGGCATCTTCTCCCGCCCCTTCAAGTAAGGTTTCAGCAAACCCCTTAATGGAAGTAATCGGTGTTTTTAGCTCATGAGAAACATTAGCGACAAAGTCTTTACGTACCTGCTCTAGTTTCTTCAATTCTGTAATATCATGAAAAACGAGGACAATCCCTTTCCATTCATCATTTAATCCGATAATGGGGGCACCATACACATCAAAATGCTTTCGCTCAATTTTGATGGGAAGAACGAGCTGTTTACGGGATTTCACTTCCGTCATAAACACTTCTTCAACAAGGGCACTAACTTCTTTATGCTGGAAGGCCTCATAATACAAGCGATATAAATAATCAGAAGGATCGATTTGGAATTGCTCTTTATACGCCTTGTTCACAAGGTTGATGTATCCTCTGCTATCAATTAAGATAAGGCCGCTTCCCATGTTTTCAATTAATGTTCGGAGTCGATCCTGCTGCATTTCTTGTGTACTTATTAAATCTTGAAGATTACGTGCCAGCATGTTAATAGCTTGACTGAGCATGCCTGTCTCATCTACATAATCCTCGTATGTCCTTGCTTTGTAATTTCCTTTGGCCAGTTCCATTGCTACTTGTGTGGCTGCCTCAATCGGTTTCGTATATTGCGTCATAATTCGAACACCGAGGAGAAGAATGACAATCAATGCCATTCCAAGACTGCCAATTAACAGCCCCCATATTTGTTGATTAACTTTATCAAACGAATTAACCGATGTACTTAATATGACAAACCCCAAATGCTTCTCATTATCAATCAACGGGACTCCGTAATAATAAAGATTATCCTGTTCTTCGACTTGATAAAATCCGTCCTTATCTTTTAATTTTCCTTTAACAATGTCTTGAATAATCGTTAAATTATCTTGTTCGATATTCTCATCCATTTGATTGGAATCAAATACAACTTTTCCGCTTTGCTTAATAATCGTCGTTCGGACATTGAGTGTCGCGCTCACTAAATCAAGCTTTTCTTGTAAGTAAGGGCTCGACAATCCCTCTTCTTGCACAAGCAGCTCAACCACTTTCGCTTCCTTTTCCATTCGATGATGAAAATTTTGCAAATAAAACCCTTTAAAAAGCTGTCCTAAAAGCAGGGCCAGCCCAATTAAAACGACGATGATGAGAGTGAGAAGAGCAAAAAGCAAGCGAGAGCGGAACTTATTCATCCAACTTAGGCTCCTCTAGCTTATAGCCAAGTCCGCGAATCGTTTTTATGTATAACGGTTTGCGCGAGTTTTTCTCAATTTTCTCACGTAAATGGCTAATATGAACATCGACAATGCGCGTATCACCGGCAAAGTCATAATTCCACACAGCACTCAATAACTGATCACGAGTCAGCACGCGCCCTTTATGTTTGGCAAGATACAACAGTAATTCAAATTCCTTAGGGGTAAGCTCTAATCGGTCTGTCAAAAAATAAGCTTCATATTGCTCTGGTAAAATTTTTAAATCACCAATGAAAATGCGCTCTCCCTCTTCTTCCACCGAAACTTCAGGTGCGTGTAGCTGCGCGCGACGCAAAATCGCTTTTACCCTCGCGACCACTTCTCTAGGGCTAAACGGCTTTGTCATGTAATCATCTGCCCCAAGCTCAAGTCCCAGTACTTTATCGAATTCATCATCTTTCGCCGTCAGCATTAAGATTGGAATCATCACTTTTTGCTGTCGAAGTTTTTTGCATACTTCAATGCCATCCATTTTAGGAAGCATTAAGTCCAATACAATTAAATCCGGTGTCTGTTCCATCGCCATATAATAGCCTTCTTCTCCATCTTTGGCAGTTATCACATCAAAACCTGCTTGCTGTAAATTATATTGCAGCAACATCGCAATTGATTGCTCATCGTCAACAACTAATAACTTCTTACCCATAAACGCCTCCATCTGTACGAATTGAAACCTAGCTTTTAATACCATCATACAATGATTTCAGAAAGTGTACAATGAAGCATGGCAAATGTGTTTAAGTTCTCCTCAAGAACTTTCAATAGATTTTCTCCCCCAAACTCATAATAGGTGAACAAAAGCAACCCAACGTCGAACAAAGCTATCCGTGTCATTCCTAAAAAACCTAACAAAAAAATTCGAGGCGTCCCCCGAATTTTTTTGTTAGGTTTTATGCTAATACGTCCATAACATTTTTTACAGATTCTACTGATTTATCCAATGCCGCCTTCTCTTCTGCTGTTAATTCTAATTCGATGATTTTTTCGATTCCATTTGCTCCTAAAATGGTTGGCACCCCTAAATAAATGCCGTCAAAATTATACTCCCCTTCTAAGAACGCGATAGCTGGAAGGACACGGCGCTGATCTTTTAAAATCGCCTCCGCCATTTCTACTAGCGATGCCGCCGGAGCATAATAAGCACTGCCATTTCCTAGTAAATTGACAATCTCTCCGCCACCTTTACGTGTACGTTCTACAATTGCCTCTAACCGCTCTTTCGAAATAAGAGTTTCAAGCGGGATACCGCCGGCATAAGAATAGCGGACAAGTGGCACCATGTCATCGCCATGGCCACCTAAAACGAAACCTGTAATATCTTTAACAGATAAATTTAACTCTTGTGCAATAAATGTGCGGAAGCGTGCTGTATCAAGCACACCTGATTGACCAATAACACGGTTTTTCGGTAACCCTGCTTCTTTAAAGACCGTATATGTCATTGCATCTACCGGATTTGTCAACACAATGATAGTCGTGTCAGGCGAATGTTTCACAATTTCTTTTGTGATGGATTTCATAATTTTTGCATTTGTGGAAACAAGATCATCACGGCTCATGCCAGGTTTACGTGCGATGCCGGCAGTAATAATTACAAGGTCAGAATCAGCTGTATCCTCATAATTCGACGTACCGATAATATTAGCATCAAACCCTTGAACAGGACTTGCTTCAAGCATATCAAGCGCTTTCCCTTTTGTTGGATTTTCCAACTGCGGAATGTCCACAATAACAACATCCCCTAGTTCCTTTTGAGCAAGTAAAAATGCCGTCGTTGCTCCTGTAAAACCTGCACCAATTACTGAGATTTTTTTACGTTTCATTGTCATAAAAAAGACCTCCCTTATTGTCTTAAGACAGTTATGTATTACCGTTCACTCGCTTCACGCCTTATGCGAATGGCATTGACAAGCATCCTTCGAATGAAGGATGCTGCCAACTTCTATTTTAATCCATATTTTTAATTAATTCATCACCAAATGCAGAACATTTCACTTCTGTTGCTCCGTCCATTAAACGAGCAAAGTCATACGTGACCACTTTAGACGCAATGGTTTTTTCCATTGAAGAAGTAACAAGTTTAGCAGCCTCATGCCAGCCAAGGTGTTCAAGCATTAACACACCAGAAAGGATAACAGAAGATGGATTCACTTTATCCAATCCTGCATATTTAGGTGCTGTACCATGAGTTGCTTCAAAAATTGCATGTCCTGTTTCATAGTTAATGTTCGCACCTGGTGCAATACCGATACCGCCAACTTGTGCAGCTAACGCATCAGAAATATAGTCACCATTTAAGTTCATCGTCGCCACAACATCAAATTCACGAGGACGAGTTAAAATTTGTTGTAAGAAGATGTCAGCAATCGAATCTTTCACGATAATCTTCCCTGCTGCTTCCGCTTCTGCCTGTGCTTTGTTCGCTGCTTCTTTCCCGTCAGCTTCCACAATTCGATCGTATTCAGCCCATGTAAATACTTTATCACCAAACTCTTGCTCTGCTACTTCATAACCCCAGTTTTTGAAGGCACCTTCTGTAAACTTCATAATATTTCCTTTATGAACAAGCGTTACTGATTTTCGACCTTCGTTAATAGCGTAATTAATAGCGGCACGAACAAGGCGTTTTGTTCCTTCTGCTGAAATCGGCTTAATTCCAATGCCAGATGTTTCTGGGAAGCGGATTTTATTAACACCCATTTCTTCTTGTAAGAAGCGGATGACTTTTTCCACTGCTTCAGATCCATTTGCATACTCGATACCAGCATAAATGTCTTCTGTATTTTCACGGAAGATGACCATATCTGTATCTTCTGGACGTTTCACTGGAGAAGGTACTCCGTCAAAATATCGAACAGGACGAAGGCATACAAATAAATCTAACTCTTGGCGCAACGCTACGTTTAATGAGCGAATACCACCGCCAACAGGAGTCGTAAGCGGCCCCTTAATCCCGATTATGTATTCACGGATGACATCCAATGTTTCTGCAGGAAGCCATTCCCCTGTTTGGTTAAATGCTTTCTCTCCTGCTAATACTTCTTTCCATACGATTTTCTTTTCGCCATTATAAGCTTTTTCCACTGCTGCTTCTAATACACGTGAAGCTGACGCCCAAATATCTGGACCTGTGCCGTCTCCTTCAATAAAAGGGATGATTGGATAGTTTGGTACATTTAACACACCGTTTGTTACTGTAATTTTTTCTCCTTGGACCACGAAAATTACCTCCTAATAGCTTGTCTCAATCAAGTAGATTAGCAGAGGTGTCTAACAACCTTAAAGACTGCCAGACACCAAAATATAGTGTCTTACAAACGTTGTTCAATTGGTACGTAAACTTGTTTGTCTGGACCTGTATAATCAGCGCGAGGGCGGATTAAACGGTTGTTGGAGTACTGCTCAAGTATATGAGCAATCCATCCTGACACACGACTCACCGCAAAAATTGGTGTAAATAAGTCATGGTCAATCTTCAGACAGTGATATACAGAAGCAGAGTAAAAATCGACATTTGGTGGTAATGATTTTTCAGATGTGACAATCTCTTCGATTTTCACAGACATATCATACCATTTTGTTTCACCCGTCAACTGCGTCAGCTTTTCAGACATTTTCTTCAAATGCTTCGCACGCGGATCTCCTTGTCTATATACTCTGTGTCCAAAGCCCATAATTTTTTCTTTATTGTTTAATTTCGTACGGACATAAGACTCTGCATTTGCCACTTCTTCCACTTCTGACAACATTCTCATTACCGCTTCATTTGCTCCTCCGTGAAGAGGACCTTTTAAAGCACCAATAGCAGCGGTCACCCCAGAATAAACATCTGACAACGTTGCAACGCAAACGCGTGCAGTAAAAGTGGATGCATTCAATTCATGATCCGCATGAAGCACAAGAGCTTTATTAAACGCTTCAACAGCGATTTGACTTGGCTCTTCGCCTGTTAAAGTGTATAAAAAGTTCTCAGCAATGCTGTACTCCGTCTTTGGTGCAATCGGTTCTAACCCCTTACGAATACGAGAAAAAGCAGTCACAAGAACTGGCAGTTTCGCTTGAAGGCGCACAGCCTTGCGATAATTCGCTTCTTCATCCATGACATCAGCTTCATCATCATATAACCCTAATAATGAAACGGCAGTGCGAATTGCTGCCATTGGATGAACTTGTTTGATTGGATATGTTTTGAAGTGTTGAATCACTTCTTCAGGCAAGCTCGCATTTTCAGCCAGCTCTTTTGTGAAGGCGGTTAACTCTTGTTGATTTGGAAGTTTTCCATGCCACAACAAATACACAACTTCCTCAAAAGTGGCATGCTCCGCCAAATCATCGATGTTGTATCCACGATACGTTAGTGTATCATCAATGATTGAACTAACAGACGATGTAGTAGCTACAACCCCTTCAAGACCACGAGTAACTGTCATATTCCTCTCTCCTTTACCGAAAAAATTCCCCATAACCCATTTGCCTAAACCTCAGACAAACGCATAAACAACATTGAGCGTATGCTCAGTGTGAGAATAAACTTTCAAAAAGCACACTCTAATAAAAATCGTGTACTACACTAGTGTAACAGAAAAAGAAAATGCTTACATTTCCATTTGTTTCTAAAAGGGTACATTTACATGTATAAATGTATCTGCAAACATTTTATAAGAATGATACTAACCACTCTAAGGATATGTAAGCGAATGCTACCTCAAGTAATATTATAAACAATTATCAGACTTTTGTGAATCAAAAGAACAAATTATTTTTTTGAAACATTATTATTATAGTAAAACATCAAGAAAACAAATTAACCATTTTCATGAATAAATACGCAATACCGGCACCAATTAATGGCCCGACCGCCACCCCTTTAAATAACGAAACTGCTAAAATGGTTCCGAATACAAGCGCAGCCGTAATATGAGGATCATCTGCCAAAAGCTCCAGTCCATATTTAGCAATAAGGGCGACTGCAATCCCTGAGCCAAGCGCAATCCATGCATAGGAAGATTTCAACGCTTCCCCGAGCTGCTTGAACCCAATTTCACCTGTTGCAATGGGTACAAGAACGGCAATGGTAATAATCGTCACCCCAAGATTAATGCCTTTCGCTTGCAAATAAGGGAATAACTTCCCATCTAAACCAACCAACTTCAACAGAACGAGGAAAGAAGCTGCCACTATTAACGATTGATTTTTGGCTACTAGGCCAATAACAAGTAGAGCAAATAAAAATAAAATAGGTTGTGACACGATGATATTCATCCTTTCATGTAAAAAACAAGGTTTTTCATAATATTTCCTTAAATACGTAAATAAGAGTAAAATAAAAGTATGATTGTTAAAGGAGGGAATGTTTTGAACAAGCTTTACTTAGACCGTTTTATCCGCCTTTTCCTTGTCATTGCCGCTGTTGTACTTGGGGGATTGGCGCTCTATTATGTATCCACTCTTACATATCCGTTCATCATTGCTCTCATCATTGCTTTTTTCATCAATCCTCTTGTGAACGTCTTTCAAAAAGGCTTACGGCTTCCTAGGGCCATGGCGGTTCTCTTATCAATTTTCTTTGTCATAGGGTTAGTAGCTGGATTTGTTACCTTATTAGTCGTTGAAATTATATCAGGCACAGAATATTTGGCCAAAACCGTCCCAAGCCATTTCGAAAATTTGATTGTATTTATTGAAAATTTTATCGCCAGTCAAATCCTTCCGATTTACGAAGATATTCATTTCTTTTTTGACAGTCTTGGAGCCAACCAGCAAGAAACCATTTTAACAAACATCCAAGATATCGGAACAAAAATCACCCAGACAGTGGGAACCTTCATTACAAATCTACTTCAAAGTTTCCCCGCTTTACTCGGGTGGCTTCCAGATACAGCCACTGTCATTATTTTTTCCTTACTGGCTACTTTTTTTATTAGCAAAGATTGGTATCGTCTCGAAGCGGGACTTCAACGTTTCCTTCCTATGAAAGCAAGAAAAAGCGGTCAAACCGTTTTTGCTGATTTACGTAAAGCACTGTTTGGCTTTCTGCAAGCCCAATTAACGCTTATTTCAATTACAACCATCATTGTATTAATTGGCTTGCTAATTTTGCGGGTCGAATATGCGATTACGATTGCGCTTATTATCGGCCTTGTCGACATCCTACCTTATCTCGGAACAGGATTAATTTTTATTCCGTGGATTATCTATGCTTTTTTCAGCAGTGATACCTCTTTTGCCATCGGTTTATCAGTCCTTTATGCTGTCGTGGTTGTTCAGCGACAAGTCATGGAACCGAAGATTCTTTCTTCCAGCATTGGACTGGATCCGCTTGCTACCTTAATTTCGTTGTTTGTTGGATTCAAGTTACTTGGACTGATTGGTTTAATCGCCGGCCCAGTTATTCTCGTTCTTATCAAAACATTACATAGCGCACATGTCTTTGAAGAGCTTTGGAACTTTATTATCGGCAAAAAAACGACATAGCGTTTATAGAGATTCACCTTCATAATTCGCCACCTCTCCACCAAATGGGGAAAAATTCAATCATTGATTAAGACAGCAGTTTCCTTTCAGAAAATTTGTCTAGAACGAAAAGAGCCTGTCATGAACACCCCTTCACTTTCGGGATGTTCATGACAGGTCCCGTTGGAACGGATGTGACAGGCAGACTGTTATATCAGCCTTTTCGAATGGTAATAAAGTGGCCGTTTTTAAAAAGGTTTTGCAGCCATTTCGCCAGAAATGGTTTGACCATTTTTCTCGTTAACGGAAAAAGAAGAAAAAAGCCCATGGCGTCCGTAATAAAACCTGGCGTGAGCAAAACGGCTCCGCCAAATAAAACACAAATTCCATCTAATATCGCTTCTCCTGGGAGCTGACCATAAGACAATTGTTCCCGCGCTTTCATTAACACCGAAACTCCTTGCTTTTTCGCTAAATAGGCACCAAGAACACCTGTTAATATGACGAGCAAGAAAGTAGGCAGTGCTCCAAAGGTTTTACCTGACAACAAAAGCAACCACATTTCTAATGCGGGAATGATAATTAATAAAGGGATAAGAACACGCATAATAAAAGCCTCCTTTTGTAAAAAAGCCCGAACGTTTATAAATAAACTTCGGGCTTTTTCCATATACATCTGAACCAGCATGAACTTATTCATGCTGGATTATTTAAAAGAGGAACAAATTAAAGGACGCTTGCATGCCCTTCATAAATCGCACCTTGTGTCGCATCTACTGTGATTTCCTGACCGTCTTTAAAGATGCTTGTTGCATTTTCTACACCAACGATAACAGGAACACCAAGACTTAATCCAACAACCGCTGCATGGCATGTAAGACCGCCTTCTTCTGTAATAATAGCCGCTACTTTTTCTAGCGCTCCCATCATGTCACGGTCTGTACTATTAGTGATAAGGATTGAACCTTCTGTTACTTTTTCAGTCGCTTCTGCAGCATTTTTAGCTACTACAACTTTACCAAAAGCAGATTTACGGCCAATTCCTTGTCCTTTTGCTAATACATCACCAACAACATGGATCTTCATTAAGTTTGTTGCACCTGCTTCTCCTACAGGAACACCAGCCGTAATGACTACTACATCACCATGTGAAATGATACCTGTTGACAACGCTGACTGAACAGAGTTATCTAACATTTCATCAATAGAAGATGCATTTTGGCCGCTAACAGGGTATACTCCCCAAACAAGAGCTAAGCGGCGAGATGTAACTTCATTTGCTGTTACTGCGATAATTGGTGATTGTGGACGATATTTAGAAATCATTTTCGCTGTATAGCCGCTTTCTGTCGGAGCAAGAATTGCCGCTACTTCTAAATTCAATGCTGTATGAGCAACCGATTGTCCAATCGCATCCGTCACTGTGCAGCCAACTTGTTTATTGCGCTTTGATAAAATTTCACGGTAGTCTAATGCTTGCTCTGCACGAGACGCAATCGAGTGCATGGTTTGTACTGCTTCAACAGGATACGTACCAGCAGCTGTTTCACCAGATAACATGATCGCATCTGTACCGTCAAAAATCGCATTCGCTACGTCACTTGCTTCTGCACGTGTCGGGCGCGGATTACGTTGCATAGAATCAAGCATTTGCGTTGCTGTAATAACCGGCTTACCAAGAGCGTTACACTTTTTAATTAACGCTTTTTGCACAAGTGGTACTTCTTCAGCTGGAATTTCTACGCCTAAATCACCACGCGCCACCATTAAACCGTCTGATACTTCCAAGATTTCATCGATGTTGTCGACACCTTCTTGGTTTTCGATTTTAGGGATAATGTGGATATGAGAAGCATTGTGTTCTTCTAATAATTGGCGAATTTCTAATACATCTGACGCACGTCGTACGAAAGAAGCCGCAATAAAGTCAACACCTTGTTCGATACCGAATACGATGTCTTTTGCGTCTTTTTCTGTCATACCAGGCAAGTTGACGCTTACACCAGGAACGTTCACGCCTTTTTTATTTTTTAAAGTACCTGAGTTCAATACTTTTGTTGTAATTTCTTGTGCTGCTTTATCAATGCTTAATACTTCTAAGCCGATTAAACCATCATCTAATAAAATTCTAGAACCCGCTTCTACATCATCAATTAAACCAGGATAAGAGATGGAGAATTTTTCAGTTGTTCCTGTTACTTCCTTCATGGATACAACAACTTCAGAACCTGCTGTTAACTCAATAGCTCCGTTTTCCATATTATGAGTACGGATTTCTGGTCCTTTTGTGTCTAAAAGGATCGCTACTGTTTTCCCTGCTTGTTTCGCTGCTTCACGAATGTTTTGGATACGAGCGCCATGCTCCTCGAAATCACCATGTGAAAAGTTCAAACGACATACATTTAATCCGGCATTCATTAATTCAACTAATTTTTCAACACTTTCACTCGCAGGACCGATAGTACAAACGATTTTTGTTTTACGCATTCCCTTATATCCTCCTCGAACTTGTTCCATTTGTCTTAAATTGATAATTCTTTTGAAAGCTGGTACATTGAATGGTCGATATCATGTTTATGTTCTAAAATCTCAAGAATATCATGATCGACTAACACGTTATTTTGAATTCCTACACAACGTCCGCCTTTTCCTTCAAGAAGCAACTCTACTGCTTTTGCTCCTAAACGACTTGCAAGTACACGGTCGAATGCAGTTGGGGAACCTCCACGTTGAATATGGCCAAGAACACTTACACGTGTTTCTAATCCAGTTTCTTCTTCGATTCTTTTCCCGAAGTCTACACCGCTTCCTACACCCTCTGCCACAACAATAATGCTGTGCTTCTTGCCGCGGTCTGTTCCGCGTTTCAGGCGAGCTACGATGTCTTCCATGTCATAATCCGCTTCTGGAACTAGAATGGTTTCAGCACCACCTGCTAGTCCTGCCCATAAAGCGATATCACCAGCATGTCTTCCCATTACTTCAATGACATATGTACGATCGTGAGATGTTGCTGTATCACGAATTTTATCAATCGCATCGATTACTGTATTTAAAGCTGTATCAAATCCAATTGTAAAGTCCGTACCTGGAATATCATTATCAATTGTACCAGGAACACCTACACATGGAAATCCGTGTTCTGTTAGCTTTTTAGCTCCCATGTAAGAGCCGTCGCCTCCAATAACAACAAGTCCTTCAATCCCATGTTTCTTTAATTGTTCAATTCCTTTTTGCTGCCCTTCAAGGGTTCTAAATTCCGGGCATCGAGCAGAGTAAAGCTTCGTACCGCCGCGGTGGATAATATCCCCTACGTCTCCTACTTCAAGCTTTTCAATGTTTCCCGCGATTAATCCGGAATACCCATTATATACTCCATATACCTCTAAGTCATGATAGATTGCTTTACGAACAACTGCACGAATAGCGGCATTCATTCCGGGTGAATCTCCGCCACTTGTCAAAACACCAATTCTTTTCATGTCTCTTTTCACCTCATTGCGCTTAACTGTCTATAAAATACCATGAAGAATGTTGGAACACAATAGAGAAGGAAGATTACCCAAAAGGAAAACGCGCATCCCTTATTTTGTCAGGATGCACGCCTCCTTATTTTATCCCTATGATATCGTTTTCAAACGAAAATTGTCCGATTTTTTTGTATTTTAAGTACCGATGCTCGATTAGTTCTTCTGCTGTCAATTTTTTTAACTCCAGCAGTGATTGCTTCAAAACTTCATCGATTTGTTCAGCCTGTCCGCTAACATCGCGATGGGCCCCACCCTTTACTTCCGTTATCACTTCGTCAACGATGTTCATTTCCTTTAAATCAGGTGCAGTAATCTTCATTGTTTCAGCCGCTTTTTTGGCAAGGCTCGCATCCTTCCATAAAAGAGCAGCTGCCCCTTCAGGAGAGATAACAGAATAAGTAGAGTTCTCCAACATATGAAGATGGTTTCCTACACCTAGTGCTAAAGCACCACCGCTTCCACCTTCACCGATTACAATACAAATAACAGGAACGCTCAAACCAGCCATCTCAAACAGATTTTTAGCAATAGCTTCACTCTGTCCCCGTTCTTCTGCCGCTTTTCCAGGGTATGCCCCTTTTGTGTCGATAAAACAAATAATAGGTCTTGAAAATTTTTCTGCCTGCTTCATTAATCTGAGTGCTTTTCGATAGCCTTCAGGGTGCGGCATTCCAAAGTTTCGCTTAATATTTTCCTTCGTGTCTTTACCACGCTGATGTCCAATGACAGTTACAGAAAGACCGCGGTACTTAGCAATTCCACCTACGATGGCCTGGTCATCCCCGTAGTAACGGTCACCATGACACTCAATAAAGTCTGTGAATAAATGCGAGATATAATCAAGTGTTGTCGGTCGTTCTGGATGGCGGGCAATTTGGACGCGATCCCACGGTTTTAGATTTTCATAAATCTCTTTTTCCACTCTTTCTAATCTTGATTCAAGTGTTGTAATTTCACTATTTAAATCAACATCCGTGTTGTTAGCAAACTCTTTTAATTCATGAATTTTATTTTTTAATTCCACGATGGGACGTTCAAATTCTAATTCGCCTACCATTCTAGTTCACCTCCGTTTACGTGAATATCGAGAATCGTGGCCAATCTCTCTTTCATTAGATGACGAGGAATAACATCATCCAATTGGCCATGCTTCAATAAAAACTCTGCTGTTTGAAAATCTTCCGGCAGTTCTTCACGAATTGTTTGTTCAATGATGCGTCGGCCGGCAAATCCAATTAACGCACCAGGCTCAGCAAAATTGTAGTCACCAAGAGACGCAAAGCTCGCAGATACCCCACCAGTGGTCGGATGTGTCATCACAGAGATGATGAGTCCTCCCCTGTCACTAAATCGTTTTAAAGCTGCACTTGTTTTCGCCATCTGCATCAAGCTCAAAACGCCTTCTTGCATTCTCGCACCGCCTGAAGCGGTAAAGATGATAAAGGGAACTTGTAGCTCTCCAGCCCGTTCAATGGCTCTTGCAATTTTTTCACCGACAACTGAGCCCATGCTCCCCATTCGAAAACGAGCGTCCATGATAGCTAATACGACCTTCATATCCTGTATAAGTGCTTCTCCAGTCACAATGGCTTCATTTAAATTTGTTTTCTCTCGATCCTTTTCTAGCTTCTCTTCGTAGTCTGGGAAACTAAGAGGATTTTGAGACATAAGCGCTTCATCTAATTCAACAAACGTTCCTGAATCAACAAGACTGTTAATTCGTTCAGATGCTGTCATTGGATGATGATGACTGCAATTTAAACATACATTCAAATTTTTTGCTAATTCTTTCGTATACATGATCTTCTTACAGTTTTTGCATTTCGTCATGATGCCTTCCGGTACATCTTGTTTAGAATGCTCTGAAGGGACAGATGCATACTTTTTCTTTTTCGCAAATAAATCTCGTAACAAGCTGTAACCTCCTTATTTAAATGTTCTTCGGTAAAATCCCTAAGAGACGTTTATCATTGGAAACAACGGCACCGGATGTCTATCGATCAGTTTCCGTCTTCATCAGTGCTTCATAATACGCTCGATGTATGGTTAAAGCCTGCTGCTCATCCCGGTTCACAATGGCTTTCAATAATTGTTCCAACATGTCTTTTCCGTTTACAGGATAAGTATGTTCCAACGTTTTAAAATATCCTTCTACGACTCTCCAAATTCGCCATAATAACCGATTATCAATATACTGAAATAATTCTTGCAGGACATATTTTTCATACTCGGGCTCTGTTTCCATTTTGTCATTTAACTGCTGAATTTCAGAATCTGTCAGTCTATAAAAGGCAATTTTCAACGTCATTTGCTCAATCCAAAATTTTGTCTCGACCAAATCTTGTTTTGCTTTGCTGTCTTGAAGAAGAAACGTCGCTAACAAATCAATAAGCTGATGTTCACCTATTTCCTTGATAAACGTTCCTTCTCCTCGACGCGTTTCAATAATGCCTAGCAGTTCAATAGCTCGTAACGCTTCTCTTACAGAAGAACGGCCTACATTTAATCGTTCAGACAGTTCTCTTTCAGAAGGAATTTTGTCTCCCGTCTTCAGCCCGTCAATTTCAATCATCTTACGAATTTGGTTTAAAATTTCTACATATACCTTTGATTTCTCGCCAGTCAATGGGATTCTCACTCACTTCATTCAATAATGGCTAAACGGCGTGTTTTCTCCGCTACATCTTCTGGATTCACTCGAATACGTGCCACACCTGTTTCCATTGCAGCATTCGCAACAGCCGCTGCCACAGCAGGAGCAATCCGAGGGTCAAACGGTGCAGGGATTACATAATCGGCATGAAGTTCTTGTTCATCAATTAAATTCGCAATGGCTTCTACCGCCGCCATCTTCATTTTTTCATTAATATGTGTGGCTCGAACATCAAGCGCTCCACGGAAAATACCAGGAAAAGCCAACACATTATTTACTTGGTTTGGAAAATCAGAACGGCCTGTCCCCACTACTTTTGCCCCGGCTGCTTTCGCTTCTTCCGGCATAATTTCCGGAACTGGATTAGCCATCGCAAAAATAATAGGATCTGCATTCATCGTTTCAATCATTTCCTTTGTTAAAGCACCTTCAACCGATACGCCAATAAATACATCGGCTCCGTGAATAATATCTGCTAAAGATCCTTCAATTTTGTCACGATTCGTGTAAGAAGCCACTTCCTCTTTGACATTGTTCATACCGTAAGGACGACCTTCATAAATCGCGCCTTTGGAATCGCACATGGTAATATTGCGAACACCATAGCGGTATAATAATTTAATAATGGCAATTCCCGCAGCCCCTGCTCCGTTAGCCACTACTTTAATTTCAGACATGCTTTTTCCAGTGATTTTTAAGGCATTAATTAGCCCTGCTACCGTGACAATAGCGGTACCATGCTGATCATCGTGGAAAACAGGAATGTTCGTTTCCTTTTTTAACCGCTCTTCTATCACAAAACAATTAGGAGCCGCAATATCTTCCAGATTGACCCCGCCAAATGTCGGTTCTAACATTTTTACAGTCTCTACAATTTTATCCACATCTGTCGTATTTAAACAAATTGGAAAAGCATCCACCCCAGCGAAGCTTTTAAATAAGACTGCTTTGCCTTCCATGACGGGCAAGGCGGCTTCTGGTCCAATATTTCCCAAACCTAATACAGCCGTACCGTCCGACACGACAGCTACCATGTTCCCCTTCATCGTATATTCATATACTTTGTTGACATCATCATAAATAGCTTTACATGGTTCTGCGACTCCTGGTGAATACGCTAAGCTTAAGTCTTGAGCATTTCGAACCGGAATTTTTGATTTTGACTCCAATTTCCCCTGATGAACTCGATGCATATGCAATGCTTCTTCACGTAACGACATACATCCCCACTCCCTCTTGTATAAAACAACCATAATATTATGATTAAATAAAAATACCCCTTTAAAGTGGTCTGACCACTTTGACTCTTCTACAATATAACAAATAAATCGGAAATGTAAAGGTTATAATTTTTTTAACACGACATTTCCTTCCCCCAAAATCGCTTCCAATTTCCGCAAAGATTCAGGTACAGGCTGAACATGATAAGCTTCCGGCAACTTCACAATTTTTTTCTCGTCCTCGTAATACATAATGACCGGAACGTTGCCTCTATAGCTTGCTAAAATATGCTGAATAGACGAAAGTTGCCCTTGATGCTTATGCTTTTCTTCAATCTTTAAATACAATACATTCGCTTCCATTTCCTTCATTTCCTGTGAACTTTCGACTTTTTTCACATCTTTCATAATAAATTGCAGCTGCCCGTCGCGGCTTTCGGTTTTCCCAGACAACAGCAGTACTTCTCCCTGTTTTAAAATAGCTCCGTACTGCTTATACGTGCTAGGAAACGCAACAGCTCTCATTTCTCCTGTTTCATCACCTAATGTAAAAAAAGCCATTTGCTCCCCATTTTTTGTTCGAATTACTTTCTCAGCAGACAAATAAGCTCCAACAATCACATTTCCAACGAGTTGCTCATGTAGCACCTGATAAATCGGCTTCGCACCGGAAGAAAAAAAGGCAGAGCGAAACGGCATTGCCGGGTGACTCGATAAATAAAGACCGAGCGCTTCCTTTTCCCGCTTTAGCTTTTCTTCCAACGCCATTTCGCTCATTTCCGTATATTTCGGCTTTAACGAAAGACCCTCATCCAAAAAGAAATCCGACTGATCGCCAAAACCCATGAATTCTATATGTTCCAAGGCCACATCAATGCTCGCCAACAAAGTGGCACGATTTTCTCCAAATTCATCAAAACATCCCGAAACAATGAGCGACTCTAATGTCCGGCGGTTGACGATTTTCATCGACACACGCGTACAAAAGTCAAAAAGGTCGCTAAACGGCTGTTTCCTTCTTGCTTGAAAAATTTCCTTCAGTACTGCTGCTCCGACATGCTTAATCGCCGCGAGGCTGAAGCGAATCCCTTCGTTTTCAATGGTAAAATCATACATACTTCCATTAATAGACGGAGGCAAAATGGCAATCTTTTTCGCTCTCGCTTCGTGGATGTACTGAGTAATTTTCTCTTCATTTCCAATGACACTCGTTAAAAGGGCCGCAAAAAATGGACCCGGATAATTAGCCTTTAAATACGCGAGCTGATAGGCAATCATACTGTATGCTACTGCATGACTCCGGTTAAATCCGTAATCAGCAAAGCGAACAATTAAATCATAAAGTTCATTCGCCGCTTCGTCATCATAGCCGTTTTCTACACACCCTTTTACAAAGCGATTTCGCTGTTCATCCAGTACCGCTTTTTTCTTTTTGCTGACAGCTCTGCGAAGCAAATCCGCTTCCCCAAGGGTGAACCCCGCCACCGTTGATGCAATTCGCATAATTTGCTCCTGATAAACAATAACGCCATAGGTTTTATGTAAAATGCTTTCCAATGCGGGATGAGAATAAGAAATAGGTGCTTTTCCATGTTTTCGTTTAATATACGTCGGAATATTCTCCATAGGCCCTGGCCGATACAAAGCGTTTACCGCCACAATGTCCTCAAATTCCGTCGGTTTCAACTGTTGCAAAACCTTTCTCATTCCGCCTGATTCCAATTGGAAAATACCAGTCGTATCCCCTTTTGTCAGCAAAGAAAAAGTGAGCGGATCTTGCGGCAGCTTCTCTAAATTAAGGTGGCGTCCGGTTTCTTGATAAATACGATGGACAATCTTATCAAGAATCGATAAGTTCCGCAGGCCGAGAAAGTCCATTTTTAATAAGCCAACTGCTTCTAATCCCCCCATATCCATCTGGGTCAAATACACACCCTCGTGACCTTCTTGAATAGCAATTAAATCGGTTAATGGTCTTTCACTAATCACAACACCGGCCGCATGTGTGGATGTATGCCGCGGCAGCCCTTCAATAGCTTTAGCGGTGTCAAACAACTGTCGGCGTGTTGGAGTACTGTTAATGTAAGCACGCAACTCCTCTGATTGTTCATATGAGGCTGTAAGTGTAACCCCCGCTTTATTGGGGATTAGCTTAGAAATAGCGTCTACTTCTTCTAGGTGAACTCCCAGTACTCTTCCAACGTCTCTCACAGCTGCTTTCGCTGCCAGCGTTCCGAAAGTAATAATTTGTGCTACATGCCATTCACCATATTTCTTTGCCACATAGCGAATCACTTCATCTCGTCGGTGGTCTGGAAAATCAATATCGATATCCGGCATCGAAATACGCTCAGGGTTTAAAAAACGTTCAAATAATAAGTCATATTCAAGCGGGTCAATCTTCGTAATATTTAAGGCATAGGCAACAAGCGACCCCGCTGCCGATCCCCTTCCAGGTCCCGTCACAATGCCATTCTGATGAGCATAGTTCATAAAATCCCAGACGATAAGAAAGTAATCACTGAACTTCATTTGGTTGATGACCGCTAATTCATAGTCCAGTCTCTCCTTATATTTTTCTGAATCGTACCGCCCCTCTCCTTTGTCACGTAACCCTGCTTCACATAACTGCCGTAAATAATCATGCGCCTCTATTCCTTCTGGTACAGGATATTTCGGCAAATACGTATTGCCAAGAGATATATCAACCTGACACCGTTCACTTATCAACATCGTCTCCGTCAATGCCTCTGGCAAATCAGAAAATAGTTGAACCATTTCTTGCGGAGATTTCAAATAATACTCATTCGGCTCCTGTAGCTCTTGTTCGGTCTCTTCTAGTTTTCTGCCTTCTTTAATAGCTAACAAACACTCATAGGCAAAATGCTGTTCTTTCTCTATGTAACGGACATCATTGGCTGCAACTAGTCGAACTCCCCACTCGCGCGCTAGTGGAACAAGCTTCTCATTCAGTTCATTTTCCTTAGTTCCGTGCCTTTGAATCGAAAAAAAGACGTTATCACGTCCAAACGTACCTTGTAAAAAGCGTGTCATTTCTTCTGCTTCTTGAATACGTCCAGTCTCAATATAGTTCTCAATCATCCCTTGTCGGCCCGGAGACAATACAAGGAGTCCTTCACTGTAGCGTGGCAACCATTTCAACTTTAAGCCTTTTGCCGCTTTTGTTTTCATGAGACTGCTCATTTTCAATAAATTATGATAGCCTTTCTTATTTTCCGCTAGGAAGACAAATGGGAAGGCCCCTGCCTCTAATTCATCGTTTTCCAAAATGGATGCCGTAAGACCGATAATGGGTTTAATCCCTTCCCGCTTACATGCTTGATAGAAAGATATCGCGCCATACATCACATTTTCATCTGTTAATGCCAAAGATGAATAATTGAGTTTTTTAGCTTGGCGAACTAAATCGTCTATTTTAACGGCACTGCTTAATAAACTGTAGCCGCTTTGTATTTGTAAATGAACAAAAGGCACTCTCTTCCCCACCTTCAATCTCAATATCTTTTGATCCCTCATTAACGGGCAGTAAGGCCCCTACTTGTGACGTACAGGATGTACAAGCGAAGACGTGGCAACGAGACGTCGTGTTTTTAGTCTTTGTTCCTTGTGTAAATGGGACATAACTGCCCGTAAAAGCCCGATAAGTCAACTAACCATCAGTGGGGGATGAAGGACCCCCTATCGATGGAAGTTTCCTTTATTATAAAATTTGTCACATCGATAGACAAATTACATAACTTTTCACGTTTGTCCATATACATGAAGGGAGAAGGAGGGCCCGTTTATGAAAGATACATTTATGTCTCTATTTATTTTGAGTTACTTTATTGCGTTTGGAGTATTGCTTGGCGGAACATTAATCGGTGCATTTGGAGCCTTTTTGACAGGAAAACCACCTTTGTCGTATATGGTGACGTTAGCTGGTAATTTAAAAATATGGGCGCTTGTCGCAGCCATCGGCGGAACATTTGATACCTTTTACAGTTTAGAGCGAGGGGTATTTCAAGGAGCGACGAAAGATGTGTTTAAACAAATGCTCTATATATTGGCAGCTATGGGAGGAGCTCAAACGGGAACGATGATTATTAGATGGCTCACTCAGGAGCACATTGGCTCATGAGGATTCCTCCTCTCTATAAAGATAGGAATTGGCAGCGATTCCTATCCGGAATGCTGTTAGGGGCTGTCATTAGCTGGTTTGTCTTTTTAATGCTTTTTGGAATCTCACAGGACCGGCAAATTCAAACGATTCATAAACAAAAAAATCAAATTCTCGATTTAGAAAAGAAACTGGACATTTGGCAAGGAGAAGTCGAAGAATTAAACAAATTAAAAGAGCAGAAACTCGTCATTGAAGATATAAAAGTGAAAATCATTAATGAGAAAAAATTCAAATTAGATTCCTACACGATGTTCCTTATCCAAGAAAGTGTAAAGGAAGAGATGGACCACGTCATTTCGAAAAATATGGAAGACGTCTATAAATCCAGTACCTCACTGAAAAAAGCTATCGAAAATAAGGAATATAAAATTGATAAAACGACATATACCGTTGAAGTTCATGAAATCTTTTTCTATACTACTCTCTCTGTACAACTGAAAATTAAAAATGTTAAACAAGCACTTTAATCTGTTTCGTCATTAAATAAGGGGTTACGGTCCAAAAACAAACCGTATCCCCTCTTCAGGAACTTTCCCCGTATTTATTTTTAACGTGAACAAACGTCTTCTAAATCAGCCAATACGTCTTTCATTTCATCCCATGAATAGATGGAAGCGCCAGCCGCCAGCGGGTGACCCCCGCCTTTATATTTTTGAGCAATCGTATTAATAACAGGCCCTTTCGAACGTAAACGAACACGGATTAAGTCATCTTCCTCAATAAAAAACACCCATGCCTGAATACCTTCAATGCTCCCAAGAATCCCTATCAATTGAGAAGCTTCAGAAGGAGTAGCCCCAAAATGCTCTAACTCTTCTTTTGTTAGCTTCATATACGCTACACCAGAAGGTTGGAGCGTAAATTGCTGCATGACATATCCTTGCAATCGTGCCACGTCCAACTTAATGCTGTAGAGCTGATCATATAATTCTTTAAAATCAAATCCATATTGAACTAACTCGCTCGCATACTGAAATGTTCTCGGTTTTGTACTTGGAAATAGAAAACGACCTGTATCCCCTACCATTCCGGCATAAATTAAGCGAGCCGCTTGCGGGGACATTTTCAACCCTTTATCTTTTCCGAATAAGTACAATTCATAAATCATTTCACTAGCAGAGCTCGAATTTGTATCCACCCACAACATGTCACCATATGGATCTTCATTTGGATGGTGATCAATTTTTATAATCATTTTTCCCTGTTTATAACGTTGGTCACACACTCGTTCCTCATTGGCTGTATCACAGACGATGACGAGAGCATCTTCGTACACATCATCTTCAATAAAATCAAGACGGGATAAAAATTTTAACGAAGGTTCTTCCGTGCCAGCTGTATAAATCTTTTTATCAGGAAAAGAGGCTTTTAAAATTTCCGCCAGACCGCATTGAGAACCGTATGCATCTGGATCTGGGCGAACATGACGATGAATAATAATTGTATCGAACTCACGGATTAATTGTAATATTTGCGCTTTCATATATATCTCCTTTTGCATGATGGATGACAGACATTACTTACATTTATTAAATCACAAAACGAAAGTGTTTTGAAAGAACATCTATCTATAAATCGCATACTAGAAATTATTGTCACATGACGTTACAATAATAGAGAACACTTTCATTAGCAAGGGGTTTCTCTCATCCCCTATTAACTTTCTCCGATCACGCCAAATTTTAAAGTGGGAGTCTTACTATCTGTTAATGCACGATAAAAGAATTATCATTGTCAACGGAGGAACAACGATGCCTATTTTGGTCATTTTCATTATTTTTTCACTATCTTTCTACCTTTATTTCAAAACGAAATATTTCAGAACAAAACGCCCGATGGAGAAGCAGTGGACGTCTGCTAAATCAAGCATTGCTCTCGGTGCCTTTGTGCTCTTATTCGGCATTAATCAGTACGTGATTTATCAATCCACGCTCTCCTTAGTAATCGGTCTTCTATTCATCGCAGTTGGAGGCGGAAGCATTTGGGCAGGCATCCGAGCTTACCAGTACTACTATCCGTTAGTCGTGAAAGAAGCAAATGAATACTCTTAATTCCAAACTGTAAATGAAAGAGGCTGTCCAATAATCCCTAATCTTTCAACCTGATTATTTTCCTTTTTATACAAAAGAGACCGCTATCAAAACCCTTTGTGTTACTGGCGTTTCGTAACGGTCCACTTTGTGCAGAGGCGTTTGAAAAGAGATGGTTTCTCTCTTTTCAAACGCCTCTTTGCTTAGTTTTATGTCCGATCTAAAATTTGGGCCATCATGAGCGCCTTGCCCACTACAATCCCTTCATTGTATACCTCAACATCGACTTTTGCGAATTTTCGCCCCAGTTCCAGCACTTTCGGACGAATTTCAATCATGCTTTCAATCTGAACAGGCTTAATAAAGTAAATGGTCACATTTTCAATGACTAAATCGCCTTTTTTATGCGTACGAAGTACACGGTTCGCTGCTTCTGTCACAATCGTTGTAAACACTCCATATGAGATCGTACCCATGTAATTCGTCATTTGAGGTGTGACTTCGCAACGATAAAACGGATCGCCTTTTGCTTCTGCGACATCAATAAACTGATTTGTTACAATGTCATCAATGGTCTCTCCTACTTGAGGCTGGCGCTGAATCATTTGCAATGCTTTTAATACATCCTGCCTGCTAATAATTCCTTCTAAACGATGATAATCATCCACAACCGGAAGTACCTCGATTCCTTCCCATACCATCATATGAGCAGCGGAAGCAACGGACGTTTTTCCATGAACAACCATCGGATTCGGTGTCATTACTTTTTCAATAGGCGTCTGTTTATCAAATCCAATAATATCCTTTGACGTGACCATTCCAAACACTTTTAAATGCTGATTGACAACAGGGAACCGACTATGATGAGTTTGCTCGTTATATTGATACCACTTTTCGATTGTGTCATCCAATTTTAAAATGACCGTATCATCAACAGCAGTTAAAATATCCTCTACAAGCACAATCTCTTTTTTTATAAGCTGATCATAAATTGCACGATTAATCATCGTAGCCACGGTAAATGTGTCATAGCTAGTCGAAATAATCGGCATCTTCAGCTCATCAGCCAGTCTCTTAACATCGTCGTCTGTATCAAATCCACCTGTTATAAGTACAGCGGCTCCTGCTTCCAGTGCTAGTTCATGAGCTTTTGTACGGTTACCGACAATGAGTAAATTGCCCGCACCAGTGTATCTCATCATCGCTTCCAGCTTCATTGCCCCGATGACAAACTTGTTCAACGTTTTATGTAGCCCTTCTCTTCCTCCGAGCACTTGGCCATCCACAATGTTGACAACTTCGGCAAACGTCAGCTTTTCGATATTCTCTTTTTTCTTTCGCTCAATTCGAATGGTCCCGACCCGCTCAATGGTTGATACATACCCTTTATTTTCAGCATCTTTAATCGCACGATAAGCGGTCCCTTCACTTACATTTAAATCTTTTGCAATTTGACGAACCGATATTTTTTCACCAATTGGTAAGGAATCGATATGCTGTAAAATTTGTTCATGCTTAGTAGCCACACTGCTTCACCCTTTTAAAAAACATTTTCGGTCTATGGAAAATCATATTATTATTCTTTATACCATTTAATTCATTATGACATTGTACTGGTAAAATGGGCGCACGTAAAGAGTTTCTCCTAACTTCTATTATAAGGGTGAACATGTTGTGATTCAATGCAGCTTAGCCATGCTGCTTCATCCGCTTCCTTTCCGTTGGCAAAGAGACCGGTTTCGTTAAGTGGCGACGCTGTACAAATGCTTTCGATTGATAAAGGTAACTGGACAAATTTCCTCCCGCTACTAAAAGAGCCAATAGTAGCCATGAAACGGAAAATATCCCTTGAGCACTGCTTACATCCAACACAAGCTTAGGAACGGCATAATACAGCATTAGACCACATAGCAACAGAGATAATGTCGCTTGATTTTTCATCTTCTCCCCCCTATTTCATCAGCTTGATCTTGAACAATCTGATTTCTGCACAACAAATACCTCTTAAACGCTTCTTTCAGGGCCAGCTTATTTCGAAAAAGCACTTTCCTTTATCCTATGCCCGTCCCTTCTAGATAAGAAGTAAAAAAGAGAGGAGGTCTGAAACGAGGAAAACTTCCTCTTTCTAGACACCCTCTCAAAAGAAAACTCAAGAATATGAAACAATCCACTTTGCTCAAAAAGAAAAACCATTATTCCTAAAAGAATTTCAAGTTACAACTCGATAACTTCCCCTATTTTCATAACCTTCCCTTTTGCCGCCTTCAATTGCTGCACAAATCGTTCTGCATCCTGCTCAATAACAGGAAATGTATTATAGTGGATAGGAACCACTACTTTAGGTGCAATCCATTCAGCAGCTAGCAAAGCATCTTCCGGACCCATTGTAAAATTGTCACCGATTGGTAGGAAAGCCACATCAATGTGATAGCGCTCCAATAGTTTCATATCAGAAAAAAGAGCGGTATCACCTGCATGATATACAATCTTTCCATCAATCATAATTAGAAGTCCTGCCGGCATTCCGGTATATGTAATTTGCTTTGTCTCTTCATCTATATAACTGGAACCATGGAAGGCTTGTGTTAATTTGATTGTCCCAAAATCAAATGTATGAGCTCCACCAATGTGCATCGGATGAACATTTACTCCTTGCCATCCTAAAAACGTAGCCAATTCAAACGGAGCGATTACAAGGGCACCCGTACGTTTGGCAATCTCCACCGTATCTCCTACGTGGTCATCATGACCGTGCGTCAGCAAAATGACATCTGCCTCTACTTCTTCTGGCTTTATGTCACATGCTGCGTTTCCACGAAGAAACGGATCAATCAATAAACTTTTGCCGCCAGTTTCAATTTTGACGACTGAATGTCCATGATAAGAAATACGCATATACATCTCTCCTTGTTTTTCTTTCTTTGAATCTACTTCGAGATGGAGTCCGAAAATCCTTTAAACATTCCCTCTTCTTTATGAGACTATTAACCTTTACCCTAACGAACAGAAAAGAAATCCAAGAACTAGAGCCTTTATATATACTAATTCATAACTCGACACCTCTTCATTTGATTCAAGAACTTTTACAATCGCTATTCAGACCACTTGAATGGGTCCTCAAACGTTCACCTATACGGATGGGACCAACTCTGTAAAGGAGGATGACAGTCGCTTAGGTCTAGAAAATTTGGCATGACCGCTCGTTGGTCATGCCAAATTTTCTAGATCGATTTATATAATTCGAGCAACTTCCGGCTTCAGCAAAATAAACCCGCCCTCTTTATCTACATTTGGGATAATAATGTTTTCGCATCTGAATACATCAAACTATGTGCATCTGCAACCGCTCCGTATGTGACAAACCCATTTAATGTATTGATTCCTTTCAGGAGAGCGTCATTTTCTAGACAAGCCTGCTTATAGCCCTTATCTGCAATTTGTACCGCATATGGGACTGTCACATTTGTTAACGCGATAGTCGACGTCCGTGGTACAGCTCCTGGCATATTGGCAACTGCGTAATGCAAGACGCCATGTTTTTCATACGTAGGAGCATCATGAGTTGTAATGCGGTCTGTTGTTTCGAAAATTCCCCCTTGGTCAATCGCAATGTCTACTACGACAGACCCTGCTTCCATCGTTTGAATCATCTGCTCGGTCACAAGTTTTGGAGCTTTCGCACCAGGAATTAACACAGCCCCAATGACTAAATCAGACTCTTGAACAGTTTCAGCAATATTATAAGGATTAGACATCAGCGTCTTAATATCGTTTCCAAAAATATCATCAAGCTGCCGCAGACGGTCAACGTTCAAATCTAAAATGGTGACATCTGCCCCAAGACCAATCGCAATTTTGGCCGCATTCGTTCCAGCTACACCGCCGCCAATAATGGTAACTTTTCCTTTCGGGACGCCGGGTACACCCCCAAGCAAAATTCCTTTTCCACCCTTTGTCTTTTCAAGAAACTGCGCCCCTATTTGAGCAGCCATTCTTCCTGCCACTTCGCTCATCGGGGTTAAAAGGGGCAACGAGCGGTTTGCCAGCTCCACTGTTTCATACGCAATGCCGATGACTTTCCGTTCTGTAAGGGCCTTTGTTAAGGCTGGCTCTGGCGCTAAGTGTAAATATGTAAACAAAATTAGCCCATCGCGAAAATAATCGTATTCAGACGGAAGCGGCTCTTTTACTTTCATAACCATATCCATCGACCATGCCTCTTTGGCACTGGCAACTATTTGGGCTCCTGCTTGAATATAATGATCATCTTCAAAGCCTGACCCGATGCCAGCCCCGGTTTCAACATACACTTCATGCCCTCTATTAATGAGTGTGACGGCTCCTGCTGGTGTCATCGCCACCCGATTTTCATTGTTTTTAATCTCCTTTGGCACTCCGATTCTCATCTATGAATACCCCCTTGTTCATATTTGGTGTAATTCATTGTATGTATCAACGGCTGGAAAGACACAGAAAACAAATGCGAAAAAGAGGTGCCGACCCTCTTGTCCTACGCTGGCACCTCTTCTTTCTGTCAATCCAACTCTTCTGTTTTCCCTGCTATATTTTCATAGTTAGGTGCCGTGAAACCTCCCCCTACCGCTCCGCTTACGTAAGCATCGTTCAATAGCTGCTGGGTTTGCTGCAATCCGGTTTCATCATACTCATAAGCATACTGTGCTTGCTTTTTATCGTTCATCAATTTGACCCTCCATTGTCACAAAATATCCAACACCATGTTATTTTCTGTATATTTTTAAATGTTATACTTAAAATATCTTAAGAGCTAAAGGAGAGATATAGATGAACATGGTCTACGAAAAGATTCTCGTTGCAGTGGATGGGTCAACAGAAGCGGAGTGGGCATTCAAAAAAGCGGTCAACATCGCAAAACGAAACAACGCGAAATTGATTCTATGTCACCTTGTCGATATCAAGCAGCTGACAACATTGGACGTGTACGATCACAAGGCCATTGAACGCGCTGAAACATTCGCTCAAGACCTTTTGACACAATACCGCGAAGAAGCCGTAGCAGCAGGTTTAAATGATATTGCATTCATCATGGAACACGGCTCTCCTAAAACAAGAATTGCAAAAGAAATTGCTCCTGAACATCATGTAGACTTAATTATTTGCGGTGCGACAGGCTTAAATGCCGTGGAACGTTTCTTAATTGGCAGTGTTTCTGAACACATTCTTCGTTATTCTAAATGCGACGTGTTAGTAGTACGGACTCCAAAAGAAGACGAACAAGTGCTTCAAACTGCTACAACCGAATTAGCAGAATAATCTTTCCAAGCAGAAAAAGGCTGCGTTTCGCAGCCTTTTAGCTTTTTACTTGCTGTGCCAAAAGGTCCTTTGCCTTTTTAATGGCCGCTTCTACTTGTACAAAACCTGTTCCGCCTTGACTGTTTCGACGATTAACCGCCGTACGGGGTGCTAATACTTCGTAAATATCTGATTCGAATAAAGAGGAAGCGTTCGTATAATCTTCTAACGGCAAATCCATTAAATAGATGCCTCTTTGAATACAAAGGAGTACAAGCTTTCCGACCACTTCATGCGCATCGCGAAAAGGCATTCCTTTCGCAGCTAAGTAATCTGCTAACTCCGTCGCATTTGAAAAATCTTGTTTCGTCGTTTGCTCCATCTTTTCTTCATTCACCATCATCGTTGCAATCATACCTGCAAAGATAGTCAAACAACCTTCTACAGTCGTGACGGTATCAAACATACCTTCCTTGTCTTCCTGCAAATCTTTGTTATAGGCAAGCGGAAGACCTTTCATCGTGGTTAACAAACCAAATAAATTCCCATACACACGTCCCGTTTTTCCACGAATCAGCTCCGCCATATCCGGATTTTTCTTTTGCGGCATAATGCTGCTTCCTGTCGCATACGTATCATCTATTTCAATGAACTGGAACTCCTGGCTTGACCATAAAATGAGCTCTTCACAAAAACGTGATAAGTGCATCATTAACATCGAGCTGTTGCTTAAAAACTCAAGGATAAAGTCACGATCGCTTACTGCGTCCATGCTGTTTTCATAAATGCTTGAAAACCCAAGAAGCTGTGCACTGTATTCTCGGTCAATTGGAAACGTCGTCCCCGCAAGTGCCCCCGCTCCTAATGGAGACATATCAATACGTTTTACCGACTCTTTAAAACGTTCTGCATCACGCTGAAGCATCCAGAAATACGCCATCAAATGATGCGCGAATGAAACAGGCTGCGCCCGCTGCAAATGTGTATAACCCGGAATCAGAGTCTCCACGTGCTGCTCCGCTTTCTCAATCAATTCTTTCTGTAACCCTTCAATGAGCGAAATAATTGTTAGCACATGCTTTTTCAAATATAAATGCATATCAGTTGCTACTTGGTCATTTCGGCTTCTCCCAGTGTGAAGCTTTCCGCCAACAGAGCCAATTTCATCAATTAAGTGTTTTTCAATATTAAGATGAATATCTTCATACTGCGCAGAAAATGCTAATTCACCCTTTTCAGCCTTTTCAAGTAAAGAGAGAAGACCATTTTGAATGGCCTCCGCATCTTCATGTGGTAAAATGCCGCATTTCGCCAACATTTTAACATGCGCTAAGCTTCCTTGAATATCTTCTTGGACTAATTGCTGGTCGAATGCAATTGATGCCCCAAATTCATCTACCCATTGTTCTGGACGCTTTGTAAAACGTCCTCCCCACAATTTTTTCACACTTCCACCTTCTTCTCACCATGCAACTGGCTGTAAACCTTCGTCGGCAAGCCAAATAATTCGATGAAGCCCACTGCTGCTTGATGGTTGAACTCATCTTCTTTTGTATATGTGGCAAGTTTCTCATCGTATAGCGAGTACGGAGACTTTCTTCCTTCCACAATGGCATGACCTTTGAATAATTTCACGCGTACGATACCTGTTACATTCTTTTGAGTGTCTTTAATAAATGCAAGTAATGCCTTATGCAATGGTGAGAACCATAAACCGTTGTAAATTAACTCTGTTAATTTGTGCGAAATAATTGGTTTAAAATGTGCGACATCTTTCGTCAACGTTAAATCTTCAAGCTCTTTATGCGCTTTAATTAACGTAATAGCTGCTGGGCACTCATATACTTCACGAGATTTAATTCCAACAAGACGGTTTTCTACATGGTCAATACGTCCGACACCATGCTTACCAGCTAATACGTTTAATTCTAAAATTAACTCATGCAGTTCATATGTTTGACCATTCAAGGCGACTGGAACCCCTTGATGAAACTCAATTTCTACGATGTCTGCTTGATCTGGAGTTGCTTCGATTGGTGTTGTCATATCATAAGCACCTTCTGGCGGAGCTGCCCATGGGTCTTCTAATACACCGCACTCACATGCTCTTCCCCAAAGGTTGGCATCGATGGAATATGGGTTATCCAAGTCAATTGGAATTGGAATGTTATGTTGTTTTGCATACTCAATCTCTTCTTCACGTGACCAGCTCCACTCACGTACAGGAGCTAACACCTTTAAGTCTGGATTTAGAGCCATAATGGAAACTTCAAAACGAACTTGGTCGTTTCCTTTTCCTGTACATCCGTGTGCTACGGCCGTCGCCCCAACTTGCTCAGCAATTTCTACAAGCTTTTTCGAAATTAAAGGACGAGATAAAGCCGACACAAGTGGATATTTTTCTTCATATAATCCATGACTTTGTAATACTGGAAGTACGTAATCTTCAGCAAATTCTTTTCTCGCATCAATGGAGTAAGATTCTACAGCCCCTACTTGAAGCGCTTTTTCCTTTACGAACTCAACGTCTTTTCCTTCTCCCACATCTAACCCTACCGCTACAACATCATACCCTTGTTGTTGTAACCATTTAATAGCCACAGATGTGTCTAATCCGCCGGAATAAGCCAATACAATTTTCTCTTTATTCATTACTAGTTCCCCCTATATATTAACGTTCATTACATTCATAAATTATTTAATAGTTTTAATTAATTTTTATTCATTCAACCTGATAATAATGTAACACGATTCCGTTTTTTCATCAATACTTATTCATAAAAAAGTATAAATATAAATAAAATTCTTTGATAACCCTACACTTAATTACCTCATAATGCATATGACATATATTTTACTTCCTTCTTCCCAAACAGTTACAATGCAAAATAAAAGAAAAAGCAACACTAGACTTTAACATCCCCTTTTGTAAAATAAACATATAGCAAAGGGGGATAAAAAACATGCACGCTTACTTCACCTACAACGAACGGCTCGGGATTGAAGTTCCAACATTAATAAATGAATGGGAAGAATATGATAAACAAACCCAACAAAGCATATTGCTCTATTGGGAAAAAATACGTGGAGGAATACCCGATCGAATTGCAGATTTAGAAAGAAGCATTAATGAAAAGCAAGCTTGTTTAGAAGAGGAAATGAATTTTCAAAAGTCTTGCCAACTGAACAGCGACATTGCCAATCTTGCTTCCATTATCAATGATTTATGGATTTGGTACAGAACGACTCAAAATGTTACGACAAAGATGCATCGCTAATAAAAGAAAAGAGCTGTCTGAAAGGAGGGTGCCCCCTTTTTCAGACAGCTCTATTTACGAATTTCACTAATCATATGGCGAAGCTCTGGTAAAATGAGCTTATTCATTCCTAATGTAACCGCTCCGGTCGAACCTGGTAAGGAAAAAATAAGTGTTTGTTCTTTAACACCTGCAAGCGCACGGCTTAACATCGCAGCTGCTCCAATGTCTTCTGTATAACTTAGCATTCGAAAGAGTTCGCCAAACCCCGTAATCTCTTTTTCCACTAATGGCATAATCGCTTCAATCGTCACATCACGCTTGGCAATTCCTGTCCCGCCATTTGTAATCACCACATCAATATCCTCTCGGGATACAACTTGGTTGACCGCGTTCTGTATACTATCTTGATCGTCTTTCACTATTTCATAGAAACGAATATCATGGTGCTTCTCACGTAAAAGAGCGATAATACGCTGGCCACTTTTATCCGTATCTTTCGTTCTTGTATCACTAATCGTAATGACCGCACACCCGATGCAATCCGGGGCATGGGCGACATGCGATTGATCACTCATTTACATCCCTGCCTTTTTCACGTAAATAGCGGTATTGATAGAAACGCTTTGCGTAGTCTGTTGTTTGGCGGGTGAATTGATAATTAAACACGCCTCCTAACGCCATGCTAATGAGTGGATTTTTCTTTGCTACACTTTTTTTCATCCCCATTAGCAAAATCGTTTTGAGCAATTGATTTATATTTTTTTCAAACCACGTTTCATCCAGCACTCGTTCATTTCCTTCATAAAAAAACGATTGCTCATGCGTATCCAATTCTTTCATTAAATACTGCCATCCTTCCCCTTGCCACTGTTTTGGCAGGCTGGCGGCATGAAAGACTTTTAATGATAGCATCAGCTCAAACGGAGAGTTAATTTCGTACCCATAGCTCATCGCCGTTAATTGAACCGTCCGCAAATTTATTAGCAGTAACGCCGGCATATCGACACTGACAAAAAAGGATGCCCCCGTACCCGTCAATCCTCCTTGAAGAAAGCCATAAAGCCGCTGCTTCGCTAACTTTTGTTCGGCTAAATAGTTCAATTGATCGATGGTTAACCTTTTCATATCTTCAATGTGATTAATGTCTCCATAAAAAGCACGTGCAGAAGTTAAGATTTGCTTTTTAGATTTTTGCTGTACGCTGGAGTCTTGAAGCCATGAACTAAAATGGAACAGCCATTCATCTAATTTATTAATATAACTGAGGCGAAGATCATCTGGAATCATTGAAAGAGTTTGTTCAAGCCATTGTGAATATGTAAGCTGCAGTTCATGAGGAGTGTATGTTTCTAACTCTTCTATCCATTCTTCTATCTCGTTTAATACCATCTCGTCCCGTTTGGTTAACAAGGTTGATCACCCTTTCTCACAAACAACTGTTACTCATTATTATATCAAAAATAAGACCACCCACCCAAAATAAAAAAACCCCCATCTTAGATGGAGGTTTCGTTTCTTACATGTTCGCTATGCGCACAACATCACGTGCAATCATCACTTCTTCATTCGTTGGAATGACAAGGACTTTTACAGGTGAATGCGGGTAACTAATAAACGCTTCTTTCCCACGAACATTATTTAAAGCTGGATCCCAATAAACACCCATGAATTCTAAGCCTTGAAGAACACGGGAGCGAATTTCCGTACTGTTTTCCCCGATACCAGCTGTGAAAATAATAGCATCTAATCCAGACATACGTGCTGCATAAGAACCGATGTATTTATGAATACGACTAGCAAATACTTGAAGGGCAAGCTCTGCACGCTCGTTTCCTTCTTCAGAACCTTGCTCGATATCACGAAGGTCACTGGAGAAACCTGAAATTCCCAGCATTCCGCTCTCTTTATTCAATACATTAATCACTTCATCTGCTGTTTTCCCTGTTTTTTCCATGATATATGGAATTAAGGCAGGGTCGATATTCCCTGAACGAGTTCCCATTGCTACACCCGCAAGTGGTGTGAAGCCCATAGACGTATCAATAGATTTACCACCTTCAATGGCTGCAATACTTGCTCCATTTCCAAGGTGACAAGAAATAAGACGAAGCTGCTCAACTGGGCGCCCTAGCAATTCTGCTGCACGCTCTGATACATACTTATGAGAAGTACCATGGAAGCCATATTTACGGATACCATATTTTTCATAATACTCATAAGGTAAGCTATATAAATAAGACTGATCTGGCATTGTTTGGTGGAAAGCTGTATCAAATACCGCTACCGCCGGCACATTTGGTAAAATCTCTTTAAACGCTTTAATTCCTACTACATTGGCAGGGTTATGAAGCGGTGCTAAATCAGATAATTTTTCAATTTCTTCGATTGTTTCTTCTGTTAATAATACCGAATCGTTAAAGCGCTCTCCGCCGTGAACGACACGATGGCCAACACCTGTAATTTCATCATATGATTTAATGATTCCTGTAGAAAGTAGCTTTTCAACTAAAATTTTAACAGCAACCGCATGATCCGGAATGTCCGTAACTTCTGTTTGCTTTTCACCGTCTACTGTAATAGTGAACACTGCTTCATTCAGACCAATACGTTCAACAAGGCCCTTTGTTAACACATTTTCACTTGGCATTTCAAACAATTGAAACTTCAATGACGAACTGCCGGCATTAATGGCCATAATTTTTGACATAACTAAAAACAGCTCCTTTTGTACGTACATGTTGAATTTCATCTCTACAATATTCTATGCAATTCGACACGATCTCTATCCCTCATTCATTTAATCACTGCAAGCTATTTATTTCAAGAGGTATTGCCTATTTTTCGCAAGCTCATGATAAATTCGTACTATTCAGAAACATCTTTTATCATCGTTTTGTTTGAAACCATTTATCAATTTCTGTCATAATACGACTCATTGCCTCTTTGTTGCTGAATTTCGGCAGATCGACAAGCAACGCTTCTTTCGGTGGAACAACGCCCTCACCCTTTTTTTGCAGCACAAAAATGCTCTTCGCTAAATTTTCTTGTTTGAATAACGATAGTGGCAACTGAATGAGTCCTTGAATAATGGCCTCTTCTTTTAAATACGCATGTAGCTGTTTGGCTTGTTCCGTTTCAAATAAATTATTTGGAATAAGCAGTACCGCATAGCCGCCAGGCTTTAACTGGTTTAAGCATTGCTCGATAAACAAATGATGTGCATACGAATGCCCTTCCTCTGCTTTTAATTTATAAACAGAAGCTCCTACATCATTGGGATAATAACCGACAGGCAAATCAGCAATAGCCAAATCGACCGGATCGATAAAGAGTGGCTGTAAGCTGTCTTGGTTAAACAACTGCACAGGATGTTCCTGCAAATTAGCATTCACATAAGCCAGTTTCACAAGTAAATCATCCACGTCAATTCCAGAAGCGTGTTTTACCTTTTCTCCTTCGTAATTGAGCACAGTCATTAATAAGTTCCCTGTTCCAACGGCAGGATCAAGCAAAGAGTAAGACTGTTTATCTGCCATTAATTTACGAACTAAATAGCTGAGAAAAAGCCCTACTGCATCCGGCGTCATTTGATGATTAGGCTGCGTTGCTTCCTTCATACCTTTAAGTACCGCCAATTGATACGCTTTACGGATGGTCTCTTTTTCATACTTCCCTAATTGAAGTTTATCGTACTCTTTTTTCAGTCTTTTTTTCGTTACTTCATCCAGTTCTTCTTGTAAAATCGTATCATGAAACAAGTTCTCACCCGTTTCCGTTACTGCTTCTAAATACGAACATTGTAATTCCTTTCGAAGAATTAAAGCCGTTTGATCAATGACTCTAAATAATTCCTCCATCTTTGTTAAATCACTCATTTTATAGCCTCCTTACTTTTTCAAACATCGTCCTGTCAGGCAGGATATTACCGCTTCTTTTATGTCAATAAAATAATTGTATGAAGTAGAACAACCCATTTTATCATAAACTGATTCTCCAATACAAAAATAACCGTCCTGTTCATTTCTGAAACAAGGGCGGTCATTAAAAAAGACGGCAAATTCATCACTTGCCGTCTTTTCCCATACTAAGGACTATTTAGTTAGCTGCTTTTGCTGCTTCAATCGCGGCGTCGTAGTTAGGATGATCTGTCACTTCACTCACATACTCTGCATAGGTTACTTCGTCGTTGGAATCAATGACAAAAACAGAGCGAGCTAATAAACGAAGTTCTTTAATAGCAACACCGTAAGCTTCTCCGAAAGATAAGTCGCGGTGATCGGAAAGTGTCTGTACATTGTCAATGCCATGAGCCCCGCACCAGCGCTTTTGAGCGAATGGTAAATCTACGCTGACTGTTAAAACTTTCACATTATCCAGCTTCGCTGCTTCTTCATTAAAGCGGCGTGTTTGTGCATCACATACCCCAGTATCAATAGAAGGAACTACACTGATTAAACGAACGGAACCTTTTGTAGCGTCAAGCGTTACTTCAGATAAGTCGTTTGCCAATACAGTAAAGTTAGGTGCTTTATCGCCCGCCTTTACTTGACTCCCCATTAATGTTACTGCATTCCCTTTAAACGTTACAGCCATGAAAATGTCCTCCCTTTACTTCGAAAAATATGTACACTGTACATCTTATCGCCAATCTTTAAAGAATGCAATTATTTCAACTTTTCCTTCTTTTCTAAGGCTTCTAAAATATAAAATGAGGCTGTCAGAAACAAGGAATGAATCCTTTTCCAAACAGCCTCTATTTTGTAATTACATTCCCATGGACGGCCCTTGTTGCGGATTTTGTTGCTGATTTTGAGCATAGTAGCCTTGTTGATTGTAGTTTTGATTGTTCTGTCCGTTGCTGTTATTGTTATTTTTATTAAACATCTGCTGAATTTTCTCCACTGCTTGTGGAGCATTGTCTAAAATCTTTTCCACTAAATGTGTGCCTTCGTTTAAATGGAGCATTTTAATACCGGAAGGACTAACAATTAAAAAAGCAATTGGCGTAATTGATACTCCGCCCCCGCTTCCTCCTCCAAATGGCAGTTTCGGTTCTTGCTCCTGCCCTTGAGATTGTCCCCCTTGACCTGATTTTTTTTGCCCGTCGACCGAAAATTCACTTCCGCCCGCCGCAAATCCAAAACCAACCTTTGAAACCGTTAAAATGACACTTCCATCTGGTGTCTCGACGGGATCGCCAATGATTGTATTTACATCAATCATTTCTTTCAAATTTTCCATCGCGGTGGACATTAAGCTTTTAATAGGATGTTCTGACATAATGGTAGCCTCCTCACATTTTTGCCGAATGAACCTTCTCGGATTGAATATTGCGCAAGCGTTCAGTTCGCTTAGAGCTGAATTTTTTCCAATGTTTGAGAATCCGTAAACTCGTTAAAATAGCATGCCCGATTCGAAATGAAATCATACATTGGAAGCGTGTTTCCGAGATAGCATACTGAAACGAAGGGTGTACTTCCATTAAAGGTTGGTCCTTCATACGCATATACCGACTAATAATGCCCATCGTACTCCCTTTCAGAGACCAGATGGCGCCAACTACCATCCCTGTATACATAGCATCACCTATACCGATTGCGGTGCTCCATCGAATACGTTCAATCGACACATGACGCAAAAAGCGTTTTAAAATTTGGTGAAAACCTTTCACATGCTCAAGAAACTGTTTAGTCTCCTCTAAAAAGTGCGTGAAATCCCGTACCGAGTAATCTTTCCATTCCTCTTGCTGTTCTTCTTGCGCGGATGAATTCCCTTGATCTGTTTCTTCGTTCACAACGACCGTAGAAGACTCTTTGTCGACTTTGACAACGGGAATTTTATAAGTGTAGCGAATTAACCCAAACCATAAAGAACATTTCACTTGATAAAAATCGTTATCTCGTACGTGATTTAAATTAACTTTAATCTTCAACTTACTAACAGAAATAAGTAAAATGAGTCCAAAACATGCTCCTAAAAGCCACAGCCATAACACGAATCTTCACTCCTTCTCAACCTTCCATTATCTCCATCCGTGAAAGAAATCAAACCTTCTTCTTTCCCTACCATGAAAAAAACGGTCTAGAGAGACCCTATTTGTCTCTCTAGACCGTTTAAACGTTTCTATCATTCTGTGGAAGCTTGCTGCACGGCAACTTGTTTCATTAAATATGCAGGGCGTTTTTCATAAATAACAGTTGTGTCTGCGAAGTAGTCATGAATCCCTTTCTTCTGATTCGTGAAGGCTACAGCCGCATATCCAAGAAATAATGCTGTTTTGGAAATGTATCTTCCAATCAACTCTCGAAAAATAACCGTTGACCATGTTAACGGTTCTTCTTTTAAACTGACAACTCTCAACCCTATAATCATTTTGCCAAGCGTCTGTCCGAACCTTTTTGTCATCAAAATAAAATATAAATAAAAAATTGCTGCCATAGCGATACCAACGGGAGAAAACCACTCTTTCCCAGACTCATGAATCCATGAGGTAATAAGCAAACGCTGTAAACTCATGATAACCACTAAATCGATTAAATAAGCCCATACTCGCACCCAAAAACCTGCATACCATACATATACCTTTTCTTGCTCCTGTTCTTCGGTTGTGTGAATTGGAACTTCCGGTTGTTCGCTGTACGGTTCATGTTCCGTCATTTCTTCACCCCTATTCTGCATATAAGTACATTAATCTGCGGGAATTTGGCTCAGACAACATTTTCATCAAACTAGCCAACTCTGCATCATCAGAAAAAAGCTGTTGTGATGCGGCTGAGAGAAAGAACGGAAGTCCAAAGTTTTGGTCATATTCAACCACTTGAGCATCCTTCAAGGACGCTGTTTTTTTAATATCCGCAATCACATCTTCAATATAGCCAAGTTCATCCACCAATCCAAGTTCCTTTGCTTGCCTTCCATCGTAAATGCGCCCATCTGCCAGTTGGCGGACTTTTTCTTCGGATAAGTTTCGCCCTTGTTTGATAACAGAAACAAACCCGTCATAAGCGTTATTAACAAGTGTTTGCATAATCTCCCGTTCTTCTGCTGTCATCTCTCGCGAAGGAGACATAATGTCTTTGTATGGTCCGCTTTTGATTGTCTCAAACTTTACCCCATACTTCTCTGCCAAACCACTGTAATTAATCCCTTGCATAATGACTCCGAGTGAACCCGTCAGCGTGTCAGGAATGGCGTAAATTTTATCAGCCGCCGTAGAGATATAATAACCGCCCGAAGCTGCCATCGTTCCCATTGAGACATACACAGGCTTCTTCGTTTTCTCTTTAAGGTCTGTTAGTTGTTTATGTATTTCAGCACTTTCCACAACTCCACCACCAGGAGAATTGACTTTTATAATTAGTGCTTTGACACTTTCATCTTTTTCCGCTTGATCAATCATCTCCAAAAAATGATCGTGATGATAACCACCTTGACTCATAAAAGGGGAAGACGCGTCTCCTGTGTCTTGGATAACTCCGTCTAATTCCAAAATAAGCACCTTCCGATTGGGATCTCCCTCTTCAATAACTGTTTCGTTAAATCCCTCACTCATCCCTAGAAAAATGCTAGATACTCCTTCTTCTCCTACATCTGAAAACATAGCATTCGAAGCAAAACTAACTAAATTGGACACGAACAACAAGCCAGCAGCAGCCACTAATGCAATCCATCTTTTTTTATTCATCTAGAGCCTCCCGATTTAATCTTCTAAATTGTTTAATAATTCTTTTAACTATCCTTAAAAGAATGATATAATTATTTTAGCAAACTTTTTCAACTTCTAGAAATGTTTTACATCTTGATTTATCGCATACACAAGGGGGAGACAACATGCCGAATCGTCGTAATGTTTATTTGTTTTACAAGAAAAGCGAAGAACTTTTAGAGAAGATTCAATCGCTTCACCAATTAGCCGAAGAATATCAGTTTAATTTAGTGGACAACGCTCAGGAAGCAAATATTATTGTAGCTGTAGGTGGAGACGGCGCGTTCCTTCAAGCGGTACGCCAATCCGGCTTCCGTGACGATTGCTTATATGCAGGAATTTCAACGTCCAATGCCCCAAGTTTTTATTGTGACTTTCATATTGATGATACCGTGAAAATGGTAGAAGCGATGACAACCGAAAGCATAGAAGTAAGACGTTTTCCTATCATGGATGTAACAGTGAATAACTCCTATTCATTCTATTGCTTAAATGAATGCTCTATACGTTCTACTCTTATTAAAACATTTGAAATGGATGTCTACATTAATGACTTGCATTTTGAAACATTCCGTGGAGATGGAATGATTGTTGCTACACCAACAGGAAGCACCGCTTACAATAAATCGGTTAACGGAGCTGTTGTTGACCCGTTACTGCCGTGTATGCAAGTAAGTGAAATCGCTTCTTTAAATAATAATACGTACCGTACGTTAGGGTCTTCTTTTATCTTAAGCAACGTCCATACACTCAAGTTAAAACTACTAAATGAAGATAATCATTATCCAACCATTGGCATGGATAACGAAGCATCAGGTGTACGCCACGTCGAAGAGCTTTCTATCCGTTTAAGCGATCGCCAAATTAAGACCGTGAAATTGAAAGACAATTCCTTTTGGCGCCGAGTTCAACGTACATTTTTATAAGCATCTCACATTTGAATCATATGTATCAGGATGGTTAAAGCTATCTTTATCGGACACGAAGGCCGTCAGCCCGTGTCCTTTTTTATGTCATTTTCTATAGTTCATTATACAAAAAATGGGTTAATTCGTATCAAAACCCAATATAAGGGTAATATAAAAGAGTGGGGACAAGCCCCACTCTTTGTAGCCATTTTATATTCTGTTGTAAATTAGTAGTCGCTGCCACCAAGTTGTTGCTCAGCCATTTGAACTAAGCGCTTTGTAATCTCACCGCCAACTGAACCGTTAGCGCGAGCTGTTGTGTCTGCACCAAGGTTTACACCAAACTCAGATGCGATTTCATATTTCATTTGGTCAATCGCTTGTTGTACGCCAGGTACTACTAATTGATTGCTGTTATTGTTGTTTGCCATGTGTTTTCACCTCCTTGTGAGTATAGAGTGTGTAAAAACACATGGCTTCATACAGAAAAAACATGGTAGTTTTTTACATTTCAAAATAAATCTTCTTCAACAGAAGCTTTCTCACGTTTTCCTGCTAGTAATTCGATCGTTTCTGTCCCCTCAACCGCTTCTTCAATAAGCGCATCAAAGTCTACAAACTCTTCATAGCGCTGGACTTTATCCAATTTCGGTCTTGTTTTAGGTGCGGCCGGAGTAAAGATTGTACAGCAGTCTTCAAAAGGACGAATGGAAATATCATGGGTGTCAATTTCTTTCGCGATGTCAATAATTTCCGTTTTATCCATCGTAATTAGTGGACGAAGAATTGGTGTAGACGTTACATCATTAATAGCAAACATACTCTCTAACGTTTGACTTGCTACTTGCCCTAAACTTTCCCCTGTAACAATAGCTAATCCTTGATGGCGATGACGCAGACGATCTGTGATTTTCAGCATCATTCTTCTCGTTGACGTCATCGTATAATTTTCCGGTACTTGCTTTTGAATGGCTTGCTGAATGGCTGTGAATGGAACGATGTGCACTTTCACCTTACCACTGTAGTTCGTTAATTTTTGAGCTAAATCAATGACTTTTTGTTTGGAGCGCTCACTTGTAAATGGTGGGCTGTAAAAATGAACAGCTTCAATTTCAAGACCGCGCTTCATCGCTAAATACCCCGCTACAGGGCTATCAATCCCCCCAGACAACATGAGCATTGCTTTACCGCCTGTCCCAACAGGCAGCCCTCCTGCCCCAGGAACATTTAAGCTTGTAATGTATGTGGCATCTTCTCTTACTTCTACCCGTAAATTAATGTGAGGATTACGGACATCTACTGTAAAGTGCGTTGTATTTTTTAAAATATGGCTTCCAACCGCATAGTTAATCTCATTCGTGTCGAGCGCAAATTGTTTATACGCTCTTTTCGCTGTTACTTTAAAAGTCGCCTGTTCTTCATCATGCTCTTTCATAATTTCTAACGCCGCTTTTTTGATTTCTTCGATATCATTGTTCACTTTCACTGCTAAGCTGAAGCTTTGAATACCAAATACTTTTTGAAGCTCTACCATAATGGGCTTATGCGGCTCTCCGTTTAAACGGATATACATACGATCGCGGGTTTGTTCAATTAAAATCTTTGGATAATGACTCAATACGTTCTGAATGTTCCGCTTTAAACGATCGACAAACTTTTTTCTATTTTGACCTTTTGTAGAAATTTCGCCATAGCGAATTAAAATATATTCATACATCATGTGGAATCCCTCATTACTTTTCTCAATTGTTGAATAGATAATAAAATAGACTGAACAATATAGTCCACATCGTCTTTTATGTTCATATACGATAGACTTAAACGAATAGCTGCGTTCGCTTCATCTTCATTTCGTCCGATAGCCAGCAATGTTTTGCTCGGTTGTTTCTTTTTAGAGGAGCAAGCAGATGTCGTGGAAACGAAAATCCCTTTCTCTTCAAGACTGTGAAGAAGCACTTCCGCTTTAATTCCCTTTACCGTGAAGTTCAGAATATGTGGTGCGGCTTGCACCTTAGGTGTGTTAATCATGATTCCGGCTTCTTGTTGCAGCCCTTTTCTTAATGCTTCTTTCATACCGGCCATTGCTTGAATATTTGTTTCATATTGGTCCATTGCCATTCTTAGCGCTTTCGCCATTGAAACGGCTCCTGCTACGTTCTCCGTACCCGACCGAAACTGAAACTCTTGTGCCCCTCCGCTTAAAAGCGGCGAAAGTGTAATGCCTTCTTTTATATAAAGTGCTCCCGTACCTTTTAAACCGTGAAATTTATGTCCAGAAATGGTACATAAATGAACATTAGCCTTTTTTATATTTAACGGGACTTTTCCTGCTCCCTGCACATGATCGACATGGAAAATAATTCTTGGGTATTCTTTTAACATCTTGCCGATTTCTTCAATCGGCTGGATTGAGCCTATTTCATTATTCACATGTATGACGGAAACTAAAACCGTATCCGCTCTAATTGCAGATTGAATAGCTGATGGATCGATAAAACCATTTTCATCAACCGGAACATACGTCACCTCAAAACCAAATTGCTCCAATTGTCGAAACGGCTCATGAACTGCATCATGCTCAATCGTGGTGGTAATTATATGCTTTCCTCTCTGTTGATACTGCAAGGCAGCTCCTTTAATGGCCAGATTATTTCCTTCCGTTCCCCCTGAAGTAAATACCACTTCCTTCGATTGAACGCCCAATAATTCTGCCACCTGCTGCCGAGCTCTCGTTAACAAATTTTCCGCTTCTATTCCAAATTGATGAAGAGAAGAGGGGTTTCCATAATAACGAGCAGACACCTTTGAAAAGGAGTCAATTACCTCTTGATAAGGTGGCGTCGTTGCACTGTTATCCAAGTATATCATTGCCTAAACCTCCTTAGTGCGCACAGCTTGGCAAATATCAACTTATGTTATCACATTTAAGTCATTTTTTAAAACTGGACACACTAGAAAAAAAGCCCCGTTATGTGAACCCTTTGCCATGAAGGATTACGTAACGAGACTTTCTTTCATTTCTTTTTATCCTTTTGCAACAAGCGAACCTAAACGTTCTACCGCTCCTGGTTCTACTTGTTCAATTGCACTAGCAGCCTGCTGCAAGGCCGCATGATAGTCATATTTTCGGAACAGTTCTTCCGCTTCTTGAAGGGATTGTGCTACAAACGGATGACGGCTACGATATCGGTTCCCATATTGAATGACTTGTTCTACAAGGAACGCTTCGTGAAGCATCTCTTCCGTTTCTTTAAAAGTGAGTTGAACCGCCTCAATCGCTTGCTCCAGTAAATTATTAACCTTACTGATATTCAGCGGTTTTTCCTCTAACTTCCCCATTACCGCTTGAAGAGCATGTTTTGCTTCCTCTACACGCTCCTTGTACTCAATCGGTACGCCAGGCAAGTTTCCTTTTTGAATAAGGCGTTTAGCTTCCACTAATTGTTTGCGTAATTCATGAATTTTTTCTTTTGCCGCCAGCTCATCTTTACGTAATGTCTGTAAGATTTCAATATACGACTGCTGTTGGTCGTGCACATGCTGAAGGTGAATGGATACTTCATTCAATTCTTCTTGAATGACCGTATATGCAAGATTGTGCTCAACAATTTTATTAGCCACACTATAATACAGATTAGATAACCGTTTTAATTCTCGGTCTGTTTTATGGTAGGCAGCTAAGTCTTGTTCATTCAACTGATAGCTTTGCTGCACAAAAAGCGTTTCTTCTTTTAATTCTTTATTCTTATCTTGAAGCTGTTTGAGAAGAGACGAAATATGGCCCGATTCTTTATGAATCTCGTGATACGCATAGACTTCTTTTTCAAGAGCATCATAGAGCTGTTCAATCATGTCATTCACTTCTACCAATCGAAACTGTGCCTCTTCCACGTTTAAATCTTCTACTTGTTCAATAATCCATTTCAAGTCATCGGCCAACGTTTCCGCTGTTTCATTCACTTGTAAATGATCCAACACATAGCCTTGTTCACACATTTCCTCATACCCATCGGTCAGTTCCTCTAGTTGTGCTGGTAACGTCGTCTGACAATCTGTTAATATTTTCGGAATGACTTCCAAGTATTCATTAATGGTCGTTAAGTCTTGTTGAATTCCGAGTACAATATCACGCGCTTGAAGATAATTCCCATTGTCTGTTGCTTCTTCAAACACTGTGAATCGCTCTTTAATCTCTGACAAAGCTTGATCTAAATTTTCCTCTGCTTTGCCGTATGTATAACGATGAGCGAGCAATTTCTTTTTCACATCACGGTAAAATTGCTCAAGCGCCTCGCTATCATGACGATTGCTTTGTTCACTGCCAATTAGATTTTGAAGTTCATCCAAAATTTTCTGGATATTCCCCTTAATCTCATCTAGGGATTCTTGAATATGAATCACCAATTGCTTCGCCTTTTTAAAGCGATACTTATCTGCTGCTTCTTCTGTTTCAAACAGAAGCTCATCAATTTTAGGCAGCTCGGCTGTTACAATGTCATCCCATTGCTCTCTCCATCGCTCAAACAACTCTTCTGTTTCCCCTGTCATGTTCAGTTCTTTCACTTTCGAAATCTCTTCTGCGACAGGCATGTGCATCAATTCCATTTTCATCGCTTCTAATCGATCTACGTCTTTATATATTTGCTTTCTGGAATAAAATCCATAAATAATCAATCCAACTACTAAAATAATAAGCGCGATTGTGAGTTCCATAGTAAGCTCCCTTACACTCCCTGTCCCATAAAACTGTTCCGTTTTTTTAGGTGATTCAAAAATTGGAAAAAGCGAGAACTTCGACAGCAGACTGTCTCTTCTTAGGCGAACACGAAAAGCATACAACCTGCTTTCTAAGACTGCGCTTTTGTGAACTTCCCAGCTCTTTTCATCCTGTTTTTTAAACACATACTTTTATGTAAAAGCGGCTATAAAAAGCCGGTTAAAAAATTTTTCGTCAATGTTTTTATGATACCATGTTCAGCAAGGTTTTTGAGAAAAATTTTCGTTTTTTTATATAAAATATTGGCAGTTTCTTGCATATTTCTTATAAAATTGGCATAACGCATTTTATTACATATTTACAGGAGGTTATAAACGTGAAAATTGACGGCCATATTCATACACCATTTTGCCCACACGGTTCCAGCGACTCACTTGAGCAATACATCGAACAAGCCATCCAATCTGGTTTCAAACAAATTTCATTTACAGAACACGCTCCGCTTCCAGCAGGATTTACCGACCCCACTCCACTGCAAGACAGCGCCATTCAACTGGCCGACCTAGAGCGATATTTATTAGCCGTTCAAACCGTAAAAGAGACCTATAAAAAGGAATTGACGATTCAGGTTGGTCTCGAAGTGGATTATATTGAAGGGTATGAAAAAGAAACCACCGCCTTTTTGAAGGAATACGGCCCTCATCTAGACGATAGTCTTTTATCCGTACACTTTATTAAAAAGGGAGAAACGTATTATTGCTTAGACTATAGTGAAGACGTATTTGCAGAAATGATTGAGGATTTTGGAACGGTTGAAGCAGTATACAAGGCTTACTTCAATACAGTTCTAGCTTCAATTGAATGCGATTTGGGATCTTATAAACCAAAAAGGATTGGTCATATTACGTTAGTCCATAAATTCCAGCGAAAATTCCCATGCTCCGTCGATTTCCGACCTGATATTATTCATCTGTTAAACCGCATGAGCCATTTTAATCTAGAGTTAGACTATAATGCGGCTGGATTATTTAAACCACTTTGTCAGGAGGTCTATCCACCGCAATGGGTAGCAGAAGAAGCGAAAAAGAAAAAAATCCCTCTCATTTATGGGTCAGATGCCCATCGTGCGACGGATTTAGGACAAGGGTTTTCGGAACTTTTTAAAGGCTGATGTATAGCGAATCAGGTGCTGTACAAATAATTTCTGTTACCCATTTTTCTACCTCTTTTGTATACTGTTTAATAAAATAAGGTTCATGGGGCAACACATACAAGACTTCTGACAAATACTGAGAGTGCAAATAAGGCGTCGTCAGCATCCCTTTTAACTGCATGATAATATATGGACTATTTAAGCGCCTAAATTCCTTTTGCCGCACCCCTTTTTCAAGAAGGTCGGTTAAAATATACTTTTCTTTAGCCAAGTAGGTTGTCATGATTTCCCGAATAAACATGGTATCAAGAGAAACTTGGCGGTATACCACTCGCGCTACATGCCTATGTTCATGCTGATACTCCATGATAGATCGAACTACATGAATTAAACATTGTTTCGGTGACTGATGTTTGAAGGTCACAGCGATTTGTTCGAGTAATTCAATATAGCCTTCAAAAAAGGAAGTCACTAAATGTTCCAGCAATCCTTCTTTACTGTCAAAATAGTAGGAGATATTCGCAACATTCACATTAGCTTTTTTGGCAATTTCTCTTACAGAAGTCCCATCAAAACCTTTTGTATTGAACAACAACACCGCAGCATCTATTACTTTTTCTTTTGTTTTTGATTTCACAGCCATTTTAGACACACCTTTCCATTGAGTTCCTCTCTGACATCAATCTATTAAGATAATGGATGACAAAGAGATCCTTCTTGCTTGGGACGGTATAAACGGAGCAACTATGACTTAGTGAAAAACAGAAAAATTGAAAAAATAGACTTAGTATGACAAAATTAGTCATTAGTCCATCAACTTACTATACAAATTCTTTTTTGACCCTTTTCTTCCCTTCTTAATTCTCTCGACAAAGTTGGGAAAGAAGTGACTTATTTTGCTAAAATTAACATTTTTCCATAAAAAACGGAGGGATTTCTTATGTTTCATGTCGAAAATTATAGCCATTCAAAAGAAAAAAATTACGAACTTGTCATTAAACAACTACAAGCATTACTTACTGGTGAAACAAACCCAATCGCTAACTTAGCGAACGCTTCTGCTTTACTTAATCAATTTTTAACGGACATTAACTGGGTAGGATTTTATACAGCAGAAGAGAATGAACTCGTATTAGGTCCATTCCAAGGGTTACCAGCTTGTGTACGAATCCCTTATGGAAAAGGCGTTTGTGGAACAGCTGCTCAAAATCGCACGACAGAACGTATAGCTGATGTTCATCAATTCCCTGGGCATATTGCTTGTGATGCAGCGTCTCAATCTGAAATTGTAATCCCGATGATTAAAGACGGCGAGCTTATCGGAGTATTGGATATCGACAGTCCGATTAAAGATCGTTTTGATGAGATTGACCAGCAATACCTTGAAAAATTTGTTGAAACACTTGTTACTTTTTTATAAGTAAAAAGGGTGGTTAATAAGGACGATTCCCGCCCTTATTAACCACCCTTTTCTTATTCGTTTTCTCTCTAAAAGAGAACTATTGTGCTTTAAATAAATCTTCACTTTGAATGACCACTTGATTTTTGCCAAAACGTTTTGCTTTATATAAAGCTTCGTCGGCACGGTTAAACAGCCGTTGAACAGAATCTTCCACATCCCTTTCCCAAAAGGAGACGCCGCATGAAATGGTCGTTTTTGGATTGGTAAACTCTTCTACTTTTTGAACAAGCCGTTCAGCAATTTGAGCTCCAATATCCAATGGAACGGAAGGCAGATAAACAGCAAGTTCTTCTCCACCCCATCTCGCTCCAATATCATTGTCTCGAATATGATTTCTCATAATCTGGGCAATTTGAATAATAATTTGGTCCCCAATTTGATGACCATACGTATCGTTGACCTTTTTAAAATTATCAATATCAATTAAAAGAAACGTACCAAACTCATCCGTATCCATCGACCGCTGAATTTGCTCATCCAAATAGTTACGGGAGTAAAGCTTTGTCAAATAATCCGTTACAACAAGCTTTTCCAACTCTTCACGAAGCATAGAGTTCGTAAATGCGAGAGTCGAATGATGCACAAGTGATTGAAGTAATTTAAAATTGTCAAAGGAAAAGAAATAGGCTTTCTCATGAAGAACAATCGTTGCACCTTTAATTTCTCCTCCCTGCATCATAGGCACTGCCATAATGGATTGAAATTGAGAAAGCTCTTCCCCAAAGCTTGTAGATGCTTCATTAATAAAAAGAGAATCTTTTTCTTTCGCCATTTCTCCATATACGAGCTGGACATATTTTTCAGCATCTGAAGATGAAAAGAAGTCTGTACTCCCAGGTAATTTTTTGAAATTGTGTTCGTCGGCAAATAATACAAATCCTACTTCGCTGGCGCCAAACGATTTGCGAATTTGCTTGGACATAAATCCGATAGTATCAGCTAAGCGCAAACTGGAATTAAGGCGGTGTGATGTTTCGTTAATGAGCTTTAAGTCTTCAATCAACTTTCTTGATTGATGATATAACTGAGCATTTTCTAAAGCACTGCCTGCCGTATTGGCCAATAATGAAATAAACTTCACTTCTTCTTTTCGAAGAAACACCGTATCACGCGCAATCACTTGTAAAATTCCATATATCCCTTGCTTTCCATTCAATGGAGCGTATAGCACGAAGCGATCTTCCGCTTCATTTTTATCGATTTGAACAGACCCTGTCACGTAAGACTCCATGGCTGTCATACTGACATTGTCCCCATCGTATTTTAAATACTTAATCGGTAAATGCTCATGACTTCCATAATCATGTGAAAGCAACAAATAATACTCAAACGTAGGATATACTTCTTTCAGCGTCTGAATGACTTCCACCAATACGTCATTCATGTCCATTGATGAATGGAATTTAGTTGTCACACGATACAGTTGTTCATATCGTTTTTGCTGGATGGAATTTTGTTCATAGCCATAAGCAAAATTCAATAAACGCACACATTCAATTCCCAATGCTGAAAAGAAGGAAAGCGTTTTTTCTTCCCCATCATTTACCTTTATATACAAACACCCCGTCCTTTCCTCATCCATGATTAAAGGAACGGCTGTAATATCTTTATCCTGCTTCGGTTCTTGGTTCAGACAACTACATGTTTCTGTGTGGCTGCACCCTAAAATATTTAAAAAATCGGAAAAATCCTGTTTGTCTCCTTCGGTTGTACATGAAAAAAACTCTTGTTGCTTCTGATCGCTATTCCAGCCTTTAAGAAGAAAGGCAACTTCCTTCACGTGTAAAAGACTGCAAATGACCTGAGCCATCTCTCCTGCCACCTTTTTCACAGGAAAGCTTGTATTATTTTTAGTTAAAAGATTAAAAAATTCAGCTTTTATCAGGTCTAACTGGTGTTTTTCTACACTAATCATTTAAAATCACCCACGATATTTAATAACCGTACTTTATTGCCTAATATTTCTATTATATATGAATTCTCCACCATTTTCCTATTAAAAAATTATTAAAATTATATTTAGCCAAAATGAAGGGTTGTTAAAACATTCTTGACATGAGGTTATAAAAATCATATAATGTTTTTTGTGTGAAATATGCAGCTTATACAAACTTCTTTATGTTCTCATTTTATTCCTCTTATTTGAGAGGTGTATCGTGTAACTCTCTGCTGCTAGAGCGAGGATACATGAAAATAAAATGACCATATCGTAAGAGTGTGTCTGTTTTTGTTTCATACGAAATAAAAACATAAGGAGGAGTCATAATGGCTCGTTATACTGGTCCAAGTTGGAAATTATCTCGTCGTCTAGGCATTTCATTAAGCGGTACAGGTAAGGAATTAGAAAAGCGTCCTTACGCTCCAGGCCCACACGGTCCTGGTCAACGCAAAAAATTATCTGAGTACGGTTTACAATTACAAGAGAAGCAAAAATTACGCCACATGTATGGTGTAAATGAGCGTCAATTCCGTACAATCTTCGCTGCTGCTGGTAAAATGACTGGTAAGCACGGTGAAAACTTCATGATTCTTTTAGAAGCTCGCCTTGATAACTTAGTATACCGTATGGGTCTTGCTCGCACTCGTCGTGGAGCTCGCCAATTAGTTAACCACGGTCATATTTTAGTTGATGGCAAGCGCGTAGATATCGCATCTTACCGCGTAAAACCAGGTCAAGTAATCTCTGTTCGCGAAAAATCTCGCAACATCGCTTCAATTAAAGAAGCTATCGAAGTAAACAACTTCGTACCTGACTATTTAACATTTGATGCTGAGAAATTAGAAGCTACATTCACTCGTTTACCTGAGCGTTCTGAATTAGCTGCTGAGATCAACGAAGCATTAATCGTAGAGTTCTACTCTCGTTAATAAAAAAAATCCTGCTCTTTGGCGCAGGATTTTTTTTTATTATGGACGAAGTTTTTCTGTTATATTGAAATTTCCCCATATGACTTAAACAGTTAATAATAAAGAAAAAGGCCTTTCTATCAAAGCTCGTCATAAAACAATTTTTGATAAAAGGACCTTTTCAAAAATAGAATTGTGGGGCCTGCCCTTTAGGCCCCACAATTCTATTTTTAATATTTGATTAAGTAGTATTTCTTCTTCCCTCGTCTAATCACCGTAAATTGACCTTCAATGCGATCTTCTGCTGTGATCATTTTATCTAGCTCTTGGACGCGTTCACCATTAATATAAATTGCCCCACTCGAAATATCTTCGCGAGCTTGGCGCTTAGACGGAGAAATTTTGCTGTTTACGAGAAGATCGATTAATGCGATTTCTTCTCCTTTATGCTCATAAGAAGGAACATCTTTAAATCCTTGCTTAATTTCTTCGGCTGTTAGTTCAGCAATGCTACCGCTAAATAATGCTGCTGAAATTTTAATCGCTTGGTTTAATGACTCTTCTCCATGCACAAGCTTTGTCATTTCTGCTGCTAGCGCTTTTTGAGCTGCGCGTTTCTCAGGTGCTTCGACCGTTTGTTTTTCCAGCTCGATAATTTCTTCATGAGATAAGAAAGTAAAGTATTTTAAGTATTTCACAACATCTCGGTCATCTGTGTTAATCCAGAACTGGTAAAACTCATATGGTGATGTTTTTTCCGGATCCAGCCAAATTGCTCCGCCTTCTGTTTTACCGAATTTTGTTCCATCAGCTTTTGTCACAAGTGGGACTGTTAAACCGAAAGCTTTTGCGTTTTCTTCAGTTTTGCGAATTAATTCCATTCCGGCTGTAATATTTCCCCATTGGTCACTACCACCAATTTGAAGTTTGCAATCATAGTTTTGGTATAGATTCAAAAAGTCATATGATTGTAAGATCATGTAGCTGAACTCTGTGAATGAAATACCAGTGTCAATACGGGATTGAACCGAATCTTTCGCCAGCATGTAGTTAATACCGAAATTTTTTCCGATATCACGTAAAAACGTAATGACGTCTAAAGATCCAATCCAATCATAGTTGTTCGCAATTGTTGCTGGATTCTCGTCACGCTCAAAGTCTAAGAAACGGGAAAGCTGGTCTTTAATACGCTGACTGAAGAACGCGACCGTTTCTTTTTCATTTAACGTACGCTCTGCTTTCTTTCCGCTCGGATCACCAATTAAACCCGTGCCTCCACCAACAAGAGCAATCGGTTGGTGGCCTGCTTGTTGAAAACGACGTAAAATTAAAACTGGAAGCATATGACCAATATGAAGACTGTCTGCAGTCGGGTCAAATCCACAATAAAGTTTGACACTTTCCTTTTGCAGCAGTTCTCGTAATCCCTCTTCATCCGTTTGTTGATTAATTAACCCTCTAAATTGCAAATCCTGTAAAATATCCATAAAACCTACTCCTTTTTAGACAAAATAAAAAATCGCCCCTAAAACAAGGGACGATGAGTATCGCGGTACCACCCTAGTTGAAGTTTCCATGAAACTCCCGCTCAAAAAGACATAACGGTCAAACCGTCTTTTGCTACTGAACCGTTTTTTCGATTGTTCACAAAAGATGCTCACGGATGTACTTCGTCCATTATTTATGTACTGGTTCTCACCACCACCAGCTCTCTATAACAGTGAAATAACGACTACTTATTCCGATCAATGCGCTTATCATATTTAGTATTTATTATGGTCCGTAAATAAAGAGTCCATACAGTATGTATTATGAAACATTTTGCATTCAAATTCAAGTAGTACAATCGATATAAATGATTTGAATATACAAAAAGTGGTGATACCCATCTATTCAAGGTTGGATATCACCTGATACGAAAAGCTTATTCCCCCATGAGCCATTCACTTTCCCACCTAAAAGAACTCGACCGAAAACATCCTCCCATTGAATGAGTGGTTTTCTTGCCAAGTTCTTTTAAACTAAGAAAGATTAACGTAACTATATGCGTCAGTCTAACACTTCACCATAACCAAAGAGCGGTCGTACCGAAGAATTAAAACAAACCTTATCAATTACTTCATTTTATCTTTAATCTTCCATTGTTGATAAGTCGCCTGCCGGTAAGTTAAGTTCCCAAGCTTTTAATACACGTCGCATAATTTTACCGCTTCTTGTTTTCGGTAATTTATCACGAAACTCGATTTCTCTTGGTGCTGCATGTGCAGCCAAACCTTTTTTAACAAATTGTCGAATCTCTTCAATTAACTCGTCTGACGGAGAATATCCATCGCGAAGCGCCACGAACGCTTTAATAATTTCTCCACGAACTGGGTCAGGCTTTCCAATTACCCCTGCTTCAGCTACCGCCGGATGCTCCACAAGCTTACTTTCCACTTCAAACGGCCCTACCCGTTCCCCCGATGTCATAATAACATCATCAATACGTCCTTGGAACCAAACATATCCATCTTCGTCCATATAAGCAGAATCCCCTGATACATACCAATCACCAGCAAGGAAATACGATTGATACTTTTCTTCATTGTTCCAAATCGCTCTCATCATGGAAGGCCACCCTTTTTTAATCGCTAAGTTCCCCATCCGGTAAGGAGGCAACTCATTGCCTTGATCATCGACAATGGCGGCTTGTACACCTGGAATTGGTTTCCCCATCGAACCAGGCTTAATCTCCATACAAGGATAGTTGCAAATGAGCTGCCCTCCTGTTTCTGTCATCCACCACGTATCATGAATGCGATTGTTGAACACTTTCATCCCCCATCTGACCACTTCAGGATTTAACGGTTCACCTACGCTTAATACGTGACGAAGGGCACTTAAATCATATTTTTTGACCAATTCATCACCAGCACCCATTAACATACGAAAAGCAGTCGGAGCACTGTACCATACGCTTATACCGTAATCTTCTAAAGCTTGATACCAAGACTCAGGACTAAACCGTCCTCCAATAATCACATTAGATGCGCCCACTAACCAAGGACCAAAAATTCCATAAGAAGTGCCTGTTACCCAACCCGGATCAGCTGTACACCAATAGATGTCTTCCTCTTTCAAATCCAGCACCCATTTTGCTGTTTGATAATGCTGTACCATCGCATTATGGACATGAAGAACACCTTTCGGTTTGCCGGTTGACCCTGACGTATAGTGAAGAATCAGTCCATCTTCGCGATCTACCCATTCAATCTCCAACTCTTTACTCGCTGAGGCCAACCGCTTGTTAAAATCAAGATAAACTCCTTCTTCTTTCACATCGTCACTAACCAGTAAAATATGCTTTAAAGCAGGCAACTCATCGACTGGAACACGGTGAAGCAATTCTGGTGTCGTCACAAGTACTTTTGCTGAACTATCCTCAAGACGGTCTTTTACCGCTCCTTCCATAAAAGCTTCAAACAAAGGCCCTACAATTGCTCCTAACTTAATCGCGCCGAGCACGGTAAAATATAATTCTGGTGAACGAGGCATGAAGATAAATACTCGATCACCTTTTTCGACCTCGGCATCTTTTAATACATTGGCTGCTTTATTCGAAAAATCTTTCATTTCTTTATACGTGTATTTTTCATCACGATAACCATCACGATAGTAGAGGGCCACCTTATTTTTACGGTAAGATGCAGCATGACGATCAATCGCTTCATACGCTACATTCACTTTCCCTGTTTCGTACCATGAAAATTGTTTTTCAGTTTCCTCCCAATTGAAGGATTGATATGTTGTTGTATAGTTCTCTAAGTTGTTATCCCCTTTAGTTACAGCAAGCGCTTCCAGTTTCATCCCAAAATCCCCCTTGCTTATGTATATTTTTTACAAACTTTATTATAATATAGTTTGTGTTTTTTCTCAATTTTTAAAATATTCTTTTAAATTATTTTACATTTCATGCTAAAGATATTCTCTCTCACCTATAAATTTCCTGTTATCTGTTATTATTTTTTAGAAAATACTTTATTTTCCGTCTTTTATTGTATAATACAATTGGATACGGTGTTTGACTAACCAGGGTGGTGAATAAATTGAATCACAAAAAAACTTACCATTGCAAAGAGCTGACAACCTCTATCGGAACGATTGTCATTGAAGGGCCTGTCTCTTCTACTGCAATCGAACAACTTCAGTTTCATGAGCAGCTAGTCGCATTTCGACCCCCTCCTGAACAAAAAAAAGCATTAATTGAAATTGCACGCTTACCTGAAGGGCGTATCATTATTGCGCGTCATGATGATATGATTGTAGGTTATACGACCTATCTTTATCCTGACCCGCTCGAACGATGGTCTGAAGGAAACATGGATAATTTAATCGAATTAGGTGCTATAGAAGTTGCTCCACCATTCCGAAGCTTTTCCATTGGAAAGAATCTATTAGAACTTTCCATGATGGATGATGCCATGGAAGACTATATCATTATTACAACCGAGTATTATTGGCATTGGGACTTAAAAGGAACGGGACTTAACGTTTGGGAATATCGAAAAATCATGGAAAAAATGATGAACTCAGGTGGACTTATTTGGCTTGCGACTGATGACCCAGAAATTTGCTCACATCCTGCCAATTGTTTAATGGCTCGCATTGGCAAAAGGGTCGATACGGATTCGATTCAGCAATTTGATCAGCTACGCTTCCAAAACCGTTTTATGTATTAATAGTCTATGATGATTTTACGAACAAGGGAGTCGTTTAAAATGATTGTGGAAGAAATGATGACAAGAGACATTATCACACTGAATCAGTACGATTCTATCGCTAAAGCTATGGAAGTGCTGCACCGCTTTAATATTCGTCATATCCCTATTCTCGATGATGAATTACAGCTAGTAGGCATTATATCAGACCGGGACGTGCGAGATGCAAGCCCCTCCATCTTCCATCGGAATACTCATTTGGAAGATTTAGAAAAACCTATTAAAGAAATTATGAAGACAAATGTTATTACTGCTCATCCGCTTGATTTTGTGGAAGATATCGCGGCTGTATTTTACGACTACCGAATTGGATGTCTTCCAATTGTAAAAGGGAATGAACTTGTTGGAATTGTTACTGAAAAAGACATCTTGCACACGCTCATTCAGCTAACAGGTGTTCATCAGCCTGGATCACAAATTGAGGTCAAAGTGGAAAATAAAGCAGGTGTTTTAAGCGAGGTCACGTCTCTTTTCCGAGAATCGAATATCAACATTTTAAGTGTGCTCGTATATCCTAACAAAGATGAACAATATAAAGTGATTGTCTTTCGTATTCAAACGTTAAACCCAACCGTGATTATTACTAAATTAAAAGACCATGGATATACCGTACTATGGCCTAATATACCGGGGATTACACCATGAAAAAAGAGGCTGTTTTCATTTACTCTGATTCGTTTTTAAATTATAAATTTAGTAATAATCATCCTTTCAATCAATTACGGGTTAAATTGACATACGAATTACTGCGCGAAGCACACGCGTTGTCTGAACCGCTCATCATCCCTCCCCGCATTGCTCTTCAGGAAGAGCTAGAGCTTGTCCATGACCCCAGCTATATTCGAGCTGTTCAATTAGCCAGTGCAGGAAAGCTGCCACAAGAAGAGGCCGGCGACTATGGTCTAGGAACAGAGGACACTCCTATCTTTCCGAATATGCATGAAGCGAGCAGTTGGCTCGTCGGAGGAACTTTGACAGCCGTCGATTACGTAATGAACGGGAAAGCCCAGCATGCCTTGAGCTTAGGAGGGGGACTTCACCACGGGTTTCGAGGGAAAGCCTCTGGGTTTTGTATATACAATGACAGCTCTGTTGCGATTAAATACATTCAAAAAAACTACGGAGCAAGAGTGCTGTACATAGATACAGATGCCCATCATGGAGATGGAGTGCAGTGGACCTTTTACGACGACGACCAAGTCTGTACCTACTCTATCCACGAAACAGGACGTTACTTATTCCCAGGAACAGGGGGGATTAATGAAAGAGGACACGGAAAAGGTTATGGCTATTCTTTTAACATTCCACTTGATGCCTATACAGAAGACGAGTCGTGGATTGATGCTTACACAACTTCCTTAAAAGCTGTTACGGAATTTTTCCGTCCGGATGTCATTTTGACTCAGAATGGGACAGACTCCCATTACTATGACCCGCTCACTCACCTTTGTGCCACCACAAAGATTTACCGCCATATCCCGAAAATTGCCCATGAGCTTGCTCATCAATATTGTGATGGACGGTGGATTGCCGTTGGAGGAGGTGGATATGATATTTGGCGCGTTGTGCCGAGAGCATGGGCATTTATTTGGCTAGAAATGACAGGACAGCAAGATATACGAGGACCACTTCCACCTTCGTGGCTGGAAAAATGGAAACCCTTCGCGCCAGTCCCGCTTGCTATCCACTGGGATGATGGCGAGCACTTATACGAACCCATCCCACGCAAACAAGAAATTACAGAAAAAAATGCCCAGACAGTACAAAAATTGTTATACCCTTTACATGGACAAGTGAAAAAACATTGAAAAATTCCTAGCATATCTACTCTAACTAGGAACCTCTTCAAAGAAAAAGACCCGTCACCAAATCCTCTATTACAGGATTTTCATGACAGGTCTTTTTCATACTTGTTTATTTCGTTGATTTTCGGAACTCAATTCGATGAGGAAGCTGGACAATGTGGCTGTCCACTTCTTCTTTGTTCATATATTTCGTTAACAATCGCATTGCAACTGCTCCAATGTCATACATTGGCTGGACGACTGTTGATAGTTGCGGGCGGACCATTGTCGCTAATTTTGTATTATCAAAACCGATGATTTCAATATCATCTGGCACTGTGTATCCTTGATCTTGGGCACCATGAATAACACCTAGAGCCATTTCATCTGTACCAACAAACACCGCAGTTGGCTTTTCATCTTCTTGGAGAAGCTTTTCAATTGCCTCGACCCCAGAATCATACGTATAATCTCCTGTAACAACATACTCTTCGTTATATTCAATATTTGCTTCCGCCAACGCCTTACGGTATCCATACATATGCTTTTGCTGATTGATTGGCTCTTCAAGAGGGCCTGTGACAAACGCAATATTACGATGCCCTTTTTCAATCAAATGCTGGACCGCATCATAAGAAGCTTGGCCGTAATCTATGTTTACAGAAGGAATTTGTCCTGATCCTTCAATCGAAGCCGCTAATACAATCGGCACTGGAGATTTCTTCAATTCTTCTACATGCTCTTCGGTTACATTCCCGCTCATGAACACAATTCCGTCCACTTGTTTGCCTAACATTGTGTTCAATAAATGCAATTCTTTATCTTTATTTTGGTCAGAGTTGCTTAAAATAATATTGTACTTATACATCGTGGCAATATCTTCAATACCACGCGCCAGCTCGGCATGAAAAATACTTGAAATATCTGGAATGATAACCCCTACAGTTGTCGTCTTCTTGCTTGCTAATCCCCGTGCTACCGCATTCGGACGATACCCTAAGCGCTCAATCGTTTCCATGACTTTCTTTCTTGTGGAAGGTTTCACATTCGGATTGCCGTTTACAACCCGAGAAACCGTTGCCATCGATACATTCGCTTCTCTTGCTACATCATATATTGTTACGTTCACAACACAACACTCCTTGTATCAAACACATTTTATATTAGTTTGTCCTTAAATTGCCTATTGTAATTATGTATAAAAGCTCTGATGCCTTGTTATTACTATACGATACTCTTTATACCGACCGCAATTACTTTACAAGCAATTTACATGAACTCTCGCCTTTCGTCAAAAACACTGAGTCCTTTCTGCCGCCATCTTGAACCGAACCGCAGCAGTCAGCCCTTTTAAGAGACATTTGGAAATGGAGAAAAGTCTTCTACACCTTTGCAGAAGACTTTCCACACAGTTTCTCTACGAGAGAACGTTTTTATCTATCGTACCTCACTAAGGGAATAGCTCTAGTTGGTCCTGCAATGATTAGGTCATATTATAACCAACTTCTCGTTGCTTGTCACCCTTTAAATCATCTTTTACTCCATGAGCCAAAACGATGTTCACATACTATTCCGCCGCTCTTCCAATCCAATTGCGTTTAGATCTGTTCTTGTAAGGCCTTTGCTGTGATATTCCAATGAGAAGCATGCCATTTCACGTCTTGACCTTTAATGACAAAGGCTTGAGGAGATTCATGCTTAATCCCAAATTTTTCTGCAATGTAATTAGATAGCTCTCTTGCTTCTTGAACATGTAAGAAATAGGCAGTAATGCTCGAATGCTCATCTGCATACTTAGCAAACTCATCATACCCCGCTTTGCTTATTGGGCAGGTAATGCTATGTTTAAGAAATAAAAATTCCTCTTTCTCTTTTAAAATGCTATTAAATTGCTCAACTGTCGTGATTTTTTCCACCTTTATCGCTCCTTATGAAAAATGATTGTGTAGTTATCATATCACCTTTTTCCTTCTCCCCACAAATTGAAAGCCTCATATCCAAAAAGGATATGAGGCATAAGAACAAGCCATTACAATTTTGCACTTTGCTCTTGCTCTACTTTATCGAAAGTTTGTTTCGCTTCCTCTAGTTTTTCTTGCACATCCTCTGTGACAGGAGAGATTGATTCGCTTTCCACCTCATCCTCGAGCACTTGCAAGCTTTCAGGTGGTAGCTCCTCTTGTTCTCCACTTGTTTTCGTCATCTCTTTTACTTTATTGACTACTTGTGAGGATTGGATGGAAATAGCATCGGATAGCTGAATTGTTTTATCCTTAGCGTTTCCTGCTAAATTTTGACCTTTTTCCCATGCAGTGTTAGTCATCTGCTCTGTTTTCAAGCGTACATACGTTGCTTGGTCATTAATGTCTGTACGAATTTCTTTTCCAGACTTAGGAGCCAGTAGCAAAGCTGTTGCGGCTCCCACTAATCCGCCGATAACAGTTCCAAGTAAAAAGTCTTTATTGCTTAACCCCTCTTTTGCCATACACAATCCCCTCTTTTCTTCATTATTGTCTATATAAATAGGTTGTTGCTTATGGAATTCCTTAGGAACAATAACTAGGTTGACCTAAGAAGATGAACATACTAGAAAAGGAATCTATAATCACCCATACATTCGGGAGCGTCTTTTCTTCTCTGGTGTATGCAAAGGATCATGCTCATTTGTCGTTTGCTGCTTTCTTGCCTTCACACGGTCCCAAATGTCTAAAGCAACATTACTCCATTGTACAACTTGTGCTACACTCTCTTTGTTCGACTCGACTTGTTTGGAAACCGTCTTCGAAACGCTTTGAATCGAATGATTTAATCCTTGAATGGATTCTCCTACCCCTTTGACAGAATCCACTACCGTATTAAGCGATTCAGATTTCTTTTGAATATCATCAGCCAACAAGTTCGTTTTATGCAGTAAAGCTGTCGTTTCAGTCGTAATCCCAATCATTTGCTTTTCAACCCCTTCGAGTGTTCCAGCTACTGAATGTAACGTGCGTTGAACAGATTGAAGGGTTTTGGAAATAGAAATGACGAGATAAAGAAAGGCAACGGCGATAACCGCCACACTTATGTAAAGAATCATGCTCATAATAAACCTCCTGAATAATTGTTACAAAAAAATACCCTTTCTTCACTTCCACTAAACATATTTGTCAATAGGACCAATGCCACTCTTAAATGTTCTTAACTGTTTCGGCATGCTACAGTAGAAATCCTGCTTTCTTTTATTTTGGTCTTCAAATCTCTCACAGTCAAGTGCCAAGAGCATTTCGGTCTAGAAAATAAACAAAAGGATAAGAATGGGTTACAATAAAGAAGAATGGTTTTGCTGAAACTAGGAGGTATCAACATGAAAGATTCGCGCATTGAAACATTAGCAAAAAATTTAATTAATTATTCTGTTCGTTTACAAAAAGGGGAAAAAGTCCTGATTGAAAACTTTGGTTTGCAGCGTCCCCTTGTAACAGCGCTTGTAAAAGAAGCATATGCGGCGGGAGGATACCCGTTTGTATTATTGAAAGACCATGCTGTTGACCGCGCTTTATTAATGGGTGCACAGGAAGAACAGTTCAACATGATGGCAGACTTTGAAGCCAATGTTATGAAACAAATGGATGCTTACATTGGCCTTCGTTCTGGCGACAACATCTTCGAACATTCAGATGTACCAGATGACAAAATGAAAATTCATGGAAGCACAGTCGGCAAGAAGGTTCACCGAGATATTCGCGTTCCCAAAACAAAGTGGGTCGTGCTCCGCTATCCAAATCATTCTATGGCACAACTAGCCAAAATGAGCACAGAAGCCTTTGAAGACTTCTATTTTGATGTATGTAACTTAGATTACGGGAAAATGGACAAAGCGATGGATGCGCTTGTTGAATTGATGAACAAGACAGACAAAGTTCGATTAACAGGGACCGGCACAGACTTAACCTTCTCCATTAAAGATATTCCAGCAGTTAAATGTGCGGGTCAAATGAACATCCCAGATGGCGAAGTGTACACGGCGCCTGTTAAAGAGTCCGTTAACGGCACCATTACATATAACACGCCTTCTCCTTATCATGGCTTTACCTTTGAAAATGTACAATTAACGTTTGAAAACGGCAAAATTATTGAAGCGACTGCCAATGATACGGAGCGCATCAACCAAATTTTTGATACAGATGAAGGAGCACGCTATATCGGAGAATTTGCCATTGGTGTCAATCCATACATTCAACACCCGATGCAAGATATTTTATTTGATGAAAAAATCGACGGAAGTTTCCATTTCACACCAGGCGAATGCTATGAAGATGCTTACAATGGCAATCATTCAAATATCCATTGGGATATGGTCATGATCCAACGCCCAGAATATGGTGGAGGCGAAATTTATTTTGATGATGTATTAATTCGAAAAGATGGACGTTTCGTGATTCCCGAACTACAAGGACTCAATCCAGAAAACTTAAAATAAGACGGGGGTGTCTGAAAAGAGAAAACCATCTCTTTTCAGACACCCCCGCAAAATGGACCGTTACAAAAGCCCAGGAATATTATAGGTTTTCATAAACGGTCCATTTTGCATAAACAGAAAAACAATCATTTTCCTAAATATTTTGAGATTTATTGGACTGTCCCCAAAAAAAGAAGCTCCTTCTCTTCGAAAAAGGAGCTTCTTTTTTATGCAAATGTGTTTTGGTACAATTCTTCGAATTTCTGAATATCTCCGGCACCCATGAAGACTAAAACTGCACCTGCATGATTTTTTAACAAATCAGTCGTTTCTTCCGTAATTAATTGTGCCCCATCAATTCTTTGAATTAAATCATTAATCGACAATTTCCCATGGTTTTCACGTGCTGAGCCAAAAATGTCACACAAATAAACTTTATCAGCTTCTCTTAAGCTTTCCGCAAAATCTTCTAAGAAAGTTTGCGTACGGGTAAATGTATGAGGCTGAAAAACTGCCACAATTTCACGATCAGGATATTTTTGTCTTGCAGCTGAAATCGTCGCCTTAATCTCTGTAGGATGATGAGCATAATCATCAATCAACACTTGGTCTCCTACAGTCTTTTCACTAAAGCGTCGCTTCACACCTTGATATGTCTTTAAACGTGCTTGAATAATCTCCACATCAATTTCTTCATAGTGGCATAAAGCAATCACAGCTAAAGCATTTAAAATATTATGGTCGCCGTACCCTGGAATTTCAAAAGATGCAAAGAAAGCATTGCGTACAAACACATCAAAAGTCGTACCTGTTGTACTCTTAACAATATTTCTTGCTTGAAAGTCGTTCTCTTCATTAAACCCGTAATAAAGAACCGGTACTTTCGCCTGGATTTTTTGCAGATGTTCATCGTCGCCACAAGCAATAATCCCTTTCTTTACTTGAAGGGCCATTTCTTGAAAAGCACTAAAAACATCATCAATATTCGCGAAATAATCCGGATGATCAAAGTCTACATTGGTCATGATGGCGTAATCAGGAGTATAAGCCAAAAAGTGACGGCGATATTCACATGCTTCAAACACAAAATATTTGCTGTCTTCGACTCCTTTTCCTGTTCCGTCCCCAATTAAATACGAGGTTGGCTTTGCGCCTTGCATGACATGAGAAAGCATCCCTGTCGTCGACGTTTTTCCATGCGCTCCCGTTACAGCAATGCTTGTAAACTTCTCCATGAATTTTCCGAGGAAGCGATGATACCGAACAACCGGCATATCTTGTTCAATGGCTTCTTGAATTTCTTCATGCGTATCAGGGAAGGCATTTCCTGCGATTACCGTCATCCCTTGCTGAATATTTTCTTTATCAAATGGTAAGATGCGAATTCCACGTTCTTCTAATAACTTTTGAGTGAAAATCGTTTTTTCAATGTCTGAACCTTGGACATGGTAGTTCATATCATGCAGGATTTGGGCAAGAGAACTCATTCCCGTTCCTTTAATTCCTACAAAATGGTAAACTGTCATAGAAAGAACCTCCAACATTCGTCTATCTGTAAGACAGTATATGACGTTTATCTAAAATTGCTCATTTCTTCTAAACCTACGCTTATGTAAGTTACTACACAACATTTGAGCATCACATTTTTTCATTATATCATTCTTTAAGTAATTGTACCACGGAATTTAAAGTCAGCCTCTTTCTTTTGTTAGGCTCCCCTTATACGTCTTCCTCTATTGCGTTTATAAAAAAATTATGGGACACCGCATTAAAATGCGAAGAAAGCAATGTATAAGCGATTTGCAATCCATTCCTTTCTACAAAACCATACTTCAAATTTCCACTTTTTCCAGACGAGGATTCGGGCGATATTTTCTGCCTGCTTTCGCCTGATGCTCACCATTCAACAATACATTATCTCCGGTAAATCCGATATGCATTTTCAGCAGACTGCTTCCTACACCATAAATATCGACAGGTGCCTGTTCTGCTTCAAATTCCAAAATACGTTGTTCATTGAAGCCGCCTGTTACCACAATTTTCACATGTTCAAACCCTTCTTGGTCAAGGGCTTGACGAAGGGCAAAAATTAAATGCGTGTTAACCCCGCGAGGATCAAACGTTCCAAGTACTTCAGGATGACGAACGAAATATTGGTCAATCATTGTACGCGATGTATCAACCCGAACTGCTTTTAATGTTTCGCCAAATTCACGCGCGACCTTTAAGGCATCTGTAATAACATCATTATTATAATCAACAAGCACCATCAGTTCATCATTTGGAAATTTCGTATGATACGCACGAGCCGCCTCTACAACATCTCCATTGAATAACTGAATGAGGGCATGCGGCATTGTCCCCATTCCTGATTTCCCCCACCATTCGTTCATCGCATGAGTAGCTTGTCCTGTCGATCCCCCGATATACGCAGCATAGCCGTCACCAGCCTGTTGGGTAAAATGATCGTCACGGTCTCCCATGAAAATAACCGGCTTTTTGCCCGCTGCCTTTACCACGTTATATACATTTGTCGCGACAGACGTCCTTCTTGCCAAAATACCATCAATTACGCCTTCTAAATACCCGAAGCTTTGGTATGGGCCTTTAATCGTCAACACTGTTTCAAACGGCTTTATTTTATCTCCATCCTTTAAAGAATGGATTTCTAGTTTCTCTGGCTCTTCCGCAAACGTTTGAATCAACGCAATCACTTCATCAGTTCCACAAAGAACGGCATGCTCTTTTTGGAAAAATTGCATCGTCACAATATTATCCGACTTAAAGTCTTTGACAATTTCTCTTGTCTTTAAAAAATAAACGGCTGAAAACCAACCATCCTTTACCCGCTCATCAAATTTAAACGTGCGATTTGTTAAACGCTTTATTTTACCTTGTAACTTGAGTTCAATTTCTTTCATTGCTGAAACTCCTTATTTACGAGACTAAAATTTTTACATTATCTTTACATATAGTAAATCATTTTAGGATAGATGACAAACTTCTTTTCTCAAGAAGGAGACGCTTAAACCGCTTCTCCCCCTTCCTCGTAAAAGTTGAACGCCCATATTTTAAACTGATAAATTTCCTTCTCTCTTCTAACTAACTACCCGACTAATGCACTAAATAGGATTTCACAAGAAAAGGACCTGTCCTAAAATCCTTAGTAATGGTGGATTTTGATGACAGGTCCTCTTCAAATCTTCGTTTACTAAAATCGTATCAAGAACTTATTTGAAGGAGCTCGCATTTTGAAGCTCCATCAATTCTTCTTCTGTAATTAACACATCTCTAGGTTTACTGCCCTTTGCTTCTGAAATGATTCCTTGCCCTTCCATCATATCAATCAGTCGTGCAGCACGATTATAGCCAATCCGGAAATGGCGTTGCACACTTGAGGTAGAAGCGCCGCCTTGACTTAACACAAACTCACAAGCTTCATGAAACAATTCATCTTCTTCTGAAGAAAACTGCTGATGTTTTTGAATTAAATCATTTTGTTCAAATAAATAGTTTGGTGCCATTTGCCCTTTAACATGATCGACTACGGCATCAATTTCTTCATCTGAGACGAAATTCCCTTGAACACGTACAGTCTTTGAAGAGCCGTTTTCTAACAGGAGCATATCGCCTCTTCCTAAAAGCTTCTCTGCTCCAGCCGTATCAATAATAGTACGCGAATCCACTTGAGAGGAAACAGAAAACGCCACACGAGTCGGAACGTTTGCTTTAATTAAACCTGTAATAACATCAACAGATGGACGCTGAGTTGCTAGCAATAAGTGAATACCGCAAGCTCTCGCCTTTTGCGCAATACGACAAATCGCTTCTTCTACCTCTCCTGGTGATACCATCATCAAATCCGCTAATTCATCAATGATAATAACTAGGTAAGGAAGCTCTCCGCTCTTTTCCTCATGTTGCTGAACTTTTTCATTGTACTTCGTAATATCCCTTACCCCTGTATGGGCAAACAGCTCATATCGGCGTTCCATCTCTTCTACCGCCCATTTTAAGGCAGCTGTCGCAGCTTTAGCATCCGTAATAACGGGACTAACAAGATGCGGAATACCGTTATAAGGAGCTAGCTCAACCATTTTGGGGTCAATGAGCATGAGCTTCACTTGATGCGGGGAGGCCTTGTATAACAAGCTGACGATAATTGTATTAATGCATACACTTTTTCCGGAACCTGTCGCCCCTGCAATGAGTCCATGCGGCATTTTTTTCAAATCTGTCACAATAGGGGTGCCTGAAATATCAAGCCCTAAGGCAACAGACAGCGGAGACGGATGTTCATAAAAAGCAGGCTCACTCAAAATCTCTTGAAGAAGAACCGCCTTGCTTTCACGATTAGGTACCTCAATCCCAATTGTGTTTTTCCCCGGAATCGGTGCTTCAATTCGAATATCTTTTGCCGCCAGACTTAATTTAATATCATCCGTTAAATTTGTAATTTTGTTTACCTTCACACCTGGCTCTGGATGAACTTCAAAACGCGTAACAGTCGGTCCTTGTGTGACATTGACAACTTTCGCCCGTACATTGAAGTTTTTCAATGTCGTATCAAGCAACTCCCTTTGTTCTTCAAGCCATTGATGGTCGTCTTCTTTTTCTTGTTTTGGAACGTTTAAGAGCTTCATAGATGGAAACTCGTAAACTCCCTCTTTTCTCTCAGTTAAGAGCGGGGAAGAAGGAACAGACGGCTTCGACGAAAAAGCTTCTGCTGCGTTTGGCTGTTCTTCTACGCTTGAAAGCGTATCTTTCCGCTCTTCTGTTTGATATGTTTTTTCGTTTATATTTTCGGAATGTTGGGCCGTCGATGCAGGTGATTGTTGGACAGCTGTCCGCTCTGTCAAACGCTCTCGATCTTTTTTCAACATCATTACATTAAACGGAACTGCACGACGGGACGGACGTCTGACTCGTTCGGTTTGTACAGAAGAGGACTCCTGACGAATAGGTTCTCTGCCTTCCTCAATATTTGGTGCCTTATGAACTACATGTGCCTCCGTTTCCACCTCGGAGTCAAGAGAAGCTCGCGCTTTGAATGGAAGGTATGCTAATTGTCTCTGATGTTTCTTCCTGCTTTTCTCGCTGAATTGCTTCCTCCTCTTCAACGACGACGGACTCTTCCTGACGCACGCTCTTAAAAAGTTCTTCTTCCTTTGGTCCCTCCGTTTGGTGTTCTTCTTGTAAAGAGGACTGCAACCCTACTCCATTCTCTTCTTTTAACTGTTCAATATTCGCTTTGTCCTTCATCGGAAATGGCGATTCCGCTTGTTTAATATCCTGCTGTATCTCCACTTGCTCTATCTCGGTACGAAGCGGTTCGGACAGCCGTTCTTCCATTAACTCCGTTTTTGAAGCATCCAGCTCTTCTGCCCCGTTCATTTCCTGCCAAACAGACTTTTCTATTTCCTCTTGCTCCTGTTTTACAGCAGAAGCTGTGCGGACGAATGTGGCTGGACGTAAAGACGGCTCTCGTTGTATGTATTCTTCTTGCCGTTCTTCGTGCGTTTCATGTTCGAAGCGCTCCTCTTGGCGAGACTGATTCAGCGACATTTTTGGTCTAAGAGGTGACATCAATTCCTCGTATTTGTCCGCCGCTTCTTTCGTCGCTGCTAGCTCCTGTTGAACAGACATCGAGCGATAACTTCGTTGAACATCATTGCGAATATTCACGGAAGCAGTAGGGAGTTCAAATTCAATCGACTCATGCATTTGATCTTCGCGTTCAGCAATCGGACGCTGTCCAAATCCATAAATAGGAGAAGGAACGTCTGTCGGTCGAAAAGGTTTGGTTCTCATCGGTTCTTCCCGCTCTTCTGTTGGCGCAACTCTTACTGGTCGTGAAGGTTGTGGTTGTACTTCTTTTTCCTCCCAATAAACCGGTTGTTTCTCCTCCTTTATGGCGCTAGAACTTTGTCGAATATAGCGCTCCTCTTCCATTGACTGAGATGTCCGAGCTCTTGAAAAACTCTCTGCCTCTCCGTTATCATACCTTTCCTGCCTTCTCTTTCTTCGCTCTTCCGCCAACTCCTCATCTGTTATCAGAGGAAAACGGAATTTCCCTTGAGGATACTGATAGGAAACCCTTGTTTGAATCTCCCCTCTCTCTTTTTCTTGAGAAGTCGGGTACGTCTGCACGGCTGCTATATTCCTTTGTTTGTTCTGCTTGACATCTTCTGACTTAATGTCTCTCTCTAATACCTTTTTGCCGTCTTTTACTACAATTTCCTTCTCTTCATACCCAAGAACATAGTCCATCACTTTACGAAACCAACCCAATTTCAATCACTCACTTCTCTTTAAACTTAATATTTATATTCAATTTGGTTCCTTCTCTTCTTTTCACACTCATGATACAACTCCTCCTACTAAAGCCGATCAATCATATTTCACCTATATTGTAGCACGATACAGAGAAAGCAAAACCAAAGGGGACGAACTAATCAGTCTCTTTTTATCACATCAATAACCTTTGCAGAAAAGCCCCGTTATGTAAATCCTTCATTTCACTGGATTTATATAACGGGGCTTTTCCTAAGGATGACTAAAAAGGGAGATTTTAGCCCCTTTTTCACCCAGTTGTTATTTTACCAAAATAGCAACTATTTGTTAATCCATTTTGTTGATTTGTAAAGGTTGCAATGTCCTTGTAAAGAAAACATGAGCTACATGCACGTTTTGGCGATTATTTTTGAAAAAAAGACTGACCAATTTCGTACTCATCTGTTAAAACTAAAATACCTTTCTCTTGCGGAGCGTCAGGCAAGTCAAGTTCTTTAGCCGAACAAATCATCCCGGAAGATGCCACTCCACGCAGTTCTGCATCCTTAATGACAAGACCGCTCGGCATTACTGCCCCAACTTTTGCTACGACTACTTTTTGGCCCGCTTCCACATTAGGCGCGCCACATACGATTTGCAACACTTCTTCACCGGTGTTCACTTTACAAACACTTAGCTTGTCCGCATTCGGATGTTTTTCTTTCTCCTCCACATACCCGACGACGAATTTTGGTGAGAAATCCGCCTCTAGACGTTGATCAAAACCATTTTGTTCAAGTGCTTTGTTCAACGCTTCTACCACTTCTTCTGTCAGGTCTACTGAACCTGTTGCCGTCACTTCAATGTACTTCGATGCATCAAACAGATTGTACCCTGCCGTTTCATTCGTTTCTGCATCAAACACACGAGCGATATCTCCTTTTCGCTCAAACGTACGATTCTCTCTGTCAATGTCTTTTAATGTAACGATTAATGTATCGCCAATTCCGGCTTTATTATAGAAAATGTTCATCTACATATCCTTCCTTTTTATATTCTGCGATTTTTACCAAGAATAAAGATTGGTTCCAGTTCCCCATTTTCATATAAAAATGAAAGAGCGGTAATGGGAATACGTCCATTTGTAAAGAAGCTCATCGTCATTTGAGCAAGAACATCGTATCCAACGTCATTTTGAATATCGGCTAAAATCAGCACATCTTGATGAGGCACCGCTACGGCCATTGCTCCTTGCAACTTCTCTGAAAACTGTTTTAAGAAAGCATCATTCAAAATGCGGCTTGCATCATATCCATCATTCGTATTAATAAAATAAAAAGTATTTCCTGCCACCGTATCTTCCTTCAGTGGAAGGGATAAAGACCGTAAGTTAAAAGCAGCAACCTCACGGATTTGCGCTTTCGTCCATCCTTCTTGCTTTAACATGTTTTCATCAATTAAACGGTACGTCTTCCCTAAGTCTAGGGCATAATAAATTCTCGTTTCAGCTGTATGCTCATCGTAGACAAGCTCAATCTCTTCCTCAGTTTTCGTCGGAAAAGACGTCGAACGAATTACCGGATAAATGTGCTTTTGCTTCCCTTGCAGATTTTGTTCTTCATGCATGACCTGCAAAGCTTCTCGTATATAATAAACCATCTCATCGAGAGCCGCGTCTTTCTCTTGTTCCCACTTCGCAATAAGTCCCGGCAACGAGACGGTCGTTCCTTTTTTTGTTTCCTGATGTTCAATTCTTAATGTATCTTGTTTTTGGTCATAAGAAAACGTCCACTGCTCGTTCGCCAAGCGTTCTTCTAACAGTTTTCTCATCTTTTGACTGGTCATTTTCAACAATCATTCCCCCAAATTGGTCAGGCTGGAAGGTTTGCGATAAACTCTTCGATTTGTTCTTTCGTTTTGCGTTCTTTATTAACATAACGTCCTGTTTCTTCACCGTTGTTGTAAGCAACAAAACTTGGGATACCAAAAATATTTAGCTCTATACATAAATCAATGAATTGATCACGATCTACATAATAAAACTTATAGTCTTGATGGTTTTCCATAATTTCCGGAAGAACCGGATCAATTACACGGCAATCCGGACACCAGTCAGCAGAAAACATCATAATATGCTTACCAGATTGAATCACTTCGTTATATTGTTCAACAGATTGAATTTTTTCCATGTCTTTCTCTCCTTTAATCAGTTCATCATTTCTATCTAAAGGAAACTTCCATCGGTGGGGGTTTTCCTTCATTCCTCACTTCAACAAAGAACAACAACTAAAAACGCAACGTCTTCGCTTGTACATCGGAAGTGAGAGCCTCACTGCCCGTTTATGCGGGATAAATCATTTAATAAGTTTTCGGTCTATGAAAACAGCAACACCCTGCATAACATGGTGATTTACACAACCTATGCAGGGAAGTTTCCTTTATGAAATCATACTCCTGCAGTCAATGCAAGTCTCATCTACTATCATGTCTATCACTCTTACTGATTCAATCGTTGCCGATATTGACCAATGAGCATGTTGACGATGTGGGAGAACATCTCCGCGCGTGTTACTTGACCGTTTGTCAACACACCCATTGCCCCTTCTTGTTGACGAATATTTTTTTTATTCGTATATTCTTCCATGATGACCCCAAGTTCTGTTCCTTGTTTCAGTGAATCGGCAATGTCTTCTGGCAATAAAATTCGGGCACCACCGGCTAAAATGTGCTCTCCACTCGGCAAAGCTAAAGCTCCCCAGTTGCAAAGAAACATTCCATATTCTGTCTCTGTGACGCCTCCTTCTAATCCGAAACCGATATCAGCCCCTGTCTCCTTCAACGCTTTGACAGCTCGATTAATCGCCCCTTGTATCGTTTCTTCATCGGAGAAAGGCTGCGCAGAAACGTCAGAAGACACATCAACGGCCACAACATGGAACGATTCGTTGTGTAACACCATTTCAACCGCCTGTACTTTTGCAGGATTGACCGTTCCTACTGCTGCTCGCAACATTTGTCCATCGCTCCTTGTTATGACTGGCTTTTAATTGTTTCGACCGTTGTTTTATCGGTTGCTTTCACAAGCCGAATAAGCAATTCTTTCGCCGCTGCATAATCATCAACATGAATCATGGATGCATGTGTATGAATATAGCGTGAGCAAATGCCGATGACCGCTGACGGTACACCACTATTTGAAACATGGACCCGTCCAGCGTCTGTTCCTCCTTGAGAAATGAAGTATTGATACGGGATGTTGTGAGTTTCTGCCATATCTAAAATAAATTCCCGTATTCCTCGATGCGTAACCATCGTTCGGTCAAAAATCCGCAGCAAAGCCCCTTTTCCAAGTTGTCCGAATGCCTGCTTATCGCCCGACATATCATTAGCAGGACTGGCATCAAGTGCGTAAAAAACATCTGGATTAATCATATTAGCTGCCGACTGAGCCCCACGCAAGCCGACTTCTTCCTGGACCGTAGCACCCGAGTATAAAATGTTTGGAAGTGTCTCATCTTTTGTTTCCTTTAACAATTCGATGGCTAATCCGCAACCGTAACGATTGTCCCATGCTTTCGCTAAAATTTTCTTTTCATTGGCCATTGGGGTAAATGGGCAAATTGGAACGATTTGCTGCCCTGGTTTAATCCCCATCCGCTTGACATCTTCTTTATTGTCCGCCCCTACATCAATTAACATATTTTTAATGTCCATTGGTCTATTTCGCTGAGCGTCTTCCAGTAAGTGCGGAGGAATGGACGCAATGACTCCGATGATCGGACCACTATTTGTAATGATTTGAACTCGCTGGGCAAGCAGGACCTGACTCCACCAACCCCCTAACGGTTGAAAACGAAGAAGACCACTGTCTGTCACAGCCGTTACCATAAAGCCCACTTCGTCCATATGTCCCGCTACCATCACCCGAGGACCCGTTGCATCACCTGTCTTCACACCAAAAATACTGCCAAGTCCGTCTTGAATAACTTCATCTGTATATTTAGAGAGTTCGCTTCGCATAAACGAACGAACGGCATGCTCATTTCCCGGCGCCCCCGGAAGTTCGGTTAACGTTTGAAACAGATTCATTGTTTCTTGATTCATTCTAATTCTCCTTCCTTTTCATTGACGCTCTTTTCGTTATCCTTTAACTACCACATAGTTCATTCTCATTTATATGTACTTGATACTGTAACTCTCATTAATTTTACAAAAAACGATACACACTTTCCACTTTCCCATTTGACTTCTTTTACTTTCCTTAACAAAAGAAAACAAATTTTGTATACTTTTCATATGATTTGATCGCACATTTTGAACTATACATGGAAAGGAAGGTGAAGACAGATGAACTGGAAAAATGTAATAGCTGGCTTTGCAGCAGGTTTTACAGCAGCATATGTTCTTCAACAAAATCGCGCTTCTTTATCTTCAGATGAAGCCTTGGAAATTGTTAAACAAGCGTTTAAGCAGAATGGACCCATCGACGGTTCATGGATTCATACTACAACAAAAATCCTCCAAAAACATGGACTCGTTTTTGAAGGATTTAATGGCGGCATTAGTCGGACTGTGAATCAGCAACAGGAACAGTATGAATTTTTCATCGATCAAAAAAGCGGGACCATTCTTGAACTAAAAAAACTCTAAACACCTTCAGTCGTGAGTACAAACAGAATATAGCGCTAGCGCGTGCGTTCCAGCTTTTTTATGATGTCACCTTGTTCATTCCACTTCAACGCCCGGTAATAAGCGTCATGATAAAAGCTAAACCATGCCTTGTTCGCTACACCGTACTGAAGCCATTTCTGTTTTTGCTCAATGGATGTCATCGGATAATCATCATAGGCCATGACCCATAGCGGATTTTGATGGGCATGTGTCGGCAAAAGGTCCGCGAGATGAAGCAACGTTTCTCCTTGGCTTTCTATGACGATGATAGAATGCCCATTGCTGTGTCCGCCTGTATGAACCATCTGAATATCTTCAGTTACATAATATTGGGAAGAAAACGTGATGACCTGTTGTTCAATCGCCTGCCAATTTTCTTTCCAATATGTATGTTTCGACCGAATATTGGGCTCCTTCATCTCTTCCCACTCGATTTGGGAGACTATGATGTGGGCATTTGGAAAAGCAGAATGCAAGTGCTCCCCCTTACGTGTCGTCAACCCGAGTACATGATCAAAGTGTAAGTGCGTCATCAGCACCGTATCGATATCCTCACAACATAATCCAAGCCTTTTTAAATTAGACTCTACCGAAGATTCTTCAGTGACGCCAAAATTGCGCTTTTGTTTTTCAGACAACCGTCCGTTTCCCATTCCTGCTTCCACTAAAATATTGCGCCCTTCTTTCTGTAAGAGAAGTGGGTCGGCTCTTAATTCAATTTGGTTATGTTCGTTTACATCATATTTTCTTGACCATAACGCTTTTGGCACGACCCCAAACATTGCTCCACCGTCGAGATAATTGTTTCCTCCCGCTAACCAAGTGACCTTCCATTCTCCTATTGTTACCGTTTCCATTTTTACACCTCCAGTTTTATTTTCCACATCCCATTATCATTAAACTATTCGCAAGAAAACCAACAAACTCCTTCTTTTGATCATGTGAACCATCTCTTCGAAATGCAAAAGACCCGTCAGGAAAATTGAGCGAACTCGATTTTCCTGACGGGTTACTGGACGTGTTCAGATGTTCTTACTGCTCATGCCTAGCTTCCATATTCTCTAATTATTTACGAGGATATTTTACTTCACAACGGTAGATACGCTGACCTTTTTGCGAAAACTTTTCTTCATACTCTGTCATGATGTTTCCTTCAAAATCACTTTTATGCAAGTCTAAGCTCAAAAACGTCAACAACAAACCGTATGCTGAAAAGCTCATTAAAGAATATTCAAATAAGCCTTGATTATCAGTTTTGAAATGAATTTCCCCTTCATCTACAAGAATGTTTTCGTAAGCTTGAAGGAAGTCTTTATAGGTTAAGCGGCGCTTTTCATGGCGCTTTTTCGGCCACGGGTCAGAAAAGTTCAAATACACCCGTTCAACCTCATTATTTTCAAAATACTTTTCTAACTCGCCTGCATCGACATTTAATAGCTTGAAGTTCGGGACCTCCGCTTCAATTAAACGGTCTAATGCGCTGACAATTACACTTTCGTATAGCTCAATTCCAATATAATTAATGTGCGGGTTTTGCTTAGCCATCCCAAGCAAAAATTGACCTTTCCCCGTACCTACTTCAATGTGTACAGGATTTTCATTCCCAAATACTTCATTCCATTTCCCTTTCTGTTCTTCAGGGTTCGGAATAATATATTGAGGATGTTGGTCAATTCTCTCTCTTGCCCACGGTTTATTTCTTAATCTCATGATGACACCTCGTTTAGTATGATTACAAAAAAACAGACGAAAAAGGGAGAGCGGCTACTCCTTTTTCTTCCTTTTTCCGAATGAATAATTATATCGTTCGTGATAAAACTAATAGCATCTATTTGCAAAGGATGTGACATGAATGCCTTTAGGTTATAATGATCAAATGTCTGTTCTAAAAGATATTTTATCGAACCATCAAAGTGATTGTTGTGGAACAGTATCAGAATGCCAGCAGATTGAAAGACTCATTAAATCCATGCTTGGGAATGACGCTGCAAACGAACAAGTAAAAAACACGCTCTATAACATTTATGATTACAGCCAGAATGCTAAAAATACGCAACATCTAGACGAACATATTCAAACACACCAGCAAGACCTGTCCCAGTGGGTCAGTGAATTGAATAGTTTATCGTAAAACAGCGGAAAAAGATGTATTGGCTTTATTATTTACATTAAGTCGTTTAAATAATTTTGCCAATACTTCATCTCCGCTTCTTCTTTTTTATTCGTATGCCATTGCAATGCTAAAATCGTTTGCGCAATGACGTACCATTTCATACGTTTTTCCAATTCTTTCGATAAATTTACCCCATAGATTTCGAGCCAGTCATTCCAATTGTTCCGCGGGATATACGAATACAAAAGCAACCCTAAGTCAATGGCAGGGTCTGCGATCATCGCCCCGTCCCAATCAATTAAATACAACTGATTCTCCTCGCTTAACAGCCAGTTGTTATGGTTAACATCACAATGACAGACAACATATTGGTCTGTTTCAATGTTTTTAAGCTCCCTTTCTAAATAAGCGAGACCCTTTTGGACAACTGGATTTCCTTTAAGAGACTCATCAATGCTTGTCTGGATTTGCTGCAATAGCTCCTCAGGGAGTAACGGTGTTTTCCCTAAGCGCTTCAACATATCCAGCAGCTCTTTTGAGTGATGGATTTTACTAAGCAAAGACGCCACCTTCGCTGAAGCCATGTCACCAGCTTTCAACTCCCGCCCCATCATCCAGTGCTGGGCCGTAATGACATCTCCATTTTCCATCCTTCTTGTCCACACAAGTTTCGGTACAATCCCTTCAGCAGACAAAACGGCTAAAAAGGGAGAAGAATTCCGCTTCAAAAACAGCCTGCGATCCTCAAACTTGGCAAAATAGGCTTCTCCTGTTGCACCACCAGCAGGAGTAATCTCCCACCCGCTTCCTAATATATGTTCCAACCAATTCACCTTCAATTTCAACACACACATTTCATCTCAAAGTTTATCCCGTTCGGACGGGCCGTACATTTTTCTTATTCGAAAGCATTATAAACCATCTATATGATTCGGCATTCTTTTCTTAACATTTGCTATTGATTATGACTCAATTCAAGCTTTTTATTCTTTTATTAATCAAATAAAAAGAACATCTCCTCTAACAATCAGACGATGCTGTCAGAGTATGTAGAAATAAAAAAGACAGCCATTGAACCTTTTTATCAACAGCTATCCTTTATAAATTTTAGCTCTAAGTCCGTTTTTTAGTCAAGTAGAAGCGTTAATATTATTCGACTTGAAATAGAACAAGGGCACTAATAGGAGGAATCTCGATCTCTCTCCCTTTTATCATACCATTTGAGCACGTACTAGCATATTGGTCATTTGCAGCTATGTGCCATCTTTCCTCATGACCAATGGAGAACGATTGTGCTCGAATATCTTGATTAAACGCTACCGTAATGCCTGACCATGGTCCATAATCTTGTACGTTCATTAATTGATAGGCTACAATATGATCATTTGTCTCCAAAAACGAAAAATGCCTGCGAATGGATGGCGCATCTGGAAAGCGAAAAGCCTTATGGTGCTTTCGAATGGAAATAATGCCTTTTATATAATCGATATCATGCTTAAACATATATTGCCTGTTCCAATCGAGCCTGTTAATAGCATCTGGAGAACGATAACTGTTTTCGACTCCTTGCTTCGTTCGATAAAATTCCTGGCCGCTATGCAGGAATGGAATGCCTTGGGAGAGCAACACGATCGTTGTCGCAAGGCGCTGACGACGGCGCAACAATGCTTCCTCTTCAAAATCATTGCATTTGCACAGTTTATCCCACAGCGTATGATTATCGTGCGATTCCACATAATTAATAGTTTGATTCGGATGACAAAACAACCCTTTTTCCCCTTTACTTAAGGCGATACTGCCAGCAATAGATTGTTTTACTTCTTCCTTTCTGTGAGTATGCCCAAGTGCAAATCCCCGGTCGTATAAATTGAACGTACTTCCCTTAATGCTATCGCGAAAGCGGTCATTAAAGTGGGCGATTCTCGGCATGGAAACTGCATTTTGAATAGCCGCTTTTTTCTGAGGCAATAAAGGTGTATTCAAATCCCACCCTTCCCCAAAAAGCATAATGGACGGATCGATTGCATCAATAACCCTTCGTATTTCGTTCATCGTTTGCACATCTAAAATGCCCATTAAATCAAACCTGAATCCATCTACATCGAATTCCTTTACCCAAAAAAGAACAGAGTCTACAATAAATTTTCTTGCCATCGATCGTTCAGATGCAAAATCATTTCCTACTCCTGTACCGTTAGAGGGCATTCCATGCTCATCATGACGGAAAAAATAGCCGGGAACAAGTTGTTCAAAGGACGATTCTTCACGAATGAAAACATGATTGAACACTACATCAAGAATGACCCGAAATCCATTTTCATGAAGCGCACTCACAACCTGTTTTAACTCTTGAATCCGTGTGTACGGATTATTCGGGTTTGAAGCATAGCTACCCTCTGGCACTTGAAAATAAAGCGGGTTATATCCCCAGTTATAGCTTTTTTCAGGGTGCAGTTCATCCACTCCAGCAAAATCATTCACCGGTAGAAGTTCCACATGAGTAATACCAAGCTCTTTCAAATAGCTCAGACCTGTTGTTTGACCGTGCTTCCCTCGTGTCTCTTTCTCAATGAGCCCTAAATATTGACCTTTTTGAGTAATGCCACTTCCTGAATGGATGGAGAAATCTCGTATATGCATTTCGTAAATGATGGCATCCGTTTCATGCCGCAATGCCGGCCTCGGTATTTTGGGGACAGCAGCCTTTGCCAGGTTAACCACGACTCCGTATCCACTGTTCGCTGTCATCGCTTTTGCATAAGGATCGTTCGCTTCTCGCCATACACCGTTGACCTGAACGAGAAAAGAATAAAGAAGACCTTCTGCATCCCCCATCATTTCATATGTCCAGACTCCTTTAGCTCCCCGATGCATACCAGTTCTTGTCTCTTTTCCCGTTTGAGGATCGATTATTTTAATCGATGCTTTCACCGCGGTAGGCGCCCAAACTTTAAAGAGACTCTTTTCAGATGTATAAGTAACACCCAGATCATGCCCGGTATAATGAAACATCGCATCAAACTCTTCCGTTCTAATCACAGCACCAATTTGCAAATCGGTTGTCGTCCCGCATTCATCCACCACTTGATACTCGTTTCCAATCTGAACGTGAGCACTAACAGAACACTCATATTTAATATGGTCAGGCAAGTGAACGGTTCGCTCGAGAATAAGCAATTGTCTTTGACCATTTCCGACAAGTTGAAAGGATTTGCTGCACTCGCCTGCATTTGTGTTCGGCACCAATATGACGACTAAATTCATTTGGTCCAAATAAGCTTCAAATAAACGATGAACGTTGGCCAATCACTCCTCCTCCTTACATTAAGACAAATTTTCCCACTCAATAAAAACTATTATCCCCTCAAACGAACATCGTGTACACTAAGAACGTGCACTATTCGCATAAGACTAATATTTTTGTGATAAAAAGCGGAGAGGACGGAACCATTGCAGTGCTAACTTGTAAAAAATGCGATATCATTCTCACAATACCAAAAAAAGGTTATTTATTTATTAAAACAGATTATGAGGTCGCTGCCGCTCATTTAAAGCGTTTGCAAATACCTTATATAAAAGATACTCGTTTCATGATTCCTTATCTCTCAAAAACGCATCTTCTGTCTACAATCCGCACTCTTATGGATCTATTTGGTGAACAATTTCCTGTCCAAATTGCGGAGAGCCCCGATATATGGAGCCATTATTATTTCCCTATCACTTATTTATATGAACAGATGGAGCATGAGGAAATTGTCCAGCTTATGGAAAATGAATCCTTTGTCAGCTTCCTCCAACCAATCGTTCACGTCAAAGATGGGAAAACTTTCGGATTTGAATCCTTACTTCGTTCAAGCGATGAAGCGATTCAAGTTCCTCCCTCCATCTTATTTGAAACGGCACTGAAAACAGGACTCCACTCCTTACTCGACCAACAAGCGAGAAAAGCAGCAGTGAAAGCGAGAATAGGAAAGATTCCACCGGGGATTAAAAGCTTCGTGAACTTTCTGCCTTCTACGATCTATAATCCTGATTTTTGTTTAAAGCATACGTTTATGCTCATGGATAAGTATGGCACGTCCCCGAATGATTTTGTGTTTGAAGTTGTCGAAACAGAAAAAATTGAAGACCTTGATCATCTAAAAAAAATTTTTGCTGCATACAAAAAGGAAGGAATTAAAGTAGCTTTGGATGATGTTGGAGCAGGCTTCTCTACACTTGATGTACTGCAAAAGCTACAGCCTGATTTCGTGAAAATTGATCGTCATTATATCTCCCATTGCGATACGGATGTCAATAAACAACAGTTTCTCTCTGAAGTCATTAACGTAGCAAACACGCTAAACATTCAAATAGTAGGTGAAGGAATTGAAAGACAGGAAGAATTAGAATTTTGCCGAGAAATTGGACTGCAGTACGCCCAAGGTTATTACATCGGAAAACCTTCTTTAAATACTCATTCCTACCTCTCTTTCTAACAAACACTATTGCCAAAAAGGACTGGCCAAAAAGGAAACAAATCCCCTTTTAGGCCAGCCCATGAACACTAGTTTTCGTTATGAAAAAGAGGTTTGTCGGATGAATCCTCTTCTTCTGCTGTTTCTTCATTCGTTACAGAAGCAGCGATAGTTTGACTATTCGCAAGCAATACTTGTGCAGCTTTTAATTGCCCGTGCTTTAAAGGTGAAGATAATTGTCTCAGCTGGGTAAACCATTGAGAATAGTTGCGCTTATCTACCATTTGAACACCGTAAGGCGGACTAGGGCAATCAATAAACCCTTGGCGGTTTAAGACCACTTTATGAATCGGAAAGTCTAACCCGTTCTTATCATAAACTTGGCGGACAATTTGCTCCATTCGGTTCAACCCAATGATTGGATTTAATATTTTCCGGTTGGACTGCCCTATCAATTCATTCCAAAAACGTTCTTTAGAATACTGAAATACACTCCCATCTTTTCCTTCCAAAATAGAAATGCACCACGTTTCCGTAGGGCTTACTAAAATAATATCCGCTTCTACAGGAGCCTTTTTCACTAAGAAAACAGGTTTATAAAGCACTAAATACGTATCGGGAAATCGCTGAAGAAAATATTTTAAAGTATCATCATAGTAGAATTGTCGATTAAGAGAAGACTGCTCCCATAAAGTGGAGGTCGCCCATTTTAACTGAAAATCAAATAAATTGTCCAAAAACAGCACTTTTAAATCATCAATGGTTTTCGGCTCAGTCGTAAAGGCATTTTGAAAAGTCTCTTCCTCAGAAGACGGAAGAAATTCATCGAATTTTTCCTCTTCGAAAGAGCCTTCCTTTGATCTTCCTTTTCGTAATAAGCCCTTCATCCTTTGAAGGAATGGCTTTCTTTCAGAAGAAGACTTTTCTTCCATAAACGCCGGTTCGTTTAACCCAAACTCTTGAAGAAGCTGGCCATTTTCAAATGCCGATTTTACACCTTGCCAATTTTTCTTTTTCAGGCGAATGTATTGGGCTGGATAATGGTAAATATCCTGTTCATAGCGAGAAATGTAGTCTTGCAGTTTAATCAATTGCGCCATAAATCACCAATCTCCTAATTAGAATGACAGCAGCTGTCTAATATTCCTATAATCAATATTAAACATTAATGAAAAAATAACAAGACTAAATATGAGAATAGTACAGAGCCAAGAAGGAAGTTTTCATTCACTCTCTGCTTCATACAATTCCTTCTTCAACTCAAATGTTTGAACTCGTTCATAGCGAGGCTGACGGTCTAAATGAATTTGAAATAGATGAAAGGTACTAACAAAGAAAGAGAAAGGTTGTTCATACACACAATGGTCAGCTTTATAGAGCTCCTCTGGAAAATCAGTCATCCCCCTCCACTGTTTAGCAATCGTAATATGTGGACAATAAGAGCGTTGATCACGCCGAAACCCAATGGCTTCACAGGAAGAAGACACCTCTGCCTGTAAGGATTTTAAAGGAGCGCTTTCTTCGACACCGAGCCACAATATCCGTGGCTGTTCTGCTCTTCCAAACCATTGAAGCGAAGAGGGCTGGAGTTCAAACGCCGAATGTGTCTCTGACACTGCTGCAAGGCGCTCTTCCAATTCCATTTTTTGTTGTTCATCAACACGACCTAAAAAAGAAAGCGTAAGATGATAGTCTTCGTTCCCTGTCCACGTTTTGAAGGGAAGTGCTGCTTCTGAACGACTTTTCCAAGCTGCTAAGAAATTGCGAAGTTCTTTCGGTATACGTATTCCAATAAAGTAATGTGTACTTTCCGCCAATTTGCTCACCTACTTTCTCCATTGTCTCTCATGAAGATATCCATTACCATTTCTCACATTTTCATACACTTTACTTCTAGACTGTTTGCTGCAAATAGGTTCAAAAGCCACCATTCTTTCATTTTTAACCTTTTGCCGCTTTTGCAATAAAGAAAAGTAAGATGCATCCAAAAGATGTTAAAAGCCCAAAGAAACCGTATACATAGGAGATTGCGTATCGTTCCAAAATGAATCCACCTAAAAACGTACAAAACCAAGTACCAATTCCATTTCCAACAGCGGAATAAAGCGAAACAGCGGTTGCTCTCATATGTACTGGCGCTAAATCTCTTACATACTGAAGCGCCGACGGAATAAAGAGTCCGATTGAAAACCCTTGAAGAATAGTCGTTGCATAAACAACCCACAAAGGCGGTTCTAGAAAATAAAGAACCCAACGTACTAAAGCAATAGCTGAAGATAAAAGCAAAATATGCAACACACTTGTTTTTTGAATCCAGCTTCCAGCAAATTTCATAAACGGCGCTTCACTTCCTGCCGCTAATAAAAACGCAATGCCAATTCCCGTCAAGGTCCCGCCCATATCAGAGATATAAAGACTAAAATAAAAATTATTTGCAAAAATAGGTCCAAAAATGAGAAAGGTTGACAATAAAAACAGCACAAACTTAGGCATCTTTAACAAGGCAGCGATGCCTTCCCGCAAATTGACCTTCATCGTCTGACTCTCGCGCGGCAACTGCCAGGCAAAGATAGCAGCTAGCAACAAAACGACTGCAAACACATAGAAAATCACTTGCAGGCCAAATGCTTCAGCAAGTCTTCCTACGACTAAAACAGAAACGGCAAAACCGATCGCTCCCCATAAGCGAATGGAACCGTAATTTCCGTTGATTTTTTGGACATAATTTAATGCGATACTATCTGAAATTGGGATGATAGAACTTTGAAAAAAAGCTAGCAAGGCAGCCATCACAATGAGGGTCCCATAGTATTCAACAAAGGAAAAAAAGTAACCAATAATAGCTGTACCAATCAGGGTCAACGTTAAAACAAGACGTGGCTTTTGAGTATAATCGGCGATCATCCCCCATAATGGCTGTATAAAAATCATCATCACAGGGCTGACGGACATGATGACTCCGACTTTTCCTCCTGACAACCCAATGACTTCGCTTAAATAAACTGAGAGAAGAGGGAACAATCCTCCGATTCCAAAGAAGACAAGGAAATAAAAGCCGATAAACATTGTTTTAAAGGAATGATTTTCTTTGCTCAGTGCTATCTGCATCTAAACGACACCACCTTTTAAAAATAAGAGGATGGCAAAACAGACATGAATCACCCTGCTAATGAGCCATCCTCATAAAAAATATGTTCGGTTTCCATTAACTGTTTACTGAACTAATTCATAAATGGCTTGCGCATAAATAGCTGTTGCCTTTAGCAAATCTTCGATAATGATATGTTCATCCTTTTGGTGGGCAAGCTCTTCTCTTCCTGGAAACAATGGGCCAAACGCTACACCTGCTTGCAGCGCCCGAGCATAAGTTCCACCTCCGATTGACAGCAAGGTCGCTTCTTCTCCTGTTTGGTCCGTATACACCTTTTGTAACACTTTAATTAATTCATGGTCCTTGGCTACATAATGCGGTTTAGAGTTCGAAAAGTCCCCAAGCTCCATTTGGTGAGAAGTACTCATATGGCGAATATTATCAATCGTTTTCTCCAAATTTGCTGTCACTGGATAACGCATATTAACCCCAAGCTTCCCACCGTTTTTCTCATCGTATTCCACAATGCCAATATTCATCGTCAATGGTCCAGTAATGTCATCACGATAGCTTACCTTTAACTTTTCACCTGTTGTATCATCGGCAAAATATTGGACAGTATATTCGATAAATTGAGCAGACTTCTCATCTAACGGCAGTGTGTTTAAAAACTGTGCCAAGATGACACCTGCGTTTTTCCCTTTTTCCGGTAAACTTCCATGTGCGGAAACCCCTTCTAGCTGCAACGTTGCCTTATCTCCTTCAATCGTGACACGACCTATCATCCCTTTCTCCTCAAGGAAGGTATGATATAGAGATGTCATCTCCATAGAAGAATCATGGACTGTTAAAATAGCTTCAGCAAAATCAGGAACCATATTATACCTTCTTCCTGACTGCAATTGAGTTAACACCATTTTTCCATGTGCAGGTAAATCACTTTTTTGCACTAAGTCAAAATCAGAAATCCCTTTCTCTGCATAAATAATTGGAAAGTCAGCATCTGGCGCAAATCCCATTGTTGGCATTTCTTCATGTTTAAAATAGTGATCTACACATTGCCAAGAGCTTTCTTCGTCTGTCCCCAGAATAAGGCGTACACGTCTATGTAGAGGTATATTTAACTCCTTCACTAACTTCATAGCATAATAAGCAGCTATTGTCGGACCCTTATCATCAATAGCTCCTCGTGCATAAATTTTCCCTTCCCGAATTTCTGCTCCATAAGGATTGGATGACCAGCCGTCTCCTTCTGGGACGACGTCCACGTGACAAAGAATGCCGACAAGCTCTTCGCCACTGCCCATTTCAATATGACCAGCATATCCATCTACATTCTTTGTTGTAAATCCGTCTTTTTCTCCTAACTGTAGTAAATGCAGCAATGCCTGATGAATCCCTTCTCCAAATGGCATCTCTTTTGTCTCAGTGGATGGATCTAAGACACTTTTAATTTGAAGAAATTGCTGTGTTTCTTGAATAATCTGCTCTTTCCTCTTCTCTACTTCGTTCATCCAATTTATCTTTTCCATCATGTCACTACTCCTTTAATTATGTACTTCCTTACTTTATCACATTTTTTCCAAATAAGTGGGGAAAGACTCCCCCATCTTCGACAGTTTTTCATAAAGGTAACTCCCCGCGCAAGAGTTTGACTATCAGCTCATACGAGAGAATTTTTCTCTTCTTATGGATACAACATTGAAGTCTCCTAAAAAACATTAAAGATTTAGCTAGAAAATTATTCTAAATTTTCAGTTATTTTAATATACTATAACAAAAATTCCTGTTGTAAGGGGTGGTATTACGAAAACGTTACATAGTTATCTCATTTTTTTGTAAATATTGTGTTAATTTGTGCATTTGTCTTTTAATTTCCAACCATTTTTGTGTACAATATAATTGTAGAAATTTTTACTTAAATAGTGCTTGACATCTCAGAACAGGTAGTAATCATTGCCATGCGAAAAAACGATAAGGAAGTGGTTGTTTGAAGCCTTCAACTAACCGGATGCTGACTCGTATCAAAGCAGTCTACATGTTTATCCGCAAAAACGGAACGGTGACTACACAGGAACTGGTAGACGAATTTGGCATTACACCAAGAACCATTCAGCGTGACCTTAATGTGTTAGCATATAACGACCTGGTCCACAGCCCAAGCCGTGGCAAATGGGCAACTACAAGCAAAAAGGTTAAGATGTCGTCATAGTAAAAGGCATTCAAGTAAAAATCATATCATATATAGACAATTAACTGATTACAGAACAAGTGTATAATTCAAGACATGTAGAAAAGAACCTTTCATTGTAAAAGGTTCCTTTTTTCTGGCTAGTTACTGTCCGGTGTATAGGTTTGCAGCAACTCCACTTCTTCATCTGTCAGTTCTCTATACTCTCCAAGCTCCAAGTTGTCGTCTAATTTCAGTGGTCCCATAGAGATCCGCTTTAAATAGATAACTTTTTTTCCAACCGCCTCAAACATGCGCTTCACTTGATGAAATTTCCCTTCCACGATGGTCAATTCAATTTCCGATGTTTCTCCGCTTGCTAAAATAGTTAAGGCAGCCGGTTTGGTCATATATCCATCATCCAATTCAACCCCCTCTTTGAAAGCTTGAACGTCCGTTTCGTCCACAGGAGCATTAATGCGGGCAAAATACGTTTTCGGTACATGCTTTTTAGGTGATAGCAGTTTATGGGAGAGCTGACCGTCATTGGTTAACAGTAAAAACCCTTCTGTATCTTTATCTAATCTTCCGACTGGAAATGGCTCATATGCAGCGTCCTCTAACTCCAGTAAGTCCACGACTGTTTTTTGATAAGAATCCTCTGTTGCTGAAATGACACCTTGTGGTTTATTCATCAGCAAATAAACAAACTCCCGGTAAGATACAACTTCTCCATGTACTGTCACTTCCTGTTCTTCCGGATTAATTTGAGTCTTTGCGTCTTTTACGACTTGTTCATCGACCTTCACTGCGCCGGATTTTAATAGCCCCTTTACTTCTTTTCTGCTCCCATATCCTACATTTGCCAATAATTTATCAATTCTCATCTTTGCACCTCTACTATGTATATATTTCATTTTACTAATTTGCTTGCCTATTCGTTTCTTTCAGCAAATAGGCGTTTTCTTCATGCCATACCGCCCTCTTTTTCATACACTATCATGTGCAACCGATAAAAAGGAGGAAACCAAATGAATTTTCGTTATCACGATTACGTTTATGATGTACCTTTAGAAGGCAATCATCCTATGTCTTCACTTCCATATCATCAACCTGCTGACCGGCAGCAACCAACAGGAGGATTCTTTTTTCCCATTCCAGGTGGCGGGTATGGTCCAGACGGAGGATACGGTCAAGGCGGCGATTTCTTTCCAGGACCTGACCAGACCGATCGTCGTTTAAATCGACTTGAACGCGTAGTAAACCGGCAGCAACGACAAATTGAACGTCTGCAACGGCAAGTGAATCGCCTCGACAACCGCGTGGATCGAATTGAACGTCGATTAGGGTATTAAAAAGAAAGAGGAGCTTAGCTTCTCTTTCTTTTCTTTTCCCAACCATATAGCGTTGAATACATTCTTCCTTTATACACCTTTTTGTCTCAATATTTTTCGGCGGATGGTGTTCTCCAACCGTTTTCCCATCACTTTCTCCAAAAGACCGGAGCGATAGGCAACGTACAAGTACACGACTCCTCCTACTACCGCCCCAAGCATCGCGATAAGACCGGAAGCTGCCTTGCCCTCTTCATATGTGATCAAGAAGGATAGACTATACTGAACCACAAATACACTCATCGCCATTAACATGACAAAAAGAAGCATTAACAACGTGCGTTTTAAAAGCAAGGTGAATTGATAGTTTGCATGCTTGCCAATCATATAAAACGTATAAGCAACAGAAACTGTATACCCAAGCGCAGTAGCCACAATCGAGCCAATCTCGTGAAGCAAGAAGATTAATGGAGCATTCAACACCATTTTAACGATCAAACCTAACACGAGGCTGATAACTGCATATTTTTGCTTATTGATTCCTTGTAGAATGGCTGCATTCACGGTAAAAAAGGAAAACCATAAAGCAAGAGGTGCGTACATGCGTAAGATGTATCCTCCAACTTCCGCATCTTTCACATCATATAAGAAACCGTAAATCGGATATGAAAGAACCATGAGTCCAACGACCGCTGGCAATACTAATAACACAATCGTTTGATATGTCTGGTCAATTTGGCGTTTTAACACATCTTGATGACCGTCTGTATAAGACTTCGTAATTGCCGGCACAAGCGTTAATCCAAACGCCGTGGCAATTGAAAGAGGAATCATCACAAGCTTTGGCACCCATGTTTGTACCATTCCAAACATATACTCCGTTGTCTCTTTTTCCCCAGCAGCAATCATCGCTTTATTGAACGTATATTGATCGATGTATTGAAAAAGAGGAATTGCCAACCCTACAAATACGAACGGCCCTGCATATGTAAACAGTTCTTTAAACATTTGACCTGTTGTAATATTAGCAGGTGCTGTACTCGTTTCCAACAGCTGATCTAAATGCGGTTTTCTCTTTTTCCAATACCATAGCAGAACGCCTAAGCCGCCAAGGGCACCAATGAACGCAGCAAAGGTCGCAAAACCGACCGCTGTTGCCACTGTCCCTTCATACACTCTAATGACTATATAACTTGCTGCCAGCAAAAAGGCGATGCGCACAAGCTGCTCAACTACTTGCGAAACAGCTGTTGGCCCCATGGATTGATGGCCTTGAAAAAAGCCGCGGATAATACTCATCATTGGAACAATAATGAGGGCCACGCTGACCATGCGAATGACCATTGTGACATCTTCAACCGAATTCGTCAGCCCCTCACTCCCCAGCGTTGCTTCAGCAATTAAGGGAGCGGCCGCATACAGAGCAGCAAATGCCAAAAACCCGGTCAACAACATCAGTTTCATACCGGCCCGAAACAACCTTCGACTCGTATAGTAATCGCCCATTGCGTTATACTTAGATACAAATTTTGACACAGCCATCGGGACACCCATTGTAGCCAGGCTTAAATAAATGGTATATTGAGCATATCCATAACCGAATAAAGTGCCTCCAAGGGGACCGACAAGTGCGTAAAACGGAAATAAATAAATCATCCCTAATATTCGGGACGCGTACGTTCCTAATGTGAGGACAAACGTTCCTCGTAAAAGTTTAGAATCAGACATGAGTGTGCCTCCAATATCGCAACTTACATAATGATAATAGTGATATGTTAAAAAATAAGCAAGTGAACATAGTGCATACCGAATAATTGTAACGAAACTTTTAATTTTTGTCAGGTATGGAAAGAAAGTTTTCAAAAGAATAGGCTGGTGACATGATGATATACGATGTAATCGTAATAGGCGGAGGACCATCAGGATTGATGGCTTCCATTGCAGCAGGGGAAACAGGCGCAAAAGTACTCCTGCTCGATAAAGGAAACAAACTTGGCAGAAAGCTTGCTATTTCAGGGGGCGGGCGCTGCAATGTAACAAACCGCCTTCCTGTGGAAGAAATTATTAAGCACATTCCCGGAAACGGGCGCTTTTTATACAGTGCCTTCTCTGTTTTCAATAATGAAGACATTATCTCTTTCTTTGAAAATCTCGGGATTCAATTAAAAGAGGAAGACCATGGAAGAATGTTCCCCGTTACTGATAAAGCTCAATCAGTTGTCGATGCTTTAATTAGTGAACTAAGTCGTCTAAAAGTAGAGGTCAAAACAAATACTCCCGTGGAAAAAGTAGAATATGAAAATGGGGCAGTAAAAGGCGTATTACTACGGGACGGACGTTTTATTGAAACGAAAAGTGTCATTTTGGCAGCAGGAGGCAAATCAGTCCCACACACCGGTTCAACCGGTGACGGTTACGCATGGGCAGAAGCAGCAGGACATACGGTGACAGAATTGTACCCAACAGAAGTGCCTATCACGTCCAATGAACCTTTTATTCGAGATAAAGCTCTTCAAGGGCTTTCTCTTCGAAATATCGCCCTTAGCGTATTAAATAAAAAAGAAAAGCCTGTCATTACGCATCAAATGGACATGATTTTTACCCATTTCGGTTTATCGGGCCCGGCCGTTTTACGTTGCAGCCAATATGTCGTAAAAGAGTTAAAAAAACAAAAAACGAACACCGTGACGATGAGCCTCGATGCCATTCCAGACCAAAATGGTGAACAGTTATTCCAAACCATTCTCAACTTAGCGAAAGAAGAACCAAAAAAAGCGATTAAAAACGTATGGAAAGGATTGCTTCCTGAACGGTATTTGTTATTTTTGCTAGAACAAGCTGAAATTGGCGAACAAGCCACAGCAGGGCAAATTCCCCATGAAAAAATTAGGCTGTTCAGTAAGCTATGCAAGCAATTTCCTATTAAAGTAAACGGGACACTTTCTTTAGAAAAAGCGTTCGTCACAGGCGGAGGGATTTCTGTCAAAGAAGTTCACCCGAAGGAAATGGCCTCTAAACTAATGCCAGGCTTATATTTTTGCGGAGAAATTTTAGATATTCACGGCTATACAGGCGGTTACAACATTACCTCTGCTCTTGTCACAGGCAGATTGGCTGGAACAAATGCCGGCAAGTATGCCCGTTCCCTTTAAAACAAGACAAGTCCTTCATAAAAAACTTGAGCCTGTGAATATTCACAGGCTCAAAACTTTCTTTTAGAGACGTTACACTAATATTGATAGCGCTTTCGTATATAAAGGTGCGTTTCCTTTTTAAAGCCCCCTCTTAACACCAACCTAAATCACATCCTTCTACATATGGACCCCCGATCGTTGATGATAGCTCAATAACTTTTAAAATCTGTCCTTCTTCATACACATACCCTTCGTGTAAATCATACTCCTTTCCTTCATCCGAAAATACAATCCGTCCAATCAGTTCTTTATGAAAATAGAGCTCCATATGCTCATTTTTTAACTTAGCATTTACCCTTTCCGTTATGTTCATAATATGAAGCATCTCCATTCCTCCTTTCTTCATATTTACGACAAATTCTTCAACTTATGAATAATGCGGATAAATTTTTACCTCTCCCTAGCTCCCCTTATTTTTCCAATCGTATATGGGCGAATCCCTTAGTTTTTCATATGCCGTTCATCATGTTTTCGTTCTTTCTTTTTTCATAATAAAGGAAACTTCATCCCTCACTGATAGTTAGTTGATTTATCAAGCTTTTACAGGACAAAAAAAGAGTGAAAAGATCGGCACACGACAACCTTTTCACTCTTCCTACTTATAAGATCACTCTTTTATTGGACATCTCCAGACCATTCAATCATACCGCCAACCATGTTGCGAACTTTGTACCCTTGGTCTTGCAAATATTCACAAACACGCTCACTGCGGTAGCCAGAACGGCAAATAAAGATATACTCTTTTTCTTTATCAAAATGGTTCAAGCTTTCAGGAATATCACTCATTTTAATGTGCGTTGCTGTTGGAATCTTCCCAGAAGCGACTTCTTCATCTTCACGAACATCCACTAACAGGACATCTTCGCCTGCTTCTAATTTCTTCTTCAATTCTTCTGTTGTAATCGTTTGAATTTCACTCATCTTTCCTCATCCTTTCCATTTACTACTCTCCATTATAGCAATGAAGCAGCCTGCTATCCATTCGGACGAACAAGCTGCTTCATTTTTACTTTTTATCGTCCTAGATGATGAAACTTAGTTTGCGACAATGTTAACAAGTTTGCCTGGAACAGCGATCACTTTGCGGACCGTTTTTCCTTCAATTTGCTCCTGAACACTTTCATCTGCCATTGCCATTTCTTCCATTTGCTCTTTTGAAGCTTGAGCTGAAATGCTTAATTTCGCACGTACTTTTCCATTCACTTGAACCACGATTTCCACTTCGTCCTCTACAAGCTTCGCTTCATCGTAAGCAGGCCATGCTTCGTAAGAAATGGACTCGCTATGGCCAAGTTTTGACCAAAGTTCTTCCGCAATGTGCGGACAAATTGGGGATAATAGTTTGACAAAACCTTCTACAAACGTTTTTGGCAATACTTCCGCTTTGTATGCATCATTGATGAAGACCATTAATTGTGAAATACCTGTATTAAAACGAAGACCCTCATAATCTTCCGTCACTTTTTTCACTGTTTGGTGATACACACGCTCTAAAGTTGTGTCACTGCTTTCTTGAATCTTGTCGCTCAATGTGCCATCTTCATTGACAAATAAACGCCAAATGCGATCTAAGAAGCGACGAGAACCGTCTAATCCTTTTGTCGACCAAGCAATGGATGCATCAAGAGGGCCCATGAACATTTCATATAAACGGAGTGTATCCGCACCGTGGCTTTCAACAATGTCGTCTGGATTCACAACGTTGCCTTTAGACTTACTCATTTTCTCGTTGTTCTCACCAAGAATCATTCCTTGGTTAAATAATTTTTGGAATGGTTCTTTAGTCGGTACAACTCCAATATCATATAAAAACTTATGCCAGAAACGAGCATACAATAAGTGAAGAACAGCATGTTCTGCTCCACCGATATAAATATCAACAGGCAGCCATTGCTGCAACTTTTCAGGATCCGCAAGTTTTTCATTATTGTGTGGGTCAATGTAGCGCAAGTAGTACCAGCAGCTTCCACCCCATTGCGGCATTGTATTTGTTTCACGGCGTCCTTTTTTACCAGTTACCGGATCCACAACGTTGACCCACTCTTCAAGGTTTGCAAGAGGAGATTCTCCTGTGCCTGACGGACGGATATCATCTGTTACCGGAAGTACTAATGGAAGTTCTTCTTCCGGCACAGCTGTCATTGTACCATCTTCCCAATGAATAACAGGAATCGGCTCACCCCAATAACGCTGACGGCTGAATAACCAATCACGGAGGCGGTATGTGACTTTTTTCTCGCCTGCTTTATTTTCCTCAAGCCATTCCAGCATTTTTGCAATAGCGTCTTCTTTATTTAAGCCGTTTAAGAAATCTGAGTTTACATGCTCACCGTCGCCTGTATAAGCTGCTGTCGAAACGTCGCCGCCCGCCACAACTTCTTTAATTGGCAAATCAAATTTCTTCGCAAATTCGTAATCGCGCTCATCGTGCCCTGGTACTGCCATAATGGCACCAGTTCCGTAGCTTGCCAGTACATAATCCGCAATCCAAATCGGCATTTTTTCGCCGTTTACAGGATTGATGGCATACGCACCTGTGAATACGCCTGTTTTATCTTTTGCCAAATCTGTACGCTCTAGATCACTCTTCGTTTTCACTTGATCTAAGTACGCTTCAACAGCCTCTTTTTGCTCTGGCGTTGTAATTTTCTCTACAAGAGCATGCTCAGGTGCTAATACAGAATACGTTGCCCCAAACAACGTATCGGGACGTGTTGTAAATACTGTGTATGTTTCATCTGTTCCTTCAACCTTAAAGTGCACCTCTGCCCCTTCGGAACGCCCAATCCAGTTACGCTGCATTTCTTTCAAACTTTCAGGCCAATCAAGCTCTTCTAAATCTTCTAGTAAGCGATCAGCGTACGCTGTGATTTTTAATACCCATTGCTTCATTGGACGGCGTTCAACTGGATGACCACCGCGCTCACTTTTGCCATCGATGACTTCTTCGTTTGCCAATACTGTGCCAAGTGCTGGACACCAGTTCACCGCTACCTCATCAACATAAGCAAGACCTTTTTCATATAATTTTAAGAAAATCCATTGTGTCCACTTATAATAACTCGGATCTGTTGTATTCACTTCACGATCCCAATCATAAGAGAAACCTAATGCTTTAATTTGATTACGGAACGTATTGATGTTCTTTTCTGTAAATTCCGCTGGGTCATTCCCTGTATCAAGCGCATATTGCTCAGCAGGTAAACCGAATGCATCCCATCCCATTGGATGTAGAACATTGTATCCTTGCATACGTTTCATACGAGCTAAAATATCCGTCGCCGTGTACCCTTCCGGATGTCCTACATGCAGACCTGCACCTGATGGATACGGAAACATATCTAACGCATAAAACTTTCGTTTCCCTTCATCTTCAGTCGTTTGAAACGTTTTATGATTTTCCCAATATTTTTGCCATTTTTTCTCAATCTCTTGATGAGTAAAAGCCATGAATTGTCCTCCTCGATTCATTTTCACTATAAAGTCATATACTATCATTCTAGACAGTTTGACCAAAATAAAAAACCTCTCATCCCAAAAAGGGACGAGAGGATTCTTTCATCTTCCCGCGGTACCACCCACATTAGCGCTCATAATAAGCACTCGCTCAAAACCTTTAACGCAGGCACTACGGCAAACATTACTTCGTTTCACATTTGCAACTCCAAGGTGAGTTCATGAACGCCCGTTTGTTGACTCGCACCAACCGTCAACTCTCTTAGCTCGCTTCGTTCATTACTAATCCTTTTCAACGTTATTGAATCATTCCTTATCATTCTAAATAATATGACAAAAAACTTCAAGTCGCCGATTCAAATTTTTCCTTCAGCAAAATAATTCGTCTTCACCATATGCTCTACTCCATTAAAGACCGAGGCCGAATGAAAATAGTACAATGGCTAAAATCACTCCCATGAGCGGTACAATGACCGTCATCGCTCCTACCGCTCCGTATGCATCTTGATGCGCTTCGCCACAAATAGCCCGAATCGTTGTGACCACATAGCCATTGTGAGGAAGAGAATCTAAGCACCCAGACGAAATAGAAACCACTCGATGCAGCGCTTCTGGATTCACGCCTAAATCGATATAATGAGGCGCAAGAATTGGTAACGCAATTGCTTGCCCTCCGGATGCTGACCCCGTCAAACCTGCAATGGCACTAACGGCAATCGCTCCTCCGATTAGCGGACTTCCAGGAATGCTCGTCATGGCATCTACTGCCGTTTGAAAAGCAGGCACGCCTTTCGCCACTCCCCCAAATCCAACGACCGCTGCTGTATTCCCAATGGCAATTAATGCACCAAGAGTTCCTTCAGAAACGGCATTCCAATAGTTTCGGAAGTACTTCCAGTTAATAATGGTTGTCGCAAGAACCCCGCCTAACAAGGCGATAATAAGCGCAGATTGTTTTAGGGAATCGTGAAATATAAAAGAAATTACTAAGACGACCAATAAAGGAACTAAGCTTAAAATTGGGTTTGGAAGGCGAGTGTAGTCAACAGCTTGCGGATCTGAATCACGTGCAACAAATCGCTCGCCCTTTTCAATCGCTTTGCCAATCATTCGCTTTAGCCACCAATATCCAAACACCGCCATGAGAACTGCTACAATGACACTGACTTCCCAACCAGCGTAAGGTGTGGTACCTAAATATTCAATAGGAATCCAGTTTTGAATTTCCGGTGAACCTGCAGACGTCATCGTAAACGTAACAGACCCAAAGGCCAAAGCCGCCGGGATAAATCGCCTCGGTAAATCAGCTTGTTTAAACAAACTAACAGCCATCGGATAAACGGAAAAGGCGACGACAAATAAACTTACCCCACCGTATGTTAACACTGCACAAGCCAATACAACCGCAAGTACAGCTCTCTTCATTCCGATTTTATCCACAATCCATTTGGATACAGAGTCAGCCGCACCACTGTCCTCCATTACCTTTCCAAAAATGGCTCCCAGTAAGAACATTAAATACCATGCTGTCACAAAACTTGAAAATCCCCCCATGTAGTTCCCAACAAAATTGGCTTCTCCTTCTCCTACAAGCTGTGGAAATAGCGGCATTCCCCCTAAAACCGCTACGACGAGTGCACATAATGGTCCTGCCACTAACAAATTCATACCTCTCATTGTTAAAATAATAAGCAGCGCAAGACCACCAATCAATCCAATCATACTGACCATTTTTTCTCCCCCTTTGTGTCTACATCAGAGAAAACGCTTTCAATAAAATAGAAAATGGCTCTTTCCTTAACGTTTGTCTCCCCTGTCTATGATTATAGTATTTTATTACATGTCAGTAAATTCTATTTTTTCTAAAAAATACTTTTTTTACTTTGTCACTAAAAGATTTTGCTCCTCGACATGCTTGAATCAAAAAACGCAGTGACTCCTTCACAAAGAAGTTACTGCGTTCAATTGTTTCACTTTATTCAGTTTACGATTATATGCAATCGTCGTCACAAGCGAAAGGACAAGCAAACCAATCAGCACATAAAATAATATATCCATATTGTAATAATCTGCCAATAATCCACCGACTAACGGTCCAAGCATTCTTCCACCTGTCGCTGTACTATTTACGACTCCTTGGTAAAATCCTTCTCTCCCTTTAGGCGCCAGCATACTAGCAATTGTCGGCACTGCCGGCCATACAAACATTTCTCCAATAGTCAAAATAACCATGGCAAACAAAAAGTGGGAAAATTGCTCAGCCCCAGATAAAATGAAAAAGGACACGATAAAAATAGCAATACCCGACATGATTTGTGCCTTTAATGTTTTGGTTACCACTTTAATTAAACCATTGATAGCGGGTTGACCAAAGACAATGAGCAAGCCATTAATGGTCCAAAGAAAACTGTATTGCTTCAACGAAATTCCGAGATCTTGTGTGTATGTAGAAATCGTTGACGCCCATTGAGAGTATGCTAACCAACATAATAAATAACCGACACATAAAATAAGCAAGGCTTCAAATTTCGCCTTGTTTTGGATAGGAGACATTTCGTCCAATACACTCACTTGCTTCGTTTTCTCAGCCGACATGTTCCGGTATGACAAGACCGCAATTAAGAAAAAAATGGCATACATCACCGCATTAGCGATGAATACGTAGGAGAATGAATAAGAAGCAACAAGCCCTCCAAGCGCTGATCCAATCGCCACCCCTGCGTTTTGGGCAACATATAGGGCATTAAACGCTTTTCGTCCTCCTTCAGGCCACACTGTTCCTCCCATTGCATACATTGCAGGAAACACAATTCCGGCACCAAATCCAATAACAATAAGAAGCAAAATATAGAATGGCCATTCATGAAAAAATACTAAAGTGACTAAAGCGGATAGTGTAATCGAAATTCCAACCAAAATCGACTTATACCCACCTATTCGATCAAACAATACACCCCCAAGCAAATTCCCTACAACACTTGCGCCGGCATTGAGCATTAATACAATTCCAGCAACTGATAACGATTTGCCTAAATGGTCATGAATGTAAATCGTATTTAAAGGCCATAAAAAAGAAGCTCCTGTTACGTTAATCAGCATTCCGATTACTAAGAGCCACAGTGCACGAGGCATAAAGCAGGCACCTCCCTTGATATTTGAACTTTATAAGCAGCACTCAAACGTGATATACGACACGCCTATACTTTAAAATCATATATTTCGATTCCCAAAGCAAATTGTATGATGTTCTTCTCTATTTGGCAACTAAAAGGAAAAACTTTATTTTTTCAGACAACAATCTTTTTCCCTGGATGAAACGAAACGTATTTACTCTCTATAAAAGGCAAAAAAGCAGCCTGCTGGCTGCTTTTTTAACGGTCTGGACGCTGTTTCGCACGAATAGGCTGAGCTTTTCGACTGTTTTTCTTTTTTAGCTCTTTGACAGGATCAATATCTCTTCCAAGCTCGATATCGTTGTTGTTTACACCGTCTTTTGTTTTTTGTTCTGGATTATTTTGCTTCGACTTTGTTTTCATAAGTTAACTTCTCCCCTCAATGATCCGTTAATACCATTTCGTTTTGCATCTGCTGTATTTGTAGTCTCATGCGATAGAGCTGTTCTCTTTGCTGCGCATTTGCACTATGAGAAAATTCTTCTAATTCTTTGTACGCATTTTCTAGTTTCTGTTGCGCATTTGTAAATTCTGTATCATTATAATGTTCTTGCTTTTTGCCCTCAGACAGCTGATTTCGGGCATAATCAAGCGAGTCTTCACAATGCTCCAAAAGTTTATCCATAGATTGACGTGTTGTCATATGATTCCCTCCAAATAATTGGTACAAAATCATCCCGCTTTAACGGGAAATAAGCCCCCGTGATGGAAGTTTCCTTGTTAGTTTGTCTCATGCAGACAAAAACATGCTCATCCAGTTTTTCACTTTTTATTTTCGTTTGGATGGATTCGTAATTTTTGATAAAATAATTGGATATTGTATGCTTTGAACCAGTACGAGCAAATAAAGAACATTGACTCAAGGCTTAAAAACAGCCTTACTTTAAAGGAGGATGGCTGCGTGAATCAACGTAATCCATTTCCGTATGCAGCAGATAATAAACGCTATCATACATGGAATTATCATTTACGAAATACATTTGGACATAAAGTATTTAAGGTGGCATTGGATGGGGGATTTGATTGTCCAAACCGTGATGGTACGGTCGCTTACGGAGGCTGCACCTTCTGCAGCGCGGCAGGTTCTGGAGACTTTGCTGGCAATCGTGCAGATGACCTTGTCACACAGTTTCATGCTATTAAAGATAAAATGCACACCAAATGGAAAGACGGGAAATACCTTGCTTATTTCCAAGCGTTCACGAACACGCACGCTCCTGTTGAAGTCCTTCGCGAAAAATATGAAACCGTTCTGAACTTAGATGGGGTCGTCGGCCTTTCCATTGCAACACGTCCCGATTGTCTCCCTGATGATGTCGTTGAATATTTGGCCGAACTTAACGAGAGGACTTATCTATGGGTAGAACTTGGCCTTCAAACGGTCCATGAGCGCACAGCTCTTCTCATTAATCGTGCCCACGATTATGAATGTTATGTAGAAGGAGTTCAAAAACTAAGAAAACACGGCATACGTGTATGCTCCCACTTAATTAACGGCTTGCCACTGGAAACACCTGATATGATGATGGACACCGCAAAAGCCATAGCCGATTTAGATGTCCAAGGAGTAAAGCTACACCTTCTCCATTTATTGAAAGGCACACCAATGGTAAAGCAATATGAAAAAGGGCTGCTTGATTTTCTTTCTTTTGATGATTACGTTCAACTTGTATGCGATCAATTAGAAATTCTACCTCCTGAAATGGTTGTGCATCGTATTACAGGAGATGGACCTATTGATTTAATGATTGGTCCAATGTGGAGCGTGAAAAAGTGGGATGTACTCAATGCCATTGATGCAGAAATGAACAAACGGAACAGTTATCAAGGAAAATATTACAAGAAAAAGGATGTTCAATTTGTATGAAGCTAGAACGTATTTTACCCTTTGCTCGAACACTTTTGAAAAGAGCGGTGAAAGAAGGTGACATCGCCGTTGATGCCACGATGGGCAACGGCCATGACACCGTCTTGTTAGCGAAGTTGGTCGGAGAAAAAGGACATGTATACGCATTTGATATTCAGTCACAAGCACTCATGAAAACAAAAGAACAACTGCAGCAGCAACAATTGGAACATCGCGTCACATTGTTCCATAAAAGCCACAGTGCCCTAAACGAGATGCTGCCAGCCGCTACCCCTCCGTTAACTGGGGCCATCTTTAATTTAGGATATTTGCCAGGTGGGGATAAAAGCATCGTGACAACAGCTGAATCGACCATTTCAGCTATTGAACAATTGCTGGAACGGATGGAGCCAGAAGGCATTATTGTGTTAGTCATTTATCACGGACACCCAGAAGGTGCATTAGAACGAGACGCTTTATTGGAATATGTAACAGGGCTTGATCAACAAAAGGCACACGTTTTGCAATATCAATTTATGAATCAACAAAACAATCCGCCCTTTATTATCGCCATTGAGAAACGAATGGTATAAGCTTCGTTCCCTTATGAAGAACCCGTCACTCCAATCCTATGAAAAGGAGGATTCAGTGACGGGTTCTTTCTGCAACAATCATCGTTAACATCACCGGGCAAGCGCCTTCGTTACTTTGCCTTGCTGAATGTACGATACAATCTTCCATTAATATAAAAAAAGTAACTTAACGCTCCACCTGCCTTCATCAGCTTTTTAGCGAGACGGTTGACATTTTTTTGCTTGGCGACCTTTTCATCTGATAAGTAAATTCCGAGAAGACCTCGATTAATAAGGCGGTGGAACTGTTCATCAGGCAGTCCTTCTGTATGCCTGTCCGCTTCCTTAACAAAATGATAAAACCTTCTAATCATCTCGTCATCGTGAGGGTAGTAAAAACAAAAATTCAAATCTCCCCCTTCCCGATCCTCTTCTTGATCAATAAAATAATCCAATAAAATATGAAGACCTTGAATATAAGGGAAGTAGCCGTTTCTAATTTTGTTTGCTTGCGCCTCCGTAAAAGTATCTTGAAACGCGTAAGCAACTAAACAAAACACACCCAGTGTCGACCCTGAACAAGCAGAAAACTCATACCATTCCATATTGGGGAAGTTTGGCTTATGAGCATCAAACCATTCTTCCAGCCTTGGAACTCTTTCATCTTTTGTTACATGCTTATGTACTTGCAAATCACAGTAGTAACGAGCTAACTCCAACACATGCTCCGCAATGTATGGATAATGCTTTAGCTGTGCAAGTACGTCTTGGCACACTTGCACGAGTGCATGTAAGTAGCCACCATCATCACGATCCTCCCTCATGCGGTAATAATCTTCAAGAGGCATACCTGGCTGAAGTGCATGCTGCATCGCTTCATGCAAAGCTGTAAAATCAGCGGGGTCCAACGATGTACTTCTGTCACATAAATTATCAAGATAGTCACTAATGGTTTGATACGCAACAATAAAGCGAATGCATTCTTTCCTCCTTGATTTTGCAAGGATTGACAAAATGGCACCACCTTCACAATGGAATGTTTTCGTTTGAAGGCTTGCTAATGCTTGTTTACGAAGCTCTTCGTTCGGAATATCTTTTGCGTATATTCGCCAGTTATTCAGTTCTTCATGCACCATCGGCAACACTTCTCGGTAAATCATTTTCATCAATGACAGTGGATGCGAAGGGATTCTCATGTTTCCACCACCTTTTCCAGCTTTTTATACCGCTTACTGTCCAGAGGATTATAAATGCAGTTCAACGAAATTTCTCGCATAACGGAAAACGTCTTCTTTTTCGGGCTCATTAAAAATCTCATGATAGAGTTCAGGCCACTCTTTATAACTTTTCTCACTTGCCTGCAGTTCATCAAACCACTGTCTTACATATTGTTTGTCGACAACTTTATCTTCCCCCGCTTGCATGACTAATATTGGAACATCCGGCATTTTTTCCATATTTTTAAACGCTAAACTCATCGCATGCATAAACTCTCGATACCACCGTACAGAAACCTTTGTCACATACAGGGAGTCATTCTCATCCTGCTCTCGCATTTCTTTATTGCGTGTCACCTTATCTGCAGCTAGATGAGAATCAAACAGCATCCCTGGCATGAATTTGTTCAATCCTTTTGATAATACATCCATGTAAGCTGGAGGATATTCAATAAGTCCAAATGCTGGAGAAGACAAGATTACTCCCCACACAGGAAGCTGCTTTTCCTGAAGCGTGCGAACAACAGACAAGCCGCCCATACTATGACCGAACAAAAAGATAGGAAGATCATATTTTTGTGCTTCTTTTACCCACGTTTCGACGGCTTCAATATATTCATCGAACGAACCAATATGTCCCCGTCTTCTCGTTGTTAATCCTTGCCCAGGAAGGTCACCCATCACAACGTTCAATCCGATGGATCGCCACATTTCAATGAGCCATCGATATCGTCCATGATGTTCAGCCGCTCCATGAACCATGACGACAACTCCTCTTGGGTACTCAGCTTCCCATTTCCACATATTCCGTTCTTCCTTTCCTTTTCCGTATTTACGCCTTAGAAAAAAGTTTGTACACTTACATTAGAATATTTACGCTCTTTTTTCAACTTACATGAAGGGATGAGAGAAAATGATTTATGAATACAAAGGAAAAAAACCAGCCATTTCTACAACCGCTTTCATTGGAGACTATGTCACGATTAGTGGGGATGTGAAAATTGGAGAGGAAAGCAGCATTTGGTTCAATACAGTCATTCGTGGAGATGTCGCTCCGACTGTTATCGGAAAACGGGTTAACATCCAAGATCAATGTACGCTCCATCAAAGTCCAAACCGTCCATTGATTATTGAAGACGATGTGTCTGTTGGACATCAAGTGATTTTACATAGTTCCATCATCAGAAAAAATGCGTTAATCGGCATGGGATCCATCATTTTAGATGGGGCAGAAATCGGTGAAGGAGCGTTCATTGGGGCAGGAAGCCTTGTGCCTCCCGGAAAGAAAATCCCCCCGCACACCCTTGCTCTCGGACGCCCGGCAAAGGTCGTTAGAGACTTGACCGACATCGACCGACAAGACATGGACCGAATACGCCGAAGTTACGTCGAAAAGGGACAATATTACAAATCTCTTCAACAATAAAAGAAACGTCCATGACCTGATTTCAATTCTTCATATCATCGTATAGACATTTCATTTAATAATTCAGCACATCTTTATTCCATTGAAAAGCATCAAAGTCATTGGTTCAGACCACTTGAATTTCCCCTCAAATTTTCTAGATTGATCTATATAGAAGTAAATTTAGCCTGCCCTTCCAAAAGCGGGTTAAATTTGCTTTAATCTTTTGTAAATTTCTCCTTTTATATATTTACAATATTTTATTACTACCTCCACATTCTCCCTTTACAATAATGATAAAGACAGCTGAAAAGGAGTTTACTGCGCATATGACAAAAATTGTCCGCTGCCTTTATGATTTCGAATGTCATCTATTTAAAACGGTTAATCAACAGTTTGACCGCAAATGGTTGAACTTCTACTTCCGATATATTACCCATATTGGCGGGGCACGCTTCACCATTTGTTTTGTGCTGTTGTTTACCCTTTTGGCGACAAAGCAGCTGCAACAGGCTGCTTTAGCAAGCGCTGTTGCTCTCGCACTCAGCCACATCCCTGTAGCCATTATGAAAAAAGTGTATCCTCGCAAGCGTCCTTATCTGCAATTAACAGGAACAAAAGTATTAAATAACCCGCTTCAGGATCACTCTTTTCCTTCAGGACATACAACGGCTGCATTTTCAGTGTTTATGCCATTTATCTGCTATTATCCCGCAGGAGCCGTTTTTTTATTGCCGCTCGCATTCAGCGTAGGAATCTCAAGGATTTACCTTGGGCTTCATTATCCTACAGACGTATTAGTTGGAATGATTCTCGGGACCTCTGCTGGGTATTTATCCTTTATTTTTCTTTAAATCTTGCACCAACCTTTAATCCGTTAAATCAAATTGACAGTATAGGGGGGGCACAATGAAAATCGCTTTATTTACCGATACTTTTGCACCTGATGTCAATGGTGTTGCCAATACACTGAAACGCTTTACCGATTATTTAAAGAATAAAAATATCCCTTTTCGTGTATTTGCACCAGAAGGAACGAACCATGATTTGTTTTCTGCTCACATTCACCGCTTTACGAGCTTACCTTTTTTCTTATATCCGGAATGCCGTTTAGCATTGCCTAATATGCTGAAAATGAAAGCAAACTTGCAAGCTTTTCAACCTGATATCATTCATGTCGCTACTCCTTTTAACATCGGGCTTTGCGGCTTGCATTATGCAAAAAAGATGGATATTCCAATTGTCGGTTCTTACCATACCGACTTTGATCAATACTTAAAATACTATGAGTTGGAATTTCTCTCTCCTTTCCTTTGGAAATACATGGATTGGTTCCACCGTCCGTTGCGAAATATTTTTGTACCTTCTCCAGCCACTAAAGAACATTTGCATCGGCACGGTTTTACGAATGTCTCCATTTGGTCCAGAGGGGTAGATGCGACTCTCTTCCACCCCCACTATGATCGTTTTGACGTCCGAATTAAATACAACATTAAGCGTCCGTACATTTTGACATATGTAGGCCGGCTCGCTCCAGAGAAAAATCTTGACCTATTAATGAACATCGCTAAGTCCTTACCGGATCATCTTAAACATCAGACTCACTGGCTCATCGTTGGCGATGGCCCTTCCAAAGAAAAACTGCAAAAAGAATCATTGGAACATATGACTTTTACCGGTTTTCTTCAGGAAGAACAGCTAGCGAAAGTGTATGCCGCTTCCGACTTATTTGTTTTCCCATCGGCTACTGAAACGTTCGGGAACGTCGTACTGGAATCTTTAGCCGCTGGGACTCCTGTTATAGGTGCGAGTGCTGGCGGTGTGAAACATATTGTTCAGCACGATCGAACAGGTTTTTTATGTGACCCTGAATCCGTTTCACAGTTTATTCATTACATCACGTTTTGCCTCGACAATCTCCATAAGCGCATACAGCTTGGACATCAAGCAAGACAATATGCTCTTACACAAACATGGGATAATATTTTTGATGGCTTGCTGCTCCAGTATGAAGCAGCACTTTCACAGCCAGCAGACTCCATCCAACTAGCGTAACATGCTTCTTTTTCCAATAAAAAAATCCGGTCTATGCAGACCGGATTTTTTTATTATTTTGTAGCTTGTGTTTTTAATGCTTCTGCTTTGTCTGTACGCTCCCATGGAAGGTCCAAATCGTTGCGGCCGAAGTGACCATAAGCAGCTGTTTGCTTGTAAATCGGGCGACGTAAATCAAGCATTTTAATGATTCCTGCTGGACGTAAGTCAAAGTTTTCACGAACTAATTCTACTAATACCTCTTCAGAAACTGTACCAGTTCCGAACGTATCAACAGCGATAGAAACAGGTTTTGCTACACCAATTGCGTATGCAAGCTGAACTTCACATTTGTCCGCTAATCCTGCTGCTACGATGTTTTTAGCCACGTAACGTGCCGCATATGCCGCAGAACGGTCTACTTTTGTCGCATCCTTACCAGAGAATGCTCCACCACCGTGACGTGCATATCCACCGTAAGTGTCAACGATGATTTTACGACCTGTTAGACCTGCATCACCTTGAGGACCACCAATTACGAAACGGCCTGTCGGGTTGATGAAGTATTTTGTTTCTTCGTCAATTAACTCAGCTGGAACAACTGGGTTGATGACATGCTCTTTAAGGTTACGTTGAATTTGCTCCAATGTAATTTCTGGGTGATGTTGTGTAGAAATTACGATTGTATCAATGCGTACCGGTTGTCCGTTTTCATCATATTCTACTGTTACTTGCGTTTTACCATCTGGACGAAGGTATGGTAAAATTTCTTCTTTGCGCACTTCTGTTAAACGGCGTGCAAGCTTATGTGCCAATGAGATTGGAAGAGGCATTAATTCTTTCGTTTCGTTACAAGCATAACCAAACATTAATCCTTGGTCCCCTGCTCCGATTGCTTCGATTTCCTCTTCTGTCATTTGACCTTCACGAGCTTCTAACGCTTGGTCAACACCCATCGCGATATCCGCTGATTGCTCATCGATTGACGTTAAAACTGCACAAGTTTCAGCATCAAAACCATATTTTGCACGAGTATAACCAATTTCGCGAATTGTTTCACGAACGATTTTCGGAATGTCTACATATGTAGAAGTTGTGATTTCACCACTCACTAATACTAAACCCGTTGTAACGGATGTTTCGCAAGCAACACGCGCATTAGCGTCTTTCGCTAAAATCGCATCAAGAATGGAGTCGGAGATTTGGTCACAAATCTTATCCGGATGGCCTTCTGTTACTGACTCAGATGTAAATAAACGACGTTTTGTTGACATCAGTATTTCCTCCTTTTAAATGAAAACAACAAAGATACGGTACTCATTCCCTTATTATTCATAAAACTAGTTCATTTTATTGAAAAAATATAAAAAACCTTCCCTATATATGAGGAAAGGTTTGTACGTTCACTAGCGCCTTTCACTCTTATCGATCAAGGGCAAGAAGCCTTGCGTCAGGTTAGCACCTTATCGCCTTTTTATGATAATACATGGCGATGGTTGCTGGGTTTCATAGGGCCTGTCCCTCCACCAGCTCGGGATAAGAGAGTATCCGTTCAAGGACATATCATACCGTAAAACGTCGAAACATGTCAACAATTTATCCAATAAAAAAAGAACGCACAACATATATTTTTTCTTCTGTTATTGTGTTCTTCGTCAATCAACTCTATTTTGTCCATTTTTGTATTACATACGAACATTTATCTCTAAATAGTATAGACTATTGTTATAAATGTGTTATACTATTTTATGAGTTTACTAATCGTATATAAAATAAACTTTAAAATAAAAGGATGGTATTCAATATGAGTATAGTGGATGTTTCAAATGAATTAAATGAACTTCTTCAATTACCGACCGTTCATCATAATCTATCAGTCCCTCAACTGGTGGAAAAGGTGCTATCTCGTGGAGAAGGACAATTGACAGCTTCAGGTGCAGTTCGTGCGGAAACCGGGAAATATACCGGACGCTCTCCAGAAGATAAGTTTATTGTAGAAGAAACATCAACTAAGGATAAAATTGATTGGGGAAAAGTCAATCAACCTTTTGCCGCTGACAAATTTGATGCCCTATATAAAAAGGTATTAACATACTTAAAAGAACAGGGAGAACTCTTTTTATTCAATGGTTTTGCCGGTGCGGACTTAAAACAACGTTTACCGATTCGTGTCATTAACGAATATGCTTGGCACAACTTGTTTGCCCACCAATTATTCATCCGTCCGACAAATCAAGAAATGGAGACGCATGAAGCAGCCTTTACAGTGATTTCTGCTCCTAATTTTAAAGCTGATCCTGCTGTAGACGGTACGCACTCTGAAACATTCATCATTATTTCTTTTGAGCGTAAAGTAGTATTAATTGGTGGAACTGAATACGCTGGAGAAATGAAGAAATCCATCTTCTCTGTAATGAACTATCTACTACCTGAAAAGAACGTCTTGTCTATGCATTGTTCTGCCAATGTTGGTCAAGAAGGCGATGTTGCTTTGTTTTTTGGGCTTTCAGGAACAGGAAAAACAACGCTTTCAGCAGATACGAATCGCCGCTTAATTGGCGATGATGAGCACGGATGGTCTAACGCTGGCGTGTTCAATATTGAAGGCGGTTGCTATGCGAAATGCATCAATTTATCCAAGGAAAAAGAACCACAAATTTATAACGCCATCCGCTTTGGCGCGGTATTAGAAAACGTCGTTCTCGATGATGCTTCCCGCCTTCCGGATTATAATGATAACTCGTTAACTGAAAATACACGTGCAGCCTACCCGCTGCAAGCTATGCATAACATTGTCGACCCAAGTGTCGCAGGTCATCCGACTACCATCGTCTTTTTAACAGCAGATGCGTTTGGGGTTCTTCCTCCGATCAGTAAGCTAACAAAAGAACAAGCGATGTATCACTTTTTAAGCGGATACACCAGCAAGCTTGCTGGTACTGAGCGTGGAGTCACTTCACCGCAAGCTACATTCTCTACATGCTTTGGATCTCCATTCCTTCCACTTCCTGCTACAACATATGCAGAAATGCTCGGAGAGAAAATCGACGAACACGATGTAAACGTATACCTTGTCAATACGGGATGGACCGGTGGAGGCTATGGAGTAGGACAACGGATGAAATTAGCTTATACACGAGCTATGGTTCAAGCAGCCTTAGAGGGCGATTTAACGAATGTGGAAACCATTCAAGACCCTATCTTTGGTCTAGCCATCCCCGCACATGTACCAGGAGTTCCTGATGAAGTGCTTCAGCCATCTAGAACGTGGGATAACCAGGAAGAATTTGAACAAAAAGCAAAAGAGCTTGCGTACCAATTTAAAGAGAATTTCCGTAAGTTCACTACTATCTCAGACGACATTAAAAATCTCGGCGGCCCATTAGTGTAACACGTCGTTTAGCACAAAGCCCCAATCATGAAAGTCGGTCATTCACTGAACCTTCATGATTGGGGCTTCTTCGTTAGTTAATGGAATTCAATGAAATCAATTCGTAATAAATAGTCGTTTGCTCGTTAGTGAGCTCCACTTTTCGGATAATTGCCGTACCTGCACATTCACCTTTTTTTGTTTTACGAACTTCAATAGGTACATCAAGCGGGTAAAGACGGTACCCTTCCTTCTCCAGTACAAATACATTTTCCTCGACACGTTTTTCTTTCCCTTTTGTTACAATCATCGTGTTTAATTCAAGCGGCATACCCATTTATTTTCGTTCATTCCTTCCTTACGTATATATTATTTATCGCAGATAAACTTCTTCCTTCTTTGCTTCAGAGCAGTGAGGAAGAGATTTAGTGATTTGTACATAGTGTACCATGGATATTGGCAGCCATGATATATATTTAGGTAAACTACTAGTCCATCAATGATGTTTCATCCATTCCGTAAGCTTTCTGACCACTTCTCGGTTTGTAGCCGGCGGAAAATAGTGAGTAAACTCATCAAAATACCATGTGGTCACTTCTTTCCCTAACGCCTTTAATTCTTTCTCGGCTTTATAGGCATGCTCTACTGATACATTGTCATCCTTTTTTCCATGAATAAGCAACACAGGCGCTTTCACCTTGTCCAATTCATATAAAGGCGTTCGCCATTTATATCGTTCCGGATACTTTTGCGGGGTTCCGCCAATTACTCGTTTCATCATACGGCGTAAATCTTTTCGTTCTTCGTATGTTAATGCCATATCCGTTACTCCTCCCCATAAGACAAGTGAACGGATAAAAGGAGTTAAAATTGCTGTAAAAAGAGCCATCACTCCACCACGCGAAAACCCAAAAACATGAATTCTTTCTTTCTCCACTTTCGGATGCTGGCGAAGTACTTCTAAAGCCGCAATAGCATCTTGCCGATCCTCACCAGCAAAGTCTTCATTCCCTTCTCCCCCTTGATTTCCCCGATAAAAAGGAGCCATGACGACAAATCCTTCCGAAGCAAACTGAACGATTCTGCCGACCCGAACCATTCCGACATTTTTAATTCCTCCACGCAAGTACAAAAAGCCGTCATAACACCCATTTCCCTTTGGTTCTGCTAATAGCCCTTTAATTTTCAAACCATCGCACATGTAGGTGACAATATGTAACTCAATATTTGGATTGGGTGATGGAAAGCGCTGTTTATGTATCATTAATTCATTTTTCATCGTTTGTTCTCCCTTACTTATGACTGCAGCGTGTGCATAGTTCTTTCTCCTTTATTATCCGCTTTCGGTCCCTTTTCAAACAACCAATATGACTGATCAATTGCTTGATTAATTTTTTGTTTTGGGCATTCACATAAGTTTTCTCCGTTTCATATTTTATTTGTAGGCAACACACATAAAGGAGGCACGTTCTACATGAAAAGAAAAGGAAAATGGCTACTGTCAGCTTTCATTATCTTTACACTTCTCTTTCCCCTTGCCGCATGTGGTAAAAAAGAGACCGTTCAAACCATCCGTATCGGTGAGGTCACGAGGTCCTTATTTTACGCTCCGCAATATATCGCCATTTCAGAAGGTTTTTTTGAAGAGGAAGGACTACAAGTTGATTTAAAAACAACATGGGGCGGTGATAAGACCATGACCGCTTTACTATCAGACGGAATTGATGTCGCCTTAGTCGGCTCTGAAACATCCATTTACGTTTATGCCCAAGGTGCCAATGACCCCATTATCAATTTTGCGCAACTGACCCAAACAGATGGAACGTTTTTAGTATCACGTACTCAAGTTGACAACTTTACGTGGAATCAGCTAAAAGGTACAACTTTTCTCGGTCAGCGAAAAGGCGGGATGCCGCAAATGGCAGGGGAATTTGTCCTAAAAAAACACGGCATTAATCCGCAACAAGATTTAACACTCATCCAAAACGTCGATTTTGCTAATATTGCTAATGCCTTTGCCTCTGGAACAGGCGATTATGTACAGTTATTCGAACCGACCGCTAGTATTTTTGAAAAAGAAGGAAAAGGTCACATCGTCGCTTCATTCGGAGAGGAATCTGGTCATATCCCTTATACTACGTTCATGTCTAAGCAAAGCTTTTTGAAAGAGAACCCAGAAGCTGCAGAGAAATTTACGCGAGCTATTTATAAAGCTCAGCAATGGGTCGATTCCCACAGCGCAGCAGAAATCGCTCAATCGATTCAAAGTCAATTTCAAGATACACCGATGGACATTATAGAAACCGTCATTAACCGCTACAAAGCACAAGGCTCCTATGCCATAAATCCCATTTTAGATGAGAACGAATGGAACAACCTTCAAAACATTATGAATGAAGCTGGGGAGCTGCCAAAAGAAGTCACTCATGACACACTCGTCAACACAGCGATTGCCGAAAAAGTAATGGGTGAATAAGGAGGAGGAAAACATGGCAACATTGCGGATTCATCGGGTGAATCATACGTATTTTACAAAAAAATCCGCGACTACTGCCTTAGAGGACATTAGCTTAACAATTGAAGAGGGAGAATTTATTTCGTTTCTCGGTCCAAGCGGCTGCGGAAAAACGACATTGCTCTCGATTATTGCCGGGCTCATCACACCAACAAAAGGCACTGTCACGCTGGACGGACAAAACATTCATCGCATGAAGCCAAGAATCGGCTATATGCTGCAGCAAGACTACTTATTTCCATGGAAGACGATTAAAGAAAACGTGATTATCGGTTTAAAAATGAGAAAAGAATGGTCGAAAGAAAAAGAAAAAAAGGCGCTTGAGCTGTTGGAGCATATCGGCTTAACAGGCGTTGATACTGCTTATCCGCGCCAGCTTTCAGGCGGCATGCGCCAGCGCGTGGCTCTCGCTCGCACACTCGCGATTGATCCTCACATTTTACTGTTAGACGAACCGTTTTCTGCCCTCGACTTTCAAACAAAACTGAAGTTAGAGGAACTAGTTCCCCGCACTTTACGTTCGTTCGGAAAAACAGCATTATTGGTGACACATGATATTGGGGAGGCTATTGCAATGAGCGATCGTATTTTTCTCTTTTCCGCCAAACCCGGAAAAATTGCTCAAACCTTTACTGTCCCAAAAGAATTAAAAACATTGTCACCGTTAGAGGTTCGACAGCATCCGTCTTACCACACGTTATTTCAGCGTATATGGAAGGAGCTGGATACCCTTGAAGCCAAAACACTCCCAAACCCTCCTTCATAAACAATATTTAAAAGGCATACAACGAGAAAAGCGAATCGTTCTGGCCTGGCAATTACTGCTGTTCCTTTCGTTTTTTATCGGATGGGAAACCGCTTCTCAAAAAAATTGGATTGACCCGCTCATTTTTAGTTCCCCCTCTAAAATTTGGACTCTTTTTCTTCAAAAAGCTGGGGACGGTTCCCTCTTTGAACATGTACAAATTACATTATTTGAAACACTTTTAGGCTTTTTATTAGGGACAGTTGCCGGAATTGCCCTTGCTGCCATGCTATGGTGGTCACCGCGCCTTGCCAATATTTTAGACCCATACCTTGTTATTTTAAATGCTATGCCAAAGGTGGCCTTAGGCCCTATCCTCATCGTCGCCATCGGTCCAGGATTTTTCTCGATTTTAACAATGGGCGCCATTATTTCAGTCATTATCACAACCATTGTTGTCTATACGGCTTTTAAAGAAGTAGACCCCAACTATTTAAAACTGCTACAAACATTTGGCGCCTCGAGAAATCAAACTTTTAAAGACGCCGTGCTCCCAGCGTCCTTCCCCGCCATTATTTCCACTTTTAAAGTAAACGTCGGGTTATCATGGGTAGGAGTAATCGTCGGCGAATTTCTCGTATCCGGCAAAGGGCTTGGTTATATGATTATTTATGGCTTCCAAGTATTCAATTTTACGCTTGTCCTTTTAAGCCTTATGCTAATTGCTGTCTTAGCCACCATTATGTATCAATTTGTCGCCTATGTCGAAAGAAAGCTAATTAAGAGTTAAACTTCTTCAAACAAGGGACTTCTACTACGACTGAAAAGACTAAAAATAGACCGCTTATGAGAACTCCAGTTATTACCGAGTTTTCATAACGGTCCATTTTCTATGGTCTTCTCTTTAATTGATCATCTGACGGGACTTAATGTACTTGAGGACATGTTGCAACACATTGTCTTTCATAATAAAACTAAAGGACTCATTTTCTCTCACATCACGAGGTAACTCATTCAATAAGACAGGCCCTTTCGTTTCTAAATACGTATGCCGTTCCACAAGTTCTTTTATATGTGCAAAATAAATGCTTTTAATAATAGTCTTATCGCGACTAGCGACTTTGTATTGGCCAATATACGTTAAACCTTCTACGATTCCACCCGTTTCCTCTAGCACTTCTCGAACGGCTGCTTCTTTCGTTGTTTCCCCATCTTCTACCTTTCCTCCGGGAAATTCCCATCCTCTCGTTGAATGATTTGTTAATAACCATTGCTGCTTATATCGACAAACGACCCAAACGTGACGGGGAGTTTTGGAGAACGGCTCACTATCAAGAGAGAGAAACACTTGATTGTTGTAGGCGTCTTTAAAAGTATACATATCGTCTTCAAACTCCCATTTATTTTTATCCCGCTCTAATGTTTAGAGCTCCCCTCCTCCATTAATAAGGGATGTATACACTAGGTATGAACGGGGCATCCCTTTAAAAGTTCCGCTTCATCTCTATCTTTATTTTAAAGTCCTTTACACGAAAAGCAACAATGTTTATGAAAACTATCGTATGAAAAAAGATGAAAAGGACCTGAACAGCCATTTTAAGCTATTCAGATCACCATAACGCTCCCTTATTCTTCTGTTGAACTTTGCGACAAAATCCCCATACTATGAATATGCGCTTTTACTTCATCATCGCCCAATTTGTACAGCACCTCATAAATTTTGACCATCGTTGCATCATAACCGTCATTTGGACGGTCATAGTGGTATTGGACATACGGAACGTGCGCACGCCAAAAGCTTTGCCAATCACTCGAATACCCTTGATCAAAGTACTCTCTTAACTGCGTAATTTCATCATCTGTCGCTTCAATCTTAAAATTCCATTCAGACACCGATTGAAGTTGAGATATCTCACCCGTTCCTACCGTCACATAGTACGTTTTTTTACCATTATCCATAAAACCAGCTCCCCACTCAAGATGTTTTACCTTTCTTATCCCTCTCATCTAGAAATTTATTCATGGGAAGCCTTTTCCGAATCTTTACTTCATCGTGGAAACCTTTCCAACGTTTCACTCACTTAATACGATTTTTTAAGGACTCAATTGCCTTGAGAAGGAAAGCTGGAATAGGTAAACCAATCATTCCTGCATTTTCTGTGATCGAAATAATTTCATTCACAATGTAAAATAAAATCGTTGTATCTCTAATAAATGTTGGTTCCCATAAAAGTGTGTCTAAAAAATTGGCCACCGCGACAATCATAAACATCGCTACCTTTTGGGCAATTCCTTTAAAACCGACTTGGCTGGCAAGATTTTTCTCCACAAAAGCCGCCATAATGCCTGTTATATAATCGATCACCGTCAGCGCCACTAAAACCATTAGTAAATAATCCCATTCTCCAAAAAGAAAAGGAGTAAAAGATCCTAGACCGGCTACACTAAACAGGAGGTACTTATTCACATAAAACCTCTCCTTCATTAAAGTATCGCAGGTTCACACAGCTTAATACATTGTATGATGCCGTTGTACAATGTGTTTGTATCCTTTACTAAATTCCGACACTTTTCCCTATGGAAAGGAGAAACTAATGGATTGGATTCATGTGCTTTCTCACCAATTTTCTGGAAAATTTTCAAGAGATGACGAAGATATTGATGCTTTTTCCTTCTCTTATTTAAACGAAATGAACGAAACAGAGCTATTTCAACTCATTGAAGGCATGGAACATGAAGCACTCATTCGTATGGTTCATTTATATATTCAAAAGCAGTTAACCGAACAACTATCATGAAAGTGATAGTTCCCTTTCATGCGCTGCTTGCTATCATATTCCAAACAGCATAAAACAGCCCGCCACAGTTGGGCAGGCTGTTCTTTTTATTTATTTTCCCAAAAATGAATTTAACATCCAAAGGTGTTTTTCTAAACTTTTATGAATAGCCAGCAACATGTCTCCCGTTGTTTCATCGCCGGCTTGTTCAGCCGCTTCCATTCCTTCTTTTAATTCATGAGTTAACGATGTGAAATCTTCGACTAGAACACCAACCATGTCTCTTGCTTCTTCTTGTCCTCTCGCTTCTTGAACAGAAGACATCTCCAAACAATCTTTCATTGTTGCAACCGGCTGCCCCCCAAGTGCAAGAAGTCGTTCTGCTAAGTCATCAATGTATAAAGCAGCCTCGTTGTACAACTCTTCAAACTTTTCATGTAACGTAAAGAATTGCTCACCTTTTACATACCAATGGTAATTATGCAACTTTATGTACAAAACACTCCAGTTAGCAATCTGTTTATTGATGATATTTGTTAAATTTGTAGACATTTTCACTCGCTCCTTTCATGTTAATTAATACCCCTTTTCCGCGTTTCAAAACCATTTTGTCGCAAAGCTCATGCTATACTATAACCAACAAAGGGGGCACAGTATGTATACGGTCTTAGTCATCTGTATTGTCATTGTTATCGTTATTTTATTATTGAGTGTACTGACCACCTCTAAAGCTTACAATTATAAGCATTCGGTCGATTCACTTGAGGATAACCCTCATCTTCCTTCTGACAAGCAACACAACCAATCTGATCTTTCTAGAACAAAAGGATAATGTTGCTGACAGAGCAAAAAAAGACGGGCGGCTTATAAAAGCCGTCCCGTTCTTATCCAAATACTTTTGCTAAATCTTCTTTATCTTGCTCAAGCCAAAAACGCATTAAGCGCTTTGCCCCTTCTAAGTCATGAAGCTTCGCTTGACCACATTGTGTTTCATTAGCTGCAGGAATTTCTGTAATTTCAACAGCATCTTTTAACGTATCATCTAATAAATCAATAATTTCCCGTACAGTCGGCTCTCCGCTCACAACTAAATAATAACCTGTTTGGCAGCCCATTGGGGAAACATCGATAATATCAAAATGATCATATTTTTCTACATGCTTACGAATGTTGAACGCAAGTAAATGCTCTAATGTATGAATAACATCAGGCTTCATCGCCTGTTTGTTTGGCTGGCAAAAGCGAATATCAAATTTATTAACGACTCCGTCGCTCCCTACTTTATGAACACCGCAATGTCTAACATAAGGGGCTTTTACCGCCGTATGATCCAATTCAAAACTTTCAACTGATGGCATAAAATCCACTCCTTTTTCTTATCTCCTTCTATCATACACTTAATTCCGATTTATTTCATCTACTTTGTATGAATTAAATTTTTCCTTTTTGTTTGAATAATCGTATCCAATCTTTTATAGTGTACTTACTAACTAGACGAAGGAAGGTTGCCTTATGCTGTTATCGAAATTACTGACAGGATCCATTCGGTTTTATCAAAAGTTTATTTCGCCGTTAAAACCTCCTACTTGCCGGTTTTATCCGACCTGTTCCCATTACGGACTGGAAGCCGTCCAACGGTTCGGTCCGCTTAAAGGAAGCTGGCTAACCATCAAACGGATTTTAAAGTGTCACCCATTCCATCCAGGAGGAATTGATCCTGTACCAGAAAAAAAGTCAAATCATGATTAATACGCTTTACGATTGTTTTTTATACCCATCAACGACTAAATCCAACTTCCCGTTTTCCGGATTAATAATCAGTCCATGAACCGGTACACGCTTCGGAAGAAGGGGATGATTTTGGATGGTATCAACACTATGTTTAACACTCTCTTCTACACTACTAAAACCGCGCAACCAATTCTTTAAATCAATTCCTGAATATTTTAATGTAGAGAGCACCTCTTCGGTCACATCTTCTTCCAACATCTTACGTATAATTTCATCTGCTTCAATTTTCCCCATTCCGCAGTCATAGTGACCGATTACGCATACTTCATCCGCATTTAACTCATACACAGCAACTAAAATGCTTCGAATAATACTTCCAAACGGATGCGCTACAATCGCTCCGGCATTTTTAACGATTTTCACATCCCCATTTCGTAAATTCATGGAATGTGGCAATAATTCTACCAGTCTTGTATCCATACAAGATAGAATGACAAGCTTCTTATCCGGAAATTTTGTCGTTTGATACTTTTCATATTCTTTCCCGCTTACAAATTGTTCATTAAATGATAAAATCTCCTGCAATATAGACATCCATCTCCATCCCCTTTTCATAAAAATTAACAAATATTGATACTATTATATAAACTACTTGCTATTTTCACAATTTTTTTATATTATGTAACAGTTAAATCGTAATGATTCTTATTTATTGGAGGTAAACTATGAAACAAGTGCCTGTTACAGTGTTAAGCGGCTATTTAGGTGCCGGGAAAACCACTTTATTAAACCATATTCTACATAACCGAGAAGGCTTAAAAATTGCTGTCATTGTCAATGATATGAGCGAAATTAATATTGATGCCGACTTAGTGAAACGAGATGGTTTTTCAAGAACAAATGAAAAACTCGTTGAAATGCAAAACGGCTGTATTTGCTGTACATTAAGAGAAGATTTAATGCAAGAAGTAGAACGACTCGTCGATGCTGGAGATATTGACTATATTATCATTGAATCGTCCGGTATTAGTGAACCAATTCCAGTTGCTCAAACGTTCACTTATATGGATGAAGAGCTAGGAATTGACTTGACGAAAAAATGCCGATTGGACACGATGGTGACGGTTGTGGACGGCAATCGTTTTTGGAATGACTTCGCTTCAGGAGAAAGTCTCCTTGATCGAAAGCAAGGAACAGATGAACAAGATACGCGTGAAGTCGTCGATTTGTTAATCGATCAAATCGAATTTGCCAATGTCCTCTTACTGAACAAAGTAGACTTATTGACAAAAGAAGATGTCACAGAGCTTGAACAGTTGTTGAAGAAGCTCAATCCAGACGCCCATGTCATTATGACATCCCATAGTAAAGTACCTCTTAATCGAATTTTAAATACTGGCTTGTTTGATTTCGATAAAGCGAGCCAAGGGGCTGGCTGGATTAAAGAACTGAATGAAGAACATACTCCTGAAACAGAAGAATACGGCATTTCTTCTTTCGTTTACCGAAGACAGCGGCCGTTCCATCCTGAACGTCTAATGAACTGGCTTGAACAATGGCCTGTTGATGTTGTCAGGGCAAAAGGATTTTTCTGGCTGGCATCACGAAATGACATGGCTGGTCTTCTTTCGCAAGCTGGCACATCGATTATGATCCAAGGAGCAGGCGAGTGGGTAGCCGCTTATCCCGAAGCAGAACGCATCCAGACGCTACAGGAAGAACCGGAACTGAGGAAGAAATGGCATGAAGTTTTTGGCGATCGCATGAATGAGCTCGTATTAATTGGTGTCGATATGAATAAGCATGAAGTGGAAAATTCACTCGATGAATGTTTACTAACCGACGAAGAAATGACACAGGATTGGTCTACTTTCTCCGACCCACTCCCTCCTTTTTCCATTTCTTCTTAATTTTTTAGTTTTCAAATCGTAACAATTACGATATAATTGCATGTGGATTTAATAGATATAGAGAAAGACAGGAGGAGAAAACATGAACATAAAAGCAGGTTTCATGGCAGCCACGTTGATTCTCACTTCTTTTCTTGCCGCATGCGGAAGCGAAAGTGCAAGTGGGACAGACAGCAAAGAAGCTAACGATGGTACTTTACAAATATATACAACTATCTTTCCTTTACAGGATTTCACAACGAAAATTGGGGGAGAACATGTGCAAGTTGAAAGTGTCCTTCCACCAGGAGTAGATGCTCATACGTTTGAACCTACTCCGAAAACAATGGTGAACTTAGCACAAGCAGATGCTTTTATTTATTCTGGTGTAGGTATGGAAGGGTTTGTCGAGTCCGCAACAGACACACTGAAAACAGAAGACGTCAAGCTCGTCGCAGCTGGAAACGGCATTGAACTTGCTGAACATGCTCATGAAGAAGGAGCAACTGAGCATGAGGAACACGCTCATGAAGAGGAAGCCGCTGAACATGAGGAACACGCTCATGAAGAGGAAGCCGCTGAACATGACGAGCACGCTCATGAAGAAGAAGCCGCTGGACATGACGAGCACGCTCATGAAGAAGAAGCCGCTGGACATGACGAGCACGCTCATGAAGAAGAAGCCGCTGGACATGACGAGCACGCTCATGAAGAAGAAGCCGCTGGACATGAGGAACATAACCATGGAGACACAGATCCTCATATTTGGTTAGACCCTATTTTAGCGGTGACTTTGGCAGAAAACATTAAAAATGTGCTAGTAGAACTAAAGCCAGAAGCAGCAGAAGAGTTTGAAGAAAATTTTCAGGTATTGAAAAAGAGCTTAGAAGAATTGGATCAAGAGTTCACTCAAATTATTGATGCAGCACCTAAAAAAGAAATTTTAGTGGCACATGCCGCTTACGGTTACTGGGAAAAACGCTATGGCATTGAACAGCTAAGCATAACTGGTATATCACCAACAAATGAGCCTTCCCAAAAAGAATTGCAAAACCTTGTATCTACGGCAAAAGAACACGATATTAAATACGTCATCTTTGAACAGAACGTGCAGCCAAAAGTTGCAGAGATTATAAAGAGCGAAATTGGGGCTGATTCATTAACATTACACAACCTTGAAGCAGCAACAGAAGAAGATCTTCAAAATAACGAAGACTACTTTTCTCTTATGAAGAAGAATCTCGAAACACTTAAAACCGCTTTACAGTAAAACATAAAAAAACAGCTTGCCTGCGCAAGCTGTTTTTTTATTTCATCTTATATTTTTTCATGAAGCGTTCCGCACGTCCGTCACGATCCGCAAATTTTTGTCTTCCTGTATAGAAAGGATGAGTATCAGAGCTTACCTCCACTTTCAAAAGCGGATACGTATTGCCATCTTCCCATTCAATGGTCTCTTGCGAAGTTTTCGTCGAACCTGTTAAAAATTTATAGCCGCTGTTTACGTCCATGAAGACAACTTTTTGGTAATTTGGATGGATTCCTGGTTTCAATGCAATCTCTCCTTTTTAATATGATAGAACTATTATAAAACGTAATGATTACTATTATCAAATTTTACGTTCGTCATTTCCATGCATAATATGTGGTAAAAAGTGGACAATAAGGAACAACAGTACTTTATTGGAAAGGTGAATCTCAATGGATCATTTAGTCCTTGCACGTTCAATGTTTGGCATGACCATGGCATTTCATATCATTTTCGCCACATTAGGAGTAGGTATTCCCCTCATGGTTTTATTTGCCGAATTGCTTTACTACAAAACGAAAGATAAAGATTATGCCATCATGGCAAAGCGCTGGACGAAAGGATTTGCCGTCTTGCTTGGAGTAGCAATTCCTACTGGGACCATCGCCGGTGTTCAGCTTAATCTTCTTTGGCCTGGCTTCATGGAAGTCATCGGAAAAGTTATGGCTCTTGCCTTTCAAATTGAAATTTATGCTTTTTTTATTGAAGCGTTGTTTATGTCCATTTACATTTATGCAGCCGATCGTATTTCCCCTCTTATGAGAATTGTCAGTGTCACGATGGTCGCCATTGGAGGCGCTGCTTCCGCCATCCTTATTACAAATGTTCATGCATTTGAAGGGACGCCTGCCGGTTTTCGAATTGAAAACGGAGAAATTGTCGATGTGGACCCATGGGCCGCATTTTTTAATCCAAGCTTCGCTGTTTCAGCGGGACATGTAGTCGTGTCAGCGTTTATGACGGGAGCGTTCGTTCTTGCGTCCATTTCGGCTTATAAAATGCTTCGCTCCAAAGCAGAAACAAAAGTGTATAACTTTTATAAAAAAGCCCTTTTGTTAACATTAACAGCAGGCTTTGTCTTCTCCCTTCTGACCGCACTAAACGGGCATGAATCCGCTCAGTTGCTACATGAGTATCAGCCTGAAAAATTGGCAGCTGCGGAAGGATTGTTTGAAACGACAGATTATGCGCCCCTCGCGATCGGCGGTTTCACAGACCTTGAAACAAAAGAAGTGAAGTTTGGTATTGAAATTCCATGGGCGCTCAGCTTCCTGGCCGGAAATCGTTTTGATACGGTCGTCGTCGGACTCGATGACTTTCCAGAAGAATATTGGCCTCCCTTATTTGTCCATACACTATTCAATGGGATGGTATTGATTGGATCTGCTCTCATTGCTTTAGCGATGTTCGGACTGTTCTGGTACAAAATTTTAAAGCGAAACGTCTTTCCAAAATGGCTCATGTGGCTGTATGTTGCATCAGGCCCTCTTTCTGTGCTGGCAATTGAATTTGGTTGGGTTTTTGCTTGTACCGGAAGACAGCCTTGGGTTATTTATCGCATCATGAAAACGTCTGAAGCAGTGACGACCTCATCCGATCTAGGTTTATTGTTTACCCTGTTTTTAATCATTTACATCATTTTAGGGGTAGCCGTCATACTCGTTTTAAAATATTACTTTAAACGCCACCCTGTTTCTAAAGAATTAGAAATGAAAACTAGTTCATAAGGAGGTGTCATTGTAAGATGATGACTGAAGCATTACTCGCCATCTCAGTATTATGGGGCTTCATCTTCATTTATGCTGTAATGGCAACAATGGATTTTGGAGCCGGATTTTGGTCTATGGTCTACATTAATCGTGAAAAAACAAATGCCACTACCATTGCTAATCGCTATTTATCCCCTACATGGGAAGTCACTAATGTATTCATTGTCGCTATTGTCGTAGCGTTGTTTACTTTTTTTCCTGGGGCAACCTTTACATTAGGGACCGTGCTGCTCATCCCGGGGAGTATCATTTTATTATTGCTGTCGATTCGAAGTGCTTTTTTAGTATTCTCTCACATCGCAAAAGATTACGAAAAAGCCCTTACTTACATTTCCGGAATATCCGGTATTCTCATTCCAGCTTTTTTAATTTGTGTGCTTCCCATCACGCACGGAAACTACATTGATAACATTGAAGGCACCGAAAAGCTAAACTTAATCACGTTATTTACAAGTCCTAACGTCTATGCCTTTATCGGGTTTGCCATCAGCTCCACATTGTTTTTATCTTCGCTTCTTTTAGCGGATTATTCGAAAGTATCCGATGAGTTTGAAGCCTATCACATCTACCGGCGGGATGCCATCATTTTAGGCCCAATCGCTTTGCTCATGGCCTTCTTGATTATGCTCACTATGCGCCGAGAAGCTTCCTGGCTTTATGATAACATGATGGACATGAAAGGCTGGCTTATTGCTTCTGCCCTCATGTTTATCGTAACAGGAGGCGCCTTATTCATTCGTACCTCCAAAGCGATTGGAATGCCAAGGTTAGCGGTCATTTCGACCGTGATTCAATACTTTCTGGCAAGCTATGCATACGGAAAGTCGCATCTTCCGTTCGTTGTCTTCCCTAATGTGACAATTGAGTCTGGCTTTACGCACCCCGCCACGTTTCGTGCTTTGTTCATTTCGTACATCGTTGGCTTCGTCATCTTATTTCCAGGGTTCATCTACTTTTGGAAGCTATTTATGAAAGATCGGAACTATTTGAAAAATAAAATATAAAACAACATAAAAAAGGCAACTCAAGCGAGAGTTGCCTTTTTTCCTATCCATTTTTCACCACTAAGGCTACAAATAGCCACATTTTCAAAAAGTTTGAACCGTCATCTTTTCAATAAACTCTTTTGCAAATTGACGGCATTGTTCAATATCTTCACCGTAAGGGGCATTTTCAATTTTGAGCCCCTCCATTACTAGCTCGCCGCCTTTTTCTACAATTCGCTCTTCTAATAAATCAACCGCTGCACAAAAATGCTCATATGCTTGATCACCAGATCCAAAGACCGCCATTTTTTTCCCGCTTAAATCCATTTGTTCCATCTCATCGTAAATATCTAGAAATTCATCTGGAAGTTCTCCGTCTCCCCATGTATAAGCTCCGAGTAAAATCGTATCATAAGTCAGCATGTCTGATGCATCTGCATCTAAGGCTTCCAAGCGATCTACTTGTATTCCTTCACTTTTGAAGCTTTCTTCAATTAAATCGGCGATTGCTTCTGTATTGCCCGACATACTCGCATATAATATTAATGTTTTCATAATTCGTTCTCTCCTTCTCTATATACATTTCACTTAATAATTCGACACAGCTTCATTTGATTCAGGAACATTTTCAATGGTTATTCAGACCACTTGACTGGGCCCTCAAAGGTTCACCTAAGCGGATGGCACCACCCCCCGCAAGAGGGGTGTCATCCGCTTAAATCTAGAAAATTAAATTAATCTTGTCTTTTTATAGCCCATTGATTGCTCAAATGTGTTTTTGATTAAGCTTAGAAATTGAAGTGATTCCTCATATTGAAACGATTCGGTGTGAACTTCATGCTTCTCTCCTGTCATAAGACAGCAAAATTCAATGGAATCAGGGGTTTGCTGAAACGCTTCCTTGCAAAACACCATGACAAGATGAATGAACGCATTTCGAACTTCTTCGCTATCATCCAGCATAAACTTTTTAATCTTATAAGACGTATCTGTCCATTCTCCGATATCAATTTCAACCGACAAATCAATTCCAAGTCCTGGTACAGCTACTTTGTATTTATCGTATAAAAAGAGGCGGCGTCACAGATGAACACGTTCCCAACTCTTGCAGCAAATAGTCCGTCACTTTCGCCAACACTAAATAATAATGGGCTTTAGACTGAAACCAAGAAACCTGAATCCTGCTCCACTGATTCTCAATCAATCTCAAAATTGATAACGCAGTTCGTTGCGGTACCGGAAGTCCATAATAGCCTTTAAGAATTTGTTTGATTGCTATCTTCACTGCCATATCCCACGTCATGCTGTTTTGTCTTTTATGTAGAAATTGTTCAAAGAACGTGTTAGGTGAATGAATGAATTGTTCTAAATGTTCGTTTGAAATGGTTTTTACATGAACTTTAACGGGTTCCAACATTTTTATCACAACCTATAACGATAATCATTATCAATGAATAATAAAAAGAAAAGAGCTTTCAGGCATCTTTTTTAATGATTTTGTGAATGGCGCTCCAGGAATGTTTTACAAAATAGATGGGCTTTTCTTGTTTTTTCGCTTTTTCTTTAATGACTTTCGCCATGTTATGGTTAATAAAGTCTGTAATGACTAAAATAAACTCTGTATGTTCAGGGATTTCTCGCTTCACCATGCTTGATTTTCTTCCATCCAGATGAATAATATCTTTATACCCTTCATTCTCTAAACGATCTGTAATATGCTTCAACCGATCTCCGCCTACTACCATTATTGAAGACATTGTCTTCCTCCTCGTTCATCTTATTTTGGTTTTTTATATGAACATGATGTGTATTCAATTATTATGACTATACTTATAAGATAATTGAGAATGATTCTCTTTGTCAACATTTAATTGATAAAAATTCTCATTATCAATTATTTATTCCCTTCTCCAGCTAGGCACAACGCCGCTATTTTACCTATACTCTTCTCAATTCGCAGGATAACGTACACTTTCATCATAGGGATTTCCCTTCATTCGCCCCTTATGACTCATCAGTTGGAAGTTGTAGGTTCACTGCTCGTTAATACGGCATAAATAAATGAAAAAAGGTGAGACTAAACAAGGCAACATACATAAAGGGGGATTGATGAATCCATGAACCGTGATAGTTTAGTGAATTCATTTAAAAGCGAAGTCGAAAAATCGGATCAGTTTACCTTTCCAATTTGTGTTGATTCTTTCACAAATCTATGGCAATACGAATTTGGATCACTAGATGATTTACCAAGTGAAATTGACGATATGATTGCTCACCGTGCCGTCGAACTTGGGTTAATGGAAATGGAGTAATGAAAAAGGAGACCAGCTCGGTCTCCTTTTTCGTCATTTCATTCGTCTTTCGCGTCGTTCTTTAGAAGAAGCATAAAGAGCTTTTTCTTCTTCTGTTTCTGGTACAACCTTTGGCACCGGATGAGCATTTCCTGCTTCATCCACCGCTACCATTGTTACAAATGAAGTCGTAGTTAATGTTTTCTCTTCTGTTTTCCAATTTTCCCTATGAACACGTACATACACTTCCATAGAGGTAGTACCCGTTCCCGTTACAAATGATTCAAGTGTTAAAATATCTCCAGCTTTGACCGGCGACAAAAAATCAACTGAATCAATAGAAGCGGTCACCACCGTCGAACGTGAATGCTTCATCGCTGAGATCGCAGCAATCTCATCCACATAAGCAAGCACCTTCCCGCCAAATATAGTACCTAAATGATTCGTATCAGGCGGTAGCACCAATCGCGTTTGAACCACTTTAGATTCACTCATCGGTTTTTCTAGCTGCACCTTCGTCCATCCTTCCTTACAAATCATCAAACCCGTTTACGTCTGATGCTTTTGTGTACTGTCTGGATTTTTGCTCGAAAAAGTCCGTTTTCCCCATATCTACTTCCTGATACGCGATAATCCAGCGGAGCGGATTATGAATCGGAGCGTCTGGAAAGACCATTCGGCCAAATCCTAACTGATTGCAACGTTTATTCGCCATATACTGAATATACTGCGTTAACTCTGGCATTGTTATTCCGTCGAACTTTTCACCAATGACTTCTCCAGCCCATTCAATCTCTAAACGTGCCGCTTCTTTGAATGTATCAATAACAAACTCTTCTAATTCAGAAGTGTTATATTGAGGATGCTCATTTAATACTTCCTTAAAGATTTTCTCAAACAACCCTACATGAATTTGCTCATCGCGATTAATGTAGTTAATCATTGTAGAACTGGCAAGCATCTTTTGATTTCGGGCCAAATTGTAAAAGAACGCAAAACCGCTGTAGAAAAACAATCCCTCTAAAATAATATCAAATACGATCGACTTTAAGAAGCTTTCGACTGTTGGTTCCTCTGCAAATTGTTCATAACCACTCGTCACAAAATCATTTCGTTCCTGCAAGCTTTTCTCTGTTCGCCAATATTCAAATACTTCATCCTGCTTCGTCTTTGAAACAAGACTTGATAAAACGTACGAATAACTGTGATTGTGAATAATCTCCTGCTGAGCCAACATAATCATGAGGGCATTAATGGATGAGTCGGTAATGTAATCAGCCGCTTTTTTCGCATAATCGGACTGAACGCTATCCAATAATGCTAATAATCCAATAATCTTTAAAAAGCTTTCTTGTTCCTCTTCTGTCAGCAATTGAAATTGCTTAATATCTTGCCCCATATTAATCTCAAACGGAGTCCAAAAATTTGATAGCATCCGTTTATATTTAGGATACGCCCATGAGTAGCGAACATCATCCCAGTTTAAAATATTGGAGCTTCGTCCATTAATAATACTTGTCGAACGATTGGGCGCCTGTTTATCCATTAAAGTTCGTTTCATTAACGTCGTCATCATTTTTCTCTCCTTTAACTATGGCAGCTTTCACATTCTTCAATAATCTCGCTTGACGTTGATCGCACATAATACGTCGTTTTCAGCTTATTTTTCCAAGCTGTCATATGCAAATCCAACAGTTCTTTCGCCTTAATATCATTCCGGACATATAAGTTAAACGAAATTGCTTGGTCAATATGGCGCTGACGTTTTGCATTTTGCAAAATGCTCCATTTTTGATCGATATGATAAGTTGATTTATAGTACCAATTCGTTTCGGCATTCAAATCGGGAGCCGTCACTGGGATTTTATAATTTTTCTTTTCCTCCGAATAAGATTTACGGAAAATCGGATCAATGCTCGCTGTTGAACCCGCAATAATTGAGGTAGACGAATTTGGAGCGACCGCCATCAAATAACCGTTACGGATGCCATGCTCCTTCAAGGCTGTTTGCAGTTCTTTCCATCGCTCTGATACATAGCCTCTTTTCTCAAAATAAGCGCCAGTCTCCCATTCAGAACCTATAAATAAAGGATAGGAACCTTTTTCTTTTGCTAAATCACAACTAGCTGCAATGGTTAAAAATGCAATTTCCTCATATAGTTCATCTGCATACTGAACTGCTTCATCACTTTCCCACTGAATACCTTTTAACGCTAAAAGGTGATGCCATCCAAACGTCCCAAGTCCTCACTATATTCAAATAAGGCCGCTACTCCTTATCCCGTTCTTTTATGAACTGCTGCATGTCACCATACAGATTAGACCATATCACGATCTCTTTCCTAAGAGATCCCCTGCGTTTCGAACACCAATCGCTTGTGTTCTACTCTACTCCCTTCCATCTTAAAGATGTGGTTTCGATGGTCGTTAGGCATTTATTCTCTCGATTGATTTGTATTGATAATTGGGGAATTTATCATCTTTAATACGCTTTCTGATAGTCGCTCTTGATAGCCCTATACACGTAAAACAATTAGAAATACTCATGTATTCTATTCCGTCCACAATAATTTCACAACGGTTGGGCATATTTTTTTTCATAGTTTCTACCGCTTCCTTTGGCTTGGGCTTTCCTTTATTAGGACAAATCCATCCCTCTACTTTTTTCTGTTCATACAACGCTTGCCTCTTTTCTTTCCAATCAGCAGCATGAGTTTTACCGTAAATTGCATATATTCCCCGCATACTTTCACCTCCTTTATATTATTTTGTCTTCAATCGAGAAAAATTTAGCACGGGATTGTCTTCTTTCGAAGAGTTTCCCCGTTTAACAGGGTTTTCTTAATGAATTGCTTCATTAAGCCGCTAGACTATTAACGGCACGGTATTTCTGATTAGTTATCTGTGCCTGTAAGACAGGAATACTATTTAAATCAATCACATTATCCAGCATGCGAATTTCAATTGGGATTAAGCGTTCCAACACATCTGCTGGAACAGCACGTCCTAGATTAATAGATGAAAGGTTGCATGTCACAAAGTCTCCCGGTTCGCGCACAATAACCACTTTACCATCTTCTGTAATATACTCCTCTGTCACTGATGTTGCCGATGTATTTTGACAAATCTCTGTACATAAGTTTGATGCATAAATCATACCCTTATGCTTGTTTGGATTTTGGCGATTCACTTCATCACGGTACATCATATAGGGTGTTCCTGTTTCAAGTTGGGAAATCATGATTCGTTTCATAATTTCTATAGCTGGTACAACATCCCATAATAATCCCTTTTCTCCAAATTTCCCTTCTTCAGCTGCATGCACACACTCCATATATTTAGTTCGGAAGTTTCCTCTTCCTTCTTCCTCATCATAGTAATCTTCCAAACTAAACCCCATCACGTTGCGAATCGTGTGAGGATCAAATATATACCACTCTTCGCGCGCCTCTACTTTTTCCATAAATAAATCTGGAATGCATACTCCTGTGAATAGATCGTGAGTCCGCTGACGTTCATCGCCATTATTTAATCTTGTATCTAAAAACGAGAAAATATCTTTATGCATCACGTCAAGAAAAACAGCAATCGCTCCCTGTCTTTGACCTAACTGATCAACACTAACCGCAGTATTGTTAAGCTGCTTCATCCATGGAATTCAAAATTGTTACTCTTCATTTTAAAAATGAAGGGATAGGTCATTTCTGCCTATCTCTCTATGTCGCCATAGAGTTCAGACTATATCATTATCCATTATTTAAATGGATAGGCGGATCGGATTATAAAATTACTTTCATAACCACCTAGTCGTTGAACCTTCTTCCCAAATCAACTTAGGAAGCTTGGCTGCTGATTAACCGCAATCTCGGATTTTTAGGGGTCAATACGTCATTACTGCGTATCATCCTACCTTGATATACTCGGTCTTTCCAGCAATTGACCGCCTTTTTATACAAACATTACTGCCTGCAGGCGCTATTCCTTAACGCCACTTGAAACCCCTTTAAACCCTTTAATATCACTTCCTCGGCTTCTTACCTTGCCTAGATATGCGCCGATACCTCCACCGTTTTTACTAACAGTCGCAATATCTGTATTGCTATCATAAATTCCTCTCAAACTATCATCAACTGTATCGATAAAGCAGCTTGATAGTTGCCCGTAGCTTTTTCCTGCATTCGCCAATGTCGGTGTGGCCACAGTCATGTATAAATTAGAAAGAGCCCAGTAAGCTTCTTTAATCAGTTCAATTCGCTTATCTTTGGACTCCTTCATCATTAACGCCATCGCAATGATTAAAAAACGTTCTTGCGGCAGTTCGTAAATTTCTCCGCTATGCGATTTAGCCAAGTAACGGTCCGCTAACGTTAACACCCCGATGTATGTAAACAAAAGATCCCGCTCCGGCACGATAATTCGTTCAAGCTCTTCCATCTCTTCCTTCGAGTATTCCTGCAACAGCTTTTCACTGTAAATGCCTGTATTCGTCAATGTTTGAATCAAGCTGTAGAGTGAACCGTATTTTTGTTGAACATCATAGCCTCTCGAAACAGAAGCTTTTTTATAAAGCTGATCTAAATAAATTTTTGCTGCGGCATATGTCCATTTCGGCTCATCCATCGAGATTCGTTCTAAAGCAGATAATATAAGTAAATTGCTAACTTGTTCTTCTGTCATTTCTTGGCGATGTGCTACAGCCTGTCCAATCTTTTCGTTGTATAAAGAAAAATCTAATTCAGGAAATGATTGTGCCAATTCCTCTAAGTAGATTGTTAGATGTTCGCTGTGCGGTGCATATGTGTTTTCCAAAACATTCCCTCCCTATTAATAAAAAAACGCCCATCGGATTTCGATGAGCGGATAGAATGAAAGGACAAAATGATGCACGCGGCACCTTTTGTACTCGCATTCTATCCTCTCAATTCCCGAAGAAGATAGTACGATATGAAAATAGGCAGGTCTCCTGACTTATGCATCATCTTACTTTAAGGCCTTCCCATGAAGCTGCTTCACAGTGGTTTCCTTATTTCATCAGCAATTACAGTTGCGGGGACAGTTCTGGATTCTCACCAGATTCCCTTTTCAGTTGCGGTCGCAACACCTATTTCACCGAGTAACACAATATGTTGTATTTTTTATTTTTAAAAACAACTATATCTTGTTGTCTTGTTTATTATAAAGGCAATTTTTACATCTGACAACCATTTTCTCACTTTCCCTACTTTAAATTAAAATGCAATTTTCGACAAGAGGGGAGCACAAAACGACCATTTATTCTGTATGAGTAGGCAGTAAAACCTTCACTCCAACGTCCTGAGTAATCAAAAGCATCGAAGTAAAAGAGGACGAAATCCCCGCCAATGGACGTTTCCTTTAGTAGCGCTTATATTGTTTTTGATTATATGTAACACGCGTCAAAACATCTCGATTTATGTCTACACCGATTCCCCTTCCTGATGGAACGACGATACTTCCGTCTTGCACCGTCACTTCTGGAAGGATTACATCTTTCTCCCAATAGCGGGATGATGCAGAAATATCGCCAGGAATTGTAAAACCCGGCAGAGAGGCAAGCGCAATATTATGAGCACGTGAAACGCCTGATTCAAGCATTCCCCCCACCCATAAATCGACCCCCTCATTCCAGCACATATCATGAATACGCTTCGCTTCCGTTAACCCTCCGACTCGCCCCACTTTCACATTGATAACGCGGCAGCTCCCTAGCTCAATCGCTTTACGCGCATCATCATACGAAACAATGCTCTCATCTAAGCAAACAGGTGTTTCAAGCTGCTTTTGCAGTTTGGCATGATCAACAACATCATCAGACCCGAGCGGCTGTTCAATCATCATAAGGCCAAATTCATCTAAACGCTTTAGTTGTTCAATATCTTTTAATGTGTAAGCCGAATTGGCATCCGCCATCAAAGGAAGAGAAGGGTATTCCTTACGAATTTGTTTAATCAATTCATAATCATAGCCCGGTTTAATTTTCACTTTAAACCGCTTATAGCCATCTTGTAAGTGCTGTTCAATCTTTTGAAGCATAGCTGAAATGGTATCCATTCCAATGACGACTCCTGCTTCAATTTTATCTCTTGTTCCGCCCATCATGTGCGCAAGAGATATCCCTTTTTGTTTCGAAAACAGGTCCCACATTGCACTATCAATCGAAGCTTTTGCCATATGATTTCGTTTCACAGGTGCAACTATCGTCTGAATCTCTTCGGGGCTTATAATCGGCTGACGAAACAAAGCGGGAATTAAGAACTGATCAAGCATATGAAAACATGTCTCAATCGTTTCCTCCGTATACCACGGAGTCGAAAAGGCGACAACTTCTCCCCATCCGGTCAGGCCATTTTCATTCTCTACTTCCACTAACATCATATCCCGCTGTTGAACCGTTCCATAACTTGTTACAAAAGGTGTCAATAAATCCATAGAAATAAAATGCAGCGTCACGCTTTGAATGTTCATTTACTTCTCCTCCTTTTGGATGAAGGAAGACAATTGACGGCGCACAAGCTTGTTTGAAGCGTTGCGCGGCAGTTCATCGACAAAGAAGATCGCATACGGGACTTTATATTTCGCCAGCCGCGCCTCACAATATTGTTTGAGTTCCTTCTCTGTTATCGTTTCATTCTTCTGCCTTACCACGAATGCGTACGGAACTTGTCCCCATGCTTCATGTTTTACTCCCGTCACCCCCGCCTCCATCACGAGAGGATGAGTAAGAAGAACCGATTCAATCTCTGCAGGGTAAATGTTTTCTCCCCCTGAAATGATTAAATCAGAACGGCGGTCCAATACATATAAAAAGCCGTCTTCATCTATATATCCGATATCACCTGTATGAAACCATTCACCGTGAAAAACTTGTTCAGAAGCCTCCGGACGATTCCAATAACCTTTCGTCACATTGGGTCCTTTCACAACAATTTCTCCAGGCTCCTTCGCTTTTGCTGTTTTCCCGCTCTCTGTTTGGATTTGCACTTCACAAGGAAATAACGGCTTGCCGGCAGACCCTAGCTTGGAGAGACTGTATTCTGGCGGAAGGGTTACCACTTGAGAAGCGGTTTCTGTCATACCATACGTTTGATAGACAGGAATATTGAAATCCGCACATGACTGAAGAAGTGACAATGGTGCTGGTCCCCCTCCTAGCAGCATACAACGAAAAGACGGAGGATACTTCTTTCCTTCCATCTCATCGACCATTCGAGAAAGCATCGCCGTCACGACAGAAGCAATGGTCACCCCTTCATGGTAAATCGCACGATTAGCCAGAGCTGGGGCAAATTTTTCGTGCAGGACCACTTTTATTCCATAAATAACGCTTCTCATCAAAATGGAAAGGCCGCTAATATGAAACAGCGGCACAGCACAAAGCCATGCATCTTTTTCATGCAGTCCTATGTTCAACGCTGATCCCATCGCACTCCACCAATGATTTCCGTATGTTTGCATAACTCCTTTCGGATACCCTGTTGTACCTGATGTATACATGATGGTATCAACGTCATCCAATTCAAATATCTGCATCCAATCAAACGTTTGTTTAGATGCTTTTTTCACCTGACTGAAGGTATACACTGTCGTTTTTCCCTCAATTGAAAGAACTTCAGCCATAGCATTAAACTCTTCGCTTACGAGTAACACTTTCACATTCGCATCTTGAAGCTGAAATTGAATTTCACGAGAAGTAAGACGTGTATTGAGTAGCACTGTCCGAACCCCTATGTATTTCATCGCATGAATGAATATAACCATCTCAAGACTGTTTGAAGCTAAAATGGCAACAGTCTCTTCCTTTTTCATTCCTAAAGAAACACAACGCTCGGCTAATGAAAGGGCTTGTTGATGAAGTTGCCGAAACGTGACGTCACCTTCTGAAGACGAAACAGCGACCCGATCCGGCGTTAAATACGCACGTTGCATTAGCCAATTTGGAATGGTTTGATGATTCATCTACTGTCATTCCTTTCACTCATCGGTTATAGTTGATCGCGAATCCATCTCGCTCACACTTCGATTTCCTTCTAAAAAAACAGCTTGATGAATGACTCATCAAGCTGTTTTTTTAATCAAGGGAAACGAGGGAATTGTCCGAAATCCGGTTTGCGTTTCTCTTTGAACGCATCGCGTCCTTCTTTCGCTTCATCTGTTGTGTAGTAAAGAAGTGTCGCATCTCCTGCTAATTGCTGTAGACCAGCTAATCCGTCGGAATCCGCATTGAATGCTGCTTTTAAGAAGCGAAGGGCTGTTGGACTTTTCTCTAACATTTCTTCGCACCATTGAATGGTTTCCGCTTCTAATTGCTCTAATGGCACCACTGTGTTAACTAATCCCATATCTAACGCTTGCTGTGCATCGTACTGGCGGCATAGATACCAAATTTCACGGGCCTTTTTATGACCGACAATACGTGCTAAGTAACCAGCGCCATATCCCGCATCAAAGCTACCTACTTTTGGTCCAGTTTGTCCAAAAATAGCGTTATCCGCAGCGATTGTTAAATCACAAACAAGGTGCAGTACGTGACCGCCTCCAATTGCATAACCTGCTACCATCGCCACAACTGGCTTTGGAATCACTCGGATTAAACGTTGTAAGTCCAGCACATTCAAGCGTGGAATTTCATCTTCCCCTACATAACCGCCATGGCCGCGTACTTTTTGGTCGCCGCCTGAACAGAACGCTTTATCTCCAGCACCTGTTAATACAATGACTCCGATTGCAGAATCATCACGAGCATAAGCAAAAGCATCGATTAATTCCGTAACGGTTTTCGGGCGAAATGCATTGCGCACTTCTGGACGGTTAATGGTAATTTTAGCAATCCCATTATATGTTTCATATAAAATATCTTCATATTGACGTTCTGCTACCCATTCTACTGTCATCACTATTCCTCCTTATATGTATGTTACTAGTGGTCATTCATTTACATATAGAACCCTTTTTCTTCATGAATGAAACCACTTACTATTTTACCAAAAATCTCCCGCTGTTCCACATGGATTGCATGTCCAGCAGCGAAAATTCTTTTGTAAACAGCATTTGGCATCCGAATCTCCATCTCTTCGGCAATGTGACAAAACTTCGAATCCTTCTCTCCTGCTAGAAGCAAAGTTGGCATGGAGAGTGTAACAAGATGCTCCCACCATGATGGCTGCACCCCTGTTCCCATCCCTCGCAAGCTGTTCGCTAACCCTAAAGGATGATTCGTCAGTCTTTGTTGTCTTATGCTTTCTTGGACGTCGGAGGGGAGTTGTTTTTGGCTTTCAAATAACGGAATGTTTTCCCAATGATCGACAAACCAAGGTATTCCCTTTTCAATAATTTGATTCGCTAATGCTTCATCTTGCTGTTGGCGCACATGTCGCTCCTGTTTAGTTTTCAAACCAGGAGAAGCACTTTCTAAAATTAATTTTCCGACCATCTCGGGAAACATCGCAGCAAACGAAAGAGCAAGACGCCCTCCCATGGAATACCCTAAAACACTCACCTGCGTAAGCTCAAGCTCCTTCAGTAATATAGATAAATCAGCCACAGCTGATTCCATTGTATACTTATTTACGTCTGTTGGGGAATCCGTTTGACCATGACCAATCAAATCAATTGAGATAAGCTGTTGATTAACTTGCCACTCTTCATAAAAAGGCACCCACGTTTCTTTTGAGCCAGTAAAGCCATGAAGCAATAAGAGCGGTGAACCTGTCCCGATAATATCGACTTCATACGAAACACCATTTATCGTGTAATTCATTCTTTTTTCCCCATGTGGAGAATGTCCTTCATTTCCTGGGAAACAGATTTCCTGATTTCTCGATGAAGTATGACATTTTCTTCACGCGTTGTTTTCAGTTCAATCACCTTTACTCCTTTTTTTGTAAAGGATTGTGTCACAACTTGTCTGAACTGCTCCCATGTTTCCATCGTTTGGAATTCCCCGCCGTACATTTCAACCACTTTATCAAACTCAAGTCCAGTAGGAGTGCCAAATAAAAATTCGAAATGTTTTTCTTCTTTTGATTGAGGCAAGAAGGAAAAAATGCCGCCACCATCATTGTTGATTAAGATAATTGTTAAGTCGAGCTGATTCATTTTAGCTGCTAGCAACCCATTCAAATCGTGGTAAAAAGACAAGTCCCCGATAAGGAGTGCTGTCGGATTACCGAGTGTACTGACACCTAACGCACTTGATACTACACCATCTATTCCATTTGCACCGCGATTCGCTAAAATTTTAATGGTTTTTTCACTAGCTGAAGCAAAAGTGTCAACATCACGAATAGGCATCGAGTTTCCGACAAATAAAACGGAATTGTCAGGCATGCATTGAATCAGCTCATGTGCTGCCTTTCCCTCGAACGAAGAAGCTTGATGTAATGATTTGTTCAGCAACTCGGTTGTTGTTTGATTCAAAAGTTGCCACGTATCCATCCATTTCGAGGACGTTCGCCCAGGTTCCCCTGCTAACCGCCCAAGTTCACGGCAGAAGTAGGTTTCTTCACATTGAATCATCTCTGTAGCGTTCAATGTCGGATTTCGCCAACCATTTCCCCCATCAATGACTAACATTTCTTGCGGTTCATGCTCCTGTAAAAAAAGAAGCACTGCTTTCGAAACAGGCATAGCTCCAAATCGAATGACCAATTCTGGCTTCAGTTCTGCCACCAACTCTTTATCCTTCAAAAACGTATCATAAGCGGTCATCACATGTTCTTTCGCATGCTTGCCGTTTCGAAGTTGTGAAAGGGGATCGGCTATAATCGGATAATTTAGCTTTTGAGCCAACTCTGTCACAGCCTCAGCAAATCCCTCTTCGTCATGATCGCCACAAATGATGAGCCCGCGTTCATATTTTTTGACCGTTAATGCAGCCTCTTCCAATACAACTGGAGAACAGCGAAGTTCACCAGTATGTACCTCGATACGCTTTCGTTCTTCTCTTCCTCCTGACCATAAATTTTCTTGAGAGAGATTAGGAACTAAAGGTTCTCTTACAGGAAAATTAAGATGGACAGGGCCAGCAGGAGCCGCTATTGCCGTACCGGCAGCTCTTGCCGCAGCTGTACGAATATAACGAAGCATATGCGAAGTATCCTCTGGAAGGGCCAGCTCTGCAAACCACTTTGAATAATAACCGAACAATTCAAGCTGATTAATCGTTTGAGGAGCGCCTACATCTCGTAGCTCATGCGGACGATCGGCCGTAATGACGATGAGTGGGACACGAGATTGATAAGCCTCAACGACAGCAGGATAATAATTAGCCGCTGCCGTGCCAGATGTACATAAAAGAACGACAGGACGTTTTTTGGCTTTTGCCATTCCTAAAGCAAAAAAGCCTGCAGAACGTTCATCAATATTTAAGTGAACGTGCATATCCGGATGCTCTGCCATAAGCATCGCAATGGGTGTTGAGCGCGACCCTGGGCTGATGACCGCATCCGTTACACGCGCGCAAACTAATTCGTCCACAAAAGCAGCAGCATAGGACGTAAGAACTTTAGTTGATTGCATCCATTTTACCTCCTAAAGCTGACAACATTGGATTGAACTTAATGTTCGTTTCTTTATATTCGCTTTCCGGATCAGAATGGGCAACAATGCCGCAGCCAGCAAACAAGGAAGCCTCTTGTCCTTGAAGAAGGGCGGAGCGGATACCAACAATAAACTCCCCGCTTCCATGTTGATCCATCCAACCTAACGGTGCACCGTACCAGCCGCGGTCTAAATGCTCGAGCTCTCGAATGACTTCCTTTGCTTTTTGTTGAGGGTACCCTCCTAACGCTGGTGTGGGGTGCAACTTTTCCACAAAAGAAAACAAGCTCATTCCTTTTTTAACAATTCCTTTTACCGGTGTATAGAGATGCTGAATATGCTTTGTTTTGTAAAGTTGTGGAGACGAACTAGCATGAATACTTTCACATGATTCCATCATCGCCTCTTTAATCATATGCACGACCACTTCATGCTCCAGCAAGTTTTTCTCGTCACACAATAGTTCTTGTCCTAAACGTTCATCCGCCTCTCTTGTTCTTCCACGGGCAATTGAACCTGCTAAGCAAGTAGAAAACACTTCATGTCCTTCTTGCTTTACTAAACGCTCGGGAGAAGCACCGATGAAACAATCTTCACCGTTTTCAAACGCAAATATATAGCTTTCTGGCTGTTCTGCTACAAGCCGTTGCAAAATATATTCATTCGGCACATCCTCAGAAAAAGCGGCTCTTAATTCCCGTGCCAACACCACCTTTTCAATGTCTCCTGCTTGAATCCGCCGTGTAGCTGACTGTACCGACTCTTTCCATTGGTCAGGCTCTACTTCCTTGAGCTGAATCATGTGACTGCTTAAATCTTGTATAGATGCCTGTTCTTCACTAAAAAGTGCTTCTTCTGCTTGATTTAGCCAATCCAACGTTCGAATAGGGCAATCTTGTGGTGTTATTAACACATTTATAGTCAAATATGCTTTATTTTCTATTTCAGTATATAAAAATTGTGGAACAATAAATTTACCGCTCGGAAATTTATCCCAAAGGATTGTTTGTTCCTTTTTTGGATCAAAGGAAAAACCCCCAAATAATACCGGACCGGTTCCCATTGGAAGTTCACTTATATCTTGAACGGATTGTTCTATAAAACGCTTCCATTGCTCTTCAATGGCCTGATATCGTCCTTCACCTTGTTCTGTTGCCATGACCGCTAAATGGTTAAACCCAATCAATGTTTGACAACGCGCTGCATCCATCCAAATGAAGCGTTCGCCAACAAACATATTTCTACCATTATAAAAAAGGGCTAGGGGATTATATGGATTTATTTCTTTGACAAGGCTGACTAATTGCGGATTTCCTTCATTTTTTGCTTTTTCATAAGCTTCTTGCAAAACTTGTAATGGATGTTCGGTTATTGCAATCACAATACGTCCCCCCACTTTATTTCAAAACTGATCTTTAACCTATTTATTATAAAGCGTAGCCCGGAAAAAATCTACCAACAGCCCTTTCTCTCCCTTTTCTAATTATGGATTAATTGGAAGTGACCAGGCGCATTTTTTCTTGAAATCTTGAAAACCGTTAACAGTTTATTACCCGTTTCTACACTTAACCATGCAGGATTTTGTGTTCATCTGTCAGGAAACTATTTCGTGATGGAAGTTTCCTTATATAATGTGTGCTGTTTTATCGGTTTCTTCCCATGTATTTGTTACTAAACTCCATTCTGTTGGTGTCCATTAGCCATGAATCATATCTGCATTCCTATTATCAAGTTGGCGGACTGCTTGCACCTTACCTTCCCATTTTGATCTCAAGTTTTTGATTGCACTTTCCTGTTGCCCAAGTTTTGCTAAAGTTTTTTTGTGTCCTTTAACTAATACTATTGAAAGACAACCTTTATTTTTTTACATTAGGGGGATTTACATGCTATCGAAGTCTCAACTTCACGCCTTACGCAGTCATCTTGAAGAGCGTCAAAGCGAAATTGAACATCAACTTGAACAAAATGACTATTTTGGCATGCAACGAAGTGACCAGCATGACTCGGTAGGTGAATTATCAAGTTATGACAATCATCCTGCCGATACAGCCACTGAATTATATGAGCGGGAAAAAGACTTAGCTTTAAATGAACATGCAGAACAGGAGCTAAAAGAAGTCAAGCACGCTTTACACGCAATGAAAGAAGGCTTCTACGGCACATGTCAAACATGCGGAAAAGATATTGCCTTTGAGCGACTTGAAGCGATTCCAACAACGATGTTCTGCAAAGAGCATTCGCCAGAACAAAACATATCAAAAGATCGACCAATTGAAGAACAAGTATTAAATCATCCCTTTGGTCAGTACGAATATGATGAAAAATATGCCGAGTCGTTCGATTCGGAAGATTCATGGCAAGAAGTAGCACGTTATGGAACATCTGAATCTCCGTCAGACTTTATCGAAGATACAGAACAGTACAGCCAAACATATATTGAAGCAGATGAACGTGTCGGATACGTAGAAGACTATGAGAATTTTGCCGCGACAGATTTATATGGCAAACCTTTACCAATTTATCCAACGAAAAAGCATGATATGTATGAACAAGCGTTAGATGAAGAAGGAGTTATGACGGTCTTTGGCGATTTGCATCCTTTTGAAAAAGAGCCCTATGTGGAAGAAGAATGATTAGTTCTATGATGAGATGGGTATTTGGTAAATAAACGAACCATATATATGATAAAGAAGGAACTATTCCTTCTTTATCTTCTTTTCACAACTAATAAACGAGGTGAAAAAATATGAACAAAAAAACCATACTCATCTTTTTAGCAGTCTATGCGTTATTTTCCATCAGCGGCTTTCTCTTTCCGGTCGATCAGCAGTGGTACGATGCGTTGCAAAAGCCTGAATGGACACCGGCCGGCTCTTTTATTGGGATTGTTTGGGCTGTTTTATTCGCACTTATCTCTTTAGCTGTTTCCATCATTTATAAAAAACAAGGATTTTCATCTAGTAGCCGATGGTTCTTTATCTTTTTACTGCTAAACTATGTGTTCAATCAAGCGTTTAGCTTTTTTCAGTTTGAGTTGAAAGACTTATGGCTCGCCACCATTGATTGTGCACTCGTTGCCATAACAACCTTTCTTCTCGCCTTGGCAGCTAAACGGATTTCTAATGTTTCGTTTTGGCTTCTTATTCCTTATCTATTATGGTCATGCTTTGCAACTTACTTATCCTATACGATTTATTCACTAAATGTTTAGCAAAAAAGGCGCGATTTCCAACAAGCCGTTAGGCGATATTATCGATTGAGGTGAACAGAATGAACGCTCATGAAATTGATTTTTTTCTACACGGAGATGACATGCAGTTTGTCGAAATTGAATTAGATCCTCAAGAAAGTGTCATTGCCGAAGCAGGCGGCATGATGATGATGGAAGAAGGCATTGAAATGGAAACCATTTTTGGGGATGGTGCCCATTCAGGACCAAGAGGACTTTTCGGAAAATTAGTGGGAGCCGGAAAACGGGTTCTAACAGGAGAAAGCTTGTTCATGACAGTCTTTACAAATCAAGGAAATGGAAAACGGCGTGTGTCTTTTGCCTCTCCTTATCCTGGAAAAATTATCCCTATTGATTTAAGCGAGCTGAACGGAAAAATTATTTGCCAAAAAGATGCTTTTTTATGTGCTGCAAAAGGAGTCTCTGTAGGCATTGATTTCCAGCGCAAACTCGGCACCGGTTTTTTTGGCGGTGAAGGATTTATTATGCAAAAACTAGAAGGGGACGGACTTGCCTTTTTACATGCAGGAGGGACTATTTATAAGCGGGAACTGCAACCTGGCGAGCTACTGCGCATTGATACAGGTTGTCTTGTCGCGATGACAAAAGATATTGATTACAACATTGAATATGTTGGAAAAGTCAAAACAGCGTTATTTAGCGGAGAAGGACTCTTTTTCGCTACGTTAAGAGGGCCCGGAACAGTCTGGGTACAGTCGCTTCCATTCAGCAGACTGGCTGACCGCATATTTGCCAACGCCCCTGGTGGAAAGTCTACTGGAGAAGGAAGTATGTTTGGGGCAATTGGAGATTTATTAAACGGGGATGATTAAAAAGTACACATAAATTCAATCTTATTTTTACTAAAAAGTTCTATTATGTAATCCTTCACCATGCTGGGTTATATGATAGAATTTTTTTTGCTGTTTTAGACGAATATAATTCACACTTTGCCCTATGCTTTCATAAGCTATGTTGCAGACGGTAATCAACCGAACGAACTTGTTCTAGTAACATCAGGGGAAAGAAGGTGCGAAAAAATGGTGCGTAAAGCTTTTATTTCGGACGAGACAGCTCTGTTTTTAGCTCAATGCTCTAAGCTCGCTTACGATCAATATGAACAAAACGGTTTTTTTAAAGTGCCGGACTCCTTTAAATTAATATACTCTTTCAAAGCCCGCTCTATTTATGAAGAAGAATGGTTCGGTTTTATTATCGAATCTTCAGATGCTGTCATTGTCGCTTTCAGAGGAACCCAATCTGACACCGACTGGATTAGTGACTTGCGCTACGGGCAAGTTCCGTATCCATATGTTCAAAACGCGGGAAGTATCCATGCTGGTTTTATGGGAATTTATCAATCATGCCGAGATGGCATTATCAAAGCCCTGTCCTCAGTCTCTTCGGCCAAACCTATCTTTGTCACCGGTCATAGTCTTGGAGGAGCTTTAGCAACATTACATGCATTAGACATCTCTGTTAACTTGGATGAACGAACCATTGCAATGGTGAATTTCGGGAGCCCGCGTGTAGGTGATCCTGCTTTTGCTTATCAATATAAACAATATATTAAGTACAGCATTCGATATGTAAACTCTGTTGATCTTATTCCATTTGTCCCTCCAAGAAAAATTTACTCTCCCCTTCATAAGACTGATTTTATGTATCAGCATGTTCCTCGAGGTATCATGTTTTATTCTCCTCAACATTCCATTGAGGCTAATCATAGTATTGACACTTATATTGCCTTTTTAAGAGATCGTTTATGAACGAAACCAGCAAAAAAGTGGCTCTTCTTAGGAAGAGACAAAACGCTCGCCTAAAAAGAGCCATTCAATAAATCATTCTATAAAAGAGTCCCTTGTTCGATTCGCTTCAAACCCCAAATGTCATCTGCATACTCTCGAATTGTGCGATCACTTGAAAAGTATCCTGATTTAGCAATGTTTATAATACTTTTTTCAAGCCAACTGTCTTGTGATTGATAAGCAGTGTTGATCTTTTCATGAGCGGATGCATAAGAGCTGAAGTCTCGCAATACATAGTACTGGTCATTTTGCATCAATAACGAATCATAAATAGATTCAAACAAATCAAACGAATTCGGGAAAAAGCCATTCACCAGTTGTTCTAACACTTTTTGAATACGTTTATCATAATGATAATAATCACTCGAACGATAGCCACCATTTTGTTCATAATGCAACACTTCTTCTGCCGTCAAACCAAATATGAACATATTCTCGGCTCCCACTCTTTCAAATATTTCAACATTAGCCCCGTCCAACGTCCCGACCGTTAATGCTCCGTTCATCATGAACTTCATATTTCCTGTTCCAGACGCTTCTTTACTCGCTGTTGAAATTTGTTCGCTCACATCAGCCGCAGGAAACACATGCTCTGCCAGTGACACACGGTAATTTTCAAGGAAGATAACCTTCAAAAACGGCGACGTTTGCGGATCATTATTCACTTTATCTGCAAGAGAATTAATCAATTTAATCACTTTTTTTGCGTAATAATAACCAGGCGAAGCTTTTGCGCCAAAAATAAAAGTACGCGGATAAATCTCAAACGATTTCTCCTCTTTTAGTCGATTATATAAGTACATAATATGCAATACGTTCAGCAATTGCCGCTTATACGCATGCAACCGTTTTACCTGAACATCAAAAATGGACGTATCATCAATAACAATCCCTGTCCGTTGTCGAATAATATCTGCAAGAATGGTTTTTCTTTCCTGTTTTACTTTCTTCATCGTATCTTTGAAGCTGCTATCAAAGGCATACGCCTCCACATTCTCTAACTCTTCTGGAGAATGAATCCAAGACGGACCAATGGCATCCGTTATCGCATTAGCAAGCTGTGGGTTGGCCTTTAACAACCAGCGGCGGTGGGTAATTCCATTTGTTTTATTATTGAATTTTTCAGGGTACACTTCGTAAAAATTACTCATTTCTCTGTTTTTCAATATTTCTGTATGGAGCTTCGCCACACCGTTTACTCGGTAACTTCCAACGAGCGCTAAATGAGCCATCTTCACCATACCGTGAGCGATAATGGCCATTTCTTCAATTTTGCTCCAATTCCCAGGGTACTTTTCCCATAACTGCTTGCAAAACCGTTCATTAATTTCCGATACGATCATGTAAATACGCGGTAATAACGGTTGGAATAAATGAATGGACCATTTTTCCAATGCTTCCGATAAAGTAGTATGGTTCGTGTAGGAAATCGTATTTGTTGTAATATTCCATGCCTCGTCCCAGTCCAACTGTTCTTCGTCAAGTAAAATTCTCATCAATTCGGGAATAGCAAGGACCGGATGGGTGTCATTAATATGAATGGCGACTTTTTCATGGAAGTTTTTTAACGTTCCATACAATTTACGGTGTGAGGCTACGATGCTTTGCAAACTTGCCGATACAAGAAAATATTGTTGCTTCAAACGTAATATTTTCCCATCTTCATGTGTGTCATCTGGGTAGAGAAATTCGGACACAGACTCTGTTTCACGCTTGTATTCCATCACGTCTTTATGAATGGGAAATCGAGAAGGTTCTGCATTCCACAGTCTTAACGTGTTAACAACAGACGTATCATATCCTATTACAGGGATGTCGTAAGGAACAGCTGTGATGGTTTCTGAACGAATGAGACGAAAGGTTAAGCGGCCTTCATGATCATAAAGTGTTTCCACTTCACCCCAAAAGTCGATTTCTACTGCGTCATCTGCCTTTCGAACTTCCCACGCATTCCCATGCCGCAACCATTGTTCAGGTAGTTCTACTTGAAACCCATCCACAATTTTTTGATCAAATAAGCCATGTTTATAACGAATTCCGCAGCCATGACCAGGAAGATTGGAAGAGGCAAGGGAATCTAGGAAACAGGCGGCAAGGCGTCCAAGCCCTCCGTTTCCAAGACCTGCATCTTCCTCTATTTCTTCCATTTCTTCTAAATCAATCCCAAGCTCACTTAAGCCTTCCTTTACAACTTCTTGAATACCAAGATTCGTTAAGTTTTGCCCAAGAAGCTTTCCTAATAAAAATTCAATTGAAAAATAATATACTTGCTTTGTGTGAGAAGATCGCTGCTGTTCATTTGTGGCAATCCAATTTGAGCTAATATACTCTCTGACCATATTTCCCAACGTATGATATTGGTCATAAATTGTGGATTCCTTAAAGCTTTTCCCATAAGTCATCTCAAGCTTTTTTAGAAATGCCTGCTGGAAGCATTCTTTATTCGAGAACATGCCGCTTTCACTCCTTCTACTTTGCCGTTAAGTTTGCATACAGCTGATTATATGTAAACGCAGACCTTGTCCAGCTGTAATCTCGGCTCATTGCTTCTTTCATCAACTTTCTCCATACTTCTTCGTCTTCATAAAATGTAAGTGCGCGGCGAATCGTATACAACATATCGTGAGCATTGAAGTTGGCGAATGTAAAACCATTTCCTTCTTCCCTCTGCTCATTGTAAGATTGGACCGTATCATTTAGTCCGCCTGTTTCCCGAACAATAGGAATCGCTCCGTATTTTAAAGCAATCAGTTGCCCTAAACCACACGGTTCAAATTTAGAAGGCATTAAAAATAAATCTGTTCCTGCATAAATCAAATGAGCTAATTCTTCATCAAATCCAATAATGGTTCTCACTTGATCATTGTACACACGACTCATGTCAGAAAAGAATGCTTCAAATTTCGGATCGCCGCTACCCAATACAACAAATTGTATGTTCTCATTCATCATTTCATGAAAAACATGCTCCACTAATTCTAAACCTTTCTGTGAAGTCAAACGGGTCACCATAGCAATCATCGGAATGCCCTCATCCTGAGGCAAACCAAGTTTTTGTTGAAGCACCAGCTTATTTTTCTTTTTTACAGGCAGCGTTTTAATCGAGTAAGGATATGCAATAGACGAATCAGATGCTGGACAGTAAAGCTTATCATCAATGCCGTTCACAATCCCTACTAAATCATCCGCACGCTTTCTCAATAACCCGTCTAATTTTTCTCCGTAATAAGGGGTTTGAATTTCATTACGGTAACTTGGACTGACCGTTGTAATTTTGTCTGCTGATACAAGAGCCGCTTTCATAAAATTTACATTCCCATAAAACTCCAACTGAGTGGAAGTAAAATAATAATCACTTAGATTAAGCAATTCATATAAAATATTGCGAGGGAAGATTCCTTGAAATTGAAGGTTGTGAATTGTAAATACCGTTTGAATGGAAGCAAACACGTCGTACTCTGACCTTAATAAAAATGGAATCATTCCTGTATGCCAGTCATGACAATGAATAATATCCGGATCAAATCCTAAGTAAGGAATGCTTTCAATAACGGCCCGACAGAAAAAGGAAAACCTTTCTCCATCATCATAATGGCCGTACAGCGAATCTCGCTTAAAATAATATTCGTTATCTAAAAATACATACTGGATTCCTTCTAACTCCAATATTTCAATGCCGCAGTATTGGCGTCTCCATCCAATTTGTACATAAAATACTTTTTTTAATGTCATCTGGGCTTTATATTCTTCTCGAATGTGACTATATTTTGGCATAATGACACAAACCTCTGTGCCAAGCGCAGCTAATTCTTTTGGTAAAGCCCCTGCTACGTCTGCTAATCCTCCTGTTTTGACAAATGGAACACATTCAGAGACGGCAAATAATACTTTCACGAGTTCATCAACGCTCCTTGTACAGTACCCTTCTCAACTACATAAGGAAGTGCAGGACTGCCTTTAAGTTCTGTATCTCTTTCTATTCTTACATCTTTGTCAAGAATGACATGATCTAGTAAACAATTTTCTTTTATGATACTTTTTTGCATAACGATGCTGTTTTTGATCACTGTCCCTTTTTCAATCTTAACCCCTCTAAAAATAATGCTGTTTTCTACATGTCCTTCAATTACACAACCATTTGCAATCATTGAATTTTGTACAACAGCCGTACTTGTGTAGCGAGTTGGAGGCTCATCTTTTACTTTCGTAAAAATTGGATGATCTTTCTCGAATACTTGTTTCCATATTTCAGGCTGCAAAATTTCCATGCTCTTGCTAAAGTATGAAGCAACATCTGAAATAATAGCTGTATACCCGGTATGTTCATAGTGAGATACACTATATTTTGAAGCATGGTATTGAACAAATTCGCTAATCGTATTAGCTGAAAAACTCCCTTGGTAAATTAAATCCACTAACAATGCCGTTTCCATTACATAAATTTGAAGTGGTTGTCCTTGATGATGCACCTCTGTAATATGAGCCTTCGAGCGAATATGATGATCTAGTACATCTTGAAAATTCAGATTACAAATGGTAGAACTATTAGCAATCACAGTATATTTTTGAGTGCTTCTTAAAAAATAATCAATATGATAGCGAAGTTGTGTCACCATGGACGCTTGCCCGTTCACACCTTCTGTTTTAGGTGGAAATACAAACAATCCATCTCTTTTCCGATCTAAATCCCACTCTTTTCCAGACCCGAGATGATCTAATAACGAGCGATAATTTTTTCTAGGGAACAATGCTACGCTATGAATATCAGAGCGTACTAAATTTGACAACATGAAGTCAACTAAACGATATCTACCTGCAAATGGTAGAGCAGCAAATGTTCTAAAATTTGTTAAAGGCTTTAAATTAGCCGTATATGGTGATGCATCTATAATTCCTAACATTTGTTTGTTCATCAAAGCCTTCCTCCTTTTATTTGACTACTTTATCTTCTAATGTGTCGATAAAATCTTGTGTCACTAAAATTACTTCTTCGCTGCTTTCATCCATTCGAATAATCGTTCCATCCGGAATATTGATATTCCCCGCTACAATTGCATTCTCAATGTAAACATTGGCTCCAACTTTCGTTTCCGGCATTACAACAGACCGCTTAATTAACGAGTTTTCACCAATATGCACCCCTTGGAATAAAACAGAGTGATCTACGTTCCCTTCTACCATGCAACCTTCGTTAATAAGCGAGTCGACTACATTGGCTGCAGGAGACACGTATTGAGGCGGTTGATTTGGATTAACCGAATAAATTCGCCAAGAATGCTCAAACAAGTTCAAGGTAGACTCTTCCGAAAGCAAATCCATATTGGCTTCCCATAAACTCTTTACCGTACCTACATCTTTCCAATATCCTTGGAATGGGTAAGCAAATAATTTCTTGTTTTCTTCTAAAAGCAAAGGAATAACATCTTTACCAAAATCATGACTTGAATCCGGGTTACGTGCATCCATCTCCAAATATTCTTTCAGCAAAGACCACTTGAAAATATAAATCCCCATAGAAGCTAAATTATTTTTAGGTTGGGCAGGCTTTTCGTCAAATTCAAGTACTTCTAACTGTTCATTCGTATTCAAAATGCCAAAGCGACTTGCTTCATCCCACGGCACCTCAATCACTGAAATGGTAACATCTGAATTTTTCTCAATGTGATAATCAAGCATTTCACTATAATCCATTTTATAAATATGGTCACCCGATAAAATCAAGACATATTCAGGCTCATGTTGCTTTAAATAATTTAAATTCTCATAAATCGCACTTGCTGTTCCTTTATACCACCTAACTCCTGAAGATTCTGAATAAGGAGGAAGCACCGTTACTCCTCCTCCTCTGCGATCTAAATCCCAGGCACTTCCGATTCCGATGTAAGAGTGAAGAACAAGCGGCTGATATTGTGTCAGTACACCTACTGTTTCAATTCCTGAATTTGTGCAATTACTTAATGTAAAATCGATGATGCGGTATTTTCCTCCGAATGGAACAGCCGGTTTTGCTAGATTTTGAGTTAAGGAACTAAGTCTGCTTCCTTTTCCTCCTGCCAGTAACATTGCTACGCACTTTTTTTTGCCCATCTTGTTTTTTCTCCCCTCTTGATTTTCTAGCTCGCATTATACTAATTCCGAATGGCGGGATATTCATTTCAATATGATATGGTTTCCCATGATACTCTTCTTCCACTGCTTTTAGTGCCTTTTTATTCGTAACACCTGACCCTCCAAAGCTAGGATCATCACTGTTTATAACTTCAATATAGGAAGTTGGAAGAAGGACTCCAATTTTATAGTTTTCATACACATCCTCTGAAAAGTTACATACTATGACATATTGGTCTTGTTCATTCTTTCCTTTACGGATAAATGAGAAAATACGTTGTTCATAGTTATTAACATCAATCCACTCAAACCCTTCGGCATTGTGATCTCGCTCGAATAGCGGTTTGCTGCGTCGATAGATAGCTAGTAACTCTTTCATATAAAGATTAACTTTTCGATGCATCTCAAAATCAAGCAGCATCCAATCTAGCTCAGTGGCATCCTTCCACTCATCAAACTGTCCAAATTCCCCTCCCATAAATAAAAGCTTTTTACCAGGATGAGAGATTAAGAAACCGTAGAGGAGTCGAAGCTGAGCAAACTTACGCCAGTAATCGCCAGGCATTTTATTTAACAAAGATTTTTTTCCATGAACTACTTCATCATGAGAAAAAGGCAGGATAAAATTTTCGTTAAAGGCATATAGAAGTGAAAAGGTGATTTTTTCATGGAGATGCTTTCTTTCATGAGGTGCTGCTTCCATGTAAGTTAACACATCATTCATCCAACCCATATTCCACTTATAATTAAATCCTAACCCATCCATAAATACTGGAGCCGTTACTAAAGGCCAATCTGTAGAATCTTCCGCAATCATTAAAATGTTAGGATCATATGAAAAAAGTGCTTCATTCAATTTTCTTAAAAATTGCACTGCATAATCATTGACTCTCATTTCATCTGAGTTAGCCCAATAAAGAAGATTAGCAACTGCATCGACACGAAAACCATCTATACGAAAATGTTCTAGCCAATAAATAGCATTGGAAATAAGAAAGCTTTGGACTTCGGGCTTTGATAAATCAAAATTAGCTGTTCCCCATACGTAATTTTCCCGATCAGCTTCAGTTGTATATTCATATAGAAAGGTTCCATCAAATTTATACAAACCATGTTGATCTTTACAAAAATGACCAGGTACCCAATCTAAAATAACTCCGATGCTATGTTGATGGCATAAATCAATAAATTGTTTAAGCTGTTCTGGATTTCCATACCTGCTTGTAGGAGAGTAATATCCTGTTCCTTGATAGCCCCAGGATCCATCAAATGGATGTTCCACTAAAGGCATCAGTTCAATGTGTGTGAAACCATGCTCCACGACATAAGGAACAAGTTCTTCCGCAAGCTCTCTATAATTATAGAATTCCCCATCATCATGTGTTTTCCAAGAGCCCGTATGCACTTCATATATAAATAGCGGCTTTTCATACAAAGCAGTTTGCCTTCTTTTACGTTGCCATGATTTATCGTTCCATTCATAAGGCTCTAACTTATGGACAATCGATGCATTATTCGGCCGCTTCTCACTAAAAAAAGCGTAAGGATCAGCTTTTAATAATCTTTCTCCATTTTCGGTATGAATTTCGTATTTATAATTATTTCCTTCTCCTAGCGAAGACACAAAAAGCATCCAAACCCCTTGGTCGTTAAGCTTATTCATTTGATGGGATATTCCATTCCATCCATTAAAATCTCCTACCACTCGAACTTCTATAGCATTAGGTGCCCATAAACAAAAACGAGTACCTGTGATTCCTTGCTCATTTGTTATAATATGTGCTCCAAAAAGTTCATAAGCTTTGAACAAACTTCCCTCATGAAACAAGTGCAGCTGATAATCTGTAGGTTGAACTGTTGATATCATTTTTGCCTCCCTTTCAACCTAATAAATAGGTTTATCTTTAACAATATTCGAGTTATTTTTCTGTTTACCTCCTAGAAAAATTCTCATTTTTCCGACAAAAATCGCTATTTAGATGATTGTTTTGTCGTTTTATCCATAAAAAAAGACATCTTGCGTTTTGCAAGATGTCTTTTTTCGTATTACATTTATGACAAATAAAAAAGCAGTTTACAATTGTAAACTGCTTTTTATTATGACCCGTACGGGATTCGAACCCGTGTTACCGCCGTGAAAGGGCGGTGTCTTAACCGCTTGACCAACGGGCCAAAGTACTGGCAGAGAAGAAGGGATTCGAACCCTCGCGCCGCGTTAGCGACCTACTCCCTTAGCAGGGGAGCCCCTTGAGCCACTTGGGTACTTCTCTATTTTGGCTCCACAGGCAGGACTCGAACCTGCGACCAATCGGTTAACAGCCGATTGCTCTACCACTGAGCTACTGTGGAATATGGTGGGCCTAAATGGACTCGAACCATCGACCTCACGCTTATCAGGCGTGCGCTCTAACCAGCTGAGCTATAGGCCCTTCATGGAGCGGGTGATGAGAATCGAACTCACGACATCAGCTTGGAAGGCTGAGGTTTTACCATTAAACTACACCCGCATCGTGTTATATGGGGCGATTGATGGGAATCGAACCCACGAGTGCCAGAGCCACAATCTGGTGCGTTAACCACTTCGCCACAACCGCCATTAAATGAAATTATAGATGGTGGCTCGGGACGGAATCGAACCGCCGACACAAGGATTTTCAGTCCTTTGCTCTACCAACTGAGCTACCGAGCCTTTTTTGAAAATGGCGGTCCCGACGGGACTCGAACCCGCGATCTCCTGCGTGACAGGCAGGCATGTTAACCACTACACCACGGGACCACCCTTATAAATTGGTTGCGGGGACAGGATTTGAACCTGCGACCTTCGGGTTATGAGCCCGACGAGCTACCAGACTGCTCCACCCCGCGATAATATTGAAACAAATAAAATAATAAATGGCGGAGGAAGAGGGATTCGAACCCCCGCGGGCTGTTACACCCCTGTCGGTTTTCAAGACCGATCCCTTCAGCCGGACTTGGGTATTCCTCCGTATTTCACATTCAATGGTGGACCTTGTAGGACTCGAACCTACGACCGGACGGTTATGAGCCGTCTGCTCTAACCAGCTGAGCTAAAGGTCCTCTCATTTTTGATATAGTAAGTAGCGGCGGAGGGAATCGAACCCACGACCTCACGGGTATGAACCGTACGCTCTAGCCAGCTGAGCTACGCCGCCATATTCTAAAGAAATCTATTTGTTAGATTCTTATATTATCAAAAATGGTGGAGCCTAGCGGGATCGAACCGCTGACCTCCTGCGTGCAAGGCAGGCGCTCTCCCAGCTGAGCTAAGGCCCCATTTTTCAAGGATTTCATGGTCGGGAAGACAGGATTCGAACCTGCGACCCCTTGGTCCCAAACCAAGTGCTCTACCAAGCTGAGCTACTCCCCGTTAACTTCATAATAATATGGCGCGCCCGACAGGAGTCGAACCCATAACCTTCTGATCCGTAGTCAGACGCTCTATCCAATTGAGCTACGGGCGCATATTTCTTTTTTTGTATAGTGGTGCCGAGGACCGGAATCGAACCGGTACGGTAGTCACCTACCGCAGGATTTTAAGTCCTGTGCGTCTGCCAGTTCCGCCACCCCGGCACTATACGTTCTACTGGAGCGGAAGACGGGATTCGAACCCGCGACCCCCACCTTGGCAAGGTGGTGTTCTACCACTGAACTACTTCCGCGTTAAAAGTGCGGGTGAAGGGACTCGAACCCCCACGCCTCGCGGCGCCAGATCCTAAGTCTGGTGCGTCTGCCAATTCCGCCACACCCGCATATTAAAAATGGTGAGCCATGAAGGACTCGAACCTTCGACCCTCTGATTAAAAGTCAGATGCTCTACCGACTGAGCTAATGGCTCGGATAAATGGTGCCGGCGAGAGGACTTGAACCCCCAACCTACTGATTACAAGTCAGTTGCTCTACCAATTGAGCTACACCGGCTAAGAATGGTGGAGGATGACGGGATCGAACCGCCGACCCCCTGCTTGTAAGGCAGGTGCTCTCCCAGCTGAGCTAATCCTCCATTTTTGTAATACTGCCTGGCAATGTCCTACTCTCGCAGGGGGAAACCCCCAACTACCATCGGCGCTGAAGAACTTAACTTCCGTGTTCGGCATGGGAACGGGTGTGACCTCTTCGCCATCATCACCAGACATATTACATTATACACTATTCAGAAGAAATTTCAATACTTTTTTAAAAAAAGTTATTCCTTCAAAACTAGATAACTGCAGCTGAGAAAAGCACGTTGTGCTTTAAAATTTGGTTAAGTCCTCGATCGATTAGTATCAGTCAGCTCCACACGTCGCCATGCTTCCACCTCTGACCTATCAACCTGATCATCTTTCAGGGATCTTACTAGCTTGACGCTATGGGAAATCTCATCTTGAGGGGGGCTTCATGCTTAGATGCTTTCAGCACTTATCCCGTCCGCACATAGCTACCCAGCGATGCCTTTGGCAAGACAACTGGTACACCAGCGGTGCGTCCATCCCGGTCCTCTCGTACTAAGGACAGCTCCTCTCAAATTTCCTGCGCCCGCGACGGATAGGGACCGAACTGTCTCACGACGTTCTGAACCCAGCTCGCGTACCGCTTTAATGGGCGAACAGCCCAACCCTTGGGACCGACTACAGCCCCAGGATGCGATGAGCCGACATCGAGGTGCCAAACCTCCCCGTCGATGTGGACTCTTGGGGGAGATAAGCCTGTTATCCCCGGGGTAGCTTTTATCCGTTGAGCGATGGCCCTTCCATGCGGAACCACCGGATCACTAAGCCCGACTTTCGTCCCTGCTCGACTTGTAGGTCTCGCAGTCAAGCTCCCTTGTGCCTTTACACTCTACGAATGATTTCCAACCATTCTGAGGGAACCTTTGGGCGCCTCCGTTACATTTTAGGAGGCGACCGCCCCAGTCAAACTGCCCACCTGACACTGTCTCCCACCCCGATGAGGGGTGCGGGTTAGAATTTCAATACAGCCAGGGTAGTATCCCACCGATGCCTCCACCGAAGCTGGCGCTCCGGCTTCCAAGGCTCCTACCTATCCTGTACAAGCTGTACCAAAATGCAATATCAGGCTACAGTAAAGCTCCACGGGGTCTTTCCGTCCTGTCGCGGGTAACCTGCATCTTCACAGGTACTATAATTTCACCGAGTCTCTCGTTGAGACAGTGCCCAGATCGTTACACCTTTCGTGCGGGTCGGAACTTACCCGACAAGGAATTTCGCTACCTTAGGACCGTTATAGTTACGGCCGCCGTTTACTGGGGCTTCGGTTCAAAGCTTCGCTTGCGCTAACCTCTCCCCTTAACCTTCCAGCACCGGGCAGGTGTCAGCCCCTATACTTCGCCTTACGGCTTCGCAGAGACCTGTGTTTTTGCTAAACAGTCGCCTGGGCCTATTCACTGCGGCTCTCTCGGGCTTGCACCCTATCAGAGCACCCCTTCTCCCGAAGTTACGGGGTCATTTTGCCGAGTTCCTTAACGAGAGTTCTCTCGAACACCTTAGGATTCTCTCCTCGCCTACCTGTGTCGGTTTGCGGTACGGGTACCTCCCACCTCGCTAGAGGCTTTTCTTGGCAGCGTGAAATCAGGAACTTCGGTACTTTATTTCCCTCGCCATCACAGCTCAACCTTACGAGAAGCGGATTTGCCTACTTCTCAGCCTTACTGCTTGGACGCGCATATCCAACAGCGCGCTTACCCTATCCTTCTGCGTCCCCCCATTGCTCAAACGGTGGGGAGGTAGTACAGGAATATCAACCTGTTATCCATCGCCTACGCCTTTCGGCCTCGGCTTAGGTCCCGACTAACCCTGAGCGGACGAGCCTTCCTCAGGAAACCTTAGGCATACGGTGGATGGGATTCTCACCCATCTTTCGCTACTCATACCGGCATTCTCACTTCTAAGCGCTCCACCAGTCCTTCCGGTCTGACTTCACCGCCCTTAGAACGCTCTCCTACCACGGACATCGTAGATGTCCATCCACAGCTTCGGTGATACGTTTAGCCCCGGTACATTTTCGGCGCAGAGTCACTCGACCAGTGAGCTATTACGCACTCTTTAAATGGTGGCTGCTTCTAAGCCAACATCCTGGTTGTCTAAGCAACTCCACATCCTTTTCCACTTAACGTATACTTTGGGACCTTAGCTGGTGGTCTGGGCTGTTTCCCTCTTGACTACGGATCTTATCACTCGCAGTCTGACTCCCAAGAATAAGTCTTCGGCATTCGGAGTTTGACTGAATTCGGTAACCCGTTGGGGGCCCCTAGTCCAATCAGTGCTCTACCTCCGAGACTCTTATCTTGAGGCTAGCCCTAAAGCTATTTCGGAGAGAACCAGCTATCTCCAGGTTCGATTGGAATTTCTCCGCTACCCACACCTCATCCCCGCACTTTTCAACGTGCGTGGGTTCGGGCCTCCATTCAGTGTTACCTGAACTTCACCCTGGACATGGGTAGATCACCTGGTTTCGGGTCTACGACCACATACTCATTCGCCCTATTCAGACTCGCTTTCGCTGCGGCTCCGTCTCTTCAACTTAACCTTGCATGGGATCGTAACTCGCCGGTTCATTCTACAAAAGGCACGCCATCACCCGTTAACGGGCTCTGACTACTTGTAGGCACACGGTTTCAGGATCTCTTTCACTCCCCTTCCGGGGTGCTTTTCACCTTTCCCTCACGGTACTGGTTCACTATCGGTCACTAGGGAGTATTTAGCCTTGGGAGATGGTCCTCCCAGCTTCCGACGGGATTTCTCGTGTCCCGCCGTACTCAGGATCCACTCAAGAGAGAACGAAGTTTCAACTACAGGGTTGTTACCTTCTTCGACGGGCCTTTCCAGGCCTCTTCATCTACTTCGTTCCTTTGTAACTCCGTATAGAGTGTCCTACAACCCCAAGAGGCAAGCCTCTTGGTTTGGGCTAATTCCGTTTCGCTCGCCGCTACTCAGGAAATCGCAATTGCTTTCTCTTCCTCCGGGTACTTAGATGTTTCAGTTCCCCGGGTCTGCCTTCCATACCCTATGTATTCAGGTAAAGATACTGTTCCATTACGAACAGTGGGTTTCCCCATTCGGAAATCTCCGGATCAAAGCTCACTTACAGCTCCCCGAAGCATATCGGTGTTAGTCCCGTCCTTCATCGGCTCCTAGTGCCAAGGCATTCACCGTGCGCCCTTTCTAACTTAACCATTCGCCTTACGGCTACATGTTTCTTACATTAGAAAAGCTTTCACTTTCCTCAGCTATTACTGTTATCTAGTTTTCAAAGAACAATCATTGGTGGAGCCTAGCGGGATCGAACCGCTGACCTCCTGCGTGCAAGGCAGGCGCTCTCCCAGCTGAGCTAAGGCCCCAATATAAAAGTGGTATGGTGGGCCTAAATGGACTCGAACCATCGACCTCACGCTTATCAGGCGTGCGCTCTAACCAGCTGAGCTATAGGCCCATACCATAAGAAAAGAGAATGAAATTCTCTCAAAACTGAACAAAACGTTTTTCGTCAACGATTCTTGTAAAAATCCTTAGAAAGGAGGTGATCCAGCCGCACCTTCCGATACGGCTACCTTGTTACGACTTCACCCCAATCATCTACCCCACCTTAGGCGGCTGGCTCCTTACGGTTACCTCACCGACTTCGGGTGTTGCAAACTCTCGTGGTGTGACGGGCGGTGTGTACAAGGCCCGGGAACGTATTCACCGCGGCATGCTGATCCGCGATTACTAGCGATTCCGGCTTCATGCAGGCGAGTTGCAGCCTGCAATCCGAACTGAGAACGGTTTTATGAGATTAGCTCCACCTCGCGGTCTCGCGACTCTTTGTACCGTCCATTGTAGCACGTGTGTAGCCCAGGTCATAAGGGGCATGATGATTTGACGTCATCCCCACCTTCCTCCGGTTTGTCACCGGCAGTCACCTTAGAGTGCCCAACTGAATGCTGGCAACTAAGATCAAGGGTTGCGCTCGTTGCGGGACTTAACCCAACATCTCACGACACGAGCTGACGACAACCATGCACCACCTGTCACTCTGTCCCCCGAAGGGGAACGCTCTATCTCTAGAGTTGTCAGAGGATGTCAAGACCTGGTAAGGTTCTTCGCGTTGCTTCGAATTAAACCACATGCTCCACCGCTTGTGCGGGCCCCCGTCAATTCCTTTGAGTTTCAGCCTTGCGGCCGTACTCCCCAGGCGGAGTGCTTAATGCGTTAGCTGCAGCACTAAGGGGCGGAAACCCCCTAACACTTAGCACTCATCGTTTACGGCGTGGACTACCAGGGTATCTAATCCTGTTTGCTCCCCACGCTTTCGCGCCTCAGCGTCAGTTACAGACCAGAAAGCCGCCTTCGCCACTGGTGTTCCTCCACATCTCTACGCATTTCACCGCTACACGTGGAATTCCGCTTTCCTCTTCTGCACTCAAGTTCCCCAGTTTCCAATGACCCTCCACGGTTGAGCCGTGGGCTTTCACATCAGACTTAAGGAACCGCCTGCGCGCGCTTTACGCCCAATAATTCCGGACAACGCTTGCCACCTACGTATTACCGCGGCTGCTGGCACGTAGTTAGCCGTGGCTTTCTGGTTAGGTACCGTCAAGGTACCAGCAGTTACTCTGGTACTTGTTCTTCCCTAACAACAGAGCTTTACGACCCGAAGGCCTTCATCGCTCACGCGGCGTTGCTCCGTCAGACTTTCGTCCATTGCGGAAGATTCCCTACTGCTGCCTCCCGTAGGAGTCTGGGCCGTGTCTCAGTCCCAGTGTGGCCGATCACCCTCTCAGGTCGGCTACGCATCGTCGCCTTGGTGAGCCGTTACCTCACCAACTAGCTAATGCGCCGCGGGCCCATCTGTAAGTGATAGCCGAAACCATCTTTCAACCAAGGACCATGTGGTCCTCGGTGTTATCCGGTATTAGCTCCGGTTTCCCGAAGTTATCCCAGTCTTACAGGCAGGTTGCCCACGTGTTACTCACCCGTCCGCCGCTGACTTCAGGGAGCAAGCTCCCATCTGTCCGCTCGACTTGCATGTATTAGGCACGCCGCCAGCGTTCGTCCTGAGCCAGGATCAAACTCTCCGAAGAAATGTTTGACTTGCTCATAAAATAAAAATTAAACGTTGACGTTTTGTTGTTTTGTTCAGTTTTC
>NZ_JBSWUN010000002.1:0-63288 GCF_056159105.1 Bacillus sp. ABA4_010 | reverse complement strand
ATCGCTAGTAATCGCGGATCAGCATGCCGCGGTGAATACGTTCCCGGGCCTTGTACACACCGCCCGTCACACCACGAGAGTTTGCAACACCCGAAGTCGGTGAGGTAACCGTAAGGAGCCAGCCGCCTAAGGTGGGGTAGATGATTGGGGTGAAGTCGTAACAAGGTAGCCGTATCGGAAGGTGCGGCTGGATCACCTCCTTTCTAAGGATTTTTACAAGAATCGTTGACGAAAAACGTTTTGTTCAGTTTTGAGAGAATTTCATTCTCTTTTCTTATGGTATGGGCCTATAGCTCAGCTGGTTAGAGCGCACGCCTGATAAGCGTGAGGTCGATGGTTCGAGTCCATTTAGGCCCACCATACCACTTTTATATTGGGGCCTTAGCTCAGCTGGGAGAGCGCCTGCCTTGCACGCAGGAGGTCAGCGGTTCGATCCCGCTAGGCTCCACCAATGATTGTTCTTTGAAAACTAGATAACAGTAATAGCTGAGGAAAGTGAAAGCTTTTCTAATGTAAGAAACATGTAGCCGTAAGGCGAATGGTTAAGTTAGAAAGGGCGCACGGTGAATGCCTTGGCACTAGGAGCCGATGAAGGACGGGACTAACACCGATATGCTTCGGGGAGCTGTAAGTGAGCTTTGATCCGGAGATTTCCGAATGGGGAAACCCACTGTTCGTAATGGAACAGTATCTTTACCTGAATACATAGGGTATGGAAGGCAGACCCGGGGAACTGAAACATCTAAGTACCCGGAGGAAGAGAAAGCAATTGCGATTTCCTGAGTAGCGGCGAGCGAAACGGAATTAGCCCAAACCAAGAGGCTTGCCTCTTGGGGTTGTAGGACACTCTATACGGAGTTACAAAGGAACGAAGTAGATGAAGAGGCCTGGAAAGGCCCGTCGAAGAAGGTAACAACCCTGTAGTTGAAACTTCGTTCCCTCTTGAGTGGATCCTGAGTACGGCGGGACACGAGAAATCCCGTCGGAAGCTGGGAGGACCATCTCCCAAGGCTAAATACTCCCTAGTGACCGATAGTGAACCAGTACCGTGAGGGAAAGGTGAAAAGCACCCCGGAAGGGGAGTGAAAGAGATCCTGAAACCGTGTGCCTACAAGTAGTCAGAGCCCGTTAACGGGTGATGGCGTGCCTTTTGTAGAATGAACCGGCGAGTTACGATCCCATGCAAGGTTAAGTTGAAGAGACGGAGCCGCAGCGAAAGCGAGTCTGAATAGGGCGAATGAGTATGTGGTCGTAGACCCGAAACCAGGTGATCTACCCATGTCCAGGGTGAAGTTCAGGTAACACTGAATGGAGGCCCGAACCCACGCACGTTGAAAAGTGCGGGGATGAGGTGTGGGTAGCGGAGAAATTCCAATCGAACCTGGAGATAGCTGGTTCTCTCCGAAATAGCTTTAGGGCTAGCCTCAAGATAAGAGTCTCGGAGGTAGAGCACTGATTGGACTAGGGGCCCCCAACGGGTTACCGAATTCAGTCAAACTCCGAATGCCGAAGACTTATTCTTGGGAGTCAGACTGCGAGTGATAAGATCCGTAGTCAAGAGGGAAACAGCCCAGACCACCAGCTAAGGTCCCAAAGTATACGTTAAGTGGAAAAGGATGTGGAGTTGCTTAGACAACCAGGATGTTGGCTTAGAAGCAGCCACCATTTAAAGAGTGCGTAATAGCTCACTGGTCGAGTGACTCTGCGCCGAAAATGTACCGGGGCTAAACGTATCACCGAAGCTGTGGATGGACATCTACGATGTCCGTGGTAGGAGAGCGTTCTAAGGGCGGTGAAGTCAGACCGGAAGGACTGGTGGAGCGCTTAGAAGTGAGAATGCCGGTATGAGTAGCGAAAGATGGGTGAGAATCCCATCCACCGTATGCCTAAGGTTTCCTGAGGAAGGCTCGTCCGCTCAGGGTTAGTCGGGACCTAAGCCGAGGCCGAAAGGCGTAGGCGATGGATAACAGGTTGATATTCCTGTACTACCTCCCCACCGTTTGAGCAATGGGGGGACGCAGAAGGATAGGGTAAGCGCGCTGTTGGATATGCGCGTCCAAGCAGTAAGGCTGAGAAGTAGGCAAATCCGCTTCTCGTAAGGTTGAGCTGTGATGGCGAGGGAAATAAAGTACCGAAGTTCCTGATTTCACGCTGCCAAGAAAAGCCTCTAGCGAGGTGGGAGGTACCCGTACCGCAAACCGACACAGGTAGGCGAGGAGAGAATCCTAAGGTGTTCGAGAGAACTCTCGTTAAGGAACTCGGCAAAATGACCCCGTAACTTCGGGAGAAGGGGTGCTCTGATAGGGTGCAAGCCCGAGAGAGCCGCAGTGAATAGGCCCAGGCGACTGTTTAGCAAAAACACAGGTCTCTGCGAAGCCGTAAGGCGAAGTATAGGGGCTGACACCTGCCCGGTGCTGGAAGGTTAAGGGGAGAGGTTAGCGCAAGCGAAGCTTTGAACCGAAGCCCCAGTAAACGGCGGCCGTAACTATAACGGTCCTAAGGTAGCGAAATTCCTTGTCGGGTAAGTTCCGACCCGCACGAAAGGTGTAACGATCTGGGCACTGTCTCAACGAGAGACTCGGTGAAATTATAGTACCTGTGAAGATGCAGGTTACCCGCGACAGGACGGAAAGACCCCGTGGAGCTTTACTGTAGCCTGATATTGCATTTTGGTACAGCTTGTACAGGATAGGTAGGAGCCTTGGAAGCCGGAGCGCCAGCTTCGGTGGAGGCATCGGTGGGATACTACCCTGGCTGTATTGAAATTCTAACCCGCACCCCTCATCGGGGTGGGAGACAGTGTCAGGTGGGCAGTTTGACTGGGGCGGTCGCCTCCTAAAATGTAACGGAGGCGCCCAAAGGTTCCCTCAGAATGGTTGGAAATCATTCGTAGAGTGTAAAGGCACAAGGGAGCTTGACTGCGAGACCTACAAGTCGAGCAGGGACGAAAGTCGGGCTTAGTGATCCGGTGGTTCCGCATGGAAGGGCCATCGCTCAACGGATAAAAGCTACCCCGGGGATAACAGGCTTATCTCCCCCAAGAGTCCACATCGACGGGGAGGTTTGGCACCTCGATGTCGGCTCATCGCATCCTGGGGCTGTAGTCGGTCCCAAGGGTTGGGCTGTTCGCCCATTAAAGCGGTACGCGAGCTGGGTTCAGAACGTCGTGAGACAGTTCGGTCCCTATCCGTCGCGGGCGCAGGAAATTTGAGAGGAGCTGTCCTTAGTACGAGAGGACCGGGATGGACGCACCGCTGGTGTACCAGTTGTCTTGCCAAAGGCATCGCTGGGTAGCTATGTGCGGACGGGATAAGTGCTGAAAGCATCTAAGCATGAAGCCCCCCTCAAGATGAGATTTCCCATAGCGTCAAGCTAGTAAGATCCCTGAAAGATGATCAGGTTGATAGGTCAGAGGTGGAAGCACGGCGACGTGTGGAGCTGACTGATACTAATCGATCGAGGACTTAACCAAATTTTAAAGCACAACGTGCTTTTCTCAGCTGCAGTTATCTAGTTTTGAAGGAATAACCTTCATATTGTCTGGTGATGATGGCGAAGAGGTCACACCCGTTCCCATGCCGAACACGGAAGTTAAGCTCTTCAGCGCCGATGGTAGTTGGGGGTCTCCCCCTGTGAGAGTAGGACATTGCCAGACAGTATTTATAAAATAAATTATTTATAAAATAAATATTGATAAAATATCGGAGGATTAGCTCAGCTGGGAGAGCACCTGCCTTACAAGCAGGGGGTCGGCGGTTCGATCCCGTCATCCTCCACCATTCTTAGCCGGTGTAGCTCAATTGGTAGAGCAACTGACTTGTAATCAGTAGGTTGGGGGTTCAAGTCCTCTCGCCGGCACCATTTATCCGAGCCATTAGCTCAGTCGGTAGAGCATCTGACTTTTAATCAGAGGGTCGAAGGTTCGAGTCCTTCATGGCTCACCATTTCAATATGCGGGTGTGGCGGAATTGGCAGACGCACCAGACTTAGGATCTGGCGCCGCAAGGCGTGGGGGTTCAAGTCCCTCCACCCGCACTTTCTACGCGGAAGTAGTTCAGTGGTAGAACACCACCTTGCCAAGGTGGGGGTCGCGGGTTCGAATCCCGTCTTCCGCTCCATACAATATTATAGTGCCGGGGTGGCGGAACTGGCAGACGCACAGGACTTAAAATCCTGCGGTAGGTGACTACCGTACCGGTTCGATTCCGGTCCTCGGCACCACTATAACAATACATGATAAATATGCGCCCGTAGCTCAATTGGATAGAGCGTCTGACTACGGATCAGAAGGTTATGGGTTCGACTCCTGTCGGGCGCGCCATATTATAATAAAGATAACGGGGAGTAGCTCAGCTTGGTAGAGCACTTGGTTTGGGACCAAGGGGTCGCAGGTTCGAATCCTGTCTTCCCGACCATGTAATCTTTAAAAATGGGGCCTTAGCTCAGCTGGGAGAGCGCCTGCCTTGCACGCAGGAGGTCAGCGGTTCGATCCCGCTAGGCTCCACCATATAATGAACTTTGAAAACTGAACAAAACAACAAAACGTCAACGTTTAATTTTTATTTTATGAGCAAGTCAAACATTTCTTCGGAGAGTTTGATCCTGGCTCAGGACGAACGCTGGCGGCGTGCCTAATACATGCAAGTCGAGCGGACAGATGGGAGCTTGCTCCCTGAAGTCAGCGGCGGACGGGTGAGTAACACGTGGGCAACCTGCCTGTAAGACTGGGATAACTTCGGGAAACCGGAGCTAATACCGGATAACACCGAGGACCACATGGTCCTTGGTTGAAAGATGGTTTCGGCTATCACTTACAGATGGGCCCGCGGCGCATTAGCTAGTTGGTGAGGTAACGGCTCACCAAGGCGACGATGCGTAGCCGACCTGAGAGGGTGATCGGCCACACTGGGACTGAGACACGGCCCAGACTCCTACGGGAGGCAGCAGTAGGGAATCTTCCGCAATGGACGAAAGTCTGACGGAGCAACGCCGCGTGAGCGATGAAGGCCTTCGGGTCGTAAAGCTCTGTTGTTAGGGAAGAACAAGTACCAGAGTAACTGCTGGTACCTTGACGGTACCTAACCAGAAAGCCACGGCTAACTACGTGCCAGCAGCCGCGGTAATACGTAGGTGGCAAGCGTTGTCCGGAATTATTGGGCGTAAAGCGCGCGCAGGCGGTTCCTTAAGTCTGATGTGAAAGCCCACGGCTCAACCGTGGAGGGTCATTGGAAACTGGGGAACTTGAGTGCAGAAGAGGAAAGCGGAATTCCACGTGTAGCGGTGAAATGCGTAGAGATGTGGAGGAACACCAGTGGCGAAGGCGGCTTTCTGGTCTGTAACTGACGCTGAGGCGCGAAAGCGTGGGGAGCAAACAGGATTAGATACCCTGGTAGTCCACGCCGTAAACGATGAGTGCTAAGTGTTAGGGGGTTTCCGCCCCTTAGTGCTGCAGCTAACGCATTAAGCACTCCGCCTGGGGAGTACGGCCGCAAGGCTGAAACTCAAAGGAATTGACGGGGGCCCGCACAAGCGGTGGAGCATGTGGTTTAATTCGAAGCAACGCGAAGAACCTTACCAGGTCTTGACATCCTCTGACAACTCTAGAGATAGAGCGTTCCCCTTCGGGGGACAGAGTGACAGGTGGTGCATGGTTGTCGTCAGCTCGTGTCGTGAGATGTTGGGTTAAGTCCCGCAACGAGCGCAACCCTTGATCTTAGTTGCCAGCATTCAGTTGGGCACTCTAAGGTGACTGCCGGTGACAAACCGGAGGAAGGTGGGGATGACGTCAAATCATCATGCCCCTTATGACCTGGGCTACACACGTGCTACAATGGACGGTACAAAGAGTCGCGAGACCGCGAGGTGGAGCTAATCTCATAAAACCGTTCTCAGTTCGGATTGCAGGCTGCAACTCGCCTGCATGAAGCCGGAATCGCTAGTAATCGCGGATCAGCATGCCGCGGTGAATACGTTCCCGGGCCTTGTACACACCGCCCGTCACACCACGAGAGTTTGCAACACCCGAAGTCGGTGAGGTAACCGTAAGGAGCCAGCCGCCTAAGGTGGGGTAGATGATTGGGGTGAAGTCGTAACAAGGTAGCCGTATCGGAAGGTGCGGCTGGATCACCTCCTTTCTAAGGATTACTAAGAAAAGCGAAGGCGTATGCCGTAGCTAGACAGTAAGAATCGTTGACGAAAACGTTTTGTTCAGTTTTGAAGGTTCATCCTTCAATATCAAATGCACCAAGTGGTGCATGGTTGTTCTTTGAAAACTAGATAACAGTAATAGCTGAGGAAAGTGAAAGCTTTTCTAATGTAAGAAACATGTAGCCGTAAGGCGAATGGTTAAGTTAGAAAGGGCGCACGGTGGATGCCTTGGCACTAGGAGCCGATGAAGGACGGGACTAACACCGATATGCTTCGGGGAGCTGTAAGTGAGCTTTGATCCGGAGATTTCCGAATGGGGAAACCCACTGTTCGTAATGGAACAGTATCTTTACCTGAATACATAGGGTATGGAAGGCAGACCCGGGGAACTGAAACATCTAAGTACCCGGAGGAAGAGAAAGCAATTGCGATTTCCTGAGTAGCGGCGAGCGAAACGGAATTAGCCCAAACCAAGAGGCTTGCCTCTTGGGGTTGTAGGACACTCTATACGGAGTTACAAAGGAACGAAGTAGATGAAGAGGCCTGGAAAGGCCCGTCGAAGAAGGTAACAACCCTGTAGTTGAAACTTCGTTCCCTCTTGAGTGGATCCTGAGTACGGCGGGACACGAGAAATCCCGTCGGAAGCTGGGAGGACCATCTCCCAAGGCTAAATACTCCCTAGTGACCGATAGTGAACCAGTACCGTGAGGGAAAGGTGAAAAGCACCCCGGAAGGGGAGTGAAAGAGATCCTGAAACCGTGTGCCTACAAGTAGTCAGAGCCCGTTAACGGGTGATGGCGTGCCTTTTGTAGAATGAACCGGCGAGTTACGATCCCATGCAAGGTTAAGTTGAAGAGACGGAGCCGCAGCGAAAGCGAGTCTGAATAGGGCGAATGAGTATGTGGTCGTAGACCCGAAACCAGGTGATCTACCCATGTCCAGGGTGAAGTTCAGGTAACACTGAATGGAGGCCCGAACCCACGCACGTTGAAAAGTGCGGGGATGAGGTGTGGGTAGCGGAGAAATTCCAATCGAACCTGGAGATAGCTGGTTCTCTCCGAAATAGCTTTAGGGCTAGCCTCAAGATAAGAGTCTCGGAGGTAGAGCACTGATTGGACTAGGGGCCCCCAACGGGTTACCGAATTCAGTCAAACTCCGAATGCCGAAGACTTATTCTTGGGAGTCAGACTGCGAGTGATAAGATCCGTAGTCAAGAGGGAAACAGCCCAGACCACCAGCTAAGGTCCCAAAGTATACGTTAAGTGGAAAAGGATGTGGAGTTGCTTAGACAACCAGGATGTTGGCTTAGAAGCAGCCACCATTTAAAGAGTGCGTAATAGCTCACTGGTCGAGTGACTCTGCGCCGAAAATGTACCGGGGCTAAACGTATCACCGAAGCTGTGGATGGACATCTACGATGTCCGTGGTAGGAGAGCGTTCTAAGGGCGGTGAAGTCAGACCGGAAGGACTGGTGGAGCGCTTAGAAGTGAGAATGCCGGTATGAGTAGCGAAAGATGGGTGAGAATCCCATCCACCGTATGCCTAAGGTTTCCTGAGGAAGGCTCGTCCGCTCAGGGTTAGTCGGGACCTAAGCCGAGGCCGAAAGGCGTAGGCGATGGATAACAGGTTGATATTCCTGTACTACCTCCCCACCGTTTGAGCAATGGGGGGACGCAGAAGGATAGGGTAAGCGCGCTGTTGGATATGCGCGTCCAAGCAGTAAGGCTGAGAAGTAGGCAAATCCGCTTCTCGTAAGGTTGAGCTGTGATGGCGAGGGAAATAAAGTACCGAAGTTCCTGATTTCACGCTGCCAAGAAAAGCCTCTAGCGAGGTGGGAGGTACCCGTACCGCAAACCGACACAGGTAGGCGAGGAGAGAATCCTAAGGTGTTCGAGAGAACTCTCGTTAAGGAACTCGGCAAAATGACCCCGTAACTTCGGGAGAAGGGGTGCTCTGATAGGGTGCAAGCCCGAGAGAGCCGCAGTGAATAGGCCCAGGCGACTGTTTAGCAAAAACACAGGTCTCTGCGAAGCCGTAAGGCGAAGTATAGGGGCTGACACCTGCCCGGTGCTGGAAGGTTAAGGGGAGAGGTTAGCGCAAGCGAAGCTTTGAACCGAAGCCCCAGTAAACGGCGGCCGTAACTATAACGGTCCTAAGGTAGCGAAATTCCTTGTCGGGTAAGTTCCGACCCGCACGAAAGGTGTAACGATCTGGGCACTGTCTCAACGAGAGACTCGGTGAAATTATAGTACCTGTGAAGATGCAGGTTACCCGCGACAGGACGGAAAGACCCCGTGGAGCTTTACTGTAGCCTGATATTGCATTTTGGTACAGCTTGTACAGGATAGGTAGGAGCCTTGGAAGCCGGAGCGCCAGCTTCGGTGGAGGCATCGGTGGGATACTACCCTGGCTGTATTGAAATTCTAACCCGCACCCCTCATCGGGGTGGGAGACAGTGTCAGGTGGGCAGTTTGACTGGGGCGGTCGCCTCCTAAAATGTAACGGAGGCGCCCAAAGGTTCCCTCAGAATGGTTGGAAATCATTCGTAGAGTGTAAAGGCACAAGGGAGCTTGACTGCGAGACCTACAAGTCGAGCAGGGACGAAAGTCGGGCTTAGTGATCCGGTGGTTCCGCATGGAAGGGCCATCGCTCAACGGATAAAAGCTACCCCGGGGATAACAGGCTTATCTCCCCCAAGAGTCCACATCGACGGGGAGGTTTGGCACCTCGATGTCGGCTCATCGCATCCTGGGGCTGTAGTCGGTCCCAAGGGTTGGGCTGTTCGCCCATTAAAGCGGTACGCGAGCTGGGTTCAGAACGTCGTGAGACAGTTCGGTCCCTATCCGTCGCGGGCGCAGGAAATTTGAGAGGAGCTGTCCTTAGTACGAGAGGACCGGGATGGACGCACCGCTGGTGTACCAGTTGTCTTGCCAAAGGCATCGCTGGGTAGCTATGTGCGGACGGGATAAGTGCTGAAAGCATCTAAGCATGAAGCCCCCCTCAAGATGAGATTTCCCATAGCGTCAAGCTAGTAAGATCCCTGAAAGATGATCAGGTTGATAGGTCAGAGGTGGAAGCACGGCGACGTGTGGAGCTGACTGATACTAATCGATCGAGGACTTAACCAATTTTAAAGCACAACGTGCTTTTCTCAGCTGCAGTTATCTAGTTTTGAAGGAATAACCTTCATATTGTCTGGTGATGATGGCGAAGAGGTCACACCCGTTCCCATGCCGAACACGGAAGTTAAGCTCTTCAGCGCCGATGGTAGTTGGGGGTCTCCCCCTGTGAGAGTAGGACATTGCCAGGCAACACGAAAGGCTAGTCAATTGACTAGCCTTCAGGCTGTCGACAAAGTCGATAGCCGTTTTTTATAAATACTAACTCATCAATATATAGTGTTGCTTCTTTGAAAGAACAACCAAATATACAACTAAAAAAGAAACAAAACCCCTTTTTCTCCAGATATTTTTTTGAAAAAGGAGTTTGTCTACACTCTGAGGCTAGTCAATTGACTAGCCTTTTTTGGTATATAAATAATAAAATTTTTTGTTTTTATTAACAGGACATCATATGGAAGAGTAAGATGTATTATTAATGTTTTTGAGTATGAAATGTTTTATTATAGAGAATAAATGAGTAATGGAGGTGGAGAAATGAATCAATACCCATTTACTTACTCAGTTGACTCCTTAAACACTTGTCTAATATGTGATGAGCGGAAAGAGCATGGAGTGCATATTCATAAAAATTTCATATGTGTACACTGTGAAAAAGAGATCGTTGATGTAACAAGCCATGAGGATTTATACGTATATTTTGTTCGAAAATTAAAGGAATTGTCTTTTTAAAGAGCCTCGGTAGGAGGCTTTTTATTGTTATAATAAATATTAATACTTGTTAAAAAAGGAAGGCATACGATGGATCAATCTCAAACTCCTTTGTTTACAAAACTTAAGGAACACTTTGTAAAGCACCCCCTCTCTTTTCATGTACCAGGACATAAAAACGGAGTCGTATTTCCTGAAACGGGGATTTCGTGGTTTTCTTCCATTTTAAATATAGATATGACGGAATTGAGTGGTTTAGATGATTTACATGATCCAAGTGGGGTCATCGCTCAATCAGAAGATTTGGCTGCGACGCTGTATGGAGTGGATAAAACGTATTTTTTGATTAATGGGTCAACGGTAGGGAACTTAGCAGCTATCCTGTCTGTTGTGTCTTCTTATGATACGGTTATTGTCCAGCGTGACTGCCACAAATCTGTATTGAATGCTTTAAAGATGGCGAATGCCCATCCTGTATTTATTGCTCCAGAATATGATGAGAAAGCAAACGTTTGTACAGGAGTAAGTGAAGAAGCTATCATGCAAGCGATTGAAACATATCCACTTGCGAAAGCAGTAATTCTGACTAATCCGAATTACTATGGAATGACTAGAGATGTACGAGCCGCTATTCAATGCGCTCATCATCATGACATGGCTGTTATTATTGATGAAGCCCACGGAGCTCATTTTATATTAGGAGAACCATTTCCTGCATCTGCTGTTACTGTAGGGGCTGATTTAGTGATTCAATCAGCTCATAAAACATTACCCGCTATGACGATGGGATCATTTTTGCATCTACAAGGAGACCGTATTAATCGTGAGAGGTTGGAGTTCTACTTAAGAGCTCTACAATCTAGTAGTCCCTCGTATCCTATTATGGCTTCACTGGACTTAGCACGATTTTATTTAGGTGAACTACAATCAAATCAGGAAAAATTTCATTCTTTAGTCGAGTGTCTGAATGATTTCAAAAGGGAATTAGGAGAGATAGAAGGAATTCAAATCAGTTCTCCTTTATCACCTACTATAAAACAAGATCCGCTAAAAATTCTTATAGAGCCAGCAGCTTCCACATTGAAAACGGGTTATCAATTACAATCATTGCTAGAGTCTCAACATATCTATAGTGAATTGGCTGATCTTTTTCATGTTTTGCTCGTGTTGCCTCTTGGAGAAGAGTTCCCGTTTGAAAAAGCAATTGAGCGTATCCAAATAGCAATGGAAGCTAATCGAGAAAGTGAGCCTTTGTTAGATGTCAAAGCTATTCAGCCATTTCATTTTGAAAATACATCATTAGTTATTAGTTATGAAAAAATGAAATCGTTGCAAAAAGTATCTCTCCCATTTAAAGAGGCCGTTGGAAAGGTAGCAGCCTCCTCTGTGATTCCTTATCCACCAGGAATTCCTATTTTAGTTGAAGGAGAATTAATCAAAGAAAGCCATGTTGCTTATATTGCACACCTTCAGGCTTTAGAAGCGAAAATCCAAGGTCCACAAGGATTAATTAACCAACATTTGGATGTATTTTTGATATGAAGAATTTATTAAATAATAGATGAAATTAAATATAAAGGAGATCGAAGACGTGTCAGGGAAGTTTATTACATTTGAAGGGCCAGAAGGTGCCGGAAAGACGACGATTATTCAAATGATTTATAATTCATTACAACATATAGGGGTGTCTTCTTTACTAACGAGAGAACCAGGTGGAATTAAGATTGCAGAAGCCATCCGCACCGTCATTTTAAATACGGAACATACGGAGATGGATCCAAGAACGGAAGCTCTTCTTTATGCAGCAGCAAGGAGGCAACATTTAGTAGAAAAGGTCATTCCTGCCCTTAATCAAGGAAAGATTGTTTTATGTGATCGTTTTGTTGATAGCTCACTGGCTTACCAAGGTTTTGCTAGAGGACTGGGGATTGAAGAAGTCTATCGCATTAATGAATTTGCTATTAACGGTTTAGCTCCTCATTTAACTTTTTATTTAGACCTTGATCCTGAAATTGGTTTACAGCGAATTAATCAAAATCAAAATCGGGAAATTAACCGCTTAGATTTAGAAAAATTGGAATTCCATCATAAAGTAAGGCAAGGTTATTTAAGCTTAATGAAGAAGTTTCCGGAACGAATTTGTTTAATTGATGCGAATCAGTCGATTGAACAAGTATATGAGGATATTAATGAAAAGTTAAAGAGCTATCTGTCTATTTAAATCGATGTAGAAAATTCGGCATGACCAAAGAACCATCATATTAAATTTTCTACACTTAAGCGGCTGATACCAGCTGTCTAAAGAAATTTTTGGTCGAACTACATAACGGTTAATGAATCATCTTATGTGAAAAGAAGCAATTAAGGAACATAGATAATATGTAATCTTCTAAAATAACATGGAATAATTTGTTACAATAAATGATATAGTGAATATTTAAACGGTTGAGAAGGACACATGCAATTCAATAAAAAGTAGTGGGGGATTGATTTATGAAACTAATCGTGGCGGTGATTCAAGATTCAGATAGTACGAAATTGTTGAGTGCTTTAGTTAAAAGTCATTTCCGCGCAACAAAACTAGCAAGCAGCGGAGGCTTTTTGAAATCTGGTAATACGACAATCATGATTGGAACAGAGGATCATCGCGTACAAGACGCTTTAGATATCATTGAATCCCAATGCCAACACAGGAAGCAACTCATATCTCCTGTCTCGCCACTCGGTGGAAATGCAGACTCGTATATTCCTTACCCGGTTGAAGTGGAGGTCGGGGGAGCAACGGTATTTGTTTTACCTGTAGAGGGATTTTATCAATTTTAAGATAAATGAAAAGGTGATTATAATTATGACTAAAACGTGGGAGCAACTTGAACAAATACAGCCGAATGCAATGAGAATGATGAAGAATGGTTTATTGAAAAAACGGGTAGCCCACGCTTATATTTTTGAAGGCGGAAAAGGAACAGGTAAAAAAGATGCTGCCCTTTTATTCGCTAAAAGTCTTTTTTGTTTACAGTTAGATCAGTATAAACCTTGTAATGAATGTAGCAACTGTCGACGTATTAATTCGACCAACCATCCCGATGTCCATCAGATTGGACCTGATGGCTTATCGATAAAGAAAGAACAGATTCAGCATTTACAATCGGAATTTATGAAAACAGGAGTAGAATCCAACAAGAAGTTATATATTATTGAGCATGTTGATAAAATGACAGTGAGCGCAGCGAACAGCTTATTGAAATTTCTCGAAGAACCTAATAGTGATACGTATGCAATTTTATTAACTGAGCAAGTTCATAAACTATTAAACACTGTTATATCAAGATGCCAAGTGATTTCCTTTCGATCATTGACGCCTGAAGGACTTCAAGAAAGGCTAATAGAGAACGAAATTCCTCCAGCAATCGCGGCTCTGTTAGCGCAGTTGACCAATGATTTTGGAGAAGCGCTTCAATTATATGAAGATGAATGGTTTGGACTTGCACGAAAGTTAGTGATACAATTAAATGAAATGCTAGCGACGAGACCACAGCAAGCTCTGCTCTTTGTTCATGAAAAGTGGATGGCACACTTTTCCGAAAAAAATCAGACAGAGTTAGGGGTCAATATGTTGCTCATGCTTTACAGAGATTTACTGTCCATTCAACTGGATCAAGAGCACAAAGTTGTGTTTACCGATAGATTCGAATATTTAAAACAGCAAGCCCTTCAAATTACTCAAAAGAAAACAGTTCATGACTTAGAAGCGATTCTGAAGGCGAAAAATAAGCTAAACTCCAATATGAATATACAATTGCTAATGGAGGAGCTGGTGTTGGATTTGCAGGAGGGATAAACGCTTGTATGATGTAGTGGGAGTCCGTTTTAAAAAAGCGGGGAAAATATATTATTTCGATCCAGGTCAACTTATCATTCCTGACGGAGAGTTCGTCATTGTCGAAACCGTTCGAGGAGTGGAGTTTGGCAAGGTTGTTATCAATAAAAAGCAAGTCAGTGAACAGGATGTTGTACTTCCTTTAAAAAAAGTCATTCGGATTGCAGATGCAAAAGATAGACTAATTGTAGAAGAAAATAGACAGGCGGCAAAGGAAGCATACGAAGTTTGTGTACAAAAGGTTTATGAGCACAATTTAGATATGAAATTAGTAGATGTCGAGTATACGTTTGATCGCAATAAAGTGATCTTTTACTTTACAGCTGACGGCCGTATTGATTTCCGTGAACTGGTCAAAGATTTAGCTTCAATTTTCCGTACTAGAATTGAATTGCGTCAAATTGGTGTTCGGGATGAAGCGAAGTTGCTTGGCGGAATTGGTCCTTGCGGTCGAATGCTTTGCTGTTCGACATTTTTAGGTGATTTTGAACCTGTATCAATTAAGATGGCGAAAGACCAGAACTTGTCCTTGAATCCAACAAAGATTTCAGGACTTTGTGGAAGGTTAATGTGCTGCTTAAAATATGAAAATGATGAGTATGAAACGGCAAAAGAACAGCTTCCTGATCTCGGAGAAACTATTCAAACACCGAGTGGGGCCGGCAAAGTAGTGGGCCTAAACATTCTAGAGCGGATTTTACAAGTAGAATTGTTTGAACACAAGCAAATTGTAGAATTTACATTGAGTGAAATTGTAAAAGAAGGGGCTGTTTCATTTCAAGCTACAGAGTAACGAGGTGGGTAAAGGTGGATAAGAAAGAGATTTTTGATTCGGTCACAAATATGGAAGGGCAAATTAGTCACTTATATCATCAGCTGGGGCATCTAAAAGAACATTTAGCCAAGCTAATTGAAGAAAATCATCATTTAAAGCTTGAAAATGACCATCTGCGTCGCCGCCTTGACCAGACAACTTTGGAAATGAAACGAAAAGATGACAAACATAAAGTGAACAAACAAGAAAAAGAGCAAAAAATTGATATTGGTGAAGGATATGATAATCTTGCCCGCCTGTATCAAGAAGGTTTCCATATTTGTAACATTCATTATGGAAGTGTCCGTAAAGATGGGGATTGCCTATTCTGTCTATCATTTTTAAATAAAAAGTAGTGGATATACGAAATAGCCTTCCTTTTGGGGAGGCTATTTTTATCGCGTATTTGATATTTTAGCGAAGAAAGGAAAGAACAATGGTACATTTATATGATGATGAACGGCTTGATTATTTATTAGCGGAAGAAAAATTAAGAATTATTCAAAGTCCTTCCGTTTTTGCTTTTTCTTTAGATGCAGTACTGCTTGCCCGCTTTGCTTATATGCCGATTCAAAAAGGAAATATCATTGATTTATGTACAGGAAATGGTGTAATCCCTTTATTTTTATCAAAACGTACAAAGGGAACCATTACAGGTGTAGAAATTCAAGAGCGATTATATGATATGGCGGTCAGAAGCGTAGAGTACAATGAACTCCAAAATCAGATTCACCTCATTCATGGAGATTTAAAAGAAATGCCAGCTAAACTCGGTTATGGAAAGTTTGACGTGGTGACATGTAATCCTCCATATTTTAAAACGCCTAATCCGGATGAAATCAATGAAAATGAGCATTTGGCGATTGCCCGGCATGAAATTCATTGTACATTAGAGGATGTTATTCGTGTCAGCAGTCAACTGACAAGAGCAGGAGGAAAGGTAGCACTTGTACATCGTCCTGGACGACTGATGGATATTCTTTCTTTAATGCGCCAATATAAAGTCGAACCGAAAAGACTGCAGTTTGTTTACCCAAAAGCAGGTAAAGAAGCAAATACGATTTTAGTGGAAGGGATTAAAAACGGTCAATCGGATTTAAAAGTCTTGCCTCCGCTCGTTGTATATAATGAAGAAAATGAGTATACAAAAGAAGTAAGGGCGATTTTATATGGAGAATAATAATTCTCATTACTTTTACGTTTTACGATGCAAAGATGACAGTCTCTATGCAGGGTACACGACGAATTTGCAGCGTCGGTTATCGATGCATAATAGCGGCAAAGGTGCTAAGTACACCAATTCGAGAAAACCAGTCGTGCTCATTTTTTATCAAGAGTTTGCTTCAAAAAGCGAAGCGATGAAGGCAGAAGCGCAGTTTAAAAAATTAAAAAAGCCGCAAAAGGTGGAATTCTTGAAAAAGGAAGGAATGGAAAGCAATGTGGCAGCAGAAAAGCTACAATGAGCAACGAAAAGGTGGCATGTTATATTTAGTGCCTACGCCTATTGGAAATTTAGAGGATATGACGTTTCGGGCAATCCGTTTATTGAAAGAAGCAGATTATATAGCCGCGGAAGACACGAGACAAACGAGAAAGTTATGTAATCATTTTGAAATTGCTACGCCAATTACTAGTTATCATGAACATAATAAAGAGAGCAAAGGAAAGCAAATTTTAAATGATTTAAATGAAGGAAAGATTATTGCGCTTGTTAGTGATGCGGGAATGCCGACTATATCTGACCCCGGCTATGAATTAGTCGTTTTGGCATTGCAACATGAGCATCACGTTGTTCCTCTTCCAGGAGCTAATGCTGCGTTAACATCGTTGATTGCTTCAGGCTTACCAACCTTTCATTTTATGTTCTATGGATTTTTATCAAGAAATAAAAAACACAAAAAAGAACAATTGGCTGAACTAAAAAAGATTCCAACTACGCTTATTTTTTATGAGGCTCCACACCGTCTTAAGGAAACGTTGCAACTAATGCTTGATGTATTCGGAAATCGATCAATAGCTGTGACAAGGGAACTGACAAAGAAGTATGAAGAGTTTATAAGAGGCACGATAGAAGAAGCGTTAGAATGGGCAAGTAATGAAGAAATTCGTGGAGAGTTCTGTCTCATCTTAGAGGGAAGCGGAGATGAAGAGGAGACCGAGGGAGAAGAGAATTGGTGGGAAGCCTTTACGATGATCGAGCATGTTGATTTTTATATGAATGAAAAAGGTTTAAATAATAAAGACGCTATTAAGCAGGCAGCCAAAGACCGTAAAATCTCCAAAAGAGATGTATACAATGCTTATCATCAGTAACAAAATGGTGTCTACTAAAAGACCCTTTCTTTCTATATATAATAGAAGGAAAGGGTCTTTTACATCTATATTTAAACAGACTATAGGCTGTTTCCTATTTAGAAAGCTGTAAGCTCTTTTGAAGTTCTTCTAGAATTTTTTCTGCTCCTTCACGGCTTACAATTAATTTACCGTCAGCTAATTGAAGGTTATCGTCAGAAACTTCCCCTGTAATTTGGCAAGTCATGTTTGGTTTATATTTCTTTAAGATGATTCTTTCTTCGTCTACATAGATTTCTAATGCATCCTTCTCTGCAATACCTAATGTACGACGTAATTCGATTGGAATAACTACGCGTCCTAATTCATCAACTTTACGAACAATTCCTGTAGATTTCATAATAAATAATCTCCTCTCAATTCTCTTATTTTTCTATGTTATTATTTCGTCATTATTCGACAAATTTATCTGTGATTTCATCATACCAGTGTTTCCAAAACTAGTCAATAACTTTATATGTAAAAATATGTAGATGATAAAAAATAAATAAAAATCCTTATACATCAAGGATTTTTGACCGTTAGTCATTTTTTTACATGTAATATTTACCCAAAAAAATAAATAAATGTATGGTAGAATTACTATGAAAATTCGACAAAAATCCCTTTTTTGTCGAATTTTCGACATGAACCTACGATAATTCGACAAAAAGATTGAAATCAAGTTTGTATATTTTTAGATCAATTTGGTTGAAGATGATAATAGTGAATTATGGGGAATAAGAAAGGAATTTTTTGAGTTTATCATGTAAAATAGTAATATATGATAGAACACAATATAACATGGCACATTTTATGATGATCACATAGTGTTGAATGGTCATGCAATGATGTTGGAGGTAGCTAAAATGTCAGGAGAAAAGAAAACGTATTATATTACTACACCTATTTATTATCCGAGTGATAAATTACATATCGGTCATGCATATACGACTGTAGCAGGAGATGCGATGGCAAGATATAAGCGTTTACGCGGTTATGATGTCTACTATTTAACAGGCACGGATGAGCATGGACAAAAGATCCAACGTAAAGCGGAAGAAAAAGGAATTACGCCGCAGCAATATGTAGACGAAATTGTAGCGGGCATTAAAGATTTATGGAAGAAACTCGATATTTCTTATAATGATTTTATCCGCACAACAGATAAACGTCATAAAGACGCAGTCGAAAAAATCTTTGCACAGTTGTTGGAGCAAGGTGATATTTATTTAGATGAATATGAAGGGTGGTATTGTACACCGTGTGAATCCTTTTTTACGGATCGGCAATTAGTAGATGGCAATTGTCCAGACTGTGGACGTCCAGTAGAAAAGGTACGCGAAGAATCTTATTTCTTTAGAATGAGCAAGTACGCCGACCGCCTTTTACAGTTTTATGAGGAAAATTTGGATTTTATCCAACCGGAATCTCGTAAAAATGAAATGATTAACAACTTTATTAAACCAGGATTAGAGGATTTAGCTGTTTCCAGAACCACTTTCGATTGGGGAGTAAAAGTTCCTGGTAATCCTAAGCATGTCGTTTATGTATGGATTGATGCCTTGTCCAACTATATTACTGCGTTAGGGTATGGGGCAGATAACGATTCTAACTATCAAAAGTATTGGCCTGCAGACGTTCATTTAGTAGGAAAAGAAATCGTGCGTTTCCACACGATTTATTGGCCAATAATGCTGATGGCTCTTGACTTACCTTTACCGAAAAAAGTGTTTGCTCACGGCTGGTTGCTTATGAAAGACGGTAAAATGTCCAAATCAAAAGGAAATGTAGTCGATCCAGTTATGCTGATTGAGCGCTACGGATTGGATGCCCTTCGTTACTACTTATTACGTGAAGTACCATTTGGGGCCGACGGCGTGTTTACACCAGAAGGATTCGTTGAGCGTATTAACTTTGATTTAGCTAATGATTTGGGAAATTTAGTTAACCGTACGGTAGCCATGATTGATAAATATTTTGATGGCGTTATCCCTACTTATCAAGGGGCGGTTACCGCATTTGATGATCAGCTTGTACAAATGCAGCAGGAGACCGTGAAGAAATTTGAGGATGCCATGGAGCGGATGGAATTCTCAGTAGCCTTGACGGCTTTATGGCAGCTAGTGAGCCGCACGAATAAATACATTGATGAGACACAGCCTTGGGCATTAGCTAAAGAAGAAAGCAAAAGAGAAGAACTTGCGTCAGTTATGACCCATTTAGCCGAGTCAATTCGTCATACAGCCATTTTATTAAAGCCTTTCTTAACACGTACACCAGAAGGAATTTTTGCTCAGCTTGGCATTCAAGACGAATCCCTTCAAACATGGGAGAGCACATCACAATTTGGACAAATTCCAGCAGGAACAAAAGTTGTCAAAGGTCAACCGTTATTCCCGCGTTTAGATTTAGCGGAAGAAGTTCAATATATTAAAGAACAAATGCAAGGGCCTGTTCCTGTAGTAGAAGAAAAAGAACAAAAACAGGACATTCCAGAAGTGGATGAAATTACGATTGACGATTTTATGAAGGTTGATTTGCGAGTGGCACAAGTCATTGAAGCAGAGCCTATTAAAAAAGCAGACAAATTATTAAAGCTTCAGCTTGATTTAGGATATGAGAAGCGTCAAGTAGTCTCAGGAATAGCGAAATTTTACACACCTGAAACATTAGTAGGAAGAAAAGTGATTTGTGTTACGAACTTAAAGCCTGTGAAACTTCGAGGAGAACTGTCACAAGGAATGATTTTAGCTGGAGAAGATGAAAACGGCTTATTTTTAGCAAGTGTCGATCAATCTTTGACAAATGGTACAAAAATCAAATAAAGATATAATAGAATATTGATTTTAATGATTTGAGATGAAAGAAGAGTGGTTTCTTATGGTTGTATAATGAGGAACCCTCTTCTTGTTGTTATTTTAATAAATTATATCTATATAGGAAGAAATGAGGGAGTAATCATGTTATTTGATACACATGTTCATCTAAATGCTAATCAATACAAAGATGATTTAGAAGAAGTGATTGAGCGTGCCCAATCAGCTGGAGTCGAGCAGATGGTCGTTGTTGGATTTGATCGGGAAACGATTCAAAAAGCGATAGAAATTACGGAAAAATATGACTTTATTTATGCGAGCGTTGGATGGCATCCAGTTGATGCGATTGATATGACGCCAGAGGATTTAAAATGGATCGAAGAACTGGCCGCTCATCCGAAAGTGGTAGCACTTGGTGAGATGGGACTTGATTATTATTGGGATAAATCTCCAAAAGATGTACAACAACAAGTATTCCGTCAACAAATTCGCTTAGCACGAAAAGTGAATCTGCCGATTATTATTCATAATCGTGATGCTACGGAAGATGTAGTCCGCATTTTGAAAGAAGAAAAGGTAGAAGAAGTAGGCGGCATTATGCATTGTTTTACAGGGAGTTTGGAAGTAGCGAAGCAATGCATGGATATGAATATGTACATTTCATTTGGAGGCCCGGTTACATTCAAAAATGCCAAAAAGCCGAAAGAAGTCGCTGCGGCAATTCCGCTTGATAAGTTATTAATTGAAACCGATTGTCCATATTTAACGCCACATCCTTATCGTGGAAAAAGGAATGAGCCTGGGTATGTTTCATATGTAGCGGAACAAATTGCTGCCCTCAAAGAAATGGATTATGAAGAATTGGCGAAAATAACAACGGAAAATGCCAAAAAGTTATTTAGAATCCATCGATAAAAATCGATAAAAATCGATAAATTTTCAGGTAATTTTGTCCAAAAAAGCACCAGAATAAAAAAGTTCTACAAGTCTCTTTTTACTCATAGTATAAACTTGTCGACAAGTCTTCCTTCCCTTTTTTTGAAAGTTTAGACATAATAGACTATATCCGTTGCCCGGATGGGAGGGTTGACAAGTTGATAAGTACTCTATATAATCTCTGCGAGAGAAGGAGGAGTTTTTCATCGTGTTACAAAACGTGAAAAAGCTGTTTTCCGATTCTGTCAGGAGTAAAAAGAGACTGAGCATTATGCTTACAAGTTTCATAGTCGTTTCGGCAGTCTTATCATTCACTGTCTATCAAACGACACAAGCATCAGTTTCTCTAACGATTGACGGAAAAGAGGAAAAACTGAGGACCCACGCGGATACCGTAGGGGAATTGCTGAAAGAGCAAAACATTAAAGTTCGAGATGAGGACTTTTTATCCCATACGTTATCAGCGAGTGTAAGCAGTGATATGAAAGTGGTTTGGAAGCCGGCGAAGTCGATTGACTTAATCGTCGATAACCAAAAACAAAGCATCTGGACAACAGCAGATACCATTAAAGAAGTTCTTGCAAATGAAAAGATTAACATATCAGAGCATGACCAAGTAGAACCTGATTTAGATACAGCCATTGAAGACCATTTAACTGTTCAAGTGAATAAAGCTTTTTTGATTAAGCTAAATCAAGGTGGAAACGAACAACAAGTGTGGTCAACTTCGACTACGGTCGCTGACTTTTTAAAACAACAAGAAATTAAACTGGATGACTTAGACCGTGTAGAACCTAATTTAACTAGTTTAGTCACACCTAATATTGTCGTAAATGTTGTAAAAGTAGAAAAAGTCACCGATGTAGTGGAAGAACCCGTTGGCTATGCAGTCGTTACTAAAAACGACCCTTCTTTAGAAAAAGGCACGGAAAAAGTGGTGTCTGAAGGAGTAGAAGGGCGCGTAGCCAAACATTATGAGGTCATGATGGAGAACGGGAAAGAAGTTTCTCGAAAATTAATCAAAACCGAAAATATACAAGAAAGTAAGGACCGTGTAGTCGCGGTTGGTTCCAAAGTGGTAAAACCTGTTGCTCAAACGGCGGCAGTACAAGTGTCTCGTGATGACAACAAGGTAGCGAAAGAATTTTATGTCAACTCTACCGCTTATACAGCCTTCTGTAACGGCTGCTCAGGGAAAACCAAGACAGGTATTAATTTACGTGCGAATCCTAATGCGAAAGTCATCGCAGTCGATCCAAATGTTATTCCGTTAGGGAGTAAGGTATATGTGGAAGGATACGGCTATGCAATCGCTGGTGATACTGGCGGTGCCATTAAAGGAAACAAAATCGATGTGTTCTTTGCCGATAAATCTCAAGCATATAAATGGGGTCGAAGAACTGTTAAAATAAGAGTGTTAGAGTAATGGATGTGCAGAGGAGATTTTATCCTCTGCCTTTTTTAGGTTAAAATATAAAGGATTTAAATCTTGCTATTAATTAGACGTACAAGGAACAAGAAAGTTTCGCGTTTTGGAGGAAAAAATGAAAATAAAAGAAATTATCGTTGTGGAAGGGCGCGATGACACGACTGCCATCCAACGGGCAGTCAATGCCGACACAATTGAAACAAATGGATCAGCCATAAATGAGGAAACGATTCAAAAGATTAAACTGGCTCAAGAGAAGCGCGGGGTGATCATTTTTACTGATCCTGATTATCCAGGAGAGAAAATTCGAAACACCATTACCGAGCGAGTTCAAGGGTGCAAGCATGCCTTTTTACCAAAAGAAGAAGCAAAAGCGAAAAACGGGAAAAAGGTAGGGATTGAGCATGCTTCGCCACAATCTATTAGAGCGGCTCTTCAGCATGTCAAACAAGAGTGGATAGAAGGGGAAGAAGAGATTTCAAAGGAAGATCTCATTGTCGCTGGCCTTGTTGGTGGACCTGGTTCAAGTGAGCGACGCGAAAAAATTGGGAAGATATTAAAAATCGGCTATACAAATGGCAAACAGCTTCATAAGAGACTACAAATGTTTCAAATTTCTAAAGGCGCTTTTGTCGCGGCTTTAAAAAGCATTCAAGAGGAGGAAAGATAAACTTGTTAAAAGATATTGCAACCCCTAAGAGAACGAAAGAGATACTGGATAAATACGGATTTACCTTCAAAAAGAGTTTAGGTCAAAATTTCTTGGTGGATACAAACATTTTGCATCGTATTGTTGATCATGCAGAAGTAACGGAACAAACAGGAGCGATTGAAATTGGTCCTGGAATTGGGGCACTGACGGAGCAGTTAGCGAAAAGAGCGAAGAAGGTAGTGGCCTTTGAGATTGATCAACGTCTGCTGCCAATCTTAAAAGATACACTTTCTCCATATCCGAATGTGAAAGTCATTCATCAAGACATTTTGCAAGCGGATGTGCATAGCGTGGTTGAGGCTGAATTTCAAGAGGTTGAGGATTTAATGGTGGTAGCGAACCTTCCTTATTACGTAACAACGCCTATTTTGATGAAGTTGTTAGAAGATAAAATTCCAGTGCGCGGAATTGTCGTGATGCTTCAAAAAGAAGTGGCAGACCGAATTGCAGCGAAACCAGGCACGAAAGATTATGGGTCGCTGTCGATTGCCATTCAGTATTATACAGAAGCGGAAACGGTGATGATTGTGCCAAAAACCGTTTTTAACCCTCAACCAAATGTTGATTCTGCGGTTCTTCGCTTGACGAAACGGAAGGAACCAGCGGTTAAAGTAAAAGATGAGAGTTTCTTTTTTACAGTTGTTAGAGCAAGTTTTGCGCAGCGCAGGAAGACGCTTTTGAATAACTTAACCAGTAATTTACCGTTTGGGAAAGCCAAAAAACAGGAGATTGACCAAATGCTCCATCAAATTGGAATTGATCCGAAGCGAAGAGGAGAGACGCTTTCCATCGAGGAATTTGCCGTATTAAGTGATACTTTACAGACGTTAAAAGAGTCATAATCACCTTTTCCCTGATTCTACATAGGTTATTTAGAAGAAACTTAAGTAGGCAGGGCGGAGTGAAAATGATGAATATTCATATTGGTGATATTGTCACTCGACCATCTTATGAACGAGATTTGTTGTTTCGGGTCATTTCGGTTACTGAAGACGCAAAAGGGGAACAATATGCGACGCTTTATGGAGAAGATGTTCGACTGGTCGCAGACGCTCCTTTTTCTGATTTAGAGGTTGTCAGTAACTCTGAGCGTGAGAAACGCTTAAAGCGAGAGGAACAATTGTTAGAGCAGTCTTTATCTTTAATCCAACAAGATTATCGCCTTGTTAGGCAGAAAAATGAGTATAATGCGACAAGTGGATATGGTCATGCGAACCGTTTTTTCCAAATGCCAGGGAGGGTCCTGCATCTGGATGGAGACCCTAACTATTTGAATAAATGTTTAATGTTGTATGAGAAGATTGGAATACCGGTTCATGGGGCCCACTGCTTAGAAAAAGAGATGCCAGCACGAATCGGGGAACTGATGGATGAAATCAGACCCGATTTATTAGTTATTACTGGACATGATGCTTATTCCAAAGTAAAAGGGAAGAAGAATGACCTCATGGCATACCGCCATTCCCAGCATTTTGTTCAAACTGTCCATGAGGCAAGAAAGAGAGTTCCGCATCGGGATCAATTAGTCATTTTTGCTGGAGCGTGCCAGTCTCATTTTGAATCTCTTATATACGCGGGGGCAAATTTTGCTAGTTCCCCTTCGAGAGTGAACATTCATGCGCTTGATCCTGTTTATATTGTGGCACGCATTAGCTTCACCCCTTTTACAGAGGACGTAAGTGTATGGGATGTGTTAAAAAACACACTGACAGGTGATAAAGGGCTGGGAGGCATCCAAACGAGAGGGCTGCTTCGTACTGGGATGCCTTATTATCCTCATGAGGATGAATGAACAACCTATGCATGTTTGAAAAGAAGAATCTGTCGCCTCCATCCGACAAGCAATGGATGGATTGACGGGTTCTTTTTTCTATTTTAGATAATTTTTTTAAAAGATTGGATGTAAATAGAGAGATGTGAAAAAATTGTAAAAGTGTACATATTTAAGAAAAATGGGTGCATAATAATGGTTGTAGATTTTTGTTGATAACTTTGTATTGACACTCATTGTTATACGTTGATATAATTTAAATTTTTGACTTATATTAAAATGCGTGTTATACTTTAATCAGTGAGGTGGCGAATATGGCTAAAACATTATCGGACATTAAGCAGTCGCTTGACTCTAATTTAGGCAGAAGGCTTAAATTAAAGGCAAACGGAGGCCGCAGAAAGACGATTGAGCGTTTCGGGGTATTAACAGAAACATATCCTTCTGTATTTGTCGTAGAACTAGATGAAGAAAACGCATTAGAAAGAGTTTCGTACAGCTATGCAGACGTTTTAACGGAAACGGTACAGTTAACGTTTTTTGATGAGACTTCAGGGAATTTAGCAATGGGCGGGCAGTAGACATTTGTTTGCTGCTTTTTTATTGCTATTTAAACATAGAATATTTTTCGTTTATACATACTAAAGATGTCGCAGTTTCATGAAAGGAGCTGCATGCGAGTGGGAAGACGTAAAGGCATGATGTCACACCGCTTAAAAGAAGAACTGGCAAAAGAGCTAGGCTTCTACGATGTAGTACAGCAAGCAGGATGGGGAGCTATTCGTTCCAAGGATGCTGGAAATATGGTGAAGCGAGCCATTGAAATAGCGCAACAAAACCTGCTTGATTCATAATAGAGTTTAGGTTGCACTCTTGACGTGAAGGAAAAGGGTTATACTCATTACCGAAAAACTTGTCGAGGAGCCGTCGTGTTACGGTGCTTTCACAAATAGTCACACGCCTATTGAGCAGCATATGCCGGAACTCTTCGGAATGTTGCCAAGAGGCTCTGCTTTCGGTTACCGAGGGATAAAGGAAGCTTTCATCAGTAGGGGGGTTCTTTCATTCCCTACCGATGATTCGTTGATTTATCGGGTTTTTACGGGCTGTTAGATTCCACTTAAACTTCTACAATCATTCAACATTTTGAGGTGGGAATTCTTGTTGTCCGTTAATGCGGGATAAAATGAAATTGCGACAGCCGAAGCGCAAGCGCTTCGGCCTCTTGAATTTTGTGGTAAAAGTTTTAATTTAATGCAGACAAATGTCGAAATAACATGATTCATATTGTATATTTTATTATGGATAGCATTAAACTTTAGTAAGCAGAGTAGGTGACAGTTAATGAAATTAATGGTGAAAGCACCAGCTAAGATAAATCTTTCGCTAGATGTATTACATAAACGTTCCGATGGTTACCATGAAGTGAAAATGGTGATGACGACAATTGATTTGGCCGATCGAGTTGAATTGGAGGAAAGGGATGACCAGCGCATTGTGATTCATTCACATGACCGCTACGTACCTGACGATCACCGTAACTTGGCGTACCAGGCAGCACAGTTGCTGAAGGAACGTTTTCAGGTTCGCAAAGGGGTAACGATTTCTATCGTTAAAAACATACCTGTTGCAGCCGGTTTAGCGGGTGGGAGCAGTGATGCTGCTGCGACATTAAGAGGGTTGAATACGCTTTGGGATTTAAACCTGTCCCTTGATGAATTAGCGACCTTAGGAGCTGAAATTGGTTCTGATGTATCTTTTTGTGTATATGGAGGAACCGCTCTTGCGACAGGCAGAGGAGAAATCATCGAGCACATCCAAACCCCTCCTAATTGTTGGGTGATATTGGCTAAACCAGAAATCGGTGTGTCGACAGCGGAAGTGTATAAAAACCTCAATCTATCACATGTCACTCATCCAAACGTTGACTCGATGCTCGAGGCTATCGATCAGCAGGATTACGATAAAATGTGTCAATCAGTCGGCAACGTTTTGGAAAACGTGACATTAAAGATGCATCCAGAAGTGAATCTTATTAAGGAACAAATGAAGCGGTTCGGAGCGGATGCCGTTTTAATGAGCGGAAGCGGACCGACTGTGTTTGGGTTGGCCCAATACGATTCTCGGATGCAAAGAGTCTATAATGGTTTACGTGGCTTTTGTGACAACGTATATGCGGTAAGATTGCTAGGTGAGCGTGTAGATATTGATTAAACACGTATATTAATGTTATATTTACAATATAACATTCGGTTTTTTAGGAGGTAACTATGAAGTTTCGGCGGAGTGGACGATTAATTGATATGACTCACTATTTTCTTCAAAATCCTCAGCGCCTAATTCCCTTAACTTATTTTGCAGATAAATATAAATCCGCTAAATCCTCGATTAGTGAGGATATGGGAATTATTAAACAAACATTCGAGCAGCAAGGTGTAGGGACATTGTTAACACTGCCAGGGGCGGCAGGTGGAGTGAAATTTATTCCGAAAGCTTCAAAAGAGGAAGCAGAAGCCTTTATTAGTGAGCTATGTGAGATGATGGAGAGCCCTGAGCGCTTGCTCCCAGGTGGATATTTATATTTGACTGATATTTTAGGGAATCCGCGAATCGTAAACAATATCGGGCGCCTGTTCGCTTCGGTTTATGCGGATCGCAAAATAGATGTTGTCATGACGGTCGCAACAAAAGGAATTCCGTTAGCTTATGCAGTGGCTCAGTTTTTAGATGTGCCTGTAGTGATTGTTCGTAAAGACAGTAAGGTAACAGAAGGTTCAACTGTCAGCATTAACTATGTGTCAGGATCTTCTAAGCGCATTCAAACGATGCTGCTAGCGAAAAGAAGCTTAGAGACGGGTTCTAATGTACTGATTATCGATGATTTCATGAAAGCAGGCGGAACGGTCAATGGAATGATTAGTCTGTTGGAAGAGTTTCAAGCTAATGTGGCTGGCATTGGTGTCTTAGTGGAATCGGAAGATATTGAAGAACGACTGGTAGACGAATACATTTCTCTCATCAAGTTAACGGATGTGAATGTAAAAGACAAGCAAATTCGTGTAACGGAAGGAAACTATTTTACACATTTATGAAAAATGTGGTAAAAAGAAAGTGACATTGTCTAAATATAGGGGGATGAAACATGAAACAGGTCCAAACAAAAGCAGCGCCGCAGGCAATCGGTCCATATTCTCAAGGAATCATCGTCAATAATATGTTTTACAGCTCTGGGCAAATTCCGTTAAGAGCAGATGGGACTCTTGTAGAGGGCGGTATTGAAGAGCAGACGGAGCAAGTATTTGAAAACTTAAAAGCCGTACTAGAAACAGCAGGTGCTTCTTTATCAACAGTAGTCAAAGCGACGGTTTTCATTAAAGATATGAATGATTTTGCTCCATTAAACGAAGTGTATGGTCGTTATTTTGGAGAACATAAACCAGCACGTTCATGTGTTGAGGTGGCTAGACTTCCGAAGGACGTTCTAGTAGAAATTGAAGTCATCGCTTTAGTTAAATCATGAAAAAAGAGGGACGCTAACATGTGAACATGTTAGCGTCCCTCTTTTTTGAACTGCCCAATATTTTATGAGTGAACCTGACTTTAAATCGATCAATGAGGCTGAAAAATTCAATTTTTTAGAAATATACTAAAAAATTTTTTTGAATTGAAGGAAAATAATAAAAACTGTGGAATTAATTATGTAAAGCTTCGATATAGGAAAAGGTGGTGAACATAAATGGAAGTAACTGACGTAAGATTACGCCGCGTAAACACCGATGGACGTATGAGAGCAATTGCATCTATTACGTTGGACAATGAATTTGTTGTTCATGATATCCGTGTAATTGATGGCAATAATGGCTTATTTGTCGCCATGCCTAGTAAACGTACGCCAGACGGTGAATTCCGCGATATCGCTCATCCAATTAACTCAAATACTCGCGGGAAAATTCAAGATGCTGTCTTAGCTGAATATCACCGTTTAGGTGAATTAGAAGTCGAATTTGAAGAAGCAGGTGCTTCTTAAAATATGCACAGAACGGTTTCAATAGGGTGTAATACACTATTTGAAATTGTAGTACATGAGAAGATGGACTGAAGGGAAGAATATTACCCCCTTTGGTTCATCTTTTTATTTTGAATTCTTTTTCCCGTTTTCCTTAGTTATGAAACAAAAAATGGATAATTCGTATGTTTAGCTCATGCGTATAACCTTATAATCGCTCTATTTTCATAAAAGTGCTGACAAAAATATGTACTTTTCCATCATTCCTTGAAATGATAGCCTATTTAGGATATATTCTTAATGGATAAAAAGGTAAAATTGGAGGCCGGCTATGACAAATAGATATGCAGTCATATTGGCAGCTGGACAAGGAACGCGTATGAAGTCCTCTTTATATAAAGTGTTACACCCTGTCTGCGGTAAGCCAATGGTTCAGCATGTAATTGATCAACTATCTGTTTTAGACTTAAAAAAGCTTATTACAATTGTTGGTCACGGTGCAGAGGAAGTTCAATCACATATTGGTGACAAAAGTCTGTTTGCCTTGCAAGCAGAACAATTAGGAACAGCCCATGCAGTAATGCAAGCGAAGGATTTATTAATGGATGAAAAAGGGACGACTATTGTAGTCTGCGGAGATACTCCCCTTATCACCTCTCAAACAATTGATGCATTGCTTCAACACCATGAACGAAATAACGCCAAGGCGACGATTTTGACAGCCTATGCACAAGACCCGACTGGTTATGGACGAATCATCCGTAATGAAAATGGGTCAGTGGAGAAAATCGTCGAGCATAAGGATGCGTCCGAGAGTGAGCGAGCGGTACAAGAAATTAATACAGGGACGTACTGCTTTGATAATCAATCGCTGTTTGATGCGCTGGCTAAAGTATCTAATGATAACGTTCAAGGTGAATACTACTTACCGGATGTTGTAGAAATTCTACAAAAAGCCGGAGAGACCGTATCTGCTTATCAAACTCCTCATTTTGAAGAAACATTAGGCGTAAATGATCGCTATGCTTTATCTCAAGCAGAAGAGATTATGAAAAAACGAATCAATAAGCAACATATGTTAAATGGTGTGACGATTATTGATCCGTCTCATACGTATATTTCGGTAGATGCCCAAATTGGCCGCGATACAGTCCTTTACCCTGGCACAATCATTCAAGGGGCGGCTGTTATTGGAGAGCGATGTGAAGTGGGGCCAAATACAGAAATCAAAGATTCCAGCATCGGAAATGAAACAGTTATTCGTCATTCCGTTGTTCATGATAGTGAAGTGGGTATGAACGTCACGATTGGTCCATTTGCTCATATTCGTCCTAAGTCTGCCATTGCAGATGAGGTACGTATTGGCAATTTCGTTGAAATTAAAAATACAGCGTTCGGTAAAGGAAGCAAAGCTTCTCATTTAAGTTATATTGGCGACGCTGAAGTAGGTCAAAATGTAAATTTAGGCTGTGGATCAATAACGGTTAACTATGATGGGAAAAATAAGTTTCTCACGAAAATAGAAGACGGGGCGTTTATTGGTTGTAATTCTAACTTGATTGCGCCGGTCACTGTAGGGAAAGAAGCTTACGTAGCTGCCGGTTCAACGATTACGCAAGATGTACCTGGAAAGGCATTGTCGATTGCACGTGCGCGCCAGGTGAACAAAGAAGGTTACGCAGAAAAAATGGATGTTCATAAAAAATCCTAATGGAGGGGCTTATACTAAAATGTCAAAACAATACGGCGATGAGAACTTAAAAGTATTTTCTTTAAATTCAAATGCGGGATTAGCGGAAGAGATTGCGAAAGTGATTGGGGTCCAGCTTGGACAATGTTCGGTTACACGTTTCAGTGACGGTGAAATTCAAATCAATATTGAAGAGAGTATTCGCGGTTGTGATGTATTCGTTATTCAATCAACAAGTGCACCGGTAAACGAGCATATTATGGAATTGTTAATTATGATTGATGCACTAAAGCGTGCGTCTGCTAAAACAATTAGCATTGTAATGCCTTATTACGGTTATGCGCGTCAAGACCGCAAAGCCCGTGCCCGTGAACCAATTACAGCGAAATTAGTAGCTAATTTACTTGAAACAGCTGGTGCGGACCGTGTCATCACACTAGACTTGCACGCACCTCAAATTCAAGGGTTCTTCGATATTCCTATTGACCATTTAGTAGGCGTGCCGATTTTAGGAGAATACTTCAAGAGTAAAAACTTGGAAGATGTTGTCGTTGTATCCCCAGACCATGGCGGAGTAACGCGTGCAAGAAAACTGGCGGAACGCTTAAAAGCACCAATTGCGATTATCGATAAGCGCCGTCCACGTCCAAATGTAGCAGAAGTTATGAACATTGTTGGAAATATTGACGGTAAAACAGCCATCTTGATTGATGATATGATCGATACAGCAGGGACAATTACGCTTGCAGCGAATGCGCTTGTGGAAAATGGGGCAACAGATGTTTATGCATGTTGTACACACCCAGTATTATCTGGTCCAGCTATCGAACGTATTCAAAATTCAAAGATTAAAGAACTAGTGGTGACGAACTCCATCAGCTTACCGGAAGAGAAGAAGATTGAGAAGTTAATCCAACTATCGGTGGCACCATTAATTGGAGAAGCAATTATCCGTGTCCACGAAGACTTATCTGTAAGTACATTATTCGATTGATAAAAAGAGTCCTGCCAGTGGCAGGGCTTTTTTTATTTGACATGAAGATTAGCGGATTTTTAGAGTTGAGCAGTTGTATTCATTTTTTGTATCCATGTTTAAGGCTAGGAGAAATGGGGCACGTTTATAGTAGACAAATAACTAGACTTACACATGGAAGGTGAAAAGAATTGAGTATTGTATTGACAGCAAATGAGCGTAAAGATTTGAAACATTCGGCAACGACAAAATTGAGAAATGAAGGTCATTTTCCCGCAGTTGTGTATGGCAGACAAGTTCAGTCAAAGCCGATTTATGTGAACAGTGCCGATTTTATGAAAACGATGAAAGAAGCGGGGCGTAACGGAGTACTAACATTAACTGTTCAAAATGAAACTTTTTCCGTCATGTTACACGATCTTCAAACGGATCCACTAAAAAATGAAGTGATGCATGCAGACTTCCAAGTGGTGGATATGTCTAAAGAGGTAGATGCAGACGTCAATGTAGTATTAACTGGTGACGCTCCTGGCGTAAAAGAAGGTGGAGTGATGCAGCAAGCCCTTCATCAGCTGTCGGTTCGTGCCTTACCGCAAGAAATTCCATCTTCCATTGAAGTGGATGTATCCCATTTACAAGTGAGTGAAACCATCAGCGTTGGAGACATTAGTACAGGTGGAAAATACGAGATAAATCATGAACCGACAGAAACGGTTGCATCGATTCTCCCACCTAAACAAGAGGAAAATATTGATAGTGGTGAACAGCAGGATGAAGTGAATGAAGTAGAAACAAACGAAGAATAAAGCATAAATAAAAAGACGTGACCAAAAGGTTACGCCTTTTTATTTGAATTGATTATAATAAGAATAGGACAGTTATTATTGAAAGGAGCCTATTCATTTGAAACTCATAGTTGGATTAGGAAACCCTGGAAGAGAATATGACCAAACACGTCATAATATCGGGTTTATGATTATTGATGAATTAGCTGAGCAAATGGGGATTCAGTTAGATAAAACAAAATTTAACGGATTATATGGACAAGGAATAGTCAACGGAGAGAAGGTTCTATTATTAAAGCCGTTAACATATATGAATTTATCAGGAGAGTCCGTTCGCCCATTAATGGACTATTATAATCTTGAGACAGAAGACTTGTTGGTTATTTATGATGATTTGGATTTGCCGCAAGGAAAGGTTCGTCTGCGTGGTAAAGGAAGTGCAGGCGGTCATAACGGCATTAAATCGCTGAATCAGCATCTAGGTACACAGGAATTCAACCGAATTCGAGTTGGAATTGGGCGCCCTCAAAACGGAATGAAGGTCGTGGATTATGTGTTGGGGAGATTTACGAACGAAGAAATGGTATTATTAAAAGAAGCGATACATAAATCGGTAGAAGCGAGCAATGAATGGACGAAGCGCCCTTTCTTAGAAGTAATGAATGTGTATAACGGATAAGAGTTGAATAAAAAGCCTCCTGAGTGTTCATAATAGCATTAAAACCCTTGGGAGGAACGCTATGTCCATTCGTTATTTTTGCAGACATTGCGGCTGTAAAGTAGGAGATATCGACTATACATCGCTAAATAGTCAAGCACTTGGTTTCGATCATTTAACGGCGCAAGAAAGAAAAGAATTTATTCAATATCATTCTAATGGCGACATGTCCGTCAAGACGATTTGTGAAGATTGCCAAGAAGCGTTGGATCGAAATCCGGATTATCATCAGTATGAAACATTTATACAGTAACTAAAGCTTTGGGAGCCATCTCCCCAAAGCGTTTTTCTATTTATATAAATGGTTTCACGGGAGGAGGGAATCCTTTGTTAGGGATTAAAAATTATTTTTATGAGACAGAAGATATTCAAACGGTTGTAGCCAGCTTAGAGGAAGGGTTGAGTGAGCAAATGATTGCGGGATTAGCTGGATCTGCCCGCTCCATCTTAGCTGCCTCCTTATATGAGAAGAAACAAGATCCCTTGCTGATTGTGACCCATAATTTATATCAGGCACAAAAAGTGTATGAGGATTTAACGAATTTATTGCCAGAAGCGCCTGTTTTCTTATATTCGTCGAATGATTTAATTGCGTCTGAAATGGCGACAGCAAGTCCAGAGCTCCGAGCACAACGGATTGACGTCCTAAATTATTGGAGTCATCATTCAAAAGGAATTATCGTGACACCTATCTCGGGGTTGAGAAAGCTGTTGCCGCCTAAAGCGCAATGGCAAAAAAGTCAGCTCGTTTTCAAGGTAGGAGAAGACATTGACTTGGAGGAACAACTGGCAAAGCTTGTTGTAATGGGATATGAACGTGTAGGGGTGGTTGCGTCCCCGGGTGAGTTCAGCATTCGAGGTGGAATTGTTGATATTTATCCGCTGACGGAGGAGCTTCCTGTTCGTATCGAGCTATTTGATACAGAAATTGATTCCATCCGTTCCTTTACGATTGAAGATCAACGCTCTCAACAGAAAATGGAGCAAATCATGATTGGTCCTGCCATTGAGACGGTGTTTTCTAAAGAAGATATCGAAAGAGGGATTGGGGCGTTGGAAGTAGGGCTGGCAGCGACGATAAAAAAAGTGAAGGACCCTGCTGTTAAAGAAAAGCTGCTCGAACAAGTTGGGCAAGAGCTAGAGTATTTGAAGCAAGGGACTATTCCGGACCATGTCTTTAAATATGTCTCTCTTTTCTACGGAAATCATACAAGTTTACTAGATTATGTTCCTGACAATACGGTTGTCATGTTCGATGAAACGACCCGTATTCATGAAATGTCTGATCAACTAGATAAAGAAGAGGCTGATTGGATTACGGATTTACTTAGTTCCGGGGAAATCATCCATGGGGTGACGGTTTCTCAAAAACTTGGTCAGTTAATTGGAAAGACAACAAAAAGAAGAATATATCTTTCTTTGTTTTTGAAGCATATTCCGTTTACAAATCCGCAAAACATTATTAACATCTCATATAAATCTATGCAGCAGTTTTATGGACAGATGAATGTGTTGAAAAGTGAAATCGATCGCTGGTTAAAAAGCAATATGGCGGTGGTGCTGCTAGGCGCAAGTCAAGAGCGTGTTGAGAAACTTGAGAGCGTGTTGGCTGATTACGAAATTGACGCTTCCATGTTATCAGGTGATAGTTCACTCGTTCAAGGGAAAGTCCAAATTATGCAAGGCGATCTTCAAGCGGGGTTTGAACTTCCTATGCATAAGCTGGTCGTATTAACGGAAGAAGAATTGTTTAAGAAGCGAGCGAAAAAAAGCCAAAGACGTCAAAAATTATCAAATGCGGAACGGATTAAAAATTATTCCGAATTGAATGTTGGCGATCATGTTGTACACGTTAATCATGGAATTGGTCGATATTTAGGGATTGAAACACTTGAAATCAATGGGATTCATAAGGACTATATTCATATTAAGTATGAAGGCAGCGATAAACTGTATGTACCGGTTGAACAAATCGACCAAGTTCAAAAATATGTAGGATCAGAAGGGAAAGAACCGAAGCTCTACAAGCTTGGGGGGAGTGAATGGAAGAAAGTTAAACGGAAAGTGGAATCATCTGTCCAAGACATTGCCGATGATTTGATTAAGCTGTATGCCGAACGTGAAGCGAGTAAAGGGTATGCCTTTTCACCGGACGGGGATATGCAGCGTTCGTTTGAAACTTCTTTCCCTTATCAAGAGACAGAGGATCAATTGCGCTCCATTCAAGAAATTAAACGTGATATGGAACGAGAGCGGCCGATGGACCGGTTGCTTTGCGGTGATGTAGGGTATGGAAAAACGGAAGTGGCCATTCGTGCAGCTTTTAAAGCTATTAGTGATGGAAAGCAAGTCGCGTTTCTTGTGCCTACGACCATCTTAGCCCAGCAACATTATGAAACGATTCGTGAACGCTTTCAAGAGTACCCGGTGAATATTGGGCTTCTTAGTCGATTCCGTACGCGAAAACAGCTTCAAGAGACGACAAAGGGGCTGAAAAACGGAACGGTCGACATTGTTGTGGGGACCCATCGACTTCTTTCAAAAGATGTTACGTATAAAGATTTAGGTTTGTTAATCATCGATGAAGAACAGCGTTTCGGTGTTACACATAAGGAAAAAATTAAGCAAATGAAAGCGAATGTCGATGTATTGACGTTAACGGCTACACCAATTCCTCGTACATTGCATATGTCCATGCTTGGAGTACGGGATTTATCGGTGATTGAAACACCGCCTGAAAACCGCTTCCCTGTTCAAACATATGTAGCGGAATACAATCCCGGTTTAGTCAGAGAGGCGATTGAACGGGAGTTGGCTCGAGATGGACAAGTTTATTTCTTATATAACCGTGTAGAAGATATTGAGCGAAAAGCAGAAGAGATTTCTATGCTTGTTCCAGATGCTCGTGTTGCCTTTGCTCATGGGAAAATGAATGAAAATGAACTAGAAGCCGTCATATTGAACTTTCTAGAAGGGGAATATGATGTGTTGGTGAGTACGACTATCATTGAAACGGGTGTAGATATTCCGAATGTGAACACGTTAATTGTTCATGATGCAGACAAAATGGGCTTATCGCAGCTTTACCAATTGAGGGGGCGTGTCGGAAGATCAAGCCGTGTCGCGTATGCTTATTTCACATATCGAAAGGACAAAGTGTTAACGGAAGTGGCGGAAAAAAGGCTTCAGGCGATTAAAGAGTTTACAGAGCTAGGGTCTGGCTTTAAAATCGCCATGAGAGACTTGTCCATTCGCGGAGCAGGGAATATTCTTGGTTCCCAACAACATGGATTCATTGACTCTGTCGGGTTCGATTTGTATTCACAAATGCTAAAAGAAGCGATTGAAGCGAGAAAAGAACATGGCGAAGAGAAGAAAACGGCCTTTAATGTCGAAATTAATGTGGATATTGATGCCTATATTCCGGATTTATACATTACCGACGGTCGTTTGAAAATTGAGATGTATAAACGTTTCCGAGCAATTGAGACATTAGAAGATGTGCAGGAACTTCAAGAAGAGATGGTGGATCGATTTGGGGATTACCCGGAAGAAGTCGCGTACTTATTCAAGATTGCGGAAATGAAAGTACACGCAAAAATGAATTTCGTAGAATCCATTGTACAAGTGAAACAAAATGTAACAATTTTACTATCTGAACAAGCGAGTGAGACAATTGATGGGGCGAAACTCTTTAAAGCAGGAAATGAATTTGGTCGCATGATCAGCTTGGGAATGGATGGAAAGAAAGTAAAAATGGTGATTAATACAAAAGGGGTCGCCCAAGAAAAATGGCTGGATATTGCCTATGGGATGATTAAAGATTTACCGAATATGCATCGTGAAGGGGTCAAAAGTTAAATCGATATGAACGTCACTTTTGGCTAGGGCAGAAAAAGGATTTATAACATGTCTTAAAGCATCATCTTTTCATTTAAGCTTTTTTCAACAGATGTGGTACAGCAATCTGTTGAAAAAGGCTTTTATTTTTTATTTCCATATATTTCTTAAAAAAGTTTGGATAAAAGAGGATAAGGGTACAAAGTATACAACAAAACAATTATTTCTCCTTTTATTTATGGAAATAGAAGGTTTGGTTTTGAAAATGGTTGTTAATGATTATAGTGGGGACTTTTTAACAAAAAAAGATACAGTTGGTGTATAGAAGTTCATTTGTGAAGGATACTAATTTCAACAATGGTGATATCTTCAATCAAAGGGTAGAATGAACATCATCACCAATTATTTTTCAATCATCATATGAAAGTGAGGCTTCCATGATGAAAGCAACTGGTATTGTTCGTCGTATTGATGATTTAGGTCGGGTAGTCATACCGAAAGAAATTAGAAGAACATTACGTATTCGCGAGGGAGATCCATTAGAGATATTTGTTGATCGAGATGGAGAAGTCATTTTGAAAAAATATTCTCCAATCAGTGAGTTAAGTGATTTTGCAAAGGAATATGGTGAGGCGCTCTATGATAGTCTCGGCCACCCCGTTCTCATTTGCGATCGGGATGTGTTCATCGCAGTATCAGGAGGGTCCAAGAAAGAGTATTTAAATAAAAATATTAGTGAATTAGTAGAAGAAGTAATGGAAAGCAGAAATTCTGTTTTAGTCTCGGATCAAAAAGAGCTGGAATTGGTAGAAGGACATGGTGAAGAGGTCACCTCTTACACAATCGGTCCAATTATAGCTAGCGGCGATCCGATTGGTGCAGTTGTTATTTTTTCCAAAGATAAAGCACTTAGTGAAATTGAACATAAGGCAGTAGAAACAGCGGCAGGGTTTTTATCCCGTCAAATGGAGCAATAAAGGACTATTGGTTGGACAAGCTCCCAGTATTTATTTTCCCTATCCCTTTTGATAACGTTTTGTTTTAGCATGTAGGTAACGGACTAAATAATCTAACACATGATATGATAATGAGACAGGTGCCTGAAAAGCAGAAATGCTGATAGGTGCCTGTCTCATTTTAGATTGTGATGGAACTGAACCTTTTCCAATAAAACTCATGATATAATTACTGGTGTTCTTTTCTATATCGATTGGTGGAGGAGACAAGGTGACAATATGTCCAGTGTTTCCGCTCTTGATAGGCTCATTTAAGCCGTCTGAATGCGAAGGATACCAGTTGGTGACGTAGCGGATATAACGATGAGGAAGGTCGAGTAGGGGTATTGAAAAACATAAGAAAACATTCAACAGAAATCCCTCTTCGGCATGTTTGGAACGGGGCTGTTATTTTAACGTTAGCCGCTTTAATTTCGAAAGTATTGAGTGCGGGCTATCGCATCCCGTATCATTATATTGCCGGGGATATCGGATTTTATATTTATCAACAAATCTATCCTTTCTATGGATTAGCGGTACTATTTAGTACATATGGATTTCCAGTCATTATCTCTAAATTGATTGCACAAGAGGTGGGGCATGGAAGAATGGGGGCCGTTCACAGCATTATGAAAGTGTCATTTTGGACATTATTTCTAGTGAATGTGCTGTTATTCCTCTTGCAATATATGGGGGCGGAGAAAATTGCTGGTTTAATGGGTGATCGTCAACTGGCTGACTTAATTCGAATTGTAGCCTTTTCCTTTTTGCTCACCCCATTTATTGCCGTGTTGAGGGGGTATCATCAAGGTTTAAATGATATGGTGCCTACGGCGGTGTCACAAGTGATGGAGCAATTTGTTCGCGTGGGAACGATTTTAGCTTTTTCTTATTTGTTATTAGCGAATGGGTATGGACTGTACGCAGCGGGAGCGGGAGCCGTGTTTAGTTCCATCACAGGGGGCTTTGTCGCCTTGGCTGTTTTAGTTCTGTTTTATGTGAAACATCGAAAAAGGCGGGAACAAGAGTGGGCAAAGGGCAAAGAGCAAGGAGATACGAAGCGAATTGTTTCTAGTCTTCTCGTTCAAGGTTCATTAGCGTGCATTAGCGGAATGGGCCTTTTATTAATTCAATTTATTGATTCATTTACTTTATATAACGAGCTTGCCCGCATTATGGATCAAGAAGTGGCTAAAGTCCTCAAAGGAATTTATGACCGTGGCTTGCCGCTCATTCAGCTTGGAACGGTCGTCGGAACAGCGTTTTCTCTTTCCCTTGTGCCGATCATTTCGAAAGCGATGTCGCAGAAGGATGACGAGTTATTAAAAGGAAAGACGGAACTTTCTATCCGCTTATCCTTTGTGATAGGAGCGGGTGCGGTACTAGGTTTACTCGGTGTGATGCCATCTGTTAACACCATGCTTTATGGAAACCCAGACGGAACAAATATGTTGAAGGTATTTTGTGTAACTATTTTCTTTACGACAATGAGCGCAACAACCGCTGCGATTTTACAAGGAATGGGGTATGCGGCGATTTCGGCCTGGACGGTTGTAATGGGCATGGTGGTAAAATGGGGATTAAATATATGGCTGATTCCTTTTTTGGGAACAACAGGCGCCGCTGTTGCTTCTGTTCTTAGTTTTGCCGTCGTTGCAGGAGGAAATAGTCTTTATTTATATAAAAAATTAAGGTGTGCCATTATTGAAAAAAAGACCCTTTCTGTTACGTTTAAAGCAGGGGTGGTAATGGTTGTGGTCTTGTTTTTCTATGTAAAAGTTTTGCATTTGTTTAATTCTGCTAGCTCTGACCGAAGTGTAGGGACAGTGTGGGAAGCGTTGAGTGCAGTAGCAATTGGTGGAGTGATTTATATATGGTTAATCTTGCGCAATGGTTTATTTACCCGCCAAGAAGTGTTAAACATTCCATATGGGGATAAACTGTCTAAATGGATAAAGCGGTAAACGGAGGATGACAAGATGAAAAAAGAGATTAACATCATCGGCTTGGGTGCTGGTGATTTCGAGCAGCTGACAATCGGGATGTGGAACGAGCTGAAAAAGGCTGAACATCTATTTTTAAGAACAAAAGAGCACCCTCTTGTTCAAAATTTGGTGGAAGAGGGGATCTCTTTCCGCTCATTTGATGATGTATATGAAAAATGGGAGACGTTCGAGCAAGTATACGGGGAAATTGCCGAAGAGCTATTGACAGCTGCAGAGGAGAAAGGATCGGTTGTATATGCTGTTCCGGGTCATCCCCTTGTTGCAGAGCGTACAGTACAGTTATTGCTCGACCAAGGAGAAGAAAGAGGTATTCATGTGGAGATCAAAGGGGGACAAAGCTTTTTAGACCCTATTTTTGCATCTTTAAAGATTGACCCAATTGAAGGGTTTCAGTTGCTGGATGGCACAGCATTCAAACGAGAGGACTTGCAGCTAACCAATCATGTTCTAATTGCCCAAGTATACGATCAGTTCATAGCTTCAGAAGTAAAGTTGACCTTGATGGAAGAACTGCCGGATGAATACGAGGTATATATTGTGACAGCTGCAGGAAGTCGTGAAGAAGAAGTGACAAAAGTAAGATTGTATGAGCTGGATCATCAGATGTCTATTAATAATTTAACGACTGTTTATGTACCGCCAGTCCAACAAACAGAAACGCTTTATCACCAATTTGAAACGCTTCGTTCTATTATCGCAACATTAAGAGGACCAGATGGATGTCCGTGGGACCGAAAGCAAACGCATGAATCGTTAAGGCCCTATTTACTGGAAGAAGCGTATGAATTAATTGAAGCGATCGATGAACAAGATGATGACCACATTATCGAGGAGCTTGGGGATGTTCTCTTGCAAGTAATGTTGCATGCCCAAATTGGAGAAGACGAGGGAATGTTTACGGTTTCGGACGTTATTCGTATTCTTTCGGAAAAAATGGTTCGCCGTCATCCTCATGTGTTTGGTGACATAGAAGCAGACGATGCAGAACAAGTTGTAGCAAATTGGAACGCGATTAAACAGGAGGAAAAAGGTCAGCTGGAAGTCTCGTTAATGGAAAGTGTAACGAAACAAGCGACGAGCTTAATGAAGGCATATCAATATCAAAAAGCAGCTGCCAAAGCAGGGTTTGATTGGGATGATATAGAGCCGGTATGGCAAAAGGTTGAAGAGGAAATAAACGAATTTCAGGCTGAAATTCAAAGTGAACCGCTTAATTTAGAGGCAGCAAGTAAAGAATTTGGTGATATTTTATTTGCGTTGGTAAATGTAGCGAGGTTTTATAAAATTGATCCTGAAATTGCTTTAGCAGGAACGAATCTTAAATTTTCAAGACGTTTTCAATATATTGAAAAACGGGTAAAAGAATCGGGCCGACCCTTTTCGTCCTTTACCCTGGAAGAGCTAGATCAATTTTGGGATGAAGCGAAAAAAAGTGAACGATGATAAAGGGAGAGTGTTAGACAATGATGAGATTAGATAAATTTTTGAAAGTATCCCGTTTAATTAAAAGACGAACATTGGCGAAAGAAGTAGCTGATCAAGGGCGCATTAGCATTAACGGGACGGTAGCGAAAGCTAGTACAAATGTCAAAGAAGGTGACGAGTTAACGGTTCGATTTGGTACAAAGTTAGTAACCGTACGGGTAGAAGGGCTGCAACAAACAGCTAAAAAAGAAGAAGCAAGTAATCTATATACGGTGTTAAAAGAAGAAAAGGTAGAAAGTGAATAAGACCGTATCAAGACGATAAGGCTTGTTCTAAAATTTTTTTCCCCCTCATATGTTTAAACAAAAGAATGCGGGAACGGCCACCCCAATGGATGGTGGAGGCTTGATTTCCCATTTGCGGAGATGGGGGATGGAAATGAACCAATATTATGATGGAAATCAAACCAATAAAGATCATACTCCGAATCATGATGTTATCATGAAGGGAAGAAGGCTCCTTGATATTACTGGAGTGAAGCAAGTCGAAAGCTTTGATAACGAAGAATTTTTGTTGGAAACGGTGATGGGTTTTTTATCAATTCGAGGACAAAATCTTCAAATGAAGAACTTAGATGTCGATAAAGGTATTGTATCCATAAAAGGAAAAGTATTTGATATCCTTTATTTAGATGAAAATCAGTCGGAGAAAGCTAAAGGGCTTTTTAGCAAGTTATTCCGATGACCTTAACCACTCAGTTTTATACAATTATCTCAATGGTAGGAATGGGCAGTTATTTAGGTGCTGCCCTGGATACGTACCAATTCTTTTTAAATCGCCCTAAGCGTAACAGGTGGATTGTCTTTCTCAATGATTTCCTTTTTTGGATTGTCCAGGCCTTATTAGTATTTTATGTTCTATTTTATGTCAACAAGGGTGAACTGCGATTATATATTTTTTTGGCTATTTTATGTGGTTTTGCTGCATATCAAAGCTTGTTGAAATATCTTTATATGCGTTTGTTGAAGAAAACGGTCAGTCTAGTCATTCGGACGTATCGTTTTATTGTAAGGCTAATTCAGATGTTTATAGTGAAGCCAATCCTCTTTCTGTTTCACGTTCTAGTGGTGCTGCTACTGACCTGTTGGAAGTGGTTACTGGCTCTTCTGCGAATATCTTGGCGCATCATATGGGTCCCCATTCGATGGATTACGCAACTTATATGGCGAATGCTGCCAAAAAATGTGAAACGCTTTTTGGAAGTTTCTTTTAAGCGAACAGAAGGATTTTATAAAAAAATAAAGAATACGAAACAAAGAATAAAGTCGTGGATGGACTATTTTAAAAAGAAGGAGGATGAGTAGCGGTGAGTGCCGTACCGAAAAAGAATGTAACGCAGTTAAATACAGAATATGTTTCGATGCAGCAGAACATGCAAGAAAATTCGAAACGGAAGCGTATCGGACTCATTAGACGATTGACGGCATTTGGACTTTTAGTGTTGACCGTTTCAATCATTATGATCTCTACTCTGATTTCGCAAGCATCGGCTATCTCCAGCAAGGAGAAAGAAAAAGTGGAGCTGACGGAACAGCTTGCACAGCTGGAGCGGAAAGAAAAGGACCTGCGGGAAGAAGTCGTCAAATTGAATGATGAAGAGTATATTAAGAAAATTGCCCGAAGAGATTATTTCTTGTCAGAAGAAGGGGAAATTATTTTCAATGTGCGAGACGGGTCTTCATCTAATTGACAGTGTAAATTTTCTTTAGGTATAATTATAATAAATTGTTTTTTTATATTTCTTAAGGAGGAGCATTTTTTTTATGTCAATTGAAGTAGGCAGCAAGTTACAGGGAAAGGTAACAGGCATTACTAATTTCGGAGCGTTTGTGGAATTGCCGGAAGGATCAACAGGTTTAGTTCACATTAGTGAAGTTGCGGATAATTATGTGAAAGACATTAATGACCATTTAAAAGTAGGCGATCAAGTCGAAGTGAAAGTCATTAATGTAGAAAAGGATGGGAAGATTGGGCTTTCCATTAAGAAAGCAAAAGAACAACCTCAACAAAGTCGCGAAGGATATCAGAACCGCGAAGGATATCAGAACCGCGAAGGATATCAGAATCGTGAAGGTCGTCCGTCATATCAAGGGCGTGAAGGGTACCGTCCGAATCCAAACCGCAATCGAAACGACCGTAACCGCAATCACGACCGTGATCGTGGTGGAATGAAGGAAAATTTCGAACAAAAAATGGCACGCTTCTTAAAAGACAGCGAAGATCGCTTATCTTCCCTGAAGCGTCACACGGAGTCTAAACGTGGTGGACGCGGAGCAAAACGAGGCTAACTTGTTGCTTATTTGAATATAAATAATAACGAGTCGGATAAAAAACACCTTTCGCTTAGCGGAAGGTGTTTTTTAGTCTGAACCTTTTACTATAAAAAAGGTCAACAAAAAACAGCATGCTTTTCGCAATGCTGTTTTTTAGTATGACCCGTACGGGATTCGAACCCGTGTTACCGCCGTGAAAGGGCGGTGTCTTAACCGCTTGACCAACGGGCCTTAATATAAGTAGCGGCGGAGGGGATCGAACCCCCGACCTCACGGGTATGAACCGTACGCTCTAGCCAGCTGAGCTACACCGCCATAATAACACTCTCTAAGAGACAATTAATATAATATATCTTTTCTCAAAAGAAGTCAACATGATTTTTAAAAAATATCATATTGGATAAACAGGCAGAATAACACGCCTGTTTTACGACACATTTTTTTATTCCACGGTTATTATACACTGATAAACGCATATTTTGTATGGTTTTTGTGTGCAAGATAGAAAATAGTCGAACGTTTCTTAAATTATCGTTCGCCTTTTGACAAAAAATGAAAAACTTTTTCTATATAATTACAAATAAGTATCTTTATTTGGGTGGTGAGGATATGCAAAAGACAGAAAGAAACTATGCAGAACCTGTAGCGGAAGTAGTATTCAATAGAACGAAGGTAGAGTTTTCGAAGTTTTGGAATCAAATGAATATCAAAGCAGAGAAAGTGATGTTTGAATGGGGATTAATATTGCTTGCGGTTGGTTTTTTGTTAGGACGAGCCTTAATTTTGGCTAAAATCATGCCTTTTGCGCTTCCTTTTATCGCAACCGTCTATTTGATGAAAAGGGAAAAAACAGCTGTTGTCGTATTGGCGGTACTAGCAGGTGCCTTTTCTGTGTCTCTTCAAAATGGTGGATTTGCACTGGCGTCCATTGTGGTGTTTTTACTTTTTAATCGCCTAAGCAATATGGTGATTGATACAGATGTTTACAAAAAACTACCGTTCACTATTTTTTTCGCCATGCTCTGTACGAAACTTAGTATTTTTTATTTGTGGACGAAGCAACTGACAAACTATGATTTATTATTTGCTGTGGTAGAAGCGGGGCTTGGTTTTATTCTTACCATGATCTTTCTGCAAAGCGTCCCTTTATTAGCGGCGAAAAAGAGTCGGCAGTCTTTAAAGACAGAAGAAGTGATTTGTTTAATCATTCTCCTTGCATCTGTTTTGACAGGAACGATTGGATGGGAGATTTATGGTTTGGCTGTTGAACATGTGTTATCACGTTATCTCGTTTTGTTATTTGCTTTTGTAGCTGGAGCAACGGTAGGATCGACGGTCGGGGTTGTTACGGGGCTCATTTTAAGTCTGGCTAATGTTGCAAGCTTATATGAAATGAGCCTGCTAGCTTTCTCTGGTTTATTAGGGGGGTTACTGAAAGATGGAAAACGATTAGGTACTTCTATCGGTCTTCTCATCGGAACATCCCTGATTGGGCTATATGCTCAAAATAATAGCATTTTATCAACGAATTTATACGAATCGTTGACGGCGATTGTCTTATTTTTGCTTACTCCTGGGGGTTGGGTACGAAAGGTTGGAAAAATCATACCGGGAACAAATGAAAGCACAACAGAACAGCAACAATATTTACGGAAAATTCGAGACGTTACAGCTAACAGAGTCGAGCAGTTTTCAGACGTATTTGATGCATTAGCGAAAAGCTTTTCTCAAAATGGTCTGTATGAAGAAACGAAAAATGAAACGAGAGATGTTGATTTCTTTCTAAGCAATGTGACCGAAAAAACTTGCCAACTCTGCTTTAAAAAAGAGCAATGCTGGACGTATCAATTTGATAAAACATATGAATACATGACTGAAATTATGCATGATATTGAACAAGATACATTACAGTACAATACAAAGCTATTGCGTGAGATGGATAAGCACTGTGTTAAAGCGAAGAAAGTGATGGAGACCATTGAACAAGAATATACCTTCTTTCAAGCTAATCAAAAGCTGAAGCAGCAAATTAGGGAGAGTCGCCGAATTGTCGCAGAGCAATTGTCTGGCGTATCTCAAGTGATGCAGAACTTCGCGCAGGAAATTAAACGTGAACGTGAAAATTTACATGTGCAGGAAGAACAAATTTTAGAGGTGTTAAAGAACTTTGGGATGGAAATTAATCAAATTGAAATCTATAGCTTAGAACAAGGGAATGTTGATATTGATATGTGGACACCATTTTGCAATGGTAGAGGAGAGTGTGAAAAATTAATTGCTCCGATGCTTTCTGATATTCTTGGTGAAACGATTATGGTACGGCATGAGGAATGTGCGTCTTATCCTCAAGGATATTGTCACGTTTCATTTGGATCAACGAAAGCCTATGTCATTGAAACTGGCGTAGCGCATGCTGCTAAAGGTGGCGGTTTTGTTTCAGGTGACAGCTATGCTACGCTTGAACTGAATTCGGGAAAATATGCATTAGCGATTAGTGACGGAATGGGCAATGGTGAACGAGCTCATTATGAGAGCCATGAAACTCTCCAGTTACTAAAGCAGATTTTACAAACTGGAATCGAAGAGACGGTGGCCATTAAATCTGTCAACTCCATCTTATCACTTCGGACGAACGATGAAATTTTTTCGACGTTAGATTTGGCAATTATTGATTTACAGCATGCGAATTCTAAGTTTTTAAAAATTGGTTCGACGCCAAGTTTTGTAAAAAGAGGAAGTCAAGTCATTAAAATTCAAGCCAATAATTTGCCTATGGGAATTATCGAAGAATTTGAAGTCGATGTCGTTAGTGAACAGCTAAAAGCGGGCGACTTATTGATTATGATGACAGATGGAGTATTTGAGGGACCAAAGCATGTGGAAAACTATGATATGTGGATGAAAAGAAAAATATCGGAACTGGAAACCGGTGACCCTCAAGAAGTAGCAGATTTGATCATGGAAGAGGTGATTCGAACTCGTTCAGGTATGATTGAAGATGATATGACGGTCGTCGTAGCTAAGATTGAACACAATATCCCGAAATGGTCGTCCATTCCTGCGCGAAGCTATAAGAAGAAGGCTTTGTAGAGAAAGGCGACGTTCCCCTTCTAAAAAGGTATATTTTCGCAAATGAGCGTCAAAGATGGTAATAATGCCGGGCTAGGAGGGGACGAAAATGAAAAAAGGGACAATTAAGCAAATGCTAGTGATTACGGATGGAGGCTCTAACACAGGAGAAGATCCGATTGCGATGGCTGCGTTAGCGCAAGAACACGGAATTACAGTAAACGTTATTGGCGTTATGGAAGAAAATATGATTGATGAACAAAGCATGAAAGAAATTGAGGGAATTGCGATGTCTGGGGGAGGGGTTAGTCAAGTTGTTTATGCACAAGAGCTTTCCCAAACGGTCCAAATGGTTACTCGCCAAGCAATGACGCAAACTTTACAAGGAGTCGTCAACAAAGAACTGCAACAAATATTAGGATCGCGTGTTCAAATGGAAGACTTACCCCCTGAAAAACGAGGCGAAGTACTAGAAGTTGTCGATGAATTAAGTGAAACTGCTGACTTGGAAGTCTTAATCTTAGTAGATATGAGCGCCAGTATGAAAAATAAGCTTCCGACGGTGAAAGAGGCGCTGCTTGATTTGTCGTTAAGCCTTAATGCGCGGATGGGGGACAATTTGTTTTCGATTTTCTTATTTCCTGGGAAAAAGAAAGACGTCGAAAAACTGTTAGATTGGACACCGAAACTGGAATCGATGTCGACCATTTTTCCGAAGCTGACGGCTGGGGGTATCACACCAACAGGCCCTGCTATACGTGAAGCTCTTCATTACTTTAAGCAAAAACGCTCGTTAAGGAGTTTGTTGAGCCGTGATGAACGATCGATTGAAGAAACAGGTATGTAATCTCGCTCCAGGTACGTTAGTAGTAGGGAAGTGGCATCAATATTCCTATCGCCTCGTCAAAAAATTAGGAGCTGGAGCAACAGGGGTCGTCTATTTAGCGGATTCGTCAAACGGGTTGGTGGCGCTGAAAATTAGCTTTAACAATATGTCTGTTACTTCAGAAGTGAATGTACTTAAACATTTTTCAAAGGTCCACGGAAAAGTCCTTGGACCTTCTTTATTAGACGTAGACGATTGGCAGAGTTCATTGCATAACCAAACCTTTTCTTTTTACGCAATGGAGTATTTAAAAGGAGAGCCTTTTTTGGAGTTTATTAAAAAGAGAGGTGCGGAATGGGCAGGAATTTTAACATTGCAATTATTAAGGGATCTTCAACATCTTCATGAAGCTGGATGGGTATTTGGGGATTTAAAGCCAGAGAACTTGATTGTGACGACGTCACCTGTTAAAGTCAGATGGTTAGATGTCGGAGGGACAACGCTAGCAGGAAGGGCTATTAAAGAATTTACGGATTTTTTTGATCGTGGACATTGGGGACTTGGGTCCCGAAAAGCAGAACCTTCTTACGACTTGTTTGCGGTGGCTATGATTATGATAAATGCTGCTTATCCGAATCGATTTACGAAGCAACAAGATACCATCCCTCAATTGAAGCAATTAATCGAGCAAAGTGCTCTATTGCGTCCTCATCGTCATTGTCTTCTAAAAGCCCTCACCGGTAAATATCAACATGCTGAACAAATGAGGGTAGACCTATTAAAGGGGCTGAGCGGTGACAAGCTGCAAGAACATGATGTCCCTGAACCTAAAGCCAGCATGTCAAAGCGTAAAAAAAGTACCCAGAGCCGAACAGCTAAAAGAAAGAACACGAAATACCATTTATTAGAAACGGTATTGTTGTTTTTATCTCTTATGGTAGCGTATGCTATGTATGTACTTATCCAAACTTGGTAAAAACTTAAGAAAATATGAAACCTTTTGCCTGCCTTTTCGTATATACTATTGGTACATCTAAACTTGTTAAGGACTGATCTTACGTTATGAAACAACAAGTTGAAGAATTTATGAAAAAGCATGAGCTCCTTGTGCCGGGAGAAACCGTGTTGGTCGGAGTGTCTGGAGGACCGGATTCGTTAGCTTTGCTGCATTTTTTATGGAGCATAAAGGATGAACAAAATCTCTCTGTCATTGCTCTCCATTTTGATCATATGTTTAGAGGGAAAGAATCAGAGGAAGATATGATGTATGTCAGGGATTTTTGCCAGCAGCGAGGAATTACGTTTGAAGCCGCTCAAGAAGATGTCTCTTTTTATCAGCAAACAAAAGGAATAGGAGCACAGGTAGCTGCGAGAGAATGTCGTTATCGTTTCTTTGGAAACATGATGAAAAAATTTCGCGCATCGTCTCTTGCACTTGCTCATCATGGGGATGATCAAATTGAGACCGTCTTAATGAGATTAGTAAGAGGCAGTACGATGGCTGGCTACGCAGGCATTCCAGCGAAAAGACCTTTTGGTGAAGGAGTGGTCATTCGACCGTTTCTATCGGTTGATAAAAATCAGATTCTTACTTATTGCCAACAACACGCTTTAAATCCGAGAATCGATAAAAGCAACGAAAAAACAGTGTATACGAGAAATCGATTTCGACAGCGCATCCTTCCCTTTTTAAAGGAAGAAAATCCACAAACTCATAAGCAATTCCAATCTTACAGCGAAAAATTATTAGAAGATGTGCAATACTTAGAGGAATTAGCTATTGAGGCAATGAATAAAGTAGTAATGAAAAAGGAAAGTGGACAAATTCTCCTCTTGAGAGATGCATTTCTTCAAGTGCGTAAACCTTTACAAAGGAGAGGGATTCAACTAATATTAAACTATCTTTATAAGGAAATTCCTCCATCTCTTTCCTCGGTTCATGTTGACAATCTTTTGACCTTCCTTGAGAGTGAGCACCCATCGGGTGTCCTGCACTTCCCAGAGAATTTAAAGGTTGTTCGTTCATATAATGATTGTTTGTTTACGTTCCGACAGCAGGAGTCGCTGCCATATGTACAAGAGCTAGAAGTACCGGGTTGCACAATCTTGCCGGAAGGTCGTCAGATCGTATGTGAAATACATAACCAACTTTCGTTAGAAGTAGGAGGAAACAATAGGTTGGTATTAGATGTCGATAAGCTGTCCTTGCCTTTAATTGTCCGCACGAGAAAAAGCGGTGACAAAATGGCAGTTAAGGGGATGAAGGGAACGAAAAAGGTAAAGGATATTTTTATTGATGAAAAAATTCCTTTATCAAGGCGGGACACATGGCCTATCGTTGAAGATAGTTCTGGTCGCCTTTTATGGTTGCCTGGATTGAAAAAATCAGCTTATGAATCGGAATCTATGCATGGTGGAAAGTATGTTGTGTTGTACTATAAGTAGTAAAGAACTTCTAGGAGGCAAGTAAGCAAATGAATCAAGATATTCAAGAAATTTTGATTACTGAAGAAGAAATCCAAGAAAAAGTAAAAGATTTGGGTAAACTGTTAACAGAGGACTACAATGATAAGTTTCCTTTAGTTATCGGTGTCTTAAAAGGCGCAATGCCTTTTATGTCAGATTTAGTAAAGCGCATTGATACATATTTAGAGATGGATTTTATGGATGTATCAAGTTATGGCCATTCAACTGTCTCGTCAGGGGAAGTCAAAATCATTAAGGATTTGAATACTTCTGTAGAAGGCCGTAATTTACTGATTATGGAAGATATCATTGACAGTGGATTAACGTTAAGCTACTTAGTCGAATTATTCAAACATCGAAAAGCTAAATCCATTAAGATTGTGACGCTTCTCGATAAGCCGGCAGGACGAAAAGCAAATATCGAAGCTGATTATGTTGGCTTCAACGTGCCAGATGAGTTTGTAGTAGGGTATGGTTTAGATTATCAAGAAAAATACCGCAATTTACCTTACATTGGTGTATTAAAGCCGGAAGTATATAGCAACTAAAACGAATTCCATTTAATCGTCGAAACCATATTTGTTGTATAGGATAAAATGTCTATGATACTATTTAAGGTAGTTTTTTACTATGGGAGGAGGTAAGGGATGAATCGCATCTTCCGTAATACCATATTTTATTTACTTATTTTCCTAGTAATCATTGGTGTAGTTAGCTTCTTCAGTGGTTCAAACCAACAAACTGAGCCGATGAGTTACGATACATTCATCAGTCATCTTGAAAAAGGTGATGTAGAGTCCCTCTCCATGAAGCCGGAGCGAGGAGTCTTTGAAGTACGTGGCCAGCTCACATCTTATGATGAGGATAAGTATTTTTTAACGTACATTACTAATGGAGATCAGGCGTTAGACCGTATTGATGCGGCCGCTCAAAACTCCGAAATTAACATCATGCCTGCTGAAGAAACAAGCGGCTGGGTGACATTCTTTACATCCATCATTCCGTTTGTCATCATTTTTATTTTATTTTTCTTCTTGTTGAATCAAGCGCAAGGCGGAGGAAGCCGAGTGATGAACTTCGGAAAAAGCAAAGCCAAGCTTTATACAGAAGAGAAAAAGAAAGTTAAATTTAAAGATGTAGCGGGTGCAGATGAAGAGAAGCAAGAATTAGTCGAGGTAGTTGAATTCTTAAAAGACCCTCGCAAATTTGCTGAATTAGGCGCTAGAATTCCGAAAGGGGTTTTACTTGTAGGACCTCCAGGAACAGGTAAAACATTACTGGCGAGAGCCGTAGCTGGTGAAGCGGGTGTTCCATTCTTCTCTATCAGCGGTTCTGACTTTGTAGAAATGTTTGTTGGGGTCGGTGCTTCCCGTGTGCGTGATTTATTTGAAAACGCAAAGAAAAATGCACCTTGTATCATCTTTATTGACGAGATTGATGCGGTTGGTCGTCAACGTGGCGCAGGCTTAGGAGGCGGTCACGATGAGCGTGAACAAACGCTGAACCAATTGCTCGTTGAAATGGATGGGTTTGGCGCGAATGAAGGCATTATCATCGTAGCCGCTACAAACCGTCCGGACATTCTTGATCCAGCGTTATTACGTCCAGGTCGTTTTGACCGTCAAATTACAGTTGATCGTCCAGACGTGAACGGACGTGAAGCTGTGTTGAAAGTACATGCTCGTAATAAGCCTTTAGATAATTCAGTTGATTTAAAAGCTATTGCAATGCGTACACCAGGATTCTCTGGAGCGGACTTAGAAAACTTGTTAAACGAAGCTGCATTAGTAGCTGCGAGACAAGATAAAAAGAAAATTGATATGACAGATATCGATGAAGCGACGGATCGAGTAATAGCCGGACCTGCAAAGAAAAGCCGGGTTATTTCGCAGAAAGAGCGAAATATTGTGGCGTACCATGAGGCGGGCCATACCATTATCGGTACCGTATTGGATGAAGCTGATATGGTTCATAAAGTGACGATTGTTCCGCGTGGTCAAGCTGGTGGATATGCGGTTATGCTTCCGAAAGAAGATCGTTATTTCATGACCAAACCAGAACTTCTTGATAAAATTACCGGGTTACTTGGTGGCCGTGTGGCAGAAGAAATTGTGTTTGGTGAAGTAAGTACAGGAGCTCATAACGATTTCCAACGTGCGACAAGCATTGCCCGTCGCATGATTACAGAGTATGGAATGAGTGACAAGCTAGGACCAATGCAATTTGGTCAGTCACAAGGTCAAGTTTTCTTAGGGCGTGATCTTCACAATGAGCAAAATTACAGTGATGCCATTGCCCATGAAATTGACATGGAAATGCAACGTTTCATTAAAGATTGTTATGAACGCGCAAGACAAATTCTGACTGAAAATCGCGATAAGCTAGAGTTAGTTGCTCAAACGCTTCTTAAAGTAGAAACGTTAGATGCTGAGCAAATTAAACATCTAGTGGAACAGGGGAAACTTCCTGAAAGACCTGTAGATCCTGTAGCGACAGATTCATCAGAAGATGTCAAAGTAAACATTCAATCGAAAAAAGATGAAACTGACGCTGACAATGATGAATTAAAGAGTTAATGTCTCTTTTCATTTAAACTTTTCAATCGCCTCTTCTCTCCTTTTTAGGTCAGAAGAGGCGATTTTTTTATCGCGTTGAACAAGATGGTATTGTCAGTAGGTGAAATCTTGTAACATAAGGACGAATTTCAAGCAGTTATGGTATGATGGTGGCAGTGTAAATACTGAATATAGATAAAGTGGTGATGAGGTTGATTTTTGTATTAGATGTAGGTAATACCAATACGGTGTTAGGTGTATATGAACAAGAAGAATTAAAATATCACTGGCGCATTGAGACAAGCCGTAATAAAACAGAAGACGAGTATGGAATGGTAGTCAAAGCTTTATTTGAGCATGTTGGTTTATCTTTTCATGATATAAGTGGTATTATTATCTCCTCGGTTGTACCGCCAATCATGTTCTCATTAGAACGGATGTGCCAAAAATATTTTCATCTAAAACCTTTAATTATAGGACCTGGAATTAAAACAGGTTTGAATATTAAATATGAAAACCCTCGTGAGGTTGGAGCCGATCGAATTGTTAATGCAGTTGCGGGTATTCATTTGTACGGAAGTCCTTTAATTATTGTTGATTTTGGTACCGCCACAACGTATTGCTATATTGATGAGCATAAGCAATATATGGGAGGTGCTATTGCACCTGGCATTACCATCTCCACAGAAGCTTTATATTCACGTGCAGCAAAATTGCCTCGGATTGAGATCGCTAGACCAAATGATATTGTTGGGAAAAATACGGTTACCGCAATGCAGGCAGGAATTGTATATGGGTATGTAGGACAAGTTGAAGGAATTGTTTCGCGAATGAAAGCTCAATCTAAAAGTGAACCGAAAGTCATTGCCACAGGGGGATTGGCAACATTAGTGGCAAAAGAATCGGACATTATTGATGTAGTTGATCCATTTTTAACACTAAAAGGCTTACAACTCATTTATACAAAAAATGTAGAACAGGTATAGCGGAAGGTCGGCCGCTTTTTAATTTTTGAATTTATAGGAAAGGTGTGTATGTAATGAGTGATTATCTTGTAAAAGCATTAGCGTTTGACGGACAGGTGCGCGCGTATGCAGCAGACACAACGGAAACGGTAAAAGAAGCACAAGTACGCCACTATACGTGGCCGACGGCGTCTGCGGCATTAGGAAGAACAATGACAGCAGGTGTGATGATGGGAGCTATGCTAAAAGGTGATAGCAAGTTGACTATCAAAGTCGAAGGAGGAGGACCTATCGGGCTAATCCTTGTCGACAGCAATGCGAAAGGGCAAGTGCGAGGATACGTAACGAATCCTCAGACGCATTTTGATTTAAACGAGCAAGGAAAGTTGGATGTAAGAAGAGCGGTTGGAACTACAGGAACACTTTCTGTTGTAAAGGACTTAGGCTTAAGAGAGAATTTTACCGGACAAGTGCCAATTGTTTCAGGTGAACTTGGAGAGGATTTCACGTATTATTTTGTGACTTCTGAACAAACTCCTTCTTCCGTAGGTGTCGGTGTTTTAGTTAATCCGGACAATTCAATTTTGGCAGCTGGCGGATTTATTCTTCAATTGATGCCTGGCATCGAAGAAGATAAAATCACATTCATTGAAGAACGTTTAAGTAAAATCCCGCCTATTTCTCGATTAATTGAGCAAGGACTTTCTCCTGAAGTCATTTTAACGGAGATTCTTGGGGAAGAAAATGTGAAATTCCTCGAGAAAATGCCAGTGGAGTTTCGATGCCAATGTTCAAAAGAGCGAATTGAAAACGCCATTATCAGCTTAGGAAAAGGAGAAATTCAAACGATAATTGAAGAAGACGGCAAAGCTGAAGCTCAATGCCATTTCTGTAATGAAAAATATATGTTTTCCAAAGAAGAATTACAACAAATGCAGGAAATAGCAAAATGAAGTGGGAAAATAATAAGAGCGCAGTCATTGCGGTCTTATTATTTTTTTTGTGATATAAAAGATTGACAATTTAGAAAATAACTGTTAAATTGTTGTTAAATCCAATAAACTTACTCGGGATTAGGAGTGATTGTATGGTACGTGTAGCAAACTCAGTAGCAGAGTTAATCGGTCAAACACCTGTTGTCAAGTTGAATCAACTTGTAGATGAAAGCATGGCAGATGTGTATTTAAAGCTGGAATTCATGAATCCAGGAAGCAGTGTCAAAGATCGTATTGCTTTGGCCATGATTGAGACAGCAGAGGAAAAAGGATTATTGAAGGCGGGCGACACACTTGTAGAACCAACAAGTGGCAACACGGGAATCGGTTTAGCGATGGTGGCCGCGGCCAAAGGTTATAAGGCCATTTTAGTTATGCCGGATACGATGAGTATGGAACGCCGTAATTTGTTGCGTGCGTATGGGGCTGAGCTGGTGTTGACTCCAGGAAGTGAAGGGATGGGAGGTGCCATCCGCAAGGCAGAAGAATTGGCGAAAGAACACGGCTATTTTATGCCGCAGCAATTTAAAAATGAAGCAAATCCAGAAGTTCACCGACGCACGACAGGAAAAGAAATTGTGGCGCAAATGGGCGAACAATTAGATGCTTTTATCGCAGGTGTGGGAACTGGCGGAACTATTACAGGTGCAGGTGAAGTACTGCGTCAAGCCTACCCTGGCATTAAAATCTATGCGGTAGAGCCAACAGATTCTCCAGTATTGAGCGGTGGGAAACCAGGGCCGCACAAAATTCAAGGCATTGGAGCTGGGTTTGTTCCAGCCATCTTAAATACAGACGTGTATGAAGGTGTCATTCAGATTAAGAATGAAGAAGCATTTGAATTTGCACGGAAAGCTGCGAGAGAAGAAGGGATTCTTGGTGGTATTTCATCTGGGGCAGCGATTTCTGCGGCCTTAAGAGTAGCGAAGGAATTAGGTAAAGGGAAAAAAGTGTTAGCTGTTGTTCCAAGTAATGGTGAGCGTTATTTAAGTACTCCGTTATATCAATTTGAAGAATAGAAGCAAGCACATATAGAAGAGGAAGCGTCAAGGGTGGTCTTGTAAAGGGACTTCCTTGACGCTTCCTTGTATTCCTAAAGATCTTTGCTTGGATTTTACACATTTTCAGTAAACGATATATGACCTTATCGCTGGAATCATGTAAAATGGAAACTAGGTGATTGACTTTTAGGAGAGTGAATACATGCAGCAGCGCAGATCATGGGGAGAAAAAATAAACATTCCTAAAAATGAGTGGTTTTCCGGCTACCAACGCTTGTCTAAGAAGGAACCGCATCATATCTTATTAGAAAGCGGACGAGGCGGACAATACAGTATGATGGGCTTGAAACCTGTTGCGATTTTAGAGGGGCATTATAACCGTTTGATGGTAACGAATGAGTTCGAAACCTATCAGCTTGAAGGAAATCCTCTCCACCTTATGAGGACGTGGATGAATCAGCATAAAGCCCCTATTAATCCAGATTTACCAGATTTTCAAGGCGGGGCTATCGGTTTTATCAGCTATGATTATATCCGCCATATTGAGCGCCTTCCGTCAGTGGCAAAAGATGATTTGAATATGCCCCACCTTTATTTTCTAGTATTTGATGATGTGTTCGTGTATGACCATCATCAAGAGGTGTTATGGATTATTGTCAATGATGACCTCAGCAACGAAGAAATGGCGATGGGGCGTATTCAAGCATATAAAAATGAGTGGTGTTCACATACAGCAGGCAAGAAAGAAGAGGTATTTGTACCTTACGATCCTTCTTTGGCGTTTTCGATGTCAGAACAAACATTTATGGAAGCCGTCGAGAGAGTACAAACTTATATTGGACAAGGAGACGTTTTCCAAGTCAATTTGTCTGTTCGGCAATCTCAGCCTTTAGGGACGCCACCTGCTCATATTTATGAAAAACTACGTGAAATTAACCCATCTCCTTATATGGCTTATATGAAGACCCCAGCGTTTGAAATTGTCAGCAGTTCACCAGAGCTATTGATAAAAAAGAGGGGCAGTGAAGTTAGTACAAGACCGATTGCGGGGACGCGTTCACGGGGAAGAACAGATGCAGAGGACCGTCAGTTGGCGGATGAACTGATTCATAATGAAAAAGAACGTGCCGAACATGTGATGCTTGTGGATTTAGAGAGAAACGATTTAGGAAGAGTGTGTGAATATGGCACGGTGCATGTAGATGAATTTATGGTTATTGAGAAATATTCCCATGTTATGCACATCGTTTCGAATGTACAAGGCACATTGCAAGAATCCAAGGATTATGTGGATGTAATTGATGCTGTATTTCCGGGTGGTACCATTACAGGTGCTCCGAAAATTAGGACAATGGAAATCATCGAAGAGTTGGAACCGGTCAGAAGGGGCTTGTATACAGGGTCTATCGGATGGATTGGGTTCAATGAGGAGATGGAGTTAAACATTGTCATTCGAACATTGGTAGCCAAACAAGGAACTGCCTATGTACAAGCGGGGGCTGGCATTGTAATTGATTCTAATCCTCTTCAGGAATATAAAGAATCGTTAAAGAAGGCTACTGCTTTATGGAAAGCGAAAGAGAAGAGTGAAAAAGAGCTGAGTGAGGGTGAGAAGAGATGATTTTAATGATTGATAATTATGATTCGTTTACATTTAATTTAGTACAGTATTTAGGAGAACTCGGAGAGGAATTAGTGGTAAAGAGGAATGACCAAATTACCTTGAAAGAAATTGAAGAATTAAATCCTGAGTTTCTTATGATTTCTCCCGGTCCTTGCAGTCCGAATGAGGCAGGGATTAGTTTAGAAGCAATTACGCATTTTGCAGGTGAAATGCCTATTTTCGGTGTATGTTTAGGACACCAGTCAATTGGCCAAGCGTTTGGTGGAAAGGTGATTCGTGCAGAGCGTCTTATGCATGGAAAGACGTCTCAAGTCCATCATGATGGGAAAACCATCTTTCAAGGGTTAGACAATCCGCTGACAGCGACACGTTATCACTCGCTAATTGTGGAAAAAGAGACCTTCCCTGATTGTCTTGAAATCTCAGCATGGACAGAGGACGGGGAGATTATGGCGCTCCGTCATAAAACGTTGCCAATTGAAGGAGTTCAATTCCATCCAGAATCGATTATGACTTCATTTGGAAAAGAAATGCTCCAAAACTTTATCTCTACTTACAAGAAGGGATGAATTATGTATATATATTTAAACGGGAAAATCGTCAACGATAAGGAAGCGATGATTTCCCCTTTTGATCACGGCTATATGTATGGGTTAGGTTTATTTGAAACGTTTCGCACATATAATGGTCATCCGTTTTTACTGGATGACCATTTAGCTCGTTTAAATGAAGGGTTGAAAGAATTAGATATCCGGCATGAATGCAAAAGGGAAGAGATTGTTCAACTAGTAGAGAAGCTGTTGGAGGCGAATGGACTGCGAGATGCCTATGTTCGTTTCAATATTTCAGCTGGACCTGCTGAGTTAGGTCTTCCGACTACATCATACACGAATCCTACTATTTTAATGTATATGAAACCCCTTCCCTCTACTGGAACGATTGAAAAGGAAGGGGTCTTTCTAGAGACGCGGAGAAATTCACCAGAAGGGTCTCGTCGGCTTAAATCTCATCACTATATGAATAATATTCTCGCTAAAAAAGAGGTAGGGAATGACCTGCATAAAGAAGGAATCTTTCTTACGAAGGAGGGTCATATAGCAGAGGGGATCGTGTCGAATGTGTTCTTTGTAAAAGGGCGAACGGTTTACACTCCTTCTCTTGAAACAGGAATTCTAAATGGGATCACTCGGCAATTTGTTTTGGCTCTTTTGGACAAATTAGAAATAAAGGTAGAGGAAGGGTTATTTACAAAAGAGGAACTGCTTTTAAGTGATGAAGTGTTCGTGACAAATTCGGTTCAGGAAATCACTCCGATTATACAAATTGAAAATCGTAAATATCATCATGGTCCTCATACCTTAACAAATCAAATTCAGCAGATTTACAACCAAACTTGTGAGTCTTTATGGAGTAAATGTGATTTAAAAGAAAGGAATATGCACTTATGACGAGAACGTTCGTAACACCTTCTGTCATCCGTTGCGGAAAGTATGAACTCGATTATTCCGCTAAAACTTTGGTGATGGGTATATTGAATGTCACGCCGGATTCTTTTTCAGATGGAGGTCAATACAATCGTGTAGACTTGGCCGTTGAACATGCAAGGCAAATGATTGTTGATGGAGCCGATATGATTGACGTGGGAGGGGAATCAACAAGACCTGGTGCCGTGAAGGTATCGCTAGAAGAAGAGTTGGATCGTGTGGTTCCGATCATTTCACAGTTAACGAAACAGATTGAAATCCCAGTTTCCATTGATACGTATAAAGCAGAAGTGGCGAAACAAGCTGTGGAAGCTGGAGCTCATATTATTAATGACGTATGGGGAGCGAAGGCGGATCCTAAGATGGCAGAAGTGGCTGCTTTTTATAATGTTCCAATTATCCTTATGCATAATCGTGAGAACAATCATTATCAAAACTTGATTGGTGATATGCTTTCTGATTTGTATGAGAGCATTAAAATTGTAAAGGCAGCGGGTGTCAAAGACGAAAACATTATCCTTGACCCGGGGATTGGATTTGCCAAAGGGTTTGAAGAAAACGTAGAGGTACTTCAAAATTTAGAACGTTTTACGACGCTAGGGTATCCTCTCCTTTTAGGTACATCCCGAAAATCCATGATTGGACGAGTGTTAGATTTACCTCCGCATGAGCGTGGAGAGGGAACCGCTGCTACGGTCTGTCTAGGAATTACAAAAGGGATTCATATGACAAGAGTCCATGATGTGAAGCTCATTGCGCGAACAGCTAAAATGATGGACGTGCTCGTTGGGAAAGGGGAGGATTCTCATCGATAAAATTCATGTGAACGGTATGAGGTTTTATGGGTATCACGGTGTCTATGCTGAAGAGAACAAACTTGGACAAAGGTTTAATGCAGATGTCACAGTGGATGTGGATTTGCGTAAGGCGGGAATGACGGATGATTTAAATTACACAGTGAATTATGCGGAGATATATAATACTTGCCGTGAGGTGGTAGAAGGAAAGCCGTTTAATCTTGTGGAAGCGGTAGCTGAAGCAATGGCTTCCAAGATTTTGGAGAACTTTTCGCTTGTACAATCTTGTACGATTAAATTATACAAACCAGACCCTCCAATTCCTGGGTACTATGAATATGTTTCTGTGGAAATTACAAGGAGTCGTTAAATGGAAAATATAGCTTTTATTGCACTAGGTTCAAATGTAGGAGATCGCTTTGGTTATTTGAAGGAGGCTGTTGGAGAGTTACACCAACATGATTCGGTAGAAATCATTGATGTCTCCTCCATTTATGAAACAGACCCTGTAGGATATACAGAACAAAGTGCTTTTTTAAATATGGTCATTAAAATTCAAACCTCATTGCTTCCTTTTGCGCTGTTGGACCTGTTGCAGCACATCGAAAGAAAATGTGGGAGAAAAAGGGATATCCATTGGGGGCCACGTACTTTAGACCTTGACATTTTATTATTTAACCAAGAAAATATGGAAGCAGAACAACTTGAAATCCCTCACCCTCGAATGACTGAACGAGCTTTTGTGATGATTCCGTTATTTGAAATAGACCGAGACGTCTATATTCCTAATCAAGATGAGTCAATATCAATGATAATGGAATTATTACAAGACAAAGAGGGAGTCAGGGTATGGAAGCGGAGAAGTGGGGAAGACGTATACGCGCTTTTCGCAAACTAAAGGGTTATACCCAAGAGGAGTTTGCGAAGGATTTAAGAGTGTCTGTTTCTATGTTAGGGGAGATTGAACGTGGAACTCGATTTCCCTCTGAAGAATTTGTTGAACATATTGCTGAGGCATTAAATATTAGTATTCAAGAATTAACATCGCAAGAAGTGAAGAAAAACTAAAAGGAGGTTCAAAGAATTTGCTTAAAATTGGAGATATTACAATGAAGAACCAAGTTGTGCTTGCTCCGATGGCGGGGGTTTGTAATGCAGCCTTTCGCTTAACGGTAAAGGAATTCGGAGCAGGGCTCGTTTGTGCTGAAATGGTCAGTGATAAAGCGATTTTGTACAATAACGCTAAAACTATGGGCATGCTGTACATTGATGAACGTGAAAAGCCGTTAAGTTTGCAAATTTTCGGTGGGGAAAAAGACACGCTTGTAGAAGCGGCTAAGTTTGTCGATAAAAATACGACAGCAGATATTATTGATATCAACATGGGTTGCCCAGTACCGAAAATTACGAAATGTGATGCAGGGGCAAAATGGCTGTTAGACCCTAATAAAATTTATGAAATGGTGGCTGCGGTAGTTGATGCCGTTGAAAAACCAGTTACGGTTAAGATGCGTACTGGTTGGGATGAAGACCATATCTACGCTATTGAGAATGCGCGGGCTGTAGAACGTGCAGGTGGGCAGGCTGTAGCGGTTCATGGTAGGACTCGTGTGCAAATGTACGAAGGTCATGCTGATTGGAACATAATTAAACAAGTAAAAGAAGCGGTGTCAATTCCTGTTATTGGGAACGGTGATGTTCAAACCCCTCAAGATGCTAAGCGTATGTTAAAAGAGACCGGAGTAGACGGTGTAATGATTGGACGCGCCGCATTAGGGGACCCGTGGATGATCTATCGTACGGTTAAGTATTTAGAGACAGGTGAATTGATGGATGAGCCGTCTATAAGAGAAAAAATTGATGTTTGTTTATTGCACCTTAATCGTTTGATTGACTTAAAGGGTGAAAATGTAGCGGTGCGTGAAATGAGAAAGCATGCTGCCTGGTATTTAAAAGGTATTCGTGGGAATGCTCAAGTTCGAAATGGAGTTAATGAATGTACGACGAGAGATGAGATGACAACCTTATTGAAAAATTACGTTGAAGAAGTCGAGTTAAAGCAGCAAATGGATGCCCAAGTCATTTGACATCTAGAATGTGCTAACCTATAATTACCCATAACGAATATTACTTGCTGCCAGTATAATACTGGCTTTTTTTCTGTTTGTATAAAATGGAACTTTCCTCATCGGAATGCTCTTTCTGTTAAGAGGTTAGTTTACCTATATAAGTTCTAATAGACAATAGGTACTTGTTCATTCTGAGAGGGCGAGAGGTGTCTATTTGAGCGGGATAAAAAATAAGGCATGGAGATGATTATATGAGTCATGAAGAATTAAACGACCAGTTGCTTGTCCGTAGGGAGAAAATGCAAAAGCTTAGAGAGCAAGGGATGGATCCATTCGGTAAACGTTTCGAGCGTACTCACACATCTAAAGAGCTTTTTGCTACATATGAAGCTCTTTCAAAAGAAGAATTAGAAGAACAAAAAGTTGAAGTGTCACTAGCAGGGCGTATTATGACAAAACGCGGCAAAGGGAAAGCTGGTTTTGCTCATGTACAAGATTTAACGGGTCAAATTCAGCTATATGTAAGACAAGATTCAATCGGTGAAGAATCGTATGAAATCTTTAATACGGCTGATATTGGTGATATCGTAGGGGTGACAGGTTCACTTTTCAAAACAAAGGTAGGGGAACTTTCTATTAAAGTGAGTGAATTCACTTTACTAACGAAAGCGTTACGCCCGCTTCCTGATAAATTCCATGGTTTAAAAGATGTTGAACAACGTTATCGTCAGCGCTATCTAGATTTGATTACAAATCCAGAAAGCAAAAGTACATTTATTATGAGAAGTCTTATCATTCAATCCATGCGTCGTTATTTAGATAGCCAAGGTTACTTAGAAGTAGAAACTCCAATGATGCATGCGATTGCTGGAGGAGCATCTGCAAGACCGTTTATCACACACCATAATACGTTGGATATGACTTTATATATGCGTATTGCGATTGAATTGCACTTAAAACGTCTGATTGTCGGAGGACTTGAGAAAGTTTATGAAATCGGACGCGTATTTCGTAATGAAGGTGTCTCTACAAGACATAACCCGGAATTTACGATGATTGAGCTTTATGAAGCGTATGCAGATTATCAAGATATCATGAGTTTAACAGAAAACTTAATTGCGCACATTGCTCAAGAAGTATTAGGTACGACAAAGGTTCAGTATGGAGAGTACGAAGTTGATTTAACTCCTCAGTGGACAAGACTTCACATGGTTGATGCTGTTAAGGAATATACAGGCGTAGATTTCTGGAAGCAAATGACTGATGAAGAAGCGCGTGCTTTGGCGAAAGAGCACGGAGTGGAAGTATCTGAGCATATGCAGTTTGGTCATATTCTTAATGAATTCTTTGAACAGAAGGTAGAAGAGAAGTTAATTCAACCAACCTTTATTTACGGTCATCCGGTGGAAATCTCTCCATTAGCGAAGAAAAACGATGAAGATCCGCGCTTCACAGACCGTTTTGAGTTATTCATTGTGAGTCGTGAACATGCTAATGCATTTACAGAGTTAAATGACCCGATTGATCAAAGAGAACGTTTTGAAGCGCAGTTAAAAGAGAAAGAACAAGGGAATGACGAGGCACATGAAATGGACAATGATTTCATTGAAGCGTTGGAATATGGAATGCCTCCAACTGGTGGTTTAGGGATTGGGATTGATCGTTTAGTTATGCTATTGACGAATGCTCCTTCTATCCGCGACGTATTATTATTCCCGCAAATGCGTCATCGTTAAAATGTAATTATTTTAGGATAAAAAAAGACAGCTCTCTGCAAAGCTGTCTTTTTTTATATACGTTCAGTTTTACAGTCAATGGAGAGGATATTTATTTTTAATATTTAAACTTTTTTGGAATGGGTTGATTAACTTTTTTTATTCTGATATATTTATATTTGTCGTTTCGAACAGGTTAACGCAAAGGAAAGTTTTTTTGAAAAAGAGTTGACCTTAAGTTTAGAAATGTGATAGGATATAAAAGTTGCTTCGCGGCGACGA
>NZ_JBSWUN010000001.1:0-115826 GCF_056159105.1 Bacillus sp. ABA4_010 | reverse complement strand
AGCCACGGCTAACTACGTGCCAGCAGCCGCGGTAATACGTAGGTGGCAAGCGTTGTCCGGAATTATTGGGCGTAAAGCGCGCGCAGGCGGTTCCTTAAGTCTGATGTGAAAGCCCACGGCTCAACCGTGGAGGGTCATTGGAAACTGGGGAACTTGAGTGCAGAAGAGGAAAGCGGAATTCCACGTGTAGCGGTGAAATGCGTAGAGATGTGGAGGAACACCAGTGGCGAAGGCGGCTTTCTGGTCTGTAACTGACGCTGAGGCGCGAAAGCGTGGGGAGCAAACAGGATTAGATACCCTGGTAGTCCACGCCGTAAACGATGAGTGCTAAGTGTTAGGGGGTTTCCGCCCCTTAGTGCTGCAGCTAACGCATTAAGCACTCCGCCTGGGGAGTACGGCCGCAAGGCTGAAACTCAAAGGAATTGACGGGGGCCCGCACAAGCGGTGGAGCATGTGGTTTAATTCGAAGCAACGCGAAGAACCTTACCAGGTCTTGACATCCTCTGACAACTCTAGAGATAGAGCGTTCCCCTTCGGGGGACAGAGTGACAGGTGGTGCATGGTTGTCGTCAGCTCGTGTCGTGAGATGTTGGGTTAAGTCCCGCAACGAGCGCAACCCTTGATCTTAGTTGCCAGCATTCAGTTGGGCACTCTAAGGTGACTGCCGGTGACAAACCGGAGGAAGGTGGGGATGACGTCAAATCATCATGCCCCTTATGACCTGGGCTACACACGTGCTACAATGGACGGTACAAAGAGTCGCGAGACCGCGAGGTGGAGCTAATCTCATAAAACCGTTCTCAGTTCGGATTGCAGGCTGCAACTCGCCTGCATGAAGCCGGAATCGCTAGTAATCGCGGATCAGCATGCCGCGGTGAATACGTTCCCGGGCCTTGTACACACCGCCCGTCACACCACGAGAGTTTGCAACACCCGAAGTCGGTGAGGTAACCGTAAGGAGCCAGCCGCCTAAGGTGGGGTAGATGATTGGGGTGAAGTCGTAACAAGGTAGCCGTATCGGAAGGTGCGGCTGGATCACCTCCTTTCTAAGGATTACTAAGAAAAGCGAAGGCGTATGCCGTAGCTAGACAGTAAGAATCGTTGACGAAAACGTTTTGTTCAGTTTTGAAGGTTCATCCTTCAATATCAAATGCACCGAGTGGTGCATGGTTGTTCTTTGAAAACTAGATAACAGTAATAGCTGAGGAAAGTGAAAGCTTTTCTAATGTAAGAAACATGTAGCCGTAAGGCGAATGGTTAAGTTAGAAAGGGCGCACGGTGAATGCCTTGGCACTAGGAGCCGATGAAGGACGGGACTAACACCGATATGCTTCGGGGAGCTGTAAGTGAGCTTTGATCCGGAGATTTCCGAATGGGGAAACCCACTGTTCGTAATGGAACAGTATCTTTACCTGAATACATAGGGTATGGAAGGCAGACCCGGGGAACTGAAACATCTAAGTACCCGGAGGAAGAGAAAGCAATTGCGATTTCCTGAGTAGCGGCGAGCGAAACGGAATTAGCCCAAACCAAGAGGCTTGCCTCTTGGGGTTGTAGGACACTCTATACGGAGTTACAAAGGAACGAAGTAGATGAAGAGGCCTGGAAAGGCCCGTCAAAGAAGGTAACAACCCTGTAGTTGAAACTTCGTTCCCTCTTGAGTGGATCCTGAGTACGGCGGGACACGAGAAATCCCGTCGGAAGCTGGGAGGACCATCTCCCAAGGCTAAATACTCCCTAGTGACCGATAGTGAACCAGTACCGTGAGGGAAAGGTGAAAAGCACCCCGGAAGGGGAGTGAAAGAGATCCTGAAACCGTGTGCCTACAAGTAGTCAGAGCCCGTTAACGGGTGATGGCGTGCCTTTTGTAGAATGAACCGGCGAGTTACGATCCCATGCAAGGTTAAGTTGAAGAGACGGAGCCGCAGCGAAAGCGAGTCTGAATAGGGCGAATGAGTATGTGGTCGTAGACCCGAAACCAGGTGATCTACCCATGTCCAGGGTGAAGTTCAGGTAACACTGAATGGAGGCCCGAACCCACGCACGTTGAAAAGTGCGGGGATGAGGTGTGGGTAGCGGAGAAATTCCAATCGAACCTGGAGATAGCTGGTTCTCTCCGAAATAGCTTTAGGGCTAGCCTCAAGATAAGAGTCTCGGAGGTAGAGCACTGATTGGACTAGGGGCCCCCAACGGGTTACCGAATTCAGTCAAACTCCGAATGCCGAAGACTTATTCTTGGGAGTCAGACTGCGAGTGATAAGATCCGTAGTCAAGAGGGAAACAGCCCAGACCACCAGCTAAGGTCCCAAAGTATACGTTAAGTGGAAAAGGATGTGGAGTTGCTTAGACAACCAGGATGTTGGCTTAGAAGCAGCCACCATTTAAAGAGTGCGTAATAGCTCACTGGTCGAGTGACTCTGCGCCGAAAATGTACCGGGGCTAAACGTATCACCGAAGCTGTGGATGGACATCTACGATGTCCGTGGTAGGAGAGCGTTCTAAGGGCGGTGAAGTCAGACCGGAAGGACTGGTGGAGCGCTTAGAAGTGAGAATGCCGGTATGAGTAGCGAAAGATGGGTGAGAATCCCATCCACCGTATGCCTAAGGTTTCCTGAGGAAGGCTCGTCCGCTCAGGGTTAGTCGGGACCTAAGCCGAGGCCGAAAGGCGTAGGCGATGGATAACAGGTTGATATTCCTGTACTACCTCCCCACCGTTTGAGCAATGGGGGGACGCAGAAGGATAGGGTAAGCGCGCTGTTGGATATGCGCGTCCAAGCAGTAAGGCTGAGAAGTAGGCAAATCCGCTTCTCGTAAGGTTGAGCTGTGATGGCGAGGGAAATAAAGTACCGAAGTTCCTGATTTCACGCTGCCAAGAAAAGCCTCTAGCGAGGTGGGAGGTACCCGTACCGCAAACCGACACAGGTAGGCGAGGAGAGAATCCTAAGGTGTTCGAGAGAACTCTCGTTAAGGAACTCGGCAAAATGACCCCGTAACTTCGGGAGAAGGGGTGCTCTGATAGGGTGCAAGCCCGAGAGAGCCGCAGTGAATAGGCCCAGGCGACTGTTTAGCAAAAACACAGGTCTCTGCGAAGCCGTAAGGCGAAGTATAGGGGCTGACACCTGCCCGGTGCTGGAAGGTTAAGGGGAGAGGTTAGCGCAAGCGAAGCTTTGAACCGAAGCCCCAGTAAACGGCGGCCGTAACTATAACGGTCCTAAGGTAGCGAAATTCCTTGTCGGGTAAGTTCCGACCCGCACGAAAGGTGTAACGATCTGGGCACTGTCTCAACGAGAGACTCGGTGAAATTATAGTACCTGTGAAGATGCAGGTTACCCGCGACAGGACGGAAAGACCCCGTGGAGCTTTACTGTAGCCTGATATTGCATTTTGGTACAGCTTGTACAGGATAGGTAGGAGCCTTGGAAGCCGGAGCGCCAGCTTCGGTGGAGGCATCGGTGGGATACTACCCTGGCTGTATTGAAATTCTAACCCGCACCCCTCATCGGGGTGGGAGACAGTGTCAGGTGGGCAGTTTGACTGGGGCGGTCGCCTCCTAAAATGTAACGGAGGCGCCCAAAGGTTCCCTCAGAATGGTTGGAAATCATTCGTAGAGTGTAAAGGCACAAGGGAGCTTGACTGCGAGACCTACAAGTCGAGCAGGGACGAAAGTCGGGCTTAGTGATCCGGTGGTTCCGCATGGAAGGGCCATCGCTCAACGGATAAAAGCTACCCCGGGGATAACAGGCTTATCTCCCCCAAGAGTCCACATCGACGGGGAGGTTTGGCACCTCGATGTCGGCTCATCGCATCCTGGGGCTGTAGTCGGTCCCAAGGGTTGGGCTGTTCGCCCATTAAAGCGGTACGCGAGCTGGGTTCAGAACGTCGTGAGACAGTTCGGTCCCTATCCGTCGCGGGCGCAGGAAATTTGAGAGGAGCTGTCCTTAGTACGAGAGGACCGGGATGGACGCACCGCTGGTGTACCAGTTGTCTTGCCAAAGGCATCGCTGGGTAGCTATGTGCGGACGGGATAAGTGCTGAAAGCATCTAAGCATGAAGCCCCCCTCAAGATGAGATTTCCCATAGCGTCAAGCTAGTAAGATCCCTGAAAGATGATCAGGTTGATAGGTCAGAGGTGGAAGCACGGCGACGTGTGGAGCTGACTGATACTAATCGATCGAGGACTTAACCAATTTTAAAGCACAACGTGCTTTTCTCAGCTGCAGTTATCTAGTTTTGAAGGAATAACCTTCATATTGTCTGGTGATGATGGCGAAGAGGTCACACCCGTTCCCATGCCGAACACGGAAGTTAAGCTCTTCAGCGCCGATGGTAGTTGGGGGTCTCCCCCTGTGAGAGTAGGACATTGCCAGGCAATATAAAAAGACTGACACCAATCAGTTTTTTTATATCCCATGGTTTCTTCTAAAAAAACATTTTAAAAAAATGATTGACTTAGAGAAAGGGAACATGGTAAGATATAAAAGTTGCTTCACAGCGACAATGAACTTTGAAAACTGAACAAAACAACAAAACGTCAACGTTTAATTTTTATTTTATGAGCAAGTCAAACATTTCTTCGGAGAGTTTGATCCTGGCTCAGGACGAACGCTGGCGGCGTGCCTAATACATGCAAGTCGAGCGGACAGATGGGAGCTTGCTCCCTGAAGTCAGCGGCGGACGGGTGAGTAACACGTGGGCAACCTGCCTGTAAGACTGGGATAACTTCGGGAAACCGGAGCTAATACCGGATAACACCGAGGACCACATGGTCCTTGGTTGAAAGATGGTTTCGGCTATCACTTACAGATGGGCCCGCGGCGCATTAGCTAGTTGGTGAGGTAACGGCTCACCAAGGCGACGATGCGTAGCCGACCTGAGAGGGTGATCGGCCACACTGGGACTGAGACACGGCCCAGACTCCTACGGGAGGCAGCAGTAGGGAATCTTCCGCAATGGACGAAAGTCTGACGGAGCAACGCCGCGTGAGCGATGAAGGCCTTCGGGTCGTAAAGCTCTGTTGTTAGGGAAGAACAAGTACCAGAGTAACTGCTGGTACCTTGACGGTACCTAACCAGAAAGCCACGGCTAACTACGTGCCAGCAGCCGCGGTAATACGTAGGTGGCAAGCGTTGTCCGGAATTATTGGGCGTAAAGCGCGCGCAGGCGGTTCCTTAAGTCTGATGTGAAAGCCCACGGCTCAACCGTGGAGGGTCATTGGAAACTGGGGAACTTGAGTGCAGAAGAGGAAAGCGGAATTCCACGTGTAGCGGTGAAATGCGTAGAGATGTGGAGGAACACCAGTGGCGAAGGCGGCTTTCTGGTCTGTAACTGACGCTGAGGCGCGAAAGCGTGGGGAGCAAACAGGATTAGATACCCTGGTAGTCCACGCCGTAAACGATGAGTGCTAAGTGTTAGGGGGTTTCCGCCCCTTAGTGCTGCAGCTAACGCATTAAGCACTCCGCCTGGGGAGTACGGCCGCAAGGCTGAAACTCAAAGGAATTGACGGGGGCCCGCACAAGCGGTGGAGCATGTGGTTTAATTCGAAGCAACGCGAAGAACCTTACCAGGTCTTGACATCCTCTGACAACTCTAGAGATAGAGCGTTCCCCTTCGGGGGACAGAGTGACAGGTGGTGCATGGTTGTCGTCAGCTCGTGTCGTGAGATGTTGGGTTAAGTCCCGCAACGAGCGCAACCCTTGATCTTAGTTGCCAGCATTCAGTTGGGCACTCTAAGGTGACTGCCGGTGACAAACCGGAGGAAGGTGGGGATGACGTCAAATCATCATGCCCCTTATGACCTGGGCTACACACGTGCTACAATGGACGGTACAAAGAGTCGCGAGACCGCGAGGTGGAGCTAATCTCATAAAACCGTTCTCAGTTCGGATTGCAGGCTGCAACTCGCCTGCATGAAGCCGGAATCGCTAGTAATCGCGGATCAGCATGCCGCGGTGAATACGTTCCCGGGCCTTGTACACACCGCCCGTCACACCACGAGAGTTTGCAACACCCGAAGTCGGTGAGGTAACCGTAAGGAGCCAGCCGCCTAAGGTGGGGTAGATGATTGGGGTGAAGTCGTAACAAGGTAGCCGTATCGGAAGGTGCGGCTGGATCACCTCCTTTCTAAGGATTACTAAGAAAAGCGAAGGCGTATGCCGTAGCTAGACAGTAAGAATCGTTGACGAAAACGTTTTGTTCAGTTTTGAAGGTTCATCCTTCAATATCAAATGCACCAAGTGGTGCATGGTTGTTCTTTGAAAACTAGATAACAGTAATAGCTGAGGAAAGTGAAAGCTTTTCTAATGTAAGAAACATGTAGCCGTAAGGCGAATGGTTAAGTTAGAAAGGGCGCACGGTGAATGCCTTGGCACTAGGAGCCGATGAAGGACGGGACTAACACCGATATGCTTCGGGGAGCTGTAAGTGAGCTTTGATCCGGAGATTTCCGAATGGGGAAACCCACTGTTCGTAATGGAACAGTATCTTTACCTGAATACATAGGGTATGGAAGGCAGACCCGGGGAACTGAAACATCTAAGTACCCGGAGGAAGAGAAAGCAATTGCGATTTCCTGAGTAGCGGCGAGCGAAACGGAATTAGCCCAAACCAAGAGGCTTGCCTCTTGGGGTTGTAGGACACTCTATACGGAGTTACAAAGGAACGAAGTAGATGAAGAGGCCTGGAAAGGCCCGTCAAAGAAGGTAACAACCCTGTAGTTGAAACTTCGTTCCCTCTTGAGTGGATCCTGAGTACGGCGGGACACGAGAAATCCCGTCGGAAGCTGGGAGGACCATCTCCCAAGGCTAAATACTCCCTAGTGACCGATAGTGAACCAGTACCGTGAGGGAAAGGTGAAAAGCACCCCGGAAGGGGAGTGAAAGAGATCCTGAAACCGTGTGCCTACAAGTAGTCAGAGCCCGTTAACGGGTGATGGCGTGCCTTTTGTAGAATGAACCGGCGAGTTACGATCCCATGCAAGGTTAAGTTGAAGAGACGGAGCCGCAGCGAAAGCGAGTCTGAATAGGGCGAATGAGTATGTGGTCGTAGACCCGAAACCAGGTGATCTACCCATGTCCAGGGTGAAGTTCAGGTAACACTGAATGGAGGCCCGAACCCACGCACGTTGAAAAGTGCGGGGATGAGGTGTGGGTAGCGGAGAAATTCCAATCGAACCTGGAGATAGCTGGTTCTCTCCGAAATAGCTTTAGGGCTAGCCTCAAGATAAGAGTCTCGGAGGTAGAGCACTGATTGGACTAGGGGCCCCCAACGGGTTACCGAATTCAGTCAAACTCCGAATGCCGAAGACTTATTCTTGGGAGTCAGACTGCGAGTGATAAGATCCGTAGTCAAGAGGGAAACAGCCCAGACCACCAGCTAAGGTCCCAAAGTATACGTTAAGTGGAAAAGGATGTGGAGTTGCTTAGACAACCAGGATGTTGGCTTAGAAGCAGCCACCATTTAAAGAGTGCGTAATAGCTCACTGGTCGAGTGACTCTGCGCCGAAAATGTACCGGGGCTAAACGTATCACCGAAGCTGTGGATGGACATCTACGATGTCCGTGGTAGGAGAGCGTTCTAAGGGCGGTGAAGTCAGACCGGAAGGACTGGTGGAGCGCTTAGAAGTGAGAATGCCGGTATGAGTAGCGAAAGATGGGTGAGAATCCCATCCACCGTATGCCTAAGGTTTCCTGAGGAAGGCTCGTCCGCTCAGGGTTAGTCGGGACCTAAGCCGAGGCCGAAAGGCGTAGGCGATGGATAACAGGTTGATATTCCTGTACTACCTCCCCACCGTTTGAGTAATGGGGGGACGCAGAAGGATAGGGTAAGCGCGCTGTTGGATATGCGCGTCCAAGCAGTAAGGCTGAGAAGTAGGCAAATCCGCTTCTCGTAAGGTTGAGCTGTGATGGCGAGGGAAATAAAGTACCGAAGTTCCTGATTTCACGCTGCCAAGAAAAGCCTCTAGCGAGGTGGGAGGTACCCGTACCGCAAACCGACACAGGTAGGCGAGGAGAGAATCCTAAGGTGTTCGAGAGAACTCTCGTTAAGGAACTCGGCAAAATGACCCCGTAACTTCGGGAGAAGGGGTGCTCTGATAGGGTGCAAGCCCGAGAGAGCCGCAGTGAATAGGCCCAGGCGACTGTTTAGCAAAAACACAGGTCTCTGCGAAGCCGTAAGGCGAAGTATAGGGGCTGACACCTGCCCGGTGCTGGAAGGTTAAGGGGAGAGGTTAGCGCAAGCGAAGCTTTGAACCGAAGCCCCAGTAAACGGCGGCCGTAACTATAACGGTCCTAAGGTAGCGAAATTCCTTGTCGGGTAAGTTCCGACCCGCACGAAAGGTGTAACGATCTGGGCACTGTCTCAACGAGAGACTCGGTGAAATTATAGTACCTGTGAAGATGCAGGTTACCCGCGACAGGACGGAAAGACCCCGTGGAGCTTTACTGTAGCCTGATATTGCATTTTGGTACAGCTTGTACAGGATAGGTAGGAGCCTTGGAAGCCGGAGCGCCAGCTTCGGTGGAGGCATCGGTGGGATACTACCCTGGCTGTATTGAAATTCTAACCCGCACCCCTCATCGGGGTGGGAGACAGTGTCAGGTGGGCAGTTTGACTGGGGCGGTCGCCTCCTAAAATGTAACGGAGGCGCCCAAAGGTTCCCTCAGAATGGTTGGAAATCATTCGTAGAGTGTAAAGGCACAAGGGAGCTTGACTGCGAGACCTACAAGTCGAGCAGGGACGAAAGTCGGGCTTAGTGATCCGGTGGTTCCGCATGGAAGGGCCATCGCTCAACGGATAAAAGCTACCCCGGGGATAACAGGCTTATCTCCCCCAAGAGTCCACATCGACGGGGAGGTTTGGCACCTCGATGTCGGCTCATCGCATCCTGGGGCTGTAGTCGGTCCCAAGGGTTGGGCTGTTCGCCCATTAAAGCGGTACGCGAGCTGGGTTCAGAACGTCGTGAGACAGTTCGGTCCCTATCCGTCGCGGGCGCAGGAAATTTGAGAGGAGCTGTCCTTAGTACGAGAGGACCGGGATGGACGCACCGCTGGTGTACCAGTTGTCTTGCCAAAGGCATCGCTGGGTAGCTATGTGCGGACGGGATAAGTGCTGAAAGCATCTAAGCATGAAGCCCCCCTCAAGATGAGATTTCCCATAGCGTCAAGCTAGTAAGATCCCTGAAAGATGATCAGGTTGATAGGTCAGAGGTGGAAGCACGGCGACGTGTGGAGCTGACTGATACTAATCGATCGAGGACTTAACCAATTTTAAAGCACAACGTGCTTTTCTCAGCTGCAGTTATCTAGTTTTGAAGGAATAACCTTCATATTGTCTGGTGATGATGGCGAAGAGGTCACACCCGTTCCCATGCCGAACACGGAAGTTAAGCTCTTCAGCGCCGATGGTAGTTGGGGGTCTCCCCCTGTGAGAGTAGGACATTGCCAGGCACGCTAAAAAGATTAGTCAAATGACTAATCTTTTTTTATTTTTTGCACAAGATTAGACAAATTTAATATGATAATCCATAATAAAATGAAAATACATACGTCAGATTACTAGTTATAATCTTTGCAGCAGGTTTTGAAAAGGTAAAGTTGGGTAATCCTATAATTAAACTACCATTAAATTAAAACGGTAGTGGGTGCCTGCGAATACCAGTGCATCCACCAGACTACCTTGTACGCTGACTCACTACTTCGTTGAGTGTGGGAATGGTTAGAACGTTGACGATTTTCCCTAGCAGACGTTTTTCCTGCTAGAATTTATATCTTCAGTTTTCAAAGAATTTAGATGCAGTTTGTCAATATAGAGTGGCTAGGCGTAAAATGCAAGTAAGAATGCTTGAAAAAAACTTTCATAAATTTTATATTATAGATAAAGTCAAATATAGTCAAAGTCAGAGGGAGGGACTTATGCGAAATATATCTGACATCATTGAACAATATTTAAAGCAAATTCTTAATTCGAGCGAAAAAGACATTTTGGAAATTAAGAGAAGCGAGATTGCTGATAAATTTCAATGTGTCCCTTCGCAAATCAATTACGTGATAAACACTCGCTTTACGTTAGAGCAAGGATATATAGTGGAAAGCAAACGAGGGGGCGGAGGTTTCATACGAATCATTAAAGTGAAATCTCATAACACCTCTCATTTATTTGAGCAAGTGCTCAGTATGATTCCAAATAAGATAGCACAAACGAGTTCAGAAAATCTTATTATACGTTTAGTAGAAGAAGAGGTCATTACTCACCGTGAAGCGAAGATGATGTTAAGTGTTATGGACCGCTCTGTTATCGGAGTAGAGTTGCCATATCGCGATGAATTGAGAGCAAAGTTATTGAAAGCAATGTTAAACGCTTTAAGATATCGATAATGAACCTCTAGTGTATTCAAAGTCGGGAGAGGTGGAAAAATGGTTTGTGAGCAATGTAATTTAAGACCAGCAACCCTTCATTTTACAAAGGTAATCAATGGACAAAAATCAGAAATCCGTTTATGTGAACAATGCGCGAAAGAAAATGGAGAGATGTTGGGCATGTCAGGTAGCACGGGCTTTTCCATTAATAATTTGTTAGCCGGTCTATTAAACATGGATTCCTCTCAAAAGGAAGCCTCAACACAACCTTTTAATCCGAGTCAGGTTGAACAATGTCCAAACTGTCAATTAACTTATCGGCAATTTGCTAAATTCGGACGATTCGGCTGTTCCCAATGCTATGATACTTTTCGAAGTTCACTTACCCCTTTTTTAAAAAGACTTCATGCTGGTAATCACGTTCATTCAGGAAAAATCCCTAAGAGAATCGGAAGCAATCTACATTTAAAAAAGGAATTAGAGCAACAAAGGTTGAAATTAAAAGAATACATTTTGCAAGAGGAATTCGAAAAAGCAGCAATGTTAAGGGATCAAATAAGAGAGTTGGAAAAGCAAATCCGAGATAAAAAAGGAGGGGGAAGGGCAAATGGAGAATGAATCCTTCTTTAATCAAGCGATTAGTTCTTGGATGAGCCAAAATGGACCTGATTCTGATATTGTGTTAAGCAGTCGAATTCGATTAGCTCGAAATTTAGAGCAATACCCTTTCCCAATTATCGCGACAAATGAACAAGCGTTGGAACTTGTAGCGATGTTTAAGGAGAATATAAAGGATCTTTCCCTTGCTTTGTCTAATCTAGAGTTCTTGGAGATGACCGACTTAAAACCACTTGAAAAAAGAGTATTAGTTGAAAAACATTTGATTAGTCCTCAATTAGCTGAAGAGGCCAATTTTGGAGCTTGTCTTCTTTCGCCAAATGAAGAAATCAGCATTATGGTGAATGAGGAAGATCATTTACGCATACAATGTTTATTTCCAGGGCTTCAGCTTTCAGCGGCACTTCAAAAAGCGAATGAGTTGGATGATTTGATTGAGGCACATGTCAACTACGCATTTGATGAACAAGTAGGTTACTTGACTAGTTGTCCAACGAATGTAGGAACAGGGCTTAGAGCATCTGTGATGATGCATTTACCTGCTCTAGTCATGACGAGACAAATAGATCGTATTATCCCTGCTATCAACCAACTTGGCTTAGTGGTCCGAGGAACATATGGAGAGGGAAGTGAAGCTCTCGGGAATATATTTCAAGTGTCTAATCAAATTACATTGGGCAAATCGGAAGAAGACATTGTTAATCATTTAAACAGTGTTGTTCAACAAATTATTGCCCAGGAGCGTTCGGCAAGGGATGCTTTAGTGAAAACGTCTAATTTAGAGTTAGAAGACCGTGTTTTCCGTTCTTACGGAACACTTCTTTATAGCCGCATTATTGAATCCAAGGAAGCTTCTCGGTGTTTATCAGATGTCCGTTTAGGAATTGATCTTGGATATGTCAAAGATATACCACGAAGTATTTTAAATGAATTAATGATTATTACCCAACCTGGATTTTTACAGCAATACGCAGGAAGAGCTCTAAGGCCTGACGAACGTGATATTAGAAGAGCATCTATTATTCGTGCATGTCTGACCTTAAGAAAATTTAATGATACAAATATGGAGGGTGATGAATAAATGATGTTTGGTAGATTTACAGAACGCGCACAGAAGGTCTTAGCTTTAGCACAGGAAGAGGCATTGCGTTTAGGTCATAATAATATTGGAACAGAACATATTTTATTAGGAATTGTTCGCGAAGGTGAAGGGATTGCGGCAAAGGCACTGCTAGCTCTTGGCTTAGGACCGGAAAAAATTCAAAAAGAGGTCGAGTCTCTAATTGGCCGGGGACAAGAAATTACACAAACGATTCACTATACTCCGAGAGCCAAAAAGGTTATTGAGCTATCAATGGATGAAGCACGTAAACTTGGACATTCTTACGTAGGAACAGAACATATTTTACTAGGACTTATACGTGAGGGTGAAGGTGTCGCTGCTCGAGTTTTAAATAATGTAGGGGTAAGCTTAAATAAAGCAAGGCAGCAAGTACTTCAGTTACTAGGAAGTAATGAAGCTTCATCAAGCCATCAAGGGGGAGCAGCAGCTAATGCTAACACGCCAACTCTTGATAGTCTTGCAAGAGATTTAACAGCTATTGCAAGAGAGGGAAGATTAGATCCTGTTATTGGGCGTAGCAAAGAAATTCAACGTGTGATTGAAGTGTTGAGCCGTCGTACAAAGAACAATCCTGTATTAATTGGTGAACCAGGTGTTGGTAAAACAGCTATTGCAGAAGGCTTAGCACAGCAAATTGTCAATAACGAAGTGCCTGAAATTTTGCGTGACAAACGTGTTATGACGCTTGATATGGGGACTGTAGTAGCTGGGACAAAATATCGCGGAGAATTTGAAGATCGTCTCAAGAAAGTAATGGATGAAATTCGTCAAGCAGGGAACATTATTTTATTTATCGACGAATTGCATACTTTAATTGGTGCTGGGGGAGCTGAGGGAGCAATTGATGCATCAAATATTTTGAAGCCATCTCTAGCTCGAGGCGAACTGCAATGTATTGGCGCCACAACGTTGGATGAATATCGTAAATATATCGAAAAAGATGCGGCTTTAGAGCGTCGTTTCCAGCCAATTCAAGTTGATGAACCAACGATGGAAGAGTCTATCCAAATCTTACAAGGATTAAGAGACCGGTATGAAGCACATCACCGCGTTTCTATTACAGATGAAGCTATTGAGCAGGCTGTGAAACTCTCAGATCGTTATATTTCAGATCGATTCCTGCCGGATAAGGCTATTGACTTAATTGATGAAGCTGGCTCTAAAGTGCGTTTACGTTCTTTCACAACGCCTCCTAATTTGAAAGAGTTGGAGCAACGATTAGAATCTGTGCGTAAGGAGAAAGATGCTGCTGTCCAAAGTCAAGAATTTGAAAAGGCTGCATCATTACGTGATACAGAGCAAAGACTACGTGAAGAATTAGAAGAAACAAAGAAAGAATGGAAAGAAAAACAAGGCCAAGAAAATTCGGAAGTAACGGTTGAAGATATTGCCATGGTGGTAGCAAGCTGGACGGGTATTCCTGTATCCAAACTCGCTCAGGAGGAAACAGAGCGTTTATTGAATATGGAAGAGATTCTCCACTCGCGTGTCATTGGTCAAGAAGAAGCTGTTAAGGCTGTAGCTAAAGCCGTTCGCCGAGCACGTGCGGGGTTAAAAGATCCAAAACGCCCTATTGGATCATTTATTTTCTTAGGACCAACTGGTGTAGGGAAAACTGAATTAGCTCGTGCATTGGCCGAATCCATCTTTGGTGACGAGGATGCGATGATTCGAATTGATATGTCAGAATACATGGAGAAGCATTCTACATCTCGTCTCGTCGGTTCTCCTCCAGGATATGTTGGGTATGATGAAGGTGGACAGCTAACAGAGAAAGTAAGAAGAAAACCGTATTCGGTTGTATTATTAGATGAAATTGAAAAAGCGCATCCCGATGTATTCAACATCTTATTGCAAGTATTAGAGGACGGACGTTTAACAGATTCAAAAGGACGTACAGTTGACTTCCGTAACACAATCTTAATTATGACATCGAATGTCGGAGCGGACACGCTAAAGAGAAACAAATATGTAGGCTTTAACGTGCAGGATGAGAGTCAGGATTATAAAGACATGAAAGGGAAAGTGATGGGCGAGCTTAAGCGTGCTTTCCGCCCAGAGTTCTTAAACCGTATAGATGAAATCATTGTCTTCCACTCACTCGAAAAGCAACACTTACAAAACATCGTCACGCTAATGGCGAAACAATTAACTACTCGATTAAAAGAACAAGACATCGAGTTACATTTAACAGATGAGGCTATTGCTAAGATTGCTGAGGAAGGGTTTGACCCAGAGTACGGGGCTCGTCCACTTCGTCGAGCAATTCAGAAGCATATTGAAGATCGTTTATCTGAAGAACTCTTAAAAGGGACGATCCAAAAAGGCCAAAAAATTGAGCTGGATGTGGTAGAAGGAGAATTTAAAGTTCGTTCTATTGAAGCGAGCGGAATTAGCCAATAAGACAAAATAGTTGATAAGCAACAGGCATACGTTTATAAGTCGTATGCCTTCTTTTTTCTCATTCTATAAGGAAAGCGCTTGACGGTGGAAGAATATTCTTTTGGGTAATATTGGATAAAATAACAAAAACGAGGTTACAACATGGCAAAGAAAAAAACAAAATTTATGTGTCAAGACTGTGGGTATGAATCACCTAAATGGATGGGGAAATGCCCGGGCTGCGGTAAATGGAATACAATGGTGGAGGAAGTCGAGCAAGTTACAGCCAATCGACGGGGAGCCTTCACGGGAGCGACGACTTCCGTTTCGCTAAAACCTCAATCCATCAGTTCAATCGAATCTACGAGCGAACCGAGAATTTTTACGAAGTTAGCTGAATTAAACAGGGTATTAGGGGGAGGGATTGTTAAAGGGTCCTTAGTGTTAATTGGAGGAGACCCTGGGATTGGGAAATCCACGCTGCTTCTACAAACATCCGCTCAATTAGCTGAAAGTGATTATAAGGTGTTATACATTTCCGGAGAGGAATCGACAAAGCAAACGAAACTCCGTGCCGATCGACTCAATATTAATGCCCCTCAACTATATGTACATTCTGAGACGAATCTGGAGCTAATTACGCACATCATCTCTGAAATGGATCCAGATTTTGTTGTTATCGATTCTATTCAAACCATCTATCACCCCGATATTACGTCAGCACCAGGGAGTGTCTCTCAAGTACGCGAGTGTACAGCCGATTTAATGAGAATTGCAAAAACAAAAGGAATTGCAATCTTTATTGTCGGGCATGTTACAAAAGAAGGAGCAATTGCCGGGCCTAGATTGTTAGAACATATGGTGGATACGGTGTTGTATTTCGAAGGAGAAAGGCACCATACGTATCGGATTTTAAGAGCCGTAAAAAATCGTTTTGGTTCTACGAATGAAATGGGCATCTTTGAGATGAAAGAAGTAGGATTGGAAGAGGTGCTAAACCCATCTGAGATTTTCCTAGAGGAACGTTCGCAAGGGGCGGCTGGTTCAATCGTTGTTGCATCAATGGAAGGAACAAGACCTGTTTTGGTAGAATTACAAGCATTAATTAGTCCGACAAGTTTTGGAAATCCGAGAAGAATGGCTACAGGTATTGACCACAATCGTGTGTCACTTATTATGGCGGTGTTAGAAAAGCGAGTTGGACTTTTATTGCAGAATCAAGATGCTTATTTAAAAGTAGCTGGTGGAGTGAAACTGGATGAACCAGCTATTGATTTAGCTGTTGCTGTGAGTATTGCTTCTAGCTTCCGAGATGTTTCTTCACAGGCGACGGATGTAGTAATTGGTGAAATTGGGCTGACAGGGGAAATTCGCCGGGTTTCTCGGATTGAACAACGTGTACAAGAAGCTGCTAAATTAGGGTTCCAACGAGTGATTCTTCCAGAACGAAATCTAGGGGGGTGGACTGTTCCGAAAGGTGTGGAAGTGATTGGAGTTTCGACTGTAGCGGAAGCATTGCAGTACACGCTAGGGGGATAGGGATGGAAAAAGAAAAGGACAATGATCAACAAATCTCTGACATTCTAAAGCTCGTGGCACCTGGAACACCCATCAGAGAAGGAATTGATAATGTGTTGAGGGCCAAAACGGGAGGCTTAATTGTACTAGGTTATAATGATCACGTGAAGCATCTCGTGGATGGCGGTTTTTCAATTGATTGCCTATTTACCCCTGCACATTTGTACGAATTGGCCAAAATGGACGGGGCGATTATTTTAAATGAGGAAGGGAGCAAGATTTTATTTGCGAATGCACAGCTCATTCCGAACCCCTCGACTCCGTCTTCAGAAACAGGAATGCGGCATCGAACAGCTGAGCGCGTAGCAAGGCAAACAGGTGCCTTAGTGATTGCCATATCTCAAAGAAGAAACGTTATCACGTTATACAAAGGCTCCTTACGTTACGTGTTAAAAGATATTGGTGTCATCTTAGCAAAAGCAAATCAAGCTTTAGAAACATTAGAAAAGTATAAGGCGGTGCTAGATGACGCGATTAATAATTTAACGGCCTTGGAGTTCGAAGAACAAGTCACGCATGTGGAAGTGATTCAATCTTTGCATCGGATTGAAATGGTATTGAGAATTAAAAATGAGATTTTAAGTTATATTGGTGAATTAGGGGTAGAAGGACGTTTAATTCGCCTCCAAATGAATGAGTTGCTGGCAGATGTAGAGCAGGAAGCCGTGTTGCTTATTAAAGACTATACCTTTAATTCAGAGCAAGACCCTTATAAGATTATTGCGAAAATGCAAGAGATGTTTAACAATGTACTGCTTGATGATCAGACGCTGCTCCGGTTAATGGGCTATCCGGTTTATACGAGTTTTGAGGATGCTATTCAGCCAAGGGGGTATCGAATGCTTCATAAAATTCCTCGACTCCCCATTATTATTATTGAAAATCTAGTGGAACATTTTCAACATTTAAGAGGGGTATTCAACGCATCTGTGGAAGAACTAGATGATGTAGAGGGAATTGGCGAAATTCGAGCGAAGAAAATTAAAGAAGGGTTGAAAAGACTAAAAGAACAGTATTTTCTAGGAAGGAAAATATAGCGAACCAACACATGCTCGTCTAGAACATAACATTTTGATTACAAATTGGACTTTATAGCAAATAAGAGGTTTCAATCATTGTAAACTGTTTATAATGAATAAAGGGAGGTGAGTACGTGTTAAAGCGTATTGTACAATTATTTTTTATTATCACAGGCGGAACACTAGGTGTTTTTTTTATACCGGAACTTATAGATTTATTAAATATGCAAGGTATGACGTTCTTAGAAAAATCATATGTTCATGCTGGATTAGGAGCATTGTTGTTTTACGTTGTGACATTTTGGGTTGTCGATTATGTCGTCAACTTTATCCGTTGGTTTGAAGAAACATTGGTAAAAGCCCCCGTGACGGATGTGTTATTTGGAAGTCTGGGATTAATTCTTGGGTTAGTGGTGGCTTATCTTGTGGTGTTACCTTTAAAGAGTGTTCAAATTCAAGTGGTCAACACCGTGCTCCCTATTTTTTTAACGATTTTACTAGGGTATTTAGGTTTTCAAGTGGGGTTTAAAAGAAGGGATGAGCTCGTCAATTTGTTCTCTATTCCTGCCCGTATTGGAAAAAAGAAGGCCTCAGAAGAAGAGCAAGAAGCAGAACGAGTAGCAGCAGGGAAAAAACTCAAAATTTTAGATACAAGTGTCATTATTGATGGGCGCATTGCGGATATTTGTCAAACTGGATTTTTAGAAGGGGTTCTTGTCATTCCCCAATTCGTCTTAGAAGAGTTGCAGCATATTGCGGATTCTTCCGACGTGTTAAAACGAAACCGTGGTAGAAGAGGACTCGATATTTTAAACCGTATTCAAAAAGAATTGGCCATCAAAGTAGAGATTTATGAGGGAGATTTTGATGAAATTCAGGAAGTAGACAGTAAGTTGGTCAAGCTGGCTAAACTAACTTCAGGTGTTGTGGTTACAAATGATTTTAACTTAAATAAAGTATGTGAGCTCCAAAGCGTATCGGTCTTGAACATTAACGATTTGGCGAATGCTGTTAAACCTGTAGTATTGCCTGGGGAAGAATTAACGGTACTTGTCATTAAAGATGGAAAAGAGCATAATCAAGGTGTTGCATATTTAGATGATGGGACGATGATAGTTGTAGAAGATGGTAGAGACTATATCGGAAAGACAATCGAAGTACTTGTCACGAGTGTTTTGCAAACATCTGCCGGACGGATGATTTTTGCCAAACCAAAGCTTTTAGAAAAGGCGTTATAAAAAATAGCACGGTTTCCTCCACGGATAACTTTTAGACAAAGTGAAAGAGAAAGATAGAGGAGAAGGCATTTATGAATTATACGGTGGTTATTCCTGCTGCAGGGCAAGGAAAGCGTATGAAGGCCGGGAAAAACAAACAATTTATTAAGTTGCGTGAAGCTCCTGTCATTATTCATACATTAAGAGTATTTGAGCAGGATGAATGGTGTAAAGAGGTTGTCTTAGTCATTAATCCAGAGGAACGAAAAGAATTTGAGCAACTTCTCACTTCATACAGCATTCAGAAAGTCCGCTCTTTAATTGAAGGTGGAGCAGAACGCCAGCATAGTGTGTATAATGGGTTGAACACGTTAGACGATGAAGGCATTGTGTTGATTCACGATGGGGCGAGACCATTTGTAGCACGAGAGTCCATTCATCAATTAGTACAGGTTGCCCAAGAGGAAAAAGCCGCTGTGTTGGGAGTTCCGGTTAAAGATACAATTAAGAGAGTTCAAGGCGGCCATATCGTCGATACGATTGAACGCTCAAGCTTGTGGGCTATCCAAACGCCGCAAGCTTTTCTTGTTCCTTTCATTAAGCTAGCCCATGAAGAGGCACGAAAGCAATCCTTTTTAGGAACTGACGATGCTAGTTTAGTGGAACAACTGGGGGAGCGGGTTAAAGTAGTCGAAGGCGACTATGATAACATCAAATTAACAACTCCTGAAGATTTATGGTATGCTGAAGCCATTCTACAAAAAAGAGAACAAACAAAATAAGGTGGGAATAAGATGAACATTCGAATTGGGCAAGGGTTTGACGTCCATGAATTCGCTGAAGGGCGTCCGCTTATTATAGGGGGAATTGAAATCCCGCACACGGTTGGATTGTTAGGTCATTCCGATGCAGATGTCTTATTGCATGCGATTTCCGACGCTATATTAGGAGCTATTGCGAAAGGGGATATCGGAAAGCATTTCCCGGATACGTCAGCAGACTTTAAAGATGCAGACTCGGCGGAATTATTGAAGCAAGTTTGGGCGATGGCAAAAGCGGAAGGATATGAACTAAGTAACGTTGATTGCACGATTATCGCTCAAAAGCCAAAGATGGCTCCTTATATTGATGTTATGAGGGAACGTATTGCTTCTTTGTTAGAAGTATCTGTTGCTCAAGTGAATGTAAAAGCAACCACGACAGAAAAGCTTGGTTTTACAGGACGGGAAGAAGGGATCGCAGCTCAAGCGGCTGTACTCGTTTATCAAAAATAAAGAAAGACGTTCTTTGCCAACCTGTTGTTTGGTGTTAAAATAACGATGGATACTACATACGATTAGATAAAATGGAGGGCACTCAGACCATGTCAAAAGAAGTACGCGTCCGTTATGCACCTAGTCCGACTGGACATCTTCACATTGGAAATGCACGAACGGCTTTATTTAACTATTTATTTGCCAAAAATCAAAATGGAAAATTCATCATTCGAATTGAAGATACGGATAAGAAAAGAAATATTGAGGGCGGAGAAGAAAGTCAGCTTAAATATTTAAAATGGCTTGGCATCAATTGGGATGAGAGCATTGATGTGGGCGGAGAGTACGGGCCGTATCGCCAATCAGAACGAACAGAGATTTATCAAAAATATACGGAAGAACTGCTTGAAAAAGGCTTGGCTTATAAATGTTATTGTACCGAGGAAGAGCTTGAGCAAGAGCGTGAACAGCAATCTGCTGAAGGGCAAACCCCTCAATACTCAGGGAAGTGCCGCCATTTAACAGAAGAGCAACGCGTTGAATTGGAAAAAGAAGGCCGCCAGCCAAGTGTTCGCTTCGCTGTCCAAAGCGAACGAATTTACACATTTAATGATATGGTAAAAGGTGAGCTTTCCTTTGAGGCAAATGGAATTGGTGATTTTGTTATTGTGAAAAAAGATGGGACGCCTACTTACAACTATGCAGTAGCAGTAGATGATCATTTAATGCAAATGACCCATATTTTGCGTGGGGACGACCACATTTCGAACACACCTAAACAATTAATGATCTATGAAGCACTTGGATGGGAACCACCTATCTTTGGACATATGACGTTAATTGTGAATGAAAGCCGCAAAAAATTAAGTAAACGTGATGAATCTATCATTCAGTTCATTGAGCAGTATGCAGATTTAGGTTACTTACCGGAAGCGTTATTCAACTTTATTGCCCTTTTAGGGTGGTCTCCAGTCGGAGAAGAGGAGATTTTCTCACAGGAAGAATTCATTAACATCTTTGATGCAGAACGCCTGTCTAAATCACCGGCGCTATTTGATACAAACAAGCTTCGCTGGATGAACAACCAATACGTGAAGCAGCTAGAAGTAGATCGATTAGTGGAACTTTCTCTGCCTCACTTGATTAAAGCAGGTAAGGTAGAAGAAACGATGGATGAAGAAAAGAAAAAGTGGGTTCAAGACTTAATCGTTCTTCATCAGGAAAAAATGAGCTATGGAGCAGAGATTGTTGAGTTGACGGAACTTTTCTTTAAACAAGAAATTGACTATAATCGTGAAGCGCGTGAAGTATTAGAAGAAGAGCAAGTGCCAGAGGTGTTAAAGGCGTTTGCGGATGAATTGAAAGCTTCAGATGATTTCTCTGCTGATGCGATTAAGGCTGCAACAAAAGCCGTTCAAAAAGCAACTGGCCAAAAAGGGAAAAAATTATTTATGCCAATTCGTGTGGCAACAACGGGGCAAACTCATGGGCCAGACCTTCCACAGGCGATTCACTTACTTGGAAAAGAAACGGTTTTAGCTCGTTTAGAGCGAGTTATTGGTTAACAACAGAGAAATTTTATAATATAGTGAATATAGATTTATATTGTTAAAAAGCGTCGAGAAGGAAAAGTAAAAAGTACGGCCATTACAGAGAGAACCGCCTTTGGCTGAAATCGGTTCATGAGTCCGCCTTTTGAAGTGCACCTTCGAGCCTTTTGCTGAACGGAGAACTATTTTTTAGTAGGCAAAAGCGGATTCTCTACCGTTATAAGAGCAGAGTTGGGGCTTTATCAGCCTAAACAGAGTGGAACCGCGTAACAAACATTACGTCTCTGTGTCTTAGACGCAGAGGCTTTTTTTTGTTCCATGATTGTGAAAATGAACTATCAAAAATAGGGGGATGGGCAAATGTTTAAGGTGTTAAAAGAGGATATTGAAGTTATCTTCGACCAAGATCCTGCAGCAAGGAGCTATATAGAGGTCATCCTAACTTACTCCGGACTGCATGCCATTTGGGCGCATCGTTTGGCTCATGCACTTTTTAAACGAAAATGGTTTTTTCTGGCCCGTGCCATCTCACAAATTAGCCGCTTTTTTACCGGAATTGAAATTCATCCAGGTGCTAAAATCGGCCGCCGCTTTTTTATCGATCACGGAATGGGAATTGTAATAGGGGAAACGTGTGAAATAGGAGATAATGTTACGGTTTATCAAGGAGTGACCTTGGGAGGGACAGGAAAAGAAAAAGGAAAGCGGCATCCGACTATTGAAGACAATGTTTTGATTGCGACAGGGGCGAAAGTTCTTGGGTCAATTACAGTAGGAGCTAATTCAAAAATCGGCGCAGGGTCGGTTGTGTTACACCCTGTTCCTTCTAACTCGACTGTCGTCGGTATCCCGGGGAAAGTGAGAATCCAAAACGGTGTTCATGTGGGCAAAGACTTAAACCACCGAGATTTACCGGATCCGGTAGCAGATAAGTTCAAAGAACTAGAAGAAGAGATGGAAAAGCTAAGACAAGAACTGAAACAATTAAAGGAAGGGACGTATGAAAATGAGCATTAAACTTTACAATACATTGACTCGGAAAAAAGAAGAGTTTCAACCGCTGGAAGAAAATAAGGTGAAAATGTATGTATGCGGTCCGACTGTATACAACTACATTCACATCGGAAATGCACGACCAGCAATTGTGTTTGACACCGTCCGCCGTTATTTAGAATTTAAAGGATATGAAGTGCAATACGTGTCTAATTTCACGGATGTGGACGACAAGCTCATTAAAGCCGCTAACGAATTAGGGGAAGATGTGCCAAGTATCGCGGAGCGTTTTATTGAGGCGTATTTTGAAGATGTCTCTGCCCTTGGATGCAAAAAGGCGACAGTTCATCCACGTGTAACGGAGAGCATGGATATTATCATTGACTTTGTTTCTGCTCTTATTGAAAAAGGGTATGCTTATGAAGCGGGAGGAGATGTTTATTACCGTACACGTAAATTTGACGAATACGGAAAACTGTCTCACCAATCAATTGATGAACTGCGTCTTGGTACTCGAATTGAAGTAGGAGAGAAAAAGCAAGATCCATTGGATTTCGTTTTATGGAAAGCGGCGAAAGAGGGAGAGATTTACTGGGATAGCCCTTGGGGGAAGGGAAGACCGGGGTGGCATATTGAGTGCTCAGCGATGGCACGAAAATACCTTGGAGAGACCATTGATATTCATGCAGGCGGACAGGATTTGGCATTCCCTCACCATGAAAATGAAATTGCGCAGTCGGAAGCTTTAACCGGCAAACCATTTGCTAAGTATTGGCTTCATAACGGCTATATTAATATTGATAATGAAAAAATGTCCAAATCGCTTGGGAATTTTGTTCTTGTTCATGACATTATTAAAAAACATGCTCCACAGCTGTTGCGATTCTTTATTTTATCCGTTCACTATCGTCATCCGATTAACTACAGTGAGGAAATTCTGGAGAATACAAGAAAAGGATTGGAGCGTCTCCACACATCTTATCAAAATTTAAAACATCGATTGGAGAGTTCTAATAATCTAACAGATCATGATGACCAATGGTTGAAGACGATACAAGCGCTTCATGAAACGTTTGTACGTGAAATGGATGATGATTTTAACACAGCTAATGCGATTGCCGTATTGTTTGATTTATCGAAACAGGCCAACCTGTACTTATTAGAAAAAAACACATCAAAAACGGTTGTGAAAGCTTTTATTGATGAATTGGTGTTACTTGCTAATGTTCTTGGCTTGAGCTTTGAAGAGGAAGAATTGCTCGACGAGGAAATTGAAGCATTAATCCAACAGCGTATAGATGCAAGAAAAAATCGTGACTTTGCTTTGGCAGACCAAATTCGTGATGAGCTGAAAGCACAAAATATCATTTTGGAAGACACAGCACAAGGAACGAGATGGAAAAGAGGCTAAGCAGTCATGACAGACAGTGTAAAACAAGTAGACGCAAAGCAGTTAAATAGTTTGGCTCTGGCGTACATGGGAGATAGCGTATTTGATGTCTATGTACGCCATCACCTCCTTGCTAAAGGGGGCATTCGGCCGAATCATTTGCATAATCAGGCAAAACAGTTTGTTTCAGCTAAAGCGCAAGCAAAAGTGGTCCTGACATTAAGAGACCAGGATTTCTTTTCGGAGGAAGAAACAGCTGTTTTGAAACGAGGACGTAACGCAAAATCAGGGACTGTTCCTAAAAATACGGATGTGCAAACATATCGATACAGTACCGCTTTTGAAGCATTGATCGGTTATCACTACTTACTGAAAAACGAACAGCGGATGGAAGAAATCATTTTTACTGCTATTCGTTTAACCGAAGAACAGAAAGGAGGCCAATAATATGGAACAGGAATACATCATTGGAAGAAACCCTGTCTTAGAGGCCTTAAAATCCGGAAGAGAAATTAATAAAATGTGGGTAGCAGAAGGTGCCCAAAAAGGCTCCATCAATCAAATTATTCAATTAGCAAAACAAAACGGAGTATTAACTCAAGTCGTTCCAAAGCGGAAAATTGAACAAATGGTAGAAGGCAACCATCAAGGGGTCGTCGCTCAAGTGGCAGCTTATGAATATGCAGAGATGGAGGACTTGTTTCAAAAAGCAGAAGAGCGAAACGAAGTACCGTTCTTTTTATTGTTGGATGAAATTGAAGATCCTCATAATTTAGGTTCCATTATGAGAACGGCGGATGCAGTGGGAGCGCACGGAATTATTATACCGAAACGCCGAGCAGTCGGTTTAACTGCGACAGTGGCTAAAGCTTCGACGGGAGCGATTGAACATATCCCTGTCACACGGGTTACCAATTTATCAAGGACGATCGATGAGTTGAAAGAAAAAGGATTATGGGTGGCAGGAACAGATGCAAAAGGAACGGATGATTATCGCCAGCTTGATGGAACAATGCCTCTATTATTGGTAGTCGGGAGTGAAGGAAAAGGCATGAGCCGCATTATCCGTGATAAATGTGACTTCCTTGTCCGCCTTCCAATGGTGGGGCAAGTAACTTCTTTGAATGCTTCCGTAGCGGCCAGTTTATTAATGTATGAGGTATTTCGTAAACGCCATCCGCTAGGTGGATAAAAATGAATATCCTGCTTGTAGACGGATACAACATCATTGGTGCCTGGCCGGAATTACGGCGATTAAAAGACTCCGATTTACCGGCTGCCCGTGATTTGTTAATTGAGAAGATGGCCGAATACAAAGCGTACACTGGTTTTCAGGTCATTATCGTATTTGATGCCCACCTTGTACATGGCATTGAGAAAAAGGCGAAAAATCATACTGTTGAGGTCATTTTTACAAGAGAAAATGAAACGGCGGATGAACGCATTGAAAAGCTTGCGATATCTTTAAATGATATCCGTACACAAATTCATGTAGCGACGTCGGATTTTACAGAGCAGTGGGCGATTTTTGGACAAGGTGCCTTAAGGAAATCAGCCCGGGAACTTAGAGAAGAAATGTTGGAGATTGAAAAAGATATTAAACAGGATGTCAAAGCGATTCAGGAAAAAAAACCGGTGGCACGAATCAAACTTTCAGATGATGTTGTAGAAATATTCGAAAAATGGCGACGAGGAGAGCGCTGAGACAGTTGACGCTTTAAAAAAAGCTACTGTATAATATTTCTATCTACATGCGGTCGGGGGGATTAGCGTGGGCTCTAAAATTGGGAGAAAGTCAAATGCAAATTTGGATCAGCTAGAGGATGAAGCAATCGTAGAGATGGTGCACAATGGTGACAGCGATGCATTGGAACATTTAATACACAAGTATAAAAACTTTGTGCGCGCAAAGGCAAGGTCTTATTTTCTAATTGGGGCAGATCGCGAAGACATCGTTCAAGAAGGAATGATTGGCTTATACAAAGCCATTCGGGATTTTAGGGAAGACAAGCTAACTTCTTTTAAGGCGTTTGCTGAATTATGTATCACACGCCAAATCATTACAGCGATTAAAACGGCTACAAGGCAAAAACATATCCCATTAAATTCATATGTATCGTTGGACAAGCCAATTTATGATGAAGAATCAGACCGTACCTTGATGGATGTAATTTCAGGGGCGAAGGTTATGGATCCTGAAGAATTAATTATTAATCAGGAAGAGTTTGACGACATTGAATTAAAAATGGCTGAGCTATTGAGTGATTTAGAAAGAAAAGTGCTAGTCCTTTATTTAGATGGACGCTCTTATCAAGAAATATCGGAAGAACTGAACAGACATGTGAAATCTATTGATAATGCTTTGCAAAGAGTGAAGCGGAAACTCGAGCGCTATTTGGAATATAGGGAAGTCACTTTATAGTTTTCTTTCCCGCCGAATATTGACATGAAAAGAACCAGTGTGTTAACTTTTTATGGACATCATCAATATATTGGGTGGTTTAACATGCGTAAAAAAGTAATACTCGCTTGTGAGGAATGTGGCAGTCGCAATTATACAACCATGAAAAGCGATGAAAATTCTCAAAAGCGTTTAGAAATAAAAAAGTTTTGCAAGGCTTGCAATAACCATACGAGCCATCGTGAGACGAAATAACATCGTGTTTTATTGAATAACTGACGGATTAAGCACCCCTGTATAATTGGAGGTAACCTATATTATGAATCGTCTTGGGAAATTTTTGCGTGACGTCGTACGGGAAATGAAAAAGGTAAGCTGGCCGAAAAGGAAAGAGCTGACTACCTATACAATTACTGTATTAACGACGGTTGTTCTCATGACTGTTTTTTTTGCTGCGGTAGATTTAGGCATTTCTTCTTTAATTCGATTAGTGCTTGAATAAATTGGCCAAAAAGATGGTATAATAGTTGGAGAATAAATTTTTAATTAAAAAGCCCGGAAACGGGTTTTTTAATTTGCTTTCTAAACATGTAAAAGTTGACGGATCAAGTCGGGTGTAATCCTAATTTAAAAGTAATTGGGGAGGGACGGACGGATAGTCCTCGTAAATGGAGAAAAATTGGTATGTTGTCCATACTTATTCTGGATACGAAAATAAAGTGAAAACAAATCTTGAAAAGCGTGTTGAAACAATGGCGATGCAAGATAAAATTTTCCGCGTGGTAGTTCCAGAAGAAGAAGAGAAAGAAATTAAGAATAATAAAACAAAAGTAACAAAGAAAAAAGTATTTCCAGGCTATGTTTTAGTCGAAATCATCATGACGGATGATTCTTGGTATGTCGTACGAAATACACCAGGTGTTACAGGGTTTGTAGGATCAAGCGGTTCAGGATCCAAGCCAACGCCGCTTTTACCTGACGAAGTGAACATGATTCTAAAGAGAATGGGCATGGATGACGACCTTGCTGATTTTGATTTTGAATTAAATGAAACAGTTATGGTAAAAGAAGGACCTTTTGCGAACTTTGAAGGTGCGATTGAAGAGATTGATATGGACAAGCGCAAAGTGAAGGTTCTTGTAAATATGTTCGGGCGTGAGACGCCGGTAGAATTAGATTTTAATCAAATTGATAAAATATAATTACAAAAAACTTGCATTTATCACAGATTGATGATAATATTTCATAAGTCAGTATGTCTCAAACAAGAGACTTATAATGCAATTTCCTTATTTGATATAAAGGAACATTTGAGTGGGAGGGTATTACCCTATTACCACATCACGGACTTAAGGAGGTGTGTCTCGTGGCTAAAAAAGTAATTAAAATGGTGAAGTTGCAAATCCCTGCTGGTAAAGCTAATCCAGCGCCGCCGGTTGGTCCTGCATTAGGTCAAGCAGGTGTAAACATCATGGGATTCTGTAAAGAATTTAATGCTCGCACAGCTGATCAAGCTGGTCTAATTATCCCTGTTGAAATTACGGTATTTGAAGACCGTTCATTTACATTTATTACGAAAACTCCTCCTGCTGCTGTATTGCTTAAGAAAGCAGCTGGCATCGAGTCTGGTTCTGGTGAACCAAATCGTAATAAAGTTGCAACAGTCAAGCGTGATAAAGTACGTGAGATTGCTGAAACAAAAATGCCTGACCTTAATGCTGCTAGCGTAGAAGCTGCTATGCGCATGGTTGAAGGTACAGCGCGCAGCATGGGTATTGTTATCGAAGACTAATCCCATGTTTAAACAGGTTGTTGAAGGTTGCGGGGAGGAAACGTCCAATTCGCAACCTTTATTCGTGGGAGGTTATTCCGCTAAAACCACATAAGGAGGAAATTAACAATGGCTAAAAGAGGTAAAAAGTACGTAGAAGCTGCTAAATTAGTAGACCGTACACAAGCTTATGCAGTAGCAGAGGCGATCGAATTAGTAAAGAAAACAAACACTGCGAAATTTGACGCAACAGTAGAAGTTGCTTTCCGTTTAGGCGTAGACCCTAAGAAAGCGGATCAGCAAATTCGTGGTGCGGTTGTATTACCGCACGGTACTGGTAAAGTACAACGCGTTTTAGTATTCGCAAAAGGTGAAAAAGCGAAAGAAGCAGAAGCTGCTGGTGCTGATTATGTTGGCGATGCAGACTACATCAACAAAATCCAACAAGGTTGGTTCGAGTTCGATGTAATCGTAGCTACACCTGACATGATGGGTGAAGTTGGTAAATTAGGTCGCGTATTAGGTCCTAAAGGCTTAATGCCAAACCCTAAAACTGGTACAGTAACATTTGATGTAACAAAAGCTGTTAACGAAATCAAAGCTGGTAAAGTTGAATACCGCGTTGATAAAGCTGGAAACATCCACGTACCAATCGGTAAAATTTCTTTCGAAAACGAAAAGTTAGTTGAAAACTTCGCGACAATTCACGAAACAATGATGAAAGTAAAACCATCAGCTGCTAAAGGTACTTACATGAAGAACGTAGCAGTAACTTCTACAATGGGCCCTGGAATCAAAGTTGATCCAGCGACATTCGTAGCGAAGTAATTTTACACAGAAAATACCATTTGACTTCGAGCGAGTCATTTATTATAATAGATTTTGTTGTTAAAAAAGAAATCATTTGTACCGTAGACAGTAGGTGCCTGGTTGGCTTAATTTCCTGCCGAGGTGTATTATAAAAGCATTTGTGTGTTTTGTATGCTTATAATACCTCCATGTCTGCCATGGAGGTATTTGTTTGCATTACACCTTGTTGATACGAGTGTACGGAACGAAATCTACAGGAGGTGTAACAATGAGCAAAGTAGTTGAAGCTAAAAAACAAGTAGTATCTGAAATCGCTTCTAAATTACGTGAAAGCAAATCAACAATTGTTGTTGACTACCGTGGTTTAACAGTTGCGCAAGTAACTGAACTTCGTAAAACTTTACGTGAAGCTGGCGTTGAGTTCAAAGTATACAAAAACACTTTAACTCGTCGTGCTGCTGAAGAGGCTGAATTAGCTGGTTTAAACGAATACTTAACAGGTCCAAATGCAATTGCCTTCAGTGCTGAAGATGTAATCGCTCCTGCGAAAGTATTAAACGACTTCGCTAAAAAGAATGAAGCTCTAGAAATCAAAGCTGGTGTTATCGAAGGAAACATCGCGACTGTTGAAGAAGTTAAAGCTCTTGCTGAACTTCCATCTCGCGAAGGCTTACTTTCTATGTTGCTTAGCGTTCTTCAAGCTCCAATCCGCAACCTTGCACTTGCTGCAAAAGCTGTTGCTGATCAAAAGGAAGAGCAAGGCGCTTAATTTAAACCCAAATCTTGTTTCAATAATATGAAAAGCAAAAATAAGGAGGATATTAAAATGACTAAAGAACAAATCATTGAAGCGGTTAAAAATATGACTGTTTTAGAACTTAACGACTTAGTAAAAGCTATCGAAGAAGAGTTTGGTGTAACTGCGGCTGCTCCTGTAGCTGTTATGGGTGGCGCTGCTGGTGGCGACGCTGCTGCTGAGCAAACTGAATTTGAAGTAGTACTTGCTAGCGCTGGTGCTCAAAAAATCAAAGTTATCAAAGTTGTACGTGAAATCACTGGTCTTGGCTTGAAAGAAGCTAAAGAATTAGTTGACAACACTCCAAAAGCTCTTAAAGAAGGCGTTTCTAAAGAAGAAGCTGAAGAAATGAAAGCTAAACTTGAAGAAGTTGGCGCTTCTGTAGAAGTTAAGTAATTTCCATTTAGTCTATTGAAAGCTCGCTTATCATAAGCGAGCTTTTTTGATTTTGTCGACAGAGAGCTTTATACTGAATAGTGGATGAGCTTTAAATACAATAGAAGGAGGTTGGTTGTGTTGGCGGAACATTATTACTCCAATCAACCATCTGTGGCAAGCGACCGTCAAGTTTGGGATTTCACGCTTCGTGGCAATAAATTGATTTTTACCACAGATCAAGGGGTCTTTTCGAAAAAGGAAGTCGACTTTGGGTCCCGGGTATTAATAGAAGCTTTTGCTTTCTCTGAGGTAGAAGGTCCAATTTTAGATGTTGGGTGCGGTTATGGTCCGATTGGTCTGTCGTTAGCGAAAGAGCGACCATCAACCGTTGTACATATGGTGGATGTGAACGAAAGAGCGATGGAATTAGCTCGACTCAATGCACAAAAGAATAACATTTTGAATGTGCATGTTTTCAATAGCCATTGTTATGATGGAGTAAAACCGTACGAGCAATATGCGGCTATTTTAACAAATCCTCCTATTCGGGCGGGGAAAACGGTTGTTCATGCTATTTTGGAAGGGGCTGTCCAACGGCTTTTGCCTGGTGGAGAGCTTTGGGTAGTTATCCAAAAGAAGCAGGGGGCGCCATCTGCCTTAGAGAAGTTGGAATCTTTATTTGGAGAAGTTGAGGTAGTGGAAAAGAAAAAAGGTTATTATATAATACGTGCAAAAAAGGTTGACGAGTAAAAGTCGTTGTGGTAGTATTATAAAATGCCAATATGTCATTATTCTGTATAAGCTTTTATTATACATAAAATGTATAAATTTGGTTTGTATGGAAATGCTAATAAAATCAATAGTTCGTTTTTTAGAAAGTTGTGGTTTCCTATTTAAAAGAAGCCATTTTTCTTTTGTTTAATAATAAACATTTTCTTGTTTATTATCAATGTTTAATTTATTAACAATAACGCTTTATTTGAGGGGTGAATGAGTTGACAGGTCAACTAGTTCAGTATGGACGCCACCGCCAACGAAGAAGTTATGCTCGTATCAGCGAGGTATTAGAATTACCAAACCTTATTGAAATTCAAACCTCTTCATATCAATGGTTTCTTGATGAGGGTCTTAGAGAAATGTTTCAGGATATTTCTCCGATTGAAGACTTTACTGGCAATTTATCACTTGAATTCATTGATTACAGCCTAGGCGAACCAAAATATTCTGTAGAAGAATCAAAAGAGCGAGATGTAACGTATGCAGCGCCTCTTCGTGTGAAAGTGCGCTTAATTAATAAAGAGACTGGGGAAGTAAAAGACCAAGATGTATTTATGGGTGACTTCCCGCTCATGACGGAAACAGGTACGTTTGTCATCAATGGTGCTGAACGTGTTATCGTTTCCCAGTTAGTTCGCTCACCAAGTGTGTATTACAGTGGTAAAATTGATAAAAACGGTAAAAGAGGCTATACAGCTACCGTTATTCCAAACCGAGGTGCATGGTTGGAATACGAAACAGATGCTAAGGACGTTGTATATGTACGTATTGATCGTACCCGTAAACTTCCAGTGACTGTACTGCTTCGTGCTCTTGGCTTCGGGTCTGATCAAGAAATCATCGATTTAATCGGTGACAATGAGTATTTACGTAATACTCTTGAAAAAGACAATACAGAAAATGCAGAAAAAGCGTTATTAGAAATCTATGAGCGTTTACGTCCTGGTGAACCACCAACTGTAGAAAACGCAAAAACGCTTTTAGTATCCCGTTTCTTTGATCCAAAACGCTATGATTTAGCGAATGTGGGACGCTATAAAATTAATAAAAAACTTCATATTAAACATCGACTATTCAATCAACGTTTAGCTGAAACACTCGTTGATCCAGAAACAGGCGAAATCATTGCAGAAAAAGGTACAATGATTGACCGTCGTACACTGGACCGCATTTTGCCGATGATTGAAAATGGAGTAAACTTCAAAAATTACAATCCTGTAAGTGGTGTGTTAGAAGATAGCATTACCCTTCAGTCTATTAAAATTCATGCTCCAAACGATCCGGATGGAGAAAAAGTAATCAATGTTCTTGGGAATGCGTATGTAGTTGAAGAAGTGAAAAATATCACACCAGCTGACATTTTAGCTTCCATCAGCTATTTCTTTAACTTATTGCATCATGTAGGAGACACAGATGATATTGATCATCTAGGTAACCGCCGTCTGCGTTCAGTTGGAGAATTATTGCAAAACCAATTCCGAATTGGTTTATCCCGTATGGAGCGTGTTGTACGTGAAAGAATGTCTATTCAAGACACAAACACGATTACACCGCAGCAGTTGATTAACATCCGACCAGTTATTGCAGCGATTAAAGAGTTCTTCGGAAGCTCTCAGTTATCACAGTTCATGGATCAAACAAATCCATTAGCAGAATTAACGCATAAACGTCGTTTATCTGCATTAGGTCCTGGTGGTTTGACACGTGAACGTGCTGGCTTCGAAGTTCGTGACGTTCACTACTCTCACTATGGACGTATGTGTCCAATTGAGACTCCAGAGGGTCCGAACATCGGGTTAATTAACTCCCTTTCTTCATTTGCAAAAGTGAATAAGTTTGGGTTTATTGAAACACCGTACCGTCGTGTAGATCCGGAAACAGGTAAAATTACGGCGCGTATTGATTATTTAACAGCTGATGAAGAAGACAACTATGTAGTAGCACAGGCGAATGCTCGTCTAGATGAAGATGGCTCATTCTTGGATGAAAACATCGTTGCACGTTTCCGTGGTGAAAATACGGTAGTTAAACGTGACCGTGTTGACTACATGGACGTATCACCAAAACAAGTTGTATCTGCTGCAACAGCATGTATTCCGTTCTTAGAAAATGACGATTCAAACCGTGCATTGATGGGTGCGAACATGCAACGTCAAGCAGTTCCGTTGTTAAAACCGGAAGCTCCAATCGTTGGTACAGGAATGGAGTATGTATCAGCAAAAGATTCAGGAGCAGCTGTTATTTGTAAACACCCTGGTATTGTTGAGCGTGTAGAAGCGAAGCAAGTTTGGGTGAGACGTTATGAAGAAGTAGATGGCCAAAGAGTCAAAGGTAATCTTGATAAATATAATTTATTAAAATTCATTCGTTCAAACCAAGGAACTTGCTACAATCAACGTCCAATCGTATCAGTTGGCGATGAAGTAGTAAAAGGAGAAATCCTAGCAGACGGACCGTCCATGGAGCTTGGAGAATTGGCTTTAGGACGCAATGTTCTTGTTGGATTCATGACTTGGGACGGATACAACTATGAAGATGCGATCATCATGAGCGAGCGCTTGGTAAAAGATGATGTTTATACATCTGTTCATATTGAAGAGTATGAGTCTGAATCTCGTGATACGAAATTAGGACCTGAAGAGATCACACGTGATATTCCAAACGTTGGGGAAGATGCCCTTCGTAACTTGGATGAGCGTGGAATTATCCGCGTTGGTGCTGAAGTAAAAGACGGAGATTTGCTGGTTGGGAAAGTAACACCAAAAGGTGTAACGGAATTAACAGCTGAAGAACGTTTATTACACGCTATTTTCGGTGAAAAAGCACGAGAAGTTCGCGATACTTCTCTTCGTGTACCACACGGCGGCGGTGGAATTATTCTTGATGTTAAGGTCTTCAACCGTGAAGACGGCGATGAATTGCCACCAGGTGTAAACCAACTAGTTCGTGTATATATTGTTCAAAAACGTAAAATTTCTGAAGGCGATAAGATGGCCGGACGACATGGTAACAAAGGGGTTATCTCCCGCATCTTGCCTGAGGAAGACATGCCTTACTTACCAGACGGTACACCAATCGATATCATGTTGAACCCATTAGGGGTACCATCTCGTATGAATATCGGTCAGGTACTAGAGCTTCATTTAGGAATGGCTGCTCGTAAATTAGGCATTCATGTTGCATCTTCTGTATTTGATGGTGCGCGTGAAGAAGATGTATGGGCAACAATCGAAGAAGCTGGCATGTCTCGTGATGCTAAAACAGTTCTTTATGATGGACGAACAGGTGAACCGTTTGATAACCGTGTATCAGTTGGTGTCATGTACATGATTAAATTGGCGCACATGGTTGATGACAAACTTCATGCTCGTTCAACTGGTCCTTACTCATTAGTAACGCAACAGCCGCTTGGAGGTAAAGCTCAATTCGGTGGTCAGCGTTTCGGTGAGATGGAGGTTTGGGCACTTGAAGCATACGGTGCTGCTTATACATTACAAGAAATCTTAACCGTTAAATCCGATGACGTTGTTGGACGTGTGAAAACATATGAAGCCATCGTTAAAGGAGAAAACGTTCCTGAGCCAGGCATCCCTGAATCATTCAAAGTATTGATTAAAGAGCTTCAAAGTTTAGGAATGGACGTTAAGATGTTGTCCGGTGATGAGAAAGAAATCGAAATTTCAGACATTGATGATGAGCATGAGCAATCAAATGATAACATCATGATGGAGTCTGAAAGGGAGCTTGTGGAAGAAGAACAAAAAGCCCCTGTTGTGAAAGAGTAATTTACGCTAAGCGTTTTACTATATAAGGGAAAACCTGGAGACTAAAAGGGAGGTAGGCCCCTTGCTAGATGTAAATAACTTTGAGTATATGAAAATTGGTCTTGCTTCACCTGATAAAATCCGTTCTTGGTCTTATGGCGAGGTCAAAAAACCAGAAACGATTAACTATCGTACGTTAAAGCCAGAAAAAGACGGGTTATTCTGTGAGCGCATTTTCGGCCCAACAAAAGATTGGGAATGTCATTGTGGTAAATATAAACGTGTACGTTATAAAGGTGTTGTATGTGATCGATGCGGAGTAGAAGTTACTCGTGCAAAAGTACGTCGTGAGCGTATGGGTCATATTGAATTAGCTGCACCTGTCTCTCATATTTGGTATTTTAAAGGTATCCCTAGCCGTATGGGACTTGTCTTAGACATGTCCCCTCGTGCGCTAGAGGAAATCATTTACTTTGCTTCTTATGTAGTGACAGAAACAGGTGATACACCGCTTGAGAAAAAGCAATTACTTTCTGAAAAAGAATACCGCGCTTACCGCGACAAATACGGTCAAACGTTCCAAGCTTCTATGGGAGCTGAGGCAGTTAAGAAGCTTCTTCAAGATATCGATCTTGAAAAAGAGGTTGATTCATTAAAAGAAGAATTAAAAACTGCTCAAGGACAGCGCCGTACGCGTGCTATTAAGCGATTAGAAGTGCTTGAAGCATTCCGTAACTCTGGAAATGAGCCTTCTTGGATGATTTTAGACGTATTACCTGTCATTCCACCTGAACTGCGTCCAATGGTTCAGCTTGACGGAGGTCGCTTTGCAACTTCTGACTTGAATGATTTGTACCGTCGTGTAATCAACCGTAACAATCGCTTGAAGCGTCTTCTTGATCTTGGAGCACCAAGCATCATCGTTCAAAACGAAAAGCGTATGCTTCAAGAAGCTGTCGATGCTTTAATCGATAACGGCCGTCGTGGTCGTCCGGTTACTGGTCCTGGTAACCGTCCATTAAAATCACTTTCTCACATGTTAAAAGGTAAACAAGGTCGTTTCCGTCAAAACCTTTTAGGAAAACGTGTTGACTACTCTGGACGTTCGGTTATCGTTGTAGGTCCGAACTTAAAGATGTATCAATGTGGGTTGCCAAAAGAGATGGCTTTAGAGCTGTTTAAACCTTTTGTTATGAAAGAGTTAGTGGAGCGTGGTTTGGCGCACAACATTAAGAGTGCCAAGCGTAAAATTGAGCGCGTTCAACCAGAAGTATGGGATGTTTTAGAATCTGTTATTAAAGAGCACCCGGTGTTGCTGAATCGTGCACCGACTCTTCACAGACTAGGTATCCAAGCGTTTGAACCGACTCTTGTAGAAGGGCGTGCAATTCGTTTGCACCCGTTAGTATGTACAGCATACAATGCCGACTTTGACGGTGACCAAATGGCCGTCCACGTACCGCTTTCTTCAGAAGCTCAAGCAGAGGCTCGTTTGTTAATGCTTGCGGCTCAAAACATCCTAAACCCGAAAGACGGGAAGCCGGTTGTTACTCCTTCACAGGATATGGTATTAGGTAACTACTACTTAACATTAGAGCGTGAAGGTGCAGTTGGAGAAGGTATGGTGTTCAAGGACACAAATGAAGCATTGCTAGCGTACCAAAACGGTTATGTTCATCTGCATACACGTGTCGCTGTATACGCAGGTTCTCTTCATAATGAAACATTTACAGAAGAGCAAAACCAACAGTTGTTAGTAACGACAGTCGGTAAATTAGTCTTTAACGAGATTTTACCGAAGTCATTCCCATATATTAATGAACCGACAAAGCAGAACCTTGAAGTGAAAACACCTGAGAAGTACTTTGTTGATAAGGGTGCCGATGTGAAAGAGTTCATTAAGAACCAACCAATTATCGACCCGTTCAAAAAGAAAATTCTTGGGAACATCATTGCAGAAGTATTCAAACGTTTCAAAATCACAGAAACGTCTAAAATGCTTGACCGCATGAAAGATTTAGGGTTCAAATATTCCACTAAAGCTGGTATTACCGTTGGTGTAGCGGATATCGTAGTATTAGGGGAAAAAGAACAAATCTTGAAAGACGCTCAAATTAAAGTAGATAACGTATTGAAGCAATTCAGACGTGGTTTAATTACAGAAGATGAGCGTTATGATCGTGTTATTGCTATCTGGAGTGCAGCAAAAGATGTAATCCAAGGCAAATTGATGGCGTCTCTAGACCGCCGCAACCCAATCTTCATGATGAGTGATTCAGGTGCCCGTGGTAACGCGTCCAACTTCACTCAGCTTGCAGGTATGCGCGGACTCATGGCCAACCCGGCTGGGCGAATCATCGAATTACCGATCAAATCAAGTTTCCGTGAAGGTTTAACAGTATTAGAGTACTTTATTTCTACGCATGGTGCGCGTAAAGGTCTTGCCGATACGGCTCTTAAAACAGCTGACTCTGGTTACCTTACACGCCGTCTAGTAGACGTAGCCCAAGATGTTATCATTCGTGAAGATGATTGCGGAACAGACCGCGGCCTTCTTGTAGCGTCATTAAAAGACGGTACAGAAGTAATCGAACATCTGGAAGAGCGTTTAGTCGGACGTTATGCGAGAAAATCAATTCGAAACCCAGAAACGAATGAAATCATCGTTGGTGAAAACGAATTGATTACAGAAGATACATCTAAAACTATCGTCGATGCTGGAGTGGAAGAGGTATGGATTCGTTCTGCCTTTACATGTAACACGCGTCACGGTGTATGCAAAAAATGTTATGGCCGTAACTTGGCAACTGGTGCAGAGGTTGAAGTGGGTGAAGCAGTTGGTATCATTGCTGCTCAATCCATCGGTGAACCAGGTACACAGTTAACAATGCGTACATTCCATACAGGTGGGGTTGCCGGAGACGATATCACTCAAGGTTTACCTCGTATCCAAGAGTTGTTTGAGGCGCGTAATCCGAAAGGTCAAGCTGTCATCTCTGAAATTGCAGGTACAGTAACGGCTATTAACGAAGGGCGCGACCGTCAGCACGAAATCGTTGTTCAAGGTGACATTGAGTCCCGTACGTACACAGCTCCTTATAGCGCAAGACTTAAAGTGGCAGAAGGCCAACAAGTTGTAGGCGGTCAAGAGCTGACAGAAGGTTCAATTGATCCAAAAGAATTACTAAAAGTAAAAGACATTACGTCTGTACAAGAGTACTTGTTGCGTGAAGTACAAAAAGTATACCGTATGCAAGGGGTAGAAATTGGTGATAAGCACGTTGAAGTTATGGTACGCCAAATGCTTCGTAAAGTGCGCGTAATGGATGCAGGAGATACAGATGTATTGCCTGGTTCTCTATTAGATGTTCACCAGTTTACTGATGCGAACGAAAAAGTTTTACTAGAAGGAAAACGTCCTGCTACAGGTCGCCCTGTTCTTCTTGGTATTACAAAAGCATCACTTGAAACAGATTCCTTCTTATCTGCAGCATCCTTCCAAGAAACGACTCGTGTTCTTACAGATGCAGCAATTAAAGGAAAACGTGATGAGTTGCTAGGCTTGAAAGAAAATGTTATTATCGGTAAGTTGGTTCCAGCAGGAACAGGTATGACTCGATACCGTTCAGCAGATCCGGTTGCACATCAAACTGAAGAGCCTGTCATGATTGACTAAAGCAAACTAGTTTTTATATCCACATTCTCTTGAATGGATGGGACAAAAAAATCATTTTTTGATGTTGACATCCATTCGGGAGAATGTTACTATAACAAAGGTGCTCCTATAAACCACCTGTTACTTTGGAGGATATTATGTCTTATGAAAAAGTAGCAAAAGCAAAAGAAGTGATTGTAGGAACGAAGCAAACAGTCAAAGCTCTTAGAAATCAAAGAGTACAAGAGGTATTTGTGGCAAAAGATGCTGATCCACACCTTGTTGAAAAGGTGATTCAGACAGCTATTGAGTTTCAAACCCCAGTTTCTTATGTAGATTCTATGAAAAAGCTTGGAAGAGCTTGTAATATAGAAGTTGGAGCTTCTGCTGTTGCAATAATTAGTTAACATGTTTTTGAACTGTATTAGTTTCAAAAACTTTGTTTTTTGTTTAAAAATGAACCACCTGGGTATGTGGTCTTAAAAAAGTCTGAAAGGAGGAACATAAATGCCTACTATTAACCAATTAGTACGTAAGGGACGCGAAAGCAAAGTAGAAAAATCAAAATCTCCTGCGTTAAACAAAGGTTACAACAGCTTCAAAAAAGCGCAAACTAACGTAATGTCTCCACAAAAACGTGGGGTTTGTACGCGTGTGGGTACTATGACACCTAAGAAGCCGAACTCCGCGCTTCGTAAATATGCTCGTGTACGTTTAACTAACGGTATTGAGGTAACAGCTTACATTCCTGGTATCGGTCACAACTTACAAGAACACAGCGTAGTATTAATTCGCGGTGGACGTGTAAAAGACTTACCAGGGGTACGTTACCACATCGTTCGTGGTGCGCTTGACACTGCAGGTGTTAACAACCGTATGCAAGGTCGTTCTAAGTATGGTACTAAGAGACCAAAAGCAGCGAAAAAATAATAAAAGCAAACTATAGTATGCAATACGAAAGGAGGAAATCAAATGCCACGTAAAGGACCTGTTGCAAAGCGTGACGTTTTACCAGATCCGATTTACAATTCTAAACTTGTAAGCCGTCTTATCAACAAAATGATGATTGACGGTAAGAGAGGTAAAGCTCAAGAAATTCTTTATAATGCATTCGATATCGTTAAAGACCGTACTGGTAAAGAGCCAATGGAAGTATTCGAACAAGCTCTTAAAAACATTATGCCTGTATTAGAAGTTAGAGCACGTCGTGTAGGTGGTTCTAACTATCAAGTACCGGTAGAAGTTCGTCCAGAGCGCCGTACGACTCTTGGTCTTCGTTGGTTAGTAAACTATACTCGCCTTCGCGGTGAAAAAACGATGGAAGAGCGTTTAGCGAACGAAATCTTAGACGCAGCTAACAACACTGGTGCTTCCGTTAAGAAACGTGAAGACACTCACAAAATGGCAGAAGCAAACAAAGCGTTTGCTCACTATCGCTGGTAATATAATATATTATTTAGAGCTGTTAGGATATTTATGCTTAACAGCTCTGAAAATAAAACTAACCTAATACTTAGCAAAGGAAGGAGAAAGACCCCATGGCTAGAGAGTTCTCCTTAGAAAACACTCGTAATATCGGGATCATGGCTCATATTGATGCTGGTAAAACAACAACAACTGAGCGTATCCTTTACTACACTGGCCGTATCCACAAAATTGGTGAAACTCATGAAGGAGCTTCACAAATGGACTGGATGGAGCAAGAGCAAGAGCGTGGTATCACTATCACATCTGCTGCAACAACTGCTCAATGGAAAGGCCACCGCGTTAACATCATCGATACACCTGGACACGTAGACTTCACAGTAGAAGTTGAGCGTTCTTTACGTGTACTTGATGGTGCTGTTGCTGTACTTGACGCTCAATCAGGTGTAGAGCCTCAAACTGAAACAGTTTGGCGTCAAGCAACAACTTACGGAGTACCACGTGTCGTGTTCGTTAACAAAATGGACAAGATCGGTGCAGATTTCTTATACTCTGTAAAAACTATCCATGACCGTTTAGGAGCAAACGCTCACCCGGTTCAACTTCCTATCGGTGCTGAAGATCAATTCGAAGGAATCATCGACTTGATCGAAATGAAAGCAACTTTCTACGGAAATGATTTAGGTACAGATATTCAAACTCGCGAAATTCCTGAAGAATATCAAGAATTAGCGGAAGAATACCGTGCGAAATTAGTAGAAGCTGCAGCTGAGCTTGATGAAGAATTAATGATGAAATATCTTGAAGAGGGAGAGCTTACAAACGATGAGTTGAAAGCTGCTATCCGTCAAGGTACAATCAACGTTGAATTTTTCCCTGTTCTTTGTGGTTCAGCATTCAAAAACAAAGGCGTTCAGCTTATGTTAGATGCTGTAATCGACTATTTACCTGCACCAGTTGATGTTCCTGCAATCAAAGGTACTACACCTGATACAGACGAAGAAGTAACTCGCGAATCTAGCGATGAGGCTCCGTTCTCAGCTCTAGCATTTAAAGTTATGACGGATCCTTACGTTGGTAAGTTAACGTTCTTCCGCGTATACTCTGGTGTATTAAACTCTGGTTCATACGTGCAAAACTCTACGAAAGGTAAGCGTGAGCGTGTAGGACGTATTCTACAAATGCATGCTAACTCTCGTGAAGAGATTTCTCAAGTATATGCAGGGGATATCGCTGCAGCTGTAGGTCTAAAAGATACTACAACTGGTGATACTCTATGTGATGAGAAGAGCCTTGTTATCTTAGAGTCAATGGAATTCCCTGAGCCTGTTATTTCTTTATCTGTTGAGCCGAAGTCAAAAGCGGACCAAGATAAGATGACAACAGCTCTACAAAAGTTACAAGAAGAAGATCCAACTTTCCGTGCGGAAACAAACCAAGAGACTGGACAAATCATCATCTCTGGTATGGGTGAGCTTCACCTTGATATCCTCGTTGACCGTATGCGTCGCGAATTCAAAGTAGAAGCTAACGTTGGTGCTCCTCAAGTAGCATACCGTGAAACATTCCGCGCTGCTGCTGAAGTTGAAGGTAAGTTTGCTCGTCAATCTGGTGGTCGCGGTCAATACGGTCACGTATGGATCGAATTCTCACCTAACGAAGAGGGCAAAGGCTTCGAATTCGAGAACGGTATCGTAGGTGGAACAGTACCTCGTGAGTACATCCCTGCAGTTCAAGCTGGTCTTGAAGATGCTATGGGCAACGGTGTATTAGCTGGGTACCCATTAATCGACGTTAAAGCTCGCTTATTCGATGGTTCTTACCATGATGTAGACTCCAGTGAGATGGCGTTTAAAATTGCTGCGTCTATGGCTCTTAAAAATGCTGCGAAGAAATGTAATCCAGTCATTCTTGAGCCAATGATGAAGGTAGAGGTTGTTATTCCAGATGAGTACTTAGGTGACATCATGGGTGACATCACTTCCCGTCGTGGACGTGTAGAGGGTATGGAAGCGCGTGGTAACGCTCAAGTTGTACGTGCATTCGTTCCACTTTCTGAAATGTTCGGTTACGCAACTGCATTACGTTCTAACACACAAGGTCGCGGAACGTACTCTATGCACTTCGATCACTACGAAGAAGTACCTAAAACAATTTCAGAAGAAATTATCAAAAAAAATAAAGGTGAATAATTGATTTTCATTCTTTATTGAAGTATAACTACTTATGTACGCTGTGAAAGTGAACAAAATTTACTTTCACAGCAACACATATATCTATACGATACTTACTTAAAAGGTTAAGGAGGATTTTCAAATGGCTAAAGAAAAATTTGACCGTTCGAAAACACATGCTAATATTGGTACAATTGGTCACGTTGACCATGGTAAAACTACATTAACAGCTGCTATCACAACTGTACTTGCTAAGCGCAGTGGTAAAGGTGCAGCTATGGCTTATGACATGATCGACGCTGCTCCAGAAGAGCGCGAGCGTGGTATCACAATCTCAACTGCACACGTTGAGTACGAAACTGAAAACCGTCACTATGCACACGTTGACTGCCCAGGACATGCTGACTATGTTAAAAACATGATCACTGGTGCTGCTCAAATGGACGGCGGTATCTTAGTAGTATCTGCTGCTGACGGCCCAATGCCACAAACTCGTGAGCACATCCTTTTATCTCGTCAGGTAGGTGTACCTTACCTTGTTGTATTCTTAAACAAATGTGACATGGTAGACGACGAAGAGTTATTAGAATTAGTAGAAATGGAAGTACGTGACTTACTTTCTGAATACGACTTCCCTGGTGACGATGTACCAGTAATCAAAGGTTCTGCTCTTAAAGCTCTTGAAGGAGACGCTGAGTGGGAAGAAAAAATTATCGAGCTTATGGCTGCTGTAGATGACTACATCCCAACTCCAGCTCGTGACACTGAAAAACCATTCATGATGCCTGTTGAGGACGTATTCTCAATCACAGGTCGTGGTACAGTTGCTACTGGTCGTGTTGAGCGTGGTGTAGTTAAAGTTGGTGACGTAATCGAAATCATCGGTTTAACTGAAGAGCCAAAATCAACTACAGTAACAGGTGTTGAAATGTTCCGTAAGCTTCTTGACTATGCAGAAGCTGGAGACAACATTGGTGCACTACTTCGTGGTGTAGCTCGTGAAGATATCCAACGTGGACAAGTACTTGCTAAACCAGGTACAATCACTCCACACACAAAGTTCAAAGCTGAGGTTTACGTTCTTTCTAAAGAAGAGGGTGGACGTCACACTCCATTCTTCACAAACTACCGTCCACAGTTCTACTTCCGTACAACTGATGTAACTGGTATTTGTAACCTTCCTGAAGGCGTAGAAATGGTTATGCCTGGCGACAACATCGAAATGACTGTTGAGCTTATCGCTCCAATCGCGATTGAAGAAGGTACTAAATTCTCAATCCGCGAAGGTGGCCGTACAGTAGGCGCTGGCGTAGTAGCATCTATCCAAGAGTAATCTTGATGGATCAAAGAGCAGGATTCAATCCTGCTCTTTTTTTATGTGATGAATACCTTTATTAGTTAAATGATTCCATTTGTATATTTCCTTGCAAAATGTACAGAAGTTATATATAATATTAAAAGTGTTCAACATTAGAGAAAAAATATTTTTTTAGTGTTGCAAGGTGAGCCCATTTTTAGTATAATAAAAATGTTGGTCTTTGACTGCGATGATATGGAAGGTTGCTGACACACCCGGCCGCTTTGCCATGGCGAGTGTGAGGAAATTTCCATTGAGAATGTCTATCTGAGAAATAGGCGAAAAAGGAGGGAAAATAATGGCAAAAGAAAAAATTCGCATCCGATTAAAAGCGTATGATCACAGAATTCTCGATCAATCTGCTGAGAAAATTGTTGAAACTGCAAAACGCTCAGGTGCTGCGGTATCTGGTCCAATTCCATTACCGACTGAGAAATCAGTTTACACGATCTTACGTGCGGTTCATAAATATAAAGATTCTCGTGAGCAATTCGAAATGCGCACTCATAAACGTTTAATCGATATTGTGAATCCAACTCCACAAACAGTTGATTCATTAATGCGTTTAGACTTACCGTCTGGTGTAGATATCGAAATTAAACTTTAATTTTAAATAAAAAGCAAATTATTCTAGGAGGTGTGACTAATGACCAAAGGAATCTTAGGAAGAAAGATCGGTATGACTCAAGTGTTTGCTGAAAACGGAGAGTTAATCCCAGTAACAGTAATTGAAGCTACTCCAAACGTAGTTCTTCAAAAGAAAACTGTTGACACTGATGGATATGAAGCGATCCAAATTGGTTTTGAAGATCTTCGCGAGAAGTTATCAAACAAACCAGCTAAAGGACATGCTTCTAAAGCAAACGCTACTCCTAAGCGCTTCGTTCGTGAACTTCGTGGTGCTAGTGAGTATGAGGTTGGTCAAGAAGTCAAAGTTGATATTTTCGCGGAAGGCGACATCATTGATGTAACAGGAATTTCAAAAGGTAAAGGTTTCCAAGGTGCAATTAAGCGTCACGGACAATCTCGCGGACCTATGTCTCACGGTTCTCGTTACCACCGTCGTCCTGGTTCAATGGGACCTGTTGCTCCAAACCGTGTATTCAAAGGTAAAAAACTTGCTGGCCGTATGGGCGGAGAGCGCATTACAGTTCAAAACTTAGTTGTTGTTAAAGTTGATACTGAGCGCAACCTTTTATTAGTAAAAGGAAACGTACCTGGTGCAAGAAAAGCATTAGTAACAGTTAAAAGTGCGGTTAAATCAAAATAAGCATTCTTTTAGGAAAGGAGGAAATACCCAATGCCTAAAGTAGCATTGTTTAACCAAAACGGTCAAAACGTTGGTGAAATCACATTAAACGAAGCCGTATTTGGTATTGAACCAAACCAACATGTACTTTTTGAAGCGGTAGTAATGCAACGTGCAGCTATGCGTCAAGGTACATCTAAAGTAAAAAATCGTTCTGAAGTAAGTGGCGGTGGTCGTAAACCATGGCGCCAAAAAGGTACTGGTCGTGCTCGTCAAGGATCTATCCGTTCTCCGCAATGGCGCGGTGGTGGTACAGTATTCGGGCCGGTTCCACGCAGCTACAGCTATAAATTACCTAAGAAGGTTCGCCGTTTAGCAATTAAATCGGCATTATCTTCAAAAGTTCAAGAGAATAACATTTTAGTTCTTGAAGCTTTAGCTTTTGAAGCTCCAAAAACTAAAGAAATGGTGGCGGTTCTTAAGAACTTATCAGTAGACCGCAAAGCTTTAATCGTAACTGGCGATGCAAACGAAGCTGTTGCATTATCAGCTCGCAACATTCCTGGTGTGACTGTTGTATCAGCTACAGGTTTAAGTGTGTTAGATGTTATTAGCCATGACAAACTTGTTATTACGAAAGATGCGGTTGAAAAAGTAGAGGAGGTGCTTGCATAATGAAAGATCCTCGTGATATTATTAAGCGCCCCGTAATTACTGAACGTTCAACTGATTTAATGACTGAGAAGAAATACACTTTTGAAGTGGACGTAAATGCTAACAAAACTCAAGTTAAAGATGCGATCGAAAAAATCTTTGACGTAAAAGTTGAGAAAGTAAACGTTATGAACTACAAAGGTAAATTCAAGCGTGTAGGTCGCTATAGCGGTCTTACAAATCGTCGTCGTAAAGCAGTTGTTACATTAACTCAAGACAGCAAAGAAATCGAATTCTTTGAAGCTTAAGTCTAAAAGAGAAGGAGGGAAATTCACATGGCGATTAAAAAGTATAAACCAACGTCAAATGGTCGTCGTGGCATGACAGTTTCTGATTTCGCTGAAATCACTACTGATAAGCCAGAAAAATCATTGCTTGCGCCTCTACACAGAAAAGGCGGACGTAATAACCAAGGTAAAATGACTGTACGTCACCAAGGTGGCGGACATAAGCGTCAATATCGTATCATCGATTTTAAACGCGACAAAGATGGAATACCAGGACGCGTTGCTACAATCGAGTACGATCCAAACCGTTCTGCTAACATCGCATTAATCAACTATGCGGATGGTGAAAAACGTTACATCCTAGCTCCTAAAAACTTAACAGTTGGTACGGAGATTATGTCAGGTCCAGAAGCTGATATTAAAGTAGGTAACGCTCTTCCTTTAGCTAACATTCCAGTGGGTACTGTTATCCACAACATCGAGTTAAAACCAGGTAAAGGCGGACAATTAATTCGCTCTGCAGGTACATCTGCACAAGTACTTGGTAAAGAAGGAAAATACGTACTTGTACGTTTAAACTCTGGTGAAGTTCGTATGATTCTTGCTACTTGCCGCGCTTCTATTGGTCAAGTAGGTAACGAGCAACACGAATTAATCAACATCGGTAAAGCTGGTCGTTCTCGCTGGTTAGGTATTCGTCCAACAGTTCGTGGTTCTGTAATGAACCCTAACGATCACCCACACGGTGGTGGTGAAGGTCGTTCACCAATCGGACGTAAGTCACCAATGACTCCTTGGGGTAAACCAACTCTTGGATTCAAGACTCGTAAGAAGAAGAACAAATCAGACAAATTTATCGTTCGTCGTCGTAAAAAATAACGGGATTGAGCTACGGTTCAGCCGAACCGTAGAACAATCACGAAGGGAGGTTCAATCATGGGTCGCAGCTTAAAGAAAGGACCTTTTGTTGACGGTCATTTAATGAACAAAATTGAGAAATTGAATGAAACTGACAGCAAGCAAGTAGTTAAAACTTGGTCTCGTCGTTCAACGATTTTCCCTCAATTTATTGGTCATACTATTGCTGTATACGATGGTCGTAAACACGTTCCTGTTTATGTTACTGAAGACATGGTAGGTCACAAGCTAGGTGAATTTGCACCAACTCGTACTTACAAAGGTCACGCAAGTGATGATAAGAAAACAAGACGCTAATATGAGAGGAGGCATTTAAATGCAAGCAAAAGCTGTTGCTAGAACAGTTCGTATTGCTCCTCGTAAAGTTCGTTTAGTGGTGGATTTAATTCGAGGAAAGCAAGTAGGTGAGGCAGTATCAGTTCTTCGCCTGACAAATAAAGCTGCTTCTCCAATCGTGGAGAAAGTGTTGAAATCTGCGATTGCTAACGCAGAACACAACTACGAAATGGACGTTAACAATTTAGTTGTTACTCAAGCGTACGTAAACGAAGGTCCAACTTTAAAACGTTTCCGTCCACGTGCTATGGGTCGTGCGAGCCAAATTAACAAACGCACAAGCCACATTACAATCGTGGTATCTGAAAAGAAGGAGGGGTAATCAGTGGGTCAAAAGGTAAATCCAGTCGGCTTGCGTATCGGGATTATCCGTGATTGGGAATCTAAATGGTACGCTGAAAAAGACTACGCAGATTTATTACATGAAGACTTAAAAGTCCGTGAATATATCACAAAACGCTTAAACGATGCGGCTGTTTCTAAAGTAGAAATTGAGCGTGCTGCAAACCGTTTAAACATCACTGTTCACACAGCTAAGCCTGGTATGGTAATTGGTAAAGGTGGTACAGAAGTTGAAGCACTTCGTAAAGCACTTAACCAATTAACTGGCAAGCGTGTTCACATCAACATCGTTGAAATTAAAAGAGCTGATTTAGATGCTAAATTAGTTGCTGACAACATTGCACGTCAACTTGAAAATCGTGTATCGTTCCGTCGTGCACAAAAACAAGCGATCCAACGCTCAATGCGTGCTGGCGCACAAGGTATCAAAACAATGGTATCTGGCCGTTTAGGTGGCGCTGATATCGCTCGTTCTGAACAATATAGTGAAGGTACTGTTCCTCTTCATACTCTTCGCGCTGATATTGACTACGGTACAGCTGAAGCTGATACAACTTACGGTAAATTAGGCGTTAAAGTATGGATCTATCGTGGAGAAGTTCTTCCTGCTAAGAAGAAAACTGAGGAAGGAGGAAATTAATTATGTTAATGCCAAAACGCGTTAAATATCGTCGTGAACACCGCGGAAAGATGCGTGGTCGTGCAAAAGGCGGCACTGAAGTACATTTCGGTGAGTTCGGTTTGCAAGCTTTAGAAGCTTCTTGGATTACAAACCGTCAAATCGAGTCTGCACGTATTGCGATGACACGTTACATGAAACGTGGCGGTAAAGTATGGATTAAAATCTTCCCTTCTAAGCCTTACACAGCTAAACCACTAGAGGTGCGCATGGGTTCCGGTAAAGGTGCTCCTGAAGGATGGGTAGCGGTAGTTAAACCTGGTAAAGTAATGTTCGAAATCGCTGGTGTATCTGAAGAGATCGCTCGTGAAGCATTACGTTTAGCTTCTCATAAATTACCAGTTAAATGTAAGTTTGTAAAACGTGAAGAAATTGGTGGTGAATCTAATGAAAGCTAATGACATTCGTGATCTTACCACTGCTGAAATCGAACAAAAAGTTAAAGCTTTAAAAGAAGAGTTATTCAACCTTCGCTTCCAGTTAGCTACTGGCCAATTAGAAAACACTACACGTATTCGTGAAGTGCGCAAATCGATCGCTCGTATGAAAACTGTTGTTCGTGAAAGAGAGATCGCTGCTAGCAAATAATATAGTCTGAAGGGAGGCTTTCAGAATGAGTGAACGCAATCAACGCAAAGTTTACACAGGTCGCGTAGTATCTGACAAAATGGATAAAACGGTCACTGTTCTTGTAGAAACGTATAAGAAGCATTCTTTATACGGCAAGCGCGTTAAGTACTCTAAAAAGTTCAAGGCTCATGATGAGAATAATGAAGCAAAAATGGGCGATATTGTGAAAATCATGGAAACTCGTCCGCTATCTGCTACTAAACGTTTCCGTCTAGTAGAAGTCGTAGAAAAAGCTGTTATTATCTAATGAATCTAATGATCGGATAGAATGATAAATCCGAAGGGAGGTTTCATGCATGATTCAACAAGAATCTCGTTTAAAAGTTGCCGACAACTCTGGTGCACGTGAAGTACTAACAATTAAAGTATTAGGTGGATCTGGACGTAAAACTGCTAACATCGGTGATGTTATCGTTTGTACAGTGAAACAAGCAACACCAGGCGGCGTTGTTAAAAAAGGTGATGTTGTTAAAGCGGTAATCGTTCGTACGAAAAGTGGTATGCGCCGTAAAGACGGTTCATACATCCGTTTCGACGAGAATGCTTGCGTAATCATCCGTGATGACAAAGGCCCACGTGGTACTCGTATCTTTGGACCAGTTGCACGTGAATTACGCGACAACAACTTCATGAAAATCGTTTCTTTAGCTCCAGAAGTTCTTTAATCATATAAAATTTTAGATAGCCTTTTAAGGAGGTGCGACTAGGATGCATGTTAAAAAAGGTGATAAAGTAATGGTCATCTCTGGTAAAGATAAAGGTAAACAAGGCGTTATCCTTGAAGCTTTCCCAAAGAAAGACCGTGTACTTGTTGAAGGTGTGAACATCGTGAAAAAGCACGCTAAGCCTTCTCAAATCAACCCACAAGGTGGAATCATTAGTAAAGAGGCCCCTATCCATGTATCTAACGTAATGCCATTAGATCCTAAAACTGGTGAGCCAACTCGTGTTGGTTACAAAGTGGAAGATGGCAAAAAGGTACGTGTAGCAAAAAAATCTGGTGAAATTTTAGATAAATAATGTAATGAAAGGAGGTACAACAGATGAACCGCCTAAAAGAAAAGTACGTTAAAGAAATTACACCTGCTCTAATGAGCAAGTTTAACTATAAATCAGTAATGCAAACTCCAAAGATCGAAAAAATCGTTGTGAACATGGGGATTGGTGACGCAGTTCAAAACGCAAAAGCGTTAGACGTTGCTGTTGAAGAATTAGCAACTTTAACTGGTCAAAAACCAATCGTAACTCGTGCGAAGAAGTCAATCGCTGGTTTCCGTCTTCGTGAAGGTATGCCAATCGGTGCAAAAGTTACATTACGCGGAGAGCGTATGTATGAATTCTTCGATAAATTAGTATCGGTTTCACTTCCACGTGTACGTGACTTCCGTGGAGTATCTAAAAAATCTTTCGACGGACGCGGTAACTATACTTTAGGTATTAAAGAGCAAATCATCTTCCCTGAAATTGATTATGATAAAGTAACAAAAGTACGTGGTATGGATATCGTAATCGTTACAACTGCAAACACAGACGAAGAAGCTCGTGAATTATTAACACAATTCGGTATGCCGTTCCAAAAGTAATGTACTGCCAACGTTAAGCAGAGGAGGCGAGAATGTGGCTAAAAAATCAATGGTTGTGAAACAAAAGCGTGAACCAAAGTTTAAAGTGCAAGCGTACACTCGTTGTGAACGCTGCGGACGTCCGCACTCTGTAATCCGCAAATTTAAACTTTGCCGTATCTGTTTCCGAGAACTTGCTTACAAAGGTCAAATTCCTGGTGTTAAAAAAGCTAGTTGGTAAAACCCAAGAGTGGGAAGGAGGTAAAATCACATGGTAATGACTGATCCAATTGCAGATATGCTTACTCGCATCCGTAATGCGAACATGGTGCGTCATGAGAAAATTGAAATTCCAGCATCAAACATTAAAAAGCAAATCGCAGAAATTCTTAAACGTGAAGGTTTTGTTCGTGATGTAGAATACATCGAGGACAACAAACAAGGTATCATTCGTATTTTCTTAAAATACGGTGCAAACAACGAACGTGTAATCACTGGTCTTAAACGTATCAGTAAACCTGGTTTACGTGTATACGCTAAGTCTACTGAAGTACCTCGTGTACTTAACGGTTTAGGTATTGCAGTTCTTTCTACTTCTCAAGGTGTGTTAACAGACAAAGAAGCTCGTCAAAAACAAGCGGGCGGAGAAGTATTAGCATACATCTGGTAATTATTTCGAAAGTGAACGGAGGTGTAAAGTATGTCACGTGTTGGTAAAAAACCATTAGAAATTCCTGCTGGCGTTACATTTACTAACGACAACAATACAGTAACTGTAAAAGGTCCAAAAGGTGAATTAACTCGTACATTTCATTCAGATATTGAAATTAAAGTTGAAGAGAACGTAATTAGCGTATCTCGTCCGAGCGACCAAAAAGAGCATCGCGCTCTTCACGGTACAACTCGTAGCGTTTTAGGTAACATGGTTGAAGGTGTTACTAAAGGCTTCGAGCGTGGCTTAGAACTTATCGGGGTAGGTTACCGTGCACAAAAGCAAGGTAACAAAGTCGTACTAAGCGTTGGTTACTCTCATCCAGTAGAAATCGTACCTGAAGCAGGTATCGAAATCGAAGTTCCAACTCAAACTAAATTGATCGTTAAAGGTATCGATAAAGAGCGCGTTGGTGCAGTAGCAGCAAACATTCGTGACGTTCGTCCACCGGAACCTTACAAAGGTAAAGGGATTCGTTATGAAGGTGAATATGTTCGCCGCAAAGAAGGTAAAACTGCTAAGAAGTAATGCCGCGTAGGTAGAAGAAAGGAGTGACCAAAATGATTACGAAAGCTGATAAAAATGCAACTCGTAAGAAAAGACATGCTCGTGTTCGTGCAAAATTATCTGGAACTGCAGTACGTCCTCGTTTAAACGTATTCCGTTCTAACAAACACATTTATGCGCAAATCATTGATGATGTTAATTCTGTAACAATCGCAAGTGCTTCTACTATGGATAAAGAACTATCTTTCGAAGGCACTAGCAATGCAGACGCTGCTCAAAAAGTTGGCGAGTTAGTTGCAAAGCGTGCGGTTGAAAAAGGTGTTAAAGAAGTAGTATTTGATCGTGGCGGTTATTTATATCATGGTCGTGTAAAAGCTCTAGCTGATGCTGCTCGTGAAGCTGGGCTACAATTTTAATCGCAAAAGGAGGGAAAAACAAAGATGCGTCGTATGGATCCAAACAAATTAGAACTTGAAGAGCGCGTAGTTACCATCAACCGCGTAGCGAAAGTTGTTAAAGGTGGTCGTCGTTTCCGTTTTGCTGCTCTTGTAGTAGTAGGCGACAAAAATGGTCATGTTGGTTTCGGAACTGGTAAAGCGCAAGAGGTACCAGATGCGATTCGAAAGGCTATTGAAGATGCGAAGAAAAACTTAATCACTGTACCTATGGTTGGAACTACAATTCCACACGAAGTGATCGGACAGTTTGGTGCAGGTGAAATCTTCATGAAACCAGCTTCTGAAGGTACTGGGGTTATCGCTGGTGGTCCAGTTCGTGCCGTGCTAGAATTAGCTGGCGTAAGTGATATCCTTTCTAAATCTTTAGGCTCTAACACACCAATCAACATGGTTCGAGCTACTATCGAAGGTTTAACACAGTTGAAGCGCGCTGAAGATGTTGCAAAGTTACGTGGTAAGACTGTAGAGGAACTGTTAGGATAAGGAGGGAAAACAAATGGCGAAAAAATTAGAAATTACCCTCACTCGTAGCGTGATTGGTCGTCCAGAAGATCAACGTGTAACTGTTCGTACTCTTGGTTTACGCAAGATGCACCAAACAGTTGTACTTGAAGATAATGCAGCGATTCGCGGTATGATTAATAAAGTTGCTCACTTAGTGACTGTTAAAGAACAAGACTAAGGATACAATGTTACTATAAGGAGGTGCTCCGAATGAAACTTCATGAGTTAAAACCAGCTGAAGGTTCTCGTAAAGAACGCAATCGTGTAGGTCGTGGTATCGGTTCTGGTAACGGTAAAACTTCAGGTAAAGGTCATAAAGGTCAAAACGCTCGTTCTGGTGGTGGCGTAAGACCTGGATTTGAAGGTGGTCAAACTCCTTTATTCCGTCGTTTACCTAAACGTGGTTTCACTAACATCAACCGTAAAGAATTCGCGATCGTAAACTTAGATACATTAAATCGCTTTGAAGATGGTACTGAAGTAACTCCAGAATTATTGATTGAAACTGGTGTTGTTAGCAACGCTAGAGACGGTATCAAAATTCTTGGTAAAGGTACTTTAGGTAAGAAGTTAACTGTTAAAGCTAACAAATTCTCCTCTACTGCTAAAGAAGCGATTGAAGCTGCAGGCGGTAAAACTGAGGTGATTTAATGTTTCAGACAATCTCCAATTTTATGCGCGTGGGTGATATAAGAAAGAAAATTGTATTCACCTTACTAATGTTAATTGTCTTTCGTCTGGGTACCTTCATTCCGGTACCAAGCGTTAACACCGATGTGTTAAAGCTCCAAGATCAATTTAATGTTTTTGGAGTTTTAAACACGTTTGGTGGGGGCGCTTTACAAAACTTCTCAATTTTTGCGATGGGTATTATGCCGTATATTACAGCTTCCATTATTGTACAGTTGCTACAAATGGATGTTGTGCCAAAATTTACGGAATGGTCAAAGCAAGGGGAAGTCGGACGCCGTAAATTAGCTCAGTTTACCCGCTATAGTACAATCGTGCTTGGATTTATCCAAGCATTGGGTATGTCTATAGGGTTTAATAATTTATCTGGCGGGCAATTAATTGCAAATCCTGGAATCCCAACATACCTTCTGATTGCTACAGTATTAACAGCAGGAACTGCTTTTTTAATGTGGCTTGGTGAGCAAATCACAGCAAAAGGTGTCGGGAACGGAATTTCCATTCTTATCTTTGCGGGGATTGTTGCTGGAATTCCAACCACAGTTAATCAGATTTACGCGCAGCAATTTGAAGATGTTGGAGATCAATTGTTTATCCGTATTGTTACGGTTATCCTAATTGCTCTAGCCGTTTTAGCGGTTATTGTTGGAGTTATCTTTATTCAGCAAGCGCTGAGAAAGATTCCAATTCAATATGCAAAAAAAGCAGCTGGCAACAACATGGTTGGCGGTCAGTCCACTCATTTACCTTTAAAAGTAAATGCGGCTGGAGTTATTCCTGTAATTTTTGCAGTTTCATTTATCATTACTCCACCAACAATTGCATCGTTTTTTGGATCAAATGATGTAACGGATTGGATTGAGAAAACGTTCGATTATACGAAGCCTGTTGGTATGATTATTTATGTTGCCTTAATTATTGCTTTCTCTTATTTCTACACCTTTGTTCAAGTAAATCCTGAACAAGTGGCAGAGAATTTGAAAAAGCAGGGCGGCTACATCCCAGGTATACGTCCAGGAAAGAACACTCAAGAGTATCTAACAAAGATTTTATATAGATTAACCTTAGTAGGTTCTCTATTCCTTGCAGTCATTTCTGTTCTTCCTGTCTTCTTTATCCAAATCGCTGACTTACCACCGTCTGCTCAAATTGGCGGTACAAGTTTGTTAATTGTTGTTGGTGTTGCGCTTGAAACAATGAAACAGCTTGAGAGTCAGTTAGTTAAACGCCATTATAAAGGATTTATTAAATAAGGAGTTTAGTGGGAGGCAGTCTTTGCTTTCCATTAAACTGATATAAGAGACTGAGGGGAGAATAATAGATGAATTTAGTTTTAATGGGCCTTCCTGGTGCTGGGAAAGGTACACAAGCTGAACGAATTGTAGAAAATTACGAAATCCCTCATATCTCAACAGGAGATATGTTCCGCGCTGCAATGAAAGAAGGAACAACACTAGGGTTAGAGGCAAAGTCTTATATAGATAAGGGTGAGCTTGTTCCCGATGAAGTCACGATCGGTATTGTTCGTGAACGGTTAGCGAAGGCTGATTGTGAAAAAGGCTTTTTGCTTGACGGGTTCCCAAGAACAGTGGCTCAAGCAGAAGCGCTGGAACAGATGCTTGATGGACTAAATCGTAAAATTGATTATGTCATCAATATTGATGTAGACCAAAGTATTCTAATGGATCGTTTGACAGGACGCCGCATCTGTAAAGAGTGTGGATCAACGTACCACCTTGTATTCAATCCGCCTACGCAAGAAGGTGTATGTGACAAGTGTGGCGGTGAACTTTACCAACGTGCAGATGACAACAGCGAAACTGTTGCGAACCGTTTAGAAGTGAACGTAAAGCAGTCAAAACCTTTACTTGATTTCTATGAAACAAAGGGCTACTTACGTAATATTGACGGCGATCAAGATATCAACGTTGTATTTGAAGATGTTCGCGCATTACTTGGGGGCTTACGTAAATGATTATTTGCAAAACGCCGAGAGAAATCGCGATTATGCGTGAAGCAGGGCGAATTGTTGCGTTAACTCATCAAGAGTTGAAAAAGCACATTCAACCAGGCATCACAACTCTGGAATTGGATGCAATTGCCGAAAAGTTTATTCGTCAACATGATGCAATTCCATCTTTTAAAGGGTATAATGGTTTTCGCGGTAGTATATGTGCTTCTGTAAACGAAGAATTAGTCCATGGTATTCCAGGCACGCAAGCTGAAGGATGGCGACATTATCAGTATTGATATTGGCGCTAAATATAACGGTTATCATGGTGATTCGGCTTGGACTTATGCTGTAGGGAATATTGATGAGGAAACTCAAAAGCTGTTAGAAGTAACAGAGCAATCCCTTTACAGAGGATTAGAACAAGCCAAACCAGAAGATCGTTTATCAAATATTTCCCATGCTATTCAAACATTTGTAGAAGCCCATAACTTTTCAGTTGTAAGGGAATATGTTGGTCACGGTGTTGGCCAAGACTTACATGAAGATCCGCAAATTCCGCATTATGGTCCACCGAATAAGGGACCTCGCTTACGTCCGGGGATGGTTCTTGCAATTGAGCCGATGGTGAACGCCGGCAGCCGTTATGTCAAAACATTGGCAGACGACTGGACTGTTGTCACTGTAGATGGTAAGATGTGCGCGCACTTCGAGCATACTATTGCAATTACTGAAACGGGCTATGAAATTTTAACAACGCTGTAACTAGTTAAGATATATAGATCAGTCTCTATCTCTATCCATTCCTCATTAGATAAAACTGGGCAGTATGCGGTAATTATCTAAATTCATGATGATCGTTTCGTCTGAATTGCTTCGAAAATGGTAAAGATGTATATTACAAACGTGATTCATCTTGAATTTAATGATTCCGAATCTCCGAATGTTGAGAACAGGTTGTAGATATAAGATAAATGAATATATTACTTGTTCAGAAAGAAAGGAGAGCAATTTGATGGCGAAAGACGATGTAATTGAAGTGGAAGGCACTGTTGTTGAGACTTTACCAAACGCAATGTTCAAGGTAGAATTAGAAAATGGTCATACAGTGCTTGCTCACGTTTCTGGTAAAATTCGTATGCACTTCATTCGTATCTTACCAGGTGACAAAGTGACCGTTGAATTATCACCTTATGATTTGACACGTGGTAGAATTACGTACCGATTTAAATAAAACCTATGCACTCCGTACTATCAAGGAGGTATGAACAATGAAGGTCAGACCATCGGTTAAACCGATTTGCGAAAAATGCAAAGTTATTCGCAGAAAAGGTAAAGTAATGGTTATTTGTGAAAACCCTAAACATAAACAAAAACAAGGCTAATAACAAGGAGGTGCACTTTTTACATGGCACGTATTGCTGGTGTTGATATTCCGCGTGACAAACGCGTAGTAGTATCACTAACTTATATTTTTGGTATTGGTCGCTCAACTGCTGAAAAAGTATTAGCAGAAGCAGGCGTTTCTGAAGATACACGCGTACGCGACTTAACAGAAGAAGAATTAGGTAAAATCCGTGACATCGTTGACCGTTTAAAAGTTGAAGGGGATCTTCGTCGTGAAGTATCTCTTAACGTTAAACGTTTAATCGAGATCGGTTCTTTCCGTGGTATCCGTCACCGTCGTGGTTTACCGGTTCGCGGTCAAAATACGAAAAACAACGCTCGTACACGTAAAGGCCCACGCCGTACTGTAGCGAACAAGAAAAAATAATTAGTAAAGGAGGTTCTTGACCTATGGCACGCAAAACTAATACACGTAAACGTCGTGTTAAAAAGAGCATTGAAGCTGGTATTGCTCACATCCGTTCAACATTCAACAACACTATCGTAACAATTACAGATGTTCATGGTAACGCTGTTGCTTGGTCTAGTGCTGGAGCACTTGGATTCAAAGGCTCTCGTAAGTCTACACCATTTGCTGCGCAAATGGCTGCAGAAACTGCTGCTAAAGCATCTCAAGAACATGGTATGAAAACTCTTGAAGTAACTGTTAAAGGACCTGGTGCTGGTCGTGAAGCTGCTATTCGTGCACTTCAAGCTGCTGGCTTAGAAGTTACAGCTATTAAAGATGTAACGCCAGTTCCACATAACGGTTGCCGCCCGCCAAAACGTCGTCGTGTATAATTAGTCTGTATAAAAATTGTATCTTTGTCTATAATGGGATAGGTACAGTATGATTCATACAGATAAGTTCATTGATTTGTTGTGCACATTCGGGAACTGTCTAATAGGGAATTTCGGTTAGACAATAGAGCGTAAGGCTTGTTGATTGTCTAGCCGGGGTTTCGACGTTTTGAAGGAGGGTTTAAAAAATGATAGAGATTGAAAAGCCAAAAATCGAAACGGTAGAAATCAGCGATGATCGAAAGTACGGTAAATTCGTCGTCGAACCACTTGAGCGTGGATATGGTACTACTTTGGGTAACTCCTTACGTCGTATCCTATTATCCTCACTCCCTGGTGCCGCTGTAACATCTATTCAGATAGATGGTGTATTACACGAATTTTCAACAATCCCTGGGGTGGTTGAAGACGTAACTAACATTATCTTAAATGTGAAAAAATTAGCGTTGAAAATCTATTCAGATGATGAAAAAACGTTAGAAATTGATGTTCAGGGCCAAGGTGCCGTGACAGCTGCCGACATTCAAGCTGATAGCGATGTTGAGATTTTAAATCCCGATCTTCACATTGCTACATTAGAAACGGATGCGCATTTACGTATAAGATTGACAGCTAAAACGGGTCGTGGCTATAGTCCAGCAGATTCGAATAAGCGTGAAGATCAACCGATTGGTGTTATTCCGATTGACTCTATCTATACACCTGTTACACGTGTCTCTTATTATGTAGAGAATACACGTGTTGGACAGATGACAAACTATGATAAATTGACGCTTGATGTCTGGACTGATGGAAGCATCGAGCCAGAAAAAGCTGTAGCGTTAGGTGCGAAGATTTTAACGGAGCACCTTAACATTTTTGTTAACTTAACAGACGAAGCGCAAAAAGCAGAGATTATGGTTGAAAAAGAAGAGGATCAGAAAGAAAAAGTTCTAGAAATGACTATTGAAGAACTTGATTTATCTGTCCGTTCATATAACTGTTTAAAACGTGCGGGTATTAATACTGTACAAGAGTTAGCAAACAAAACAGAAGAAGATATGATGAAAGTTCGTAACTTAGGACGGAAATCATTAGAAGAAGTAAAAGCGAAGCTTGAGGAATTAGGCCTAGGCTTACGCAAAGATGACTGAATAGTATTCAACAAAGGAGGGGACCTCACATGGCATACCGTAAATTAGGTCGTACAAGTGCTCAACGTAAAGCACTTCTTCGTGATTTAACGACTGATTTAATTATCAACGAGCGCATTGAGACAACGGAAGCTCGTGCGAAAGAGCTACGTTCAACTGTAGAAAAAATGATTACTTTAGGTAAGCGTGGAGATTTACATGCTCGTCGTCAAGCTGCTTCTTTCATCCGTAATGAAGTAGCAAATGAGGAAGCTGGACAAGACGCTTTACAAAAGTTATTCGCTGACATCGCACCTCGTTATGAAGAGCGTCAAGGTGGATACACTCGCATCTTAAAAGTTGGACCTCGTCGCGGAGACGGTGCTCCAATGGTAATCATTGAGCTAGTTTAATAATTGGGTATAATAACAAGGGCGTGACAGTTCAGAAATTGTCTAGCCCTTTTTTTATTAGCCAGTCTAAATAAAAGCAGCAGGCTATTAGCGTGAATGCATGCTTTCTATATTTATGAAAAGGGAGGGAGAGGATCGGTTTTAACACGGTCTAACTTCCTCTCATTAGAAAGCAAGACTACGCGTTTACATTTAGCACCGAAAGTCCCCTACAAGGTCGCAGACGCGACCTGTTACAGCTCTTAGGATACACCATCTGGAAATCAATCTTCTTTTGATGATGGTTGCTTCGATTGGGCTTGTCCTCAAACTGTCATTCCTCTTTAAAAGGGTACATTACACCTGTCGATGCCGTTCAACCATGTGCTAGTCGGGGATGAACAAGGTGCTTGCGCTTTCTTATTTATTTTTCATATTGATTATAGTAGAGTAGAGAATAATATAGAATTGTCTTGAAAGAGCTGAGAGGAGGATAGCCTTGTCAGATACAATACTAGAAGTGAAAAATTTATCTTTTCGTTATCGTGAAAACGCTGATTGGGCGTTGAAGGACGTCTCATTTTCTGTAAAACAAGGGGAATGGTTTGCTATTGTTGGACATAACGGTTCCGGTAAATCGACTATGGCTAAAATTTTAAATGGGTTACTCATTCCTCATGATGGAACGGTTACAGTAGGTGATGTTGCTTTATCTGAGGAAACCATTTGGGATGTTCGCAAAGAAATTGGTATGGTATTTCAAAATCCGGATAACCAATTCGTTGGGGCGACTGTGAAAGACGATGTCGCTTTTGGATTAGAGAATAATGGAGTATCAACGGAAGAGATGCGCGGAAGAGTCGAAGAGGCGATTGAGCTTGTTAATATGTCTGCTTTTGTGAATCAAGAACCGCACCATCTTTCAGGCGGTCAGAAGCAGCGTGTAGCCATTGCAGGAGTCATTGCGGTTCGTCCGTCCATCATTGTATTGGACGAAGCGACATCTATGCTTGATCCAATAGGAAGAAAAGAAGTGTTGGAAACGGTTCGCTATTTAAAGGAACAGCAAAACTTAACCATCATTTCAATTACCCATGACTTAGAAGAGGTAGCAGCCGCAGACCGAGCCATTGTGATGAATAAAGGCTCTTTATTTGCTGAAGGAACTCCAAGTGAGATTTTTGCTTTAGGCGAGAAACTCACCGATATTGGACTTGATTTACCGTTTTCCGCTAAACTGAGTCAGTCATTGAAACAAAGTGGGGTCCCGGTATCAAATATTCATATTACAGACGAGGATTTGGTGAAAGATTTATGGACATTATACTCAAAGATGTAGAACACCGTTATCAGCCCAATACACCGTTTGAGAAGCTTGCTTTATATGAGTTGAACCTAGGTATCCCGTCAGGTCAATTTGTAGCTTTAATCGGGCATACAGGTTCTGGGAAATCTACCATCATTCAGCACCTTAATGCGCTACTTAAGCCAACCTCAGGGACCATCACGATTGGTGACAGAGTGATTCATGCAAAACGGAAAGAGAAGGATTTAAAATCCATTCGAAAAAAAGTGGGGATTGTCTTTCAGTTTCCTGAACATCAGTTGTTTGAAGAAACGGTTGAGAAAGATATTTGTTTTGGGCCGATGAATTTTGGTGTAACAGAAGAAGAAGCCAAAAAAAGAGCTAGAGAAGTCATGGAGCTTGTGCGACTGCCGCAAGACGTTTTACAGCGCTCGCCGTTCGATTTAAGTGGCGGTCAGATGCGTCGTGTAGCAATTGCTGGCATTTTAGCTATGGAGCCGGATGTATTGGTGCTAGACGAGCCAACAGCTGGGTTGGACCCTAGAGGACGCGAAGAAATCATGAAAATGGTCGCAGACCTTCATCAATCGAAGCGTTTGACCATTGTATTAGTCACGCACAGCATGGAGGACGCGGCTCGTTTTGCTGATCAAATCGTCGTCATGCATAAAGGGACCATCGCGATGAAAGGGACCCCAAAAGAGGTATTTGGATCGTATGAACAGTTGCATGCGTACGGATTGGATGTTCCACATGCTTTGAAATTTATGAAAGAGATTGAAGAAAAGCTAGGTGTTCAATTTTCAGAACCGGCTTTGACGTTTGAAGAAGCCGTTCTTCAACTACAGAATTTGTTGGCAAAGGGTGAAGAACGATGATGAATGGAATGATTATTGGGAAATATGTACCTGGCGATTCACTTGTCCATCGTATGGACCCCAGAGCTAAACTTCTTATCGTCTTTTTTTATGTCCTTGTCGTTTTTCTAGCTAATAATTTTTATGGCTACGCTCTGTTAGGGCTGTATACACTAATGGCTGTAGCTGTTAGCAAAGTGCCGGTTCGCTTTATCTTAAATGGACTCAAGCCTGTTTTCTTTATTATCATCTTTACCTTTATTTTGCACATATTGATGACGAAAGAAGGCGAGCTGTTAGTCGATTGGGGATGGCTCTCTATTTATACAGGCGGCCTCGAACAAGGGATATTCATCTCGTTTCGTTTTTTCTTCTTAATTTTGATTACGACTTTATTAACATTAACGACAACTCCTATACAAGTAACAGATGGTATAGAGAGCTTGCTGAATCCGTTAAAAAAATGGCGCTTTCCCGTTCATGAGCTTGCTCTCATGATGTCCATCTCCCTGCGCTTTATTCCTACGTTAATGGATGAAACAGAGAAGATTATGAAAGCCCAAGCAGCGCGTGGAATTGACTTTTCAAGCGGACCGTTAAAAGATCGTCTCCAAGCAGTCGTGCCTCTTCTTGTGCCATTGTTTATTAATTCCTTTAAACGGGCAGAGGAATTAGCCATTGCAATGGAGGCAAGAGGTTATAAAGGCGGAGAAGGAAGAACGAAATTTCGTCAACTGAAGTGGATGACGCTTGATACACTTATGCTTTTTGTGCTTGCTATATTGACAGTCGTGCTATTATTTGTGCGCACTTAACTTTTTTGATGTGGTGATACATTCATGAAACGATTAAAATGTACAATCTCCTATGACGGCACGCACTTTGCTGGCTATCAAGTACAACTCAATCAACGAACCGTTCAAGGAGAAGTGGAAAAGGTATTACGAAAGATGCATGGAGGAGAGGCAGTTAAAGTTCATGCTTCTGGCCGGACGGATGCTCATGTTCATGCATATGGACAAGTTCTACACTTTGATACCTTCCTTCAAATTCCTGAAGATCGATGGAAAAAAGCGTTAAATTCACTTTTACCGAGTGACATATCCGTAAGAGAGGTACAATTCGTCTCTCCGCAATTCCATGCCCGTTTTGACGCTTCATCTAAGGAATACCGCTATAAAATCATCCGTTCCGAGGAACGGGACGTGTTTCAACGTTATTATGCGTATCACTTTCCATACAAACTTGATTATGCGGCGATGAAAGAAGCCAGCAAATCTATGTTAGGAACACATGATTTTACCAGCTTTTGTTCAGCAAAAACAGAGGTGGAAGATAAGGTGCGTACTTTATATGAAATCGAGTTTTTGGAAGAAGCCGATGAGCTTGTGTTTCGATTTGTCGGAAATGGATTTTTGTATAATATGGTAAGAATTTTAGTCGGAACATTGCTGGATGTAGGGCAAGGAAAAATACAACCAGAAGAAATGAAAAAAATTTTAGCAGGACGTTCAAGGGAATTAGCAGGCAAAACAGCACCAGGACATGGACTTTATTTATGGGAAGTGCACTATGACAACTAAACCTGGTGTATAATATTTTCTTGACATTGTCTTCACAAAGCTTTAATATATCATATGTTATGGTATTTTAACCCCACGGTTAGCCCCGGAAATTAATCGTGTTGAAAATAGAGGTTGAAATCAAGTTTTTAGATTTGAATGATAAAATTTAGGAGGGAAACTCATGCGTACAACTTTCATGGCTAAAGCGAACGAAGTAGAACGTAAATGGTACGTTGTAGACGCTGAAGGTAAAACTTTAGGTCGTCTTTCAAGCGAAGTCGCTTCAATTTTACGCGGTAAACATAAACCAACTTATACACCACACGTTGACACTGGTGATCATGTAATCATCATCAACGCTGAAAAAATCGAATTGACTGGTAAGAAATTAACTGACAAAATTTACTACCGTCACAGCCAACATCCAGGTGGTTTGAAACAACGTACAGCATTAGAAATGCGTACAAACTACTCTGAGAAAATGCTTGAGCTTGCTATCAAAGGCATGCTTCCAAAAGGTAGCTTAGGTCGTCAAATGTTCAAAAAGTTACATGTGTATGCTGGCGCTACACATCCACATGAAGCTCAAAAACCAGAAGTTTACGAACTTCGCGGATAATTTAAGAGGAGGGAATCACTTTGGCACAGGTACAATATTACGGCACAGGCCGTCGTAAAAGCTCTGTTGCACGTGTACGTTTAGTACCAGGTAACGGACGTATTGTTATTAACGATCGTGAAATCGAAAACTACATTCCATTTGCTGCATTACGAGAAGTTGTAAAACAACCTCTTGTTGCAACTGAAACTACAGGCAGCTACGATATTTTAGTAAACGTAAAAGGCGGCGGATACACTGGTCAAGCTGGTGCAATTCGTCACGGTATCGCTCGTGCGTTACTGCAAGCTGACCCAGAATACCGCACTACTTTAAAACGTGCTGGTTTATTAACTCGTGACGCTCGTATGAAAGAACGTAAAAAATACGGTCTTAAAGGCGCTCGTCGTGCACCTCAGTTCTCAAAACGTTAATTTTTGTTTTCAAAACCCTATCCATTTGGATGGGGTTTTTTTATGTCTTGTTTTAGACAGACTGAGATGCTTTCTTCTTTTAGTAGTCCCCTTTTATCGCTTGTTCATATTTTGCCAGTCAAACTTTAGACGCAAGAACGCATGAGAAAAGGAAACACGTAAAAAATAGGGAAAAGGGGGCGCTAAGTGATTATGAGTGTGATAACGAATCTAAAGGATAAAAGAAGAGAAAAGCAAATGACTTATGAGCGAAAAATGTTGCGGGAGCTATCTTTGGATGTGTTGCAAAACAAGACTGTTGCCTATTTTAAACCGCTGTTAACAATGGAAACGGATTGCAAAACTTCCCTGCAAGAAGGATGCATTGATATTGCAATTGAATCATTTTTATTGGGAGCCCATTTCAGTCGGTTTGGTTTCTATGGAGAGTCTCTTTCGTCTGTGAAAAAAAGATGCCATCACGAAGAAAAAACACTGATTAACGCCTTATATGATTATTTATGCTTCTGGTCACCTCTCGGTCAAGATGAACTGTATCATGACAGCATTTATTATACATGTGAAAAATATGTAAAAAGTTGGTGGGAGGAAGGCTTTTTAAAAGGGGCTAAACGTTATCGGCTGCGTCTTCGTTAAAAATTACTCATAAATCCCGTTCTTGTCCCATATAGAGATAATAGGGCAAGGAAGCTGGAGGGATGAGATGAGGCCGTTTAAAGCGTTATTTTTTATTATGGGGATTACGTTATTGTTTTTTATTATTCAATATGAAATATGGGATAAAAATTCTTGGAGTTCTTGGAATTTGCCCTTAAGCGGGAAAATCATTGTATTAGATCCTGGTCACGGCGGTCCTGATGGCGGTGCTGTAGGAGGAGACATACTAGAAAAGGATGTTGCGTTAAACATTGCTCTTGAGACAAAAGATTATTTACAGGAGCAAGGAGCATTAGTAATTTTAACGAGAGAAGATGACCGAGATTTGGCTGATAAGGATACAAAAGGTTACAGCAGAAGAAAAGTAGAAGACTTAAAGAAAAGATTAGACATTATTAACGAATCTCAAGGTGACTTATACTTGAGCATCCATTTAAATGCTATTCCGTCCCCAAACTGGAGAGGAGCTCAAACCTTTTATCATGGGAGCTTAGAGGAGAATGAGTCTGTGGCTAAATTCATTCAGGCAGAACTGAAGAACAGTTTAAGCAACACATCAAGAGAAGCCAAAATCATTCAAGGGATTTATCTTGTTAAGCATGCGAAAATTCCAGGAGCTTTAGTTGAGGTTGGGTTTTTATCTAATATGAATGAACGGGCGTTACTGGAAACAGAACCTTATCAGAAAAAAGTAGCAGAAGCGATTTACAGGGGGGTTAACCGCTATTTTACTGAAGAGGAATTTGAGAAAAAATGATGTATTGGATGTTTCACATGAAACAATCTATAACGTAGTTTCTCCTGCCATAGGTGTTTGATGTCCGCATCTATTAGAAAAATATGTTATACTAAAGCTTGTAAACGAATTCATGGGGTGGTGGGAGACTATGTTAACAGAAGACAAAGTGTACTCGTTGTTAAATGAACTGAAAGATCCGTTTTTACATAAAACCTTAAAAGAAACAAATGCGTTAAAAGAAGTAACATTGAAAGAAGAAAAGGGTCATGTCAGCGTAAAAATCGCTCTTGCCAAAACAGGAACATCTGAACAATTACAATTCCAAGAACAAATTGTCCATACATTGAAAGAAGCAGGAGCTGTGACAGTAGGGTTACGTTTTATTGAGCTTTCTCCAGAAGAGTTAGCTCAGTTTAGAGCAGAAGTTCCAAGCAGTGCTTCTAATAACTTATTGGTGAATGCAGGGTCTACCAAATTTTTAGCTATTGCCAGTGGAAAAGGTGGCGTTGGAAAATCCACGGTCTCCGTCAATCTGGCTGTTGCCTTAGCTAGGTTGGGGAAAAAAGTGGGATTGATTGATGCGGATATTTATGGGTTTAGTGTGCCTGATATGATGGGGGTTACAAAAAGACCTGTCGTTCGCGGGGACAAAATCATTCCTGTGGAACGCTTCGGGGTAAAAGTAATTTCTATGGGCTTCTTTGTAGAAGATAATTCCCCTGTGATTTGGCGCGGTCCAATGCTTGGAAAAATGCTGACAAGCTTCTTTACAGAAGTAGAATGGGGAGAACTCGATTATCTTTTGTTAGACTTGCCGCCTGGTACAGGAGATGTAGCGTTAGATGTTCATTCGATGTTGCCGGCATGTAAAGAAGTTATCGTGACAACGCCACATCCAACGGCTGCTTTTGTTGCAGCTAGAGCGGGTGCTATGGCTATTAAAACGAACCATGAAGTTATTGGTGTGATTGAGAATATGTCTTATTTCGAGAGTAAGACTACCGGAGAGAAAGAGTATGTATTTGGGAAAGGCGGAGGCGAGAAATTAGCGGAGGAACTGCAAACAGATCTTATTGGCCAATTACCGCTTCAGCAGCCAGATTGGAATGAAGAAGATTTTGCTCCGTCCGTTTATGGGGAAGATCACCGATTAGGAAGAATATATTTGGAGATTGCTGGACAAGTTGCTCAAAGATGTGAGCAAACCATTTCTCAATAAGGATAATAGACGAAAGGAACGTATGGTTCAGGTACGTTCCTTTCGTGTTAAAGAGACGAAGAAAGGCAGTAAAAGAAAGATTGAGCCTTATCTTATGTTGTGGATATGTCGAGCGTCACGCGAAGAATCATTTTATTTTTCTTCTTGGGAACCGCCTTCTTCTCCACCTTCTCCGCCTTCTTCACCCTCTTTTGTTTCTGATTGACCTTGCTCTACTTCTCCAGCCGCTTTTAACAACAAATCTTGAATTTTTGCCTTGTAAAGGGGGCTCTCAAACGTTTCGGTCATAATTTTTTGAAGGTGACTTCGATATTCTTGGCTTTTTAAAACGGTGAGCATTTGCTTTTCCATTTCAGGGTCTTGCAGTATTTCAATTAGCGATTTTTGAAAATCAGGATCTTTCATTAGTTGCTTGAGAATCTTTTCTTGTTCTTTCTGAATGCTTGTAGCAAAGCTTTCGGCGAATTTCGGATCTTCGAAAATTTTCTTCCAAAATTCAGTGCCTTTTTCGGATGTTAGTGTATTTTGAATGGTTTCTTTGACAATGGCTTCATCCATAATTAACTGTTGTTTAATCTCTTCATCATTCATGACTTGCTCAATTGCTTGTTTGCCTTCGTCTGTTTTCAAAATATCGACAACCATCTTTTTTGTTTGGTCGTAATCCATGCGTTCGCCTTCTTGTTCTGCGGCCGCGCACGATGTGAGGATAAATAAAGCAAGGCTTGCATACAAGAGGAGCAATAGCCTTCTTTTCATTATAAAAGCTCCTTCCTTTAAAGAAATATGCCTAATCTTAATATGAAGTAATCTGAAAAAAATATGCACAAACAAAACATCTAGATTTTGAATAAAACGGTTGATACAATTTAAACAACAGATGAAAAATGAACAGTTGGGGGATTATAGTGTGAACAGTCGAAACTGGGTTCGATTATTTATGACCACTCTTCTTTTAGGAGGGGGAAGTACAGCTATCACAGGCTTTGTTGTCAGATGGGACAAATATAAGTCTTTATTATTCTCGGTAGATATAGGGGGCATTTTATCTGTCCTTGTTCTTTTATTCGGAGTAGGCCTTATCTTTAGTATTATCAGCCAAATGGGCTTTTTTGCTTATTTGACCATTCATCGTTTTGGATTAGGGATTTTTCGCTCGGCTTCCTTGTGGAATTCGGTGCAAATCATCCTTATTGTGTTTGTCTTATTTGATCTTGTTTACTTTCGTTATCGCTTTTTTGCACAAGCTGGAGACAGTTTCTTTTCTTATCTCATACCGGCTGTTAGCATTTTAGGTGTTGGACTTTTTATTGCGTATGTAAGAGCGGGTAAAACTGATAACCAAACGTTTATCCCTGCCTTATTTTTCATGACGGTAGTGACTATATTAGAATGGGTGCCGGCTTTACAAATTAACGATAAAAACTGGCTTTACCTGATGTTATTTCCTTTATTGATTTGCAATGCGTATCAATTACTTGTGTTACCCAAGCTTCTTGCAGATAGTGGAGCGGCAAAGGCTAGGGATGGAGTGCTACGTTCTAAAAGTATAAAATGAAGAGAAGGCCTTTCCATCGCAGTAAAGAGGACCGTTTATCGTAATAGATAAACGGTCCTCTTTACATGAAAACAGAAACCTTCTTACTTCACTTCGCTGCTCTTAACATTTGTATTGGAAATGAGTTCGGAAACGGTAATGTTTTTTAGTTGTTTTTGCTGCATCTTTTCTGCAATGATTGGAATGGCTTTTTGTGTTTGCTGAACGGAATCAGAAGCATGTAGTAAGATAATGTCTCCGCCGTTCATCTCGTTTGTAACATTCTCCACGATTTGATTCACTCCAGGATTAATCCAATCTTTCGAATTAATGCTCCAATGAACAACGGTGTAGCCTGAGTTGTGCGCGATTTTTAACACTTCATCATTAAATTGTCCAGAAGGCGGTCTTAACAGTTGGATATCTTTGACTCCTAAAGCATCAAACACTTTTTTAGATTGAGCCAAGTCTTGCCGGATTTTATTAGTGTCAAGTTCGGTGTAAGATTTATAATTATAGCCCATTGTTCCAATTTCATGACCATCATCTTGAATCTTCTTTACAATATCTGGGTGCCTTTCTGCCCATGAAGCGGAAAGAAAGAAGGTAGCGTTTTTAATATTCGCTGCTTTAAGTTCGTTTAAAATGAGAGAAGGTTTCTCGTCTCCCCAGCTAATATCAAATGTTAACGAAAGTTTCGTCCGCTGCTGGTCATTTTTGTAAATTGCTTTTGGACCATCTTTAGTTGAAAAAACAGGAATGCCTATAATATTACTTTGCATAAATAGAAAAATGCCTGAAAATAAAGCGGCAACTAAAATTATGGCTAGTCGTTTTAATCGCTTGGCGGTAACTGCATTAAAGAAATTCATATGTGCCTCCTTAAAAAGTAATACTTGTCTACATTTTATGTTGGAATTTTTTTATCTATAACAAACTTTATAATTTGTTTATAAAAATCTATCTAAGGAGACAATGGATGAAACAAGGTATTTTGTGATTGGCGTTATATGCGCTAGTCAACGTTAAGCTTTGAGAAAAAAGTAGTCATCCTGTTTACGATAAAAAATTTAAAAAACTATTGACGGTTAAAAATAAAAGTGATATATTTATAAACGTCGCTGATGACCTTAGCGAAAAAAAACAAAAAAGCATTGACAATGACTTAGTTGATGTGATACATTTAAAAAGTCGCTCTTGAGTGACAATGAACTTTGAAAACTGAACAAAACAACAAAACGTCAACGTTTAATTTTTATTTTATGAGCAAGTCAAACATTTCTTCGGAGAGTTTGATCCTGGCTCAGGACGAACGCTGGCGGCGTGCCTAATACATGCAAGTCGAGCGGACAGATGGGAGCTTGCTCCCTGAAGTCAGCGGCGGACGGGTGAGTAACACGTGGGCAACCTGCCTGTAAGACTGGGATAACTTCGGGAAACCGGAGCTAATACCGGATAACACCGAGGACCACATGGTCCTTGGTTGAAAGATGGTTTCGGCTATCACTTACAGATGGGCCCGCGGCGCATTAGCTAGTTGGTGAGGTAACGGCTCACCAAGGCGACGATGCGTAGCCGACCTGAGAGGGTGATCGGCCACACTGGGACTGAGACACGGCCCAGACTCCTACGGGAGGCAGCAGTAGGGAATCTTCCGCAATGGACGAAAGTCTGACGGAGCAACGCCGCGTGAGCGATGAAGGCCTTCGGGTCGTAAAGCTCTGTTGTTAGGGAAGAACAAGTACCAGAGTAACTGCTGGTACCTTGACGGTACCTAACCAGAAAGCCACGGCTAACTACGTGCCAGCAGCCGCGGTAATACGTAGGTGGCAAGCGTTGTCCGGAATTATTGGGCGTAAAGCGCGCGCAGGCGGTTCCTTAAGTCTGATGTGAAAGCCCACGGCTCAACCGTGGAGGGTCATTGGAAACTGGGGAACTTGAGTGCAGAAGAGGAAAGCGGAATTCCACGTGTAGCGGTGAAATGCGTAGAGATGTGGAGGAACACCAGTGGCGAAGGCGGCTTTCTGGTCTGTAACTGACGCTGAGGCGCGAAAGCGTGGGGAGCAAACAGGATTAGATACCCTGGTAGTCCACGCCGTAAACGATGAGTGCTAAGTGTTAGGGGGTTTCCGCCCCTTAGTGCTGCAGCTAACGCATTAAGCACTCCGCCTGGGGAGTACGGCCGCAAGGCTGAAACTCAAAGGAATTGACGGGGGCCCGCACAAGCGGTGGAGCATGTGGTTTAATTCGAAGCAACGCGAAGAACCTTACCAGGTCTTGACATCCTCTGACAACTCTAGAGATAGAGCGTTCCCCTTCGGGGGACAGAGTGACAGGTGGTGCATGGTTGTCGTCAGCTCGTGTCGTGAGATGTTGGGTTAAGTCCCGCAACGAGCGCAACCCTTGATCTTAGTTGCCAGCATTCAGTTGGGCACTCTAAGGTGACTGCCGGTGACAAACCGGAGGAAGGTGGGGATGACGTCAAATCATCATGCCCCTTATGACCTGGGCTACACACGTGCTACAATGGACGGTACAAAGAGTCGCGAGACCGCGAGGTGGAGCTAATCTCATAAAACCGTTCTCAGTTCGGATTGTAGGCTGCAACTCGCCTACATGAAGCCGGAATCGCTAGTAATCGCGGATCAGCATGCCGCGGTGAATACGTTCCCGGGCCTTGTACACACCGCCCGTCACACCACGAGAGTTTGCAACACCCGAAGTCGGTGAGGTAACCGTAAGGAGCCAGCCGCCTAAGGTGGGGTAGATGATTGGGGTGAAGTCGTAACAAGGTAGCCGTATCGGAAGGTGCGGCTGGATCACCTCCTTTCTAAGGATTACTAAGAAAAGCGAAGGCGTATGCCGTAGCTAGACAGTAAGAATCGTTGACGAAAACGTTTTGTTCAGTTTTGAAGGTTCATCCTTCAATATCAAATGCACCGAGTGGTGCATGGTTGTTCTTTGAAAACTAGATAACAGTAATAGCTGAGGAAAGTGAAAGCTTTTCTAATGTAAGAAACATGTAGCCGCAAGGCGAATGGTTAAGTTAGAAAGGGCGCACGGTGAATGCCTTGGCACTAGGAGCCGATGAAGGACGGGACTAACACCGATATGCTTCGGGGAGCTGTAAGTGAGCTTTGATCCGGAGATTTCCGAATGGGGAAACCCACTGTTCGTAATGGAACAGTATCTTTACCTGAATACATAGGGTATGGAAGGCAGACCCGGGGAACTGAAACATCTAAGTACCCGGAGGAAGAGAAAGCAATTGCGATTTCCTGAGTAGCGGCGAGCGAAACGGAATTAGCCCAAACCAAGAGGCTTGCCTCTTGGGGTTGTAGGACACTCTATACGGAGTTACAAAGGAACGAAGTAGATGAAGAGGCCTGGAAAGGCCCGTCAAAGAAGGTAACAACCCTGTAGTTGAAACTTCGTTCCCTCTTGAGTGGATCCTGAGTACGGCGGGACACGAGAAATCCCGTCGGAAGCTGGGAGGACCATCTCCCAAGGCTAAATACTCCCTAGTGACCGATAGTGAACCAGTACCGTGAGGGAAAGGTGAAAAGCACCCCGGAAGGGGAGTGAAAGAGATCCTGAAACCGTGTGCCTACAAGTAGTCAGAGCCCGTTAACGGGTGATGGCGTGCCTTTTGTAGAATGAACCGGCGAGTTACGATCCCATGCAAGGTTAAGTTGAAGAGACGGAGCCGCAGCGAAAGCGAGTCTGAATAGGGCGAATGAGTATGTGGTCGTAGACCCGAAACCAGGTGATCTACCCATGTCCAGGGTGAAGTTCAGGTAACACTGAATGGAGGCCCGAACCCACGCACGTTGAAAAGTGCGGGGATGAGGTGTGGGTAGCGGAGAAATTCCAATCGAACCTGGAGATAGCTGGTTCTCTCCGAAATAGCTTTAGGGCTAGCCTCAAGATAAGAGTCTCGGAGGTAGAGCACTGATTGGACTAGGGGCCCCCAACGGGTTACCGAATTCAGTCAAACTCCGAATGCCGAAGACTTATTCTTGGGAGTCAGACTGCGAGTGATAAGATCCGTAGTCAAGAGGGAAACAGCCCAGACCACCAGCTAAGGTCCCAAAGTATACGTTAAGTGGAAAAGGATGTGGAGTTGCTTAGACAACCAGGATGTTGGCTTAGAAGCAGCCACCATTTAAAGAGTGCGTAATAGCTCACTGGTCGAGTGACTCTGCGCCGAAAATGTACCGGGGCTAAACGTATCACCGAAGCTGTGGATGGACATCTACGATGTCCGTGGTAGGAGAGCGTTCTAAGGGCGGTGAAGTCAGACCGGAAGGACTGGTGGAGCGCTTAGAAGTGAGAATGCCGGTATGAGTAGCGAAAGATGGGTGAGAATCCCATCCACCGTATGCCTAAGGTTTCCTGAGGAAGGCTCGTCCGCTCAGGGTTAGTCGGGACCTAAGCCGAGGCCGAAAGGCGTAGGCGATGGATAACAGGTTGATATTCCTGTACTACCTCCCCACCGTTTGAGCAATGGGGGGACGCAGAAGGATAGGGTAAGCGCGCTGTTGGATATGCGCGTCCAAGCAGTAAGGCTGAGAAGTAGGCAAATCCGCTTCTCGTAAGGTTGAGCTGTGATGGCGAGGGAAATAGAGTACCGAAGTTCCTGATTTCACGCTGCCAAGAAAAGCCTCTAGCGAGGTGGGAGGTACCCGTACCGCAAACCGACACAGGTAGGCGAGGAGAGAATCCTAAGGTGTTCGAGAGAACTCTCGTTAAGGAACTCGGCAAAATGACCCCGTAACTTCGGGAGAAGGGGTGCTCTGATAGGGTGCAAGCCCGAGAGAGCCGCAGTGAATAGGCCCAGGCGACTGTTTAGCAAAAACACAGGTCTCTGCGAAGCCGTAAGGCGAAGTATAGGGGCTGACACCTGCCCGGTGCTGGAAGGTTAAGGGGAGAGGTTAGCGCAAGCGAAGCTTTGAACCGAAGCCCCAGTAAACGGCGGCCGTAACTATAACGGTCCTAAGGTAGCGAAATTCCTTGTCGGGTAAGTTCCGACCCGCACGAAAGGTGTAACGATCTGGGCACTGTCTCAACGAGAGACTCGGTGAAATTATAGTACCTGTGAAGATGCAGGTTACCCGCGACAGGACGGAAAGACCCCGTGGAGCTTTACTGTAGCCTGATATTGCATTTTGGTACAGCTTGTACAGGATAGGTAGGAGCCTTGGAAGCCGGAGCGCCAGCTTCGGTGGAGGCATCGGTGGGATACTACCCTGGCTGTATTGAAATTCTAACCCGCACCCCTCATCGGGGTGGGAGACAGTGTCAGGTGGGCAGTTTGACTGGGGCGGTCGCCTCCTAAAATGTAACGGAGGCGCCCAAAGGTTCCCTCAGAATGGTTGGAAATCATTCGTAGAGTGTAAAGGCACAAGGGAGCTTGACTGCGAGACCTACAAGTCGAGCAGGGACGAAAGTCGGGCTTAGTGATCCGGTGGTTCCGCATGGAAGGGCCATCGCTCAACGGATAAAAGCTACCCCGGGGATAACAGGCTTATCTCCCCCAAGAGTCCACATCGACGGGGAGGTTTGGCACCTCGATGTCGGCTCATCGCATCCTGGGGCTGTAGTCGGTCCCAAGGGTTGGGCTGTTCGCCCATTAAAGCGGTACGCGAGCTGGGTTCAGAACGTCGTGAGACAGTTCGGTCCCTATCCGTCGCGGGCGCAGGAAATTTGAGAGGAGCTGTCCTTAGTACGAGAGGACCGGGATGGACGCACCGCTGGTGTACCAGTTGTCTTGCCAAAGGCATCGCTGGGTAGCTATGTGCGGACGGGATAAGTGCTGAAAGCATCTAAGCATGAAGCCCCCCTCAAGATGAGATTTCCCATAGCGTCAAGCTAGTAAGATCCCTGAAAGATGATCAGGTTGATAGGTCAGAGGTGGAAGCGCGGCGACGTGTGGAGCTGACTGATACTAATCGATCGAGGACTTAACCTAAACGAAAAGCGGAGAAAGCCCGTTTAAATCGATAGGATGTTGGAGCTTCTGGCGGAAGAGACGTTAGTCTCAGACAGAAGAAGCGAAACAGCCGTACGATTTGGCTTTCATAGCTGGACAATCAAGTAAAGCAAGTACTCAGCTGCAGTTATCTAGTTTTGAAGGAATAACTTTTTTCAAAAAAAGTATTGAAATTTCTTCTGAATAGTGTATAATGTAATATGTCTGGTGATGATGGCGAAGAGGTCACACCCGTTCCCATGCCGAACACGGAAGTTAAGTTCTTCAGCGCCGATGGTAGTTGGGGGTTTCCCCCTGCGAGAGTAGGACATTGCCAGGCTTATATGATTCCACAGTAGCTCAGTGGTAGAGCAATCGGCTGTTAACCGATCGGTCGTAGGTTCGAGTCCTACCTGTGGAGCCATTGCTTCCATAGCTCAGTAGGTAGAGCACTTCCATGGTAAGGAAGAGGTCACCGGTTCGAGCCCGGTTGGGAGCTTAAGAATCGATATTTTTTGGCCCGTTGGTCAAGCGGTTAAGACACCGCCCTTTCACGGCGGTAACACGGGTTCGAATCCCGTACGGGTCACCATATTACGGAGGATTAGCTCAGCTGGGAGAGCACCTGCCTTACAAGCAGGGGGTCGGCGGTTCGATCCCGTCATCCTCCACCATTTACTAAATGCCGGTGTAGCTCAATTGGTAGAGCAACTGACTTGTAATCAGTAGGTTGGGGGTTCAAGTCCTCTCGCCGGCACCACTTGAAATAAAATATGTGGAGGGGTAGCGAAGTGGCTAAACGCGGCGGACTGTAAATCCGCTCCCTCCGGGTTCGGCGGTTCGAATCCGTCCCCCTCCACCATTTTCATTGGGCTATAGCCAAGCGGTAAGGCAACGGACTTTGACTCCGTCATGCGTTGGTTCGAATCCAGCTAGCCCAGCCAAAGAGCCATTAGCTCAGTCGGTAGAGCATCTGACTTTTAATCAGAGGGTCGAAGGTTCGAGTCCTTCATGGCTCATATTGCGGAAGTAGTTCAGTGGTAGAACACCACCTTGCCAAGGTGGGGGTCGCGGGTTCGAATCCCGTCTTCCGCTCCAGAGAATTTCAGATGGGGCCTTAGCTCAGCTGGGAGAGCGCCTGCCTTGCACGCAGGAGGTCAGCGGTTCGATCCCGCTAGGCTCCACCAATCACTTACATATAATAATTCAAACCTTTAAGTATTATTGTACTTAAAGGTTTTTTTGTGCTTTTTTCTATTGTTGAAATTGTATATATATTCAAAAATATGTTGAGTTGAGCCATCTATAATTTATAAGATACAATATAGAAAAGACAAAGGGGAGGAACATATACATATGAAAGCGATTTCTATTATTGGGGTGCCGATGGATCTTGGACAAACTAGAAGAGGGGTAGATATGGGACCGAGCGCAATTCGCTATGCGGGGGTCACTGAAAGAATCGAAAACCTTGGTTATCAAATTCATGATGAAGGAGATATTAACATTGAACCGAGGGAAAAAGTACATACAGATCATGACACAAATTTAAAAAATTTGAAGGCTGTGGCAGATGGAAACACGAGATTGGCAGAAAAAGTAGATGAAGTCATTCAAGCGAACCGATTTCCGCTTGTGCTTGGTGGGGATCATAGTATTGCGATTGGGACTTTAGCTGGTGTGTCTAAGCATTATGAAAATTTAGGGGTTATCTGGTATGATGCTCATGGGGATTTAAATACAGCTGAAACGTCTCCTTCAGGCAATATACATGGCATGCCGTTAGCAGCAAGCTTAGGACTTGGACATCCTGTTTTAACTAATATTGGAGGGTATAGCCCGAAAGTAAAACCAGAAAATATTGTGATTATCGGTGCTCGTTCGTTAGATGAAGGAGAGAGATCCTTAATTAAGGAACTGGGTATTAAAGTATATACAATGCATGAAATTGACCGATTAGGCATGACAACAGTAATGGAAGAAACGATTAACTATTTAAAAGAACGTACAGATGGTGTTCATCTTTCATTAGATTTAGATGGTTTGGATCCTCATGATGCGCCTGGAGTCGGCACACCGGTGATTGGTGGAATTAGTTATCGTGAAAGCCATCTTGCTATGGAGATGCTTGAAGAGTCTAATCTGGTTACATCCGCAGAATTTGTAGAGGTAAATCCTATTTTGGATGAGCGAAACAAAACGGCAACAGTTGCTGTTGCTTTGATGGGGTCACTATTGGGAGAGAAGCTACTGTAATCGAGTAAATGCTTTATCGCCAATTAATGGTTTACTCTTATAATTAACATGTTTAAAATAGATTTATATGAAAAAACAGTAACTAAATCGTTACTGTTTTTTCCATTTGTCGTACTCATTTAATAAATGATCCAGCTTCGTACTGACTTCAATAACATGGTGAGAAGAAAGAGAAGTTTGAGTGGCCAGATTCACCATTAATAACCTGCATTGTTCAATTTCGTGCAGTAATGCTTTTTCACCATACATGCAATTCTCACCTCTTTTAATTCGGTTCTTCCATCTTTGAATGCCTTGTGAATGTCGTTAAGAAAGGCTAACAGAAAATATGCGAAACGAAGCCTCATTTGAAATCAGTCCGTTACTGAACAGAATGTAGTAAATAAGTAACCTAATTTTTCAATCCTTAAACTCAGTGTTCTCACTTTTTTTCTTTTTAGACGAAACTTTTTAAGAAATAATGCGTATGTATAGTATCCCGCAATGGGCGGAGGTAAAAAATTAATGGATTTGTTAATCAGCAAAAAAATTAAACAAGTGAAAAAGGGAGACCAAGATGCCTTTGCCGAAGTCATTGAATATTACAAGGACAAAGTGTATCAACTGTGCTACCGAATGCTCGGAAATGCTCATGAAGCAGAAGATTCTGCACAAGAAGCGTTTATTCGCGCATATGTAAATATCCATAGCTATGACTCATCGAAGAAATTTTCAACCTGGCTTTATCGCATTGCGACAAATCTTTGTATAGATCGTATCCGAAAGAAGAAGCCGGATTATTATTTAGACGCGGAAATCAATGGAACAGATGGACTGAATATGTATTCCCAAATTCCAGCTAATGAAAAGCTTCCTGAAGACCAGTTAGAGAAGCTGGAATTACAAGAATACATACAGCAAGAAATTTTGAAACTTCCAGATAAATATCGATCTGTCATTGTATTGAAGTATGTTGACGAGCTTTCCTTAAAGGAAATTAGTGATATTTTAGATTTACCGATTGGTACTGTCAAAACAAGAATCCATAGAGGGCGGGAAGCTTTGAGAAATAAGCTAAGTCATCTATAAGAGGTGAGAACGAATGAAATGTGAATCTTATATTGATTTGATGCACGATTATCTAGATGGCGATATGTCAAAAGATCACGAAGAAACATTAAAGGAACATCTTCATTCGTGTGAAGAATGCCAACAACATTTTCGAGAATTGAAAAAAGCCATAGCGTTCGTGCAAAGCACTTCACATATTGAAGCACCAGCCAATTTCACAATGAATGTAATGGCGGCTCTTCCAAAAGAACATAGACGAGCGAAAGTGAATCGGTGGTTTAGGCTGCACCCTTTTATGACCGCTGCGTCTGTGTTTATGATTTTAATGTTTGGTAGTCTTATGTCATCTTGGACGAACAGCCAAGATTTCTCTGTTTCGAAGCATAGTGGACTTATGATTCAGGAAGAAACGGTTGTCGTACCAAAAGGTAAAACGATAGAAGGTGACATTGTCGTGCGGAATGGGGATATTAAAATTGAAGGGAAAGTAAACGGAAATGTGACCGTCATTAATGGCGATCAATATTTAGCGTCTGCAGGCCAAGTAACGGGCGAAATACAGGAACTAGACGAGTTATTTGAATGGTTATGGTATGGAATTAAGTCCAATATGTCCAATGCGCTAGACGTTTTTCAGGAAGAGAAATGATGATGAACAAAGCGGCCCTTTTAAGGGACCGCTTTGTTTATTAAAGGCGGAATTTGTTGAGAAATGATGGGGATCTTATAGGGTTTGAAAAGGAAAAAATAGAGGATTTTATGGTATACTATTAAAGTTACATGAGTGAATATCTTTTTATTACATATTAGAGGAAGTGAGATAATGCCGATTGGAGAGCTACCGATCTTCACGTATGTAGGAAAAGCAATCGATGTTCTCCTTGTTTGGTTTGTTATATATAAACTAATAATGGTCATAAGAGGGACAAAGGCTGTCCAATTGCTTAAAGGAATTATCGTCATTGTTATGGTTCGGTTCTTAAGCAGTTTTTTAGGGCTGACAACTTTAGAATGGCTCATGAATCAAGCTTTGGAATGGGGATTTTTAGCCATTGTTATTATTTTTCAGCCAGAGTTGCGAAGAGCTCTTGAACAATTGGGAAGAGGGAAGTTGTTCTCAAGAAGCAATATACCCGAAGAAGACGAGACGACTTATACGGTAGAAGCAATTGTCAAGGCGACTGATTACATGGCTAAACGCCGTATTGGGGCCTTAATTTCTATTGAGAGAGAAACAGGTATGGGCGACTATATTGAAACAGGGATCCCTTTGCATGCCAAGATTTCTTCTGAATTACTTATTAATATCTTTATTCCTAATACCCCGCTTCACGATGGAGCAGTGATTTTACAGCGAAATCAAGTGGCCGCTGCCGCCTGTTATCTTCCGTTGTCAGAAAGTCCTTTCATCTCGAAAGAACTAGGGACTCGACATCGGGCTGCTGTTGGGATTAGTGAAGTAACAGATAGTTTAACCATTGTTGTTTCAGAGGAGACAGGCAATGTTTCGATGACCAAAAACGGAGAACTGCATCGAGAACTAACGCAGGATATGCTGAAAGAAATGTTAACCACTGAATTAATAAGCAGTTCGAAAGCAGCTTCTTCAACTCGCTGGCAATGGAGGGAGAAGAAGAATGGATAAGCTTATGAACAACCATTGGTTTGTAAAAATTATGGCTTTATTATTAGCGTTATTGCTTTATATGTCTGTCAACTTAGACCCGGAAATTGCTAAAAATGCATCTAGCGGGGGATCTGCAGTGAATTATGAGACAGAAATCCTTGAGGATGTACCCGTAAATGTTTACTACGATAGTGAAAATACGACGATTAAAGGGATTCCTAGTACTGTAGATGTCATTTTAAATGGTCCGAAAAGCATTTTGCAGCCGACGAAACTTCAGCGGGATTTTGAGATTTATGTGGACTTAACGAATATGCAGTTAGGCACTCATGAAGTGAAGTTGAAGCATCGGGATATCTCTGACAAACTAGATGTGAAAATAGACCCAGAAACATTGACTGTTGTCATGGAAGAGAAAATCTCGAAGACCGTTTCTGTCGAAGTAGATGTAGCCATCTCAAGTATTCGTGAAGGTTATATAACTGAGGAAGCGACGGCTAACCCAAGTGCTGTCAAGATTGTTGGTGCCAAAAGTGAAGTGGAGAGGGTTGCCTTTGTCAAAGCGATCGTGACGATAGATGAGGCTTATGAAACCATTGAAAAACAAGTGAAATTAACAGCGCTTGATAAACAATCGAATAAAGTGGATGTAGCCATTCAACCTGAAACGGTCAGTATTAAGATTCCGGTCGTTAGCCCGAGCAAAAAAGTCCCTTTAAAGATTAAAACAGTGGGTTCATTACCAGAGGGAGTCGATATTAAAGATATCACGTTATCACCTAGTGAAGTGACTGTATATGGGTCCAAGGATAAACTGGATGCACTAAAGGTAATTGATGATATAGAAGTTGATTTGAGCAAAGTGTCCAAGTCTAAAAGCATTTGGGTAGATGTTCCCGTCCCTAAAGGGGTGAATGGGGTATCTCCTGAAAAAGTAGCCATACAAGTAGAAGTGGAACAAGAAGGGCAAACGGAAGCGACAGAGTCCGAAAAGCGTTTATTTGAGGGAATTCCTCTTTCCTTGACAGGTAAATCGTCCTCGTTTGCATATCAAGTGTTAAATCCTAAAACAGGGGATATGAATATAGAAATCGAGGGCCCTTCCTCTGTTATTGCGGACATTCAGCCAGGAGATATTGAACTTTCCATCGATGTGGCTAATTTGTCTGCAGGTGAACATGATGTTCCGGTTGTGGTCAAAGTCCCACAAACTGTTACGTATGAGCTGGCGTTAAAACAATCAAAAGTAAAAATTACCGAAAATCCAGATAATAATGACACAGAGAGCGAGCCTGCTAGTCAGCAGGATGTTCCTGATAATCCAGTTGATAAAAATGAGAAGAGTTATGATGATCAAACGATAAGTAACATACAACTACAAGGTTAATAGCCATCACAGATTGTAATGAAGGAGCGAAACAAGTATGGGTAAATATTTCGGAACAGACGGAGTGCGTGGTGTAGCAAATAGTGAGCTTACACCGGAATTAGCATTTAAGATCGGACGTTTTGGAGGATATGTATTAACAAAGAATGAAGAAAGGCCTAAAGTTTTGATCGGACGTGACACAAGGATTTCAGGGCATATGTTGGAAGGTGCTTTAGTAGCAGGTTTGCTTTCCATTGGTGCGGAAGTAATGCGTTTAGGTGTGATTTCTACTCCAGGTGTCTCTTATTTAACAAAAGCGCTGGGAGCTCAAGCAGGTGTTATGATTTCTGCTTCTCACAATCCTGTTCAAGATAATGGAATTAAATTTTTTGGTCCAGATGGTTTTAAGTTGTCAGATGAACAAGAGTTGGAGATTGAAAACCTTTTAGATAATCCACAAGATGAACTGCCGCGTCCAACGGGGAAACAATTGGGGCAGGTCAACGATTACTTTGAAGGTGGTCAAAAGTACTTGCAATATTTGAAGCAGACGGTTGATGAAGATTTCTCTGGCATTCATGTAGCTTTAGACTGTGCACATGGTGCAACTTCGTCATTAGCAGCCCACTTATTTGCTGATTTAGAAGCGGATATTTCGACGATGGGGGCTTCACCGAATGGATTAAATATCAATGATGGTGTAGGTTCTACACACCCTGAGGCATTAGCTTCTTTCTTAAAAGAAAAAGGAGCCGATATCGGTCTTGCTTTTGATGGAGACGGAGATCGATTGATTGCCATTGATGAAAACGGTGAAATCGTCGATGGAGACCAAATTATGTACATTTGCGCTAAATATTTAAGCGCACAAGGACAATTAAAGCATAACACACTTGTATCAACGGTCATGAGTAACTTAGGCTTTTATAAAGCGCTTGAGGCGCATGGCATCCAAAGTGCTCAAACAGCCGTTGGTGACCGCTATGTTGTAGAAGAAATGAAAGCGAAAGGCTATAACTTAGGGGGAGAACAATCTGGTCATATTATCTTCTTAGATTATAATACGACAGGAGACGGTATGCTTTCTGCGATCCAATTGGTTAACATTATGAAGGCAACGAAAAAGCCATTGTCAGAATTAGCTGGGGAAATGAAAAAGTACCCTCAATTGCTTCAAAATGTGAAAGTCACAGATAAATATAAAGTGACCGAAAATGAAAAAGTGATGGCGGTTATTGGTGAGGTAGAAAAAGAAATGGCTGGAAATGGCCGTGTGCTTGTTCGTCCTTCTGGAACAGAACCGTTAGTACGTGTGATGGTAGAGGCTCCGACAGACAGTGAATGTGCGGGCTATGTAAAGCGTATTGCGGACGTGGTCCAAGCAGAAATGGGCTTAGAGTAAAAACGAGATAAACCCTCAAGTTATTCAGCAAGATACAGCAGAATGATGGGGATTCGTGAATATGCATGCACTGTAACCAAATAAACAGTGCATGCATATTTTTTATATGGGAGACTATTTTATGTTTTTTTTAGTAAAAGCGGCTAAATGCATGAGGTGTCTTTTTCATCTTGAATCAAAATAAATTGACGGTTTATCAGCACGTATTGTAATATTAGGTTTGTTCGTCTCTTAATATTTGTTAAAGGAGGGAAAGATAAGTTTGTTTTATATAAAGCGCCTGAACTAAGCAAAGGGACGCAAGTGCTTAGTTGACGAGGAGGAGGTTTATCGAGATCTCGGCGGATGCCTCCCGGTTGGAATAGTCACAGCCGTGTAATTCCTTGCTAAAAGCAAAAGGGTGACCTTTTGGACAAAGGTAAGGAAATGACTTGATTATAAGGGTCTTATGTCAAGGAGGAACTAGTTTATGTGCGGAATTGTAGGTTATATCGGAAGTAATGATTCAAAAGAAATTTTATTGCGCGGATTAGAAAAGTTAGAGTACCGTGGATATGACTCTGCCGGTATTGCGATTGCCAACGAGCAAGGAATTCATGTATTTAAAGAAAAAGGACGCATTGCAGAGTTACGTGCGATTGTAGATGAATCTGTTGTCGCAACAACAGGGATTGGTCATACCCGTTGGGCTACACACGGTGTCCCAAGTCAATTGAATGCCCATCCACATCAAAGCACAACAGGTCGTTTTACACTTGTTCATAACGGAGTAATTGAGAACTATGCTATTTTAAAGCGCGACTACCTTCAAGGAGTCGAGTTTAAAAGTGATACGGATACAGAAGTAATTGTTCAATTAATCGAGAAGATTGCACAGGAAGGGTTGTCCGTAGAAGAGACTTTCAAAAAAGCAATCAGCTTACTTCACGGTTCCTATGCAATTGCCCTTTTAGATAATGAAGACAAGGATACAGTTTATGTAGCAAAAAATAAGAGTCCATTACTTGTTGGCTTAGGAGATGACTTTAATGTTGTTGCCAGCGATGCCATGGCGATGCTTCAAGTAACGAACCAGTATGTAGAGTTAATGGATAAAGAAATTGTAATCGTGACAAAAGAAAACGTTACAATTAAAAAATTGGACGGTCAAGTTGTTGAACGTGCCCCTTATACAGCTGAATTGGATGCTAGTGATATTGAAAAAGGTACGTATGCTCACTACATGCTGAAGGAAACGGATGAACAACCGCTTGTTATCCGTAAAATTATCCAAGCATATCAAAATGAGCAAAATGAGTTGACGATTGACCAAGATATTCTTTCAGCGATGAAAGAAGCGGACCGTATTTACGTCATTGCTTGTGGTACCAGCTACCATGCAGGATTAGTCGGAAAACAATTCATTGAACAATGGGCAAAAATTCCGGTAGAAGTTCATGTAGCGAGTGAGTTTTCTTACAATATGCCGTTATTATCGGAAAAGCCGTTATTTATCTTTATTTCACAAAGCGGTGAGACAGCAGACAGCCGTGCGGTACTTGTACAAGTAAAAGAATTAGGCTATAAAGCATTAACGATTACGAACGTACCAGGCTCTACCCTTTCTCGTGAAGCGGATTACACGTTATTGCTGCATGCAGGTCCAGAAATTGCGGTTGCTTCTACAAAAGCATATACAGCTCAATTAGCGGTATTGTCCATTTTAGCGGCTGTGACAGCGAAAGCAAAAGGTGTAAGCTTAGAGTTTGATTTAGTGCAGGAATTAGCGATTGCTGCGAACGCAATGGAAGTGCTTTGTGATGATAAAGAAGAGATGGAGAAGATTGCACGCGAATTTTTAGCGACAACACGTAACTGCTTCTTTATCGGCCGTTCATTAGACTTCTATGTTGGACTAGAGGGAGCGTTAAAGCTAAAAGAAATCTCTTATATCCAAGCAGAGGGCTTTGCAGGTGGAGAACTGAAGCACGGTACGATTGCTTTAATTGAGAACAATACACCAGTTATCGCATTAGCAACACAAGAGCATGTGAACTTAAGCATTCGTGGTAACGTTAAGGAAGTAGCAGCACGTGGCGCTAACCCTTGCATTATTTCCATGAAGGGCTTAGAGACGGAAGAAGATCGTTATGTTCTTCCTGAAGTGCACGAAACGTTAGCACCACTTGTAGCGGTTATTCCGTTACAATTAATTTCATACTACGCAGCTCTACACCGCGATTGCGATGTAGATAAGCCACGTAACTTAGCGAAATCTGTTACGGTTGAGTAATCAGTTTTTAATCACATGACTTTATTATTAATGAATAATGAAGTTGTCTAAATATGGGAGTTTAACATCCGTTCGCTTATAATTAAAACAAGCGAACGGATGTTTTTTATTTAAAGGAGAAAAGACATGAATTTTGGATTCCTCTGTTATCTCGTATTGTTACATCCAGTACAGACAGAAAATAAGAGATATAAGCGAGGAAACAATGGGAAAGTGATTCAGCTCTATATAGGCATGGCCATTGTTTATTTCCACTGTTTGATGGAACTAGTGAACTTACCAAGCCAGGATTTATTGGCACGGTAAAAAGTAAAATATCCATCCTCACGGGTAGTTTTCTTTTTTTAGGAAATACTTAAAACAAGAATACGGCTAGGAGGGGGAAATAACAATGAAACAGTCCAATGAAGTAGAGAATCACAGTCATCGTCATAGTATTTCTTGTGGTCATACAAAAATCCGTCATAATGATCACATTGATTATGTTCATAATGGTCATCTTCATCATGAACAAGAAGGGCATTGGGGTGAATGTAAGATTCCTGTTAATGAGGTTAATCCTGAAGATTGTCGACCAACTACATGCGGTTGTAATCATGATGAGGATTGTGGACATGAGATGGTACCACATGGTGATCATATGGATTATCTTGTTAATGGGAGATTACATCATGTTCATAACGGTCATTGTGATGATCATGGACCTGTGGAGATTATAGATGTTGTAAAGTGAATAGGAATGTCCATTTTAAAAACTATAGTCGCCTTTAAGCGGCTTTTTTTAGGGTTTTAAAAGAAAATCGATGTTTGTATTTATCGGTAAGAATTTGACGAAGGAAATATTCGATTCTTTATTTGAAAGCAGGAAAGGCTCAATATCGATGTGTTACGAAAAGAAAAGGCAAAATAAAATTCTTATTGGGGATGAATAAAAAGCATGAGGTAGAGCTCGGTCCATGCTTTTTATTCCACAAGAAGATTAATGGTAATGACCATGCAGTTTAGATTTTAGATGCTTCCTTTTTATGTTTAATAACATTTATCTATTTTTCGCTGCCATAATATTTATCAGAAGCTGGTAGAGAATGTTTGCATTCTTCATCCAGATAAATGCGACTTTGTGAGGCTCGTTCCTGTCCATTGTATTTGCCGGAATAAGCAGGACCTGCTTGATCAAGATTGGCAAAAACTAGCTGACAAATTCGTCTGCCAGCTTGAACTTCGATCGGTACTGAATTTGCATTGTACAGTTCCAGTGTAATGCGTCCTTCAAATCCTGGATCTACCCACCCTGCGTTCTGGATAAATAACCCTAACCTTCCAATTGAACTTCGTCCTTCGACAAAAGCGGTTAAGTTGTTAGGAAGCTTGATCCATTCAAGGGTTGTGCCAAGGACAAACCCATGTGGAGGAATAATAAATTTTTCCTCCACAAACTCTTTGTATTCAGCAGCATGTTCTAACGAAAGGTATGGAACAGATGTTTCATCAATAGCTAAAAAATGGTTTCCAAGACGCAAATCAAGAGAAGCCGGCTGAAATTGAGTTTGAGTAATGGGGTGAATTATTAGTTTGTTTTCAGCTATCTTCTTTTGAATGGATGCATGGGAAAGAATCATAAATAAGACCTCCTATAGGAATAAGGGGAAAATGAAGAAAAATCCCCCTTGCAAAGCGTAATGATTACGATTTATAATATTAACTATAATTTAACAGTTTACTTGGATTATAACAAGTTTTTTAGAGAAATTGCTTTTCGGTAAGTAAAATCATTAGGTTTAGTGAAAGTCAATCAATGGAGGAGTTATCTATATAAGAGGTTGGCGTCATCTGCATAGGTTTGTTTTTTAAGGTCTTCACATGCTCTTTTTAGGGAATTTACACTGAGTATGGAAAAAGAATGAAGTGAGAGTTAGTGACTTAGTGTTTATCGGGAAGAACCTCCATAAAAACGAATTACAACCATAATATAAGAACTGGATTGCTTATTAGCCCTGTGTTCCTTCACAGATGGGGAGGCTTGAAAAAATGCTTGACAATTTATATCGAAGAGTCATTATGGATCATTATAAAAACAAGCGAAACTTTTATGAACTTGAAGGAAAGCAGATCAATAAAACCCATTATAAAAATCCGACTTGCGGAGATGTGATGACTCTATTTTTAGAAATGAAAGGTTTAACAGTGGAGAATGCCTCCTTTCTTGGTCAAGGCTGCAGCATTAGTATGGCATCGGCTTCCATGATGACGGAATTGATTAAAAATAAATCACTAACAGAAATCTTCGCACAAAGAATGACTATGGAAGAATTAATTCGTAAAGGGCACACACAAAGAACGAGTATCTCGTCATAAAACAAAGCTAGAACATATTTAGAGCTGATCTATTGGACGCCCAGATAAAATCAAGTGCAAGTAAAGGTCCTTCTTCTCATCTTGCAGAGTTAAATCATGCGCATGCATAATCTCAACAATAGCTAAATAAATAATATTTAACGAAAAACTTTTCACAACATGAATATTGTATCGTTATTAAAACGTAATAATTACGATTTGAGGGGGCTAATTGGCTAAAGAAAATAACCATTACAGTTTTGAGAGGCTGATTAGGAGCAAAAAAACCACCGTTGTATAGATAAAAATAAAAAATATGGCTGCAAAGGTGTATATTAATGAATCATAAAATTGTCATCGTTGGAGGAGAGCCTGTGTCTGCTGACTGCTTAATTTGGGCAACAGGAGAGTACCAAACCCCAAATGACTGTCCTTTTGAGGGTGCTGAGTATTGTCTTCATAATAGTCAGATCCATTCATGGGATGAAATTGAAGAAGATGATGTGATAATCATAGGCGGGTATGAGAGCGACAAGTGCATTGCAACTTATTTCAAAACAAATGGCCACTTCTTTTCTTTGCACGGGCATTCTTTTTAGTTTTAGCCTGCTTTTTAACTGATTATAAATGAACATAATTGAAGAGGTTACTGAATCTCATAAAAACGAGTTGTTATCTGATGCATTTGAAGTACAAAGTTTTGATCATGACTTGAAAAGTCAATTCAAATTACGTTTAAGACTAAAAGGAGAGAAGTCGATTGTTCATTAAAAAATGTAAGTTAATGAGTCTGATATTTTTGGTTATATCTATTTTAATTGCCTGTTCTGCAGAAAACTCTAATAGTGAAAAAAAGGAAGATGGCGCAGTTAAAAGTGAAAACGAGTTAATTTATGCATCAACTAAAGACATCAATGATATGAACCCTCATCTTTACGCAGGTTCCATGCCAGCACAAGGGATGGTATATGAATCATTAGTTGAGAACACTGAAGATGGAATTAAGCCTTTACTTGCTGAGTCGTGGGAAGTTTCAGAAGATGGAAAAGTCTACACGTTCTTTTTAAGAAAAGGTGTGAAATTTCATGATGGTGAGCCGTTTAATGCAGAGGCAGTGAAGAAAAATATTGAAGCTGTACAGAACAATGCAGAAAAACATGCCTGGATTAAGTTATCTACAAAGATAGAAAGTGTGAATGTAGTAGATGAGCATACTGTTGAATTAGTACTGTCCGATACATACTATCCAACTTTAGTTGAATTGTCTATGACCCGACCGTATGTATTCGTATCACCTAAAGATTTTAAAGACGGGGAAACTAAAGATGGCGTAAGTGGTTTTAATGGTACCGGCCCATATAAGCTTACCGAACATAAAATCGATGAATTCGCCATTTTTACAGCCAATGAAGACTACTGGAATGGACCACCTAAAATTAAGAAGATTACCTCCAAAGTACTTCCGGTTGGGGAAACGACATTATTAGCTTTACAAAAAGGAGAAGTCAACTTTGTATTTACAGATGATCGTGGCGCAGATAGTCTCAATGTTGAAGCGATGAATCAATTGGTAGATTCCGGAGAATACCAACTTGTAAGAAGTGAACCAATGAATACTAAAATGATTGTAGCTAATAGCAGTAAAGCTGATAATCCAATAAGTGAAAAAGCTGTTCGTGAAGCTATTTGGTACTCGATTGATAGAGATACCATTAGTAAAGATATTTTTAATGGCACAGAATCAGTCGCCCATACACTGTTCTCTTCTAATGTGAATTATGCAGATGTCGACTTAAAGAAGCGAGACTATGATATAGAAAAAGCCAAGGAGATTCTAGAACAAAATGGCTGGAAGTTAGAAAATGGTGAAGAAGTTCGAATTAAAGATGGTAAAAAATTAGTTATGAAACTCTATTATGATAGCAACTCTTCTTCTCAAAAAACACAGGCTGAATTTATTCAAGCATCATTAAAAGAGGTTGGCTTTCAACTGGAGATTATTGGTGAAGAGTCAACTTCAATCGCTAATAGAAGATCGACTGGTGACTATGATTTATTATTCAATCAAACTTGGGGTCTAGCGTATGATCCACAGAGTACAATTGCTGCTTTTACATCTGAGGTTTCTTATTTACACACCACAAAAGGCATTGATGAAGCAGATGAACTATACAATAAAATTGAGCAAGTTATGATATCTACAGATGAGCAAACTAGAAAAGCTTTGTACGCTGATATTTTGACGATTGTTCATGAAGAAGCGGTTTTTATTCCTATTTCAAATGGAAGTGTTACTGTAGTAGCCCCCAAAAATCTAAACGGAATATCATTCAAGCAAACTCAATTTGAACTACCATTTGAGTTAATGAACTTTGAATAGAAATAAAAAGGGGGAATTTTCCCCTTTTTATTTTTGAGAAAACATAAATATTTAAAGTCTTGATACTTTAATGAAAGGAGAATATCTATGGGAAGCTACATCATTAGGAGAATACTAATTGCTGTGCCTTTACTTTTAACCATTTCGTTTTTGACCTTTATGTTAATTAATCTTTCTCCTTTAGATCCAGCTGAGGTGGTATTACAAGCTCAAGGTGTCCCAGAGATAACAGAAGATTTATTAGAACAAACAAAAGAGCAGCTTGGGATGGATAAGCCGTTTATTTTACAATATTTTGACTGGCTTTATGCTACATTGCAATTGGATTTTGGAGATTCCTATATTAATGGGAAGCCAGTGTGGTCGTTAATAGGTCCGGCATTTTTGAATACATTCAAGTTAACGTTCGTTTCATCGGTTTCAATTATCTTGATGTCAATAGTATTAGGTGTAATTTGTGCGTTAAATGAAGGGAAAATATTGGATAAATCAGTGAGAGGATTTTCGTTTTTCTTAACCGCAATGCCGTCATACTGGTTGGCGTCTATTATGATTTGGTACATATCGGTTAAATTAGATTTATTACCAACAAGTGGTATGGAATCGTATAAAAGTTATTTTTTACCAGTTATTGTCATTACGATTAGTTATGCTGGTATATATTTTAGAAATGTTAGAACATCTATGTTAAACAATTTACATGAGGATTACGTTTTATATGGAAGGGCATCTGGGTTATCAGAACTAAAGATCACTAAGCATATACTAAGAAATTCATTGCAGGTCGCCATTTCTATATTTGGTATGTGCATACCTATCATATTGGGAAGTACAGTTGTTATAGAAAATGTTTTTGCATGGCCAGGTTTAGGGACTCTAAGTGTTAAAGCTATTCTAAGCCGAGACTTTCCTGTTATACAAGCCTACGTTCTTATAGTAGCAGCAGCCTTTGTGTTGTTTAATACTATCTCCGATATTATAAACGCTGCGATGAATCCTAAGTTAAGGAATGATTTTTAAAATGAGAATATTGAAAAAATTAAGTGAAGATAAAATAGCTACGATATCTTTATTGATCATTGTTGTCACAGTTATTGTTGGTATTTTCGCGCCATTATTTGCCCCATCTGCCCCTAATGAAGTCAATATGAGTCTTCGATATGCTTCACCTTCGTGGGAATACTTACTAGGTAATGATCATCTAGGGAGATGCATTTTATCAAGAATCATCTACGGAATTCGACCAAGTGTATTATGGGTATTAGTGGTTCTGTTCATCTCGGTTTTAATTGGTGCTATCTTAGGTTTTCTAGCTGGCTATTTTAGAGGGAAAGTGGATGCCATCATCATGAGAATGTGTGACACGATGCTATCTTTTCCAGGATACGTGATGGCGCTAGCAATTATTGGAGTTTTAGGTGTGGGTCTTGAAAATATTTTGATTGCATTTGCTTTGATTAAATGGGCATGGTTCGCTCGAGTTATCAGAACTTCTGTCATGCAGTATGCTGAATTAGATTATGTGAAGTTCTCCAAAGCATCAGGTAGTAGTGACATAAAAATAATTTGTAAGCACATTGTTCCAGTTACCTTTTCTGATATCGCAGTAATTTCTAGTGGCTCTATTGGATCGATGATTTTGCAAATTTCAGGGTTTTCATTTTTGGGCTTAGGAATTCAGGCCCCAAATGCTGAATGGGGGATGATGTTAAATGAAGCAAGGGATGTTATGTTTACGAGACCAGAGTTAATGTTAGCTCCCGGTTTAGCCATTGTTATTGTCGTATCAGCATTCAATTTTTTATCTGATTCCCTCCAAGTTGTTCTAGACCCTAAACTAGTGAGCTCAAAAAACAAGTATAAAGATAATTTCCCCCTTTCGAAAATAAAGGTTCAAGAAAAAGAGGTGGCTAATTAGATGATGAATATATTAGAAGTCAAAAATTTAAAGGTGTGGGATATCAATTCAGGAGAAGAAATTATTCACGACAGTTCATTTCATGTGAAGGCAGGGAACTGCCTTGCGATTGTGGGGGAAAGTGGAAGTGGGAAGTCAGTTACTTGTAGAGCGATTATGAGATTAAACAGGTCCACTCTTCCCCAATCAGGAGATATATTCTTTAAAGGAGAAAATATTAGCCAACTTTCTGCAAAAGAAATGAGAAAGAAGAGGGGAAAAAACCTCTGCATGATTTTACAAAATGGGATGAGTGCATTTGATCCCTCTTGTGTGGTTGGTGTTCATTTACGAGAAACACTTGCTGAACACTTCAATTGGACGAGAAATGAAATAGAACTAAGAATGACAAGTGCGATGGAAAGTGTCATGTTGAAAGACCCGACAGAAATTATGAACAAATATCCTCATCAGTTATCAGGGGGGATGCTGCAACGAGTTATGATTGCATTGTCCATTGTCTTAGAGCCGGATATTATTATTGCGGATGAACCGACTACAGCACTTGATACCATCTCACAATATGAAGTAGTTGACCAATTTATTAAATTGCGAGAAAGAATGGGATGTTCAATGATCTTTATTTCCCATGATTTGGGTGTTGTGAGAAAGATTTCAGATGATGTCCTAGTTATGAAAGATGGGAAAATTATAGAACGAGGGAAAACCGAAGCCATTTTCTCAGAGGCGCAACACGAGTACACAAAGTACTTAGTATCCACTAGATTGGCGCTGAGTGAAAATTTTAAGAAAGTAATGGGGGAGGGTCTACTAGTTGCTGAAGGTCGATAGTGTTGGGAAAACCTATAAAAAAGGTGGATTGTTTTCTTCAGAGAGGCAGACCGTTTTAAAGAGTGTTAGTTTTGAATGTAAAAATGGAGAATGTCTTGGTATTATCGGAGAAAGTGGAAGTGGAAAATCGACGTTAGGACGTTTGCTATTAGGGATTGAGAAGCCGGATTGTGGAAGGGTTTTATTGGATGGAAAAAATGTAGAAGATAGAAAAGTAAGACTAGGTAACATTAGTGCTGTTTTTCAAGATTATAAATCTTCCATTAATCCCTTCTATACTGTTGAGGATGCAATCTTGGAATCAATGAAAATTCAGAACAAGAGTCGAGGAGAAAATAAAGACAAGGTTGTAAAACTGTTAAATCAAGTTGGATTACCCGCTTCTTATCGAAATAAATATCCTCATGAGTTATCAGGGGGAGAGGTTCAAAGAGTCTGTATTGCAAGAGCCATTTCAACTGAAGCAAAATGTATCATATTAGATGAAGCAATCAGTTCATTAGATATATCTGTTCAAACGCAAATTCTTGATTTACTTAAAGAATTAAAGAAAATCTACAACATGAGTTACATTTTTATCACGCATGACATACAGGCTGCTAGCTATATTTGCGACAGAATCATTATTTTTAGGGATGGACAAATTGAAGAGATAGTTGGAATTGAACAATTAAAGGATGTGCAGTCTGTTTATGCAAGAAAATTATTACAGTCGTTGATCACTTTTTAACCGGATGCTTAAAATAACAGAATTTGTACATATATGGAGGAAATAACTGTGAGTGGAGCTATGTCCTGGCCTTTTCTACGTTTGTATCTGTTAGTACTTCTTTATTTTAGTGCCAACGCTATACTGAATGTGATTATCCCACTACAAGGGGGAGCGTTGGGAGCGACGAATACAACAATAGGTTTGATTATGGGGGCCTATTTGTTTACAACCATGTTTTTTAGACCATGGGCAGGTCATGTCATTCAAAAGCATGGACCGATAAAAGTGTTACGCCTTATTCTTATTATCAATGGTTTTGCATTAATTTTATATACGGTAACTGGACTAGGTGGCTACCTAGTTGCTCGTATGTTACAAGGGGTATCAACAGCTTTCTTTTCAATGGCCTTACAGATTGGCATTATTGATGCACTGCCAGAGAAAGACCGTTCTCAGGGAATTTCACTTTATTCCTTATTTTCTTATATACCAGGTATTATTGGACCTTTACTGGCATTAGGCATCTGGCCAGGGAGAATGGAATACTTTGCAATTGTAATGATAGCAATTGCCATATTTACTTGTGTGGTTGGCTATAGTACAAAAATGGATAATGCTGAGGTTCCCCCTTTTACCAAAAATGCTGAGCAGGGTGTAAATATGTTTCATTCATTTGGCCAGTTAGTAAAAAATCCACATTTATTCAAATGTAGTGTACTGATGTTAGTTGGTTCGATTGTATTTGGAGCAATTACTGTTTTTATCCCTCTTTATGCAGAGCAGATGAAAAGTGGAAATGCTGGAATTTACTTGATGCTTATGGCGGCAACTGTTGTCATCTCTCGATTTGCGTTAAGAAAACAAATCCCTTCTGATGGCAAATGGCACTCAAACTTTATGATAGGGACAATGCTTCTTTTAGCACTGGGAGTACAATGTGTGAGCTATTCTATAGATGGTGGGGCAGTATTTTTCTATGTGGGTGCTATTTTAATAGGAGTAGCTCAGGCGTTTCTCTACCCAACATTAACAACGTATTTAAGTTTTGTCCTACCTAAGGTGAATCGTAATGTGCTACTCGGGTTATTTATCGCCACGGCTGATTTAGGTGTATCACTTGGTGGTGTCATAATGGGTCCGATAGCTGACATATTCTCATACTCAACTATGTATCAGATATGTGTAATTTTAGCTATAGTGATGAGTCTCTTTTCCTATGAACGGCGCAAGATATTTATCGGATAAATCAATTTTTAAGTGTAGGTATATAAAACAAAGAATGCTCAGTGATATGAGTTTTTTGAAAAGAGAATCCACCTTTAAAATAAATTCATGAGAAACAATCCCTTTAGATAACCCTTATCTAAAGGGATTTTTTTACTTTTTGAATTGAACTTACCAAAAAATGATGTATAATAATCTACGGTTTAAAAATAAACTTTTTGTTTTGTTTGAGTAAACTTTATTGATTGAAAGTTTACTTATTTTAAACATGATTGAGGGTCACATGATGCAAATTGGGAAGAAAATTAAAAATTTACGTGTAAAAAAGGGATTAACACAGGAAGAGTTGGGTGAGCGCACTGATTTAAGCAAAGGTTACATTTCGCAGCTTGAACGCAATTTAAGCTCACCATCTCTTGAGACATTTTTCAGTCTTTTAGAAGTATTAGGATGTACGCCGAGGGAGTTCTTTAATGAGGAAGAGCGGGAACAAAAAGTGGTGTACAGAGAAGAGGATCACACGAGTTTTGTCGATGAAGAGCGAGGCTATCATATTCAATGGCTTGTTCCGGAATCCAATGAGAAAGAAATGGAACCAATCAAGCTTCTTTTAGAGACGAAAGGTGAATTCAAGCAATTTGAGCCTTCGCTGTCTGAAACGTTTGCTTATGTATTAAAAGGAAAAATCCAAATTAAACTTGGACGGCATACTTACTATGCTAAAGCTGGAGAAGCTATTTACTTCCACGCGTCAGATGAGCATCAAATTATCAATGATGCAGATGGGCAATCTGAGCTACTTCTTGTAGTGACAGATTCTTATTTATAGGTACAGTAAATTATGTTAGCAAGAAAGGGGAGGTCATAATGACAGATAACACAATTATTCGGTTTGAACATGTTACGAAACAGTATGATGATCATTCGACAGTATTGAATGATGTGAGTTTCGAAATTGAACGAGGGAAATTTTATACACTGCTCGGTCCTTCAGGGTGTGGAAAAACAACCATTCTTCGTTTAATTGCAGGATTTACGGAGCCATCCAAGGGACACATTTACTTTAACGGAAAAGTTATTAACGATGTGCCGGCTAATAAGCGTCAGGTCAATACGGTATTTCAAGATTATGCTCTATTCCCGCACTTAAATGTGTTTGAAAATGTGGCTTTTGGTTTGCGCATTCGAAAGATGAAAGAAGCGGATATTCAATCGAAAGTTAAAGAGGCGCTTCGTTTTGTTAACTTGGAAGGATATGAGGCAAGAGAAATTAAAGAGATGTCTGGGGGACAGCGACAGCGTGTGGCTATTGCAAGAGCCATTGTCAATGAGCCGGAAGTAATCTTGCTGGACGAGCCGCTTTCTGCGCTTGATTTGAAATTGCGTACGGAAATGCAATATGAATTGCGTGAACTGCAAATGCGCCTTGGCATTACCTTTATTTTCGTGACCCATGACCAAGAGGAAGCACTCGCTATGTCAGATGAGATTTTTGTCTTAAATGAAGGGCAAATTCAGCAAAGTGGAACCCCGACAGACATTTATGATGAACCGATTAATCGGTTTGTGGCAGACTTTATTGGAGAATCCAACATTGTTCCTGGAAAAATGATTAAAGATTTTTTAGTGGAGTTTGGTGGAAAAGAGTTTGAATGTGTCGATCGAGGATTGAACGTGAATGAAAGTGTCGAAATTGTTATCCGTCCGGAAGATTTAGAAATTACAACAAGTGACCAAGGAAAGCTGCAAGTTCGGGTTGATTCTCAGTTATTCCGAGGTGTGCACTACGAGATTTGCTGCTACGATGAGTTGGGGAACGAATGGCTTGTGCATTCTACAAAGAAAGCGGTAGTAGGAGAGCAGATTGGCTTGTATTTTGAGCCGGAAGCGATTCATGTTATGCGCTTTGGAGAAACAGAAGAAGAGTTTGATAAGCGACTTGAAGGATATGGCGGGGCGACTCATGTTGAGTAGAACACGTCATTTGTACTTGATTCCTTATGTTTTATGGCTTGGGATGTTTGTCATCGTCCCTATCCTGCTTGTGTTGTATTACTCCTTTTTTAATATAGAAGGACAATGGACGGTGGAGAACTACCAAAAGTTTTTAACGCCCGTTTATTTACAAATGACGTTGAGTTCGTTTTGGTACGCCTTTTTAATTACCCTTTTTTCATTGCTAGTAGCTTATCCAGCTGCGTATTTGCTGACCAAAACGAAGCATAAACAGCTTTGGTTGCTGTTCATTATTTTGCCATCGTGGATTAATTTATTGTTAAAGGCGTATGCGTTTCTTGGTATCTTTGGGACGTATGGGGCGGCCAATGCTTTTTTAGAAGCGATTGGGTTTGGGACGAAACAAATTTTATTTACGGATTTCAGTTTTATTTTCGTATCGGTCTATATCTTTATTCCATTTATGATTTTACCGATTTTCAACTCTTTAGATAAATTAAATGCCTCGTTTATTGATGCGGCAAGGGATTTGGGCGCTTCGCCGTGGACAACATTTTACCGTGTTGTATTTCCGTTGACATTAGACGGTGTCAAATCGGGAATTCAAGCGGTCTTTATTCCTGCCTTATCGTTGTTTATGATTACAAGGTTAATTGCCGGGAATCGCGTGATTACGCTTGGTACAGCGATTGAACAGCATTTCCTTGTGACGCAGGATTGGGGAATGGGTTCTGCCATCGCCGTATTCCTTATTATTGTTATGGCCGTTATTATGATCATAACAGGCAATCGGAAGCGAGGTGTGTAATGTGAAGAAGATATCGAAACTTTCCACGATCTATTTAGCCATTGTCTTTTTCATCCTTTATGCGCCGATTTTCTACTTAATGTACTATTCATTTAATAGCGGTGGAACGATGTATGGGTTTGAAGGATTTACCTTGGAGTGGTACAAAGAGTTATTTCAAGACACTCGTTTATTAATTATCGTGTTGAACACCCTTGTCATTGCCCTTTTATCGGCGGTGATCTCGACGGTTATCGGGGTGCTTGGAGCTCTCGCCATTGTGTATGCAAAGAAACAAACATTTAAGAGTACCCTTTTAGCCTTAAATAATGTGTTGATTGTTAGTCCGGACGTCATTATCGGTGCGTCTTTTCTTATTTTGTTTACTATGGCCGGAATTAAACTTGGTTTTACCTCTGTACTTCTTTCACACATTGCGTTTAGTGTTCCAATTGTAGTCATTATGGTGCTTCCAAAACTTCAAGAGATGAGCCCTACATTAATTGATGCCGCGCTCGATCTCGGAGCGAGCAGATGGGATGTGTTATCGAAAGTAACGCTTCCGTATATTACACCTGGTATTTTTGCTGGTTTTTTTATGGCGCTTACGTATTCTCTCGATGATTTTGCTGTGACCTTCTTTGTGACGGGGAATGGCTTTACGACATTGTCGGTTGAAATTTATTCTTTAGCGAGACAAGGAATTTCACTTACGATTAATGCCTTGTCTACGATTATTTTCTTGTTTACGATGCTGCTCGTTCTCGGTTACTACTTTATTGCGCAGCGTAATAGCAGGGCAAACGGAACAGGAGGGGAAAAATGAAACAGCTGACTCGTGCATTTATTATCATTCTTGCCGTTTCCTTCGCCTTGCTGTATCTTATTTCCCAACTTAATGCCGCGCAAGGATATTCAAAAGGCAACACGCTGACGATTTATAACTGGGGAGATTACATTGATCCTGAGTTAATTGAGAAATTTGAAGAAGAAACTGGCATTAAAGTAATCTATCAAACATTTGATTCCAATGAAGCGATGATGACAAAAATCGAGCAAGGGGGAACGACTTTTGATATTGCGGTTCCTTCAGAATATGCCATTAGCAAAATGAAAGATGAAAAACTGCTCATTCCATTAGATCATTCGCAACTGCCGAATTTGAAATACATTCATCCACGTTTTTTAAATTTGTCCTTCGATGAGGGGAACGAATATTCCATCCCGTATTTTTGGGGAACAGTCGGAATTGTATATAACCCAGATATGTTAGAAGGCAAAACCATTCGCAGTTGGAATGACTTATGGGATGTGGAATTACGCAACCAAATCCTACTAGTCGATGGGGCCCGTGAAGTAATGGGGATGGGGCTCAATAGCTTATCCTACTCGTTAAATGATACGAATCAAGAGCATTTACTGGAAGCGAAACAGAAATTAGACACTCTTACGCCTAATATTAAGGCGATTGTAGGAGACGAAATTAAAATGCTTCTAGCGAATGAAGAAGCGGCGGTTGGAATTGTTTGGTCCGGCGATGCGGCAGAAATTATGTGGGACAATGAAAAGTTGGATTATGTCGTTCCAGAAGAAGGTTCTAACCTTTGGTTCGATAACATGGTGATTCCAAAAACGGCTAAAAATGTAGAGGGAGCCCACATGTTTATTAATTTCATGCTCGATCCACTCAATGCGGCCCAAAATGCAGAATATGTAGGCTATTCGACTCCGAATGAGAAAGCCCTTGAATATATGCCTCCTGAAATTACTGAAGATGAGCGATTCTATCCAGATGAGGCGTTAACGGAAAAGTTAGAGGTATATGAAAATCTTGGGAAAAAGATGTTAGCCTACTATAATGAATTGTTTCTTGAGTTTAAAATGCACAAGAAGTAACAACTCACTCATGGCTATTTAGAGAGAAGTGGTCTCCTTCATTTTTGAGGAGAAAGTCTCTTGTGGAAATAGGATAAAACGGTCCTGTTCAGCCTTTTATGCGCTGGACAGGATTTTTTGTTTATAGCGGTGATGAAGTCAAACCCAATAGCAAAATTTCGCTTTATGAATCCCCTATTTTGCTTTACAATGTTGCTTATGTATTTTCTGTACACATTGTTTGAAGGAAGAACGAATCTTTTTCGTAAACATATGATGGAAATGATAAAATAGAAAAGATGAAGAACTATGAGGAGGATCACTCGTGAAGATCAAACTTGGACTATTATATGGTGGGAAATCTGCTGAACATAAAGTATCGATGCAAACAGCCCTTTCGGTTATTCGAGCACTCGATCAAGAGAAATATGACATACATCCAATATATATTACAGAAACTGGTGAATGGATTTCCGGAGAACCGTTGTCAGGCCCTGTGGAACATGTTGCCGAGCTTCAGTTGAGTCGTAAAGAAGAAACTTCACCGACATCTTTAAGCGGTACAGCAGCAAACCTCCAGGAAAGTGTAGATGTGGTATTTCCTCTGCTTCATGGTCCGAACGGTGAAGATGGAACGGTTCAGGGTATGCTTGAGTTGCTAAACATTCCTTATGTCGGGAATGGCGTTTTAGCTTCTGCGGCGGGAATGGATAAAGTCATTATGAAAAATTTATATGCGCAGGCAGGATTGCCTCAAGTGAATTATACATGGCTCATTCGAAGTGAATGGGAGCAAAATAAAGAGCAAGCCTATACAGAGGTAGAAGAAAAGCTAGGTTACCCTTGCTTTGTTAAGCCGGCTAACTTAGGGTCAAGTGTAGGCATCAGCAAATGTAAAGATCGCGAAGAGCTCGCTGCGGCATTTACGGAAGCGTTCGCTTTTGATCGTAAAATCATTATTGAAGAAGGCGTGACAGCCCGCGAGGTCGAAATCGGGGTGTTAGGAAATGACGAACCGCGTTGCTCTGTGGTAGGAGAGATTGCGCCAAAGAAAGAATTTTATGATTATAAAGCAAAATATGAAGACGGCGATACGGCGTTAATTATTCCTGCAGAGATTGATGATTCCACTTATGAGCAGATGAAGGAAATGGCGATTCGTGCGTTTAAAGCCATTGATGGTGCGGGGTTGGTGCGCGCTGACTTTTTCTTGACTCAAGAAGGAAAGCTGTTAATTAACGAAGTAAATACAATGCCAGGCTTCACCCCTTACAGCATGTTCCCTCTTTTATGGAAGCATGCGGGAGTAGCTTATCCAGAACTGATTGAACAGCTTGTGAATTTAGCTATTGAACGTCATGAAGAAAAACAAAAAATTCGTTACACGATGTAATAATAGAGGATGAAGAAATAGACAGGTTCAACCTGTGTGTTCATCTTGTGGAAAAGACCCGTCATCAGAATCCGGTAACGTTGCGGTTTTCTTGGCGGGTTCTTTCTGTAACGAACGGTGTTGAACAATTACGGTGTGATACTACATATCCGTTGAAAGGAGCCGAGTGAAAAATGATTACACGTACAATAAAAGAAGTACAAAACATGATTCCTCAAAGTACACTGCAAGGTAACGGTGAGCTTGTAATCAAGGGGGTATCGATTGATACAAGAACGATTGAAGAGGGAAGTTTATTTGTCGCTATTAAAGGGGAAAAGTTTAATGGGCACGAATTTGTGCAGCAAGCGGTCAACAGCGGGGCTGCGGCCGTTCTGTGGAACCGAAATGAACCGAACGTACCAAGCGATATTCCAGTCATCCTTGTTGAAGACACGCTGACAGCCCTTCAACAGCTGGCGAAGGAATATTGTAAACAAGTAGGGGCCAAAATTGTCGGGGTCACGGGAAGCAACGGGAAAACGACGACAAAAGATATGATTCATGCGGTCTTGTCCACGACGTACCGTGTGTTAAAAACAGAAGGAAATTTCAATAATCATCTTGGGATGCCGCTAACGATGCTCCGCTTACAGGAAGATACGGAAATTGCGATCTTAGAAATGGGAATGAGCGGCAGAGGAGAAATTGAGTTACTTTCTCAATTGGCCATGCCGGATGTAGCGGTTATAACGAATATCGGTGAAGCACATTTGCAAGATTTGGGCAGCCGGGATGAGATTTCTAAAGCGAAACTGGAAATCGTGAGTGGTTTAAAAAAGGAAGGGGTATTGATTTACAATGGGGATGAGCCGCTTCTAACGTCGAAGTTAACTCACTCTGCTTTTAATACTGTTACTTTTGGTAACAGCGAGGCCGCGGACTATTATCCATTATCAAGTGAACAACAGCGCCAAAGTACGCTTTTTACCATTTCACAAGCTCCGGATGTAGCCTATGAAATTCCGGTTCTCGGCATGCATAATGTCCAAAATGCATTAGCTGCTATTGCGGTCGGAGCCTATTTTAATCTGTCTTTTCCGGTGATGGCAGATGGATTAAAATCATTAAAATTAACGACGATGCGAATGGAATTAATTCCGTCTTCCACTGGTTTTGATATTATTAATGATGCGTACAATGCGAGTCCAACGTCCACGAAGGCGGCCATTTCGCTGCTCGAAGAGTTGACGGGGTATGATCGAAAGTTCATCGTTCTTGGTGATATGCTGGAACTTGGCGACCAGGAAAAAGACTTCCATTATGAAGTAGGACAAATGATCAATCGAGAGAAAATTGATTATGTATTCACATATGGGGAATTAGGTCGAGAAATTGCCCGTGGAGCTCAACAATTGTTTGGCAGCAAGCATGTTCGACATTTTGACGAGAAAGAACGGCTCATTGCGGAGTTATCGTCCCTGCTTCAACAAGGAGATGTTGTTTTGATTAAAGCATCTAGAGGGATGAAGCTTGAAGAAGTGGCGGAATCTTTGAAGAAGTAAGCGGAAATAAAGCGTGCATGACCTCGCATGAAAAAACGTACATTTGCCAGATTAATCGTCTGCGAAAAGGTAGATACTAAACAAGGAAGAATGTTGATCCTGTATTACCGGGCAGTAACCCCTAACGGATGGAAGTTTCCTTTATGTGACCAAGAAAATTTCTTTGTACTGAAAAGATGGATATTGCATATAAGAGGCGGAAATGTTATTATAGAGTTTAATGTGTGTTATTTACTGCCCAACACGCTTAGTTTTAATGGTTCAGGGCATTTTCCGCTAGTGTGGAGAATGTCCTTTTTTATAATTTTAGAACAGGAAGTTTTTGTTATATACTAGGAATGATAAATAGATGAAACTAGAAGGAGTTTGGAAAATTGGCATTATTTAAAGACTTAGGAATCAGTGAACAGTTGAGAAAATCGATTAATGAAATGGGATTTGAAGAGGCAACTCCGATTCAATCTCAAACAATTCCACTTGCGCTTCAAGGAGAAGACGTAATTGGGCAAGCACAAACTGGAACGGGAAAGACAGCTGCTTTTGGAATTCCATTAACGGAAAAAATTGATACGACACAAGATCGTATTCAAGGGATTGTTATCGCTCCGACACGTGAGCTTGCAATTCAAGTATCAGAAGAGTTGTACAAAATTGGACGCACAAAGCGTACACGTGTATTAGCTATCTACGGAGGCCAAGACATCGGTCGTCAAATTCGTTCATTAAAGAAACAACCGCATATTATTGTTGGTACACCAGGACGTTTACTTGACCACATCAACCGTAAAACAATGCGTTTGAATGATGTAAACACGGTTGTATTGGATGAAGCAGATGAAATGTTAAACATGGGCTTTATCGAAGATATTGAAAAAATCTTAGAAAATGTACCAGAAGATCACCAAACATTACTTTTCTCTGCAACAATGCCAGGTCCAATCCAACGTATTGCAGAGCGCTTCATGAGCGAACCGAAAATCGTAAAAGTGAAAGCGAAAGAAGTAACAGTACCAAACATTCAACAATATTACTTAGAGACGCAAGAGAAGAAGAAGTTTGATGTGTTAACTCGTTTGTTAGACATTCAATCTCCAGAATTAGCGATTGTATTCGGAAGAACGAAACGCCGAGTAGATGAGCTTTCTGAAGCGTTGACGGTAAGAGGCTACGCTGCACAAGGAATCCACGGTGACTTAACGCAAGCGAAACGTATGTCTGTTCTTCGTCAATTTAAAGAAGGAAGCATCGATGTACTTGTAGCAACAGATGTTGCGGCGCGTGGATTAGATATCTCTGGTGTAACACATGTTTACAACTTTGATGTTCCACAAGATCCAGAAAGCTATGTACACCGTATTGGACGTACAGGACGCGCTGGTAAAACGGGTGTAGCAATGACATTCGTAACGCCAAGAGAAATGGGTCAGCTTAAAAACATCGAAAACACAACGAAGCGTAAAATGGATCGCATGAAAGCGCCAAGTTTAGATGAAGCGTTAGAAGGCCAACAACGCCTTGCGATGGAGAAGTTGACAAATATTCTTCAGTCACAAAACTTGTCATTCTACCGCCAAGCAGCAGAAGAATTGCTTGAAGAGCATGATTCTTTATCCATCGTGTCTGCAGCAATTAAGTTGTTAACGAAAGAGCCAGATACAACGCCTATTCAATTGACAGCAGAATCGCCAGTTGTTGGCAAGCGTGATAGAGGCGGTTCTCGTGGAAGAGATAACCGTAGAGGTGGACGCGACCGTGATGGACGTGGTGGCCGTGATCGTGATGGCAATAATGCTTCATTCCGTAAAAAAGGTCCACGCAGCAACGGCGTAAACGTAAAACGTAAGCCGCAAGCGAAAAGCAAATAATATTACATGAGCTGTTATCTCTTTATGGGGTAACAGCTTTTTTCGTGCTGTTTTTATTTACGTGAGTTTGGGGCATGCTAGAAATAATTCAACTAGCGGGGTGGCTCAATTGACCATTGTCAGATTAGGCTATGTAGCCATGAGTGTTCACTTACAAAATAGTTCCCCTTCCCAAACGATGACCTTTGCGCAATTTAGCAAGCTGAAAAATAGGGAAGCGGCAATAAGGAAATTGGAGAGAATTGCAATATCCAATTTGGAAAATTGTTTGCGCCTTCTTAAACATAATGTGGGGAATGACATTCACTTTTTTCGTTTCAGCTCTCGTTTGATCCCTCTTGCCAATCATGAAGAGCTAGCAGGGTGGGATTACTTGAGTCCGTTAAAAGGTATCTTTCAGGAAATTAAAGCTTATTTAGAGGAGCATCCTATGAGGGTGGATTTTCACCCTGATCATTTTGTGTTATTAAACTCCACAGATGTTGAAATTTTAAAACGTTCCATTAAAACGTTGCAACTTCACGCTGCTCTTTTAAAAGGGATGGGAATTCCTCTTTCCGAGCGTTGCGTCATGCATGTGGGCGGAGCTTATGAAGATAAAGAGAAAGCTTTGGAGCAATTTATTCATAACTGGGGATTTGTTCCTTCTGCGATTCAACGCATGATTATGCTCGAAAATGACGATACGACGTTCAATATTCAAGATACCCTTTATTTATGTGAGAAACTCAATATTCCTCTTGTATTCGATTTGCATCATCATCTTGCTAATCATGATGGCATCAGCTGGGAGGAGAATTGGGAACGAATCACTAGAACGTGGAACGCATCAGAACTTCCGATTAAAATGCATATTTCTAGTCCGAGGGATGAACGTGACTTCCGTGCGCATGCCGATTATGTGGATGTAACGATGTTTATGGAATTTTTATCGAAAGTAAAAGGGAGTATTCCTAAAATAGATTGCATGATTGAAGCGAAGAAAAAAGATGATGCGTTGTTTCAATTGAGCAAGGAGTTAGCGACTTATCCAGAAATTGAATTGATCGATCAATCTAGCTTTCGTATACGTTAGCAAAAGCCTCTTTGTTAGAGGCTGTTTTCGTGACTGTTGATAAGGAATAACCGAAACAGAAGGCAAGAAAAGGTCGAAATTGGTACAATACGAATAATGGGTTTTGAAAGGAATGGGGAAATTGATTAAAGGAATTGGGATAGATATTGTTGAGATTAAGAGAATCGAACGTATTTTCGAGCGGCAGCAAGCGTTTGCGGATCGTATTCTTGGAGAAAAGGAAAAAATATATTATGAGCAGTTATCTTCTCCGCGGAAAATTGAGTTTTTAGCGGGCAGGTTTGCTGCGAAAGAAGCCTATGCGAAAGCGTTAGGAACCGGAATTGGGGAACATGTAAGCTTTCAAGATATTCAAGTCGAGTATGGTGAGTATGGTAAGCCGTTTATTCCTTCGCCAGATAGTCATACGGCTGTTCATTTGTCCATTTCTCATAGTGAGGAATACGCAGTGGCACAAGTAATTATTGAAAGCCTGTCAAGCTAGTCTGCATATTCACAGTCCTTGTCTCATATATTCATATTGCAGATGGAAGAGCGTTATGGACTCTTCAACAATAAGAATAGAGGCAAAGGGGTTGAGAGAATGAGGAAAGTGCTGGGCGGCTTCTTAAGTTGCTTTTTTATGCTTTTTTTAATAACAGGATGCGGAGAGAAAAGCCAGGAAGACGTAAAAAATGCATTAGATGCCAAGCTTGAAGAGATGACAGGTTATAAAGCGAGTGCCAACATGATGTTAAAAACGGGGAAAGAATCTCAAGTTTATGAGGTTGAAGTATGGCACAGCAAGCCATCTTATTATCGTGTGAACTTGAAGAATGCAGCGAAAGACCAAAGTCAAATGATTTTGCGCAATGATGAAGGAGTGTTTGTATTAACGCCAGCTTTAAATAAAAGCTTCCGTTTTCAAAGCGATTGGCCGCAAAACAGCAGTCAAGCTTATTTATATGAGTCATTGGCCAAAGACATTTTAGACGACAAGGAAGCAGTGTTCAAAGCAGAGAAGGATTCCTATGTATTTGAAACGAAAACGAATTATCAAAACAGTGCGATGTTGCCAAAACAAGAAATTACATTGGATAAAAAGAATTTAACGCCTCGCCTTGTTAAAATTATGGATACGGATGCGAATGTCGTCATTGAAATTGAATTTTCGAAGGTGGAGTTGAATGCTAAATTCGACAAAGGGGCTTTTGATACAAAACGTAATATGACTGGAGCTCAAATGGAAGTACCAACACTTGCTCAAAATACAGAACAACCGTTTGAAATTAAAGTGCCAACCAATACACCAGAAGGCACCGCTCTTGTTGAACAAAAAGAAATGAAGACGTCTAGTGGCAAACGGGTAATTTTGACGTATGGAGGCGAGAAAACCTTCACGCTCATTCAAGAACGCGCCCTCGTCAAGGAGACGGCTGCTGCTACGTTTGTAGACGGTGAACCTGTCGATTTAGGGTATGCGATTGGAGTTCTTTCTAATCAATCATTAACATGGTCTTACGAAGGAGTCGACTTCATGGTTGCTTCCAATGATTTAACGCAAGCGGAAATGATCATGGTAGCTCGTTCAATGGAAGGGCAAATGTCTAAATAAGGCGGATGGCGACAGGCTCAAGTGTGATTTTTGAGCCTGTTATTTTTCTTTCTATGTATTATACTAAAAACGCGGCATATTCTTTATAATGGCTCGGAAAGAAGGAAGTGGATACAGAAATGGACTCATTTTACCGTGATACATGGGTGGAAGTAAACTTAGATCATATTGCATATAACATTCGGTCCGTTAGGGCGGTTTTACCGGATCAACAGCATCTTATCGCGGTAGTCAAGGCAAATGCTTATGGACATGGTGACGATCAAGTAGCGCGAGTAGCGATTGAAGAAGGAGCCGATATGCTGGCTGTTGCGTTTTTGGATGAAGCCATTGCGTTAAGGAGTAAGGAAATTCGTCACCCTATTCTTGTTTTAGGTGCAGTTTCTCCTCTTTATATACAGGAGGCGTCCCGTGCAGGGGTGCGTTTGACCATCTATAGTGTCGATTGGCTGGAAGAAGCGGTGAAACAATGCGCTCATTTGTCATCTCCGTTATATGTTCATTTAAAAATAGATACGGGAATGGGGCGCCTTGGTGTTCGTTCATCAGAAGAAATGGAAAGGATTGCGCGATTGCTGCAGGAGCATACCAATATTGTGCTAGAGGGCATCTTTACTCATTTTGCGACGGCGGATGAACTGGATAATCAAAAATATATGGAGCAATGCCGTTTATTTAAAAAAAGGATTGAACAGTTAAAAGTAAGCGGATTGAGCCCGCTCTATATTCATAGTGCTAATAGCGCCGCTTTGCTGCGATTCCCTCAAGAGATGTGTAATACAGTGAGGGTTGGCATTGCGATGTACGGTTTAAGCCCTTCTGAAGATATCAAACCTTTGTTGCCATTTCCTTTAAAAGAGGCCTTTTCTTTGCATAGTCGAATAGTTCATGTAAAGAAGGTCCAAAAGGGTGAAACGATTAGTTACGGGGCGACTTATAAAGCGAAGCAAGATGAATGGATTGGTACCGTTCCGATTGGATATGCAGATGGATGGATTCGTGGCATGAAAGATTTTCAAGTGCTTGTAGGTGGACAATTTGTCCCGATTGTAGGCAGAGTCTGTATGGACCAGCTGATGGTTCGACTTCCGCATGAATACGTGCCGGGGCAACAAGTGACATTGATTGGACGACAGGCAGATAAGGAAATTTCCGTTGATGACGTGGCTGTCCATATGAATACCATCAATTACGAAGTGCCTTGTTTAATTTCTTATAGGGTTCCTCGGCTCTTTATTCGAGATGGTGCTGTAGCAGATGGGAAAAACTATCTCCTATCTTCCAACTTGTTTTAAAGTGTCGATAAAATCCAACATTGTGATATTTTTGATTCTTTTTTGACGAATCATGCATAAAAGAAGGCTGGAAATGACGATAATAGTTGAGGAATTAAGAGAATGACCTTTGCAGAAGCCATAATCGGTGTTATTATAAATTTAGGTGAGATTATTGGTGTGTGTATTGATGGTGGAGGTGTATGTTTGTGTCTGAAGCGAGCGCAACTACAGAAATTTTGGTTCGATTACCACAAAATCTATTGTCAGAGTTAGATGTGATTGTGAAGCAGGAGAACGGAAACCGCAGTGAATTTATTTATCAAGCGACAAAGATGTATCTTCGGGAGCGAAAAAAGCGCCAGATTCGTGAATCGATGAGAAGAGGGTACATGGAAATGGCTAAAATAAATTTAAACATCGCATCTGAAGCCTTCTTAGCAGAGTATGAAGCAGATCACACCGTAGAACGCTTAGTTAGCGGGGGGTAATGGTTTGGTAGTTAAGCGAGGCGACGTGTATTTTGCTGATTTATCCCCAGTTGTGGGTTCCGAGCAAGGAGGCGTTCGCCCTGTACTCATTATTCAAAATGATATCGGAAATCGCTTTAGCCCGACGGTAATTGTAGCAGCCATTACTGCTCAAATACAAAAGGCGAAGCTTCCTACTCATGTGGAAATTGATGCAAAAAAATATGGTTTCGAACGGGATTCAGTCATTTTACTTGAACAAATAAGAACAATCGACAAACAACGATTAACTGATAAAATCACTCATCTTGATGATGAAATGATGGAAAAAGTGGATGAAGCACTCCAAATCAGTTTAGGATTGATTGATTTTTAACCTTATAAGCCATTAATAAAGAAAGCTGCTCGAGCAAGAGCGGCTTTTTTTATTTGACGAAGAAACTAGGATAAATTTATAGTGGAGAAAGAAGTGATTTCTGTTATTAACTTTTAGTTAAACAGAACAGCGAGACGTCCGTATGATAAAGGAGGAAATTATGAATCATCAATTACGTGATTATATTCAAAACCATAAAGCAGAGATTTTCGAAAACTGGTTACAAGCGATGGAATCCAATGAACTCGAACGGATTAAAAGCATTATATCTGAGCAAGTGTATATGAATATGAGTTCTGATTTCGTCAACCTCATTTTAGTCCATGCGGCACATTCAACGGAAACGTTTTGGGAAGAGATGGAGGATTTTGTAGAGCGCGTCGTAAGGTTAGGGTGGCCTCTTAGTTATTTAACAAGCGGTGCTCAAACGATTAGTAAAGTAGTATTTGAAGGTTTCACAGAGAAAGAGACTATGATCAGCAAGGAATTGGTATCTGAATTCGATCGCTGGTTGACTCCTATCCACACAAAGTTAGTTGACCTTTATTCTAACTCTTGGGAAAATACCATTATGCTTCAAAAAGTCGCGTTGCAAGAGTTATCAGCACCGCTCATCCCGGTTTTTGATAAAATCACCGTTATGCCTCTTGTTGGAACAATTGATACAGACCGGGCAAAAAAAATAATGGAAAACCTCCTTCAGGGAGTGGTAAAGCATCGCTCACAAGTCGTTTTAATTGATATTACCGGTGTACCTGTCGTGGATACGATGGTCGCTCATCATATTATTCAGGCTGCAGAAGCTGTTCGCCTAGTTGGTGCTCAATGTCTTCTTGTTGGTATACGTCCTGAAATCGCCCAGACAATTGTTAATCTTGGGATTAATTTGAATCAAATCATTACGAAAAATTCGTTGAAAAAGGGGATAGAAGATGCTTTGGCGATGACAAATCGCAAAATTGTGGAAGTGGAGGAATAAAGATGAGAATACCTATTTTAAAACTTCATGACTATTTATTAGTGTCTATACAGTGGGAGTTGGATGACCAAACAGCTATTCAATTTCAAGAAGACCTATTAAATAAAATTCACCAAACAGGTGCTAAAGGGGTAGTAATTGACTTAACGTCTATTGATATGATTGACTCTTTTATTGCCAAAGTATTAGGTGATGTCGTCAGTATGTCGAACTTAATGGGAGCAAAAGTAGTACTAACAGGAATTCAGCCGGCTGTAGCGATTACATTAATTGAGTTAGGAATAGGATTAAATGACGTTCTTACGGCCCTTGATTTAGAACAAGGTTTGGAAAAACTCCAAGCGGAATTGGGGGAATGAGAATGGAATTTCAATCCTGCGTAAAAATTGTTACGGAGTGGGACATTGTTGCTGCAAGACAGCTTGGGCGGAATGTCTCAAAAGAACTAGGGTTTGGTACAGTAGATCAAGCGCGCATTACAACAGCGATTTCTGAGTTGGCTCGTAATATTTATTTGTACGCTGGCAAAGGGAATGTCTGTATAGAGAAAATAAACCGTATGGGGAAACGGGGACTGCTAATTATTGCTTCTGATGAGGGACCTGGGATTGCGGACATTCGTAAAGTGATGGAAGACGGCTATACAACATCTGGTGGATTAGGCGCAGGGTTGCCTGGAGTGAAACGCTTAATGGATGAGTTTGAAATCGAATCGACTGTAGGGGAAGGGACAGAAATCAAAGCAATTAAGTGGCTCCGTTAGGAGGACATAAATCATGAGTTTTCATGAAGAGATGAAGGAGTTATATAAAGATATTTTAGAAAGTTACGTTCAAACTCCGAATGAACAAGTGCTTTATCAAGGGCAAAAGTTAAGTAGGAAGTCTTTGGAGAGTGAGATAGCACCAGAGGATATTGTGAGTATTCATAAAGAAGTCATTGAAGAAATTCATCCTGATATTCCGGAACGTGTGCTTCATTCGTTAGATTTTCTATTAGAAATTATGATTAGTTATGGATTAGCTTTAAGAGAACATCAAACCTTGAGAACGAAACAGAAAGAATTGGATTCGGAGATTGAAGTTGCTGTCAATGTTCAGCAGCAATTGCTCGGTACATCGGTGCCGGTCGTCTCTTCAGTAGACATTGGAGCGATTAGCGTACCAGCTAAGAAAATGAGCGGCGACTATTATCATTTTGTGAAAGATGAAAATGATCGCGTGAATATTGCTATTGCAGATGTTATTGGTAAAGGGATTCCTGCAGCGATGTGTATGTCGATGATTAAGTACGCGATGGACAGCTTGCCTGAGTCAAGAAAAAATCCAAGTTATGTATTGGAAAATTTGAATCGAATTGTGGAAAAAAACGTAGATCCAAGTATGTTTATTACAATGTTTTATGGCACATACGATCCGGCGCTCCATCTTTTTCACTATGCATCTGCTGGGCATGAACCTGGATTTTACTATTCATCTAAAGAAGACCGATTTTATGATTTAGAAGCGAAAGGGCTGGTTCTTGGAATTGACTGCAATGTGAAATATGCTCAGTACGAAAAAGAGCTTTGTCCTGATGATATGGTCATTCTTCTTACGGATGGAGTTACAGAATGTCGCATTGATGAACAGTTTCTCGAACGAGAGGACATCATCGAATTGATAAGAAAGTATATGCACTTATCAGCCCAAGAATTGGTTGAGGCCATTTATAAAGAATTAGAAAAAGTGCAAAATTTCCAATTAAGGGATGATTTTACGCTAATCGTTTTAAAAAGATTAGTTTAAGTTATCTAAGGGCGGGTAATGAAAAGATAGTATAAAGTTCGAGGGGGAAATGGCATGAATTTAAAAATAGACATTCAACAAACAGACCAGCAAGTTTATGTGGCACTTGCTGGTGAAATAGATGCATATACAGCACCAGAGCTAAAGGGGAAACTAATGAGCATGACCGAACAGGATCATCCTCATATTGTTGTAGATTTTAAGGGAGTTTCATATATGGACAGTACCGGCCTTGGGGTTTTCATTGGTCTTCTAAAATCAATCAAGAAAACAGAAGGTTCTTTGAAATTTGTTGGGGTATCTGATCGTCTGAAACGGCTGTTTGATATTACAGGATTAACGGATATTTTAAATTTAAATTCTCAAATAGAAGGTGGCGTAAAATGAAACAAGCGTACGACTTTGTAGAGATGAAAATTCCGGCTAAGCCAGAGTATGTGGCAATCGTTAGGCTGACCTTGTCGGGTGTAGCCAATCGCATGAGCTTTTCTTATGATGATATTGAAGACATGAAAATTGCCCTCAGTGAAGCATGTACTAATGCTGTACAACATGCGTATAAAGAGAAAGATGGTGAAGTGACAATCGGGTTTGGTCTGTTTGAAGATCGGTTGGAAATTATGGTGGCAGACCAAGGGGCAAGCTTCGATTTTGAGCGTTTAAAGCAAAAGATCGGACCTTATGAAACATCACAGGAAGTCGAACACCTTCCAGAAGGTGGCTTAGGCTTATATTTAATTAACACGTTAATGGATGATGTTAAGATGATGACATCTCAAGGGAGTACCGTGTTAATGATAAAGTATCTACAGAGAGAGCAGGTGGAGAGTGATGGAAATACAGTCTCAACCTACGAAACTAACTAAAGAAGAGGTCTTGAGTCTGATCGAGCAATTTCAATTAAATCAATCAGAACAGGCTCAGAGTAGGCTTGTTCTTCACTATAAAAACTTGGTCGAATCTATTGCCCGCCGTTACTCAAAAGGGAGTTCTTTGCATGAGGACATTGTTCAAGTTGGGATGATTGGGTTATTAGGAGCTATTCGTCGTTATGATGTTTCTTTTGGCAGAAATTTCGAATCGTTTGCGATTCCGACAATTATTGGGGAAATTAAACGCTTTTTGCGAGACAAAACGTGGAGTGTGCATGTGCCAAGGAGAATTAAGGAACTTGGTCCGAAAATTAAGGCTGCGGTTGAAGAGTTGACAAATAAACTGCAACGTTCACCTCAAGTTCGAGAGATTGCTGAATTTTTAGAAGTGACGGAGGAAGAAGTGCTAGAAACGATGGAAATGGGGCAAAGTTATCAAGCTTTATCTGTCGACCATTCGATTGAAGCAGATTCTGAAGGAAGTACGGTCACCATTTTAGATTTGGTAGGAGAAAAAGAAGTTGGTTATGAAAGAACAGATCAACGTCTAGTTCTAGAGAAAATTTTGCATGTTTTAACAGAGCGAGAGCGAGCGATTATCCGTTGTACATTTATGGAAAATTTAAGTCAAAAAGATACAGGTGAAAAACTTGGAATTTCTCAAATGCATGTGTCTCGTTTGCAACGAAGGGCCTTAGAAAAATTGAAGAATGCGGCTCAAGCGGATTCCGCCAGCATGGAGTACATGTCGTGACAGAAAAAGGGCAAACCGTTAAGACGCAAATTGAAACATTTCAACAAGCTAAAAAAGGAAACATCCATTGTGGAGACAGCTTCTACGTTAAAGAAAATGACGACTATTTACTTTGTGTTGTAGCAGACGGGCTCGGCAGTGGAGAGCACGCAATGCTTGCTTCTTCCTCCATTACAGACACAGTGAGAAAACATGCGGATGACAGTGTAGATGAATTGATGGTTAAATGCAATGAAGCGGTAAGAAATACAAGGGGAGCGGCTGTGGCGATTTTAAAGTTTTATAAGCGTACATATGAGTTTGCTTATAATAACGTGGGGAATATTCGTTTCTATTTGTATTCTCCTGAAGGTATACTCACATATCCGCTGCCTATAAAGGGTTTTTTGTCAGGGAAACTTCAACAGAGCTTTCGAACGCAGACTTTTACGTTCCATCCGGATTCTCGCTTTTTAATTCATACAGATGGACTGGAATTAAAAGAAGTGAAGTCGATGTTTGCTAGGTCTGTCTCAATTGAGCGACTATCATCTGAACTGCAACGTTCCATCGCTTCAGCTCCAGCGAAGGATGATGTTACGTACGTGATTGGTTATTTACAACCATAGATATCAAGCTAGTTCAAACCCGTGTATGCTAACGGGTTTTTTTGTTGAACATTTTCACATATGAACAAGGGATTTGGAGTAGCGAGGGGAAATGGTAAAATAGAAAACATTAAGCGTTTGAAGGAGGAGTTTGTTTGACTGTAGGAATGAAGCAACGAGATTTTTTATTAAAATCTGCTGCAGATGAATTGAAAATCGATGTAAAAAAAATAGAGAGTGTTATCTCCTTACTTGAGGGAGGGAATACAGTCCCGTTTATCGCCCGTTACCGTAAAGAGCAAACAGGAGCTTTAGATGAAGTGCAAATTCGGGCGATATCTGAAAGTTGGACGTATTTATTAAACCTTCAAAACCGTAAAGAAGAAGTCATACGGTTGATTGACGAACAGCAAAAACTGACTCCTGATCTTCAAAAGAACATCAACCAAGCAACGAAACTTCAACAAGTAGAGGATTTGTATCGTCCGTATAAACAAAAAAGGCGAACAAAAGCGACGGTGGCGAAAGAAAAGGGGTTAGAACCCTTTGCGAAATGGATGATGACGTTTCCTTTAGGAGAGGATGTTTACGTAAAAGCACAGACGTTCATTTCGAATGAAGCGAAAGTTTTATCCGAAGATGATGCTATTCAGGGAGCAGTAGATATTATTGCGGAAAACATTTCGGATGATCCGGTCTTTCGTCAATGGATTAGAGGCGAGACTTTTCGAAAAGGGAAAATCGTTTCAGTTGTGAAAAATAAAGAAAAGGATGAGAAAAATGTCTATGAAATGTATTACGAGTATGAAGAATCAATTGGAAAGATTGTTCCTCACCGTATTTTAGCGATGAATCGAGGAGAAAAGGAAGACATTTTAAGGGTGTCTATCATAGCTCCAACTGAATCGATGGTGCAGTATTTACATAAAAAGATTGTGAAAACGGAATCGTCTTCTGTGGCTGTTTGGGTAAAGAAGGCTGCGGAGGAAGCGTATAAACGTTTAATTGAACCTTCTGTTGAACGGGAAATTCGAAAGGAGCTATCAGAGAAAGCAGAAGAACGTGCCATTCATATTTTCTCTGAAAACTTAAAGAATCTTTTGCTTCAGCCTCCTTTAAAAGGAAAAATGGTGTTGGGGGTCGACCCTGCCTATCGTACAGGATGTAAACTGGCGTTAGTCGATGAAACAGGGAAGATGCTTGCTGTTGATGTTATTTATCCTCACCCGCCTGTTAATAAGGCAAAGGAAGCTCAAGAGAAGATGCTATCAATCCTTAAGCAATATAAAGTAGAGATTGTGGCTGTAGGAAATGGGACAGCTTCAAGAGAAACGGAACAATTTGTAGCAGATACGTTAAGGTTAGTCGATAGAGATATTCTGTATTTAATCGTCAATGAAGCGGGAGCAAGTGTGTACTCGGCTTCTGACCTGGCAAGAGAAGAGTTTCCTCAGTTACAAGTAGAAGAAAGAAGTGCGGTGTCCATTGCAAGAAGGCTTCAGGACCCACTAGCGGAGTTGGTGAAGATTGACCCGAAGTCTGTAGGAGTTGGCCAATATCAACATGATGTCTCGCAAAAGAAATTGAGTGAATCGCTTCATTTTGTGGTAGAAACCGCAGTTAACCAAGTTGGGGTTAATGTAAATACAGCTTCAGCTTCTCTGTTGCAATATGTAGCGGGTCTTAATAAAACCGTTGCTCAAAATATTGTGAAATACCGAGAGGAAAATGGGAAGTTTACTACGCGCAAAGAGTTAAAAAATATTCCCCGTTTAGGTGCGAAAACATATGAGCAATGTATCGGATTTTTACGGATTGTAGATGGTGAACAACCGCTGGACCGAACAAGTATTCACCCTGAAAGTTATTCTCATGTTCAACAACTGTTAAATGAGCTTGGTTTTTCCGTCCGAGATTTAGGGGGAGAATCTCTTAAACAACAACTAGAAGAGTTGAATAAAGAAGAGACCGCTCGTAAATTAAATGTTGGAGTCTTAACTCTTAAAGATATTATTGGTGCCTTAATTCAACCTGGAAGAGACCCGCGTGATGATTTACCAACACCATTGCTTAAAAAAGATATCTTACAGCTAGAGGATTTATCGAAAGGGTTAGAACTTGAGGGAACTGTTCGTAATGTAGTAGACTTTGGAGTTTTTGTAGATATAGGTGTAAAGCAAGATGGGTTAGTTCATATTTCTAAATTAAGCCGCAGTTATGTCAAAAATCCATTAGATGTTGTATCCGTTGGAGATTTAGTGACAGTATGGGTAGAAGATGTGGATGTTAAAAAAGGAAGAGTATCGCTTTCAATGGTACGGGACGCTTAGTCTTTTTATCTTGAGAAAGAAGCGCTGCTTATTAAGAGCAGTGCTTCTTTCTGTAAAAAAACCAGCATTGGTTTAATACTTTAATTTGGTAACGATCTTTTTTGTAATAGGCTCGTTTCATTTGGTTTTGAAGCCAGTTGGGCATAGACATAATTGTATCTCCCCTTTTCACACGATGTAGTATAAAATTGTATGCGAATTAGGCTAGTCATGTTCTTAAAAATAAAGTGGTTTTTGCATTGGATGGATTGGGAGAGAGGGTGTGTCATGTTCAAAAGGCAGGTTAACGCTAGGGAGGAGAATGGATTGAATGATGAACAACTTCAACATTTAGTTGAAAGTATATCTATAAAATATTTTGGGAAAAGGTTTGAACATAGAGCCTACTTTAATAATCGTCTGCGTACAACAGGTGGTCGTTATTTATTGGCATCTCACAATATTGAGGTGAACAGACGGTATTATGAACAACAAGGACTAGAAGGGATTGAAGGAATTATTAAACATGAGTTGTGTCATTATCACCTTCATATAGAAGGAAGAGGATACAAACATAGCGATCGGGAGTTTAGAGAGTTGATGCAACAGGTCGGTGCCCCGAGGTTTTGTATGCCGCTTGTGAAAGAGCATGCTCGAAAGCAAACGTTTCATTATTATGAGTGTGAAGCGTGTAGTTATATTTATTCAAGGCGCAGGCGAGTGGATGTGAAACGATACGTATGCGGGAAATGTAAAGGTTGTTTGAAAAAAATCGAAAAATGATATTGACTCGAAATGATCTATTATGGTAAATTAATAAAGCCGTCGTTGTTAAGACGGAATTTCAAAAAACTGATTGACAATGTAGACAAATTGTTGTATCATAATAAAAGTCTTATCAAGTCATTCCACAGTAGCTCAGTGGTAGAGCAATCGGCTGTTAACCGATCGGTCGTAGGTTCGAGTCCTACCTGTGGAGCCATACAGAGAAGTACCCAAGTGGCTCAAGGGGCTCCCCTGCTAAGGGAGTAGATCGCTAACGCGGTGCGAGGGTTCGAATCCCTTCTTCTCTGCCACGGCCCGTTGGTCAAGCGGTTAAGACACCGCCCTTTCACGGCGGTAACACGGGTTCGAATCCCGTACGGGTCATATCGATTTGCAGATTGAATAATCTGCATTATGGAGGATTAGCTCAGCTGGGAGAGCACCTGCCTTACAAGCAGGGGGTCGGCGGTTCGATCCCGTCATCCTCCACCATTTTAAATTATCGCGGGGTGGAGCAGTCTGGTAGCTCGTCGGGCTCATAACCCGAAGGTCGCAGGTTCAAATCCTGTCCCCGCAACCAAATTATTTTATATGTGTGGTCCCGTGGTGTAGTGGTTAACATGCCTGCCTGTCACGCAGGAGATCGCGGGTTCGAGTCCCGTCGGGACCGCCATTTATTTTTAAGGATGGGCTATAGCCAAGCGGTAAGGCAACGGACTTTGACTCCGTCATGCGTTGGTTCGAATCCAGCTAGCCCAGCCATTTACGAGCCATTAGCTCAGTCGGTAGAGCATCTGACTTTTAATCAGAGGGTCGAAGGTTCGAGTCCTTCATGGCTCACCATTTATATCATGCGGGTGTGGCGGAATTGGCAGACGCACCAGACTTAGGATCTGGCGCCGCAAGGCGTGGGGGTTCAAGTCCCTTCACCCGCACTCTTGACTAACATGCGGTCGTGGCGGAACGGCAGACGCGCTAGGTTGAGGGCCTAGTGGGGGCAACCCCGTGGAGGTTCAAGTCCTCTCGGCCGCACCAAAAAAACTATTGACTTTATAAATTAGAAGTGATAAGATTGTAAAGTCGCTAAAAAACGCGCCCGTAGCTCAATTGGATAGAGCGTCTGACTACGGATCAGAAGGTTATGGGTTCGACTCCTGTCGGGCGCGCCATATATCGGGGAGTAGCTCAGCTTGGTAGAGCACTTGGTTTGGGACCAAGGGGTCGCAGGTTCGAATCCTGTCTTCCCGACCATTTTTCAAAAGAATATGCGGGTGTAGTTTAATGGTAAAACCTCAGCCTTCCAAGCTGATGTCGTGGGTTCGATTCCCATCACCCGCTCCATTATAACAA